>NZ_CP030771.1:0-2400000 GCF_006088715.1 Streptomyces sp. YIM 121038
TGTTGGTGACGTTCTCGTACTGGCCCCATTGTGGCCAGGTCGACCACCGCGTCATTCACCCACGCGTCGTCCAGGGCCGCGTCGTTGCCGGTGCTCCAGGCGTCGACGATGCGGTCCCAGTGGCGGACGTTGAGGGTACGGAACTGCACGACCCGCTGGTGGGGGCGGCTGACACGGGACTGGTTCAGGGGGTGGAACTCCACCCGAGTACCGCGGCCTTCACGATTGAGACGACTGGTCAGGTACCGGGCCACGTTACGGCGGCGCACCGTGCGGTAGGCCGTCTCGATGTGCTGCAGGTTCTGCTTGGAGGGGCTGCGCTGGCCGGCCAGCCAGGCCTTCAGGGTGCGGTCGGTGACGGTGAGGCCGGCCGCACGGGCCGCTTCACGGGCGTGGGGGGTGCGGGTGAGGTAGTGCAGACGGGCCATCAGACCACGGCGCGCGGTAATGGGCGTGGCGATGAATCCAGCGAGCCGGTCGAGCTGCCGGGCAACAGCCTCGTGGCCCTTGACGCCATGGGCACCGTACTTACCGAACTCCATCGTCCTTTCCGGCACTTTCCCCTCCTCCCATCACCATAATCGCTTGGTTACACACTACCGCAATTCCCGCTACTCCGCAGTGAGTTGACGGCCATTTCACAGGCTTTTCATCGCCGGAATTTCGAGGTGGTGATTGGGGTGTGTGTTCGACTGCTCGCTCGGGCGAGGAGGGATGTCCCGCATCCGGCAGACAGCGCCGGGCGTGGCGGTCTAGGTTGTCACAAAAGGAAGTTGGTTGGGTGTTCGGCTGATCCGCGGGCACCCCTGCAGAGCATCTCCGGGAGCTGATCGTGAAGGTGGATGCGGCCGTCCGGTCGGAGGCCGAGCTCGCGGCGTTCTACGACCACCAGGACGACGCCGTCGCCGCCATCATGCGGGTCTACACCCCCTCCCCCAGGGCGCGGCGTCCGCGGTTCCGGGCCCAGCTGCACATGGCGCCCGGGCTGGGCAAGACGTGGGTGGCCGCGCGGATCGCGGGCCTGGTCGCGGCGCGGGGGTCGTTGCTGATGGTGGTGCCCACACGGGCGCTCCTCGAGCAGACCTACCAGGTGCTGCGCGCGGCCGGACGCGGCGGGCCGGTGATCGCGGTGTACGCGCCGCGGGACGCCGCGCTGGCCGGTGAGCCGGGGGTGCGGGTGACGACGGACCCGCGGGTGGTGGCGTGGCACGCGAACGCCTTCGCCGCCCAGGGCGGCCGGTTCACGGTGCTGGCGACGTACGCGAGCGTGGAGAACTCACTGATTGCCGGGCACCGGCTGAGTGTGGAGCGGGACGGGGCGCGGCCGCTGCCGGAATGGGACCTGCTGGTGTGCGACGAGTCCCACCACACCGAGACCTCGCGGGTGTGGGGGCGGATCAACGAGCAGCACCTCGTGCCCGCGTGGCACCGGTTGTCGATGACGGCGACACCGCGGCTGCTGGGGGCGGTGCACTGGGATGAGCAGGGGCGGCTTCGGGCGAGTGATCCGGTGGTGCGGCTCTCAGAGCGCAGGCACGGCCCCGTCGCCTACCGGCTGGGGCTTCGGGAGGCACAGCGGCGCGGGAAGCTCGCGCACAGCCCCGTGGTGGCCGCCGAGGTCGACGAGGCGCGTCTGCGCGAGCTCGTCGCGGCGCGGGGACGGGCTGACGCGGGAGTGCGGGCGGAACTGCTCACCGCGTCGCTGGGGGCCGTGCTGCGGGCCGCAGGGCGGGTGGGGTGCCGGCGGCTGCTGACCTACCACTCCACTGTGGCTGGAGCACGCGCGGCCGCGGCCTCGCTGGCGCAGCTGGCGCGGGTGCTGCATGGGCAGGGGACGTCGGCGCCGCGGCGGGTGTGGGCCGCAGCCCTGCATGAGGGCACCCCGGCCAGGGAGCGGCAGCGGGCCTTGGCGGCGCTGGCGGCGGGCACAGATCTCCGGGGGCGGCCGGTGGACCTGGCGGTCGTGTGTTCCGTGCGGCTGCTGAGTGAAGGCGTGGATGTCCCGGCCGTCGACGCCGTCGCCCTCGTGGACCCGCGCGCGGCGCAGGGCGACCTCCTGCAGATCGCCGGACGCGCCGTGCGCTACGACCACGGGAACCCGGACAAGGTCGCCTCCATCATCGTGCCCGTCCTCCACCTCGCCCAGGCCGCTGACGACACGCTGGTCGGGCCGGACTGGGTGCCGGTGATCAACATGCTGCGCGCACTGGAGTCCTACGAACCCGACCACACCGACCGCGCAGACGAGGAGCCGGAGGGGCCGCAGGAAGCCGTACGGCGGCTGGAGCGTGCCGGGCGCAGCAGCAGCCGCGGCCCCCACCGCGTGCAGCCGGCCACGGAGGCGCGTGAGCGGGCCGAGGAACGCGCGCGCGAGCTCCAGCAGATGCTGGAGCTCACCCGGCAGCGCTCAGCGGCCGTGGTCGCGGACTGGCTGAAGATCACCGTGCTGTCCGACCCCGTCACCGCCGACACCGAACGCCTCATGCGCGCCGTCACCGCCTACCACCAGCGCACCGGGCACCTGCGGGTGCCGGTGGACTGGCAGGAATCCCTCCCCGTCGACTACAGCCGCATCCCCCTGCTCGAGAAGGAGAGCGAGGAGCAGCAGGAGCTGGCGGAGGGGCTCGGGGAGGATCTGGTGCCCGAGCTCGCGCAGGAGCCGCAGGTCGTGGTGCGGCTGGGGTGGGAGCTGGAGCGGGTACGGCGGCAGTGGCGCCGCGACCGCGACGACCTGCGCACCCTGGTCGCAGAGCTCGGGCCCGAGGAAGGCCTGGAGGTCTGGCGCGCGCGGCCGCGGCGGATGCCCGCGGACCTGGCTGCCCTGCTCGGCGAGTACGGGTTCGTGTGGGAACCCCGGGCCTCAGCACGGCAGCTCCTGGTCGAGGCAGCGCGGGAGTACGCGGACCGGTACGGACACCTCCTGCCCGGCATCGAGGAGACCATCAGCATCGATGGGCAGGAAGTACGCATCGGGAGACTGCTGAGCGAATGCCGCAGACCCTCCTGGGGCGCCCGGGACGAGGAGCAGGACGTTGCCCGCGTGCTGGAGAAGCTCGGCGTGTGGCGGGTGCGGGACGGCGCACCCTGGAACGCTGGGTGGGAACGCAAGCTCGTCCTCCTGGAAGCCTTCCACGCCCAGGGCGGGCGCCGCGGCGAACTCCTCACCGGACAGCGGGTCTTCCGCGGGGACGATCTCGGCAAGTGGCTGTGCGACCAGCACCGACGGTGGCCCCGGCTGGCAGAGGAGCAGCGCCAGGTGCTCCTGGAGCTGCGGATGGGGCCAGCCACGGGCGACAGGCGGGTCAAGACTGCGGGCGCGGCCCGCGTGCCACGCAGCCGCACGGAGCGGCTGATGGAAATCGTCACCGCCGCCCGCCAACACCTCGAGGAGATCGGCCCGCTCGTCGGCGAAGACGGCCGGCACTGTGTTCACGACACCTACCGGCCCCGCGTTAACGGCATCGAGGTACAGCTGCGGCGACGCCTCAACGCAGTGCGCTCCCGCTTCCCCACCTATCCCCCGCAGCAGCAGGCGCTGTTCGCAGGTCTCGGCCTGCCCTGGGCGGAGACGGCCCACGACAGCGCGCAGGAGCAGCTGGGCGGCCCGGTACCGGGGCATGCCCCGGACGGATCTGGAGGCACGATAGGGGTGTGAAATGGGATACGAGCGTCGAAGTCCGCGTCGAAGCGGGCTGGCAGGCAGTGCATGCTGAGGGACGGGTGCGGGGCGAGCTGCTGGAAGCGGCTTACGAGGAACCCCGCCTGCGGCGGCTGTTTCCCTGGACTGGGATGGGAGAGCTGCACTTCAGCCGCTGTACCGAACCACGGTGGACCTGGGACATCCCTTACATTCGGCCCGCCGCTGGCGGCACCTACCGGGTCTCCGGCCCGCTACGGAGCCAGACGGTAGGCCCGGCAGCCACAGCGCGGGAGGCCATCGCCATGGTGATCCAGCACCTCCCGTCAGGCTGCGGCCCCGCTTTCCTCGGCACCCCCGAGGAACTCGCAGCTCATGAAGCCGCAACACAGAAGCAGCAGACACACGAAGGCTGAAGAATCGGGCACGCGGCCGTGTGCCGGAATCTGACCGGCCAGGCCGGGAGCAAGCCGGCTGCGGCGACGTCATGAAGTTCCGTGTCCGTGGAGCAGCTGCTGCATCGGGGCGTGAGGGGTCGGCGGTCCCTTGTGCCAGTCAGTCCTGCTTGAGGGGGAGAATGAAGGGAAGGAATGCCAGGTGGATTTCCCGCTCGGCATCGTCGTTGGCTCGAATCACGAAGTCGTAGCGGCCGTCGGACGGCCGGGCATCAAGGGTCCGCTTGTGGTTCGGGTGCTCTTCGATCTTCTGGATCGCTTTGCGGATCGTGCTCGTCGCGTCTCCCCGTCGGATGAAGAGCAGCAGGGCGCCCTTTGAATCGCGCCACACGTGATACTTCAAGAGTTGGGTGAGTGCATCACCGACGACTTTAGGGCCGTCCCAGATTTTGCACTCCCCAATGAAGACATTGCGGTCTTCCACACGGACCAGGATGTCCGTCTTGCCGTCCCCGTTGAACAGCTCGCCCCCGCTTGCTCCCATGAACGTGCTGTTCAAGCTGACCAAGAGCAGGTTCCTGATGTCTTCCTCGCCCAGTTTGGCGATGGTTCCAGGGGTCCGCTCGAGAGCGTTACGGGAGTGCGTAATGACGCGAATTGCCTCTTCGTAGTCCTTCTCCAGGAGTTCCCATTCGGGCTGGAACGGCTGCGCGGCTACGGGATGGCGCCGGGGCATCACCTGCCGACGGCTGACGGGAACGGAGAACGCTGGCGGCCCGTCATGCTGCCGCACAGGGATCCCGAGAGCAGCTTCGAGCTCCCGATCGGCGAGGATCTTGCGCTTCCTGAGCGACACCCGCTCGGACACCGTCTTCCTCAGGAATTCGTTGTGGCCCGCGATCTCGGAACGTGCGCTGTCCAGGTTCTTCTCGATGATGTCGAGTTCATCATTGATCTTGTGCAGGACGACGGCGGGGTCAGAGGTCTTCCCACGCCAGATCACCTCGATCTCTGAGCCCACGATCTTCGCGGTCTGTCCGCTCAGCAACGACGTGTAGGCACCCGGGCGGTATCTCATCAGGTCCAGGTCGCCCTCGCAGGGCACCAAGAAGGTGATCTCAGTCTGCCGGATCTCCCGGCGCCCCATGAAATCGTCAACGGTCGAGATGTGGTCGCTCGAGGGCAGTCGCTGCATCCGGTCCCGATGCACCACGGGAGCCTGTGCTCCGTACTCATCGATCAAGTGCTCAATGATGTCGGTCTCGGGCGACGCCAACAGATCATCCGCGTCCCAGGCGTTGATCGCTTTCATGGCCTTGTCCAGGCGACCTGCAAGAAGTTGCCGGAGACTGCCTTTACCGAATGGCCCACTGTGCTCACGCATGCCCCCATTGTGAACACCACCACTGACAATCGGTACGAGGGCAGCGGTACGCAGGATGCGTACGGCTTCGTCGGCAGGGCGGGCCGCCGAGTCCTGGACGCAGCCGCCAGCACCAGAGGACCGAAGCCGTCGCGGTGACAGCCCCGGGCCCGCTGTGCACTTCTACGCGAGCGCCCTGCCCAACGAGTGCCCTGCACCCTGGTCATGAGCCGGGGTGCCGGCGGAACACGGTCAGGCACAGGCCACACAGCACGGGTCCTTGCTCATAGAAGAACGGTGTGACCTGCTGGCGGCGGGGCGGGACGCATTCACAGGCGATCGCGAAGCGGGTACCGGACCGGGCGGTGCGCGGGGCTTCGACCATCTGGACGGCGGCTTGGAGCTGGACGGCGGCCGCGGCGTCGAGTGCGGTGATGACGTCGGTCCACCGGGCGGCCTCGGTGTCGGTGAGGATGCTGTGGGCCCTGCCGACAAAGGGGTCCGAGCGGCGGGGCGGCAGCAGACCCACCTCCCGGGCCAGGTACGCGCTTGTTGTGCCAGCGTCGGTCGCCGCCGCTGACATCGGTGATCCCCCGGTTCAGGGCCAGCCCGTGGGCGGCATGGTGCAGCAGCCCTTCCAGCATCAGACGCACTCCGTGGCTCAAGGTGGCGGCTGCGACCTGCAGTTCCATGACCAGGCGGCCGTCGCGGACGAAGCGGCGGCCTGTGCGCAGCGTGGTGCACCTGGTGGGATCGTGCTTGCTGGCGGTGGGCGGGGTGGTGACACAGATGTCCGGCACGGCCGGGTGGCGGGCGCGGATTTCCTTCCACACGGTCTCGATCGCGCTGATGATGACCGCGCCGTGGGCGACCGGTGCGGTGCTGGGCCGGACCGGCTCCAGACGGGCAGTGGCTTGGGCGGTGGGGGGCGGGCTGGTCACGGCGTGGTGCCTTCCGAGGTGGGTGGGATCCGCGGGCCCGCGATTGCAGGGCTCGGGGGAGGTTGTATCGGGTGTGAGGCCTGGTAGGCGTTGGGGGCGCGGGCGCGGCGGGGGCGGGGGTGTTGTCGGGGGGCTGGGGGGGTCCATCTCGTCCAGGCCGTCCAGGACCGGCAGTACCAGGTGGTGGCGGACCACAGCGAACGTCCGCAACGCCCGCTGATGACCCCTCTATGTCGTTTCTTTTGGATCATCTGGTCGCGATGATCCGACGTGCCCCGTCTGCTGGAGGTGCCCGCCGGGGCGGGTGTTTTGCCCCGGCGGTGGTGAGCCGTCCTGATCAGGGGTTGTCGCCGTCCGGCGGCGGGGGCGCGGACTGCTGGATACGTTCGCGCTCGACATCAGCGTTGATCTTCGTGCGGCGGGTCTCGCCGCGCTGCTCAAGGTGCGTCTTGACCATGGTTCCGGTCTGGCGCACCGTCTCGACGCCCACGGCGCCGGTGGCCATCGCCTCGTAGCAGGCGGAGCCGACCAGCGATTCGTTGAGTGCGGGATCGTAAGGATGGCCCGGGGTGGGCCCATTCGTCGTCATGACCTCATGTTCTGGGCCCGGCGCCTCACCGAGCCAGCATCTGCGGCCGAACGGGTGGGTGTACCGGAGGGCTGGAGGGTGCAGTGCCCGTGTTCAGCCCCAGGGGTGGCCTGACAGATTTAGCCGAACGGGCTCCCCGGGCCGTGCCGGGGCGATAGACCGGACATGACGAACAGTCAAGCACCGGGACGCCCGCAGGGAGGGAGCACCACATGACACGTGCTGCAGAGGGTCGCGGAGTGGAGGGGAGTCAAGACGGTTCGATGACCGAGACCGAGTCGATCTTCACGCTGCCGTACACCGCCGACATCACCCGCGCCGACGTCGATGCATTGGACGCCTTCATGACCGCCCGGCTGCACGAGCTGCGCCTGGCGCACCGCAACGACCCCGAGGTCTGCCGGGTAACCCACGGCCTGGGGGCCGCGATCAATCGGCAGCTGTTCGAGCTGCGCCGCGACTTCGCCGACGACGGCACCGCCGAGGCGCTGGAGGCCCGGATGGGGCACTGGAACGAGCTCTGCCGGCTCACCGCGGGCTGGCGGGACACCGAGGGATATGACGTCGACCGCTGGCAGCAAGTCGCTTTCCGCGAAGCCCGGCAGGCTGCCGAGGCAAAGAACCACAGCGACTGGTGGGAGGCCCAGCAGGCGGCGGATGCGGTGGTGGCGGACGAGCGCGCCCGGCGGGCCCACCCATGACCGCGGACCGGCCGGTGTGCCTGCTGCGCTACGCCGACGAGCTGACCTGGGCCGACGTCGAGGCGGTCCACGACTACCTCATGGATGGGGTCCGCCCGCTGGCCTACGACGGCCCGTCCGGCAACGCACAGAGGACCGCCCTCGGCTTCGCCACCGCGCTCACCCACCTGGCCGCCGCCCTGCACCACGACCTCCTCTACCGGCAGAGCGCCGGGCCTGCCGTCGAGGCCGAGCGGCTGCGCCGGGTGCGCGCCACCTGGAACAGCGTGTGGCACCTGGCCGCTCCGTGGCGCGGCGCCGAGGGCTACGACGCCCGGCGCTGGCTCCAGCTCACCTATCTCACCCGCCACGACGAGAAGGAGCACACCGCCCGATGAGCATCCTGCAGGCCACCGCCGACGCCGCGGCCACGCCCGAGACAAGGGAGCATGTGACGGGCGCTCAGCCCGGCGGCCGTCAGCGGACTCGGGAGGCGAATGGATGGCGTTGCTAGCCGCGCTCGGCGACGGCGGCCAGCGCATCACCGTCCACGTCGCCGACCAGGACGGCGCCGCACTCGTCATGGCGCTCTCCCACCAGGACGGGCCCGGCCCAAGCGGCGAGGCGTTCCTGGAGGAGATCGCTGCGCTGGGGGTGCTTTCCTGCGGGGCCGACACCGGACGCGACGAGCCGGGCAACCGGCTCTGGGCTCTGCTGGAGCTGTAGGCCAGGCTCGTAGAGGTCGTCTCACAGGTAGCGGATGTATTCCAGCTGGTCGCTGGCGAGCCACTGGGCTCCGTCCGGGCCGCCCGGCCCCTGCCGTTGGTGGAGTCGGTTGCGTCATCCCAGCGAAATCGGGCCGATCGGACCGCCGGCCACCGAGTCCCGGCAGGCGAGGCAACCGGCGTCGGCGCAGTGGGTGACGCCCTGATCGGAGATCATGGCGTCGACCGCGGCGGCAAGGGTCTCCTTCGCTGGGTAGACGCTCCACAGGCACCCGCCCACCCGGGCAGTGCGTGCCAGCGGCTGCAGCCAGGGTCCCAAGCGTGGGAATCCCTCTGAGCACGAGCCTGTCTCCACCATGATCACTCGGTCGTCTGCTGTGCGCGCCCAGCGGATGGGCAGCTGTCGGCCGGAATCCTGTTCGGCCAGGTGGAGCGCGGTCATCCGGTTCAGTCCGACACCCACCAGAAGGATGGAGCCGTTGGTGTCTGCAAGGGCACGCACGGGTCCATACACATTGGTCGGGGTCTGAGTGTCGACGAGTTCGGCGGCTTGTGGCCCGATGGCTGCGAAGGAATTGAGCGGGTGCTGGCCGCGCCTCGCCGCGCCTCGGGCGAGCAGTCGGGTCGGCAGTACGCCCATGCCTGGGTTGATGACGCCGCAGTCGACGGTGTAGTGGGCGGCTGCCTCGGGTCTGGCCGCCGCCTCGTCGGGCAGAGCCGCGTAGTCGATGCCGTTGCGGGCCGGGCGCATCGTAATTGGTGGAATGACGCCGAACTGCGGTTCGGTGAACGACGGGACCAACACGGTGCAGCCGCGGGAGAGCAAGGCGTCCAGTACAGCGTCCGCTCCGCCCTCGATGGGCTCGCCGAAGGACCGAAGCGATGCATGGATCATGACCGGCCGTTGCGCCAGTGCCAGTTCGTCGATGGTTGCGACGAGTTGTTCGGCAGTGATCACCATGATGCCGCGTTCCCTTCTGTCCGGTGCTCCGCGTGATCTGAGTGGTGAGTTGTGAAGTGTTCTCAGGCGACGTGGCGTGCGTCGGCGACTTGACCGTGCTCGAGCTGCTGGAGTGCCGAAAGGGTCGCCAGTGTGTCGGGGTGGGGCTCTCCGAGCACCCGGCGCCGGGCCCTCAGGACCTTCTCGTACTCCGCCGCCGCCTCGTTCCAACGACTTTGCAGGGTCAGGACCCAGGCCAGTTCGTGGTGGGCGGACAGGGTGTGGTGGTGCTCGTCGCTGAGTATCCGCAGGCGCGCGTCCAGCAGTTGCCGGTACATCACCTCCGCTTCGGTAGACCTACCGCGCCTGGCCATAATCCACGCCAACTCGTGGATTGTCGTCAGTGTGTGCGGATGTTCCTCGCCGAGTACCTGTCGCCGGGTCCGCAGGACGGGCTGCAGCTCGGCCTCGGCCTCCTCCAGCCGCCCCTGGTTCGCCAGCGCCCAGCCGAGTTCGTGACCGGTGTACAGAGTGGCGATGTGCTCCTCACCGAGTGTCCTTTGGAGAGCGGGCAGGACACTCCGGTAGCCGCTCTCCGCCTCTGCCCAGCGTTTTTGGGCGGCGGCGACCCAGGCCAGCTCGTGGCGGGTGACCAGCGTGTCGGGATGATCCTCGCCGAGTATCCGCCGACGTGCCAGGTACACCAGTCGGTACATGCCCTCCGCTTGGTCGTGGCCGCCCATGGTGGCCGTCTCCCACGCAAGCTGGTGCTGGAGTTGGAGGATCAGAGGGTGATCCTCACCGAGGCTGGACGCGTGGTCCAACGCAGCACGGCACAAGCTTTCGCCGACACTGATGGCTCCACTCTGGTCGAGGGCGCAAGCTGTGGTGCAGGCGGCTGAGATCAGCGCTGCGAGGGGCTCATGCACCAAGTGCAGGGCAACAGTGCCGAACAGGGCATGCAGATGCGCACCGATCAACTGGAAGCGTCGCCAGTCGGCGGGCGCGTACGGACTCAGACCGGACAGGGCCGAGGTGATGAGATCGACGGCGACTCGCCGAACGCGATCCGCGTCCGGCTCGCCCGGGCGCGCGACGCCCGACGCCAGGTGAATACGGTTGCTGTCAGCCACCACCGGGTGGATGACGATCGCAGTCTGCGGACCGGATATCCGCGCTTCGATCAGGCCCAGCCTGCTCAGGCCGCGCAGCGCCGTCTCTAGTTGGTCTGCGTCGCTCTCGTCCCCCTCACCGGCATGGCCAGCGGCTGGCGGCCGAAGCAGGCACGCGAGGTAGCGTACGTCGAGCAGGTCCAGCGGTATCGAGGTTGCGGCGGCCCAGCAGGAGAGCAGGCGGAGCAGGGGACGCGCGTGCGGCACTCCGCATCGCGCCAGATCGTCCAGGGAGATTTCCCACGTCCGCGTCACCATGGCGCGAGACTCCGCCTGAGGGTCGTCCAGTAGCGGCGCCCTCCCAGCGCTGTCGAGTGCGTGGTGGTAGGCGGTGAAGGTTCGCCACCGCGCAACGGCGGAGTCCAGATATGTTCCGGCGAGATACAGCGCCAGTGGCAGGCCGCCCAGCCGCTGGGCCAGCAGCCGCGCTCCGGCCTCGTCTCCCGCCTGGGGGGCCAGGTCGAGCAACACCCGGACGCTGGCGTCCTCATCCACCGGACCTATGGGACGCACCTTGGCGTGCCGCCCCCACGTTCGCGGGTCGCAGTCCCGGCTTGTCACCACGGTCAGTCCGCACGGGGACGGACGTATCCAGCCGGTTCCGTCACTCACCGCTGATCCGCCTCCCGCGACGGAACGCCTCCATCCGCCCCGCCATCTCGACATACCCCCGGCAAGCACCGCAGGATCGTCAGCGTTATCGAAGATCAACAGCCATCCGGGCGCTGTCTGCTCCAGCAGCGACCAGAACCGGTCAGGGGCGTCCGGCGCCCCTGATGCCACAGCATGCAGGTCGGCGGGGGTGGCATCCAGCTGCCGGGCGACCGTGACCAGCCCGGCCGTGAGACTCAACTCATCCGCGGCCGAAATCCACCACACCCGCCTGCCCCGACGGCGCACCCTCCTTCCGCGGAGAGCACGCTCGGCCAGCGCCACCGCCACCGTCGACTTGCCGACACCACCAAGCCCGACAAGCACAATGGTTGCCGCCGGGGGCCTGCGCAACCACTCCTGCAACTGTCCCAGCACCAGGTCGCGGCCGCGCGTCTCGACCGGCAACCGCCCAGTGGGCGGCACCACCGACGCCCCCAGCACCGACGGCGTCCGCGGCACCGGGTCCTGACGGTTGTCCACCGGCTGGACCCGTAACTGGATCCACGTCATACCTAACCCGGCACACGTCCCCAACGTGCCCGCCGCCGTCCACACCAGGCTCGCGTCCACCAGTCCCCCCGGAATAGAGCGCCTAGGGCTCCGTGACACAGACTTCCAGCCGTGCTCTGCGCATAAACCAGCGCAATGACGCAGCCGTGGAACACAGGGAGGCGCTCCACGGCAGTCCGCGGGACGAAGTACGCACCACACACAGGTCGAAGATGCGTGAAGGCCTTGATGCGGCTCCGCGAAGCCAGCCTCCGCGGCAACAGGCGCCTACGCGTACCTGTGGACTGGCACGAAACCCTCCCCCTCGGCTACACCCGCGTCCCTCTGTTCAAGAAGAAGGACAAGGAGCAGCAGAAGGTGGCGGAGGAACACGAGCAGGATCAGGTGCCCGAGCTCGCGGGAAGGCAGGAGCTGGCGCAGGAACAGAAGCCCGAGTCCGACCTGGACCGGGCCGCAGGACAGGGTCAGGAGCAGGTGGAAATGCAGGACCGGGAGCGGGCCGAGGGACAGGCAGGGGGGGCGGGGGCGAAAGTCGACGGAGAAGCAGGAGCGGGCTGTGGGGCTAGGGGTCGTGGTGGTCCGGCTGGAGCGGGTGCGGCGGCAGTGGCGCCGCACCCGCGACGCCCTGCGCACCCTGACCGCCGAGCTCGGCCCCGAGGAAGGGCTAGAGGTCTGGCATGGGCGGCCGCGGCGGGTGCCCGCGGACCTGTCCGCCCTGTTTGGCGAATACGGGTGCATGGGAAAGCCGCAGGCGTCGGCCCGGCAACTGCTGCTGGAGGCGGCTCGGTTGCACGCATAGCCATATGGGCACCGCCTGCCCGGCATCGAGGAGACCATCAGCGCCGACGGGCAGGACGTGCGGATAGGGAGACTGCTGAGCGAGTGCCGCCGACCCGCTTACGGTGCGCGGGAGCAGGAACGCGACGTGGTCCGCGCGCTGGAGGAGCTCGGCGTGTGGCGGGTACAGGACGGAGCACCCTGGAACGCCGCCTTCGAGCGCAAACTCGTCCTGCTGGAAGCCTTCTACAAAGAGGGCGGGCGCCGCGGCGAACTCCTCACCGGACAGCGGATCTTCCGCGGCGATGATCTCGGCAAGTGGCTGTGCGACCAGCACCGCAGGTGGCCCCGGCTGGCAGAGGAGCAGCGCGCGGCGCTCCTGGAGCTGCGGATCGGACCGGCCACAGGCGACCGGCGGGTCAAGACCGCGGGCGCGGCGCGTGTGCCGCGCTCGCGTACCGAGCGGCTGATGGAGATCGTCACCGCTGCCCGTCAGTATCTGGAGGACGTCGGGCCGCTGGTCGGCGAGGACGGCAGGACTTGCGTCCACGACACCTACCGGCCCCGCATCAACGGCATCGAGGTGCAGCTGCGGCGGCGGCTGAACGCGGTGCGCTCCCGCTTCCACACCTACCCCCCACAACAGTAAGCCCTCTTCCACGGCCTTGGCCTGCCCTGGACACAGACCGCAGACCACGGCACGCGGGAGCAGGCACAGCAGCGGGAAGACGGCAGGCAGTGACGGTGTCCACAGGGCGTGAGCCACGTTGTGTGGGGTGTGGCCGAAGAACCTGACGCCAGCGCCTCCACACCACACGCCAACGACAGGCCCGACTCACCGGTGAGCAGCTCCAGCAACTCGCCGACCTCGGACTCCACTGGGCAGCAGATGGACAACGGGCATATAGCTGAAGGGGAGCCTGTCATCCCGTACTTGATCAGATGCTTTGTCCGTGCCATGCCTGGTAGACGGCGATGGCAGTCGTGACGGCAGTCGCCACGACGGGTGTCCACAACCGTACGGTCCTGGCCCAGTTTCGGTTCCTGCGCCGCCCCTCGGACCATGTCTTGTGGTGTGCTGATTTCTTGCCGTGCATCTGTCTCTCCCGTTGGTCCCGTCCCCGATGTCTTGTTGGGACCAGCGTGTGTCTGCAGCATTCCCACAGTCACGGGAGTGTCCGACCGGGGGCACGGGAGGAGCGGGTCATGGCACTGCTCCGAGACCTGCGGTGCGCGCCATGGTGATGAGCTGCGCGCGGTCGGTGGCGCCGAGTTTGGCTTTGATGTCGGTCACAGCGTTCTCGACCCGCTTGGTGCTGATGCCTAGGCGGGCCGCGGCGCTGGCGGTGGTCTGCTTCGGGGTAGCGATGATGTTGAGGATCTCCCTTTCCCTGGAGGTCAGTTGGGGGAAGGCGGCTTCGCGTCGGGCTGTGCGCAGGTCATCGAACCAGGGGCGCATGCGGGCCGTGTCGGAGAGGTTGAAGATCCACGCGCCGGCGGCGACGTCGCGCACCGCGCGGATGATCTGTGTGACGTCTCCGGCCTTCATGAGGAAGCCCGAGGCGCCGGCTCGCATCGCGGCCATGACGTTGGGGTCTGCCTCGTACTCGGAGTGGACGAGAACCTTGGTTCCGGGGCGGGCTTTTTGGATTTCCTGGGTCGCCCACAGTCCGCTGCCGTTGGGCATTCGTACGTCCATGACGACGACGTCGGGACGGAGCTTGATGGTCTGCTCCACGGCTTCGTGGCCGTCGCTGGCTTCGGCGACGACGGTGATGCCGGGATCGGATTCCAGCAGTACGCGCAGTCCGTACCGGGTGAAGGCGTGGTCGTCGGCGATGACGACACGAATGTCCTGGTCCGTCATGTGATCCCGCCCTTCACTGTCTGTTTGCTGTGTTGTGTTTCTGCGCCGGGCAGGGAAGGCGGCAGGCGCGTGACGACTTCGGTGCCTTGGCCGGCACGCGGATGGATCTGGCAGGTTCCGCCGATCTCGGCGGCACGTTCGCGCATGGACCCCATCCCCACCCCGGGCCGGAAGCGGTCGGGAAGTCCCCTGCCGTCGTCCGCGACGGTCAGCACGAGAGCACCGCCCAGTTCGACGGTCACCCAGCAGTTATCGGCGTGGGCGTGCCGGAGGACGTTGGCGACCGCCTCGGCCACGATCCAGTAGGCCGCTTCCTCGGTTGCCGCGGGCAGCCGCGGGATCTCGTCGGGCAGTGCGGGGTGCACGGTCAGCGGCACGCGCTCGAGATAGATCAGAACGGCTTCACGCAGCCCCAGCTGATCGACCGGTGAGCGCAAGCCCGTGGAGATCCGGCGCAGGTCTTCGGTTCCTTGGCGCATATGGACCAGGGCGGTGGTCAGCAGTCCGTGCGTGGCGTCGAGGTCGGTGTGCAGCTTGGTGAGGGCCGCTTGGAGGGTCCAGGTGGCTCCGGTGAGCACGGGGCCAACCCTGTCGTGGAGGTCTCTGGCCAGTCGGCGGCGTTCTTCGGCCGCCGCGGCGACCGCGTGCTCTTGCGCGCTCAGCAGGGCCAGCGACAGCCGCACGGCTGATGCGGCCTGCGCGACGTGCCGGGCCACGTCCCGCAGCAGGCGAAGATCCGCCGCCGAGAAGCGCTCGTCCAAGGGGCGGAGCCCGACCATCAGGAGGCCGATCTCTTCGCTCTGATGTACCAGGGGTAGTTTCAGCGGTTCCCGGACCTCGGTGCCGTGGGTGGCTACGCGCATCCGGTCGATGCCCGTCGCCGAAGTGCTGTCCAGTTCGATGGCCACGTAGGGCAGACGCAGAGCTTCGGCCACGGTCGCAGCAGCTTCGGGCAGGATCTTCTTCGGATCGCTCGTTGCTTCCATACGGCGGCCGAGCAGGGCCAGTGCCGTATAAGGGTCATCCCTCAGGCCATAGACGAGCCGGCTCACCGAGCGCTGGAGCAGCGTGCGCAGGGGCTGCAGCACCACGGCCACCACGCCCGTCGCGAGCAACGGAGCCACCCCGGAGGCCGAACGTTGCAGCAGCAGCCCGAATGCGCTGACGATGCCGATGTAGAGGCCGACGACACCGGCGGTCAGTCCGGCGTAGATGAGCGTGCTGCTGAGCATCCGGTCGATGTCGAACAGGTTGTGGCGCAAGATCGCGATAGTGATGGCCGTGCCGAGGAGTACCGGCGCCAGATCAACAGCAATCGTTCCGGCAGGGTTGTCTCCCACCAGGATCTGTATCGCCACCAGGAGGATGGTCATCATGGTGGCCCAGGCCACCCAGTTCAGCTGCCGGCGCAGAAGCCCGGTGGAGTTCCGATACCGAAACAGCAACGAGGAAACCGACACCAGAAAGGGGACAAGGATCGCAAATACCGACACGAGGCCCACGTGGGTCACGCTGAACAGCAGTGCTGCGATGCCCACCGGGTTGGAGACCGAGGGAAAGTACCCGAACCCCAGCGGCCCCGGAGCGAAAGCCCCGATGGACACGCTGATGAGCCCGCAGACACTCACGTACCGGGCGGCGAACCGCCAGCGCACAGACGACAGATGGCCGTTGGGGAAGAGCAGGAAGAGGAACATCAGCGGGAAGATGAAGAGCACGAAGCCCCAGCTGCTGATCCAGGCAGCCAGCACGCCGCCCGACAGCTCCCGCGGCACCGCATAGAGCCCATAGGAATGGCTCAGGAGGTCGAGGGACGCACCGAATCCGGCGGCCAGCAGCAGCCACCCCGCGGGATTGCATGGTCGGCGGGTCGCCGCCAGCAGCCCAAGCGTTGCGAAAATCAGACCGGTCGGGGATTCCGCGGCGATCAGCCACCACGGGTGATATTCCGGGCGTGGCGTTGCACGCGACAGGACTGCGAAGACGCCATTCGCAGTTGCGGTGGCCATCGCAGCGATACACAGGCCCCAGGCTGTTCGCTTCGTCGCCAAACGTGACAGCCAGCCCAGTATGCGGGGAGTCGCCGTGTGCGCCGTGTGAGCTCCCGTGAGCTCGTTCATGGCTCACCTCCAGCACGGTCACTGTCGCGGTGGCGTGGTCCCGGCTGCAAGGGACTCGCCTCCCGGGTTGCCGGGAGCTGTGCGCCGGGCAGGCTGCGGGGAAGACGTGCGATGTACGCGCGGCCGCCGCCGGAGCGGGCACGGAACTCGCACATGCCCCCGATCGCGATGGCACATTCCCGTATCGAGGCCAGCCCTTCGCTCGGCCGAGCGGCTCCGGGCGGTCCCTGGCCGTCGTCGGCAACGGTCAATGTGAGGTGCCCGTCGCTCAGTTCCAGGCTCACCCAGCAGCATGCGGCGCGAGCGTGCCGGAGCACATCGGTTACCGCCTCGGTCAGGATTCGGTACACCGCCTCCTCGACCGCCGCAGGCATCGGGGGGAGCAGGTCGGGCATGTCGGTGTGCACGGTCACGGGGACGCGGTCGAGGTAAGCCAGAACGGCCTCACGCAGCCCCAGCTGATCGACGGGTGAGCGCAGCCCCAGCGCGATCCAGCGCAGGTCGTCGGAGCCCTGCCGGATATGGACCAGTGCCCCGGTCACGAGGTCAGCGGCCCTGCTGGGGTCGGTGTGCACTGCCGCGCAGGCCGTCTCTACGGCCGAGGCGGCATGGCTGAGCACCGGTCCGACACTGTCGTGGAGGTCCCGGGCCAGGTGCCTGCGCTCCTCGGCCCGTGCAGTCACCGCCCGCTCCTGCTCCTGCAGCAGGGCCAGCGACAGCCGTACCCCCGCTGCCGCCTGCGCGAGGTGGCGGGCCACGTCCGCGAGCAGACGCAGGTCCGCGCCCGAGAAGCCGTCCTCGGCCGCTCTCGCCGCGACCGCTAGCGTGCCGATCTCCTCGCCTTGATGGACCAGCGCGAGCCGCAGCGCCACGGGGCGCTCGGCTCCGTGTACCGCGAGGCGGCCTCCTGCGGCGCCGTATGCCGCCGCACGCTTCACTTCGACGGCTACGTAGGGCAGGCGCAGGGCCTTGGCGATGGTCGCGACGGCCTCGGGCAGCAGCTGGCGGGGGGCGAGCACCGTCTCCAGGCGGCGGTCGAGGCCGGCCAGTACCGCGTACGGATCCTCCCTCAGCCCGTAGACCAGACGATTGACCACGCGCTGCAGCAGCGCACGCAAGGGCTGGAGGACGACCGCCACGACACCGGTCGCCAGCAGGGGAGCCTTCGCGGTGATGAAACGCTGCGACATCAGTGCGAACAGGCTCACGGCGCCGATGTAGAGTCCGGCCACACCCGCGGTCATCCCCAGGTACAGCAACGACCGGCTCAACAGGCGGTCGATATCGAAGAGGTTGTGGCGGACGATCGCGATCGCGATGGACACGCTGAACGTCACGAGGATCAGATCGATAGCGACGCTGATCCAGGGGTCCTGGAGCAGCACCGCCCCCGCCAGCATGACCAGGCTCGCCAGCGCCGCGAACGCCACCCATTTGAACTGCTGCCGGGACTTTGCATTCGTGCGGCGGTAGCGGGCCAGGAGTGAGAGGGCGCAGAGCACGAAGGGGCCGGCCACCTGCACCGACGACAGCAAGGCTTCGTATGGGACGTAGAACGCCTCCAGCGGCAAGAGGCCGAGCGGGTTGCGTACGTTCGGGAAGTAGTCACGGTCAATCGTTCCCAGCAAAAGGGCAACGGACAGTGGGACCCATACTCCGCACACACCCGTGTACCAGGTGACGATCCGCCATCGGCCGGACGGCAGCGCGCCATCAGGGAAGCACAGCAGCAGGAAATAGAGCGGAAAGAAGTGCAGAGCAAAGGCCCAGTTGGACACCCACGCCGCCAGGATGCCTGCGGGAAGGTCCCGCCCAATTGCATACACAGCGTAGGCGTGCCCCAGCGCGTCGAGCGCGCCCCCGAACCCGGACACCAGCAGCAACCACCCGATCCGGTTCCCAGGGCGACGCCGGGCCACCACGAAGCCCGGGTAGGCGTAGGCGACGAGCGGCACGGGCTCCGCCACGGCGAGTAACCACGGGTCCCAGTCGGGCCGGGGGTCCCCTCGGGTCGGCACGACGCACACCAGGGTGAGGATCCCCATGCCCGCCGTAAGAATCCATAACACCCACGCGGCCCGCAGCCTGACCAGCCGGCCCCGCGCACCCCCCGTGCCCGGGGCCGGCTCCTGTACCAGTCCTGCCGATTCGTTCACGGCCCACCCCGCCACGTCACCCGCACAAGAGACCCAGCCCCTACAAGGCAGGTGCTCTAGTCACGTGACGAACCTCCCAGAACCACGCTCTTCAAGACAACGCAGAGAGACGCAAGTACGAAAAAAGCCATCCCGCCGCGCATTCTCGGGCCCCGAAGACCGCGAGCCGAGGAGCACCCTCCAGCGACCGCAGGTGTGTTCCTCAGCCGCTCAAGGCGCCGGTCTCCCCTGCTCACATGACGGAGGGACCGCACACACCCGGCGGACGGGATGCCCACCCATCAGGGCCCCGCCAAGGCACAGCAGACCGAGGTGGCAGCTGGAGGCTGGCCGGAAGGCAAACAGCAGGTCATACCCGGGGATGCGTCGGCGGGCGGGCAGCGCACCCCTGCGTCGCCGCAGGAGGGGACGCGTTCCTCCCGGGACAGGCCCATCGCACCGTCAGTCCGCTTCGTATACGGCCCTGCGGACCGTACGCGTCGGCCTTGCCAATGAGGTTTAGGGGCACCTTCGCCCACTCATGGTGGAAGGCGGGCGCTGCGGTGCGGACCTCGTCGGCTCCCAGGCGGTCGATCCTGTTCCAGGTAGAGATCCGCGCGGCCTGTTCCCTGCGCAGCTTCTTATAGCCGCGCTGGTCACCGATGAACACGACAGCAGGACGGCTGTGGCTGTCTCCCGCGTCCCACAGAGAGCGAATCAGACGCAGGCAGTCGGCGTTCAGGTTCTGTACATCGTCAAGCACCAGGGCATAGCGGCGGCGGGCGAGTGCCTCGTGCAGCAACGCGTCCACCGCTGCGGGCCGGTGGGGCACAGGCCCGTCCAGCACCAGGGCGTGGAAGAGTTTCTCGCGCAGGGTGCGCGCGGTGGAACTGAAGCGGAGCCATGGCCAGATCATTTGCTCGCATCCGATGGTGCGCAGCGCGATGGAGGCGCCGAGTGTCTTGCCGACACCTGCGTCGCCATGAAGGCACGTCATGCGACCGCCCTCAACGGCGTCCTTGATCGCGGTCTTGGCTGCGTTCAGTGCCCAGGTCGGCACCAGTCGGGCCAGTCGCCGGGAGTGCCGAACTCTTCTGTCTGGCCAAGGGCAGAACTCATGTCGGGATCCTCTGCGGTCAAAGCGGCTGTCGGCGGCAGTGCCGGAAGCCTCAGAGCGGACGTCGAGTGGTGGGTGGGCGCAGACGCGCCCGGGCCGAAAAGGCCGGGGCGGCGGGGGCGGCCGGGACAGGGACGTTCACGTGCTGGCAGCGGGCGGCGGTGTGCCAGTCCTCGGCGGGGTGCGGGTGTGTGACGGCCGGGATGTCGAGGCCGGCGTCGCGGATGAGGTGGTCGAAGCGGATGGAGGTGCCGAAGCAGCCGGCAAACAGCCCGAAATGGTCGGCGGTGCGCGGGGTGCGGTGGCGGAAGGCGAGGGCGGCGGCAAGCAGGGGGCGGGCGCGGGCCGGAATGGCGTACATGTGCCGGGGGCCGGGCGGCATGCCGATGTAGATCCTCGAGTCGCGGTCGATGGCCAAGAGGGTGGCCTGCTCGTCGACACTGGTGATCTGGGTCATGGACAGCAGGGACGGGTCGGTGCCGGTGAACAGCAGGGCGGCTGCCGCGGCGGCGCGCAGCGGATTGGGCAGGTTCGTGGTGAGAGTGTGAGCCACGTGCGGGGTGATCGGCACGGTGGTGACGCCGGGGCCGCAGCGCGCGGCGAGGTCGTCAGGGACGTCGAGGTGGAGCTGCCGGCCAAGGAAGTGGGCCTGGGCACCGCGTACGCGGGCGAGGGTGTGCCCAGGGCTGGGGCTTGAGACAGTGAGGCGGGACAGGAACAGGCGCAGGCTCTCCATGTCCTTCCAGTCGGTGGGTTCGTGCGGGCCGGTGCCCTCGTCCGGGGATATGACGGTGGCCGTCGCCGCGGGCGTGAAGCTGGGGTGACGGGCCAGCCAGGTGCGGGCGGCGGCGTGGCCGGCCCGGTACTGGCTGTCGGTGCGGGCGAAGTCGTCCTTGTTCAGGTGGCGTCTGCACTCCTGGAGGAAGGAGGCGGCGTCGCCATCGGGCAAGTCGGGCAGCGGAGGGATGTGATCGGGCGGGGGCGGGCCGTGGCGTCGGCTTGTGTCGGGCGGGCCGATGGCGTCCAGGATGGCGGGGGTGCCGGAGACGGTGTGTGGATCGGCGAGGCCGGTGGCGGCAAGGCGTGCCCGCAGGCGGTACTCGGTGGCCTCGGTGGAGGTGTGGGCGATGAGGACGAGGCGGATGCCGGTCTCGGCGCGCCAGGTGGCCAGGCGCGCCAGGCGTTCGGGGGTGAGGCGGTGGGCGCGCAGCACGATGGCCTGCTTGAGCCCGGTGGTCAGGGTCCAGCAGGTCACGGCGCGCCAGGCCGCGTCTGTGGACATCCGCTCGGCGTCGGGGCGGGTAAAACTGTCGCGGCCCATGGCGCGCAGCAGGTCCAGGGCGAGGTAGGCGAGGCTGTTGGTGTGCGGGGTGGGATCGGCGGTGATGCAGCCGCCCTGGGGGTGGGCTCGCTGGTGGGCGGCGTGGTGGATGGTTCGGTCGTCGCTCGCGTCCAGCAGGAGCGTGACGGGCGGCGGGGCCGACGGTGCGGTGAGGTGGGCGGGGGCGGTCATGGGCGGTGGGAGGTGTCGATACGGCGGATGATCTGCCGCAACAGACCCGGGTGGGGGCTGGTTGCACCGGTGGCGGTCAGGGTGCGTTGGATGTGGTGGGTGAGCAGGGCCCAGCGGCGCAGGCTTCCGTGGGCGAAGTCGCCGTCCAGCGACCAGAGATGATCGTGTGCAACGGTCTGCCACAGCGGGTGCAGGACGGGAACGGTACGGGGAATCTCATCACGGGCCAGCGGTGGGAGGGTGAGCCACTGCGCGGTGCGGGTGTGGAGCATCTGCTGGGCGCGCAGGGCCCGTTCACCTCGCTGTCCGGCGATCAGGACGGTGCACAGTCCGCCGGGAAGGTCGTCGTGCAGGAACCGGAGGTACTCGAAGCATGCCTCGGGCATCCGGTCGGCTTCGTCGACGACCACGATGCGCGGCCTGGCTCTCAGCGCACGGCGGATCAGGGCGTCGGCAGCCGCCGGTTCGGCCGGCGCAGCGTTCTGCAGTTCGAGAGCGTGGTGCAGGTGGGCGCGCAGGTCGGCCGGCCGGGGCCTGGCTCCCAGACGCAGCGAGACGCGCGCCTGAGGGAAGCGGGTACGGGCAGCGTGGTGGACGGCGAAGGTCTTACCGACTCCAGCGTCGCCCAGTACGCACAGGAAACGCTGCTGCTGGCAGGCCTCGGCGAGCGCGTGATCGACTGCCACGAGACCGGGAGTGAGGACGGTGCGCGCCCCAGGAAGGCTGAGGAAGTGCAGTTCCGGGGGCGCTGGTTGACCGGCGAGGGGGAAGGGCCGTGGTGCCGCCAAAGGCCGCGCCGCCGTCTTGGTCAGCATCGGGCCAGGGCCCAGTCGACGACCTCATCGTTGACCTGCTCGACGCCGAAGTACTCCATGCCCTTGATGACGTGCTTGGTCACCTTGACCCACTCGCGGAAGGAGCCCAGCGCGTACTGGGTGTCGACCCGCTTGAGCAGCGCCTCGTCCACACCGCGCCACACGGGGTGGGAGTCGGGGACGGTTTTGAGGATCTCGTCCTCGGTCATCGCGAGGATCTCCAGGCGAATGTAGATCCGGGAGGCGAGCGCCGGGTCGCTCTGCAGGGTCTCGTAGGCCTCGCGGCCGCCGACGAAGACGATGGCGGGCTGGGGGTCGCAGTTGTCCCACAATTTGCGCAGGAACTCGAAATTCTCCCGCCGGTACTGCTGGGCCTCATCGCACACGATCACATACGGACGCCGCGGCAGGGCTTCGCGCAGCAGCTTGTCGAACGCGGTCGCAGTGCCGGGCATCTTGCAGTTGAGCCGCATCTGGTGGAACAGCTCCTCGCGCAGGTCCTTCGGCCCGGGGCGGGAACGGGCGAAGTCGAGGGGGAGGATCAGGTCCGGGTTCATCTCCTGGATCGTGGCGCGGGTGGAGAAACTCTTGCCAAGCCCCGGGTCGCCGTAGATCACGGACATGGCCTTCGACTCGACGGTGTCGATGACGGTGTCCTTGATCTGCAGCAGGGTGTCCGTGGCGACCAGCGTGGAGTCCTTGAGGCCGAGGAAGTGCTGCGGGCGCAGGTCGGGGCGGCGCCTCGATGCCTCGCCCGGTGATGCGGTGACCGGCTGGCGGCGCTGGCCAATGTGCTTGTGCTTGGGGGCCGTTGTCACGATGCGTCGTCCTTAGATGTGGTGTCGGTGAGGCCGGGGCGTTTCCACGCGGCCGGGATCGGGGTCAGGGGCCGGTAGGGCTGTGCCCGACGGCGAGGCAGCGGGGGCGGGACGGTGCCCTTGAGTTCGGCGCGGGCCTCCCGCTCGGTCATACGCAGGGCTCGGACAGGCACCTCGGGCCGGGTGGACGGCAGGTGGCGTTCCCGCTTGCGCTCGCCGGAGCGTTTCAAGGCCCGCCGCAGCTCCGCGCTGTGCTCATCGCGGTCGTGCAGCACCTTGGCGCGCAGTTCCTCGCTGGCCTCGTTGCTGAGGAAGGCCCGGCCCAGGTAGCGGTTGCCGCGGAAGG
Organism: Streptomyces sp. YIM 121038; assembly: GCF_006088715.1. Taxonomy (NCBI): domain Bacteria; kingdom Bacillati; phylum Actinomycetota; class Actinomycetes; order Kitasatosporales; family Streptomycetaceae; genus Streptomyces; species Streptomyces sp. YIM 121038. The sequence continues at coordinate 23,115 of NZ_CP030771.1, forward strand.
TGTACAGATCGATCTCGTGATGGTGGTGCGGCATCCACCGCACCCGGACCTCGAGCCCGATCCGGCCCACCCCGTTCTCGGGCATGTAGGCACGCTTGTTGAACTCCACCCCGTGACTGGTGATCTTGCGGGGCCGGTGGTCGCTCTCCAGCATCAGGGCGCGCAGCTCGGCCGCGCTCGGCTCGGGCCGGACCTCAGCGGGATCGGCCAGCCAGGCCGCAAGCGGCGTCATACCGGTGCGCTCGATGACGTGCTCGGTGTTGTGCTTCTCGACCCACTCGCCCAGCAGGCCCACGAACGCCTCGAAGGTCAGCGGCGGGTCCGTCTCGCCGAGGCGGCGGCGGTGATCAAGCCGGGGCGCCTTCGTGTAACGGGGCAGGTCGGCGAAGAAGCGGGTCATGCTGGTGTGGTTCAGACGCTCGATACCGCCCTTGTGGCGGGCGCTGCGCACCCGGTGCACCGGCACGCCCAGCAGGCCGAAGGCGCGCAGGACGGTTTTGGACAGGAAGTCGGCGCCACCGTCGACGCGCACCAGGTGCGGCAGCCCGCCGGGCGGGCCGTAGGGGGCCTCGCGCAGCACGGCCATACGTACCGCGGCCAGGACCGAACCGCGGTGCGCGGAGCCAGCGGTGACCGCCCAGCCCATCACATAGCTGGTGCCGCGGTCCTCGAACCACGTCACCCACACCCTCGACGGCTTGCCATCGGGCATCATCACGACGGTCTCGGCCTGCTTGTGATCCCCCTCCCACACCTCATTACGGGCCACCGCCGGCCGCTGGAACGCCGGATCAAACCCCCGAGCCGCGGGAATCCCCTCCCGCAGGCCCGCCATGAACCCCGGATCAAGATCCCGGGCAATCGCATCGTGCAGCGTCGTCAGTCCCGGCGGCTTCTCCCCTGCCGCCACCGCCACCTCGACCAGGCGCTCATGAGCGCGCTTCACGTTGCCCTGATAATCAGCGAGGACATCGATGATCTCCTCGGTGATCCGGAACCGGCGACGTTCCGGCTTCTCCACACTGCCGGTCTCCTCCGCGCGGACCAGCCAGCTCCACACCGTCCTCTTGTGCACACCCACCGCGTCAGCGACCAGCCGTACATGTCCGGTCGTCAACTCCCCCGCGGCCCGCAGCCGCAGCAACTGAGCCACCGCCGCAGGCCTGAGCTCATCCCGATGCCGCCCCAAACCGATGTCCATGGCCTCGGACGCGTCGCCAGTCTCTGTCATCGGTACCCGTGACAGGGGTGAACGGATAACGCAACAAGGGGCACGATGCCAGCCTCCAGCAGTCAACAGCCGCCCCACACAAGGGCAGTTCAAGCAACGCCCGTGGCGAGCGCGACGGAAGCGACGCTAGAGCCCCCCACGCGGAGAGGCAGGCCGAGACCTCCCCAAGACGAGTGACACCCCATCGATCCGCCCCCGGCTCGGGCACACACGCGCTATAGAGCTCGCCACGAAGGAGATCCGACGAACACGCCACCCGCCGGTCCGGGGTCATCACCACCAAATCCGGATCACCGCCACCAAGATCAACCAGCTGACACGGCCAACGACCAGCACAAAAACGATCCCGCATCAATGGCGAGGAAACCCGAACACCCCAACCCCTCTTCCCCGAACCTCACATCGGCCAAAAGATCCTCACTGACCGATACGGGAGGCCGGCGGGAGCCAAGGTAATGCCTCAGGATCTCCACAACGGGGGCGGCCTGGTCGTGTGGGAGGGCAGTGTCGGTCGGGGGACCGATGGTAGCGAGTAGCTCGGCGCGTTGGTGTGAGCTCAGCAGGTGTGGTGGAGCTGCGAGTTGGAGTTCCTCTTTCGTCCGTGGGTGATGCTGAGGGGGCTGGTCGGTCGATGTGTGTGGCGTGGTGGTGGCTGGGCGCGCGCAGCGGGCGCGGTGGTGCCAGTCGGGGCCGGGCTGGAGAGGGCCGAGGGCGGGGATGTCCACTGCGGCGTCGTGGGCCAGGTCTGTGAGCCGGTGGCCGAAGGAGCTGCTGAACAGCAGGAAGTGATCTTGCGCCTGCTCTGAGCGGCGGAACCGGAGAGCCGTGCGCAGCACGGGGCGAGCTCGGGGCGGGACGGCGTAGGCCACGGCGGGTGGCGGAGTGGTCGAACCGTGTTCGGGGTGCCAGACGTCGGGGACGGCTAGACGTGTGCAGCGCTCGTCGAGGGCGGCGACGGGGGTGGCGTACAGGGCGTCGGGGTGGGTTCCTGTCGTCAACAGGGCTGTCAGTGCGGCTAGTTGGAGTGGGTGGGGAATGCCGCGGCTGATGCGGTGGGCCGTGTATGGCGTGAATGGGCGTGTGGTGGTGCCCGGCCCCGTGGCCGTTTCGAGGTCGTCGGGCAGGTCCAGGAGGAGACCGGCGCGCAGGAATCCGGCCTGGGCTCCGCGCAGCCGGGTCAGAGTGTGGCGCAGGCTGGGGCTGCTGGTCGTCAGCCGGGATAGGAAGAACTCCAGGTCCTGCTGGGTGGGCAGACCTGGGTGGCGGGTGAGGTAGGCCCTGGCCGCATACAGGCCGGCCCAGTACTGGGCATCGACCCGGGCGAAGTCTGCGGCGGGCAGACAGCGGCGCAGCTCGGCGCGGAAGCGGGCGACCGGGAGGCGTGGTAGGTCCGGCAGGGGCATGGTGTGGTCCGGGACGGGCTGAGGGCGGTGTGGGGTGGGCGGGCCGAGGAGATCGAGGGCCTCGTGGCTGTCGGTGATCTGCTGCAGGTCGTGGTCGAGGTGGTGGCGGGCGAGCCGGGTGCGCAGCTGTGCGGCGGCGGTACGGGTGGGCGGCTGGGCGATCAGGACGAGGTGGATGCCGGTGTCCTGGCGTAGCTGGGCGATGTGGCGGGTGCGGGCCTCGGCGAGGTGGTGGGCGCGCAGGATGACGAGGCGGCGGATTCCCAGGACGGTGATCCAGCAGGCGGCGGCCCGCCAGGCGGGTGCGGCGGTGATGGGCTCGGATGCGGTGGGCTGGTAGTCGGTGCGGCCCAGGGCGCGCAGGATGTCCCGCGGCAGGTAGGCGGTACGAGGTGTGTGCGGGGTGAGGTCGACCGTGGCCTGGCCGGCCTGGGGGTCTGAGCTGGCCCGGGCCGCTTGGAGCACGCGGGTGTCGTCGTCCACGTCGATGATCAGTGTGACGGGCGGAGGCGTTGGGGGTGTCATCGGGGGTCTTCGTGTGGCGGGAGACAGCCGTCGAGCGTCGTCTCCAGCAGGCGCTTGCCCGAGGGTGAGGCGCGGCGTTCGAGGCGCAGGGTGTGGTGGGTGATCTGGGCCCAGCGGCGGAAGTTGCCGTGCCCGTGACGGGCGTCGAGGCGGTCGAGGACGTCGTTGTCGGCGTCGTGCCATCGCGGGTGGAGCTGCGGGATGGCGCGGCGTACCTCGCCGGGGGTGAGCGGGTGGATCTGCAGCCAGCGGGTGGTGCGTGTGGCCAGCAGGGGCTGGCGGCGCAGGGTGTGGAAGCCCTTGGTGCTGGTGGCGAGGATGAGGGTGAGCTGGGTGGTGGGGTCGTCGAAGAGGTAGCAGAGGTACTCGACGCAGCCGGTGGTCAGGCGACTGGCCTCGTCCATCACCAGCAGGTGCGGGTGCGCGGCGAGTCGGGTGCGCAAGGCCGTGTCCAGGATGCCCGGATCCCGCGTCGGCGGGATGGGGAGACCGGCAGCGAGCAGCAGCTCGGCGCGTAAAACGAGCGGGGTCGGAGCAGGGCGCGGGCTGAGATGGCAGATGTGTACGTCGCCGGGCAGCGCGGGGCGGGAGTTGAGCGCAGTCTGCAGGGCGTAGGTCTTGCCGCAGCCTGCGTCGCCGTAGAGGCACATGACGGCTTGCTCTGCCAGGGTCTGCTCCACAGCGCGGGCGACCGCGTCGAGGGCAGGGACCCGGACGGTCCGGGCACCGGGGAGCGACAGGAAGTGCTGTGGGCCGGGGCCGGGTAGGGCCGGAGGCGTGCGCGTGCTGCTGACGGTGGGCGTCATGCCTCCCCCAGACGGGCGAAGGCCCAGCGCAGCACCTCTTGGTCGACGCGTTGCCTGCCCAGGCGCTTGAGGCCGAGGCGTACCTGGGTGGTCAGCCAGGCCCAGTCGCGGAAGCTGCCGTGGGCGGCGTGCGTGTTGGCGAAGAGGATGTCGTCGGGTTCCGCGTTCTCCCACACCGGGTGGAACAGGGGGATGGCCTGGAGGACTTCTTCGGGGGTGAGGCGGGAGAACTTCTGCCAGATGAAGATCCGCGAGGCGAGCATCGGCTCCTTGCGCAGCACGGTGTAGCAGCCCTGGCCGCCGACGAAGACGATGGCCAGCTGGGTGGCGTAGTCGTCCCACAGGTAGCGGAAGTACTCGAAGGCCTCGGAGTTGAGCCACTGGGCCTCGTCCACGATCAGTGTGCGCGGGCGGGCCGCGAGTGCGTCCTTGAGGAGGTGGTCGAACTCCGACGGGTGTGCGGGCGGGGTGCCGGCCAGGTCGAGCGCGGCGAAGATCTCGTGGCGCACCGCGCGGGCGGTAGGGCGGGAGCGGAACGCGATCCGGCGCACTTCCTCGTCGGGCTCCAGCTCGCGCAGGCAGGTGTTGACCGAGAGGGTCTTGCCGAAGCCCGCGCCGCCGTAGACGCACATCATCGCCCTCGCCTCGATCGTGTCGGCGAGGTTTTCCCGTGCTCTGAGCAGGGCGCGGGTGGCCACGATGTGCGCGCCGGGCAGCTTCAGGTACTGGTCGCCCTCGGCCGGGGGCAGGGTGGTGGTCACTGATGCTCCTCCTTAGGTGGAGCCGGGCCCGTCGGTGGGGCGTGGCGCAGCAGGGGTGCGCCAGTGGCTCGGCGCTGTGGCGGGTGGGATCAGGTCGGGCAGGGCGAGCTCAGCCGCATCGGTCAGGTGGGCTGCGGTCAGGGCCTGGTCGGCCTCGGCCGAGGTGAGGGCGCCCAGGCGTTTGGGCTGTTCGGCCCGGGTCACCGCCGCGTACTTCGGGCGGGTACGCCGCGAGGCCTGGGCCAGCGCGCGGGCTAGACGACGCTTCTCGGCGTCCTTGCCGCGGCGCAGTGCCCGGCGCTGCTCGTCGGTGGCCGCGTCGGCCAGGTGGGCCGTGCCCAGGTGCTTGCCCGTAGCGGCGTCGAAGACTTCGATCTCGTGGTCGTGGTGCGGCAGACAGCGCACCCGGACCTTCGTGCCCGCGTCCGCGCCTCCGGCCATCCACTCCCCCACGTAATACCGGTTATTCCACCGCACGCCGCTGGTGGTCAGCGTGCGGATGCGGCCGTCGTCCTCGAGCGTGAACGCCCACAGCAGGGAGCGGTCGACGTCGTGGACCGGGGTGGGGTCCTGCTGCCACGCCTCAAGCGGCGTACGCCCGCCCAGCGCCTGGGAGGAGTGCTCGGTGTTCCACCAGCCGATCCACTCCAGCAGCTGCTCGACGAACACGGAGAACTCCATCAACTCGCCCACCGGCACACGGCCGCCCCGTGCGGTGCCCGGTCGCACCGAGGCGGTCGGGGCGTGGGTGTAGCCGGGCAGGGCGGCGAAGAACATGCGCTGGGCGCAGCGGTTCAGGTTCTCCACCGTGCCCTTCAGTTCCGGCCGGTAAGCGGGCAGGTCCTGGATCGGCACAGCGAACGCACCCAGAGCCTGGGCGACGGTGTGGGAGAGGAAGTCGGAGCCGCGGTCGATGCGTACCAGGGCGGGCAGGCCCCCGATGGGGCCGAAGGCGTCGTTCTCGTTGCGCTGCAGGGCTATGCGTAGCGCGGCCAGGATCGCGTCTCGGGAGGGCTGGTGCGGAGTGATCGCCGCCCCCGTGATCGCCTTGGTGGCGCAGTCGATGAACCACGTCACCCATGGAAAGACCCGCTGGCCGTCGAGGAGGACCTCGATGGGGATGTGTTTGTGATCGGCTTCCCAGCAGGCGTTCCGCCATTGCTTCGGGCGGCGCAGGTGAACGTCATGCCTTCGCCTCGCGCGTTCTCCCCCGGCCAGGGCGGCCCGCTGGCCGGCGTTCAGGTCGAGGCGGATCGCACGGTGCAACGTCGCCAGCGACGGTGGTGGTGCGGGCGCCTCGTTTCCTTCGACGGCGTCCTGGGCGTGCTCGGCCAGGGCCTGGGCGTGCTCGGCCAGCAGTTCCCGGTGTACCGCGGCGGCGTTACCGCACCATCGAGTGAGGCGTGCGTGCAGTTCGGGCGTGACCGTGAAACGCAACCGTGGGGCGGGGCCGGTACGGCCCTCATGCCGAGCGGCCTCGAGCCACCGCCACACCGTCCGCAGTGACACCCCCAGCGACGACGCGACCAGACGAGCGTGCCCCGTGGTGAGTTCCCCGCGCTCGTCCAACGCCAGCAGACGCGTGACAGCCTGCTGGCGGCCCAGCAACCGCGGCACCACCGGGGCTGGCGTCTCGCTGGCCGCGTCGAGGTCCATGCCTGAGGCGGGGGTCTCGGATGGAATGGATCGGTGGGTCATACCGACACCCTCAGCCCACGGCGCTGATCCATCGGCGGGTACAGGGAAAATCTGCAGTCAGCCGGGAACAGCCCCTACACTCCCCTGCTCGCTCAGTGAGCAGCTCAACGACACCGCGATCGGCGCCGGGGTGACACTGTGCCCGCGCGATCGGCGAAGCTAGCGACGCCTATGCACAGGCGCGTTCCTCTGTCTGTGGGAGGCGGTGCGGTCTCACGTGTTGGGTAATGCGGTGAGCTTGGGGGTTGTTCCAAGGTCTGTCAGCAGGCTGATCTGCGGGGCTGGCTTACCTGCTCTTAGGCGTCCTTGTCGCTCTGAGCTGAGCGTCTCGACTGTGCCGTGTGACCACTGAGGCTTCGCAGTGGCCAGGATGAGGCCGGCTGCTCCGACGAGTGCGCATCCTTCCATGAGTTTGCCCGCCTCGCGCTGCCGCTCGCGGACGCTGTTACCAAGGGAGTCGTTGCTTTTGGCTTCTCCCAGCCACAGATCTTCGCTGGTGGCCAGGGCGAAATCCATCTCCACGAAACGGTTGCCGCTCTTGAGGAGTTCGAATTCCTCGCAGACGAGGGCTTGGCGTGACCAGTGCTGATTACGCAGGAACCTCGTGGCCAAGAGCGGTACGTCGCCGTTGTTCACGACGAGTTCCAGCACTGCTGGGTGCAGATCGTAGAACCAGCGGGGTTCATCTGCGGCTGGTCTCCAGTGGCTCTTGGTGAGCTGGTTCTCCCCTTCGCAGCGTCTGCAGCGGTAGCTCTGGCTGATCTCAGCAAGTGGGTAGAACTCGAGGATGGGGCAATGGCCGCAGCCAAGGATCAGCCCGCGGCGTAGCACGCCCTGTGACGTCCACTGGTCGATCTGGTTTCTGCGCGCTTCCAGGTTCCAGGTGTCGTCGTTATGAGCCACGATGGCTTCCCAGGACAGGACGACAGCGGACTTCAGTTTCCACCGGCTGTGTTCCGGGCCATCGTGGTTCGTGGTGTTCTGGGCGAAGCGGTGCAGCAGAGGCCAGCCCGGGCTAGCCGCCAGTGCTTCCAGAGCAGTGCGGGATCCAAGGAGCCGTTCCATGATGGCGGCGCGTTTCCCCGCCGGGCTGGAGCGGATGGTGGTGTCGTTTGCTGAAGCTGCGATGTGCAGGATGCGCTTGATGCCTGGCCAGGCCAGCTTGGGAGAGGCAAGCGTGCCGGTCAGGGATGCCCCGCTGGGTACGAAGTCGTAACGGTGAGACCAGTAGGTGATCCCTCCGTCTGCGGCACGGACGAAGGTCTCCCATGGGTTTTGGCCTGTTGCCGTGACCGTGGACGATCCCAGTACGGCGAGTGGGGGGACAGGGTGTTTGCCGGCGGTGAGAGTGATCTGCCAGCGGTGCTTGTCTGGGTCGAGGCCGCGTGGGACCTCGGCAGCCAGCGAGAGCGATGTCTGGAGTGATCCGTCGGGTTCCTCTCTCGCGGGAAGGGAGCGCGGCTGGTCCCAGGCGTCTTTCAAGACGACCATGATCGGGTGGTTGAGATCGATGTCGAGAGGGTCGACTGCCTCGAACGGGCGCTCCACCTCTGCAGGCTGAGTGTGCCTGACGGGGCGCTCGTCCCATCGTGCGTCGATGTGCCGTTGGGTCTCTGCCACGCTCAACGAGGCGCTCGTCACCTGCATTTTGCCGGATGCGCGGCCGGGGAACAGCCACATGTCGCTCACAGACGCTTCCCATGGCATCCATGTCACCGCGCCAGGGGTCTGCCGGAGGACCTCAGCCAGAGCAAAGTCCTCTGGCTGGTCTCCCAGAACGACGATCCGGTCTGGGCGCTGGAGGGCTCTCGTGACCGGGATACACCGTCCGGCCTCATGGGAGCGCACCGCGCGCGCTCCATCGGGTGCGCTGGGGTGCAACTGTGACAGCAGCGGGGACTCGGCGCCGCGGAGCGCTGCCTCCCGCCACTGTTCAGCCGAGACGTCCCCGCCGGTGCCAGTTGCCTGGGCCTGGATACCGACGTGCATCGCATAGGCCAAGGCCTCCACCGAGGTCACAAGTCCCCTTGGAACACCGATGACGGGAACTGCGGCAATCGCGGCCAGTGGCGTCAGATCACGCACATCGTCATGATCGAACAGGTGACTGCACTGGACATGCTCCTCGTGATGGTTCGTGCCCACCCGCGAGCGCAGTGCGTCAGCAGTCGCCACAGCCTCGCGGATCAGGGGATCGTCCCACGGGTGCTGGCGGACCATCACTTTGAACTGATCAGCACCGGGGCTGCCGGAAAGCTGCTGCACGGCCAGCATCTGCTCGATACTGCCGGGGTAGAGAGCGTCAAACGTGTCCCATGACGGCCCGTAGGCCATCACATGATCAGGGTGCGAATGCGCCAGGCACCGCTCGATTGCCGGATGTCCGACTGCGCTCGCCGGGATCACCACACTCCCGCTGCAGCCCCATATTGCCGACAGCCGGGCCAGGGCTGCTGCCGTCCACTGGACCCAGTCCTCCTCCCTGTGTGGCGCGACTACCACGACTCGGGGTGGTCTGGCTGCGTACGACAGCGGCAAGAAGGTGAAGGACTGACCAGGCATTCACCCAGTTTGTCACCCCATTAGCCGCTAGCCAGCACGAAAGCCTCTTCTCACACAGCACAGCCATCAAGACCACACGTCAGATGGGAGTATCCCGTCCCCACCACAAGTGGGTGATCGCCGTCCCCGTCCATTCGCTCAGGGATCTTCAGCACACTGACACGCCCATCGTCACCCAGATGACACCACACACCACCCATGTCGATGACACCGGCGAACACATCACCACAGACCAGCACGGTGCTGTACAAGTCCAGCGGCAACAGTGACACCCTGCTCAGACCAGTGACACACCCACACAGATTCACAGCCGGCGCCGGGCAACTCCGTTGCCCGGCAACCGAATCGCTCCGCGATTCGGTTCAGGAATTCGCTCCGCGAATTCCTGTGGCTGGCTACGGGGTTGACGAGCCGTCACTTTTGGCTTTCCCTTTCGATCTAACAGGGTGTCAGAAATTTCTGGGGCTCTGAAGTTCCATCAATCCCCAGTCGGAATCGGCGATCCCCCACAAATCCCGTGAAGCTAGGCCGCAAATCCAATATTCGAAACATACTCGAACTGCCCCCACTGCGAGCCGAGATCCACAACAGCGTCATCGACCCACGCCTCGTCAAGGGAAGCGCCATCACCTCTGACCCACGCCTCAACAATACGGTCCCAGTGACGGACGTTCAGCGTACGGAACTCCACCACCCGCTGACGCGGCCTCTCCACCTGCGACTGGTTCAACGGATGAAACTCCACCCTAGTCCCCCGGCCATCACGGTTCAGACGAGCCAGCAGATAACGGGCCACATTACGGCGACGAACCGCCCGGTAAGCAGCCTCGATCCTCTCCAGATTCCGCTTCGACGGACTCCGCTTACCCTCCAGCCACGCCTTCACCGTACGGTCAGTAACCGTCAAACCCGCCTCACGCGCAGCCTCACGAGAACGCTCAGTACGCGTCAGATAATGCAGACGCGCCACCAGACCACGCCTCACAGTAATGGGAGTAGCAATGAAACCAGCAAGCCGGTCGAGCTGACGAGCAACAGCCTCATGGCCCTTGATGCCACGAGCACCATACTTACCGAACTCGTCATTCCTCTCCGGCATCCCGATCCATTCCCTTTCCCACTACCCGTACACCACGGCCTCCAGAATACCTCAACTACCCTCACCCTGATGCGAGTTAGCACATATCCAAAGTGTGAAATCTAATAATTCTCTGGGGCGGCAGAATACAAGACGTTTCAGCTCGCGCTCCTGGTGCAGCGCGGCGAGTAAAAAGCCAAGGCTCTGGATAAAGCATGAGCGGCGGCTGGACACACTGGCGCGCTGGTGCTGGCAGCTGCCGACGATCGCCGCCCTCGCCGGGGTGACCGGCGCTGAGGCTGGCCCGGTCGCCCGCTGAGACGTCTGATCTCCCTTCGTCTTCGGATGGGAGGCCTTTCGTCTTTCGTACACGCGGCTACGCTCGCGGCATGGCTGACTATGTACAGGTATCGACAGCAACTGAACACCGCCAACAGGCAGTCGAGCTGGCCCGCAGCGTCGTGCGTGAGCGGCTCGCGGCAGGTGCCCAGATCATCGGCCCGGTCACGTCCGTGTCCTGGCACGCCGGGGAGTTCGGCACCGGAGAAGCACGAGCAGGAACGAGAGTCGGCAGACGGACAGGAGCAGCAGCGCACGAAGGCGCAGGGAAGCGAGCAGCATCGGGAGCTGGCGGAGGCGCGGCGGCAGGGGCAGGAGCTCGCGGAGGGGCAGGCGGGCCGAGCACAGGATCAGGAGCCCGCAGTGAGCCTCTTTCATCCTCTGCTGGAGGGTGAAAGAGGCTGGCCGAGGGGTGTGGTGAGGAAGCAGGGCACCTCGTCGTCGGCGTACAGGTTCCACTCATCACACCAGCGCCCGGAGGAGCCCACTGCAGCCAATTTTGTGCGCACAGAGAACACTTGGAAGGCGCTACCAGACAAGCATCGCTTGTACGGACCCGTAACTTCTACACGCAAGGGGCCCGTCTGCAACTGACGGTTCCGCGCGCTGTATCAAGGGAGTGAGTCATGAGTTCTCAGGTGAAGGCATTCGGGTTCGGCATGCCGTGGGAGTCGTTGTACGGGTACAGTCAGGCCACTCAGGTGGGTGACACGGTTTATGTGTCGGGGCAGCTGTCTCATGACCGTCACGGCAACTTCGTGGGTGCCGGCGACTTCGCACTGCAGGTCCGCACCACGCTGGAGAATCTGGACCTGGTGCTGAGGCAGTTCGGGGCCGAGCGTAGCCAGATAGTGGAGACCACGGTTCTGGTGAGGAACCTGCGGGAGAACTTCGACACGACAGCACGCCTCCACGCCGAGTACTTCGGGGAGCACCGGCCCGCCAGCACGGTCATGGGCGTTTCCGACTTGGCACTGCCGGACCAACTCGTGGAGATCGGCGCGCTCGTGCGTCTCGATGTGAAGCCATAGGTGAGGAGGCCGGCCTGATTCCTTCGGCCTCTTTCATCCTGAATAGTTACAGGTCAGCAGCGTCGAGGGCGACGACCGGCTACGACGCGGGGAAGAAGGCGACTGGGCGCAAGCGCCACCTGGCCGTGGACACCCGCGGCCTGCCGGTATCGATTTCGTGGATCATGAGATCCCGGCGCAACTGCCGCGACTACGAAACGCTGCCCCAGCACGCCGAAGCACACCTGGCCTGGAGTGTGATGGCCCTGATGACACGCCGCCTGGCCAAACCCGTGGCCGCATGGCGCGAGCCCAAGCCCCCGGCCCGCACCACTCACCGGAGAACTGCCGCGCAGGGCGCGCCACCTTGGCGGCGCACCCCTGCCGGCTAGCCGAAGAACACCGAGTGCACGGTCGTCGCTCCGCCGTACGCGCCGCCGGTGTTGGGCGGCAGCGTGTCCTGCGGGATGGTGCAGGCCTCGTCGCGGTAGAGCGTGGCCACGGTGTCCGTGAAGTTGTCGACGACGCCGGCGCCGCCCGGCATGACGATGCACTCGTCGTCCGGAGGGTTCTCCATGACCATCCGGAAGCCCGTGTCGGCCCGGTTGTAGGCGAACGTGCCGCTCGCGGCCTGAGCGCTGGTCGACAGTCCCGTCACCAGCACGGCCGCCGAAGCGGCCACCACGGTCATCCGGGCCAGTCGTTTCCACCTGTGCATGAGGGACCCCTGTTCTGTTTGCGGGCGGTATCCGGTTCCACAACAGCAGCCGTGTCCGCGAGCCCGCTGCCCTCCGGCCAGGAATGCACTCAAAAGGGGTGGCGGCACGGCGTACGCTCCGGGGCACGCGACCCGCCAGCCACCGACCCGCGAGGGAACCGACCGGCTGCACCCGAACACACCCTGAACCCGTTCTGGCCACCACGAATCACTCACAGCGAGGTGAGCGAGCGTGGCCTCGCCTCCCTGTGCGAGGACGTCATCAGGTATGGCCACAAGGGGCTCCAGGAGCTCCTCCACGTCGGCGTTCGCGAGGGCAGGGGCCGATGCTCCGTTTGCCGACCTGGGTGCCTCGGCGTCGGAGGCGTATGCGGCTGCTGAGGTCGTAAAGATGGCGCCTGCCGTGATCACCGCCAGTAACGCGGTGCAAGTGCGCGCGGAAGGGGCGCGGTTGGACGAGCTGTTGTACATGCTTGGTGTTTCCCCGTTTGTCTTTTCATGTGGCGCGGATTCTGCGCCGTGGGTGTCTTGGCCGCTCGGCCAGCGGCGAGAGCATGGCAGCTCCCCGGCCCCGGCAGCCGAAGACTGGGCTACGGCCGCGCCGTCGTACTCCACAAGCTGACGGCCCGGCCACCGCAGGGACACCTCCACAGCCCCTGCTCGCGTAACGGCCCACCTGGCGCGTGCAGGGTCCGGGGGACGGCGAGGCGCACGTGCGGGGTTCGGCGGCTTGATGGGCACGGTGAACGGCATGAGAAGAGCTGACGAGCGACACGCGGTCCCTGCGCCGGCCTCGTAGGTCAGCAACGTGGCGCCGACGCCGCTTGTCAGGGTGTCTTGACACTCGTTGCACGTCAGGGCACCCTGACAGATATGGGAGCTGAGGACACACCGGCCTCGCTGGCCGGACAGGTCACCGACAAAGACCCCGAGATCGGACTGCAGGCCGTCGTCGCCCTGCGCCGCCTGCTGGAGGAACTCGAGCGGGTCCACGTCGACAACGCCCGCAGCCAGGGCTGGTCCTGGCAGAGCATCGCCACATCGCTGAACGTCAGCCGGCAGTCAGTGCACGAGAAGCATGCGAGCAGGCGTAAAGCCGAAGGCAAGGAGAAGTAGGATGTTCGAGTTCTTCACCGACCGGGCACGGCACGCCGTGACCCTGGCCCAGGACGAGGCGATCGCCCTCGGCCACGACTTCATCGGCACGGAACACCTCCTGCTCGGCCTGGCCGGCACCGACCGGAGCACGGCCGGGGAGGTACTGCGCAAGCAGGGCGTCGAGCAAGCGCGGATCAGGCAGGAGACCCTCCGCATCCTGGAAGCCGCCGGAGTCGCCACAACCGGCGGGCAAGGCGCGAAGGACGCCCTGTCCTCCCTCGGCATCGACGTCGAGGAGATCCAGCGCAAGGCCGACGACAACTTCGGCCCCGGCGCCTTCCAGTACCCCCGGCCCACCTACACCCAGGACGCCACCAAAGCCCTCGAACAGACCCTGAGCGAGGCGCATGCGCTCGGCCACGACAGATTCGGCACCGAACACATCCTGCTCGGTCTGCTGGCCGCAGGAGAAGGCCGTGGCCTGGACGTCCTGAACGCCCTGGAGGTCGACCGCGCGGGGCTGCGCGAGGCGGTACTGGCCCGCGTGGCCGGGGGCGCCTCGTAGCACCGGCTGCGGAGATGAGCCGCCCCGCTCATCTCACGCGAAGGCCGGCCTCGCACCGGCCGTCTCGCCGCGGGCCCGTGCGGAAGCCCCGGCTCCCGCACGGGCCCGCGGCGTAGCGGGGGGGCGGGCCGGCTACCTGTCGTCGTTGATCCAGTCGGTGTAGGGCGGGACGGCGGTGCAGATGTCGGGCTTGAGCAGGCTGTTGCACCCGGGAGAGGGCCTGGTGGCCAGCGCGGTGAGGGCGCCGTCGCCATTGAAGGCGGGGCCGCCGTCGTCACGATACAGATACCCCGTGCGGTCAGATGCAGCCCGGCGCAGGCCATCGCGGGATGAATCTCCTGGTCGGTACCGTAGACGAGCTGGCACTGCAAGCAGCAAACGCAGGCTTTCGTCGTCCCCAGGGGCCCGAGGCGGGAGTGCCTGAGGGACAGGGCGGCCTGCACTGAAGGCGAGGCCAGGCAGGTTGAGGCCGGCGGTCGGTTGTGTGCGGGCAACTCGGCACCGACCCGGCCCGCGACTCGCGCCCGGTGGGCCGCCGCCCACCTCAGCCAGGCCCTGCGTCCGTCCCGCGCGTGCACGGGTGGTCCCCGCTCCCCCAGCACCGCCGATGCCAGCTGCACGCCTGCCGGGGAGCCCGCGGCGAATGCGCTGGAGCAGGGCGTGGCCACCCGGAGCCCAGACGACGGACGGCAGTGCGCGAGAACAGCGAGGCGGCCCGCGCCAGGAGCAAGCCGGTAAGCAGCGGTTGTGGGACCCCGGACTCCCCCACCACAGAGCCAGGGTGCCCCTGTCGGCGTCGATGATCCGGCCGGACAGGGGCTCTGGGTGCTCGGCAGTGTCCTCCCTGCCCCGCTTGGGGGCATAGAGGACACTGCCGAGCACAGTAACCAACCCCGTCCTGAGGCGTTGCGTTTCCCGGGGGAGGACGATCGGCTACGGAGAAACGGAAGTGACGGAATGTCGGACACCGCAAAGCGGCGAATCTTCGCCATGCTGGATGTCGACGGCGACGGAGTCATCACCCGGGCCGAATACCTCGGCCGGGTCGACCGGGCTGCGGACGCCTGCGGCCGGGACCCAGAGCATGCCTTGGTGGCCGCCGCCCGCGCGGCCCACGAAGAGGTGTTCCGCCAGATGGACAGCAACGCGGACGGCACCGTCACCTACGAGGAATACCGCGACTGGGCCGGACACGACGCCTTCGAAGAATCCTGCCGCCCCGCCCTCGGCTCCCTCTTCGATCTCGCCGACCACGACGGTGACGGACACCTCACCCGCGACGAGTTCACCCGGCTGCGCGCGGCCACCGGCAACAGCCCCGAAGGCGCCGACGCCGCCTTCACTGCCCTCGACACCCACCGCAACGGCCTCATCCAGCGCACCGTCTACCTCGCCGCGATCCACGACTTCCTCACCACCGGCCACTCCCCCATGACCCACGCCTACCCTCCCGGCACACCTGCAACAACCACCCACTGACCCGATCCGCCCCGTCCCGCGCCTGTGCCTGTGCCTGTGCCTGTGCCTGCAGCTAGGAGAACGGGCGGAGCTCGCCCGACCCTGACCCTCCGGTGCCGCTGCGGCGGGCCCGCAGGACTGTGGTACAGGCTGGTCACGGGCCCCTCGACGGGCAGCGCGTGGGTGGCGGTGAAGCCGTGCTCGTGCAGCAGGCACCACCAGGCGTCGGCGCCGTAGGAGTAGTGGACGACCGGCAGGTGGGCGCCGTTGCCCAGGGTGAGGTTGTCCACGCGGCGGCCGGGCAGCTCGCCGTCGCGCGGGCCGTTGACCGAGAAGGCCAGGATGCCGCCGGAGCGGAGCCGGTGGTGGATCACGGGCAGCAGCCGGGCAGGATCGGCGTGCCAGAGGGCTCCGTAGATGGAGAAGCACACGTCCAGCACGGGCAGCTCGCGGAGTACCTCGGCGGCGTCCCCGACCCGCCAGGCCAGGGCGGGCGGCAGCTCACCGTTCTGGGGCCAGGGATCTGCCATGGGGGTCCACCACGTCCTCTTGCTCCGCGCCCGCGGCTGGCGGGGGCGTTTCGAGTCCAGCTGATGCCCGGCGCTCGCTTTCTCCGGCGTGGCGTGCACCGCGCCATGGGGATCGGAGGGGCTGCGGACGTCCACCCGCCGCGCGGGAGCAGGCGTTTGGCCAGGCGGGCCAGTGCTGCCGCCCAGGCCAGAGACCTTAGATCCCTCCGACGAGGACGGCGAAGAAGATCACACCGACGCTCCCGGTGAGCACTCCGGCCAGCGACTGATTCCGGTTGAAGCCGCTGGCCAGCCCCAGCAGGCCGAAGGTCACCGCGAGGACGCCCGTCAGCAGAGCGAACGCGATGCCGATGACGGCGCTGAAGACGGAGGCGGTGACCGCGGCGCCCCCAGACCGAGAGAGACCGGCCCGTACAAGGTCGCCGCAGTGTCGTTGGCGCTCGGGCTGTCGCTCATGTCGGCTTCCTCACCCCGGTGACGGAACGGGGAATGCGAACCCTGCCTGCCCCCATCATGGCCCTGCCCAAGAGGGGGTGAACGGGCGGGGGCAACCCAGCGGCCACGAGGCCTGGCCAGGGAGCTAAGGACCTCCCGTACGCCTAAGGACCCGCCCCGCCGGAAGATGCGGAACCTTCCCGATGCCCCGGCCCCTCCTGGGAAGCGAGAGTGGAGTCATCGCACAGAGCGAGACACCAAAGCCCAGGGGGAGAAGAAAATGTTCGACTACGAAATCCACCAGTTCCGCACCGCCGAGCTCGCCGCCCAGGCCGCCCACCACCGCCTCGTACGCGAAGCCCTCAAGGCCGCCAAGCCGCGCCGCCGGGTCCTCGGCCGGGAAGGGGCCGAGGCCCGCCTGACGGCCGCCCGCACCGCGGCCACCGACCGCTACACCCGCGCCGCCTGACCCATGGGGCGAGCACCAGCATGGGTCAGTAGCCGCCATGAGGCCGCGTGACTCCGCACCGGTGCACGGCCTCGTTGACCTCCCGCCAGATCCCGCGCAGGAGGGACGGTGCGGCCCCGTCTCGCCGCTCGGTTCCGTCACCACTTGATGGTGCCGCAAGGCCCCTCGGATGGCCCGCGTGCTGGGCCTCGCGCAGTGCCAGCAGCCCGCACGAAGCGGCGGTGGCGGCCGCCTCGTCCAGGACCTGGTCCACGGTGAACGTGCCGGTGCCCGCCATCTGCAGGAACTCGGTCGTGAAGTCCGCGCCGTTTCCTGCCAGTGCGATGGCCGCGGCCTGCGGCGCCGTCGGCAGCGGGAGCAGGCCCGGCGCCTGCGGCCGGTCCGGGGCATCGCCGAACCCCACTTCGTGGATGGGCTGTTCCGCCTCGGCGGTGACGCACCGCGCGGTGAAGGTCCGCTGCTGGCCCTGCGTCTCCCTGGTGACGGCGGCCTGCCAGCACGCGGCGTCCTGCGCCCCCGCGCTGCCCACGCAGCAGGCGGAGGGGATCGTGGCCGCCCACCCGCGCGTCTCGAAGGAGTGAGCGGACGCCGGCCACCGCACCACCGCCATCGAGCGCGGCGCTCGCCCGGGCATCGACGTCCACCCCGTCCAACACGGCCCGGCGCCCCGGGGGTTCGCAGTCATCCCGCGCCGATGGGCGATGGGGCGAACATCGGCTGGCTCGTGCGCCAGCGCGGACTCGCCCGTGACTACGAGACCGGCCCAGGGGACGGCAAGCAGGAGAATCATCAGGATTCCCAGCCCCACAGTCATGAAGCCGAAGAAAATGCCGCAGAACCTGGCACCACGATTCCCCTGCCACAGCCCCCAGGCTATCGAGCCCGGCAGGACCGTCAGCAGGGCGAACAGGAGCCACTGCGGCGCGCCTCGTATGAGCGCGACGAGTACGATCGCCAGAGGCGTGACGGCCAGGACCCCCCAGATCACGACCGCCCACATGACCGGCGTCGGTGGTTTGCGCGTCTTTGCTGAAGTCACTTCGCGGAGCATAAAAGCACTGGACCGGGAGGGGTCCCGATGCGGCTTCCTCACACCAGACTTGAAGCACTCAAGCAACCCTGGCCTGCGGCAAGAGGATGTGCCCCAGACACTGCGAGCACGCTCCCCCAGCCGCCACCCGGGCCATGACGAACAGTCCGGGCTAAGGCCGAGGACGCTGTGCGTGCTGCTCGTGCGGGGTCTCGGGCTGGCGTATCCACGCGGCCAGGAGGCGGAGTGCCTCTTCGGAGCTGGAGCCTGCTTCGGCGGTGTAGACGCTCAGCCGCTGGTCGGGATCGGCGGGCAGGGTGAGGGACTCGTAGTTGAGGGTGAGCGGGCCGACGATCGGGTGGTGGAAGTGTTTGCTGCCATGCGTGTGGCGGTGCACGTTCTGGTCGGCCCACCAGCGGCGGAAGTCCTCATCCGCGATGGAGAGTTCACCGACGAGTTCGGCAAGGAGCGGGTCGTGGGGGTGGCGTCCGGCGTCGCGCCGCAGCGAGGCGACGATGTCCCGGGCGTGGGTGTCCCAGTGGGTGTACAGCGAGCGGGCGGTCTCGTCGCCGAACATGAACCGCACCAGGTTCCGCTCGCGGTGCGCCAGCGCGTCGAAGTCGGTGAGCAGCGCACGTGCCATCTGGTTGGAGGCGAGTACGTCCAGTCGCCGTCCCAGTACCAGGGCGGGGGTGTGTTCGAGGATCCGGAGCAGGTCGTGCAGCCCCGGGCGGACCGGCTGCGGACGCGTTGCCGTGCGGCGGGGCCTGCCCGTGACGGGCTTGGCGAGCTGGAACAGGTGGGTGCGTTCGACGGGGTCGAGGCGCAGCGCGCGGGAGATGGCGTCCAGGACGGTCTCGGAGACGTTCAGCCGGCGTCCGCGTTCCATACGTACGTAGTAGTCGACGCTCACGCCCGCCAGGTGGGCGATCTCTTCGCGGCGCAGTCCTGGCACGCGCCGGGTGCCGCCGTCGTCGGGCAGGCCCGCCTGGCGCGGGGTGATCCGTGCCCGCCGGGAGCGGAGGAATTCACCGAGAGCTGTGTTGCGGTCCATGCCGTTCACGATAGGGCCCAAGATCGGCCGGATGGTTCGCGAAGGGGGGACTGGCAGTCCCCCGGTCGGGCTGTCCCGGGGGCGGAGCGGGCCCCCGGGAAGACGGTCAGTGGCCCATTCGGGTGCTGAAGTGGAGCGTGTCGAGACCGGCCGGGCCTGACCGCCGCGGTGGGTCTGCGTTCGCATCGTACGAAGGGAACTCCTGTGTCGGACACCAAGACATTCCTGATCACCGGCGTCAGCACCGGCCTGGGCCGCGCCCTGGCGCGTGCGGCGCTGGCCGCGGGCCACCGGGTGGTGGGCACGGTGCGCACGCCCGCCGACGCACGGGGCTTTGAGGCGGTCGCCGGTGACGCGCACGCCCGCATCCTGGACGTGACCGACCACGACGCGGTGGACGCGGTCGTGGCCGAGACCGAGCGCGATCTGGGCCCGGTCGACGTACTCGTCGCCAACGCCGGGTACGGCCATGACGGGCTCTTCGAGGAGTCGTCGATGGACGACCTCCGCCGCCAGTTCGAGGTGAACGTCCATGGAACCGTGGCGGTGATCAAGGCGGTTCTGCCGCACATGCGGGAGCGCCGTCGGGGCCACATCATCGCCGTCACCTCGATGGGCGGGCTGATCACCATGCCGGGCCTCAGCTTCTACCACGGCAGCAAGTTCGCGGTGGAGGGCATCCTCGAGACGCTCGGCAAGGAGGTCGCCGGTTTCGGCATCCATGTCACCGCCGTTGAGCCGGGCAGCTTCCGGACCGACTGGTCCGGCCGCTCGATGATCCGTTCGCCCCGGGCGATCGCCGACTACGACGAGCTGTTCGAGCCGATACGCGCCCGGCGCGTCCACGGCAGCGGCACCCAGCCGGGCGACCCGGACAAGGCCGCGGCCGCGGTACTGCGGATCGTGGCGGCCGACCAGCCGCCGGCGCGCCTGCTGCTGGGCAACGACGCGCTTCGGCTCGTGCGGGCCGGACGCGACGCCTTCGAGCGCGACCTGCGGGCATGGGCCGGGCTCTCGGCCTCCACCGACTTCGACGACGTCGGCCGGTCCGCCTGACGTCACCTGTCGGCGGGGCCCCCGGGCGCGGGGTCCCGCCGGCGGCCGTCAGCAGCAACCCGGCCCGGCCCGTACTTGGTCCACACCGCAGACGGGGATGCTCGTAGCCGCCTCGCGCCACCCGGCGCCTGCTGGTCACCGGGTCACCGGGTCACCGGGGAGAGGCCACAGCTCAAGCCGAGGAGCCCAACGCCCTACGGACCGGCCCACGGCCACCTCCACGACCGCAGGTGCACGGCCTCCGCGAGCCGCCCGACGGCGCCGTAGGCCGTGGTGCCGTGCCCCGGCCCGCGAGTGCGGTGTCCGGCCCGGCCGGTCAGGCCGCGGGTGGGATGTTGTGGTTGACGCGGAAGAGGTTGTGCCGGTCGTAGCGGCGCTTGAGTGTCGTGAGGCGTTCGTAGTCGCGCGGCCGGTAGGCGCGGCGTACGCGCGTGGCGGTCTTGTCGTGGTCGGTGAGGAAGTTGGGCTGGGTGTGCCCGGTCAGGGAGGGGCCGAGGATGTCGAAGACCTGCTGCTGCCCGGCTTCGAGGGCGGCGTCCTTGGCCGGATCCGGGGCCACGTCCGCGACGAACAGGTTGAACGCGGCATCGCGCGGTCCGACCGCGTTGGGGTGCTTGGGGGCACGGGCGAGCGCACCGCCGAGGTGGCGGATCTCGACGACCATCGGGGGGCGGTCGGCGTCGGGGCCCGCGGCGCGCAGCAGGCGCCCAAGGGTCGCGTCGTCCAGTGCCCGCAGCGCACCGGCGCGCTCGCGCGTGCGGATCGGGCCCGCCGGGTCGGCGTAGATCTTCGCGAGGTCGGTGTAGGGCATCTCGGCCACGCTGTCCTGGGCGGGGCCGAGGGCGCGCAGCGGGCGCAGCAGTTTCTCGCCCTCGGCCGCGTTGCCGGTGAAGGCGACGCGCAGCTTGGCGAGGGTCTTGCCGCGCAGTGGCTCGGGGAAGGCGGGGCTGTCGGTGGGGACGTTCACGATCACCAGTGAGGTCGTCATGCGTTCGGTGAGGGTGCGGGTGAACTTCTGGTAGGTCTTGAGGAGTTCGGGTACGCCGCCGGTGAACAGCATGTTTCCGCCGTACAGGCGGGTGAGGGGGAAGAGCGCCGTCTCGATCTCGGTGATCACGCCGAAGTTGGACTTGCCGCCGCGCACCGCCCAGAACAGGTCGGCGTCGCGGTGCGGGGTGAGCCTGCGCCGCCGTCCCTTGGCGTCGACCAGGTCGACGCGGGTGACGTGGTCGGCCGCGAAGCCGACGGTGCGTCCGATCACCGGGAGGCCGCCGCCGCTGGTGTACCCGGTGACGCTGACGTCCACGGCCGAGCCGCTGGCGGGCGCCAGGCCGTGGGCGGCGGCCGCGTCGATGAGTTCGGAGAAGACCACGCCGGGGCTCACCACGGCGGTGCGCCGGGCGGCGTCGATGCGGATGCGCTTGAGCCGGCGGGTGTTGATGAGCAGTCCGCCGTGTGCGGAGCGGGCGATGCCGTGGCCGGTGGCCTGCACGGCGATCGGCACGCGGTGGTGGGAGGCGATGCGTACGGCGGTGGCGATGTCATCGGCGTGGCACGGCACGACGATCGCCGCCGGGTGGTGGTCGATGACCCGGTGGTAGGCGGCGCGCTCCGCGTCGTAGGCCGCGTCCCCGCGGACCAGTACCCGGTCGTCGGGCAGGGCGCGGCGCAGCTGTGCGGCCAGAGCGCGCTCGCCCCGGGTCGCGGTCGTGCTGTCCTGGGCGGGCGCCGGGGCGGCGGCCACCGCACCGGCGGCGACGGCGAGGGCGCCGGCCCCCGCGGCCTTGAGCGCGGTGCGGCGGCCGGGCTGCTGCTGTGACACCTGGTGCTTCCTTGTCTCTCGTGAACTCTCGTGCCGTACGGATACGGCGACGCCGGGGCGTCACGGAGAAAGCTGGCATCTGGTGATCAACAGCGGTTCAACGGTGGGTAAGCGGGCCGGGGTGCGGCTTCTGTGGCTGCGTGGGGTGGTCCGGGGCTGTTCGCCTCAGACCACCCCAGCTGCGGCGCGGCCGGGACGGCCAGCCAGGGGCGGTCGGCCGTGTCGTCGAGGTCGGGCCGGCCGTGCCGTCAGGGGCCTTTGCTACTGGTGCGGGGTGCGCGGCTGGATCCGGTGGTCGAAGGCGGCGCCGCCGACGTCGACCGTGGTCAGCCCGCCGTCGATGGTGAGGACGGCGCCGTTGACGTAGGACGCGGCGGGTGACAGCAGCCAGTCGATCGCCTCGGCGACCTCCTCCGGATCGCCCGGCCGCCCGGCGGGAGTCAGCAGGGTCGCCTCCTCGTACGCCGCCTCGGTGCCGCCCTCGAGGCCTGCCTCCGCCGCGAACCGGGCCATCCGCTGGTCGGCCATCTCGGTGCGCACCCAGCCCGGGCACACGGTGTTGGCCCGCAGCCCCTGGGGCCCGTAGTCGACAGCCAGGGAGCTGCAGAGGTGGAGCAGGGCTGCCTTGGATGTCGCGTAGGCGGCGTTGCCGGCGCCGTTGCGCAGGGCTGCGACCGAGGCGACGGCGACCACCGCGCCGCGGGCGGCCAGCAGATGCGGCAGCGCGGCGCGCAGCAGCAGGAACGGGCCGGTGAGGTTGGTCCGCATCAGCTCTTCCCAGTCCTCGACCGTGGTGTCGCCGACCGCGCCCCCTCTCCCGGTTCCGGCGTTGAGCACCACACCGTCGAGCCTCCCGTAGGCCGTCACCGTCGTTTCGACGAGGTCGCGCACGGCCTCGGGGTCGCCGGCGTCGGAGGGGTGGGCCAGCGCTCCGGTCTCCTTGGCCACCCGGTGCAGCGGCTCGGCTCGCCGCCCGGAGATCACGACCTGGTGCCCGGCCGCGCGCAGCAGCCGGGCGGTGGCGGCCCCGATTCCCGTTCCCCCGCCCGTCACCAGGACAACACGCTGTTCTGCCATGGTCGTTCGCCTCCAAAGATCGGCTTCCGGTTCCCCGCAGGTCGAGCATACGAAGCGCTCGTGCTGCCGGGTCGGCCGGGCTGGCCTGGTCGGAGCAGGCCGTGAAGTGCCAGGACTCTGCCTGTTGTTGGGGGCCCGCGGCTTCACGACAACGCACGGCATCCCGCCAGGTCCAGCCCGGCCGGAGTGAGGAGGCCTTCCTGGAGGCGGTCGCCGCGCTGGGGGTGCTGTCCTGCGGTGCCGCACCGGACGCGGCGAGCCGGGCGGGCGGGCCGCCCGGAGGGGAGCCGAGTTGGCATCGCGTGGTGATCCTTGGGGCTGCCCGGGCACCGGCCCGGGTGGGTACGGGAGGACCGGCCCCGCATCCGGCTGCGGCCCTTTAGGCTGAATCGCTCTGGGATCCGATCGGGTACATCACGGAGGTGTTCATGGGGGAACTGGACGGCCGTACCGCGCTGGTGACGGGCGGCTCGCGCGGGATCGGGCGCGCGGTCGCTCTGCGACTGGCCGCCGAGGGGGCGCTGGTCGCGGTCCACTACGGCGGCAACGACGCGGCCGCTGCGAAGACCGTGGCGCAGATCGCCGAGACCGGCGGCCGGGCGTTCGCGGTGCGGGCCCGGTTCGGTGAAAGCGGCGCGGTGGACCGGCTGTTCGACGGGCTCGCTGCCGGGCTCGCCGACCATGGTGCGGACGGCCTGGACATCCTGGTCAACAACGCGGGCATGCACTCGGTCAGTTCGATCGGGCAGCTCACCGAGGAGGAGTTCGCGCGGCTGCTGGCCGTCAACGTGAGTACGCCCGTCTTCGTGGTCCAGCGGGCGCTGGCGCTGCTGCGGGACGGCGGGCGGATCGTCAACGTGGGCTCGGCGTCCACCCGGATCGCGGACCCCCACCAGATCGGCTACACCGTCACCAAGGCGGCGCTGGCCGCCCTTGGCCCCTCGCTCGCCAACGAACTGGGCCGGCGTGGGATCACCGTGAACACGGTCGAACCCGGGGTGGTGCTGACCGACATGATCGCCCACTACGCCGAGGTGCCCGAGGCGGTGGCCGGACTCGAGGCGATCACCGCGCTCGGACGGATCGGCGAGCCGGAGGACGTCGCGGACGTGGTGGGCTTCCTGGCGGGACCGCGGGGGCGCTGGGTGACCGGCCAGAGCATCGACGTCTCCGGCGGCACCTATCTCGGGCCGATCGCGCCCCGGTGATCTGGCGCGGGCGCGTACCGGGGCCGTGACGTCGGCCTGCGCCGCCTCAGCGAAGTGCGGTGCTGGTCCTCCCCGGTGCCTTGGCGGCCGTAAGGGCCAGCGGCACCTTCTTCAGCTCCTGCTGCGCGGCCGCGCAGGCCGCCGGGGCCGGTGAGGATGAGCGGGGCGCTCCCGGCCGGATCCGGGGCACGGGTGAACTGGCCGCGCCCAAGGGACGGCGGACTGCGGCGCGGACCGGGAGCCCGCGGGCGCTGGCGGGATGAGGACCGGTATGTGCGCCTGCGTGTGCGGCAGGGGCCCGGGTAGCGCGCGCTGGGTGCGCGGGTGGCGGGCGGCGTATCGGCCCAGGCGCTGCGGCAGGCACATCAAGACTCGGGCGTGCCGGGCGGAGAGGGAGGCGAGGTCGCCGCGGTCCCGCGCGGCGAGCGCCCCGCGCACGTCGGCTTTCGCTTCCGTGAGCCAGGTGAGGGCGGCTCGGATTGCCGTGCTCCCGGCCGCGTCGGCCCCCTTGCAGCCGGGCCACGCCCTGGGGCCGTTCAGGCGGATGCTGTTGGCGATTTCGGACCTGATGCCTGCCCGCGCCGCGCTGAGGCGACTTCTGGCCGAGCTGGTCGGCGGGCATGAGGACGGGCGTGCGGGGCTCCCCGTCAACGGCGCGTGCCGGGGGCGTCCTGCCTCCCAGGCTCTGATGGTTGAGAGGAAGCCGCAATATCATTCATTCGGGTGATTATTCGCTAAAACCCTCAACTCTGCCTATACGGGGTGGATCCTGCAACTGCGGCGTGATTCTCACTGGCCACGACAAGAGGGGAAGGACCCTTCATGCGTGCACTCAACCGAATCGGCAGGGCAACTCTGGCCATCGGCGCGGCCGCCGCGCTGGTCACGGGCCTGTCCACCAGCAACGCCCAGGCCGCCACCGGCACGTTCTTCTACACGCGGGCGGACAACGGGCATGAGACGACCCTCAACGTCCCGACACCCAATGGCACATGCATCGCCGTCAGCGGTGGTGCACGTGATGCGCACAACGACACCGACACCGACGCCACCATGTACACGAACAGCACCTGCACGGTGTTCGCCGGCTTCGTCGGCTCCCGGAACTTCGAGACGTTCTCGTCCCCCTTCCCGACCTTCGTGAAGTTCGGCTAGCCCCGTTCCCCTGCCGGGGGCGGCGCCCGGTCGTACCGACGATCAGTCCGTCGCCGCCCCCGGCCACCGGCGGCCGCGCTCCGGCCGGAGGTACCTCGTTCACCGGCCCCTGGCAGCGCGTCGTCGCTGATGCCGCCCTCGCGGGCCGCCTCCGCACGCGTCCCGACGAGGCGGCAGGAGGGCATAGCGCCCCCGTCACGTCACGTCGGCCGGATGCGGGTGCGGATCGAACAGATGCAATAATCGTCGCTGTGACGATAATGATCGAGGATGTGCGGTCCGCGGTGCACGAGATGTCCGCGAAGCTCTACGGCGGGCGCCGGTACGACCTGGTCGGGTTCAGCATCCGCGACGGCTCCTACCCCTGGATCGAAGTCCACGACGGAGTCATCCACTGGACCCTGATGGAGCGCGGCGTGCGATACGGCCCCACCACCACCGAGGACCTGCACGAGGCCATGCACTGGGTCGCTCTCGACGCCACCAGGTCCATGGCCATGCGCTGGGAGCTGGGCCAGCGGGACCGGTGGCCCGAGGACCGGGACACACGGATCGGCTGGAACGCCAAGCAGGTCGCCCTCCTGCGTCTCCTCGATGACCAGTGGGCCGAGGAGTACCGGGCGGATATCCCCGTGCGATGCCCGGGAGTCCGGCTTGAGGACGTGGACGCCCACCCCCTCGCCGCCTGGGTCGCGATCAAAACCGCCGACGAGTCCTTCCTCGCCCGGCAGTGGCGCACCCTGCGCGACAAGCTGCGCGAACCGTACTGAGTTCCCCGTGCCCCTGGCCCTGCCCGCACCGCCACCGGCCGCATTGCGCCCCCTCCCCCGTCTCGCGCTTACGGTGTGCGGGTCACCCACAGCAGTTCCGCCGGCCAGCGGTGTGCCCAGTGGGGCGGGTCGGTTTCGTTGCAGCCGTTGGGTCTTCCGGGTTCGGGCCGCGGCTCGATGAGGTCGTCGATGACGAGACCCGCGCCGCGCAGGACCCTGACCCAGTCGCCGCAGGTGAGCTGGTCGCGCCGTCGCCTTCGGCGGTCGTGCTCGCGCTGGTAGGCGCTGCTGATCCGGTTCCAGAGCCGCCGGTCGGCGGGGATGCTGTCCACGCGCCGGCTCCAGCACTGCCTGCCGGGGGCGGTCAACACGATGAGGGCACCGGCCCGCCCTCGGCCCCGGTCGGGCCGGCGCGTGCGCGGGCGGTCACCGACGAGGCGCGCGGCTTGTCACGGCTGCTCATTCAGCAGCCTCGCCGTCACCGGTCCCGCGACCAGCGGCTGCAGGGGCACGCAGTCGTGGACGTTCCCCTTGAGGTCCGAACATGATCAGGTACTCGACCGGTCCGGTGGATCCGGCGTTGGCGAGTCCGTGGGGGACGCGGGTGTCGAACTCGATGACGTCCCCGGCGGTCAGGACGAGGTCCTGGTCGCCGAGCGCGATCCACAACCGCCCGTACAGGACGCACAGCCACTCGTAGCCCTCGTGGGTCCCCTGGCGGGGCCGCCCGGGCGGCTCCCCGACGGCGGGCAGGACGTGCTTGTGGGCGTGCAGGCCGCCGACGTACCGGGTCAGCGGCAAGACCGCCTTGTCGTCGCCGAAGCTGTGCGGCGCCGTGCTGCGGGGCCCGGCCGCAGGGGCGGGTGCGGTGCCGGCCAGCTCGTCCAGGGAGACTTCGTATTCCTTCGCCAGCTGCAGCACCACCTCCAGGGTGGGCTTGCGCCGGCCGGTCTCGATCCGCGACAGCGTGCTGGACGAGACGCCGGTCGCGCGGCTGACAGCGGCGAGCGTGACGCCGCGGCGCTCGCGCACGGCCCGCAGCCGCGGCCCCATCGCCGCCAGCGTCCGGGCCACGTCGTCCCCTGCCACCGTCCCCGTTCCCTCCCGCCGCGCCGCTTCACCGCCCTGTCCTGCAACCTTGCCAGACCGGCAACGCTGATCGCGCCGGACGGCCGCGGCACCGCATGATCGACGGGTCCCCGCCGGCCGCCCACGAACCGAGGAGAAGTCCCCATGCGATCCCAGCCGACCGCCGCACCGCGCCACCGCACCGTCCAGGCCCCGGCCGGGCGCCTGCACCTGGTGGAGCAGGGCACCGGCCCGCTGGTCCTGCTCGTCCACGGCTTCCCCGAGTCCTGGTACTCCTGGCGCCACCAGCTCCCGGCCCTCGCCGCGGCCGGGTTCCGGGCAGCGGCGATCGACGTACGCGGCTACGGCCGCTCCTCCAGGCCCGCCGCAACCGACGCCTACCGCATAGTCGACCTGGCGGAGGACAACGTCGCCGTCGTGCGCGCCCTCGGCGAGGAGAGCGCGGTGATCGTCGGCCACGACTGGGGCTCCAACATCGCCGCCGCCTCCGCCCTGCTCCACCCCGAAGTCTTCCGCGCGGTCGGCTTGCTGAGCGTCCCCTACGCACCGCCCGGCGGCCCCCGCCCCACCGACGTCTTCGGCCGGATCGGCGGCCCCGAGCAGGAGTTCTACGTCTCCTACTTCCAGGAGCCCGGTCGCGCCGAGGCGGAGATCGAGCCCGACGTCCGCAGCTGGCTCGCCGGCTTCTACGCGGCCCTGTCCGCCGACACGATGCCGGCCGAGGGCGAGCCCGACCCGCACTTCGTCACCCGCGGCGGCCGGCTGCGCGACCGCTTCCCCACCGGCCCGCTCCCCGCCTGGCTGACCGAGGACGACCTCGACGTCTACGCCGCGGAGTTCGAGCGCACCGGCCTGACCGGCGCCCTCAACCGCTACCGCACCATGGACCGCGACTGGGAAGACCTCACCCCCCACCGCGGAGCCCCGCTCACACAGCCCGCCCTGTTCATCGGCGGTGCCCTGGACGCCTCCACCACCTGGATGGCCGACGCCATCGACGCCTACCCCACCACTCTCCCCCGCCTGTCGGCCTCCCACCTCCTGGAAGGCTGCGGCCACTGGATCCAGCAAGAACGCCCCGACGAGGTCAACCGCCTGCTGACCGACTGGCTCACCACGACGCAGAGCTGAACCAGGCCGACTGCCAGGGCAGCTTGGCGCCGCGTTCCGGGCGGGCCGCACCGAGGCAGCCCGCGCCGGTCTGCTCGCCGAGGCCGAACAGCCGCACCGCACCTGGCCAACAACGCAGGCGTGGTCGGCCCCGCGCGCACGCCCGCCAGGTGCCTACCACGCACTTCGAACACCACCCGGGCACCGGCAGCCTGACCACGGATCAGGTCCGCCTGCGGGGCATCCGGCCGGACCTCCGGCCGGGATCCCTCACGACGTACAGGGCCGCTTCGGCGACCGTCCTCTCGGTCAGTTCCCCGCCCCCGCGCTTCACAGCGCGGCTGAAGAGCCGCCGCACCCGGGCGTAGAAGTCACCGCCCGCCTGCGTCGCGACGGCCTGGGCGAAGGGAACGACGGCCGCGGCCCCCCACGATCATCGCCGCATCGATGGCGCGCAGCACCGCCACGGCAGCCGCACCAGAAGGTCGCCCCTTCTGCTGCCCGGCGGTGCAGGCTCTGCGGTCCGCGTGCCGCTGCCATGCGCCCCCTCGAACGGGCTGCCGAGATCACGGCGAGCTCAGTTGAGCGGCAGCCCCTGACCGAGAAGGGATGATTGGTTCAACTATGCCTGAAACAGGGGGTTTTGGCGCTCAACGGAGGGGGCCGATGCAGTCTGATGGCAGGGGGAGACCCACATCAGGGCCGAGGTCGTCACGATCCAGGAGGTCGGTGCCGCCTCGAGCACCGGGCAGGCCAGGCTCGTTGGGGTGTGGCCCGTCTCCCTTCCCATCGCTGAGTCCGACGAGGACTACGACTGGGACTGGGACTGGGACATCGCGGACAAGATTGACTGGATCATTCATCACATCACCGGGGGCTTCAAGCTCTACGCCACCAAGGGCTGGGGCGGCCTCCTCCAGGCGAAGACCAACGGCACAGGCGCGCCCCGCGCTTCCCACGTGACGGAGGGCGCGGCTGCCGGCTCCAGCGGGCGTGATCACGTGCTGGGCCCCGCGCTGCCCCGGTCGTCTTCTAGGGTCGTTTCCATGATGATCGATACGGGGACCACCGGCCCGCTCTTCGATGCCCTGCGGGCGGACGCTCTCACCAGCCCGGATCAGCTGGCCGAGCTCTACTCGCAGCCGAACCCGAACGCACTGCGCAAGGAGACCGACCACCTGACCGAACAGACCCGCGCGCTGATCGGCTGTTCCTCCCTGGTGTTCATAGGCAGCGCCGACGCCGAAGGGCGGGCGGACGTGACGCCGCGCGGGGGCCCGGCCGGGTTCGTCTCCGTGCTGGACGAGCGGACCCTGGTGATTCCCGACGCGACCGGCAACAAGCGGCTCGACACCCTGCACAACGTGCTGCAGACCGGGCGTGCCGGACTGGTCTTCCTCATCCCCGGCCGCCCGACCACGCTGCGCGTCAACGGCCGCGCCTGCGTCTCCGCCCGCCCGGAACTGCTCGAACAGCTCACGCCCGTCGGCAAGCCGCCCGTCACCGCGCTGGTGGTGCACGTCGAACAGGTCTACCCCCACTGCCCCAAGTCGCTGATGCGCGCCCACGCGTGGCAGCCGGAGAAGTGGGTGTCCGCCGACGCCCAGCCCGCCAGCGCCGAGGTGACGCTGGCCCAGCTGAACCTGCCGGGCCTGACGGTCGAGCAGGTCGAGGAGGCCGAACGGGAGTCGCTGCGCCTGCGTTACGAGTGAACCGGACGCGGGCGCGCCCCTCGCCTCCCGCGCCCCGCCTCCTGGGCTCCTGCGGCCGCGCTGCGGCATGCCTGCGGGGCCCCCGGGGCGGGGCCCGGCCGGCGGGCTAAGGCACTCCCCTGCGTCTAAGGCCCCCGCCTCGCTGGAAGATGCGGAACCTTCCCGATGTGCCGCATCCGCCTGGGAAGCGACAGTGGAGTCATCGCACAGAGCGAGACACCAGCACCGCAGGGGGAGAAGAAGATGTTCGACTACGAGATCCACCAGTTCCGCGCCGCCGAGCTCGCCCAGGAAGCCGCCCGCCACCGCCTCGTACGAGAGGCGCGCAAGGCCGCCGCGCCGCGCCGCCGGGTGCTGGGCCGGGAAGGGGCCAAGGCCCGCCTGACGGCCGCGCGCACCAGGGCCGCCGACCGCTACACCCGCGCGGCCTGACCCCCGAGGTGCGGTGACCGGTGCCGGTGGCGGGCGTCGCCCGGACGGGTGTTCGGGGTTGCGGGGCTTGGGTCCCGTGCGCACGGTGAGTGCGCGTACAGCCTTGTCGCACGAGTCGCCGAGCGGTGCTGCGGGTACCCGCCGCCGGGGCGGCCCGGCCGATCTCCCGCCTGGAGGCCCCGTCATGCGCCACTCCGCCCGCCGCCGTGCCGCGGCCTGCGCGCCGCTCCTCGTCCTGGGTGTCCTGCTCGCGCCCTGCGCCCCGGCGTGGGCCGATACCGGGCGGGCGAAGAGCGTGCGTGCGCCGGACGGCCGGCGTGATCTGATCAACTTCGGCACCGTCAAGTGGTTCAACGCCGAGAAGGGGTACGGCTTCATCGCGCCGGACGTCTCCGGCCCGGACGTCTTCGTCCACTACTCGCAGATCATCGGCGTGGGGTACCGGAGCCTGCGGGAGGGCCAGCGCGTGGAGTACCAGGTGGCGGAGGGACCCAAGGGCCCGCAGGCCGTGAACGTCGTCCCTCTGTGAGCGTGCGTCACCCGGGCCGGCGGCGCTCACGGCCCGGTGCGGGTGCGGGGCCCGGCGGCCTGCGGCGTCACGCACCCCCGCCCCGCCCGGCGGGCGGTGCCGCGGGGCGGGGCGGGGGCGCGTGAGGGGCCGGGCGGGCCGGGGGCCGGACGGGGGTCAGCAGGCTCCGAGGTCCTGCCAGACGCCCCACTGGCCGGTGGTGCCGGGTTCCTCGCCGGTCGTCCACCACTTGGCCTTCCAGGTGTGGCCCTTGTGGGAGACCTGCTGGCCCGCGGTGTAGACCGTGCCGGAGGCCCAGGGGGCCGCGGTGCACTGGTTGCCGCTGCCGCCGGTGATGGTCAGGGAGTAGGTCGTGGAGTGGGCGGCCGAGGGGCTCGTGGCGGTGACGACGAGGCTGTAGGTGCCGTTGACGGCCGCCTGGGTGGTGGAGACGGTGAGGGTCGAGGTGTCGCCGGCCGTGACCGAGGCGGGGCTGAGGGAGGCGGTGACCCCGGCGGGTGCGCCGCTGACGCTCAGGTCCAGGGTGCGGGCGCCGCCCGCGGTGACCGCGGTCTTCAGGGTGCTGGTGGCGGAGGTGCCTGCCTTGAGGGTGGCGGCGGGCGGGGAGAGGGCCAGGGAGAAGTCGTCGCTGGGCGGGGTGTTGCCGCCGGTGAAGGGCGCGAAGACGCGGGAGAAGTCCCAGGTGCCCTGTTCGATGCCGGAGCAGTCGTCCCTGGCTCCGCCGCCGGGGCACTTTCCGTTGTCGCGCTGCAGGGCCCAGAAGCTGAGCGTGTTGATTCCCTTGGCGGTCGCCCAGTCGTAGACCGTTGTGGCGTTGGGCAGGGTGAAGGTCTCGGCGGGGCCGAAGTCGTCGACGCCCGGCATCTCGGTGACGCCGATCATGCCCCAGAGCTGGGCGGGGGTCTTGGCGGGGTAGAGCTTGGCGAGCTGGTCGTACAGGCCCTGGGCGGCGGTCTTGGTGTCCTGGGCCATGTCGTGCTGGGCGTTGTCGTAGTAGTCGAACGTCATGATGTTGGCGACGTCGACGCGCGCGCCGTTGGTGACCGCGTTCCTGAGCAGGGCCAGGCCGCTGGCCGCCAGGCCCCGGGTGGTCGTCGGCAGGGTGTAGGAGATCTCCAGCTTGCGGCCCGTGGAGGCGGCCCAGTCCTGGACCTTTTTGATCGCCTTGTTGCGGCGGTCGATGCCCGCGGTGTTGTCCAGGGCGTCGACCTCGATGTCCATGTCGAGCCGGGGGACGTCGTAGGTCGTGATGACCTTCTGGTAGACGGCGGCGATCTGGTCGACGTCGGTGCAGCTGTCGGCGATCTCGGTTCCGGTGGTGTCCGCCGTGTAGCCGCCGAAGGAGGGGATGACGTCTCCGCCGCGGCCCTGGATCGTCTTGATGTCGGCGCCGAAGGACTTGGTGTCGACGGGCAGTGAGGTGTCGCCGTTCCAGTAGGCGGTGCAGGAGCCCTTCGTCGCCGTCTGGAGGAAGGCCATCGTCAGGTGCTTGGCGCCGGACTGGGCGCTGAGGGCGGCGGGGCTCTCGCCCGTCCAGGACTCGAAGTAGGGGGCGAAGACGTGGGCGGGCAGCGGGGTGGCGGCCTGGGCGGGGGTGCTGGAGAGCGCGGTCAGGCCCAGAGCGGCCACCGCGGTGGCCGCCGCGGCGAGAGCGGCAGGGAGGGAACGCAGACGTCTCATGGCCATCCCAAAGGGGTGAAGGGGCGTCAGGGAGGGTCTGACGCAGGGCTGTTGCCCCACGAGGTAGCCATGTGGTCATAGGCATGTCAATGGTATGGACCAAGCAAGGACTAGGCCAATTCCGGGGCGTTCCGTGCCGACGGCGGCCGCGGGCGGGGCCGCGCGGCGGGGGCCGCTGGTCAGACGGCCGTCCCGCCCCGGGCCGCGGGCGGCCGTCCGGGGCGCCCGTCCGTACCGCTTGACCGTAATTTCAACAACCTCCGGGCCCGGCGGGACCCGCCCCCGTGCGCGCCGCCCGCGTACGCTCCAGGGCCTGGCGGGCGGCGAGATAGCCCGCGACCCGGAACGCCAGCTCGTGGGAGCCGAACGCATCGGCGCGGGCAGCGCGCAGCACCGCCCGGACGGCCACCACGATGCCGTGCCCGGGCAGGCGCAGCTGCTCCTCGATCCCCGCGGCCGCGGCCGCGAAGAAGCGCGGCAGGTCCCCGGCGGGCTCGTACTCCACCGTCAGCCCCGGGGCCGTCTCGAAGACGAAGCCCTCGGCGGCGGGCTCGAAGTCCACGGTGACCCCCGCGAAGTGCGGCGCGCAGTTCTGGCGCTGGTGCAGCACGCACACGCCGCGGACCGGGTACGGCGGGAACCGGGGCGGCGCCAGGGTCATGCCGCAACGCTACCCCGCACGGGTGAACGGCCGCCGCGTGCCGGGGTGTCCGCGTCCCCGCGACGGGGCAGGGTTCCCGCGGCGAGACAGGGTTCTCGCGGGCGGGCTTCGGGAGGCGGGCAGGGTGAGCGTGGACCGGCACGGCCAGGTGATGACGGACACCGGCGCCGCAGCGGTGCGGCACTACGAGCAGGCCCTGGAGGACCTCCTCTTCTTCCGCGGAGAGGTGTCCGGGCAGGTCGGGGCCGTGCTCGAGGCCTCGCCCCGCTCCGCCATGGGCCACGTCTTCCGCGCCTACCTCGGACTGCTCGGCACGGAGGAGAAGGACGCGGCCGAAGCGGCCGCAGCGTTCACCGCGTTCCGCCAGGGCATTGACGCGGGCGGGCTGAGCGTGCGCGAGCGCCTGCACACCGAGGCCGCCTCCTGCTGGCTGGCGGGCGACCTGCACCGGGCCGGCCGGCTCCTGGGCGACCTCGTGGTGGCCCACCCCAAGGACGTCCTCGCCCTGGCCGTCGGCCATCAGATCGACTTCTTCACCGGCAACGCCGTCCTCCTGCGCGACCGCATCGGCGGCGCGCTGGCCGCCTGGGACCGCGAGGATCCGCACTACGGCCTG
Organism: Streptomyces sp. YIM 121038; assembly: GCF_006088715.1. Lineage (NCBI taxonomy): Bacteria > Bacillati > Actinomycetota > Actinomycetes > Kitasatosporales > Streptomycetaceae > Streptomyces > Streptomyces sp. YIM 121038. The sequence continues at coordinate 56,802 of NZ_CP030771.1, forward strand.
CTGCGGGGCATGTACGCCTTCGGCCTGGAGGAGGCCGGGCACTACACCCTGGCCGAACAGGTCGGCCTGGAAGCCGTCGAACGCAACGCCCGCGACGTCTGGGGCATCCACGCCGTCGTCCACGCCCTGGAGATGCAAGGACGGCACGAGGACGGCATCGCCTACCTCGACGCCCGCACCGAGGCCTGGTCGGCCGGCAACTACCTGAACGTCCACAACTGGTGGCACTACGCCCTGTACCTGCTGGAGACGGGGCGCACCGACAAGGTCCTGGCCGTCTACGACGCGGCCCTGCACCACGACGGTTCGGCCGGGGCGGCGATGGAGCTCCTGGACGCCGCCGCGCTGCTGTGGCGCCTGTACCTGGCGGGCGCCGACACCGGCGGCCGCTGGCCCGTGCTGGCCGACGCGTGGGCGCGCCGGGGCGACGGGCCCCACTACGCCTTCAACGACGTCCACGCCGTCATGGCCTACGTCGGGGCCGCCCGCACCGGCGACGCCCAGCGCCTGATCCGTGAGCGGGAGAGGTGGCTGCGCGAGGCCGGTGCGGGGCCGTCCAACGTCTCGATGACCGCCGAGATCGGCCTTCCGGTGTGCCGGGCGCTGGTGGCCTACGGGCAGCGGCGCTACGCCGAGGTGGTGGACCTGCTGCTTCCGCTGCGCTACCGCTTCCAGGAGTTCGGCGGCAGCCACGCCCAGCGGGACGCCCTGCAGAAGACCCTCGTCGAGGCCGCCTTGCACGCGGGCCGGTACGACCTGGGCCGCGCGCTGCTGAGCGAACGCATCAGCCTGCGCTCCCGCTGCCCCTACAACCAGCGGGCGTGGGCGCGCCTGACGGCCGGGCGGCGGCCGGGGTCCGGGTGAGCGACGGGGCGGCCCGCGGGCGCCCCGGCCCGGCGGGCGGGTGCCCGGCTGTGTAGCGCCCTGCCGCGGGGGGGGGTGCTGGCGGTGGGTGTCGGTGTCAGGGGCGGTGTCAGCGGGGTGTCAGGGCGCTGACAGCAGCGGCGGAGATCGTAGAGACATCAAGCACCGACCCGGTGGCTCTCACCACCGGCCGAACCGCTCAAGGAGCACCCCATGTCTCTGGCCCTCATCGCCCTCACCGACCAGGACAAGAACACCCTGCGCACCGCCGCCTACGGCGCCGTCTCGCTGATGGCCGCCGCCGACGCCGCCGGAAAGCCCCACAAGACCGCCACCCAGGGCACCATCGCCCTGACCTCCGCCACCGGCCAGGTCGGACACGTCCTCGCCGAGAAGACCCCCCTCAAGAACCTCAAGGGCACCACCACGGCCGCGCTCGCCGAGCACGTCCTGCCCGCCCTGACCGCGGCGATGCAGCTGCTCCAGCGCCACTCCCCCGCCGAGGCCGCCAACTTCCGCGCCACCGTGACCACCGCCGTGCAGGCGGCCGCCCGCGCCCACCGGGCCGAGCCCGGTCCCGCCCTGGCCGCCATGGCCCGCAAGATCACCGATGCCCTCGACGCCGCCTGACCGCAGGGCCCGCCCGGGCCCTGCGCCCGCGCTGCCCGCGTCGCCGTACGGGGACGGCGGGCCGGCCGCCCGGCGGGGGTTACAGGTGCAGGAGCATGAGGATTTCGTCGCGGTCGTCTCCGGGGGCCAGGCGCAGGGCGCCCGGCCAGCGGCCGATCTCCCGCCAGCCCAGGCGGGCGTAGAAGGTCTCCAGGCCCGCTCCGGCGCGCGCGGCCAGGTGCAGTTGCTCCAGGCCCATCTCGTGGGCCGCGACGTGGTGGGCGTGTGCGGTCAGGGCGGCGCCGATGCCCCGGCCGCGCATGCTGGGGTGGGTCTGCACGTGGTGCACGGTCCCCCAGTGGGCGGTCAGGGGCGAGGAATCGCGGCGCAGGTGCAGCCAGCCCACCAGTTCGCTGCCGTCCCAGGCGGTCAGCAGGCGGGACGTGTGCGGGGCGAGGCCCTCGATGATGGTGTCGAGGGCGGGCGCGGCCTGCTGGGTGCCGATGGGCGGTAAGGGGAAGCCCGCGGCGCCGCCGTCGTTGGTGACATCGACCCAGCACTCGAGCAGGGCTTGGCGCACATGCGCGTCGATGTCCCGGGCCGAGGCGACTTGATGCAGGTGGAAGGAGTCGGTGGTCATGGCGCGGAGTCTGGCAGGGCCCACTGACATCGCCCGCCGTGCTCCGGGGCTCCGGCACACCGCCCGGGGTGACTTCGCGCCAGGGCGGGTGCGGCGGGTGTGCCGGTGCGCGCCGCCGGTTGTCGTGGCGGCGCACATCCGCTGCCTCGCCCGGGCGGGGCCCGCTCGTGAGGCCCCGCTGATCGCGCGGGTGGGCGGGGTCCGCGGGGCCGGTCGCCTTGTGGGTGGTGTGCGCCGTGTCCGGGCTCGCCGGGTCGATCCGTACCGGCCATCCCGCAGGCACCGCGGCCAGGACGGCGCCATGCCGCACGGCCACCGGGTGTCCTCGGCGCGCCCGGCCCGGCGGGCAACTCGGCGGCCTGCCCGGCGGCATGCGTCACCCGGTGGCCGTCCAGGCGGTGGCCGTCCAGGCGGTGCGTGTCAGTGGCAGGGACTACCTTCGGGTGGCCCGAGGTATCCACCGGTCTCTACGGGCTCCACGGGCTCGACGAAGAGGATCGCCACGCATGGCTCTGCCGGCTTCCGCCGTTCACGGCGTCGCTCTGACCGAACGCGTCATCGCCCGCGTCGAGGCCGACCCTTCCCGGCCGGTCCTGGACTACGCCCCGTGGGCCGGGCCCTGGAGGTCCGCCCCGTCCTCGCCGCTGCCCGCCGGCGTGCTGGACGGCGCCGTGTTCCCCAGCGGCCGCCCGCTGCCGCCGAGCCTGCGGCGCTGGCTTGCCTTCGACAGTGAACTGCTGTGCCGCTTCGGCTGGTTCGGGCCCGCGTACGGGTTCACGCCGCGCACGCTCGGACAGCTCGCGCGGGAGGAGTTCGGCGACGGGTGGGGGGCGTGTTACGAGCCGCTGTCGGCGCGCTTCGACGAGTGCTTCCTGCTGCCGGGCGGATCCGACTCCCGCCGGGTCCTGGCCACCGGCGCCGTCGACGAGTACGGCGAGTACCCGGTGTTCGCCCTCGACATCGACGACCTCCCCTGCATCGAGCTGATGTACCCGGGCCTGGATGTGTACCTGGCGGACACGGCCGGGCTCGTCACCCGTGCGGGGCACGGCTATTCCGCGCTGGCCGACGACCCGGCGTACGGGCCGCGGATGCGGGCCCACGCGCGCCAGGTGTTCGCCGGCGAGCTCGCCCAGGAGTGCCTGGGGTGAGTTCGCCCCGGTGTGCCGTGCCGTCGGGGGTCCAGGCGCTCGTCGCCGCCGGTGGCGCGGGCAAGGTCCCAGGTGGGGATCAGGACGTCAAGCGGTGAGCATGCGGCTGCCCTGCGTGTCCCCCTGGTGGCTTTCCGCGCCCGGCCGCGCTGCCGCCGGGCGCGGCGGCAGCGCGGGGCGCCCGTGCGCAACAGTGGCTGCCGCGGCTCTTGTTCTCGGTGAGCCGTGGGGGCACGCTCGGTGACCGAGTGGGCGACGTAGAGTTCGTCCTGATCTTTTCCGAGGGGCGCGGGCGGTGACCGTACGAGTGCGTGCGGGTGCCGGGAGGGAATGTGGGATGCGTTCACGCAGCAGGGCAACGGGCGCGGCCGGGGCGGGAGTTGAGCCGCAGGGCGCGGCGGGGCCGGGCGGGGAGGGGGTGGGGCGGCGGCGGTTCCTCGGGTTCGTGCTGGCCGCTCCCACCCTGGTGACGGCCGCCGAGCTGGGGGCGGCGCCCGCGGCCGAGGCGGACATCACCGAACTGGTGGACCTCAACGACGTGATGACCACCGCGGCGCTGCCGACGTCGAACCTGATCACGGTCGAGGTGCACGCCGACGGCACGGTCTCCTTCGCGCTGCCGCGGGCCGAGGTCGGCCAGGGCATCACCACGTCGACGGCCATGCTGATCGCCGAGGAGCTGGACGTGCCCCTGGAGCGGGTGCGCGTCACCCTGGCCGATGCCCGGCCGGAGCTGGTGTTCAACCAGCTCACCGGCGCCTCCAACACCACCATCTCCACCTATCTGCCCATCCGGGTGGCCGCCGCCGTCGCCCGGGAGCGGCTGCTGCGGGCCGCGGCCGCCGAACTGCGCGCCCCGCTCGCCGGTCTCACGCTGCGGGCGGGCACCGTCACCGACGGCGCGGGCACCGCCATCGGCATCGGTGCGCTCGCCGCCAAGGCGGCGAGCGTCACGGTGCGGCGCGCCTGGGTGGACCTCAAGGACCGCGCGGACTTCACCGTCATCGGCCGGCCGCACAACCGCATCGACGCGCTCGCCGCGGTGACGGGCCGCAAGAAGTTCGCGATGGACCTCGACGTGCCCGGCGCGCGGCCGACCATGGTGTGCCGGGCGCCGACCATCAACGGCCGGGTGGGTTCGGTGGCCAACCTCGATGAGGTGCGTGCCATGGCGGGCGTCACCGATGTCGGCGTGGTCTCCACCGGGGTCGCGGTGCGCGCGCGGACCTTCGGGCAGTGCATCGAGGCCGTGCGCGCGCTGCGGGTGGCGTGGCGGCCCGGCAGCGCGGACGGGGCCTCGGACGAGTCGGTGCTCCAGGAGCTCAAGGAGGCGGAACTGCCGCTGGGGCTGCCCGCGCTGACGCCGTCGGTGGAGGCCCGCTTCACCTTCCACTTCCGCGGCAACAGCGCCCTTGAGCCCAACTGCGCGATCGCCGACGTGCGGGCGGACCGGGCGGAGATCTGGTCGGGCCTGAAGGCGCCGATCGTCGCCAAGCAGGCCATCGCGGCCCGCCTGGGGCTCGCCCCGGGCGCCGTGACCGTGCACGTCACCGAGGGCGGCGGCTCCTTCGGGCGCAAGCTGTTCCTCGACGCCGCGCTGGAAGCCGCCGAGATCTCCCAGACGTTCGGCAAGCCGGTCAAGCTCATGTGGCACCGGGCGGACGACGCGCGCCAGGGCCGCGCCCACCCCATGGCCACCTCCCGGGTGCGGGCCGCCTACGCCGGCGGCACGGTGCTCAGCTACAAGCAGCGGCACACCAGCGTGGCCACCGACTTCGGCCACGGGCTCGGCGAGGTCTTCACCGCCCTGGCCGCGAAGCTGCCGGTGGGCGACGCCGCGTTCTCCCAGACCTTCTTCCACCTCACCCAGTCCATGCCCTACGACATCGCCGTGCACAGCCGGCTGCTGAGCGAGACCAACAAGGGCTTCAACACCGGCAGCATGCGCGGGGTCTACTCCCCCGACGTCGTGTGCGCGCGCGAGCTCATCATCGATGAGCTCGCCGCGAAGACGCGCCAGGACCCCCTGGCCCTGCGGCGCGGTCTGCTGCGCGAGAAGCGCTTCCGGGCCGTCCTGGACAAGGCGGCCGAAGCCGGCGGCTGGGGGCGGCCGATGCCGGCCGGGACCGCGCAGGGCATCGCCTTCCACGGCGAGTACCGGTCGGCCAGCGCCGTCCTGGTCGAGATCGACTGCCGTCCCGAAACGGTGAACAGGCCGGTGCGGGACGGGGTGAGCGGGCCGCGCGTCACCAAGGCCGTCGTCGCCGTGGACGTCGGCCTGGCCGTCAACCCGCGCGGCCTGGAGGCGCAGATGACGGGCGCCGTCATGGACGGCATCGCCCAGGTGCTGACCTCCAGCCTGCACCTGCGCGAGGGACACTTCCTCGAGGCGAGCTGGGACAACTACTTCTACACCCGGCAGTGGAACACCCCCCTGGAGCTGAAGGTCCTGCTCATGCCCTCCGCCGGCGGCGAGCCCGGCGGCGCCGGGGAACTGGGCGTGGCCGCCTCCATGGCCGCCGTCGCCTGCGCCTACGGGCGGGCGACGGGCACCATGCCCACCCGCTTCCCGGTCAACCACGGCACGCTCTCCTTCACGCCCAAGCCGACCGTGCCGCCCGTGCCCGCCTCGCCCACCGACGGCCTGGACCACGTCCGCTGAACCGCCCCGCCCCCACCCCCGCCCCCTGCCCGTCAAGGGCCGCCCCACACCGAGGAGTTGCCGTGCCCGAGCACACGTTCCGTCTCAACGGCGAGCAGGTCACCGTCGAAGCCGCCGATGACGAGCGGCTGTTGTGGGTGCTGCGCGACCTGCTGGGCGTGACCGGGCCGAAGTACGGCTGCGGCATCAACGTCTGCAAGGCCTGCACCAGCCACCTCAACGGCAAGGCGGCCAACCCCTGCGCCATCCCGGTCAAGGACCTCGCCCCCGACGACGAGGTCACCACCATCGAGGGCCTGGCCGCCACCGTGGACGCCGAGCTGCACCCGATGCAGCAGGCCTGGCTGGAGCAGGACGTGGCCCAGTGCGGCTACTGCCAGCCCGGCCAGATCATGGCCGCCGTGGCCCTGGTGCGCCGCCTCGCCCAGGAGGGCCGCGCCGTCACCGACGCCGACCTGGACGGCATCCGCAACATCTGCCGCTGCGGTACGTACCCCCGCATCCGCGAGGCGATCCGGGCCGGCGCCGAGCGGATGTGAAGCATCCCCGCGGGCCTGCGGGGCGTGCCGGGCGCGGTGGCACCGGCGGGCCCGCGGCCGGTGTATGATCTTCACGTAACTCCGGTGCAGGGCACGGGAGTCACGCGTCTGTGGTCCAAGGAAAGACGTCCATCATCCGATGGGAAATGCAGGTGCAAGGCCTGCCGGGCGCTCCACACGAAGGCCCCCTCCGCCCGGAGGGGGCCTTCGCCGTTCCCGGGCGGGGCCGGGGGCTGCGGCGGTGTGTCACGGGGCCTTCAACGTACGGAAAACGCTATGTTGCGTTCATTTTCGGGTCAACGAATGAGGTGGCCCGTATGGGGTGGGTGCCCAGTTCAGCAGGGGGAAACTCTTGCAAAGGGCCTGCTGGTTAATGCAATGAGTGGCTGATTCATGCTTTGCAACGAGCTGTATCTGTACGCACACTGGCCACCGCACACCCAGCGCACGAGGTGACCATCCATGCCAGGAAACAGACTGACGCAGCAGGACCGCCGGCTCATCGCGGCGGGGATGGCCGACGGGCTTTCGTACACCGAGATCGCCAAACGCCTGCGGCGGCCGACGTCGACCGTCACCCGGGAGGTGATGCGCAACGGCGGCCCCCGCGAGTACCGGGCCGACCGCGCCCACCACGCGGCCGGGCGCCGGGCCCGGCGCGGCAGGCCCCCCGCCGCGGGCGCGGCGCAGCCCTCGGTGCCCGATGCCCAGGCCCACGGCTACGGCCGTGACGCCCAGGCGGTGCGCGACTTCGAGCAGCAGCTCGTGCGGCTCCTGGTCGGCATCGGCCTGCAGGGGATGGTCTCGCGGGTGCTCGCCTGCATCTGCGTCACCGACTCCGGCAGCGTCACCGCCGCCGACCTCGCGCGACGCCTGCACGTCAGCCCGGCCTCGGTCTCCAAGGCCATCAGCCAGCTGGAGCAGCAGGAGATCGTGCGCCGCGAGCGCGACGCGGGCCGCCGCCACGACCGGTACCTGATCGACGGCGACGTGATGCACCGCGCGATCCTGGGCAACCTGCGGCGCAACGCCGCCCTGGCGCAGACCGCGTACGAGGGCGCGGGCATCCTGGGCGCCGACACGCCCGCGGGGGCGCGGCTGCGGGGGATGGGCCTGCTGCTGGACCACGTCAGCCAGAGCATCATCCGCTCGATGCGGCAGTGGCGGGACCTGACCGCCCCCGTCCCCTCCCCCGCCGCCGCGGTGGAGCAGGAGTAACAGCGCGCCGCGGCGGGGTGGTTCACAGCTGGCGCAGGGCGCCGCCGTCCACCGCCCATTCGGCGCCGGTGACCTGCCCGGCCAGGGGCGAGAGCAGATAGGCGATGACGCGGGCGACGTCGTCGGGGGTGCCGATGCGGCCGGTGGGCAGGCGGCGCACCTCGCGCACGAAGTGGTCGACGGCTTCCTCGCGGGGGCGCTGGAAGCGGGCGGCGAGCTGGTCGGCGAAGCCGCCGGGGGCGTCGAACAGGGCGGTGCGGGTGGGGCCGGGCGAGACGACGTTGGAGCGCACCCCGCGGGGGCCGAACTCCGCGGCCAGGGTCATGGAGACCGACAGCAGCGCGGTCTTGGCGGCGGCGTAGTCGACGACGGGGGCGTCGGGGAAGCGGGCGGCCTCGCTGGCGACGTGGACGATGCTGCCCGCCCCGCGCTCCAGCAGGGCGGGCAGGGCGGCCCGGCTCATGCGCACCGCGGAGTGGAAGTTCAGCGCGAAGCTGTGCAGCCACTGCTCGTCGCTCACGTCCAGGAAGCCGGTGCGCGAGGTGAGGCCGCCGACGTTGTTCACCAGGCCGTCCAGGTGCCGGTGGCGCTCCAGGACGGCCTCCAGGAGGCGGGCGGGGGCGTCGGGGTCGGTGACGTCGGCGGCCAGGCAGTCGACGGCCGGGCCCGGGGCGGTGATCGTGTGGGGGGTGCGGGCGACGGTGACGACCTGTGCGCCCTCGGCGGCCAGCAGCCGGGCGGTGGCCTCGCCGATCCCGGCGGAGGCTCCGGTGACCAGGAAGACCTTGTCCTTCAGGTGCAGTTCCACGACAGAGGTGTCCGGTTCCTTGACGTAAAAAGGGGGGGCCACCGCGCGCGTCCCCGGCGGATCGGGGGGCGGGCGCGGTGCGGAGACCTCAGGCTAGGGCCGGGCGGGGCGGGCGCGGGGCCCGTGGGGGGTGACTGCGCTCGATCGGGTGTGGGTGGATCACCTGTCGGTCGTTCAGGTGTCCGCCCGCCGGGGCAGTGCCCGGTCCACCAGCGGGGCGGCGGCGCCGGTGTAGTGGGCGGGGTCCAGCAGCGGGGCGATCAGGGCGCGGTGGGCGGCCAGTTCGGGCCGGGCGGCCAGGACCTCGGCCAGCGGGCGCCCGGTGCGGGCGGCCTCGTCGGAGGCCTGGGACAGCAGCGCCTTGGCGCGGGCGCGGCCCAGCGGCGCGCTCAGGGCGGCGGCGAGGCGTTCGGCCAGCATGCGGCCCTGGGTCAGGCCGGTGTTGTGGCGCATCCGCTCGGGGTCGGTGCGCAGGCCCTCGGCGAGGGCCGCCGCGGTGTGGGCGGCGCCGCCGACCAGGCGCAGCGCCTCGCGCAGCGGCTGCCATTCGGCGTGCCAGGCCCCGGCCGAGCGCTCGTCCTCCGAGAGCAGGCAGTGGAAGAGGGTGGCGGCCAGGGCGGGCACCTGCAGGGCGGTGCTGCGGATCAGGGTGGACAGCACGGGGTTGCGTTTGTGGGGCATCGCCGAGGAGCTGCCGCGGCCGGGCCGGGTGGGTTCGGTGACCTCGCCGATCTCGGTGCGGGTGAGGGTCTGGACGTCGATGGCGAACTTGCCCAGCGCGCCCGCGGTGAAGGCCAGGACGGCGGCGGTGTCCGCGATGGGGGTGCGCAGGCTGTGCCAGGGCAGGTCGGGGGTGGCCAGGCCGGTCTCGGTGGCGAAGGCCAGGGTGAGGTCCTCGGTGTAGGAGGCGGGGTCGGCGGCGGCGGTGGCGTGTTCGAGGTAGCCGGCCAGGGTGCCCGCGGCGCCGCCCAGGGAGACGGGCAGGCCGCCGTCGAGGAGGCGGTCCAGGCGGGTGAGGGCGTCCTGGACGAGCTGGCGCCAGCTGGCGGCCTTCAGGCCGAAGGTGGTGGGCAGGGCGTGCAGGGCCAGGGTGCGGGCGGTGGCCAGGGTGTCGCGGTGGGTGCGGGCCAGGCGGGCCAGGGCCTGGGCGGTGCGGTGCAGGTCGGCGCGGATCAGGCGCAGCGCGTGCGCGGTGACCAGCATGGTGGCGGTGTCGAGGATGTCCTGGCTGGTGGAGCCGCGGTGGACGTGTTCGGCGGCCGCGGGGTCCAGGGCGGCGACCTCGCGGGTGAACTCCTTGACCAGCGGCACGACCGGGTTGGCGCTCTCGCGTGCGGCCAGGGCCAGCAGGCGCGCCTCGATGCGGGTGGTGGCGGCGGCCCGGGTGATGACGGCGGCCGCCGGGGCGGGGATGGTGCCCAGGCTCGCCTGGGCGCGGGCCAGGGCGGCCTCGGCCGCCAGCATCGCGTGCAGCCAGGCCTGGTCGGTGACGGCTTCCTCGGCCGGGACGCCCGCGCGGACGGGGGCCAGCAGGCCGGTGTCCTGGGCGGGCGCGCCCGCACCGGTGCCGGTGCCGGGTGCGGGGTGGCCGCTGCCGGGCAGGGGCGGGGCGGGGGCCGGGGCGGGCCCGCTGGGTTCGGGCATGGGAGCACCTCGCTGGGCGGGACGGGCACAGGGCGGCGGTAGGGGGCCGGGGCCCGCCCCCGGCGGCGGGGGGGGCGGGCGTCCGGCGGGTCCCGCCGCCCGGCGGGCCGGGGCGGCGGGAGGGGCGGGGTCAGGGGGTGATGGCCTGGGGGAAGCGGAAGAAGCCGTGCGGGTCGTAGCGGCGCTTGACCTGGGTGAGGCGCGGCAGGTTGGTGCCGTAGTAGGCCTGGGCGAAGTCGGCGAGCTTGGGGTCGGGGTAGTTGACGTAGGCGCGGCCGTTGGAGTGCGGGTCGACGGCGGCGAAACAGCCGTCGACCCAGTCCTGTGCGGCCTTCTCCTGTGCCGCGGTGGGCTGCGGTGTGCTCAGGTCGATGCCGCACACGCAGGTGAACTCCGCGTCGCGGTGGACGTAGGCGGTGGCGTCGGAGGCGACGTGGTTGGCGTTGCCGCCCAGGGCCATCAGGCTGATGACGCGGGTCTGCCCGGCGCTGCGGGCCGCTTCGAAGGCGCTCAGCAGATCGCCCAGGCCGCCGGCGGGCAGCGGGCGGCTGAACATGCGGCCGCGGTTCTTGGTGTAGGTGGTGCGCGGCAGGCTCGCGCCGGTGCCGCTGGTGTGGCACTGGGGGGTGGTGAGGGTGGCGCAGCCGAAGCGCTGCATCATCGCCTTGTCGTAGGGCAGTTCCTCGCTGACGCGGGAGGCGGGCGCGCTGCCGACCAGGGAGACCAGCTGGTCCAGGGAGGTCTTCAGGGGGCCGGCGGTGCCCAGGTAGGCGCCGGTGACCATGGCGGTGGGCACGGCGCCGGGGCGGGCGTCGGGCAGCAGCAGGACGGCGTCGGGGGCCACTTCGGGGGCGGCGTTGCGGGCCCACTGCTGGTAGCCCACCAGCATGTCCTGGGCCTTGGCCCAGTCCCAGGTGAGGGTGAAGGTGGTGGCCACGGGCACCTGGGTGGGGGCCAGTTCGAGGTCGGTGATGACGCCGAAGTTGCCGCCGCCGCCCCCGCGCAGCGCCCACAGCAGGTCGGGGTTCTGCTTGGCGGACGTGGTGACGACGCGGCCGTCGGCCAGGACGACCTGGGCGCCGACCAGGCGGTCGCTGGCGGGCCCGTACTTGCGGTGCTGCCAGCCGTGGCCGCCGCCGCTCACGAAGCCGCCGGGGCACACCGTGGGGCAGAAGCCGCCGGGCACGGCCAGGCCGTGGGCGGCCAGCTGGGCGACGACGTCGACCATCTGGGTGGCGGGCCCGACGTGGACGGTGGAGCCGCTGGTGCGCACCGAGTTGAGGCGGGTGAGGTTGATGACCAGGCCCTGGGTGGTGGACCAGCCGGTGAAGCTGTGGCCGCCGCTGCGGATCGCGGTGTGGATGTCGTTGTCCTGGGCGAAGCGGATGCAGGTGGCCACGTCGGTGGCGTTCTCGCAGTAGGCGACGGCCTGCGGGCGCAGGTGGTCGAACTGGGCGGAGGCCAGCTGCCGGGCGCGGTCGTAGCGGCTGTCGCCGGGCAGGACGAGGTCGCCCTGGAGGGCCGCGCACAGCTGTCCCCAGTTGGTGCGGGGCCCGCGCGGCGGCCGGGGCCGTGCCTGGGCCAGGGGTGAGCCGACCAGGAGTGTGCTGGAGGAGGCGAGGGCGATACCCGCGCCGGCGCCCAGGAGGGCCCTTCTGGTGGGCATGGTGTTCCCTTTCGTGACGGTGTGCGGGGTGCTTGAGGTGGCGGGCCCGTACGGGCGTTGCGTACGGGGTACGGATCGTGGCGTGGCGTACGGGGTACGGGGCGTGGCGTGGCGGGTGGTCAGGGGGTGTGGGGGGCGAGGTAGCGCATCTGGTCGGCCGGGTAGCGGTCGCCGCGGGCCGCGTCGGGAGGGATGGCCTCCTCGATGCGGGTGAGCTCCTCGGGGCTGAGGGGGGTGTCCAGGGCGCCGAGGGCCTCGGCCAGGCGCTCGCGGGTGCGGGCGCCGATCAGGGGCACGATGTCGGGGCCCTTGGCCAGGGCCCAGGCGATGGCGGTCTGGGCGACGGTGGTGCCGCGCTCCTTGGCCAGGGCGCGCACGGTCTCGACGAGGTCGAGGTTGTACTCGGCGTTGGCGCCGGTGTAGCGGGGGGTGTGGCCGCGGACGTCGTCGGGGGTGAAGGCGCGGCCCCGGGGCCAGTTGTCGCTGATCAGGCCGCGGGCCAGGACGCCGTAGGCGGTGGTGGCGATGCCCAGTTCGCGGCAGACCGGCAGGATGTGGGCCTCGATGCCGCGGCCCAGCAGGGAGTACTCGATCTGCAGGTCGGCGATGGGGGCGGTGGCCGCGGCCCGGCGGATGCTGTCGCAGCCGGCTTCGGACAGGCCGATGTGGCGCACGTATCCGGCGCTCACGGCTTCGCTGATGGCGCCGACGGTCTCCTCGATGGGGACCTGGGGGTCGCAGCGGGCGATGCGGTAGACGTCGATGTGGTCGGTGTCCAGGCGCTGCAGGGAGTAGGCCAGGGAGGTGTGGACGGCCTCCGGGCGGCCGTCGTAGCCCAGGAAGGTGCCGTCGGGGCGGCGCAGGGCGCCGAACTTCACGCTCAGCTGGACCTCGTCGCGGCGGTGGTGGCGCAGGGCGTCGCGGATGAGCAGTTCGTTGTGGCCCATGCCGTAGAAGTCGCCGGTGTCCAGGAGGGTGATGCCCGCTTCGAGGGCGGCGTGGACGGTGGCCAGGGACTCGTCGCGGTCGGCGGGGCCGTACAGGGCGGACATGCCCATGCAGCCCAGGCCCAGGGCGGACACCTGGGGGCCGGTGGTGCCAAGAGCGCGGTGGAGCACGGGGGTTCTCCTTGGCGGGTCGGTTGCGGCACAGCGTGGTGTGCTCGCGGGTGGGGGGCAACACGCAGGGGGTTACTGTGGCAAGTCGCTCAACTCGGCTGTGGGGGCCGGGTGGTGAGGGGGCGTCAGTAGTGGACGGTGTGCAGGGGCGGGCCGAAGGGGGCGCGGTCCAGCCAGCGGCCCGCGCGGGCGACGCGGGGGGCGAGCAGGGCGGCGGCGTGCTGGGTGGTGCGCCGCAGGGGCCGGGCGGCCTGGAGGTGGGCCAGGGCGCTCGCGGCGGCGCGGACGTTGGCGTGGGCCGCGGCGCGCCGGGCGCGGGCGCAGCCGGCCAGGGCCTGGGGGGTGGCTTCGGCGATGGCGCGGGCGGCGGCGACGGCGTCGGCGATGCCGGAGTTCATGCCGCGCGCGCCGAAGGGGGGCAGCAGGTGGGCCGCCTCGCCGGCCAGGAGCACGCGGTGGTGGGGGTCGGTGAAGCGGGCGGCGACTTTCTGGTGGAAGCGGTAGGCGGAGGACCAGGACAGGTCGTCGGGGCGGGCGCCGGGCAGCAGGTCGGGCAGCCAGCGGGCGGCGGTGGCGGCCCAGGTGGCGGCTTCCTGGCCGTCGCGGCACTGGACGTCGACGCGCCAGCCGCCGGCGAAGGGCACGAGCAGCACGTTGCGGCCGCCGGCGGCGGGGTGGCGGTAGTGGAAGACGCGGGCGGGGGTGAGGCCACCGGCCTCGCCGGTCAGGTCGGCCACGGCGAAGCCGGTGGGAGCTGTCGTGCCTTTCAGGGGGATGCCCAGGCGGGTGCGCAGGGTGGAGCGGGCGCCGTCGGCGGCGATGACGTAGCGGGTGCGGTGGCAGTAGCCGCCCGCGGTGATGAGTTCCGCGGCGCGCGGGGTGGTGCGGATGTCGGTGACGGGCTGGTCCCAGCAGATCTCGGCGCCCGCCCGGTGGCAGGCGGTGCGCAGCAGGTCCTCCACCACCGTCTGGGGCAGGCTGGTGAAGGGGATGCGGTCGGCGGGGCCGTGGTAGGTGCGGGTGTGGACGGGCCGGCCGCGCCACAGGGTGCGCCGGGTGCGCCAGACCAGGCCCTCGTGGGCGATGGTGCGGCCCAGGCCGGGGTCGATCGCATCGAGCAGGTCCAGGGTGGCGCGGTGCACGAAGATGGCGCGGCTGCCGGGGCGCGGGCGGTGTTCGGGGTGGGCTTCCAGGACGGTGACGGGCAGGCGGTGGTGGCGGGCGGCCAGGGCCGCGGCCAGGCCCACCGGGCCGGCGCCGACGACGGTGACCTCGCTCATGAGGCCGCCGCGGGCTCGAGGTGCGCGGCGGGGCGCAGGCGGGCCGGGGCGATGGCGGGGTGGAACAACTCCTCCACGTAGAAGGGCTGTTCGTCGTCGACGTGTACGACGTAGCCGCGCCAGGCGGCGGTGGTGGCCAGGGGGCGCCACGGGGAGCAGCCCACGCGCAGCAGGCGGCGGCACTGGGGCAGGCGGTGCTCGGCCAGGGCCCGCCCCAGCGGGACGGTGGTGCTGGTGAGGATGGTGCACAGGTCGGCGCGGCGGGGCACGGGGCCCATGACGAGGTTGCGGGAGACGGCCGCGTGGGCGTGGTGGCGCAGTTCGGTGCGGCGCACCAGCCAGGGCTCGTCGGCGCGCAGGCCCAGCAGGGGCAGCAGGTGGGCGGCTTCCATGCCGGTGCGCCGCACCCGCTGGGCCACCAGGCGCAGGGCCAGCGGCGCGCCCAGGTGGTGTTCGAGCAGCGCGGTGGTGGAGCCGCGGTGGGTGAGCAGGCGCCGGGTGAAGGGGTCGGCGAACTGCTGGGCGCGCAGCAGGGCGGGCTGTTCGGCGGGGTGGCAGGGGGTGCGGCGGGTCATCTGCGGCCCTTTTCAGCGCGGGTGCCGCCCGGCGCGGCCGGGGCCGGGGCCGGGAGCGCCGGCGGCACGGTGGGAGTGCGCGGTCAGGGGTGTCACGCCTTGGGGGTGTAGTTGCCGGGCACCATGCGGGTGGAGATGGCGATGCGGTTGTAGGCGTTGATCACCGCGGCGGCCCAGATGAGCTGGGCGACTTCGGCCTCGCTGAACTCCTTGAGGGCCGCCTGGTAGACGTGCTCGGGCACGTGGTCGGTGTGGATGACGGTCACGGCTTCGGTCAGGGCCAGGGCGGCGCGTTCGCGGGCGGTGAAGAAGGGGGTCTCCTCCCAGGCGCTGAGGGCGTACAGGCGCTGTTCGCGCTCGCCTGCGGCGCGGGCGTCCAGGGTGTGCATGTCGATGCAGAAGGCGCAGCCGTTGATCTGCGAGGCGCGGATCTTGACGAGTTCGAGCAGGGAGTGCTCGAGTCCCGCTTCCTGGGCGGCTTTCTCCGCGGTGGCGTGCAGGCGTCCCATGGCGGAGTAGACCTGGGGGGCCAGCTCGGACAGCTTCAGGCGGGGGAAGGACTCGGCAGTGGTCATGCCCTGCACGGTAGGAAGGGTTCCGGTGGCGGGGGAAGCGCGACTTCCCACTGTCGCAGCCATTGGCCGGGGGCGGCCCGGGGCCGGGGGTGCGGCCGCGCCGCCGCCGGGCTCCGCGCCCGTGCCGGGTCCCCTGCCCCGCCGCCGGGGTGCGGCCGTGCTGCCGCCGGGCTGGTGTGCCGGCGTTGCCGGGGTGTGACCTCCTCGCCCCCGGGGTGCTGGCGCGCTGGCACCGGGAGGCCTCGCCGTAGCCGGGCGGTGGCCGGGCTGCCGCCGGGGCTTCGTCGTCATCGGGTCGCCTCTCTGCCCGCGTGGCACCGGTCGCCGCCGGGGGCTGTCATCGCCGGGCTTCGACGGCTGTGCGGCCGTTCCGCCGGGCCGCTGCCGACGGGCCGTCATGGTGAGGCCGCCGGGCTGCCACTGACGGTCCATCAGGCGACGGGCACCTCCCCACCACCCCGCCCCACTCCGGGGCCTCCGCCCCCGCCCGCCTACCCCAAGAAGCTTTTCCGAAAGAAGCCAGACCCGTGGAGTCCACCCGCCCTTCGCCGGTCTCGCGTTGCTGAATCACCGTATTTGTAGGGGTTGTTGGGGATTCACTGATGCCCAATTCGCTGCGCATCGCGGCTGACTCTTGACATCAAGAAAGCTTTTCTGAAAGCTATTTATGGGTGCTCCCCCCGCCCGGTACCTCCCTGCCCGCGATGCCCGCCCAGGCCTGAGCGCGCCACCGGCTCAGGCCTGCCCCGTTTCCACCCCACCCTGACGAATTGGGCTGACACACCATGACCGAACTGCTCCCGCACGCCCCCCTGGTCCCCCTGGACACCGATGCCGACGCCCATCTGCGCCGGACGCTGCGCTGGCACTTCGGTGCCGCGACCGGCTCGCCGTTCTGGCTGCGCATCGCCCCCACGCTGGACTTCGACCCGGTCCGTGACATCCAGGGCCTGTCCGACCTGCACCGCTTCCCCGACGTCAGCGACCAGCTGCGCACCGTGGCCGTGGAGGACCTGATCCCGGCCGGGCACACCGGGGCGCCCTTCGAGGTCTTCGAGTCCGGCGGCACCCTGGGCGCGCCCAAGCGCGTCGTCGACAGCGTCTCGCGCGGCCTGAACGTCGACTGGGTCAGCACCGTCCTTGACGCCCACGGCTTCCCCGCCACCGGCAACTGGCTGCACGTGGGCCCCACCGGGCCGCACGTGGTCGGGCGCACCATCCGCCATCTGGCGCAGCGCCGCGGCGGGGTGGCCTTCACCGTCGACTTCGACCCGCGCTGGGTCAAGCGCCTGCTGGGCTCGGGCCGCACCGACCTGGCCGGCGAGTACCGCGCGTACCTGCTGGACCAGGTCGAACTGATCGTGCAGTCCCAGGACATCAAGGTCTTGTTCATCACCCCGCCGGTCCTGGAGGCGCTGGTGGGCCGCCGTGATCTGTACGAACGCCTGGCCGCGGGCCTGGAGGGCATCGTGTGGGCGGGCACGAGCATCAGCGCGGAGTCGCTGCGCCAGATCGAGGAGACGTTCTTCCCGCGGGCGCGGATCGCCGCGATCTACGGCAACACCCTGATGGGCATCGCCCCGCAGCGCCCGCGCCTGGACGGCGATATGCACCCGGCCGTCTTCCGCCCCTTCTTCCCCCAGTCCGTGGTCGAGCTCGTCGACGGCCACGGCGCGCCGGTGGCCTACGGCGAGCGCGGCCAGGTGCGCGTGCACCTGCTCAGCCGCGACATGTTCCTGCCCAACGTGCTGGAGCGCGACACCGCGATCCGGGTGCGCCCCGCGCCCGGCGACAGCGTCGACGGGCTCGCCGACATCGCCCCGCTGCCCTCCCAGGGCGGCGCCCGCGTCATCGAGGGGGTCTACTGATGCACGCCCCCGCCCCCGCCGCCGTCGAGGAGCTCGCCCCTGCCGTGCGGCTCAACCCGGTCATCGCCGGACGGGAGGTCGACAGCCGCGACCGGGCCGAACTGACGGGCGTGGACGGCCAGGTGGTCGCCGAGATCGGCCTCGCCCCCCGGCTGCTGGCCCAGGCCGCCGTGCACGAGCTGCGCGCCCACGCAGGAGCCGGCGCGCCCGGGGCCGAGGTGTTCGCCGCCGCCGGGGAGCTGTTCGCCACCGCCTCCCTGGACGGCGAGAGCCCCCAGGAGTACCAGCGGCGGGTGGCGCTGGCCACCGGCTCCCCGCGCGGCACCGTCGAGCGCGCCACCGCCGGCATCCGCTCGGCCCTGGCCCGCATCGAGGAGCTCAACGCCGCCGAACTGCCCGCCCCCTTCGCCGAGGGCGCCTTCGCCCGCCACTGGGTGCCGCGCGGCCGGGTCCTGGCCGTCATCGTGCCCAACAACCACCCCGAGCCCAACGTCACCTGGGTGCGCGCCCTCTCCCTGGGCTACAGCGTGCTGCTGCGCCCCGGCAGCAAGGACCCCTTCACCCCCCGCCGGCTGACCGCGGCACTGCTGAAGGCCGGGCTGCCCGCGCACCGGCTCGCCTTCCTGCCCGGCGGCCACGACCTGGGCGACCACCTGCTGGACCAGGCCGACCTGGGCATCGTCTACGGCGGCCCGGACGCGGCCGCCCGCTACGGCAACCGGCGCGACATCCTGGTGCGCGGCCCCGGCCGCAGCAAGGCCCTGGTGGACGCCGACAGCGCCGCCGCCCTGCCCGCGAGCCTCACCTCGTGGATCGCCGACGACGGCGGCGTGCGCTGCAACAACATCTCCGCCGTCCTGACCAGCGGTGACGTCAGCGCCCTCGCGGACGCCCTGGCCGAGCGCCTGGCCGCGCCGGCGCCGCTGCCCGTCACCTCGGCACACGCCCTGCTGCCCGCCACCACCCGGGCCAACGCCGAGGCCCTTGGCCCCTATCTGGCCGGGCTCGCCGCCCAGGGCACCGACCACTCCAGCGCCCGCTACCCGCAGGGGCCGCTGACCGCCCTGGACGACACCAGCGTCGTGATGCGCCCGCTGGTGATCTCCGTGGACGACCCGCACCACCCCCTGGTCGGCACCGAACTGCCCTTCCCCTTCGTCGTCGTCGCCCCCTGGGACGAGACGCACGGCACCGCCCCCCTGCGCAACTCCCTGGTGGTCAGCCTGACCGGCCGCCACACCCACCTGGCCGAGCAGCTCCTGCACGAGCCGAGCGTCCGCAAGGTCACCACCGGGGACGTCCGGCCCTGGCTCTCGCGCCCCGAACTGCCCCACGACGGCAGCCTCGCCGGATTCCTCCTGGAACCCAAAGCCCTCATCCGCCCCGCCTGACCCCCTGCCCCGCCCGAGTCCTTGTCCGCACCGGCCGGTGCGCCCGCCCCGCCCGGGGGCGCACCGGCCCCCACCCCAGCACCACCGCCCCGCCCGCCCGCCCCGCCCGCCCGCCGTTTCGCGGCGCACCCCGGTGCCCGCCCCGCCTTCGAAAGAGATTCGCCATGCCCCTGGCCGCACCCGCTCCCCCGGCCCGCACCGCCACCCTGACCGCGCCGCCCTGGCGCGGCCTGCCCGCCGCCCAGCAGCCGCCGTGGCCCGACCCGGCCGCCGTCGCCGACGTCGCCGGGGAGCTGGCCCGCCTTCCCGCACTGACCGCCGCCGCCGACGTGCGCCAGGTCGGCGCGGCGCTCGCCGACGTCAGCGCACACCAGGCCTTCCTGCTGCAGGCCGGTGACTGCGCCGAGCCCACCGGCGCCATGGGCGTGGCCGCCCTGCAGGGCAAGCACCGCGTCCTGGGCGAGATGGGCGAGATCATCAGCAACCGCCTGGACGTGCCCACCATGACGGTGGGCCGCATCGCCGGGCAGTACGCCAAGCCGCGCTCCAAGCCCGAGGAGATCGTCGGCGGCCGCGCCCTGCCCGTCTTCCGCGGCCTGAACGTCAACGCCCCCGACGCCGACCCGACCGCCCGCATCCCCGACCCGCGGCGCCTGCTGGCCGGCTACCACAGCGCCCGCGCCCTGCTCAGCGAGCTGCACATCATCGCCCACCGCGCCGCCTCCGACCTCACCCCGCTGTCGGCCGCCAGCATCAGCACCCGCCGCCCGCGCTCCTGGGACGGCACCCTGCGCGCCGTCCTGGACGACTACGGCCGCACCCACCGCACCGAGGAGGGCTGGCGCCGCACCGGCCTGTGGACCAGCCACGAGGCCCTGCTGCTCGACTACGAGGAGCCCTTCGTGCGCCGGGACGCGCGCACCGGCGAGGACTACCTGCTCTCCACCCACCTGCCCTGGGTGGGCGACCGCACCCGCCAGGTGGACGGCGCCCACATCGCGCTGCTGGCCCACATCGCCAACCCCGTCGCCGTCAAGATCGGCCCCGGCATCAGCCGCGGCGACCTGATCGCCCTGTGCCACCGGCTCGACCCGCACCGCCGCCCCGGCCGCCTGACCCTCATCGCCCGCCTGGGCGCGGCCGACGTGCGCCGGCTGCTGCCGGAGATGATCCGTACCGTCGCCGAGGCCGGCCACCAGGTGGTGTGGGCGTGCGACCCCATGCACGGCAACACCTTCACCGCCGCCACCGGCCACAAGACCCGGCACATGGACGACATCGTCGCCGAGACGAGCGCGTTCATCGAGATCCTGCACCGCGCCGGCCAGTGGCCCGGCGGCCTGCACCTGGAGGTCGCGGGCGACCGCGTCACCGAGTGCCTGGGCGCCGGCGGCCCGCGCAACGAGCAGGGCCTGGCCCGCGCCTACCGCACCCTGTGCGACCCGCGCCTGAACGACGACCAGGCCCGCCTGCTGGCCCAGACCGCCGCCGACCTGATCGCCCGCGGCTGACCCGCCCCCGCCCCTCTGCCAGCCCGCGCCCGACGGAGCCGTGATGAAGACCCTCCTGATCGACAACTACGACTCGTACACCTACAACCTCTTCCAGCTCATCGCCGAGGTCAACGGCGAGGAGCCCGACGTGGTCACCAACGACGCCCCCGGCGCCGCCGACCTCGACCTCAGCGCCTACGACAACGTCGTGATCTCCCCCGGCCCCGGCCACCCCGGCCGCGCCGAGGACTTCGGCGCCAGCGCCCGCATCATCGAACGCGCGGCCATCCCCGTGCTCGGCGTGTGCCTGGGCCACCAGGGCATCGCCGCCGCCGCGGGCGCGGTCATCGCCCGCGCCCCCCAGGCCCGCCACGGCTACCTCAGCCGCATCACCCACACCGCGCAGGAGGTGTTCGCCGACCTGCCGCAGGACTTCACCGCCGTGCGCTACCACTCCCTGGCCATCGCCGAGCCCCTGCCCGCCGCCCTGGAGGCCACCGCCTGGGCCGAGGACGGCGTGATCATGGCCGTGCGGCACCGCGAACGGCCGCTGTGGGGCGTGCAGTTCCACCCCGAGTCGGTCTCCACCCAGTACGGCCACCAGATGCTCGCCAACTTCCGCGACCTGACCCTGGCCCACCAGGCCCGCCACCCCGAGGCCGCCGCCCGCCCCGCCCCCGCGCCGCGCCCCGAGGCCGCCGCGCCCGCCCCCCGGACCGCCGCCCCCGCCCCGGCGCCCTACCAGCTGCACCTGCGCATCCTGGAAAAGGAGATCGACACCGAGACCGCCTTCACCCACCTGTACGGCGCCGCGAAGGCCCCGGTGTTCTGGCTCGACAGCGCCCTGGCCGAGGCCGGGCGGGCCCGGTTCTCCTTCTTCGGCGACGCCGCCGGGCCGCTGGCGGAGACCGTGCGCTACCGCACCGGCCAGGGCCACGTCGAGGTCACCCGCACCGGCCGGGCCACCGAGCAGGTGCCCGGCACCGTCTTCGACTACCTGCAAAGCGAACTGCGCCACCGTCAGACCAGCGCCCCCCACCTGCCCTTCGACTTCACCGGCGGCTACGTCGGCTACTTCGGCTACGAGCTCAAGGGCGACCTGGGCGCCACCAACAAGCACCGCGCCCCCACCCCCGACGCCGTCTGGCTCTTCGCCGACCGCTTCATCGCCGTCGACCACCACGACGGCACCACCTATCTGGCCGCCCTCAGCGCCACCGGGCAGCCGGGCGGGCCCGGCGGCGCCGAGGACGCCGTGCGCTGGCTGGAGTCGACCGCCGCCGCCCTGCTGGCCCTGCCCCCGCGCACGGCCACCACCGCCGAGCCCAGCACCGCCCCCGTCGAGCCCTGGCTCGTCCACGACGCCGACGCCTACGCCGCCCGCATCGCCGACATCCACCAGCAGCTGCGCGCCGGCGAGAGCTACGAGGTCTGCCTCACCAACGCCGCCTGGGCCCCCGCCGGCGGCAGCGGCCTGGACTTCTACCGCACCCTGCGCCACGTCAACCCCGCCCCCTACGCCTCCTATCTGCGCCTGGGCGAGGACGTGGAGATCGCCGGCTCCTCCCCCGAGCGCTTCTTGACCATCGACCGCGCCGGCACCATCGAGACCAAACCCATCAAGGGCACCGTCCCGCGCAGCGACGACGCGCGCGAGGACCGGCGGCTGCGCGACTCCCTGACCGACAGCGCCAAGACCCGCGCCGAGAACCTCATGATCGTCGACCTGCTCCGCAACGACCTCGGCCGGGTCAGCAAGGTCGGCAGCGTGCACGTGCCCCGCCTGATGGCCACCGAGAGCTACCGCACCGTCCACCAGCTCGTCTCCACCATCCGCGGCACCCTGCGCGAGGACACCGACGCCATCGACGCGGTGCGCGCCTGCTTCCCCGGCGGCTCCATGACCGGCGCCCCCAAGCGCCGCACCATGGAGATCATCGAGTCCCTGGAGACCGAGGCCCGCGGCGTGTACTCCGGCTCCATCGGCTGGCTGTCCACCAACGGCACCGCCGACCTGAACATCGTCATCCGCACCGCCGTGCGCATCGGCGACCAGTGGCGCATCGGCGCCGGCGGCGCCATCGTCCTGGACTCCGACGCCGACGACGAGTACCAGGAAATGCTCCTGAAGGCCGCCGCCCCGCTGCGCGCCCTGCACCCCGCCACCGCCACCGCCGCCGCCGTCCAGGAGGCCCAGGCCGCGGAGGTGCCCGCCACGGTCTGAGCCCGCCACGCCCCCGCGGGGGGCCACGGCCCCGCGCCGCGCGCCCT
The DNA here is from genome assembly GCF_006088715.1 of Streptomyces sp. YIM 121038. NCBI lineage: Bacteria > Bacillati > Actinomycetota > Actinomycetes > Kitasatosporales > Streptomycetaceae > Streptomyces > Streptomyces sp. YIM 121038. The sequence goes on from NZ_CP030771.1 coordinate 79,174, forward strand.
GGCCCCCACCCCCCTTTGCGCAGAACAGGACCCCTCCCGCCATGAACATGGCCGCAGACCTCGCCCGCCGGGCCGCCCGCAACCGATGGCTCGACCGGCCCGCCTACCACGAGAACGACCTCACCCTCACCCACGGCCGCCTCCACCAGCTCGCCGCCCGGGCCGCCACCGTCCTGGCCGACGCCGGCGCCCGCCCCGGCACCCGCGTCCTGCTCGCCCTGCCCGACGGCATCGCCTGGGTCACCGCGTTCCTGGCCACCGCCCGCCTGGGCGCCGTCGCCGTCCTGGCCAACCCCCACCTGGCCGCCGGCGACCACGCCCACATCGTGCGCGACGCCCGCCCCCGCCTGGCCCTGGCCCCCACCGCCCTGGCCCCCCGCTTCACCGCCCTGGCCCACCTCACCGGCGCCCAGCTCCTGCACCGCGCCGCCGCCCAGCCCCCCGCCCCGCCCGCCGAGAACGACCCCGCCCACACCCTCTACATCCAGTACACCTCCGGCACCACCGGCGCCCCCAAAGGCGTCATCCACCGCCACCGCGACCCCGCCCACTACTACACCGGCGCCGGCGCCCAGCTCCTGGACATCGGCGAGGACGACGTCAACCTGTCGGTGTCCAAACTGTTCTTCGCCTACGGCCTGGGCAACTCCCTGGCCTTCCCCCTGTACTCCGGCGGCTCCGCCGTCCTGCTGCCCGGCCCGCCCCGCCCCGCGGCCATCGCCGACCTGGCCGCCCGCCACCACGTCACCCACCTGCACGCGGTCCCCTCCGCCTACGCCGCCCTGAGTGCCCACAGCGACCCGGCCGCCTTCGGTGCCCTGCGCGCCGCCGTCTCCGCCGGCGAACGCCTCAGCCCCGCCCTGGCCGCCCGCGTCAGCGCCCACCTGGACGCCCCCGTCCTGGACCAGCTCGGCTCCACCGAAGCCGGCCACGCCTTCGCCTCCAACAGCCTCACCCGCCACACCCCCGGCACCGTCGGCACCCCCGCCCCCGGCTTCGAACTCCAGCTGCGCGACCGCGACCTGAAACCCGTGGCCGACGGCACCGAAGGCGAACTGTGGGTCCGCGGACCCACCGTCATGCCCCGCTACCTGAACCGGCCGAAGGAAACCGCCCGCACCCTCATCGACGGCTGGCTGGCCACCCGCGACCGCGCCGTGCGCAACCCCGACGGCACCTACACCCACCACGGCCGCACCGACGATCTGGAAATGGTCGGCGGCATCACCATCTCCCCCGCCGAAGTCGAAGAAGTCCTGGCCGCCCACCCCGCCGTCCGCGACGTCGCCGTCGCCTCCCTGCCCAACACCGAAGGCGCCACCAAACTGCGCGCCTTCGTCGTCCCCCACCGCGGCGAGCACACCAGCGGCCTGGAAGCCGAACTGACCGCCCTGGCCCGCGCCCGCCTGGCCCCCTTCAAAGTGCCGCGCAGCGTGCAGTTCGTCGACTCCCTGCCCCGCACCGCCACCGGCAAGCTCCAGCGCTTCCTGATCCGCACCGCCCCCGCCCGCTGACCACCCCCGCCCAGACCCGCGCCCCGGGCCGGCCGCCCGCGGCCGCCACGAAAGGACACCCCTCATGCCCAGGCTCACCCTGCCCGAAAAGGCCTTCTACCTCGGCCTGCTGTGGGAGAAGGCCGCCGACAAGCACGGCGACGTGCCCGTCACCCTCGACCAGCCCCTGGCCACCTTCCCCCACGCCGGCACCGACCTGACCTACCGCCGCGTCGCCGACCTCGTCGACGACCTCGCCGCCCGGCTGTGGCACGTGGGCATCCGCCCCACCGAACGCGTCGCCATCCACAAGGACGACAACTTCGACATCGCCCTGCTGGCCGCCGCCACCGCCCGCATCGGCGCCGTGCCCGTGGTCCTGTCCGCCGCCCTGAGCCCCGACGTCGTCGCCCAGCTCCTTCAGCGCCTGGCCCAGCCGTGGCTCATCAGCGACGCCGCCAAACTCTCCGGCCCCCTGCAGGAGACCGACCTCACCGCGCTGGTACGCGACACCGTCCTGGCCGGCACCACCGCCCACGCCTCCCTTCGCCTGCTCGCCGACATCACCGACGCCCCCCGCCGCGAACCGGTGCGCCTGCACCGCCGCCAGACCGCCCTGATCACCCACAGCTCCGGCACCACCGGCGTCAACAAGCTCATGGTCCACAACGCCCGCGCCCTCTTCCACCGGCTGCTGCCCCAGCAGCTCATCGCCTGGCCCATCCGCAAGAAGGAGACCGTCGCCCTGGCCATGAGCTACGTCCACTCCCGCTTCTACCACTCCCTGGGCGTCTTCCTGAACTACGGCAACCCGCTGGTCATCCTCACCGACCCCGACCCCGACACCGTCGGCCCCATCTTCACCCGCACCCGCCCCGGCCTGGTCGAGACCCACCCCAACAACTTCATCCAGTGGGAAGACCTCGCCGACGCCCCCGGCGCCCCCCTGTCCAGCGTCCGCTACTACAGCAGCACCTTCGACGCCATCCACCCGCGCACCATCCAGCGCCTGCTCGCCGCCTCCCGCCGCCGGCGCCCCCTGCTCGTCCAGCTCTACGGCCAGAGCGAGACCGGCCCCATCTCCGGCGCCTGGTACACCCGCAAGAGCGCCGCCAGGAACGACGGCCGCGACGTCGGCTTCGTCCTGCCCGGCTTCATCCGGCTGCGGGCCGTCGACGACAACGGCCGCCGCCTGCCCCGCGGCCAGGCCGGCCACCTCGAACTGCGCGGCCGCGGCACGATCATGACCTACCTCGGCGAGGACGAACGCTACGAGAAGCAGCGCCACGACGGCTGGTGGCGCCTGGGCGACATGGGCTCCCTGCACCGCGGCGGCAAACTCCGCCTCATCGACCGCGAGATCGACCAGATCGACACCATCGACAGCAACCTCGAACTCGAAGACGTCCTGATGTCCCGCCTGGACGAACTCCTGGAAGTCATCATCGTGCCCGGCACCGACCACACCCCCGTGCCCGTGGTCTGCACCCGCCGCGACGCCCCCCTGGACGAAGAGCGCTGGCGCACCGCCACCGCCGGCCTGCCCGCCCTGGCCGCCCCCCTGCACTGGCCCTTCGCCGACGTGCCGCGCACCTCCACCTGGAAGGTCCGCCGCGTGGAGATCACCCGCATGCTCCACGACGGCCAGAGCCCCGCCGCCCCCGCCAACGCCACCTGACACACCGCCCCTTCACCTCCCGCACCCGCCCCGCCCGCACCGTTTCGTGGAAGGACCCACCATGGCACCCCCCTCGCCCCAGCCCGCACCCCACCCCGTCCTGGTGGTCGGCGCGGGCCCGGTCGGACTCGCCGCGGCCCTGGCCCTGCGCCACCACCGCATCCCCGTCACCGTCATCGAAGCCGACCCCGCCGACCGCCGGCGGCCCGGCAGCCGCGCCCTGTTCGTCCACCGCGACACCCTGGCCCTGCTCGCCACCATCAGCCCCGGCCTGGACCAGACCCTCATCGACCACGGCGTCATCTGGCCCACCCGCCGCACCGTCTACCGCGACCGCGACGTCTTCACCCGCACCTACCCCGCCAAGCCCGCCGCCGGCGGCCTGCCGCCCTTCACCAGCCTGCGCCAGGTCGAGACCGAAAAGCACCTGCTGCGCGCCTGCCACGCCGCCGGCGTCCGCTTCCTGTGGGACTCCCCCGTCACCGGCACCGAACCCGGCCCCGAGGGCGTACGGGTGTTCACCGCCGACGGCACCGTCCACCACGCCCGGTTCGTCATCGCCGCCGACGGCGCCCGCTCCGCCGTGCGCCACGCCCTGGGCATCCCCATGAGCGGCACCCGCTCCAAGGCCTTCCACGTCGTGGTCGACGTCGCCGAGGACCCCACCGACCCCCTGCCCCTGGAACGCGTGTTCACCTACGAACACCCCGCCCTGGACGGCCGCAGCGTGATGCGGGTGCCCTTCGCCGGCGGCTTCCAGCTCGACCTGCAGTGCAAGGACGGCGACGACCCCGAGCAGTGGGCCACCGAGGAGGCCGCCCGCGCCTGGGTGGCCCGCGTGGTGCCCCCCGCCTACGCCGAGCGCCTGCTGTGGGTCTCGCGCTACCACTTCCTGCAGGTCGTCGCCGACTCCTTCACCGACCCCGCCCACCGGGTGATGCTGGTGGGCGAGGCCTCGCACCTGTTCCCGCCGTTCGGGGCCCGCGGCATGAACAGCGGCATCGCCGACTCGGTGGCCGCCGCCGAGGCCGTCGCCCAGGCCCTGGCCGGCGGCGAACACACCGCCGCCGTCGGCGCGTTCGCCCACGCCCGCCGCGAGGCGGCCCTGTTCAACTCCCGCGCGGCCGGCACCGCCCTGGCCCACCTGCGCCCGCGCCACCGCAGGACCCGGCTGCTGCAGCAGTTCTCCGCCCGCATGGCCCCGCTGGTGCCCGCCTGGGGCGAGTGGCTGGAGCGCGCCCCCTACGGGCCGCGCACCGCACCGGCCACCGCCGTGCACGGAAGGTACTGAAGCGCCGTGCCCCACCAGCCCACGGCCTGGTTCGCCTGGCGGCCCGGCTCCCACCTGGCCCCCGCCGACGCGCCCCGCGCCCCGCTCCTGGCCGCCGACTCCTTCCTCGTCCAGGACGGCCGGGCCCGGTTCCTGGCCGGGCACCGGGCCCGCTTCCAGGCCGCCTGCCGGGCCGCGGGCGCCGGCCCCGGCCTGGACGTGGCGGGCTTCCTGGACCAGGCGGCGGACCGGCTGCCGCGCACCGGCGCCTGGTTCCCGCGCATCGAACTCCTCGGCGGCCACCGGCCGGTCCTGGGCCTGCGCCTGCGGCCCGCCCCCGCCCGCACCACCCAGGTGCGCCTGAGTCCCTGGTACGGGCCCGACCCGCGCACCTGCCCGCGCCGCAAGGGCCCCGACCTGGACGCCCTGGCCGCCCTGCGCGCCCACGCCCGCGAGAAGGGCGCCGACGACTACCTGCTGACCGCCCCCGGCGGCTGGGGCAGCGAAGCCACCTCCGCCACCCTGCTGTGGTGGGACGGCGAGCAACTGTGCCTGCCCGCACCCCGCCTGCCCGTCCTGCCCGGCATCACCGCCGCCTGGATCACCGCCCGCGCCACCCGCCTCGGCGTGCCCCTGGCCCCCCGCCCGGCCCGCCCGGCCGACCTGAGCGGACACGAGGTGTGGCTGGTCAACGCCCTGCACGGGATCCGGCCCGTGACCGCCTGGCCCCACACCCCCTACCGGGCCGGACCCGCCCCGCGCGCCGCCGCCTGGCAGCAGGCCTGGCAGGACGCCGCCCGCCCCCTGCCCGCCCCGCAGCCGGCCGCCCGCCCCTGAACCACCACCCGCCCCCGCCACCCCCGGTGCCGCCCCCGCGCCGCCCTTTCCGCCCGCCCAAGGAGAGCTTTCTGCCATGAACAGCCGCCCCCTGACCCTGGCCATCGTCGGCGCCGGCCCCCGAGGCCTGTCCGTCCTGGAGCGGACCCTCGCCGGCGCCCGCACCCTGGCCACCCGCCCGCTGACCGTGCACGTCATCGACCCCTTCCCGCCCGGCGCGGGCGCCGTGTGGCGCACCGACCAGCCCGCCCACCTGCTGATGAACACCGTCGCCTCCCAGGTGACCGTCTTCACCGACGCCTCGGTGCGCATGAAGGGGCCGCTGGTGCACGGCCCGAGCCTGTACCAGTGGGCGCGCTCCCTGCCGCGCTCGCGCACCGTCCACCCCGCCTGGGTGCTGGAGCAGGCCCGCACCCTGCGCCCCGACGCCTACCCCACCCGCGCCTTCTACGGCCACTACCTGCGCTGGGCGTTCGCCCACATCGTCTCCCGCGCCCCCGCCCACACCAGCGTGCGCACCCACGCCACCCGCGCCACCGCCCTGGAGGACACCGGGCCGCACCCGCACGGCCCGCAGACCCTGCGCCTGGCCGACGGCACCGTCCTGACCGGCCTGGACGCGGTGGTCCTCGCCCAGGGCCACACCCCGGTGCGCCCGACGGCCACCGAGAGCGGCCTGGCCGCCTACGCCGCCCGCCACCAGCTGCGCTACCTCGCCCCCGCCAACCCCGCCGACCTGGACCTGTCCGCCATCGCCCCGGGCGAGACGGTGCTGCTGCGCGGCCTGGGCCTGAACTTCTTCGACCACATGGCCCTGTTCACCCTCGGCCGCGGCGGCACCTTCCACCGCCGCCAGGGCCGCCTGGCCTACCGGCCCTCGGGCCGCGAACCGCACCTGGTGGCCGGCTCCCGGCGCGGCGTGCCCTACCACGCGCGCGGCGAGAACGAGAAGGGCGCCTTCGGCCGCCACACCCCCCGCCTGCTGACCGCCGAGCGCATCGCCCGCCTGCGCCGGCAACAGCCCCTGGACTTCGCCGCCCAGCTGTGGCCGCTGATCGCCACCGAGGTGGAGGCCGTCTACTACCGCACCCTGCTGGCCGCCGAAGGCCGCCCGCGCGCGGGCCGGGACCTGGCCGAGCGCTATCTGGCCGCCCCCTCCCCCCAGGCCCGCGCCTCCCTGCTGGACACCCACCACGTGGCCGCCGGCCGGCGCTGGGACTGGGAGCAGATCGCCAAGCCCTACAAGGAGACCTCCTTCACCGGCCCCGGCGACTTCACCGCCTGGCTCCTGGCCCATCTGCGGCGCGATGTGGACCAGGCCCGCCAGGGCAACCTCAGCGGGCCGGTCAAGGCCGCCCTGGACGTCCTGCGCGACTTACGCAACGAGATCCGCCAGGTCGTCGACCACGGCGGGCTGAGCGCCGACTCCCACCGCGAGGACCTCGAGCGCTGGTACACCCCGCTCAACGCCTACCTGTCCATCGGCCCGCCCGCCTCACGCATCGAGGAGATGGCCGCGCTGATCGAGGCCGGCGTGCTGGACGTGATCGGCCCCGAGGTGGACATCCGCCCGGCCCAGGGCCCCGACGGGCCCGTGTTCGCGGCCACCTCCGCGGCCGTGCCCGGGCGGCCGGTGACCGCGCGCACCCTCATCGAGGCCCGGCTGCCCGACGGCGACCTGCACCGCACCGCCGACCCGCTGCTGCGCCACCTGCTGGTGAGCGGGCAGGCCCGCCTGCACACCCTGACCGGCCCGCACGGCGACTACGAGACCGGCGGCCTGGCCGTCACCGCCCGCCCCTACCACCTCATCGACAGCGCCGGGCGCGCCCACCCGCGCCGCTTCGCCTACGGCGTGCCGACCGAGGCGGTGCACTGGGCGACCGCGGCGGGCATCCGCCCGGGAGTGGACTCCGTCATCCTGGGCGACGCCGACGCCATCGCCCGCAGCCTGCTGGCGCTGCCCGCGCACAGCACGCCCCCCGGCTACGGCGCCGCGCTCACCGGGCGCGCACCCCGGCCGGTCACCGACAGCGTCCCGCCGGTCATGGCCGCCGCCACCGGCCGCGAATAGCGCCGCGTTCCAGGACCCGCCCCCGATTGTCTACACTGCGCTGCCGCTCGGTGCCGCGCCTGGCGCCACCGAGCGGCCGGCACAGGAAGAGGTACTGATGGCCCAGACACCCCCGCCACCGTGCACCCCGGCGCACCTGGCCGCCCAGGCCACCCGCCTGGCGGCCGCCATGGACGCCGTCACCGACGCCGAAGCCGCCCAGCGGGGCCTGACCCGCGCCGACTTCGAGGTCCTGGCCGCCCTGCGCGGGGCCGGCGCGGCGCTCGGCTACCGGCTGCGGCCCGGTGAACTCGCCGAGCGCTGCCACCTGTCCTCCGGCGGCACCAGCAACATCATCCGCAGGATGGCCGAGTCCGGCTATGTGGTCCGCGAGGCCGACCTGCACGACGGGCGCGGCTCGTGGGCGCAGCTGACCGAGGAGGGGCGCCGGGTGGTGGACGCGGTGCGCCGGGCCGCGGACGCCGTCTACGGCGAGCTGCTGCGGGTGCTGCCCGGCGGCGCGGTGGACGCCCTGTCCGGGCTGATCTCCCTGGTGGCCGCCGCCCTGGAACAGGCCCCCGCCCCGGGGGCGGGCGGGGTGCCGGCCCCGGGGCGGGCCCGCAGGATCGTCCGGGCCCCGCGGCCCGCCCCCAGACGCTGAAACCCCCCTCTCCCGCGCCCGCCGCGCAAGGGGGGGGCGGGGGCCCGCGGGCGGGCGAAGAGGGGGCAAGAAGAAGGAAGCCGGGCGCGTGAGCGGCGGGGCATACCGGTGTGGTGCCCGGCTTCCTGCCCTCCATGGTGGCGTGCTGCCGCGGGGGGCGGCAAAGGCCGCGGCGCGACTTCGGCACCTGCCCCGCCCCTGCCGGGTCCGCCCCAAAAGGGCGGGCCGGCAGGGGACTTGGCGAAGTAGGCGGCGGGCGGGTCACGGCGGGAGGGGCCGGCGACGGCCCGGGCGTTCAGCCCCGTGATGCGCGGCCATGTGGCCCCCACAGGGGGGCCGGGCCGCGCCCCTGGCACGCCCGGCGTGCCCCGCACCGCCTAGGAGGCACTGGATGAACACCAGCGTGACGCGCCCCGACGCCCATATCGGGGCGCTGCTGCGGCACTTCGGAGATCTTCGCGACGGCACCCACGGTGACGGAGCCGTCTCGCGCGCGGCCAAGGAGGAGCTGTTCGAGCGGGCCGTCGCGCTGCTGGACCCCTATGCCCGCCAGGTCTTGGAGGAGTTCAACACCCATCTGCTCAACGGGGCGGGCCAGGTGCGCGTGAGCGGTGCCACCCGGGCCCGCGACGGCGGTCTGGCGGCCACCTGGGCGCTGACCTGGCCCCAGCAGCGCGATGAGGGCATCGACCCGATCAGCCTGGTGGCGCACTACGGCCGGGGCTTTCACCATCCGCACCTGCGCGGCGCCACCGTCGCGGAGTGGCCGCTGAACGTCTTCAGCGACGCCCAGGCCGCCGCGGAGGTGCCCACCCTGCGCGCGATCGCCACCGCCGACCTGCACAACCTGGTCTTCCAGCGCGACTTCCGCATCGTGCCCGCCATCACCGACCCGCACCGCGCCCCCGCGGGCGCCGCACACCAGGAGGCCTGATGGACCGGGCCCCGCTGCGCCTGTCGGTACTGGACCAGTCCCCCATCGGCGAGGACCAGTCGGCCGCCGAGGCCCTGCGCGCCTCCGCCGGCCTCGCCCAGAGCGTGGACACCCTGGGCTACACCCGCTACTGGGTGGCCGAACACCACAACTCCCCCGGCTTCGCCGGCACCGCCCCCGAGATCCTGGCCGGACAGCTCCTGGCCGTCACCCGCCACCTGCGCGTGGGCACCGGCGGCGTCCTGCTGCCCCGCTACCGGGCGGCGAAGGTCGCCGAGGTCTTCAACGTCCTGGCCGCCCTGCACCCGGGCCGGGTCGACCTCGGGATCGGGCGCGCGGGCGGACCCGCCGACCGCTTCCCCGCCCAGGTGGAAGAGGTACGCCTGCATCTGGGCCTCATCGACGGGCGGCGCCCGGAGACCGACCAGAGCGCGCCGGTGCCCCCGCAGCTGTGGCTGCTCGGCGCGGGCACCAACTCCGCCCGCCACGCCGGGCAGCTGGGCGCCTCCTTCGCCTACGCCTACTTCCTGACCCACAAGCCGGGCGGACCGGTCCTGGACGCCTACCGTGCCGCCCTGACCCGCGCCGGGCAGCCCGGGCGGCGCGGGGTGGTGGCCGTGCGCGCGGTGACCGCGGACACCGCGGCCAAGGCCGAGGAGCTGGCCCAGAGCGTGCTGCTGTGGCGCAGCCGCAAGGACCTGGGCCAGGACCTGCCCCTGCCCTCACCGGCCAGCGTGCGCGCCCACCGGTGGAGCTCCCTGGAGACGGAACGGGCCGCGGTGCTGCGCCGCACCCTGGTGGCGGGCACCCCCGAGCAGGTCCACGCCCGCCTGAGCGCGCTCGCCGCCGACCACGGCACCGACGAGCTCCTGGTGAACACCCTCACCGCCGACCCCGCCGACCGGGTGCGCTCCTACCAACTCCTCGCCCAGGCCTTCCAGCTGACGGCCCCCCGGCCCGACGCCGTCCCCGTCTAGGACAGCGCAGCCAGCACGGCGCCGCACACGCGCACAGAAGCGGGAGAGCCCGGTCCGGGCTCTCCCGCTTCTGCTGTGCCCCCAGGAGGTGTGCGCACGAAAAGAAGGGGGCGGCCGTTGGGATACGGCCGCCCCCGGGGGGGTCTGGGTCCTCCTGTCTGCTGTTGTGGCCTGTCCTGCGGTGGATGCGTCTGGTCCGGCGTGCGGCTATCGCGTGCTCCTCTCGCCGGGGGCTGTCATCTGCCTCCTCCTTTCTTCTTCGGTTGTTCTGCCGCTGGCGGGATCGGGGAGGTTCGGGGTCGAAGGGGCGGGGGTCAGGGGCCGAAGGGACGGGGTCGGGGTCGGGGTCGAAGGCGGTCGGGGGGCTGGTGGCCGGGGTCGGGGTCTGATGGCCGGCAGGCCGGGGTCGGGGGCTGGTGGTCGGGGGTGGGGGTTACTGGGCGTCGATCTCGTTGCGGTAGACCATGAGCTTGGCGTCCTTGGCCACGTAGTAGTGCTGCACCGAGTAGGCGATGGTGGCGAAGTCCAGGCGGCCGTCGCCGTTGAAGTCGGCGGTGGCGATGCGGGCCACGGACTCGTCGGAGACCCGCCACTTGGCCCAGACGCCGTTCTTCAGGTCGATGGCCTTGTAGTACATGACGCCCTGCCAGGGCCACGGGCCGCGCAGGGCGACCAGGAACTCGTCCTCGCCGTCGCCGTCGAAGTCGGCGGTGACGATCTGGTGGCCGGGGCCCTCGCCGTTCTCGTTCGGGTCGCCGTAGACGTCCAGCAGGACGCGGTTCCACTCGACGTCCTCGGGCCGGCCGTCGGTGGCCTTGGTGTAGACGGCGACGGTGTTGCCGTGGAAGGGCTCCACAGCGGCGACGTAGCCCATCGCGTCCTCGCCCATGCGGCCGACGTTCAGGTCGCCGCTGCCGCGGAAGCCGGTCTGCTCGAACTGGGTCAGTTCGCCGGTGCCGATGAGCTTGCGGACCCACTCCTTCTTGTTCTCGTCGTAGAACATCCAGGTGACGCCCTCGTCGGAGGCCAGCAGGAGGGACTCGCGGTCCGAGCCGGGGATGAGGCCCTGCTTCTTCTCCGCGCCGTGGATCATCCGGTAGTGGCAGTCGTCGATGACCGTCATCGGCCACTCCTCGGCCGTCTGCGCGTCGTCGGGCTGGGTGAACATCACCACCGGCAGGACGGCGTGGACGTCTTCCTTGGCGACGATGGGCAGGCCGATGATCTCCAGGCGCTCGGTCTGGGTGAAGTAGCCGGCCCGCAGGCGGTGCATGCCGGTGGCGCGGCCCACGTAGTGCCTCTTCCAGCGGGACTCGTCCTTGTCGGGGCTGCCGGGGTTCTCCAGCCAGTCGATCTTGCCGCCCTCGGTGTTGGCGTCCTGGATGGTGCCGATGGGGCCGTAGAGGTCGTAGCAGAGGATGATGTCGGGGCGGCCGTTGCCGTTGACGTCGGCGTAGTCGGCGCCGACCGGCATCTTGATCTTGTCGGCGACCAGGCGGCGGGTCCACTTCTCGTCGTTCTGGTACCAGTAGATCTCGCCCAGGCGCAGGCCGTAGCCGAACAGGTCGGGCTTGTTGTCGCTGTTGAGGTCCGGGGCCTCCAGCCAGTAGCCGTCGCGCAGCTGGTCGGCGACGAGCTCGGCGGTGAACTTCGGGGCGCGGAAGGCGGACAGGGAGTCGGCGCTCATGGTGGTTCTCCTTGGGGTGTCGTGGGGCGCGGCGGCCAGAGGAAGGCAGGGGGCGGGGGTCAGGGGGTGAGGCGGTGGTATTCGACGGCGAGCCAGACGCAGTCGGTGTCGGCGTAGTACTGGTGCCAGGGGTAGTGGTAGGAGCCGTCGGGGCCGATGGTGCAGAAGGGGTCGGGGGTGGTGTAGCCGGGGCTCATGCGCAGGTCTTCGTAGAGGCGGGTGTGGTCGGGGGCGGTGAACTTCTGCATGCGGCCCAGGCCGTGGACTTGGGTGTGGACTTCGATGAAGTCGTGGCGGTTGTGGATGTGGCAGTCGGTGCCGGCCGGGGCGAACCAGAGGTTGGCCTTGATCTGGAAGTCCTGGGCGCGGGCGGGGGCGGGGGTCTGGCCCAGCAGGTGGGCGGGGTCGAAGCGGGCGGTGCCCGCGTCGTCCTGGGGGCTTTTGAACAGGGGGGTGGTGCGGGGGAAGGCGGCCTCGTCGGGGAGCAGGTCGGCCAGGTGCTGCCAGCCCGGTTCGCCGGTGATGGCGCCGATGGGGGCGTCGAGGTCGGTGCGCAGCAGGATGAGGGTGTCGGCCTCCTGGATGCGGGTGTCGCGCAGGATCGTGGAGGACAGGGGCGGGATGCCCTTGCGGGGGTGCTCGCTGATGGTGACGGGGCGGGGCTGGGGGTTGACGACGAGGGCGGTGCCGTGGACGGCGTAGTCGCGGGCGTGGGTGATGAGGGTGGCCTTGACGTGCGGCCCGGAGAAGTTGAGCTCCGTGGCGGTGTGGGTCTGCTGGCGGCTGGCGGTGGTGGTCATGGCGGTGCCTCCTGCCGGGTCGTCGGTCCTTGCCGGGTGGGGACGGGCGCTCAGGCGCGGGCGAAGGTGGCGGTGCGGGCCAGCTCCGCGGACAGCTCGTCGATGGCGATGGCCGGGGTGAACTGGTCGGGGGCGGGGCTGTCGCCGAAGTAGTGGGCGATGGCGTCGACGGTGCGCTCGGTGGCGCGGCCGTCGCCGTAGGGGTTGGTGGCGTTGGCCATGCGGTCGTAGGCGCCGGGGTCGCGCAGGAGTTCGCAGGCGGCCTGGACGATGCCGGACGTCTTGGTGCCGACCAGGCGGGCGGTGCCGGCGACGACGGCCTCGGAGCGCTCGGTGACGCTGCCGAGCACCAGGGTCGGCTTGCCGAGGGCGGGGCCTTCCTCCTGGGCGCCGCTGCTGTCGGAGACGATGAGGTCGGCGCGGCGCATCAGCTTGCTGAAGCACAGGTAGGACAGCGGGTCGACGACCGTGATGTTGGGGTGGTTGCCGATGCGGGGCAGCAGCGCGTCGCGCACGACGGGGTTGCGGTGCAGCGGGATGACCACGCGGACGTCGGGCTCGTCGGCGATGCTGGCGAAGGCCTCGGCGATCTGCGGCAGGTCCGGCCAGGCCTCGCGGCGGTGGGCGGAGGCCAGGACCACGCGGCGGTTGTCGCTGTCGAGGTCCTCGATGGCGTCCGAGCCGTAGTCCTGGGCGCGGTCGCTGGCCCAGCGCAGGGCGTCGATGACGGTGTTGCCGGTGACGACGATGGTGTCGTCGGCGATGCCCTCGCGCAGCAGGTTGGCGCGGTTGCCGGGGGTGGGGGCCAGGTGCAGGGCGGAGACCTGGGCGACCAGGCGGCGGTTGCCCTCCTCGGGGAAGGGGGAGTTGAGGTGGCCGCTGCGCAGGCCGGCCTCGACGTGGATGACGGGGATCTGGTGGTGGAAACCGGACAGGGCGCCGGCCAGGGTGGTGGCGGTGTCGCCGTGCACGAGGACGGCCTCGGTCTGCAGGTCCTTGAAGACCTCGCCCAGGCCCTGCAGGGAGCGGGAGGTCACCTGGGACAGTGTCTGGCGCGGCGCCATGATCTCCAGGTCGATGTCGGGCCTGAGGCCGAAGGCCTCCAGGGTCTCGTCCAGCATCTGGCGGTGCTGGCCGGTGGAGATGACGGTCGGGGCGAAGCGCGGGTCGTCCTTCAGGGCGCGGATGACGGGGGCGAACTTGATGGCTTCGGGGCGGGTACCAAGGACAACGGCTACGGAACGCATGGCTTTTATTCCTTTTCTGTGTCAAGGGAGAGGAAGGCTCATGAAGGGCTTTACGGAAGGCGCGGCACCGGATGTCGGGGTGCTCATCGCGCCGGGCTCATCAGGGGCGGCCCGTTTTATCCGCGGGCGGCGCTTGCGGTGTTTCCCGCCTTGGGGATTCCTTCCGGTTTCCCTGCTGGCACTAGATATCTTTCCTGTGAGCTAGTTCCGCGTCAATTGAGCTTTCTCCCGCCGGTTGCACAGGAGTTGGACACCCGCGCCCCCTCTTTTCCGGGAAAGGGGGCGCGGACATGCGAAAACCCCCGTGCCCGGACATGCGAAACCCCCGTGCCCGCGAGGCGGGCACGGGGGTTTCCCGGGCTCTGGGGCGCCGTGCGGCGCCCGGTGCGCGGCTGGGCGCGCGGGCCGCTCAGGCGCGGACGATGGCCAGCACCTCGTCGCGGACGCGGGCCATCACCGCCTGTTCACGGGCCTCGACGTTCAGGCGCAGCACGGGTTCGGTGTTGGAGGCGCGCACGTTGAACCACCAGTCGGCGCCGCTGACGGTGAGCCCGTCGAGTTCGTCCACGCGCACGCCCTCACGGCCCCGGTAGGCGGCGTGCAGGGCCGCCAGGCGGGCCTGGCTGTCGGTGACGGTGGAGTTGAGCTCGCCGGAGCCCGCGTAGCGGTCGTAGGCGGCCACCAGGCCCGACAGGGGGCCGTCCTGGCCGCCGAGGGCGGCCAGGACGTGCAGGGCGGCGAGCATGCCGGTGTCGGCGTTCCAGAAGTCGCGGAAGTAGTAGTGCGCGGAGTGCTCGCCGCCGAAGATCGCGCCCGACTTGGCCATCTCCTCCTTGATGAAGGAGTGCCCCACGCGCGTACGGACCGGCGTGCCGCCGTTCTCCCGCACGACTTCGGGGACGGTCCAGGAGGTGATCAGGTTGTGGATGACGGTGCCGGAGCCGCCGTTGCGGGCCAGTTCGCGGGCGGCGACCAGGGCGGTGATCGCCGAGGGGGAGACCGGCTCGCCCCTCTCGTCGACGACGAAGCAGCGGTCGGCGTCGCCGTCGAAGGCGATGCCCAGGTCGGCGCCCTCTTCGCGCACCCGCTGCTGGAGGTCCACGATGTTCGCCGGGTCCAGGGGGTTGGCCTCGTGGTTGGGGAAGGTGCCGTCCAGCTCGAAGTACATCGGTACGAGTGTCAGGGGCAGGCCCTCGAAGACGGTGGGCACCGTGTGACCGCCCATGCCGTTGCCCGCGTCCACGACCACCTTCAGCGGCCGGATCCCCGACAGGTCGACCAGGGACCGCAAGTGCGCCGCGTAGTCCCCCAGGGTGTCGCGGCGGGTGAGCGCGCCCGCCGCGGTCAGCGAGGGCGGCGCGCCCTCGGCCAGCCAGCGCTCCACCAGGGCGCGGATGTCGGCCAGACCGGTGTCCTGGCCCACCGGGGCGGCGCCCGCGCGGCACATCTTGATGCCGTTGTACTGCGCCGGGTTGTGCGAGGCGGTGAACATCGCCCCCGGCAGGTCCAGGGCGCCCGAGGCGTAGTACAGCTGGTCCGTGGAGCACAGGCCGATCTGGGTGACCGCGCAGCCGCCCAGGGCCGCGCCCTGGGAGAAGGCCAGGGCCAGGGCGGGCGAGGTGGGCCGCATGTCGTGCCCGACGACGATCGCGGCCGCGCCCGTCACCCGGGCGAAGGCGGCGCCGAAGAGCTCGGCCAGGGAGGCGTCCCACTGCTCGGGGACGATCCCGCGGATGTCGTAGGCCTTGACCAGGCCCGACAGATCGGCGCCGCCGGCCGCGGCGGCACGGGCGGCGACGGAGGTGGCGGCAGTGACGGCGCACTGGTGCGCGGCGTGGTCCGAGGTGAGGGACAAGGGGGTGCCTCCGGTTCGAGGGGAACGGAACGTACGGGAGGAGAACGGGACATGCGGGGGAACGGGAAGGACGGGGCCCGTGCGCGGGGTGCGGTGCGCGGGGGCCGGGCAAGTGGGGCCGGACGGGGGGAGGTTGCCCCCCGGGGGGCGCGCCGGGGGTTGCGCCGGGGGCAGCACGACGCCGGGCGCGCGGTCCGCGGGGGGTGCGGCGGCGCGCCCGGCGGCGGGTGGCCCCCGCCCCTTGGGGGAAGGGGCCCCGAACAGAGGGCGGGGGCGGGGCGGTCCCTAGCGGCGGGGCAGTTCCACCGACAGGGAGTGGCGGAAGACGTCGGCGGGGTCGTAGCGCTTCTTGACCTGCTGCAGACGCGGGTAGTTGTCCTTGTAGTAGAGCCGCTGCCAGGGCACGCCGGAGGTGTTGCGCTTAGGGTCGGCCACGTCCCGGTCGGGGTAGTTGATGTAGCAGCCGTCGGTGCGGTCGTCCAGGACGGGCACTCCCCCGGTCCTGGCGAAGAAGTCCTCGTACAGCTCGCGCACCCAGCCCAGGTAGAAGTCGTCGTCCTTCTTCTCGGCCCAGAAGGTCTGGAAGCACATCTTGAACACCGAGCTGCGCTGGGCGTTGGCGGTGGCGTCCGGGGCCAGGGCGTTGACCTGGCCGCCGAAGGAGAACAGCACCAGCATGGTGTCGGGGTTGTGGAAGTCGGCGCGGGTCATGTGCTTGTACAGGGCGGCGACCTGGTGGTCGGTGAAGTTCTTGCGCATGTAGCCGGACTTGTGGGCGCCGCGCGAGGTGGGGTTGGTGATGGTGGGGTTGTCGGTGCCGACCAGGCGGGTGGCCTGCAGCCAGGGCATGCGCCGGGGGGTGTGCAGGCCGGGCATGGCGGGCAGTTCGCCGTTGCCCCGGGCCAGGGTCCCCGGGCGCAGGCCGGTGCCGGCCAGGACCGCGTCCAGGAAGGACCGCAGCAGCCCTTCGGCGCCCTCGACGCCCGCGTCGACCTGGGTGAACATGCCCAGGCTTCCGTGGGCCCTGGCGCTGACGTTGAACAGGCTGCTCAGATGCCGGTAGGGGGAGTCGGGGGCGCTGTGCTCCTCGTGCCAGGCGCCCCAGTTCTTCAGCAGCCGGGTGAAGCGGGTCTCGGTCAGCTGCTCCCAGGGCAGGTCGATGGCGCTGACCAGGACGGTGGAGGGCGGCTTGAGCAGCTGGTCGGCCGGGTCGCTGCCGTGGGCCTGGGGCGAGCGGAAGTAGTAGCGGGTGATGAGGCCGAAGTTGCCGCCGCCGCCCCCGGTGTGGGCCCACCACAGCTCCCGGTGGGGGTCGTCCTTCTCGCGGGTGGCCAGCACGGTGCGGGCCTTGCCCTTGGCGTCGATGACGACGACCTCGACCGCGTACAGGTGGTCGGAGACCAGGCCGTGGGCGCGCGAGAGCAGGCCGTAGCCGCCGCCGCTGATGTGCCCGCCGGCGCCGACGCTGTAGCAGATGCCGCCGGGCACGGCCACGCCCCAGCCCTTGTAGAGGGTTTCGTAGACATTGAGCAGGCGGGCGCCGGGCTCGACGGTGAAGGCCCGCATCCGCTCGTCGTAGCCGACGGCCGTCATCGGGGAGAAGTCCAGGATGACCTGGGTGTCGGGGTGGGCGGCGAAGTCGGCGAAGCAGTGGCCGCCGCTGCGCACCGAGATCCGCTTGCCGTCCTTGACGGCCTGCTCCAGGGCCGCTTCGGCGTCCGCCGCCGATGTGATCATTTTGATGTAGTCGGGTCTGGCCACGAACCGCTGGTTGTTGCCGGTGGTCAGCAGCGGGTAGCGGGGGTCGTCGGGGCCGATGAGGGCCCCGGCCGCCCGCGGCGCACGCGTGGCCGGGGCCGCGGCGGCGGGGGTGCTCAGCAGGGCGGGGGCACCGGCTGTGGCGGCGACCGCGGCCCCCGCGACCGCGGCGCCGCGCCCTATGAGCGTGCGGCGATCGACATCGTTCATCGTCAGCTACCTCGTCTTTCGACAGCTCGTCACGGGCCCGCGCGACAAGGCGGGGCCCGGGAGCGGACCGGCCCGGCGGATGCCGGGCCGGAGCACTTCGCCCAAGAGGGCGGCAGCACAAGAGGGTTGAAGGGGGCCAGGGACAAAGGGGGGGTGGTCAGGCGGGGGCCTGGGCGGGGGCGGTGCCCGTCTCCTGCGGCTGGATGTCACCGGCGGTGGCGGCATCGCCGTCCGGGGAGGGCCCGCGGCCGCGGCGGTCCAGGCGCACCGAGTACGCGGCCACCGCCAGCGCGCCGCCGGCCAACAGCGCGCCGATCCAGTTCGGCGCGGTGTAGCCCAGGTCGTGGTCGATGGCGAAGCCGCCCAGATAGGCGCCCACGGCGTTGCCCAGGTTGAAGGCGGCGATGTTGGCCGCCGAGGCAAGCGCCGGGGCGCCGTCGGCCTTCTGCAGCACCCGCATCTGCAGCGCGGGCACGGTGGCGAAGCCCGCGGCGCCGAACAGGCCCAGCGTGATGGCCGCGGGCACCTGCGCGTGCGCGGTGAACACGAAGATCACCAGGACGGCGCTGAGGGCGGCAAGCGCGATCGACAGGGTGCGCATCAGGGCGCGGTCGGCCAGGCGGCCGCCGAGCACGTTGCCCGCGCACAGGCCGACTCCGAAGATGACAAGGAGCCAGCTGACCGCGCCGTCGGAGAACCCGGCGACCTTGGTCATCATCGGGGCGATGTAGGTGAAGGAGGCGAAGACCGCGCCGAAGCCGAGCGCGGTGACCGCCAGGGCCAGCCACACCTGGCCGCGGCGGAAGACGGCGAGCTCGCTGCGCAGCCCCCCGGAGTCCTCGCGCGGCTGGGGCGGCACCAGGGCCAGGATGCCGAGCAGGCCCACCACGCCCAGGCCGGTGACCACCCAGAAGGTGGAGCGCCAGCCGAAGTGCTGGCCCAGGAAGGTGCCCATCGGCACGCCCAGGACGTTGGCGACGGTCAGGCCGATGAACATCAGGGAGATCGCGCGGGCCTTGCGTTCGGGCGCGACCAGGTTGGCGGCGACCACCGAGCCGATGCCGAAGAACGCGCCGTGCGTCAGGGCCGCCACCAGACGGCCCGTCATCAGCAGGGCGTAGCTGCCGGCGACCGCGCACAGCAGGTTGCCCAGGATGAACACGGCCATCAGCACGGCCAGCATGGTCTTGCGCGGCAGCCGGGTCCCGGCGGCGGTCATCAGCGGGGCCCCGACGACCACACCGAGCGCGTAGCCGGTCACCAGCAGGCCGGCGGAGGGGATCGAGACGCTGAGATCGTCGGCGACCTCCTCCAGCAGGCCCACGATCACGAACTCCGTGGTGCCGATGCCGAAGGCGCCTAAAGCCAGCGCCAGAAGGGCGAT
Organism: Streptomyces sp. YIM 121038; assembly: GCF_006088715.1. Classification (NCBI taxonomy): domain Bacteria; kingdom Bacillati; phylum Actinomycetota; class Actinomycetes; order Kitasatosporales; family Streptomycetaceae; genus Streptomyces; species Streptomyces sp. YIM 121038. Next base: position 98,018 of record NZ_CP030771.1, read on the forward strand.
GGGCATCTTCTAACTCTCCTTGTCGTGGTGGTGCCAGGTGGGGGTGCGCACACCGCGTCCCGGGTGGTCTTCGAGCAGGGCCCGCAGGCGTCTGCGGCCGCGGTGCAGCCGGGAGTTGACGGTGCCGGAGGGGATGCCGACGGCCGCGGCGATCTCCTCGTAGCGCAGGCCCTCGACATCGGCGAGGTAGACCACGATGCGCAGCGCGGCGGGCAGGGAGCGCATCGCCTGGCTGATCGCCGCGTCGGGGATGCGGTCGACGACCTGGGCCTCCACCGAGGCGAGCCCGGCGGAGGTGTGGGAGGCGGCGCCCGCCTGCTGCCAGTCCTCGATGTCGGGCACCGGCGCGAAGTGCGGCCTGCTCTTCTGGCGCCGGTAGGAGGTGAGGAAGGCGTTGGTCAGGATGCGCGACAGCCAGGCCCCCAGGCTCGTGCCGGGGCGGAACTGGTGGAACCCGCGGTAGGCGCGGGTGTAGGTCTCCTGCACCAGGTCCTCGGCATCGGCCCGGTTGCGGGTCAGCCGCAGCGCGTAGGCGTACAGGCGGGCCCGGTGGGCCAGCGCGTCGCGTTCGAAGCGGGCCGTGCGCTGCTCGGCCGTCTCCGGCCCCGGCACGGCGGGCCCGGGGCCGGGTGGGGCCTTCGCCGCCCGCACCGCATGCCAAGGGCCCGGCGGCCCCGCGGGGCGGCTCGGGCTGGACAGGGTGCTGGTGCCGCTGCGGGCCGCGGCGGACGCGGGCTGCGGTTCCATGGGGCGTTTCCTTCGGTACGGGGGCAAAGGGGCGAGTGCGGGAGGAACAAGAGGGCGGGGGCGGAGGGGAGGTGAGGGGCGGTGCGTCCCCGGCGGGGGAGACTCAGGACGCACCGCCGGTCTGGTGTCCCCGCGGCGGGCCCCGGCGCGCACTGCCCTGCTGTGCTGCTCCCCCGCGTCCGGGGGGGCGGTGCGCAAGGAGCGGGGCGGGGCGGGCCGGGCGGGCTGCTACTGGGGGTGGCCGTGCTCGATGGTGTCGGCGAAGTGCTGCCAGGCTCTGGCGCATTCGGCGGCGGCGGCCGCGACCATGCCCGCCCGGTAGGAGGGCACGGAGGCGGTGATGCGTCTGAACTGGGCGGGCAGATGCATCTCCAGCAGGCGCAGCAGCAGCCGTCCCGTCTCGCTCTGGCGCAGTGAGGGGTCCTTGCACAGGCTGGTGAAGACCCGCTCCAGGCCCGGCCCCTGGCCCGCGGTGCGCGCCGCGGGCAGCGGGCGGTCCCGCGGTGTGGGCGCGGCCCGTTCGTGCCCGCCGGGTGCCGGGCGGACCGGGCCGGGGGCCGCTTCGGGGGCTGCTTCGGGGGCCGCCTCGGGGGTGCGCAGGGCCGGGGGCAGGGGGTCCTCGCCGCGTTCGAGGCGGGCGCGCACATCGCGCACGGTGCCCGGGGAGACGCCCGCGCGGCGCGCGATGTGGCGCAGCGAGGCCTGCGGTTCGGCGCTGATGAGCCGGCTGGCCGCACGGCGTCCGGCCACCGGGTCCACGGGGCGGAACTTGCCGTCCTGGCCCACGCGCACCGCGGGGGCCGCCTCGGGCGGCATGCCGCGGCGGCGCAGGGCGGCGACCGTTTTGGGGTCCAGGCCCGCGACCGCGGCGATGGCCCGGTCCGACCACTGGGTGTGCGTGATGATGATGCGGGCGGCGGCCGCGGCGCGTTCGGCCAGGGTCAGCGGCATGCCGTGGGCGATGTTGCTCTCCACGGCGAGGACGAAGGCGTCTTCGGTGCTGCCGTCGAAGTAGGTGACCTCCACCAGGTCGCGCTGCTGCATCAGCGCCGCGCGCAGCCGGTGCATGCCGTCGATGACCCGCATCGTCTCGCGGTGCACCAGGATCGGCGGCAGCACCGCGCCGCAGGCGCCCAGGGTCCGCGCGTGCTGGAGGTTCTCTCCGATGCGCGGTGAGTCGGCCGGGCGCAGGACGGCGATGGGCACCTGGTGCACGGCTCCGTCCCGGGCCGTCTCGGCACCGGGGGCCGCCGTGCCGGGCGGGCCGGGCGGCTCCAGCAGGTTTGACCGGTGCGGGAAGCCGGGGTGTTCTTCGGGGTTGACGCCCATGCTCGGTGCACCTCCTCCACAGGGGGTCGAAACCGGCGTCGGCGGTGCGCGCGAGGCGGCCCGCCGCTGGCGCGGGGGATGCCCCGTCCAGCACCCCCCGACCGTACATAGCTGTCGTTCGGTTTTTCCGCCGCCCGTGGGCGCCGCGGCGCGACCTGGGCAAGTCCTGCGGCCCGGGCGGGGCCGGGGTGTGCAACCGGGGAGTTTCCGCGGTTGCACACCCCGGGCGGGGCGGCCCCCGGTGTGCGGCCGGGGGCCCGGCCTGGCGCGGCGGGGTCAGGCCGCGGAGGCCAGCGAGTGCTGCGCCACGAAGTCGCGCAGCCAGGAGCGGAATTCCGGGCCCAGGTCCTCGCGCTCCCAGGCCAGGCGCACGGTGGCGCGCAGGTAGTCGGCGCGGTCGCCGGTGTCGTAGCGCCGGCCGCGGAAGACCACGCCGTGCACCGGTCCGGCCGACGCGGTCGCGGCCAGGGTGCGCAGTGCGTCGGTGAGCTGGATCTCGCCGCCGCGGCCCGGCGCGGTGGTGCGCAGCGCCTGGAAGATCTCCGGGGCCAGGACGTAGCGGCCGATGACCGCGTAGTTGCTGGGGGCGGTGCCCGGTTCCGGTTTTTCCACCAGGTCGGCGATGGCCACCACGTCGCCGCCTGCGCCCGGGCGCAGGCGGGCGCAGCCGTACAGGTGGGTCTGGGCGGGGTCGACCTCCATCAGGGCCACCACGCTGCCGCCGTGCTGGGCCTGGACCTGGGCCATCTGGGCGAGCAGCGGGTCGCGCGGGTCGATGAGGTCATCGCCCAGGAGCACCGCGAAGGGCTCGGCGCCCACGTGGCGGGCCGCGCACAGCACGGCGTGGCCCAGGCCGCGCGGGTCGCCCTGGCGGATGTAGTGGATGTCGGCGAGGTCCGTGGGGGCGCTGACCCGCTGCAGGCGGTCGGCGTCGCCCTTGCGGCGCAGGGTCTCCTCCAGTTCGTGGTTGCGGTCGAAGTGGTCCTCCAGCGGCCGCTTGTTGCGCCCGGTCACCATGAGGATGTCGGACATTCCTGCGGACACCGCTTCCTCGACGACGTATTGGATAGCGGGTTTGTCCACGACCGGAAGCATTTCCTTGGGCGTGGCCTTGGTCGCCGGGAGGAATCGGGTGCCCAGGCCCGCGACGGGAACAACTGCCTTGGTAATACCGACAGACGCGACATTCATGGGATTCACGCTAGGGGCGTGTTACCGGGCGTGGAAGCAATAGGGGGCGCGCAAGGGCGACTTCGGCAATTGTGCGGGGCACTGTTGTGGTGGGTGTTCTCCCCTCCCGTCTAGACTGCGCTGCTGACGGGGAATTCCGGCGGCCGCCCACGGCGGGCGGGCGGCACCGAGTGCGGGAGCGGGTACGACGTGAGGGCTGAGACGGCCGGGCGGCGCGGCGGGCAGCAGGTGCCCTCCATGGAGCTGGCGCAGCTCGCGGCGCGGCTGTGTGCCGCACTGGATGCCACCACCAACAGCAGGGTGGCCCAGCACGGGCTGACCCGGGCGGACTACGACGTGCTGGCCGCGCTGCGCGGTGCGGGCGGTGAGCTGCGGCTCAAGCCCACCGAGCTGGCGGCGCGCTGCCGGCTCTCCTCGGGCGGCACCAGCAATGTGCTGCGCCGGATGTCGGAGTCGGGCTATGTGGTGCGCGAGGCCGATCTGGCCGACGGGCGCAGCGCCTGGGCCCAGCTGACCGAGGAGGGCCTGCTGATCACCTCGCGGATCCAGGACGGGGTCGCGGCCGTGCAGGAGCGCCGCCTGGCGCTGCTGCCGCCGGGCGCGGTGGACGCGCTGTCGGCGCTGCTGGCCCAGGCCGCCGAGGTCCTCGAGGCGCCCGAGTAACGCGTAGCGCCCCGGGGCAGGGGGTGTTCAGGCCGGTACGCGGCTGCGGGCGTGCAGGGTGTGCACGGCGCGCAGCAGGCGGGCGGCGTCGGGGACGCCCTCGGTGCGCCAGGAGCCGATGACCAGGGTCGGCACGGTGTGGATGCGGTGGGCGGCCCGGGCCTCCTCCTGGGTGGCGCGGTGGTGTTCGGCCGCCTCCGGGGAGGCGGTCCAGGAGGTGAACCGGCCGCGGTCCAGGCCGCTCTCGCCGGCCAGGGCGGCCAGGGTGTCCAGGTCGGCGATGTCCTGGTCGTGGTGGAAGTAGGCATCGAAGACGGCCGTGTCGTAGGCGTGTCCGGCGCCGTGGCGCCAGGCGAAGGTGTGCCCGTGCATGGCCAGGTCGGTGCGCGGCAGCGGCCCGGAGGGGGCGGTGGTGAAGGGCACGCCGAGCCGGTCGGCCATGGGCACCACGGAATTCTCCCAGACGCCTTGCGGATAGTCCTTCTTGCCGCCGGCCGGTATGCCCCCGGGGTGCAGTTCGTAGGGGCGCCAGCGCACGGCGTGGTCCTGGGCGAGGCCGGTATCGGCGATCACTTTGCCCGTCATGACGGAGAAGGGGCACAGATAGTCGAACCAGACGTCGATAGTGAGGGACATCAGGACTCCTTACACAAAAACAAAAGCAGGAGGGGCGCGGTTTCAGGGGCGGCGCCGCGGGCTGCGGTGCCGCCCGCGGGAACGCCGGCGCCGGGTGCCTGGGCCCGCGGCCCGGCACCCGGAAGAAGGGGGCCGGGGCCGCGGGGCGGGGCGACGGAAGTGCGGTGTGGCGGGAGGCTGTTGTCGCACGGGGCAGGGGGCGGGGGTGGGATATCAGGGCAGGGGGTGGTCTCCGGCAGGGCGCAGGACAGCCCGGGCCGGGGGCGGGGGCGGGGGCGGGGGTGGGGGTGGGGGTGGGGGCGGCTGGCAGATGACGACGTCGTCGAGGACGGCGATCAGGCGCGGCACCGGACCCGCGCCCCCGCCCCCGCCCGCGGCCTCGGTGAGGTCGGTGAGGTCGCTCAGGGGGTGGATGGCGATGGCCAGCCGGCAGGTGCCGGTAGTGCCGTCGGCGCGGTGGGTGCGCAGGCCCAGGAGCAGGCCCAGGGCCTGCCCGGCGGGCCGGGGGCCGGGCGCGGCCAGGGCGAGCTCCTGGATGCTGACGCGCTCCAGGGCCTGCCCCGCCGGGCCGGGCCGGGCCCGGCGGGCTCCGGTGCCGGGCGGGCGGGCGGACAGCCAGGCGGCCAGGGCGCGTTCCAGGCGGTCGAAGGGGATGGCCAGGGCGGTGCAGGTCACCGGGTCGCTCCGTGGCGGCACACGCAGAACCAGTAGAAGCTGTGGCCGGTCAGGCTCAGCTGGTAGGGGCGCGGGCCGATGGCGGGGAAGGTGGTCTGGCCGGTGACCTCCACCGGGACGACGCCGTTGTAGGCGCGCAGGTCGAGTTCGACCGGCTGGGGGTGGCGCGAGAGGTTGTTGACGCACAGCATCTCGGTGGGGTGGCCGTCCTCGTCGAAGTGGCGGCGCACATAGGCCAGGACCGCGGCGTTGGAGGTGGGTATCTCCTCGAAGTCGCCCAGGCCGAAGGCCTTGTGGTGGCGGCGCCGGGCGGCCAGCATGCGGCGCGTCCAGCGCAGCAGGGAGGCGCGGTTGTCGCGCTGGCTCTCCACGTTGACGGCCGGGTAGCCGTAGACGGGGCCCAGGTTGGTGGGCAGGGTCAGGCTGGCCGGGTCGCCGTCGGAGAACCCGGCGTTGCGGTCGGGCGTCCACTGCATGGGGGTGCGCACCGCGTCGCGGTCGCCCAGCCAGATGTTGTCGCCCATGCCGATCTCGTCGCCGTAGTAGAGGATCGGCGAGCCGGGCAGGGAGAGCAGCAGCGCGGTGAACAGCTCGATCTGGTCGCGGTCGTTCTCCAGCAGGGGCGCGAGCCGGCGGCGGATGCCGATGTTGGCGCGCATGCGCGGGTCCTTGGCGTACTCCGCGTACATGTAGTCGCGTTCCTCGTCGGTGACCGTCTCCAGGGTCAGCTCGTCGTGGTTGCGCAGGAACAGGCCCCACTGGCAGGCGGCGGGGAGTTTGGGGGTCTTGGCGAGGATCTCCGAGACGGGGAACTTCGACTCCTTGCGCACGGCCATGAACAGGCGCGGCATGAGCGGGAAGTGGAAGGCCATGTGGCATTCGTCGCCGCCGCGTTCGTAGTCGCCGAAGTAGTCCACGACGTCCTCGGGCCACTGGTTGGCCTCGGCCAGCAGGATGCGGCCGGGGTAGTGGGTGTCGATGACCTCGCGCACCCGCTTGAGGAAGGCGTGGGTGGCGGGCAGGTTCTCGCAGTTGGTGCCCTCGGCCGCGTACAGATAGGGCACGGCGTCCAGGCGGAAGCCGTCGATGCCCAGGTCGAGCCAGAATCTGAGGGCGGAGATGATCTCGTCCTGGACGGCCGGGTTGTCGAAGTTCAGATCGGGCTGGTGGGAGAAGAAGCGGTGCCAGTAGTACTGCTTGCGCACCGGGTCGAAGGTCCAGTTGGAGGTTTCGGTGTCGACGAAGATGATGCGGGCGTCGGGGTACTTCTCGTCGTCGTCGGCCCACACGTAGTAGTCGCCGTAGGGGCCTTCGGGGTCGGCGCGCGAGGCCTTGAACCAGGCGTGCTGGTCGCTGGTGTGGTTCATCACGAAGTCGGTGATGATGCGCAGGCCGCGCGCGTGGGCGGCCTCCAGCAGGGCGCGGAAGTCCTCCAGGGTGCCGAACTCGGGCTGCACCGCGCGGTAGTCGGACACGTCGTAGCCGCCGTCGCGCAGCGGCGACTGGAAGAACGGCGGCAGCCACAGGCAGTCCACGCCCAGCCACTGCAGATAGTCCAGCTGGGAGGTCAGCCCCTGCAGGTCGCCGACGCCGTCGCCGTCGCTGTCCTTGAAGGAGCGCACCAGCACCTCGTAGAACACCGCCCGCTTGTACCAGTCGGGAGGGTCGGTCACCGCCTTGGTGGACGGGGTGACGGGCACGGGCGCGCGCCGGGCGGTGGTGGCTTCGGCCTGGTCGGTGCTCAAGGGTTCCTCCAGGTGACGATGCGGGTCCCGGAGTGCTCCGGGCGGTTCGAGGGGGCGTCGCCGAGCGGGGTGTGCCGCGTGCCCGCCCCCGTCTTGTCACCCCGTGTGCGCGGGGCGGTGAGGGGCGGGTGGGGGGTGGGGCGGCACGGCGGGGGCCTTGCGGGGGCCGGGGGCCACGGCGGCGCGGACGGTGCGGGGGCCGGGGGCCGGTGCGTGGTGCGCGACGGGGCCGGCGGGAGGGGCGCGGTCAGGGGCGGCGGGGCCGCTCATCGTCCACCCCCTTGGGCGGTCGTCGTTGACCTGGCAAGGGTTTCAGCATTCTGAGGCCTTCCGGCGCGGGCAAGGAATGCCTTTTCATCCCGGCAAGTTGCCCAAGTCGCCGGATTTCCGCGGGAATTGCCGGGGTGTTCTCGCGGTGTTTCGCGGACACCGCGAGCAGGCGCATCGCGGGTTTTTCCACCGCGTGGTAAAGCAGCGCGGCAAGGAGCAGGCTCACCGTGAAGGCGGCGGCCAGAACGAGCAGGGCGGCCGGGGTGCTGAACGCGCGCCGCCCCAGCGCCTGGTGGCCGTGGATGAGGACCAGGCGGTGCACCAGGTACAGCGCGAAGGACAGCTCGCCCAGGCGGACCCACACGGGCCCGGCCAGGGGGGTGGGGCGCCCGGTGGCATCGGCGTGGGCCAGGGCGCCGATCAGCAGGGCGATCGGCACGACGGTGGCGGCCACCAGCCCGGCCAGGTAGGGCAGCTGGGTGGCCAGCACATAGCCGGCGCCCAGCAGCAGGGCCGCGGGCAGCGGGCGCGGGCCCCGCCAGCGGCCCTCGCGCACGATCCGAGCCACGACCATGCCCAGCGCGAACTCCGCCGCGCGCACCGGCGGGAAGACGTACAGCAGCCAGTACTGCCACTGGCCGGTGGTGCCGTCGGGCAGCACCAGGGCCGGGGTGGCGGGCAGCAGCGCGACGGCGGCGGGCAGGGCCGTCACCACCGCCGCCAGGCCCGCGGCCACGGGCACCAGGGCGCGGGCGGGCAGCGCGCGCAGGGCCCGCCACAGCAGCGGGAAGGCCAGGTAGAACAGCAGCTCGCAGGAGAGCGACCAGCTGACCGGGTTGCCGCTGACGTACAGGTGCGGCTGGGGGAAGAAGGACTGCAGCAGCGTCACGTTGACCGCTACCGCGCCGGGGCCGGGGGCCGCGGCGGTGGCGGCGAGCAGGACGAAGGCGGCCAGGGCGGTCACCAGGTGGCTGGGGTAGATCTTGGCGAGGCGGCGCCGCCAGAAGCGGTGCGCGCGCTCGGCGGGCCGGGCCGACCAGGTCAGCACGAAGCCGCTGAGCACGAAGAAGAACGACACCCCCACCCAGCCCGCCTTGGCCAGCACCTGGGCCAGGCGGTGCTGGGTGCCCGCGTCGGCGAAGACGCCCGCGAAGGAGGCGTGGAAGGCGAACACCGAGGCGGCGGCGGCGAAGCGCATGCCGGTCAGGGAGGGCAGGCGGTGCGGGCGGACGACAGCGACAGCGGCGGCCATGCGGAACACTCCTGGGCGATCACGCCGCGCGCCCCCCGGTCCGGGGCGGGGCACGGCGGGGCGCGGGGCCCCGGCCGCCGGGGTGCGGCGGTGCGGCGGTGCGCGGGGCGGCGCGGGCGACAGGGCGGGCGGGCACGAGGGGGCTCGGCGGGAGGCGGGGCGGGGGGCCTGGCGGCGCGCGGGGCGGGCGGCGCGCGGGGCGGCGCGGGTGAGAGGGGCGGGAATAGAGGGGGTGTTCTCTTCACAGGTGACCAGTGAATTCGCCGCATCCTCGTACGGATTTGGTGACTCCGTTGCGACTGGGGCAAGTTGGCCGAGTCTCCCGGTGCGCGCCGCCGTTTATTGCCCCCTTGCGCGAACAGCGGGTTGACTCCGAATGTCCCTGATTTCGGCCATCGGCCGGGCTATTTCTTCTCTCGCGGGGACGGATCTCATCCGACGACAGGGAGACCTCGTGTCCAAACGCATCCTGGTCGTGCTTTCCGAATACGGCTACTGGGGCGAGGAACTCGTGGGCCCAATCGAGGCTTTCGACGCACGCGGGTATCGCACCACGTTCATGACTCCGCACGGCAAGCGGGCGCAGGCCCTGCCGCCCAGTCTCGATTCCGAGTACATCGACCCACCGCTGGGCCGTGCGGTCACCTCGCGGGACATGGCCCGCCGCGCGAGGGCGCTGGATGACTCCAGCCGTCTGGACAATCCCCTGAGCCTGGCGGAGATGATCCCCGAGCGCCCGTACTACAGCGCGCTGAACCACCTGCGGGAGCTGGAGAGTTACCACAGCAACCTGGCGGCGGCCGTGCAGGAGCTGCTGGGCGGCTTCGACGCGCTGGTCATCGTCGGCGGCAGCGGCCCGATCGTGGACCTGGCCAACAACGAGCGGCTGCACGAGCTGATCCTGGCCTTCGCCCGGGCCGACAAGCCGATCCTGGCCGAGTGCTACGGCGTGGCCGCGCTCGCCTTCGCCCGGGACTGGGACGCGCGGGCCAGCCTGCTGTGGGGCAAGCACGTCACCGGTCACCCCAAGGAGTACGACTACAAGGACGGCACCGGGTTCGTGGGGGTCGACTTCAACATGGGGCCGCCGCCCTACCCGCTGGAGTACATCCTGCGCGATGCCACCGGCCCCGGCGGCGCCTTCCACGGCAACGTCGGCAAGGAGGTCTCGGTCGTCGTGGACTTCCCGTTCATCACCGCGCGCTCCACGCCGGACTCGGTGACGGCCGGGGAGATGCTCATCGAGGTCCTGGAGAGCGGCCTGCGCCGCTACGGCTGGTGAGCGTTCCCGGGCGACGGTGAAGGAGGAGAGGCCCATGTCCGCCAGGCCCGCCAAGGCCGCGGTGTTCGAGCAGCTGGCCGCCGACGGGGTGCGTCATCTGTTCGGCAATCCCGGCACGGTCGAGCAGGGCCTGCTGGACCTCGCCGGTGACAGCGAGGTCGGCTATGTGCTGGCCCTGCACGAGAGCGTCGCGGTGGCCATGGCCGACGGCTACGCGCGCGCCGCCCAGCGCCCCGGTGTCGTCCAGCTGCACAGCGCGGTGGGCCTGGGCAACGCGGTCGGCATGCTGTACCAGGCCCGGCGCGGCGGTTCGCCGCTGGTGGTCCTGGCCGGGGAGGCCGGGGTGCGCTATGCGGCGCTTGACGCGCAGATGGCCGCCGATCTGGTGGCCATCGCGCAGCCGGTGACCAAGTACGCCGCCCGGGTCCTGGACGCCTCCTCGGTGCTGCGGGAGCTGCGCCGGGCGGTGAAGATCGCCATGACGCCGCCGCGCGGCCCGGTCCTGGTGGTGCTGCCCGCCGACGTGCTGGAGCAGCCCACCGCCGAGCCGGCGGTGCCCGCCTCCGTCCCGCACACCCGTGCCGTGCCCGAGCCGGCCGCCCTGGCGCGGGCGGCCGCGCTGCTGGCGGGCGGGGCGCGCCCGCTGATCCTGATGGGTGACGGCGTCGCGGCCAGCGGCGCCCAGCAGGCCCTGACGCGCGTCGCGGAGGCGCTGGGCGCGCCGGTGTGGGGGGTGAACTCCTCCGAGGTGAACTTCGATGCCACCCATCGGCTGTTCGGCGGGCTGCTCGGGCACATGTTCGGCGCCGACAGTGCGCGGGTGGTGGGCGGCGCGGACGCGGTCCTGATCGTGGGCACCTATGTGTTCCCCGAGGTCTTCCCCGAGCTGGCAAGCCCCTTCGCGCAGGGCGCGGCGATCGTGCACATCGACGCCGACGCCTATGAGATCGCCAAGAACTTCCCGGTCGATCTGGGGCTCGCCGCCGATCCCGCGCTGGCCCTTGACGCCCTCGCCGAGCACCTCGCCGGGCTGCCGGGGCGGGCGGGGGGCGCACGCGAGCCGCAGGCCGCGCACGCGCCCACCGCCGCCGCCCCGGTCCAGGGGCGCGGGCGGGCCCGGCAGGCGGACGGGGCGGGGTCGTTGATGGAGTGTTTCGCCCGGGAGCTGGCCGCCCAGGCCCCGCCCGGCCTGGTGGTGTTCGACGAGGCGCTGACCGCCTGCGCCCCGCTGCTGCGCCATCTGCCGCCGCGGCGGGCGGGAGGCTACTTCCAGACCCGCGGCGGCTCGCTGGGGGTGGGCATCCCCGGCGCCCTGGGCGCCAAACTGGCCCGCCCCGAGCTGCCGGTGGTGGCCTTCACCGGCGACGGGGCGAGCATGTACACCATCCAGGCGCTGTGGAGCGCGGCCCGCTACCGCATCGGCGCCAAGTTCGTGATCTGCAACAACCGCCGCTACCAGCTGCTGGACGACAACATCGAGCGGTACTGGGCCGAGCTGGGCATCGCTCCGCGCGCCCACCCCGAGGCCTTCGACCTGTCCGGGCCGGACATCGACTTCACCGCCCTGGCCGGCGCCCTGGGCGTGCCGGGGCGGCGGGTGGACAAGCCCGGCCAGGTGCCCGGCGCCGTGCGCGCCCTGCTCGCCCACCGGGGTCCCTACCTGGTGGACCTCGACACCGCCTAGCCCCTCCTGCCCCCGCCCCCCTCTTTTTTGTGCCCCCGCCTCTGTGGGCGCAGGCCTTCCGGGGGGGGCGGGGGCGGGCAAGTCCTCGTGGAGCCAAGGAGCCTTTCCATGTCCCCCCTGCGGACCCCTCCCGCCGAGCACACCGCCACGGCGGCGATCGGCCAGCTGGTCACCGACTGGTACCGGGCGCTGGACCGGCACGATCCGCTGCCGGTGCTGAGCGCGCTGGTCACCGACGACGTGGTGCTGCATCTGCCCGAGGGCGCGGTGCACGGCCACAGCGGTCTGGCCCAGTGGTACGAGGCCGTCACCCACCGCTTCTTCGACGAGGAGCACACCCTGGCCTCGCTGGAGGTGCGCCTGGCGGCGGGCCCCTGCGCGGAGGTGGACCTCGTCGTGAACTGGCAGACCAAGGTGTGGCAGGCGCCCGCCGCGCGCAGCACCTGGCTGGGCTTCGATGCCCACCAGCGCTGGACGGTGGCCCATGACGGCGCCCGCTGGCGCATCCGCACCTACACCGTCACCGCGCTGGCCCCGATGCCCGGCTCGCCGCCGCTGTAGCCGCGCCCGGCCCTTGGGGCCGTTGCGGCCCCGCTCCGTGTCTTTGCCACGCCACCTATGACTTCGGGATCGTCCACATGGGAATCGTCAAGCCCCTGCCCACCGGCCGGCTCGCCGGCAAGCGCCTGGGCATCCTGCTGGAAAGCGGCTACGTCGAGGAGGAGATCGCCTACTACCAGCGCCGCTTCGCCGAGGACGGGGCCGAGGTGACGCTGCTGACCCGTCTGTGGGGGCTGTCGTCGATCACCTTCACCGGCCAGGGCCACCAGGCGCCGCTCACCGTCGAGGGCGACCTGGAGGCGGTCGACTTCCACGAACTGCTGCAGTACTCGGCGCTGATCGTGCCCTCCGGGCTGGTCGCGGAGCGGCTGCGCTACAGCGAGGACGTGGAGCAGATCTCGCCCGCCCTGGAGCTGCTGCGCCGCGCCTTTCGGGTGCCCAGTGTCCTCAAGGCGTTCTCCTGCCACGGCCTGCAGCTGCTCTCGGCCGCCCCCGAGCTGCTCCGTGACCGGCCGGTGACCTGCCACAACAACGTGGCCGGCGATGTGCGCAACATGGGCGCGGTCTACCTCAACCAGGACCTGGTCGTGGACCGCGACCTGATCACCTCGCGCACGGTCGAGCACTGCCATCTGCTGGCCCGCACCGTCATCGAGCGCCTGGACATCCCGGCGAGGGCGGCCGCATGAGCGCGCCCGCCGTGCTGCCGTTCTCCTTCTCCGACCTGAGCACCGGCTACGTCACCGGCCGGCTCGGCAGCCGCTTCACCCTCACCACCCCCGACGGCCGCGAGGTGCTGATCCATCTGAGCGCCGCCACCACCGGCCAGCGCCTGCGCAACCTCGGCGAGCCCTACCAGGACGTCACCGGGCAGCTGGCCGACCTGCTCACCCCGGGCACCTACGTGTTCGTCTACGGGCCCATCTACCCCGCGGGCAGCGGCCTGGTCTACCAGGCCGACCGGGTGGTCATCGCCGGCGGGGCGGGCGCGGTGCCGCCCTGGCAGGAGCGCGGCTGGTGGACGCGCCAGCTCACGGAGCTGGCCTGCTTCTACCGGCGCTCGCAGTTCGGCGCGGGCGCCGTCGACTTCGCCGAGTACCGCACCGAGATCCACGGCAGCGGCCACAAGACCACCCAGCACGTCCAGGAGACCGACACCCTCTCCCGCCTGGTCTACGGCATGGCCAGCGCCTACCTGCTCACCGGCAACGAGGACTTCCTGGACGTCGCCGAGCGCGGCTCGCGCTATCTGCACGAGCACCTGCGCTTCCATGACCCGGACGAGGGCATCGTGTACTGGTACCACGGCGTGGACGTGGCCGGGCCGGTGGAACGCAAGCTGTTCGCCTCGGAGTTCGGCGACGACTACCGCGCCATCCCCGCCTACGAGCAGATCTACGCGCTGGTCGGGCTGGCCCAGACCTACCGCGTCACCGGCGCCCCGCGCATCAAGCAGGACCTGGAGGCGACCGTCAAGCTCTTCGACACCGCCTTTTACGACCCGCGCCTGGGCGGCTACTTCTCCCACATCGACCCGGTCACCCTCAGCCCCCACCACGACAGCCTGGGCCCCAACCGCTCGCGCAAGAACTGGAACTCGGTGGGCGACCACGCCCCCGCCTACCTGATCAACCTGTACCTGGCCACCGGCGAGGAACGCTACCGGCGCATGCTGGAGCACACCTTCGACATGATCGTCACCCATCTGCCCGACCGCTCCCGCGACCGCAGCGTCTTCGTCAACGAGCGCTTCCACGCCGACTGGACGCCCGACCACGACTGGGGCTGGCAGCAGAACCGCGCGGTCGTCGGCCACAACCTGAAGATCGTGTGGAACCTGATGCGGATGCACGCCGTGCTGCCCAAACGCGAATACCGCCAGCTCGCCGAGCAGCTGGCCGCCCAGCTGCCGGCCGTGGGCCGCGACGGGCAGCGCGGGGGCTGGTACGACGTCCTGGAGCGCGAGGCCGAGGACGGCCGGCACGCCTTCGCCTGGCACGACCGCAAGACCTGGTGGCAGCAGGAGCAGGCCATCCTCGCCTACCTGGTCCTGGCCGGCGCCACCGGCCAGGACACCTACACGCGCCACGCGGACGAGGCGGCCGCCTTCTACAACGCCTTCTTCCTCGACCACGACGAGGGCGGCGTCCACTTCACCGTCCTGGCCAGCGGCATCCCCTACCTGCTGGGCAACGAACGCCTCAAGGGCAGCCACGCCATGGCGATGTACCACAAGGCCGAACTGTGCTACCTCGCCGAGGTCTACACCCGGCTGCTGGTGCGCGGCGAGCCGCTGGACCTGTGGTTCAAGCCGCACGCCGACGCCGACTTCCCCGACAACCTGCTGCGGGTGGCCCCCGACCTGCTGCCGCCCGGCCGCGTCGAACTCGAGCACGTCCTGATCGACGGCGCGCCCTACAGCGACTTCGACGCCGAGGAGCTGACCGTGCGCCTGCCCCGGCGCGCCCGGCGCATGACCGTCCAGGTCCGCCTGCGCCCCGCCCCCGCCCGCCCCTGACCCCCGCCCTCTTCTTTCCTGCTCTTCTTCCTGCTCTTCTTCCGCGTCCGCCGGGCGCCGCCGGGCGCGGTGCCCCCTCCTTGTCTGTGCACGGCTGCTGTTGATCCGTCCGTACCGCGATGAAAAGACTCCAAGGGATGACGTGATGAGTTTTGAGGCCTACTTCGGGTTCACCGGTGACACCGCCACGATCTACCTCAGCGGGGATCTGACCGACAAACGGGTGCCCGCCGTGCGCACCCTGATCGATCAGGCGCTGTCGCGTCCGGTGAACCGGCTGGTGCTGCGCATGCACGGGCTGACCTCGCTGTCCGCGGCCGGGGTGCGCTGCCTGTGCTGCACCCAGCAGCAGCTGCCCGCCGGCGCGCAGATCGTGGTGGACGGCGCCTGCGACCGCGTCCGCCGGGTGCTGCAGGCCAGCGGCTTCGCCCAGGCCGTCACCCTCATCGAGGGCTCGGTGAGCCTGCCCGACGAGCCCGCCGCCGCCTGACCCCGAACACCCCTTTGTCTGCCGTATGTCCCGCCTTTCTTGTACGTCCTGCGACACCCGCGCTACCCAAGGGAGATTCTCCGACATGAAGGCTGTTGTGATGGCCGGCGGCGAGGGCTCACGGCTGAGGCCGATGACCTCGGACCTGCCCAAGCCGCTGCTGCCGGTCGCCGACCGGCCGATCATGGAGCACGTGCTGCGCCTGCTCAAGCGCCACCGCCTGGACGACACGGTCGTCACCGTGCAGTTCCTGGCCTCCCTCATCCGCGAGCAGTTCGGCGACGGCAGCGCGCTGGGCATGCGCCTGAGCTACGCCACCGAGCCCTACGCGCTGGGCACCGCGGGCAGCGTGAAGAACGCCGCCGGCCTGCTGGGCGAGGAGCCGTTCGTGGTGATCTCCGGGGACGCGCTGACCGACATCGACCTCACCGACCTGATCGCCTTCCACCGCGCCAAGGGCGCCCTGGTGACGGTGTGCCTGACGCGGGTGCCCGAGCCGGTGGAGTTCGGCATCACCGTCCTGGACGCCGGCGGGCGCGTGGAGCGCTTCCTGGAGAAGCCCACCTGGGGCCAGGTGTTCTCCGACACCGTCAACACCGGCATCTACGTCATGGAGCCCGAAGTCCTCGACTACGTCGCCGCGGGCGAGAGCGTGGACTGGTCCAGCGACGTCTTCCCCCGCCTGCTGGAGGAGGGCCGGGCCGTCTACGGCTACGTCGCCGAGGGCTACTGGGAGGACGTGGGCACCCACGCCAGCTATCTGCGCGCCCAGGCCGACGTCCTGGGCGGGCGGGTGGGCGTGGAGCGCGCCGGGGTGGAGCTCTCCCCCACCGTGCGGGTCGACAAAACCGCCCGCATCCACCCCACCGCCCAGCTGACGGGGCCGGTGTATGTGGGAGCGCACGCCCAGATCGGGGCGGGCGCCCGCATCGGCGAGCACACCGTGGTGGGCGCGCACGCGGTCGTCGACCAGGGCGCCCAGCTGCGCCGCGTGGTGGTGCACCCGCACGCCTATCTGGGCCCCGGCGCGGTGCTGCGCGGCTGCGTGATCGGCCGCAACAGCAGCCTGCGCCGCGATGTGCGCATCGAGGAGGGCAGCGTGCTGGGCGCGGGCTGCGTGGTGGAGGAGGACGCCCACGTCGCCGCCGACGTCCTGGTCTACCCGGGCAAGACCATCGAGGCGGGCACCACCGTCAACGACAGCCTGGTCTGGGAGTCGCGCGCCACCAAGTCGCTGTTCGGGCCGCGCGGGGTGCGCGGCGCCCTCAACAGCCAGGTCACCCCCGACCTCGCGGTGCGCCTGGCCAGCGCGTTCGCCACCACCCTGCCGCGCGGCGGCCAGGTCACCGTGGCCCGCGACCACGGCGTGGCCGCCCAGGTCCTGCTGCCCGCCATGATCTCCGCGCTGCGCGCGGCCGGCCTGGGCGTACGCGATCTGGGGCACGTGCCGCTGCCGCTGGCCCGCCGGCACACCGCCGAGGACAGCCACGGCGCCATCGTGGTCACCACCACCCCCGGCAGCGAGGAGAGCGTCGACATCCTCTTCCTGGACGCGCACGGCATCGACCTCTCCCCCACCGCCCAGCGCGGCCTGGAACGGGTCTTCTCCCGGCGCGAGTACCGGCGCGTGCTCTCCGGCGAGATGGGCCGCCTGCAGGCCGCGCCCACCAGCATCGAGGAGTACGCCGACGAACTCACCGCGCGCCTGGGCACCCTGGAGGGCCCCGGCCGGCGCCTGAAGGTCGTGGTGGACGCCGCCTGCGGCAGCACCGCCCTGACCCTGCCCGCCGTCCTGGGCCGGCTCAGCATCGAGGCGCTGACCGTCAACAACGCCCTGGTGCCCGCCTCCTCCACCGAGACCCCGGCCGAACGCCGCGCCGCCCTGCACACCCTGGGCCACTTCGTGGCCACCTCCGGCGCCGACTTCGGCGTGCGCTTCGACCCCACCGGCGAACGCCTGTCCCTGGTCGACGAACAGGGCCACATCATCGCCGACGACCGCGTCCTGCTGCTCCTGGTCCGCCTGCTGACAGCCGAGGCCGGCGGCGGGCGCACCGCGGTACCGGTCACCGTCAGCCGCGCGGTGGAGCAGACCGCCCTGGCCCACGGCGGGCAGGTGCGCTGGGTGGCCACCGCGCCGGGCGACTTGAACCGCGCCGCCGCCGGCGGCGGCTTCATCCTGGCCGCCGACGGCGACGGCGCCTTCGTCCTGCCCCAGTTCAGCATCTACGCCGACGGCGTCGCGGCCTTCGTCAAGATCGCCGCCCTGCTCTCGGCGGACCACACCACGCTCAGCGAGCTCATCGCCCCGCTGCCCGCCGTGCACGTGCGCCAGCGCGACCTGCCCACCGCCTGGCGCATCAAGGGCCAGGTCATGCGCACCGTCGTCGAGGCCGCCAGCGGACGGCAGATCGACACCACCGACGGGGTGCGCGTGCTGGAGGACGACGGCCGCTGGGCCCTGGTCCTGCCCGATGCGGCCGCCCCCATCACCCGCCTGTGGGCCGAGGGCCCCGACCCCGCGGCCGCCGACGCCCTGCTCGACGAATGGAGCGCGGCCGTACGCGGCTCCGCCGCCGCCTGACCCCCGCACCCCCGCGCAGCCGCCCGCCCCCGCCCCCGCACACCGGGTGCGGGGGCGGGGGCGCGGACAGCCCCGAAGGGGGTCAGGTGCCGTGCAGGCGGGTGCGGGTGCCCGGCAGCGGCTTGGGCACCGCAGCGGGCAGCGCCACCCCGGGCGGGGCCGGGGTCGTCATGTCCCACAGCCCCTGCCCCGCCCCCGCGCCCGGCCCGGCCGGCACCGCCGGCACGGACGGCACGGACGGCACGGACGGCGCCGCGGCGGCGGCGATGGCCTCCTCCACGGCCCGGGTCAGCTCATCGGCCGTGGGCACCCCGTCGATGCGCCGCTGCCCGGCCACGATCACCGGCACCATCGTCACCTGCGCCGGGCCCCGGGCATGGGCCAGGCTCTGCTGATGGGCGCGGGCATAGCGCGCCGACATGATGGCCGCGCGGAAACCCGCCCGGTCCAGGCCCGCCTCCACCGCAAGCCCGGCCAGGACCGTGGGATCGGAGATGTCCTGCCAGTGGTGGAAGTAGGCGCCGAAGACCAGGTCGGTGTAGCGGGCCCCGGCCCCGTGCTCACGCGCGTACTGATAGCCCAGCAGCGCCATCCGCGCCCGGCGCAGCGGGGTGCCCGGCGGCCCGGCCAGGTGCACGCCGCGCTCGGCGCCCAGTGGGCGCACCGAGTTCTCCCACACCCCGCGCGGGTACTCCCCCGCCTCCTCCACGCAGTTGGGGTTGACCTCGAAGGGATGGAAGGCGGGCGCGGCGTCCTGGCCGTGCAGGGCCTTGGCCAGCACATGCCGGGTGATCAGGCTGTAGGGGCAGATGAAGTCGAACCAGACGTCGACCGTGACAGTCATCGGGCCTCACTTGGACGCGGGAGCAGAACAGGAGTTGCCAACAGCCCCGGGAGCACCGGGAGTTCCAGGAGGACGGCAAGCCCCGGAAGTTCCGGGAGTGCCGGGAGTTCCAGGAGGACGGCAAGCCCCGGAAGTTCCGGGAGTGCCGGGAGTGCCGGGAGTGCCGGGAGTGCCGGGAGTGCCGGGGGTTCCGGGAGGGCGGGGGGTGCGGGGGGTGCGGCGGGGGGCGGCGTAGCGGCGCAGCAGGGGCTGCTCGACGGCCGTGTGCAGCACCCAGGCCGCCAGCAGGGTCAGGGCGCAGGCCAGCAGGAGCAGGCCCGCGGCCGCCCCGGTGCTGAACGTGCGGTGCTCGCCCAGCGCGCGGTGGCCGTGGAACTGGATCAGGCGGTGCAGCAGGTAGAAGGCGAAGGACAGCTCCCCCAGCCGTACCAGCAGGCGGCCGGCCAGCAGGGTGCGGGCCCCGCTCAGATCGGCGCGCGCGCCCGCGGCGACCAGCCAGGCCAGCGGGGCCGCGCCCAGGGCGGCGATGCCGTAGGCGACGGGCAGGGCCAGCGCCAGCAGGTAGGAGGCGGCCAGCGCCAGCACCGGCAGCGCCAGGCCGCCGCGGGCGCGGAAGCGGCCGGTGGCCACCAGGCGGGCCATCACCATGCCCAGGACGAATTCCGCCGCCCGCACCGGCGGGAAGGCCAGCAGGAACCAGTACTGCCCTTCGCTGATGGCCAGCCAGGACATGTCCGCACCCGGGGGCAGCAGCACGCCCGACAGCACCGGGAACGCGGCCACCAGGGCCGCCAGGGCCGCGGCCCACCACCACAGGCGCTCGGCGCGGATGCGGCGCACCCCCGCCCACAGGGCGGGAAAGGCCAGATAGAACAGGGCCTCCGCGCTCAAAGACCAGCTGACCGGGTTCGCACTGAGGATGACGTCGACATCCGGCTGCCAGGCCTGCACCAGCAGCAGGTTGCGCAGCAGCCCGGGCCGGGGCAGACCGGCGGCCGCCAGCAGCGCCACGGCGGCCGCCAGCGTCACCAGATGACTGGGGTAGATCTTGACCAGGCGGCGGCGCCAGAACGCCCGCCAGGTGTCCTTGGAGCGGGCGGAGAAGGCCAGCACGAAACCGCTCAGCACGAAGAAGAACGACACGCCCGTCCAGCCCGCCTGGCTGACCGCCCGGGCGAAGGCGTCGTTGACCTGCCGGTCGGCGAAGAGGTTCTCGTAGGAGGCGTGGAAGCAGAACACCAGCAGCGCCGCGGCGAAACGCATCCCGGTCAGCGACGGCAGCCGCCCCGCCCGGACCGGCTCCCCGCCCACACTCACGCTCACCCCCATGGCGTCACGGACACCCCAGGCACCCATGGCACGTCACCTCACAGCACAGACACAGACACAGACACAGACACAGCACGACAGGGCCCGCGGCACAGCCCGCAGCACACTCCGCAGCGGGGCCGGGGGCGGGGTGTCTCACGGCCGCGGGCCCGGCAGCGCACCGGCGGGGGCGGGGGTGCGCAGCAGGCGGGGCAGCAGGGCCAGCGCGGCCAGCGCCAGCAGGGCGGCGACCGCCAGGCCCGCACCGAAAGCACCGGACGCGCCGGACGCGGTGGACGCGGTGGGGCTGTCCGGGCCGGCCTGGGCGGTGAAGGCCAGGCCGGTGAGGGTGACGCCCAGGGCCATGCCGAGCTGGGCGGCGGTCTCCAGCACCCCCGAGGCCGCGCCCGCCAGCGGGGCGGGCACCTCGCGCAGCGCGGCGGCGAACAGCGGGCTGACCCCCAGGCCCTGCCCGAAGCCGATGACGGCCAGGCAGCCCAGGAGCACGGCGGTTTCGGGCCGGCCGGCCACCGCGGCGGCCAGCAGGGCCAGGGTGCCCGCGGCGTTGAGGGCGTAGCCGGCCGCCAGCAGCCGGGTGCCGATACGTTCCTGCAGCCGCGGGGCCAGCAGCGAGGCGAGGACGAACGCCAGCGCCAGCGGGGTGAAGCACAGCCCCGCGCGCAGCGCGCCGTAGCCCATGGTGCTCTGCAGGTGCCAGGTGAGCAGGAAGAACAGCCCGGCGTTGCCGGCGAAGAAGGCCACCGCGAGGGCGCTGCCCGCACGGAAGCGGCCGCGGGTGAACAGGCCCGGGTCGATCACCGCCTGCCCGCCGCGGCGGGCCAGGGCCCGCTCGTAGGCGGCCAGGAGGGCGGCGGCGGGCGGGAAGGCGGCCAGCATCGCCACGCTCCACGGCGGCCAGTGCGCGCCCTGTCCCAGGGTCAGCGGTACCAGCAGCAGGGCCAGGACGGCGCTCAGCAGCAGGGTGCCGCCCGCGTCCAGGCCCGCGCCCCGGCGGGCGGGGGCCGCGCGGCGGGGGGCGGGGGGCAGGGTCAGGGCGGCGCCCAGCAACAGCAGCAGCCCCAGGGGGACGTTGAGGAGGAAGACCGGGCGCCAGGACATCCCGAACAGGTCGGCCTGCACCAGCAGGCCGCCCAGGAGCTGGCCGGCCACCGAGGCGCCGCCGATGGCGGCGCCGAAGGCGGCGAAGGCGCGGGCCCGGCGGGCGCCGGCGAAGGCGGTCTGCAGCACCGACAGGACCTGGGGGTAGAACAGGGCCGCGCCCAGCGCCTGCACCGTGCGAAAGGCGATCAGTGCCGGGGCCGAGCCCGCCAGGCCGCAGGCCAGGGAGGCCGCGGTGAACACCGCAAGGCCCGTAAGGAACAGCCGCCGGAAGCCGTAGCGGTCGCCCAGGCGGCCGCCCGCGACCAGGAACAGGCCATAGGCCAGCAGATAGCCGGAGACCGTCAGCTGGGCCTGGGCGAAACTGGCGCCCAGATCCGTGCGCACGGCCGGCACCGCCACGTTGACGATGAACCCGTCCATGATCGCCATGAAGGTGCCGCCCAGGACCACCGCCAGCAGCCAGCCGCGGCGCCGCGCGCCCGCGCGTGCGGGCACGCGGCGGCCCACAGCGGCAGCGGGGGCGGGGGTGGGGGTGGGGGCAGAGACGTCTGTGTCCGCCACGGGGCAGCTCCTTGCAAAGACACCGGACAGCAGGGGGGTTCAACAGCAGGGGGTTCAGGGGGTGTCTCCCAGCCTCGGGCGCCCGGCGGCGGCGCGGCAACGCCGACTTGCGCAAGACGCAGCCGCCTACAGGCCGCGCCCGCGGCGGATGCCGTACAGGGCCAGCTCCCAGATGCGGGCCAGCTGTTCGGGGGCGCTCTTGTAGGTGTCGCAGCCCTGCGGTCCGCAGCTGCGCAGGTAGGACTCCACGCCGGCCACCAGGTGCTGCACCAGGGCCAGGACGGTGCGCGGGTCGCAGCCCGCGCGCAGCTGGCCCGCGGGCATGGCCTCCAGCAGTTCCTCGATGGCCGGCAGCCAGGCCCGCGGCCACGGGGCGGCGTCCTGGGCGCCCTCGCGTTCGCGGCTCAGGCGGGCCGCGGCGCGTACCGCGGGTTCCTCCTGGAGCAGGGCGGCCAGCTCCAGGGTGACGTCCACGACCGTCTCCAGGGCCGCCTCGCGGCCGTCCAGCAGCCGCTGGACGGCGTCGCGGGTGGTGGTGAGCCCGCGCAGCTGCACGGTGTCGGCCAGTTCGTCCTTGGTGGGGAAGTGGAAGGTCAACGCGCCCATGGAGATCCCCGCCGCCTTGCTGATCCGGCCAAGGGACGTGCCGTGAAAACCGGCGTGGTCAAAGGCCACGGCGGCTGCCTGCACCAGAGCCTCGCGGGTGCGTGCGGCGCGTTCCTGTTTCACTGTCGACTCCCTTGGGGACGTGGGACACCCCCGCGCACCACAGCGCGGCGCGGGGGGCGAAGGCGGTACACGAGCGGTCAAGTCCCGGCACACGGCCGGCAGCCACCGGCGGGCCGCCCGGCCCGGCCCGCGCACCGCCCCCGCCCCGCACACCGCGCACACCGCCCCGGCCGGAGGGGCCGCCCCGGCCGGGCGGGCGGGTGTCCGGGCCGGGCGCCGGGCGGGCGGGCACCGGGCCGGATGCCGGGCTGGCGGGCCGGGGGGTGCCGCTCGCCCGCCGGTGCGTGCGGCAGGCCGTCCCGTACGCTGCCCCCACCGGCGAAACCAGTGCAGACGGCAAGACCGGCGCAGCCAGCAGAACCGGCGGGACCCGTGAAGACAGCGGAGACGGCGGGACCGGCGCAGACGGTGAAGGCGCGGCGGGGCGGCGCCTGTTGACGCCCGCGGGCACCGGCCGCCCGCGGGCGCGGGCGCGGTGGGGCGGCGCGGACGGCAGGGGTGCGGACGGCGGGGGTGCGGGCCTGCGGGCGCGGCCCGCCGGTGCGCAGGCCACAGCCCCGGGACCGCGCCCTGCGTCCGCCGCAGCGGGCGGCGGGCCGCCGGGCACGCGGGCCCGGTGCGGCGGTGCGGGCGCCCTGCTTTGGGGGGCGGGTGCCGTGTGCGGCGCGCTGCGCGTCACCGGAGCCCTCCTTCCACCACGACCGACGTACCGGACTTTGAGCTTCCGACGCAGGAGGGGACACCACAACGCCAACGTGGGAAAGCCTCAGGCCTTTTTCTCTCCCCACTCCCCCTCTTTCCGCAGTTTTTCGCCCTTTCGTCCGACCAGACACCGAAAGCCCGGACTCTCCCGGCAATCCCCCAAAACACCACACCGCCCCCACGCCCGCGCCCCCACCGGAGCACGCACCGGACCCGGCCCGGCCCGGAAACGGAGTACGGAGTACGGCACAGCGCACGGCACACGGTGCGGCACGGCGCAGGGTGCGGGGCGGAGTGCGGCACGGGGTGCGGGGCGGGGCGTGCGAGGAGCGCGGGACGGGGCGGGAGGCGGCGGGAGGGGAGCGCCGGGGTCCGGGGGGCGTTCGCGCGGGCGTGAAGTCCCGTGCGGGGCACTGGAGTTCACCAAGTCGCACCGGTGCGCTCCCCTCTCTCGAAAACAAAGCGAACGTTCGCTACGCTTTTTGGGTCGGACACGTCACGGAGGGGAACGACCATGGCCGGACAGCAGCAGGTGGGGGTGGCGTCAGCGGCGGGGGGCGGTGATCCGCTGTCCGCGTTCGCCGCGGCGCTCTTCGGGCATCTGCCGCGCGCCGATCAGCGGCGCTGGGCGCAGGGGTATCTGCAGGGGCTGCTCTCGACGCCGGGCAAGAAGTCGGTGCGGCGCCTGGCGGCGGCGATCTCCGATTCGCCCACCGCCTCGCAGTCGCTGCAGCAGTTCATCAACGCCAGTCCCTGGGAGTGGGATCCGGCCCGCAAGGAGCTGATCCGCTATGTGGAGCAGCGGGCCGCCCCGCGGGCGTGGATCATCGCCACCGCGGTGCTGCCCAAGCGCGGGGGGCACTCCTGCGGGGTGCACCGCAGGTTCGTGCCCGAGGCCGGGCGCACCATCAACTGCCAGCTGGGGATCGGGGTGTTCCTGTCGCTGGGCGAGCTGCAGCTGCCGGTGGACTGGCGGCTGATGCTGCCCGAGCAGTGGAACGCCGATGAGCGGCTGCGCGAGCGGGCCCGTATCCCGGCCGTGGCCCGGCACCGGCCGCTGTGGGCGCACGCGGCGGACCTGGCGGGCTCGCTGGCCAGGCACACCCGGCACGCGCCCGCGCCGGTGGTGGCGGACATGAGTGACCACACCGATGTCGCGCAGCTCATCGAGCAGCTGCACCGCCAGGGCCGGGCGATGGTGGTGTCGGTGCCGCCGGGGATGGGGGTGTGCCCGGCGACCGCCCGCACCACCGCCTCGCACCTGGGCGCCCACAGCCCGCACGGCGCGCGGCAGTTCCTCTACCAGCACAGCACCCGCCATCCGCATGTGGTCACCGTCACCACGCCCGAGCACGGCCAGCGCCACATCCGGATCCTGTCCGGCCTGATCCGCCTGCCCGGCACCACCCACACCCTGCGGATCTTCACCCAGTGGCGGCCCAGCCTCCAGCGCCCGGCCCGGGTCTGGGTCTCCAACCTGCTGGACGCGCGCCTGGACGAGCTGATGTCCCTGGCCCAGCTGCACGCGCGCACCCGGGCGACCATGACCCATCTGGAGCAGGAGTGCGGGCTGCTGGACTTCGAGGGGCGCTCCTACCCCGGCTGGCACCATCACATGACCCTGGTCTCGGCCGCCTACGCCTACAGCCGGCTGTGCGCGCCGGCCGCCGACCAGCCCCTGCCCCGCACCGCCTGACCCACCCCCCGGCCGGTCCCCCGCCCCCGGGACCCGGCCCCCGGCGGGGCCCCCGGCCCACACCCGGCCCCGGGGCCCCGCCCCCTTCCCCCCGCCCCTGCCCCTGCCCCTGCCTGGTTGCGCCGCCCGGCGGCCGCAGCCGCCCTGAGCCCAGGGCGAGTTGCCACCCCCGCCGCCCCGCCGCCCCGGGGCCGGGGTCCGGGGGCCGGGGTCCGGGGCCTTCGTGCGCCGCCGCCGTCGCCACCGCCGCCGTCGCCACCACCGCCGCCGCCACCACCGCCGCCGCCGCCGTCGCCGTCGCCGCCGTCGCCGTCGCCGCCGTCGCCGTCGCCGTCGCCGTCGCTGTCCAGGCCTGGGGCCGCCCTCGCCCTCGCGGGTCCGGGGTCCAAGGCCGCCCCGCGCCCCCGCCGTCCGGAGACCGCAGCCGCCCCACACCTACCCCCGTCCGGGGACCGGGGCTGCTGCCCGCGCCCACCCGCCCGGGGCACAGGGCCCGTTGCGCGCCCTCACCCTCGCCCGCCTCCGGCCACCCGCTTTCGGCCTTCGGGGCCTGAGGCCGTGACCGCGCCTCCACCCGCCCCGGGCCCGGGGCGCCTTGACCACCCAAGGCCGGAAGGCGTTCCCCCACCGCCCGGGGGCCGGAAGGCCGGTCCTTCGCCGCCCGGGGCCGGAAGGCCGGTCCTTCGCCGTCCCGGCCCCCGGGCGGCCCGTCGCGCCTTCGCCCGCCTGGGGACTAAGGCTGCCCTGGGCCCGCACCCGTCCGGGGCCCGGGGGCCCGGGGGCCCGCGTGCGCCGTCGCTGTCGCCGTCGCTGTCCAGGCCGCCGTCACTGTCCAGGCCTGGGGCCGTCCCCGTCTTTGCCGGTCCGGGGCCCAAGGCCGCCCCGCGCCCTCACCATCGGCGAACCGGGGCCGTTCACGCCCCTCGTCCGGGGACTGCGGCCGTCCCGCACCCCTCACCCACCCGGGGGCCAGGGCCCGTTGCCCGCCCCCACCGCCCGGGGGCCCCGGGGGGCGTCCCCCGCCTTCGCCGGTCCGGGAGGGGCCCGGGCCCCCGCCCTCATCCTCACCCGTCCGGGAGCGGGCCGGGGGGTGCCCCTCGTCCTCGCCGGTCCGGGGACCAAGCCACACCCCTCCACCCGCCCTGATCCCAGGGCGGGTTGCCCGCCCTCACCGCCCGGGACCCGGGGGCGCCCGCGCCTTCACCCGCCCGAAGACCGCGCCGTCCGGGCCCAGCTCGGCGCCGGGCCCCGGCCCGGGCCTGCCATAAAGGGCACACCTCCGAGCCCGGCCCCGGCACCCCTGCCCCCTCCCGGCCGGGGCGGGTGCGCGGCGGAGCCCGGGCGCGGCGCGCGCCGGACCGCACGCCCTGCTTCACATACGCGGGCCAGGCCCCGGAGCGGCACACAGCAGACCCGGACCTGCCACGGTGCACCCCAGGCAACACCCGGCATCCGCCCCGGCCCAACTGCCGGTCACGGCCGGTCCGGCACGGGCACGGCCCGCTGTACCGCCCGGCCCGGCCGCGCACGGCCCGCTGCCGCGCACGGCCGGGCCGGGCGCGGGGCACGGGCGCGGCGCGGCCGGGCCGGGTACGGCGCGGGGCCGGGCTCCGCGCGCGCCAAGGCCGGGGCCCCGGCGGGGCGCGGCCCCGCCGGGGCCGGGGTGCGGCGGGGACTCAGGCGGCGGTCCAGCCGCCGTCGACGGCCATCGCGGCCCCGGTGACGAACGAGGCACGGGCGCTGCACAGCCACGCGGCGGCCTGGGCCACCTCCTCGGGACGGGCCATGCGCTTTTGCGCGGAGCGGGCCACGAAGGACTCCTCCAGCGCGGGCACCTGGGTCAGCACGTCGTCCATCAGCTCGGTACGGGTACTGCCCACCACCAGCGCGTTGACCCGGATGCCCTGGCGGCCGTACTCCTCGGCCGCGGCCCGGGTCAGACCGATCACCCCGTGCTTGGCCGCCACATACGGCGCCGCCGCCCCGGTGGCCACCACCCCCGCGACACTGGCGGTATTGACGATCGCACCCCCGCGCCCGCTCTCGAGCATCTGCGTGATCTGCGCCTTCAGGCAGTTCCAGGCCCCGCGCAGATTCACCTCCACGATCCGGGCGAACACCTCGTCGTCCGTCTCGTGCAGCCGGGTGCCCGCGGTCGCCCAGCCCGCGTTGTTGAACGCCGCGTCCAGACGGCCGAAGACATTGACCGCCTCCTTCACCGCCCGCGCCGCGTCCTCGGCGACGGTGACGTCCCCCGGCACCGCCAGCGCCCGCCCCCCGCCCGCCGTGATCTCCCCCACCAGCGCCCGTAACCGCTCCTGACGCCGCGCCATCAGCACCACCGCCGCACCCTCCGCCGCGAACAACCGCGCCGCGGCCGCACCGATCCCGCTCGAAGCCCCCGTAATCATGACCGTCGCCCCGCCCAGCAGATCCCGCCCCGCTCCCAGACCATCCCTCACCGGAAAACCCCTCCCCTATATGTGAAATCCGCTTCGACAACCGCTTCGCCACCCGCCGCGAAACCCACGGCGAAACCCGCGGCGAATCCCCGGCCCCCTGCCCCTACGAAACCCGCACCCGCCCCACACCTGCCGGACCCGCCGCACACACCCGCCCCGCCCGGCCCGGCCGCACACACCGGCAGCAGAAACCTTTCCCCGCCCCAGGCCCCCAGACCACCCCGCCAACCGGCCACCGCACCGGGCACACAGCACCGGCACACGCCCCCCGCACCCCACGAACAGCACGGGACCACAAGCAGGACCACGAACAGGACCACGAACAACGACCGGAACAGGAACAGGAACACGAACAGGAACAGGGCCCGGGGCCGGGGCCGGGGCCCGGGGCCGGGCGTACGGGCGGCAGGCCGCGTCCCGGGCGGGACGGACCGCCGCGCAGCGCACCCCCGGCACCCCCGGCACTCCTGGCACCCCCGGAGAACCGGCACCCCCGGCACTCCTGGCACCCCCGGAGAACCGGCACCCCCGGCACTCCCGGCACCCCCGGAGAACCGGTGCCCCCGGAGCACCGGTGCCGGGGACATCCCCGGGACGGAGCGCCGGCGAAAGGCACCGAGCACAGGGCACGCAGCGCCGGGCACGGGGGGGGCGGGCACGGAGGGGGCGGGCTGCGGCAGGCGCGCGGCAGGCCGCCCGCGCCGCGGCTAGCCGAAGAAACGGGCATGGCGCCGGGCCCAGTCGGCAAAACCCGCCGGAGCGCGGCCCGTGACCTGGCGCACCCCCGCGCTCACCCCCGCCTTCGCCCCGGCCCGCTGGCGCTCGGCGCTCTCCAGCAGGGCCCGCGCATAAGGCTCCGGATACCGGCCGCGCCACAGCCGCCAGGCCTCCTCCACCCCCATCTCCTCAAACCGCAGCGCCCGCCCCAGCACCCGCGCCAGCACCCGCGTCTGCTCCCGCGCGCACACCGGCCCCGGCCCCGTCAGCTCATAACAGCGCCCCCCGTGCCCGGGCGTGGTCAGCACCCGCGCCGCCACCGCCGCCACATCCCCCGGATCCACACACGCATTCACCGACGACCCGTACACCGCCCGCACCACCCCCCGCTCCCGCACCGACGGCGCCCAGGCCAGCGCCTTGGACATAAACGCCCGCGGACGCAGCACCGTCCACGCCAGACCGCACTCCCGCACCCGCTGCTCACACACCCGCTGCCAGCACGTAATCACATCCCCCGCCCCCGCATCCGTCACCGCCAGCGCCGACACCTTCACCACATGCCCCACCCCCGCCCGCACCGCCGCCTCCAGCACCCGCTCATCATGATCAGGACGCAACGGATCACTCGTGATCAGCAACAACGCCTCCATCCCCGCCAACGCCCGCTCCAACGAGGCCCGGTCACCGAAATCAGCACGCACCAAAACACCCCCCACCCCCGCCCGCACCGCCGCCCGCGGATCCCGCGTCAACGCCCGCACATAACACCCCGCCCCCACCAACTCCCCCACCACCAACCGCCCCACCGTCCCCGAAGCCCCCGCCACCACCACCCGCACACCACCCCCACCACCAGCAGAACCCCCGCCGCCAGCACCACCCCGGCCCACCACACCACCCCAGGCAGCCACCCGGCCAGCACCGCCCGCCCAGGCAGCCACCCGGCCAGCACCGCCCGCCCAGGCAGCCACGCGGCCAGCACCGCCCGCCCAGGCAGCCACGCGGCCAGCACCGCCCGCCCGGGCAGCCACGCGGGCGGCACTGCCCGTGCGGGCGGCCGTGGCCGTCCCCTCGTCCGCCGCGTCCTGGACCGTGTACGGCCCTGCCGGTAACGACACCCCGCCCCCCGCTTCCTCTTCGTCGGCTACCGGCCCCGGCCGGGATCCAGATCGATCGCGGCCGCGGCCTGCGCCCGCGCGATACCCGGCAGCAGCAACTGCCACATATGCACGATCCGCTGCGGCAACGCCGCCGTCGTCCCCGTCAGATGCGCATGCTGCTGCGTGCCCGTCATCGCCCCGACCACGAACTCCGCCACCACCTCCGGCTCCACCCCCGGCGCCAGCTCCCCCTGCTCCCGCGCCACCTCCAGCCAGCCCTGGAAAATCTTCTCCCACTCATAGAACGACGTATCGTCCTCGATCCCGTGACTGCGCTGCTCCACCGCCAGCCGCACCCCCGCCCGCAGCAACGGATTCACATTCAGCTGATGCGCCCACACCAGCGACAGATCCACCAGCCGCTGCAACCCCTGCGAATGCACCCGCGGCACCATCACCTCCGGCTGCGCACGGATCACCGCACGCGCCAGCGCCTCCTTGTTCTCGAAATGGAAATACACCGCCCCCAGCGTCACCCCCGCCCGCCGCATGATCTCCCGCATACTCGCCCCCCGGTACCCCAACTCATCAAAAGCCAGCGCCGCCGCCCGCAGAATGTCATCCCGGGTCTTCACAGCACGCTCCTGCTTGGGCTCCACCATCGAGCGTCCCCTGCCCTTCCTCGCCACAAAAACGAACGGCCGTTATTTTACGCCCCCGCCCCGCCCCCACACCAGGCCACCAACCCCACCCAAACCCACCCCCACACCCACACCCCCGCCCCGCCCACCGCCACCGCCACCGCCACCGCCACCGGGCAGGTCCAACCACCCGGCCCCGTCCCGGCCAGGCGGAAGACACCGGCACAGCCGCGGCAAGAGCAGAACACCGGACACAGCGACACCGCACAGCCAAACCCCAAAACAGCACAGGGAAGGCAACCAGCCGGACACCGCAGGCCAAGACCACAGACAGGAACCGAAGAGACCGCACGACGGCCCACCAGAACGCAGCCCACGGAACCCAAGACACCAGCCAGGAGACCCAGGACGCCACAGAGGGCCGGGACGCCAGCCAGCGGCGCCGACCAGGAGGGACGCCCACCACCCCACCACGAAGCCACACCACCCCATGACACACACCAACACCACAACCAGCAGCACAGGCGAACCACCGCAGACCCGCCCCCTCCCCCGAGAGGGGCTGCGGGTTCCCGGACAGGCCGCCCGCGACGGCCCCGGCACGGCCCCGCCCGGCCCAAAAGCGGTCCCGACGCTCCCCGGCCGCCCGCAAGACGAGCTCACCCTCAGCCCCCGACGGCAGCGCCCCGCACACCCGCAACTCCCGCTCCCCCTAAACGACATACGACAGCAGCGACAGCAGCACCGGCCCGCACCGCGCCGCAGAACAGCGCACGGCACGCCGGGCGCCCGCCCCACCGGCCAGGCCCCGGGCGCCCCGCGCCCCCGACCCGCCCCCGACCCGCCCCCGGCCCCGCCCCGGGCCGCTCCAGGCCGCCAAGGGCCCGCCCGGCAGCACCCGCAGACGCGTGCATCCCTGCGCACGCCCGCACCGCACAGACCCGCCGTCGAACCGGCGTTGACCGCCCATTGACCCACGCCCGCTCCACTGCGTACGTCAACCCCCCATTCACCCAAGACCCCGAAGGACTCTCATGATCAAGCACATAGCCATCGGCGCAGCAACAGCCGCCCTGTGCGCCCTGGGCACCACCACAGCCCTCACCGACACAGCCGCCGGCAACACCGCCCGCCCGGCCGCCACCCACACCGCCACACCCGCACACCAACCCGCCACCAGCCCCGCCTCGAACTCCGCCACCACCCCCCCAGACACACCAACACCACCCGGACACCCACCACATGACCACCACCAGCTGGCTCGACAAACCCCGCCCCGGCGAGCTGTAACCCACCACACACCCCACCAGCCCCACCAACGGCCGGCGGGGCACCCACCCCCACCACACAGCACCCAAGCAAGAAACCCGCCACACAAACAGCAGAACCACACCCGGCCAACGGGACAGACAGACACGGCCCTGCCACCCGGGCAGGACACAGCACGCCGAACCAAGAAGCACCCACCCCTTCCAGCCCCTGCAGACCAGCAACTAGCAGTCCAGACAAACCAGACCAGCACCAGCACCAAACAAGTCGGCGCCGCCACCGACACGTTCAGCCACCCAGCCCACACACCACCAGCAGCCCTACCCTGCCCCGCCCCCGCGCCCTACAGCCCGGCCAGCACCACAACGGCAAGCCGCTCGCGAGCACGGCAGGCCCGGAGAAACCCCCAACCACACCAGCCCGAAGCCCAGCACCACAGTGGAGACACTCCCGCAAGAACCACACACCACCACCCCTCCAACCTCGGCACACACCCCCAAAACTCCGTCGGCGCACCCGCCAGGACCACCAGCAGGCACAGCCCCCGCGCCCGGCACACGAACGGCGAGAAACACAACCACCACTCCCACCCGAACGGAACCGGCTCCGGCCCGAGCCAGAACCGGGGCCGGGGCCGGGGCCGGGGCCGGGAGAACGGGCAACCGCCAACGACGCGACGGGAACTTGCCCTTACGGGCTGACCCGCAATACGCCCCGCCTGAACGCCGGACCTCTCCTGCCGGCGGGCAGGACCTCCGCCGGACCCGCCGCCACCGCCGCCGCACCAGCAGGCAGGCGCCAGAGACCAACTACGAGGCCCACTGCCAGTGCACACCCAGCACAACCACCAGCAGCGGCCGCCCACACCCGAGCGCCGTCCACGCGACCAGCAAGGCCCGGCGCCGCCGTGACGAGGCCACCAGCCCCCGGCCCGACGGCGGGAAGAAATCGATCTTCACGCCTGTTCTGCACCAGCAGTGAACAACTCACCATGCTGAACGAAAGGGCGGGGCCATGCCGGAAAAACTGAACGAGCAGACACGCACACTGCTGGACGGAAGGAACTTCGCCACCGTCGCCACACTCAACCGCGACGGCGCCCCGCAGACCTCGGTGGTCTGGATCGCAAGGGAAGGCGACACCGTCCTCTTCTCCACCACAGCGGGGCGCCTCAAAGCCAGGAACCTCGCCCGGGACCCGCGGATCAGCCTCACCGTCTACGACACCGACAACCCCTACCAGTCCATCGACATCCGGGGCACCGCCGAACTGATCGAAGACCCGCAGAAGACACTGCCGCACACCCTCTCGCACAAATACCTCGGCGAGAACCCGCCGCCCGAACCCGACGACGTACTGCGCCTCATCGTCCGCGTGACACCCACCAAGATCACCGGCTTCTCCGTCTGACGGACCCCCCGCGACCGGCCCCGGCCACAGACAGGCACAGAGCGAAGGCCGCGCCAGCCACACCACACCGAGCCACGCCGGGCCGGGCCGGGCCGCAGCACGAACCGGCCCTCACCAGCTTCGCTGTCCGGCCACCGCCCGGGATGCGCCTTGCGTGCCCCGGTCCCGGCGAGGGCGGGGGGACACCACAAGCCCGGACCCGCGTGAGGGGCGTCCGGGCCGTGCGGTTCGGCGGTGTCCTGGCCGCCGGAGGTCAGGCGGCCAGGGCCTGGTGCAGGGCGTCGAGGCCGTCCGCGTATATCCCGGCGAACAGCTCCTCGGCCTCGGTGTCGCTGACACCGTCAGGGGTGAAGCGTCCGGACCACTGGACCTCGGCGAGGTCGTCCCGGTCCTCGACCGGGTGGACGCGCAGGGTGGAGAGGTAGCCGGTGACGGGGAAGGGGGCTTGAAGGATGGCGTAGGTGTAGTGGCGCTCGGCCTCGTTGAAGCCGACCAGCCGCTCGATGATGACGTCGCCGTCGGGGTTGGCCAGCTTGCGGACGCGGCCGCCTTCGAGCGCGGTGCTCTCGGGGATGTAGGGGAGCCAGTCGGGCAGGGCGCCGAAGCCGCCGATGAGGTCCCACACCTTCTGCGGGGAGGCGGGCAGGACGCGGCTGACGGACGTGGAAGCCATGATTGTTTCTCCTGAGGATGGTGCTGCGTGTGCGGGGGAGGATGAGGGTCAGGCGTTGTCGGGGAGTGGGGCGGTGGGGCTGATCAGGCCGCTGGTGCGCAGGTCGGTCCAGAACGCGGTGGGGATGTTCTCGTTCAGGGCGGCGGTGTCTTCGGTGATGCGGCTGGGGCGGGTGGCGCCGGGGATGACGGCGGCGGTGGCGGGGTGGGCCAGGGAGAACTGCAGGGCGGCGGCCTTGATGCTGATCCCGTGGCGCTGGGCGAGGGTCTTGAGCTTGCCGACGCGCTCGATGATCTCCGGCGGGGCCTGCTGGTATTCGAAGTGGGTGCCCCCGGCGAGGATGCCGGAGCTGTAGGGGCCGCCGACAACCATGTCGACGCCCTGTTCCTGGGCCATGGGCAGCAGGCGCTGGAGGGCGTGGGTGTGGTCCAGGAGGGTGTAGCGGCCGGCCAGGAGGAAGCCGTCGGGGCGGGGCTCGTCCAGGGCGAGGGTCAGCTCGATGGGCTCGGTCTTGTTGACGCCCAGGCCCCAGGCCTTGATGACGCCTTCCTCGCGCAGGCGGGACAGGACGCGGAAGGCGCCGGTGCGGGCTTGTTCGAACGTGCTCAGCCACCGGTCGCCGTGGAAGTCCTGGGCGATGTCGTGGACCCAGACGATGTCCAGGCGGTCGGTGCCCAGGCGCTTGAGGCTGTCCTCGATGGAGCGCTCGGTGGCGTCGGCGGTCCATTCGTGGACGATCTTGTTGGGGTTGCCGTGCGCGAACAGTCCGCCCTTCTCGCCGAAGTCGGGAGCGGCGCTCTCGTGCTCGTCGAGGATGACCCGGCCGACCTTGCTGGACAGGACGTAGGAGTCGCGGGGGCGGGCGGAGAGGACCTCGCCCAGCCGTGTCTCGGCCAGCCCGGCGCCGTAGAAGGGGGCGGTGTCGTAGAAGCGGATGCCCTGGTCCCAGGCCGCTTCGACCGTGGCGCGGGCCTCATCGCCCGGAATCGCGCGGAACATGTTGCCGAGCGGGGCGGTACCGAAGCCGAGCCGCCCGGGCAGAAGGGACGTGATGCCCATGAGGAAGATCCTTCTCTCGATGACGATACGCGGCATTGAGGAGGTTTCTCCTGGTCCGCGTCTCTTGCTCCACCGAGGTTAGGATCGTGCAGTCAGACTGTCCAAGACTCGCTTGGACACACTTGAGTCCCCCGAGGTCTTACATGCTTGACCTGCGACAACTCCGCTATTTCGTGACCGTGGCCGAAGAGGAACACGTCGGGCGGGCCGCCGAGCGCCTGCACATCTCGCAGTCCCCGCTCAGCCGGCAGATCGCCCAGCTGGAGAAGAACCTGGGCCTGACGCTCTTCGAGCGCAGCCAGCAGCGCATCCGGCTCACCTCCGACGGCCGCGTCTTCCTCGCCGAGGCCACGGCCCTGCTACGGCACGCGGACCGCCTGGAAAACCTGGGCCGGCGCCTGGGCCGCGGCGACGAGGGCGGCCTGTGCATCGGATACGTGGGCGACGCCATGCACACCGGCCTGCTGCCGCGGGCCCTGCGCACCCTGAACCAGGAGCGCCCCGGCATCCACGTCGCCCTCTACGACCTCACCGCCGCCCAGCAGTTCGAGGGCCTGCGCCAGCGCAGCCTGGACATCGCCCTGGTCCCCCAGGCCCCGCCCGAGCCGGATCCCGACCTGTGCAGCACACTGCTGCTGCAGGACCCCCTGCTGCTGACCATGCCCAGCGGCCACCCGCTCGCCGGCGCGGCCGAGATCTCGCCCGCCGACCTCGACGGCCAGCCGTGGATCGCCGTCCAGGACAGCCAGGACCACATCGGGCGGGACGACTTCGTCGCGGCGTGCGCCGCCGCCGGATTCACCCCCGACATCCGCTTCGAGGCGCCCGAACCCCTCACCGCGCTGGGCCTGGTGGCGTCCGGGCTCGGCAGCGCCTTCGTGCAGAAGAGCATGCTGCACGAAGGCCTCTCGGGCGTGAGGGTCCGCGAACTGCCCTGGTTCCAGAGGTCTGTTCCCCTGTGGGCCGTATGGCATCGGACCGATCTGCGCCCGGTCGTCGCCTCGTTCCGCACCACGGTCCTGGCCGCCGGAGCCGAGGACGCCACAACCCACCACTGACCCAGAAGGCATGGCGAGGCGTCAGGCCCATCCCGAAGCCCCCCCATGGCGCGCCCTGCCTGCAAGCCGCCCGCCCCATCAGGCCATGCGGCCGCGGACAACCGGGCAGCCGGCAGCCGGGCGGCAGCACCACCCCCGCACCCGCTCCCCGGCGAGCCCCCAGGGACAAGCCCCCGGCCGCCGCCCACGACAGCCGAACCGCCCCGCCCGCCCCGCCGCCGAGCGACGTCGCTCCGGAGACCCGCGCAGACACCTCGACGAGCGGGAGAGCGCCCTCCAGCCCCGGCCGATCCGGGCCCGGCACCAGCGGAACACCATCCGCCCGGCCCCGCCGCCCTGGCCTGACCAGCCGCCGCGCCCCCCTCACACCGCGCAGGACCTTGCCATGAGCTCCTCCACCAGAGCGCTCTTGGACGCAGAGCAGGCCGCCCCGCCCTCGCTGCCGGCCGTAAACCGCTGAGCCAAAGCCATCTTCCACGCGCTGCAGCGCCGGACTTCCGCGGGCCGCAGCCGCAGGCAGTCACGGAGCAGCACGTGACCAAGGCGGGGCTTTGTGCCCGCGCCCCCGCCGTACAGATGGTGCCCGAAAGCTCCAGGCGGGGTGGGGAATGCCTCCCGCCCCTGAATCCCGAGGCCGCCTTCGTGCTGGCAGCCCTGCCCTGCGAGCCCAGAGACCAACTCGGGCACGGACGCCTCCCCGGACAGCACGATACCGAGGTCGACGACCGGCTTGGCGGCACATCCGGGCACGCCCGTACCGCCGACGTGCTCGATGGACAACGCCAGACCCGCGACGTGAGGAGCCGGCCGCTGCCGCAGATCCTCCAACCGCTCGGACCATCGGGGGCCGCAGGCGCTCACCACGATCTCGTCCGTCATGCCGGCAGTCCCTCAGGGGCGCCGGAGCCCCATCGCATTCCTCAGGGGTCTGCGGCCAGCGCCTACCCGGTCGCTGGCCACTCCATACGGTGGGCGTTGCGTGCTGTCACCAGCGGGCGACAAGAGTCTCCTTCTTACCCCGGTTCCGGTAAAGCCATGTGGCGCCCGGAGCAGCAGCCCCGGTCAGGTAACCGACGATGGGCTCCCGCTGGGCTGCGCTGTCCAGTTCGCCAAGCAGTTCCAGGGCATCGGGCATGGAGAAGAAAGCCACTTGTTCGATGTCGCCGTCCTGCGGCGTCAGGTCCCCCGACCACTGCTCGACCTCGAAGGCCGCGGCCAACGCCGAGGGGTGCCGCTCGGAGTCGACGTGCACGAGGAAAGCAGTCCGCGCCGGATCACCGATCAGCAGCCCGGTCTCCTCCTCAAGCTCGCGCCGAAGAGCTTCATGCAGAAGCTCCCCGTCCTCGACTCCGCCACCGGGCAGCGACCACAGCAGCGCGCCGTCGGCACCGAGACTCTCTCGCACCAGCAGAATCTCGTCGCCCCGGCGGATGATGCCGATGACCAACTGCACGCGGGGTATAGCGTCCTTCGCCTCTTCAGCTGTCATCACCTGACGATACGTGATCCGCTCGGCCACTCGCCGAGCCCCGCACTGCTCACGAGAGACAAGGCGTCATCGCAGACCAGCCATCAGATGGATCACAGGTTCCCGAGCCAGCGATGTCCCGGGTGAACACGGATGAGAAGACCGGCCAGCGCCGAGCGCTGAGCTGACGTCATATGCGGCAGGGCCGCGTTGAAGTCCTCCTCATCCTTGGGGCGTACGTGCTTGGCCTTGAACAGCAGGACCAGTTCCGGCGCCAGGTAGGGGATTCCGTCCGGGGTAAGGCGGACGATCTCGCTGTAGGGAAGCCGGATCGTCTCATCGCGCCGGCAGATCCAGGTCCTGCCGTCGTGAGGTTCGCGGAACACATCAAGCAAGTAGCCGCCGGTGGCCGGCTCGCGCAGCCAGGTCTGGTGTGTGGCGGCCAACACGCCCGGTGTGGCGTTCTCCCAGATCCGGCCGCTGCCGACCGCATCGAAGACATATCCGGGAAAGCGGCTGCGAATCTCGGGGAACTCCGCGGCCGGGACCGCGATCTCGATGTCCCCGTGCTCGCGCGTCTGCGTACCGCGGAACAGATCCAGCGCCCAGCCAGCGGCGACACACCACAACGCGGCGACCCCGGCCAGGCGCTGCGCAACCTCACCCGGAGTCCAGCAGGACGACCACCTTGCGTCCAGGGCATCGAGCCCGGCAGCCGACAGCTCGACGCCCCCACGGGGAAGTTGCTCACTCACCCGAAGGAACCTACCAGCGGGAGGGAAGCGACCCCGCGGAATTCCTCCCGGGCAAGCCGACCCATCCGCGCCTTCCGGCGTTCGGCAGACCGGCCAAAGCCCCCCACCCCTCCCGGCAAAAGCACCCGGCAAGGTTCGAAGCGAAGGCGAAAGCACAGCACGGGCACCCCACTCACCGAGCATCAGGGGCCATGAGGACCAAGCACAGCCACCCCCACGCAAACACCACCTCCACACCGACCGGAACAACACCGAAGACGGCCAGAGTGACACCGCACCTCACAACACCGGGACCACACCGCACCGCACCGCACACACCGGACAGGCACAACACCCCACAGCAGACACAGACACCCCAGAACACCCACACACCCGGGGACACCCAGACACCCAGACACCCGGGGACGCCCGGGGACACCCGGACACCCGGACACCCGGATACCCGGACACCCGGACACCCGGGAATGCCCACACACCCGGCGGGGTGCGCAACCACCAGGCGGCGCTGACGCACCCTCACACCAGGGGCAGGGGGCGGGAAGCTGCCACCCGCCCCCACCACGGATGACGACCTTCCACTTTCAGCCACCCAACCGCCCCTCACACCCCGCCCCGCACCCCCAACTCCCCGCCCCGGGCGAACAGTTCCGGTCAACTCCGCCACCACCCCGCCCCCGCCGCACCCCGCACCGGCACTCGCCGCGCCTCCGGGTGCACCCGCCCGACGAGCCGCCCTTCCCCCACCGCCCCGCACCCCGCCCCCCAGCCACGGCACCCCGTGCCACGGGCAGGATCCGGACACCCCTCGACAACAAAAAGAACACTCGTTATGTTGCTGGACGGCGAGACAGCGCCAACCGAGCACAAGTGCAAGCGGTCACTCGCAACCACTCAACGGGGGCTCACCATGCCTGTCACCCAGCACCTCACCCACACACCCGCACACCCCGCCCACACACCCGCACAACCCACCCTCGCACCCCACCACGTGCACAAACACAACCCCGCCGAAGTCCTCCTCACCGGCTACGACACCCTGCGCCCCGACACCTACACCGTCACCGCCCAATGGCCGACACACCACCCCTTCTACACCCCCACCCCCCACCTCAACGACCCCCTCCTGTTCATCGAAACCATCCGCCAGTGCTTCCCCCTCCTCGCCCACAACGCCTACCACCTCCCCCACAACCACCACCTCATCTGGCAATACCTCACCGCCGACATCAACCCCCACGCCATGCACCACACCCCCCACCACCCCACCCACCTCACCCTCTACATCACCTGCTCCGACATCCGCCGCCGCACAAACGGCCACCTCACCGCCCTCACCCTCCACGCCATCGCCCTCCGAAACGGCACCCACCTCGGCACCGCACAAACCCGCTTCTCCGCCCACTCCCCCACCATCTACCAACGCATCCGCAGCAACCACCCCAAACCCCCACCACACCCCCACCCACCCCACCCACGTCAACCGCCGAAACCCCCACGACGTCGTCCTCCACCCCCAACCCCACCACTGGACCCTCCGCAACGACACACCACCCACCCCACCCTTCGACCACCCCGTCGACCACACCCCCGGCATGCTCCTCCTCGAAGCCGCCCGCCAAGCCACCCACGCCACCCACCACCACACACCACCCAACAGCAACACCAACCGCACCCAGCAGCCACAGCCCGGACACAGCCACCACCACAAACACTGGACCTGGACCGAGCCGGACAGGCACCGCCACCCTCACCCGCACCCCCACCCACACACACCCCGCCTCACCACCACCCACCCCACCCCCCTACCCACACATCCACGCCACCTTCCATCCACACCCACCCCCACCCACATCACCACCACCAGCACCACCGACACCCACACCACCGGCACCGACACCCACACCACCGGCACCGGCACCGGCACCGGCACCGGCACCGGCACCGGCACCACCCACATCACCGCCACCCAGAACAACCAAACCGCCTTCACCAGCACCATCACCACCACACCCCACCCCTAGACACAACCCACCCACAGCCCCACACCCACCCACCAACAAACAGCCACAGCCAGACAGCCGCGACATCAGCGGACAGCACAACGGCCAACCCGCCAGGCCCAGTTAGCCACGCTCCCCCTGCGCATACGCCCTATTCGCAATGGCTAACGCGACCTCCCCGCTGGGCAAGCCATAGACCCGATGGCCAGCCGCCCAGCGGGCCTCCGCGGACAAGCGAGCCCCTTCCCCCGAAGCGGAAGGAATGGCCTACTCCGCTCATCCGCCAACAGATCGTCCCAAACTTCCCACTCGTCACCCGAGCCTCGCCGTACCCGCCCCGTCGTCACGTCAGGGACCGTTGCAGTACTGATTACGGCCCACTTGGCGGCGCCGGGGCGCCGCGTGGATTTCGGCGGTCGGGGGGCGGCGGAAGGACGTATTCACAGGCCACACGGCACGTGCTCGTCGGTGGGGCGTCCGTGGGTGGTAACCAGCCGGTGGACTTGGCTTCAAAGCTTGCGCACAAATTGCACACACACCCCTCTCCAGACGGGCTCCGATGGTCTATGTTGACCGTGCTTCGCCTGCGTGGTCACGAGGCAACGGATAGTGATCTGCGGGTGCGGCGCCACGGAAGGCCAGCATTGCCGTCTCGGGCGGCGGACGTGGGGGTGATCAGTACTTGGGGCCCGGGCGACGGCCTCAGGCATGAGGGGGGCAACCTGGAATTCGACGGGTTCCCGCATGCCTGGAAGGGCCGGCAGGGCGTACGCGTCCGCCGCCCGGGTGGGGTGGTCAAGTAGCGCTGCAACAACCGGGATGTCATCGCGGAGGGCGACGGCGTCCCGAGGGGAGGAACGGTGCGGCGCGGGGGGCTGGGGGCCTCCCGAGGGGTGGACCAGTGCGGGGGGCGGGGGCCTCCCGAGGGGGGAGGAACCATGTGGAGCGAACACGTCGAGCCCACTGGCGACCTGCGGGGGGCTGTACAGCCGGGGGAATTAGTCAGCCCGTTCTCACCGGCGCGCGGGCGCCCGGTGAACGGGGCGCTCAGCCAGCCCGCGATCGACTGGGAGCAGCGGTACCGGCGTACCGTGATCACCAGCGACACCGTCGCCACAGCCTTCGTAGTGGCGGCGATCGGCAACTTCTTCGGGGCCCGGGACGCGGCCAACTGGCATGAGAAGTGGGGCATTCTCGCCTTCGGCACCGAGCTGCTCGTGCTGGGGGCCCTGGCGGTGAGCCGCTCGTGGGCTCCGGCCGTGCTCGGCCAAGGGGCCGAGGAATTCCGGCGGCTCGGACGCTCGCTGTTCGCGGCGACCGTCGTCCTGGCGCTCGGCGGGATCGCCTTCACCTCGCGCAACATCAAACTCTGGATCTTCGTCGCGATACCGGCGATCGCGATCATCACCATGACGGCGCGGTATCTGCTGCGCCTGTGGCTGCACAAGCAGCGCAAGGAAGGCCGGTGCCTCAGACCGGTGCTCGCCGCCGGGAGCCTGGCCACCGTGCGCGATCTGATCACCCGGGCCCGTAAGTTCCCGCACCTGGGCTGGCGGGTGGAGGCGGTCTGCACGACGGACGGTCTCGGCCCCGACGGTGACCACCTGGACGGCGTGCCGGTCGTCGGCCGCCTCGCGGACGTCGCGGGCCACGTACGCCGTGACGGCTACCGCGTCGTCGCGGTCACACCGGACCCGCACTGGTCGCCCGACAGCCTGCAGCGCCTCGCCTGGAACCTCGAGGGCAGCGATGCCGAGATGGTCGTGGCGCCCGTGCTGATGGAGGTGGCAGGACCGCGGCTGCACGTCGACGCGGTGCTCGGGATCCCGCTGCTCCGGGTCAGCATGCCGACCTTCACCGGGGGCCGCCGAGCCGTCAAGGAGGTCGTCGACCGGATGGGTGCGGCCATCCTGCTGCTGCTGTTCGCGCCCCTGATGGTGCTGGTTGCGCTGCTCGTCCTCCTGGACAGCCGGGGTGGGGCGTTCTACCGGCAGCGCCGAGTCGGCAAGGACGGCCGGGAGTTCACCATTCTGAAGTTCCGCACCATGGTCGTCGGCGCGGACGGGGCGCGGGCCGCGCTGGCCGAACGCAACGAGGGCGCGGGACTGTTGTTCAAGCTCCGCAGGGATCCGCGGGTGACCCGGGTGGGAGCGGTGCTGCGCCGGTACTCGCTCGACGAACTTCCGCAGCTCTTCAACGTACTCACGGGATCGATGTCGCTCGTCGGCCCGCGGCCTCCGTTGCCGGAGGAGTCCGCCGCGTACGGCCCGGACATCCGGCGGCGGCTGCTCGTCAAGCCCGGGCTCACCGGCCTGTGGCAGATCAGCGGGCGCAGCGACCTGCCGTGGGTGGAGGCGGTCCGCCTCGACCTGCGGTACGTGGAGGACTGGTCGCTCGCTCTGGACACAGTGATCTTGTGGAAGACCCTGCGGGCGGTGCTCCAGGGGCAGGGGGCCTACTGATGCGGGGAGTTCGTCGTCCGGCCGGTACACGGAAGGCAGGCCGGAAGGGCGTGCCTGGGGGGGAGGAACGGGTTATGAGAGTCAGCGTCCTGGGGCTCGGTTACGTGGGCTGCGTGTCGGCCGCGTGCTTGGCCAGCATGGGGCACGAGGTCATCGGCGTCGACGTGAACCAGGTGAAGGTCGACCTGGTCAACGACGGCAAGGCCCCGGTGATCGAGGAGCGGATCGGCGAGCTCACCGCCGAGGTGGTGCGGTCCGGCGCCTTACGGGCCACGCGCGACGTCCGTGAAGCGATCATGGGGAGTGAGGTGTCGCTGGTCTGCGTGGGTACGCCCTCGGAGGCCAACGGCAGCCTGTGCACCACGTACTTGGAGCGCGTCACCGAGCAGATCGGGGCCGCGCTCGCCGAGCGGGGCGGGCGGCACACGGTCGTGTTCCGCAGCACCATGCTCCCGGGCACCTGCCTGAACCTGCTGGTGCCGATCCTGGAGAAGTACGTGGGCGGCACGGCCGGGGTGGACTTCGGGGTCTCGGTCAACCCGGAGTTCCTGCGCGAGGGCACGAGCGTGCGGGACTTCTTCGACCCGCCGAAGACCGTGATCGGCGAGCTCGACCCGGCGAGCGGCGACGCGGTGGCGGCGCTGTACGAGGGCCTGCCCGGCGAGGTGTTCCGGGTGCCGGTGCCGACGGCCGAGGCGATCAAGTACGCGGACAACGCCTTCCACGGCCTGAAGATCGGCTTCGCGAACGAGCTGGGCGCGGTGTGCCAGGCGCTCGGGGTGGACTCGCACCAGGTGATGGACGTGTTCCTGGCCGACCGCAAGCTGAACATCAGCCCCGCCTATCTGCGGCCCGGCTTCGCCTTCGGCGGCTCCTGCCTGCCCAAGGACCTGCGGAGTCTGGTGTACGCGGCGCAGCGGGCCGACGTCTCGGTGCCGATCCTGTCCCATGTGCTGCCCTCCAACGCCGACCATCTGCAGCGCGCGGTGGAGCTGGTCGAGCGCACCGGCAAGCGGCGGGTGGGCCTGTTCGGGCTCTCCTTCAAGCCCGGCACCGACGACCTCCGCGAGAGCCCGCTGGTGGAGCTGGCGGAGCGGCTCTTCGGCAAGGGGTACGAACTCAAGATCTACGACGCCAACGTGAGCCTCTCCCGGCTGATCGGGGCGAACCGCGAGTACATCGAGACCCGCCTTCCGCACCTCGCGCAGTTGCTCGCCGACTCCGTCGACGAGGTGCTCGAACACGCCGACGTATGCCTGGTCGGGACCAAGGATCCGGCGGTGCTCTCGGCGCTGCCCCATGGTGACGGACCGGTGATCGTCGATCTCATCCGCCTTCCGGACGCCGAGGAGCGCCGGGCCGAAACGGGGTACTTGGGTCTTGCTTGGTAATACGACCAGCGGCGGCGCGCCTGCCCGGCGCGCGCTGATCCTGGTGGAGAACCTGTCGGTGCCGTTCGACCGGCGGGTGTGGCAAGAATGCACGACGCTGCGCGACGCGGGTTGGGAAGTGCACGTCATCTGTCCCCGGGGGACCAAGCGGGACACGGAACTGGAAGCGGAGATCGACGGGGTGCGGATCCACCGCTACCCGTTGCGCGCGGCCGCCGGCGGACCGGCCGGCTATCTGCGGGAGTACGGCTCGGCGTTGTGGCACACGCTCCGGCTCGCCCGGAAGGTCGGCCCGGTCCACGTGGTCCACGCCTGCAATCCGCCCGATCTGCTGTTCCTGCCCGCGCTCTGGCTGAAGCGGCGCGGCGCGCGGTTCGTCTTCGACCAGCACGACCTGGTGCCCGAGCTGTACCTCTCGCGGTTCGGCCGCGGCAAGGACCTGCTCTACCGCGCCGTGTGCGCGCTGGAACGGCGGACCTACCGGGCCGCGGACATCGTGCTCGCGACGAACGAGAGCTACCGGGACGTCGCGGTGCGCCGTGGCGGACGGCGGCCCGAGGACGTCTTCGTGGTGCGCAGCGCCCCCGCGACCGACCGGTTCCAACCGGTGGCGCCGGAGCCGGAGTTG
Source organism: Streptomyces sp. YIM 121038 (assembly GCF_006088715.1). Classification (NCBI taxonomy): domain Bacteria; kingdom Bacillati; phylum Actinomycetota; class Actinomycetes; order Kitasatosporales; family Streptomycetaceae; genus Streptomyces; species Streptomyces sp. YIM 121038. The sequence continues at coordinate 141,703 of NZ_CP030771.1, forward strand.
AAGCGCGGCAAGCCTCATCTGCTGTGCTACCTGGGCGTCATGGGGCCGCAGGACGGCGTCGACTACGCCTTGCGGGCCCTGGCGAAGCTGCGCGACGAGGTCGGGCGGAGCGACTGGCACGCGGTGTTCGTCGGCGCGGGCGACGCCTTCGACGCGATGGTGGCGCTGTCCCGGCAGCTCGGCCTGTCCGAGCAGGTGCAGTTCACCGGGCGCATCCCGGATGCCGACCTGGTGCGCTACCTGTCCACGGCGGACGTCTGCCTCTCCCCCGACCCGCGCAATCCGCTCAACGACGTGTCGACCATGAACAAGGTCCTGGAGTACATGGCCATGGGCCGGCCGATCGTCTCGTTCGACCTGAAGGAGGCGCGGGTCTCCGCCGGTGACGCCGCCGTCTACGCGCCCGCCAACGACGAGGCCGCGTTCGCCGAGCTCGTCGGGCTGCTGCTCGACGACCCCGAGCGGCGGACCCGCATGGGCGAGATCGGCAAGGAGCGGATCAGCGGGGAGCTCTCCTGGCGGAACTCCCAGCGTTCGCTGCTCGCCGCCTACACAGCTGCCTGCCGTGACCATGCTCCGGTGCCGGCGGGCGACGCCCGGTCCGGACACGGAAGAGGCCGCACCGTTGAGCGATGACACCATACGCCTGGTCACGATCGGGCGGATCCTCCGCCGTCGCTGGCGGCTCCTGGCCATCCTCACGGTGGTGGGCGCGCTCGTCGGCTACGGCACCTCCCTGCTCTTCCCGCCGCGCTATACGACGTCGACGTCGGTGCTGCTGCCGGGGCAGTGGGAGGAGCGCGAGCTGCTGACCCAGGCGGAGATCGCCACTAGTTCGACGGTGGTCGACCGTACGGCCGCCGCGCTGCGCTGGGACGGCGTCAGCGGCAGCGACCTGCGGGGCCGTGTGAGCGCCAAGGCCGCGGACGGGAACATCATCAAGGTCTCCGGTACGGCGGAGACTCCGGAGCGCGCGCAGCAGCTCTCCGACCGGTTGGCCCATCAGTTCGTCTCCTTCGCCGCGCGGATCGCGGGCGACGGCTCCGACTCCGGGGCCGCCACCGGGCCCGAGACCCTGCGCAAGAAGGTGGCGGAGACCAACCGCCGCATCACCGAACTGGCCAATGCGGCGGATCCGGGGCAGACCGTGGAGAGCGTGCAGGTCCGCACCGAGCTCGAGAAGTTGCGTACGGCGCTGGCGGAGGCCATGAAGAAGCTCGACGAGGCCGACCCGGCGACCAGCAAGGCGGGCATGGTCGTCATGGGCCCCGCGGCCCGGCCTTCCGGTGAGGCGCCGCCGACGAGGATGCAGCTCACCGTGGCCGGGGCACTGCTGGCCTTCGTGTTCTCGGTCATCGGCCATCTCACCGCGGCCCGGGTGAACCGTCGGCTGCGCACCGAGCCGGAGATCGCCGCGGCGCTCGGCTCGGTGCTGCTCGGCACCGTCGACGTACCGGGTGAGCGGTCCGCGAACCGGCCCAAGGGCCGTGGTCTGCGGGCCTGGGTCCGCTGGTTCCTCGGCGTCGACACCCGGTGGGACCTGCCGACCCCGCAGTCGTCCGGCGACGAGGCCAGCAGACAGGTCCGCTACCGGCGGGTGTGCGCCCGCCTGCGGGATCTGGTGCCGGCCCCGCGGCGGCTGCTGGTCCTCGTACCGGACGGCGACGAGGTCGCCCGCCGGGCCGCCGGGCAGCTCGTGGCCGAGGCCAAGAGCGATCCGCTGCGGGTGGTGGGGGTTTCGATGTCCCGGCCGATGGTGCCGGACCGCGACATCGAGTCCGGTGTCCTGGTCGTGCTCAGCGCGGGCACCTGGACCGCGGGGGACCTCGCGGCCGTGGCCGAGGCGAGTGCGGACGCGGGGCACGAGGTCGTCGGCATCGTCGTGGCCGGCCCGGTCCGGGCCCGTCAGAAGGAGAAGGCCGGCCGTTCCGCGCGGCGCGCCACGCCCGCCATCGCGGTGGGCGACGACGCGGGGGGAGGTGCGGTGTGAGGGGCAGGACAACGGAGTCGCCGACGGCCGCTCCCCTCCTCGATCTGCAGACGCTGGTGGTGGCGGTGCGCAGGCGGCGCCGCCTCTGGTCCTCGCTCGCGGTCCTCGGGCTGCTGGCCGGCGCGGCGTTGGCGGTGCTGCGGCCCCCGCCGCCGAGCGCGATGACCAAGGTCCTGGTCGCGCACAAGGAGGACCAGCCGAACGACACCGGAACGCTGATCCGCACCGATGTGGAGCTCCTGGGAACCACCCGGATCGCCGCCAAGGCGCTGCAGGCCCTGAAGTCCCCGGACAAGCCGGAAGACTTCATGCGGGACTACCGGGGCACCGGCCTGACCAACAACCTGCTGCGGATCGATGTGACGGCCGCCAGCGAGGCGGACGCGGTGGCCCGGGCCAAGGCGCTGGCGAACGCGTTCGTCGCGGACCACGTGCGGCGGATGCGGGAGGCCGCGAAGGCCGAGGCCGAGGCCCTGCTGGAGCAGCGTGACCGGATGCGGAAGGAACTCGCCGAGGTCAACAAGGTGATCGGCGGCCGGTCGCCGCAGAGCGGGGAGAAGGCGCCGGCGAACATGGAGTCGCTCTTCGCCCGCCGGGCCGAGCTCAGTTCGCGGATCGCCGACTTCGCCCAGCGCGCCGAGGAGGCACGCGTCGGCACGCCCCGGCTCATCTCCGGCACGCAGATCGTGGACGACCCGCGCGCGGTGGCGCACTCCCTGCCCAAGGCCGCGGGCACGAACGCCGTGATCGGGGCGGTCCTCGGGCTCGTCCTCGGGCTCTCGGTGGCCGCGGTCGGCACGGTGGTGGCGGACCGCCCCGTGCTGCGCCGGGAGATCGCGGCGAACCTGGGCGCCTCGGTCATCGCGGAGCTGCGCCGCACGCGCCGCAGACCGGCCCGGCTGTGGCAGCGCCGCCGGACCCGTACGGCACACGAACGGCTCACCACGACGCTGGTCCGCACCGTGCGCAACTCCACGGAACCGGTGTCGCTGCTCGAACTCGGCTGTGCGCGCAGCACGAGCGTGCTCGCCCTGAACGTGGCCAGAGCCCTGGCGGCGGAGGGTCCCGTGGTCGTCGTCGACGGGCTGCCGGGGCCACAGCTCGCCAACAGCCGCAAGGAGTCGGGGGACCCCGAGGTGGTCAGCGGCGAGCGGGCCGCGACCGTGTCGCACGAGGTGCGCAGGATCGGCGTCGGCTCGGTGGCGCCCGGCACGGCGTGGACCGATCTGCAGTACCTCGGCGGTCAGACCGTGCTCGTCGTGCGGGCCGGGCACGGCAGTGCGGCATGGCTGCACACCGTGGCGCGGCAACTCGCGGACCAGTGCGTTCCCGTGATCGGTGTGGTGCTGATCGACCCCGATCCGCGGGACAGGACCGACGGCACGCTGTGGGACGGGCCGCACGCCGCGCTGCGGGGCCCTTTTGAGCGGCGGGCCCGGCAGAACGGAACGGGTCAGCCGCGCACGGAGCGGCCGCCCCGGCAGAACGGGACGGGCGGGCCGCGGACGGAGAGACCGTCGAGGCCGGCCGCGCGGGTCCCGGACAGCGACCAGGAGGCGCGGTAGGACATGTGTGGTATCGCAGGCACGTATCGATGGCCGGACGGGAAGGTCGTGACCGACCGGCTCACCGATGTCCTCACCCATCGCGGTCCGGACGGGGCGGGCAGGTACAGCCATCCCGCCGGTGACGGCGAGGTGCACCTCGGGCACCGCCGCCTCGCCATCATCGACCTGTCGGAGACCGGCGCCCAGCCGATGGTCTCGGGCGGCCTCGCCCTGACGTACAACGGCGAGCTGTACAACGCGCCGGAGCTGCGGGCCGAGTTGGCGGCCGCCGGGGTGCGCTTCCGCGGCACCTCCGACACCGAGGTGGTCTTTGAGGCCTGGCGGCGCTGGGGCACGGACTGTCTGCCCCGCCTGCGCGGCATGTTCGCGTTCGGGATCTTCGACGAGCGCACGGGTGACCTGGTGCTCGCCCGTGACCAGCTGGGCATCAAGCCGCTGTTCCTGCTGCGGCGCGGCGAGGGTCTGGTGTTCGCCTCCGAGCTCAAGGCGCTCGCCACCGCCACGGGCGGGTCGCTGGAGGTGGACCACGGGGCGCTGGTGGCCTCGCTCCTCTACTACTGGGTGCCGGACTCGCGGTGCGCGTACCGCGAGGCGGAGAAGCTGCCGCCGGGGAGCTGGCTGCGGTGCCGGGCCGACGGCAGTGTGGAGCGCGGCCGGTACTGGCACCTGAAGGACGTCGCCGCCGAGGGCCGGGAGCGGGCCCTCAGCGGTGAGCGGCCCGACCTGGCCGCGATCGTCGAGGAGTCGACGCGTCGGCACCTGCTCTCCGACGTGCCCGTGGCGACCTTCCTCTCCGGTGGTCTCGACTCCAGCTGGCTGACCGCGCTCGCGGCCCGCCACCAGCCCGGGATCTCCGCCTACACGATCGGGTTCCGCGCCGAGGACGCCAGGTTCGAGGCGATGCCGGACGACCTGCGCTACGCCCGGCAGGTGGCGCGGCGGTTCGGCGTGGACCTGCACGAGATCGAGATCGCTCCGAACGTGCTCGACCTGCTGCCGCAGATGACGTACCACCTGGACGAGCCGATCGGTGATCCCGCGGCGATCAACACGTTCCTGATCTGCTCGGCCGCCCGGGAGGCCGGGGTCAAGGTGATGCTCTCGGGGATGGGTGCCGACGAGCTGTTCGCCGGGTACCGCAAGCACCTGGCCAACCTCATCGCGGTGCGCTACCAGCGGGTCCCGCGGCCGCTGCGGCGCGGCGTGTCCAGGGCCGTGGACCGGCTGCCGGTGGCCACGGCCCGCCGGGGGTACCGGTCGGTGCGGTTCGCGAAGCGGTTCCTGTCCTTCGCGGATCTGCCGGAGGAGACCGCGTTCCGGCGCAGCTACACCATGTACGACCAGGACGAGCTGCTCGCCCTGGTCGATCCGGACCTGGCGGGGACGGTCGACGACGTGCTGACGGAGCACGCGGACGTCTACGAGGACAACGACCTCGACGACTTCGTGAACCGCATGTGCCTGGGCGACGCGCGGATGTTCCTGCCGGGCCTGAACCTCACGTACACGGACCGGTCCAGCATGGCCGCGTCGACGGAGGTGCGGGTGCCGTACGTGGACGTCGAGGTGGTCAGGGCGGCGTTCGCGGTGCCCGGCGATCGCAAGATCGTCGGGCGGCAGGGCAAGGCCGTCCTCAAGGAGGCGGCCACCTCGATCCTGCCCAAGGAGATCGTCTACCGGCCCAAGGGCCTGTTCAGCGCCCCGCTGCGCGCCTGGATGAGCCGGGACCTGGCACCGCTGGTGCGCGAGGTGGTGCACGACGGTGAGCTGGTCCGTTCCGGGCTGCTGCGCCGGGACGCGCTGGCGCGCATGGTCGCCGAGGACGCCGCCGGGCAGCGGGACTTCTCCAAACATCTGTGGCATGTGCTGACCCTCGAGTACTGGTATCGCGACGCGACCTCTGGGTCCGGCCAGAGCACTCGGTTAACGGCTTAGGAATTTCAGAGGAGTTCGGGTGAAGCAAGTTGTACAGAACTACAAGAGCGGCGAGCTGGCGGTGCTCGACGTGCCGGTGCCGGGGTGCAAGCCGGGCGGTGTGCTCGTCCGCAGCGCCTACTCGCTGATCTCCACCGGGACCGAGCTGATGAAGGTGTCCGAGGCCGGCATGTCGATGCTCGGCAAGGCCCGTTCCCGCCCCGACCAGGTGGCCAAGGTCATGCAGAGCGTGGCCACCAACGGGGTGCCCGCCACCTACCGCAAGGTGATGGGCAAGCTGGACTCCTACACGCCGCTGGGCTACTCGCTGTGCGGGGTGGTCGAGCAGGTCGGCTCCGGGATCGACGACGTGAAGGTCGGCGACGTCGTGGCCTGCGCGGGCAACGAGCACGCGCTGCACGCCGAGCTGAACTGGGTGCCGAAGAACCTCTACGCCCCCGTGCCGGACGGCCTCGCGCCGCGGCATGCCGCCTTCGGCACCGTCGGGTCGATCGCGATGCAGGGCGTCCGCCGGGGCGAGCCGCAACTCGGCGACGTGGCCCTCGTCATCGGGCTCGGCCTGATCGGGCAGCTGGTGGTGCAGCTCCTCGCCGCCTCGGGGGTCCGTGTCGTCGGGGTCGATCCCGACCCGGCGCGCTGCGAGCTCGCCGAGCGCCTGGGCGCCGCGGCCTGCGGCGATCCCGGGGCCGCGGCCGTGGAGGCGGCCGTCGCCGAGCTGACCGACGGTCACGGCGTGGACCAGGTGTACCTGGCCGCCGGTGGCGGCAGCAACCAGCCCGTCGAGCTGGCCGCCCGGCTCTGCCGGGACCGCGGCCGGGTCGTCGACATCGGCAAGTGCCGCCTCGACCTGCCGTGGAACGCGTACTACGAGAAGGAGCTCGACGTCCGGTTCTCCCGCAGTTACGGCCCCGGGCGCTACGACCCGGAGTACGAGCTGGAGGGCCGTGACTACCCGATCGGCTATGTGCGCTGGACCGAGCGCCGCAATCTGGTGTGCTTCCTCGATCTCGTCGCGCGCGGCAGCGTCGACGTGGAGCCGCTGGTCTCCCACGTCGCCGACTTCGACGACGCCGTCGAGACGTACCAGCGGCTGGGGGACGGCGACCTGAAGGCCGTGGCCGTGCTGTTCCGGTACCCCGACGCACAGCCGGCCGAAGCGGAGGCACCGGCGGTGGCCGTGCCCGCGGTGAGCGTGCGCCGGGGTCCGGTCCGGGCCGCCGGTTCGCCGGTGAAGCTGGCGTTCGTCGGCGCGGGGAACTACGCGACGTCGATGCTGCTTCCGCACCTCGCGCAGCGCGAGGGCGTCGAGCTGTCGACCGTCGTCACCACGACGGCGCTGTCGGCGGCCAACGCGCGCCGGAAGTTCGACTTTGCCGATGCGACGACCGATCTGGACGCCGTGCTCGGTGACGAGTCCATCGACGCGGTGTTCGTGGTCACCCGGCACAGCTCGCACGCCGAACTGACCCGCAAGGCGCTGCTGGCGGGCAAGGCGGTGTTCGTGGAGAAGCCCCTGGCCCTCACCGAGGACGAGCTGGCCGGGGTCCTCGCGGCGGTGGAGGAGTCCGGCAACGACCGGCTGCAGGTGGGCTTCAACCGCCGCTTCGCACCGCTGCTCCAGGAGGCCAAGGAGCGGTTCGGCGCCCGGACCGGTCCGGCGAGCCTGCGCTACCTGGTCAACGCGGGCCGGCTCCAGCACGGCAGCTGGTACCTCCAGCAGGGCAGCGAGGGCTCGCGGTTCGCCGGTGAGGGCGGGCACTTCATCGACACGGCGAGCTGGCTGCTGGGGGCCGACCCGGTCTCGGTGTACTCCGTCGCCTCGTCGGGCAACGAGGACCTCCAGGTGGTGCTGCGCTACCCGGACGGGTCCACCGCCACCATCAGCTACGTCACCACCGGTTCGGCCGCCTTCCCCAAGGAGACGCTGGACCTGGTGGCCGACGGCAAGGTGCTGCAGCTCGACGACTTCGTCCGCGCCTCGGTCTACGGGCGCAAGAAGTGGGTCTCCTCGCGGCTGCCCAAGGCCCGGGACAAGGGCCAGAACGCCGAGCTGGCCGCGTTCGTCAAGGCCGTGCGGAGCGGCGGGCCGATGCCGGTGCCGCTGGAGTCCCTCGTCGCCACCACGGCGGCCACCCTCGCCGTGGGGGCGGGCCTGGCCGGTGGCGCCCCGGTGACGTTGGCGAGGACGCGATGACGGTGAGTTCGGGGAGCGCGGGCTGGTACCTGCGGCGCCTCTCCCGGATGGGACCGCGGGAGGTCGGCGGCCGGGCGGGCGACGCGGTGCGCAAGCGGCGGTGGCGGTCGGCGCGGCCGCACTGCCCGCGCGTGACCGGCGCCCGGTTCACCGCGACGCTGCCCGCGGGGACGTTGGCCGCGGTGGCGCCGGACGCCGCGAAGCGTCTCGTCGCCGAGGCGGACCGGCTGCTCGACGGACACGCCACGTACTTCGGCGTTGACCGCGACGACCTGGTCGACCCGGACTGGTGGTACGACCCGAAGACCGGGCGCCGGGCCCCGTGGGGCTACGCCTTCGACGTGCCCTACCGCGACGAGGACGCGGCCGGGGACATCAAGCAGATCTGGGAGCTGTCCCGGCATCAGTACCTCACCGTGCTGGCCGCCGCCTACGCGGTGACCGGGGACGAGCGGTACGCCGAGCGCGTGGCCGCGCACCTGCGGTCGTGGTGGGCGGCCAACCCGCCGCTGCGCGGGGTCCACTGGGTGAGCGGCATCGAGCTGGGCATCCGGCTGCTCTCCTGGGTGTGGGTCCGCCGGCTGCTCGACGGCTGGGCGGGCGCGGCCGGTCTCTTCGAGGACAACCCGGTGGCGCTGAACCAGATCTGGCACCACCAGCGCTGGCTCGCCGCCTTTCCCAGCCGGGGCTCTTCGGCGAACAACCACGTCATCGCCGAGGCCGCCGGGCAGTTCGCCGCGGCTTGCGCGTTCGGGTGGTTCCCCTCCTCGGCGCGGTGGCGGGCCGACGCGCTGCGGTCGCTGGAGCAGCAGCTGCGCGGCAACACCTTCCCCTCGGGCCTCAACCGCGAGCTGGCCACCGAGTACCACGGGCTGGTCCTGGAGCTGGGTCTGGCCGCGGTGGCCGAGGCGGACGCCGCCGACGTGCCGGTGCCCGCCTCGCTCCGCCTGGTGCTGCTGCGGATGACCGACGCGCTCGCGGCCGTCGTGGACAACCGGCTGCGGCCGCCGCGCCAGGGGGACGCGGACGACGGACACGGTCTGGTCGTGGACGGCGCGGGCACCCACCGCTGGGGCTCGCTCCTGGCCACCGGGGAGGCCGTGTTCGGGCGGCTCGCCTGGTGGCCGGAGGTGACCGGCACCGATGTGCGCACCCCGCTGCTCGCCGCGCTCGTCCGGCCGTACGCGAGCGGGGCGAGCGCACGCCCGGTGAGCCGTCCCGCCCACTTCGCCGACGCGGGCATGACCATCCTGCGCGGTGCGGAGGAGATCTGGTGCCGCTGCGACGGCGGTCCGCACGGCTTCCTGTCGATCGCCGCGCACGCCCACGCGGACGCGCTGTCCGTGGAGGTGCGGCACGACGGGGTGGACGTGCTCGCCGACCCGGGGACGTTCTGCTACCACGGGCAGCCCGCGTGGCGGCAGTACTTCCGCTCGACCATCGGCCACAACACCCTGGAGCTGGACGGCGGTGACCAGTCCGTCTCCGGCGGCCCGTTCCTGTGGACCCGGCACGCCCGGACGCGCGTCCTGGCCGCGGACACGTCCGACGAGGCCGTGGCGCGCTGGTCCGCCGAGCACGAGGGGTACGAGGGCTCCGTGCACCGCCGCCGGGTGGAGCTGACGGCCGCGAGCCGGGAGCTGAGGGTGGTCGACGAGGTGCGCGGCCCGCGCCGGGCCGTGCGCCTGGCGTTCCACCTCGGTCCGGCGATCGCCGCCGACCTGGTGGGGAACTGGGCGCTGCTGACCTGGACGCGGGACGGCGAGGAGCGCTCCGCGGTGCTCGACCTGCCCGGGGAGCTGTCCTGGCGGGCGCACCGCGGCGAGAGCGAGCCGCCGCTCGGCTGGTACTCCGCGGGCTTCGGCCGCAAGGAGCCCGCCACCACGCTCATCGGCAGCGGGTTCACCGACGGCGCGGAGGGGTTCACCACCGTGCTCAGGTTCCGCGGCTAGGGGGCGCGTGGTGTTCAAGAGGCGGCACTGGGCGCTGGCGGCGGCACCGCTGGCGCTGGCCCTGCTCGCGACGGCCGGCTGCGACAGCGACAGCGACAGCACGTCGGGCTCGCGGGCGAAGTCGTCCGCCGCGAAGCCGTCCGCGACCGTGGCCCGGGTGTGCGCCAAGCCCGCGGCCGGCCCGGCGAAGGCGCCCGCGGGCGCGGTGACGGTCGACCCCGCGGTGGTCGGTGACCTGGCGGCGAAGACCAGGAGCAACCCGCCGCACACCACGTTCTGGCTGCGACCGGGCAGGCACCGGCTCGAGCGGGACCGCTACGCCCAGGTCATGACCAAGGAGGGGAACCGCTACCTCGGTGCGCCGGGCGCGGTGCTCGACGGCCGGAAGGTCAACCAGTACGCGTTCAGCGGCAAGGCCCGCGACGTCACGATCCGCCATCTGACCGTGGAGCGCTTCGTCGCGCCGAACAACGAGGGCGTGGTCAACCACGACATGGCCGACGGATGGGTCATCGAGCACGCGAAGATCCAGTACAACTCCGGTGCCGGGCTGATGGCCGGTGCCCGCCAGCGGGTCCGCGCCAGCTGTCTGCGCGGCAACGGGCAGTACGGGATGAACGCCTACAAGACCGGTGACTCCATCCAGCACCTGGTGGTCGAGGGCAACGAGGTGGTGGGCAACAACACCGACGACTGGGAGCGGCGCAAGCCCGGCTGCGGCTGCACCGGAGGGATCAAGTTCTGGGCCGTCAACGGCGCCGACATCCGCGGGAATTGGGTGCACGACAACCGCGGCGCCGGGTTGTGGGCGGACAACAACAACAATGACTTCCGCATCGAGAACAACGTCCTCGAAGCCAACGACGGTGCCGCGCTGATGTACGAGACCAGCTATAACGCGGTCATCCGGAACAACACGATCCGGCGGAACAACTGGGTCGAGGGCCGCAAGTACGCCCAGCGCGACGACGACTTCCCGTACGCGACGATCTATGTGTCGGAGGCCGGTGGCGAACCGCGGATCAAGGCCCGCACGAACAAGATCGAGATCTACCGGAACGTCCTGGAGAACAACTGGTCCGGGATCACCCTGTGGGAGAACGCCGACCGGTTCTGCAACAGCCCGGCCAACACCTCGACCGGCTACTGCACCTTGCTGGTGAAGGACCTCGACCGCTGCGCGCGGCCGGGGATCGCCACCGCGCCGCTGTACGCCGACTGCCGGTGGAAGACCCAGCGGGTGGACATCCACGACAACCGCTTCGTCCTGGACACCGCCGTCGTCAAGTGCACGGAGGAGTGCGGCCGCATGGCGGTCCTCGCCAACTACGGCACGTATCCGAAGTGGTCGCCGTACAAGGGCAAGCGGGTCGCCGACGCGATCACCCACAAGCAGCGCAACCGCTGGCACGACAACGTCTACCGCGGGCCGTGGAGCTTCGTCGCGGGCGACCAGAGCCGGAAGCTGGAGACGGGGCAGTGGCAGAGCGCGCCGTACCAGCAGGACGCCGGCAGCACCTTCGACGCCCAGGCCGGTGGTTGAGATGGGCGGGGACCTGATGCGCGGCGGGCCGCCGAACGGTCCTGACACGGCGGGCGCACGGCCCGAGGTGGAACAACGCCCGGAGGCGACGCCGAAAGCGGTCGGGATCGTCTGGGCGCTGCTCGGTCTCAACACGCTCGGTTCCGCCGGGGCGAAGACCATCCTGCCGCTGCCCCGCTCCCTCATCCAGATGGCCACCATGGGCGCGCTGGTCTCCGCCTTCGCGCTGGCGCTCGCGCTCAACCTGCGGCTGCGCATCCGGCCGAGCGCCTTCGTGTTCCTGCTCACCCTGCTCCTGGTGCCGAGCGTGATCTCCAGCGCGGATCTGGAGGGCGGGTTCGGCGCGCTGTTCCGCTGTTTCCGGTTCGCTCTCTTCGTCGGCACGCTGTGGCTGCTCAGCCGCTGGTGGGACGGGGGCATGACGTTCGTCCGCCATCACATCCGGATGTACTTCGCGGTGCTCGTCCTGGTGGCCGCGGGCCTGGTCGTCGCACCGGGCACGGCGAGGCCGGAGTACTACGGCGGGCGCCTCGTCGGCGCGTTGTGGCCGCTCACCCCGCCGCAGATCGGACAGTACGCCGCAGTGATCATCGGGCTCACCGTGCTGCTCACCCTCGGCCGTCTGACGACCGGCGCCAACGCGGCGATGATCATCGTGCCCTCGCTCGTCCTGCTCGCGCTGACCCACACCAGGACGGCCACGCTCGGCCTGATCGTCGGGTTGGTGCTCGCGATCGGCTCGCTCGTCCTGACCAGTGCCGCCGCCCGCCGGTTCTTCGCCTGGACGGTGGTGTGCGCGACGGTGGCCACGGTGGCGTTGAGCTCCGCGCTACAGGCGTGGTTCATGCGCGGGCAGAGCAAGGAGGGCCTCTCCAACCTCACCGGGCGGGCCAAGGTCTGGGACGCCCTGCTCGCCGCGCCCCGGACGACCGGGGAGAAGGTGTTCGGCACGGGCCTGGGCGACAAGTCCTTCGGCGGCCTTCCGATCGACAACAGCTGGCTGGCCGTCTATCACGAGCAGGGCCTGATCGGCATCACCCTGGTCGCGGCGTTCATCGGCATCCTCGGCGGGGTCGCGCTGCTGCGGCCGCCGTCGCTGCCGAGGGCCTGCGCGATCTTCCTGATCAGCTACTGCGCGATGTCCTCGTACACCGAGGCCGGGCTCGGTGACGCCTCGCCGTATCTGCTGCATCTGGCCCTGGCCGCCTCGCTGTTGGTGCCGGGCGCCGCGGCCCCGTCCCTCGCGACGGCCGGGGTTCCCGGTCCGGCGGCCGAAGTCCCTCGACGACGTATCCCGCGATGGGCCCGGAGGTAAGGGTGAGCATGCACGTCCTTGTAGTACACAACCGTTACTCATCGGCGCAGCCGAGCGGCGAGAACAGGGTCGTCGACGAGGAGGTGGGGCTGCTGCGCGCGGCCGGTCACCGGGTCGACGTGTTCGAGCGGCGCAGCGACGACATCGCCGACCGGTCCCTGCTCGCCAAGGCCGCGGTGCCGCTGCTCGTGCCATGGAACCCGGCGGTCCGCTCGGAGCTCACCGCCCGGCTCCGCGCCTCGCGGCCCGACGTGGTGCACGTCCACAACGTCTTTCCGCTCCTGTCGCCCGCGGTCCTCGCCGCCTGCGCCGACGCCGGTGTGCCGACCGTCGCCACGCTGCACAACTACACCCAGGTCTGCCCGCCCGGCACGCTCCAGCGGGACGGCCGGGTGTGCACCGAGTGCGCCGGGTCGCGGGTGCCGCTGCCCGCCGTCCGGCACGGCTGCTACCGCGGCTCGCGGCTCGCGACGGTGCCGCTCGCGGTCAGCCTGTCGGTCAACCGGCGGCGGTGGTGGTCCGGCGTGGAGCGGTTCTTCTGCATCTCCGCGGCGCAGCGCGACGTCCTGGTGCGGACCGGCATGCCGGCCGAGCGCCTCTCGGTGAAGCACAACTTCGTGCCCGACCCGGGCGCCTGCCGCACGGGCGACGGGGAGCACGTGCTCTTCCTCGGGCGGCTCGCGGAGGCCAAGGGCGTGCGGCTGCTCATGTCCGCGTGGGACGAGGTCGCGGCGCGCGGCGGTGTGGGCGTGCCGCTCGTGCTCGCGGGCGCGGGGCCGCTGGAGCGGGAGGTGACCGCCTGGGCCGCGGGCCGGGACGACGTGCGCTACGTCGGCCTGTACGACCCCGAGGAGTGCCGCAGGGCGGTCGCGCGGTCGGTCGCCGTGGTGGCGCCCTCGATGTCCATGGAGACGTTCGGCCTGGTGGTCGCGGAGGCGATGGCGGCGGGGGTCCCGTCCGTCGCGGCCGGTCACGGCGCCTTCGTCGAGCTCGTCGAGGACGGAGTGACCGGGTTGCTGCACCGGCCGGGCGAGGTCGCCTCGCTCGCGGACTGCATCCGCCGGGTCGCGGCCGACGGGGGCCGCAACCAAGAGATGGGCCAGGCGGCCCGGCGCCGTTACGAGAAGGACTTCAGTCCTGTCGTCGGCCTGGAGCGCCTGGTGGAGGGGTACCGCGCCGCGATCGCGGGGCGGTCGGGCGGCGGGGACAGCGCGCCGCCGTCAGGAAACACGAGCACTGGCTCGCGGCGGGGCATCCGCGCGAGCAGGGATGGGGGCAGTAGATGACACGATGCCGACTCTGTGGCTCGGCGGCGCTGGCGAGCGTCGTCGATCTGGGGGCGACCCCGCCGTGCGAGAGCTTTCTCGCCGCGGACCAGCTGGATCAGCCGGAGCCCGCGTACCCGCTGCACCTGCGGGTGTGCACCGACTGCTGGCTGGCGCAGATCCCCGCGCTGATCACACCGGAGGAGACGTTCAAGGAGTACGCGTACTTCTCCTCCTTCTCCACCTCCTGGGTGGAGCACGCGCGCACGTTCGTCGCCGACGCCGTGCGACGGGTGGGGCTCGGCGCCGAAGGCTCCGACGCCTTCGTGGTCGAGGTGGCGAGCAACGACGGGTACCTGCTGAAGCACGTGGTGGACCGGGGGATCCGCTGCCTCGGCATCGAGCCGTCGGTGAACGTCGGTGCCACGGCGCGGGACGCGGGCGTGCCCACGCTCACGGAGTTCCTGTCGCCCCGGACCGGCGCGGCCGTCCGCGCCGAGCACGGCCCGGCGGACCTGGTCGTGGCCAACAACGTGTACGCGCACATCCCCGACGTGGTCGGGTTCACCCAGGGGCTGCGCGCCCTGGTCGCCGACGACGGCTGGGTCTCCATCGAGGTGCAGCACCTGCTGACCCTGATCGAGGAGAACCAGTACGACACGATCTACCACGAGCACTTCCAGTACTACACGGTGGCGTCCGCGATCCGGGCCCTCGCCAGCGGCGGGCTCGCGCTCGTGGACGTGGAGCTGCTGCCCACGCACGGCGGCTCCATCCGGCTGTGGGCCCGGCCGGCCGAGGTGGCCGGTGAGCCGTCCCCCCAGGTGTCCGACGTGCTGGCCCGGGAGAAGGCCGCCGGGCTCCAGGAGCTGTCCGGGTACACCGAGTTCGGCGCGCGGGTGGCCAAGGTGCGCCGGGACCTGCTCAAGTTCCTCATCGAGGCGGCCGAGCGCGGCGACACGGTGGTCGGCTACGGCGCCCCGGGCAAGGGCAACACGCTCCTGAACCACTGCGGCATCCGGCCCGACCTGCTCGCGTACACGGTCGACCGCAACCCCTACAAGCACGGCAGGTACACCCCCGGCACCCGCATCCCGATCCTGTCGCCCGAGCGGATCGCCGCCGACCGGCCGGACTACGTCCTCGTCCTGCCGTGGAACCTGCGGGCCGAGCTGGTCGAGCAGCTGTCCTACGTGCACGAGTGGGGCGGCCGCCTGGTCTTCCCCATCCCGGAACTGAGCGTCGTCGAGGCCACGTCGTTGAAAGAGAGCACAGCATGAAGGTCGTACTGTTCTGCGGCGGTTACGGGATGCGGATGCGCAGCGGTGCCTCCGACGACGTGCCCAAGCCGATGGCGATGGTCGGCCCGAGACCGCTGATCTGGCACGTCATGCGCTACTACGCGCACTTCGGGCACACGGAGTTCATCCTGTGCCTCGGGTACGGGGCGCAGCACATCAAGGACTTCTTCCTCACCTACGAGGAGACGGCGTCCAACGACTTCGTGCTGCGGGGCGGGAAGACCGAGCTGCTCTCCACCGACATATCCGACTGGACGATCACGTTCGCGCAGACCGGCGTCGAGTCGCCGATCGGGGAGCGCCTGCGCCGGGTGCGCCACCACCTGGACGGCGACGAGATGTTCCTCGCCAACTACGCGGACGTGCTCACCGACGCTCCCCTGCCGCAGATGATCGACTCCTTCGCCCGGCGCGACGCCGGTGCGTCGATGATGGTGGTGCCGCCGCAGTCCTCGTTCCACTGCGTGGAGCTGGGTGAGAACGGCATGGTCGGGGGGATCACGGCGGTGAGCGACATGCCGCTGTGGGAGAACGGCGGCTACTTCGTGCTCCGCCAGGAGGTCTTCGACCACATCCCCGAGAACGGGGACCTGGTCGCCGACGGCTGCGCCCAACTGGCCAAGCAGGGGCGGCTCGTGGCGCACCAGCACCGCGGCTTCTGGAAGCCGACCGACACCGTCAAGGAGCGGGCCGCGCTGGACGCCGCCTACGCCCGGGGCGACCGTCCGTGGGCCGTGTGGGAGCAGGGCGGCGCGGCCACCGGCGCGCTCGGCGGCAGGGCCGGCGCCGAAGCGAGGACCGCGTGATCCGGCTCGGGGCCGGGCGCCTGGACCGGATCGCGGCGGTGGGCGCGCACTGCGACGACATCGCCATCGGCGCGGGCGGCACCCTCCTGACGCTGTGCCTCGCGCGGCCGGGCCTGCGCGTCGACGCCCTGGTGCTCTCCGGCGGCGGCACCGAGCGCGAGGAGGAGGAGCGGGCCGCGCTCGCCGCCTTCTGCCCGGGCGCCGACCTGCGCCTGACCGTGCTCAAGCTGCCGGACGGCCGGATGCCCGTGCACTGGGACGAGGCCAAGGCCGCGGTCGAGGAGCTGCGCGGGCAGACCGACCCGGAGCTGGTCCTGGCCCCGCGCACCGACGACGCGCACCAGGACCACCGCGGCCTGGCGCAGCTGATGCCCACCGCGTTCCGCGACCACCTGGTCCTCGGCTACGAGATCGTCAAGTGGGACGGCGACCTCGGCCGTCCGGCGGCGTACCAGCCGCTGTCGACGGAGGTCGCCGAGCAGAAGGTGCGGCTGCTGCAGGAGCACTACCCCTCGCAGCGGCACCGTCCCTGGTACGACCGGGAGGCCTTCCTCGGCCTGGCACGGATCCGCGGCATCGAATGCCACGCGCGCTACGCCGAGGCGTTCGCCGTCACCAAACTCACTCTGAACCTGGGGAACTGAACCATGCGCGTACTTCTGACCGGGCACCAGGGCTACCTGGGCACCGTCATGGCCCCGGTCCTCACGGCCGCCGGGCACGAGGTCGTCGGCCTCGACTCCGGCCTGTTCGCGGACTGCGTCCTCGGCCCGGCGCCCGCGGACCCGCAGGGGCACCGGGTGGACCTGCGGGACGTCACGGCCGAGCACGTGGCCGGGGTGGACGCCGTGATCCACCTGGCCGCGCTCTCCAACGACCCGCTGGGCTCGCTCGCGCCGGAGCTGACCTACGACATCAACCACCACGCCTCCGTGCGCCTCGCCGAGCTGGCCCGCGACGCCGGAGTGCGGCGTTTCCTGTACGCGTCGACGTGCTCGGTGTACGGCGCCGCGGGCGACCCCGACTTGTCGAACTTGGTGGCCGAGGACGCCCCGCTGCGCCCGGTGACGCCGTACGCGGAGTCCAAGGTGCGGGTCGAGGACGACCTGCACGCGCTCGCCGACGGCGACTTCACCCCGGTGTACATGCGCAACGCCACCGCCTTCGGCTACTCGCCCCGGCTGCGCGCCGACATCGTGCTGAACAACCTGGTGGGCCACGCGCTGCTGTCCGGCGAGGTCCTGGTGCTCTCCGACGGCACCCCCTGGCGCCCGCTGGTGCACGCCGCCGACATCGCCCGCGCGTTCACGGCCGCGCTGACCGCGCCGCGCGAGGCCGTGCACGACCGGGCGTTCAACATCGGCAGCGAGGTCAACAACGTCACGGTCGCCGAGATCGCCGAGCAGGTCGCCGACGCGGTGCCGGGGGCGAAGGTGAACATCACCGGGGAGAGCGGCGCCGACCCGCGCTCCTACCGCGTGGACTTCTCCCGGTTCCGCGCCGCGATCCCCGGCTTCGACTGCGAGTGGACGGTGCGCCGTGGCGCGCTCGAACTCGCCGAGGCCTACCGGAAGCACGGGTTGACCCGCGAGGAGTTCGAGCAGCGCTTCACCCGGCTCGCCGTGCTGCGCGCGGCCTCCGACGCCGGTGCCGTCGACGACACCCTGCGGCGGCGCCGGTGACCACCACGCTCGGCGCACAGATGCACGCCCTGGTGGAGCGGATGTACCCGCTGTGCCGGAGCATCACCGGCGACGGCGTGCGCGCCACCCTGGACATCGTCGGGGAGTACGTCCCGCTCCAGGTGCACGAGGTGCCGACCGGGACGCAGGTGCTCGACTGGACGGTGCCGCAGGAGTGGAACATCCGGGACGCGTACGTGGCCGACAGCTCGGGCAACCGGGTCGTCGACTTCGCCGCGTCCAGCCTGCACGTGCTCGGCTACAGCGTGCCGGTCTCGACGACCCTGCCCCTGGCCGAACTCCGCGGCCACCTGCACACCCTGCCGGACCACCCGTCCTGGGTGCCGTACCGCACCAGTTACTACAAGCCGGAGTGGGGGTTCTGTCTGGCACAGGAGACCCTGGACGGGCTGCCGGACGGCGACTACGAGGTGTGCGTCGACTCCACGCTGGCCGACGGCCACCTCACCTACGCCGAGCACGTGGTCCCCGGGCAGGTCGCCGACGAGGTGATCGTCTCCTGTCACGTCTGCCACCCGTCGCTGGCCAACGACAACCTGGCCGGCGTCGCGGTGGCGACGTTCCTGGCCCGGGCCCTCGCGGAGCGGGCGCCGTACTACACCTACCGGTTCGTCTTCGCGCCCGGCACCATCGGGGCGATCACCTGGCTGGCCCGCAACGCGGACCGGATCGACCAGGTCAAGCACGGCCTCGTCCTGGCCTGCGCGGGTGACCGGGGGCAGCTGACGTACAAGCGGAGCAGGCGCGGCGACGCGGAGATCGACCGGGTGCTGACGCACGTGCTCGCCGCCTCCGAACGGCCGCACCGCGTCACCGAGTTCACGCCGTACGGCTACGACGAGCGGCAGTACTGCTCGCCCGGGTTCGACCTCGGTGTGGGCTCGCTCAGCCGGACCCCGTACGCCGGGTACCCCGAGTACCACACCTCGGCGGACGATCCGGACTTCGTCTCCCCGGAGGCGATGGAGGACACCCTCGCCGTCTGCCGCGAGGCGTTCACGGTCCTCGACCGCAACCGGCGGTACGTCAACCTCAGCCCGTACGGCGAACCGCAGCTCGGCCGCCGTGGTCTGTACGACGCGCTCGGCGGCCGCAGCGACACCAAGCAGGCCCAGATGGCCATGCTCTGGGTGCTGAGCCTCTCCGACGGCGAGCACAGTCTGCTCGACGTCGCGGAGCGCTCCGGGCTGCCGTTCGACACCGTCGCCGCCGCGGCCGACGCCCTGGGCGCCGCCGAACTGCTCAAGGCGTGACGCCCATGACCACCGAAGGGGAGAAGACGAAGGCACCGGCCGGATCCGCCAGGCGCGCCCTCGTCGGACGGCTGTCCTGGGGGCTCGCCGACCAGGCGGCGTCCAGCATCTCCAACTTCGCGGTGGGCATCTACGTGGCCCGCTCGCTGGGGGTGACCGCGTTCGGCGTGTTCAGCCTGGCCTGGGTCACCTACGGCGTGGTGCTCAACGTCTCCCGGGGCCTGGCCACCGACCCGCTCGTGGTGCGCTTCAGCGGCGTGCCGGCCGCGTCCTGGCGCACGGCGGTGGCCAGGTCGTCGGGGACCGCGCTGGGTGTCGGTGCCGCACTCGGCGCGGTGTCCCTGGTGGCGGGGCTCGCTGTCGGCGGCCGTGTGGGGCTCGCGTTCGCCTGCCTGGGCGTGGTCCTGCCGGGGCTGCTCCTCCAGGACGCGTGGCGGTTCGCGTTCTTCGCCGCGGGCACCGGGCGGAAGGCGTTCGTCAACGACCTCGTGTGGTGCGTCGCGCTCGTCCCTGCCATGGTCCTCGCCGCCCGTGCGGGCAGCGTGGCCGCCTTCGTGCTGGCCTGGGGCGGGTCCGCCGCGGTGGCCGCGGTGTACGGCTGCTTCCAGTCCGGCATCCGGCCCCGGTCGGCCGGGGCGCGCGAGTGGCTGCGCGAGCACCGGGACCTCGGCTCCCGCTACCTCGTCGAGAACGTCAGCAACAGCGGCGCGAGCCAGCTGCGGGCCTACGGTCTCGGCGCGATCGTCGGGGTCGGCGCGGTGGGGGTGACCCGGGGAGCGGAGCTCCTGCTCGGCCCGTTCATGGCGGTCCTCATGGGGCTCTCCCTGGTCACCGTCGCGGAGGCGGCCCGGGTGCTTCGCAGGGCCCCGCACCGGCTCGGGGCGTTCTGCTTCCTGCTCGGCGGCGGGCAGGCCGCCGCCGCGCTGCTGTGGGGCGCGGCGCTGCTCCTCGTGCCGGACCGGTTCGGCGAGCTGGTGCTCGGCGGCGTCTGGCACTCCGCGTCGGAGCTGATCCTTCCGGCCGCGCTCGGTGTCGCGGGCGCGAGCCTCGGCACCGGCGCGGCGGCCGGTCTGCGCGCGCTCGCCGCGGCCCGGCGCAGCCTGCGCTGCCAGCTGATCGCCTCTTCCTGTTACGTCGTCGGCGGGCTCGGCGGCGCGGCCGTGGCCGGCACGGTCGGCTCGGCCTGGGGCGTCGCCGCCGCCACGTCGATCGGCTCCGCCGTGTGGTGGCTGCACCTGCGGTCCGCCCTGCGCGAGCGCCACCACTCCCCCATTCCCGAAGTGAGGACGTCATGACCGCCCATCCCCGGTTGAGCATCGGCCTGCCCGTGTACAACGGCGAGGAGTACCTCGCCGAGGCGCTCGATGCCCTGCTCGGCCAGACCTACGAGGACTTCGAGCTGGTCATCTCCGACAACGCCTCGACCGACGGGACCCAGGAGATCTGCCGCAAGTACGCCGCGCAGGACACGCGCGTCCGCTATCTGCGGCTGCCCCGGAACATCGGCGCGGCGCCGAACCACAACTACGTGTTCACCCAGTGCCACGGCGAGCTGTTCAAGTGGGCCTCGCACGACGACCTGTACGCCCGTGACCTGCTGCGGCGCTGTGTGGAGGCCCTGGACGAGCGGCCGGAGGTGATCCTCGCGCACGCCGACCAGGCGGTCATCGACGAGGAGGGGCGGGTGAAGGTCCCGTACGCGTACACGCTCGCCACCGACTCCCCGCGCGCCCCGGAGCGGTTCCGCAGCATGCTCTTCGAGCCGGGCGGCGACGACTTCTACGGGGTGATGCGGGCCGATGTGCTGCGCCGGGTGAGGCCGCACAACAGCTACCACCACGCGGACCGCACGTTCGTCGCCGAGATCGGCCTGCGCGGGCCCTTCCACCAGGTGCCGGAGCTGCTGTACTTCCGCCGCGACCACCCCACGCGCGCCGAGCGGGCGAACCCGTCCAAGCGTTCCCGGTGCGTCAATCTGGACCCGCGCCGGGCGGGTCTGCTGCACCCGACGCCGCGGCTGCTCGCCGAGTACGTCTGGGGCTTCGTCGCGGCGGTCCGGCGGACGCCGCTGTCCGCGGCCGACCGGCGCGCGTGCTACGGCCACCTGGCCGCGTGGGCGGCGAGCCGGGCCCGGCCGGGCGCCGGGGAGCGGGTCGAGGACCGCGCCCCGGTCGACCCGGCGAAGCTCGACGTCTCCCTCGACGCGCTCGTCGCCGGGCGCGAGGGGAAGCGGACGTGACGGCGGTACGGGTGGGAGTGTTCGGCCTGCTCGGCTCGGGCAACCTCGGCAACGACGGGTCGCTGGAGGCCGTGCTCGGCTATCTGCGCACCGAGCACCCCGAGGCGGTCGTGGACGCGCTGTGCGGCGGGCCCGAGCTCGTCGCGGCCCGGTACCGGATCCCCGCGACGCGGCTGCACTGGTACCGCGGGGAGTACCGGACCGCGTCGCGCGCGGGCGCGATCGCGGGCAAGGGCCTGGGCAAACTCGTCGACGCCGTCCGCACCGCCGCCTGGGTGCGCAAGCACGACGTGGTGATCGTGCCGGGCATGGGCGTCCTGGAGGCCACGCTGCCGCTGCGGCCCTGGGGCTTCCCGTACGCGCTCTTCCTGCTCTGCGCGAGCGGCCGGGTGCTGCGGACCCGGGTCGCTCTGGTCGGCGTCGGCGCCGCCCCGATCGCCGACCGGCCGACCCGGGCGCTGGTGCGGCGGTCGGCGCGGCTCGCCGCGTACCGGTCGTACCGGGACGCGATGTCGCGTGACGCGATGCGGGAGATGGGCGTGGACACCGCGCGCGACGGGGTCTACCCGGACCTCGCGTTCGCCCTGCCGACGCCCCCCGCGGGCACGCCCTCGGGCACGGTCTGCGTCGGCGTCATGGCCTTCCACGGCGGCAACGACGACCGCGCCCGCGCCGAGGAGATCCACCGGCGCTACCTCGACGGAGTGACCCGGTTCGTCCGCGCCCTCGTCGAGGACGGCAGGCCGGTCCGGCTGCTCACCGGGGACGGGGTCGACGCGACGGTGGTCACCGCGATCCGCGAGGCGGTGGACTCGCCGCTGGTCACCGCGGCCGAGGCGGCCTCGCTCGCCGACCTGATGAAGGAGGCGGCGGCCGCCGACGCGGTGGTGGCGACCCGGTACCACAACCTGATCTGCGCGCTGAAGGCGGGCACACCGACGCTCGCGCTCAGCTACGCGGCGAAGAGCGACGCCCTGATGGACCGGATGGGCCTCGGCGCGTACTGCCACCCGGCCCGCGAGGTCGACGCCGACCGGCTCCTCGAACAGTTCCGGGCGCTGGAGAAGCAGTCGGCGGAGCTGCGCCGGACCCTCACCGAGCGGAACGAACTCGCCGCCCGGCAACTCCAGGACCAGTTCGCCGAGTTGACCACGGCCCTGTTCCCTGCGACCGACCACGCCCACGCCCTGCGGGAGACCCCATGAAAGCAACCGAAGTCCCGGAGATCGACGGCGCGTTCCTGTTCGAGCCCACGCCGTACGCCGACGAACGCGGCTTCTTCTGCCGCACCTTCGACGCCGACGTGCTCCGCTCGGTGGGCCTCGACCCGAACGCGTTCATCCAGGACAGCGTGTCCCGTTCGGTCCGTGGCGTGCTGCGCGGCATGCACCTGCGCTCCGGGAGGGGCGAGGCCAAGCTGGTGCGGTGCTCGTACGGGAAGATCTTCGACGTCGTCGTGGACCTGCGGGCCGACTCGCCGACCTATCTCAACGTGGCCACCTTCGAGCTGTCCGGCGAGACGCAGAGGACCCTGTACATCCCGGCGGGGTGCGCACACGGCTTCCAGGCGCTGACCGAGACCACCGACACGTCGTACCGGATCGACCGCCCGCACGACCCCGCCGAGGACGTGACGATCGCCTTCGACGACCCGGAGCTCGACATTCCGTGGCCGCTGCCGGTCACCCTGATGTCCCAGCGGGACCGGGAGGCGCCGAGCCTCGCCGAGGTCCTGAAGCACAGCGAGAAGTGAGGCCGTCGTGGACACCCGACACACCGAAGGGGCCGCGGAGTTCACCCTGCCGCGGTCGCGCAGCGCGAACGAGCGGCTGCACGCGCTGATCCCCGGTGGCGCGCACACCTACGCCAAGGGCGACGACCAGTACCCCGAGGACCTGGCCCCGGTCATCAGCCACGGCCGGGGCGCCCACGTGTGGGACGTCGACGGCAACCGCTACGTCGAGTACGGCTCGGGGCTGCGCTCCGTCAGCCTCGGCCACGCCCACCCGCGCGTGACCGAGGCGGTGCGGCGCGAACTCGACCGGGGCAGCAACTTCGCGCGGCCGTCCATCGTGGAGGTCGAGGCCGCGGAGCGCTTCCTGGCGACGGTGCCGACCGCCGAGATGGTGAAGTTCGCGAAGAACGGCTCCGACGCCACCACCGCCGCGGTCCGCCTCGCCCGCGCCGTCACCGGGCGCCCCCGCGTCGCCCGCTGCGGCGACCATCCGTTCTTCTCCGTCGACGACTGGTTCATCGGCACCACGCCGATGTCGGCGGGCATTCCGGAGGCGACCACCGAACTCACCGTGGCGTTCCCCTACGGCGACCTGGTGGCCACGGAGGAGCTGCTCACCCGGTACCAGGACGAGATCGCCTGTCTGATCCTCGAACCCGCGGGCCACACCGAGCCTCCGCCCGGCTATCTGGAGGGCCTGCGCGCGCTGGCCGACCGGCACGGCTGCGTCCTGGTATTCGACGAGATGATCACCGGTTTCCGCTGGTCCGAGGCGGGCGCCCAGGGCCTGTACGGCGTCGTCCCCGACCTCTCCACGTTCGGCAAGGCGCTGGGCAACGGCTTCGCCGTCTCCGCCCTCGCCGGGCGCCGCGCGCTGATGGAGCGGGGCGGCCTGCGCCACTCCGGCGAGCGGGTGTTCCTGCTGTCCACCACGCACGGCGCGGAAACGCACTCCCTGGCCGCCGCGATGGCCGTGCAGGCCACCTACGCCGAGGAGGGTGTCACCGCGCGGCTGCACGCCCTCGGCGAGCGGCTGGCCGCCGGTGTGCGCGACGCCGCGGCCGGGATGGGTGTGGGCGACCACCTCGTCGTCCGGGGCCGGGCCAGCAACCTGGTCTTCGCCACCCTCGACGAGAGGGGGAAGCCGTCGCAGGAGTACCGCACCCTGTTCCTGCGCCAACTCCTCGCGGGCGGGGTCCTCGCCCCGTCGTTCGTGGTGAGCGGCGCGCTCAGCGACGCCGACATCGACCACACCGTCGACGTGGTGGCCGACGCGTGCGCGGTCTACCGAAAGGCCCTGGACGCGGGCGATCCCACGCCCTGGCTCGGTGGGCGGCCGGTGAAGCCGGTGTTCCGCCGCCTGGTGTGACGCGGCGTCAGAGCTGTTCCTGCCGACCGGCGTCGGCCGACCGGTCGTCCGTGCGGTCGGCCAGCCGGTCGGCGGTCCGGTCGATCAGCCACGCGGTCGCCGGTACCACCACCAGGGCGGTGCACCAGCCGCCGAGGACGTCGGTCGGGTAGTGCGCGCTGAGGGAGACCTGTGCCCAGCCCATGGCGGCACCGGCGACCAGCGCCGCGGCGAGCACCAGGAGCGTGCCGGCCGTCCTGCCGAGGCCGAGCCTGCCGGTCGCGACCAGCGCAAGGGCGAGGGCGAGCGTGGTCAGGAAGGCGGTGTGTCCGCTCGGGTAGGACAGGCTGCCGCCGTGGATGGTGCGTCCCGCCAGGTGCTTGCCCAGCGTCGTCGTCGCGACGGCCAGGAAGGCCCCGGCGACGACGAGCACCGCCGCGCGAGGGTGCCGCAGCAGCAGGCAGCCCGTCACGGCGGCCACGACGAGGAGCGCCGCTCCGGCGGGCTCCCCCAGGAAGTCCGTGGCCAGCGCGACGCGCCGCCACGGCGGCCCCACGCTGTCCGCCGTCGGATCGACGATCCAGGTGTCCACCGCGCCGGACTGGCTGTGGTCGGCGTACATGAACCCGATCACGACGGCCACCAGCGTGGCGAGGGCCGCGACCAGCGCGAGCCCGGCGCGCAGCGGTGGGGGCAGCACCGGGGGCGCCGTCCGGCCGTTCACCCGCTCACCGCGTCCGGTACGTGGCGGCGGTCCAGCCGTTCCCGTTCCGCTCCGGCCAGGCGTTCCAACGCGAGCCCCCCGTCGTGTCCGACGCACCTTCCAGCGGCCGTGACCGCGCCCGCTGCAGACCCGCACGGCTCCGTGGGAGCGTCAGGCTGCGCGGCCCCAACTCAGAGGTCCGGCCCTCGTCTTGGCCACCCTAACAACCCGATCGCGGCAAACCGCTGTTTCCCCGGCCTTGGCGGCCACTGATCGGCCGGGCGGTCGCTTGTCGGCCGGGGCTGTGCTGGTGAGGCTGGTAGGAGACCAGTCGTCACCAGTAGCCCACGGGGGTCGAGTCGATGAGTCTCACCGTGCTGCACAGTGCCGTCGTAGAGCCGGAGCACCGTTTCGAGTGGTGGCGCGACCTGATCAGCCAGGACGTCGCGCCCACCCGGATCACCACCGACCACGCCGAGGACTTCCCGGCCACCGCGGGCATGGCACAGCTCGGCGCCGTGCGGCTCACCGTCATGTCGTTCCCCGCCATCAGGTCGGAGCGCACGCCCGCGCTCATCCGGTACTCCGACCCCGAGGACTACCAGCTCACGCTGATCCGGGGCACGGAGATGTGGATCACCCAGGACCGCAACGAGGCCAGGATGGCGGCCGGTGACCTGGTGCTGTGGAGCACCTCGCTGCCGTTCGACGGAAGGGGCCTCGCGGGTTCGCACGACGGCATCTCCAAGGCCATCATCCTGCACCTGCCGCGCACCGGTCTGCCCCTGCCCACGGCCAAGGTGGACCGGCTGCTCGCGAACGCCGTGCCCGGCCGCACCGGCATGGCGGGCATCCTCGCCCGCCACCTCCTCGGCGTCACCGAGGACGCGGCCCATCTGGAGGAGTCCGCCGCGGCGCGGGTGGGCATCGCGACCTGGGAGCTCGCCACCGCGTTCCTCGGGGACTGGGCCGACGCCCGCGACCGGGTGCCGCCCGAGTCCGGCGACCGGATGCGGCTCGCCCGCGTCGACGCCTTCATCGACGCCAACCTCTCCGACCCGCGGCTGACCCCGGCGGCGATCGCCGCGCACCACCACCTGTCCGTACGCACCCTGCACTGGCTGTTCCGCCACCGCGACGAGACGGTGGCGGCCACCATCCGGCACCGCCGCCTGACCCGGTGCCGCGCCGACCTCGTGGCCGACCGCTACGCCGCCGTGCCCATCCACACCATCGCGGCACGGTGGGGATTCACCAGCGCGGCGGCCTTCAGCCGTGTCTTCAGGAGGGAGTACGGGGTGACTCCGCGGGAGTTCCGCGCGACGGCGGGCGGTGCGGGTGGTGCGGGCGAGGAGTGACGACGCGGCGCGTCAAGCCGGGCCCGGCGCCGACAGCACCGATTCCGCCGTCACGGGGTCGGCCGGGACGCCGACGCCCTCGATGTCGACCTCCATGGCCTGCCCGGCTCGGGCGGGTCCCTCCCCGGCAGCCACGAGGTCATGGTTTCCCTGACCCGGCCCTGATGTTTTCCGCCCTGGCCCCCGATCGCCCCTGAGAAGTCCCCGACTTGACCCGGATATGCCCCTGACAGGGGCATCGCAGGAGCGGCGGTGCGCCTAACGTGACGACGGTGCCCCGGCCGGGTCCGTCTGCCCGACACAACCGCTCTCTTCATGAGGTGAATCCATGCCGTTGAGGGACAGATCCGCTGTGCGGCGCATCGCCGCGCGGGGCACGGCCATGGCCGTGGGGGCCGCCGTCGCCGTCTCCGGCCTCGCCGCCGCTCCGGCGGTGCACGCGTCGCCGTCTGCCGCCGGGGCCCTGCGGTGGGAGCCGTGTGACGCCCCGGCTCAGCCGGGAGCCGAGTGCGCCGCTCTTTCGGTGCCGGTCGACTGGGCCCACCCGGGCGGGCCGAGGCTCGACCTGGCCGTGGCCCGCCGCAAGGCCACCGGCCCCGGCGCACACGTCGGCTCGATGGTGTTCGGCCCCGGCGGGCCGGGCGATTCAGGTGTGGACAGGGTGATGCGCGGCATCAGCCGGTTCAGCCCCGAGGTCCGCCGCAGGTTCGACATCGTCAGCTTCGACCCGCGCGGTGTGGGCGGCAGCAACCCGGTGGCCTGCTCCGTCGACCTGCTTGCCCAGCGCCCGTCACCGGAGCTGAAGAGCCAGGCGGACTTCGACGCCACCATGGCGTACAACAGGCGGCTCCGTGCCGACTGCCGGGCCCGCACCGGCCCGGTGTTCGACCACCTTGACACCACCCAGACGGTCCGGGACCTGGACGCCCTCCGGGCCGCCCTCGGCGAGCGGAAACTGACCTTCCACGGCAGCTCGTACGGCACGCTGCTCGGGGCGCAGTACGCCGAGACCTACCCGCGCCGCGTGCGCGCGATGGTGCTGGAGAGCGTCATGGACCACAGCGTCCCGACCACCCGTGGCTTCCTTCGCGCCGAGGCGGCCACGGCGGAGGATTCCTTCCAGGAGTTCGTGAAGTGGTGCGACGCGGCTGCGGACTGCGCGCTGCACGGTCGCGACGTCCACGACGTCTGGCAGGGCCTGCTGGCCCGGGCCGGGCGCGGCGAGCTGGAGGACCCGGCGAAGCCCGGGACCTCGCTGTCACCTTCGGACCTGGTCAACAAGGTCGCGTTCCGGAAGTTCTACCAGGCCGACTTCGCGGGCCTGGCCACCGCGATCGCGGGGATGGACGCGAGCAAGCCGCTGCCCTCGTCGCCCACCTCGATCGCGCCGCTGCCGCCGGCCACCCCGGTCTTCTGCTCGGACTGGCACCTGCCCGTGCGCGACTACCAGGAGTACGCCTCGCTCGTCACCATGACGAACACGACCGCGCCAGACCTGCCGCACCTCTTGCCGATCCAGATGGCAGCGGCATGCCTGGGCGCGCCGACCCCCAACCCGCAGCACCGCCTGGACACACACGGTGCCCCACCGATCCTGGTCTCCAACGCGCTGCACGACCCCGCCACCGGCTACCCGTGGGCGGTCTCGGTGGCCCGGCAGCTCGGCCGCAGCGGCGTGCTCCTCACCTACGAGGGCCACGGCCACGGCAGCGTCACCAGTGGCCCGTGCATGGAGGGCGCCGTGGACAGCTACCTCACCGACCTGGCGGTCCCGCCCCGGGGCACCAGCTGCCCCGCGCTGCCGTCCTGGCCGTCGAGGTGAGTAACCGGCTGCGCTAGGTCTGCACAGCGGCGCCCGGCACGCACGCTCATGGCGCTGCCGAAACGCCTCGGTCGACCGGCGTGGGGTGCGGTCCGGGGTAGACCGGCGTGGGGTGTGGTCCGGGATCGTGGTTGCCGACCAGATCACTCCTCCAGGGGAAGGCACTCGGCGAGCAGGTCGACGACGTCCCGCCAGGCTCGCTGCGCGTGCTGCGGGTGGTAGCCGACCCCGGGGCGCACGGTGTGGTCGACCGATGGGTGGTGGAAGGCGTGCAAGGCGCCGCCGTAGACCACCAGGCGCCAGTCGACGCCCGCAGCCTGCATCTCGGCGGTGAATGCCTCCCGTTGCGCGGGCGGCATGATCGGGTCCTGCGACCCGACCCCGGCCCACACCGGGCAGTGAATGCGCGCCGCCTCGCCCGGCCGGCCCGTGGTCAGCGCGTTCACTGTCGCGATCGCGCGCAGGTCGACGCCGTCGCGCCCGAGTTCCAGCGCGATCGCGCCTCCGGTGCCGTAGCCGACGGCGGCGATCCGGTCCGGGTCGGTCCGCGGCTCGGCACGGAGCACGTCGAGCGCCGCATGGCCGATGCCTCGCATCCGGTCGGGGTCGGCGAGCAGCGGCAGGCAACGGGCCAGCATCTCCTCGGGATCACCCAGATAGCGCCCGCCGTGGAGGTCGAAGGCCAGCGCCACGTACCCCAGCTCGGCGAGTGCGTCGGCCCGGCGGCGCTCGACGTCGCTGAGCCCCACCCCCTCGGGCCCGACCAGGACCGCGGGCCGGCGACCGCCACCGGCCGGGAGCGCGAGATGCCCGACCATCGTCAGGCCGTCGGCCGCGTATGCGATCGTGCGCGTAGTAACAACCATCGTCATGAACCTGGACTGTAGTGATCATCGAGCCCGGTCGGGCCGGTGTTCTCCCGCTGGCAGAAGGCAGGTCCCGTGACCCCGCGGCGGACGCGGGCCCGGGTGATGCTGACCGGTTCGACCTGGGTGCGGGCGGCGATCACGATCCATGTCCAGCGGCCTGCCGCCTCGGGGGTGTGGTTTGGCGGGGCGGGCCCCAGTCGGCCGTACCGCCAGCGTCCAGGGTGCTGCCCACGTCGATGACGGTCTCCAGGGCGTCGGGGAGCAGGTCCTTCTCCCGGTACCAGTCGCCGAGATGGTCGGGGGTGACGTGTTCGAGGTACTTGCCTCAGTCACCGATGCTCAGCTGGATGCGGTGCTCGTGGATGTGCTCCCAGTCCATGACCAGGCGGAACCGGCGGTGGGCCTCCAGGCGTTCCGCGTCGGCCGGCTCCTGGCCGCGCTGGACGCGGGCGTCGCCGGACTCCACGAGCTCCGCGAGGGCGAGTCGGACGTCGTCGACGTCCTGGCCGGTGGCTGTCGCCAGGCGGTCCAGGGAGGTGAGCGTCTCTTCCGGTTCACCCAGGTCGTCGGCCAGGTGGTTGATGAGGGTGTCGACGAGGGGGCCGGTGCGCATCGTCCAGCGGATCCCGTCGAGGCGCTCGGTGAGTTGGGTGTCCAGGGGCAGCAGGTCGCCGGGCAGCGGGAGCGCGGCGGGCATGGACCACCGGGTGCCGTCCGGCGTCTCCTCACGGCTGGCCAGACCCCATGTCAGGAAGAGCTCGGACAGGTCCCGCACCGTGGCGGGCACCGGGAACCCGGCCGTCGTCAGCATGGCGCCGAACTGCTCCCAGCGTGCCGCCTCGCACGCCTCTCGGCCCTCTGGCGCGGCCTCGTCGTCCCACTCCTCATCGGGCCAGGAGAAGGTGAGCGGGCCGTCGAGGTCGCCGCCGATCATGTCCCAGTGACCACCGAAGATCTCTAGGACCAGGTCGTCCAGTGAGCCGGCGAAGCCGGGCTGGCACGCGGTCCCGATCAGCATGGTCAGCGCAAAGCCCTGGCGGGGCAGGACGTGGTCCCAGCCCGAGGCGAACCAGTCGTTGTGCATCGCCAGGTCCCGGCGCGGGCCGGGCACAGACGGGTTGTCAGTCATCCGCACCTCTTCCTCAGGAACACTTCGATACTCGCAGCGTACGCAGCGAAGCGCCGGGCGATCTCACGAACTCCCCACCCGGGCCCGGCGGTCGGGGCCACGCGCAGTCGCTCGCGGAGGCGGCGTCCGCGGCCGCGACACCACCCGTGCCGCCTCGGCCGGGGTCGCCTGGTGGCGAGCGCGTGGCGGGTGAGGCCGGGCCGCCCTGGACATCGAGCAGCGACAAGACCATCGGGCGCCATCGTGCACGCGTCCCCGTCATCCGTTCGAGTTGGATCAGCACGAGAGCCGATGTCCCGCTGGGGCGGGGGGCGTGTCGCTCCTAGGGGCTGCGGGAGTCCACCCCCTGGGGCCAGGCGTCGAACCAGCGTGCTGTCAGCTGCAGTTGCAGCAGGCGGTGACGCCGCAGCAGGAGTCGCTGCCCGTGCTCGCCTCAGCCCTGTTGCTGACGGTGGGCTTCGTTGCGCGGACGATGGCGGAGTGCATGCCGTCGGCGACCGCGTGGGTGGGGCTGAGTTCGATGGTGGTGAACCCGGCGGCTTCGAGGCCCTGGCGGTACTCGGTGAAGGAGAGGGCGCCGGCGATGCAGCCGACGTGGTCGCCGCGCTCGGCGCGCTGCTCGGGGGTGAGGGTGTCGTCGGCGACGACGTCGGAGATGCCGATCCTGCCGCCGGGCTTGAGGACGCGGAACATCTCGGCGAAGACAGCGGGCTTGTCAGTGGACAGGTTGATGACGCAGTTGGAGATGACGACGTCGATGGTGTTCGCGGGCAGCGGGATGGCCTCGATGGCGCCCTTGAGGAACTCGACATTCGTGGCGCCGGCCTGCTGCTGATTCTCGAGCGCGAGGGCGAGCATCTCCTCGGTCATGTCGAGCCCGTACGCCTTTCCGGTGAGGCCGACGCGGCGGGCGGAGAGCAGGACGTCGATGCCGCCGCCGGAGCCGAGGTCGAGGACGCGCTCGCCTTCGTGGAGGTCGGCCACGGCGGTGGGGTTGCCGCAGCCGAGGGAGGCGGCGAGGGCCTCGGCGGGAAGGGTGTCGCGCTCGTCGGCGGCGTAGAGGGCGGAGCCGAAGTTGTCGTCGATCTCGATGGCGTCGGGGCCGCAACAGGCGGTGCCGCCCTCGGTGACCTGCGCGGCGGCTGCGGCGTAACGCCAGCGGACGGTCTCGCGCAGGTCGGCACTCGGCTCGGTCATGGCGGTGACTCCTCGGGGTCGGGGCGGGGCCCGTGCAGGCCATATAGACATCTCTCGATGCAACCTTGCGACCTGAATCGAAGACTGTCAACATAGAAGCATGTCAAAACAAGAGCTGGTGGTGCTGGGCCAGGACGAGGCAGGCTGCTGCCCGACCCTGCTGACCGCGCCGATGGAGCAGGACCAGGCCGTGGAACTGGCGAAGGTGTTCAAAGCCCTGGGCGACCCGGTCCGCCTCCGCCTGCTGTCGATGATCGCCTCGCGGGAGGGCGGGGAGATCTGCGTGTGCGACCTGACCCCGGCCTTCGATCTGTCACAGCCGACGATCTCCCATCACCTCAAGCTCCTGAAGCAGGCCGGGCTGATCGACTCCGAGCGCCGCGGGACGTGGGTGTACTACCGGCCCCTGCCTGCGATGACGGACAAGCTCGCGGCCGTCCTCACCCGCCCCCAAGGGGCCGGTCGCCCGTCCCCGAGCATCTCGGCCTCGGCGGCCTCGTGAGCGGATCGACCACCGCCTCCGCCGGTTCGGTGGCCGCGCGCTTGTCGCTGGTGGACCGGTTCCTGGCGGTGTGGATCCTCGTGGCGATGACCGTGGGCCTCGGACTCGGCCGTCTGGTGCCGGGCCTGGGCGACGCACTGGCGAAGGTGACGGTCGTCGGTGTCTCGCTGCCGATCGCGCTCGGTCTGCTGGTGATGATGTACCCGGTGCTGGCCAAAATCCGCTACGACCGCCTGGAGAGCGTCACCCGCGACAGGCGCCTGCTGGTCCCCTCGCTGGTCGTCAACTGGCTCCTCGGCCCGGCCGTGATGTTCGCGCTCGCCTGGATCTTCCTGCCGGACCTGCCGGAGTACCGGACCGGCCTGATCATCGTCGGGCTCGCCCGCTGCATCGCCATGGTCATCATCTGGAACGACCTGGCCTGCGGCGACCGTGAGGCCGCCGCCGTCCTCGTAGCGCTCAACTCCGTGTTCCAGGTCTTCGCGTTCGCCGCTCTGGGCTGGTTCTACCTCTCGGTCCTGCCCGGGTGGCTGGGTCTGGAACAGACCGCCCTGGACGTATCGGTGTGGGAGATCGCCTCCAGCGTGCTCGTCTTCCTCGGCATCCCTCTGATCGCCGGATTCCTGACCCGCCGACTGGGCGAGAGGGCCCGGGGCCGGACCTGGTACGAGACCAGGCTGATCCCCCGGATCGGGCCGTTCGCCCTGTACGGGCTGCTGTTCACGATCGTCGTGCTGTTCGCCCTGCAGGGCGAGGCGATCACCTCCCGGCCCCTCGACGTGGCGCGGATCGCGCTGCCGCTCCTTGTGTACTTCGCCCTCATGTGGGCCGGTTCCATGGCCGTCGGCAGGGCCGTCGGGTTGAGCTACCCGCGGGCGGCCACGCTGGCCTTCACGGCTGCGGGCAACAACTTCGAGCTCGCGATCGCGGTGGCGATCGCCACCTTCGGCGCGACCTCCGGCCAGGCCCTGGCCGGTGTCGTCGGTCCGCTCATCGAGGTGCCGGTGTTGATCGGGCTGGTCCACGTCGCGCTCGCCGTCCGCCGCTTCTTCCCCCAACCCGCCTCGGCGACCGGCCCGTCGGCCGCCTTCAAGGAAGAGACCTCTCGTGTCTGACACCGCCTCCGGCAGGCCGTCCGTGCTGTTCGTGTGCGTCCACAACGCCGGACGCTCCCAGATGGCCGCCGCCTTCCTCACGCACCTGTCCGGCGGCCGGGTGGAGGTCCGTTCGGCCGGGTCCGCCCCGGCCGAGACCGTGAACCCGGCGGTCATCGAGGCGATGGCCGAGGCCGGAATCGATCTGTCCACCGAGGTGCCCAAGGTGCTGACCTCCGAGGCGGTCCAGGCGTCCGACGTGGTGATCACGATGGGCTGCGGGGATGCCTGCCCGGTCGTCCCGGGCAAGCGGTATGTGGACTGGGCGCTCGCAGACCCGGCCGGTCAGGGCGTCGACGCGGTCCGCTCGATCCGGGACGAGATCGAGGCACGCATCCGCACTCTGCTCGCCGACCTCCTTCCCTCGCGGTGACGCCTCGCCGGCGCGTCAGCTGCAGGAGCCCATGGCCGGATCCCGGGGAACGGCAGCGAGGCGGACCGCAGTCGGCGTGCCAGTAGTGGACCGAGGCCCGCGCAGCCGGGCGGCCTCCTCGTTCTGGGCGCCGATGCGCTTCAGGCATCGGCGGCGGGTGTGAGTAGGGTGATCGTTGGTACTGCCGTGACTGTGGCCAGCACATTCGCTGAGCCGGCAGCACTGGCTCGTAGGGAAGACGACGGCGTGCGGACGCCGTCACCAAGGGGGATGTTGATGCGCAAGATCACGGCTGCGATGGCACTGGGTCTGTCCGTCGTGCTGCTGTCAGGCTGCGGCAAGAGCGACTCGAAGTCCGATGACCCCAAGGGGTCGGGGCAGCAGTCCAGTAAGAAAGCGGAGCCGGAGAAGGGCAAGGACGGCAAGGCCCCGGCGCCCGAGGCCAGCGGCGTCGACGGGACGTGGAAGCCCATCAACAAGAGCCCGATCGCAACGATGACGATCAGCGGCAACAAGGTCACCACCACCGGCAAACTCGCCTGCCCCGGCACCCTCAAGCCCGGCAAGAAGAAGTCGACCATCGCCCTGAACTGCACGTCGAAGGACCCGGAGCGCTCCCGCGGCACCCTGGAGCTCGCCAAGGACGGCAGCCACATCTACGTCGAGTGGGACGGCGCCGCCTGGGGCGGCATGATCGACTCTCTGCGCCGGGCCTGAACCCGGAAGGTTCGCGGCGACTCCTGGTCGCGGGCTGGCCGCCGTCGCCGCAGGCGGACCGTCGTCGCCGCGGGCTGGCCGTCGGCGCCGCAGGCGGACCGTCGTCGCCGCGGGCTGGCCGTCGGCGCCGCGGGTGAGCCGTCGCCGCCGCGGGCTGGCGGTCGGCACCGCGGGTGAGCCGTTGTTGCCGTAGGCGGGCCGCCGTCCAGGGCGGCCCGCCTACTCCGGCCAGTCGGACTGCTTGATGACCTCGACGAAGTCGCCGCGCTGGAAGCCGGGGACGTAGTGGGCGAGCACGTCGGCCTTGACGTTGCCGAAGGTGGTCTCCGGGCGGTCCTTGATGCCCTCGGTGAACGCGGCGAGGATCCGGTTCTTGAAGTCCGGGCGGGGGTGGGCCGCCACCACGGCCGCGCGCTGCTCGTCGGTGAGCGTGTGGTAGCCGATGCCCAGGACGTCCAGTTCCACACCGCGGGTGACCAGGGCGACTTCGGGGGCCATGCGCAGCGGGATCTCCGGCGTGGTGTGCAGGGCGATCGCCGTCCAGACGCGGTCGGCCGCCTCGGCGGCGATGCCGTGGGTGGTCAGGAACCGGCGGGCCTCGTCGGCGCCGTCGATCTCGAAGCGCCGGTCGGTGCGGCGGAAGCGCTCGGTCAGCCCGAGGTCGTGGAACATCGCCCCTACGTAGAGGAGTTCCGGGTCGAAGGCAAGTCCCTGCTCCCGGCCCCGCAGCGCCCCGAACAGGAACACGCGCCGGGAGTGGTCGAACAGCAGCGGCGAGGCCGCCTCACGGACCAGCTCCGTCGCCTCGCGCGCCAGGGCGCTGTCCGGGATCCGCACACCCGCGATCTCTTGCCTCATGATGGCTCCTCTCGTTCGTCTCGGCCGTTGGCCCCGGCCGGTGATCTCCTCCAGATTCGCTGCATGCCCTACCCTGGCGCCATGTCCTCAGCGCCGTGCGAACCACAGATTCAGACATGACCCGACGCGTGGGCTTCGTGGTGTTCGACGGGGTGACCCTGCTCGACGTCAGCGGTCCCCTGGAGGTCCTGCACCAGGCGTCCCGGCTCGGGCACGCGTACGCGTACGCGCCGGTGCTGATCTCCCCTCACGGCGGTGACATCGCTACGGCGTCCGGGCCGACGCTGGCCGCCACCACCCCAGCGGCCGACGCGGGCCCCCTCGACACCCTCGTGGTCGCCGGGGCCGACCACCTCGCCGAACCGGGCCCCGAGGACGAGCTCCTCGCAGCCGTACGCCCGCTCGCCGCCCGGACGGCACGGATCGCCTCCGTGTGCAGCGGCGCCTTCGTCCTGGCCGCCCTCGGCCTGCTCGACGGGCGCCGGGCCACCACCCACTGGCGTCACGCGGCCGTCCTCGCCCGCCGCCACCCCCGCGTGCGCGTCGAGCCGGACGCCCTCCACGTGACGGACGGCCCGTATGTCACCTCCGCGGGGATCAGCGCGGGGATCGACCTCGCTCTCGCCCTCGTGGAGGACGACCACGGAGCGGACGCGGCCCGGGAGATCGCCCGTGAGCTGGTCGTGTTCATGCAGCGGCCGGGCGGGCAGTCGCAGTTCTCCACCGCGCTGGCGACCCCGCCCGCGCGCAGCGGGACGCTGCGCTCGCTGACCGCCGCCGTGCTGGCCGACCCTGGCGCCGAGCACAGCCTGCCCGCCATGGCCGCGGCCGCCGCCGTCAGCACGCGGCACCTGACCCGGCTGTTCCGGACCGAGCTGCACACCACCCCCGCCCGCTGGGTCGAACGCGTCCGCCTCGACCGCGCCCAGCAACTCCTCCTCGACGGGCACAGCATCACCTCGGCGGCACGCCACAGCGGCCTCGGCAGTGACGAGACGCTCCGCCGCGCCTTCGCCCGTCACCTGGGCACCACACCGACCGAGTACCGCAGACGCTTCACGAGCGCGCACCGCCCCGACGTCACCGGCTGACGTCCGCGCGGCCGGGGCCGTCAGGAGCGGCAGGGCCCTCCCGGCGGCGCGCCACCGCGTTCAGGGAGCGCAGGGCCAGCAGCAGGACGCCGATGTCGTCCAGGTAGACGGGGTCCGGGAGCAGGTCCACCGGAGAGATCGCGTAGAGCACGGCGCCCCAGAAGACCGCCTTGTGCTCCATCGGAACTCCCGCTTCGCGCAACCGGCGCCGGGTGCGCAGGAGCCGCAGCAGCAGCACGAGTGCGACAGCTGCCGCCGCCACGAGCACGACCGCCACGAGCACGAGCAGGGCCACTGGCCAGTGGTGAGCACTCACGGTTCGCCTCCGGCTGTCCGGCCCGGCCTCCTGTGGCGCGGGCCGCGTGTCGCACGACGGGTACCCCGACGGCTCACGCCCCACGCGAGGGGGCGGGCAGATGGCGGTGCAGCCAGGGAGCGGTGGTGAGGACGAACAGGCCGAAGACGAGCAGCAGGATGACGTCGGCCGTGCCCGCGCCGAGGGTGCTGTGCCGCACCCCGTACACCGCGTACAGGTTGGACGCCAGGTCGGCGAGCATCGTCAGGCAGGTGAGGTACAGGCCGCCTCGGCGGGCCTTGAGGAGCAGGACGCCGGAGAGGGAGTCGAGGACGATCAGCGCGTTCCAGAAGGCGTTGAGCCACATCGGCGCCCAGGCGCGGGAGCGGAAGCCCCACAGCACGAGGTCGACGACGTGCACGCACGCGCCGTACAGCATGACGGCGCCGATGACGACGGCCACGGCGCGGGGCGCGGGGGGCAGGGCGCGCAGCCCCCGGGGCGGGCGGGGCGGACCTGGGGGGTACGGCGCGCGGCGGCGCGCCGGGGAGCTGTCCCCGGCGCGCCGCCGCGCCTCGTCGCTTCGCTGGTCCACCTGCGGTGGCTCCTCCTCCTGTCGCTGCCCGGCGGCCGGTCGCCGTCGGGCAGACACCCGTCGTCCCTGCTTTCCCGTCACACGGGGTCGGCCTCGCGGACCGGCTCGTGCGCGGTGCCGGTGGGCGTGGGCGGGGCCGTCCACCGCTGCTCCTGGCGCGTGAAGAGGTATCCGGCCGCCGTGAGGACGACCGCCGCCATCACGACGAGCAGTACCTTGAAGTTCACCACAGCGATGAGGGCGGCGCCGCAGGCCATGGCCAGCATCTGCGGCAGGGTCATCATGAGGCTGAACCCGGAGTAGACCCGGCCGACGAGTTCGGGCGCGGTGTGGCGCAGGCCGACCGTGGTCAGGCCGACCACGATCCACGGCATGCTCGCGCCGCACAGGACCATCCCGGCGCTGACCGCGGCGACCGCCGGAACGGTCTGCAGCAGCGCCCCGGCCGAGAAGGCCACCATGCCGAGGGCGACCAGTCTGCCCTCGCCGACGCGCCGTCCGATGCGGGCCGCCGTGATCCCGGCCGCGATGGCACCGGCGCCCTGCCCGGCGAGCAGTACGCCGAGGAAGGACGGGGGCCGTCCGAGGCCGTCGTCGACGACGGCGAGTCCGACCGTCTCGGCCAGGCCCATGGCGACCATCGTCAGCGCCGACGCGATGGTGAGCTGGCGCAGGACGACCGTCCTCGCGAGGTGCCGTACGCCTTCGGTGATCTCCCGCCGCCAGCTGTCGCCACTGCGTTCCGGAGTGCTCTCCCGGTGGCGGACCGCCGCCAGGAAGGCGACGGCGGCCAGCATCAGGGCGATGTTCACACCGACCACGGCGTGCGCGCCGAGTGCCGCGTACAGGCCCGCGCCGGCGAGCGGGGAGATCAGGCGCAGGCCCTGCTTGACCGTCTGCGTCAGCGCGTTGGCGTCGGCGAGCCGGTCCTCGGGCACGAGCACGCGCAGGAAGGCCGCCTGCGCCGGGTCCACGAAGCTGTACGAGAGGCCGTAGAGCAGCATCACCACGTAGATGAGCCAGACCTGCCCGCTGTCCTGGACCAGGAGCAGCGAGGCCACCACGGCGCCCGTACCGAGGTACAGGCCCATGAGGAGCGGACGTCTGCGGTGCCGGTCGGCGGTCATGCCGCCGACCGGTGCGCAGAGCGTCCCCACGATCACCAGGAAGAAGGTGAACGCGGCGGCGGAGTTGCTGCCCGTCAGCTCCTTGACCCAGATGCCCGCCACGAGCCAGAGCATCGTGTCGCCGAGGATCGCGCAGAGCTGTCCCAGGATGAGCCACCGGACAGTTCGGTCGGCCAGGAGCCGTCCCATGCGTTGTGCTTCCCTTCGTGGTGGTGGCAGGTCGTGCTCACGCGTCGCCGTCGAGGGCCTCGGCCAGGACCGCTCCGATCGCGGCGGCTCCCTCGGCTCCGAACAGGTCGGCGTGGCGGCAGTCGACGGGGTGGTCGGTGATCGCGCCCGCCACATGCGGCTGCCAGGCCTCCCGCGCGGTGACCGCATCGGCCGGGCGGCCGCGCGTCGCGGTCACGAACAGGACGTCGCAGTCGACGCTGCCGGGCGTGTGGTCGCGGATCAGGCGGCTGCTGTGCACGGCCGTGTCGAGCACGGCCGCCACGGTGGCCTCGTCCAGCTGGAGGCGCCGGGCCTGCTCCGCGCGCAGGAGCGCGAGCACGTCACGGCGGTCCGCGCCGCGCTCGGCCAGGTCGCGCACCGCGCTCCCCGCTCCCGGCAGGAGCGCGGCGAGCACTTCCTCCTCGGCTTCCGCGTCGAGGACGGCCGGGTCCTTGACCGCGTCGTCGGCCGGATAGGAGTCGAGCAGCGCGAGGAACGCGACCTGCTCGCCGTCCTTCTCCAGGAGCCGGGCCATGGCGTGCGCGACGGTCCCGCCGAGCGACCAGCCGAGCAGGTGGTACGGGCCCGTGGGCTGCACGGCCCGCACGCGGGCAACGTAGTCCTCGGCCATCTCCTCGATGGAGGCGGGCCTGGCGCCCGGCTCCGTGATGCCGCGCGCCTGGAGGCCGTACACCGGGCGCTCCGCGTCCACGTGCCCGAGCAGAGCCGCGTAGTTCCAGCTCAGCCCGAGGACGGGGTGCACGCAGAAGAGGGGTGCCGCGCTGCCGGTGGTGCGCAGGGGCAGGAGCACGTCGAGGCCGTTGTCGGCGGTTCCTTCGCCGAGCCGCGCGCCGATCCCGGCGGCGGTCGGGGTCTCGAACAGCGCCCGCAGTCCGATCTCGACGCCGAACGTCCTGCGCACCGCGCCCATCAGGCGTACGGCGAGCAGCGAGTGCCCGCCGAGCGCGAAGAAGTCGTCGTCGGGACCGACTTCCGGCACGCCGAGGGCGTCGGCGAACAGTGAGCACAGCACCAGTTCCTGCGGGCTGCCCGGGGCACGCCCCGCGCCCCCGACGGGCAGTGCCGGGGCGGGCAGGGCCCGCTTGTCCAGCTTCCCGTTGGGTGTCGTCGGCAGCGCGTCGAGGTGCACGAAGGCCGAGGGCACCATGTAGTCGGGCAGCAGGCCCATGGCGTACGCGCGCAACCGGGCCGGGTCCGTCGCCTCCCCCGTCTCCCCCGTCTCCGGTACGACGTACGCCACCAGGCGCCTGTCCCCCGGCCGGTCCTCACGGACGACGACGGCCGCTTGCCGCACGTGCTCGTGGCGCAGGAGTACGGCTTCGATCTCGCCGGGTTCGATGCGGAAGCCACGCAACTTGACCTGGTCATCGGCCCGGCCGACGAAGACCAGCTGACCGTCCGCGTCCCAGCGCACCAAGTCGCCGGTGCGATACATACGCTCGCCCGTGGCGAACGGGTCGGCCACGAAACGCTCGGAAGTCAAGCCCGGACGCTTCAGATAGCCGCGCGCCAACGCCTCACCAGAGACGTAGAGCTCACCCACGACACCCTGGGGAACCACACGCAGACGGCCATCCAGGACGTACAGGCGCGTGTTCCACACCGCACGGCCGATCGGGACCGAGCCACCCACTGCACCCGCACCCGTGCCGAAGGCGACCTGGATCGTCGTCTCCGTCGGACCGTACAGATTGACCGGCCCCACACCCCACACATCCACCGCCGAGGCGGCAAGGGAGGCACGCAGCGGCTCACCACCAGCGAACACCCGCCGCAGAGACGCCACTTCACCCGCCCCCGGCACCTCAAGCACCGCCGCGAGCAAGGTGGGCACGAACTGCGCGACCGTCACCTCATGCTCCCGCATGAACCCGACGAGCCGCTCCGGCTCCTTGGCCACCTCATCAGAAGCCACCAACACCGCAGCCCCCGACACCAACGGCAACCACGACTCCCACACCGCCGCGTCAAACCCCGGAGACGTCCGCGCCAGCACACGATCCCCGGACCCGACACCGAACTCCGCTCGCATCCACAACATGTGATTCACCGCAGCACCCTGCGACACCACCACACCCTTCGGACGACCCGTCGAACCCGACGTATAAATCACATACGCGCCATCCCCACCCGACACCGCAGGCAGTTCGGCGGGCGCCGTGCGATCCTCGCCGACGGCGACTCGCGGGAGGTCGGCGGGCACGAGGCTCGCCGTGTCCTCCGCCACGACGACCGCGACCGGCCGCGCCTCGTCGAGGACTCCGGCGATACGTTCCAGGGGCAGGCCCGCGTCCAGCGGCAACCACGCCGCACCCGACAACGCCACACCCACCTGCGCCACCACCCAGCCCACCGAGCGCGGCACCACCACACCCACCACGGACCCGGCACCGGCACCACTCGCCACCAGCCGCGCGGCCAAGGCACCAGCCCGAGCCCACAACTCCCCGTACGACAGCGCCGTTTCACCATCCGCAACGGCCACCACATCAGGATGCGCAGCGGTCTGCTCCCGCAGCAGCGACAGCAGCGTCGCCCCCTCAGGGGTCTCGGTCGTGTTCCCCGTGCCCCACGCGGCCAGCCGGTCGCGTTCGTCGTCCGCGAGCAGTTCCACGTCACTGACGCGGGCCTCGGGCTCCGTCACCGCACCGGCCAGGAAGCGCCCGAAGGAGTCGG
This sequence comes from Streptomyces sp. YIM 121038, assembly GCF_006088715.1. Classification (NCBI taxonomy): domain Bacteria; kingdom Bacillati; phylum Actinomycetota; class Actinomycetes; order Kitasatosporales; family Streptomycetaceae; genus Streptomyces; species Streptomyces sp. YIM 121038. The sequence continues at coordinate 182,547 of NZ_CP030771.1, forward strand.
CGAGGAAGCGCGCCGTGGCGGCGTCGAACAGGTCGGCGGAGTACTCCAGCTCGCCGTCCAGGTCCTGCCCCAGGGTGAGGGAGAGGTCGAACTTGGCGGCCGTGGCGGCGACGGGTTCGGGGCGGGCGGTGAGGCCGTCGAGTTCGGTGTGCGGCAGCTCCGTGTTCTGGAGGGTGAGCATGACCTGGAAGAGCGGGTGACGGGCCATGGACCGGGCCGGGTTGAGGGCCTCCACGAGGCGCTCGAAGGGCAGGTCCTGGTGGGCGTACGCGCTCAGGTCGCGGTCACGGACGCGCTCCAGCAAGGTGTGGAACGTGGGGTCGCCCGATACGTCGGTGCGCAGGACCAGGGTGTTCACGAAGAAGCCCACCAGGTCGTGGGTGGCTTCGTCGGTGCGCCCCGCGACGGGCGTGCCGACCGGGATGTCATCGCCGCAGCCGAGGGCGGTCAGCCATCCGGCCAGTGCGGCCTGGAGCACCATGAAGACGCTGGTGTGCGTCTGCCGGGCCAGGTCGGTCACGCGCTCGCGCACCTCGGCCTCGATGCGCAGCGGCACGCTGCCGCCGCGGCCCGTGGGCCGCGCGGGCCGCGGCCGGTCGGCGGGCAGGGCGAGCTCCTCCGGGAGTCCGTCCAACGCCGCCTTCCAGTAGGTGAGTTGACGTGCGGCCAGGCTGTCGGCATCGCCTTCGTCGCCGAGCAGTTCGCGCTGCCACAGGGTGTAGTCGGCGTACTGCACGGGCAGTTCGGGCCACGCGGGGGCCAGGCCCGCACGGCGGGCCGCGTAGGCGGTGGTGAGGTCGCGGACGAGGGGGGCCGTGGACCAGCCGTCGGTGACGATGTGGTGCAGGACGAGCAGCAGGACGTGCTCGTCGGCCTCGAGCCGGAAGACGGTGGCGCGCAGCGGCGGCCGCTCGGTGATGTCGAAGGTGGCCGCGGCCTCCCGCGCCAGGGCGGCGTACAGGGCCTCCTCGTCGTCGCGCACGTCCGTGAGGCGCACGTCGGGCGTCGCCGCGTCCACCGCCCGGACGACCTGGTGCGGCTCGCCCCCGGACTCGGGGAAGACGGTCCGCAGGCTCTCGTGCCGGGCCACGACGTCGGCGAGCGCCCCGCGGAGCGCGTCGAGGTCGAGGGTGCCGGTCAGACGCAGCGCCATCGGCACGTTGTAGGTGGGTGTGGGACCGGTGAACGCCTCCAGGAACCACAGGCGCTGCTGGGCGAAGGAGAGCGGGAGGCGTTCGGGGCGGGCGGCGGGGAGCAGGGCGGGGCGCCCGGACTCGTGCCGCTCGTCCAGGGCCGTGGCGAGCGCGGCGACGGTGGGCGCCTCGAAGAGCGTCCGCAGCGGCATCTCCGTACCGAGGACGGTGCGGATCCGGCTCGCGAGGCGAGTGGCGAGCAGCGAGTGGCCGCCGAGCGCGAAGAAGCTGTCGTCGATGCCGACCCCCGGCACGCCGAGGACCTCGGCGAACAGGCCGCACAGGATCTCCTCGCGGGGCGAGCGCGGGGCGCGCCCGGCCTCGGCGGCCGCGAACTCCGGCTCGGGCAGGGCCTTGCGGTTGACCTTGCCGTTGGGCATCAGGGGCAGCGCGTCGAGGGCCATGAACGCCGACGGCACCATGTAGTCGGGCAGGCTCGCGGCGAGGCGCTCGCGCAGGGCGGCGACGCGGTCGGGGGCGCCGACGGCGTAGGCCACGAGGCGCTTGTCCCCCGCCTCGTCCTGGTGCAGGCGTACGACGGCCTTGCCGATGCCGGGCTCCGCCTCGATCGCGGCCTCGATCTCGCCGAGTTCGATGCGGAAGCCGCGCAGCTTGACCTGGTCGTCGGCGCGGCCGAGGAAGACGAGCTGGCCGTCGGCGCCCCAGCGCACCAGGTCGCCGGTGCGGTACATGCGCTCGCCCGTGGCGAACGGGTCTGCCACGAAGCGCTCCGCCGTCAGGCCCGGGCGCTTCAGATAGCCGCGCGCCAGGCCGGTGCCGGAGACGTACAGTTCGCCGACGACGCCCGGCGGGACCAGGCGCAGGCCCTGGTCGAGGACGTAGACGCGCTTGTTCCAGATGGGGCGGCCGATGGGCGGGATGGTGGGGTCGGCGATCGGGTCGCTCATCGAGGCGCAGACCGTCGCCTCGGTCGGGCCGTACGAGTTGATCATGCGGCGGTCGCGGTACCAGCGCCGGACCAGGGCGGGCGAGCTGGCCTCGCCGCCGACGATCAGGGTGCCGCCCTTGGGCAGCGACCCTTCGGGCATGACGGCGAGCCCGGCGGGCGGCAGGTCGATGTGGGTGATGCCCTGCTCGGCGACGAGGGCGACGAGCGGGTCGCCCGGCATCATGCGCTCCAGCGGGGCGATGACCACGCGGGCGCCGCTGAGCAGCGCGGACCACACCTCGGAGACGTGGCTGTCGAAGCTGAGCGAGGAGAACTGCAGGACGCGGCTCTCCGGCTTGGTCGCGTACCACTCGACCTTGGACCGGCCGAGGCTGGGCAGGCCCGCGTGGGGTACGACGACGCCCTTGGGCCGTCCCGTGGAGCCCGAGGTGTAGATCAGGTACGCGGGGTGGTGCGCGCGCAGCGGCGCGGCCCGGTCGGCGTCGTCCAGGTCGGTGGTGGCGTACCCGGCGAGCTCCGTGCGCAGGGCGGGCGCGTCGAGGACGACCGCGGTGCGCCCGTCGAGCGGCAGTCGCCCGGCCACCTCGGACACGGTGACGACGAGCGCCGGGTCGGCGTCGTCGAGCATGTACGCGATGCGGTCGGCCGGGTACTCGGGGTCGACCGGCAGATAGGCGGCGCCGGACTTCAGGACGGCGAGCAGCGTCACGAGCATCCGCTCGCTGCGCGGCATCGCCAGGGCGACGAACCGCTCCGGGCCCGCGCCGCGCGCCACGAGGAGCCGGGCGAGGCGGTTCACTTCGGCGTTCAGCGCCGCGTACGACAGCTCCGTGCCTTCGTAGGCCACGGCCACGGAGTCCGGGGAGCGGCGCACCTGGTCCTGGAGGAGTTCGTGGATGAGCCCGTCCGGGATGTCCTGGCGGGTGTCGTTCCACTGGTTCAGGAGCAGGTCGCGTTCCGCGGGGGTGGCGAGGTCGTGGTGGGTGACGCGCCGGTCGGGTGCGGCGCACACCGCTGCGAGGAAGGCGGCGAGGCGGTCCGCGAACGCCTGGGCCGTGCCGTGGTCGTACAGGTCGGCGGAGTAGTCGACCGAGCCCGTGATGCCGCCGGGCGCGCCGTCGGTGAAGGTCTCCCCCACGTCCACGGACAGGTCGAACTTGGCTCCTCCGCGCGGCAGTTGCTCGGCGGTGACGCGCAGGCCGGGGAGGTCCATCGCGGGCAGGTCGGTGTTCTGGAAGGCCAGCATGACCTGGAACAGCGGATGGCGGCCCAGCGAACGGACCGGGTTCAGGACCTCCACCAGGCGCTCGAACGGGACGTCCTGCTGTGCGAACGCCGCCAGGTCCACTTCCCGCACCCGGCCGAGGAGTTCACGGAAGGTCGGGTCACCGGAGACGTCGGTGCGCAGCACGAGCGTGTTCACGAAGAAGCCGACCGCGTCCTCCAGAGCTTCGTCCGTGCGGCCCGCCACCGGTGAACCGATCGGCACGTCGTCCCCCGCGCCCAGACGGGCGAGGAGGGCGGCGAGTGCCGCCTGGAGGACCATGAAGACGCTGGTACCGCTGTCCTGGGCGAGCCGTGCGAGGCGTGCGTGCACGTCGGCGTCGACGGCGAAGGGCACGCTGCCGCCCCGGTCGCTCCCCGCGTTCGGGCGTACGCGGTCGCCGGGCAGGGTCACTTCCTCCGGGAGTCCCGCCAGCGCGGTCTCCCAGTACGCGATCTGGCGCGCGAGGACGCTGTCGGGGTCGCTCTCGTCGCCGAGCAGCTCGCGCTGCCACAGGGCGTAGTCGGCGTACTGCACCGGCAGCGGCTGCCACGCCGGAGCGCGGCCCTCGGCACGGGCCGCGTACGCCAGTGACACGTCCCGGGCCAGCGGCGCCAACGACCAGCCGTCACCCGCCACATGGTGCAGCACCAGGAGCAGGACGTGGCTGTCCGCCGCGACCGAGAACAGCACGGCCCGCAGCGGCAGCTCCGCAGCGAGGTCGAAGCCTTCCTGGACGGCGGCGCTCAGCGCGCCCGCAAGTGCGTCCTCGGCGATGTCCGTGAGGGTGAGCGGCACCGTCGCGGCCGTGGTGACGCGCACCACCTGCTCCGGTTCGCCGTCCCGCTCGGGGAAGACGGTGCGCAGGCTCTCGTGCCGCTCCATGACGTCGGCGAGCGCGGCACGCAGGGCTGCGGGGTCGAGACGGCCTGTCAGCCGCAGCGCCAGCGGCATGTTGTACGCGCCGCTGTCCGGCTCCAGGCGGTTCAGGAACCACAGGCGGCGCTGGGCGTACGAGAGCGGGAGGCGCTCGGGCCGGGTGGCCGGGAGCAGGGCGGGACGGTCCTCCGAGGCGGCCTGGTCCAGGGCGGCCTGCTCCAGGGCCGCGGCGAGGGTGGCCACGGTCGGCGCCTCGAAGAGCGTCCGCAGCGGCATCTGGACGCCGACGGCGGTACGGACACGGCTGGCGAGCCGGGTCGCGAGCAGCGAGTGCCCGCCCAGGGCGAAGAAGTTGTCGTCCACGCCGACACGCTGCTCGTCCAGGGCGAGCACGTCCGCGAACAGGGCGCGCAGCAGTTCCTCACGCGGTGTCGCGGGCGCGCGGCCCGCCTGGGCCGGGGCGAACTCGGGCGCGGGCAGGGCCTTGCGGTTCACCTTGCCGTTGGGCAGCAGGGGGAAGGCGTCGAGGGCCACGACGAGCGACGGCAGCATGTACTCCGGCAGCGTCCGGGCCAGGGCCGTGCGCAGCCCGGCTGCGGCGTCCGCCTCGCCGACGACGTAGGCGACGAGGTGCCGCTCCCCCGCGGGCGTCGAGTGCGGCGCCACGACGGCGCGGGACACCCCGTCCAGGGCCTCGATGGCGGCTTCGATCTCGCCGGGTTCGATGCGGAAGCCACGCAGCTTGACCTGGTCGTCGGCCCGGCCGACGAAGACCAGCTGACCGTCCGCGTCCCAGCGCACCAAGTCGCCGGTGCGATACATACGCTCGCCCGTGGCGAACGGGTCGGCCACGAAACGCTCGGAAGTCAAGCCCGGACGCTTCAGATAGCCGCGCGCCAACGCCTCACCAGAGACGTAGAGCTCACCCACGACACCCTGGGGAACCACACGCAGACGGCCATCCAGGACGTACAGGCGCGTGTTCCACACCGCACGGCCGATCGGGACCGAGCCACCCACTGCACCCGCACCCGTGCCGAAGGCGACCTGGATCGTCGTCTCCGTCGGACCGTACAGATTGACCGGCCCCACACCCCACACATCCACCGCGGAAGCGGCAAGGGAGGCACGCAGCGGCTCACCACCAGCAAACACCCAACGCAATGAAGCGACTTCACTCGCCTGCGGCACCTCAAGCACCGCCGCGAGCAAGGTGGGCACGAACTGCGCGACCGTCACCTCATGCTCCCGCATGAACCCAAGGAGCCGCTCCGGCTCCTTGGCCACCTCATCAGAAGCCACCAACACCGCAGCCCCCGACACCAACGGCAACCACGACTCCCACACCGCCGCGTCAAACCCCGGAGACGTCCGCGCCAGCACACGATCCCCGGACCCGACACCGAACTCCGCTCGCATCCACAACATGTGATTCACCGCAGCACCCTGCGACACCACCACACCCTTCGGACGACCCGTCGAACCCGACGTATAAATCACATACGCGCCATCCCCACCCGACACCGTGGGGGCCTCGGCATTCGCTGCCTGCTCGTGGTCCAGGACGACGTGGGTGAGCTCAAGCGGCACGAGGCCTGCCGTCTCCTCGACCACGACGACCGCGACCGGGCAGGCCTCCTCCAGAACCCCGGCGATGCGCTCCGGCGGCAGACCCGCGTCCAGCGGCAACCACGCCGCACCCGACAACGCCACACCCACCTGCGCCACCACCCAGCCCACCGAGCGCGACACCACCACACCCACCACGGACCCGGCACCGGCACCACTCGCCACCAGCCGCGCGGCCAAGGCACCAGCCCGAGCCCACAACTCCCCGTACGACAGCGCCGTTTCACCATCCGTAACGGCCACCGCATCAGGATGCGCGGCGGTCTGCTCCCGCAGCAGCGACAGCAGCGTCGCCCCCTCGGGGACCGCCACCTCGTTGCCCTGTCCGGCTGCGAGCGCGGCCTCGTGCTCGCTGTCCGTGAGGAGTTCGAAGGTGCCGAGACGGCGGTCCGCGTCCTTCACCGTGGCCGTCAGGAACGTGGTGAGCCGGTCGGCGATGCCCTGGGCCGTCGCCCGGTCGAAGAGGTCGGTGGCGAAGTCGAGCGTGCCTTCGAGGCCCGCGGCGACACCGTCCTCGTCGTGCCGTTCCCGCAGGTTGACCATGAGGTCGAACTTCGCGGCGACCGGTGCGCCCGGCCCTTCCTCGACTCGGAGGCCGGGGAGGTCCACGACGGGCAGCTCGGTGTTCTGGAAGGCCAGCATGACCTGGAACAGCGGATGACGGCCCAGCGAACGCACCGGGTTCAGGACCTCCACCAGACGCTCGAACGGGACGTCCTGCTGCGCGAACGCCGCCAGGTCCACTTCCCGCACCCGACCGAGGAGTTCACGGAAGGTCGGGTCACCGGACACGTCGGTGCGCAGCACGAGCGTGTTCACGAAGAAGCCGACCGCGTCCTCAAGAGCTTCGTCCGTACGGCCCGCCACCGGCGAACCGATCGGCACGTCGTCCCCCGCGCCCAGGCGCGAGAGCAACCCCGCGAGGGCCGCCCGCACCACCATGAAGACGCTCGCCCCGCTCACGCGGGCGAGGTCCACGAGCCGGGCGTGGGCCTCGGCGTCCACCGTGAAGGGCACGGTGTCGGCGCGGTGGCTGGGACGGGCGGGGCGGGGGCGGTCGACGGGAAGCGGGAGCTCCTCCGGGAGGCCCGCCAACGCGTCGCGCCAGTAGGCGACTTGGCGGGCGAGGAGGCTGTCGGGGTCGCTCTCGTCGCCGAGCAGCTCGCGCTGCCACAGGGCGTAGTCGGCGTACTGCACCGGCAGCGGCTGCCACGCCGGAGCGCGCCCCTCGGCACGGGCCGCGTACGCCACCGACACGTCCCGGGCCAGCGGCGCCAACGACCAGCCGTCACCCGCCACGTGGTGCAGTACGAGGATCAGGACGTGGCTGTCCGGGCCGGTCGCGCACAGGCGCGCGTACACGGGAAGGTCGGTGGCGAGGTCGAAGCGGTGGCGGGCGGCCTCGGCGAGGTCCGCCGCCAGGTCGGCCTCGGCGCACTCGCGTACGTCGAAGGGCACGGTCGCGCGGCCCGGGGGCAGGACCACCTGGTGCGGTGCGCCGTCGCGCTCGGCGAAGACGGTGCGCAGGCTCTCGTGGCGCTCGACGACGTCGGCGAGCGCGGCGCGCAGGGCCTCGCGGTCGAGGCGGCCCGTCAGGCGCAGCGCGAGGGGCATGTTGTAGGCGTCGCCGCCGGGCTCCAGGCGGTCGAGGAACCACAGGCGGCGCTGACCGACGGAGAGCGGGAGGTGCTCGGGGCGCGGGGTCACGGCGCGCACGGCGGGCCGGGTGCCGGTGGCGCCCTGGCGCGCGCGGGCGGCGAGGCCCGCGACCGTCGGGGTGTCGAAGACGGCGCGCAGCGGCAGTTCCACGTCGAGGGCGGCTCGGACGCGGCTGATCACGCGGGTGGCGAGCAGGGAGTGGCCGCCGAGCGCGAAGAAGTCGTCGTCGGCGCCGACCCGCTCCAGGCCGAGGACCTCGGCGAAGATGCCGCAGAGGGCTTCCTCGGTGGCGTCGGCCGGGGCGCGGCCCGTGCTCGCCGCGGTGAACTCGGGGGCGGGCAGGGCCTTGCGGTCCAGCTTGCCGCTGGGGGTCAGGGGCACGGCGTCGACGGCGATGACCGCCGAGGGGACCATGTAGTCGGGGAGCGCGGCGGCCGCGTGGGCGCGCAGCGCCGCCTCGTCGCCGGGGTCCTCCCCGTGCACGTACGCGACGAGGAGCTCGTCGCCCGCGGCGCGCTCGTGGACGACGACGGTCGCCCAGGACACGCCGGGGGCGGTGGCGAGCACGGCCGCTGTCTCGTCGAGTTCGACGCGCAGGCCGCGCAGTTTGACCTGGTGGTCGGCGCGGCCGACGAAGACGAGGTGGCCGTGGCGGTTCCAGCGGACGAGGTCGCCGGTGCGGTACATGCGCGCGCCGTCCGCGAAGGGGGCGGCCACGAACCGCTCGGCGGTCAGGCCGGGGCGTCCCGCGTAGCCGCGGGCGAGCTGGTCGCCCGCGAGGTACAGCTCTCCGGTGACGCCGGGCGGCACGGGGCGCAGGGTGCGGTCGAGGACGTACACCTGGGTGTTCCACACGGGGCGGCCGATGGGGACGGTGCCGCCGGTCTCCTCGGGGGACGCGCGGTGGTAGGTGACGTCGACGGCGGCCTCGGTCGGGCCGTACAGGTTGTGCAGGCGGGTACCGGCGGGGCCGAGGACGGCGTGGAAGCGGGCGGCGAGGTCGGCGGGCAGGGCCTCGCCGCTGCACACCACGTGGCGCAGGCTCGCGCAGTCGGCGGCGGCCGGTTCGTCGACGAAGGCGTGCAGCATGGACGGCACGAAGTGGGTCATGGTGACGCCGTGGCGCCGGACGGTCGCGGCGAGCCGGGCGGGGTCGCGGTGGGCGCCGGGCTCGGCCATGACGAGGGTCGCGCCGCAGAGCAGCGGCAGGAAGAACTCCCACACGGACACGTCGAAGCTCGACGGCGTCTTCTGCAGGACGCGGTCGGTGGCGTTCACGTCGTACTCGGCGCGCATCCACAGGAGCCGGTTGACGATCGCGTCGTGCGGGACGGCGACGCCCTTGGGGCGGCCCGTGGAACCCGAGGTGTAGATCATGTACGCGGCGTTGCGGGGCCGCAGGGGGGCGGTGCGCTCGGCGTCGGTCAGGTCGTGGGTGGCGTACCGCTCCAGCTGGGCGCGCAGGGCGGGGTCGTCGAGGACCAGGGGTGCGGGCGTCGGCGGGAGCTGGGCGGCCAGGCCTGCGGTGGTGAGGACGGCGACGGGGGCCGCGTCGGCCAGCATGTACGCGATGCGGTCGGCCGGGTAGTCGGGGTCGACGGGCACGTAGGCCGCGCCGGACTTGAGGACGGCGAGGAGGGCCACCATCAGCTCGACGGAGCGGGGCACGGCGAGCGCGACGGTCGTCTCGGGTCCGGCGCCCAGGGCGACGAGGTGGCGGGCCAGCTGGTGGGAGCGGGCGGAGAGCTCCCGGTAGGTGAGGGTCTCGTCGCCGAAGACCAGGGCGGGGGCGTCGGGGGTGCGGGCGGCCTGCTCCTCGATGACGGCCGGCAGGGTGGTGGCGGGGACCTCGCGCGCGGTGTCGTTCACGCCGGCGAGGACCCGGTGGTCCGCCGGTGTGGCGATGTCGTGCCGGGCGAGCGGCAGGTCAGGCGCGGCGCACACCGCGGCCAGGAAGGCGGCGAGCCGGTCCGCGAACGCCTGGACCGTCTCGCGGTCGTACAGGTCGGCGGAGTAGTCGACGCAGCCCGTGATGCCGCCGGGCGCACCCGCGGTGAAGGTCTCCCCCACCTCGACGTGCAGGTCGAACTTGGCTCCGCCGCGCGGCAGTTGCTCGGGGGCGACGCGCAGGCCCGGCAGGTCCACGACGGGCAGGGTGGTGTTCTGGAAGGCCAGCATGACCTGGAAGAGCGGGTGGCGGCCCCGCGACCGTGCCGGGTTCAGGGCCTCGACCAGGCGCTCGAACGGCACGTCCTGGTGTGCGAAGGCGGCCAGGTCCGCGGCGCGGACGCGACCGAGGAGTTCGCGGAAGCTCGGATCGCCGGACACGTCGGTGCGCAGCACCAGAGTGTTCACGAAGAAGCCGACCGCGTCCTCAAGGGCCTCCTCCGTGCGGCCCGCCATGGGCGAGCCGATCGGCACGTCCTCGCCCGCGCCGAGCCGGGCGAGGAGCGCGGCCAGGGCCGCCTGCACGACCATGAAGACGCTCGCCCCGCACTCCTGGGCGAGCCCCGCGAGGCGCGCGTGCACGGCGGCGTCCACGGCGAAGGGCACGCTGCCGGAGCGCTCGCTGCTCACGGCGGGGCGCGTCCGGTCGCCCGGCAGACCCGCCTCGTCCGGCAGTTCGGCGAGGGCGCCGCGCCAGTAGGCGATCTGGCGGGCCATCAGGCTGTCCGGGTCGCTGTCGTCGCCGAGCAGCTCCTGCTGCCACAGCGCGTAGTCGGCGTACTGCACCGGCAGGGGTTCCCACCCGGGTGCCCGGCCCCCGGCGCGGGCCGCGTACGCCACCGACACGTCCCGGGCCAGGGGCGCCATCGACCAGCCGTCACCGGCGACGTGGTGCAGCACCATCAGCAGGACGTGGCTGTCGGGCGCGACCGAGAACAGCTCCACGCGCAGCGGCAGATCGGCGGCCAGGTCGAACCGGTGGCCCGCCGCGGCGGTGAGGGCTTCCCCCAGCTCGTCCTCGGAGCAGGAGCGTTCGACGATGTCGAGGCGCACCTTGTCCATGCGCAGGATGCGCTGGCGCGGTTCGCCGTCGCGTTCGGGGAAGACGGTGCGCAGGCTCTCGTGGCGTTCGACGACGTCGGTGAGGGCGGCGCGCAGCGCCTCGCGGTCGAGGCGGCCGGTGAGGCGCAGCGCCAGCGGCATGTTGTAGAGCGCCGTGCCGTCCTGGAGGCGGTTGAGGAACCACAGGCGGCGCTGGGCGTACGACAGCGGGATCATTCGTCCTCCTCGGGACGGCGCATGCGGCGCAGGACGGGGCGGCTCGGGCGGCCCTGCTCCGTGGTGGTGCTTGCTGCGGTGGCGGCGGCCTGCGCGAGGCGGGCCACCGTGGGGTTCTCGAACAGGGCGCCGAGCGGCAGGTCCACGCCGAGGGCGGCGCGGATGCGGCTGATCACGCGGGTGGCGAGCAGGGAGTGACCGCCGAGGACGAAGAAGTCGTCGTCGACGCCGACCCGCTCCAGGCCGAGGACCTCGGCGACGATGGCCGCGAGGGTCTCCTCGCGGTGGTCGCGCGGGGCCCGGTAGGCGGTGTGCTCGTCCGCGCGGACGTCGGGCGCGGGCAGCGCGGACCGGTCGAGCTTGCCGCTCGGGGTGAGCGGCAGCGCGTCCAGGGTGATCAGGTGCGCGGGCACCATGTAGCCGGGCAGGGCGCGGGCGGCGTGCTCGCGCAGCGCGCCGGGGAGTCCGGCGTCCGGGGTGCCCTCGGGGACGACGTACGCGACCAGGCGCAGGTCTCCGGCGGGGCCCTCGGCGGCGGTGGCGACGCAGTGGGCCACGGCGGGGTGCGCGGCCAGGACGGACTCGACCTCGCCGAGTTCGATGCGGAAGCCGCGGATCTTCACCTGCTGGTCGGAGCGGCCGAGGTAGGCGAGCTGGCCGTCGGCGGTCCAGCGCACCAGGTCGCCGGTGCGGTACAGGCGGGCGCCGGGCGTGAACGGGCTGGCCACGAAGCGTTCCGCGGTGAGCGCGGGGCGCCGCAGATAGCCGCGGGCGAGTCCGGCGCCCGCGAGGTACAGCTCGCCCGCGACGCCCGGTGGCACCGGGCGCAGGTGCGCGTCGAGGACGTACACCTGGGTGTTGCGCACCGGCCGCCCGATCAGCGGGGTTCGGGCGCCCTCGGTGTCGGCGTGCCAGGCGGTGGCGTAGACGGTGGCCTCGGTCGGCCCGTAGATGTTGGCGATCCGGCCGCCGGGGACGGCGGCGCGGAGGTCGGCCACGGCCTGCGCGGAGAGGGCCTCGCCCGCGAGGACGACGGTGTCGGCGGTGACCTTGCCCGCGGCCCCGCCCAGCACACCCGCGAAGGCCGAGGGCACACCGCTGAGCAGTGTGCCGTCCCAGCGCGGGAGTTCGCCGAGCGCCAGCAGGTCCCGGACGATCTCGACGCGGCCGCCGCAGGCCAGCGGCCCGAACAGCTCGAAGACGGAGACGTCGAAGTTGAGGGACGTGGCGCAGAGCGTCTTCGCCAGGCGCTCGGGGCCGAACTCCTCGACCGCCCACAGCGCGAGGTTGACCGCGTTCGCGTGCGGCACCACGACGCCCTTGGGCCTGCCGGTCGAGCCGGAGGTGTAGATGGCGTACGCGGAGTGGCCGGGGAGCAGCGGGGCGCGGCGTTCGGCGTCGGTGAGCGGGGTCGCGGGGTGCGCGGCCACGGCGGCGGCCGTCGCGGGATCGTCGAGGACCAGACGCGGCACCTCGGCCGTGGCGGGCGCGGTGGCCGCCGTGGTGACGAGGAGCGCCGGACGGGCGTCGCCCAGGATGTGGGCGATCCGGTCGGCGGGGTAGGCCGGGTCCACCGGGACGTAGGCGGCGCCCGCCTTGAGCACGGCGAGGACGGCTACCAGGGTCTCGGCGGTGCGGGGCAGCGCGAGGGCGACGAAGTCCTCGGGTCCCGCGCCGCGCGCGACGAGGTGGCGGGCGAGCCGGTTGGCCCGCTCGTCGAGCTGGCGGTAGGTCAGGGCGGTGTCCGCCGCGAGGACCGCCGCGGCGTCCGGGGTGCGGGCCGCCTGCGCCTCCACGAGGGCGTGCAGGGTGGTGGGCGGGGTGGGGCGCGCGGTGTCGTTCCAGCCCTCGACGATCAAGGCGTACTGCTCGGGGGCGAGCACCGGGGCGGCGCCGACGGGGTGGTCCGGTGCGGCCGCGGCCGCCTCCAGGAGGCGGGCGAACGACGCGGCGAGGCCTTCGACGGTGGCGGCGTCGAACAGGTCCGTGGCGTACTCCACCTCGCCCTCGATGCCGAGGGCGGCGCCGTCGTCGGCGTACCGCTCGGTGAGGCTGAAGGCGAGGTCGAACTTGGCGGAGGCGCCACCGGCCCGCTCGACGGTCGCGTCGAGCCCGGCGAGGCCGACCTCGGCCGCCGTGGTGTTCTGGAACGTCAGCATCGTCTGGAACAGCGGGTGGCGGGCCATGGACCGGGCCGGGTTGAGCTGCTCCACGAGGTGTTCGAAGGGCACGTCCTGGTGCGCGAACGCCGCGAGGTCCGCCTCCTTCACCCGGGCCAGGAGCTCACGGAAGGTCGGGTCGCCCGACACGTCGGTGCGCAGCACGAGGGTGTTCACGAAGAAGCCGACGAGGTCGTCGAGCGCGACGTCGGTGCGCCCGGCCACGGAGGTGCCGAGGACGATGTCGGTGCCCGCGCCCCACCGCGACAGGAGCGCGGCGAGCCCGGCCTGTACGGCCATGAAGGGGCTGGCGCCGCCGTCGCGGGCGAGGCGTGCCAGGGCGGCGTGGGTGTCGGGCCCGAGCCGCACGGGCACGGTCGCGCCCCGGTGGCTCGCGGTGCGCGGGCGCGGCCGGTCGTAGGGGAGCTGGAGCTCGTCGGGTGCCCCGGCCAGCTCGGTGCGCCAGAACGCGGTCTGCCGCGCGGCCGGGCTGTGCGGGTCCGCCGCGTCGCCGAGCAGCTCGCGCTGCCACAGGGCGTAGTCGGCGTACTGCACCGGCAGCGGCTCCCACCCGGGCGCCCGGCCCTCGGCGCGGGCCGCGTACGCGAGGGAGACGTCCCGGGCGAGCGGGCGCATGGACCAGCCGTCGGCGGCGATGTGGTGCACGACGAGCAGCAGGACGTGCTCGTCGGCGTCGACGCCGAACAGATGGGCGCGCAGCGGGAGTTCGTCCGTGAGGTCGAACTCGCGGGCGATGGCGGCGGCCAGCTCGTCGTCCAGACGGGCGCGCGGGCAGTCGCGGACCTCCGGCTCGACGGGCGCGGCGGGACGCACGAGCTGCTGCGGTTCGCCGTCGGTCTCCGGGAAGACGGTGCGCAGGCTCTCGTGCCGTGCCACGACGTCGGTGAGGGCCGCCCGGAGCGCCGCGCGGTCGAGGGCGCCGCGCACGCGCACGGCGAGCGGCATGTGGTAGGCGGCGGAGCCGCCTTCGAGGCGGTTGAGGAACCACAGGCGGCGCTGGGCGTACGACAGGGGTACGGCGGCGGGCCGGTCGGTGGCGGTGAGCGGCGGCCTCGCGTCGCCCGCCGTGGCGGCGACGCGGGCCGCGAGCCCGGCCACGGTGGGCTGCTCGAACAGGTCCTTGATCTGCACCTCGGTGCCGAGTTCGGCGCGGATGCGGCTGGTGAGCCGGGTGGCGAGCAGGGAGTGCCCGCCGAGGTCGAGGAAGCTGTCGTCGATGCCGACCCGCTGCACGCCGAGCACGTCGGCGAAGAGCGCGCACAGCGCGGCCTCCCGCTCGGTGCGGGGCGCGCGGCTGCTCGCGGCGGCCTCGAAGCCGGGGCGCGGCAGGGCCTTGCGGTCGAGCTTGCCGCTGGGTGTCAGTGGCCAGCTGTCGAGGGTGAGGAACGCCGAGGGCACCATGTGGGCGGGGAGCTCGACGGTGAGGTGGGCGCGCAGCGCTTCGCCGTCCGGGGACGGGGAAGCGGACGGGGACGGGGCCAGGGACGGGGACGCTTCGGCGGGCAGGACGTACGCCACGAGCCTGCCGTCGACGACGGCCACGGCCGCCTGTCCGACCGCGGGGTGTGCGCTCAGGGCGGCCTCGATCTCGCCGAGTTCGACGCGCTGGCCGCGGATCTTGACCTGGTGGTCGGAGCGCCCGGCGTAGCGCACGCGGCCTTCGGCGTCCCACGACCCGAGGTCGCCGGTGCGGTACATGCGGGTGCCGGGCGGGCCGTAGGGGTCGGCCACGAAGCGTTCGGCGGTCAGGGCGCGCCGGTCCAGGTAGCCGCGGGCGAGCTGGGTGCCCGCGAGGTAGAGCTCGCCGGTGACGCCCGGGGGCACCGGGCGCAGGGCCGCGTCCAGGATGCGGATCTGGGTGTTCCAGACGGGGCGGCCGATCGGCACGGTGCGCGGTACGTCCTGCTGGGGGCAGGTCCAGTGGGTGACGTCGACGGCGGCCTCGGTCGGCCCGTACAGGTTGTGCAGCGGGGCGTCGGAGATCTTCCGGAAGTCCTCGACGAGGTCGGCGGGCAGCGCCTCGCCGCTGCTGAAGACGCGGCGCAGACTCGTGCGGCCCCGGGCGGCGGGTTCGTCGGTGAAGGCCCGCAGCATCGACGGCACGAAGTGCGTGGTGGTGACGCCGGTGTCCTGGATGAGCCGGGCGAGGAGCGCGGGTTCGCGGTGCGCTCCGGGCGGCGCGACGACGATCGAGGCGCCGCTGATCAGCGGCCAGAAGAACTCCCACACCGAGACGTCGAAGCCCGACGGGGTCTTCTGGAGCACCCGGTCGGTGGCGTCGAGGCCGTACTGGTGCTGCATCCACAGGAGGCGGTTGACGATCGCCGCGTGCTCCACGACCACGCCCTTGGGGCGGCCGGTGGAACCGGAGGTGTAGATGACGTACGCGGGGGTGCGGCCGGTCGGCCGCTCCGTGTCCGGATCGGTGGCGGGGCGGGACCGCACGCGCGCCATGACGTCGTCGCCGTCCAGGGCGAGGGCCGGGACGTGGCAGGGCAGCCCGGGGGCGAGCGCGGTGCTCGTCAGGACGAGGTCGGGCGCGGCGTCGGTGAGGATCTGCGCGGTGCGCGACGCGGGGTGGTCCGGGTCGAGCGGCACGTAGGCCGCGCCGGTCTTGACGACGGCGAGCAGCGCGAGGACGAGCTCGGGCGAGCGCTCCAGGGCGACGCCGACCTTCGTTTCCGGGCGGGCTCCGCGCTCGCGCAGGTGGTGGGCCAGCCGGTTGGCGCGCGCGTTGAGTTCGGCGTACGTCCAGGTGGTGTCGCCGTGGTGGAGGGCGGGCGCGTCGGGGGTGCGTGCGGTCTGCTCCTCGACGAGGGCGGGCAGGGTGGTGTCGGGCACCGGGTGCGCGGTCGCGTTCCACCGGGTGAGGACCTGGTCGCGCTCCTCGGGGGCGAGCAGGTCGAGGCGGGCGAGGGGGGTGTCCAGGTCGTCGGCCAGGGCTTCGAGGAGCCGGTGCAGGCGCAGGCCGATGCGTTCGGCCTCCTCGCGGCCTAGGACGTCGGGGCGGTGGTCGAGGGCGATGCGCAGGTGCCCGCCGTCGTGGTGGCCGGGCAGCACGACCAGGCGCAGCGGGTAGTGCGCGCCGTCGTGGACGGTGACGTCGGTGACGGCGAGTCCGCCGCCTGGCAGCCGCAGTGCCGCCATGTCCACCGGGTAGTTCTCGAAGACCAGGCAGGTGTCGAAGAGGGCGCCGAGGCCGGTCGCGGTGTGCAGGTCGGTGAGGGCGACGTGGTGGTGCGGGGTGAGCGCCGACTGCTCGGCCTGCACCGCGCCGAGGAGCTGGGCGGGGGTCGCGCCCGGCGTGGGGCGCACCCGGACCGGCACGGTGTTGATGAGCAGGCCGACGACGTCCTCGGCGCCCGGCAGGTCGGCGGGGCGGCCGGAGACGGTGGCGCCGAAGAGCACGTCGTCGCGCCCGGTGAGCGCGCCGAGCAGGATGCCCCAGGCGCCCTGCACCAGCGTGTTCAGGGTCAGGCCCCGGCCGCGCGCGGCGGCGAGGAGGCGCTGGGTGAGGTCGGCGGTGAAGTCGAAGGACACCCGCTCGGGCCGCTGGGGCAGGCCGGCGCCCGTGGGGGCGGCGATGAGGGTGGGTTCGTCGACTCCGGCGAGCGCGTCCGTCCAGGCGCGCAGCGTCTCGTCGTGGTCCTGGCGGGCGAGCCAGCCGAGGTGGTCGCGGAAGGGCCGCACCGCGGGCAGGGTGCGGGCGCCCTGGGTGTACAGCGTGAACAGCTCGCCCATCAGGAGCGCGGTGGACCAGCCGTCGAGGACGACGTGGTGGTTCATGAGGACGAGCACGTGCCGGTCGGCGGCGAGCCGCAGCAGGCCGAAGCGGACGAGGCGGGGCGTCGAGACGTCGAAGCGCTCGGCCCGGTCCGCGGCGAGGATCTCGTCGAGACGGCCGCGCTGGGCCGCCGGGTCCAGATCGCTGAGGTCCGTCTCCCGCCAGTCCAGGGGCACGTCGCGGGCCACGACCTGCGTCCAGGTGCCGTCGTCGCCGCGCTGCCGGAACGCGCTGCGCAGGACCGGGTGGCGGCGCACCAGCTCCTGCGCGGCGGCGCGCAGCGCCCCGGCCGCGGTCGCGTCGAGGGAGCCGGTGAGCTCGAAGGCGAACTGCGCGGTGTACACGTCGGCACCAGAGGTGTCGTACAGCGCGTGGAACAGGAGCCCTTCCTGGAAGGGCGTGACGGGCAGGACGTCCTCGACACCGCCGTAGGCGGGAGTGAACTCCGCCTCCAGGGCGTCGATGTCGGGCTGTGTCAGGGCGACGAGGTCCAGGTCGGACGGTGTGTGCCCGCCCGCGCCCGGGGTCTGAGCATGCCGTACGAGGGTCTCCAGGGCGCGCTGCCAGGTGTCCGCGAGCGCGGCGACCTCGTGTGCGTCGAAGAGGTCGCCGGGCCAGCGCCAGACCACGCCCAGCTCGTCGCCGCCGTCGCCGGTCTCCCGGGCGATGACCTCGATCTCCAGGGTGTGGGCGAGGGGCATCCGCGGGTCGGCGCCGCCGTGGAGTCCGTCGGCGTCGACGGCCCAGGCGAGGTCACCCACGTCGCCCGCCACGCCCGCGCCTTCGGTGACGAGGCCGGACGTGCGGCCGAGGTAGTTGAAGCCGATCTGCGGGTGCGGTCGTGTGCCGAGCACGGCGGCGGTGTCCGCGTTGAGGTAGCGCAGCAGGCCGTACCCCAGGCCGTGGTGGGGCAGGGCGCGCAGGTGCTCCTTGACGGACTTGATGAGGTCGCCGGTGGCCGCGCCCCCGGTCCACACGCTCGCGAGGTCGCCGGGCGTGTCGAGGCGGACCGGGTACAGGGAGGTGAACCAGCCGACGGTGCCGGTCAGATCGGCCGCGAGGCCACCAGGGGCTTCGGCGTCCCCGAGGGACCTCAGGGACTCCGTCTCACGGCCGTGCCCCTCGACGTCGACGCGGACCGGCCCCGGCGCGCGGCCGGTGGCGCCCCGCCAGTCGGTGACGGCGAGCGCGAGGCCCGCCAGGAGCACGTCGGTGGTGCCCGCGTGGAAGGCGGCGGGCACGGAGGTGAGCAGCGGGACCGTCAGGTCGGCGGGCAGGGTGCGGGTCAGCCGGGCCTCGGTGGCCACGGTGTCGCGGGCCCGGTCCAGCGGACGGCGGCCGAGGGGCTGCTCGTCCGCGCCGAGGACGTCCTGCCACAGGGCGAGTTCGGCGGTGTGCTCCGGTGCGTGGGCGAGGCGTACGGCCTGCTCGGCCCACTCCTTGAGCGGGGTGGTCGGCGGAGCCGGGTCCGGGGCGGCGCCCCGCGACTCGGCCTCGTAGGCGGCGACGAGTTCGGGCACCAGGATGCGCCAGGAGACGCCGTCGACGCACAGGTGGTGCAGGACGAGCACGAGGCGGCCCGGCGTGTCGGGGCCGCGGTCGCACCACACCGCTTCGACCAGTGCGCCGTCCCGGGGCGCGAGGCGGCGCGCGGCCCGCTCGCGCTGGTCGTCGGCGAACGCGCGCAGGGCGTCGCTGTCCAGGTGCGCCGCGTCGACGCGCGTGACGCACTCCTTGGCGGACACCGTGTCGCGCGGGGTCACCGCCAGCTGCCAGGCGCCGTCCTCGTCGGTGAGCCGCAGGCGCAGCGCGTCGTGCCGGTCGAGCAGGTGCTGCACGGCGCGGACCAGGGCCTGTTCGTCGAGGTCCGCCGGGACGCTGAGGACCGCCGACTGGTGGAACGCGTCGATGGGGCCGCCGCGTTCGCGCAGCCACTCGACGATGGGCGTGGCGGGCACGGGGCCGGTGCCCGCGTCCGGGTCGCGCTCGGCCGCGGCCGGCTCCTCGGTGCCGCAGACGCGGGCGAGGGCGGCGACGGTGCGGTGCGTGAAGACGTCGCGCGGCGTGAACACCAGGCCCGCGGCGCGCGCCCGGCTGGCGAGCTGGATCGCCATGATGCTGTCACCGCCGGCCTCGAAGAAGCCCTCGTCGACGCCGACGGACTCGACGCCTAGCACCTGCGCGTACAGGGCACACAGCGCCGTCTCGGCCGGGGTCGCCGGGGCCCGCCCGGTCTCGGCCGCGGTGAAGACGGGCTCGGGCAGCGCCCTGCGGTCGACCTTGCCGTTGTGGGTGAGCGGCAGCGTGTCCAGGGCGACGAAGGCGGCGGGCACCATGTACGAGGGCAGGTCGCGGGCGGCGTACGCGCGCAGGTCGTCGAGGTCGAGGGCGGCGGCCGCCCCGGCCCTCTCCGCGGCGAGGGGCCCGGCTTCCCCGGCGGGCGGGGCGCCCTCCGCGCCACGCGACGCGGCCTCCTCAACGACGACGCGCGACGCGGCCTCCTCGGCGACGTCGCGTGACCCGGCCTCCTCGGCGACGACGTAGGCGACGATGCGCTTGTCGCCGCGCGGGCCGGTGCGGATGTCCACGGCGGCGTGGGCGACGCGCGGGTGCGCGGCGAGAGCGGACTCGATCTCGCCCGGTTCGATGCGGAAGCCCCGGATCTTCACCTGGTCGTCGGCGCGGCCGACGAACTCCAGGTCCCCGTCGGTGTTCCAGCGCACCAGGTCACCGGTGCGGTACATGCGCGACCCCGCGGCGGCGAAGGGGTCGGCGACGAAGCGTTCGGCGGTCCTGCCCGCCTGCCGGACGTAGCCGCGGGCGAGGCCGATGCCACCGGCGTACAGTTCGCCGACGCTGCCCGGCGGCACGGGCCGGAGGCCCTCGTCGAGGACGTAGGCGCGCATGCCCTGGAAGGGGCGGCCGATGGGCAGCGGGTCGGGCACCTCGGCCTGCGGGGGCAGCCGGTGGTGGGTGATGAAGGTGGTGGCCTCGGCAGGGCCGTAGCCGTCGACGACGGTGAGGTCCGGGCAGGCCTCGCGGATCCGGCGCACGGTCGCCGCGGGCACGACGTCGCCGCCCGCCCACAGCTCGGTGAGCCCCTTGAGGCAGCCGGGGTCCTCCTCGGCGACGAGCCGGAACAGCCCGGCCGTCAGCCACAGCGAGGTGACGCGGTGCCGGGCGAGGGTGGCGCCCAGGGTGGGGATGTCCAGTTCGCCGGGGGGTGCGACGACGACCTCGCCGCCGCCCAGGAGCGGCACCCACACCTCGTACGTGGCGGCGTCGAAGGCGGCGGGCGAGTGGAGGAGCACCCGCTGCTGCGCGCCGCCGCGCCAGACGCTGTCGAGGGCGAGCCCGAGGATGTCCTCGTGCGTGATGGCGACGCCCTTCGCGGCGCCGGTCGAGCCGGAGGTGTACATCACGTACGCCAGCTGCGCGGGGCGGCAGACGACGTCGGGCTCGTCGACGGGCTGTCCGGCCAGGACGGCGGGGTCGTCGACGGCGAGGGCGGGCACACCGAGCGCACGGGCCCGCTCGGCGGTCGTGCGGTCGCAGAGCACCAGGGAGGCTCCGGTGTCCCGGGCCATGGCGCGCAGGCGCTGGTCGGGGTGGCGGAGGTCGACGGGCACGTAGCAGCCGCCCGCCTTGACGACGGCGAGCAGGGAGACGACGAGGTCGGCGGTGCGCTCCTGGAGCACGACGACGGGGGTCTCGGCGCGTACGCCGAGTGCGCCGAGCCGGTGCGCCAGCTGGTTGGCGCGCTCGTCGAGCTCGCGGTAGGTCAGGCGCTCGTCGCCCGAGGTCACGGCGGTCGCGTCCGGGGTGCGCAGGACCTGTGCGCCGAAGCGCTCGGTGAGGGTGGTGGCCGTGGGGTCCTCGCGGTGCGGGGTGCTGATGCCGCCGGTCAGGACGTGGCGGCGCTCGGCCGGTGTGAGCAGTTCGGTGCGGCCGACCGTGGCGCCGGGGTCGGCGGCCGCCGCGCACAGGAAGGAGAGCAGGCGCTGCTGGTGTCCGGTGGCCTCGTCGGGCGTGTACGAGGCGGCGTTGGCCTCGACTTCGAGGATGATGCCGTCGCCGCCGTGGTCCTGCACGACGACCGAGAGGTCCTCGGCGGGCCCGGCGAGGTAGGTCTGGGCGCCGACGGCGTCGCCGAAGCGCAGTCCACCGCCGAACGGCAGGATGTTGACCTGCGTCGTGAACAGGGCGTCGGTGGTGCCGAGGTCGGCGCGGATCTCCTCGGACAGGTAGCGCTGGTGGCGCAGTGCGCGCTTGGCCTCGGCGGACGCCTGCCGCACGAGGTCGGTCCAGGCGGCGCCGGGGTCGACCTCCAGGCGCAGCGGTACGACGTTGGAGACCATGCCGGGCGTGGCGCGCAGGGCCGCGTTGGTGCGCGCGGTCACGGGGAGGCCGAGCACCACGTCCCGCTCCCCCGTCATCCGGTGCAGATATCCGGCGGTGGCGGCGATGACCAGGGCGGGCAGGGCGCTGCGGGCCGTGCGCGCGGCCTGCCGCACGGTGTCCGCGTCCGCGGTGCCGATGCGTCCGACGCGGCGCGTCGCACGGCCCGCGGGGGCGACGGGCCGGCCCGAGAGCGCGAGGGGCGCCGGCAGGTCGCGCAGCCGCTCCGCCCAGTAGGCGCGGTCGTCGTCGTACGCCGCTGAGGCGCGGTAGTCCGCGTCCTGCGCGAGGAGCTCGGGCAGCGTCCCGAAGGTGCGGTCCGTCGGCTCCTCGGCGCGGGCGTACGCCGTGTAGATGTCGGCCGCGCGGCCGCTGATGAGGGCGCCGGAGTAGCCGTCGGTGACGAGGTGGTTCCCCTGGAGGTAGAGCAGGTGCCACTCCGGGGAGAGCCGGAGCACGGCGACCGTGAACAGCGGCCCCGCCACCAGGTCGACCGGGCGCTCCACGGACTCCCGCATCCACCGCTCGGCGGCCTCGCGCGGCAGCAGTTCGCCGCTGAGGTCGACGTAGGGCAGCTCCCAGTCGCCGGGGCGCTCGCGCCGGACCTGCACGGCGGTGGCGCCGCTCTCCTCGAACCGCACGCCGAGGGCCTCGGTCTCCGCGATC
This sequence comes from Streptomyces sp. YIM 121038, assembly GCF_006088715.1. Classification (NCBI taxonomy): domain Bacteria; kingdom Bacillati; phylum Actinomycetota; class Actinomycetes; order Kitasatosporales; family Streptomycetaceae; genus Streptomyces; species Streptomyces sp. YIM 121038. The sequence continues at coordinate 204,334 of NZ_CP030771.1, forward strand.
GCCTGCCGTGCGGCCCTGAGGAGCAGCTCGGGCGTCAACGGCCCGCGGATATCGGTGTATTGGGCGACGTTGTACGCGCTGCTCACCGAATCCAGCTGCTGCGCGAGCCACACGCCGCGCTGCGCGCGTGAAAGCGGCGAACGGTCCAGGCCAAGCATGACTAGCTCCCCCGTAATTCCTTTGCAGCCCGCTCGTCCCGACACGGGCGCCATTGCTGTGCAGACGCGGTTATGCGTACGCCCGATAGAGCGGGCGCATGAATACTCAACCAATCATTGAGCAATTGATTAAACGCAGGTGAAGGCGGCGACGGCAGCGACGGGAACCGCTACTGCCGCGCCGCGTCACACCGTGTTCAAGAACCCGCGGATTCCGTTTCCCGCACCAGGCTCAGCGGGCGCATATCGGCCCAGCTCTCCTCGACATGGGCGAGGCAGGCCTGGCGGGCGTCCGGCCCGAACTGCGCCTCCCAGCCCGCGGGGACCTCGATCGTCGCAGGCCAGAGCGAGTACTGGCCCTCATCGTTCACCAGGACCAGGTACTGGGCGTCATCGTCTTCAAATGGATTGCTCACACTGCACCTCTCGGCATGCACGGAGAGGGACGCGGGCGGGGACACACCTGCCCAAACACACAGCAAGCCGCGCCTGAACAGACGTCAGGCAGCGGTCATTTACTTCATGCCAGAGCGGCAAAATCCCCCGTAAGCGGCCGTTGCACACGATGGTGACGGCTCCGCACATCCCCCAAGTTCTGTTACTCAAGCGCCCGTTACAGGTCGCTCGACCAGCCTGCACTTCCCCCGTTCTCGGCGGCGATGATCACACTACGTGGGACGCGAATCAAGTTCAACCGTGACCGGCATCACGAAACACCGGGTACACATGGGCGAGTTAACCGGGAGAAGAGTGGGTACAGGAACCGTTAAATCCAGGAAATGCCAATTGACGGCTCACGGGCGACTGCGGTAGCGGGCCGCGCCGCGAAGCGCGTGCGCACCGACGACAAAGGCGGCCCGCACCGGATGACTTCCGGTGGGGCCGCCTCGTGTGCGGGCCTCAGTACCCGTCCCTCGCGTGCGGGCCTCAGTACCCGTCCCTCGTGTACGGGCGGGCCTCAGTACCCGTCCCTCGCGTGCGGGCTTCCGTGCTCGTCAGCGGACGTCGACGTAGTCCTCACGTCCGTGGTCCGCGTAGTGGGAGGCGTCCGTGTCGGTGTAGCGCATCTGCCAGGTGCCGTCCTGCCGCGCGGTGAACTTCTTGCTGAACGTGCCGTCGCCGAGCGTCTTGGTGCTGCCCAGCTCCTTCCACGCGGACCCGGCCGTCGCGGCCTTGAACCAGACGCGGACCTTCTGCCCGGCGTACGGCCGCCAGGTGGATCCCGACTTGCGCATCAGGCCTCCCTTGGCCGTGACCTTCGCCCCCTTGCGCACGCCCTCGGGCGTGACCCCGTCGTTCCACACCCGCGTGTACGCGCGTCCCAGCTTGGCGCTCGACCCGTCCACGTCGGCGTTGACGAGGCGGAGCCGCCAGTGCCCGCCCGCGTCGGCCTGCTGCGGCGAGGACGCCGTGAAGGAGGCGCCGTACGCGGCGTCGAAGGTGCCGGTGCTCGACCAGGCCCCTCCCTCCGGGCGGCGGTCGATGGAGACCTTCGCCGTGGCCCCCTTCGGATACGTCCCCCGGGTGACACCGAGCTTTCCGGTGAAGGTGACCTTGCGGTACTTGTCCACCTTGCCCTCGACGTTCGACAGCTTGCTCGTCCGCGGGGGCTCGGCCACCGTGAAGGTGTGCGGGGACGGCGGCGTGAACCAGTTCGACGCGGTCGGCCGGACGCTCACCTGCCCGCCCTGCTTGACCGTGTACCGCGTGGTGAAGCGGCCGTCCTCCCCGCTCCGCACGGTGCCGTCGGTGCCGACGTTCACCTCGGCGGCCAGGGGCTTCTCCGTGCCGTCGTCCGCGATGCGGGTGAGCTTGCCGCGGACCGGAATGTCACTGCCGTACGGTGCGGTGACCGTCCCGGCGGGCGTGTCCACCTTGAGCTTCAGCGCCTGCTGCTGGAAGGGCAGAGCGAGGGACTCGTACTGCTGGTCGAACATGTACTCGTACGTGGTGTCGGTGCTGCGCTCGTTGAAGTACGTGGTGGACGTGAACCGCCCCGTCTCGTCCGTCCACACCCAGCCCTCCCTGCGGGCCTCGCGGGCGCGGTAGTACATGCCCACCCCGGCGAACGGCTTCACCTCGTGGGTGGCGGGGTCCTCGGCCACCAGGGATCCGGAGACGTCGAGCACGGAGTGGTCGTAGGAGATCCGCGGGTGGCTGCTGCTGAGGGTCAGCTTGGGGTTGAGACCGTAGTTGAGGAATCCCGTCGACCGCTGTACGACCTCGTTCGGCCGTCCCTCCCTCGCCACGACGTCGATCACGTAGGCACCCATGGCGGGCAGGGTGACCGGCCCGGACCGGAAGGTGTCCTCGAAGCACTCGCTCGTGTCCGGGCAGGCCTCGGTGCCGTCGAGGCGGAGGCTGGCGAGGACCTTGGTGTCGTCGGGCGCGTGGATCTTGAGCGTGACGTCCCTCGGGTGGAAGCGCGAGGACAGGTGCTCGTAGAGGGCGTAGACCTTGCCGCCCTCCAGCAGGGTCTCCGTACGGCTGCGGGAGCCGCCGTCACCCGCGTGTGCCGCAGGCACGGCGACCAGTGTGGCAGCGCAGGCCACGAGGCTCGTGGCCAGCACCGCCGAGAACTTCTTCAAGGCTCCCCCAATGGGTGTTCCTGTTCGTGTCGCGGCTATGACCCGTGAGGCGGGCGGATGGTTGTGCGACCCCTGGGGCCTGCCGGCACCGCGCTGAGCTGGGCGGTTGACCGCGTGGTGAGCGAGCGCCTCGACGGCCGCCAGGTCGGTAAGGCCGGTTCTGCCGCTGGCGGTCATGTGGCGCCGGGCGTAGAGAAGGAAGCTCACCTTCTGGCACCCCCTGGGGAGACGCCGTGGACAGGACCATCGACAAGGCAACATTCCGGGACGCATTCAAGAACCGGTCCCTCGTGCCCGGTGACCTGCCGCCGGGCCCGGGTCGACGCCTCGCCGAGCAGGCCAACGCGACGGCGGGGCCCACCGACGCCGCGCTGCGCACGAAGGCCGAGTTCGGCACGTTGTTCGACCTGCTGGTCGCCGGGCAGCACGACGGGGAGGCCGCGGACGGGAAACTCGTACTCCGCGATCCGCAAGGGAAGTCCACCGAGGCCGGGAAGGCCGTGGACAGCTTCGTGGCGGCGGCGCGGGACAAAGCGGAGTTCTTCGCTCACGACCTGTATCAGGTCAAGGTGACCGGCTGGCCGCCCGGTGTCCTTACGGCGGACGAGGTGACGGTGGCACCGCCGGGTGCGCGGCTGACGCTCGCCCGCAGCGAGTCCCCCGGCGAACTGCTGCTCTCGACGCCCGCTTTCTCCCTGGTCAACAGCGGCAATATGACAGCGCGTGCGCCCAAGCGGTCCTGGAAGGTGGACTTCGAGGTCGGGGAGAGCGAGGACCGGCTGCACGGCATGGAACGAGTCAACCTCAAGGCGATGTACAACGACCCCTCGCAGATGCGCGAGGCCGTCGCGTGGCGGCTCCTGGAGCGCGCGGGGATACCCGCCTCGCAGCACACGTACGCGACGCTCTTCCTCAACGACCGCTACATGGGGCTGTTCTCCGTCATCGAGCAGGTCGACAAGAAGTTCCTCAAGGACCACTTCGGCAAGAACTCCGAAGGGAACCTCTACAAGGCGTACTGCGGTGACATCGGCTGCGCGACCCTGGAGCACCGCACCGGCACGGGCGGCTCGGACGGCGGTCACCAGTACTTCACCGCGGGCAGCCCGGCGGACGACAGGACGTACCGCCTCAAGACGAACGAGGACGATCCGGCCGCCAACACCTACGACGACCTCGCCGCCCTCGTCCGTACGGTCAACGGCGTCGAACTGCGCGGCAGCGAGGGCGCGTTCGCGTCCGACGCCTTCCGCTCGTCCGTCGAGGGAGTCCTGAACGTGCGGGCCTTCCTGCGCTGGGCGGGCGCCAACGTGCTCCTCGGCAGCTGGGACAACTACTTCGCGACGCCGTCGAACTACTACCTCTACAACTCGGGGCGGCTCGGCGACGCGCGGGGCTTCACGTCACGCCCGTACTTCACGTTCATCCCCTGGGACTACGACAACAGCTCAGGCGTCGACTTCTTCTCGACCCAGTGGCAGTACACGGATCTGCTCGACTGGCCCGCGATGACGCGCGGCTACTGCCGGATCACGCACGCCCCGCACGAGGTGTCACAGCTGCCGCTGTTCACCAACCTGCTGCGCCACCACGACTTCTGCCAGTACTACCTCGACCACCTGGAGTACCTGCTCGACACGGAGTTCGACCCCGGCCGTGTCGCCGCGCTGATCGGTGCGGAGGGCTCCGGGGGCGAGGGCCTGTGGCAGCGCATCGCGCCCTCGGCGTACCTCGAGTCGGCCAGCCCGCACGGACAGCCCTCCACCGGGCGGCAGTTCACCAACGACGAGGTGTACCGGGCCGCGTACCGCCAGTGGGAACTCAGCCGCGGCGCCCAGTTCACCTACGGGATCTACCACTACACACGGATGCGCTACGACAGCGCCCGACGTCAGCTCGCCGAACTCCGCAAGACCTACCCCAACGGCGCCAGCGGTGCCGTCTTCCCCGGCACCATGGAGGCCCTGCCGTCATGACCACCGCCAAGAAGCAGCCGAAGAACAACAAGGCCCCGGAGCTGCGCCTCGTCAAGGAGGCCAAGATCCGGGAACTGGTCGGCGACAGCGCGGGCGGCCGCCTCGAAGCGAGCGGCGTGCTCTACCGCGACGGCGTCTTCCTCGTCGTCTGCGACAACCTGACGTCCCTCATCAGGATCAGCAGCGAGCTGTCACCGAAGTCCCCGGAGAACGGCGTCCTGCCAGTGGCGGGCGGGCGCAAGGGCGCCGCGAGTTCCCAGCGCGGCAAGGGGACGGCGGCCGAGGGGTACGAGGATCTCGCTCACGACCCGGTCAAGGACCGCTACTTCACGCTCAGCGAAGCTGTTCCGGTCAAGCCCAAGGGTTTCCGCGCCCGCGTTCAGGAGCACGACAGCCGACTGCGGCCCCGGGGCTCGGCGTGGCTCGACTTCCTGCTGACGGACGCCAACAAGGGCATGGAGGGTCTGGAGTGGGTGGAGCGGAACGGGGTCGGGCACCTGCTCGCCCTGTGCGAGGGCAACCGCTGCACGGGCGGCAAGGAGGGTCGGCGGCCCGGCGGCGGCCGCATCCAGGTCTTCCGCCGCGGCACCGACCAGTGGGACCACACGGACACGGTACGGCTGCCCGCGTCCCTGCCCTTCGAGGACTACAGCGGCCTGTCCGTCCGCGACGGCCGCATCGCCGTCCTGTCGCAGGCCTCGTCCGCTCTCTGGGTGGGCCGCCTCGCCCCGAAGAAGTGGCAGGTCGACGAGGGCACGGTCTACCGCCTCCCCACGGACACCGAGGGGCACACCGTCTACGGCACCGCCGAAGGCGTCTCCTGGGTCTCGTCCGACCACGTGGTGGTGGTGTCGGACCGGGCGAAGAAGGGCGCGGCGAGCGACCCGTACCGCGCGAAGGACCAGTCGATCCACCTCTTCCTGGTCCCGGCGGCGACTGGGTAGGACCCGCCGGAGCGTCGCCGTTCCCGCCGTCGCTCTGACGCCATCCCACCAGAGGGGCCGAGCGCCCGGACCGGGCCGCGCCGCGTGCGCCGCGTCCGCCGCCAGTGCCGGGGCCACCTGGGGGGCCGGTCAAGGCGAGCCGCAATCCCGTGGAACCCATCTGCGCGGCGTGGAATGATCTTCGACGACCGCTGACGAAAGAGAAGGCTGGGAACGTGTACGTACCGTCATCTGCACGAGCTCTCGATGATGACGAGCGTGAGCTCGTGGAGCTGGCACGCCGCACCGTGGACGCGCATACCGACGCCGGGCCCGACGAGGACGGGATCCACACGATGGGCGCCGCGGTCATGGCCGCCGACTACCGGATGTTCGCCGGTGTGAACCTCTACCACTTCACCGGCGGGCCCTGCGCCGAACTCGTGGCTCTGGGAGCCGCACGAGCCCAGGGCGCCCGCCAGATGCGCTGCATCGTCGCCGTGGGAAACCACGGCCGCGGAGTCATCGGCCCGTGCGGGCGCGACCGGCAGGTCTTCGTGGACTACTACCCCACCATGCGCGTCATCGTACCCACGCCCGCGGGGCCCAGGTCGGTTCTCGCCGCCGACCTGATGCCGCTGACGCAGCGATGGACCCCGGAAGGCATGAACGGTCTCGACCCATCGGTCTACCAAGACCCCGAGACGGCCGGTCCCCCGATCATCCGGTTCAACCCCCGCTACCTCGACGACGTCCGCTCCGGCGCCAAGACCAAAACCACCCGCTTCCGGGACCCGGCCCAGCTCGGTCCGGCACGGCTGGTGTTCGAGAGCGACCCCGAAGTCGTCCTCCCGGCAGAGGTGACCGGCATCAGGCACTGCCTGCTCAGCGACCTCACCAACCAGGACGCCCAAGCCGAGGGACTCACGACCGCGACCGAACTCCGGGGAGTCCTCAAAGGCCACTACCCGGACCTGGCGGAAACCGACGAAGTCGACGTGATCACCTTCCAGATCAGCGACAGGACAGGGGCCGCTTGAACCGCGGAGGCACCAGTGAAGCGCTGGATTCCTCACGCCTTCGGCAGGCATCGCTGACCGGTGCCGGGCGCGGGAGATCCGCCGGCCCTTCAGCGGGGCCGGCGGCGCGGTGGCTCCCGGTCAGACGGTCGGGTGGAAGGTAGAAGGTTTCGTTCGCGACGGGAACTGGCCGATCTGGGCCGGCCATTGGATGACCCACGGCGCCTCCGCGCAGTGGGGCCCCGCCGGGCGGCCACCGCCGATGGCCCGGTCACCTTCCCTCGTCGAAGGCCATGCCCAGGAGCTGGGCCCGGGAGGCCACACCGAGCTTGGGGAAGGCCTTGTAGAGGTGGTAGCCGACGGTGCGGGGGCTGAGGAAGAGACGGGCGCCGATCTCTCCGTTGCTCAGGCCTTGGGCCGCCAGGCGTACGACCTGCTGTTCGCGCGCGGTGAGGGTGGGGTGGTCGGAGGTTCTGGCGGGGGCGGCCGCCTGGGCGGAGCGGTCGCCCGCCGCGGCCAGTTCCATACGGGCCAGCTGGGCCCAGGGCCGGGCACCGATCCGGCGTAACTGGATCTCGGCGAGGCGCAGTTGTTCGCGGGCGAGCTTGATGCGGCGGTCGCGGCGCAGGCGTTCGCCGTACAGGAGGCGGGTGCGGCCCGTCTCGAAGGGTGAGGTGTCGGCCTTGTCGAGGGCGGCGGTGAACAGCTCCTCGGCGCGGTCGCCCTGGGCGAGCAGGGCCTGGCAGCGCAGCCGGGCCGCGAGCAGGTGCGGTCCGTCGTGCGCCTGTGGGCCGCCCAGGCGGCGCATCGCCTTCTCCGCGCGCTGGTGCTGGCCCGCCCGGGTGGTGGCCTCCACGTAGTCGGGCAGGACCAGGCGGCGCAGCATGAAGTGTTCGGCCGAGCCGCCCGGCGCACAGACCTCACCGAGGACCTGCGCGGCGTGTGCGGGGCGGCGCTCGGCCAGGCCGTTGAGGCCGAGCGCCCAGTGGGCGAGCGTGACCGCGCTGGCGATGCGGCGCGGCACGGCGACGTCGAGGGACTCCCGGGCCAGGCGCAGGCAGCGGGCGCTGTCGCCCTGGGCTGCGGCCATCCAGGCGAGCATGGCGCGCAGATGGCTCGCGGCGCCGAGCTGGCCGGTCTCCCGCGCGAGGGTGAGCGCCTCGCTGCCGTTGGCGGTGGCGTCGGGCCAGGGCCCGGTCACCAGTTGGAGGGCGACGAGCGGGGCCAGGGACATGGGCAGGGCGCCGATCGCGCCGTGGCGGCGCAGGGTGTCCACGGCCCGCTCCAGGTCGTCGCGCCAGGGCAGGGTGGCGTTCAGGAGGTGGGGCAGGAACGTCGGAGGCCATACCCAGGGGTGGGGGTCGTCGGGGTCGAGCCAGGTCTCGGGGATGCGGGCGCCGCGTACGTCAGCGCCACCGCCGCCGTCACCGTCACCGCCGTCGCCGTCACCGCCACAGCCACCGTCGCCGTCACCGCCGTCACCGCCGTCACCGCCACAGCCGCCGTCACCATCACCGCCGCCGTCACCGCCGTCACCGCCACAGCCGTCACCGTCCGCACTCGCGGGCGTGGGCGCGGTGGTGGAATCGGCGGCGAGACCGCTGAGGTAGCGCAGGTGGCAGCCGAAGGCGTCGCGGGCACCGCGTGCCGCGGCGGCCTCCGCCCCTGCCGCCTCCGCCGCGGCCGTCGTGCCCGCCACAGCCGTCGTGTCCGCCGCGGCCAGCTCGTCCAGGACGCCCGCGATGTGCGCCAGGCGCCCGGGATCGTCCGCGACCCACGCCGAGCGGGCGGCCATGGCCAGGGACTCGCGGGCGAGGTGCGGGTCGGTGTCCTGGACCAGCGCGGCGCCTTCGAGGAGGGTCGCGCAGGCCCTTGACGGGTCGCTGGAGGCGTGCGCGATGGCGCCTCGCACCTGCATGAGGCGGGCGCGCAGGGCGGGTTGGTCGGCCAGCGGCTCGGCCTCGGTGAGCAGGGCGTGGGCCTGGCCGGCCTCGGCGGCGGTCCAGGCGCAGTCGGCGGCGTCGATCAGCAGACGGGCCCGCAGGCCGTTGGACGGCGCCAGGTCGGCGGCGCGGCGCAGCGCCTTGGTTGCGGTGGCGACGCCGCCGCTGCCCCGCACCCGGTCGGCGAGTTCGGCGAGGAGGTGGCAGACCTGTGCGTCGGGGCCCATCGCGGCCGCGGCCCGGTGCCAGACGTGGCGGTCGTCGCCGGGGTCGAGGGCCTCGGCCAGGGCGATGTGGGCGGCGCGGCGGCCGCTGAGGGGGGTGCCCTGGTAGAAGGCGGAGCGGACCAGGGGGTGGCGGAAGCGCAGGCGCTGCTGGTCGAGGTCGAGCAGTCCGGCGCTCTCCGCGGCGCCCAGTTCGTCCATGGCCCGGTCGGTGTCCTCGGCGGCGCGCAGGACGACGGCCAGGTCACCGTCGCCCTCGGTCGCGGCGAGGACGAGGGCGTTGCCGGGGCGGGTGAGGAGGCCGTTGACGCGGTGCCGGTAGAGGCGCTGCAGGCGTTCGGTGAGCGGGAGCTCCTCGGGCAGGACCGCGGCGCCGTCGAGCTGGGGGCGGCTGAGGGCACGCGGCAGCTCCGCCAGGGCGAGGGGGTTGCCGTCGGCCTCGCGCAGGAGCCGGTCGCGGATGGCGGGGGCGGCTTCCGGCAGGTGGTGGGTGAGCAGGGCGCGGGCGGCGGCCGTGTCCAGGGGGCCCACGCGCAGTTCGGGCAGGCCCGGCGCGGAAAAGGGGCGGGAGCCTTCGCGTACGGCGAAGACGATCCCCACGGCCTCCTCGCCCAGGCGGCGGGCGACGAACAACAGGGCGTCCGTGGAAGAGGTGTCGAGCCATTGGGCGTCGTCGATCAGGAGGAGCACCGGGCCGCTCTGGGAGGCCTCGGACAGGAGGGTCAGCGCGGCGAGGGCGACCAGGAACCGGTCGGCGGGGGCGCTCTGGAGGCCGAAGGCCGCACGCAGGGCGGCACCCTGGGGCGGCGGAAGCCGGTCCACGTCGGGGAGCAGGGGCAACAGGAGCTGGTGCAGGGCGGCGAAGGAGAGCTCGGTCTCGCTCTCGACGCCGATCGCGGTCAGTACCGTCGCCTCCGGCTTCAAGGCGTGCCGCAGGTGCTGCAGCAGCGCGCTCTTGCCGATCCCGGCCGGCCCGCGTACGACGAGGGACCCGCTGTGCCCCTCGGTCAACGCGGTGGCGACGCGCGCAAGTTCGTGCTGTTCCCGCTCCCGACCCACGAACATCCCAGATTGCCCTCCGCTGTGACCGCCCCCGTCGACTGATGCATTGACTGATGCACCTCGGTCTATCCCGCCCCGCGTGACGGATGGCCGGAGGTTTATGCCGCCATGTTGCAGAATTCCTGCCCCCTGCGCCGCCCGGAGAGGCTCGTCGTCCGACAGATGCCCGGGCGCCCCCTCCCGGCGGAGAGTGGCTGCCGAGGCCGGGCGCCGGTGCTCTGCACGGAGCAACGGCGGGGCCACACAAGGCTGTTCTCACAAGGAATGCACGCCTGGGCATGGGTGGACAAATGTCGGTATCTGAAATCGGTTCGAATCACGTTCAACAGGAGGAGGAGGTGTCGCAGTGCGGGCCGTCGGGCCCGTTCGAAGTCGTGGACGGCTGTCTTGATCCCGTCGCCGTCCTGGCGGCGGTGCGCACGGTCATCGCCGGTCAGACCTGGCCCAGGGAACCGGCCCGGCTGTACGAGGAGGGGCCCGGCCGGTGCGCGGTGCGCGTGGAGGGCACCGTCCTGACGGTGCGCAGCGCTCCCCTGCCCGCCGGACCGCCGGGAACGCTCGACGCCGTGGCGTCCGCGGCGGGCGGGCACCGGGTGCTCGTGTCGGCGTCCGGGCCGCTGCCGCCGCGCGCCCAGTCGGTGTTCGCGGCGCTCGTGGAGGAGCTGGGGCGGGGCGCGCGGTGCTACACGCAGGCCGAGGCCGACTCGATCGTGGCGGCGATGCCGCTGCTCGGCCGCTACGACGCTCCCGAGCCCGCCTTCGCCGACTGGGCGTTGATCTTCCGCGACCACTACGTGGAGAACAGCGTGGGCCTGCTGCTCGCCATGGAGCGGGCCGGGATCGCCCCCGAGTGGATCTACGCCCTGTCCAAGGGCGACCGCACGCTGCACCGGGACCGGGTGCACGCGTGGTTCCTGCACCGCGGCTACGCCAGCGACGTCCTGGACAACTCGGTGATCAACGGGACGGCGGACGAGGCCGCCCGGGCCGAGGCGCTGGCCGTCGACGCCCGCGTGGAAGACTTCATCCGCCGGGCGCACGCCGTCGGCCGCAAGGTCCTCGTCATCGACGACGGCGGGCTCCTCGCCCAGGGCCGGGGCAGCGACAACGGTCTCGTCGAGCCGGTGGACGCGGCCATCGAACTGACCGTCAGCGGTCTCAAGCGCATCCACGACGCGCCGGGGCGACTGGCCGTGCCCGTCCTGAACATGGCCCGCTCGCAGCTCAAGTCGCGCCTCGGCTACAACGAGATCGCCGACTCCTGCGTGCGCCGGCTGCGCGCGATCGTGCCCGGGGAGAAGTTCATCGGCCGCCATGTGCTGGTCCTCGGCTACGGCACGCTCGGCAACCGCGTGGCGCACGCCCTGCGCGCGCTCGGCTGTCGCGTCCACGTCGTGGATACCGACATCCTGGCGCTCATCACGGCAGCCGAGGACGGTTTCGAGACGCACCGCACCATCGCCGAGGCGCTCACCGAACACCGTCCCTTCCTCGTCATCGGCAGCAGCGGCGGCACGGCCGTCACCGAGCGGGACGTCCCGCTGCTCGCCGACGGCACGCTCCTCGCCGGCTTCGCGACCAAGGACTTCAGCGTGCTCAGCGAGGGCCGCTGCGGCGCGACGTCGACGCCCGTCCCCTACGTGGGCGTACGTCACCACCTGCCGCACGGCGCGACGGTCACGCTCCTCGGCGACGGCCGCTCGCTCAACCTGTACGAGTACGAGGGCATCGCCAACCGCGGGTACGACGCCTACCGGGCCGGAACCCTGCTCGCGGCCAAGCGCCTGTGCCGGGACGTGGACTCCTTCACCCCGGGGGTGCACCTCGACGTCGTCGACGAACTGATCGACGAGGCCGGTCTCTTCCCCGCGTACTACGACTGCTACCTGCGCGAAGGGCGGCCCGCGGGCGCCGGGCCGGGCGACACCGCGACGCCGGAGGGAGACGCGTATGTCCGGTAGGACGCATGTGTGCGTCGTCGGCTACGGCGTCGCGGGACAACTGCACCACCGGCTGCTCAGCGGGCTCGGCGTGCGCGTCTCGGTCGTCGACCCGGCCGCCCACCGCCTCTCGCCCTCCCTGCCCGCCTTCACCCGGATCGAGGACGTGCCGCGCCGGACGCCGGTCGACGTCTGGTCGGTGTGCACGCCCACCGCCGCGCACGTGGAGACGGTCGCCGCCGTCCTGGACCGGGACCCGCGCGCCCGCCTCCTCGTCGAGAAGCCGGTGTGCCGCTCCTGGGAGGCCGCCGACCTGGCCGCGCTGCTCGCCAAGTACGACGAGAGCCGCCTGGTCGTCATGAACCAGTACGCGCACGCCGCCGCGCCCGGCATCCTCAAGGCCGCGCGCAAGGAGTGGGCGCCGGGCCACCCGATCGACGCGGTGCGGATCGCCTTCGGCAAGGACCGGCGCGCGGACATCGCCTCGGGCCGCTTCGTCGACCGCGACTACGGCGTGTTCGGCTACGAGTGGCTGCACATGCTCGCCCTGCTCGGCACGGTCCTGCCGCCCGGCGTGCACGACCGCTACCTGGCGACCGACCCCGGCGCCCACGACCTCGGGGTCGCCCACGACCCGGAGCTGACGAGCGTCGCGGCCCACGACAGGACCCGCCCGCAGGACGGGCCGGCCGTGGAGCTGTACTCGACCATCGTCGGCCCGCAGGCGGGGCCCGGCTGCCCCGTGCCCGGCTGGTGCCCGCGGACGCCCCCGGGTGCCGAGAGCAGGCAGCGCCTCGTACGGGTCGACGCCGGTCCGGTGTCCTTCAGCCTCGAACTGGACCCAGTCGGCCTGCCCGGCGGCACTCCCCTGCCGCGCAACATGCACCGCCTGACCATGCGCCGGGCCGAGGGCGCCCGCGAGTGGCTCATCCACGACTCGCCCATGGAGAACGCCCTGCGCTGGGCCCTGTCCACGCTCTTCGCCCCGGGCGCGCACCCCGCGCCCGACCTGCGTGGCATCACCCGCATCAGCCGGCTCGCGGCCCGAGCGCGCGCCCAGGAACAGCTGCCCGTCGGCGCGCCGGCACCGGCGGCACCCCGAATCCCCACCGTGGAAGTGAAGCCGTCATGAGCAGCGTCTGCCTCGTCATCCCCAGCAACCCCTTCGACCGGTACTTCATCCAACTCCCCCTGGACGCGGTGACCGCCGCCGGTCAACTGCGGGCCGCGGGCCACTCCGTGACCATCTGGGACCAGCGCCTCCAGGACGCCCCGGCCGACGCGGGCCCGTTCGACGTCATGGTCGTCTACAGCGCCATCGCGGACCGGGCCCAGTGCTACCCCTTGGACCTCGGCCCGGTGCGGGCGGCCGTGGAGCGGGCCGTCGCCCGCTTCCCCACGGCCCGTACGGTCGCGGTCGGCCCGCACGGCACCCAGCTGCCCGAGTCCACCCGCGCCGACCTGGCCGTGGACCACGTGGCCGTCGGCGAGACCGACTCGGCGACCGTCGGCGCCGTCGCCGACCTGCTCGCGGGCGTCGAGGACCGGATCCTGTGCGACCGGAGCACGCCGCACAACCTGCTCGACTCCCCGGCCCCGCGCCCGAAGCCCTACCCGGCCGTCCCGCTGGACTCCTTCGCCTTCCCCGCCTTCGACCTGGTGCCCACCGCCGACTACACCGCCGAGGTCATCTCCGGCGGCCTGCCGCTGCCCGGCCCGTGCGGAATGGTCCTGGCCGCCCGTGGCTGCACGTACGGCTGCACCTACTGCCACCTGCCGTTCGGCACCCGCATGCGCACCCAGCCCCTGGACCGGGTGGTCGCGGAGATCGACGCCCAGCAGGAAGCCGGCCTCAAGTTCGTGTTCTTCCTGGACTACGTGTTCGGCATCAACCGCACCTTCTACGGCGACCTGTGCCAACGCCTCGAAGGCCGCGACCTGGGCTGGGTGGGACAGACCCGGGCGGAGATGGTGCTCAAGAGCGATGTGACGCAGTGGGCGCGGGCGGGCTGCCAGGGCATGTGGCTGGGCGCCGAGTCGCCCGCGGTCGCCGACACCGGCGTGCACAAGCGGGTCACCGAGGAGCAGATCAAGCAGGCCGTCCTGAAGCTGCGCGACGCGGGCATCGTGCCGTTCGCGTTCGTCCTGATGGGTCTGCCGGGCGACGAGGCGTGCATCTCGGGCCGCCTCGTCGACTGGGCCGCCGACCTGCCCGCCTGGTTCGGCATCAACCAGCTCTTCCTGCGGCCCGGCACCACGCTGTACGACCAGCTCGCGCCCGCCCACAACGGCGGCCGGACACCGACGACCTGGCGCGAGGTGGAAGAGGTCACCCGGCACTACCGCGCCACCTACCCGACCGACCTGGACGCCCAGCAGCAGCGCCTGACCGAGCTGCCGAACTTCCTGGGCAACTCCATCGTCCCGACGGCGGGGTGAAGGACATGCTCCGCTTCGGCATCATCGGCTGCGGTGTGCTCGGCTCGTTCCTGGGCCGACTGCTCACCCACGAGCGGGAGGGCCTGCCCGGCGCCGCCCGCCTGATGGCGGTGGCCGGTCGTGACCCGCAGCGCACCAAGGACACGGCCGCGGCCCTGCGCTGTGATCCGCTGACCGTCACCGACCTCCTGGACAGGCCCGACATCGACGCCGTGGTGGTCTGCACGCCGAGCGGCACGCACGCCGACGTGGGCGTACGGGCCCTGCACGCGGGCAAGCACGTCCTCGTGGAGAAGCCGGTCGACGTCACGCTCGACGCCGCCGACCGGCTGCTCGACGCGGCACGGGACAGCGGCCTGACCCTGGGGGTCGTCTCCCAGCACCGCTTCGACCCGGCCGTCCGCCTCGTCAAGTCCGCCGTGGACGAGGGCCGGTTCGGGAAGCTGACCTCCCTCGTCGTCGAGCTGCCGTGGTGGCGCGAGCAGTCGTACTACGCCTCCGGCTCCTGGCGCGGCACCCCGGACCTGGACGGCGGCGGCGCCCTGATGAACCAGGCGGTGCACCTGGTGGACCTGGCTCAGCACCTGGCAGGACCGGTCGCGGAGGTCGCCGCGCACACCGGCCTCCTCGCCCACCACGACATCGATGTCGAGGACGTGGCGAGCGCCAGCCTGCGCTTCGCCGGGGGCGCCCTGGGGGTGCTGCTCGCCACCACGGCCGCCTATCCGGGGCGCACCTCGCGCCTCGCGGTGCACGGGGACCGCGGCAGCGCGGTCATCGACAACGACGAGCTGGTCTACTTCCACGCGGCCCGCGAGGGCGAACGGGCCGCCGCCTACGGCGCGTTCGGGGCGGGCAACCAGGTCGCCGACGTCCTGCCGCCGCGGCGGGCCGAGCCGCCGCGCGACCGGGCCGGGCTGCTCTACCAGCCGCACCGCGACCAGCTCGCCGACTTCTGCGCCGCCGTGCGCGAGGGCCGTCCGCCGCTGGCCGACGGGGACGGCGCCCGCCGTGCCCTGGAGGTGGTCACGGCCGTCTACGCCTCGGCCCGCGCGGGAGCCCCCGTACGCACCGGGCGCCCCGCCCCGCCCAGCAGTTCACCCGCCCCCGAAGGGACCTCGCCGTGACCGAGACCGCCGCCTCCGCCCCGCCCGCCTCCCGCTCGGCCCGGACCGTCGAGCGGCCCGCCACCGACGCCGAGCGCAAGGCCGCGCTCGCCGGGCTCTTCGACCGCAGCGCCCCCACCTACGAGCGGGTCGGCGTCAACCACTTCGCCGACCTCGGCCAACGACTCGTCGCCCTCGCGGACGTGCTGCCCGGCGACCGGCTCCTCGACATCGGCTGCGGCACCGGCGCCGTCCTCGTCCCCGCGGCCCGGGCCACCGGCAGCACCGGCAGCGCGGTCGGCGTCGACCTGTCGGCGGGCATGGTCGCGCGCTCCCGTGCGGCGCTGCGCGAGGCGGACCTCAAGCACGCCCACGCCGTGGTCGCGGACGCCGAGACGATCGACTGGAGCCCCCAGGAAGGCGTGGCCCCGCCCGCGAACGGCTCGCTGGACGTCGTCTTCGCCGGCATCTCCCTGTTCTTCCTGCCCCATCCGCGCCAAGCCGTGGCCCGCTACCGGGAGTTGCTCGGTCCCGGCGGTCGGCTCGCCCTGTCCTGGTGGGGGCGGCCCGACCCCCGCTGGGATCCGGTCTTCGCGGCCAGCGCTCCCTACGGGCGCGGCGGTTCCTCGCACGCCCTGCCCGAGGACAGCCCCTTCCGTTCCGTGGAGGCGCTGCACGCGGTGCTGGAGGAGGCCGGTTACGCCACGGCGGAGACCGTCGAGCAGTCGTGCGTGACCCGCTTCCGGGGGGCGCACCAGTGGTGGGACTGGGTCTGGTCCACCGCCGGGCGGATGTTCTGGGAGGGCGTGCCCGCGGAGTCGCGCGAGCGGGCCGAGGCGGCGGTCAACGCCGAGCTCGACCGGCTGCGGGCCCCCGACGGAAGCCTCACCACCACCTCGACGGTGCGCTTCACCGTCGCGCGGGCGCAGCGGGCGCCGGACACGGGGGCGATGCGGTGACGGGGGTCGGTGCGGTGACCGGGATCGGGGACGTGACCGGTGTCAGTGACGTGGCCGGTGACGTGGCCGGTGTCGGTGACGTGATGCGGGCCGACGCCGCGCCGCGGGCTCAAGGGGCGCCTGCGGCAGACGCGCCGAGCCCGCTCTTCTCCGCGCGGTGGCTCCGACGCGCCGCCGACCTGACGGCCGCCGAACCGCTGGACGAGGGCTCGGCGGTGCGCCTCGGCCTCTGTCTGACGGACGCTCCCGCCGAAACCGCCGAGCGCGTCCTCGTTCAGGCCGATCTGTCCACCGGGCAGCTGCGGTTCAGCAGCGGGGACTGGGGCGAGCGGCCCGCTCTGGTGCTCACGCTGAGCGTCGCGGACGCCGCCGTGTTCCTCTTCGGCGACGGGGTGCGGCGGGTGCGGCTCTTCGAACGGGACGGGGTGCGTCTGGAGGGTGTGTTCCTGTTCGTCTTCTTCCTGGACCGGATGCTCCAGCAGGACCGGGCGGGCGTCCTGGCGCGGCTGCGCGCGGTGACCGCGGACCTGCCCCCGGCCGGGGATCCCACACCGCACGGCCGCCGCCCGCGCCCGGCGCCGGGCCGAGCCGCGACCGTGGAGCGGGAGTACGAGGAGGAGCACGAGGAAGAGGCCCGCCGCCGGGCCGAGGAGATCCTGCCGGGCACCCTGGCCGTCCTGCGCGCGGAGCTCGGCCGCAGCACACCGGGTGCCCAGCTCGCCGTCGTCCACCGCGCGTCGGGCACCCGCCTGTCGGTGGCCCTCGGCGACTGCCGCCCCGGTGTCCCCTTCACCCGCGCCGCCCTGCCCATCTGGTACTGCTGCTCCAAGTCGGTGGGTGCCGCGGCGGTGGGGCAGCTGTGGGAGCGGGGCCTGCTCGATCCGCTGGCGCCCGTCTCCGCGTACCTGCCGTGGTTCACCGGCGACGGCAGGGAGAGCGTCACGCTGTACCAGCTCCTCACCCACACCTCGGCCGTGCCCATGGGCCTCGATCCGCTGCACGGCACCATGGCCGCTCCCCTCGCCCTGCGCCGGGAACGGCTGCGCACGATGACGGTGCCGCCCGACGCCCGGCCGGGCACCCGGATCGCGTACGCGCCGTGGTGGGCGTGGTTCCTGATCGCCGAGGTGGTCCGGACGCTCGACGGGCGCGACTACGAGCGCTACCTCGCCGAGGAGGTCCTCGCACCCTGCGGCATGGACGCCACCCGAGTCGTGCTCAGCCCGCCGGAGTACCGCGAGCTGGCCGACCGGCTGCCGCTCATCCACCTCGCGGGCGGCGGCGCCCCCATCCAGCCCACGCACTGGTACGCCACCGAGGCGTCCTGCACCCGCCCCATCCCGGGCCTCAACATCCGCGGCCCGATGTCCGATCTGGCGCTGTTCTTCGAGGCCTTGATGGACGGCGGACAGGGCCGGGCGGGTCGCGTGCTGCGGCCCCAGACGGTGATGGCGCTCACCGCGCGCCACCGGGTGGGTCTGGTCGACGCCTTCGGCAACGCGGACTGGGGCCTCGGCTTCCGCAACGAGTCCCACCATCTGGGCGAGATCTGCACGGCCTTCAGCCGCCATGCCTCGCTGCGCGCCTTCGGCCACTACGGCCTGTGGACCTCCTCGGCCTTCGCGGACCCCGACGCCGGGCTCGTCGTGGCGCTGCACCTCAACGGCAAGACATGGCAGGAGGAACACCAGACACGCATGATCGCGATCGGTGACGCCCTCTACCGGGACCTGGGCCTGACGTAGACCACCGGTTCACCCCTTCGACACGCCTTCCCTTGAACGGAGTTCCGCATGACCGACCCCACCACGCCCGGGCCCACCACCCCCGACCCCGCCGGGCCCGATTCTCCGCACGCCATCATCGATCTCGCCGTAGCGTTCTGGAAGTCCAAGGTCCTGCTGAGCGCCGTGGAGCTGAAGGTCTTCGCCGCCCTGGCCGAACACCCTTCGACGGGCCAGGAGTTGTCCGCCCGTCTCGGCATCACCGGGCGCGGCGGCGCCGACTTCCTCGACGCCTTGGTCTCGATGGGCCTGCTGGAGCGGCGGGACGGCGTGTACCACAACTCCCCGCTCGCCGACCGGCACCTGGACCCGGCCAAGCCCGCCACCGACATCTCGGGCTACCTGGAGTTCCTCAACGCGGGCTTCCCGTGCTGGGCCGGTCTCACGGAGGGGCTGCGGACGGGCGGGCGGCTCGACTTCACCCGCGCCCTGGCCGCGTCCGGCAACTCCGAGGGTTCCGGTGAGGCGGCGCCGACCGAGCCCGCCCTCGTCGAGGCCGACGCCGACAGCGACACCTTCGGCGAGGCCTTCGCCGCGCCGGACCAGGTCACCGGCTTCCTCCGGGCGATGACCGGCTACAGCATGGGCGCCAACCACGCGCTCGCCGAGACCCACGACTGGCGGAACGTGCGCACGGTCGTGGACGTGGGCTGCGCCGAGGGGTCCCTCCTGGCCCAGATCCTCACCCGGCACGAGCACGTCGAGGGCATCGGCTTCGACCTTCCCGTGGTCGAGGAGGGGTTCACGGCGCACACCAAGCAGCTGGGCATCGCCGACCGGGTGCGCTTCGAGGGCGGCGACTTCTTCACCGGCCCGCTGCCCACGGCCGACGTCCTCGTGATGGGACACGTCCTGCACGACTGGGACCTGGGCATCAAGAAGATGCTGATCCGCAAGGCGTACGAGGCACTCCCCGAGGGCGGTTCGCTGCTCATCTACGAGTCCCTCATCGACGACGACCGCAGGGACCGCACCACCGGCCTGCTGATCAGCCTGAACGTGTCGCTGGTCTCCGCCGGGGGCCTGGGCTACACGGGGGCCGACTGCCGGTCCTGGCTGGAGGAGGCCGGTTTCACCGCGACCTCCGTACGCCATCTCGACGGCCCGGAGTACCTCGTCGTCGGCACCAAGACCGCCACGTGACGAACAGGTCGCGGAGCACACGGCACGCAGCCGGTTGACCGAAGAAGCGGCGGGGCGGCGGGGGTCGGGCCGGGCACTGACCGGTTCCACGCCCGCCGCCCGCCGCCCCGCCGCCCTCGATCGGGAGCACACGCGTACTCATGAATCCCCTGAACCTGCCGAGCCGGACCGCCGGCCAGCACGGGCCGCTTCCCGACTTCCTGCCCACCGGGGACGGCGTGGCGGACATCGCGCCCGTCGTCGCGCCCACGGGAGACCGCGTCTGGCTGGTCACCGCCTTCGACCTCGGCCGCGCGGTCCTCACCGACGAGCGGTTCAGCCGGGCCGCGGCCGTCGCCCCCGAGGCCCCGGCCATCCACCCGATGCGCCCGGACCCGGCGGCCCTGACCAGCCTCGACCCCCCGCAGCACACCCGGCTGCGGCGCCTGGTGAACCGTCCGTTCACGCCTCGGGCCGTGGCCGCTCTGGAGGAGGGCATCCGGCGGCAGGCCCGCCGTCTCCTGGCCGGGCGGGACCGGATCGACCTCGTCGCGCAGTACGCGATGCCGCTGTCGGCCGCCACGATCTGCCGCGTCCTCGGCGTACCCGAGGCCGAGCACGCCCGGTTCGCCGGTCTCGCGGACCGCGCGCTGGGCGTCACCACCGGGACCTTCGAGGAACAGGGCCCGGCCCGCGACGCGCTGCGCGCCTACATCAGCGAGCTGATCGACCGGGCCCGCCGCGACCCCGGCGAGCACGTTCTGGGCACCCTCGCGACGGCGTACGACGAAAGCGGCGCGCTGAGCCACGACGAGCTGACGGCCCTGGTCGAACTGCTGCTCAACGCGGGCTACGAGACCTCCATCGGCCAGCTGGGCCTGGCCGTCGTCTCGTTGCTCGAACACCCCGAGCAGTGGCACCGCTTGGCGACGGCGCCGCAGCGCGAGGCGGCCGCGGCCGCGGCGGTGGAGGAGCTGCTGCGCCACGCACCGGTCGTTCCGATGAGCTTCACGCGCGTCGCACGGCAGGACGTACGGCTCGGTGCGGTCGTGGTGCGGGCCGGGGAGGCGCTCGTGGTGTCGCTGCTGCACGCGAACTTCGACGCGCGCGCCCACCGCGACCCCGACCGCCTGGACCTCACCCGCTGCCCCGCCCGCCACCTGACGTTCGGCCACGGCGCCCACACCTGTCTGGGCGCCCAACTGGCCCGCACCCAGCTCCGCGTCGCCCTCGAAGAACTGGCCGCGGCTGCCCCCGACCTCACACCCCGCACCCCCCTGCCCTCCCTCCGCTGGCGCCGGCCCGAGGCAGTCGTCCGCGGCCCGCTCACCCTGCCCGTGAACCTGACTCCGCCCCGGCCGGAAGCCACTACCGGGCGACGGCACCCGTGACCGGACGCACGCGTCAACGGGCCAGGACCGGGCATCGTCCCCCGGCGGGCGGCGCGGTCTCTTCAAGGGCGGCCCGGCAGTTGGGCGTCCCGTGTGAACTCTTCGGCGTCACAGCCCTGCCTGCTGGCCCGGCGGGCCAGGCCTTCTGCCGCGCGCATCACACTCGCGTCCTCACCTCCAGGTCCACCTCGGGCCACCGCGCCCCTCCCGCACCAGTACAAGCACGTCCGCCAGCCGTTGGAGCAGCTCGCGCCGCATCCGCCACTCGCTGAGCTGGACCAGCCGCTGATACCGCCAGGCCGGGAAAGGACCCGGCAGGTCATCTCCCCTGGCCAGGGCGGGCAGATACTCCCGGTCGACCCATCCCACGGCAGCCTCCCCACATCACTACTGTCCGCAGCGTAGCGCTGGCACAGGCCGACAGGCAGGAGCCTGCCACCGTGAAGGTCACGCCCGGCTCTGCCCACCCGGTCCCCACAGCAAGAGACGGCCGCCCTGGCCAGCGCCTGGCGGGACCCTGGCAAAAGTCACTCGTGAACCCGCCAGCAAAAGTACGGACGGACAAGTGCTGTTGCCGGGGGGATCAGGCCAGGTGGGTGTGCTGGGTGGCGGGGGCGGATTCGGCCAGGTCGCGCAGTTGGTCGGCGGCTTCGAGCTGGCGGGGGGTGGTTGAGGCGGCTCAGGGCGGTGTGGGCGGCCGTCAGTTCCTGGCGGGCTTCGTCGGTGCGGTTGAGGTGGCGCAGGACGATGCCGAGGTCGAGGCGGACCCCCGCGCTCCAGACGGGCATCTGGGCGGTTTCGAAGCGGGGCAGTGCGTTGCGCAGGGGGGTCTCGGCCTCGTCCCAGCGGCGCAGGGCGGCGAGGTCGTTGCCGATGTGCTGCTGGACCGACGCCATGTACAGGTTGAAGCCGAGGAGTTCCTCCGGCTTGCCGGGGCTTCCGGCGGAGCAGATGGTTTCGCTGCGCCGGTGGATGGCCAGGGCCTCCTCGGCGCGGCCGGTGCGGCGCAGCTGGATGCCGAGGGTGAGGAGGGTGGACAGCTCGGCGAGGCGGCCCTGCATGCTGGTCTGGCGGCCGAGGCAGTCGGCTGCTTCGCGCAGGCGGGCGATGGCTTCGTCGGTGCGTCCGAGCCCGACGAGGGCTCCGGCCGCATAGTAGAGGGCCCAGCCGGTCTGGAGCTGGTCGCCGCATTCTCGGGCCACGTCCAGGGCGGTGTGTGCGGTGTGCAGGGCGCTGGTGTGGTCGTGCAGGCAGGTGCTGTGGGCCCAGGCCAGGTAGTTGAGGTGCACGGCCTCGTCCACCCTGTTGCCCAGGGCGCGCGCGGAGTGGACGGCGTGCTGGAAGACGTCCGCCCACAGCTCCCAGTGCAGGGTGCGGTCGGAGAACCAGTGCATCGCCTCGGCGGCGTCGATGACCTGCTGGTGCATCCCGGCGGTCTGGGTGCGGCGCAGGGCCGCGTACCACTGGTTGCGCTCCGCCTCCAGCCAGGCCTGGGCCTGCCCGTGGCCGGTGGGTGCGGTGGCCGGGTCGGGGTCGGCGCCGAGGGTGTCGCCGGGGTGGTCGGGGCGATCGGGGTGATCGGGGTCGAAGAGCCGTCCGGCGGCGGCTGCGCGGCGCAGCATCCAGGCGTCGGTGCGGCGCTGGGCGGCGGCGAGGTCGGAGGGCGTGTCCTCCTCGGTGGTCTGTTCGGTGGCGAACAGGTGGAGGAGGTCGTGGAAGCGGTAGCGCTCGGCGGTGGGGTGGGCCTGGAGGAGACCGGCGTCGGTGAGGTCTTCGGCGCAGCGGGCGGCCCGGCGTGGGGGCAGGCCGGTCAGCAGGGCGGCGGTCTCGGGGCTGAAGTCGGGGCCGTCGGCGAGGGCGGCGCGGCGGAAGACGGTGCGGGCCTGCTCGC
This sequence comes from Streptomyces sp. YIM 121038, assembly GCF_006088715.1. NCBI lineage: Bacteria > Bacillati > Actinomycetota > Actinomycetes > Kitasatosporales > Streptomycetaceae > Streptomyces > Streptomyces sp. YIM 121038. Next base: position 226,859 of record NZ_CP030771.1, read on the forward strand.
TCAATTGCCGGTAGGACAGGGCGAAGGCGGCCCGGACCTGGAGTGAGCCGGCCCGCAGCGCGTCCAGGCGGTCTTCGTGGGCGGCGAGCTGGGTGACGAGCTTGGCGACGCGTTCGCCGGGGCGGGCGGCCAGGCGCTGGGCGGCGATGCGGACGGCCAGGGGCAGGTGTCCGCAGAGCTCGGCGAGGTCGCGGGCGGCCTGCTCCTCGCGCTGGACGCGGTCGGGGCCGATGATCTGGGTCAGCAGCTCGACGGCCTCCTCGCGGCGCAGCAGGGCGAGCTCGGTGCGGTGGACGGCTTCGAGTCCGGCCAGGCTGTGGCGGCTGGTGACCAGGGTGAGCGAGGGGCCGTGGCCGGGCAGCAGGGGGCGGACCTGGTCCTCGGTGGCGGCGTTGTCGAGCAGGAGCAGTACGCGCCGCTCGCCCAGGAGCGAGCGCAGCAGGCCGGAGCGGTCCTCCAGGCCGGTGGGCAGAGCGGCTTCGGTGGTGCCCAGGGCGCGCAGCAGCCGTGCCAGGGCGTCGCGCGGGTCGAGGGGCTGGGGGTCCATGCCGCGCAGGTCGAGGGCGAACTGCCCGTCGGGGAAGCGCGGGGCGAGGGTGTGGGCGGCGTGCACGGCGAAGCTGGTCTTGCCCAGGCCCGGCTGCCCGCAGACCACCGCGACCGGCGGATGCGCGGGGTCGAGGTCCGCCACCAGGGCCAGGAGCTCGTCGAGGGCGGGGCCGCGGGCGGTGAAGTCCTTCAGGTCACGGGGCAGGGCCAGGGGGTGATGCCCGCCCGTCACCCCGGCCCCGGCGGCGGGCTCCGCCTTGGTCCCGGGGTCCTCGCCCCCACCGGCCGGGCGGGTGGTCTTCCTGGTGGCCGGTCGGGGGCGGCCCAGGCTCGCCAGGTGCTCCAGTTCCCGGGCACCGGCGGCATCCAGACCCAGGGCGGTGGCCAGTGCCTGCACGGTGCGGCGCTGCGGCCCGCGCGAGCGCCCCCGCTCCATGTCCGAAAGGCCCCGCACGCTCACCCCCGCGGCCTGCGCCAGCTCCTCCTGGCTCAGCCCGGCCCGCGTGCGCAGCCCGTGCAGACGCGCGCCGAAATCGCCGGTGGCCGGTGTGCCGGTGCCCATCTGTGTGCATCCCCCTGATCAACGTGGTCCGGCCAGAACAGCGAAACCATCCGGCAGAAGTATGCCTGACCCTACTTCTGCCGGTGGAACTTCCTGTTCCACCTTGGATTCATCGGGTTGGCTAGAAGCAAGAGAGGCGAGAGACCGGCCCCGCCGGACCCCCCGCCCTGCCACCCCCTTCGCGAAGCGCCCCGCACCCGAGCGAGCCTTCGCTCTGAACCTCCAGGAAAGCCCCGATGCAACCGATCCTTGCCCTGCGCCGCGCCGGTCGGCGCCTGAGCGCCCTGTGCTTCGCTCTCCTCGCCACCTGCACCCTGGTCAACGCCGGCGGCACACCCGCCCACGCGGACACCAGCGAGATGTGGACCAAGCGTGTATGGGACATCTCGGACCTGGCGCGGGCGCAGCGCGCCGGAGCCGAAGGGACCTTGGGCGGCGCCAATAGCCACGCGGTGATGGTCGGCGAGCTCCGGCGGATCTCCAGTCACCCTTTCGTCAACGGGGTGCGGGAATCCATGCCGGAGGGAACGGGGCGCTACATCGAGCTGCAGATCCACGACGAAACCGCCTCGCCCAGCCACCGGCTGAGCCTCTACTTGCGGGCGGACAACCTCTACCTCGACGGCTTCACGGTCAACGGGCAGAACTACCGCTTCAACGACGCCCCGGCCGCGCTGACGACCGGCCTCCACAACGCCTACAACGGCCGGGGCAACCTGCTCTTCCGTACCCTCCCCTACAGCGGGCACTACGCTGACCTGGCCAACGCCGAAGCGCGCGGCGCGGCTTCCTTCGAACCTTCGAGCCTGTACGCACATCTCTCGGAGATGATGTACCTGGACGAGAACCACTGGAACAGCAGCCGGGTACGGCGCGCGATCGCCAACGTCATCGCCGCCACCTCCGAGGCCGCACGCTTCGGCTGGATCGAAAACCGCATCTACTTCTCGCTCCTGCAGGGCGGGCAGACCGACGGCGACAACAGCGGCGTCAGGTACAGCAACCTGGGCAGCTTCGGTGTGAGCCTGGAGAACAACTGGGCGCGCCTGTCGCGGCTCGCCCACCGCGAAGCGAACGGCAACCTCCTGGACTCCGACGCGGTCACCATCAACAACACGCGGTACCAGAACCTCGCCCATCTGCGGAACGGCGTCGGCACCGGAGGGCAGAGGATCGCCCCCCTGATCGCGCTCTACGGCGCGCGCTGACCCCACCGTCAGCCCTCGACCCGTCGGACACACCCTGCGGCTGTGTCCGACGGGTCGACGAGGTCCAGCGTGGTGGGCCAGGGCAGAGAAGGAGCCGGAGGCCGAAGGCTGGGGGGCGGGCTCGGAGGGGGGTCAGGCTGGGTGGTGGTCGGGGACGGCGTTGAGCTGGATGCCGTGTTCGAGCAGGGCCTTCATCGCGCACAGAGCGGTGGTGAAGCCGCCGACCGTGTCGTTCACCCAGCGGACGGTGTCGTCCCCCGAGCCCTGGAAGCCGGTCTCGGTGGCCTCGACGAAGGTGGCCTGTGCCGTGCGCGGGGTGAACTTCAGCTCGACCGTGGTCGGCTGCTCGTAGTTGCCCCACTCGAAGCGGATCAGGCGCCCCTCCTGCACGTCCCGCACGCGTACGTCGGCTGATGCCCCGTAGGTCTCCCACTCCCAGCGCAGCTCGGTCCCCGCGACCATGGGCCCGCTGCTCTTGCTGTACCAGAACCGCGAGGTGACGTCCGGATCGGCGAATGCCCGGAACGCCTCCGCCGCTGGCCTGCGCACCAGCATGCAGGCGTACGCGGAAGGGGCGTGCGTGAGGTGTCGGTTCTCCGTAGACATGATCCTTCTCCTCTGTGGGGTCGCGACCGGTGGGCGCGAACTGTTACGGCTCGTCTGCGGCTTGGGCGTCCCGCTCGGCCGCCTCGGCGATGTGCTTGATGCGCGCCAGCCGCCGGTCCCAGTCCGCGGCGAGCGAGGCCATCCACTGAGCCGTCGCATCGAGCGCCGCGGGCCGCACCGTGTAGCGCACCTCGCGCCCGATGCGACCGCCGGTCACCAGTCCGGCGCCGTCAAGGACCGCGAGGTGTTTGACCACGGCCTGACGTGAGACGGGAAGGTGTTCGGCGAGCGTCGTCGCGGTGGCTTCGCCCTGCGCGGCGAGCAGTTCGAGCAGTCGGCGCCGTGTCGGGTCGGCCAGAGCCGCAAGGACGGTGTCGACCGCCTCGACGGCGCCTCGGGTTCCGTCGGTCACGCGGTGGGCTGTTCGGCGCGCGCCTTGAGCGCGTCGAGTTCCTGCTGCCAGCCGCCGGTGTTGTCCTGGACCGCCTGGCCGCGCAGCTCCTCGGGTCCGGCCAGCGCCGCGAACCCGCTCTCGACCACGCGCAGTCGCGTCTTGCCGTCTTCCGGTGTCAGGGTGAACTCCACGAGGGTGCTGTTGTCCTCGCGCAGCTCTTCTCCCGGGTACGCGCTGGCCCAGCGATAGGCCAGGTAGGTGGGCGGCTCCACCTTCTCCACGCGTACCGGGAAGTCGCCGTACTCCGGGTTCCTCGCCACCATCGTCTCGCCTTCCCTGGCCACGGTGCCGGGCAGGCTCGCCTTGTCGGCCACCCAGAATCCGGGCTCGGCCACCAGCGACCAGACCCGCTCCAGGGATGCCTCGATCAGGGTTTCTCGTTCGATCCGGTCCTCGCTCATGAGGGGGCTCCTTGCGCTCCGACATCGCGTGCAACCCCAGGGTTGCACGTCACCTCATGATGTGCAACCTGGGGGTTGTGGCTCGATCGGGTCCGCCGTCTCGCTGTCCGCCATGGAGTCCGTCCGGCGCCCAACTCGCCATGCCCGCCATGGAGCCGAAGGCCGGCACCGCGCCCTCGAAGGCCATGGCCTGCCGGAGGCGCGGGCCTCATCGGCGCCCACCCCGGGCATGCGCCAGCGGCCACCGGTCGGGACGCGACGCCGACCCGGAACTGGAGGCTCTGCCCGCGATGCGGAAGGCATCGGGCGGCAGCCACGTGGCGAGCAGCGTTCCAGGCCTCCGCCACACCACCCTGCAAGCCGGTCCCGCTTCTGAGGTATGGAACCGCTCCGACCGGCAGACACAGGACTCGGACCCGGTCGGCCACGTGCATGGCCGACCGGTGGAGCCCACCATCGCGGCTTCGACGGACTCGGCGCGGCGCTCCACTCCGCCGAGTCCTGGTCGGCTAGGCGGCGGAGGTGAGTTCGGCCTGGCCGAACAGCAACGCGTAGCCGCCGGGGAGCTGGTGGAGGATACGGGCGATCAGGTCGGGGCCGGCGTGGGCGGTGATGGCGGCGAAGACGGAGCCGGTGTCCCAGCGGGTGGTGGCCAGCGAGGCGCCGGTACGGGCGGCGAGGTCCTTGACGAAGGCCCAGCCGGTCAGCGGCTGGGTGTCGGGGATCTGCGCGGTCAGCACACGTGCCGCCTCCAGGGGCAGGCAGGCGGCGAGGTCGACGCGTTCGTCGCCGGTCAGCTGACGTCCCAGCCCTGCGAGGACCAGGCGGACGGCTTCGTCGGCCCGCTCGCGGGTGGGGTAGGCGCCCTCGTAGCGGACCTTCTCCAGCATCTGCTCGTACGCCGTCGAGTACGGCTGCTGGCCCTCAAGCGGTACGCGCACGTCGGAGATCACTGCGGTGTATGCCTTTCATGAAGCCATGGGGGTGCCGGGTGCGGCATCCCGGTGTGGGTCGGGTGGGCTGAGGGGTGGCCGAAGGCGAGGCCTTGGCCGACGGAGAGCGGGAAGAGGGTCTGCCCGGTCACGTCCTCGCCTGCCGTATCGGCGACGGCGGGCAGAACGGTGCGGGCGTCCCAGGTCGCGGTCTGTTCGATGCCACCCTCGCAACAGGCGGCGATCGCGCGCACGAATCGCGCGGGGGCTGTCGCTCGGCGCTTCGCAGCGGATCGCGGCGGATCGCGGCGGATCGAGCAGGGTCAGGGCGAAACTTCCGGCAGGCGTGCCGCGAACTGGCCGCATGCCACGCGGGATGCACGCTCGTCTCCCCTGCCGCCTTGGCCGCGTTGCCGTACGCGGCCAAGAACGCTGCGTGTCACACGGCCAACCGGCCGCCACCCCATCCTTCTCTCAGCGTCGGCTGGCCATCGGCGCGGGTGCGGAGGACGGGGAGGGGGGCAGCTATCCGCCCTCCGCACCGTTTCCGGGCCGGTGTCAGCCGGAGATCTCCTTGTGGCCGGAGCCGACGCCGATGGAGATCTTGCGGGGCTTGGCGCGCTCGGCGATCGGGATGCGCAGGGTGAGCACGCCCGCGTCGTAGTCGGCCTGGATGTGCTCGGTGTCGAGGGTGTCGGCGAGCACGATCTGACGGGAGAAGACGCCCAGCGGCCGCTCGGACAGCTCCACCTTGACGCCGTCGGCCTTCGCCACGGGCCGCCGCTCGGCCTTGACGGTCAGCATGTTCCGCTCGACGTCGATGTCGATCGCGTCCGCGGTCACGCCGGGGAGGTCGAAAGCCACCACGTACTCGTCGCCCTCGCGGTACGCGTCCATCGGCATCACCGACGGCTTCGACCAGGTACCCGGACCCATCAGCTGCTGCGCCATCCGGTCCAGCTCACGGAAGGGGTCAGTGCGCATCAACATCGTGAAACACCTCCAGCAGGTTCGAGCAGTTGCTGCCAATGCGCTGCACTGACACCGTTGTAACATGTCATCCAATGGATGACAATCCTGATGTCGTCGGCCCGATGACAGACCGAGGGAGGTCCCCGTGACCGCAGCCGACCAGCCGCCCACGACCAGCACCGACGCCCACAGCCCAGCGTCCTTTCTCGCCGCCGCAGCGGCCCTCGCCGCCATAGACGACGCCCTGCGCGAGGCCCAGCACGAGCCGTCCGACGCGGCTGACCCCGGTCCCGACCAGGCGCTGGCCTCCTTGATGCTGCTGCGGCAGGTGCGCGAACAGCTCGCCGGCTGGGAGACCGGTCTGATCGAAACCGCCCGCGACGCGGGCGCGAGCTGGGCCGACCTCGCCGCCCCCCTGGGCGTCGCCAGCCGCCAGGCCGCCGAACGCCGCTACCTGCGCGGCCGTCCCGGGGCCGTCGGCACCACCGGCGAGCAGCGCGTGACAGCCACCCGCCAGGCCAGGGCCGCCGAGCGCGCCACCGCCACCTGGGCCCGCGCCAACGCGGCTGACCTGCGCCGCCTCGCCGGACAGATCACCGCGCTCGACCACCTCGCGCCCCAAGCGCACTCGGCCCAGGCCGCGCTGGATGCCGCCCTCGGCGCCACCGACGCCGCCGAGCTCATCACCCCTCTGGACAACATGCGCCCCTACCTCGACGCCCGCCACACCCACCTCGTCGAACGCCTGGACGCCCTCGACGACCGGCGCACGACGACAGCCACCGACGATGACTGACCCCGGGCGAAGCGGGGGCTGCCCGGCCCGTTCGCGTCCATCCCCGACCGGAGCGACCGGGGCAGCCTGTCACGGCCAGGGGGACGCGAGCGTCGCCGGATGGGCGAGCAGGTTCTGTACGTTCACCACCTTGCGGTAGAGCTCGGGGTGGTGCGGCACGCGGCTCAGACAGCGGCGCAGCGCCCAGTTGGTGAGGCGGGCCGAGGGGCGTTGCGTGTGGGGTCGCCAGGCCGCGTCCGAGCGGCTGGCGAGCAGCCACGGCACGCGGATGACGTCGGCGGCCGTGCGCTGGAAGCGGCGTGCGAGGCCGCGGCCCGGGTTCTGTGCGAGTAGGTCGCGCAGGGCCAGGGCTTCGAGCGCGGCGACGGTCAGGCCGTGTCCGTAGATCGGGTTGAGGGCGGCCACGGCGTCGCCCAGCGCGATGAGCCCGTCCGGCCAGTCACGCATGTGGTGGTAGGGGTTCCAGTGGTTGTGCAGGCCGCCGTAGCGGTAGGTGCGGCCGAGCGGTGTGCAGGTTTTGATCACGTCCAGTGGGTGGGGGCTGCGCAGCGCCGCGGCGTACTCCTCGAAGCCGTCGGTGTCGTACGGGGGACGCACTCCGTCCGCTCCGATCAGGGTGAGGAGCACCCGGTCTGCCTCGACGCGCTGGATGAGGCAGCCGCGGCGGATCGTGGGGGCGTAGGTCATCTCGGTGAACATGTGCCAGTCCTGGTCGAGCGTGTCCTCGTAGGCCCGGGTGACGTAGGTGAGACCGGCGAAGACGTGGGCTCGTGCCGGGACGGGTGTGCCGCTTCGGGTGAGCCAGTCGGTCAGTCGCGAAGTGCGGCCGGATGCGTCGACGACCAGCTCGGCGGGATGTGCCGCGCCCGTCGTATCGCGGACACCGGCGACGCGGCCGTCGTGCCGTATCAGGTCGGTGGCGGTGGCGGTGACCTGCCGCACGGGCGGCAGTACGGCGACTCGCTGGTGCAGGAGGTCGTCCAGCAGTGCCCTGCTGCAGGCGAGATGGTCCACTCCGACCGGTCCGGCCGGAGCCCAGCCGGAGGGGAACAGGATCCGGGTCCGTTCGCCGAAGTCGAAGGTGGCGGCTCCGCGTTCTCGCAGTTCGGCGCGGAGCCCGGGGAAGAGGGTCTCCAGGGCTTCCGCGCCGCGGTGCAGCAGGCCGTGGGGGTGGTGGAACTGCGGGACGCCCCGGCGGCGGGCGGCATCGGCCCGGGGGGCGCGTTCGATCACGGTGACCGTCGCGAAGTGCGCGGCGAGGGCGCGTGCGGCGAGCAGTCCCGCGAATCCGCCGCCGATGACGACGGCGCGGTCCCTGGTCTGTGGCATGCGCTCTCCCGGGAGACGGTCGTGGTGGCGTGGTTGATGGTCACCGCAGATGTGCGGGCAGGTCGGTGGCGGGTTCGCCGCCGAGCAGGGGGATGACGGCGTAGCTGACGACCAGGGCCAGGAAGCAGACCTGGGCGGTGCCGATGACGGCCAGCGTGGCCACCCACGGGCGCGCGGCGGGCGACAGGCCACCTGTCCCGCGCAGAACGGGTGCGCCCCGCTCGTGATGGCGGTGGTAGTGACAGATCAGGCCCGGGATCATGCCGTACACGAGCGCGGCGACCACCATGGCGTAGCTGGGGAGCTGGTACCAGTGCCCGGCGAACAGGGTCAGCTCGGGCACCGCGGTGACGTAGACGTAGCCGCCGGTGAAGACCATGATCGGCTCCAGGACCAGTTCGGCGGCCAGGGCCGTGACGAAGGCGAGCAGGGCCAGGCGCGGTCCGGACAGCTGAGGCCGCCCGCGCACCGCGGCGCCGAGCACCCAGACCGTCGGCAGGGTCCACATCATCACTTCGGCCAGCGCGAACCAGCCGACGAACAGCGGCACCGGGTGCGTATCGGGGTCCGGACCGTGCCAGCCGGGGATGAAGGAGCCCCAGTCGGTGGTGCCGATCAGGTACTTGCTGTAACCGGCCGCATGGGACGTGTAGTTGACGACCGGCATGAGCCAGAAGGCGCTCAGGTAGCCAAGGAGCACTCTCGCCTCGATGGTCAGGGCTCGCTGTCGGATGCTCCGGACGACGGGCCAGCCCACACTGGCCAGGACTCCTGCGATGCTCAGGATCTGGAACGCGCCCGCCACGACGCGCCGCGTGGGGCTCAGTCCGTAGTCTCCGGAGGGGAACCAGCGTGCGTCGGTGACGGCCCAGCGCACCATCACCCACGCCTCGGCCGCCAGGAACACGGTCCCGACCGCCGCCCAGGCCGTGACCGGCGAACACCAGGTCCGTGGGGCCGACGTGACGGGCACACGGGCGGCGCGTTCCGCGTCCGCCGGGGCCACGCCGGGGACCGGTTCCGGGACGGTCATCGCCGGACCGCCGACAGGTAGACCGAGTCCTGGGGTGCGAGGAGCCCCTTCATGAAGCGGCTCACGATTCTCGGGAACACCCGGGCGACGACCGGTCCGAACTCGCGGCGCAGCTGGTCGTTGCCCCGGGTGTCGTCCGCGAACGGGAGGCAGCTCTCGGCGTCGTACGCGTCGAAGCGGGTGAGCGACAGACCGGCCCCCTCCAGGGCGTCGCGCAGTTCGTCGCGGGTCGGGTACCAGCACAGGGAGCTGATGAGCGCCCGGTCCATGAAGCGGGAGAACGGTCGGACCCGGTAGGCGTCGAAGATCTGGAGCGGGGCCCCGGGTTTGAGCATGGCCGCCATGGCGCGCATCCCCTCCGCCTTGCGCGGCGGCGGGAAGTGCGGGACGACGCCCATCGCGGTGACGGCGTCCGCGCTCCCGGCCAGGTCGCGGGTGGTGGCGGGGTCGAAGAGGTCGCCGACCCGGAAGGTCACTCGGTCGGACAGACCGAGCCGTTCGGCGATGCGGCGCCCGATCTCGGCCTGGTCGCGTTCGATGGTGAGGGACACGATCTCGACCTGTGGGAGCAGGTGCGCGATCCGGGCCCAGCCGTCGCTGAGGCCGGTGCCGACCTCGATGAGCCGGCCGTCCTTCGGCGCACTCTCCACGGCCGGCTGCCAGCACCGGTCCACGGAGTTGACCTGGGAGAGGTGGATCCGCCGTTGAGGGTCGGCCACCTGCCGGATCTCAGCGGTGTAGGGGCCCCAGTCGAGCGCCAGCCAGATCATGGAGAACAGTCGGTTGTAGTAGAGGCGGTAGAGGTCGGGGACGGTGTCCTTCGCGCCCCCGCCCAGCAACCGGACCGCGGCCCGCAGGTCTTTCCGCTTGCCTGTGCGCGGGGCACGGCTGGTACGAGAGGTGCGGGAGCTGCGAGAGGTGCGGTAGAAGCCATGGATCACCTCGTTGCGCACCGGCAGGAACGTCTCCAGGAACTTCGTCTGCCCTTCGACGCGGAGGAATCCCTCCGGGGCTCCTTGGCCCGGCTCCCGCGGCGTCCCCGGCGAGGTCTCCTGTGGCATCTCCTGGCCTGTGCCGTGTGCAGACGTCATGCCCATTCCCTTCATCGGCTCGGAATTTCCCGGTCCGCGTCACGCCGTCGAAACGGTTGCGGCTGCCCGTGTCTCGATGAGGCGCAGGAGAAGGCTCGGGAGAAGGCGCGCGCGGCCGTAGCGGTCCGTCAGCGGCTCGCCTCCTGCGCCGACGTAAACCCCATGGACTGCAGGAGTGCCTCGGCCAGCGCCCCCGGGCTCGGCTTGACCCAGATGGTGCCCGGAGCGATCTCGCGGCGCAGCGCCTTGGCCAGCCGCTGCTGGAGCTGGACCGCGCCCAGCGAGTCCAGGCCGAGGACGACGAGGCTGGTGTGGGCGCCGATGTGGCGGGTCGTGCCGCCGAGCAGGTCGCGGACCTGGGCGATGATGAACTCCGTGAGGACGCGGTGGCGTTCGGCGTCCGAGGCGGCCTGGTGAAGGTCGTCGCGGACCGGGGAGCCGTCGGCCTCGGCGCCCGCCTGGATGCCGGTGAGGAGTTCTGTGTAGAGCGCCGCTTCGCGCAGAGCGGGGTACGGGGCGGTCCAGGCGGCCGCGTCGACGGGCGAGTAGGCGATCTGATGGTGGCCCTCGGCGAGGATGCGGTCGAAGGCGTCGAGGCCGTCGGCCGGGTTGATCATGACGAAGCCGCGTTCGGCGAGGTGCTGTCCGCGCCCGGCCTCGGACCAGGCACCCCAGTGGATGCCGGTGGCGGGCAGGCCCTCGGCGAGTCGGTGGGCGACCAGCGCGTCCAGGTAGGCGTTGGCGGCGGCGTACGCGCCCTGGCCGGGCGAGCCGAGCAGCGAGGCCACCGAGGAGTAGACGACGAAGAAGTCCAACTCGGCCTCCAGGGTTGCCTGGTGGAGCTGCCAGGCGCCCTCGGCCTTGCCGCGCCAGACCCGCTGGAGCAGTTCGTCCCCGATGTGTGCCACGGTGGCGTCCTCGACGACACCGGCGGCGTGCACGATGCCGCGCAGCTTCCCGCCGGCGGCCTTCAGGGCGCGGTGGACGGTGCCCGGCTCGGCGACGTCGCCGAGGACCGTCTCGATGTGCGTGCCGAACGTGGTGCGCAGCGCTTCGAGGGTGCGCTCGGCGTCCGGGCCGGGTGGTGTGCGGCCGACCAGGACCAGGGTGCGGGCGCCGTGTTCGGCCAGGCGCCGCGCGGTGAGCAGGCCGAGGCCGCCGAAGCCGCCAGTGACCAGGTAACTGCCTTCATCGTATGGGGAGTTGATGGGGGGAGAAGCCGCTCCGGGGCCGGTGCGTGCCCGTGCCACAGCCCGTACTCCGTGCCGCCAGGCGACCTCGGTGACCGGCAGGGTGTCGTCGAGCAGATCCCCCAGGACGTCGTCGAGCGGGGTGTCGCCCGCCACCTCCAGGCTTCCGGCCCGCAGTTCGGGGTTTTCGAAGGCGGCGACCCTCAGCAGTCCGCGCACGCCCGCGGCGGCCAGAGGGTGATCGCCGCGCCACAGCACCCACAGGCGCGGCGGTGCGGTACGGGCGGCCAGGGTCTGCAGCACCGTGAGGGTGCGGCGGACGGCGGCGCGGGCACGGTCGGGCGTGCCCTCAGTGTCCGGGCCGTTGAGGACCAGCAGCAGACGGGTCGCGGCCGGGCGGGTGTCGGCGGCCAGCGCCCGCTCCAGCCGCCCTGGGTCGAGCGGAGCGCCTGGCGGGTGCAGGAGCAGATGGCTTCCCGCCGACCGCTTGCCGAGCTTGGCGGCCAGGCGCTCGCCCCAGCGGGTGCCTTCGGGGGCCACGACGAGCCACTGCTGGCCGGTGGACTCCGGGGCCTCGCCGGCCGGGACCGGCTGCCAGGCCAGGTGGGCGAGGCGGTCGGCGTAGCGCTGTTCGGGCGGGGTGATGTTGGAAAGGCGCAGCGCGGTGATCTCGGCGACGACCGTGCCGTCGGCCGTGGTGAGCGTGCCCGACGCGGTGCAGGTCAGGTCGTCGGCCTCGTGCAAGGTCACCTCCGCGCGCCGGGCGTGGCCGGTCGGCCCGTATACGCGGAGCGCGCCGAAGCCCGCCACCACGACCGGCCCCGGGCTGGTCGCGCAGTGGCCGAGCCAGGCCGCCACCGCCGTCTGCACGAACTCGTCGGCCAGCACCGGATGCAGCCGCAGGGTGTGTGCCGAGACGCGCGCGGTGTCCGCGATGCGCAGGGCGGAGACGGCGCGGGTGCGTCCCGGGTCGAGGCGGATGCGGTCGACGGCGGCGAAGGACGGGCCGTGGCAGACGTTGTGGCGCTCGCGGAAGTGGCGGTGCAGGTCGGCCGGGGCGGACTCGGTCCACTCCGCGGTGGGGCCGTCCGCCGGGGTGCCCGGACGCCCCTCGTGGTCGGCGAGCGGGCGGATGGTGGCGCGGGCGTGCACGACCTGGCCCTCGGCGGTGCGGGTGAGTACCTGCCCGCGCACCACGCCGTCCTCCTCCACGAGCCGGGTGGACACCCGCGGCTCCGGCTCCAGGACGAGCGGCGCCTCGATCGTCACGTCCTCGATCGCGACCCGGTCGGTGGCGAAGACCTCGGCGCCCGCGGCGAGCAGCATCTCCGCGAAACCGGTACCGGGCAGCACCGGCACACCGGCCACCCGGTGGTCGGCGAGCCAGGGCAGCCGGGTCGCGGAGACCGGGGTCTGCCACAGGTGGCGGCCCGCCCGGTCGGGGTCGGCGACGTGGCCGCCGAGCAGCGGGTGCTGGCGTGCGGCGGGCAGGGCCGGTGCGACGAGGGTGTAGGGCTCGGTGGTGCCGCCGTGCCGGGTGCGGTTCCAGAAGGTGGTCGGCACGTCGGCGAGCCGCCCGTCGCCGTAGTGGGTGGCGAAGTCGATGCCGTCGAAGCCCGCGCAGTGGGCGGTGGCCAGCTGCGTCAGGAACGCCTCGGTGTCGTCGCTGCCGCGGCGCAGCGAGCCGATCGCGACCACGTCCTGGACGCCCTGCTCGGCGGCGGTCTCGGTGATGGGCCGGGCGGCCAGCGGGTGGGCGGTGCACTCGATGAACAGCCGGTACCCGTCGGCCAGGGCGGCGGTCACGGCACGCTGGAAGTGCACGGTGTCACGCTGGTTGTGCACCCAGTACGAGCCGTTCAGCGGGCCCGGATCGCGCGGGGCGTCGCTGACGGTGGAGTAGAAGGCGATGGCGCCCGGCCGGTTGTCGGGCAGCTCGGCCAAGGCGGCGTGCAGTTCGTCGACGACCGGGTCGACCTGCGGGGAGTGCGAGGCCACGTCCACATCGACCATGCGGGCCACCACGCCGTTCTCGTTCCAGTGCGCCACCAGGTCGCGCACCTGCCGCGCGTCACCGGAGATCACCGTGGTGCGCGGGGCGGTCAGCACGCCGAGCGCGACCCCCACCGCGCCGAGCGCGTCGAGGGCGGCCCGGGTCTCGGCGGCGCTCAGCATCACGGAGGCCATGGCGCCGTGCGCGATCCGGGCGAGCAGGGTGGCCCGGCGGCAGATCACCTTCGCCCCGTCCTCGCGGCTGAGCACCCCGGCGACCACGGCGGCGGCCACCTCGCCCAGGGACTGCCCGATCACCGCGGCCGGCCGCACCCCCCAGGAGCGCCACAGCTCGGCCAACGCCACCTGCACGCCGAACAGCGTCGGCTGGACGCGGTCGACGCCTGCCAGCAGTTCGGGCCGCTCGATCGTCTCCCGCAACGAGAAGCCGGACTCGGCCCCGATCAGCGGTTCGAGGGCGTTGACGGCGGCGGCGAACACCGGCTCGTCAGCGAGCAGCCCCTGGCCCATGCCCGCGTACTGGGAGCCCTGCCCGGTGAAGACGAAGACCGGGCCAGGATGGTCGGGAGGCAGCACCGGGACGCCGCTGACGGCGCCCTCGGGTGCGCCGCCCGCGGCGAACTCCCGCGCTCGGGTGGCAAGTTGCCCGAGCCCGTCGGCGACGACGCCGAGGCGGTGCTCGGCGTGCCGGCGGCGCAGCGCGAGAGTGTGGACGACATCGGCCGCGTCGGCCGGGGTGCTCTCGCTGAAGTCGGCCAGCCGCCCGGCCGCCCCCGCCAGCGAGCCTTCCGACGTCCCGGACAGCAGGAACAGGCGCTTTCCGGCGACGGGTTGCTTCCCCCGGCGCGCGGGGCGGCGGCGCGGGGCGGGCGCGGCCTCGAGCACGATGTGTCCGTTGGTGCCGCTCACCCCGTAGCTGCACACGGCCGCGAGGCGCCCCTTGCCCGGCACCGGCCAGCGGGTCAGCTCGGTCGGCACGAACAGCCGGGACTTCTCGGCTCGGTCGATGCCCGGATTCCAGTCGGTGAAGTTCCGGTTCGGCGGGACCACCCCGCGCCGCAGGCTCTCCACCGCCTTGATGACCCCGGCGACACCGGAGACCGGCTCGGTGTGCCCGATGTTCGTCTTCAGCGAACCGAGCGCACAGCGCCCCCGGCCGCCGCGTCCGTAGACCGCGTGGAGGGACGAGTACTCGATCGGATCACCCACCGAGGTGCCCGGCCCGTGCGCTTCCACCAGCCCCACCTCACCCGGGTCGATGCCCGCCGATTCCACGGCGGCCGCGAAGAGCCGGCGCTGCATCTCACCGGACGGAGCGGTCATCCTCGTCGCCTGGCCGTCGTTGTTGACCGCGCTGCCGCGGATCACGGCGAGGATCCGGTCGCCGTCGCGGCGCGCGTCGGCGAGCCGCTTGAGCAGTACGGCACCGGCGCCTTCGCCCCGCACGTACCCGTCCGCGCGCGCGTCGAAGGCGTGGCAGGCCCCGCGTCGCGACAGGAGTAACGGCGCCTCGAAGTAGTGCGTCTGCGGCGCCACCATCAGCAGCACCCCGCCCGCGAGAGCCATGTCGCACTCACCGAGTGTGAGCGCTCCGCACGCGGTGTCCAGGGCCACCATGCTGGAGGAGCAGTGCGTGGAGACCACCATGACCGGGCCGCGCAGATCCATCGAGAACGCCACCCGGCCCGCCGTGCCCGCCGTGTAGTTCCCGAACAGATAGGGGCTGTTGGGCGCGTCCTGAACCGGACGTGCTTCCCGGAACAGATTGTCCGGCGCGTACGTCCCCACATACACCCCGGTCCGTGAGCCCCGGATCCGGTCGACCGGAATGCCGGCGTGCTCCACGGCCTCCCAGGCGACCTCCATCATCACCCGGGACTGCGGGTCCACCCACTCCCGCTCGGCCGGGGCCACCGACAGCGCTTCCGGCTCCCAGGACCACACGTCCCCGTCGAGGAAGCAGCCGACCGCGGCCCGCTCGCCCAGCTCCGGGTCCTGCAGGGACGCGAGGGCCTCGGCATCCCACCGGTCGGCGGGCACCGGACCGGCGGTCGAGCGGCCGTCGGCAATCAACTGCCACAGTTCATCGGGGGTGTTCACGCCGCCGGGGAGACGGCAGCCGATCCCCACCACCGCGATCGGGACCTCGTGGGATGCAGACATGCTGGGTCACCTCCCTTGCCACTATTCGGCGATGGCGGTGCTGTAGGTGAACCTAAAGACGGGAACCCGCAGACCCTCGACGAGTTCGGTCGCGCTCGTCCGCTCGAAGTGCTGGTGCCGGCCGTAGTAGGCCACGACCCAGCGCTCGGGAATCTCTTCCTGGTCGATCCGGCGGACCCGTCCCATGTCCTCGGGGCCGCCATCGGTCACGATGGTGATCACGGGGAGTACCTCCTTGGCTGCGCGTCAGGCACCGCAGCAGAGAACTCCCACCTCACCCCGCCGAATAAGGGTGTGCGGAGGGCATACGCGAACACGCCCCACGCACCCGCGCCTCCGCGCACACCCGAGCCGACCGCCTACGCACGTCGGGGCCGCTTCTCACACCCCGTGCACGCCGTTCACCGACCACACGGTCATCCGGGCGGCCGGGCACCCTGCCCTTCCTGCACATGCGGAACCGCCCCGGAGCGCATCGGGGCAGGGTTGAAGAGCACGACGGAAGCGGGAGCTCTATCGCAGGCCGCAGGCGTCTCCGCGCACTGTGCTCCAGCCTCCGCACACGCCATGCGCCGCGACAACCGGAACCCGTTGGCCGTACGCCTCCTCGCCCGGACAATGGGGTGCGCCCTCCCCCGCCCGAGGTGAACTCCGGGGCGTCCCCGAACACCGTGTGCATGACGCTCCCGACACGGGCCCCAGCCGCGTGCGCCCCCGGCGCACGCCATTCCGCATGCGCCAACATCTGCCCTCGCCCTCACCCCCGCCATGGCCTGCGCCTCCGCCTGACCGCATGCGGTCCAGTGGAAGCCCTCCCGCGGACTCGGCGTGTCGGCGCCCCCGGGTTCAGGCCTTCTTGACCACGCTGGACTTGAGTTGCATGGGGCCGAATCCGTCGATCTTGCAGTCGATGTCGTGGCCGTCCACGCCGTCGACGAGGCGGATGTTGCGCACTTTGGTACCCGCCTTGATGCCGGAGGGACTGCCCTTGACCTTCAACGCCTTGACCACCGTGACCGTGTCGCCGTCGGCGAGTACGTTCCCGACCGCATCCCTGATCGCCGTGTCGGCGGTGGACTGCGCCGGTTCGGCGGCTGCGGGTGACCATTCGTGCCCGCATTCGGGACAGACCAGGAGCGCGCCCATCTCGTAGGTGTACTCGCCGGAACAGGTGGGGCAGGGCGGCAGGTTCTCAGACATCGGCTCAGTCCTCTTCAGCTGGGGAGCCGCGCTTCATCGGGTGAGACGGGCGCTGGCGCTGGGGCCTCCGCCGCGTCGTCGAACCGCTCTCGCGGCCTTGGCGCTGCTCTGTCGGAACGTGGGGTGTGCCCGGCCAGAATAGATCGACTAGCTGAATTGCGAAATTTTGCAATTCGTTAGATGGTGTGGTGGCCGTGCTCGTAGGTAGCCGCGGGCACGGCGTCATCACGTGAGGTTCTCCGGGGAGAGGGTCCGTGTCCGTTCCGCTCTATCAGGCCAAGGCCGAGTTCTTCCGGATGCTCGGTCATCCCGTACGGATACGGGTGCTGGAGTTGCTGCAGGACGGGCCGATGCCCGTGCGTGACCTGCTGGCCGCGATAGAGGTGGAGCCGTCGACGCTGTCGCAGCAGCTGGCGGTGTTGCGCCGCTCGGGGATCGTGAGCTCGCAGCGTGAGGGGTCGACGGTGGTGTACGCCCTGGCCGGCGGGGATGTCGCCGAGCTGATGCGGGCCGCGCGCCGGATTCTGACCGAGATGCTGGCCGGGCGGTACGACCTGCTGGAGGAGTTGCGGGAGGCCGAGGTCGCCGCGCGGTGAGTGCTCCGCTGCCCCGGGCCCGGGGCCTGGTCCACTCGTCTCTGCCCGCAGGCACGGATGTCGCCGGGATGGGCCGCAGCCCGCGCCGGGACCTGCTCGCGGGTCTGACGGTGGCGGTCGTGGCGCTGCCGCTCGCGCTCGGTTTCGGGGTTTCCTCCGGGCTCGGCGCGCAGGCGGGCTTGCCATTCCTCGCCGCCGCGCACCGCCTCGTGCACGGCCTGCGCCAGGCGGCCGACGTACGCGTGGTCATCCCGCGCATGTCGAGGGTGTCCACGATGGATACCACCGGCGCGCTCGCGCTCAAGGACGCGGTGCGAACGCTGAACCGGCGCGGCATCGACGTGCCGGCCTCCAGGATCCGCTCCGAGCACCAGCAGGTCCTGAAGGCGGTCGGCACCCTGGACCTGCCGCGGCACGAGGGCCATGCGTACACAACCGGCAACGAGGCTCTCGCCGGTGCCCGCGCCTGCCTGGAGCGCGCCGGGGTGCTGCCCGCCGTCCCCGCCCAGAACGCCCGCACCGACCGCTCCACTCGTGAGGGATCCGTCCGATGAGCACAGCTCCCGCCCCGCGTCGTCTGGTCCGAGTTTCCGGTGCCGAGGCCCTCTACTTGCTGGAGGGCAGCCGCACCGGCCGCCTGGTCCACGTCCGCAACGACACTCCCGTCCTGCGCCCGGCGGCTCATGTGCTGGAGTACGGCCGCCTGGTCGTCCGCGCACCCGTGCCACGAACGGCACTGCCCGCCGGCGCCACGGTGACGTATCACGTGGACGAGATCCGCACCGCGATCGGCACCGGCTGGAGCGTGAGTGCCAGCGGCCCCGTCGCGTTCGTCTCCGACCCCGACGAGGTGGCCCACTACCGGCGCACCCTGCCTGGCTGGACGCACGGCCCGCACGACACGCTCCTGCGCCTCGACCCGCAGACGGTGAGCGGGTTCCGCCTCGCCCGCGTGGAGGCGTGATGGCCCGGGTGGTGCCGCCCCACCGACACGTACTGACCCTGCCCACCGTGCCGTCCGCGGTGCGTGTGGCCCGGGAGACGGCCGAGCAGGTCCTGGACGAATGGGGCATCGGCCGCCGCCACCCGGCCGTCGGCCCGGCCCTGCTGATCCTCAGCGAACTGGTCACCAACGCCGTGCGGCACGCCGCCGCGACCTCCCCTCACGTCACCGTTGTCTACGCGGCCGCCAAGGACGCCTTCGCTTTCGCCGTCCACGACCGCCACCCCTACCAGCCCACCCTGCACGGCGCGGACACCGGCGACCGCGGCGGCGGCCTGGCCACCGTCGTCGAACTCACCCTCGCCCTGGCAGGAACAGCAGTCGTGCGCCAGGACGCCGACGGAGACGGCAAGAGCATCTGGATCACCCTGCCCCTGTGATCCGTATCCGTCACCCCCACACGCGGCAACGTATGAAAGGCAGTTGATGACGACCATGACCATTGAGTGGCGCTATACCGTCGAGCCGGACCTCGGCATCCTGTCCGTCGCCGGCCACCTCGGCCAGGACGCCGCCCGCCGTTTCACCGGCGCGGTCGGCTGGGTACTCGCCCGCGGCACGGGGCCGGTCATCGTCGACTGCACAGAACTGCGCGGCTGGTCCGTCCAGGGCCAGCTCGCCCTGGCCGAGGCGGCACGTCGCCTCGCCGAGCACGGGCGCCGACTGGAGTTGGCGGCCATCCCCGCCGACGGCTCCCTGGTCCCGGTCGGCGACTGCCCGCCCGTCCCCGTCCACTGCGACCTGACGACAGCACTCGCCGCGCACCGGACGCAGCGGCAGGCAGCGACCGGTCGACCGGAGGAGCAGCGGCAGGCAGCGACCGGCGGACCGGAGGAGCAGCGGCAGGAATGGCGCACCGGAGGCTGGTCCGGCTGAGCACGGGCAGCGGGCCTGCGCGAGGCCGTCCGGGCCGGGGCGCTTGAGTACGGACTGTCCGTGCCATGCGCCCTCGGGATCCGGCTCTCTCCGCCTTCCGACTTGCTAATGTCAGCAATTCTTGAGGTCATCATTCTGGTGGTCAGGGGCCAGGATGGTCCCATGCTGATGATTTGTGGGCGGAAGCGATGCGCGGAGCACTCACGGGGACGGCTCGGCCAGCCGGTCGCCTGCGGGCAGGACGGGAGGCCGGTTCGGTGAGCAGGCCGCTGTATCAACTCAAGGCGGAGTTCTTCAAGACGCTCGGGCACCCGGTGCGGATCAGGGTGCTCGAACTACTGAGCGTGCGTGAGCACGCAGTCGCGGAGATGCTGCCGGAGGTGGGCGTCGAGCCGGCACATCTCTCCCAGCAGCTGGCCGTGCTACGGCGCGCGAATCTGGTCGTGACCCGCAAGGAGGGCTCGACCGTCTACTACTCGCTGACGAGTCCGCATGTCGCGGAGCTGCTGAAGGTGGCACGCACCATTCTGTCAGGGGTGCTGGCCAGTCAGGCCGGGCTGCTCGCCGACCTGCAGACCGCCGCGGCGGAAACGGAACCGCCGTCGTAACCAGCCCTTCGCCCGGCGGGCCGCCCGGCGCTCGACTCGTGCCGGGACCGCCCGCGCCGCCCGAAGGGCAAGACGCCCGTCGCGCCATCCCACAAGGGGAGCGGCGGGCGGCCACCGCCCGCCAGCGCCCGAAGCGACATCGACGCGGGCGAAGGCACGCGCGTACGAGCCGCACCGGGCGAGACGGTCCCGGAGCCGAAGCCACGGCCGTGCGGCCTGGAGATTCCTCACGGACCGTGCGCCCACAGCACCGGGGCGGTGAAGGCTCGGCGCGCGCGGGGCCTCAGGTTCTGCGCCGGTGCGAGCGGTCCGCGAGTCGGTCGATGGTCCAGGCGGCACGGAGTGCCGGCGCACTGAAGACCGGCATGGGGACGAAGCGCGGCCGCGCGCGCCATACGGCGGCCAGGTCGTCGTGGGCCTGGTCACCGGCGAGCCGGTCGGCGAGGGGCGTACCGAGGTAGGGCGACTGGGCGAGGCCGTGGCCGTTGCAGCCGATGGCGTAGAACACGTTCTTCGTCGCTTCTCCCGCGACCGGCAGCAGCGAGGGCGTCATGGCGACCCAACCGCCCCACGCCCGCCGCGGCGGGATGTCGCTGAGCGCCGGGAACCGCTCGTGGAAGCCGCGGACGAGGTCCGCCACGACCGCGTCGTCCGGCTCGCGGGCACCCAATGCCCCTCGCACAGTGCGGAGTTGACGGGTGCCGAACATGATCGTGCCGCGCGGCGTGGGCCGGTAGTTCTCCAGGATCGTGTGCGGGGTGACGATGCCGACGCGTCGCGTCCAGCCGGTCGCCGCCAGGCGTTCGGGCTCGACCGGCTCGGTCTCGACCAGGCTCGTCCAAATCGGCGTGACCATCCGCCGCGGGGCGAACGGGAGGTCGCGGGAGTGAGCGCCACGCTCGCGCTGTCTCCGCCAGTGAGCTACTCGAAGCTTTCGACGGGGGCGACCCAGCCGCTACCCGTCGCCCTGATGACGAGCAGGGCCCGGCGCCCGACCACCGGGCTTTCGTCCAGTCGGCCCTGACGGGCGAGCCCGGCCGTGCGGCCCGCCGACAAGGGCGACTCGGCACTTATGGATAATTCACCCATAATGGGTGATATGGAACACATAGGTGAAGTGGGTCGCCCCCACCGGGGCGGCGCGGGTAACCCCCTGGAGCGGCTGGGCAAGGTCGCGTGGCAGGCCCTGATGCTGTTGGGCTTCGCCGCGATCGCGATCGGCGTGGTCGCGTTGGTGTGGCCGGGCCGGACGCTGCTGGTGCTTGGCGTGCTGTTCGGCATCTACCTGCTGATCAGCGGCGTGATGGAGATCGTGGCCGCGTTCGGCGCCTTCGTCAGCGCCGGGATGCGTGTCCTGCTCGTCGTCACCGGCGCGCTGTCGATCACGCTGGGTGTGCTGTGCTTCCGGAACTCGCTGCACAACTCGGTACTGCTGCTGAGCCTGTGGATCGGCATCGGCTTCCTGATGTACGGCATCGCCACCGCGGTGACCGCCGCCGAGATGCACAGCGGCTGGGGCGTGTCCCTGGGCCTGCTGGCGGCCGCGGGCGGCATCATCGTCCTCTCTTGGCCCATCGGTTCCATCGTCACCCTGGCGGTCTTCACCGGCATCTGGCTGATCGCGGTCGGCCTGACAGAGGTCATCCACGCGTTCACCCTGCGGAGCCTGGTGCGCTCGGCCGGCGGCTCCAGGCGGCACGCAACCGCCGTCGCCTGACTGGAGGCCGGGGGTCGGGCACGCCGAGGCCGATCCGGCCAGGGCCAAGGTCGCGCACGATCGGGCGGGCGTAGTCCATCACTACCTCAATGCGGTACGTGTTGAAGTCGTCGCGGGCCTGCGCGGATCCACCCAGCACGGCGGCTCCGGCCGACCCGGCCCCCACGCTCCAGCGCGCAGCAGGGCGCAGGCGGCAACGGTGCCGCACTCGGTGCGCAGCCGGGGGCGGCACCGTAGAAGCACGAACGGGCGCCGCAGCAGGGGCAGTGCGGCGGCAGGGCCACCAGGTTTTCACCAAGCCCCCAACAGTCGCACCGCCGAGACTCGGCGCGCCACCGCGAGCAGCTCCGCCACGTCCCCGCCCACGACCTCGTAAACCGCCGTTGCGCCCCTGCGATTCACCACAACGACCCCGCAGCCGAGCAACCCCGCCAGATGCTGCGACAACTCCGGAAGCTCGATCTCCAACCCGAGAGCGGCCAACAGCTCCCGCACCGGTACGGGCCCGCCCTGCAGCACTTCCAGCACGCGGATGCGCACCGGGTGCCCCAGCACCTGCAACAGCTCCGCCTGCGCCTCGTACAGCGAATTCGGCACCCGATTCACTCCTGGACCGTGCCCTTCTCATCGTCGGCCGCTTCACCCAACACGACTCCGTGGAGCCGGTCCCGCACCTCTTGAGCAAGCGCGTTCCGACCAAACGCACCCCCTCCAAGACTTGAGGGCCAAGGAAACTAACCAATTGCAGAACTATGCAAGTCTAAGCAATCGCATCCCGGCAGTCACTACGGCGATGAACTGCGACCTTCCAACCAGGCGACACCTGGCCGAGGTTGTGCACCCCGAAGCGCGGGGCCGATCGGCATCGCTCACCGCCCCCCAGCGACGCCACTCCCCCTCACCAGCACAGCAAGGCAGACTGCCGTAACCGCATGTCGCCGCACCCCCAGCACCGCGATAGCCCGCGGGAGAGGTGACTGGACCCACTCGAAGGCACCAGCCGCCCCGCAAACCGCAGAGCCATGCAGGAAGCGAAGCGGAACGCCACCGACCGAGACAGCGACAGATCCGCACAACGCGCGCTCGCGTAGCCCGGCGTCCGGATGGCCCGAGCGGTGCGGTGCCGCAGGCCCAGTTGCTGAGGGCTTGCGGCTCGCTTGACGCTTCGCTCGCGTTCCGTGCCAGTCGGACACAACCCCCGGCTGCGAGTCTCCCCGTGAGATCCGGCAACCGCTCGTCGAGGCCGCGTCCCTCCCCGTGTACCTCCGGGGGCGGCGACACGCCGGTGTGCCGATGACCATCCGCGAAGGAGCTCGCCTCATGTCCACATCCTCGGTGGCACGGATTCCCGGCTCGGACCGGACGGCGCGATGGGTCCGGGCCGACCGTGACCGGCTCATCCATCCCAATCTCCCGAGCGGCCTCACGGAGCGCACCGTGATGGTCGAGGGGCAGGGGTGCTACGTACGCGACAGTTCGGGCAGGCGGTACCTGGACGCCGCGGCGGTGCTCGGCATGATGCAGGTGGGGCACGGGCGGGGTGAGATCGTCCGGGCCGCCGCCGCCCAGATGGGCACCCTGGAGTGCTTCCACCTCTGGGAGTCCATGAGCAACGACAAGGCGATCGAGCTGGCCGTACGGCTGGGTGACCTCGCCCCCACCGGTCTGGACCGCGTGTTCTTCACCAGCGGCGGGGCGGAGGGCAATGAGATCGCCTTGCGCATGGCGCGGTTCTTCCACCACCGCAGGGGCGAGCCCGAGCGGACGTGGATCCTGTCGCGCAGGACGGCCTACCACGGCATCGCCTACGGCGCCGGAAGCGTCTCGGGGCTGCCCGTGTACCACGAGGGCTTCGGCCCCTCGCTGCCGCACGTGCACCACTTGACGGCCCCCGACCCGTACCAAGGCGTCGGGTACGAGGGCGAGGACGTCACCGAGTTCTGCCTGCGTGAACTGCGGGAGACCATCGAACGGATCGGGCCGGACCGGATCGCGGCCATGATCGGCGAGCCGGTCATGAGCGTCGGCGGCGCGGTCGTCCCCCCGCCGGACTACTGGCCCCGGGTCGCCGAGCTGCTGGACGCGCACGGCATCCTGCTGATCTTCGACGAGGTGGTCACGGCGTACGGGCGGACCGGGCACTGGTTCGCCGCCGAGCACTTCGGAGTGCGGCCGGACCTGCTGGTGACAGCCAAGGGCATCACCTCCGGCTACGTCCCGCACGGCGCGGTGCTCGTCACCGAGGAGGTGGCGTCCGCGGTGACCGCGGCCAACGGATTCCCGATCGGCTTCACGTACACCGGGCATCCCACCGCCTGTGCGGTCGCGCTCACCAACCTGGACCTCATCGAACGCGAGAAACTCCTCGACAACGCGACGGTGACCGGCGGCCACCTGGCCGACAGGCTGGCCGCGCTGTCCGAGCTGCCTGTCGTCGGCGAGGTGCGCCAGATCGGTCTGATGCTGGGCATCGAGCTGGTCGCGGACAAGCGGACACGGACGCAACTACCCACCGGCACGGCCCCGGTGGCGCGGGCGCTGCGCGAGGACGCCGGCATCATCCTGCGTGGCAACCCGCGGTCCCTCCTGATCAACCCGCCCCTGGTCCTGAACCGGGCCGAGGCCGACGAGCTGGCCGACGGACTCCACGCGGTCCTCGCCCGCGTCGACCCCGACGGCCGGGTCCGGCCCTGAACCCCCGGCCCCCTACAGGCCCTTGGACCCCGCAGACGGCCGACCCGTCGTCCGCCCCTCGCCCCTGGATCGGAGGAACACCCCATGACGCCCTTGGACCTCACCCCGGACGAACTGCTCACGACCACCCGCTCCGTACGCAAACGGCTCGACCTGACCCGGCCGGTCCCGCTGGAACTCGTCGAGGACTGCGTCCGTGTCGCCCTTCAGGCCCCGACGGGCAGCAACCGGCAGAGCTGGCACTGGATGGTCGTGACGGACGCACGGCAGCGGGCCTTGATCGGCGGCTACTACCGGCGCGCGGTGCGGGAGTACCTGCGTTCGGAGGGGACCTGCGCGTCGCTGTTCCCCGAGGACCCGGCACGCCACGCCGTGCAGCGGCGCGTGGGCGACAGCGTCGCCCATCTGGGCGAGCACATGGCCGAGGTGCCCGTCCACGTCATCCCCTGTCTCGACGTGAACGACGCTCCCGAGTACAACGAGGCGGGCAAGTGGGGCTCGATCGTCCAAGCCGCGTGGAGCTACATGCTCGCCGCGCGGGCGCGTCGCCTCGGGACCGCCTGGACCACCCTGCACCTGATGTACGAGAAGGAGATCGCTGAGCTGCTCGGCCTGCCGGACGGCGTCGTCCAGGCGGCGCTCATCCCGACGGCGTTCTCCCTCGGCACACGATTCAGGCCCGCCGCGCGGCAGCCTCTCGAACGGGTGCTCCACGTGGACACGTGGTAGGCGGAGGAACCCACACATGAGGCACGACGACGGATCACCCCTGCCCACTCGCGCACTCGGTGGGCTCACGCTGCCCGCGCAGGGCCTCGGCTGCCTGAGCATGACCTCCTTCTACGCGTCGGCCGAACCCGCCGAGGCGGTCGCCACCGTACGGCACGCCATCGACCGGGGCGTCACCCTGCTGGACACGGCGGACGTCCAGGGACTCGGCGAAGGCGAGCGACTGCTCGGGAAGGCGGTCGCGGGCCGCCGGGACCGCGTGCTGATCTCCACGAAAGTCGGTCTGGAACGCGACCGTGACGGGATGTTCCTCGGCGTACGGGGCGACCGGGCGTACATCCGGGAGCGCTGCCACGCCTCACTGCGCCGCCTGGGCGTCGACCACCTCGACTTCTACGTCAAGCACTGGGCGGCTCCCGGCGAGCGGGTGGAGGAGGCGGTCGGCGCCCTGGCGGAGCTCGTCACGGAGGGCAAGGTGCGCCATCTGTGCCTCTCCGAGGTCTCCGCCGACACCATCCGCCGCGCCCACGCGGTGCACCCCGTCACCGCCGTCCAGAGTGAGTGGTCGCTGGTGAGCCGGGGCATCGAGGCCCAGGTGCTGCCCGTCTGCCGGGAGCTGGGCATCGGCGTCATCGCGTCGTGCCCGCTGGGGCGCGGGCTGCTCACCGGACGGATCGCCTCCGTCGCCGACCTCGGCCCGGCGGCGGACTTCCGGCGTACGCTGCCCCGCTTCGAGCCGCTCCACCTCGCACGCAACCAAGCGGTCGTGGACGCGCTGAGGCCCCTGGCCGCGAGCCGTGACCTGTCCGTCGCCCAGCTCGCCCTGGCCTGGCTCCACCACCAGGGCGACGACGTCGTGCCCATCCCGGGCACCGGTCGCCGCGGCCACCTGGCGGAGAACCTGGGCGCCGCCTTCGTCGGACTGACCGCAGAGGAGCTGCGGACCGTGGAGAGCGCGGTGTCGGCCGCGGGTGTCCACGGCGAGCGGTATCCGCCCTTCCTGATGCGGCTCGTCGACAACTGAGCCGTCTTCCCGGCACGAGCGCACGAGCGGAGGAACGAGAACGTGAGATTCCTGCAACTCGACCACGAGGTCTGTGAAGAGCTCCTGCCCGGCCTCGCCGGCCGCCTCGCCGATGTGCCGTTCGACGAGCTGGAGTCCCCGGCGAGCCCGGCCATCGCGTTGTTCAAGGAGTACGGCGGCACCAATCTCCTGGTCCCCCGCGACTACGGCGGGATCGGCGCCTCCGCGCTCGACGCCGTCAGGGTGATCCGCGCGCTGGCGTCGCTCGCCCCGTCCCTCGCGGTGGCCACCGCGATGCACCACTTCTCGGTCGGCATGCTGTTCGCCGTCGGTCCGCTCTACGAGAGCGGCACCGGCATCCACACGTCCGTGCTCGACGTGGTCGCGAAGAACCGGTCGCTCATCGCGTCGGGCTACGCGGAGGGGCGCTCCGGGCGCGGCATCCTCACCCCCACCGTCGAGGCCCGCGAGACAGCCGGCGGCTACCTCGTCAGCGGCTCCAAGAAGCCGTGCAGCCTCTCGCGTTCGATGGACTTCCTCACGGCGAGCGTCGCGCTGCCCGGGGACGACGGCGACGCCGGGATGGGTCTCCTGGTGCTCCCCTCCGATACGCCGGGCATCTCCGTGCACGAGTTCTGGTCGACGTTCCCGCTGGCCGGAGCGGAGAGCCACGAGGTCCGCCTCACCGATGTGTTCGCCCGGGCGGAGCACGTCCTGCGGGCCCCGGCGAACGCCGCCGAGAAGCTCGACGAGCTCAACGAGGCCGGTGTGATCTGGTTCCAGATGATCGTGGCCGCCTCGTACACCGGCGTGGCCAGCGCGCTGGTCGATCTCGTCCTGCGCGAGCGGCGCGGATCGGCCGGGGAGCGCGCCCGGCTGTGTCTGCTCATCGAATCCGCGGCGTCCCTGGTGGAGGGGGTGGCCCGTCGGATCATGGACGGCGACCTCGGCAACGACTGTGCCGCCGCCTCCCTGTTCACCCGCTTCTCCGTGCAGGACGTCATCACCCGGGCCGTCTCCCAGGCGGTCGAGATGCTGGGCGGGATGGCCTTCGTCACCTCGCCGAGGATCGCTTGCCTGGCCTCCGCCGCGCAGGCCGTCGTCTTCCACCCGCCGTCGCGGATGAGCATGAGCGAGGCGGTCGTCGACTACTACGCGGGCAAGCCGCTGCTGTTCTCGTAGCGAGTCCGCCAGCGGCTCCCGTAGTGAGTCCGCCAGCGAGGGCAGCGAGTCCGGCAACGCCGTCACGGCCGCGGTCCGGCGCGACGCGCGAGTGTCCGGCCCGACGCGCGGGTGTGGGGGCGCCGGTGTCGGCGCCCCCACACCCGCGCGTCGGATCAGCGGCGCGGCACGAAGTCCACCACGTCACCGGCTCGTTCCCCGCCCGACAGCTGCCCGTTGCGCTCGGTGCGGATGTAGACGCGGTGCAGCCACCGGTCCTTGCCGTCCCAGCGCGGTACGAAGGGGGTACGGGCGTGTGTCGTACGGAAGTTGTCCACGACGAGCAGGTCGCCCGGGATCAGGTACACGGCCTCGCGGACCTCGTCGAGGGCCTTGGAGAGGACGGTGACGGCCTCGATGTCGGCGGCGTCCCGGGGGGCGAGCAGCTCGCGGTCGTACCCGAGGAACGGGTCCCGCGGGTCGCCGTAGAGCGGCTTGACGTTCGCCAGGGCGCCGGGATCGTCGGCGCCCCCGCGGAAGGCGACGTCCACACAGCAGGGCAGCGGCCGGTCGAAGAGGCGGTCGCGTACGGCGTCCGGCAGCAGGGGAAGCGCCTTGCGGACGGAGCCGACGAGGGTGGCCGCCGTGCGCTCGTGGTCCGCCCGGGAGCACGCGAGCAGCACGTAGTTCGGCTGGCGCACGTGGTAGGCCATCTCGGTGTGGAACTCGAGCAGGGTCTCGGAGGTCTCGGAGGACAGGTAGTGCGCGCCCGGTGACGGGTAGACGTCGTGGTACACGGTGGCGGAGCGCAGTTCCCGGTAGCCGGTGTGCAGGCCGAGGCGGCGTCCGACGATCGCGAGCATGGCCTCCTGGTTCAGGAGCGGCCGGTCCACGGGCGCGGGCGTGCTGTCGGGGGTGCGCGGCAGGGCGTCGTCCTCCTCCACCGGCAGACCCCGCAGCAGGAGGTATCCGTTCCGGTTTCCGTCGGCTCGGAAGTCGTCGAGCGTCCCCGCCAGCGGAGCGGGGAGCGCGTCGGCGGCCGTGCGCGCCGCGGCGAGGAATCCGTGGAGGTCCCTGCGGGGGACCCGGGGCAGCCGCGCGGCCAGCTCCAGCAGGCGCGCGGAGTACGGGGAGCAGTCGAGCTCGGTCATGGGGAGGTCCTCTCTCGGGTGTGTGCGCGGGCGTACTGGAAGAGCAGCTCGGCGCCGATCTCGGAGGCGAGGAGGGAGGTGACGCCGCCGTGGTCGTAGGGCGGCGAGACCTCCATCACGTCGAAGCCCACGGGCCGCAGCGCGCCGACGTGGCGCAGGAGGGCGAGCACCTCGCGCGAGGTGGGGCCGCCCGGGGCCGGGGTGCCGGTGCCCGGGGCGAACGCCGGGTCCACGACGTCGACGTCCACCGACACGTAGACGGGTGCGTCGCCGAGGAGGGAGCGGACCAGCCGCCCGGCATCCTCCGGTCCCAGGGCGCAGAACTCGTCGGAGGTGACGATCCGGACGCCGTGCCCGCGGGCGTAGTCGAGCGAGTCGGGCCGC
The DNA here is from genome assembly GCF_006088715.1 of Streptomyces sp. YIM 121038. Classification (NCBI taxonomy): domain Bacteria; kingdom Bacillati; phylum Actinomycetota; class Actinomycetes; order Kitasatosporales; family Streptomycetaceae; genus Streptomyces; species Streptomyces sp. YIM 121038. Next base: position 255,301 of record NZ_CP030771.1, read on the forward strand.
GGGTTGTGGCCCCTGATGCCGATCTGCACCATGCGCAGCGGGTCGACGAGCTTCTCCTCGATGGCGTGCCGGAAGGGCGTGCCGTGGTGGTACTCGCCGCCGTAGACGGCGGGGTTGGTGTCGGAGTGGGCGTCCAGGTGCAGGACGGCGACCGGCCCGTGCCGGGCCGCGACGGCACGCAGCGCGGCCAGCGTCAGCGAGTGGTCGCCGCCGATCATGAGGAAGGCGGCGTTGTCGGCGAGCAGGCCGCTCAGCCTCTCCTGGGCGGTGGCCATGGCGATGTGCATGTTGAACGGGGTCAGGTCGATGTCACCGGCGTCGACGCAGTCGATGAGGTCGAAGGTGCCTGGCCCCCGGTCGATGCCGACGCCGTGGATGAGCCCGGACTCGCCGCGTACGGCGCGCGGGCCGAAGCGCGCGCCCGGCCGGTAGCTGGTGCCGCCGTCATAGGGGGCGCCGATCACCACGACGTCCTTGCCGTGCGGTGCCGGGTCGTGCGGCAGGCGCATGAACGTGGGGATCTGCGCGTAGCGCGGCGAGACGGTGGTGTCGATGCGGTCCACGGTGGGGTCCCTTCCTTCCTGACCTTCCTGACCTTCCTGGGCGACGTGCTGGTCGGTCGCGGGGCGGTTCTGTTCGTGGTGGTGGTGCGACCGAGGGCGGTGCGGCGACTGAAGGTGGTACTGCGATCGAAGGCGGTGCGACGACTGAAGGTGGTACTGCGATCGAAGGCGGTGCGACGACTGAAGGTGGTACTGCGATCGCGTGCGCGGTCACCGCGGGGCCGGGCGGGCGCCGCGCGGCTCGCGGTCGGCGACGAGGCGGGCGATCGCGTCGACGGCCACCTCGTCCGGGTGGCGTCCGCCGACGACGACCTGGTCGAAGATCTCCCTGACGACCAGCCGTTTGGCCTGGCGCACCCGGTCCTGCGGGACACCGGCGTCCTGGAGGAGCCGGGTGAACGACGACGTGGTGCCCGACCCCTCGTGCACGCCGAGCTTGGGGCGGACGAGGACCTCGTGCGGCAGGACGCCTCTCATGGCGGCGCGCAGCACCCATTTGTCCCGCCCGTGGCGGTGCTTGAGCCCGGCCTCCACCGACACGAGGAGGTCGAGGACGTCGCGGTCCCAGTAGGGGTGGGTCGACCAGTGGCCTGCCACCGCGGAGAGGGTCGGTGTCATCTCGTTCAGGCCGTCGAAGGTGTTCATGTCGCGGCAGACGGCCTCCTCCAGGTGGGGAAGCCGGCCCTCCCGGTGCATACCGCCGAGCGGGATGTCGGCCCCGTACCCGGTGAGCACGCGCCGGCCGGCGGCGCCGTCGGCTCCCGTGCCGCCGAGTCGCAGGTACAGCGCGGTCAGCGGCAGCAGGTACTCGACGACGTCCGGGTCGAGGCACTCCGCCGCCCAGACCGCGTACGGCAGTTGCCGCAGCAGTTCCGGCGTCGGGACGGTGATCTCCTGGTGCGCGGAGCCGATGTGCCGGGCGACGACGCGCGCCTGCGGGAACTCGTCGGCCTCGTCGGTGCCCATGGAGACCGTGTCGATGGGTCCCGGTGACCGGCGGGCGGCCAGCGCCGCGACCGATGAGGAGTCGATGCCGCCCGAGAGCACCACCAGGGGCGTGCCCGCACCCGTGCGGGCCGCCACCGCGCGCTCCAGCGTGCGGCGGACGGCGTCGGCCGCTTCGTCCTCCGGCAGGATCCGGCGGGCCGACGGCGGCGCCCAGGTGCGGTGGGTGACGCACTTCCCGGTGGCCACCTCGATGTCCAGGGCCGTGCCGGCCGGGACCTGGTGGATGCCGAGCCGCCCGCGCACCGGCCGGGCCGGGGCGGGCCGCCCCCGAGGGGCGGCCCGCAGCGCCTTCGCCTCCGTCGCCGCCAGGACGCGGCCCGGGGCGACGGAGACGTACAGGGGCACCGACCCCGCGTGGTCCGTGGCGAGCACAGCGCGCCGGGAGTCCGTGAACAGCGCGGCGAACCGCCCGTTGAGAAGCCGGAAGACGGGGGCGCCGTAGACGTCGAAGAGGGCCAGGATCAGGGCGGCGTCGCCGTCCGGCAGCGCGCGGCCGGGCAGAAGGCCGAGCAGTTCGCCCTGGTTGTACAGCTCTCCCGCGAAGACCAGGGTCCTGTCCTGGTGGTGGGCGCACGCCCGGTCGGGTGCCCCGGAGTGCAGGAGGACGGCGTGCAGCACGCGGTCGGCCGTCCGCTCGTGCCACCGGGCCAAGGAGCCGCGGGAGGCGAAGTCCGGTGCGAGGGGTCCGCCGCCGTCGAGGCGGACCTCCGCCTGGAAGCCGGTCGCGGCGGGAAGCGTCGCCTCCATGACTCAGATGGTCAGGGCGGCGAAGCCACCCGCACGGAAGTCGTAGTTCACCGGTACTTCGACCAGGAACGGCCGGCCGAGGCCCACGCCCTTGCGCAGCGCCGCGAGCAGCTCCTCACGGGTGGTGGCCCGGACCGCCTCCACCCCGTTGGCGCGCGCGAGCGTGGTGAAGTCGACTCCTGTGAACCTCACCGCGGGGCCGTGGGAACGGTGGTGGCCGATGTTCTGGTACAGCTCGATCAGGCCGTTGGCGTCGTTGTTGACGACGACGGTGACGATGGGCAGGTTCAGCCGGGCGATGGTCTCCAGGTCGGCGCTGTTGGAGTGGAAGCCGCCGTCACCGGCGATGAGGAAGGTCGGCTGTCCGGGCCGGGCGAGCTGCGCGCCGATCGCCGCCGGGATGCCGTAGCCGAAGCTGGAGCAGCCCGCGGAGGTGAGGAAGCCGTAGGGCTGGTCGGCGCGGGCGAACAGCACGCCGTAGTGGCGGAAGAACCCGATGTCGGAGACGATGGTGCCTTCCCCCGCCTCGGCGCTCTCCGCCATGACGGTGTTCATGGAGTCCATCACCTGGTGCACCCGCAGGCCGTCGTCGTACTGGCGGGGATCGGCGAGGAACTCCGCTACGCGCTCCCGCAGCGGCGAGACGTCGTGCGGGGTCTTCGCGGCGAGTCCGGCGGTGCGCTGGTCGAGGAGCTCCACGAACTCCCGTACGTCGGTGACGACGTCGAGGTCCGGGCGGTAGACCCGGGGCACGGGGTTGGCCGTGGGCGAGACCCTGACCGTGGTCTTGTCCGCCCCGCGCTGCCACATCGAGGGGCGCAGGTCCTCGGCGTAGTCGTAGCCCAGGGTGAGGACGAGGTCCGCGGGGCCGAAGAGGGTGTCCAGGGCGGGGAAGTCCAGGATGCCGTCCATGTAGCCGGTGACCGCGCCGTAGTCCAGCTCGTGCCCGTGCGGCAGGACGCCTTTGGCGGTGTACGTGGTGATGACCGGCGTCCTCAGCCGCTCGGCGAGGGCGCGGACGGCGGGCACGGCCCCGGACCGGATCGCGGCGGCGCCGACGACCAGGACGGGGTGGCGCGCCGCCCCGATCAGCTCGGCCACCCGCAGCGCGCTCCCCCGCCAGCCGTCCTCGACCGCGCCGACCGGCTTGGCCAGGACCCTGGCCCCGGGGTGCGGCCGTGCGGTGTCGACCTCGCTGCCGAGCAGGTCGACGGGCAGCGAGATGAAGCTGGGGCCGACCGGTTCGGTCATCGCCGCGCTCACCGCCGAGTCCACCAGGTCGGTGATGTCGTCGGGGCGTCGGAGCTCCACGCAGTACTTGGTCAGCGGACCCATGACGGAGACCGAGTCGAGGCACTGGTGCGTGTCGTTGGGGAAGATGTCGTGGGACTCGGACTGGGCGGCGAGCGCGACGACCGGCGAGCGGTCGAGGACGGAGGTGGCGACCCCCGTGGCCAGGTTGGTCATTCCGGGGCCCAGCGTGGCCCAGCACGCCTGGGGCCGGCCGGTGATGCGGGCCAGTACGTCCGCCGCGACACCGGCGGTGAACTCGTGCCGGGTCAGCACGAAGTCGACGCCGTCCGCCTCGTCGAAGAGGATCGACGCGGCCTCGCGGCCGACCACCCCGAACACGGTGCGTACGCCGTGGTCGTGGAGCCGTCGCAGCAGGGCGTGAGCGGTGGTCTGGGTGGTGCGGGGGCCGGTGGACACACGAGACATGGCGGTTCCTCTGCGTCGATGCGGATGGCGGCTGCGCCGGTCGTGATCCCGGCACGGGGGTGGCGGGAGCCGAGGGGCTCTTCGGCGGCCACTGGGCCACTGTGTCGACTGGGCCTTGCAGGGGGGTGGACGGTTCCCTTGCACCGTTCCCGCGCGTGGCCGGGGTGCCCGTTATGCGCGGTGCGCCCGTACGTCCGGTGTGCCGTGGTGCGGCCGGACCACACACGTCACCCGTCGCCGCGCGACCCGGTGGTGGACGCCGGGGCCGCCGGGTCAGGCATCCGGAGCCCGGTAGTCGGTCAGGGTCGGGCACAAAGCGCTCGGTTCCGGGCGAGTGGCGGGCGCCGTCGTCGGGGGGAAGGTGGTGGACGGCGCAGTGACGGCGCCGCGGAGTGGACCACGCGGCTGTCTCGCCGCACGTGCCGTCGGCGCCGGGCGAGCCCGCTGCCCGGCGCTCCACGCGGCCGCGGGACAGGCGCGGGACGCAGCCGCGCGGCGAGGCCCGGTCACCGCCGGTACGCACACCGTTCCGGCGGAACGGGGCGGGCCGCCGCGCCAGGCAGAGAGGACCGGATGACGTGAAGCCGACGAGCTGTGAGCCCCGTGCCGGGCTGCGCGATCTGACCGGAGCACCACCGATCGGGACGTTGGGCTGCCTGTCCGTGCACGTCCACGGCCGGCCCCTGGAGCTGGGACCGCCACGCCAGCGGGCCGTCCTCGCCCTGCTCCTGATCAGCGCGGGCAGCGTGGTGTCGGTCGACTCGATCATCACCCAGATCTGGGGTGACACCCCACCGGCGGCCGCCCACGCGACCCTGCAGTCGTACGTCTCCCGCCTCCGCAAGCTCCTCGCCGACTGTGTGCTCCCCGACGGCTCGCGGCCACGACTCCACTACCGGCAACCGGGGTACGCGCTGGCGATCGACCCGGAGCACGTCGACGTCCACAGCTTCGAGCGCATAGCGCGCGCCGGCGTCCGGCTGGCGCAGAAGGGGCGCGCCGAGGAGGCGCACGCGCTGCTCGGCACCATCCTCGACGACTGGCACGGAGCGCCGTACGACGAGCTGAACGCGTACGACTTCGCCGTGCACGAAGCCGCCCGGCTCGAACAGCTGCGGCTCAGCGCCCTGGAGGCGTGGGCCCAGTGTGCGCTGGGTCTTGGCGGGGAGGAGGACGCGCTGCACACCCTGGCTCAGGAGGCGCGGCGGAACCCGCTGCGCGAACGGCTGATCGGGCTCTATATGCACGCCCAGTACCGGCTCGGCAGGCAGGCGGACGCCCTGCACACGTACGAGCGGACGCGCCGCGCCCTCGCGGACGAGATCGGTGCCGACCCCGGCAAGGAGCTGGCGGCGCTGCACGCGGCGATCCTGCGGCAGGACGGCTGCCTCGACCGCGCGCCCGGGACCACCGCCGCCGCGGTGGGCGGCCACAGCTCCGCCGCGGCGGTCGCGCCCCGGTCCCCGGCCGCCACCGAACCGGGCCGGATCATGATCCCGCCGCCCCGCCTCCGCCCCGGGCGGGGCCGCGACGCGGGAGCGCGGCCGCGCGGGTGCGGCGGTACGCGACCGGTGTTCGTCGGGCGGGACGAGGAGGTGCGGGCCCTGTCGGAGTCCGCCACGGGTGCGTTCCACTCCTCCGGCCGGGTGGCGTTCGTCGTCGGAGAGGCCGGCAGCGGCAAGACACGGCTGGTGTCCGAACTCGCGGGGACCGTCCCGCACGGCGTACACGTGGTGTGGGGCTCCTGCTCGGAGAGCGAGGACAAGCCGGACTACTGGCCGTGGACGACGCTCTTGCGCCGGTTGAACCGGCTCTGGCCCGAACGGGTGCGACGACTGCCCGGCTGGGTGCGCCACAGCGTCGCCCGCCTGCTGCCCGAACTCGCGTCGGACGGATGCGACTTGCCGCACCCGCGACCGGGGCCGGGGCCGGGGCCGGAGCCGCTGACCAGGGACGCCCGGTTCACCCTGCATGACGCGGTGTGCCAGACGCTGCTCTGTACCGTCCGCGAGCCGACGATCCTCGTCGTCGAGGACGTGGACCGGGCCGACGCCCCGTCACTCGCCGTGCTGCGGCTGCTCGTCGAGCAGGTGCGGACCGTCCCCGTCCTCCTGGTGGTCACCTCCCGCACCTTCCAACTCGCCCACGACGGCGCGCTGCGGCGCGCCGCGGCGGTCATCCTCCAGTCGCCCGACGCACGCCGGATCCCGCTCAAGCCCCTGGACCTCCCGGCCACCCGGTCGCTCGTGGAGTCGACGCTGGGCGAGATCCCCGAACCCCACCTCCTGGACAGGCTCCACCGGCGCACCGCGGGCAACCCCTTCTTCCTCGGCTACCTGCTGCACGCGCGGCGGCAGGGGCTCTCCGCGGGCCCGGACGCCGCGATCCCCCATGAGCTGGCCGGGGTCGTGCTGCAACGCCTGTCGGGCCTTCCTCCCGGAGTCCGCCGTGCCCTCGAACTCTGCGCGGTCAGCGAGGAGGGCTGCGCGCCACGCGTCGTCGAGGCCGTGCTGCGCCGCGAAGGCATCCCCGCGGACGTTCTCCTCATGGCCGTGCACGGCGGACTGCTGGAGTTCGCCTCCGCCGGAGCGGACCGGCTGCGCTTCGTCCACCCGCTGGTGCGCGAGGCGGTCCGGTACGACGTGGAGAACGCGCGCGCGGTCGCGTCCACCGCCGACGGTGTAGCGGACGCCGCCCGCCGACCAGGCGCACGCTGACGGGCGCCGCGGGCGACGCCCCGATCGAGCCGTCGCCCGTTCAAGGGAGTTCAAGCGAACGGCGCAGCGGTCGGCAAGCGGTGTGTGTCACGGTGGCTGCGCGGTCGGCGGACGTGGCGCACGCGGCACGCCGCGCCGCGCCACCGGCTCGTACCGCGGGCTCCGTGGGACACCGGCTCGTACCGCGGGCTCCGTGGGACACGGGCCGCGACCGCCGTCGGCGCACGGAACGGTCGGCATCCGCTCCTCGGGAAGGGAAGTCCAGTCCGATGCACGCCTCTTCTCCGCAAGGTTTCCGCGTCCACCACGGCCGAGTCGGCATCAAGGAGGCGGGTCCGGACTTCGCCGTGATCGCCTCGGAGGTGCCCGCGACGGTGAGCGCGGTGTTCACCCGCTCACGCTTCGCCGGCCCCAGCGTCCTGATCAGCCGGGAAGCGGTCGCGGACCGGTCGGCCCGCGGCGTCGTCGTCCTCTCCGGCAACGCCAACGTCGCCACCGGAGCCGAGGGACACCAGGACGCCGAAGAGGTCCGCCGCCGTGTGGCCGCGTCGATCGGGGCGGACGAGAACGACGTACTGATCGCCTCGACCGGGCTGATCGGCCACCCCTACCCCATGCCACGTGTGCGCTCCCACCTCGCGTCCCTGCGGTGGCCGTTCCCCGGCGCGGACTTCGACGCGGCGGCCACGGCCATCATGACGACCGACACCCGGCCCAAGGTCCGCCGCGCGCGGTGCGGCGACGCGACGCTGGTCGGCATCGCCAAGGGGGTGGGCATGATGGAACCGGACATGGCGACGCTGCTCACGTTCTTCTGCACCGACGCACGGGTGGGTCCGGTCGTGCTCGACGACGTCTTCCGCCGCGTCATGGACCGTACGTTCAACGCGCTGAGCATCGACACCGACACGTCCACCAGCGACACGGGGGCCATCCTCGCCAACGGGCTCGCGGGACCCGTGGACCTGGTGGCGTTCGAAGAGGCCCTGGACGCCGTCGCCCTCGGCCTGGTGAAGGACATCGCTCGCGACGGTGAGGGCGCCACGAAGCTCATCGAGGTGCGGGTCACCGGAGCAAGGGACACCGGACAGGCCAAGCGGGTGGCCAAGGCCGTGGTCAACTCACCGCTGGTGAAGACGGCGGTGCACGGCGCCGATCCCAACTGGGGCCGGGTCGCCATGGCGGTGGGCAAGTGCCAGGACGACCTGGACATCGTGCCCGAGCGCGTCACGATCGGTTTCGGGGACCAGGAGGTGTACCCGGGAAGGCCCGGCCCGGAGCAGCTCGCGCACGTCGCGGAGCGCCTCAAGGGCGACGAGGTCGTCCTGAGGGTCGATCTCGGGGTGGGCGGGCACTCCCCCGGCGAGTTCACGGCCTACGGCTGTGACCTCACCGAGGGGTATGTGCGGCTCAACGCCGACTACTCGACCTGACCGCCGTCGGCCCGGTGACGTCATGACGTACGACTCCGATCGCCTCGCGGGATCCGAAGGCGGGGCCCGGCAGACGGACTTCCGCACGATACTGGGGCGTTACCCCACCGGGGTCGCCCTGGTCACCGCGCCCGCGGGGGGTCCGGGAGCGGATCCGCTCGGGATGGTCGTCGGCACGTTCACCTCGGTGTCCCTGGACCCGCCCCTGGTCGGGTTCCTGCCCGCGCGGACGTCGACGACCTGGCCGGGGATCCGGGCGGCGGGCCGGTTCTGCGTCAATGTGCTGGGCGCCGGACAGCGGGACGTGTGCGAGGCGTTCGCCACCAGGTCGCCGCACCGCTGGGAGGTCTCCCACCGCGGGTCGCCCTCCGGCTGCCCCGTCCTGCCCGACGCCGTCGCCTGGATCGACTGCGCGGTACACGCGCAGACCGAGGCGGGCGACCACTGGTTCGTCACAGGTCTGGTGCGTGCGATGGGCGTCGGGGGCCAGGGACCCCCGATGGTCTTCCTGGGCGGCCGCTACGGCTCCTACGCGCCGCGACCGCCCCGCTGGGACCAGGCTCTGGGGCCCGTCCAGGGACCCGCCCCCGCCCTCCGTGCGCGACGGCTCAGGCGGGACCCGTAGTCGCGTCGTGCAGCTTCTCCAGCAGGCGGTCGGCGTCGGGGTGGCCCCACTCGGCGAGGATGGCCGCCGCGTGCTCCCAGCTCGCCCGGGCGGCCCGGTGATCCCCTTGGGCGTGCAGGGTGTCGCCGACGTGGCCGATGCTCTCGGCTTCGAGGGTGCGCTCGCCGATCTCGCGGTAGAGGACCAGGGCCTGCCGGTAACAGGACAGGGCGTGCGTGTACTGCCCCAGGTGATGGTGCGCGTAGCCGATGCTGTCCCAGGCGGCGGCCTCACCGCCCGCGTCCCCGGTGTCCTGGTGCAGGGCGACGGCTGTGGCGCACCGCGTGAGGGCCTCGTGGTGGTCGCCGCGCAGGATGTGGGTCCAGCCGATCTCGTTGAGGACGTTGGCCTGGCCCCTGACGTCGGCTGTCGTCCGGTAGTGGGCCAAGGCCCGGGCGTAGTGCTCCAGGGCCTCCTCGTGGCGGGCGCGGCTGTTGGCGAGGAAGGCGAGGCTGCGCAGGGTGCGGGCCTGGCCGTCGCGGTGGTCGAGGGCGGTGAACAGGCGCAGGGCGCGGTCCAGGTGCGAGCGGGCCTCGGCGTCCGCGCCCGTACGGTGCAGGGCGAAGCCCAGAGTGCGGTGGAGGTGGGCGCGCCCGAGCGGATCGCCCAGCCGTTCGGCGGCCGCGAGGCCCGCGCGCTGGAGGGAGATCTGCTCGTCCCTGAGGCCCCGGCGGTCCGCGAAGAGCTCCAGGGCGAGCGCCAGTTGCCAGGCGTGGGTGAGGAAGCCGCCGGTGTCCGCGGACTCGACCAGGGCGAGCAGCGCCGGGAGCTCCACGGTGAGCCAGGCGGCGGCCGACTCCCGCCCGCAGAGGGGCGCGGGCGTGGCGCCGGTGTGGCGGGAGGGCGGGGGCTCGCGCTCGGTGCGGTGTGGATAGAGCAGGTCGACGGCGGTCTGCGCGGTGTGCAGAGCGTGGTCGAGGAGGCGCCCGAGGGCGTCGCGGCGCCCGTGCTCGGTCTCCTCGGCGCGGACGCGTTCGCCCGCGTAGGCGCGCAGCAGGTCGTGGCAGGCGTAGCGGCCCGGAGCGGGTTCGGTCAGGAGGTGCGAGCGGGTCAGGTCGGCGAGCGCCGCGCGTGCCTCGCGCGGCCCCAGGCCGGCCAGGCTCGCCGCGGCGTGCCGGGACACCTCGGGACCGGGGTGGAGCGACAGGAGGCGGAACAGCCGGGCGGTCGTCGGGGTCAGGTACCGGTGCGACCAGGAGAAGACGGCGCGGACGTCGGCCTCGTCGCCGGAGAAGGCGTCCAGGCCGCCGTGGCCCTCGCGCAGCTCGGCGGCGACCGACGCCAGCGGGAAGCCGGGGCCCGAACCGGCGCGGGCCGCCACGATCGCGAGTGCCAGGGGCAGTCGGCCGCAGAGAGCGATGATGGCCTCGGCGGCTGCCGCCTCGGCCGCGATCCGCTGGGCGCCGAGGCGACGGGACAGGACCTCGCGCCCCTCCGCCTCGCTCAGCGGGCCCAGGACGATCGAGCGGGCGCCTTCGGCGGCGATCAGGCCCTGGAGCCGGTTGCGGCTCGTGACCATGACGTGACAGCCGGGTGCGCCGGGCAGCAGGGGGCGCACCTGGGCGGAGTCCCGGGCGTTGTCCAGCAGGACCAGGACACGCCGGTCCGCCAGCAGATGGCGGTACAGCGCGGCTCGGGCGTCCAGTCCCACAGGCATGTCCTGCGGATGCACGCCCAGGCCGTGCAGGAAGGCGCGCAGGATCTCGCCGCTCTCCAGGGCGGCTCCGGCCGGGTCGAAGCCCCGCAGGTCCGCGTACAACTGGCCGTCGGGGAAGCGGGAGGCGACGCCGTGGGCCCAGTGCACCGCCAGGGAGGTCTTGCCGACCCCGGCCATCCCCTCGATCACAGTGATCGTCGGGGCCGGGGAGGCGGTGGCGCCGTGGGAGCCGCGTCGCGTCGACAGCGCCTCGGCGCGGGCGAGGTCGTCGTCACGTCCGGCGAACACCGGGAGGTCGGCCGGGAGGTGCGCGGGGCGGACGCGTGGGGTGCGGGGTGGGGACGGCGCGGCGGTTGACGGGGAGCGGGGCGCGGGCGGCGTGACGGCCGACGGGGTGCGGGACGGGCGCGTGACGGCCGACGGGGTGCGGGGTGGGGGCGGCGGGTCGCCGGTGTACGTGTCCGGGGCGGGGCGGGCGGTGGCTTCGGGCTGCGGGCGGGCTCGTCGCGCGGCGGCCGGGTGCTGGCCGAGCACCCGCTGCTGGGCGTCGGTCAGCTCCCGGCCCGGCCCGACGCCCAACTCCTCGGCCAGCCGCTCCCGCACGGCCCGGTATGCGGCGAGCGCCTCGGCCTGGCGACCGGTGGCGGAGAGCGCCAGCACCAGATGCGCCTGCACGGACTCGTCCAACGGGTGCGCGGCGGCGGCCTGCCGCAGGGGGGCCAGGACGCGGTCCGACGCACCCGCCGCCAGGGCCACCGCGGCGGCGGCGCGCACCGTGCTCACGCATTCCTCGTCCACGGCCGCGAACACCGGGTGCGTACGCACCTCCGCGGCGATGCCGCAGGCCGCCGGGCCCTGCCACAGCGCGAGGGCATCGGCGTAGAGGCCGGTCGCGGTCGGTGGCGAGCCGTCGCGCGTGGCCTGCCGAGCCCGCTCCGCGAGCTGCCGGAAGACCAGGAGGTCCAGGCAGTCGGCGTCGACGTCGAGGCGGTAGCCGCCGCAGCCGCGCGTCAGGGGTACGGCTCCGCCGCCGTTTCCCTCCGCGCTCAACAGGCGCCGCAACGCACTCACATGGTGGCGCACCACGTTGGGAGCGCTCCGCGGCGGTCCCTGCGGCCACAGTACGTCGATCACGTCACTCAGGCCCACCGGTGAGCCCGCGCGCACCAACAGCAGGGCGAGGAGGGCTCGTTGCTTGGGGGGACTCGGCGTCACTTCGGTCCTGCCGTGCCATGCCCTGACTGGTCCGAGCACCGTGAACCGCATGGGCACGCACTTTAGTCGGGCCCGGGCGGACTGTCCGGCCGCGGAAGGCGCCCCGGCTGCCGCCAAGGGCTTTTCGACACATTTTCGACACCCTGTCTCCTCTACCATCGCGCTACCACGGCGGCCGGAACGCCGCCCGCGCGAGGCAGTCGTGCCCACCGGGTGGCCCTGCGCCCCGTACCGGTGTGAGGCCTGGGGCGACGGGCCGCCGACGCACCAGGGCGGGTCCGGGTCCGGCCGTGACCGATGCCGGAGCTGACACGGGGAGGGCTACACATGACCGGTACAGCCACAGGCCGCGTGAGCGTGACGGAGGGCGAGGAACGCCGCCGCCACATCGTGGTCACTGCCCGCCGGGCGGGATCCGTCGACGTCACCGCGATCGCCGCGGACCTCGGTGTGTCCAAGGAGACGGTGCGGCGCGATCTGAGCTGGCTGGCGCGGCGCGGTCTGCTGCGGCGTACGCACGGGGGCGCGTACCCGTTGCAGAGCACGGGATTCGAGACGACGCTCGCGTCCCGCACGCGCACGCACGTCGAGGAGAAGACGCGGATCGCGGCGGCCGCCGCCGGGCTCCTGCGCGATGCCGGGACGGTCTTCGTCGACGAGGGCCACACTCCCCAGCTTGTCGCCGAGGCACTGCCCGACGACCGTCCGCTGACCGTGATCACGGCGTCGCTCGCCGCCGCCCAAGCCCTGGCGACCCGGCCCCGGGCCAGGGTCCTGCTCCTCGGCGGCCGGGTCCGGAGCGGCACGATGGCCACCGTCGACCACTGGGCGGCCCGGATGCTGTCGGAGTTCGCCGTCGACCTGGCGTATCTGAGTGCCAACGGCATCTCCCGCGAGCACGGCCTCACCACCCCCGACCCGACCGTCAGCGAGGTCAAGCGGCAGGCCGTACGCGTCTCACGCCGGCGCGTGTTCTGCGGGGTGCACGCCAAGTTCGGCGCGGTGAGCCTCTGCCGGTTCGCCGAGGCGCGCGCCTTCGAGACGATCGTCACCGACATCCGACTCCCCCAGAGCGAGGCCCGCCGCTACGCGCTGCTCGGACCGGAGGTGCTGCGGGTGTGACGGCGACGGCCTGGGATCGGCCGACTTCGTCGCGCGCGACCGGGGGTGGGCGGGGGCCCGTACCGCCCCGCGGCCGACCGTTGACCGGCGGCAACGACTCGATCTTCCGCCACTGCGCGCGCCCGTGCCTGCCTGACCACGAGGCCGCCCGAGGAAGACCTCCGGCAGCTGCTACAGGCCGCCCAGTCGCTTGCTCATCGTGTCGAGTGTCGGCCAAGGAGGGCCTTCGTGCAGCGCGCGCAGGAGCTCTTCTCCGAATAGCCTCCCTTTCGGGAACTGGTCGCCGAGCTCCCAGCGCCACGCTGCGACCATCGCGAGGACGAGCTGGCGGCACTCGTCCAGCAGCCCTTGGTCGATGTCCGGGTAGTGCTCGCAGACCTCCTCGGGAACGTGGGCGAGGTCGAACTCGACGGGTCCGCGGCAGCACGTTTCAAGGTCGATGAACAACGGGCCGGTTTCCGTGCTGAGCACGTTGCCTGGATGCGGCTCGCCGTGGAGCAGTTGTTCCGCGGCGCCGCGCTCCTCGATCGCTCGTCGCAGGCTTGCCAGTCTGCCGCTGAGGAAGACGCGGTCTGCGTCGGCGAGCTCCGGCGAGCGCTCCGGGTCGGCGACGACTTCTTCCGCCTCCGTGATCCGGTCCGTGAACCGTGGGCTCGGCACATCGACCTTGCGCATGCCGGCGTGCAGCAGTTCCAGCGCCTTGGCGCAGTCGGCTGGTGAGACGTGAGGGGTCACGGGCTCGTAGTAGGTCCACAGCGTCACGGTGAAGCCGTCGCGCGTGTACACACGCGGGGCCGCCCGAGGCTCCAAGGGGCACACCGGGCATCCGGTCCCGGTGAGCCGCTGAGCGAGCTCGACTTCGAACTGTGCCACCTCCTGTCCCACGGGGGCGACGCGGGCGAAGACGTCGCATGGCGTCAGCCGCAGTGCCAGCTTGTTCGAGTTGTGGAGCACGATGGCGCCGCTGGCTGGCAGGCCGAGCGATGCGGCGATGGAAGTCGCTGCCGCTGTCGCACGCGTAACGTCGGACATCTCCATTCTCGAATCCTGGCGAACCGGCCGCCGGAAGTCTCCTCGATTACCGCGTCGGACGCGGGTCGGCTGCGGGAGGCCAGTGCCCTCGTGGCGTGGAACGGACAGTGGCGGCCGCGGGCACCACGCCCGCGGCCGCCACCGCTGTTCATCGAGCTCAGGGGTGTATGAACAGCGGTCGGCTGTCGTGTGGTGAACGGTGGTGCGGCTGGTTCATGCCTGGAACTCGGTGAGGTCGATGGTGTGGACCTGGAGGGGGTAGGCGTACTGCGGGTGTGTCGTCTCCCGTTCGGGCACCATGCCGAGCTTGCGGATGATGTTCTCGGAGGCGTGGTCTCCCACCCGGCTGATACTGATGACGCGGTCCAGGCCGCGGTCCTGGAGTGCGAACTCCAGCGTGGCGTGGGCGGCTTCGGAGGCGTATCCCTGGCCCCAGAACGGTGAGCCGAGCCGCCAGCTGATGGCCACGGCGGGCCCTGCCTCCGGCAGGAACTCGGGTACGGACAGACCCGTGAAGCCCGCCAGTTCACCCGAGGCCAGCAGTTCGACGGCGAAGAGTCCGAAGCCCTCCTCGTCCCATTCCTCCTCCCACCGCTCGATTTCCTCTGCGGTGTGGTCCAGGTCGCGTACCGAGCCGTCGTCGATCCAGCGCATGACCCGCGGGTCCGCGTTGATGTCCGCCATCGGCGCGAGGTCGTCGTCGTGCCAGCGACGCAGGAGGAGGCGGGGGGTGCGGATCTCGGTCATGGCCCCCATCCTGCCGAAGGAAACGGCCATAGCGGTAATCCGGCGCTCAGCCGCGCGGGCACCGCGGGACCGCACGCTGCCCGCAGCGCACACCATGACGGGTGAAACGCCGGGCCGACCGCTGAGCACATGACGTGCCACTCCGGCAGCGAGGTGAGACCGATGCCATCGCCGTGGCGGCCACCGGAACGTCGGCGCCTACTACGCGATCGCCTGCCTCGGCTGCCGCTCCGCCTCCGCGCAGAACGGGCAGCGCACCTACATCACGCGCGAGCGGCTGCACGCCTGGGTGAGCGGCGCCCGCCGCCCCGCACACGTCCGGACCGCGTCCGCGCGGCAACCGGGCGGCCCGCGCCCTTCATTCGCAGGGAGTGGCCGAATGGCCACCTGCCAAGTCCAGCGTGTTGAAGACGTTCCTGGCCACCTGAGCAGACCTCAGGACGGCCGCAGTGCGTCACGCCGTGCGGTAGGCAGCGGGAGTGACGCCGTAGGTGCGGGCGAACCAGCGGGTGAGGTGGGCCTGGTCGGCGAAGCCCGCCTCGGCGGCGGCCGTCGCCGGTGGCGTGCCCTCGGCCAGGAGGGCACGGGCTCGGCGCAGCCGCAGATCGCGCTGGTAGTCGCTGGGGGCGAAGCCGTACGCGGTGCGGAAGCCCCGGTACAGCGTGAAGCGGCTGCATCCGGCCGCTCGCGCCAGGTCGTCGGCGGAGATGTTGTCGGCGAACCGTTGCCGCAGCAGAGTGCGGGCCCGGTCCAGGGCGGCGAGGTCCGTGCGGCCCGGCCGGTCCGGTCCGGGCGTGGGCTTCGTCGAAGCGTGACGGCTCAGGAGCAGGACGGCGGCGGTGAGGCGTTCCTCGACGACCAGGCGCGGCGCGTTCTCGGTGACCGCGGCGTGGAGGCGGGCGACGGCTCGGGCCAGAGCCGGGTTGTCCACGACCGGGGTGTCGAAGAGCGGCAGCCGCGCCTCGGTGGGCAGCGCGTCGGCGAGTACGTCCCGGACGTGGTCTTCGCCCAGGTGCAGCATCCGGTAGCGGTAACCGTCGCGGACGGCCGACTGCCCGTCGTGAGGGTCGTCCGGATTGAACACCATGACCAGCCCGGCCGCGCTGACGTGGCGCTCTCCCCTGCACACGAAAGACTGCGCACCGTGATCGGTCACCCCGAACGAGTACGTGTCGTGGGCGTGCATCGGGTACGCGTACCGCTCGAAGCGGGCGTCCATGGCTTCCAGCGCGAGCTCGGGAACCCGCCAGTAGGCGGCGCGCTCTGCGGACGACGTCATGTCCCCATGGTCCCGCACGAGCGTTCAAGCCCCCGCCCCTGCCCAGGGAGCACGCTGGACTCATCGTCTCCACCAGCGAAGGAACCACACGCATGACCGAGAACGCCTCGACAGCACCGGCGAGCCCCGATGAGACCGAGGGGGTGCGCCTGGCCGTCTACCGCGGATTCGCCCGTACCGGACGCGCACCGAGCGTGCCGGAGCTCTCCGCGCTCACCGCACTCGCCCCCGGCCGGGTACGCCGGGAACTGCGCACCCTCCACGCACGCCACGATCTGGTCCTGGACCCGTACGACGAAGACCACATCGTGATGGCCCACCCCTTCGCCTCCGTACCGCTCGGCTTCTCCGTCATGGGGACGCGGGCCCTGTGGTGGGGTGGCTGCGCCTGGGACTCGTTCGCCCTGCCCCACCTGCTCAAGGACGAGCCCGACGTGCTGGTCGCCACCCGCTGCCCGGCCTGCGACGCCCCGCACGCCTGGGTCGTCGGCCGCCAAGGACCCCCGAAGGGCGACCAGGTGGCCCACTTCCTCACCCCCATGAGCCGGGTCTGGGACGACGTCGTGCGCACCTGCGGCAACCAGCGCCTGTTCTGCTCCACCGACTGCGTCGACACCTGGCTGCACACGACGGGGCACGAGCGCGGCTACGTCATGGACCTGGCCACGCTGTGGCGCTTCGCCAGCGACTGGTACACCGGACGCCTGGAGCGGGGCTACGTCCGCCGTGACCCCGCCGCCGCGGCCTCCTACTTCGCCGAGGTCGGCCTGCACGGCTCTTTCTGGGGGCTGCCCGACTGACTCTCTTCGGGGCAGGAGGATGTGGTGCGGGGCCGGATGAGGAGGAGCCCGGTGCCGGTGCAGTGTCAACCGCAGTGCCTGGGTACGAATACGAAGCCGTCCACGGCCAGTTCGCTGGACATGCCGTTGGCGGAGTTCGCGACGACGGCCAGGCATATGAAGGGGCGTGGCCTTCTCGCCCTCGACCACCGCAGCCCGGGCCCGAGTCCTCGATATCCGGGGCGGAAGCATAAGTGCTCAGTGCAGAGGCGCTCCTGGGCGCTGGCGGGGTCGCGGCTCATGGCTCCTCCATGTCCGGCACCTGTGAGACCGTCGCACCGGCCGACAGCAGTCTCTCCGCCAGCGCGCGGCAGCGCCTTCCGAGCTCCGGAGGGTCGAGTACCTCGAAGTCGTGCCCCAGCAGGAGTACGTGCATGAGCACGAAGTCGAGGCTGGCGGCGCCACTGAGCACCTCGCAGAGCTCGCTCCCCCGCCGTCGCACGACGGCCGCCGACGCCGGAATCTGCGCGCGCACCGTGTCGGCCGACGCGTGCACGAGGAAGCGCGCCTGGTGCGGGTAGGCCCGGCTCGCCACACCCTCCTGCACGTACGTCGCCGCGTCGGGCGCAGCACGCGGGCAGAAGCGCCAGGTCCGTGCGGACGCGTCGGTCATCCGGTCGACACGGAAGCTGCGCCAGTCGTCGCGATCGAGGTCGTAGGCGAAGAGGTACCAGCGCCGGTCGGAGGCGACCAGGCGGTAGGGCTCGACCCGTCGCCGTCGCACCTCGCTTCCGGACGGGTAGTCGAAGTCGGCCTCGACCTCGTCGCGGCAGGCTCTGGCCAGTGTCATGAGCACCTCGGGGTCGACGGGTGTGCGGCCTCCCCCGAAGGACTCCACCGAGCCGGAGAGTGCGCGCACCTCGTACTGAAGCCGGGTGGGCAGCACCTGGTCGAGTTTGGTCAGCGCCCGGAGCGCGGCGTCGCCGGCGCCGGCGACCGCGCCGCCCGCGCCGGCGAGCAGCGAGACCGCGGTGGCGATCGCCTCTTGGTCGTCGAGAAGCAGCGGCGGCAGGTGCTGCCCCGGGCCGAGTTGGTAGCCGCCGCCGACGCCCTGGCTGGCGTGCACCGGATAACCGAGCGTGCGCAGCCGCTCGACATCACGCCGTACCGTGCGCGGTGTGACCCCGAGCCGGTCGGCGAGCTCGGGGCCGGTCCAGACCTGGCGCTGCTGCAGCAGCCCGAGCAGGGTGAGCACCCGCTCCGTCGTACCCCGCTCGTTACCGCTTGCCGCGTCCACGCCGCCCACCCTGCCAGAGATAGCGGACCGATCCTGTCCGCTAGGAGCGTCAGGGTGGGCGGCATGGACGCAGACCACCTCGACTGGAACCGGTCGCTGCGCGAGCAGCGGGAGGTCCACGGGAACCATCAGCTCCGAGCCCGGCTCGAGGGCCTCACCGACGACGAGTACTTCTGGTCGCCGGTGCCGGACGCCTGGAGCGTGCGGCCGCGCGGCAGCGTCCCGATCGGCGCGAAGGAGCCCTTCCCCGAGGCGCCCACGGCCGATCTGGTGCTGCACGTTCACCGCGAGCTGATCCACCGCCTGTCCGAGGTCTGCCTGCCGCGCGACCTCTACCGGCACACGAAACCCGCTACGAACGGAGCAACCCGATGAGCCGCCACATCCAGATCACCTTCGACGCCCACGACCCGCGGGCGCTGTCGTCCTTCTGGCGCGACGCACTGGGCTACGTCCACCCCGGCCCGCCCGGAGTCGACCTGCCCGAGGGCGCCGACCCGCTGGCCGCATGGGACGACTTCCTCGCGCGGATCGGCGTACCGGAGGAGCAGCGCACCACGAGATCGGCCATCGAGGACCCGGACGGACACGGTCCACGGCTGTTCTTCCAGCAGGTGCCGGAGGACAAGGTCGCCAAGAACCGCGTCCACCTCGACGTCCGTGCGGCTCCCGGGCTGCGGGGAGAGGAGCGGATGGCGGCACTGGAGGCGGAGTGCGAGCGGCTTGTCGCGCTGGGAGCGACGCGGGTACGTCGCCACGAGCCCGCTCCCCCGATGAACGCCGGCTTCATCGTGATGACCGACCCCGAGGGCAACGAGTTCTGCCTGGACTGACGCGGCTCGGCTGTAGTCGCCGAGCCGCGGTCGGCCTTGACCGCGCCGCCGGTGTTTCCCGGGGCCGCGGTCAAGGTCGCGGTCATGCTGGCCGACGGCCGTGGAGACCCGGCTGCCGCCAGCCCTGAGCCTGCCCGGAGGCGCTGGAGCTCGTCCAGCTCGCTGCCCGGCAGATCGAGGACGACCTCTTACCGCACTACGACGTTGTCCGCGGCCGAAGTCGACGGCCCGGTGGTGGTGTTGCCGTAGTACGCCCAGCGCCACGCGCCCGTCTTGGACGCCTTCACGGTCGCCTTGAGAGCACCCGAGCCGTTGGCGTGCACCTTCTTCACCGTGGTGTAGGAGGTGGCTCCGCTGGGCTTGAACTGCAGGCTCACCAGACGGCTTCCGTAGGAGGTGTACTTCTTCGTCTCCCAGTCGGCCCGCGTGACCTTGCCGGTCACGGTGAGGGTCTTGCCCTTGGCGACCGGCTCGGGCGCGGCGTTCACACTCAGGCGGGAGTTGCGCTTGACGTAGGCGGTCAGGCCCGCGTTGTCCGTGTCACCGCCGCCGCCCTTGAAGGACACCTCGGCCGCGACCTTCCAGGCTCCGGCCTCGCTGTTGCGCATGTCCCACTCGGTGGGGTCGAAGTACATCGTCTCGTTGAAGTCGCAGACACCCGAGCTCACCTCGTGGCAGTCGCTCGTTTCGATGGCGTGCCACAGCTGGTCGCTCGTGGTACCGCGGTACAGGAACACGGCCGACCACTTCCACTTGCGGGTGGTCGCCATCCGGAAGGAGGTGGGCACCGCGACCTCGGACAATCCGATCACGATCGGCTTGCCGCCGTTCACCTTGACGCGGGTGAAGGAGGCCCCGCCCTCGGCCGCCCCGGCCGGCACCGCGGCCAGGCCCGTGAACACCGCCGCCGCGCCACCGGCCACGACAGCTCTCCAGACGTTCTTGCCCACCTGATCTCCGATCTCTGTACTGAAGGGCGCCGGAGAGCCCTCCTCCGGCGCCCTTCAGACCGCCGGGACCCGTACAGGGTTGTGCACCCGTAGATCACGATCGGGCCTCAGTGGATCTCCGCCTCGTCCCCGACCTCGCACTGAATCTTCGCCTTCAGCGCTGGGCATCAGCCGGGGCGTCGAAGGTGATCCAGGTATCGGGTGGCAGGTCTGGGCGACCGGCTACCGGCCTGCGTTCCTCAGTCCACGCGTCGCCAGCGATCTCCGTAGCGACGCGACGCCAGAATGCGACTGCGGCGACGTTGCTCTCTTGGAAGGCGACTTCCCACGGCCCCGGGTGCTTCGCCAGGACCTCGTGAACCGCTCGCAGCCCGATCCCTGACCTGCGCGCCCCACGGACCACGAAGAAGCTGTTCAGGACGCGCGTCGGAGCAGTCAGACTGCGGACGAACGCGAGGCCAACAGGGGATGCGCCACTGGTCAAGAGATAGGGAGCCCAGTCGGCCTGCGTGAGGGCGGCGTGGAGCCATTCGCTCCGGAAGGTGCCGTCGGGGTTGGGCAGAGCGCTGTTGAACTCCGACATGTCGTGCCGGAACAGCAACCAGAGGCGCTCCAGTATTGGCTGGTCGGTCGCATCGGCGAGGCGCGCAGATACGTCGGTCATGAATCTCCTTCGTGGTGCGTGAAATCGTGGTGCGTGCGTGGGCCCTCGTGGGATCGCGTGACGGGGATGGGCTCGCGGTGGTGGCCCGGTGAGTCCGGGGGTGAGCCCGGGCATGAAAAAAGCCTCCCTGGCGGAGGCGAGGCCCGGCCAGGAAAGCTTGAGTACTGACAGGCAACGTATCACTGTTCCCGATGTGCCCCTGTCCTATGGGGACGGGGCCGGGCAGGGGGCAACATCGGCTGATGCTGACGCGGAAGGCCGCATCGACCGGTCCATGGTGAGCGTGGACTTCACCTCCCGCCGGGCCCACCAGCACGCCCCGGGAGCACGCAGGAAGCCCCCGTGGCTTCCGGGAAAGGGCACACGCCTCCGCAGCGCCGCCCCGATGAGGGTCTGGGACGCTCACTCGGCCGGGAGTGCGGCCCATCGCTTGGAGGGAACCGGACGCGCACCACCGGCCGTGGTTCAGGCCCGGGTGTAGCCGCCGTCGGCGAAGAGTTCGGCGCCGGTGACGAACGACGAGGCGTCCGAAGCCAGGAAGAGGGCGGCCTCGGCGATTTCCTCGGCGTCGGCAAGCCGCCCCAGTGGCACGACGGCCTCGGCGAACCGGTCGGCGTCCGGCCCCGCGGCGCCCAGCAGGCCAGGAGTCCGCGTGGGTCCGGGGCTGAGCACGTTGACCCGGAATCGGCGCTCGCGCGACTGCCGGGCCCAGTTGTGTACGAGGTTGCTCAGTGCGGCCTTCGAGGCGCTGTAGACCTCGAGTTGCTCGTTGGGCCGCACGCTGTTGCTGGAGCCGACGACCAGGATGGAGGCGTTCTCCGCCAGCAGCGGAAGCGCCTTCTGGACGGTGAACAGTGGGCCCTTGACGTTGACGGCGAGCGTCAGGTCGACGTTCGCCTCGGTGTGGGCGCCGAGCGCGGCGTCCGCGACGATTCCCGCGTTGGCCACCAGAACGTCGATGCGTCCGGCCTCCTCGCGGACGCGCGCGTAGAGCGCGTCCAGGTCGGCCAGGACCGAGACGTCGGATCGTACGCCGGTGGCCGCAGGGCCCATCTCCTTGACTGCCGCTTCGAGGCGGTCGGTGTCCCGGCCGGTCACGAAGACCCGCGCGCCCTCCCGGACGAAGCGGTGGGCGATGGCCAGTCCGATCCCGCTGGTCCCTCCGGTGATCACGGCCACCTTCTCTTGCAACACGCCTGGCATGTCGAACCCCTTCAGTTGTGGAACGGATCGTCCATAACGTAGGCAGTAATGGACGATCGAGTCAAGAATGGCTAGGCTGCGACCATGCCGAGACCACGCGCATTCGACGAACGCCAAGTCCTGGAGCGGGCACGGGAACAGTTCTGGGCGACCGGCTACGCGGGTACCCGGATGGACGACATCGCCCGGGCGACCGGCCTGGGCAAGGGCAGCCTGTACGGCGCGTTCGGCGACAAGGGCAAGCTGTTCCACCGCGTGTTCGGCGACTGGTGCACCGCGGTCGTCGAGGTGGCCGAAGGGCGGCTGGCAGGCGGCCCGGACGCGGAGGCCCTGACCCGGCTGTCGGGATACGTGCACCTCATGGCGGAGAACACCGCTTCCGACACCGAGCACCGCGGATGCCTGCTGGCCAAGGGCACGGCGGAACTGGCCCAGCACGATCCGACGGTCGCCGGGCGTTCGGCCGAGACCATGACGGCGCTGCTGGCCCTGCTGCGGACGGAGATCAGCGCCGCCCAGCGCCACGGCGACATCGACAGCGCTGCGGATCCGGAGCGGTTGGCGGCCCTGCTGCTGACGGTGGTCCGCGGCATCGAGGCGGTGGGCAAGGCCGGCCTGACCCCGGAGGCGCTGCGGAACGTCGCAGACACCGCACTGGCGGTCCTGCCCAGGCCCGAGGGGCAGAGACGCCGCGGGCGCAGCCCGGCCCGTGAGAACCAACTCGATGGCACCACGGCCACATGATCCGCCGGACAGCACCCAAGCCTGACCCAAGGATTCTCTTGGGTCAGGCCAATAAATTCCGAGGATTGACTTGGCTTTTGCCTGCGCTCGATGATCGTCTCGGGCCCGAGGCGGCAACCTGACCCGCCCTCCTGTCACGTCCGGACGAGGCCGGGGCAGCGGGGCAGGTGCCGACCCGTGAATCGAGAGGACCCCCATGCCCCACACCACGCCGCCGCTCAGCAGCGGCTCCCACCCCCTCCCGCCCCGCTCGACGGTGGCGGTGCTCGGCCCCGGAGGGATCGGCGGCCTCCTCGCCGCGCTGCTCTCCCGCGCCGGGCACCGCGTGATCTGCCTCGCCACCGAAGGGACCGCACGCACCCTGCGCCGCAGCGGCATCCGCGTACACAGCGCGCAGTTCGGTGACTTCACCGCCGCGGTCGAGGCGGACACCGTGCTGCGGGAACCCGTCGACCTGTGCCTGGCGACCGTCAAGCAGACCGCGCTCGCCGCGGCGCTCGACCGTGTCCCGCCCCGTCTCCTCGACGGCGGATACGTGCTGCCCCTGCTGAACGGCGTCGAGCACCTGGACACCTTGCGGAAGCGCTTCGGCGCGGAACGGGTGGTACCGGCCGTGGTGCGCGTCGAGTCCACCCGAACCGCCCCGGGCGTCGTCGAACACGGCAGCCCGTTCCTGGAGATCGACCTGGCCCTCCGGCACGAGCCCCACGTCCCGCTCGCCGCGTTGCTCGCCTCCGCCGGAGCGGA
Organism: Streptomyces sp. YIM 121038; assembly: GCF_006088715.1. Taxonomy (NCBI): domain Bacteria; kingdom Bacillati; phylum Actinomycetota; class Actinomycetes; order Kitasatosporales; family Streptomycetaceae; genus Streptomyces; species Streptomyces sp. YIM 121038. The sequence goes on from NZ_CP030771.1 coordinate 278,421, forward strand.
CACCCGCGTCGTGCCGGACGGGAACGCCGTGCTCTGGGCCAAGCTGGCGTTCCTGGCCCCCTTCGCCCTGCTCACCACCCGCTACGGCCTGCCGATCGGCGGCATCCGGTCCGCGCGGCGCGAGGAACTGGTGGCCCTGGTCGAGGAGACCACCGCCGTCAGCAGGGCCTGCGGCGCGTCCACGGACGCCACCGGGGTCCTGGCCCGCTACGACGCCTTCCCTCCCGGCAGCAAGTCGTCGATGCAGCGCGACGCGGAAGCGGGCCGCCCGCTGGAACTCGACGCGATCGGCGGAGCCCTGCTCCGGGCGGCGGAGCGCCACGGCATCCCCGTACCGCTGGCGGAACGCCTGATGGCCGAACTGGAAGGCCGCTGAGCCCCGCTCCCCCACGACCGGCCCCGGCGGGGCTCGGCCCGATCGAGCCCCATTCAGCCGAGCCCGTTCAAGGGGATCGAGGGCAGCACGGGGGGCCGCCTCCAGTGATCGCCCGTCAGGGCAGGAGCAGCAGCTTGCCGGTCGTGCGGCGGGACTCCAGGTCCGCGTGGGCGCGGGCCGCGTCCGCGAGCGGGTAGCGGCCGGTGACGCGCGGGACGAGCCGACCCGCGAGGATCAGGTCGAACACCTCCCCCGTCCGCCGCAGCAGGGCCTCGCGGGTGGGGACGTGGTGGTGCACCACGGGGTAGGTCAGCAGGATGCTGTTGGGCAGGTCGGTGGGGCGCAGGGTGGGGACGCCCATGAAGGGGCCGTAGTAGGCGTGCACGCCGTGCGGGCGCAGGGACAGCTGCGAGGAGCGGAACGTCCCGGCGCCGCCGCCGTCGTAGACGACGTGGGCACCCTGTCCGCCGGTCAGCTCCCTGATCTGCTCCTCGAAGCCGCCGCCCGAGTGGACGAGCACGTGGTCGGCACCGGCCTCCTTGGCCATGGGCGCCTTCTCCTCGCGGGAGACCAGTCCGATCACCCGGCCGCCGCGCGCGCCGATCATCTGGGTGAGCAACCGGCCGACCCCGCCCGCCGCGGCGTGCACCACGGCGGTGTCACCCGGGCGGATCGGGTAGGTCTCGGTGCTCAGGTGGCTGGCGGTGAGGCCCTGCATCATCACGGCGGCGGCGGTCTCGTCGCTGATGCCGTCGGGCACCTTGACGAGCGAGTCCACCGGTACGGCGAGCAGTTCGGCGTAGCTGCCCGGGTGGTAGAACCAGGCCACCCGGTCACCGACGGCCAGGTCCCGGGCGCCTTCGCCGAGGGCGGTGACGCGGCCCGTCCCCTCGACGCCGAGGACCGCGGGCGCCGCCCAGCCGGGGCCGCCCTCGGCGCGGGCGCCGACGTCCATGTAGTTCACCCCTGCGGCACCCACCCGCACCAGCGCCTCACCGGGGCCGGGCGTCGGATCGGGCAGCTCGGTCCACCGCATGACCTCGGGGCCGCCGTGCTTCTCGATTCGGATGGCGCGCATGGGGTGACACCTCTCTGCGTCGACGGGAGCGTCTTGTCGGGAACGGCAGCACCGTAGGTCGCCGAAATTGGACCAGCAAGTCCAAACCCGGGCCGGGGCAAGGGCGTTGCTCGGCCACCGCTCACAGGCGTCGGCACTAGCATCCGAGGCATGCGGGAGTACTTCACGGCAGGGAAGCAGCAGTTGTCCTTTCTGGACGCCGGTGGTTCGGGCCGCCCACTGCTGGCACTTCACGGGCACTACAACGAGGCGTCGGTCTTCGCCCCGCTGGCCGAGGCGCTGGCGCCGGAGTGGCGCGTCATCGCCCTGGACCAGCGCGGGCACGGCGAGTCCGACCGCGCCGAGAGCTATCGAAGGGCCGACTACGTCGCCGACGTCGCGGCCTTCCACCGCCATCTGGGACTCGGCCCGGTGCCGGTCCTCGGCCACTCCATGGGCGGCGCGAACGCCTATCAGTACGCCGCCCGGCACGCGGACCAGGTCACCGCCCTGATCGTCGCGGACGTCGGCGCGGTGGTGGACGCCGACTGGTCGATGGCCACACAGCTGCCTCTCGGCCAACCGTCACGCGAGGCCCTGGTCACGGCTCTCGGCCCGATGGCGCCCTACCTCGCGTGCTCCTTCCGCTCCTCCGATGCCGGATGGGGCTATTCGTTCGACATCGAGCACACGGTGCTGTCCAGTCAAGCCCTGACCGGCTCCTACTGGGGCGACTGGGACGCCGTGACCTGCCCGACCCTGCTGATCCGGGGAGCGGACAGCCCCGTACTGACGCGGGACCACGCCCGGGACATGGTCGCCCGCCGGTCCGGCCGGGCCCAGCTGGTCGAGCTTCCGGCCGGGCACGTCGTGCAGTGCGACGCCCCTGCCGCGTTCGCCACCACCGTACGTACGTTCCTCACTCAACTGCCACCGGCGTAAAGGCGCTTCCGCACGCGCCCAACCCATCAGGTCCCACCAGGTCAGTGCCACGACCGGGTGATACTTCGGTCAGAGGCAGAGATTCCCATGCATAAGATCTGCCCCGTGACAGAACATCAGCACATGCCCACCGCCGACGGCTCTGCCGACGTGGTGATACTCGGTGCCGGTCCAGCGGGACTGGTTCTGGCCAATCTGCTGCTCACGCGCGGCGTCGACTGCGTCGTGCTGGAGCGGGCCGAGCTCGAGCACCTCCACGCGCGGGCCCGGGCGGGATTCCTCGCGGCCAACACCGTACGGATCCTGGACCGGCACGGGCTGGCCGACGGGCTGCTCCAGCGCGGGCACACCCACAGCACATGCGAGTTCCGAACCGAGGACGGCCGGTTCCAGTTGGACTACAGCGGGCTCGGCCGCGGGGAAGTGCACACCGTGTACCCCCAACAGGAGCTGGTGGGCGACCTGTTGTCGCACTACCTGGCGGCGGGCGGCCGGATCAGCTTCGGCACGGAAGCGGTGGCCGTACGGGACGCGGACGGCGAGGAGCCGTCGGTGAGCGTGCGGACCGCGGACGGGCGGCCCGGGCGGTGGCGGGCGCGGTACGTCGCCGGATGCGACGGCCGGCACGGGGCGGCGCGGCGCTCGATCCCGGACCACTCGGTCCGCCGCTTCCACCGCGATCACGGCGTGACCTGGCTGGGCCTGCTCGCCGAGGCACCCCCCAGCCTCGACGCCGTCGGCTACGCGGTCCACGAGCGGGGTTTCGCCGGGCACATGGCACGCACCTCCGCCATCACGCGCTACTACCTCCAGTGCGAGCGCGGCACCCCGGCCGACTCCTGGTCGGACGAGCGGATATGGGACGAGCTGGACCTGCGCATGGGGGCCAAGGAGTACGGCCCGCTGCGCCGTGGCCTGATCGTGCAGCGCAGCGCCATCGACCTGGAGTCGGACGTCCTCGAACCCCTCCGGTACGGCGCGCTGTTCCTGGCGGGTGACGCCGCGAGCCTGATCAGCCCGTCCGCCGCCAAGGGGGCGAACCTCGCGGTCCTGGAGGCCGAACTCCTCGCGCGCGCCCTCGTCGACGACCTCACCCGCAAGGACCCCACCGGCGTAGAGAGCTACTCGGCCCGCTGCCTCGCCCGCATCTGGAGCGCGCAGGAGTTCTCGCACTGGATGATCGAGCTGCTGCACGGCGCCTCCGGCAGGGACGACGCGTCCCTCTTCCTCAACCGCACGCGACGCTCCCGCATGGCGTCGCTGCGCACCTCGCGCAGCCAGCAGGACTGGTTCGCCGAGCGCTACGTCGGCGTGTGAGACGCCGCGCCTCCGCCCCCCTGCCCCCGCCCCCCGCCTTCGGCCATCCCCACCTGACACCACCTCCGCCTGAGACCGCTCTCCTCTCAGGCCACTTCCCCTCGGTTCTCCCACCTCAGCTCTCCCCGGAATGAGGACGCCCCGTTGATCACGGCGTTGTCGGACGACACCTCGCGCCTGCGCGCGACGGTCGACTTTGTCACCCAGCAGGACAGCGAGTCCCTCCTGCCGCTCCTGCTCCCCGGGCTCGACGGCCCGGAGCTGCGCGCGCTGGTGGAGCGGTGCCGCTTCGCGCACGCCGCGCTGCTCGTCTTCCCCGTCCACGCGCTGGCACTGGAGGCCACGCTGGCCGAGTGCGGCCTGGTCACCCGGACACCGCCGCAGCCGAGCGTGGTCGTACGCGAACGCCTGGCGCTGCGGCACCGTCGCACGGCCGACGACCTCGACGTGCGCATCCTGCGCCCGGCGGTGCTCGGCCGTGACGGGCACCGCCGCACGGTCGAGGTGTTCGCCCTCACCGTGCCGCCGGGCTCGGACCTGGAGGAGATCGCCGCGCTCGAACTCGCCCGGCACGACGAGGCGCACGTCGCCTTCGAGGTGCAGGCCCCCGACCCGCTGGTGCTGCGCGGGCTGCGCGCGTCCTTCGCCTTCCACGGGGCGCTCCCGGACGGCGGCGGATACAACCCGCACGAGAACGGCACGGTCTTCTACTTCGCCGCGCCCACCACGTCCCGGGCCGGATACCGCCGCATCGAGCTGTACGCCCCCGGTGACCACCGCTGTCAACTCGCCGCGCACCTGGCCGACTTCCACCGCCAGCAGCCGCCCGAGGCGCTGCTGCGGCTGCTCACCGGGGCCTGGACCACGCAGGCCCTGGCCACCGCCGCCCAGCTGCGGGTGCCCGACGCGATGGAGACCGACCGCGCCGTCGACGCCGGGGCCCTGGCGGGCAAGGTGGCGGCGGACCCGGACAGCCTGACGGTGCTCCTGCGCTACCTCGCCTCGCTCGGCGTCGTCGCCGAGGAGGCTCCCGGCAGCTTCCGGCTCACCGCCCTCGGCGCGCTCCTGCGCACGGAGGGCCCGGGCTCGATGCGGCCCCTGGCCCTCTTGTACGGCGGACCGTTCTACCAGTCCTTCGCCGCCCTCGCGCACACGGTGCGCACCGGGCAGGTCGCCTTCGAGTACCTCTTCGGCGCCCACCACTTCGACCACTTCGCCGCCGACCCCCGTCTCGCCGAACTCTTCGACCAGTCCATGGCCGCGAACTGGCGCATGTTCGAGCCGCTTCCCACCCATCCGGTCCTCACCGCGGCGGCCCGCAAGCCGCGGGGAGCCACCGTGGTCGACATCGCGGGCGGCAACGGGGAGCTGCTCAGCCGCATCCTCGCCGCGCATCCGGGGCTCGACGCCGTGCTGCTGGAACGCCCGCACGTCGTCGCGGCCGCCCGCCGCCGCCTCGGCGGCGCCCGGTGCTCGTACGTGGCGGGGGACTTCGCGGACGTACCTGCGGGCGCGGACGTGTATCTCCTCTGTCGCGTGCTGCACGACTGGGACGACGAGCGGTGCCGCGACATCCTGCGGCACTGCGCCCGCGCCATGCCCGCCGACGCCGACCTGCTCATCGTCGAGCGCCTGCTGCCCACCGACAACTCGCCGTCCCTCGCCACCGCCTGGGACCTCCACATGCGGTGCAACGTCGGGGGGCGCGAGCGCACGGCCGACCACTACGGCCGGCTGCTGGCCGACGCGGGCCTCACCCTGGCCGGGCACCGGCCGCTGCCGCTGGACGGCCATGTGCTGCACGCCCGCAAGTGAGGTCTAGCCGGTCGGCGGCGGCCCCGCGTCCAGCAGGGCGCGGCCGAGCGGGGTCAGGGCGTGCCTGACCCCCGGGCCCTCCCGGCGGGTGGTGAGCAGCCCGGCGGTCCGCAGCACCGAGGCGTGGTGGCTGGCCGTCGCGGCGGAGGTGCCGATGCGCCGGGCCAGCTCGACGGTGCCGACCGGGCTCCGCACCTCCCGGAGGGTCCGGGCCCGGGTGGCACCGAGGAGAGCGCTCAGGCCGCCCTCGGCCGCCTGTGTCTCACACGTCACCACGGAGGCGCGGTCGAGGAGGGAGCGCGCGAGCGGGTAGCGCAGGACGAAGGGCCGCTCGGGCTCGGCGTTGTCGACCAGCACGAGCGGCCTCGGGCAGAAGAACGTCGGGACGAGCAACAGCCCGCGGCCGCCCAGGTCGAGGTCGGTGTCCATGTCGCAGGGCACGCTCAGGACGCCCCGGCTCCAGGAGATCTCGGGGTGCAGGGTGCCGAGCAGCCCCTCGACGCCCGTGTCGACGGCGGTCAGGGCCCGCTGGGCACGGTCGTTGTGGGCGCACGCGAGGAGTTGTGACCAGTAGGGCGCCACCGCGAGGGCGTGGTAGGAGCGCAGCTCACGGCGGACGAGCGCCGCCCAGGTGCGGTCCCCGTGGTGCAGTTCGTGGATCCAGCGCGGCGCGCGGGGCCGCAGCAGCCGGGTGGCGCGCCAGTCGGCGGCCCACTGGCCGCCCGGCAGCGACCAGGTGTGGTCGAGGCTGTCCGCGAGACTGCCGGTGACGGCGTGCGTGAACACCTCGGGGACGTACTCGCCGACGCCCGCGGGCGCCAGGTCGAACAGGAGCCCCATCTCGGGCCGCAGGGCGCGGCGGGTGCGCTCGCGCCAGCCGGACAGGGCCGCGGTCGCCGCCCGGTCTGGCCGCTCCGCCTGGAGCAGCGGCAGGCTCAAGACGGTCTCGGCGAGGGGGTCGGGGCGGTCCGCGACGCGTACCCGGGACAGGTCGTCGGCGGTGAGGTGGATGCGTAGCACCGTCGTGTCTCCAGGCGCTCGGCGGGTCGGGGCGCGCGCCCGGCGGCGGTCGGTCCGGCCGTCGTCGGCCGAGCCGCGCGATCACGCTAACCGGCGCTGCGCCCACCGGGGCGGCCGCGCACCCCATCTGGCCAAAGTGCTCCGCCCAGGCCTACGGAATGTCCAATTTCGATGCGCCTCGAAGGGCTTTGAGCGGCGGCTGGGTCGGGGGCGAGACTGGTTCACGTACAGGGGGGGGAGGACCCGGTCGGCGCCGCCGCGCGGTGTCGGCCGGGCCCCTCGCACCCGCTGGTCTCAGTGGTCGTCCGCGGCCTGGGCCAGCGCTGCCTTGAGCAGGGCCACGGTTGAGGCGGTCGTGGCCGCGCGGACCGCGTCCTGGTCGGTGTGCTCGGCCTCTTCGAGGAGGATCACAGCGGCCTGGAGTACGCCGACGTGCACCGGAACCGTCCGCAGCGCGGCGAGCGCGGCACCGGCCCGGTCCGCCGCGGACACGGAGTCGCCGGCCTGGGGAATGAGCGCGAAGACACCGCGCCCCAGCGCGCGGTCGCGGGAGGAAGGCGTGGTCACCCGGGGATTCTCCCCTACGGGGCCCGCCCGGTGACAGCCGGTCGCGGTCCCGCGACAGGAGCCCTAGGGCCGCCGTGCCTCGGCAGAGCCCTCCCGGGGTCGTGCCGGAAGGCGGCCGCGGCCCCTGGCCGAGGCTGGGCGCTACCAGGTCGTCGCCTCCCAGTCGTCCGTGTGGAGGGAGTGCGGCTCGCCCTTCAGGTAGTGCTGGATGCCGAGCGCGTTGTACCGGACGGTGTCCTTGGGGAGCGGGTCGACGGGGGCCCAGAGGAGTTCGCTGCACTTGTGGGGTTCGGAGTTGACGACCGTGCCGGTGAAGTCCCGCTCGACGGTGAAGAACCAGCCCACGCGGTCGCGCCCTTCAGGACTGCGGAAGAACATCACATGCGCGAGGCGCACCGCCGCGCGGTCGAGCTGGACGCCGATCTCCTCCCGCGCCTCGCGCACGATCGCGGCGCGGGGGTCCTCCCCCGGATCGACCTTGCCGGAAGGGAGGTTGAGCAGCCCGTCGGCGTATCCGGTGTTGTCCCGCCTGGCCAGGAGGACGGTGTCCCCGCGCCTGAGGATGAGCATGACGTCGTTCTGCGGCTGCCCCACCGGGTCCTCCCGCGATCGTGTGGTCGATGGTCCCTATCGTGGTCGACGGGACCTCGCCCCGGTCGCCGGTCCCGGCGCAGCGTCCCGGGTGAAGGCCCACGCCACGAGGCCGAGGCCGCTGAACGCGGCGCCCAGGACGCAGACGGCGCCCCAGCCCGCCGCCTCGTAGAGGGAGGTCGCGGCGATGGCGCCCGTGGCGCTGCCGATCGAGTAGAAGACCATGTATCCCCCGATGAGGCGGCTGCCCGCGTCCGGGTGCAGGGCGTAGATCAGGGTCTGGTTGGTGACGTGGACCGCCTGGACGGCGAGGTCGAGGAGGATCACTCCGGCGGCCAGGGCCCAGAGGGAGCTGCGGGTGAAGGCCAGGGGCAGCCAGGAGGCGGCGAGCAGGGCCAGGGCGATGCCGGTGGTCTGCCGGGAGCGGCCGCGGTCGTTGAGGCGGCCCGCCACGGTCGCGGCCAGGGCGCCGACGACGCCGATGAGGCCGAACGCCCCGATCTCGCTGTGGGACAGGGAGTACGGGGCCTCGCTGAGCGGGAGCGCGACGCTGCTCCACAGGGTGCTGAAGGAGGCGAAGATCAGCAGGCAGAACAGGGCGCGCAGGCGCAGCAGCGGTTCCCGTACGAACAGGGTGACCGTGGAGCGCAGGAGCTGTCCGTAGCGCAGGGTGGTCGGCGCGGCGGCGCCGTGGCGCGGCAGGACGCGGTACAGGACGACGGCGAGCAGGGCGGTGAGCGTCGCCGACGCGAGGTAGACGGCGCGCCAGCCCGCGAGGTCGGCGATGAGGCCGGAGGCGGTGCGGGCGAGCAGGATGCCGGTGACCACGCCGCTGGTGACCAGGCCGACGACCCGGCCGCGCCCGGCGGCGGGTGCCAGGGAGGCCGCGAAGGCCACGAGCGTCTGCGTGACGACGGCGAGCAGGCCGGTCGCGGCCATGCCCGCGAGGAGCAGCGCCGCCGTGGGGGCGACGGCCACCGCGGTCAGCGCCCCCACGAGGAGCAGCAGTTGGGCCACGATGAGCCTTCTGCGGTCCACCATGTCGCCCAGCGGTACGAGGAGGAAGAGGCCCAGGCCGTATCCGACGTGCGTGAGGGTGACCACGCTGCCGACGAGTGCCGGGCTCATCGCGAGGTCTTCGCCGATGGTCACCAGGAGCGGCTGGGAGAAGTAGACGTTGGCCACCGCGGCTCCGCAGGCGACGGCGAAGAGGATGACGACGCCCCGGGTCAGGGCGAACGCGGGCCCTTCACCCGCGCGCCCCTCCCCCACGCGCCCGCCCCCGGCGGGTCCTTCCCCGGCGGGTCCTTCCCCGGCAGGCCCCGACCCGGAGGCCTCACCTCCTCGCGCCCCGGTTCCTCGCGTCACGGCCTCACCGTTTCCGGGCATGGCTACCCCTCCGCAATCTGGTTTCATCTTGCCACCAACTAACGATGACGGCGACGGTAGGCCCTCTTGGTAGCATGTTGCAACCAGCATGAGCGTGGACGAGGCCGTGTGAGAGCGAGGGACACCATGGTGACCAGGACGCGTTTCGACGACAGTGAATGTCCCGTCGCCCGGTCCGTGGACGCGATCGGCGACTGGTGGTCCCTGCTGATCGTGCGGGACGCCTTCGACGGGAGCAGGCGCTTCGGGGAGTTCCAGCGCAGCCTCGGCGTGGCGAAGAACATCCTCACCGCGCGGCTGCGCACCCTGGTCGACGGGGGCGTCCTCGCCTCCGTCCCCGCGTCGGACGGCAGCGCCTACCGCGAGTACGTCCTGACCCCTAAGGGCAAGGCCCTCTTCCCCGTCATCGTGGCGCTCCGGCAGTGGGGCGAGCAGAACTTCTTCGCCCCGGACGAGCCCCACTCACGACTCGTCGACCGTCGGCAGGAGCGCCGGCTGCGCCCTCTCGAAGTGCTGGCCGCGGACGGGCGGCGCCTTGACCCCGAGGACACCACGGTTCACAAGGTCTCCCCCACGCAGTGAGGTTCGGCTCGCGAGGGCGTCTCCCGGGAAATCCCGCCCCGCGCACCCTGTCGGTTCCTTTTCTTGATCAATAGGGTGGCCCCGCCACGCAGTTGTTCCCCTAAGGAGCCCCGTGTCCACTGCTCAGTCCATACCGGACATCCTCTCGGCCGAGTTCGCCGCCGACCCCTACCCCGTCTACCGCGCACTGCGGGAGCACGCACCGCTCCTGTGGCACGAGCCCACCAAGAGCTATGTCGTCTCGCGCTACGAGGACGTGGCACGCGTCTTCAAGGACAAGGAGTCGGTGTTCACCACCGACAACTACGACTGGCAGCTGGAGCCCGTGCACGGCCGGACGATCCTCCAGCTCAGCGGGCGCGAGCACGCGGTGCGCCGGGCCCTGGTCGCCCCGGCCTTCCGGGGCAGCGAGCTCCAGCACACCTTCCTGCCGGTCATCCGCCGCAACTCCCGCGAGCTCGTGGACGCCTTCCGGGACCGGGGTTCGGCGGACCTCGTGGCGGAGTACGCGACCCGCTTCCCCGTGAACGTGATCGCGGACATGCTCGGCCTGGACAAGGCGGACCACGCGCGGTTCCACGGCTGGTACACGAACGTGATCGCCTTCCTCGGCAACCTCGCGGGCGACCCCGAGGTGACGGCCGCCGGTGAGCGCACCCGTGCGGAGTTCGCCGCGTACATGCTGCCCGTCATCCAGCGGCGGCGCGAGGAGCCCGGGGACGATCTGCTGTCCCGGCTGTGCGCCGCGGAGGTCGACGGCGTCCGCATGAGCGACGAGGACATCAAGGCGTTCTGCAGCCTGCTGCTCGCGGCGGGCGGCGAGACCACGGACAAGGCGATCGCGAGCATCTTCGCGAACCTCCTCGCGCACCCCGACCAGCTCGCCGCGGTGCGCGCCGACCGGTCCCTGATCGACCGGGCGTTCGCGGAGACGCTCCGCCACACCCCGCCGGTCCACATGATCATGCGGCAGACCGCGGCCGAGGTGGAGCTCGCCGGTGGCACCGTCCCGGCCGGGGCGACGATCACCTGCCTGATCGGCTCGGCCAACCGCGACGGCGAGCGCTACGGCGACCCGGACCGCTTCGACCTCTTCCGGGACGACCTCACCACCACGACCGCCTTCTCCGCGGCGGCCGACCACCTCGCCTTCGCCCTCGGCCGGCACTTCTGCGTGGGCGCGCTGCTGGCCCGCGCCGAGGTCGAGACCGGCGTCAACGACCTCCTCGACGCCCTGCCCGACCTGCGCTTCGCGGACGGCTTCGCCCCCGAGGAGCACGGCGTCTTCACCCGGGGGCCGCGGGCGCTGCCGGTGGTCTTCACCCCGGTGGCGCGCCGAGCGGCCCCGGTCTCCTCTCTCTGACCCACGGTGCGAAGTAGCGGAACGCCACCCCGTCGGCGTTCGGCGGGCCCCGTGGCGGATCAATGCCCGTTGTGCTGCGTCGCCTGCTCGCGAAGGGCGTGAATGAGCGTCGTGACGTGGGGCCGGTCACGGCCGTTGATCGCGGCGACGCCGATGTGCCGGATCGGGACCGGCGACTTGAGCGAGACGGTGCTCAGCCCTGGGATCTCGGGGGTGAGCGCGATCGAGGGAATCAGGGAGATTCCCATGCCCGCGGCGACGAGGGAGCGGGCGAAGAAGTAGTCGGTGGTGGTCCCGCGGATGTCCGGATCGAAGCCGGCCTGCTCCGCGTAGCGGCGCAGGTAGGCCTCGGTCTTCAGACAGCCGAGCACCCAGGGTTCCGCGGCCAGTTCGGCGAGGTCGAGCGAATCGTGGCCGACGAGTCGGTGCCCCTGGGGCAGGACGACGTGCAGGGGGTCTTCCAGCAGGGGCGTCCACTCCAGGCTGGTGCCGGGGCGCGGGCCGACGGGGAGCGGGCCGTCGAAGTGGTAGGCGAGGGCGAGGTCCACGGCGCCCTGCCGGACCAGGGGAAGGGTGTCTTCGGGTTCGCCCTCCCTGACGTGGAGGACGGTGCGGGGATGGGCTGCCATGAGCCGGGCGAGCGCGGAGGGCAGCAGGAGCCTGCCACCGCTGGTGAAGGTGGCGACGGTGAGCTGGGTGCGGCCGGTGCTGAGCTCGGCGACCTGCTGTCGTGCGTGTTCGAGCTCGGCGGCGACGGATTCGGCCGCGCCGACCATGATGTGGCCTGCCGGCGTGAGGGTGACGCCTCGGGTGCTGCGCGCGACGACCTGGGCACCGAGACCGCGTTCCAGTGCGGCCACCTGCTGGGAGACGGCCGAGGGGGTGAGGCGGAGCACCGCGGCCGCCTGGTTGAAGCTGCCGTGCTCCGCCACCGCCCGCAGGACGCGGAGCCGCTGCACATCGATCAACAGTTTTCCTTAATGCGTACCAAGCAAGTCGGGACTTCTCCTGATGACGATAGGTCCCCAGGATGGGGGCATGCAAAGGATCTGCGTCATCGGCGGAAGCCGGTACTTCGGAAAGCTCCTGGTGGAGCGCCTGCAGGCCGCGGGCCACCAGGTCACCGTGGTGAACCGCGGCTCCGCCCCGCCGCCCGTCGGCGTCGAGCACCTCGTCGTCGACCGCGACGACGAGGCCGCCCTGACCGCCGCACTCGACGGCCGCACCTTCGACGTCGTGGTGGACCAGGTTTGCTACACCCCGGTACAGGCCGCCGTCGCCGCTCGCGCCCTTGCCGGCCGCACCAGGCGCTACGTCATGACCTCCACGATCGAGGTCTACGACCCCGACACCGCCGCCCTGCCGCCCGCGCCCTCGGGGACGCCCGTGCCCGAGGAGAGCGTGTACCCGACCACGTGGCAGGTGGCCATGGACCTGCCCTGGCACGACGACGCCTACCTGGAGGCGCACTACGCCGAGGGCAAGCGGCAGGCCGAGGCCGTCTTCGCCCGCGCCGGCAGCTTCGCCTTCGCCACTGTGCGCAGCGCCCATGTGCTCGGCGGCGGCGCACGGGAGTTCACCGGTCGGCTGGCGCACTATGCCGGGCGCATCGCCCGGGGCGAAGAGATCACTGTGCACGCGCAGGCGCTGCCCACGGTCTTCATCCACTACGAGGAGCTGGCGGACGTGCTGTTGTGGGCGGCCGCGGCCGACTTCACCGGCCCGGTCAACGCCTGCTCCGACGGCCCGCTCGACGTGCGCGATCTCGCCGAGATCGTCGCCACGCAGGCCGGCCGGGAGGCCGGCTACCGGACCGTCCCGGCGGGCGAGAAGGCTTCGCCGTTCTCCTTCGACCGCTACTACGCCATGAGCAACGCCCGCGCGAAGGCGCTGGGCTTCGCCTTCTCCCGCACTACCGACTGGCTGCCCGGCGCCGCCGCCGAAGCCCTCGCCGCATCCGCAGCTCCCCCCGCGTAAGGAACAAGGCCACCATGCAGTACCGCCCCCTCGCCCACACCGCCGTCAGCGCCATCGGCCTGGGCGCCATGCCGCTGTCCATCGAGCACCGCCCGGACGAGACGCGGGCGATCGCCACCGTCCACGCCGCCCTCGACGCCGGTGTCACCTTGGTCGACACCGCCGATAGCTACCACTGGCACGCCGACGAGGCGGGCCACAACGAACTGCTGATCGCCCGCGCCCTGGCCCGCTACGGCGGCGACACCTCCCATGTCCTGGTGGCCACCAAGGGCGGGCGCGGCCGCCCCGGCGACGGCAGCTGGACCGTCACCGCCGCCCCCGCCCACCTCAAGCGAGCCGCTGAAGCCTCCGCCAAGCGTCTGGGCGTCGACGCGATCGGCCTGTACCAGCTGCACAAGCCGGACCCGACCGTGCCCTGGGCGGAGTCCGTCGGGGCGCTGCGCGAGCTCCTCGACGCCGGCACGATCCGCGCCGCAGGCATCTCCAACGTCACCACCGTCCAGATCCGGCAGGCACATCAGATCCTCGGCGACGGGCTCGTCTCCGTGCAGAACCAGTACTCGCCCGCCGTCCGCGACAGCGAGCCCGAGCTGCGGCTCAGTGAACAGCTGGGGCTGGCCTTCCTGCCCTGGAGCCCCCTCGGCGGCATCTCCCGCAGCTCCCTCGACGGCCCCTCAGGCCACACCTCCGTCGGCACAGCCTTCCACCGCGTCGCCGCCGACCGCGGCGTCAGCCCCCAACAGATCGCCCTCGCCTGGCTGCTCGCCCGCTCCCCGGCGATGATCCCGGTGCCCGGAGCCAGCCGCCCGGCCACCATCACCGACTCCGCCGGGGCCGTGGAACTCACGCTGGACACGCAGGAACTGGCGGAACTCGAGGACGTTCTGCCGAGCTGAGCCGGGTTGACGGGCACGAGCGCCGCGTCGGTGTTCCGCCCCGGTGGGCGGAACGCCGACGCTACTGGGCCACCGGTGTGAACTGGACGGGCAGGGCCGTCAGTCCGCGCATCCACACCGAAGGGCGCCAGGTCAGGGCCGCCGGGTCGACGCCGAGGACCAGGTCGGGCAGCCGCTCCAGGAGGGTTTCGACGGCCGTACGGGCGATGACGTCGGCGAGCAGCGGAGCCGGGTAGGGGCAGCGGTGTTCGCCGTTGCTGAAGGACAGGTGCGCGGAGTTCTCCGAGCCGACGTGGGCGCCGGGCCACAGCTGCGGGTCGGAGTTGGCCGCGGCGAGGCCGAGGACCAGGCAGTCGCCCGCGCGGATCTGACGGCCGCCCAGCTGGGTGTCGCGCACCGCCCAGCGCCCGATGAAGTTCTGCGTGGGGGTGTCGAGCCAGAGCACCTCGTTCAGGGCCTGGCCGACGCTGAGGCGGCCGCCGGAGACGTTCAGGGCGAACCGCTCGTCGGTCAGGAGCAGCCGCAGGGTGTTGCAGATCCAGTTGGCGGTGGGCTGCTGGGCCGCGGCGATCACCGAGATGAGGTCCTGGACGACCTCCTCGTCGGTGAGCCCGGCCGGATGCTCCAGCATCCGCGAGGTGACGTCGGCCGCGGGCCGCTCGCGCCGCTCCTTGACCAGCCGGTGCACGCGCTCGCCCACCCGCCCGTACGCGGCGACCGGGTCGTCGCCCTCGGCGGTGTCGAGGGACATGCGCAGGTCCTCGACGAGGCCCTCGGTGTCGGCGGTGCCCGGCGGCATGCCGACCATGTGCACGGCGGCGCGCATGGCGAGCGGGTGGGTGTAGGCGCTCATCAGCTCGGCGGCGCCGCGCCCGGAGAAGGAGGCGATCAGCTGGTCGGCGATGTGGACGCACTCCCGGCCGAGTTCGAACTGGTCGACGCCCTCCAGCGCCTCGGTGATGACACCGGCGCGCTGCCGGTGCTCGGCGCCCTCGGTGAACAGGACGGACGGCTGGTAGCCGACGAAGGGCAGCAGCGGCCAGTCGGCGGGGATCCGGTCCCACTGGTTCCAGCGCCGCGAGTCGCGGGCGAACAGCTCGTCGTGCGCGGTGACGTAGCTGACCTCGGAGTAGCCGAGGACCAGCCAGGCGGGCACGTCACCGTCGAGGAGGACGGGGGCCACGGAGCCGTACCGGCCGCGCAGGTCGCGGTAGAGCTCGAAGGGCGTCTGCTGGTACTCCAGGCCGCTGAGGGGCACCGCGTCACTGTGTGCGGGGCAGCCGGGCGGCGGGGTGCCGGGCGCCGCCGGTCCGGTGGCTTCGGTCATGCTGTCAGTTCCCGTTCCCGTGCCAGGTGGTGGAGGTGGTCGACGAGGGTGATGAGCACGTTCTTGCCGGACGAGCGGACCCGGGCGTCACAGTCGACCAGGGGGACGTGCGCGGGCAGTGCGAGGGCGGTGCGGATCTCGTCCAGGGAGTGGTAGGCGTGCTCGCCGTCGAAGCGGTTGACGGCGACGACGAAGGGCGTGCCGTGGTGTTCGAGCCGGTCGATGGCGTACCAGGAGTCGTCCATCCTGCGGGTGTCGACGAGCACCACCGCTCCGAGCGTGCCGGAGAAGAGGCGGTCCCACAGGAACCAGAAGCGCTTCTGGCCGGGCGCGCCGAACAGATAGAGCACCAGGCGCTCGTTGAGGCTGATGCGGCCGAAGTCGAAGGCCACGGTGGTGGTGGTCTTGGCCGACTCGGTCGGTACCGGGTCGACGTCCTCGCCCGCCCGCGTCATCACCTCTTCGGTGTTGAGGGGGCGGATCTCGCTGACCGAGCGGACCAGGGTCGTCTTGCCGACCCCGAAGCCGCCCACCACGACGATCTTCAGACCGGACTCGGCCGTGTCGCGCAGCGGTGTCCGGGCCTCGGGCGGCAGCTCAGAGGTTGCGGAGCCCATGGAGCACCTCCGTGAGAAGAGCGGAATCGGGCAGCGCGGCGGACGCCGCCACGCGCGGGTGTCGGGCCGTGATGCGGCCGGTGTCCTGGAGGTCCTCCAGGAGGATGCGGACGACCGTGACGGGCAGCGACAGCTCGGCGGCGATCTCGACGACGGCCGTCGGGTGGCGGCACAGGTCCAGGATGCGGGCATGCTCCGACTGCTGGCCGGGCGACGGCTCGCACTCGGCCACGATCAGCGTCACCAGGTCGAACGCGCCGCCGTCGGACCGGCTGCGCCCACCGGTGATGGTGTACAGCCGGTCCGGTTCGCCCACGTCGACGGGCCGCCGGGTCATGACGCGGGGTTCGTGAGGCCCTGGCCGCGGGGCTCGGCGCTCAGGTGGTCCCCGATCTGCGCCACGAGCTGGGACATCTGGTTGCCCACCACGCCGGGGTCGGCGTCCTCGTCGGCTATCACGGCGAGGTGCGCGCCCTGGCCCGCCTCCACGACGAACAGCAGGCCGCCGTGGAACTCCGTCATGGAGTGCCGTACGCCGCCCGTGCCGTCCCCGAACTCCATCGACGCGCCCTGGGCGAGCGCCTGCATGCCGGAGCAGATCGCGGAGAGCTGGTCCGCCTGGTCCAGCGTCAGGCCGGGGCTCCAGCACAGCTTCAGGCCGTCCCGGGAGAGGACGAGGGCGTGCCGGGTGCCGGGGGTGCCGTCGAGCAGGCTCTCCAGGAGCCAGTTCAGACTGTTGTCGGTGGTCGTCATCGTGTGTCGGGGCCGTCACCGGGGGGTGCGAACGCCCGTGCCTCCCTTTCGGTGTGCGGGGCGGGGGTCGAGAAGCGGTCCTTGGGGTCCCACGGGGCGGGCCGGTCCGCGAGGGGGCGGGCGGCTACTCGGCCCGCGGCGGCTGTGGGTTCTCAGCCGTGTCGTCGGCGGCGGCCCGGCGGGCGCGGTGGAACGCGCCGAACCGGTCCCCGATGCTCTGCCCGGAGCGGTGCCGTTCGTCCGGCGAGGCGCTGCTCGCGCCGGTCCGCTCGGCGTCGGGGCCGGTCTGCTGGGCGTCCTGCCGCTCGCTGGAGTGCCGGTTGTCGGGGTGCCGTTCCGCGGTGCGCCGTTCGGTCGCGGCGTGCGCGGCGGCCATCGTGCGGCCGGGCCGCCGCACGGGCAAGCCGCCGGGGGTGGCCTGCGGGGCGCCGGGGGCCTCGGGACCGTCCGCGGGGCCCTGCTCCGGAAGCACCGGCGACACCGGGCCCGCCGAAGCGGGCGCCGACGGCAGGGACGCGGAAGGGCCCGCCTCGGTGGCCTCCGGCCCGACGGCCTGTCCGGGTGCCGGGAGGGCCGGGGCCTCGGTGACGGAGGCCTCGATCGAAGGGGCCTCCGCCGAAGGGGCCGCCACCGTGCGGGCGCTGTCCGGCTGGGGCTGCTGCGCCAGGAGCTGCGGGGGGAGCAGGATGACGACGCCGGTGCCGCCGCGCGAGGAGGGGCGGAAGTTCACGCTGACGCCGTACTTGACGGCCAGTCGGCCGACGACGGCGAGGCCGAGCCGGGTGCCCTGGAGCAGCGCGAGGTCGGCGGCCTGCCCGGACACGGACTCCTTGGCGCGGCGCAGCGCCGCCTCGGACATGCGCAGGCCGCTGTCCTCGATGGTGACGACGACGCCGGTGCGCGACTCCTCGACGTAGACGTGGACCTCGTCGGTGGGCGGCGAGAAGTTCGCGGCGTTGTCCATCAGTTCGGCCAGCAGGTGCATGACGCCTTCGGCGGCGAAGCCGACCACGGCGGCCTTGGTGGAGCTGTGCAGCCGTACGCGCTGATAGGCGGCGATGCGTCCGACGGCGCCGCGCAGGATGCTCTCCATGACGATGGGCTTGTTCCAGGCGCGGCTGGAGCGGCCGCCCATCAGGAGCGCGAGCCGGTCGGTCATCAGGCCGAGCTGGGACGTGCTGTGGTCGAGCCTGAGCAGGTCGCCGAAGACGTCCTCGCCGTGGCGGTCCTGCATCTCGCGCAGGTCGGCGAGCATGCTGACGGACTTCGCCTGCACCCGGCTCAGCGCCTTCGCGCTCGCGGTCTGGGCGGCGGCCGCGCGCCGCTCGCTCAGGGCGAGTTCCCGCACGGCGGCCTCGGTGAGGTCGCGCAGCGTGGGGTCGGCGGGCCAGGTCACGTTCGCGAGGACGCGGTCCGCCGAGGCGCCGCCGCGCAGCGCGCCGACGACCGCGGGCAGGGTCTCGGTGGCGAGCAGCCGTACGTCGTCGGTCACCCGGGTCAGGTCACCGGCCGTGTGGTGCTGGGCGGCGGCCGCGCCCGCGGCGCGGCCCTCGGCGTCGGCGAGGAGGGTGACGCAGACGTTCAGGAGCTCGCGGTACGCCGGTTCGGCCGGGGGCCGGGTCTGGTGCAGGGCGTCCTGCGGGCCCGCGCCGTCGCGCAGGGACCGGGCCACGGTCGGCAGGGTCACCTGCGCCATGTGGATCACTTCGGCGCCCCGGGCGCCCAACTGCGTCTGCGCGCCGGTCAGCTGGCTCTCCAGCTGCGCGGCGTGCGCCCGCAGCCGGGCCGCGCCCGCGCGCCCCGTCCAGACGACGACGGCCAGGAGCAGCCAGCCGACCACGGCCACGGCGGCCACCCAGCCGCGGGCGGCCGACGGCGCGAGCCCCGCCGCCACGGCTCCCGCCACGGCGGCCGCCCCGAGCAGGAGCAGCGGTAGCGAGGACGCCGTTCGCGGAGTGCCGGCTATGCCGGACGGACGCCCATCAGCGGACAAAGTCATTCCGTGACCCCTCGGTCTCGGCACGGGGATGCAGGCTGTCGGCCCGCCCTCACATCGGTGCCGTCGCGAAGGAGGCCCGCTTCGGGCCGCGGCCCTCCGACGGCTGCGCATGGTCATGCTAATCGCAAGATCGTGTGGCTGTGGCAAGCACCCTGAACTGGAGCCTCCGCCTAGCGGCGTTCGTCGCGAAAGGAGCCCGCGGCGCCGGGCATGTGTTATAGGGCCCGCCGCCGGTTTTCGGCGCGCGGGCCGCACCCGCCCTGTCGAGCCGAACGTTTCTGCACTCCGTCAGATGCCCTTCCCCCGCGCCCCGTAGAAGAACACCCCCACTCAAGTCCGGACAGCGGGCGACTATTTTCAGCCGCACGGGGCGCGTGCGGCGATCTCGGCCCCGGCACCGCACGCGCCCACCCGCTGTCTCGTACCGTCAGATGCCACGCCCCGTCAGACGCCCCGCCCCGTCAGAGCAGCAGCCGCGGGCTGTAGAGGTCGATCCAGGTGTGGAGGTCGAGGAACTTCTCCAGTGCGGCCCGGAGCGCCTGGGGGCGCGGATGGTCGGTGGGGCCGACGTGCGCGGCGCGGGTGGCCGCCGCCCGGTCGAACAGGGCGAAGACCTGGTGGTCCGGGTCAGCCAGGACGTCGCGCACCTGCCTCTGGAGCGCGGGGACGTAGTGCCGGTCCTGCGTCATCGGGTAGGGGCTCTTCCGCCGCATGAGCACACCGTCGGGTACGACGTGGCGTGCCGCGGCCCGCAGCACGCTCTTCTCCCTGTTCTGCGCGGTGTGCAGGGACCAGGGGACGTTGAAGGCGTACTCCGCGATGCGGTGGTCGCAGAACGGCACCCGCACTTCCAGTCCCACGGCCATGCTGAGCCGGTCCTTGCGCTCCAGCATGCCGGTGAGGCTGCGGGTGAGGTGCAGATGGAGCAGTTCGCGTGACCGACGTTGCGCGGGGCTCTCGCCGTCGAGCGCCGGGGTCGCGGCGAGGGCTTCGCGGTAGCGGTACGCCGCGTACCCGGGCAGGTCGAGGACCGGCGCCAGGTCCTCGGGCAGGAAGGCGCGCTCCTGCCGTGTCCGGCCGAGCGCGGCCGTCAGCCAGGGAAAGCCCGCGGTCTCCCGCAGGGCGGGGTCGTGGAACCACCAGTAGCCGCCGAACATCTCGTCGGCGCCCTCTCCGGACAGCGCGACTGTGGACTGCTCGCGTATCGCGGTGAAGAGCTGGAGCAGGGAGTGGTCCATGTCTCCGCAGCCGATGGGGAGGTCCCGGGCGCGGACGGCAGTGCGGCGTACGTCGGGCCTCGCGAGGTCGCCTGCGTCCAGCACGATGTCGGTGTGATCGGTGTCGAGGTGCTTGACGACCTCGTGGACGTGGGGCGCGTCGGGGCTGACGTTGTGGTGGTCGGGCGTGAAGTGGTCGGTGTGTCCCTGGAAGTCCACGGAGAAGGTGCGCAGCCGCTCTCCGTACCCGCTCAGGGTGTCGGCCGCGAACCCGGCGATCGCGCTCGAATCGAGCCCCCCGGACAGGAGCAGGCAGCGCGGCACGTCCGCGACGAGCTGCTCGCGCACCGAGCCGCTGAGGAGTTCCTCGACGTGTGCGGTGGTCGCGTCCGGGTCCTCGGTGTGGGGCCTGGCGGTCAGGCTCCAGTACGTGCGCTCGCGTGCGCCGCGGCGGTCGAGCGTCAGGAGGGAGGCGGGGCGCAGTTCCCGCATCCCGCGCCAGATCGCCGCGCCCGGCGTCTTCACGCCGAGGAAGATCTCGCGCAGCCCGTCGTGGTCGACGGCGGCCTCGACCGACGGATGCGCGAGGAGGGCCTTGGGCTCGGAGCCGAACAGGAGGCCGTGCGGCGTGCGGTAGTAGTAGAGGGGCTTGATGCCCAGGCGGTCACGGACCAACAGGAGGCGGTCGGTGCGGCCGTCCCAGATCCCGAAGGCGTACATGCCCCTCAGGTGCTCGACGAGGCGGTCCCCCCACTCCAGGTAGGCCCGCAGGACCACTTCGGTGTCGCCGACGGTACGGAAGTGGTGACCGCGGCCGCGCAGCTCCTGTCGTAGGGCGACGAAGTTGTAGACCTCTCCGCTGTAGGTCATGACCACGGGTCCGTCCGGCGTCGCCGCGGTCATCGGCTGTGCGCCTCCGTCGAGGTCGATGACCGCCAGGCGCTGGTGCCCCAGCGCGGCGTGCCGGCCGGTCCAGGTCCCCGAGGCGTCGGGGCCCCTGGTGCGCAGCGACCGGGTCATGTCGAGGACGGTCTCTTCCTGATGGGTGAGGTCGGCGTCGAACGCGACCCATCCCGCGATGCCGCACATCAGGTCTCCCCGTTTCGTCGTTCGGCCGTGGCTCCGGGACTCGTGCTGGACGGTGGAGGCGCGGCCATCAGTCGACGAAGACGTGGTCGCCCCGCATGGTGTCGCTGCCGGGAGGCGGCTCGGCCGGGTCGGACCCCAGTGCGCGGATCTTGTTGTCGTGGTCGACGTGGACGACCTTGGGCGCGAAGCGGGCCGCGTCCTCGTCGGGGACGTGGGCGTAGGCGATGATGATGACGAGGTCACCGGGGCTGATCAGCCGGGCCGCCGCGCCGTTGATGCCGACGACGCCGGTGCCGCGCGGGCCTTCGATGAGGTAGGTGGACAGACGGCTGCCGTTGTTGATGTCGACGATGTCGACCTTCTCCCCGGGCAGGAGGTCGGCCGCGTCCATCAGATCGCGGTCCAGGGTCAGCGATCCGACGTAGTGCAGATCTGCCTGAGTGACGGTGGCCCGATGGACCTTGGACTTGAACAGGGTGCGGTAGTACATGGTGTCTGCCTTTCTCATGCGGTGTTCCGGTCTCATGCGGTGTTCCGGCGCGGGGAGGTCGCCCGCGGGTGTGCGGTGGATCAGCTCTGTACGGCCTTGGTCTCCAGGAACTCCTCAAGGCCCGCGGTGCCGCCCTCGCGGCCGTTTCCCGACTGCTTGTAGCCGCCGAAGGGGGCGTTGGGGTCGAAGGGCGCTCCGTTGACCTGCACCTGTCCGGCGCGCAGTGCGCGGGCCACGGCGAAGGCGCGGTCCTCGTCGGCCGACCACACGGCTGCGGCCAGGCCGTACACCGTGTCGTCGGCGATCCGCAGGGCCTCTTCCTCGGTGTCGTACGCCTCGATGGCGAGGACGGGACCGAATACCTCGTCGTGGTGCAGGGCCATGTCCGGGGAGACGCGCGACAGCACGGTGGGGCGCACGAAGAATCCCCGGGGCAGGTCGGCGGGCGGGTCCTCTCCCCCGGTGACGAGGACGGCTCCGGCGGCCCGGGCGGCGGTGATGTGGCGCCGTACCCGCTGGAGTTGTACGGCGGACACCAGTGGCCCCAGCCGCGTCCGCTCGTCCTTGGGGTCTCCCGGTGCCCAGCCGGAGGCCGTGTGGCGGGCCAGTTCCTCCACCTCGGCGAGGGCGGGGCGGGGCACGATCAGCCGAGTGAGGGCGGAGCAGGTCTGGCCGTTGTTGAGGAACGCCGACGCCATGACCGCGGGGACGACACGGGCCGGGTGGGCGTCGGCGAGCATGACCGCGGGGCTCTTGCCGCCGAGTTCGAGCGTGACCTTCTTCAGGGTCTGCGCGGCCAGGACGCTGACCCTGCGGCCGGTGCGCGTGGACCCGGTGAGGGAGACCACGTCGACTCCGGGGTGGGCCGCCAGGGCCTCGCCCGCCCGCGGTCCGCTGCCGCCGACGAGGTTGAACACCCCGGGAGGCAGCCCGGCGGAGGCGATGACGTCGGTCAGCTCCCAGACGCCCAGGGGGGCGACCTCGCTGGGCTTGAGGACCACGGTGTTGCCCGCGGCCAGCGCGTAGGCGACCTTCGCCGCCGCCTGGTGGACCGGGTAGTTCCACGGGGTGACGGCCGCGACCACCCCGTAGGGCTCGCGGAGGAGCCGTGAGGGTCCCTGTTGCCGCTCGAAGGGGTACGCCAGGGCCGTACGGGCGGCGTGGTGGAAGCTGTTGACGGGCAACGTGACCTGTACGGCCCGGGAGAAGGACAGCGGGGTGCCGACGTCCCGGGTGATCAGCTGGGCCAGGGCCTCCGTGCGGCGGCCGAGCTCCGCGGCGATGGCGCGCAGATGCCCGGCCCGCTCCTCCACGGCCGTGGCCGCCCACCCGTCGGCGGCGGCGCGTGCCGCGCGCACGGCGGCGTCGACGTCCCGCTCGGTGGCGTCGGGCACGGAGGCCAGCGGCTCCTCCGTCGTGGGGTCGACGACGGTGAGCGAGCCGGTGTGGTGGGACGGTACCCAGGCCCCGTCGATGTACAGACGGTCGTAGGCGGGCATGTGGATCTCCTCAGCCGGCACGGCCCGGGGCCACGCCCTCGGTGGGGAAGCGGTCGTGCAGCCACGCGGTGATGTCGGCCCGCGCCCGGGCCGCGGCGGACGACTCGCACATCAGGAAGAAGACGTGCAGGGCGCCGTCGTAGCGCCGGACGGTGCCGGGGACGCCGCTGGTGCGCAGGAAGTGGCCGTAGGCCGTCGCCTCGTCCCGCAGCGGGTCGTACTCCGCGACCAGGATGAGGGCGGGAGGAAGCCCCGTGCGCTCCTCGGCGAGCAGCGGCGCCGCGTACGGATGCGCCGCGTCCTGCGGGGAGGCGAGGTAGAGGTCCCAGAAGTGGGCCATGGCGGCACGGGTGTTGAGGTACCCCGTGGCGTACCGCCGGTAGGAGACGAAGGGAGAGTCCGCCTCCGGAGCGAGGCTCGGGCAGATCAGCAGCTGCGCGGCGATCGCGGGTCCGCCGCGGTCCCTGGACATCAGGCAGGCCGCCGCTGCCAGGTTGCCTCCCGCGCTCTCCCCCGCGACCACGAGGCGCCCGGGATCGGCACCGAGGTCCTCCGCCCGCTCCGCGAGGGCGGTGATCGCGGCGTACGCGTCCTCGGCGGGGCCGGGGAACTGGGTCTCCGGGGCACGCCGGTACTCCACGCTGGCCACGACCGCGCCGCACGCGTTGGCCAGCCTCCGCAGTGGCTTGTCCACCAGCTCCACGTCTCCGGCGATCCAGCCGCCGCCGTGGAAGAACACCATCAGCGGACGGGGACCGGGGCGCGCGGAAGGGTGGTAGACGCGCACCGGGAGCAATCCCGCCGGGCCCGGCACACGGGTTTCGGTGATCGCCGCGACCGGCTCGGCCTCGCCCTGGACCTGGCGCAGGCCGCCCAGCAACTCGCGGACCGCGGGCACGCCGACCGATTCCAGAGGGGGCATGCGCAGCCGGGAGAGGTGCTCCAGTAACGCCGCGGCTTGCGGGTGCAAGGGCATGGGGACTCCTACGGTGACGTCAGAGGGTGCGCGGACGGCTTCAGGTCCGCGGCGCGTGGGCGTGGTGGTCCGCGGGATCGGCGGGCCGGTAGTGGGCCAGGTTCACCCGGCGGGTGCGGCGGCGGTACTCGGCCGTCTGGCCGGGCCAGTTGGTGGTGACGGAGGCGTTCTTGCCCCGGTACCAGTTGCGGCAGGTCGACCAGACGGTGGACCGCAGGCGGTGGCGCATCTCCGCCGTGAAGACGTCCTCGGCATCGGCGCGCACGTCGAGCAGTTCACGGGTGCCCCGGCCGATGACGCGCAGCGCGTCGAGGACGTAGCGGATCTGGCTCTCGACCATGTAGACGACGCTCCCGGCGCCGACGTTGGTGTGCGGTCCGTACAGGACGAACATGTTGGGGAAGCCGGGCACGGTCATCCCCAAGTACGCCCTGGCCCCGTCGCGCCAGTGGTCGGCGAGTGCGCGCCCCTCGCGGCCGGTGATGTGCAGCGACGCCAGGAAGTCCGTGGCCGAGAAGCCGGTGGCCTGGATGATGACGTCGACCGGATGCTCCCGGCCGTTCTCGGTGCGGATCGCGTCCTCGGTGAGGTCCGCGACGGGGTCGGTGACGAGCTCGACGTGGGGTTCGTTGAAGACGGGGTAGTAGTCGCTGGAGATCCCGATCCGCTTGCAGCCCACCTCGTCGCGCGGGGTGAGGCGCTCGCGGACCGCGGGGTCGTGGACCTGTCTGCGCAGTTGGGCCGCGCAGCCGAAGGCGGTGAATCCCCGGGTCCGCCACCGCCGGGTCAGGCCGGGCACGGTCAGCTCGTTGAACAGCCACCACCCGAGCCGTGCCGCCTTCGCCCCGAGTCGGCCGCGGGCGCCCGGCCCGGGGCGGTAGGCGCGCTGCCAGCGGGGCACCACGTAGGGGGCGGAGCGCTGGAACACCGTCAGGTGCGCTGCCTGCCGCGCCACCTGGGGCACGATCTGCAGGGCGCTCGCGCCGGTCCCGATCACCGCGACTCTGCGGTGGGCCAGGTCGAGGCCGTGGTCCCAGCGTGCCGAGTGGACGATCCGCCCCGTGAAGCGCTCGCTGCCGGGCAGTCGGGGCGCGGCGGGGCGGCTCAACTGGCCGCAGGCAGGCACCAGGACGTCCGCCTCGTGGATCTCACCGGTCCGGGTGCGCAGCCGCCAGCGCCGGGTGCGCTCGTCGAAGTGGGCCGAGCGGACCTCGGTCCCCAGGCGCAGATGGCCGCGCAGCTGGTGGGCGTCCGCGCAGCCGCGCAGATAGTCCAGGATCTCCCGCTGTCCGGCGTAGCGTTGTGACCAGGCGTGCGGCGCGAACGAGTAGGAGTACAGCGGGGCGGGGATGTCGCAGGCGGCGCCGGGGTAGGTGTTGTCGCGCCACACCCCGCCGATGTCGTCGGCCCGCTCCAGGATCGTGAAGTCGTGGTGGCCTGCCCGCTTGAGGGCCATGCCCAGGCCGAGGCCGCTGATGCCCGCTCCGACGATGACCACCTGGACCGGACGGCCGTGGTGCCGAGCGCGGCGGGAGCGGTTCACGGCGCGGCCCGTCGTGGGGCGGGCGCGATGTTGTGGTTGAACCGCAGCACGTTGTCCGGGTCGTACGCCGCCTTGACCCGGGCGAGGCGCGCGAGGCGGGGCTCGTCCCAGAAGGCACGGACGCGGTCCGTCTCGTCGTCCTCCGACGTGGTGTTGAGGTAGGTGTTGCCGTGGCCGAAGGCCTTGAGCTGGGAGCTCGCCTTCTTGACCCACGCGCGGCAGCGGTCCGACTCGGCGGGGTCCTGCCACTGACAGATCACATGGATCAGCCAGCTGTCCTCGCGGTGCGCGAACGCGGTGGCGTCCGCGGGGACGTCCGTGGCGGCCGTGTCGAAGGGGTGGACGTTGATCGTGGTGAGTGACGACGGCAGATCGCTGCCGATGGCCGCGACGGCCGCGATCTGCTCCGCCCCGAAGCCGGGCAGGAACTCACTGGTCCAGTAGTGCAGATTGCCTGCCGGGGTGAAGGTGTCCAGCATCGACTGCACGGCCACCAACGGCATCGGGCCGAGGCTGTCGTACAGCGGGCTGCCGAAGTCCCGCAGGGGCTGCACGGTCCGCCAGGCGTCCGCCATCGGGCCGAAGTAGCGCACGAACAGGGCGACCATCGGCATGCCCTGGAACTCCTCGGGCACGAAGTCCGCCTCGGGGGCGTGGATGAACAGCGCGTCCGCGCTCAGGTACGCGGGGCTGCTCGCGCTGAAGTCCCGCAGGAACGTGAGGACTTCCTCGGCCCGTTCGACGGGGTGGGCGAGGAAACCGGCCAGCATCATCGGCCCGACCGGGTGTGCCCGGAACTCGAAGGAGGTGACCACGCCGAAGTTTCCGCCGCCGCCGCGCAACGCCCAGAAGAGCTCCTCGTGGCTGTCGGCGCTGGCGGTCAGCAGCTCGCCGTCGACGGTGACCACATCGGCGGACAGGAGGTTGTCGCAGGTCAGGCCGTACTTGTGGAGCATCATGCCCACGCCGCCGTTGAGGGTGAGCCCGGCGATGCCGGTCTCCGACATCTGCCCCGTCGGGATCGCCAGGCCGTGCAGCTGCGTCTCGCGGTCCACGTCACCCAGCAGCGCTCCGCCCTGTACGCGCGCGGTGCGGCGCTCGGGGTCGACGTGCACCCCGCGCATGAGGGACAGGTCGATGACGAGCCCGTCGTCGCACATCGCGTGCCCCGCGACGCTGTGTCCGCCGCCCCGCACGGCGATCAGCAGCCCCTCTTCCCGGGCGAAGCGCACCGCTGTGACGACGTCCGCGGTCCCCAGGCACCGGGCGATGACCGCGGGACGCTTGTCGATCATGGCGTTGTAGACCCGGCGTGCCGAGTCGTACCCGGCGTCCCGCGGTCCCACCACCTCGCCCAGCAGCTTGCCGCGCAGGCGGTCGAGCGCACCGTCCTTCATGACGTCTCTCCAGACTTTCGAGGCGAACCCGCGGGCAGGTGCTCTGCGGATACGGAGCACGATTCCGATCCCTCGGCCGGGGCCGGGTCGTTCTTTCGCTTTCGGTAGCTCTCCAGGAATTCCACGAAGGCGTGATGCATGTCGTCGGGAATTTTGGTCAGGACCCCGCGCTCAGCGTCGACGAACGCGTGGACGGTGCGCGCCTCGGCGAGGAGCTGCCCGCCATTCTTCCGGTAGATCTCGTAGTAATAGGTGAGGGTGCCGGGCGCGGCCGCCCACGTCCTGATCACCAACTCGTCGAGGTACTTGGCGGGCTGGTGGTAACGGACGTACAGATCGGTGGTCGCGATCTGGTACTTGCGGTAGTCGGCGCCCACGTCCAGGGCGAACTTCTCGCGCCCGAGGTCGAACCAGGGAATGTAACTGGCGTAGTAGGCGTGCCCCTGAAGGTCGCATTCCCCCCAGCGGACGCGCGCCGCGGCCGCCACGCTGACGTCACGCATGATGTGGGTGGCCGACTGCACGAGACGTGGCATGGTCTCCTCGCTCCTCTCCTGAGGCACTTCCGCGCCTCGGGGCCGTGACGCAGCCGTGAGCGCTGCGCCGTCCGCCGCCAGCCAAACGCAGGAAGACGCAGCGGGCCCCGAACCTTTCCCCTTCGTTTCTTGAATTGCGCGAATCTTTCGGCGGCCGTGCACGGCACTCCGGAGCCTGACGGAGATATTGCGGCTTCGTTGACAGGCGATCGGCGCCGACCTTAGCTTCGGGGCGTCTGGAGAAGCCGCCCCCGAAGAATCCGGAGTCCTTGAAGAATCCGGAGTCCTTTCCGTGCGGGGTCCTCTTCCTTCTCCGAAATCGCCTCCCTTCCGAACGGGCGGAGACCAAGCCATGAACATTCCTCACGCAGCCGGGCGGATCCCGGCGGCCCTTCATTCAGCGGGTGTGGATCTGGTGGACCTGCGCCGCTGGGAGCTCGCCCTCGCACGGTGCGGCGAGGGGCTCGCGCGGCGGTACTTCGCACCCCAGGAACGGTGCGCCGCGCGGGAACTCGCCACCGCGGAGCGGGGTTTCGTGGAAATCCTCGGCCACCTCTTCGGTGTGAAGGAGAGCGTCGTCAAGGCGGTGGGCGGCCTGCCGCCCACCGCGCGCCTCGCGGACGTCCACGTCGAGATCCCCGCCGACGGCGACGACAAGGAGCCCTGGACCGTGCGGCTGAGCGGCCCCCTGGGCGAGTGGGCCCGGGCCGAGCGGCTCGACGTGGTCGGGGCGTCGGCTCCCCTGGAGTCCGGCATGGCTCTCGCCTGGGCGGCGACTCAGGATGCGGGGCCCCGCGCATGAGCCCCACCGTGGCCTTCGTCTTTCCCGGGCAGGGAAGCCAGTTCCCCGGCATGGGCTACGAGATGGAGCGGTGGGGCCGCCGGGCCGACGCCCTGGGCAGCCGGGCGGAGGACGTCACCGGGCTGCCGGTGCGTGCCCTGATGAAGCGCGCCGACACCTCGGCGCTCGCCGACCCCGAAGTGGCTCAAGTACTGGTCCTCACCTGGTCCCTCGCCGCCCTTGAGCAGCTGCGCGGGCACGGCTGGCGGCCCGCCGTGGTCGCCGGCCACAGCCTGGGCGAGTACACGGCGCTGGTGGCGTGCGGCTGCATCGACCAGGAGACCGCGCTGTCCCTGGTCGCCCGCCGCGGCAGGGCGATGGCGGCCGCGGCCGCCGCCCGCAGGGGCGCCATGGCCGCGATCGTCGGCCTCGCACCGCAGCGGGTGCAAGGGCTGTGCCACGCCGCCTCGGCCGACGGCGAGGTCGCGGTCGTGGCCAACTGGAACTCGCCGCGCCAGGTGGTGGTGGCCGGGAGCCGGACCGCGGTCGAGGGCGTCGTCGCCGCCGCGCGGGCCGCCGGTGCCCTGCGGGCCCGGCTGCTGCCCGTCGGCGGCGCGTACCACTCGCCGCTGATGGACAGCGCCCATCAGCGGCTCACCGAGCACCTCGCCGACGTCGCGCTCGCCCCGCCCGCCATCCCGTTCGTCTCCAGCACCACCGGTCTGCGCGTCACCGACGTCGAGGCCTACCGCCAGGACCTCCTGGCACAGATCATCTCCCCGGTGCGCTGGCAGGACGTCATGCGCACCCTGGCCGACTGCGGCGTGGACACCTACGTCGAAGCGGGACCGGGACGCGTCCTGCACGGCCTCGCCCGCGAGATGGCCCGCACGGCAGAGCACCTGACGACCGGGGACGCGCTGCGTCGAACGCCCGCGCCGACCGAGCCGGTGGACGCCCGCGGCGCCGTACCCCCCTCCAGCAAGGAACAGTGACGTGAGCGATCTCCAAGGGCGCGTCGCCCTGGTCACCGGAGCCACCCGCGGCATCGGACTCGCCGTGGCCGTCGAGCTGGCCCGCGAGGGCGCCACGGTGCTCATGAACCACCGCGGGAAGCCCGAGCGGGCCCAAGAGGCCCTGGCCCGGGTCCGGGCGATTCAGCCCCGGGCCCGGCTCCTCCAGGCCGACATCGCCGACAGCGCCGCCATCGAGGACATGTTCCGTTCCATCAGGCACGATCACGGCCGTCTCGACGCCTTCGTCAACAACGCGGGCATCACCCAGGACGGCTACGCGCTCATGATGGGCGAGGCCAAGTGGCGCAAGGTCATCGACACCAACCTCACGGGCGCGTTCCTGTGTACGCGCGCCGCCGCCCGCCTCATGGCGCGGCGCCGCACCGGTGCCATCGTCACCGTGAGCTCGACGAGCGCCGTACGCCCTCCGGTGGGGCAGGCCAACTACGCGGCGGCCAAGGCAGGCACCGTCGCCCTGACGCAGGCCCTCGCCAAGGAACTCGGCCCCTACGGCGTCCGCGTGAACTGCGTGGTGC
The DNA here is from genome assembly GCF_006088715.1 of Streptomyces sp. YIM 121038. Classification (NCBI taxonomy): domain Bacteria; kingdom Bacillati; phylum Actinomycetota; class Actinomycetes; order Kitasatosporales; family Streptomycetaceae; genus Streptomyces; species Streptomyces sp. YIM 121038. The sequence goes on from NZ_CP030771.1 coordinate 308,092, forward strand.
CCGGCTTCATCGACACGTCGATGACGCGGCAGATCCCTTCGGACCGGCTCGCGGAGAACCTGCGGCACGTGCCGCTCGGCCGCATCGGCCGACCCCAAGAGGTCGCGTCCGCCGTGCGGTTCCTGCTCAGTGACGCGGCCGCGTACGTCACCGGGTCCTCCGTCGTCGTCGACGGCGGCCTCATCTGCTAGCGCCGCGGGACGGCTCACGCCCCGCCGTGCGTCCCTCGCGAGGGCTCACGCCCCGCGACCGACCCCGCCCCTCACCCACCACCCCAAGGGAGAACACCATGGTGATGACACTCGACGAGGCGACCCGCCGGGCAGCCGCCCGGCAGGACCTGTGCGCACAGGTCAAGACGCTGCTGGTCGAACGGCTCGCCCTGAACGTCGATCCGCGCTCCATCGGCGACGACCAGCCGCTGTTCGGCCGCGGCCTGGAACTCGACTCCATCGACACCCTCGAACTGGCCATGGCCGTGGAGGACACCTTCGGCGTGACCGTCACCGACGACGACACCCACAGCCTGCTGTCGCTCAACCGGCTGGTCGACCACATCGAAGGCGCCCGCGCATGACCGGGCCGCTCCCCCTGCCGCCCCGCGACGCGGTGCTCGGCGCCGACGACATCGCCCGGCTGCTGCCCCACCGCTATCCCTTCTTCCTCCTCGACCGCGTCACGGCGCTCGAACCCGGCACGAGCGCGGAGGCCGTCAAGAACGTCACCGCCTCCGACGCCGTCCTGGCCGGTCACTTCCCCGGCCGCATGCTCTACCCGGGCGTCCTCCTGGTCGAGTGCGTGGCACAACTCGCCGCGGTCATCTACGGCAGCGCCGCCGCCCGGTCGGCGACGGGAGACCTCGTGGGGGACGTGGCCGACCGGGTGGGCTACCTCGCCGAGATCCGTCAGGCCAAGTTCCTCAAACCCGTGCTTCCCGGCGACCAGGTGACCGTACGCGCGCACAGCGGTCCTCGCCTGGGCGGGCTGATCTCGGTCACGGGCCAGGCGGCGGTGGGCCGGGAGCTGGTGATGACCGCGCGTCTGGCCGTCACCGAACTCGCCCCGTGACAACACCGTGGCGCCCTCCTGCCACGCCGCGCCTCTCCCTCCTTCCGTACCGAGTACCGAGTTACGTACCGAGTACCGAGTTACGTACCGACTCCCGTACCGGCTTCCGTACGACTTCCCTCCTTCCGTACCGACCGCATCTGTCGAGCCCTCTTGGAGACGCCACCATGACAACCCACCACCACACCAGCACCGATGAGGAGTACGCGGCCCTGCGCGAGGGGGTCGGTCTCGTCGACTACGAAGGCGCCGGCCTGCTGACCGTCACCGGGCCCGGGGCGACGGCCTACCTGGGGCGGGTCGGGACGCGCGGCGTCGACTTCCTCCTCGAGGGCCAGAGCACCTCGTCGCTGTTGCTGCGCGAGGACGGCACCATCGTCGCCGAGGCGCTCATCCACTGCCGGGGAGCCGACTACCTCGTGGAGATCTGGCCGGACCAGGCCCGCGCCGCCACCGCCCATCTGCTGGCGGCCGCCGCAGAGCGCCCCGGTGTCACCGTCGAGGACATCAGCACGCGGTGCGCGGTCCTCGGCATCGAAGGCCCCTCCTCGTTCAAGATCGCGCAGGCGTACCTCGACTTCCCCATCGCCTCGCTGTCGTACCGCAGTTGCGTCGGCGTCGAGTGGGCGGGGAACGCGGTGACGCTCTCGCGGACCGGGGTCACCGGCGAGTACGGCTACAAGTTCTTCGTCCCCTCCCCGCGGGCGGCGACGCTGCGCGCGGAGCTCGGCGCGAAGGGCGCGGTGGAGTGCGGCAGGCAGGCGCTCGACATCTGCCGCATGGAGGTCCGCTTCGCCAGCCACGAGCACGAGCACACCGGCGGCCCGGTGACCCCCTTCGACGTGGGCCTGCAGTGGATGCTCGACCCCGAACAGGACCACGTGGGACGCGAGGCCCTCGACGAGCGGCGCCCGCACGAGCACCGCTCCCCCGTGTGCTGGACCGCGGCATCCGACCTGGACGCGGCGCCCGGCCGAGGCACCCCCGTCGCGGTCGAGGACGCCGAGGTGGGCACGGTGACGCACTGCGTGTGGTCCCCGCGGCTCGGCCGCTTCATCGGCACCGCCGCCGTCGACCCCGGGGTGGCCGCCTCGGGCCAGGAGTTCCGCCTCGCGGGGACCGGCGCCGTGGTGCGCACCGTGTCCGCGCCCTTCCTGACGGCCACCAGCCTCGGCGTCGCGCTCGACTGAGCCCCTCACACACGCGGCTCACCCCGGCCACGGCAGTGGCCGCAGCGAACAGGAGAAACCATGAGCTCCAGCACACGGCGCGCGCAGAGTGTCGCCGTCACCGGAATCGGCATCAGCTGCGCGCTCGGCACCGGCGCGGAGCACGTCTGGCAGGCCGTACAGAGCGGTGCCCACGGCATCGGCAAGACCGAGCGCCTCGACGTGTCCAGCCTCAGCTGCCGCTACGCGGGCGAGGTGCGGTCGGTGCCCGCCGGGGTGCGGCGCGTCGGCATGCGACCCGACCGCGCGACGCGCCTCGCCCTGGCCGCCGTGCAGGAGGCCGTCGAGGGCGCGCGCCTGAGCCTGGCCGACCACGACTCCTACCGGGTGGGTGTGGCGGTCGGCACCTCCGTCGGCGGTCTGGAACACGGCGAGCGGTTCCACTGGGACGTCCTCAAGGACGGCCCCGGCGCGGCCGGGCGGCACCGGCTCACCAGCTACCCGCTGTACACCTCGGCGGACGCCATCAGCGTGGCCTTCCAGCTCAGGGGCCCCAAGGTGGTGCTCTCCAACGCCTGCGCCGCCGGGTCCAACGCGATCGGCTACGCGGTGGACGCCATCCGTGAAGGGCGCGCGGACATCATGATCGCCGGTGGGGTGGACGTGCTCGACATCCTCTCCCTCGCCGGATTCGACAGCCTCAACGCCCTCGACACCGAGCCCTGCGCCCCCTATTCGCGCAGCACGGGCACCAGCCTCGGCGAGGGATCCGCCTTCCTCGTCCTGGAGGCGGAGTCCCTCGCCCGGGGCCGCGGCGCCACCGTCCTCGGCCACGTCCTCGGCTACGCGACCACCAGCGACGCCTACCACGCCACGGCCCCCGACCCGGCCGGCAACGGCGCCTACCGCGCCATGCGCCGCAGCCTCGCCCAGGCCTCGCTGACTCCCGAGGACGTGGACTACGTCAACGGCCACGGCACGGGCACCCCGACCAACGACAAGGCCGAGACCAAGGCGGTGGCCGACCTCTTCGCGCCCGCCGCCCCGGTGCCCATGAGCAGTACCAAGTCCCAGGTGGGGCACATGCTCGGGGCCGCCGGAGCCATGGAGGCGGCCACCTGCGTGCTGGCGCTGCGCGACGGGGTCCTGCCGCCCACCGTCAACGTCGCGGAGCCGGCCGGCACCGCGCGCGACCTCGTCGCCAACCACGCCCGCCCGCAGGCTCTGGACGTGGTCGTCTCCAACTCCTTCGCCTTCGGCGGCAACAACTGTTCCCTCGTCCTGGGCCGTCGCCCGGCACCCCCCGCCGACGTGCCCGACCACCGCGTGGTCATCACCGGCGCCGGTCCCGTCACCGCGCTGGGCAGCGGCCGCCAGGCCTTCCTCGACGCGCTGCGCGCGGGGACCAGCGCCGTCGGGGCCGCCCGTCTGACCGATGTGTCCCTGTCCCGCACCCGCCGGGCCGCGGAACTCGACAGCGCCGAGTGCCGACGCCATGTGGACCCGGCCTACGCCCGCCGCCTCGACCAGATCGGCCTGCTCACCCTCGCCGCCAGCCGACTCGCCGTACGCGACGCCGGTCTGCGGATCACCAAGGCCGACGCGGAGCGCGTCGGCATGGTCTTCGGCACCTTCAGCGGGCCCATGCAGACCGTCGCCCAGCTCAGCGAGACCATCGGCACCGTGGGCCCGCACCGGGTCAACCCCCGGCTGTTCCCCAACTCGGTCATGAACGCGGCGGCCGGTCACGCCTGTCTCGCCCTGCAGATCCGCGGCCCCCTGTCCACCCTGGCCACCGGCTGCGTCGCCGGCCTCAGCGGCCTGGCCTACGCCGCCGACCTGGTGCGGCGCGGGGAGGCCGACGTCATGCTCGCGGTCGGCGCGGACGAGCTGACCCCCCTGCTCCACTGCGGCTTCGACCGCCTGGGCCTGCTCTCCGACGACACCGTCCGCCCCTACGCCGACCCCGCGGGCGGCACCGTCCTGGGCGCGGGCGGCGCCGCGCTGGTCGTGGAGTCCCTGGAGCACGCCCTGCGGCGCGGGGCGACGGTCCTCGCCGAGGTCAAGGGCCACGCGATGACCTCGGACGCCTACCGCGTCGCCGGGAACGACCCCTCCGGCGCGGCCTGGGCCGAGAGCTTCACCCGCACCCTCGACCACGCCGGCCTGGCCGCGGACGACATCGGCACCGTGTACGGCGACGCGCGCGGCACCGCCGCCATCGACGCCGCCGAGGCCGCCGCCGTGAGCCGGGTCTGGCAGCCCGGACAGGTGCGGCTGAGCAACCTCAGCCCGTACGTGGGGCACGTGCACAGCACCACCTCGCTGATGTCCGCGGTCTGCGCCGTCGAGACCGTCCGCACCGGCTGGAGTCCCGACGTCCCGCCGCCGTCCACGCCGGGGAACGTGAGCACGTACCTCCGGGCCGGTGCCGAGGCGGGCCGGGCCTGCCTGGTCACGGCCGCCAACTGGGGCGGTACGTACGCCTCCCTCGTCCTCGCGCCGTACACCGGCCCGGCGGCGACGGCCCGGACGGCGGTGGGGTGATGGCTCCACCCGCCCTCGTCCTGCTCGCACCGGCGCAGATCCCCGATCCGGACGACGCGTGCTGGCGCGACTGGCTCACCGCCGAAGAGATCTCGTTCAGCCGCGGCTTCCAGCGCGCGCACGAGCACCTGGCGGCGCGCAGGGCCGCGAAGGCCGCCGTCGCGTCGCTCCTGGGCCTGCCCGCCGACCACCGGCTCTGCCGGGCGCTCGAAGTGGTCCGGGCGCCCGGTTCCGGGCCCGTGCTCCGGCTCGGCGGCGCCCCCGCACACCTGCTGCGCGACGCGGGCCTGCCGCACCCCCGCGTCTCCTTGACGCACGCCAGGGGCCACGCCGCGGCGCTCGCCTGGCTGCCGGTCCCGAAGGCGGGTGCGCGATGACCGCGGGCAGCCAGGTCGCCCTCGTCACGGGCGCGCTGGGCGGCATCGGCCGGGCCGTCACCGAGCACTTCCTCGCGCGCGGCATGGGCGTGCTGGTGACCGACCTGGACGGCGAGGCCTGCCGCCGGGCCGCGCGCGACCTGAACGGTTCCGGCGGCCCGGGCCGCGCGCTGGGCTGCGGGCTCGACGTCACCGAGCCCGAGGCGTGGGAGCGGGCGACCCGGCTGGCCCGGCGCCGCTTCGGCCGCCTCACCGTCCTGGTCAACAACGCCGGAGCCCTGGGGCACCAGCCGTTGGAGGGCACGGGCGAGCAGGAGTGGGCCCGCGTGGTCCGCGTCTGCCAGCGCGGCACGTTCCTCGGCATGAAGGCCGTGGCGCCGTGTCTGCGCTCCGCGGGTGGCGGCGCGATCGTCAACGTCGCTTCGGTGTACGCGCTCGTGGGCTCGGGCGCCTCGTTCGCGTACCACGCGGCCAAGGGCGCCGTCCGGGCCATGACGACCGCCGCGGCCGTCGAGCTCGCTCCCGGCGGGATCCGGGTGAACGCCGTCTACCCCGGCATGGTCGCCACCTCCATGACGAGCTCCGCCCCGGCAACGGTCGTACGGCGGGCCGTGGACGCGACACCGCTGTGCCGTGCCGCCCGTCCGGAGGAGATCGCGGCCGCGGTGGGCTTCCTGGCGTCGCCCGCGGCCTCCTACGTCACGGGCGCCGAGCTCGTCGTCGACGGCGGTTACACCGCCCGCTAGGGCCTGCCCGGTGCGGCGCCGCGCCGGCCCATCGGGCAAGACCCCGGCGCTCCCGACCAGCAGTACCGCACTCATGAAGGGCCGTAGCGCTCATGCCCCCTGCGTCTTCCCGCCGACCGTGGTCGGTCCTCGCGGTGCTGTGCACCGGCTTCTTCGCGATCGTCATGGATACGACGATGGTCAACGCCGCTGTCCCCGTCATGATCGGCGAGTTCGGGGCGGGCCTCGGTGCAGCGCTGTGGGTGGTGAACGCCTATGTCCTGACCTATGCGGCGCTGCTGATCACCGGCGGGCGGCTGGGTGACCGCTTCGGTCCCAAGCGGCTGTATCTGGCGGGCCTCGCGGTCTTCACGGTCGCGGCGGGCTGGTGCGCGGCGGCCGACAGCATCCGCGAGTTGATCGCCCTGCGCGTGGTGCAGGGCCTGGGTGCGGCTCTTCTGACGCCGCAGACCAGCGCGTTCATCACCGTGCTCTTCCCGCCCCGGCTCCGGGGCACGGCGTTCGGCGTCTGGGGCGGTGTGATCGGGCTCTCGGCCGTGGCGGGGCCCCTCGCGGGCGGGGGTCTGATCGCGTGGGCGGGCTGGGAGTGGATCTTCCTGGCCCATGTGCCGCTGGGCTGCGTCGCCTTCGTCCTGGCGGCGGTGGTCGTGCCGGACCACCGTCCGCGCGTCCCGCACGGCTGGGACGTCACCGGCACGCTCCTGGTGACGGCCGGTCTCGCGGCCTTCTGTTACGGGCTGTTGGAGTACGGCCGCCCCGGCGGCACGGCGTCGGTGGCCGCCGGGACCTGGGTGGGCGTCGGCGCGGTCCTGCTGGTCTGTCTCCTCGTGCAGCAACGGCGCACGCGGGGCGAGCCCTTGGTGCCGCGGGCCCTGTATCGGCGCCGCGCTTTCGTGAGGGTGGCGGCCATCGGTGCCGGGGTCCACTTCGCCGTGGTCGGCACCGCGCTGCCGCTGCTGCTCTACCTCCAGAGCGTCCTGGGCAACGACCCGCTCGCCGCCGCCACGATCACCGCTCCCTCCGCCCTCGCCGTCGGTGTCGTCGCCGTCGTGGTGGGCAGGTGGAGCCAGGGCGCGCGCACGGCTCGGCTGCTCGGCGTCGGCGTACTCGTCTACGCGGCGGGACTTGCGCTCACCGTCCTGTGCGCCCGACCCGGCGTGAGCGCATGGCAGTTGCTCCCGCCGATGCTGATTGCCGACGCGGGCATCGGCTGCACCCTCGCCCCGGTGACGGCCATCGCCTTTCAGAGCGTGCCCCCTTCCCTGGCGTCCGGCGCGTCGGGGGTGCTCAACACCGCGCGGCAGATCGGTGGCGTCCTGGGCGGGGTCGGCGTCGGGGCCCTGCTGCGCCTTCGGCTCTCCGCCGACCTGCCGGCGCACACCCATGCCACGGCGGAGGACCTGCCTTCCCCGCTGCGTGCGCCCTTCACCGACTCCCTGCTCCGCCTCTCCGGCGACAGCCTCACGCGGCCCCCCGCGCCGGCCGGCCTGTCCCCGCGCGAGGCAGGCCTCTTCGGCGACTTCACCGACGCCGTCTTCCAACAGACGTTCATCAGCGCCTGGCGCACCACGATGGCGCTTCCCATCGGCGTCCTGCTGCTCTGCTACGTGCTCAGCAGGCGTCTGCCGCTCGAATCCCCTCTCCGAATCCCACCGCAAGGAAAAGGAAAGAAAAGCCCTCAGCATTCACAGAGCTCCTAATCTGGCCGAGGGTAGAAAGCAAGGCCCCGCCGAGAAATCCCCGGCACATTCCGCAGCACATTCCGCAGCACATAGAGAAAGCAGGACTTCCATGCTGAACACCTCCAGCAAGATCGCCCGGTTCCTCTGCTCCGCCGCCCTCGTGGGTGCGGTCGGCGTCGCCGTCGCGGGCCCCGCGCAGGCGGCCTCGCAGGCGCGCTCCCCGCAGGCCGGCGACGCCACCCAGGGGCAGTACGTGCACCTCCAGGGCAAGCTCACGGCCGTGGCGGACGACCACGTCAAGGTCACCACGGGCGGGACGGTCGTGACCGTGCTGCTCACCGATGACGCCTACTGGATCGGCCACCTGAAGGTCGGCGCCCAGGCCGACGTCACGGCAACCCTCGCGGACGGGGTCTACACCGCCAAGGTGATCGTCACCTGGTAACCCCGAATCCCACCGCCCGCCCGGGATCCGCGTCAGCGGACCCCGGGCGGTTCTCCTTGCCCACGACCCGCTCCGGAGAATCAATTCCTCACCATCGCAAGAACAACGAAAGAAAACCTTTCAACGAAGCGGAGGGAGAATACCCTTCGGAATGTCACATCACCGTCCGGATCCCCACCCATTTCCCGCAAGGGAATCCGGCACCGACATCGAGGAGTGCAGTATGAACAGATCCCGGAACCTCATGGTCAAGCTGGCGTCAGTCGGCATCGGCCTGGTCGCCACCGTGGGCGCGTTCGCTTCGACGGCGCACGCCGCTCCGGCAGACCCACGGCCCCTCAAGGCCACGAGCGCCCAGGCCGCCAACCCGGCCCAAGTCACGGTGTTCTTCGGCAGGATCACCGCCTTCAAGGACGACTACCTCGAACTCGCCACGCAGACGGGGCAGATGCGTTTCAGCCTCCGCTACGGCGCCGAGTACTACGGCCCCATGCGCGTGGACGTCTACGCACGGGTGGAGGCCTCCTTTGCCAACGGCGAGTGGTACGCCAAGCGGATCTACGCCCGGGCGTAGCGGATACCTGATCGGATGCGGCCTCTGCCGGAGAAGTCTCCGGCAGAGGCTCACGTGTGCCCGCGCCCTCCTGCTCCGCCGTACCGCACCGCCGTGGTGGCGCGCGCGTTCACCGGGGCGGGCCGTCGCCGAGGTGGGCGGCGAGGGCCCGGGACACCTCGGCGCGGTTGACGACCCGCAGCTTCTTCAGGGTCCGGGCGACGTGGTGCTCGACCGTGCGCACCGAGAGGCAGAGCGCCTGGGCGATGTCGCGGTTGCTGGCACCTTCGGCGAGGAGCCTGGCCACCTCGATCTCCCGGGGTGAGAGGCCCTCCCCATAGCCGCGCCTCCCCGGTGTGGCGGGGCGCTTCGCACCCGCCTGCCGCAAGGCGTGCCGACACCGGGCGAGGTCGGCGGTGGCCTCCAGCCTGCTGTAGGTGTCGAGCGCTTCGTCGAGCGAAGCGGACTCCGCCGGTGCTCCTGGGCCGCTGTGGCACAGCGCGAGCAGTTCGGCGGCCCGGGCGGCGAAGTAGGGCCTGCCGATGGTCCGCCACATGTCGCGGGCCTGCTGGAACCACCGGGCCGCGCTCGCGGGGTCGGTGCTCTGCTCCAGTACGCCACGGGCGACGCAGAGTTCGGCGTCCGCAGCGGGTGCGACGTAGCCGCCCCGTGCCGCCAGGGCTTCGGCCACCAGGTCCTGCGCCTCGGCGCGGTGACCGGTCGCCAGGCCCGCGCGGACCGCCGCCTGGACCGTGCCCAGCGGCTTGTACCAGATGCCGGCGGACCGGAGCAGGCGGAGCGCGGGCCCGAGGGTCTCCCACGCCTTGTCGGGCTCGTCGCGGGCGAGGTGGACCTCGGCGGTCGCGGCCGCGGCGTGCAGGGTGCACACGGCCCCGCCGATGCGTTCGCCCGCGCGGCGGGCGAACTCCAGGTGCTCCATCGCCGTGCCCCACTGCCCCTTGCAGACCGCGAGGCTCCCGCCGATCAGGGCCTGTTCCCGCTGCGCGATCGCCATGTCGGGGCAGGTCGTGTTCAGCTCGTCGAGGCGCTCTTCGAGGCCCGACCAGGCTCCGGCGAACCAGTCGCACCGCAGCAGCTGGGTCCGGGCGAAGCATTCCAGGGAGGGGTTGACGCCGTCGGCCGTCAGCTGCGCCGCCTCGTGCAGCACCGCGGCCGCCCGCGCGTCCTCCCCTCGGTTCAACGCGTTCGACCCGACGTTGTACAGGGCGATGAGTCGCTGTCTTCGCGTCTCGGGGTGCGGGGAGGTCCGCGGCAGGGCGTCGACCAGTTCCCACAGGCGGGCGTCGCCCTTGCGGGACATCAAGAACAGTTTCGCGCCTTCGAGTTCGGCCATCCGGGCCTCGTCCTGGCAGCCTTGCAGGGCGCTCTCGGCCCGTGCCACCCACTGGTCGAGCTCGGCGGCGGTCTGCGTACGCTCGTAGAAGATGGCGCTGAGCATGCCGGACGCGGCGAGCGTGGGCCACGGTCCGAGCTCCTCCACCGCCTTCATCAGCTCGCGGTACGAGGCCTTGTCGCCCGCGTGGTTCACGAGGACCGCGGCGAGCGTGAGCCGCACGCGGCCGCGGGTCTGGACGGGCAGGGTGGTGTCGTCCACGAGCCGTCGCATGATGGCCAGGTGGTGCGCGAAGCGCGTGAATTTGTGCGCGATGTCGCTGAGGGCGAGCGCGGCGCGCGACCGCACCTCGGGGCGCACTCCGTCCTCGCTGAGGATGCCGTGCAGGAGTTGGGAGGCGATGCCGTCGTCCCCCATGGCGACGGCTTCGCGGGCCGCGGCCTCCGCCTCGCGCAGCCACGCCTGCTTGTCCCCCAGCGCTTTGGTGTGGTGGGCGATCTGGACGAGCGCGGGCCGCGGCTGTCCGCGCAGTACGCCGTGGGCCCGCTGGTGCAGGTGGATCCGCTGCGGGCCGGGAAGGTCTCCGTAGACGGCTTGCTGCGCGAGGACGTGCCGGAAGGCGTACTTGGCGGGTTCCGACTCGTGCAGGAGGGAGCGGTGCAGGGCTTGGGTGAGCGCGGCGGTGGCCTGCTCGGCCGCCAGTCCGGCGACCTCCGCCAGGACGTCCTGTGCCGCGGGTACCGCGAGGACGGCCGCGGCCTCGACGAGGCGGGCGGCGGACTCCGGCAGCTCGGCCAGCCGCTCGTGGACGGCTTCCCGCAGGGAGCGCGGCGCCGGTGACCGGCCCAGGAACTCCACTTCCTGTTCGAGCCCTTGGGCGGCGTCCTGCGAGGTGCTCCTCTTGCGCCGGTCCAGGAGCGTGAGCAGGTCCTCCTCCACCACCAGGGGGAGTCCGGCGCTGCGCCGGTGCAGCACCCGGCCCAGGGTGTGGCCCGCCACGCGTCCCACGACGTCCGAGGCCAGGGCCGTGACCTCGCGCGCGCTGAGCGGCTGGAGCCGGATCTCGCCGCCCGACACACCGATCGGCCGCCGGTAGGCGTTGCCCAGGACGGGCTCGGTGGGCGGCAGGTCCTCCGCGCGGTAGGTGAGGACGAGGCCGAGGCCGCCGGGGGGTTCCCGGGCGATGAGGAACAGCAGTTCGCGCGTGGCCTCGTCCGCCCAGTGCATGTCCTCGATGACCAGCACCACCGGCTCGACCGCGCGCAGCACGGCGCGGATGCCCAGGACGAGCCGGAGGCGCTCGGGCATCGCCGAGGTCGCCTGGCGGGAGTCGTCGAGGTGGGGGGCCAGGTCCGGCAGATAGGCGGCCAGCGTGCCGGTTTCGGGGGGCAGCAGACAGTTCTGGGGCAGGTGCTCCGCCGCCTTGCCGACGGCTTGGAGGACGGGGCCGTACGGGAACGGCTCGCGCAGCGGATAGCAGAGCCCCGTCGCGACGTGCGTGTTGGAGGCCGTCAGCAGCAGTTCCGCCTCGCGGACGAGGCGGGACTTACCGGATCCGGCCTCGCCTTCGATCATGACCACCGAGGGCGGGCCGCGCAGGGAGGTCATGAGGTCTTCGAGCTCGCGCTCGCGGCCGACCAGGGTGAAGCCGTCTCTCCGCATCCCCGAGATGTCCGCGGAAGTCACCGCCTGAGCCACCGGTTCTCGTCCTCTGCAGGGTGTGAACGGCCTACCCGAAACACCAGACCAGACCGCCCAGTTTAGCCAGCGCGGCCCCCTTCGTCCGTCCGGCCGCCGGGGGCGCGCGAAGCGTGGAACGGGCGGGCCGACGCGCCCCGAGCACCCGGCGAATCGGCATGCGAACACCCCCACCCCTGCTCCACACCACGTAATCCGTGCTCCACACCACGCAATAGGTGGTGCCCCGCATTGAATGCGCATCTATCCGCGCGGTCCTCTGGGTGTCGACAGGCGCGATCCCTCACAGCTCCGCTCAGCGGACCGAGGAGGCAGAGATGACTCCGTTCTTCGACAACCGCAGCAACGTGGCACTGGAGACCAGGCCCGTGCTCAGCGCCCGCTCCGAGACCGGGCAGGCCCGGCACCCGCACGGCGCGGAGCCGCCGGTGGCCGCCCCTCCGGGCCCGGCGCCGCACGCCGAGGACGGCCGTACCGACCGGCACTACCAGCGAGATCGCCGACGGCCGGGGGGCTTTCGCGCCCTGCGGCTCAGGCTTCCGGCCGCCGCCGACGCGGTGCCCGGCGCCCGTCACCGGGTGCGCCGCTCCGTGATCGAGTGGGGCTGGGGCGACCAGGTGGACACCGTGGAGCTCCTGTTCTGTGAGCTGCTGTCCAACGCCGTCAAGCACGCGTCGACGGGTTCCGGGGCCGAGGAGACGGTCGAGGTCTGCGTCCGGCAAGGAGACGCCTCGCTCATCGTCACGGTCGACGACTCCGGTTCCAAGGGCACTCCCGCGGTCGCCGGCTCCCCCGTGGACGAACTCGCGGAGAGCGGTCGGGGGCTGCTCCTGGTGGAGGCGATGGCCTCCGCGTGGGGCTGCGGCCGGACCCGGAGGGGGACCAGGACGTGGTTCCTGTTGGACCCGGCCGGTTCCGGGCCCCGCTGAGGCGGACCCGACCGCCGAGGGCGGCGACGCCCAGGCCCTGCGCCCGGCTCTCCTCCCCGCGCCCCGGCCCTGCGATGCCCGGCCCCCTCCCCAAGGGTGCTCGGCCGGGCGGTGAAGCCTCCCGAAGAGCACACGTCCCCCGCGCCACAGGAAGACGCATACATGATCCGCTTTCCCGCACCGCTTCCCCCGCACCCAGACCATCCGGCCGGGCCGGCACGGCGCACGCCGCAGGCCGTGCCCCCCGCCACGCCAGGACGTCGGAACATCCACCGCGCGACCGGCGGCATCCCGACGCTGCGCTGGCCGGAGCAGGCCGCCGTGGTCCACGAGCTGCGTCTGCGCAAGGTGCCCCGGCTCCTCCTGGTGCTCCCCGGGGAGCAGCCGCCCACGACCGTGGACCCGATGGAGGACTGGGCGCGCCTTCCGGTCGACGAGAGGGAACTGCAGGTGCGCTGCGACACCTTGCGGGCCAGGGCCTCGCTGCGCAAACCGGTGATCGACGCGCAGGACGTGCTGCGCTTCGCCGGGCGGCACCTGCCGCTGGCGGCGGGCGAGGCGGAGATCGCGCGCCCGCTCGCCGAGTCCTACGGATCCGTGGTCAGCCGCGAAGAGCTGGCCGCCCGGCTGTGGCCCGACGAAGAGAACGGCCGGCGGAACGCGCTGGACGTCAGGATCCTGCGCACGCGCCGCCGGGTCGCCCCACTCGGCTTGATCATCAGCACGGTGCGGCAGCGGGGCTACCTGCTCCACGCCGAGCTCGACGAAGGAGCGGTATGAACGCCGAAGGCAACATCCCGATCGTGAGCTACGGCCAGGTGGTCCCCGGCGACGGCTGGGACAGTCCGACCGACCCCGGCGAGACGCTCGCCCACCTGGCCCGCCGCAACGCGGCGCTGTGGCCCGACGCGGCGGCGCTGCGCTGGCGCGACCTCGTCGGCGACCGGTGTCACCTGACCTACGCCGAGGCCTGGAGCGACAGCGAGGGCACGGCGCGCGGTCTGCTGTCCCTGGGCCTCGCTCCGGGCGATCGCGTGGCGGTGCTCAGCGGGCTGCGGTCCGAGTGGACCACGACGCTCATGGCCGCCGCGACGTCGGGCCTGGTCGTGGTGTCCCTGCTGCCCTCGACCGTCCCCGAGGAGATCGTCCACGTACTCGGTGACTGCGGCGCCCGCGTGGTGGTGTGCGAGAACGCGGCGCAGCTGGCGAAGGTCGAGGCCGCCTGGCACCGCCTGCCTCGGCTGCGTCACGCCGTGCTGATGGACGCCCCCGCCGAGGCCTCGGACCCCGGTCCCGCGGAGCACCCGGCGCGCACGGTGAGCCTCGGCGAACTCCGTACCCGGGGGCGGGCCGAGGTCAGCGCGGCGGAGCTGCGACGGCTCTCGGACGCGGTCCGGGCCGAGGACCTGCTGGCCATCATCTACACCTCGGGCACCACGGGCCCCAAGAAGGGCTGCGCCCTCACCCACGGCAACTACGTCAGCGTCCTGCGGGCGCACCCCCGGCCGCCGCACCGCCCCGGGGCGGCACGGGACCACAGCAACGGCACGATCTTCGTCGTCACGGGGCCGCACACCATCGCGATGCTCATGCAGGTGTTGGCCTGGTGGTCGCGGTACACGCTCGCCTTCCGCCGCGGCGGCCCCGACGACAGCCTGGTGGACGAGATCCGCGCCGCACGCCCGCAGATCCTGCCGCTGGTCCCCCTGGCGCTGGAGCAGATCTACAGCTCGGTCCTCGCCACCAGGTCCGAGGCGGAAGCGTCCCAGGCCCTGGAAGCGGCGCGGGCGGGCCTGGACGCACGTGAGCGCGTCCGGCGCGGGGAAGCCCTGCCACCCCGCCTCCAGGAGTGGTTCGACGCGATGGAGGAAACGCTGTTCGCCGAGGTCCGCGGGCACTTCGGGGGCGCGCTGCGGCGGGCGACGGTATCGGGCGCGCCGGTGTCCGAGGAGATCCTGTCGTTCTTCCTCGGCTGCGGAGTTCCCCTCGTCGAGTGCTACGGGATGACGGAGACGGCGGCGGTGGCCACCACCAACACCCCCGACGCCTACCGCCTCGGGACCGTGGGCAGGCCCCTGCCCGGCGTCGAGGTCGCCACGGCGCCCGACGGGGAGGTCCTGATCCGGGGCGCCAACGTCTTCAGCGGCTACTGGGGTTATCACGAGGACGCGTTCGGCAGCGTGCGCGACGGCTGGCTGCACACCGGCGACCTCGGCAGCATCGACGCGAACGGCTATCTGACGCTCACCGGACGCAAGAAGGAACTCATCCAGCTCTCCCACGGTGTGGCCGTGACACCGCATCCGCTCGAGAGCGCCTTGCGCAGGCATCCGCTGATCTCCCATGCGGTCGCCTATGGGGAAGGGAAGCCGCATCTCGTGGTCCTTCTGACGCTCGACGAGCGCTACGCCCCGAAGTGGGCGGCCGAGCGGAGCCTGCCCACCGACATCCCGCGACTGACGCGGGAGCCGGTCCTGTTGGAGGAGCTGGAGCGGACGCTCGCGGAGGCGAACGCCACCCTCCAGGACTACTACCGAGCCCAGGCGATCACGCTTCTTGAGCGCGATCTCTCCCTGGACGAGGGGGAGCTGACCATTTCGATGAAGGTCGTGCGACCCGTGGTGCACGCGCGCTTCCGCACGTCCCTCGAAGCGCTCTACCGGTGACGTTCCCACTCTCACTTGGTGAAGCCGATGTCCTGATAGACGACGGAGGCGAAGCCTTGGGCTCCCAGGTTGGCCAGCGAACGCTTCGACGCGACGATTCCCGGATCCTGGTAGAGAGGGATGTCCGCCGCCTCCTGCCAGATCAGGCGATCGGCCCGGTTGATGACGTCGAGGACCTTCCGCTTGTCCGTCTCGGTCGCCGCCTCGTCGAGCAGCGCGTCGATCCGCGCTGTCCCGGTCCGTGAGAAGTTCAACTGCATGTCCTTCCCCTTGGGCTTCACGTAGAGGCTGCGATTGACCGACACCGGGAAGGGCCGCATGGTCCAACTCACCGTCGTCAGATCGAAGTTGCCGGGGATGATGTAGCGCTCGAAGAGCACGTTGAGCGGAACGAGCGTGAGCTTCAGCCGGACACCAGCTGTGCGGAGCATGGCCTGGATGACCCGTCCCTCGTTCTGCGCTTCGGCGTCTCCGCTCACGGCCAGGTAGTCCAGTTCGAGCTTGCGGCCGTCCTTCTCGCGGACGGCGCCGTCGAGATGCCACCCGGCCGAGGCGAGCGCCGCCCGGGCGGCCGCGGGGTCGTAGGCGCCGACCCGGCCCGCGTTGTCCTGGTAACCGGCCTGCTGGGGCAGGAGGAAGTGGTTGCCGAGCGGTTGTGCCTTCCAGTCGACCCCCTGGAGCGCGACCTCTGCGATCCGCCGGCGGTCGATGGCCCGCGCCAGCGCCCTCCGCACACGGGCGTCCCGCAGGACGGGGCTCTCTCCGTTCATCGTCAGCTGGTGGTGGCTCGACGATCCGGCCCGCAGGATCCGCGCGTGCGGCGTGTCCTGGGCGGACCGGTACGCGGCGGCCCTCGTCCCGACGTCGAAGAAGTCGACCTCTCCGTTGGCGAAGGCCCCCGCGTGCGCGGCCGGGTCGAGCGCGCGGAATACGATCTTGTCGAGCATCGGGGTGTTCCCCCACCACTTCTCGTCGCGCACCACGGTGAGCGTCTTCGCGGTCTCGTCCCGCTGGGCGAACTTGAACGGCCCGGCCGTGACGCGCGCCTTGCCCCTGAATCCGTCGTTGAAGCCGCGGGCCGTGCGGATGACGGACGCCGGGTACAGGGGCGTGAACAGCGAGCGCCACTCCCCGAAGGGTCTGGCGAAGTCGACGGTGACCTCCCGGTCTCCCCCGGGCCCCCTCGACACCTTCGCGATCAGGTCGTAGCCCGTGTGGGACACCGCGTGGAAGTCCGGGTCCCTGCCGTTCTGCGCGCGCCAGCTCGCCAGGAAGTCCCGGTAGGTGATCGGGGTCCCGTCGCTCCATCGCGCGTCGTCGTTGACGCGGTAGGTGACGCGCTGCCGTCCCGCCTTCGTACGGGACACGGCGGAGAGGAGGTAGTCGGGGTCCGGCGCCACCCGGCCGCGGTCGTCGCTCTTCATGAGGACGGGCATCATCGACTCCATGATGCGGCGTGTGTCGATGTTCCCGCCGTCGAGATGGCGGACGTTGAGGTTGTCCTGGATGACGCCCAGCGGCCAGTCGAGTACGCCTCCCTTCCTCAGGTCGGCGCGGTCGACGCGGTTGACCTGGCTCGCGGCAGGGCCCGCCGACGGGGGCTCGTCCTGGCGGGTCGCGCACGCGTTGACGAGTGAGGCGCAGACAGCGGCTGCGAGCACCGAGGTGACTGCCGTGCGAGAAGGGCGCATGGGGCTGCCTTCCTGTGGACGTGACTGCCGATACCCGCCCCTGTGCGCCGGTCGGGCCCTTCCGACGTGGGCGGCTGTTGCTGGTGGCCCTCAGCACCGGCCCTCGCCGGGGGCGGCGAAGTGACAGGCCGCGGTGTGGTCCTCTCCCTGCGCCGAGGGCATCGGGTCCTCGGCCTCACAGCGTCTTCGCTGCTCGGGCGGCAGGTCGGCGTAGCGGGGGCAGCGGCGACGGAAGCGGCACCCCGCGTGGACGTCCGCCGTTCCCGGCTCCTCTCCCACCACCGGGAGGCGGGTCCGGGCCCGCTCCCGTCTCGGCTCGGGCCGGGGCACCGCGGACAGCAGGACCTGGGTGTAGGGGTGGCTGGGCCGGGCGAGGACCGTGTGGGCGGCTCCGGTCTCGACGACGCGTCCCCGGTGCATGACCGCGACGCGGTCGGCGAGGTATCCGGCCACGGCGAGGTCGTGGGTGACCAGCAGGCAGCTGATCCCCAGCTCCGCGCGCAGCCGGTGCAGCAGGTTGAGCACGGTCGCCTGGGCGGAGACGTCCAGCGCCGCGACGGGCTCGTCGAGCAGCAGCAGCTTCGGCCGCAGGGCCAACGCCCGTGCGATGCCGACGCGTTGGGCCTGGCCGCCGGAGAGCTGTGCGGGGTAGCGGTCCTGGTGCTCCGTGCCGAGGCCCACGAGGTCGAGCAGGCCGACGGCCCGGCGGGTGCTCGCCTCGCGGGTCCAGCCGTGCGCGAGCAGCGGCTCGGTGAGGATGTCTTCGACGGTCATGCGCGGGTCCAGGGACGCGACGGGGTCCTGGAACACCATCTGCACCTCACGGCTCAGCCGCCGTCGCAGGCCGGGGGTCGCACAGCGGCCGTCCTGACCGGCCACCAGCACGGTGCCGGTCGCGTGCCCCTGCTGCGGCAGCGGCTCCACGACCTGTCTCAGCAGCGTGGTCTTGCCACTGCCCGATTCGCCGACGAGGGCGAGCGTCTCGCCCTCCCTGATGTCCAGGCTGACGCCGTCCACGGCCCGTACCAGGTCCGTCCTGGACCACCCCAGGGACGAGCGGCGGCCCGGGTAGTGACGCACCACCCCGTCCATCCGCAGCACGACGGGGCGCTCGTCGCGGGGCGTGCGCTCCCAGGGCGTTCCCGGACCCGACGTGACGGATGCCGGGCCGACCGCCGTGCGGGCCCGGCCCTGGCCCTGTTCGCCCGTGTGCCGACGGCCGAGCTCTTCGCCGCGCAGGCACGCGGTGGGGTGGCCGACGCCGTCGCGGACCTTCAGGGCGGGCTCCTCCTCGCGGCAGACGTCGTCGGCCAGGGGGCAGCGCGGCGCGAAGGGGCACCCCTGGGGCAGGTGGAGGGCGCTCGGCGGACTTCCCTCGATCGGTGTCAGCGCGCGCCGACGGGCTTCCAGACGGGGCACCGCGCCGAGCAGGCCGACCGTGTACGGCATCCGCGGCCGTTCGTAGACGTCGTCCACGGCGCCTTCCTCGACGAAGCGGCCCGCGTACATGACGTGGATCCGGTCGGCGAGGCCCGCGACCACCGCCAGGTCGTGCGTGATGATCAGGACGGCTGCCCCGGTGGCCGTACGGGCCTTGCCGATCAGGTCCAGGATCTGGGCCTGCGTCGTCACGTCCAGGGCGGTCGTGGGTTCGTCGGCCACGAGCACCGACGGGTCGTTGGCGATGGCCATCGCGATGGCGACACGTTGCCGCATGCCGCCGGAGAGTTCGTGCGGATAGGCGTCGATCCGCCGCTCCGGGTCGGGCAGGTCCACGGTGCCCAGGAGCTCGATCGCCCGCCGTCGCGCCGCTGACCGGGACAGCCGCCGGTGTGTGCGCAGGGCCTCCACGATCTGGCTCCCGACGGAGTACACGGGAGTCAGCGAGGAGAGCGAGTCCTGGAAGACGATGGCCAGGTCCTTGCCGCGGACGCGGCACAGGCCTGCCTCGTCCAGGGCCAGGAGTTCTCGTCCGTGCAGTCTGACGGAACCGCGGACTTCGGCGTGCTCGGGGAGCAGGCCGAGGACGGCTGCTGCCGTGACCGACTTCCCGGCCCCTGATTCGCCGACGATGGCCAGGGCCTCGCCCGGGCGCACCGTGAAGGACACGCCCCGCACCGCGTGCACGGTCCCGCCGGGGCTCGGCAGGGAGACGTGCAGATCCCGCACCTCCAGCACCGGTGGCTCTTGTACGTGCGTCTGCTCGCTCGCGGGCGGGGCTTCGGCGAAGGGCGTGGCACGCCGCGTGGTGCCGCGCGGGCCCCGGGTCGCCACCGACCGCGGGTCGAGTGCGTCGCGCAGGCCGTCACCGATGAGGAACAGCGACAGGCACAACAGCAGCAGACAGCCTGCGGGGAAGTAGAAGAGCCAGGGATACGCCAGCGCGTTCGGCGTTCCCGTGGCGATGAGGGCCCCGAGCGACACCTCCGGCGGGTGCACCCCGAAGCCCAGGTAGGCGAGTCCCGCTTCGGCGATCACTGCGGATCCGAACTGGAGCGTGGCGTCGATGACGAGGAAGGACGCCAGGGAGGGAACGACGTGCCGGCGGATCACCGTCCGGCCGGGCACTCCCAGGTAGCGGGACGCCCGCACGAAGTCGCGCTGCTTGAGCGACCTCGTGCCGGTGCGGACCGCCCGCCCAGTGATCATCCAGCCGAACGCCGCCAGGAACACCACGAGGAGCAGCCACGTCGTGTCCTCGACGACCGACGACAGGGCCGTGACCAGCAGGAACCCGGGCAGGACCAGGAACAGTTGGATGCAGCCGAGCGCGGCGCGGTCCGTCCAGCCGCCGGCGTAGCCCGCGACGGTCCCGATGGCGACCGCGATCGCCGTACAGAGGAGCGCGGTGAGCAGACCGACGACCAGCGATCTCTGGGTGCCGCGCAGGACCAGGGCGAAGACGTCCGCTCCCGCGCCGTCGGTCCCGAACGGGTGGCTGCCGCCCGGGGGTCGGCGCAGGGCCAGCGGGTCGAGATCGCGGTGGTCCCAGGGCTGGAACAAGGGTCCGCAGCAGGCCAGTGCGGCGAGCCCGACGAGCACCGTCGAGCCGACGAGTGCCGCCGGGTGACGTCCCAACTCGCGTACCACCTGTACGACTCGGCGGCTTGTGCTCCTGCCGGCGAGGGCGTCGTCCTGAGCAGCCGTCAGGAGGCCTCCGGGGTCCGGGAACACGCTCATGGTGTCCTGCTCCTCGGATCGAGAACGAGGTGCAGGACGTCGGCGGCCAGGCCCGCGACGAGAACGAGGACCGCGGTGAAGAGCCCGACCGCCGCTACGCCGTTGACGTCCTGGGCGAGCACGGAGTCGACGAGCCATTCCCCCATGCCGTGCCAGCCGAAGATCTTCTCGATGAAGACCGCTCCGGTGAACGTCAGCACCGCGTTGTAGGTCAGCAGCGGCAGCAGCGGCAGCACCGCCACCGGCAGCGCGTGCCTGCGCAGCGCCGCGCGCCGGGAGAGGCCCTTGGCCCGGGCGGTGCGGACGAAGTCCTCGTGCACCACGTCGAGCATCGTCTGGCGCTGGTACAGGCTGAAGAGCGCGGCTTGGAAGGCGATCAGCGTGGTAGCCGGGAGAACCGCGTGCTGGGCTCTGCTGACCAGCCTGTCCCAGGTCCCCGTCGTCCCGGGCGCGTACTCGCCGGTGTACTCGAAGACGGTGCTCCCCACCAGGTCGTTGATGTTCCGTGCCCAGAGCTGGAGGGCCAGGGCGAGGACGAAGACCGGAGT
The DNA here is from genome assembly GCF_006088715.1 of Streptomyces sp. YIM 121038. Taxonomy (NCBI): domain Bacteria; kingdom Bacillati; phylum Actinomycetota; class Actinomycetes; order Kitasatosporales; family Streptomycetaceae; genus Streptomyces; species Streptomyces sp. YIM 121038. The sequence goes on from NZ_CP030771.1 coordinate 328,745, forward strand.
GGCGAGGACGGTGAAGGCCGCCAGGGTCGGGGCGCGGCCGCTGCGGCGCCCCCGCAGTGAGGCGCTCCAGGCCCCCAGCAGGATCCCTCCGGCCGACCCGATGACGGTGGCGGCCAGCACGAGCCGGGCGCTGGTCGCCGCGCGGCGCAGGAACTCCGGGCTCACCGGTGCGCCGGACACCGTGCGGCCCAGGTCTCCGTGGGCGACCCCTTGTGCCCAGCGCGCCAACCGTTCGACGACCGGGGTGTCGGGGTTGAGGTTGTACGAGTCGAGGAGGGTTTCGACCTCCGCCGGGGACGGCGGCGGGTTGCGGTCGACGTAGGTGGCTCTCGGGTCCAGACTCAGTGCGGCGAGGAGGTAGGTGCAGCCGACCGCCACCAGGACCAGGAGGAGAGTGGCGGTCAGTCGGCGAGCGCAGCAGCGGAACACGGACGAGGCCCCTCGATTCGATGCCGTATGGGACGATCGAATGGCGCTTGCCTCGGACCGGCTCGCGGGCCGGGGCACCGAAAAGAGTAGCTATCTGTCCGTCACTTGCGGCCCTGGGCTGAGTATCCGTACCCGTAAGGGGGACGCCCGGAGAACAGGTGCCCCTCGGGACCCATCCGTACGGGGATCCCGTACTCCGGCCGTGGGCACGGGCGTTCAGCGCAGACGGCGCAGGAACACGTCGGGTGCGCTGTTGGTGTCGTCGGGGACGAGGTTCCCGGCCGGGGAGTCGAACACCGCCGCGCCGCCGTCCTCGGTGACTCCGGTGCGCGGGCCCGGCGCGGTGTCCTCGGAGGCAAGGTCGGTCTCGACGCTGACGAGGGTCACCTCGCCGGTCTGCATGTCCTTCAGGAAGACGTCAGTGCTGCTGTCGCCGTCGTTGCCGGGGTCGAGGTTGGTGGCGGCGGAGGTGAACACCGCGTAGCGGCCGGTGCGGCTCAGCGAGACGTCGTCGCTGTCGCCGTCGGCCGGTGTGCCGTCCGCGGCGGCGCTGACCAGGCGCATGCGCTGGGCCTCGCGGTCGTAGAGGAAGACGTTGTGGCGACTCTTCGGCGCAGGTCCCTCGGGGCGGAGCACGCTGGAGGTCGAGGTGAACGCCACAGCGCGGGCGTCCCCGCTGAGGGCGGCCCCCCAGGACGGGGTCTTGCGGTTGTAGCCGTGCGGAACGGAGATGAGTTCCGTGGTGTGCTTCTCGCGGTCGCGCAGGAAGACGTCCGTTGCCGAGAGGTGGTCCTCCACGTCGGTCAGGCCGGAGGCGTTCGAGGTGAAGGCGACGTAGCGGCCGCCCAGGTCGCCCGCGAACGCGGGCCCGAACGCGTCGCCCTCGCCGTGCTTGCCGTCGTTGCCGAGCTGCGCGAGCTCCGTGGTCTTCTTCTTGCGGTCGTAGAGGAAGACGTCGTCCCGCTTGTTCGCGTCCCCCGTGACGAGGTCCTCGGCGCCCGACGCGTACGCGACGTACCGGCCGTCGCCGCTGACCGCCGGGTCGTAGGTCAGAGGGCCGCGCAGCCCGTCGTAGGAGGCGCGGGTGGGGCTGATCCGTTCGGTTCTGCCGGTGCGACGGTCGTGCAGGAAGACGTCGTCGAGGTCGTTGGGGTCACCGCGGACGAGGTCGTCGGCGGTGGAGGTGAAGACCACGTACCGTCCGTCGGGGCTGAGGGAGACCTCGCGTACGACGCCGTGGCTCGCCTTGCCGTCGCTCTGGACGCTGACGCGTTCCGTCGTCCCGGTGCGCAGGTCGCGGACGAAGGCGTCGGGGGTGCCGTTGGTGTCGTGCGCGACCAGGTTGCGGGACGCCGAGACGAAGGCGACGTAGCGGCCGTCGGCACTGATGGCGGGCCCGCTGGAAGCCGCGTTGCCCTGGGCGCCCGTCGGGCCGACGCTCAGCCGCTCGGTGTGCGGCGCGGCGGCGGGGGCGGCGGAGGCTCCCGGGGAAAGCACGGCCATGGCGCAGAGGGCGGTGAGCGCGGCGCCGACAGCCGTCACGCGCTGATGAACGGGCATCCGGTTCCTCCTGTGTTGACGGCCGTCTCCGTGTGCTGTCCGGGCGCGCGTCGGCTGACGAAGGCGACGCCGGATACCGCGGACACTCGGATATCCGTCACTGCGGAGTTCGTCCTGTCCCCGCGCACCGTAGGCGAGCGAACACGGTGAAGCCCAGGAGGTCAATGTGCCGCGTGCCCTCCACGGTGTGGATGCGTCGGTTGCATCAGGTGGCAGAAGCGTTACAGCGGGCTTTTGTGCCGTACTCCCGTGGAATGGGCAACCATTGGCGCCGATTCGGCCGCCGGGGCCCGCCCGGTCCCGGGGAAACCGCCTAGCCGCGGATGTTCACGTCGATGCAGGCGTAGAACGCATTCTCCGTTTCGGCGATGTTCCAGACCGCAAGGACCTTCTGCGGGCCGCGAAGGCTGCCGAAATTGACGGTATGGCGGACAAACTGGGGCGGCTGCGCGCCGCCCTGGTCGAACTCGGCGACTTTCTGGGAGCCCACGAAGTACTGCCACGTGGTCGTGGAGTGCTGCGCGGTCAACCGCCAGGTGAACGTGGTCGAGTTGGCGACGCCATGGACGGCCCAGCCCTTTCTGTCGTCGTCCAGGTCGGCGAACTGGGCATTGCCGCCGCTGCAGCTCTTGAGGCCTTTGGGCCCTTCGACCGCGTCGGGCTCCCATTTGATGGGACCGCACTCCACGCTCCCGTTGAAGCACTGGTCCTGTCGGCTGGCGGGTGAGGTCACCCAGCCGTGCGCCTGGGCCGGAGCGGCCGGGAGGCTCACGGCGATCAGCGGGGCGAGGCCCAGGACGAGGGCGGCGGCCAGGCTCTTTTTCGCGAACATGACAACTCCTTCCGTCATTAGTCCGGACCATAGCGCGCGGCGATGGGCGGTCAAGGAGCACGGGACGGAAGTGGCCATGAACGCGTTCCGGGGCGTGGCAGGCGCATGTGGCTCGTCCGGCCCGCCAGTGCACGGAACCGTTCCGCGATTGCACGGAGCCGATCCGCGAACGATCATGGCCGCCATGGTGCGACCGAGACAGCTCATCGCGTGCGGAGACTTCGTCCTGCGACGCTGGCGGGGGCAGAGCGACTTCGAGCGGGCGTTCACGTTGATCGAGGAGTCCGTGGAGCATCTGCGGCCCTGGGAACCGTGGGTCGAAGCACACAGCGCGGAGCACACCCGGACCTTCCTCGCGCGGGCCGAGTCGAAGTGGGCGAGCGGAGACGTGTACAACTACGCCATCGCCGAAGGCGGCACGCCCATCGGCATGTGCCAGTCCTACCGGGGCTCCGAGCCGCAGGGCCGGCTCATGGGGTACTGGCTGCACCCGGCCGCCACCGGCCGGGGCATCGCCACGCGGGCGACGGCGGCCGTGGCCACCGAGATGTTCGCCCTGCCGGACGTGGCGTACCTGGAGATCACGCACGACGCCGCCAACACCTCCAGCGCCGCCGTACCGCGACGGCTGGGCTTCACCGAAATCCGCCGCGAGCAGGCGCCGTTGCCCACGGCCCCCTCCGGCAGCGGGATCAACGTGGTCTGGCGCCTGGAGTCGGCACGGTGTTCGCCGATGGAGCACCGCAGGTCAGCTTCGACCGGGTACAGATCAGCGGCGTGGTGGACCGCTTCGTCGAAGGCGCCGAGGCCCACGCCATGATGGACCGGCTGGCGCGCAAGTACCTGGGCAGCGAACGCTTCGAGTGGCTCATGCCCGGCGAGGAGCGGATCGCGGTGATCGTGCGCCCCACCAAGGTCCGTCACATCGTCGGTGTCGAGCGCTTCCGGCCCGGCGGTCCCGTACCGGCTTCCTGACCGGCGGCGCGCGGGTCCGGGGGCTCCGCAGCCGCGGCCAGGCCCTCGCGTCAGTCGGAGACTTCGATGCCCCAGGCCACCGCGCGCGCCGCGGCCGCCGCACGGTTGGGCAGGTCCAGCTTGGCGAGGATGTGCTCGATGTGGGTGCCCACGGTGCGCGGCGTGACGTACAGCCGCTCGGCGATCTCGCGGTTGGTGCGGCCCGTGGTCAGCTCGGCGAGGACCTGGAGCTCGCGGGGCGAGAGTCCCCCCGGTCGGCCGGGGGCCGCCGCGGGGGCCTTCGGGGGCGGCGGGTCCGCCCGCGGGGCGACGGCCGCGGCGAGGGACTCCGTGAGCAGCGTGACCACGGCGCGCGCCGGGTCGGGCGCGCGCCTCGGTCGGCGGGTGCTGACGTTCAGCATGCCGACGTACCGGCCGTCGGCGGCGAACAGGCACTGGGCCACGCCGTCCTCGATGCCGAGGGGGGACAGCACGTCCTGGAAGCCGGGGGACGCCGCCAGGAGCTGCCCGGGGACGTCCCTGAGCCAGAGGCCGCCCCGCTCCGGGCTGCGGAGCACGGGGAACACCGGGTCGCGGTGGAGGCGGTTCTCGATGTAGGCCGTGGCGTCGTCCGGGTAGCTCCCGGCGAGGGTGGTGTGGCGGCGGTGGAGCGGATCCCACCGGGTCAGCGAGGCGTGGTCGTACTCCATCACCTCGGACAGCGCGGTCAGGACCGGGGCGAGACCGCTCGCGCCGGCCGCGGCGCTCCTGGCGGCCTCGCGGACGTGGACGGCCGCGTCCAGGATGTCCGCCGTGCTCCGCCGCGCTGCCATCCCCCAAGGATGATCATGTGTCTGGAATACGTCAAACGCGCAGGGTGTCGTGCACGACCTGTCCGTCCACGACGGTGAGGACGACCGGCATCGCGGGGATGTCGTGGGGGTCGGCGGTGAGCAGGTCCCCGTCGAGCACGCACAGGTCGGCGGCCTTGCCCGGCTCCAGGGAGCCCTTCCAGTCGTCGGCGAAGTCCTGCCAGGCCGCGTTGATCGTGTACGTACGGATGGCCTCGGCCAGGCCGATGCGCTGCTCGGGACCGCTGACCCGGCCTGCGGCCTTCGACTCGCGCAGCACCATGGTGGCGACGCCCTGGCGCCAGTCCGGGTGCGTGACGGGGGCGTCGGACCCGCTCGCGACGCGCACGCCCGCGTCGATGGCATCGCGGTAGGGCCACGCGTACGCGGCGCGCTCGGCGCCGACGAAGTCCTCCTCCATGTCGGCGACGGTCCACTTGATGGTGGGGTTCATGTTGACCCCGAAGTCGTGCGCGGCCAGCACCTTCATGCTGTGCGCGGTCAGGAAGTCGCCGTGGATGATGTAGTGGCGGGCGTCGGACCGCGGGTGTTCGGCCGCGGCCGCGGCGAAGGCGTCCGCGACGGTGTCGCAGGCCCGGTCGCCGGTGACGTGGATGCCCAGCTGGTGCCCGGCGACGTGGGCGTGGCGGATGATCGCGTCGATCTCCGCGGTCCGCTCGCTGTCGCTGGCGCCGCCGACGCACAGGGAGCCGCAGCCGCCGCCGACGTACGGCTCGTGCATCCAGGACGTCTTGTTGGGGACGACGCCGTCGGCGAAGACCTTGACGCCGTGGATCGCGAGGCGGCGCGGGTCGGCGTCGCCCTGTGCGCCGATGGCGGTGAGGGTGCGGGCGAACTCCTCGGCGGTGCTCGCCATTCCGGTGGGCAGGAGCAGGACGCCGACGCGGGCGGTCAGTTCGCCGTCGGCCAGGAGCTGCCGGTAGACCTCCAGGGTCTGGGCGCCGAGGGCGCCGCGCATGATGCCGTCGCCACCGGGGCCGAGTCCGGGCTCGGTGTAGCTGGTGATGCCGAGCCGGGCGAGGGCGGCGAGGGCGGACCGGATCGCCTCGGTCCGCTCCTGGCGGCTGAGCGGCGGCAGCGCGTTCTGGATCAGGGCCTGGGCGCCCTCGTGGAGCAGTCCGGTCGGCTCCCCCGCGGCGTCGGTGACGATGGCTCCGCCGGGCGGGGCGACGGTGTCCCGGTCGATGCCGATGAGTTCCAGGGCCTTGGAGTTGACCCAGGTGGCGTGGCCGGAGAAGGAGTACAGGACGACGGGGTGGTCGGGGCTCACGGCGTCCAGGTCGTGCCGCGAGGGCGTCCGCGACGGGTCGGCGACGCACTCGTCGAGGTAGCCCGGGTCCCAGCCGTGCCCGGTGATCCACTGCCCGGCGGGGGTGCGCCCGACGGCTTCGCGCACCGCGTCGGCGGCGTCCGTGAGGGAGGACACGGCGGGGTGGCCGAGTTCGACGGAGAGCGGCGGGGTCGACATGCCGAACGCGCATCCGTGCAGATGGGAATCATTGATTCCGGGAAGCAGCGTCGCCCCGCGCAGGTCGACGACCCGGGTGTCGGGCCCGATGAGCGGGGCGACGTCGTCCCGCTCGCCGACGGCGCTGATGACCCCGCCGGTCACGGCCAGGGCCGAGGCGAGGGAGAACTCCGCGTCGACCGTGACCACTCGGCCGTCGAGAAACACCAGGTCCGCATACGTGTCCACAGGGGGTCCTTTCGGGTAGCGGGCGCGCTGCGAGCGCCCGAGAACGATCTCCCGAGGACTATGGCCGCGCCGCTCTCCCCCGCACATCGGTCATCCAACCGATACGTCCTCTCGGCGCGGCCGCCTGGTCGGGGCCGGTGTCAGTCGGCGGACCTGAAGTGGGCGGGGCGACGCCGGAGGGCGGGGGTGGTGAGCGACGGCGGTGTCCACGCGCCGTCTGGGTGGTAGACGTCCGTGCCGGGCGGCACGATCTCGTCGATGCGGTCCAGGACGGCGTCCTCCAGGACCACGGACGCGCCCTTGAGGGTGTCGCGCAGTTGTTGCGGCGTGCGCGGGCCGATGATGACCGACGTGACGGCCGGGTGCGCGAGCGGGAAGGCGATCGCCAGCTCGGGCAGCGTGCAGCCGACTTCGTCGGCGACGGCGACGAGCTGCTCGACGACGTCCAGTTTGGCGGCGGTGCGCGGCGCCGCCGGGTCGAAGCGGTCCGGGTTCAAGGTGGGGCGGCCGCTGCTCAGGTCGAGGGTCCGGCCCTTGCGGTAGCGCCCGGTCAGGAATCCCGAGGCCAGGGGGGACCAGGTCAGGACGCCCATGCCGAGGCGCTGCGCCACGGGCAGGACGTGCCGCTCCACGCCTCGGGCGAGGAGGGAGTAGGGCGGCTGTTCGGTGCGGAACCGCTGGAGCCCGCGGCGGTCGGCGACGTGGTGGGCCTCGACGATCTGGTCGGCGGGGAACGTGGAGCAGCCGAACGCTCTGATCTTGCCCTGGCGCACCAGGTCGGTGAGGGCGGAGAGCGTCTCTTCGATGTCGGTGGTGTGGTCGGGCCGGTGCATCTGGTAGAGGTCGATCCAGTCCGTTCCGAGGCGCCGCAGGCTGTCCTCGACCGCCTTGACGATCCAGCGCCGGGAGTTGCCGCCCCGGTTCGGGCCCTCGCCCATCGGGAAGTGGACCTTGGTCGCGAGGACCACGTCGTCGCGCCTGCCCTTGAGGGCCTTGCCGACGATCGTCTCGGACTCGCCCGCCGAGTACATGTCGGCCGTGTCGACGAAGTTGATTCCCTCGTCGAGGGCGGTGTGGACGATCCGGGCGCAGTCGTCGTGATCGGCGTTGCCGACGAAGCCGAACATCATGGTGCCCAGGCAGTACGAACTGACTTCCATGCCGGTGCCGCCCAGAACGTGGTAACGCATGCCGCTCTCCTCGCAGATCGCCTTCTCGGACCTCGGCGACCTTACGAGTTCAAGTGCGCTCCAGGGCAAGCACGGTCTCGGGCTCCCTCAGGGCGGCCCGGCCGTCAGCGACCGCCGGTCGGGGTGAGCCGGGGGCTCCGGCTCCCCCGTGCGCGGCGGCCGCACGGTTCGCGTTCTCGCCGAGCGGCCGATATCAGGCGGCGGCCTTCTCGTAGGCCTCGCGGATGTTCGCCGGGACGCGGCCGCGGTCGTTGACCTCGAAGCCGTTCTCCTTCGCCCAGGCGCGCATCTTGGCGGTGTCCTGTCCTGCGGCGCTCTTTCCCTTGGCCGCGGGCTGCTTCACGCCGCGGCCGCCGCCGGTCTTGCGGCCGCCTTTCAGGTACGGCTCGAGGAGACCGCGCAGCTTGTCGGCGTTCTTGGTGCTGAGGTCGATCTCGTACGCCTTGCCGTCCAGGCCGAACGTCACGGTCTCGTCGGCCGTCTTGCCGTCCAGGTCGTCAATCAGCTTGATTTCAACGCGCTGTGCCATGGTTGTGCCTTTCGTAAAGGGGTTCGCCGATGAGGGGCGGCCTACCGGCCACCGGGCTTGTCGTGGCCGCTATCCGCTGACGCTCACGCCGACCGGTCAGCGCGCTGGTCCGAGTTTCACACGCTGCCGTGGGGCGTCTTCGTCCGCATACAACTTGTCTACCCCCCAATCCATTTGGGGATCATCTCAGAGGAATGCGGAGTCCGCTAGCGGTAATCCTGATGATGTGGAACCGCGACGCCTCTCAATCTTCAAGCCAAGCCGGTCCGACGGAATCGCTCAGGCGTCCAGCAGCCGACATTCGCCGCCTTCCGGCGAGGAGGATACGCGGATCGACCAAGGTCGTCCGGGACCTGAACAGAACACGACTCTCCCATGTCAATGAAGTACGACCGGCCGCCTCGATGTGGCGATCTCCCATTCGCCCGTTCTCAGCACGCCGCTCTCATCGCCTCGAAGTCACCGCCTCGAAGTCATCGCCTCGATCGCTTCCCTCGATCTCTCCGCCTTGATCTCTTCTCCTCGATCACCGAACGTGCCTGTTTGATCGCGCCATGGGCTTCGTCGTCCACCGCGTGCCCGACCCGCAGGACGAGGCTGCGGACGCACCGGTCCGCAGCCTCGGGAGGAATACCCTGTCGCGCGGCCCAGTCGGTGAGCGTGGCCAGATACCAGTAGTGGCCAGATACCAGTAAGGGACGCGACACCCTGGTTTTCCGCGCACACCTCCGCGTTGGGGCACCGCCGGGAGAGTTCGGCGGCGGTGCCCGGTCAGCCGCGCTGCGGTCGGGGCGTGGCCGGGAGGGGGACGCGCAGTGCGCTGCGCCCCTCTCGCCAGGCGGCCAGGAGGTGGGCCGCCAGGCGGGCCTCGACGAGGCCGGTCGCGTGGACGCCGAAGGCGATGTCGGCGTCGAGCTCCGGCTCGGCGGCGAGCAGGCCGCCGACGACGTCGCGGCGCACCACCTGCTCGTGCACGGCGTCGGCCTCCACGTGTTCGTCGTAGAACCGCTCGGCCGCGGGGCCCGCGCCGACGCGCCGCAGGGCGGCGGCCAGCCGCCGGGAGCCGGGCGACGAGGTGACCTCCACCGCGGCGAAGTGCCCGACCAGTGCGCCGCGCAGGGCCCGGTGGAGCCCGAACAGGGACATGAGGTTGACGACGGCGAGGGCTTCGGCGGGCGCCGCGTCGAGGTGGTGCCCGTAGGAGGTGTCGAGGCCGAGGTCGGTCATGAGGTCGGCGAAGAGCCGCGCGTGGATGTCCTCGGGCCGTCCGGCACCGAACTCGTCGAACTCCACGGCCACCATCGCGGCCTTGGCGCGGCCGTGCAGCCGGGGGATGACCCAGGCGTGCGGGTCGGCTTCCTTGAGGTGGTAGAGGGACCGCAGGGCGGCGTACTCCCTCAGTTGCCACAGCTCTCCGTCGCGCTGGAGGTGGTGGCTGACGCTCGTCCCGTCGTATCCGGCGGGCTCGGTCAGCAGCGCGTCGAGGGCCTCCGCCGCGTCACCGGGCCGGGTGGCGTCGGCCCGCAGGGACCGGACGAAGCGCTGTTCCAGTGTGCGGCGCAGGGACAGCAGGTCCGGGTCCCACTCCCGCTCGTCGTCCACTCCCGCGAAGCCCTGGTAGTGGAGTTCGTACAGGACGTAGAGGGCGAGTTGCAGATCGTCGCCGTAGGGGTCGGCGTGCCGCGCCGCTTCGTGGGGCACGGAGGTGCCGTCCTCGCGCAGGGCGGCGATGACGCCGTCGGACACCTCGCCCCTCGCTGCCGGGAGCTCCGGGCTGCGCCCACGGGACTCCGGGACCTCCGTGGCCCCTCGGGAGGGGCAGGGTGCCTCGGGCGCGCGGTCGCGCGGCGGCTCGGCGCGGGCGGTGGGCATGACGGCTGCCCCTTCTTCGGCGTTCCCGGAGGCCCGCTCCGTGTCCGGTCGGGTCCGCCGGCGGTGACTGGTGTCGCACCAGGGAGACGTACGGCTGCGGCGGCAGGTGCAGATCGCGGCCTGGAAACGGTCCGAGACGCACACGGTCCCGTCGTCGCCGACCACTTCCACCGGCCCTTCCACCAGGAGGGGCCCCTCGCGGCCGACGGTGACGCGGCGGGGGTGTTCAGCGGAGTTCGGCACGGATGACCACCAGCTCTTCCCTGGTCTCGGAGTCGCCGAGCAGTCCCGCCCGGCACAGCCAGGCGCGGCGGGACCGCAGGACAGGGCCGAACGGAACGTACGCCCGGTCGATGACCGCGGCGTCCATGCCGAGGCGGGCGAGGCGGGCGAGGGTCGCCGTGACGCCGCACAGCCCGGAGTGCACCATCAGGAGGGCACCGCCGGGGTGCAGAACGCGGGGCGCCGCGTCGCAGACACGGTTCACCACCGCCCTGCCTTCGGTTCCCGCCTCCCACGCGCGCGCCGCCCCCCGTCGGGGCAGACCGGAGGACGGGCCGGGCACGTACGGCGGGTTGCTGACCAGGAGGTCGCAGCAGGCGCCGGGGAGCGCGTCGGCCAAGTCGCCGCGGTGCGCGGTGACGCGCAGCCCGTTGCGCAAGGCGTTGAGACGGGTGGTCAGCACGGCCCGCCGCGAGATGTCGACGGCGGTCACCCGGGCGCCCAGCGCGGCCGCCGCGACGGAGAGCGCCCCCGAGCCGCTGCCCAGGTCCAGGACCGCGGTGTCCTCGTCGATGGCCTCACGGCGCAGGGAACGGGTCAGGAGGTCGGTGTCGTACTGCGGCGCGTAGACGCCCGGCAGCGTGAAGAGGCGGGCCGGCCTGGCGGCCCCCGACGGCGTACGCGTGGGGGGCGTCGGCTGCCTGCTCGGATGGGCAAGCGGCTGCGGGTGCGTCTCTGCGCTCATCGGCATCTCCCGTCGGTCGGTGTCCACGAGAGGGCGCCTGATCCCACCATCCGCCGGTTCTCCGCCGCTCACCACCAGAGCGTTCACAGATGGTGACTAAGTGAGAACTATGCGGATTTGTTTGCCGTCTCGGTCGTGTCACTGAGTGCCCACTGGATTGCCTCTGAACCCCGAGCGGCCCCGGATCGACCGACGGTCCGGGAGGCCCGGTGCCCGCTCAGGAGAAGTCGAGCACCAGTCGACCGCGCAGGCCGCCCGCCTCCAGCAGGCGGTGGGCCCGTGCCGCCTCCTCGGCGGGCAGGACCTCGGCGACGCGCATGCTGAGCACGCCCTTCTCGGCCTGGCGGCGCAGCGTGTCCAGCAGGTCGGTGTCGAGCATGACGTCCGACACCATCACGGGGTGCACCCGGATGCCGCGCTCGGCGGGCCCGGCCCAGCCCCGCAGTTCGGCCAGGGCGCCGCCGTCGGCCAGCGCGGGTACGGCCTCGGTGGTCTGCGCGGAGCCGTCGAGCAACGCGGCGACGCCGTCGGGGCGCACCTCGCGGACCTGGGCGGCGAAGTCCCGCCCCCGCGCCACGACCTGGTCCGCTCCCAAGCCGCGCACCAGGTCGGTGTCGCGCGGGGCGGCGTCGGCGATGACCGTAAGCCCGTCGGCCTTGGCCAGCTCGATCGCGTACGCGCCGACGGCGCCCGCCGCGCCGGTGACGGCGAGGGTCCCGTCGCTCGGCACGGCCAGCACGTCCAGGGCGAGGCGGGCGGTCGCCGCGTTCATCAGCAGGGTGGACGCTTCGGCGAAGTCCGCTCCGCGGGGCGCGGGCACCACCGCCGCGGCGGGCACGACGACCTGCTCGGCGTAGGCCCCGCCGCGGGGGCCGGTGAACGGCACCATCGCGATCACGCGTTGGCCGACGGCGAGCCGGTCATCGCTCCCGGGGCCGAGCTGGTCGATCACGCCCGCGGCGTCCATGCCGGGCACGAACGGCGGTTCCACGCCCTCCATGCGGACGGCGTGACCGCCGGTGCGCAGCAGTACGTCCGTCGGATTCACGGCGGCCGCGTGCACCCGGATGCGGACCTCACCGGGGCCTGCCTGCGGTGCGGGAAGGTCCAGCACCCGCAGGACCTCGGGGCCGCCGAACGCGTTGACTCCTATGGCTCTCACGGCATCGGCAACCGGCCGGGGCCTTCCTTCATTCCGCGACGCTGTGCCCGTCAGGCGCGGCAGCGCAGCATCTCCAGGGGCGGGTTGGCGAGGCAGTCCGCCCAGAAGTCGGCCCCGAACTCGCGCACGCCCGCCTCCGACACCGTCACGGGCACCCAGGCCACCTCGCTGAATCCGGCCGCCCGCAGGCACTGTTCGTAGACCTCGCGGCGCGGACAGGCGCCGACGAACGAGATCGGCGGGTCGAGGAGCGCCGTGACCCGGACGCGCGGCCCGGTCTCGATCTCCTCGCCGGTCGCCTCGCAGAGGAAGCCGTACTTGGCCAACGACGGCCCGTCGAAGCGGTAGTCGGGGTTCTGCGCGAACACGAAGAAGTCGCCGCCGGGCTTGAGGCTGCGGTGGACGTTGCGGCACATCCGCTCCATGGCGGCGATGTCTTCGGCGTAGTTGAGCAGCTGCACCCCGAGGGCCACGTCGAAGTGCCGTCCCAGCGGCCGCAGTTCGGCCACGTCACCCACTTCGTAGCGCACGCCCAGCGGATCGCGCTCCTCGAACGCCTGGGCCGCGGCGACCATTTCGCCGGAGATGTCGACGCCGAACACCTCGCTGGCGCCACGACGCTTGAGCTCCCTGCTGTAGAAGCCGGTGCCGGAGGCGAGGTCGAGGACCGCCTTGCCGCGCACGTCCCCCACCATGCCCAGGAAGCTCGGCGTCTCCCCGTACCGTGCCAGCGGCAGGGCCTTGAAGCCCTCGAACGCCTCACCGATCTCGTCGTACTGCTGCACGCTCATCGCACTGCACTCCCCTGCGTTTCGACATGCCTGTGGCCACAGCCCCCGTCCCAGGGCACGCCATGGCGATTTCTGCTGGGCAGTCTCTACGGATTCCGACGGGCCGCCGTACTGGCAGAAGCCACAAAGATCGGGGGGCTGCCCCGGGCTCCCGCACAACGGGAGCACGCTGGGGCTGTGCCGTCGCCGAGGCCGGGAGGATCCATGAGCGACAGCGATCCGCACATCCACGTCGAGGCGCGGGTGGGCCGCGGCGACGCCGCCACCCGCACCATGATGGCAGCCACGTTCGGCCTGGCCGGTGATCTGCCGAGCGTCGTCACCACGGGCTGCGGGCTGCGGGTGCCGTACGCGATGGCCTCGGCCCGCCCGGACCGTGTCACCTGTCTCGCCTGCCGTGCGCACGCGCGCCGCGAACACCTGCGGCTCGCGGAAGAGGTCGAACGCCTGAGCCGCATGCCCGGATCGACGATCACCCCTGCCCAGGGGAGGCTGGCCGCGGACAGGCATCGCGGCCTCGCCCAGGGGTTTTCGGACACGGAGAGCTGAGCCCGCGCCTCGCATCGCCCCTGCCGCTCGGCGCGGTCCACCGACCGGACGGCCCTCTGCGCTGGCCTGGCCGGGCCGGATGTGGGCACATGGCAGGGACGGCGCGACCGTGCGCCGTCCTCTTCCCGTACGCATTCCCGTACGAAAGGACTGGTCATGGGCAAGCACGAGCGCGGCCGGGGCAGGGCCCGGCAGGACGAAGAGGCCAAGAAGGCCCTCGCGGAGAAGGAGCGGGCCGAGAAGGAGGCGGCCAGGGCGTCCGAGTCGGACGCCGCCAAGGCGCCCGGACAGGACCCCGGCGATTCCGGGACGCCCGGGTAGCCCGGGACGCCTCGATGCCCCCGGCTGGCGCGGATGGTGTGGCGGTCCGCCCCCTGCGGCGGGTGCGGGTCCGCCTCGCCGGGCGGCGGTCAGGGCGCGGCCACGGCCGCGTCCTCGCCGAGGGTGTAGGTGTCCTTGACCTTCACCTGGGTCACGCCGCGGCCCTCCTCGAAGACGGCGCGCCATTCGCCGATGACGTGGAGTTCGTCGGTGCCCATCGCGCGGACCACCATCAGGCCCTCGTCGTAGGCCTTGTAGGTCTTCATCCAGAGGTTGGCGAAGGCCTGGGAGCGGATGAGGTGCATCCAGTCGGAGCGGTACAGCTCGCGGTTGTAGTTCGACTCCCCCAGCGTCGAGACGAACTTGGAGTACATGGCCTTGACGTACTCCAGCGTCACCTCGTCGTCCTCGGCGATCGCGCGGTCCCGGGCGTCCTTCAGGGCGACGCGGAACTTCTCCAGGAGCCCCTCCGTGGCACCGGAGGTGAACGACTCGTGGATCTCCGGCGGGTCGCACAGGCCGTACTTCGGTCCGGACAGGCGCAGCAGCAGGCGCAGGGTCGGTTCGGTCACCCACAGGGGGCCCGGCTCGTCGCGGCTGCCGAGCGGGTTGGGGAGTACGTGGTCGTGCTCCCACGCGGGCGGGGTGATCAGGTGGACTCCGGCCCGGCGCCGGTCGTGGGGGGTGCCCGTGGAGTGTTCCAGCTGGCCGATCGGCAGATGGGTCTTGAGCGCGGACAGGTACGCGCCGTTGATGTCGAGGGCGGTCACCTCGTGCTGCCCGGCGGGGAGTTCCGGGCGGGTCCACTTGGGGCGCGCCTCCCAGATGCGGTCGGCGCCACGCGCGCTCTGCCTGCGCAGGATGTCGGGCATCCAGGGGTGGGCGACGATGTCGTAGCGGCCGCCGGTACGGGTGTGGTCGAGGAGCGCCATCGCGTCCGGGATGGCGCGCTTGATCAGGGCCGCGGTGGCCGCCTCGACGTCGCCGTGGTGCTGCGCGAGGGTCTCGGCCACGGCCGTGCCGATCAGGTCCGGGGAGGCGGCCGCGGCGGTCTGGGCGCGGCGGCCGACGGGGACGACCTTCACGCCCCGGCCCGGGCTGCGGACGGTGCGGGTGATCGTGGCGGGCGCGGTGCCCGGCTCGGCCGCTGAGGGGCCCGAGGGTGCGGTGTGCGGCTCGGCCGCTGGGGGGCCCGCGGGGGCGGTGTCCGGCTCGGCCGCTGAAGAGCCCGCGGGGGCGGTGTGCGCAGGCCGTGCCGGGGCCGTGGCCGTGTCGGCCTCGGCGTGGGGAGCGGAGGCCGCGCACTCGGCGGCGTCCAGGTGCTGCGGGTAGCCCTCGACCTGGTCGCGGGCGGGTCGGCCGCACAGAACGCAGGGCTGGGGCTCGGGGAGTTGGTCCTGCGCGGTTGGCCCAACCGGCTCGGCGGGCTGCTCATCAGGCCCGGCGGCGCTCAGCCGGGCCTGGACCTTCTCCTCCGCCTGGCCCAGGAAGTACGCGTACTTGCCGCGGACCTCGCCGCTCGGGTCGCGGCCCGCCTCCCAGCCGCCGACCGTGGACGGGCTCACCGCGAGCGCGCGGGCCACCTGTGCCCGGGACAGGCCCAGTGCCTCGCGCAGCGCGCGGCGGCGCTCGGCGGGCGGCAGCGGGGCGGGCTCGGCCGCCGAGGCGAGCAGCGCGTCGATCGCGTCGAAGTCGCTCATGCCATCTCTCCGTGGGGGTGCGGGGAAGCCGTCTCGTCGCGGGGGTGCGGGGGCGACTTGAGGTAGGCGATCGGGCCGCCCGATCTCGCCTCCTGGACCCGGGCGCCCAGCAGCGTACGCGTGAGTGCGGCCAGCGCGGGGTCGGCGGTCAGGACGCGGAAGCCGCCGGGGTCGTCGAGGGCCGTGATCCGCCCGGCGACGCTCGCGTCGAAGGAGTGCCGCACCTCCCGCCCTCCGTGCCGGGTGCCGCCGCGGCCGCGGATGGCCAGGACCCCGGTGACCCAGCCCGCGACCGCCACGGCCAGGACTCCGGCGGCGGTGACCTTGTCCGGTTCGCACCGCCACCACTGACGGGAGGCTTCGAGGAACTGTTCGTCCGTCAGGTGCGGGGCGTCCCCGATGAACTCCCGGTCGTCGTCCGCGTGCGGCGGCGGCCCCGCCGGCCCGGTGCGCAGCACCGGCAGCTCCCCGCGCGTGACGCCGATCTGCGGGGCGCGGGCCAGGGCGTGCACCCGGGCGGCGGCGAGGTCGGGCAGGAATCCGCTGGCCAGGAGCTTGCCGACGGTATTCGGCGAGAGCCGGAGCACGGCGGCGGCCTCGGGCCGGGTGAGGAATGCGCCGGCCAGGGCCTGGGGTGTCGTCAGGGCGACGGACGGCAGCACGCCTTCGGCCTCCGGATCGAGTGTGGTGAAGCAAGACACAGTGTATTGCTTCACCACGCTCATCCAGGATCTCCCCCGGCCCGGGTCGCGAACGGCCAAGGTGGCGCGCACCGCCGACGGAACCGGCCGCCCAGCGAACGCCCGCTCGTGGGACCGGCCGTCCGTGGGACCGGCCTCCCATGGCAGGATCTCCGTCGTGACGAGCGCGGCCGGTGACTTCGAGTTGACCATGGATGAGCTGCGTGTCGTGGCGCGTTTCGCGGCGGAGAGCGCGCAGGAGGTCCTCTCCGTCTACGAGGACGCCCACCCCGGCGACCCCCGGCCCCGCGCGGCCGTCGATGCCGCGTGGGAGTTCGCGAACGGCGCCCGGAGGACCAAGGTCCAGCGCGTCACCTCTCTGGCAGCGCATCGCGCGGCGAAGGAGGCGGCCGACGAGGCCGCTTGTCTGGCCGCCCGCGCGGCCGGTGACGCGGCGGCGGCCGCGTACCTTCATCCCCTCGCGAAGGCCACCCAGGTGGGCCACATCCTGCGCGCCGCCGCATGCGCGGCGCGCGTCGCCGAGTTGACCGCGCCCGACGATCCCGACGCGGGCCTCGATCTCCTGGTGCGGACACGGCAGCGCGCGACACCGGTACTGATCGATGTCCTCCACAGATACCCCCTCGCCCCGACCGGCAGGAGCCGGGTCGCAGAGCTGATGAGCATGCTGGACGCTTCCCTGCGTGCCGTCGCCCGCCCGGGGACACCGGGCCGCTCCGTCCCGGCAAACCGGGCCGCGCCCTAGCTCCCGCTTCCCTCTTCCGAGTGGCGCGCGCGACTCCCCGGCATATCCGACGCCGCGGTGACGCACGACAAATGAGCGTGCTTGCTCACTCGTTGCGTCACCGACGCGGCCTGAGACTCCGTGGGGGGCCTGTGGAACTGTGGCTGCTGAACAATCTGCCCACCACCGCGATCGCCGCCGTGATCGTCGGCGGCGTCGTCATCCTGGCAGTGGGGGGCAGCGCGCTGACACACCGAATGCACCCGCAGCTGGCAGACGGGGAGCACAACGACATGGTCGGCGTCGTCCTCGGCATGTACGGCGCCATCTACGGCATCATTCTCGCGTTCGTCGTCGTGACGCTGTGGACCCAGGTGCAGGACGCCGACGCGGTGGTGCAGAGCGAGGCGTCGTCCCTGGCCCAGCTCACCTGGGACAGCGAGGTGTTCCCGCCCGCCCGACGCGACCGTGTCCACGCGGCCGTCGGCGCCTACACCCACAAGGTGGTCGACGTGCAGTGGCCCCTCATGCGCACCGGCAAGCCCCGGTACTCCGTCGCCCAGCAGCAGATGCGTGACCTGTTCACCTCGCTCCAGACGTACGAGCCGCGTACGGAGCGGGAGAAGGCCTTCTACCGCAAGGCGACCGACGACCTCAACGAGGTGGTCACCCAGCGCCGCGCCCGCATGACCATCGCCGGCCAGGAACTGCCCGGGCTGCTGAAGACCCTGGTGTACGGCGGCGCGCTCGCCTTCATCCCCCTGACCTTCCTCTACGGCATCAGCAGCCGCCGCGTCCAGCTCCTCTTCGTCGGCTCGGTCGCCGCCCTCATCGGGTTCAGCCTGCTGCTCGTCGTCGTCCTCGACCACCCCTTCGCAGGCAACATCAGCGTCGACACGGCGGCGTACAAGGTGGGCCCCCTGGCACAGTTCTGGTGACCTCGCACGAGCAAGGGGGGCGCGTGCCACGCCGCTTCGCGGGTCGCCTTCAGTGCGGCTTCACGTACTCGACCTTCACGACGTCCGGCACCTGGGGCAGCTTCTTGCGGCCCGTCAGGAGGGCCTGGACGGAGGTGTCGTTCATCAGGTAGCGGCGGAAGAAGGCGCTGGTGTAACCCGTGGCGATCCTGCGCTGGGTGGTCTCGTCGAGCCCCTTGTGCTGCTGGTCGGTGCCGTCCTGGGCGACGCAGCGGCCGGGCCGCTTCCCGGGAACGGCGTCGTTCTCACCGGCTACCTGCCCGCTGCGGGGAGACCACTGGGTGTTGAAGTAGTTGTGGTTGCCGCCGGTGAGGGTGATGCCGTGGAGCGGCGCCTTGTTGCGGCCCTTGTTCCACTTGACGTACTCACCGGTGTTGACCTGGTCGCAGGTTCCCCACAGCACGGCCATCGGGACCCGGGTGACGGGCTCGTTCTCCCAGGTGGCGGTGGGGGCGAGGCCGAGTGCCGCCTTCACCTTCACCCCGGCGGGCCAGTCACCGTGCCGCTTGTCGGAGGCGTGCTGCATGACTCCGCCGCCGCCCATGGAGTGCCCGAGAGTGCCGACCCGCCCGAGGTCCACGTGCTGGGTGAAGGAGACGGCACTCGCCCGGCCGGTCTTCGCATCCTTGAGCTTGCCCTTCAAAGGGCCCTTGCCCGCGTCGAGTTGCCGCCACAGATCCAGGTGCTTGTTGATGAGGGCGGCGCGCGCCTGGTAGACGGAGTCGGCCTGACCGCCGCTGGTGGCGTTGATGCCGTTGGCTCCCATGGAGACCACCACGAAGCCCTGCCGGGCCAGGTCCTTGGCCAGGTAGTCGTAGCCGGAGCTGCTCGGCAGCGGAGCGATGCCCGGCCTGCACGGCCACGCCGACAACCGGTCGCCCATCTTGCCCATGATCTTCAGCTGCCTGTCCGCTTCGGCCTTGTCACCGGCCTTCTCGGCCGCGGCCAGCGCCTTCCTGGCCTTCGTCATCCGATGCTGCGCGGCACGGTCGGCGCAGGTGTTCCACAGGCCGTGCTGCATGACGATCAGTGGATGCCTGCCCGGGGCCACGCCCTTGGCTCCCGGCCCCTTCGGATAGTGCACCACCGCGGCGATCTCGTTCTTCCCCCGGTACGGCGGCGCGGGCACGAACGCCTGGTTCCCCAGGTCGTAGGTCACCCGTCCCACCGACGGCGAACCGGCCCCGGTGCCGGGCGAGGCCGCACCGGCCATGGCCGGGTGGGGCATGACCGCCCCGAGCACGGTCACCGCGGCACCCGCGCACAGCGCCGCTGTACCGACTCGACCGCCGAAGGACTTCCTGCTGTGCGTCTCCGCCGCCATGCGGGGTCCTGCCTCTCACATCCTCATCGATGGATCGGTACGCCCACCGCCCCCGGGCGCGATGAGGCGCCGCGGATGCCCGGCGCACCTTCCATCGGTGTGTCACCTTGCATAAGACCGCCCACGAACCGAGGACTGCTTCCCCGCTCGCCGTGGACGGATTTCGGAGGTTAACGCGCAGTTGTCAGGAAGGTGTCAGAGCTACGGACAGCTCGCGCCCAGCGGCAGGAGGACCGGGCTGAGCCAAGAGGCCGATCGTTGGTCAGGGGCGACCCGTCTTCCGCGTCCGAGACCGCAGGCCCAGCCGAGTTGAGCTCCTCCGAACGTGATGGCGCCATCGTCATCGAGGTGTCGGAGGGGACCCTGCTGCCCGAGCAGCTGGCGGGCGCGGCGCGGCAGCGAGGTCGTTGGTTACGGGGAAGAATGTCTGACCATGAGCGATGACGAGATCACGCTGTTCGAGGACCTGCGGGAGCTGGCGCCGGTGGAGGAGGGGAAGCTCGGCCACCACACCGTGCTCAACGCGGGCGGGGCGCGGGTGGTCGTGCTGGCCTTCGAGGCCGGGCACGTGCTCAAGGAGCACCGTGCGCCGTGCCCCGTGCTGCTCCAGGCGATCGACGGGCGGCTGCGCGTGACCGCGGGCGACCAGATCGCCGACCTGCGTCCGGGCGGGCTCCTGTACCTGCCGGCCTCGGCGCCGCACGCCGTCGAGGCGCTCGCCCCCTCCCGGCTCTCACTGACCCTGATCGGCATCTGAGGCCCCGGCCCGAACAGCGCCCCGCAGGGACGCGGGGAACCGCGCGATCAGCCACGACGGGCCCGCGTCCCGGCGAGGCCCCGGACCCCTGGCGGTGCCCGGCGCCCACGGGCATCAGGCCAGGCTCAGGAACAGCTTCTCCAGTTCCTCCTCGGTCAGCGGCGGGCGCTCGCCGTCCGTGGCGGCGAGGCACTCGCGCATCCCACTCGCGATGATCTTGAATCCGGCCCGGTCGAGTGCGCGGGAGACCGCGGCGAGCTGGGTGACCACGTCCTTGCAGTCGCGGCCTGCCTCGATCATCGCGATGACGCCGGAGAGCTGTCCCTGGGCGCGGCGCAGCCGGTTCAGGACGGCGGTCATCGTCTCTTCGTTGTGGGCGGTCATGGGGGCCGCTTCCGTTCTGTCGCAGGGGTGGGCGGGCGGCGGTCGCGGTACCGCCCGCCCGGGGTGGGTCAGCCGTGCAGGCCCGCGCGTGCCGCGTCGAGGGTCTGCGGGTGCGGCCGGTTGTGCGGCAGCTTGGCCAGGACCGCGGCCATGCCGCAGGTGCCGCTGACGCCCGAGTACACCAGGCCCGCGGCGATCCCGGCGGACAGCAGCCGGGCGCGGGGGACGCGCAGGCCCACGGCGAGGCCGGTCAGGACGAGGGCGCCCGCGGCGAAGCGCACCTGCCGGTCCATCGCCCAGACCTGGCGCTGGACCGGCAGGTCGGCGACAGCGAGGGGCAGACCGGCGGACTGCCAGGCGTCGGTGCCGCCCGCCAGTTCGGCCGCGTCGATCCCGGCTTGCTCCAGTCGTTCGCAGGCCGTGCGGGAACGGGCCCCCGAGGCGCAGACGACTGCCAGTCCGCGGCGTTGCGCCGTCTCGCGCAGGTCGGGCAGCAGTGCGCGTACGGAGTCGAGGGGGACGTTGACGGCGCCGGGGACGTGGCCCTGGGCGTACTCGGAGGCGGAGCGGACATCCACGACGAGGACGCCGTCGGCGATGCGGGACTCCAGCTGGGGCGGGGTGAGAGGGGTGTTCACAGGGGTTCCTTCTTCGTTCCGGGGCTGGTCGGGAAAGTCGTGGTTCAGGCGGCGAGAGGAGCGGAGCGCGCCGGGTCGGCCGCGTCCGGACAGGTGGTCCGCGCGGCGGCCCAGGTGGCGTAGCCGCCGTCGAGGTTGGCGGTGGGACGGCCGGTGAGCTGGGTCAGGAGGCGGGCCGCGGTGTGGCCGCGCAGTCCGACCTGGCAGTGGACGATCAGCGGCTGCCCGGCAGGGATCTCGTCAAGGCGGTCGCGCAGCTGGTCGACCGGGATGTTGAGCGCGCCGGGGATCGAACCGCGGGCGTGCTCGGCCGCGGTGCGGACGTCGATCAGGGCGGCGCCGTCGGCGAGCGCGGCGTCCAGTTCGTGCCACTGCACCGCTCGACCGGTCCCGGTGGCCAGGTTCTCGGCGATCATTCCGGCCATGTTCACCGAGTCCTTGGCCGAGCCGTACGGCGGGGCGTAGGCGAGCTCCAGATCGGCCAGGTCCGGGGCGGTGAGACCGCCCGCCATCGCGGTGGCGATCACGTCGACGCGCTTCTCCACGCCCTCGGTGCCGACCGCCTGGGCACCCAGGATCCGCAGGTCGTCGGGGTCGTACAGGACCTTGAGGGCGATCGGGGAGGCCCCCGGGTAGTAGCCGGCGTGGGAACCGGGGTGCAGGTGCACGGCCTGGTACGGACGGCCTGCGGCACGCAGTCGCTTCTCGTTCCAGCCGGTGGCTGCCGCGGTGCGGCCGAAGACCTTCACGACCGCCGTACCGGCCGCTTCCCGGGCCCGCACCGGCCGCCCGGCGATCACGTCGGCGACGAGGCGTCCGTGCCGATTGGCCAGGTTGGCCAGCGGGACCAGGGCCGGTTCACCGGTCAGCGCGTCGCGCTTCTCCGCCGCGTCGCCGACCGCGTACACCCGCGGGTCGCTGGTGCGCTGGCATGCGTCGACGGCGATGCCGCCGCGCGGTCCGACGGCCAGACCCGCGGCACGGGCCAGCGCCGTCTCCGGTCGTACGCCGATCGCAAGGACCACCAGATCGGCGGCCAGGGTGCGTCCGTCGGCCAGCGTGACCTGGTCCGGCCCCACGGCGGCCGGCTGGGCACCGAGTTCGACCCGTACGCCGTGGGCTCGCAGCTCGGTGGTGAGCGGCGCGGCCATCTCCGCGTCGAGCGGCGGCAGCACCTGGTCGGCCAGTTCGACCAGCGTCACCGTCAGCCCGCGCTCGCGCAGATTCTCCGCGGCCTCCACACCGATGAAGCCTGCCCCGACCACCACGGCGGTACGGGCGCCCGCGTCGAGATCAGCGGCGACGCGGTCCGCGTCGGCCACGTCCCGCAGGGTGCGGGCCCGCTCGATGCCGGGCAGGTCGGGCACGAAGGGCCGGGCACCGGGGCTGAGGACGAGCCGGTCGTACGCCTCCTCGTACTCGCCGCCGCCGACCAGGTCGCGTACGCGTACGGTGCGGGCCGCGAGGTCGATCGAGACGGCCTCGCTGCGCACCCGCACGTCCAGGCCGAACCGGGCGCGCAGGGCCTCCGGCGTCTGCAGCAGGAGTGCGTCGCGCTCCTCGATGACGCCGCCCAGGTAGTAGGGCAGTCCGCAGTTGGCGTAGCTGACGTGGGCACCGCGCTCAAGGACCACGATCTCCGCGTCCTCCTCCAGCCGTCGCAGCCGCGTCGCGGCCGACATCCCGCCCGCGACGCCACCGACGATGACGACCTTCATGTTTCCTCCTGGCACGATCGCTCTCACCGTACCCCCGGGGGTATTCAAAAATACGGGTGGGGGTATCTGTACTGCTGTTCCGCAACGAACCGGAGGACCAGGTTCATTCCCGGACGACAACGCGACCCCTTCGGCAAGCCCGGCACCTGGGGCGTGCGGAGGGCCAGCAGGTGGCGGTGCGGGGCGTGGACGCCGGGGGGCTACTTGCAGACGGTGCCGTCGGCCGGGGCCTTGCCGTCGATCAGGAACGTGTCGATCGCCTTGGTGGCGCAGCGGTTCTCGCCGTAGGTGCCGTGGCCCTCGCCGTCGACGGTCAGGGTGACGCCGACGCCCTTGCCCAGTTGCCGGGCCATGCGCCGGGCGCCCTCGACGGGCGTGGCCGGGTCGCCGGTGTTGCCGACGACCACGATCGGGTCGGCGCCGGGCGCGGCCACCTCGGGCTTGTCCGCCGCGCCGCGCACCGGCCACTGCGCGCAGCCGAGCAGGCCCTCCACCATGGACGGGCCGAAGACCGGGGAGGCCTTCTCGAAGGCCGGACGCTTGTCGTCCACGTCGGCCCGGGTGTGGCGGCTGCGGGTGTCGGCGCAGGTGATCGCGGCGTTGGCGGCGTGCATGTTGCTGTAACGGCCCTTGTCGTCACGGCCGTTGTAGGAGTCGGCGAGCATCAGCAGGTTGTCGCCGGTGCCGCCCTGCATCGTCTCGCCCAGGCTCTGCGTCAGGGCCTCCCAGCCCTCCTCGCCCGCGTACAGGGTGGCGCCGATGCCGGTCAGGGCGAGTTCCTTGGTGAGCTTGCGGCCGCTCTCGGTGGGCGCGGGCTTCTTGTCGAGCTTGGCCAGCATGGCGTTGACGCGCCGGTTGCCCTCGGCGGCGCTCTTACCGGTCGGGCAATTGTCGGTGTACTCCTTGGCGCAGTAGGCCATGGCGGACTCCAGCGACTTCTGGAAGGCCGCGGCCTGGGCGAGGCCCGTCCGCACCGGGTCCTGGCTCGGATCGACGACCGCGTCGAAGACGGTACGGCCGACGTTCCTGGGGAACAGGTGCGCGTAGACCCCGCCGAGTTCGGTGCCGTAGGAGATGCCGAAGTAGTTCAGCTTCTTGTCGCCGAGCACCTGGCGCATCAGGTCCATGTCGCGCGCGGTGGTGGCGGTGCCGACGTGCGGGAGCACCTTGGCGGAGTTCTTCTCGCAGGCCCGGGTGATCCGCTCGGCGTCCTTGAGCGCGTCCCCGCTGCCCGGGTCGGTGTCGAGCGTCTTGTCGTCCAGGCACTTGACGGTCGTGGTGTTGCCGACGCCGCGCGGGTCGAAACTGACCAGGTCGTAGGCGGCGTTGAGCTTGGTGTAGTCCTCGGCCGCCTGCGGGAGCGTGGCGACGCCGGAGGCGCCGGGGCCGCCGAAGTTGTAGACGAGGGAGCCGATGCGCTGGTCGGAGTCGGTGGCCTTCTTGCGGATGAGGGCCACGCCGACGGTCTCGCCCTTCGGCTCGGCGTAGTCGAGGGGCGCCTTCATGGTGGCGCACTGCCATCCCTTGCCGGGCGCTTCGGCGGCGCCCTGGGCGGCGGACGGCGCGGGGCAGGGACTCCAGGACAGGCGCTGGCCGGTGAGGGCCGCGGGCAGCCCGCCCGTCCCCCCGGTCGGGGTCACGGTGGACGTCCGCCCGCCCTTGCCCGCGTCGTCGGACCCGCCGCCGCAGCCGGCGAGGGCGGGGATCGCGAACAGCGAGGCGGCGGCCAGCACCGCGGTGCGACCCGGACGTATGGGGTGGGGCATGCTGCGACTCCTGCCAATTTCGGTCATGTGAGAGTAATGAGAGTAAATGGTGAGCAAAGTCGGCTGTACTTTACCCACCGCCTCACATTGACCGTGCCGCACCCCGGCAGGGAGTCCGCGGCGGCCGTACGGACAACGGCGGGAAGCACGAACGCCCCCGCCACGGGACCCGAAGGCCCCTCGGCCGGGGGGCGTCGGCCTACTTGCCGGCGTCTTCGGCGCGCGTGTGGGCGACCAGGGCGTTCGCGTGTCCGTGACCCAGTCCGTGTTCGGCCTTGAGCCAGGCGACGAGCTCCATGTGCTTGGTCAGCGGCGAGCTGCGGATGAGGTCCATCCAGTCCGC
Organism: Streptomyces sp. YIM 121038; assembly: GCF_006088715.1. Lineage (NCBI taxonomy): Bacteria > Bacillati > Actinomycetota > Actinomycetes > Kitasatosporales > Streptomycetaceae > Streptomyces > Streptomyces sp. YIM 121038. Next base: position 353,501 of record NZ_CP030771.1, read on the forward strand.
GATCGGGCGCCCGTGCTTCTTCTCGATGGAGGGGAAGTAGCTCGCCGGGCCGTTGCCTGTCTGGGCCATTGCCGTGTCCTGTCTCTGGTGGGTGAGTGAGTGAAGGGGCGGGTGGAGGGCTCAGCGACTGGCGGAGGCGTACGCCCCGGCCAGGCGGGTGGTGACCGCGGCAAGGCCCAGCAGGCCCAGACCCGCCCCGGCAGTGAAGGCCAGGACGGTGGCGGCGGAGCCCGCGAAGCCGACGAGGACGGCGGCGGCGACGAGGCGGCTAGCGACGGCCCACCCCCGGACTCCGTGAGCGGCGAAGTGGCAGGCCAGCACGAGGAAGGCCGCGCACAGGGCGAGGTAGCCCACCATGCCGCTGAGCATGTGCAGAGTGCCGTGCCAGCTCATGGACGCGGCACGGGCGTCGGGGGCACCCGCGGGGAAACCGGCGCCGGGGTCGGCGGTGAAGACCGCGGAGAGCAGGAACGACGCGCCGAAGACAGCGGTCAGCCGGGGCGCCCACACCCCGCCGGGTCCGCCGCGCAGCACGCGGCGCATGCCGACGGCACCGGCGATCAGCAGCATGCCCGTCAGCAGGAAGCTGGCCACCTGGATCCAGCCCGGGCCGCCGAGGCTCAGCTGGCTGAGCGCGTTGCGGGTGAAGTCGAAGCCGTCCCGCGCGAGCCCCTGGATCAGGCCCGCGCCCAGGAACAGCGGACCGGCCACGACGGCTCCGGCCAGGAGGGTACGGGCCTCCGGCCGAGCGGTCGCCGCAGCGCCTGCGGTGCCTGCGGCGACGGGAGCTCCGATCGTGTGCGACGTCATGGCGCGATCCCCCAACTAGAACTAGACGGTTCAGTACTCCTCGCGGTGTGAGCGCTACAGTAGTCGGGTCAGAACTGGACTGTCCAGTACCGAAGGGAGCCGGGATGGAAGCGACCGAGCAGAGCAGGTCGGCCCGTAAGCGCGGGGCGATCATGGACGCCGCCACGCAGGTGTTCGTCGACAAGGGGTACGCGGGCACCAGCATGGACGACATCGCGAAGCTGGCGGCCGTCTCCAAGCAGACCGTCTACAAGCACTTCGCCGACAAGGAGAAGCTGTTCGCCGAGATCGTCCTGGCCACCACCCATCGGGCCGACGCCATGATCGACCTGGTGGCCGACATCCCGGCCGACGCCGACCGCCTGGAGGAGAACCTCGCCCGCCTCGCCCGGCAGTTCCTGACCGCCCTGACCCAGCCCCAGGTCCTCCAGCTGCGCCGCCTGGTCATCGCCAACGCCGACACCTTCCCCGAGCTCGGCGCGGCCTGGTACGAGCAGGGCTTCGAGCGGGTCCTCGCCACCCTGGCGGGCACCTTCCGGCACCTGGCCGACGCGGGGCTGCTCCGGATCGACGACCCGCTGCTCGCCGCCCACCACTTCTCCGGCCTGCTGCTCTGGATCCCCGTGAACCAGGCCATGTTCCACGGCGGCCCGCAGCACACCCAGGAAGAGCTCGACCGCTACGCCGACGCGGGTGTCAGCGCCTTCCTCGGCGCCTACCGCTGAGGCGGCCCCGGCCGTCAGGACACCGGCGCGAAGAAGGCGGCCCGGTGCCAGGTCTCCAGCCGCAGGAGGTCGAGCAGGGCCGTCTCCGCCGGGCCCGAGCCGGGCCGGACCGCGGCGACGACGGGCAGCGACACGACCGGGCACACCGGCCGGACGAGGTGCTCGTGCCCGTGGGGCACCGCGGAGGCCGGGACGAGCGTCACGCCGAGACCGTGGGCGGCCCAGCGCACGGCCGTCGCCGTCTGGGACACGCGGGCGACCGTGGTCGGGGTCAGCTCGTTGTCCCGCAGCACGTCCCGCAGTACGCCGTCGAGGGCGCTGCTCTGGTCGAACCGCACCCACGGCTCGCGCTCCAGCTCGCGCAGCGCGACCCGGTCCGCGGCGAGCTGCGGATGCCCGGCGGGAAGGACCACGACGAACTCCTCGTCCCCGAGGTGGTGGCCCTCGTACAGGCCTTCCCCGCACGGCCCGGCCATCAGGGCGAGGTCCAGTACGCCGCCGCGCGCGAGGCGCTCCAGCTCGGCGGGGTTCGGCTCCTCGAAGACGGTGACCTCAAGGCGCGGGAAGCGCAGGCGCAGCGCGCTCAGGGCACCGGGCAACTGCCGCGTGCCCAGGCCCATCTGCGCCGCCACCGCCAGTTCGCCCACCAGCTCGTCGGCGCCGGCCCGCGCGGTCGCCCGCGCCCGCCGCACCGCGCTCACGGCGACCTCCGCCTCCCGCAGGAACGCCCGGCCGACCACGGTGGGCACCAGGCCGGTCGGCGTGCGGGTGAACAGGGTCACGCCCAGTTCCCGTTCCAGGCCGCGGATCTGCTGGGACACCGACGGCTGGGCGACGCGCAGCAGTTCGGCCGCCGCCGTCACCGATCCCTCCTCGGCGACGGCCAGGGCGTACTCGAACTGACGAAGGCTCATCGGCTCCCGTCCCCTCCCTTGCGGTGGAGCGCGGTCCGCCCCGTGGTCATCGTTGTATGTAAGCGGCCGGGCTCCCCCGCTATTTCGTCCCGGAGCACACCGGTAGTACAACCGGTAGTACAGCGGAGTGCAGAGGTGAGCCGAGGACGCCGGGTCGCGGCAGGTGACGGGCGGTCTCGCCGGTGCGGCGGGGCAAGGGATCGGCCTCCGGGCCCCTTGCGGGTCCCGGAGGCCGATGTCATACGGGGTGCGCGTTTCCTGGACGTTCCTCTCCATCAGGGCTACGGGCCCGGAGTGCGGCCCTCGGGTGTCAGTCGCGCAGGTGGTTCAGGGCGGCACGCATCAGGGCCGCCCTGTCGGTGGCTTCGGTGACGTGCTCGAATCCGAAGCCGAGCAGGACGCTGTCGCGTGCGGTGACCGCGGCGTGGGGCCGGTAGAGCTCGCCGGTACGGGCCCAGTCACCGGTGATGTTGGCGCTTCCGGGCGGGGCCGGGGCGACGGCCCAGGTGCCGAGCGAGGTCTCGAATCCCTCGGTCTCGGTCGCGGTGCCGCCGACGACCAGTTGGGCGTTGTCGGCGAAGAGGCCGCGGCCGCCGTCGGAGGGGTCGGTGACGGAGCTGAGGGAGACCTCGACCTTCTTGCCCGCGTAGGCACTGAGGTCGAAAGCGGTCTGCTTCCAGCCGCCGGAGGAGCCGGTGAAGCTGTTCCAGCTGCCGCTGCTGCCGCTGGCCGTGCAGCTGGTCGCGCCGCGGGTGAGGTAGTGGCGCAGGAACGGGTGGGCGTTGATGAAGAAGCCCGCCGTGCACTGGGCGGGCACGGCGCCGGACGAGCCGCCGTTGCGGTCCGCCAGGGTGGTCCAGTCGTCGGCGCCCGGGGTGTGTGCCTCCAGCAGACCGTGGTCGAAGCCGTTCTCCAGGTTCCAGTTCAGCGCGAGGCGCAGCTGCGGCTGGTCGGCGGCCGTGACACCGGTGAGGTCGATGGTGTGGGTGAGGCGCTTGTAGTCCCGGTCGGAGTGGGTCGCGGAGGCCATGCCCTGGCCCGCGTACGGGGCGTAGGGGTTGGTCAGGCCGGGGTAGGCACCCGCCGCCGCGCTCTTGAACTGCGGGAACTGCTGCGCGGGCAGGTTGTCGGAGGTGACGGTGAAGCGGCCCGCCTTGTCCAGCGGGTTGCCTTCGGCGCCCGCGACCGGCCCGTCGGCTCCGGCGAGGACGCCGCTGCCGGTGAAGCGCTGGGCTCCGGCCGCGGGCAGACGTTCGTAGGCACCCAGGTAGTACTGCGCGAAGTCGTCGGTGAGCGCGTCGCCGAGGTCGACGTTGCCGCCCGCCCGCTCGCCGGACTCGATGAGTTTGCCGCCCTCGTTGAGGTAGGCGCGCAGGGCCAGCTGCGTGGGCGCGCCGGGCACCGGGTCGCCGGTGTAGTGCACCACCGCGCGGAAGTGCGACAGGACGCCCAGCGGGTGCGGGGTGCCCTGCTTGGCGACGTCCCAGACCGCCGCCGTACGGCCACTGGCCTTCACCGCGTCGACGTACTTCTGGGTCTGCGTGGCGCTCGCGCCCTCCTCGGCGACGACGAGGGTGTTCGCCTTGGGGCGTTCGGCGACGGTGTACGTGAAGTGCTCGCTGTCGGTGCGGGCCTTCTTGGCGCGGCCGCTGAACCACACCTCGACCTTGTCGCCCACACGCGCGCCCTCGACCTCGGCGCGGTACTGGTCGAAGTACAGGTTGTCCTCGCCGCCGTAGGTCTCGCCGCCCTTCCACCGCGTGAGTTCCTCGGTCTGCGTGCGGCCGCCGTTGACGCGGTAGCGCAGCTCCTTGTCGCGCACCGACCTGCGGGCGGTGACGGCGACTTCCTGGTCACCGCCGCGCGCGTAGGAGGTGGTGAAGGAGTCGGGGGTGAAGTCGGGGGCGTCGGCCCCGGTGACGGAGACCGGGCGGTCGGGGTGGAGCGCGGACTCGGCGACGGCGAGCGCGAAGGGCACGTTCTTCGCGAACTCCTGCTGGATCAGCTTCTCGTCGTCGGGGAAGGTGAAGACGGACGCGCAGTCCTGGGGCTTCCAGGCGTCATTGGGGTCGATGTTCGAGGCGGTCTGGCAGGTGGACATCTCCGGTGTGAACATCGCGATGCCGTTGACGTTGCCCGCGTGTCCGTCGGCCTCGCCGTTGGTGGTGTACAGCTCGGAGGAGACCTGCGGGTGGTAGCCGGGGACCGCGGGCTTCTCGGGGGTGCCGGCCAGGGCCTTGTAGAGCACGTCGTCAGGCGTGGGGGTGGCGACCTGCCAGCCCACCCCGTAGAGGATCAGTTCGGCCGCCGAGTGGTAGTTGATCCCGTACGTGAAGCCGATGCGCTTCTGGAAGCGGTCGATCGCCTTCGTCTCGGGCTCGGACATCGGGCCGGTGCCGCGGTAGGTCTCCGAGGACGCGTTCGGGGACGAACCCTCGTTGTCGTAGCCCCACTTGTAGGAGAAGTTGCGGTTGAGGTCGACGCCGTCGCCCGCGGCGATCCTGCCGTCGCCGTCGATGTCGCGGAGGTTCTTGCGCCACTGGCGGTCGCCGTCGGCGGCGTGCGTGAAGTCGTAGCCGTCGGGGCTGGCGGAGAGCACGAACCACAGCTCGGTGGAGTTCACGAGCTTGGTGATGCGCTTGTCCTTGCCGTAGTTGTCCAGGTAGTGGTGCATCAGGCGGCGGGTCATCTCGGGGGTGATCCACTCGCGCGCGTGCTGGTTGGACATGTACAGCGTGGCCGGCTTGGAGCCGTCCTTGGACTTCGCCGCGCCCTTGGAGAGCTTGAGGGCGAGGATGTCCTTGCCCTGGAGGGTCTTGCCGATGGAGACGACCTTGGTGAGGCCGGGGTGGGCCTGCGCGGTCTTGACGATCTCCTCCTGGAGCCCGCCCTTACCGCTGTAGGGCCGGTAGACGCCGTCGCCCGCGGCCGCGAGCCGCTTCTCGGTGGCCTGGGAGATCTTGCGCTCTTCGAGGTCGACGCCCTGGCGTTCGACCGACTTCGCCTGGGCTTCGGTCAGATAGAGCTCGACGCGTCCGGTGCCGCGTCCGGGCACCTGCCCGGCGAGTTCGTGGGCGTCCTGGCCCGCCTTGAGCACGATGGGGATCTGCTTCTTGGTGATCTCGGCCTGGTAGACCTTCACAGCCGCCGCGTCGCCGTCGGCCGAGGCTCCGGCCGGGCCGCTCGCCTGGGCCTGCGGTGCGGCGGCCACCCCGCCGACGAGCAGGGCACCGGCGGCGAGGATCGATCTCGCACGGGTTCTTCGTCTCATGAGCCCCCCTTGCAGTTGTCCGGCACGTTTGTGCGCGAACGCCAGGCTCGTCATGCTTCATGATCATGTCAATGGGTGGGTGGCCGGTTCCTGCTCCCGTCGGTACGCGTGTGGACCGCTGGGCCCAACTCCCTAGGCAGGGACGCGTGTTCGCGCGATGCTGGGGAGGTCGCCGCCGGGCCGCGCCTTGGCGCGCCCGTGCGCGCGCGTGGACCGCCCACGCCCCGCCGGGGCCCGCGCGGGCGGCCCGCCGCGCCCGCTCACCACGACCGGGGGAATCCACCGTGAAGGCCATCGTCCAGGACGTCTACGGCTCCGCGGACACCCTTCACGTACGGGACGTCGACCGGCCCTCCCCCGCCGAGGGCGAGGTGCTGGTGCGCGTGTACGCCGCCGGGGTCGGCCCGGACGTCCGGCACGTGATGACCGGGCTGCCCCTGATGGTCCGTCCGGTCTTCGGACTGCGCGGGCCCAGGAATCCCGTACGGGGCTGGGACGGCGCCGGACGCGTCGAAGCGGTCGGCGCGAAGGTGACGGACTTCGTACCCGGCGACGCGGTCTATGGGCACCTCGACGGCTCCTTCGCCGAGTACGCGCTCGCCAAGACCGCAAGGATCGCCCCGAAGCCCGAGAACGTCACCTTCGAGCAGGCCGCCGCCGTCCCGGTCTCCGGCGTCACCGCCCTCCAGGCCCTGCACACCAAGGCGGGCCTGCGGGCAGGCCAGAAGGTGCTGGTCATCGGCGCATCGGGCGGCGTGGGCAGCTTCGCCGTCCAGCTCGCCGTCGCCCACGGCGCGGAGGTCGTCGGCGTCTGCGGCGGCGCATCGGCCGACTTCGTGCGCTCCTTGGGCGCCACGGCCGTCCTCGACCACACCCGCCAGGAGATCACCGACAGCCCCCACCGGTACGACGTCGTCCTCGATGCCGCCGGGAACCGTCCCCTGCCCCGGCTGCGCCGCGTCCTCACCCCGAACGGCACCCTCGTGCGCATCGGCGGCGAGGGCGGGAGCCGATGGTTCGGCGACACCGGCACCCAGCTGCGGATGGCCCTGCTGACCCGCTTCGTACGGCACGATCTGCTCGGCCTGCTGGCCGTCGTACGCCGGGCGGACCTGCTGACCCTCACGTCCCTGATCGAGAGCGGCGCCCTCACTCCGGCCGTCGACAGCGTCCATCCCCTGGCCGAGGCCCCGGCCGCCGTCCGCCACCAGGAGCGGGGGCATCCCCGGGGGAAGGTCGTCCTGATCGTGGGGCCCGGGGCCTGACCGGCGGCTCGTTCCTCAGCCGGAAGCCCTGAGGCGTGCCACTTCCCCGGGCGCGGTGTAGACGGTCTGCCCCTCGGCGAGCTGCTGCTCCAACGCCGCCGCCGCGCGCTCGAAGTACTCGGCGCGCACGCCCGCGTCCCGGGACGCCCGCGCCATGTTGCGCACTCCGGCGAGCGCCACGTCGAGCCCCTGGGTGAACTCCGGCTTCGCGTCCGAGTCCACGTCGGCGGCGAGGTACTTGGCCGCCCCCAAGACCGCGCACAGCGCCGCGAGCGGCCAGGTCATCGGCCTTGGCGGCGATGAGGGCGTCCGCCAGTGCCCGTCCCATCTCGCCGAGACCGATGGCTGTGACTGCTGCGGGGCCGGGGCCGGGGGCGACCGTGGTGCCGGTCCTGGTGCTGGTGCCGGGCCGAGCCTGGCGCCGGTCCTGGTGTCGGTGCTGGCGCCGTGGCCCACAAGTGCTCCTGCTGGTGCTCGTCCGATCAGATGGGAGCGCGCAAGTTCCGTCCGTCGACGCGGGCCAGTTCCGGCCGTGAGCCGGAGGGGCGCGAACCGGAAGGCGTGAACCGGACCGGCGTAAGCCGCACGGGCGTAAGCCGCACGGGCGTAAGCCGCACGGGGGTGTGAGCCGGACGCGCGTGGACTCATGCGGGGGCAAGCCCCACCTCCGAATGTCCGGCGTGCTCCAGTGACCCGCACGGCCTCCGTACGCAAGGGTGATCGGCATGACGACCAGGTCGCTCCACTTCCCCGTACGCAGGCCCTCCCGAACGCGCCCGGCTCACCGGACTCGTAGACACCGCCTCCACCTGGTGGCGGCGGTGTCCGTCCTGACAGTGGCCGGCTTAGGCATCGGCCTTGAGCAGCCGGGGCAGGCGGCGACCGGGCCGACCGGTACCGTGTCGGCGCACGACGCGCCTGCTTCCGGGAAGGACGCCGGAGCCCACCGGCGCGACCAGCTGGACACGTTGGCGCGGAAGGTGGTGGCTGCCGGGGCACCCGGTGTGGTGGTGCGGGTGGATGACGGCCGCGGTCGGCCGATCGAGGTCGTCGAACAGGCGCCGTGGGCCCGCTCCGAGCACCGGCTCCGGCCGGGCGACGAGTTCCGGATGGGCTCCAACACCAAGACCATGATGGCCACCCTGGTGCTGCAACTGGCCGCCGAGGGCAAGCTCGCGCTGACCGACCCGGTGGCCAAGTGGCTGCCGGGCCAGGTGCCGGACGGCCACGCGATCACGCTGCGCATGCTGCTCAACCACACCAGCGGCCTGCACGACTACACCGAGGACCCGGAGCTCGTGCCCTCCATCCTGGGCAAGGACCCGAGGCGGTGGACCTCGGAGCAGCTGCTGGCCGTGGGCGTACGGCACGATCCGCACTTCCCTCCGGGCACGCGGTGGGCGTACAGCAACACGAACTACGCCGCGGTCGGCGCGGTCCTGGAGAAGGCCACCGGCCGGAGCCTGGCGGAGCTGGTCCGTGACCGGATCGCCCGGCCGCTCGGCCTGCGGCACACGTACTACGCCGAGGACTCGACCTGGCGCGGCCCGCACGCCCGCGGCTACGAACCCGACGCGGCGCACATGCCGCCGGGCGTGCCGCCCGAGTTCCGGAACTACGCCGGGGTGCCCCGAGCGGAGCACGTGGACGTCTCCGCCAACAGCCCTGCGTGGGGCGGCGCGGCCGGTGCGGTGGTGTCCACCGCCCGTGACTGGGACCGCTTCTACACGGCGTTGATGTCCGGCGAGCTGCTCCCCGCCGCGCAGCTGGCGCAGATGCGCACCACCGTGCCGATCTTCCCCGACCAGCCGGACGGGCCCGGCTACGGCCTCGGCATCCAGACCGCCACCACCGAGTGCGGCACGGTGTGGTCCCACGACGGCGGCATCCCCGGCTACCTCAGCACCCACCTCACGGACCCCACGGGGCGGCGCACCGCGAGCGTCCTCATCTCGACGGAGGCGTTCGCCGAGTTCCCGGAGGCCTTCCCCCAGCTGATCAAGTCGGCCAAGGCACTCCAGTCCGCCACGCTGTGCGCCCTCTTCGACAAGCCCGGGGCGGGCGGGGGCACCGCCGACGTCTCCTGATCCACGCGGAGACGACGCTGCCTCCCCGCACCGGATAGTGGAACCCGTCCCGGCGAGCGTGCCGAAACCGTCCCGCACATCGCCGACCGTCCCACCCGCACCACGTTTTGTCCCGTGGTGCGGAAACGGGCTGCCGGACAATTCCGTGGGCGCTGGAATCCCTGGTGCACGGCCTCAGTCGCCGTGTCCCGGCGAGGGGGTGCACAGCCCCTTTCGCGGAGCATCCGCGGGTCCCCCCTCGTTTCCGTACGCCCTGCCGTTCACGCGGAGGGCAGGGCGTACCCGGGGCGCGGCATTCCAAGACCACAGCGTCCACACAGGAAGCCAGCAGATGAACCTTCGCAAGAGCCTTACTCTCGTGACCGTCTCGATCGCCCTGGGCGGTGGTGTGGCGCTGGCCGCCCCGTCGGCCCAGGCCGATCAGCCCGCCTTCCGGAGCCAGGCCATGGACTCCGGCCTGACGGCCTCCGAGGCCACCCAGTTGCAGAGCACGATCGACACCCTTCTGGCCAAGGAGGGTGGAAAACAGACCGCCGCCAACGAGATCCGTTACGCGGACGGCAGGCTCCTGGTGCCGCTGCCCGGCGAGAAGTACGTACGGGAGCTGAACGGCAGTCGGGCCGAGGGCACTGCTGCCAGTGCGCGCCACACCTGCACGTACAAGCGCCTCTGCGGCTACTCCGGCCGGAACTACACCGGTCAGGAGCGCGAGTGGTACCAGTGCAACGTGCTCTACAAGAAGCCGAGCGGCTGGCGCAGCGGCGGCTCCTGGTACAACAACCAGACGCCGGGGCGGCAGGGCAGCTGGTACGACCACAACAAGCGCTTCCTCTCCCACACCAGGCCCGCGCCCTACGGAACCAACGGCAACTGGGCCCCCGTCGGCTACATCAAGGCCTGCTAGTACCCCGCACACGGCCGTAGGCCCCTGGCATCCACAGCGGGTCGTCTCCTCTCCCCGGAGGCGGCCCGCCGTCGCGCCGCCTGGCGGTCAGCGGTCGCACAGGGCCGCCTCCATGGCTTCTTCGAGGTGCTTCACGGCTTCGCCGCTCTTCGGTTCGAGGGTCATCGAGACGCTGGCGGCGCGGCCGTCGTCGGTGGCCGCGGCCCACGTTCCGTAGCCCGGTATCGCGCCGCTGTGGCCCCAGGCCACCTTGCCGCAGGAGGGCAGCTTCACGCTGACGATCCCCAGTCCGGCGTGGTAACGGCGCTTCTCCGCGGGGACGTTGGGGTCCTCCATGGGGACGGTGGTGCGCATCTCCTTGAGCTGGTCCTCCTTCAGGAGCCGCTCGCCGCCGTCGAGCAGCGCGGAGAAGAAGCGGTTGAGGTCGGAGTTGGTGGAGACCATCGCGCCTGCCGCCCAGGACGCGGAGGGGTCGATATCGGTGACGTTGCGCGGCGGGGCGTCCGCGTGATCCTGGCGGTAGCCCTGGGGGTGGCGTTCCCGGATGGTCGTCTCGCCGGGGGCGGGGAAGTAGGTGTGGCGCAGCCCGATGCGCCGGATGACGCGCCGGTCGACTTCCTCGGCGAGGGGCCGTCCAGTGACCTTCTGCACAATGAGACCGGCGATCAGGTAGTTCGTGCTGCTGTATCCCCACTCCGTACCGGGAGTGAAGACGGCTTCGTGGCCGAGGGCGACGTCCAGGGCGTCGCGGGGAGAGAGGTACCGGCGCTCGAGGATGTCGTTCGTGACGTCGCCCTCGTACTCGGGAAGTCCGCTGGTGTGCTGGAGGAGCTGACGCACCGTGATCTTCTGTCCGTCGATCCCCTTTCCGCGCACGAGGCCCGGCAGGTACGTCTCGACCGAGGCGTCCAGGGCGATCTCGCCCTCGTGGACCAGTTGCAGCACGACCACGGCGGTGAACGTCTTGGTGACGCTGCCGATCCGGACCTGGCCGTCCCGGGGCACCTTCGCGTGCGTGTCCCGGTCCCCCACACCCGCGGTATAGGTGCGGAGGTTCCCGTTACGGTCCATGGCGCTCGCCAGTGCCCCGAGGGCGCGGTCGGAGTGCAGCAGGGTGTCCAACCTCTGGCGCACAGGGTCTCGTTGGTCGGCGGTCGCGGGCGCCGCCAGGCCCACGGTGACAGCGGCGGCCAGGGCCAGAACGGTGAGGGGGAGTTTCTACGCATCAGGGTTCCTCCAGAGCAGCGGTGACGTGCCTCAGCGGTGAGATCAACTCTGCTGAGAGCGACCGCCGTTGTCCATCGGTGATCACCCTGACCGGTCCCTGATCCACCCTGGGAGCGGACTCCTGGTCACCCCTGGGAAGTCACCGCCGCGGCGGCGGTGAACCAGGCGTACACAGGAGCCAGCCGCGCCGAGGCGGGCCATCCGTTGACCGTCGACAGGAGGCGCCAGTACCGCTCGACGTGCGGGTCGGCGGTCAGGAGGAGGCGGGCGAGCAGCCAGCGCCGCAGGTCACCGTCACCCGCGTGCTCGAACGCGTACCCGTAGAGGTCGCTCAGCGAGTCGGTGAGCGGCGCGGTCAGCAAGGAGGCCGGGAGGATGCCGACGGTCGCGGCCTCCAGAACGCGTTCGCGCAGCGCCCGGTTGAGGTCGTCGTGCAGGGCGCTGACCGCCTCTGGGGAGGGCTCTTGGGCCTGGGCCTCGGCGACACGCCGGATCGCAGCCCGGAACTGCGTGCTCCGGCACAGCTCGGCGAGTTCCGCCCAGGCTCCGACCTGGTCCGGGGCGGGATCGTCGGGAAGCTCCGGCAGGACGGACCGCATCAGGCTCGCGAACTCCGGGTTGGCGTCCCCGTCCTCGAAGACGGCGTCGATGAAGTCGGCCACCAGCTGGTGCTGTTCGGCGCGGGAGAGCGTGGCGAGTCGGTGCATGAGGTCCACTTCCATGGGGGTGGGGCCCTGCCGTGCGACGGCCCGCAGGACCGCCCGGCGCAGCCGCAGGGCCTGGATCTGTACGTCGAGCGCGTCGGCGTGCGCCTCGGCGACTTCGGGGAGGGACACCTCGTGGTCCAGCACCTTGCGCACGGTCGCGAGGTCGAGCCCGAGCTCGCGCAGCGTCCGGACCAGGTCCAGGCGGGCGAGCGCGTCGGGGCCGTACAGCCGGTAGCCCACCGGGCTGCGGTCGGTCGGCGGAACGAGTCCCTTGTCGGAGTAGAACCGGATCGCCTTCACCGTCAGACCGGTCCGGCGTGCCAGCTCTCCGATGGAGTAGAGGGAGGATGAGGTGTCGCTGTGCATGCCCCTAGCTTGATGTCTCCCCCGACGGGAGACTCAACCGGTGCGGGGTGACCCGCCGAGTGGTGCGGGTTGCCTACCGAGCGGTGTCGGCTGAACGTCACCCCGTCGGGTCACCAGGACGACGGCGTACGTGCCGCTGCTCGGCCAGCGCCCTGAAGGAACACGGGCCGGGCCCAGACCAGCGTGTCAGGGTCGGCAGTGGCATGGCCACGGGGCCCTCGTAGCGGACGAGTCGAGCCACCTCCGCACCCGGTGAAGGACCGATTTCGAAGCCGGGCAGAAAAAGCAGGCTCCTCCCGGTCACATTTCCCCGCCGCCATCCGTCATGGCAGTGACCGCACGATGCACGGTCTTGAGACGACATAAGGAGATAACGATGGGAACACGTTCGATCACGGCGGAGATCCCGATGGAGCCGCGTCTGTCCGAGGACCCCGCGGAGCTCGTTCCGGAGCTGGCGGCGGTGTCGGCCGCGCTGTTCAAGGTCACCGGCAACGGTTCGGTGCCGCGTTCCACGATCAGTCTGCTGCAGCTGCGTGCGGGCCAGATCGTGGGCAGCACCTATCTGACCGTTCTGCACACCGGCTTCCTGCGCAAGGCCGAGGAGTCGGAGGAGCGGATCACGTCGGTGGCCTCCTGGCAGGACTCGCCGTACTTCACCGCCGCCGAGCGGGCGGCGCTGGCCCTCACGGAGGCGGTGCTCCAGCCGTCCGCGGACGGTGAGCGGGTCTCCGACGAGCTGTACGCCGAGGCGGCCGCGCACTACGAGCCCAAGGCGCTCGCCACGCTGATGTTCGCGATCGGGCAGGTCAACTTCTTCATCTCGGTGGCGCTCATCGCGAAGCCGGTGCCCGGGCGCTCGTTCACCGATCCGTGGAAGTGACCCGCCACAGGGCTCGGCTCGTGCGCTCGGATTCCGCCTGAGCCGAGCCCGGGGCGGCCGCATGTGTGCGGCGGCGGTCGGGGCCGCCGCCGCACACGCGCCTCCGCCGCCGAGGTGGCACGGCTCAGGCCCCGGCCTCCCCTCGGACGACCGCTTGCCGCCGGCGGATGGCCGCTGCCCGATTCGGATAGGGCAGAGCCTCGACGCGCCCTACGGTTTCGTGGAAATCGGCGCTCTGGAGGCGTACATGGACAGGTATCGCGGGGTGCGGACGGCCGTGGTCGTAGGGGCGGGCATCGCCGGTCTGACGGCGGCCACTGCTCTGGCGCGCGACGGCTGGCAGGTGGAGGTCGCCGAGGCCGGCCCGCCGGAGGCTCCCGCTGGTTGGGGGCTGTGTCTGACCGGCCCTTCGCTGCGCGCGCTCGACGAGTTGGGGCTCGCGGACGCGTGCACGGCCGAGGGCTACGGCATGAGCACGATCACGCACGTGGACGTGCACGGCGAGCCCGCGGGTGAGGTCCAGTTGCCGCGCCTCATCGGTGCGCGACGGCCGGCGATGGCGGGTATCGCGCGCCCCGCCCTCCACCGCGTCCTGCACGCGGAAGCCGAGCGGTGCGGCGCGGTGGTGCGCCACGGGCTGACCGTGGCCGCGGTGGATCACGATGGGGCGCTCGTCCGCGTACGGCTGTCCGACGGGACGGTACGGCGAGTCGCCCTGCTGGTCGGCGCGGACGGGATCCGCTCGGCGGTACGGGGCCTGCTGGGGCTCGAAGCCTCGCTCGACTTCCACGGGCAGATGGTCTGGCGGGCTCTGGTGCCCCGCCCGCGGTGGGCCACAGGGATCCATCAGTTCGCCGGGAAGGCCGACACCGCCGGACTCGTCCCCCTCTCGGACCGACAGGCGTACGTGTTCCTGACGGAGAACGGGGTGGAGCGGAGCGCCCTGCCCGAGGCCGAACTCGCCCCGCGCCTGCGGCAACTCCTCGAGGCGTTCCCGGGGCGGGTGGAGGAGATCCGCTCCCTCGTGGCCGCGTCGGCATCGGTGGTGCGCCGCCCGGTCCTCACGGCGCTCCTGGGAGGCGCCTGGCACCGGGGCAACGGCGTGGTCATCGGGGACGCCGCGCACGCGCCCGCGCCGCAGATGGCCAGCGGGGCCGCCCTGGCCATCGAGGACGGGCTCGTACTGGCCCGGGAGCTCGCGCGGCACGAGTCCGTCGAGCTGGGGCTCCAGGCATTCGTCGGCCGACGCGCGCGGCGGTGCCGGACACTCGTGGAGACCTCGGTGGCCATCGCCGGTCTGGAACAGGCGCGGCGCCACCACGAGGCGTATCCCCTGGCCGACTCCTGCCACCGGCTCATGGCCGAGCCCGCGTGACCAGGCGCGGGGCCTCTCGGAGCTTCTGCGCACCCGGCTCGGGGGAAGCCGACGACCGGCCTCCGTGGCCGACAATGGGCCCCTAGGGAAGGGTCCCGCCATCGTGCCGACGCCGCTGCGCCACCACCTCATCACCAGGTCCCGGAACCCCGCCGACCTGCTCAACGCCGCCACCCGTCTGTTCGGCGGCGCGATCTCCGCATCGCCCCTGGACGAGCTGTGCGGTGGCGAGCACGAACTGCGCGGCGTCGCCGCACCCGACTTCGCGGTGGGCTACTTCGCCTCGCCGCTCGACGTACGGGTCGCTACGCCCAGGGGCCGCGCCCGCGGCTCCTACTTCGTCAACATCGGTGTCTCCGGGGCCATCTCGGCCTCGTGCGGCGCGCTGCGGGCGACCCTCGACGAGACGACGGCGGGAGTCGCCAACCCCGGAGACACCCAGGAACTGCGCCCCCTGCGCGGCCGCAGGACGCGGTTCCTGGGCCTGCGGCTCGACGCCGCCCTGGTCGACCAGGAGTTCACCGCGCTGACCGGACATCCGCCGGTGTCCACCGTGCGCTTCGACTTCGCCCTGGACCTGGCCAGGCCCAAGGGCCGGGCGGTGCGCCTCCTCGTCCGCTCCCTGCTCGAACAGCTGGACTCGCAAGACCCCCTGTTCCAGCGCGCGGAGCTGCGGCGCGGCCAGCTGCGCTGCCTCGTCACCGCCCTGCTCCTGGCCCAGCCGCACTCGCACACCGACGAGCTGCGCGACGGCCCGCGCCCCGGCTACCCGCGTTCCCTGCGGGCGGCCCTCGCGTTCATCGAAGCGAACCTCAGCGAGCACATCGGCCTCGACGACATCGCCGACGCCGCGGGATGCAGCCCGCGCACCCTCAGCTCCGCCTTCCGCGGCCGACTCGGCCTCTCCCCCATGGCGTACGTCCGCGATCTGCGGCTCGACCGGATCCGGGAGGACATCCTCACCTCCACCGACCCCGTCGGCACGATCGCCTACCGGTGGGGTGTCTCGCACCTCGGCCGCTTCGCCGGTCAGTACCGCGCCCGCTTCGCCGAACTGCCCTCCGACACCGCGCGCCGCAGATAAGGCCGTGGTCGTGCGGGAGCAGCGCCGCTGACAGCCGGGGGAAGGCCGTGGCCCGGCCCGACGGCCGGACCACGGCCTTCACGACCGGGTGGCGACACCGCACCCGGCCCCGCCGCCCTGCCGCATGCGGGCGTCCATGGACGTGCTCCGGTCGTACGGGTCGACCTCGGGGCCGTCCTCGGCGCCGGGGGCGGCACGCTCGGAGCCGAACTTGGGGGTGAAGTAGCCGGTGGTGTTGTCACAGCCGCCGTTGGTGTAGTCCGCCTTGTACGACACCAGGGAGAACGTGCCCGGCTCGGTGATGACCTTCGCCGGGTTGTCCCAGCTCATCACCACCTCCCTCCGCACGATGGTGCGCACGACCTCGTCGCTCCCCCGCACGGCCCGGTCGCTTCCCTTCGCGGTTTGGTCGCTTCCCTTCGCGGCCCGTACGACCGGATAGACGTACGTGACGTCGCTGACGACCTCCAGGGCGCCGCGCTTCCCCTCCCGGAAGGTGATCCGCCCACGTGTCTTCACCACGTCACCGGCGGGCCGCACCTCGGCCTTCGGGAAGCGGCTGAACAGCAGCAGGGGGTCGTTCTTCCGGCTGGGGGTGTCGAAGGCGGCGGCCAGGTAGTCCCGCACGTCCTGCTGGCGGGGGTTGATCAGCGCGATGGCCTTCTTGGGCCGCTGCCCCCGCAGCACGTCCTCGTCGAGGCTGGACAGGGCGAGGAAGTCCCGGCTGCGCGCGAGCGCCCGCGCGACCTGGTCCTTGCTCATCCAACCGATGGCCCGCGCCGGCGGCACGTGGATGCCCGCCGCCCCGTCGCTCCACCGCGCCGCCGGAGAGCCCCTGAACGGCCGGTCCACCGTGGGCAGTTGCTCTGCCTCCCGTGCGGGCGGCTGTTCGGGGCGCTCCGACTCGGCGGCAAGGGGCTTGTCCCCTCCGTCCCCGCCGTCGCTCCCGAACCATCCCGACACCTGTCCCGAAGCCAGGGCCACGACCAGCAGGACGGCCGCCACCAGCAGCCCGACCACGTACCCGGCTTTGCCGCCCGCTCGCCGCGGGGAGGGCTGGTGCGTCCGCCACCCGTCCGGCGGGCCGGGCTCCTCCTGAAGGCGCCGCCCCACCATCCTGGCTCGCGCCGACGGCTCCTGCGGTGCGCCCGCGCTCCCGGCCTCGGCGTCCCGCAGGAAGCGCTCCCACTCCTCGTCCGATATCTTCCTGTCCCCACTCACGATGCGCTCCGCGCCCTCCCCGCCCTCTCACACCTCGGACCTTTGTTCCCGTACTCCATCACACCGCTTCACCACACCGCCACAGACCCCGCGCAGCGGCGGAACACGCGCTCGGCAGGCGGCCGTTCCCCTCGGCATCCCGGGCAAAGGTGCTGCAAACGCCGGTCAGCAAGGGATGGGGCCGTCGGCCTCGAAGAAGCCTCCGGTCGGGACCGCGCCTCCCTGGCGAGGACTCCGCCCCACCCGTCGTGAACCCTGCCCCAACCCCCGGTGAACTCCGTACAACCAGCCCCGCCCCTCGGCAGTCAGACCCGATAGCCCTCGTCCCGTCGACCGAGTGGGAGCCTCCGTGCCACACAGCCGCCGCATCCTCACCTACGCCATCGCAGTCGCCGCCGCGGTCACCACGGGGCTCGTGCTCCCGTCCGGTGCCGCCGCTGCCGCGCCCCGTGCCACCACGAGTGACTTCAACGGCGACGGCTACGCGGACCTCGCCGTCGGCGTCCCGGACGGGACCGTCGGCGGCCGGGCCGAGGCCGGGTACGTGAACGTCGTCTGGGGAGGTCCGAGGGGCGTCGGCGCCCACGGGAGCATCCGTGTCACCCAGGCCACCCCCGAGGTTCCCGGCACCCCGGAGACGGGCGACCGCTTCGGCGCGTCCGTGGTGCTGACCGACCTCAACGGCGACGGCATCGCGGAACTGCTCGCCGGTGCCCCGGGGGAGGACGTCACCGACCGCGGTACGGACGCGGGTACGGTCCTCGTCGTAGGCGGTTCGAGGAACGGGCCGGGACCGGGGTCGACGGTCCTGACCGGGCCGTCGCCGTCGGCCGCGTACGGCAAGTCGGTCGCGGCGGCCCACCTGACCGGCGGCGCCAACAAGACGATCGTGGTCGGCGGCACGGACAAGGTCGTCGCCCGGGTCATCCAGGGCGAGGACAGCATGGTCACCACCGTCGTCGCCGCCCCCATGGGCGGCCGCGCCCCCGTCCTGGCCACCGGTGACTTCGACAGCGACGGCACGGCGGACCTGGGCGTGGCGTACTGGACCGCGGACCGGCCCAGCACGCAGTCCCACGTACGCCTGTGGAAGTGGGACGCAGACCGGTCCGAGATGGCCAACTTCTGGAACACGGACAACGCCGGTGTGACCTCCCTGGCCGCCGGTGACTTCGACGGCGACGGCCACGACGACCTGGCGCTCGGCGAGTGCCGTGAGATCGCCGACGAGAACATCGACGACCCGTGCGGCCCCGAGCGGCTCGCCAAGGGCGGCGGCGTCCACGTCCACTACGGAAGCCGCGCGGGCGGCTCGTTCGGCAGCCGCACCCAGACCCTCAACCAGGACACGGAGGGCGTCCCGGGCGTCGCCGAGGACGGCGACCGCTTCGGCGCCGCCCTGGCCGTCGCCGACGTCAACCGCGACGGCCGCGACGACCTGATCGCGGGCGCTCCCGGTGAGGCCATCGGAAGCAAGGCGGGGGCGGGCGCCGCCTGGCTGCTGCGCGGCGGCGCCCGTGGCCTGCTCGACGCGGGCGGCGCCGCCAGGTCCGTCTCCTGGAACCAGGACACGTCCGGTGTCCCGGGAGTCGCCGAGGCGGGCGACGCCTTCGGCGCGGCGGTCGCCGCGGGCGACTACGACGCCGACCGCGTACCGGACGTCACGGTCGGATCCCCCGGCGAGAACGCCTCGCTGGGCGCCGCATGGCTCCTCCCCAGGGGTGCGGCCGGGGGCTCGCTGGCGTTCTCACCCCGCACGCTCGGCCTCCCGTACCTCTCCACCGCGCAGAAGTACGGGAAGGCGCTGAGCAGTCGCTGAGGCCGTCAGGGCACGGTGATGACGATCTTGCCGCGCGCGTGGCCGGAGGCGCTCTCGTCATGAGCCGTGGCCGTTTCCTTCAGCGGGAACACGGCGTGCAGCGGGACGGTGAGACCGCCGCGATCGGCGAGTTCGGCCGCCAGCGGCAGTCCCGCCCAGCCGGGTGACTCTCCTGCCGGGGAGCGGGAGAACCGCACGCCGTGGCGGTCGGCGTCGAAGTCCGCGATGGTCACCACGCGGTCCGGGTCGCCGACGAGGCCCACCAGTTCGGCGAGGGAGCCCTTGCCGGCCGCGTCCAGCACCACGTCGACTCCCTGGGGAGCCAGTGGGGCGAGGCGGTCGGCGAGGCCTGCCCCGTAGGTGACCGGAACGACGCCGAGCCGGTCGAGGAAGGCGTGGTTGCCCTCGCTCGCGGTGCCGATCACGGTGAGGCCGCGGGCCCGGGCGAGTTGCGCGGTGATGGTGCCGACGCCGCCGGCGGCCCCCTCGATCAGCAAGGTCATGCCCTCGGCGGCGCCCAGGGCCTCCAGGACGCGCGTGGCCGTGTCGATGTTGCCCGCGGCGCCACCCGCTTCCTCGAAGGACCACGACCGGGGCTTGGGCGCCCATGCCTCAAGGACGGCGTACTGGGCCGCGGCGCCTCCCTGGTCCGCGACCGGTACGAGACCGAAGACCTCGTCCCCCAAGGCGGTGCCGGTCACCCCCTCCCCCACCTCGTCGACCACTCCGGCGGCGTCCATGCCGGGGATGTGGGGGAAGTCCAGGGTAGCGATGCCCCGCAGCATCCCCGTACGCAGGTACCAGTCGGCGGGGGTGACACCCGTGGCACGCACCGCGATGCGGACCTGCCCCGGCCCGGCGTGCGGCTCTTCGGCCTCCTCCACGCGGAGGACTTCGGAACCGCCGTAGCGGTGGTATTGCACAGCGAACACGGACAACCTCCGTAGGTGGTGAAAGTGGTTCGGGAGAAGAGCTTGCCGCCACTCCCTATTTGACGCTCCGTCAGATCCGTGACGTTGCCGGATCCGTGGCGCTGCCAGATCCGCGGTCCCGTCAGATCCCCGCTTGTTTCCCGCCGGTGAAGAAATTGATCATGTCCTGCGGCGTGGGGTCGTGGGCGACCGCGGCGGCGGCCGCCGCGCCGCGGGGGAAGAGCTCTCGCTCGTACTCGGTGAGGGCGGTCTCGATGTCGCCGGGGTGCGCGGCGATGGCCCGGCCGAGTTCGGCGCCGTCCTGCAAGGCCAGGTTGGCGCCTTCGCCGTTGGGGGTCGCGAGGTGGGCGGCGTCGCCGAGCAGGGTCACTCCCGGCACCCGGTCCCAGCGGTGCCCGACCGGCAGGGAGTGGAGGGGGCGCAGGACCGGCGCGACGTCGCTGGCGGTGATGAGCGCGGTGAGCTCCGGCGCCCAGCCCTCGTACTCCTCCGCGATCCGCGCGGCGGCCGCGGCGGTGTCGGTGAAGTCGAGGGTGGTGAACCAGTCCTGCGGCTTGGTCAGTGTGACGTAGGCGTGCAGGGCCCCGCCCTTCTCCCGGTGGGCCACGAGCCACGTCCCGTTCCCGGCCGGGTCGAACGCGACGAGAGTGCCGCCGCCGACCGCTCGCGCGGTGGCCGGGTGGCGGGTGTCGGCGTCGTACAGACGGGTCTCGACGAAGGACCGGCCGACGTATGCGGGGGTGGCATCGGAGAGCAGGGGGCGGACTCGCGACCATGCGCCGTCCGCGCCGACCAGCAGGTCCGTGACGGCGGCGGCGCCTTGGGCAAAGGTCACCTCGTGGCGGCCCTCGGCGAGGGCGCGGACGGCGGTGGCCTTGTGGCCCCAGCGGACGGTGCCGTCCGGGAGTGTGTCCAGCAGGAGTTGGCGCAGTTCGCCGCGCTGCACCTCGGGGCTCCTGCCCGTGCCGTCGTCGTCCTTCTCGAACAGGACGGTTCCGCTGTGGTCGAGGAGCCGGAGCGCCTGGCGGCCCTCCAGGACGAGGCCGCGGAACTCGTCCGCCAGGCCGGCTGCCTTGAGGGCGAGTTGGCCGGTGTGGTCGTGGATGTCGAGCATCCCGCCCTGCGTACGCGCCGCCGGAGAGGGGTCCGCTTCGTAGACCGTGACCGGGATGTCGTGGAGGCGCAGGACGCGGGCCAGTAAGAGTCCGCCGAGTCCGGCGCCGATGATGGTGACAGGGGTGTGCATGGGGCTCCTTGGGTGTCGCGATGCTGCCGGCCGCTCCCGCTCGGGAGGCCCGGCCGGATCACGGGGAGGCAGAGGACACTCCGCTGCCGGGCGGGCGGGCTGAGTCACGGGGGGCAGGCGGCTCACCCGGCCGCGCGACCGAGCAGGATCACGGGGGGGCAGGCAGTCTGCCCAGCCGCGCGGCCGGGCAGGGGCGGCTCAGACGACGATGACCCGGCGCCCGCGCGTGTGACCCGCCTGGCTGTCGATGTGTGCCGCCGCGGCCTCGGTGAGCGCGTACACCTTCTCCACCGGGATGTGGAGCTTTCCGCGCCGGATGAGGTCGGCGACCGCGACGAGCGCTCGCGGCACGTCCCCGGTCACGCCGGAGAACCGGACGCCGAGGTCGGGCGCGCCGCGGTCGGCGATGGAGACCACCTTGTCCGGGTCCCCGGTCAGTTCGACGAGCTCGCGGATCACGCCCGACCCCGCGAGGTCGAGCGCCGCGTCGACCTGGCCGAGTCCCCGCACCCGCTCGACCCAGCCCTCGCCGTACGTCGTGGCGAGGGCGCCCAGGCTCCGCAGGTAGTCCTGGTTCGCGGCCCCGGCCGTGCCGATCACCGTGATGCCCCGGTCGCGGGCGATCTGCAGGACCGCCGAGCCGACTCCCCCGGACGCTCCGCTGACCAGCAGCGTCTGGCCGGGCCGCACCCCGGCCTGGTCGACGATGCGCAGCGCGGTCTCCACCACGGAGGGGTATCCGGCCGCCTCTTCGAAGGTCAGGCCCTCGGGCACCGGGGCCCAGGCCGTGAGCACGGCGAGCTCGGCATAGGTGCCCGAACCCCGCCCGAAGACGCGGTCGCCGACCTCGACCCCGTCGACGCCCGCACCGACCTCGTCCACCACCCCGGCGGCGTCCTGCCCGACCCCGGCGGGCAACTCGACCGGGCGGACCTGCTGGAACTGGCCTTCGCGGATCCGCCAGTCGACGGGGTTCACACCGGCCGCCCGCACGGCGACGCGTATCCGGCCGGGGCCCGCGTGGGGCTCCTCGGCATCTTCGAGACGGAGAACATCGGGACCGCCGAACTCGGCGAAACTCACTCTCTTCATGCGACCGACCGTAACACTAACGGTTAGTGTTTAGAAACGGATACTCCTTTGAATTTGGTAGTGTCAGCGGCATGACCGTGCCGACCGGACGCCGTGAACGCAAGAAGGCCGCGACCCGCCAGAAGATCGCCGACACCGCCCTGCGGCTCTTCCTGGAACGCGGATACGACGCGGTGGGCATCCGTGACGTGGCCGCCGAGGCCGACGTGGCCGTCACCACGCTCTTCTCCCACTTCGCCTCGAAAGAGGCCCTGGTCTTCGAGCAGGACGACAACTTCCGGCAGCGCCTCACGCAGGCGGTCACGGAGCGCGCGCCGCACGAGCCGCTCATCCCCGCCCTGCGCCGCGAGATCCAGGCCATGGTCCGGCACTGCACGGCGGACGGCACCGCCGAGATCTACCGCATGATCGACGAGTCACGCGCCCTGCGGGAGTACGAGGAATCGATGCGCCTGCGCCACGCCGAGTCGCTGGCGACGGCCCTCATCGACGATCCCGACCTGACCCGGAGCGCGACCGCCTGCCGGACGATCGCCCGGTTCGTGACCGAGGCCTACGCACTGGCCCGCGAGGCGGCCGACCCGGAGGCCGCCGTGGACGAGATCTTCCGGATGATCGAGGCGGCCTGGGACGTCGCGTGAGCTCCGCGAGCAGCCGCGAGGGCGGATCCGCGCGTCGGCCCTCGCACCGATCCGCGCACCGGCCCTCGCGCCCCTCGACGCCCAGGGTAACAGCTGTTACCATGCGTGCTATGGCGAAGACACAACTGGGCGCACGCGTGGACCAGGACGTCGCGGACCTGGCCAAGAAGCGCGCCGCCGACCTGGGTTTGAGCATCGGCGACTACCTGGCCCGGCTTGTCCAGGAGGACGCCAGCGGACTGCGTGCGCGGGCGGTGGACGCGGCCGCCGGATTCCTGGCCGAGCACCAGGCCGTCTTCGACGAGGCCGAGCAGACCGAGCAGGCATCCCGGGGAGCGCACGCGGCCTGATGGAGCCGCACGTCGACGTCTCCTGGATCCTGCACGTCACGGAAGCCGCCGGAGCCAACGATCCGGCCCCCGACGACTACGGCGTCCCCATCGCGGCGGTCGCCCGCCACCGGGCGGCACTGTTCGAACAGCCCGTCTACGACGGGCCGTACGCCAAGGCCGCCGCCCTGGTCCACACCCTGGGCCGCTGCCGCTGGCTGGAGCGCTCCAACCTCGCGGTCGCCGCCGCCACCGGCGTCATGTACCTCGAAGCCGCGGGAATCACCGTCAAGCCCACCCGCGAGCACGCCGTCGCCCTCAAGGACCTGCTCCTGGACCCCACTTGCACCGTGGCAAGGATCGCCACGCTGCTGCGGAGCTGGCCCACCGCCTGACCCCTCCGCGGGCCGATAGCCGCCCTCCTGGCGGGCGGCGGCCCGCCGCGCCGGACCCAACCCGCCGTCCCCCACGACAAGCCCGGCCCTCAGCGGCGTGGGCCACGCGCGCATGGCTGCGGGCCCCCTCCCCCGCATCGGATTCCGTTGCGATCACGCCTTTCTGATCACACGTCACGAGATGTCGACCAAAGCGCACTTCAGGGAGCCTCATTCGTGACATCGAGCGTCACCCCTTCCGCGCCGCCCGGCCCCCGCCACCGGCGAGGAACAAGCATTGTCCAGCCAGTCTTGGCGGATGCGCGATGAACATCGGCACGCGCATGGTGAGCGCTCACGCATCGCGTCGGCGGACCGCACGGACGGTCCGGCTCCTGTCCGGCCGCCCGTCCGCGGCGCGCGCCGTCCGGCGCCGCCGCCCCGCGTGCGGGACGTCGCATCCAGCGCCGAGCACGGAGTATGCCCAGGTCAACGGGGTCCCCCGGCTCCGCGGAGCACGGCGACCCCGTTCCCGTCCCCGCGCGCACATGGGCGTGAGCGTCCGTAGCGCGGCCGTCCGTCGACTGGGTGCCGCGGTCGGCGGGGCCGGTCACTGATGGTGACGGCCGCTTACCGCATGGCTGAAAATCGTCTCTGAGTAGCCGGGCATTTTTTGGAATCCTCTGGTCATGCGCCTCTCCAAGCACTTAAGTACCTGTCAGGCAGTCGCTACCAGCCAAGAGCGACAGCTGCCGGGCGGGAGATGAGCCAACGGCCGTCTCCGCCCTGTTCGTTCGCCCAGCCGTCGTCCTCGCACCACCGTGTCGCCCCGCCCCCCCCACTGCCCGAGGAGTCCCCCGCCCATGGCCGCCAGCGCACACCATTCGGTGTCGTGCTTACACCAACCGGCGAACCGTAGCGCTGATGTCGGCTGCTGCCCGGCGGCGCGCCGCACAGCAAGCTCCGCGCGGCCAGGCCGCGCGCCGCGCCACGGGGTCGTGCACGGGGACGCGTACGGAGACACCGACGCCCTGCTGACCGTCGGGCGGACCGCCACGTCCCGGCAGCGCTGTCCGAACCGGCCGGTCGCCGCGTGAAGGAGCCCATACCGCCAGGACGCCGCACCCACGAGAGCCAGCCGAAGGCGCACGGCTCCCGCCGGGAGGCGCGCTGATGGCGAGCGCGAACCCGGCCGGCCGTGACAGGGACCTCTACGCGGCCGTGCAGGACATTCAGGCGGGCTACTGGATGCAGATGCGGCAGGTACTGGCCCGGACGGGCACCTGGCCGCAGTGGACGTCCCGGACGCAGGTCCTCGGCGTCGTCGCGGCCCAGAACAACGTCGTGGAGTTATGGCTGGAAGAGGAACCGGAGAGCCTCGCCGCCCGGGTGATGTACGCCAGGGTCGCCACCGAGCGGGTGCTGCAAGCCCACCGCGGACACCAGGCGCACGACTCCCGGCAGGCGCGGGACCTGGAGACGCTGGCGGACCGGGCCCGGCAGGCGTGCCACAGGGCGGGCGAGGGAAATCCCGACGACTCCGTGCCCTGGATCTGCCGTCTGGCCCTGGCCGAAACGGACACCCAGGGACGCTACCCGGAGCATCACACGGCTCCGCCGCCCCATGAGTATCTGCTGCCCCGCGGGCCGTGGGGGCTCCTCGGGGAAGTGCACCGCCGGGATCCGTTCAACCGCGAGGCGTGGCACCGCATGTCCCAGGCGCTCCAGGCCCACCCGGGCCCGGCGGGCCGCCAGGCGGTCGCCACGGACTTCGCCCGCTGGGCGGTCTCGTTCGCGCCGCCCGACTCGCCCCTGCTCCTGCTGCCCCTCTACGCCCGTGTCCAGGAGCACCGGGAGCGACGGGACAAGGGCGCCGAGGTCACGCTGAACCTCCTGTGGACCAGGGAGGACACCACCCGAGCGGTCACGAAGGCGTTCGAGGGCTGGTTCCGGACGTGCGATCCGGCCACCAGTTCCCAGCTGGACCTCAACTACCTCGCGTACGCGCTGGCGAGGGGCGGCTTCGCCCAGTGGGCATCCGAAGTGTTCGACGCCATCGGCGACTTCGCCACGCCCGCCCCCTGGCAGTACGACGCCCGGTATCCCAGGGACCAGTGGCAGAAGGCGTTCGAGGAGGACCGCGACGCCTGCCTGAGAGCCCACCCGCGGCCCCCGGGAAGACACCCATGACCGTCGGCCCGGCCCCGCGGCGGGCGCCGCCGCGCCCCGTCGGCGGCCCGGCAGCGCCCCGCCTGCACGCCCTCCTTCAGCTCATCCAGCTTTCCTGTGCGGAGAACCCATGACTTCGGTAAGAGCACGGCGCCAGCGGCCGAACCCGGTCCATGACGACGGCGAGGACGCGCGCATCCTCCAATCACTGGGCTACACCCAGCAACTGCACCGCCGGATGGGGGCGTTCGGCAACTTCTCCGCCTCCCTGTCGGTCATTTCGATCATGTCGGGGACCCTGCTCCTGTTCGGCTACGGCCTGAACTCGGGCGGCCCCGCGGTGATCATGTGGGGATGGCTCGCCGTCGGGCCGCTGGTGCTGTGCCTGGCCGCGGCCCTGGCGGAGATCACCTCCCGCTACCCCACCAGCGGCGGCCTGTACTACATGGCCCGCCAGCTCGGCGGCGAGCGGTGGAGCTGGTACACCGGCTGGCTCAACCTGCTCGGCCTGCTCGGCGGCATCGCCGCCCAGGACTACGGCATCGCGACGTTCACCGCCGCGTGGATGAACCTGCAGTTCGACTACACGCCGACCCCGGGCTCCCTGCTCGCCCTGTACGCGGTCATCCTCGCGCTGCACGCCGTCCTGAACCTCTTCGGCACCCGGCTGATGAACATCCTGACGTCCGTGAGCGCGTGGTGGCACCTGGCGGGGGCCGTCGTCATCATCGGCTCCCTGGCGCTCGTGCCCTCCGACCACCAGTCGGCCGGCTTCGTCTTCTCCGAGTTCACCAACAACACCGGCTGGAGCGCCCCGGTGTACGTGGTCCTGCTCGGCATGCTGCTGCCGGTCTTCGCCCTGGCCGGCTACGACACCTCGGCCCATCTGAGCGAGGAGACCAACCACGCCTCCGTCGCCGCGGCCCGCGGGATCTTCCGCTCGGTGACGGTGTCCTGGATCGCGGGCGGCATCCTCCTGGCGACGCTGCTGTTCGCCATCCAGGACTACGCCGCGACCCTGAACAGCCCGACCGACGTGCCCGTGGCGCAGATCCTGCTGGACGCCCTGGGCATGGCCGCGGCCAAGGCCCTGCTCCTCGTGATCATCGTGGCCCAGTTCCTGTGCGGCTACACCGTGACCGCCAGCGCCAGCCGGATGATCTACGCCTTCGCCCGCGACGGCGCCCTGCCCGGATCGGCGCACTGGAAGAAGGTCAGCCGCCGCACCGCCATCCCCGCCAACGCGGTCTGGCTCGCGGTCGCCGTGGCGTTCGTCCTCGCCCTGCCGTCCCTGTACTCCTCGACGGCCTTCGCGGCGGTGACCGCCATCTCGGTCGTGGGATTCACCTCCGCCTACGCCATCCCGGTGCTGCTGCGGCTGCTCCACCGCGACCGCTTCTCCCCGGGGCCCTGGCACCTGGGCCGCTGGAGCCGGCCGATCGGCTGGGTGGCGGTGGTGTGGGCGGGGGCGGTCACGGTGCTGTTCCTGCTGCCGCAGAGCAGCCCGATCACCGCCACCACCTTCAACTACACGCCCGTGGCCGTGGTGGTGGCCTTCCTCATCGCCGCCCTGTGGAGGCGCTTCGGACGCAGCGCCTACCACGTGCCCCGCTCCAGCTCCCCCACCGAGGACAAGCAGTTCGAAGGCATCATCTGATGGCAGCGACACCGCGCGCCGCGCATGCGGTTCCCGGTGGCCCCGAGGCCCCGGAGCCGTCCGCTCCCGGCCCCGAAGCCTCCACGACCTCAACGACCTCAACGCCCCAGGGGAGTACGGTGACCGACCTCACGGAGTCCATCGAATCGGCAGAGCAGCTCGCCGTCGCCTGGCGCGCCATGGTGCTCGACCGCGCCGCGGACGCGGACGTACGCGACCTTCCCGGCATCGCCGTCCGCTGGGCCGACTCCCGTTTCGCGTTCTGGAACTGCGTCACCCTGACCGAGCCCGGAGCAGGGGCCGCTCTCGCCGCGCGGCGCCTGGGCGAGGCGGCGGACATCATGCGCGCGAAGAAGCACCCGGGCTTCTTGTGGCTCTTCGAGGACCTCCTCGACGAGGAGGCGCGCGCCGCGCTGGCCACGGCGGCCGAGCAGGCCGGTCTGCAGTACGCCTTCCCCGGCACGGGCATGGCCGGAGACCTGCTGCCCGTCCCCGACCCGGTCCACCCCGACCTGACGTTCGTGCGGGTGCGTACCGACGAGCACCTGCGGGCCTACGCGGACCTCCAGGCACGCGCCTACGGGTTCCCCTTGGAGGAAGCCCGCGACGGCCTGGTCGGCTCCGCGCGCTGGAAGAGCGAGATGTACGCCTACCTGGCCATGCGGGGGGACGTGCCGGTGGCGTGCGCCGCTACGGTCGAAGCGCAGGGGCGCCTCTTCGTCGCCTTCGTCGCCACCGACCCGCAGTGGCAGCGCAGGGGCTACGGCGAGGCGGTCACGCGCAAGGCGCTGCACGAGGGCGCCCGCGCCACCGGGCTGACCCGCGCCACGCTGCACGCGACCGTCGCCGGGGCTCCCGTGTACCCGCGTATCGGTTTCACGCCGAACTCACCCATGCACTTCTACAGCCTGAAGGAGTGAGCCGTGGGGACGGCCCGCGTCGACGAGGCCCGCCCCGGGTGGGGGCGGGCCGTCCGTCAGTCGGGCCGGGTGCGCCGCTGCCGGTCGTACTCCGCCCAGTCGTCCGGCGGATAGGTCGCCTGCGGCGCCGCGAGAGCCACGTCCACCTCGAGCGCGAGGTCCCCGTCGAAGAAGCCGTCCAGATCACGGAGCCTCTCCAGCGCGCGTACGACGTCCTCGCCCAGCGGGCGCGCCATCCGGTCCACGCCCGACGGCACAGCGAGCATGCCCTTGCGGACCATCCGCACCGCGTGGTCGGCCTCCGCGTCCAGGCCCAGCGAGATGTACCCGACGCCCAGGGCGACGCCCTTCAGTGCCCTGCGCACGCCCTCGCACAGATCCCTGATCCCGTGCATCGTCTGCATGGGACCACCCGCGGAGTGGTCCCCGCCCGGGTTCGGCCCGTACCGCTCCTCCAAACGCCGCCGCTCGCCCTCCAGCAGGCCGAGCACCTCACTCAGCAGACGGCCCACACGTCCCAGCTCGCCAAGATCGTGCTTCACGATGCCCCTCCTCACGCGGCCCGCCCTGGCCGCATGACCCCACCGTCACCACCTCGCAGCCGATGCACAAGACCAGCACCCGGACGCGGGTCCGCCCAGGGCGCTCCCACACCGCATGAAAGTGGCTCTTGACCCTCACGTGGCGTCAGGCCGCATAGTCGGTGCCGTGAAAGATCACTGGACTGTGGGGCGCGTGGCCGAGCTGGCCGACGTGAGCGTCCGCACGCTGCATCACTATGACGAGATCGGGCTCGTCCGGCCGTCGGCGCGGACCGCGGCCGGGTACCGGGCCTATTCGGCGGGCGACGTGGAGCGGCTCAGGGAAGTGCTGGCCTATCGGCGGCTGGGCTTCGGGCTGCGGGAGGTCGCGGAACTGGTCGGCGACCCGTCCACCGACGCGGTGGCGCGCCTGCGGCGGCTGCGCGGCCTGCTGCTGGAGCGGCGCGATCGGGCCGACGCCATGGTGGCGGCCATCGACAGGGAACTCACGACGCGGGCGAAGGGACTGAAGGTGACACCGGAGGAGCAACTGGAAATGCTTGGCGCACGGCTGTACGACACCATCGGGGGCGCGTACACCGCGACGAGGCGCACCGAGCCGCGGATCGCCGAGCGGATCTGGGACTCGCTCGGCGACGCGCGGACGGTCCTGAACGTCGGGGCGGGCACCGGCTCCTACGAACCCGCTGATCGCGACGTGACCGCGGTGGAGCCATCGGCGGTCATGCGGGAGCAGCGGCCCGCCGGTTCGGCTCCGTGCGTGGCCGCCGCCGCGGAGAGCCTGCCGTTCGAGGACCGGTCCTTCGACGTCGCGATGGCCGTCTCCACCGTGCACCACTGGGGGGACCCGATCGCGGGGCTGCGGGAGATGCGCCGCGTGGCCCGCCGCGTGGTGGTGCTGACGTTCGACACCGACGAGCCCGGATGGCCGGACCGGTTCTGGCTCACCCGCGACTACCTTCCCGAGTTCGCCGCCGTCCTCACGGAGTTTCCCTCGCTCGCCGGGATGGCCGACGCGATCGGCGCCCGCGCCGAGCCGGTGCCCATCCCCTGGGACTGTGCCGACGGCCTGTTCGAGGCGTACTGGCGCCGTCCCGCGGCGTATCTGGAGGAGGACGTGCGCCGTGCGGTGTCGGTGTGGACGAGGGTGGGGCCCGAGGCCGAGCAGCGGGCGGTACGAAGCCTCGGTGACGACCTGCGTTCCGGGCGGTGGGCCGAGCGGAACGGTGACCTCGCCGGCCTCGACGCGGCAGATCTCGGCCTCCGCCTGCTCGTGGCGTGACCGACCACCGGGCGCGACCGTGTCGAGGCCTACGTCGGCTGACGTTCCGCGAGTGGGGGCGGCCGCGGCCGGGACGCGGAGGCGGTCACGTGCGGACGTACTGGCGGAACAGCGCGCCCGTGCCCGGTCCGGGCCGTGGCCGGAACCCGGCCCGCGCCAGGAGCCGACCGGCCTCCTCCTCGGGGAACAGGCGGTAGGCGGAGTGCTGATGCGCCAGCACGGTGTCGTTCCGCAGGACGAAGTAGTCCTTGACGATCCGCCCGTCTCCGCCGTCCTGGACGTGCTGGACGTAGCGGAGTCCACCGGGCAGCGATCGCTCCGAGGAGCGATGTGCTTCCTGGACGGACAGCAGCAACAGCCCGCCCGGCCGCAGGGCGGCGGCGAGACGTTCCAGCCCCGCGGTGTTCTCGTCGTCCCGCAGAAGGTGACTGCCCAGGTGGGCGCCGTCCTGGTCGGCGAGCCAGAGCCAGACCCCGCCGACCGAGTAGGCCACGTCGAACGCGGGCCCCCACGCCGCGCTGACGATGTCCTGGTCGATGAGCCGCACCCGGCCGCCGAGCCGTGCTCGCGCCCGGGCCAGCATGCCCTGGGTGTGGTCGATGCCGGTGAGCCGCAGCCCCGCACGGGCGAGCTCCAACAGCCGCTCGCACACCAGCCCCGTCCCCACCCCCAGCTCCAGGACGTCCCGGCGCTCGCCGATGCCCGCCACCAGCTCGCGCGCGTAGGCGTCGTAGTCGTAGTAGCCCGACGTCATGATCAGGTCGTAATACCGGGCAAGCTCCGCGTATGAGTCGGCCACCGTGCGACGCTAGCGGGGCGCGCCGCGCACCGGGTAGGTGCGCGATCGGCCTACCCGGCCCGAGGGCGACGAGTGCGCAGCAGATCCCGTACGTCCCGCCCGTCGTTCTCCACGTCGAGCCAGGGCCGCCCCTGTTTGATCACCACGGGCGCACCGCCCTGCCGGTCGTCGACCCGGAAGACCCCACCCTTGTTGGAGCTGGTAGTCGCGGGCGAGCGACCGGCGCAGCCGTGCGACCGTGCCGATGAACTTGAACGGCACGCCCAGCGGCAGCAGTTCGCGCGCCGCACGCCGCAGCACTTCCTCGGCGTTGTCCGGCACGGCTGTCAATCACTGCTCAACAGCCTTTGAACAGTCGGTCAATTGCTGATGCGCGGCCTTGTGTGTAAGTCAACGCATTTGCGCGCCGCGGCAGTTGCGCGTCAACGCGGGCGGGAGTCAGCGCAGGCGGGAGTCAACGCAGGTGCGGATCAGCCGGTGGAGGGGGCGCCGTCGCGCGGGCGTCGAGCAGCTCGTCCCAGTGCTCGCTCGCCCATCGGCACGCGGCGGTCAGCGGCTCCAGCAGGCTGCGGCCCGGCGGTGTCAGCGCGTACTCCACGCGGAGTTTCGGGTCGGCGCGCACCGTGCGCAACACGAACCCGCCCCGCTCCAGACCGCGCAGCGACTGCGTGAGCGACTTCGGGGTGACACGGCCCAGCGGTACGCGCAGTTCGAAGAATCTACGCGGACCGTCCCCCATACAGCGCAGGACCATGGGCGCCCACTTGTCACCGAAGCGGAAGGGCAGCAGCGAGGACGGACACAGCTCGTCGAAGAAGTCGGGTGGCAGCGGTGGCCGGTGTGTCATCGAGGGTCTCCCGTAGCCGGTCTTGGTATCCAGCTGACCGGAGAGCCTGGTGATCGAGCAGGCCCCCGACACGTGGAACGACGAGCAGGCCGCGGGCGCAGGCCTCGCGTCCATGACCGCGATGTGCGGCCTGAACGCGCTCGGCCCCCTCACGGGACGCACCCTTCTCGTCGAGGGCGCCGCCGGAGGCGTGGGCAGCGCGGCGGTCGAGGTCGCCGGGGCACGAGGTGCCACCGTGATCGGGACGGCCAGCGAACGCAACCACGCGTTCCTCACCTCTCTCGGCGCCGTCCCGACCACGTACGGCCCCGGCCTCGTGCAGCGCCCCTCCGCTCTCGCTCCGCGCGGCGTCGACATCGCGCTCGACACCGCGGCCTCCGGATCCCTGGACGGCCTCGTCGCGATCACGCGCGATCCGGCGCGCGTCGCGACGGTCGCCGACCACGCGCGCGGGCAGCGTCTTGGCGCGCACGTGGTCAACGCGGAGAACGACTCCACCCTGCTCTCCGCGGCCGCGGAACTGGGCAGGCAGGGCCGCTACACACCCCGTATCGAACAGGCTTACCCCGCTCGCGGGGGTGGGGGCCGTTCCCGGGGTGAGGGCCGCTCACGGGGTGAGGGCCGTCCCCGGGGGCCGTCAGACTCGGGTCAGGGCGTACGTACCCGTACCGTCCTGCCTGCCGCCGGAGTACTGGCGTATGAACTCCCCGTCCGCGTACCGGTCGTGGCCCATCATGGAGCCGGTGTACTTGTTCTGCACACCGACCTTCGAGCTGCCGGGTACGTCGCGGTAGATGTAGAACCGCTGGAGGTCGTCCTCCGTGCAGGAAGCCGTCGTCACGGCCGCCCGTTCAGCGGCCGGGTTCTGCCCGGCGATGGTCGCGCACCCGCCGATGCCCCAGTTCCACAGAGTCGCCTCGATGACCCCGTTGCTCTCCGTCACGTTGCACAGGCGCCAGTTGTCCAGGTGGGCGCTGAAGATCGACGAGGGCCGCAGGCGGACAGCGTCGGCCGCCAGGATCGGTGCGCCCCAGGACAGGGGCTTGCCGGGTACGGCGATCTTGTAGACCTCGGCCTGGCAGTCGAGAGCGGCCCGTGCGCCGCGCCCGGCGGCCTTGGGCTGTCCGGCGGACGTGCCGTTGGTGAGAGTCTGGCGCTGCTGCGCGAGGCGGTCCCGCTTCTGCTTCGCCGTCGGCGCCACCGCACCCGCCGGGTGGTCGGCCTTCGCGGCGGCCGAGCCGCAGTCGAGGAGGGTTTGCGCCTTGGCCATGATGCTGCCGGGGGGCACCTGGTCCTGGCAGCGCACCGCGCCTTCCTCAAGGGTGGTGTAGGTGGTGAAGCTGCCACCGCCGGGCCCCTCGGCCCACTTCAACGCCCAGCTGCCGTCGCCCTGTTGGACGCGGTTGCAGTTGAGGCTTCCGTACGTGCCGGTGACCTTCTTGGTGCCCTTGTAGACGCCGTAGTAGCCGGGCTGGTTGAAGTTCCACGCGACCGAGTTCGATTCGCTGCTGGTGGAGGAGGACTCCATCTTGACGTTCAGGCCCACGCTCACTCCGGCCTTGCCGAGGGTCTCGGCGGCGAAACCGCCCTCGATGGTGTTGTTGAGCCCGACGGAGACCGTGATGGTCGTCTGGGTGCTGGTGGTGACGGTCTGGTTGCCGGTGGTGCCCTCGGTGACGTACCAGCCCTTGAAGTGGGTGATCGTCGGGGACACTTCGGTGGACTTGATGTACGGGTGACGTGTGCCGAGGTCGGCCGCCGTACAGGAGTCGCCGGGCCGGGGCGACGTCGTGTCGGCGGGTGCCGCGGCAGCCGGTGAGGCGGCAAGGCCCATGGCGGTGACCGCCCAGACGGCCACCGTAGCGGTCACTGCCGCGCGTGATCTGCCGATGCGGCTGACGGGTCCTGTGGAACGCATCGTTGCCCATTCCCCCTGGTCGTGTACATGTCTGGTCGGGGGTGAATGTAGCGGCCACAGGGGAAGTGGCGTGAGGCCGGAACTGGCCACCGCATCACGAGGCTTGTTCCGCCCCTGACGCAGACCGTGGCCGGGCCGGGCCGGTTCGATCCCCGATGAACCCGTACGCCACTGGACATGAGGCATCACCCTGCAAAACGCACCAGGCACCTGGCTCGCGGCGGTGGCCGCACTCGCCCTGTGCGCTGGACGCCCCACCGGCCGCCGCCCGCCGCCCGCCGCCGTCGGGCGGCCGACCGGCCGGGGGACCGCGGCTTCGCCACGTCCCCGCACGCCCCCCCTGCGGACCCCGAGCGCGCTCCCCCACCGACACGTTTCGCTCGCGCCCAGCCCGGTACCCCGTCTGCGGCCACAGCGTGCGGAGCGGCTCGGGGTGGCCAAGAATGGAGAGCGCTGTGACCAGATTCCCGGGCGTCCCGGCACTGACCCGTCCTCGGCCCGCGTCTTCCTGGGAGTCCGTATGGGTGTCACCGACCGATTTCGCGCCTGGCCCGTCTACCGGCAGCTGACGGGGGGCGACCGTTCGGGCCGAGGCAGCGCTGCCGTGTCGGAGCGGACCGCCGGGCTGCGGTCGCGTACCGAGACGGCGGAGCGGGTGACCCAGTCCATCTGCCCGTACTGCGGCGTCGGCTGCGGCCAGCAGGTGTACGTCAAGGACGACAAGGTCGTGCAGATCGAGGGGGACCCCGACTCCCCCGTGAGCCGCGGCCGACTGTGCCCGAAGGGCTCCGCGACGCTACAGCTGACCACCGGGGCGGCCCGCCGCCACCAGGTGCTCCACCGGCGCCCCCACGGCACCGAGTGGGAGCCGCTCGACCTCGACACGGCCATGGACATGGTGGCCGACCGGGTCGTCGCGACCCGCCGCGCCACCTGGGAGTGGGAGCGGGACGGCGTGCGCACGGCCCGCACCATGGGCATCGCGAGCCTGGGCGGGGCCACGCTCGACAACGAGGAGAACTACCTGATCAAGAAGCTCCTCACCGGCCTCGGGGTCGTACAGGTGGAGAACCAGGCCCGGGTGTGCCACAGCTCCACGGTCGCCGGTCTCGGCGCGTCCTTCGGCCGCGGCGGCGCCACCACCTTCATGCAGGACCAGCAGCACTCCGACTGCATCGTCATCCAGGGCTCGAACTACGCCGAAGCGCATCCGGTGGGCTTCCAGTGGGTGATGGAGGCCAAGGCCCGCGGCGCGACCGTCATCCATGTGGACCCCCGCTACACGCGCACGAGCGCGCTCGCCGATCTGTACGTGCCGCTGCGGGCGGGGAGCGACATCGCCTTCCTCGGCGGGATCGTCAACCACGTCCTGACCGAGGAGAAGTACTTCCGCGAGTACGTCCTGCACTACACCAACGCCGCCACGCTGGTGAGCGAGGACTTCCGCGACACCGAGGACCTGGACGGCGTCTTCTCCGGCCTGGACGAGGACAGGCGCCACTACGACCAGCACAGCTGGCAGTACGAGGGCGTGCAGGTACAGCAGCCGACCGGTGAGGTCGACGAGCAGTACCACGACCGTGTGCACGCCGCGGGCGGCGCGGAGACCCACGGCTCCGGCGGCGCCCCCACCGCGCCGGACGCGCCCCGCGACCCGACGCTCCAGCACCCGCGCTGTGTGTTCCAGGTGCTCAGGCGCCACTTCGCCCGCTACACGCCCGACCTGGTGGAGAGCGTGTGCGGGGTGCCGCGCGAGACGTTCCTGCGGGTGTGTGACGCGCTGACCGACAACTCGGGCCCGGACCGCACCAGTTGCTTCGTCTACGCGGTCGGCTGGACCCAGCACACCACCGGTTCGCAGTACATCCGCACCGCGAGCATCCTCCAGCTCCTCCTCGGCAACATCGGACGGCCCGGCGGCGGGATCCAGGCGCTGCGCGGCCATGCGTCCATCCAGGGGTCCAGCGACATCCCGACCCTGTTCAACCTGTTGCCCGGCTATCTGCCGATGCCCCACGCCCACCAGCACCTGGACCTCGACGGCTTCATCGCGTCCTCGCGCACGGAGAAGGGCTTCTGGGCGGACATGCGGGCGTACTTCGTGAGCCTGCTGAAGGCCTACTACGGGGACGCCGCGCGGGCCGAGAACGACTTCTGCTTCGACCACCTCCCCCGGATCACCGGCTCGCACTCCACCTACGACACGGTCCTTGCCCAGCTCGACGGCGTCTGCAAGGGCTACTTCCTGATGGGGGAGAACCCGGCGGTCGGCTCGGCCAACACCCGTCTGCAGCGCCTGGGCATGGCCGAGCTCGACTGGCTCGTGGTCCGTGACTTCTCCCTCATCGAGTCGGCCACCTGGTGGCAGGACGGGCCGGAGATCGAGAGCGGCGAGCTGCGTACGCGGGACATCGGCACGGAGGTGTTCTTCTTCCCGGCCGCGGCCCACACCGAGAAGTCCGGTTCCTTCACCAACACCAACCGGTGGGTCCAGTGGCACCACGCGGCCGTGGAGCCCGAGGGCGACGCCCGGAGCGACCTGTGGTTCACGTACCACCTGGGCCGCCGCGTCCGCGAGAAGCTGGCGGGTTCCGACGACCCGATGGACCGTCCCGTCCTCGACCTCGCCTGGGACTATCCCGTGGCCGGACCGCTGGACGAACCCGTCGCCGACGCGGTGCTCGCCGAGATCAACGGCCATGGCCCGGACGGTGCTCCGCTGTCCGCGTACACGGAGCTGAGGGACGACGGCTCGACGCGCTGCGGCTGCTGGATCTACTGCGGGGTGTACGCCGACGGCGTCAACCAGGCGGCCCGCAAGCGGCCGCAGGCCGAGCAGGACTGGGTGGCCGCGCAGTGGGCCTGGTCCTGGCCCGCCAACCGCCGCATCCTCTACAACCGGGCCTCGGCCGCCCCCGACGGCACGCCGTGGAGCGAGCGGAAGGCCTGCGTGTGCTGGGACCCGGAGGCCGGCCGGTGGACCGGCCACGACGTCCCGGACTTCGTCCCGGACCGCCCGCCCGGTCACGTACCGGACGAGGGCGCCACGGGCGCGGACGCCCTGCGCGGCGACGATCCCTTCATCATGCAGGCGGACGGCAAGGGCTGGCTGTACGCGCCCGCGGGCCTGGAGGACGGCCCCCTGCCCACCCACTACGAACCCCAGGACTCGCCCTTCGACAACGCGCTGTACCCACGGACGCCTCGCTCCCCTGTGCGGCAGCTCCTGTCGCGTGACGGCAACCGCTACCACCCCAGCGGCAGCGCCCCGGGCGCGGACGTCTACCCGTACGTCGTCACCACCCACCGCCTGACCGAGCACTTCACGGCCGGTGGCATGAGCCGCTGGTCGCCGTATCTGGCCGAGCTGCAGCCGGAGTTGTTCTGTGAGGTCTCCCCCGCGCTCGCCGCCGAGCGCGGTCTGGAGCACGGGGGCTGGGCGACGCTCGTCACCGCCCGCAACGCCATCGAGGCGCGCGTCCTGGTCACCGGACGCATGCGTCCGCTGACGGTCCAGGGCCGCACCGTCCACCAGATCGGCCTGCCCTTCCACTGGGGTCCCAACGGCGTGGTCACCGGCGACGCCGCCAACGAACTCGTCGCCATGGCCCTCGACCCCAACGCGCACATCCAGGAGGACAAGGCGCTCACGGCCGACATCCGCCCCGGCCGCCGCCCCCGCGGGCCCGCGCTGCCGCGTCTGGTCGCCGACTACCGCCGCCGCGCGGGCATCAGTGACACCACCGGAACGGAGCCCCGGACATGAGCGAGGAAAGGGTCGGGTTCTTCACCGACACGTCCGTGTGCATCGGATGCAAGGCCTGCGAGGTGGCGTGCAAGGAGTGGAACGCCCTTCCCGAGGACGGCCTGTCCCTCACCGGCATGTCGTACGACAACACGCAGGCGCTCGGCGCGTCCAGCTGGCGGCACGTCGCCTTCATCGAGCAGGCCGCCGCGCCGCGGGGGCGCACGCGGCTCCCCCTGGTCGAGGCCGATTCCGCGAAGGGGCCCGCGCCTGGACCTTCCGGAGCCACGTCCCCCGGACCTTCCGGGACGGCGTCCCCCGGACCTTCCGGGACGGCGTCCTCCGAACCTTCCGGGACGGCGTCCTCCGAACCTTCAGAGGCGGCGTCCTCCACGGACATGCGCTGGCTGATGTCGTCGGACGTCTGCAAGCACTGCACGCACGCCGCCTGCCTCGACGTGTGCCCGACCGGTTCGCTGTTCCGCACCGAGTTCGGGACGGTGGTGGTCCAGGAGGACATCTGCAACGGCTGCGGCTACTGCGTGCCCGCCTGCCCCTACGGCGTCATCGAGCAGCGACCCCACGACGGGCGCGCCTTCAAGTGCACCCTGTGCTACGACCGCCTGGGCGCGGGCCAGGAGCCCGCGTGCGCAAAGGCCTGCCCCACCGAGTCGATCCGGTTCGGGCCTCTCGACGAGCTGCGGGAGCGGGCCGCGCTGCGCGTCGACGAGCTGCACGAGGCGGGCGTGGACGGCGCTCGCCTCTACGGTCACGACCCCGAGGACGGTGTGGGCGGGGGCGGCGCGTTCTTCCTGCTCCTGGACCGGCCCGAGGTGTACGGGCTGCCGCCGGACCCCGTGGTCACGACCCGGGACCTGCCCGCCATGTGGAAGCACGCGGCCGGGGCCGCGCTGTCGCTCCTGGGCGGCGTGGCGGCGGCGTTCGCGCTCGTCGGCAGGAGGCGGCCGTGACGTCCGGGAAGCCCGCGGTGGGCGGGCGCCGCCGAGGGCGCCGTGGCGAACAGCTCATGGTGCCCGAGGCCGAGTTCGACTCCTACTACGGCCGCCCCGTCATCAAGGCGCCCTCGTGGGCGGCTCCCGACATCGCGGGGTACTTCTTCTTCGGCGGCCTGGCCGGTGCGGGCTCCGTGTTCGCCGCGGCCGCCCAGCTCACCGGGCGCCCGCGCACGGCGACCGCGCTGAAGGTCTCCTCGCTGGCCGGTGTCTCCCTCTCCGTCGCCGCGCTCATCCACGACCTGGGCCGGCCGGCCCGCTTCGCGCACATGCTGAGGGTCTTCAAACCCACCTCGCCGATGAGCATGGGCTCCTGGCTGCTGAGCGTGTACGGCCCCGCCGCGGGAGCGGCCGCGGCCAGTGCCGTCACCCGGCGGCTGCCCGGGGCCGGGGCCGTGGCCACGGGAGCGGCGGCCCTGCTCGGGCCGGCCGTCGCCGCGTACACCGGCGTCCTGGCCGCGGACACTGCGGTGCCCGCGTGGCACGGCGCCCATCGCGAACTGCCCTACCTCTTCACCGCGTCGGCGGCGGCCGCTGCCGCCGGTATGGCCCTCGTCGTGGGTCCCGTGCGGGAGAACGCCCCCGCACGCCGCGCCGCCGGGCTCGCCGCGCTCGCGGACACCGTGGTCGTCAAGGCGGCCGAGCGGCGTCTCGGCGTCGTCGCCGAGACGTACCGGCGGGGCCGGGCGGGCGTCCTGCTGCGGACGGCGCGGGGGCTCACGGTCGCCGGGGCCGCGGGCGCCGCCTTCGCGGGCGGCCGGCGGCCCGTCGCGATCGCCTCCGGCCTGGCGCTGCTCGCGGGCTCCGCGTGCACGCGGTTCGGGGTGTTCGAGGCCGGGATGGCCTCGGCCCTCGACCCGAAGTACACGGTGGAGCCACAACGCGCCCGCCTGGAGCGGCGCGCGCCATGACCACCGCCGTGCCGGACACCGACGCGCTGTCGGCCCTGATCGTGATCGACATGATCAACATGTACGACCACGAGGACGCCGAGCGGCTCCTGCCCGCGGCGCGGAAGATCGTGCCGGTCGTGACCGACCTCCTCGCCGCGGCACGGGCCCGTGGCGCCCCGGTGGTGTACGTCAACGACAACTTCGGGCAGTGGCGCTCCCACCACGGCGAAATCGTCGACGCGGCCCTGGCCGGTCCGCACGCGGACCTCGTCGCGCCGATCGTGCCGGACGACGAGGCGCTGTTCGTGGTGAAGGCACGACACTCGATCTTCTACGAGACTCCGCTGTCCTATCTGCTGTGGGAGCTGGGAGTGCGCCACGTGATCCTGTGCGGTCAAGTGACCGAGCAGTGCGTGCTGTACTCGGCGCTCGACGCCCACATCCGGCACCTGGACGTGACGGTCGTCTCCGACGCCGTGGCGTCGATCCATCCCGAACTCGCCGACGCCGCCCTGGAAATGATGCGCACGAACATGGGCGCGCGCGTCGTCCGTGCTCAGGGCGTCACGTTCGCGGGAGCAGAGTGAGCCGTCTGATGAGGAGCACATGATGACGCGTTACGGATACTTCCTGGCGAGCGAGGAGTTCTCGCCCGCGCAGCTGCTCGACCAGGCCCGGTCCGCGGAGCAGGCCGGTTTCGACTGCCTGGCCATCTCCGACCACTACCACCCGTGGATCGACGAGCAGGGCCAGAGCGCCTTCGTCTGGACCGTGATCGGCGCGCTCGCCCAGGTGACGTCGCTGCCCGTGACCACGTTCGTGACCTGTCCCACCGTGCGGATGCATCCGGCGGTGAACGCCCAGGCCGCCGCGACCGCAGGTGTGATCACCCAGAACCGCTTCCGGTTCGGCGTGGGCACCGGGGAGGCACTCAACGAGCACGTCCTGGGTGACGCGTGGCCCGCCGCGGACGTCCGTCTGGAGATGCTCGAAGAAGCCGTGCAGGTCATGCGGAACCTGTTGACCGGGGACGAAGTCACCCACCGGGGCCGCCACTACACCGTGGAGAACGCCCGCTTGTACACGGTCCCGGACGAGCCGGTGCCGATCCACGTGTCGGGGTTCGGCCCCAAGGCCGCCGCCCTGGCCGGGCGGATCGGCGACGGGTTCGTCACGATGACGCCGGACGAGGAGCTGGTCGGCCAGTTCCGCCGTTCGGGAGGCGGTCACAAGCCGGTCCTCGGCGGCCTCAAGGTGTGCTGGGGCACCGACCGCGAGGAGGCCGTCAAGACGGTGCACCGGATGTGGCCCACCCAGTTCCTGCCCGGCGAGCTCGGGCAGGTGCTTCCCACCCCCGCCCACTTCGAACAGGCGTCGACCCTCGTCACCCGGGAGTCCGTGGCCGAGGGCACGGTCTGCGGCGACGCCGTGCACGAACACGCCCGCGCCCTCTCCGCGTACGCCGACGCCGGATTCGACGAGGTGTACGTGGGCCAGATCGGCCCGGAGCAGCAGGGCTTCTTCGACTTCTACCGCAGCGAGGTGCTGCCGGGGCTGCGCGCGAACTGAGCACGTCGGGCACGACACAGGCGGACCGGACGGCCCGCCGGGTCGGCGCAGACGCGGCAACCACGCCGACCGCCCTGGTCGTTCGGCCCCTCCCGTGAGGCCGGTACGCCTGTGACACAACGAAGACTGCGCGGACGACCGCCGGTGACTCGGTGCGAGATACAAATGCTTCCGACCGCATGACATGCACCGCGCCACTTCTGGGGGAACCGTGCAGCACACCCGAGTCACCGCTCTCGCCGCCATCAGCCTCGCCGCCACCCTCTCGCTCACGGCCTGTGGCGACGACTCCGGCAAGGGCTCTTCCACCAAGGGCTCCCCGTCCTCTTCATCCTCCTCGTCCTCTTCGTCATCGTCATCGTCATCGTCATCGGAGGGTGGCTCGAAGTCGGAGGGCGGCAAGGGCTCCGGCTCGGAGGCGGGCAGCGCGAAGGCGGGCTCCGGCGGGGACGCCGGGGCGGGGGCAGCCGCGAAGGGCGCGGCGAAGACCGGCGGCAAGGTCACGTTCTGCAAGACGCGGGACCTGGCCATCGACGCCGCGGACGCCGCGCCCGACGCGGAGTCCGGCAGGATCGACGTCACCATGGTCAACCGGGGTTCGACCACCTGCTCCGCCACGGGCTTCGCGGGCGTCGACATCAAGGACGCCGACAACACCTCGAACCCCATCGAGCGCGGCCACGCCCAGCCCCGCATCACCACCTTGAAGCCCGGCGACGCCGCCGTCTTCAACCTCGCCTACACCATCGACCCCAGCGGCGACAGCCTCGCTTCCCCGACCAACCTCCTGGTGACGCCCCCGAACGAGACCCACAGCGTGAGCCTGAAGTGGCCCGCGGGCGCGGGGGCCATCAAGGGCGCTTACACAGACGTTCAGGTGTACCCCACCCACACGACCAACTAGCAGTGCTTCTTCTGCGTCGCGGCCGTGACTCCCTTCTTCGCGCGAGCCCTTCGAGGCCGCAGTCGAAGGGGTGGCCGACACTCCCCTTTGCCATGCACATCACAATAGCCCCGCCTCAGGTACGACCGCCGTTCACAGGGTGGTGGCCGGGTGTCAGAGCTGAGCGCCTTCGGCGAAGTCCGTCGTACGGGAGAGCGTCTCCCATGCGCGGATGTCCTCGTCCACGGCCGTGCGCGCGGCGGTGACCAGGCGCAGTGCGTCCGAGCCCAGGAGGAGGTGGGCGGGTGGCCGCTCGACCGAGGCGATGTGCACGACGGCTTCCCCGGCCTTGGCCGGATTGCCCAGTTGGTTTCCGCTGGCCCTCTGCCGCGCCGCACGGATGGGGGTGAACAGCTCGTCGTAGTCCGCGATGGAGCGCGCGGCGCGCGTCATGGACCG
Source organism: Streptomyces sp. YIM 121038 (assembly GCF_006088715.1). Classification (NCBI taxonomy): domain Bacteria; kingdom Bacillati; phylum Actinomycetota; class Actinomycetes; order Kitasatosporales; family Streptomycetaceae; genus Streptomyces; species Streptomyces sp. YIM 121038. Next base: position 395,469 of record NZ_CP030771.1, read on the forward strand.
TCCGGCCCAGTCGGTGCGGAAGGAGCCGGGCTCGATCGCCGTCACATGGATCCCGAACTGTGCCACCTCCTTGCCGAGCGCCTCCAGAACGCCTTCCAGCGCGAACTTGCTGCCGCAGTAAGCGGACATGCCGGGCACGGCCATGAGCCCGCCCATGGAGGTGACGGCCATCAGGTGCCCGCGGCGGCGTCGGCGCATGTGGGGCAGCGCCGCCTGCAGGGTGGCCATCGTCCCGAACACGTTGACCTCGAACTGCCGCCGCACCTCGGCCAGCGGGGTTTCCTCGAAGGTGCCCTCCAGGCCGAACCCCGCGTTGGCGATGACGACGTCCAGGGGGCCGACGCCCTCTTCCACTTCCGTGACCACCCCGGGGACGGCGTCGTCGTCGGTCACGTCCAGGAGGCGGCCGTGAGCCTGCCCGGGTTTCAGCTCTTCGAAGGCTCGCAGGTCCTTCTCCGAACGGACGGTTCCGACGACGGTGTGCCCGGCGGACAGGGCGGCCTGGGCGAAGGCGCGCCCAAGGCCCGTACTGACGCCGGTGATGAGCCAGTTCCGCTTCTCCATCGCCCCTCCAGGACGGCCTCGTGAGGATCTGGAGTGCCCATGCTGTCGGCGGGAGGCGGCAGGCTCAAGGTGGTGCCCCACGTACCGGGTCGTGCGGCCCGTCCGTATACGGGCCCGGTCTCCAGCAGCTGAACCCGGATGGCGGATCTCAGGAGTCTCCTGGGCCTGCAGGGAGCCTACGGTCGGTGTGTGGCTCGAAAAGCGCAGGTCACCGAGGCCTGGCCAGGTCACGGAGGCTTGGGAGGTTCTGTGAGACGGTTCCCTGTTGTTGCCGTGATGGTTTCAGGGCTGGCGGTGTCAGGAGTGCTGTCGCCGCCAGTGGCCTCCGCCCGGCAGTTGGCCCCCGAGGGAACACAGTCGTTCACCGAACCGGGCACGCAGGATTTCACGGTGCCAGAGGGGGCCGACACCCTGACGGTACGGGTGTGGGGAGCCGGTGGGCCGGGCGGCAATGGCGGGAACGGGGGCAGCGGCGGCTCGTCCAACGCCGCTAGCGGTGGGGGCGGCGGCGGTGGCGGTGGGGGCGGCGGCGGGCAAGCCGGTGACTACGCCGAGTGCGAACTGACCGGGCTGCGCGGCGGGCAGGTCCTGCGGATCACGGTCGGCTCGGGCACCGGCCAGGCCCTGGATGCCCGCACCACCCGCATCGACAGGGTCGACCCCGGACAACCGACGGCGTTCGGGACCCAGCTGGCCGTGGCGGCCGGTGGAGGCCGCGGTGGCAACGGCGGAGACGGCGGCAACGGTACTGACGCGATCCTGTTCTTCGCGGGCTCCAACGGCGGCGGTGGCGCCGCGGGCGCCCGAGGCAGCGCTTTCGGAAGTGCCGGATGCTTCCGTCACGGCGACATCCGCTACTCCAACGAGAGAGTGACCCGTGCCAGGCCCGGCACAGCAGGTACCAGAGGCACCGCTGGTCTCCCCCCGTACAAAGGCGCCCTGAGGAACCGCGGCGGCGACGGTGGCAACGGCGGAAGCGGCAGCAGCGGCCACGGAGGGATCGGCGGAGGCGGTGGTGGAGGCGGGGGCGGATACGGGCACGGCGCCGAGCGCGCGAACGAGGCCGACCACCCCGGCCACCACGGACAACCGGGCACCTACGGGTCGGGCGGAGCAGGCGGACAGGACGGGCAAGCCGCTCCCGACTACTTCCGAGGTTCGGGCGGCGCAGGCGGCAACGGCCGGATCGATCTGGCCTGGGCACCGCGACCAGCCCCGCCGGCACCGCCCGCACCGCCCGACTTCCCGGAGCTGCCCGACATCCCGGTACTCGACGTCCCTGAACTGCCCGACCTCCCGGAGATCGACTTCCCGGAGCTGCCCGATCTCCCAGTACTCGACGTCCCTGAGCTGTCCGGCTACCCGAGGGAGCCCGGCACCTCCCGGGCGAGCGGGGCACCGTCCCCTGCTCCATGACGGATTCGGCGGGCTTCCGGCCGGGGCAGCTCGGCCTGTCCAAGAAGTACTCGTGGTGCGGCGCCATGCTCGCGGGCCGACTCGTCCACCTCACGTCCCCCGCGCCGGCCCCGTGCTCCGGGGAGGGCAGTTCAGCAGGTGTCGCGGTAGGCGATGCCTGGCAGGTGGGTCGCCCAGTCTGCGCGTGACAGGCCGGATCCGGCTCGTCGGCACACCTGGGCGATCAGGCTCGCGGGATCGATGTCGTGCTGCTGGAGTCGCACATGCCGCCCTGTGGCGTACAGCGTGTGGCTGTCCGGGCTGAAGGCCAGAGAGGTGATGGTGTCCCCGGGGGTACGGAGGGAGGTGCCGAGCAGCTGGCTGGAGGCCACGTCCCAGATGTGGAGGGTGCCGGCGTCACCGGCGACCGCGAGGAGGCGGCCGTCAGCGGAGAAGGCCAGGGCCGACAGCGTTTCGTGCGGGCCGCCTTTGCGGGTGGGGTAGAGGCCGGGCAGTACGCCGAGCTGCTTGCGCGCGTCCCCGTCCCACAAGGTGACGCCGCCCATCACATCGCCCACGGCCAGGTGGGTTCCGTCGGAGCTGAAGGCCAGCGCGGCCAGTTCGTCGGGCGCCAGGACCTGTCGCTTCACTCGCCCCGAGGGCAGTTCGACCACGTCACCACCCTCGGATATCAGCTGCCTTCCGTCGCCCCGCGCCGTGAACCGGCTGTCGGAGTAGAAGCGGGAGAGCGTCTTCAGCCGCTTTCGCGTCCTGATGTCCCAGAACTCCAGGGAGTGGTGCATGGAGGTGCGGGAAAGGATCAAGGTGCGGCTGTCGGCGGAGAACGTCACCCAGCTCAAGTCCTCGGCGGGTACGTTCACACGTGCGTGGACGCGGCCCGTCCGGGTGTTCGCCACGGTGATCTGTGCAGGCGGCGAGTCCGTCGAAGTGGGCCCTTCCCGGAGCCGCACATGGGCGGCACGGCGGCTGTCGGCGCTGAACGCGATGCGGTCCTGGCAGTCGGCGGACCGTTTCGGGCAAGGTCTTCCGAAGCCTGGGCCGCGGGTGCGACCACTGCGTACGTCGACCAGGTCGAGGGCCAGGATCCGGCCATGCTCACGGACAGCGGCCACGGTACGCCCGTCGGGACTCAGCCGGGAGGCCCCCAACGGCTGTTGCCGCCACCCCTTGGCGGTCGCTTGCCCCAGGCTGAGCGTGCGGACCACGGTGCCCCCACCGTTGACGTACCGGAGGGAGCGATTCGCCGTGTCGAGCGCCAGTTGGCTGGGCCGTTCGTTGGCCAGCGGGTAGCGGAAGACCGGGGCGCCGGGGGTCGAGAAACGCCACAGGCGGATCTCGTCGTCGGTCGCGGCGGCGACGAAATCGCCGTCCGCGCTGACCTGCAGGGCCTCGGCGCCGGGGGTTTTGATCCCGGCGAGACGCCTGCCGGAGGCCAGGTCCCACAGCCGGATGCCGCTGTCCGTGGACAGGACCAGTCGGCGGCTGTCGGGGGTGAAGGCGGCTTGTCCTTCACCACACGTGGCATTGATCTTCACGGTGAGCCTGCGCTGTGCGCGGATGTCCCATATCTCTGGTCGGCGCCGCTCTCGGCAGACCGCCAGTCGGCTGTCGTCCGGGCTGATGGCCATGCTCAAGAGGGGCGCCTTGCCCCCAGGGTCGGTCAGGCGCAGGAGCATGCGGCGGCTGCGGACGTCCCACACCTGCGTCACGCCGTCGGGTACTGCCTGCTCCGGTCCTTCGACCGCCGTTCCGCCGCTCCCCTCCATGACGGCCTCCACGTCACCACGGGTGCCGTCGTCAGTCGCCAGTAGCCGCCCAGACGGGCTGAAGTCCCAGGTCAACGGCGCTACGTCGGGCAAGGTGCCGATGGTTCGCCCGGCTCGGACGTCCCACAGGCGCACCCCGTCCTCGGCGTTCAAGGCCAGGGTGCGGCCGTCACCGCTCACGCGCCCTTCCTCCATCGGTTCCTGTTCCCCAATGCCGCGATAGGTGTGGGTCGGACGGCCGGTCGCCAGGTCCCGCACCCGGATCCGCCTGCTGTCGACGGAGATGAGCTCGCGGCCGGACCTCGTCAGATAGTGGCCCGGCTCCGCGGAACCGGGCCGGGGGATGCGGAACGCGCCCTGCTCCTTTTGCGCCGCGGCTCCCAGGAGCGCGGCCCGCGTCTCCGTCGTCTCCGCGAGGTTCCAGGCGACCACGCTCAGTCGCATGGCCGTGACGGGGTCGGAGGCCCGCATGCCGGTGGCGACGGCGGCGATGCGGCGGGCCTGTGCCTCCTGGTGCTGGCGGCTGTTGACACGGTTCTGCTGCCAGGCGACGGCGCCGGCCACCAGGGCCAGGACGAGCACGGCGGCCAGGGCCGCGAGCAGTCGGCGACGGCGGCGGTGTTCGCGGGTGTGAGCGAGGCGGCCCGCGGTCACGAACGAGCGTTCCAGGCCGGTGAGCTGAGCCGGGTCGGCCAGGAGCTCCTCCGCCGCGGCCAGGCGGGTGCCGCGGTAGAGGGTGCCGGGGTCGCGGTCCGATTCGTTCCAGATGCGGGCCGCCTCGGTCAGACGGCGTTGGGTCCGCAGCCGTTCGCGTTCCTCCTCGATCCACTCGCGCAGCCTGGGCCACGCGGTGATGAGCGCTTCGTGCGCGAGGTCGACCGTGTCGTCATCCAGGGTGATCAGCCGCGAGGCCGCGAGGTCGGCCAGCACGCGAGCGACGCCGTCGGAGTCGGTGAAGGCCAGCTCGGCGCGGTCGACGGGGCGCCGCGTGTCCTGGGTGCCGTCGCCGGGAGCGATCAGCCGCAGGAGGACGCGGCGGGCGTGCGCGGCTCGGGCCGGGGACATCCGCGTGTACAGGTCCTCGGCGGTCTGGGCGATGGCGCCTCGTATGCCGCCCGACTGTTCGTACGCCTCGACCGTCAACGTGCGGCCGCGACGGCGGCGCCAGGTTTCCAGCAGGGCGTGCGAGAGCAGGGGCAGGCTCCCGGGCTCGCCCTCGACCTCCGTGATGAGACGGGCGGTCAGGGCACGTTCCACGATCAGACCCTCCGCCTGGGCGGGCTTGACGATCGCCGCGCGCAGCTCGGCGCCGCTCATGGGCCCGACCGGCAAGCTCGATTCGCGCAGGGCCGTGGCGAGGTCGGGGTGCGCCAGGCAGTGCGCGTAGAAGTCGGCACGGACGCCGAGGACGACACGCAACCGGCTGTCCGGATCGGTGGCGGTCAGGAGCAGTTCCAGGAAGGCGGCTCGCTCCCGCGCGTCGTGGCAGAGGGTGAAGAGCTCCTCGAACTGATCGACGACCAACCACGTGTCGCCCTCGTCGGCAGCAGGTACGCACACCTTCGCGTGGGTACGGGCCGGGAACGCGCCCGGGGTCAGGATCCGGACGGCCGCCGGCCGCGCCCGGCCTTCGAGACCGCGCAGCCGTGGAATGAGCCCGGCCCGCAACAGGGACGACTTGCCGCTGCCGGACGGGCCCACCACCACCATGAGGCGATGCTCCACTGCCCTGGCCATCAGATGGCCGGTCAGTGCTTCACGCCCGAAGAACAACTCCGCGTCGCCCACGTCGTACCGGGCCAGGCCGCGATAGGGCGCCGGGGCGTCGTCGCCGTGCAGGGCGGGTGGCTGCGCGTCCTGCTCCACGGCAGCGGCCTGCCAGCGCCGCTCCCATTCCCGCTCGTCGCCGCCGCACGCCCGCACGTACGCCAGGGCCAGCGCCAGGGACGGCAGCTTCTGCCCGGACGCGGCCCGCGACAGCATCGCCGCGGAGAAGCCTGCCTTGGGGGCCATGTCCCGGTACGGGATCCCACCCGCCTCCTGGCGCAGCGCGCGCAACGCGAATGCGAAGCGCTGCACCGGCCCCGCCAAGGGATCAACCGGTTTCTCCTTGCGCCCCACCCTGGCCCCCCGACGCCCAGACGATCATCAGCGGACAGCTTACGAACGCCTTTCGCACAGCCACAACCAGCACCCGGCCAGAGGCATGGCCTCCTTTAGGCCACGACTCGGCTTGTTTCACGCCACGGAAGGGGGCTGTGCAACAACTCGCCAGCGGGTGAACTCGGTAGTGCACCGGCCACCACGGCTTGCCGCTCCGGCCGGGCCCCGGCCCGCCCGACCGCATGACCGTGGCGCCGGACGCCGGTCCGCGCAAACGCGTTACGGCTTCGCACTACGGAACACCCCAACCACAGAGGAGTCTTCGTGAATCGTGTCCAAGGAACCATGTCCTCCGCATGGCGCAAGCACCTGGTAGGTGCCGCGGCGACGGTGGCTGTGGCCGGCGGCAGCCTCGTAGGCTTCGCCGGCGTGGCGAACGCCGCGCCGCACGCGCCGTCCCAGCCCCAGGTATCGGTGAGTGCCGACGCCCCTGCCACCGCGGACTCCGCGGCGGCCTCCGGGTGGACCTTCTACCGCGCCTACTGGACCAAGAGCGCGTGCGTCAAGGAAGGCCTGGCGGGCGAGCGCAAGCACTGGTGGAAGGACTCCGACTGCAAGTACAAGCGCGGCCTTGACGGCCGGATGAAGTGGTTCCTCTACGTCTACGACCGCGTGGCCGGCTAGACGCCCTCCTTCGGTTTCCCTCCAGCAGGCCTCACTGGAGGGAAACCGATGGGTTGGCCCTGGTGGCTCCCTCCCTGCCCCTTCGAAGAAGCACCGGCGCCGGAATCAACAGCGAGGAGTGCCCACCACCAGCTCCCGCACCGCACTGCCGACGCGCTCTCCGCGCCGCGGCGACCCGAGCCCGGCCGCCGGTCATTCGATCCCCAGGGGCCCGATCCCCAGGTCCTCCCGCATGAGGCGGCGCATCTCCGCCATTGCCGTGCGACGCTGCCGGATGAAGGCCGCGTCCTCGGCGGAGCCGACCGCCACCCCGCGGGCGTAGGCGTCACGCAGTCGCCGCAGGCTGTGGAACGCCTCGTTCCCGGCCGCGACGACGAGCGGCGGGCCCACGAGCCAGAGCCGCTCGCTCGCCATGTGCAACCCGGTTCCGCGGAAGGCCTCGCGCACCGCCGCGTCACGCGCCGACTCGGACCTGTGGTCGCCCAGGGCGACGGCCCGTATCTCCTCACCCGCGTCCTTGAGAGCGGAGGCGTACTCGGTGTACACGACACGCCGCAGTTCGAGTGCGTACCGTGCTTCCTCGCGCCGCCACCTGTTGCGATCGGCGATCAGAGTGGCGGCGATGCCGATCGCCGCACCGGCCAGCGTGGAGAGCAGTGGCATCCAGTCCATGCGCCGCATGCTGTCCGAACCACCGCTCCCACACCAGCGGCCCATCCCGTGGCGATCCTCTTCCGGGCGGTGAACGAGCCGTTCCCCTTGCCGTCGAGGCGGTACGGGCTTCCGGAGGTGTCGCGCGCGATCAGGTCCGCCCTGCCGTCGCCGGTGAGGTCCCCGACGCCGACGAGGGCGTGCTGCACGTCAGAGCCGTTGTCAGTGGTGGCGGCGACAATCTCCTCATGACCTCACCCCAGCACCTCGACGGCCTCCTCACCCACTTAGGACTCGCGGAGGCCGCCACCTTCACCGCCGTGCGCGGTGGCGACGAGGACACCGTGATCCGGCTCTTCGGCGGCGACCCCGAGCGGGTCCGCCCCATGCGCCTGGAGGACCTGCGCAACCACTACGCCACGAACCTCATCCTGGTCTCCCGGTCGGGCCCGACCGTCGTCGTCGTGGAGAACAACGGCTATCAGGGGTCCCGTGAGGAGGTGCTGCGCCCGCTCTCCCGTCTGGGCCGCACCGCCAGCGCCTACTGGAACGTCAACGCCGTGTCCCGACTGAGCCTGGCCGAAGACGGACTGATCCAGTCCGTGCTCGACATGGTCGTACCCGAGGACCCGTTCGGGGCGCGCCCCGACGCCTGGGACCCCCTGCTGGAGGGCCTGGACCTGGCCGACGGTGACGGCTGGGGCGAAGGCCTGGCGGCGGTCGAGCGCGCGACGGACGTGCGCTTCGACGACGCGTGGGTCAAGGGCCCGCACCGTGTCGTGGAGATCGCGCCGGTGCCGGAGTATCTGCTGGGGCAGGGGCTCGTCGACTCCCCCCTGCTCAAGCGGGAGCCCTTCGCCGGCTACCTGGCCGACCTGGGGCCCGGGCTGCTGGGGCCGATGCGCCGGCACGCCCTCGACCTGGCCCTCACCCACGCAGGCCTGCGCCATCACCCCCTTGCCACCGCGGCCCTCACGGCGCACACCCTCCCGGCCACCGGGCGGCAGCGGCTGCGCGACGAACTCACCGCCGCGCACGACCAAGCGCTCCCCCAGGCCCGCGCGCTACTCATCGGCGAGCCCAAGGAGTTCGAGCCCGAGTGGGAACGCCCCTCCCACCGCCTCTTCCGCCAGGCCATCGTCTTCGGCGTCCTCGCACGCTGCGTCGCCGCCCACCTTCCGGCCCCGACGGACCTGCTCCCGGACGTCGTCAGCTCCCTCACCACGGCGATGACCGGAGAGGGCGAACGGGTGGAGGAGTTCTGGATGCTCGCCCACCTGCACGACGCGGCACGGCGGATGAGCTGAGCGCGACGACGAGGCCTCCCCCCTGTCCGGCGAGCTCATCCGGCACGCCCTGGGCGAAGTCCTCGCCTTCATCACCCGACGGAGGACCCTGCGCCCCGCCGAGGAGTACCGCACCCCCACCGGCACGGAATGGGAGGACGAGGTTGTCACGGATCTCCTCCAACTGGCCTCACCGTCAGCGTCGACGAGCCGGTAGGGCTCATGCCAGTCGCCGGTCCCCACCAGCCGACCCCACCGAGGAACGGCCAACCTCGACAGGCCCCGTTGGGCACATGATCGTCCATCACGACCGCAGACCGTACTGGGCGACAACCTCACCTGCGCCGAATCCGAGATCAAACAGATCGATGAAGTGGCCAGCCGCAGCCGGGTCGACCAGTACACGCAGGCCACGACCGGGCTGCTGCTGCGCTATGTCGACGCGTCCACCGCCCGGGCTGCCACCGCCGCCATGAACGGCCTGACCTTGCGCGGCCCGGCCGCGTCGCAGCCACCCGCCCGCGACGAGCGAGGACATCCTGCGCCGGGCCCTGTGCCCGAACCCGGCGCTGCCCGCTGCGGCCGGGGCCTCCGCGGCGCCGGAGCGGGCCTGACGGCCGGATGCCCGCGCGCCGTCGAGGCACGGCCCGGGGGCTGGGCGCCGTCAGCTCGGGGCCCCCGCGCCGCGGACGGGTCCCGCCCAGGTGCGCGGTGCCTGGGCAGGGGTGAGGATGCGGCGCAGAGGGCCGCGCTGCGAGCGCCGGTCGGCCGGTCTGCTGCCGCGGGCAGGTGTCACGTCATTGGGAAGGTGAACGGTCATGGCGTACGACGAAGTGCTGGCGGAGCGGATCAAGGAACGCCTGGAGCCGGAAGGGGTGAACGCCAAGAAGATGTTCGGCGGGATCACCTTCCTCCTCCAGGGCAACGCGCTGGCCAATCTCTACGAGGAGGGCCTGATGGTCCGTGTCGGCGCGGACGGGATGGAGGAGGCCCTCTCCCGCCCCGGCAGCAGGCAGTTGGTGTTCCGCGGCAAGGAGCAGGCGGGCTGGGTGGTCCTCGCGGAGGAGACGCTGGACGACGACGTGCTGGAGGAGTGGCTGCGGTGGGCCATGGAGGTCACCGCACAGCTGCCGCCCAAGTAGCGCCACCCGCAGGCCGCGGCCCGGCGGCGCCGGGGGCATGTGCTCACCGGTCCCCGGCGCCGTCGTGGGTGAGGCCTCGGGCGGCGCTCAGCAGTCGCCGTCCCAGCTGCTCCAGGTAGGGGGCCAGTTCCGGGCTGCCGGTGATCTCCTGGCAGGACTCGAGGTCGATGTCCAGGAGTCGCGCGGCGATGTGGCGGGGGTTGTCCGCGGCGAGGTCCAGGGGGCCGTGTGCTCGTCGACAGCCGTGACGCGGCCGGGCAGGGACCAGGTACGGGCGCGCACCGTGTCGGTGTCCGCCGCGGCTGTGGCACGGAAGGTGTAGCGGGCGGGAGCGGTGGCCAGGCGGGTGGCGGCGTCGGTGGCGGGCGTTCGCGCGGGGTGGCGCGGTGGCCGGTGGGGCCTTCTACACCGACGCGTTCGACTGCAAGTACGTCCGGGACACGGGCGTTACCGGCCCCCTGTCCGCGGTGATCCGGGCCTGCCGGACGGTCCTCGACCTGGACCCGGCCCTCGTCGTGCCGGGCCACGGCCGCGCGCTCACGCCCACTGCAGTACGGGACCATATGGCCTACTTGAGCGAACTCGAGCACCTCATCAAGGAGCGGCACGCCAAGGGCCGGCCCTTCTACCGGGCCGCCTCCGACATCCTGGCGCGCGGCTTCCACCCGGACGTGGGCGCGCCCGAACGCGTCGTCATCGTCACCGGCGCCGAATACGCTCACCTCGACGGCCGCAAGCCCCCGCACGTGCTCCAGCTCGGCGAACAGGCCGCACGCTGGACCTACGAGCAGCACCTCCCCGCGGCTGTGCCGACATGGCCCGGCGGCGCGCCCGCGCCGGGTGATCGCTTCAGCGAGCAGCAGGAGAACACGTGCAGACCTACGTCAGCCCGCCAGGCATCGCGCACGGACGGTACGCCCTCACCACCGACGACATCGCCGCCGCCCTGCGTCGGCGCCACCCCGAACTCGCCGGACACCCGGACGTCCTCGCCGCGGCCCGCGCGGTGACCGGGCGGCGCCGCAGACGCACGCACCCCTGCCCCGACACTCAAGCGCCCGAGCCGTACGCGGTGCAGGACCGCCACGGCCAACTGCGCACGCTGATGCAGCAGGCGTGCCGCCACGCGCTGCAGCGCGCCGGGGTGGCCGCGCAGGACGTGGGAGGGCTCGTGGTCGTCCAGGACCCGCCCCCCGCCGAGGACGATCCGTTCCTCGACAGCGACCTGGTGCTCGCCCTCGGCCTGCCGTCCACCACCGCGCGCGTGCCGCTGACCGGCTTATCCACCACCGGCGCGGTGCACGCGCTGATCGTGGCAGAGGACATGGCACGTGCGGACAGGTCCGTCCTGGTGGTGGCGGCCGGGATCCACGAGCCGTTGGCCTCCGCTTCCGGCGCCCCCTCCCCCGCCGCCCTCGTCCGGTGCCTCATGGTCAGCGACGGCGCGGCCGCCGTACTCGTCAGCAGCCAAGCCCCCGCCACTCCAGGCCTGTACATCGACGAGACCTGGCAGTACGCCCGATACGACAGCCACGCCTCCACCCACATCGGGGGCTACCGCGCCGAAGACCATCCAGGCCTGGCGGCACTGCCCTGGCTGCGACCGGGCCAGGAACTCCCCGACTTCGCACTCGTCCACCCCGGCGGCCCGACCCCACTGCACTCCCTGGCCGCAACACACCCCTTGCCGCAGACCGCACTTGAGACCTCACTCACCAGCATCGCCGATGACGGCGACCTGGGCGCCGCTTCCGTGCTGCGCATGCTGGCCCGCCTCCACGAGAGCCCGCCCGCCACCGAATCCCACGGCCTGCTGCTGGGCCTGGCCCCGGGCCACCTGGCCGCGGCCTGCCGGGTCCGGTGGGCAACCTCAGCCACTTCTCAGCGGAATCGGCCGAAGTTGACACACAAAGGCGCTTCCTGACCGCCTATGTTCACCGTAGCGATCCATTAACTCGCCGTACGTCTGGTCTTGTTAGGCGTACGACCACGACGACTCGGGTGATCACTCTGCAACGCGCTTTGCGGCAACGTCCGGCTCCGCCCGCTCAAGGCCAGGGGGCGAGGCGGTGACCGGACCAGTCGAGTGCGCCCTGTCAGCAGCCGCCCAGGCGGTGCGACAGCACACTTCGGCGCAGCGAGCACCCCGCGCGGCACGCACGACGGCCGTCTCGTCACCTTGGATCTCCGGAGAAAGCGAGAGCGAGAAACGCGTATGGAAAAGCAGAACCCAGGCGTCGCCTGCGAACGGTTACGCCCGGAGCCGACAAGCCCTGAGGCCTGCGCTGCCGACGGCCGTCTGGCCGCGCTGGTCCGGGGCATCGCGGAGGTCCTCCGCCAGCGCGGTTACCACGTCGGCCAGGCCATCACGTGCACGGTCGAGGACGGCTTCTTCCCGCAAGTGGTGGTGAAGGTCGACGCCACCACCTACCTCAACATCTCCTGGCACGAACCCGCCCTCTCCTGCACCTGGCGAGCCAGCAGGCTCATGGCAGGACGACAGGACGTGGTGGAAGAACTGAACCTGAACGGCGGCGAACTCACCGCCGAGGAGATCGTCGAAGCCAGCCTCAGCGCCCTCGCACTGCCCTCACGACAGCCGTGGAGACCGTGAGACAGGCAGCCACCGCGTACCGGCTGCCGTGGATGTGGGCGTGGGCGGTGTGCGGATGGGGACGGAAATAGGGGTGCACGGACGCGCCCGGGGCCCGACGCACGTCAGTCGTCAGCCTGAGGCCTGTCGGCGCGGTAGAAGTAGTGAGTCCTGTCGTCGACCGGATTATCCGGTTCCAAGTCCCCGGTACCGACCCGGCGCAGTCCGGCCCTCTCCAGCGCCCTCCACGAAGCGCGGTTCGCTGCCACCACGGGGACGAGAACGCACGGCGCCGCCGGGTGCTCGGCCCAGGTTCGCTCGATGACCGCGCGAATCATCGCCGTCCCGATGCCCTGCCCGACCCGCTGGGGGTCACCCCCTCATGTCGCACCACGCCCGCGCGCGCTGACGCCATCACGTCCACCGCTCCCCTGCCAGGTGCCGTTCCGCTGCCGGCCGCGGAACAGGTCGTACGGCCGGGCCCAGGGGCCGTATCGCTCCGCAACATCCCGCCACGGGCACCGGTACGGGTGCGAAACCGCACGCCCTAGTTGGGGGGTGACTCGTCGGCGAGCTGGTTGCTGCGGTCGATCTCCGCCATGTGTGTCTCGGCCCAGACCCGCAGGGCGGAGAGCGGAGTTTCGAGGGACAGGCCGAGTTCGGTGAGCCGGTAGTGGACGGCGGGCGGCACGGTGGGTTCCACTCGGCGCGCGGCCAGGCCGTCGCGGACCAGGCTCTGCAGGGTGACGGACAGCATCTTCTGTGAGATGCCGGGGATACGGCGCCGCAGTTCCGCGAAACGGAGCCCGTCCGGAACCTCTTCGGCCAGCACCTTGACCACCATCGACGTCCACTTGGTGCCGATGCGGTCGAGCAACTTGCGGGTCGGGCAGCACGGATCCAGCAGATCACCCCGCTCACCGGGCCGCCGCCGACCGGGTTCGCCGGGCCTCGATGTGGTCACTTGGAGCTCACCACCTGAACGGAAAGTGCCGTCTTGGACGGACCAGGATAGTTCCCTAGCGTGACCTGGTCACCATTCCTCACCACACACTTGGAGCCTCTCCATGCCCGAACTGCGGCGCGTCCCCGTCAACGGTGTCGAACTGAACGTCGCTCTCGCCGGATCCGGCCCGGCCGTACTGCTGCTGCACGGTTTCCCGCACACCTGGGAGCTGTGGACGGACGTCATGGCCGACCTGTCCGGCCGCTACCGCGTCATCGCGCCGGACCTGCGCGGGTTCGGCGCGAGCGGCTCGGCCGCCTCCGGATACGACGCTGGCACCCTGGCCGAGGACGCCGCGGCGCTCCTCACCGCGCTCGGCGTGTCCTCGGCCGCGGTGGTGGGCATCGACGCGGGCACCGCGCCGGCCTTCCTCCTCGCCCTGCGCCGCCCCCATCTCGTCCGGCGCCTGGTCGTCATGGAGTCCCTTCTGGGCAGGCTGCCCGGCGCCGAGGACTTCCTCGCCGACGGGCCGCCGTGGTGGTTCGGCTTCCATTCCGCCGCACCCGGCCTCGCCGAGTCCGTGCTGGAGGGCCACGAGGCCGCCTACGTCGACTGGTTTCTGCACGCCGGCACGCTCGGCGACGGGGTGCGCCCCGCCCTCCGGGACGCCTTCGTCCGCGCCTACACCGGCCGCCAGGCCTTGAGCCGCGCGTTCTCGTACTACCGGGCGCTGCCCCAGAGCGCGGCACAGATCGAGCAAGCCGTCGCCACCGCCCGCCTGACGGTGCCGACGATGGCGTTGGGCGCCAGGCCCGTCGGCGCTGCGCTGGAACGCCAACTCCGCCCGGTCACCGACGATCTCACCGGCCACGTCATCGAAGACTGCGGCCACATCATCCCACTGCACCGCCCGCACGCCCTGCTCAAGCTGCTGCGTCCCTTCCTGGCTGGTGAAGACGCGAAAGCAGCGTGACCAGGGCCCCGGGTTGACTTTCGCCCGCAGAGTGCACGGGAGCGCCCGCCGAGTACACGGGAACTCCGCCACGCCACTCCAGGGCGCGACGCCCCTGACACGCGTCAACTCCTAGCTGTCGTAGCCGTGTTCATCGCGATACGCTACCTGATCATCCGTCAGCGGACGGTGTGTCAGGAGACAGCGCGTCGACGCCCCTGTGCACCGCGACTCAGGGCACTCGGCACGAATGGCCGAACCTCGCGTCTCCACTTCAGTTGGTACGCACGCGCCCCTTGCGGCCAGCGGGATAAGAGGGAGTAATGATGGGTGCACCGGCGCCCGCCCCCGCACACCGGGCGGGGTTCACCACCCTCCCCCGGACTCGCTGACGGCCGCACGCGCTCGTCATCGCCGCGGAACGGGGCCCGCACTCGCCGGTGAGGGCAGCACGGCACCGCGGCGCCATGAAGGCGTCGGCACCACGGGACCACGGCACCACAGGCCGACTGCACCACAGGGCGACTGCACCACGGACCACGACCACCAGCACGCCCCGCCCTGATCTCCAAGAGCCACCGCACGCAGGCCTCTTCGGACGGCACGCACAGCAACGTCACTCGTAACTGGCCACGTGAACCGGCGGCACAGACCATGAGGGGGACGACGCACATGGCATCAGGACAATCTCCGCCCCACGGCGCCCGGCGGCGAGGGCACATCACCCGCAGCCCCCTGCTCCGGGGCCCCGGCCGACGTCGTATCCGACTCCCCCGCGATGCGGCCGAACGCCCCGGAGCAGGGCTTCCGGCCGCCCGCAGGAAGCCGAGCCGTGTCCGCCAAGCTTGACTCACACCCGGCGCGGGACGACGAGGCGCTGCGGCACGTGCTCGAGGACGCCTCGATGGGCCGGTGGGAAGGGCCGCGGGACGTGCTCGTCGCCACCGGGTCGGACTGGGACCGGAGGATCTTCCGCCTTCAGGTCCTCGCCGAGGCCGGGGCGCGCCTCAGGTTCGCCGACACCTGGGCCGAGGCCGAGCCGCACTCCGCGCACGCCCTCGCCCTGCTCGCGAACGTGCAGGCCCTGCGCGCGATGATCGCAGGATACGACGAGGGCCGGACCCAGATGGAAGAGGCCTGGGCCACCTGCCGCGCCGCCCTTGAGGTGTGGCCGCAGGACGTGGCGCCGCTGGTGGTCATGCTCGCGCTGCTGCGCACCCACGCCCCCGACCGCGACACCCTCAACCACGTGTGGTCGGAGATCAAGCGACGCGATCCGTGGAACCGCGAGGCCCACCACGAGATCGTCACCTACCTCTTCCCCCGCCACCACGGCGCCCAGGGCGAGGCCATGTGGTGGGCCGAGGAGCAGGTGGCCCTCGCTCCCCGGGGCCTGCCCCTCGCGGTGCTGCCGCTGGTGGTCCTTGCCGAGGCGCACCGCTGTCGGCAGGAGCAGAACCAGGGCGCGTACGGCCTGGTGATCCACCCCTGGGCCGACTGTCCCCAGGCCGAGCAGGCACTGCAGCGCTGGTGGCGCCACCGGGCGCCGCAGCCGCACGCCTGCTTCGCCGACGACGCCAACTACCTGGCGCACGCCCTGTCGTTCGCGAACCGCCACGACGAGGCCCGCGAGGTCTTCGACGCGATCGGCCCGTACGCCACGCACGTCCCCTGGTCCTACTGCGGCCGCGCCCGTGAGCTGTTCCTGCGCCACCGCAGCTGGGCCTACAGCCCGCCCCGGCGGCGAAAGCGCCCCTGAGGGCGAAGCCGCTTCCGCACGCCAACACCGTCACCCACGTGTCACGCACGACTCGTACAGGAAGGGAAGGGCACCCGGTGCCTCTCGATGTATCCCGCGTCTCCGACGAGGAGCGCCTCAAGCAGCTCGGCTATCGCCAGACGCTGTCGCGCTCCATGTCCGGCCGCGCCAACTTCGGCGTCAGCTTCACCATCATCTCGATCCTCTCCGGCTGCATGACGCTGTACGGCTACGGCATGAACACCGGCGGCCCCGCCGTCATCATGTGGGGCTGGCTCTTCGTCGGCCTGATGACCCTGTTCGTCGGCCTGTCCATGGCCGAGGTCTGCTCCTCCTACCCCACCAGCGCGGGCCTGTACTTCTGGGCCCACCGCATGGGCCCGCCCCGCACCGCCGCCGCCTGGGCGTGGTTCACCGGCTGGTTCAACACCCTCGGGCAGATCGCGGTCACCGCGGGCATCGACTTCGGCGCCGCCACCTTCCTCAACGCCCTCCTCGACCTCCAATTCGGCTACGAAGCCACCCCCGGCCACACCATCACCCTCTTCGGAGCCATCCTCGTCCTGCACGGCATCCTCAACACCTTCGGCGTACGCATCGTCGCCCTCCTCAACGAGGTCTCCATCTGGTGGCACATCGGCGGCGTCCTGCTCATCTGCGGCGCCCTGGTCCTCGTCCCCGACCACCACCAGTCCACCCGCTTCGTCTTCGGCGAGTTCGTCAACAACACCGGCTTCACCTCCAGCCTCTACGTGGTGGCCATCGGACTGCTGATGGCCCAGTACACCTTCACCGGCTACGACGCCTCCGCCCACATGACCGAGGAAACCATCGACGCCGCCACCGCCGGGCCCAAGGGCATCGTCCGCTCGATCGTGGTCTCCCTGGTCGCCGGGTTCGTCCTGCTCTTCGGCTTCACCTACGCCATCCAGTCCTACAGCGGCGCCCTCGACTCCGACACCGGCGTCCCCCCGGCCCAGATCCTCATGGACGCCCTCGGCACGGCCACCGGCAAGTGGCTCCTCGTCGTGATCATCGTCGCGCAACTCTTCTGCGGCATGGCCTCGGTCACCGCCAACTCCCGCATGATCTACGCCTTCTCCCGCGACGGCGCCCTGCCCTACTCCCGGATCTGGCACAAGCTCCACCCGGGCACCCGCACCCCGACCAACGCCGTCTGGCTCGCCACCGGCGGCGCCTTCTGCCTGGGCCTGCCCTACCTGTGGAACAGCACCGCCTACGCGGCAGTGACGTCGATCGCGACGATCGGCCTGTACATCGCCTACGTCATCCCCACCTACCTCCGCCTGCGCCAGGGCGACCGCTTCGAACGCGGCCCCTGGCACCTCGGCTCCTGGTCCACCATCATCGGCACCATCGCCGTCGCCTGGGTCGCGGTGATCACCGTGCTCTTCATGCTCCCCCAGGCCTCCCCCGTCACCGCCAAGACCTTCAACTACGCCCCCCTCGCCGTCGGCGTCGTCATCGCCTTCTGCGCCACCTGGTGGCTGGCCTCGGCCCGCAAGTGGTTCCTCAACCCCAACCACCCTCGAAACCGCGCCCCGCACCAGGTGCACGTGGTCGAGCAGGAGGTGAGTCGCCCCTAACACCTACGCCGGAGTCCGCGTCGGCCCCCACGCTGTCCCGGAGGGTCGGTGCGGCCGAAGGCGCCGAGGGAGCGGAGCGCCTCCTGGCAGTGCGCGGCCTGTGCACAGAAGGGGCACCGCCTCGCGAGCGCCGTCGACACGTGGGCTGCGGGCATCAGCGACACTCTCACGCCGGACCTCATGACCGAAGGCATCGGGCTCAAGCTACCGATCGCCGCGCTGGAACCATGCCCAGGACGCCCACCCCACCGTCGCCCACAGCGTCGACGTCCTGCGTGCTGACGGCGGCGTCACCGTGCTGCTCCGCGGCAGCGGGTTCGCCCCGCACCTACCGTACGGCAGCCTCTGATCTGAGCTGATCTCGGGAAAACGGTGTAGTGGGCACGGGCGGGTCGGTAGCGTCGCGGCCATGTTGAGTGCCGACGAGCCGCTGCTGAACGACCCGAAGGACGAGCAGATCCAGAAGCTCCCGGGTGAGATCGCCTCGGGCGGCAGCAGGGCCATGGGCCTGACGGTGCGTCATCCGGAGGGAACGCCGACGGAGAGCACCCAAGGCTCCCTCCTCGGCCGGCACTCATGCGGAACATCGCGACATCGCGCGTAGCCCGAGTCCCCCACACCCCCAGGAGCCGTCTTGCACATACCCAGATACGTCACCGCCGTCTGTGCCGCCGCCGCGGCGACGGTCATGGCCACCTCCACGTCCGCGGCCGCGGCGACCGGCCCGGAGCAGGACAATTTCCTTCCTGCCATGGTCTACTCCATCCTCCGCCTCGACATCGATCCGCCGGGCGCCAATGACTGGAACTGCCGTCCCAGCGCCGCCCACCCGCGTCCGGTCGTCCTGGTACACGGCACCTACGAGAACCGCTACAACAACTGGGCCCGGATGTCCCCCGAGTTGAAGGCCCAGGGCTACTGCGTCTACGCCCTCGACTTCGGCGACACCGACGACGCCGCAGTGGCTCTCGCCCCCACCGTCAAGGGCTACGGAGACATCAAGAAGTCCTCCAAGGAACTGGCCGCCTTCGTGGACAAGGTGCTCGCCGCCAGCGGCTCCGGCCAGGTGGACCTCGTCGGCCACTCCCAGGGCGGAACCCTGTCCCGCTGGTACCTCAAGGCCGACGGCGGCGCGAACCCGAGCGACCCCTCGAAGAACAAGGTCAAAAAGGTCATCCAACTCGGCGCGACCAACCACGGCACCACCCTCAGCGGCATCGAGACCCTCGCCGACAAGCTCCACATCCTCGGACTCGGCGAGAAGCCCCTGGGGAAGGCCGGCATCCAGCAGTACGTGAAATCCGACTTCATCAAGGAGCTCAACGCCGACGGCGACACCGTTCCCGGAGTCGACTACACCGTGATCGGCACGAAGTACGACGAGATCACCACCCCCTGGCAGAGCACGTTCATGACAGCGGGCCCCGGAGCGACCGTGCAGAACATCGCCTTGCAGGAAGGATGCTTCGTCGACTTGTCCGCCCACTTGAGCATGTCGTACAGCCCACGCGCGATCGGACTGGTCAAACGCGCCCTGGACCCCACAGCCCCGCCAGCCCCCTGCGTACCGAGGGCACCCGCCTTCTGATGCCGACCTGAAAGCCCCCGGCCAAGGCTGAGCCGGATGTCCCCGGTGGGGCGGGGCGTCTACTGCCGGGTGGCGATGCGGGCCATCGTGTGGCGCAGCACGCTCCAGGACAGGTCGGAGTAGGTGGTGAAGCTCTTCTCGGTGTGGTCGTGCTCGTCGATGTACCGGAAGACGTCGCGGGAGAGGACGGCCGGGACGTGTTCTTGGACGGAGGTCTCGTCTTCGTTGAGGTAGACGTGGAAGCTGGCGGCGAAGTCACCGGTGTCGTTCAGGAGCGCGGCGGGCCGCGGGCCGCCGTCGAGGGGGCAGTGGACCTTGTGGACGGCGTAGTGCTTTCTGGACAGCCAGGCGCACATGCCCGGGGTGAGGGTGCCCAGACCGCGTTTGTCCGCCTCCCATGCCAGCCGGTCGTAGGACATGACGTCGAGTCGGCCGGTCAGGCACAAGATGATGCCGGTGGTGTCGCCGTGGGAGTGGATGGGCGAGTAGTGCTGGGCCGGCCAGATCTCCAGCACTGCCGGAGACCCGAAATCCGCACTCCAGGCATCGGCGGGGGCATCGCCGCGGTCGACGGCGAGATCGTCGTAGGTGCCGCGGCCGGTGCAGGCCACCCGGATGTAGGGCGGGTGCGTGGGGTCGATGGCGGCCTTCTTGATGAGGATCTCCCGCAGCAGCCCGGCACCCCCCGGAGCAGGCTCCTTGCCCGGCTTCCCAGGTGGCCGGGCGGGAGGCGCGAGAAGGGCGCGGATGGCCTGCACCTCCCAGGTCGCCAGGCGCACATGGGCGGCCTTGCGCACCAGGTCCGCCACGACCGGCGGCACGAGCAGCTGGCGCACATACTCGTCGAAGGACGAAGGCTGCTCCACCGTCAGCGAAGGCACCAGCAGCTCTGCCTTGACCCGCAGTTCCTTCTCCTCTACGGAGGTGATGTAGAAGGGGGGCCGTGCGTGATCGCCGCCGCCGGGCGGGGGCGCGGCGTCGGACAAAGACGTGTGGGAGTTTTCGGTCATGCCGGGCATGCTCCCTGGCCTACGTCACCGCTACGTCACCGCCCCCTCCTGGCCGCGACGGGCGCCCCGCGCGACCGCCACCAGGGCTCTTGAGCTCACCCTTCTCGCCTCGCGTGACCTGCTCGCCGGCGTAGCTCAGGCTGTCGCTCCGCGCGGAGACCAGCGCCGCCGCCGACTTTTCGGCCGCGCCGCCGCCCGTGCGCCCGGCCGCGACGTCGCACACCGACGCGGTGCGCAGCGCTGCGCGGGGTGGGGGCCGTTGCCGTTCCGCCAGGACCGCGTACGGTCACGTCGGGGTACGGATCGTTCGTCGGTCGGCGGGTCGCCGTCCGGAAAGCTGAGGAGTGCGATGAATTCGTGGAAGGCCACGCTGGACGCGGCGGGCATCGACAGTCCCGAGCTGCGTGCGGACTTCACCCGCCTGCGCCGCGTGGTCTCGCGCTACCGGCGCCACCAGTACCTGGCGGTCCGCCTGCTGCTGCCCGGGCCCATCGTGCCGCACGTGATCGCCGCGACCGTCTTCATGCACCACACCGACACCATCCTCGACCGGGAAGGGCCGGTGGAGGAGCGTGCCGCCGCCTACGAGCGGTGGGCGGAGCTGGTGCGCGAAGCGCTGACGGCCCGGCAGAGCGACCACCCCGTGCTGCGCCCCCTCCTGCACACGCACGGGGCGTACCCCCGGCTCGAACACCACATCAAGGAGTTCCTCGACGCCGGGCGGGTGGACCTGGAGTTCACCGGGTTCGCCGGGGAAGAGGACTACCAGCACTACGTCGACGCCTACTCGCTGCCCGCGTTCCTGCTCGTGGCCGGTCTGCTGGTGCCCGACCCGGACGACGTGGGCTACCGCGGCGCCTGCCGTCGGTTCATCGACGGAAGCCAGCGTCTCGACTTCGCCACCGACTTGGCCGAAGACCTGCGCGCGGGACGGCTCAACATCCCCGTGCGGACGCTGGAGCGGCACGGGGTGACCCGTGCCGACCTCGAGTCGCACCGGGACTCGCCGGAGGTTCGCTCCCTGCTGGACGAGCTGATCCGGCAAGCGCGGGCCAGCCTCGTCGAGAGCCGCACGCTGGTGACGCACCTGCCCGAGGCGCACCGTCCGATGGGCAGGGCGCTCATCGCCATGGAGGAACTGACAGCCGACGCCGCCAGGCGCAAGGGAGCACGGCTGCTGAGCTCGTCGGCGCGCGCCTCCGTCCCCGCGGCACTGCGCCTGCTGGCCCGCGAGTACCGGCGCCGGAGCTGACCCGCCCGGGCAGGCGAGCCGAGCTGCCGCGAACGGGGGATTCCGATCAAGGTACCTAGTAGGTACCATCGGGGTCATGCCGTCTTTGAACATCAGCTACAGCGACGAGGAGATGGAGGAGCTGCGGGCCGCCGCGGCCGCCGCGGGCGTCTCCCTCAAGCAGTACGTCCACGACCTGTCGCTGCGCGAGAAGCAGCGGCTGCAGTTCGTGCGGTACGCCGTGTCCTGGGGCGAGCAGCACCGCGGCGAGTTCGACGAGGCCTTCCCCGACGAGGTGCCGCCGTCGACCCGCACGCAGGGCACCGAAGCCGCCTGATGGTCCTCCACATCGACATCGCCTGGCTGCTCGACGTCCAGGAGCAGTCCGTGCCCGAGGACGTCACCGTCGCGGACTACTCCGCCCTGGTCGCGGCAGTGGCCCGCCACAAGACCCGTATCCCCCGCCCCGGCATCACACCGCCCGACGCCGCCTGGCGCGCCGCGGCCCTGCTGCACACCCTGGTCCGGCTCGAACCCCTGCCGCACCGCAACTCCCTGTACGCCTGCCAGGTCGCCGTCTCCTACATGCACGCCTGCGGCGAAGGCATCGACCCGCCCTACGGCGCGCTCGTCGAACTGGTCCGTGACATCCAGGGCCGCAAGACCACCGTGTACCAGGCGGCCGACCGCATCCGCGGCTGGCGGCTCTGAGCTCACCCCGGGGCTCCGGGGCCGCTGCCGTTCTCCAGCGGCCGGGGCTGAGGCGCCTGTCCAAGCGGGAACCCCCTCGCTGCGGCCGGGACAGGTTCGACGCCGGCCGCAGCGCCCTGCGGGATCAGGACTGGAGTTGCTCCAGTGTCTTCTTGGCATTGGCGAGTTTGGGTCCGTAGGTGACGGGGTCCTGGGTGTTGAGCTGGGTGTAGAGGTCGACGGCTTCCCGCACCAGGTCGATGGCGCGCTGCTTCTGGCCCGTGCCGAGCAGGAAGGACGTGGTGGGCGACATGATCCAGTCGGCCAGTTGCGGGCGGTAGGAGGGGTTCCGCGTGCTGAGGATCCGCAGGTTGTCGATGGCCGTGACGGTGAGGTCGGTTGCCTTGGCCTGGAGTTCGGGCTTGCCCCAGAGGTGGAGGGCGACGTCGATCGATGCCCAGGAAAGGCGGTAGGAGAGCTCCTCATCACCCGGGTTCTCCGCGATGAGCACGCGGTAGAGGCTGATGGACTCGTCGCCCACCGCCACCGCCTCATCCCAACGCCCGGACTGGGCGAGGAACGCCGCGGCCGGAGAAGCCGCCCACTGGGCGAACTGCCGACGGTAGGCGGACGTCCTTCTGCAGAGGATCCGTAGGTTGTCGATGGCGGAGACGGTGATGTCCGTCGCCTTGGCCTGGAGTTCGGGCTCACTCCACAGATGGAGAGCGACGTCGATGGACGACCACGAGATGCGGTACGCCAGCTCGTCGTCATCCGGCTTCTCCGCGGCGAGCGTGCGGTAGAGGGTGATGGCTTGCGTTCCGAGCAGGTACGCCTCGTCCATACGGCCGACGTGTACGAGGAATGGCGTGGTCGGCGAGGTGGCCCAGGCCGCGAACCGGGGCCGGTGAGCGGGGTTCTTGGCCGCCAGCACACCGGCCGTCAAGGTGCCCTGAAGGGCGAGGTCGGCGGCTCTGGCCTGGAGCTCGGACCGTTGCCACCAGAGCCCGGCGATCCCGATCACGGTCTCGGCCGCGCGGTGGACGAGCGCGTCGTCCTGCGGGTGATCCGCGGCCAGCTTCCTGGCGAGCGCGATGGCCTCCTCGCCGGTGGTCACCGACTCCTCCCAGCGGCCCGCCGCCGCGAGGTAGTGCGTCAGGAGGACCAGCGCCTCGATGGTCTTGGGCAGGTGGCGGGCATCCAGCCGGGCCAGGCGGCGCAGGAGGCGGCACGCCGCTTGCTGCGGCTCGACGGCTTCCGCGGCGCGCTGCGTGTCGGACAGGCGCCTGGCGCACACCTCCAGCGCGGCTATCAGGCGTTCCGCTCCGGTCTGCTCCTCGGCTGTCAGCACGTGATCGGCGGTGGCCCAGTGGTACGCCGTCACGCGGCCGCCCAGCAGGGGGCGGGTGAACAGCTTGCCGCTCGAAGGGTCGAACACGGCGAGTTCCGCCTTGCCGTCGCCGTCGTAGTCGGCGGGTACGGGAACGTCACCGGCCTGCCCCCAGGTCTCGGTGAGGGCTTCGCCGCCCGAGGTTCGCCGGACGCGCCAGAGTCCCCGCGCCGGTTCCCAGACCGTCTCGTCCAGGACGCCGTCACCGTCGAAGTCCGCCCATACGGTCATGGGCGCGGGCGCCGGGCCGGAGGACTTCCGGCGGAAGTGCCAGTACCAGAGGGTGACGTGGACGGCGCTCAGACCGGCGAGGTCGAGCTGGGCCTCCTGGGCTGTGGACCGCTCGATGGTGAGGCGCCAGGTGGTGGCGGGGCTGCGGCCGTAGAAGGCCTGATCGGTCATCGGCCTGCCGGGGTCGCTCTTGTCGAAGGTCGCCTGGACCGTGCTGGTCCGCGGGCCCGCCGCCGCCGTGCGCGGAGAGCCGTCGCGATACCGGTTGGTGGCCGTGCCCGGATGCTCGACCAGGACGGTCATGCGGGGGTTGGCAGACGTGGCGCCGAGCAGGCCGACGTGCAGGTAGGCGGTCTTCATCTCGAAGCGGTCGACGAACGCGTCGAGGGGAACGGTGAAGGTGGCGGTGCCGTTGGTCCGGAGTGCGTTCAGCACCTCGGGAGTGGTCACGCGGAGGTAGAGGACGTCCTGGTCCAGGCCGTACGAGTCGTACTCCTTGCGCCGGTCCATGAGCGCGAACAGCTGTCTCTTGGAGTTCTGGTACTTCTCCAGCAGGCCGTTCACCCGGCTGTCGTCACCGCGGGCCAGCGGGTGGTAGGCGTTCTCGATGTCATCCGGGTGCAGGAAGCCGTAGTCGAAGGTGAACACGGGCGTGTGGCTGCTGAAGGTCCACAGGTCCACTGTCCGGTTGGCGTAGTAGCAGTACTCGGTCAGCAGGTCCATGTAGTGCTGGTTGCGGGTGACCATCCGGCGGCAGATGTCGGTGAGCTGCGTGATGTCACGCTGCCAGCCCGCCTCCAGGTTCGTCAGCCGCGCGATGTCGTTCGTGTTGACGGCGATCTTGGCATCGGCCGCGGCCAGGTTCAGTTGCTGATGGGTGATCTCCAGCATCTGCAGCGCCCGCTCCCTGACCAGCTCCACCTGCCGGGCCAGCAGGTTCTTCTCCTCGTTCTCCAGCTTTCCGTCGACCTTGGCCTGGAAGAGCTG
The DNA here is from genome assembly GCF_006088715.1 of Streptomyces sp. YIM 121038. Classification (NCBI taxonomy): domain Bacteria; kingdom Bacillati; phylum Actinomycetota; class Actinomycetes; order Kitasatosporales; family Streptomycetaceae; genus Streptomyces; species Streptomyces sp. YIM 121038. Next base: position 420,065 of record NZ_CP030771.1, read on the forward strand.
GACCAGGGTCCCGGACGCGTCGATGAACTTGGCGGCCTGGTCCCCGAGGTCGGTGAGCTTGGAGGTCTTGATGTCGACCCCGGGGCGCGGCTTGGGGCCGTCAGCGGTCCAGTCGAACCAGTTGACCAGATAGCTGCCGTCCCGGTACTTCCCGGTGACCGTGTCGAAGCCCTCCATGGACGCGGCGCTCTTGGCGATCATGTCGCCCGCGGCGAGCATCGCCGCGATGGTGGCACCGCCGGTGTAGAGGGCGGAGACAGCGGCGGCGATGACGATCGCGGCGCCGATCACCGCGCCCAGATCGTTGCCGGGAGGGAACTCCAGGCGCTCGCTGACCAGCTTCGCGCGGACCGCGTCGAGTTGGGCCTGGACCTCGCGCAGCTGCTTGTCGAGGATGTCCGCCCGGCCCTTGGCGGCGTCGACTCCCGCCTTGGCCGCCCTTCGCTCCGTGTCCAGGACCGTCTTCATGTCGTTGAAGTGGCCCAGGTCGGACTCGACCAGCTGGATCTTCTGCGCCTCCCCCTTGGCGAAGAGCAGCAGGTCCGTCGCCGCGGTGTACACGCCCACCACCAGGTCGCCGTAGGCGGTGACGAACTGTTCCTGCGCCGGGAAGTTCGGCACGACGTCCACGTCGTACGGCACCCCGAGGGGGGTCAGGTTGGTGGCGAGATACTGGGACAGTTCCACCGCACGGGCATGCCCCGGCCGCAGCACGAGCGCCTGGGTGAACTCGTGTCCGGCCGTGATCCGGTTGTCGTTCCGCTCCGCCAGGCCCGGTGCGTAACAGCGGAACAGGTACTCGCCGACCCGTGTCCGGTACTCCGCCCAGGCCTCGGTGTACGCCGCACCCAGCTCCCCGCGCACCATGGCCCACCACGCGTCGGCGGTGTGCGTGCGGAACTCGGCAGCCACGCTCGGTCCCGCCGCCGGTCCGGGCTGGCCCGCCGTACCGTCCCGCCCGGGCTCTCCGGGGCCGTTGTACCCCCCTCCTCCCGCTCCTCCGCCGCCTCCCGGCCCCGCGGGTCCGGCGTCGCCGCCCTTGCCGTCGCCCAGCACGCCCGACCCCTCGACCGTCTCCACGCGTATCTGGGCGCCCGGCCCGCCGACCGCCCCGTTTCCGCCGCGTCCGCCCGGACCGCCGTAGCCGGGATCCCGGCCGTCCTCCCCGGGCTTGGGCGGCTTGGTGCCGTCCTTGCCCTGGCCTCCTTGGCCGCCGGTGCCGCCCGGTCCTCCCGTGCCGCCCCGCGCGATCAGCCGTACGTCCCAGGCCCGCGCCGCGAGCAGGGTGATCGGGGTGGCGGCGCCCCCTGGCGCGCCGTTGCCGCCCGGGCCTCCGGCCTTGCCGTCGCGGCCGCCCGAACCGCCGCCGGTGCCCCCGGCACTGCCGACCGCACCGGCGGCACCGACCGGGCCGGTGGTGTCGACGCCTCCGCCGTTGCCCCGGTAGGTCTCGGCGACCAGCAGCACTGGGTACCCGGTGAGGGGCAGGACGTATCCGGGATCGTGCGTGATCTCACGGGCTATCAGCACCAGCCGCGTGCCCGGGGCCGGTCTGTCCGCGCGGATCTCCTGTAACAGGGCACTGTTCACTTTGATGGTGTCCCGCAGATAGACCCAATCAGCTGCGGACACCTCGACGTTACGCGTCCGCGGGACCAGGTCCGCGGATGTCCCAGGGGTGGCTGTACTCATCGCGTGCTCCTCCGATCGATGTGGCGGCCCGACGGCGGCGCGGCGCTCGAACGCGAGACGGGTGGGTGGGTGCTACGGAACCGGGCTCGACCGCGCTGCCCGGCGACTCGGCCTCCTGCCGACCGAGCGGGGCCGGCCCCTCGCCCGGCCCTGCTCGCCCGTCATCCGCGCCACGGCTCCTACAGCCCTGTCCACTCCCCCGCCCGGACACATCCGGCGCCGCCGCCCCTGCCGTCACGGCTTGCCCAGAATGCCTAGGCGAGGCCGATGGCACACGTTCCGGTCCGCTCAGCGGAACAGGGGGTCCCGACCGGTGCCTCGGAGATACGGGCCCCCTCGGCCGAAGCCGCGAGAGACATCGGCTGCCGCGACACCACCCGAGAGGATGAATGAGCGCCACGCACGAGTGATTTCACCTCCCGCACCGTCGCCAGGGCGGCGCATTGGCTTGACTCTGAGGTCATGGACAAGTCGCCCATGGCCGGTGCAAACACACTCCGACCCAACGTATCCGCCCGGTGGGCAGCTCGGTTGGCGACCCTCATGGCCGCCCTCACGCTCACCGCCGTCACCCTGGACGCGACTCACGCCGGCGCGGAGCCCGCGGCGTCGAACTGCTTCGTCAACGGCCAGCCCCAACCGGGCCCCGAGATCGACGGAACGGCTGGAGACGACGACATCCGGTGCGACAGCCTCGTCTCCGGAGACGTGATCTTCGGCCACGACGGGAACGACACCATCCGGGTCACCTTCAACCACGCCGGAGTCATCAACGGCGGCAAAGGCCAGGACACCGTCCGCCTTGAAGAGGAGAACACGGGCCTCGTCCAGGCCGGAGACGGCAACGACGACGTCATCGCCTCCCACAACGGCCAACTCGGCCGGATCCACGGCAATGCGGGCGACGACGAGATCCAAGTCCTGCTGAACGACGGCGAGGTCGACGGCGGCCCCGGCAACGACGTGTGCCGCGTCAACGAGGGCATCGTCCTCAACTGCAACCCCTAGGCGGGTGGCCGCCTCAGCGCCCCGGCCACCGCGCGATCGCACGCCGTTGAGCGAGTCGGCGAGCATTACTGGGTGCTGGAGAGCCGCCTCACCGCGGGCTCAGTGGGCTCGGTCGCGCTGCTCTTCATCCGGCCACTGGGCCCTCGATTCGCCGGGCAGTACGGCATCGGGCGAGCTCGTGGAACAGTGAGCCGTCGTCCCTCGCGGTGTCCTTGGCTCCGTCACAGGTGTTCCGCATGGCCCGCCGCACGCAATCCGCCTCCAGGCGCCGCCAGTCCGCCGCCAGTCGGCGCAGGAAGCCGCTGTAAGCTCCACCTCCCTTGTCTTGCAAGGGAAGTCGGCGGCCAGAACCTGCCCCTCAGTGTGCCGAGCGGCCCGCCCCGTGCCCACCCTCGGCCGAGGGGAGCGTGCCGGGTGCATACGAGTTCGCGGACCCCACGTCGCCACCTTCCTCCCTGGTGAACCGGATCGGCCTGCCCAAGGACAGCCCGCCGCTGGCCGCGGCGGAACGGATTTGTCAGGATGGCCGCGAACAGAAGTGTGTACAGAGCGCATAGCTACGAATAATTCCGCCATCCTTCTGGGCCCACGGCTATCAACCGCCCCCTTGGGCAGCTTCTGTTGCGGTGGCACCTGCTCTGGCTCAAAGGAGGCGGTGGTGGAGGGTGGACCTTTCGTGACTCTGGATGAGCCGATAGCAGTGGTGGGCGCCTCGTGCCGCCTGCCGGGCGGGATCAATGGTCTGGACGAGTTATGGACCGCCCTGATGGGAGGGCGTGATCTGGTCGGTGTGGCGCCGCCCGACAGGTTCGACGCCGAACGGTGGTTGTCGGCCAACCCCCACCGGAGCGGCAAGTCGTACACGGTGGCGGGCGCGTTCCTGGCGGACGTGGCGGGCTTCGACGCCGACTACTTTCAGATCTCCCCGCGCGAAGCGGCTCAGATGGACCCGCAGCACCGGCTGCTCCTCGAGCTCGCGGTGGAGGCCCTGGACGACGCGGGTGCCGTCACCAGCTCGCTGGCGGGCACGGACACCGGCGTCTTCGTGTCCGTGGGAGGGCACAGCTACGCGACGCTGCAGGCGATGCGTCCCAAGTTGATGGACAGCCACAGCGCGCTGGGGATCATGACCTCCTTCGCCGCCAACCGCATCTCCTTCCACTTCGATCTCCGCGGGCCGAGCGTGGTGGTGGAGTCCGCGTGCTCGTCGTCTCTGGTGGCCCTGCACGAGGCGTGCGAAGCGCTGCACCGGGGACGGGTGGGCATGGCCGTGGCGGGCGGCGCCAACCTGTTGCTGGCTCCGACCGACTTCGTCGCCTCCTCCCGTGCCACGATGCTGTCCAGACGAGGCCGTTCACAGACGTTCTCCGCTGCCGCGGACGGGTACGCGCGCGGCGAGGGCGGCGGCCTGGTGGTCCTCAAACGACTCGCGGACGCCCAACGCGACGGCGACCGCATCCACGCGCTCATCCGGGGCACCGCCACCAACAACGACGGTCACACGCCGGGCATTTCCGTACCGGACGCGGGAGCGCAGCGGTCCCTTCTGGAGCAGGTCTATCGCCGTGCGGGCGTCGATCCGGGCGATGTGGTGTATCTGGAGACCCACGGCACGGGGACGCCGGTGGGGGATCCGATCGAGTGCCGGGCGCTGGGGATGGCGATGGGCCGCTCGCGGGGGGCGGCCGATCCCCTGCCGATCGGCTCGATCAAGACCAACGTGGGCCATCTCGAAGGCGCTTCCGGGATCGCGGGTCTGCTCAAGGCGATGCTCGTACTCCGCCACGGAGCGATCCCCGCCTCCCTGCACGCCACTCCCCTCAGCCAGGCGATCGACTTCACCGCTCTGGGGCTCGAACCCGTCCTGGCCGCACGCCCTCTTGAGGTGACCGCGCGCTCGCTGGTCGGCGTCAACTCCTTCGGGGCGGGCGGGTCCAACGCCCACGCGATCCTCGCGGCCGCGCCGTCGGCCCCGCCCGCTCCTGCCGAGGCGACCGGGCACGGGGACGTACCGGTCGTCGTCTCGGCGCGCACCCGCGACGCTCTCGCCGAAGCGTCGGAGCGGATGGTGCGGCACCTGGAGGGCCTGGACCAACGGGACTTCTACCACCTCGCCGCCACCTCGGCCCACCGCCGCGAGCGGCACCCGTACCGCGCGGTGGTCCTTGCGGGCACCGCACAGCAGGCCGCCGAGCGGCTGCGGGCCCTCGCCGAGCGCTCACCCGGCTCCCGCGGGACAGCCACCGCCCGAGGCGTACCGCGCGGCAAGGTGGCGTTCGCGTTCAGCGGCAACGGCGCTCAGTGGGCGGGCATGGGCGCCGATCTGCTGGACGGCGACGCGGTGTTCGCCGCCGCCGTAGCCCGGGTAGACGCGCTCCTGACACCCGCCCTCGGCTGGTCGGTGGAGCAGGAGCTGCGCGCGGCGAAGGCGGAGAGCTCGGCCGCGACGGAGATCGCCCAGCCGTTGTTGTTCACCGTGCAGGTGGCCACGGTGTGCGTGCTTGCCGCGCGGGGCTTCAAGCCGGAGGCGGTGGTCGGGCACAGCGTCGGGGAAGTCGCGGCGGCGTGGGCCGCGGGCGCCCTCGACCTGGCCACGGCGTGCCGCGTGGTCGCCGAGCGCAGCCGGGCGCAGGGGCCGACCGCGGGCCTGGGCCGCATGGCCGCCATCGGGGTCGGCGGCGAAGAGGCCCGCCGCCTGCTGGCCCCGTACGAAGGACGCCTGGAGGTCACGGCGTTCAACAGCGATCGCGACCTCACCGTCGGCGGCCCGCAGGACGCGCTGGAGGAGCTGGGTGCCGAAGCCGCGCGACAAGGCATCTTCTTCCGGCTGCTCGACCTGGACTACGCGTTCCACACCTCGGCGATGGACGGCATCCGTGACGGTCTCCTCGCCGCCCTCGAAGGCGTCGAGGCGCGCACCACGGACACGGCGTTCACCTCGACCGTGACCGGCGGGCTCGTCGACACCCGCACGCTGGGCGCCCACTACTGGTGGGACAACGTACGGCAGCCGGTGCGGTTCGGCTCGGCCGTGCAGGAGTTGCTCGCCGCGGGCTGCGACACGTTCGTGGAGATCGGGCCTCACCACGTCCTCCGGGGTTATCTCACCCGGCTGTGCTCCACCGTCTCGGGGCAGACGGCCGTCATCCCCACGCTGCTCCGCGACGGCGACGGGTCCGCCGCGCTCGACACCGCACTCGCACATCTGCTGGCCGTCGGCGCCGACGTCGTATGGAAGGAGTGGTTCCCCCGGCCTGCCCGGGTGGTCGACCTGCCGACCTACCCCTGGCAGCACGAGCGGCACTGGCACGGAGCCCCCGACTGGTGGGACGAACGCCTTGTGCTCGGCAGCACCGGGCACCCGCTCCTGGGTGAGCGGATACCGGGCCCCGAGCCCGGCTGGGAGTGCGACGTGGAGCCCGAGAGGGTGCCGTGGGCGGGCGACCACACGATCAGCGAGAGCGTGGTCATGCCCGGCATGGCCTTCGCCGAGATGGCTCTGGCCGCGGGTGCCGAGGTGTTCGGCGCGCCCGTTGAGGTCCTCGGTCTGCGCATCGACACCGCGCTGACCCTTCCCTGGCAGGACGACGCGATGGACGTGCGGTTGCGCACCAGCTTCAGTCCTGACGACGGCGTGACGCAGATCAGCAGCACCGACGGCGACGGTTCCAGCTGGCAGGCCCACGCGCGCGCCCAGGTCCGGCGCCTTCTGCGGCCCCGGCCCGGCCCCCTGGACCACACGGCATCGGACCCGCCCGAGGCCGGTGCCGGGGAGCGGGCGGCCCAGGACCACTACGCCCGCTGTGCCGACGCCGGCCTGAACTACGGTCCGCACCTGCGGATCCTGCACAGTCTGCGGGCGACGGCCAACGCTGCTTCGGCCCGGTACGCGCTGCCGTCCACCACCACCTCCTTTCACGGCCACCCGGTCGTCATGGACGCCGCGTTGCAGACCGCGCTGGCGCTGCTGCCCGACGACGGCCGGATCTACGTGCCCGTATCCGCCGGTGCCCTCCGGTACTGGGACACCCCGGACGCCCTCGGCCTCATCGACGTACGGGCGCGGGCGGTCACATCCGACGAAGGCGTCGTGGACGTCACGGTGACCGACCTCCATGGCGCTGTCACCCTGGAGATGACCGAGGTACGTCTCAAGGCCCTGGACGAGCGCCGCCGTCGGCCCACGGAGTACTACACCACTGAGCTGCGCGCGGTGCCGCTGGCCGCCGTCCCCGCCCCGGCCATCGCGGCGTCCGACCTGGCGCGGGCGACCCGAGCCGAACGGCAGGCCCTGCCGCGCGGGTGGCGGGACAGCAGGGAGAACGGCCTGGCCGCCCGGACCGGCGAGCTCAGCGGCCACTTCTTCGCCCAGGCCGTGCGGGACATGCTGCCCGGCGAGGAGGAGTTCACCCTCGGCCGACTGCTGGCGGCGGGGCTGCGGCCCGACAGGGAACTGCTGGTCCGCTCGCTGGCCCGGATGGCCTGCGACGCCGGCGTCATGACGGCCCTCGGTGACGACGCGGAGGATCCCCGCTGGCGGCTCGTCGCGCCGCCACGCCCCGCGGCCGTGCTTCAGCAGATGACGGCCGACTTCCCGTCCGAGGCGGCCTTCCTGACCCTGTGCACCCTGTGCGGCAGCCACTTGGCCCCCATGCTCCGCGGTGACCTCGACCCGGTGGACCTCATGTTCAACGGCGCCGACCGGGACCTCATCGAGCAGGTGTACAGCTCCACGGTCCCCTCACGCCTGGCCCGGCGAAACGCCGGGATCTACCTGCGCGAGTTCCTCGCGCGATGGCCCGCCGACCGGCCGCTCCACGTGCTGGAGATCGGCGGCGGCACCGGTGGCACCACCGCGTCCCTCCTCCCCCTGCTGCCTCCGGAGCGCACCCGGTACGTCTTCACCGACGTGTCGGCCGGGTTCTTCACCCGTGCCCAGGAGCGCTTCACCGCCTACGACTTCGTCGAGTACCGCACGCTGGACATCACCGCCGACCCCGTGGCGCAGGGCTTCGCCGAGGGCGAGTTCGACCTGGTGATCGCCGCCAACGTCCTGCACGTCGCGCCACGCCTCACCCAGGCGCTCCACCACGTGACCTCGCTGCTCGGCAGCCGGGGAGCGCTCCTGGCCGTGGAGTCGAGCGACCCGCGCCTCGACGACCTGTGCTTCGGCGGATTCGACGGCTTCTGGACGTTCGCCGACGCTCCCCTGCGCACCCGCAGCTGCCTGCTGACCGCCGACCGGTGGATGCCGCTGCTCGCCGAGTGCGGCTTCACCGACGCCACGTACGCCACGCAGGACCTCGACGTCGACGACGCCGAGGACAGCGTCATCCTCGCCACCCGCACGGCCCTTGATACGACGCCTGTCGCGTCGGCACCCGCCGGCCAGAACCCCGTGCGGTGGCTCGTCGTCGCGGAGCGCCCTGAGGGGGAGCTTGCTGGTCGCCTCGTCGAGTCCCTGCGGGGGTCCGGGGGCCCGGACGTGGCGGTCGTTTCCGCGGGTGACAGCTCGCGTGTGGAGTGGCCGCCGTCCGAGGGTGAGCGCCCGTCCGGTGTCGTCGTCCTTCTTGACGAGGCGGCGTCGGGCAGCTCGTCGGGCGAGTCGCCGCCGTGGTACGGAGGGCCGTCGTGCCCTTCCCCGCCCGGCCAGGGGCTCGTCCCGTCACCGGACCAGGACCTCATCGATCCCATGCTCCGACGGGCCGCCATGCTGCGGGATCTGGTCGCCGCCCGGCACCGCGACCCCTCCCCCGACCCGCTGCCCCTCGTCGTCGTCACCCGGCCCAGCGGGGCCCTGCCCGCCCCCGAGCGCCCCCTCGCGCCCTCGGACGCGGCCGTGTGGGGCATGGCACGCAGCCTGGCGAACGAAGAGCCTTCGCTGCGGATCCGGCGCGTGTCCCTGGACCGCGGGGACGACCCCGCCCAGGACGCCGCGCGGCTGGCTCAAGTGGTCAACGCGGACACGGCGGAGGACGAGCTCGTCCTGACGCGCGGTGGCTGCTTCGCCCCGCGCACCAGGGCCCGGCTGCCCGCAGCCCCCGCTGCGGCCAGCGGCCCCTACCGCCTTCACACCGACCGTGGCGGCGGGGCGGCGGCGCTGTCGTGGATCCAGGACACGGAAGGCGCCCCCGGCCCCGCCCCCGGCCAGATCGCGATCGCTGTGCAGGCCGCCGCGCTCAACTACCACGACGTCATGACCGTCACCGGCTTGATCACCGAAGACACCGACACGCCCGGCTTCCAGCACGACCGCGTGGGTCTGGAGTGCGCGGGCACCGTCACCGGAGTCGGCCCCGGAGTGACCGGCTTCGCCCCGGGTGACCGCGTGTTCGCCTTCACCACCACCTCGATCGCCTCCCGGATGACCACACCCGCCCACCTGGCGGGGCACATCCCCGACGGCATGAGCTTCGCCGAAGCCACGACGCTCCCCATCGCCTTCGCCACCGTCCACTACGGCCTCACCGACCGCGCGGACCTACAGGCGGGCGAGACGGTCCTGGTCCACGGCGGCGCGGGGGGCGTCGGCCTGGCCGTGCTGCAACACGCGCGGCACGTCGGTGCCCAGGTCATCGCCACAGCGGGCACCCCTGCCAAGCGCCGTCTGCTCCGCCACCTGGGGGTCGCGCATGTCCTCGACTCACGCAGCCTGGACTTCGCCGAACAGGTCCGCCGCCTCACCTCCGGCGAGGGAGTCGACGTGGTCGTCAACTCCCTGACCGGCGAAGCCGCCGCCCGCAGCCTCGAACTCCTGCGCCCCGGCGGCCGGTTCGTGGAACTCGGCAAACGCGGCTTCCAGGACAACAGCCGCCTGCTGCTCAAGGCCCTCGCCGCCAACTGCAGCTATCTGGCCGTCGACATCCTCAAGATCGTCGCAGGTCCACCGCACCGGGCTCGGCGCCTCACCGAGGCCGTCACCGATCTCGTCCGCCGCGGCGTCTACCGGCCGCTTCCGCACAGCATCCATCCCGCGGCGCAGCTGCAGGAGGCCTTCACCCTCTTCCGGCACTCCCGCCACGTCGGCAAGGTCGTCCTGTCCCTCGAAGAACGCCCGCCGGTCCGCTCCGCGCCCGCACCACTCCGCCTGAACCCCCACGGCTCCTACCTGATCACCGGCGGCCTCAACGGCTTCGGCGCCGCCACCGCCCGCCACCTCGCCACCCTGGGAGCCCGGCACCTCACCCTCGTCGGCCGCCGCGGCGACAGCACCAGCGAATCCGCGGCCCTCCTCACCGACCTGCGCGCCCAGGGCGTGGACGTCAGTGTCCACGCGGCCGACGTCACCGACCCCGCCGCCCTCCGTACGGTCATCGACTCCGCTCCCCTGCCGCTGCGCGGTGTCGTCCACGCCGCGATGGAACTCAACGACACCCTCCTCAGGGACTCCACCGACTCGGCCTTCCGCGCCGCGCTGCCCGCCAAGGCCAAGGGCGCGCGTCTCCTGGACACCCACACCCGCCACCACGACCTCGACCTCTTCGTCCTCTACAGCTCCACCAGCTCCCTGCTCGGCTGGCCCGGCCAGGCCAACTACAACGCGGCCAACGTCTACACCGAAGCCCTGGCCCGCGCCCGCCGCCAGGACGGCCTGCCGGCCCTCGCTGTCGGCTGGGGCGCCATCACCGAGGTGGGTTACGCCGCCCGCACCTACTCGGACGAATACCTGGGCCGGCAGATCACCACCCCGCTGGCCCCCGCCGCGGCCCTCGATTCCCTCGCGCTCCTCACCCACTCCACCGTCGACGTCGCCACCGTCGTCGCCCACGTCGACTGGCACCGGGTGCGCACCGCCACCGTGGCGGGCGACGTCCCCCGCCACGCCCACGTCCTCGCGGCCGTCCCCGAGAACACCGACGACTCCCACACCCTGCGCGAACAGATCACCGCGCTCGACCCTCCCCAGGCCGAAACCCTGGTGCGCGACACCCTCACCGAACTCCTCGCACGACTTCTGCGCACCCCCACCGAACGTATCGACCAGTCCATCGCCCTCAAGAACCTCGGCATCGACTCCCTGCTCGCCACCGAACTCACCACCACCATCCGCCGCAACCTCAACTGCGAGCTCGCCACGGTGGCGGTCATCAACGCCACCGGCACCGACCACCTGGCACGCATCCTGCTCCCCCAGCTCATGAGCCCGAACGGCGCCCGCAGGGATCCTGATTCCTAGATCGCGCACGGCTCCCGGCCGACCACGGTGACCGGTCGGCCGTCACACAGGTGGGGCGCCCCGTATCCCACGAGGCGCCCCACCTGTGCCTTCCCCTCTCAGAGGGTCGTACTGTCCCCCGGCCACGTCTGCGGCAGCGGATCAACTGCCCTGGTCAGCGTGTGCCGCAGAGATTCGGCGAGCGCGGCGTCCGCGGTGGACGCCGCCTGATGCACCAGCTCTGAGCGCTGCCAGAGCATCAGGGTCTGCACGGCCGCGTCCCGGATCTGAGGTCGCCGGTCGCCCAGTGCCTCGACCAGACCGGCCTCGGCCGGGTGGCCGTCCAGCACCGATGCCGCTGCCGCGTGGTGCAGTCGTCGTACGGACTGCACCGCGTGCAGGCGGACGTCCGTTGACGGGTCGTCCAGGACGTCGGCCAGCGGGTCGAGGGCGGCCGGATCGGCCGTGTCGCCCAGGGCCATGGCCGCGGAGACGCGGACCGTGGCGCTGTCCGCTCCGAGGCGCAGGGTGTAGCGCTCGACGGGCGGCGGAGTCAGGCGCCTGAGCCGCGTGTACCCCCACGCCGAGCGCGGAAAGGTGTCGGGGTACGCCAGGGCGCCCCAGCTCATCACCTTGCGGACCAGACGGTTCTTCGGGGGGCGGGGCTCGAGCAGGTCGCGGAAGGGCTCCACGTCCCGGTCGGGGTCCAGCTCCGCCGCGACCCGGATGGCGAGGCCGTGGAGGTCCGGCTCGTACAGGTCGTCGAGGTGGTCGAGCGCGGACAGGCGCGTGACGAAGCCCATGACGGCGGCGTCCGCCCGGGGCCCGCCGGCCCTGTGGAGGTCCAGCAGAGCGCCGGAGAAGTCCTTCTTCCGGTCGCTGAACAGCGTGGCCTCGGCCTCTTCAAGGCTGCTGGTCATGTCGGCCTGCCTGCCTTTCTCGTGTTTCCGCGTACGGACGGTGGGGGCGGGAGTGCTACTTCTTGATGGCGAAGAACACGCAGCCCGCGGCGGCGAACGCGGCCTTCTGCTGTGCGGTCGTGGCCCCGGGGTTCCTGGCTCCGTGCCAGGCCCCCTTGGCGCACCTGATGCCGTACTTCTTGCCGTACTTCCAGACCGTCTTGCCCGCCTTCTTGGCCCAGCCCTTGGTCTTGTCCCACCACTTGGGGTCGGCCACCACCGGGTAGGCGGTGGACGCGTCGGTCTGGATCGTCCGGACGAGGTCGTTGCCGTCGAGGCGGTAGCTGGTGGCGATCGCCTTGCCGTTGGCGTCCTTGGCCCAGGGCGCTTCGAACGCCCCGATGATGTCACCCTCGCCCTCGGCCGTGCTGTCGGTCGTGCCGTCGGCGATGACCAGGCTGTCGTCCTCGGTGAGGATGGGGACGGCGTCCTTGGGCAGTTCGAGGGGGAAGCGGTACTCGGTGGGAGCGGACGCGTCCCGCAGCGTGACCAGGGCGCTCGCGCTGCCGTCCGGCTCGACCTGCGCGGCGACGTCCGTGGCGCCTTCCGTCAGCTGCGGGTAGACCACGGTGCCCTCGGCGGACGTGTGGGCCTTCGCCGCGTCCGAGCCGGGCAGGCCGATCTTGATCCGCGCGCCCGTGGGGTCCGTGACCGTCAGCTTCCCGGCGCCGGTGGCGGGCAGGTCCACCCGCGTGCCCGAAGCCTCCGCCGTCAGGCTGCCGTTGGCCGCGGACCGGGGCTTCGCGACCCGCGCGGCCCCCGTGGCCTTGTGCACGGCCGCGGCCGTACTCGCGGCCGCCACGGCACGGGCGGCGGCTTCGAAGGACGCGCTCGCCTCGTCCTGGTGCCGTTGGGCGCCCTCGGCACCGTCCCCTGGCACGCGGCGCGACAGCACGCCCAGCACCGCTCCGCCAGTGGCGACGCATACGCCCTGGAGGCCGCGGAGTTCTCCTACGCCGTCTCCGCCCGGGCACTGTGCGACGCGGCGACCCTCCCCCGCGCGCCCGGTTGCGGGACACCGCCCCCCAAGGCTCCGGTGACGCCCACGCGCGACCCCAAGGACGCGCTGTTGCGGCTGCGCACGGCGCCCCCCGGCCGACGGCGGTGTCCTGCTCCTCTCCGGCCCTGCCGACTTCGGAGGGTACGAACTCATGCTTTCCGAGGGCCCGTTGGCCATGTCATCCGTTGCCGAAGCCATTCGCCACAGCGACCGTCCCCCCACCGCCGTACTGGTCACCGACTGCCACGGCGACGGCGTGACCACCGACGCAGAGGCGTCGCTGCACCTGGCCGACGCCCTGCTCCGGGAGGGCGCGGGCGCGGTGGTCGCGCCCCTGTGGCCCCTGTGCGACCGGGCGCGGTCGGTGTTCCTCCACCTCGTGCGCCACTGCTTGGTCACCCAGGACGCCACCCCCGGGCAACCGGCTGGCGACTTCGCCGCCCGAGGCATTCAGGGCGTGTCAATCCCTCCTCCCGGGGCGGCGGCCCCGAGACTGGTCATCCCTGTTCACGGGAGTTCCCCCACGTCCTCTGCTGCGGGTTGTCGTGCCGGCTTTCATCGTTGTGCTGTCGCTGCTGTTCCTCTGGTCCCTCGTCTCGCATCGGCTGGCCCGATGGAGCATCACCGCGCCGATCGCCTTCGTCGTGGCGGGCATCGTCCTCACCCGTGGCCCGCACCCGGCCGTGCCGTTCGACCTGGAGGCGCACAGCTTCGAGGTGGCCGTCGAGATCGTGCTGGCCGTGATGCTGTTCATGGACGCCACCGAGGCCCGCGACTACGAACGCCTCGGCAGGTCCGTCGGCGAAGGCCGTCTGCTCGGCATCGCGCTGCCCGCCTCCGTCGCCCTGGCCACCCTCATCGGCGCCGTCGTCTTCCCCGGCACCAGCTGGTGGCTCCTGGCGGTGGCCGCGCTCGTCGTCATGCCCGTCGACCTCGCGCCGATCGCCGGATTCCTGCGCGACGCGCGGGTCCCGCTGCGGGTGCGGGCCGCGCTGAACATCGAGGGTGGCTTCAACGACGGCCTCGTCTCCCCCCTCTTCCTGTTCTGCGTGGCGAACCTGGCCACCGCACACGGCAGTACGTTCGCGGAGCTGCTCTGGAGCGTCGTCAAGGGCGCGCTCCTCGCCGTCGTCGTCGGCAGCCTGCTGGGAACGGGGGCCGCCTGGCTCGTCCGGCGGGCGTGGGACGACGGCTGGGCCCGCCCGGCCGCACTGCGCACGGCCAGCCTCGCCCTGCCGTTCCTCGCCTATGCCGTCGCCACCACCGCGGGCGGCAACGGCTTCGTCGCGGCCTTCGTCACCGGCCTGTGGTACGCCACCACCGCCCACGCGATCGCCGGGGACAACCTCGGCCTCGTGCACGAGGTCTCGGAGCTGATGGCCCTGGCCGTGTGGTTCACCCTGGGCAAGATGGCCACCGACGCGTTCGCCGACGGCGTCTCCGGGCGCGTCGTCCTGTACGGGCTGCTCGCCCTGACCGTGGCCCGCCTGGTGCCCGTGATGGCCTCGCTGGCGGGCACCGACCTGCCCCGCACCGAACGCCGGGCGATCGCCTGGCTCGGCTCACGCGGCGTCACGTCCATCGTCTTCGCCCTGCTCGCCTCCATCCAACTGCCGCCGGACGACAGCGCCTTCATCATCAGAGTGATGTGCACGACGGTCCTGCTGAGCGTCGCGCTGCACGGCATGACGCAGGAACCCGTCGCCCGCAGGTTCGCGCGCGCCCCGCGGCCCACCCCGTGACGCCCCTGGGCCGACACACCGGGAAGCGCCAGGATCAGGCGTTCTTCCACGCCGTACGGGCGCGGGCGGCGAAGTCCTTCGCGTCCTCGCGCCGGGCCACCGTGCCGTAGCGGGCCGCCAGGTCGTCGACCGGCGCCTCGGCCGCCTCCTTGACGTCCAGGACGAGCAGGCTCGTGCCGTCCTCCACGTCCGCGCTGAGCAGGATCATCCCGGCGTACTCCGCCCCCTCGCGCTGCGCCTCCAGCGTGCTGCCGAGCGCGGCGCCCGCCGTGGCCCCGAGGAGCGCGCCCAGCGGACCGGCGGCAAGGCCGAGCAGCCCGCCCACCGCTCCGGCACCGACCGTCGCCTCGCCCGCTTCCGTGTCCTCGCAGAGGGGAACGTCCAGCGTGCCGTCCGCGGCGCGTTCGAGGACCGCGACCTGGCGCAGCCCCGGCAGCCGCAGGGCATCGGCGTAGGCGACCCGGCACTGCTCGGGATCGCGGAAGGCGAGAGTGACAACCCGATGGACAGCCATGCGCGAGCGGCCCTCCTGCTCATGATGTGGAGTGGTGCCATCGACGCTAGGTCACACTCCCCGCCACCGCCACAGCACTCCTGGCGTGACCGCTCAGGCACTCGGGCCGGTACGCGCGAGGTCGTTTGATCCCCCCGGGGACGAGGTGATGCCGTGGTGGGGCGGGAGACCCTTCAGGGGCCGGGCGACCAGCTTGCCGGACCCGGGCCGGTTGCGGTGTCGGCGTGCTCGGCCAAGGGCGGCAGGGCCTCGTGGAGCTGGCGGAACCCGTCGGAACAGGTGAGTTCGATCGCGGCGACGACGGATGACGAATGGCGGGTCGGCAGCCGATGACAGCCGCGCGGGACGACGTGGAGCCGGGCGGTGGGGAGCTGTTCGGCCAGGCGGTGCGAGTGGGCGGGCGGAATCGTGGGGTCGTCCGCCCCGACCAGGATGTGTACGGGGATCCGCCGCAGGGCCTCCAGCTCGGTGACGTCGTGGCGCATCAAAGCCTTGAACCACCGGGCGGCGACGTCCATGGGCGGCTGCGTGCTCAGCCTCGGCTGCCAGAGGTTGTGCAGCCGCAGGGCCAGGCCCGGGGCGCGGATGCACATGCTGGCCATGACGTGGCGCACCAGACCGATCAGGCGCGTCGGCAGCGGGTGGCCGGCGGCAGCGAGGTCGAGGCCGCCGCTGCTGGAGGCGGCCAGGAGCACCGCGATGACCTTGCCCCCGAAGAGTCCGGGGCGGTGGGCTGCCAGGGTGAGCGCCGCCGCGCCGCCCATGGAGTGGCCGACCAGGACGACCGGCACGTCCCCGGGTGCGGTGGCGGCGATGACCGCCTGGAGGTCGTCGGCCAGCAGGGACATCGCGGGCCGGGCGGTACCGGTGGTGGACCGGCCGTGTCCGCGCTGGTCGTAGCGCACGACGAGGGTGGTGGGACGGGCCAGTTGTGCCACGGTCTTGTCCCAGATGGCAGAGGTCGCCTGCCACCCGTGGGCCAGGACGAGCACCAGATCGGGGTCGCGCGGCCCGCGCAGGTAGAGGGCCAGACGGGCGCCGTCCGGCCGCAGCAGGCCGACGGGGGTGCGGGGGATCTCGGGCACGGACGTCTCCTCGATGCGGCGGCGGTACGGCTTTCCGGGGCGGTCGGCGGTGGTGGTGGTGCGGGGCGTTTCTGTACTGCGGGGCTTGCTGAGTCATGCCCTGCCGGGGACAGGAAGGCACACGGACTACAGACGCAGGAGGCCGTAGCGCAGGTTGTAGGGGCCTCGGCCGCCGCCTCGCAGCGGTGCGCCGCCCGGTCCCGGCTCCCGGGCCCCAGCTCAGGCCCCACCCCGTAGTGCCCGGGCACCAGAACGTCCGAGCAACTGGTGCCCGTGCACCAAGGCAGGACGGCAGCGGGAGACGATGCCCGGCGAGGCGCCGCACGCGAGGGTGGAAACGCGTGGATCTCACGCGGTTCCCCTTGGCTGAGCGGTGTCTGGAGTGATCAACAGGTGGTGGCATTTCTCGACGGTACGGACGATGCGGCGGGGGCGGCCGAGCCGGGCGAGTCGGCCAAGTCAGCTGACCGGCGGAGCGGTTCGGCCCCTCGGCGGAGCAGCGCGGTCGGTGGCGCCCGCCGCGCCGGGGCCACGAGTGAGACCGAGGGTGAGTCCACGGGAGAGACCGAGCGAGCGGGCCCGCCGCGCGGGCGATCGGCTCGCGTCGGGAGGCTGTCCATCGGCGCCCTCGGCATCCTGGCGCTCGCCCTCGGCGCACTCCAGTCGATCCTCGACCCCGCCCTGCCCCTGCTCCAGAGGGAGTTGGGAGTCAGCCCGGCCGAAGGAGCCCTTGTCGCCAACACCTTGCTCGTCACCGGCGCGGTCGTCGCGCCCCTCACGGGAAAACTCGGTGACCGCTACGGCGGGAAGCGGGTGCTCGTCCGGCTGATGGCCGTGGTCTCGGTCGGCGGTCTGGTGGCCAGTCTGGCGCCGAACCTGCCGGTGCTGTTACTCGGGCAAGTGCTGCAGGGCGTCATGGTGGGTGCGCTGCCGCTCTCCTTCGTCCTGGTGCGCAGACACCTCGCGGCCGGGCAGTCGCAGATGGCGATCGGCCTGGTCATGGCGCTGTTCACGGGCGGCGGCATGGTGGGGACGCTGTTCGCGGGGCCGGTCGCGGAAGGCCTGTCCTGGAAGTGGATGTTCGCGCTGCCGACGATCGCGATCGTCGCGGCGACGGCGGTCGTGGCCCGGGTCATGCCGCACGATCAGCCGGTCCGGGCGGACAGCGGGATCCACTGGCCCGGCGTGGTCCTGCTGAGCGGCACGTTGCTCACGCTCATGATCGGGCTGGTGAAGGTGACGAGCGGTGACCTCCCGCCCCTCGCGGTCGGTGCCCTCGCGGTGGCCGTGGCCGTCCTCGCGACCGGATGGGTCGCCGTCGAGCGCCGGGCCGCCTCGCCGACGGTCGATCTCCGCATGCTGGCCCGGCCCGCGATGTGGAACGCGTGCGTGTTCACCTTTACCATCACCACTAGTTCCGGGATGGTGCTCTTCCTGCTCCCGCAGCTGTTCGCGGTACCGGCCGACGGGTACGGCTTCGGCGCCGGAACCACCGAGATCGGCCTGTTCCTGCTGCCCGGTGCCGTCGCCGGGGCGGTCAGCGACTGGGTGGGCGGGATCACGACGCGGCGTTTCCGTCCGCGGGCCGTGGTCGTCGCGGGCACCGTCGTCACGGCGGCCACGATGATCGCCCTGGCGTCGCTGCACGGCGCGGTGTGGCAGCTCGTCCTGGCGAAGGCGCTGACCGCGTTCGCCGCGGGCGTGGCCACCACGGCGTTGCTCGCGGGTGCCGCCACCGCCGTCGACGCCGAGGACACCGGCATCGCCACCAGCCTGCTCGTGGTGACCCGCGTGATCGGGCTCGCCCTGGGCGTCCAGATCGGCGGCGCGATCCTCGACGCCGGGGCCGACCCGACGACGGGTCTGCCCGCCGAATCGGCCTTCGTCACGGGCTTCGCCGTCTCCGGCCTCGTCGCCGCGCTGTCACTGCTCGTCATCCGTATCACCAGGACCCGTATGACGAACACCGCATGACGAGGATCCGTACGGCGAACACCGCATGACGAGCATCCGCATGCCGAAGTCCCCCTCAAGAAGGCCCGCACCACCAAGGCCCGTTCCACCGAGGCCCGCGCTGCCAAAGCCCGCACCACGAAGCTCCGTCTCACGATGAAAGGAACCCAGTCATGACGTCTACCGGCCCGTCGACACACGTGAGTACGACCGCGAAGCGCACCGTACTGATCTCCGGAGCCAGCATCGCCGGACCCGCCCTCGCGTACTGGCTGCACCGCTCCGGCTGCGCCGTCACCGTGGTGGAGAAGGCGGGCGCGCTGCGCGACGGCGGTTACCCGATCGACATCCGTGGCACCGCGGTCGAGGTGGTCCGGCGGATGGGGATACTGCCGCGGCTCCAGGACGCGCACATCGACACGCGCCGCTTCACCTTCCTCGACGCCGACGGCAGCGAGGTGGCCGTGCTCGGCCCCCACGCCGTCGTGGGCAGCGTCGAGGGGCAGGACCTCGAGGTGCGGCGCGGGGACCTGGCCGCGATCCTCCACTCCCTGGTCCGCGACGACGTGGAGTTCCTGTTCGGCGACTCCATCGAGGCCATCGACACCCTCGGCCGGCGCGGACACGGCGTCGACGTGACGTTCCGCAGCGGGCGGCAGCGCACGTTCGACCTGGTGATCGGCGCCGACGGCATGCATTCGAAGACCCGGGAGTCCCTGTTCGGGCCGGAGGAGCAGTTCCACCGCTATCTCGGCTACGCCTTCGCCGCCTTCACCATGCCGAACACCTTCGGCCTCTCCCACGAACTCATGATGTGGAACACCCCGGGCAGGGCCGCGGCCCTCTACGCCGTCGGGTCGAGCGACGAGCTGCACGCCTTCCTGGTCTTCCATCGGCCGGAGCCGCCGCTGGACTCCCTCCGCGACCCCCACGTCCAACGGGACCTGGTCGCCGCGGTCTTCGCGGGCGCGGGGTGGGAGGTCCCCGGCATGGTCAAGGCGCTGCGGGAGGCGGCCGACCCGTTCTTCGACACGGCCGGTCAGATCCGTATGCCGCACTGGTCAAGGGGCCGCGGCGCGCTCGTCGGCGACGCCGCGTACGCACCCTCGTTCCTCACCGGCCAGGGTTCGAGCCTCGCTCTGGCCGGCGCCTACGTGCTCGCCCACTCCCTTGCCGCGCACAGCGACCACACCGCTGCCTTCACCGCGTACGAACGCGATCTGCGTGCGTACGTCACCATGAATCAGGCGCTGGTCGGCAACGGCTCGGCCTCGCTCCTGCCCACCACGGCGCGGGCCCTGGAGGAACGCAACACCAGGCTGCGGAACCTCGTCACCCTGCCCTCGGCGACGGCGCCACCGGCCCACTCCGCCCTCGCGCTGCCCGCGTTCGCCCCGCTGCCGTGACCTGAGGGGCCCCTCGCGAACAGGAAGGCGGCGCCGCCCTAGCCCGGAGCGGCGCCGCCTTCAGGGGCCGCCTGGGCCAGGCCCGTCCGGTAGGCGATGACGACGAGCTGCGCCCGGTCGCGGGCCTCCAGCTTCGTCATGGCGCGCTGCACGTGGGCGCGGACGGTGAAGGGGCTGAGGAACATCTGCTCGGCGATCTCCTGGTTGGAGAGGCCGGTCGCGACCAGGGCCACCATCTCGCGTTCGCGCGGGGTGAGCACGGCGAGCCGTCCGGGGTCGCGCGGCGGAGCGTCGTCCGGCGTGGCCAGGAAACGGGCGACCAGGGAGCGGGTGGCGGCGGGCGAGAGCAGGGTCTCGCCGTCGGCGATCGTCCGCACGGCGGACAGCAGCTCCTCGGCCCCGATGCCCTTGCCGATGAAGCCGCCCGCCCCCGCGCGCAGCGCCTGGGCGACGTACTCGTCGGTCTCGTACGTGGTGAGGATCAGGATGCGGCTGGCCCGCAGTTCCGGGTCCGCGCAGATCTGCGACGTGGCGGTGAGACCGTTCACCTCGGGCATGCGGATGTCCATGATCACCACGTCCGGGCGCAACTCCCGGGTGAGTCGCACCGCCTCCCTGCCGTCGGCGGCCTCGCCGACCACGGTGATGTCGTCGGCGGAGTCGAGCAGCAGCCGGAAGGCCCCGCGCAGCAGGGCCTGGTCGTCGGCGAGCAGCACGCGGAGCGTCATGGCGCGTCCCCGGCCCTTCCGCGGCCCGTACGGGCGTCGACGGTCCGTTCCTCTGCGGGCGTTGCTCCGGCCTGCGTCGGCGCCGTGTCCTTCGCGGGCGGGAGGGGCAGCTCGGCGGAGACGAGGAAGCCGCCCTCCGGGTGCCTTCCCGCGGAGAGGTGGCCGCCGACCGCGGTGGCGCGTTCGCGCATGCCGATGAGGCCGTAGCCGGGCGCGCGACCCGCCGCCGCTGGCGTACTCGATCCCGTCGGCGCACCGGGCCCCGTGGCCGCGGCCGGCACCGTACGGGCGCCTCCGCCGTCGTCGGCGACGGTGACGGTCAGGCGGTCGCGGTTCCAGGCGAGGCGCACCCGCGCGCTGCTCGTGGCGGCGTGTTTGGTCACGTTGGTCAAAGCCTCCTGGACGATGCGGTAGGCGGTGAGGTCCACGCCCGGGGGCAGCGGTCTGGCCGTGCCGTCGTGACGCACCGACACCTCCAGGCCCGCGCGGCGGAAGGAGTCGAGGAGCGTGGGCAGGTCGGCCAGGCCGGGTGCCGGTTCGGCGGGCGCGGCGGCGTCCCCGGACTGGCGCAACAGGCCGACCGTGGCCCGTAGTTCGTCCAGCGCGTGGCCGGTGGTCTCGACGAGCTCGCGCAGGCTCGTGCGGGTCTGCTCGGGGCGGGCGTCGAAGAGGTGGGCGGCGACCGTGGCCTGCGCGTTGGCCAGGGTGATCTGGTGGGCCACGAGGTCGTGCAACTCCCGGGCGATGCGCACCCGTTCCTCGGCCACTCGGTGCCGCGCCTCGCTGTCCCGGGTCTCCTCGGCCCGCCGGGCCCGCTCCTCCACGGCCGCCAGGTAGGCCCGCCGGTTCCGCGTCGAGTGACCGAGTACGCCCGCGACCACCGGGAACGCCGCCACCGCTCCCATCCGGCTCACGTCCTGCCCCGAGAGGTTCTCGAAGAAGGGGGTGGGCGCGACGAGGAGCAGTGCGGAGAGGAGCAGCACCGCGCTCTCCGCGCGCCGTTCGGTGCGTACGGTGAGCGCGTACGCGTACGCGGCGATCACGGCGGGGGCCACGATGAGCGGGGTCAGCAGGAGGCCAAGGGGCGGCACCAGCATGCCGCTCGCGGTCGTGGCCGCGAGGGCGGCCAGGGGTGCCCGGTGCCGCAGCGGGAGTACGGCACAGGACACCACGGCGATGAAGTAGGCGGCGGCGGGCGGCGCCGACGCCGTGTCGTCGACGTGCAGCACGCCGCCGAGCAGACAGAGCGCGAACGCCGTCGCCGTGACCGCTGTCTCCCGCCGCCACGTGCCGCGGGAACGCGGGCCGCCGCCACCTGGGTTCGTCATGACCGGCTCAGTACCGGTGGCGGCCGACGGGGAGCGGCGACACCGCCGCGTCCGGCACGGTCGGGGACGCCGGGGCGTGCCCGCTCAGCTTCTCGCCCTCGATGTCCACGTTCGGCAGCACGCGGTTCAGGATACGGGGCAGCCACCAGGCGCGGTGGCCGAGCAGCGCCAGGGCCGCGGGGGCGATGGCCATCCGGACCACGAAGGCGTCGAAGGCGACGGCGGAGGCCAGGCCGACGCCCATCGTCTGGATGGTCGGGCTGCTCATGCCGATGAATCCGGCGAACACACTGATCATGATGATGGCCGCCGCGGCCACCACGCGGCCGCTGTGCCGGAAGCCGGTGACGACGGCCTCGCCGGGGGACGCGCCGTGGACGTAGGCCTCCCGCATGCGGGTGAGCAGGAAGACCTCGTAGTCCATGGCGAGGCCGAACACGATGCCGATGATGAGGATCGGCATGAGCGACATGACCGGTCCGGTCTGTTCGATGCCGATGAGGTCCGCGGCCCAGCCCAACTGGAAGACGGCGACGACGACGCCGAACGCGGCACCCACCGACAGCAGGAAGCCGACCGCGGCCTTGACCGGGACCAGGACCGAGCGGAAGACCACCGTCAGCAGGAGCACGGCCAGGCCGATGACCACGGTCAGATACGGGATGAGGGCGTCGGCCATGGCTTCGGAGATGTCGATGTTCAGCGCGGTCTTGCCGGTGACCAGGACGCCCGCGCCGGTGTCGGCCTCGACGTCGGAGACCGCGCTCCGGATCGCCTGCACCAGGTCCTTGGTCTCGCCGCTGTTCGGCGCGGTCCGCGGGACGGCCGTGAGGACGGCCGTGTCCTCGGTCCGGCTGAGCACCGGATCACCGACCGAAGCGACCCCGTCCACGGCCCGTACGGTCTTGGCGACCAGGTCCGTGGTGGCGCGGCTCTCCGTGGACTCCGAGGTGTCCACGACCACGGTCAGGGGGCCGTTGAAGCCGGGGCCGAAGCCTTCCGACAGCAGGTCGTAGGCGCGGCGCTGGGTGGTCTCCACCGACTTGGACTCGTCCCCGGGCAGCCCGAGTTCGAGGCTGAGCGTGGGCAGGGCGACGGCGCCGAGACCGAGTACGGAGACCACCAGGACGGTCACGGGGCGGCGCAGCACGAACCGTGCCCAGCGGGTGCCGATCCCCGCGGGCCCGCTGTCCGGGCGGGCGCCCTCGCGGACGGTGCGGGACAGCACCCGGCGGCCGAAGAACCCGAACAGCGCGGGGACCAGGGTCAGCGCGACGAGGACGGCGAGGGCCACGGCGCCCGCGCCGCCCAGGCCCATCCTGGTGAGTTCGGGGATGCCGACGACCCCCAGGCCGACCAGGGCGATGAAGACGGTCGCCCCGGCGAAGACGACGGCGGATCCGGCCGTGCCCACCGCCCGGCCCGCGGCCTCCTCCGGCTCGCTGCCCCGGGCGCGTTCGTCGCGGTAGCGGGAGGTGATGAAGAGCGCGTAGTCGATGCCGACCGCGAGGCCCAGCATCAGCGCCAGGATGGCGACGGTGGAGGTCAGGCCCAGCGGCACGGCGAGGGCGGAGACCAGGCCGAAGGCGATGGCCACGCCCGTGAAGGCGCTGAGCAGCGAGAGGCCGGCCGCGACCAGCGAGCCGAGGGTCAGGACGAGGACCACCGCCGCCACCGCCACGCCCACGACCTCCGTCGTACCGCCCGGTGACTCCTCCGACGCCAGGGCGGAGCCGCCGATCTCCACGGTCAGTCCCGCGTCCCGGGCCTGGCTCGCGGCGCCTTCCAGAGCGCTCTTCGTGGGCCCGGTCAGGTCGACGGCGTCCGCGGTGTAGGTGATGGTGGAGTAGGCGATGGTGCGGTCCTTGCTGACGGCACCGGTCTTGTAGGGGTCGGTGGCCGAGGCCACCTGGTCGCCGCCGTCCAGCAGGCCGAGCGCCTCCGCGACGGCCGCCTTGTTCTCCTCGGCCGTCATCCGCTGCCCGTCCGGGGCCCGGAACACCAGACGGGCCTCGGCCCCCTGGGAGTTGCTCTGCGGGAAGCGCTCGTCGAGCAGGTCGAACGCCTGCTGCGACTCGGTGCCGGGCATGGAGAGGTCCTCGTCCTCCCCTGACGGCGCGACGGCGGCGGCGAGCCCGGCGAGCACCAGGGCGGCCAGCCAGAGCCCGCCCACGAGCCGACGCCGCCGGAAGGCCCACCGTCCGACCCGGTAGAGAAATGTCGCCACCTGTTGATCACTCCAGACACCGCTAGACGAGGGGAAACGCGCGCGATCGGCGCGTCTTCCACACTTGCCTGCGGCGCCTTGCGGGGCATCGTCTCCGGCTGCCGTCTTGCCCTGGTGCAGGCGGATCAGGCGGTCGGGGGGTCTGGTGCGTGTGCACTACGGGGCGGGGTCTGACCTGGAGTTCGGCCGGGCCGCATGCGGCCGGGCCACGGTCCGGGCTACGCGGGCAAGGCCGCCAGTGACACCGTGACGACCGTCGGCGCCGCTCGCCCCGCCTCCCGCAGGGCCTCGGCGACCATCTCCACCAGCCACACCGCGACGTCCGGCGACCACTCGCGCGTGCCGCAGCCGAAGCGGAGCACCTCGCGCATCCCCTGGGTGTGCGTCGAGCGGTCGAGATCGAGGGCGAGGCCCACGAGGCCGCCCTCCGCCGCCGACGCGGAGACGTCCACCGCTCCCTGGGCCTTCTCCCGCACCGCCGCGCACAGGGCCGCCGTGTCGGGCTCGGCCGCTCCGCCCTCGCCGAGGCGGCAGGAGACGGTCACAAGCACTTCGTGCCGGGCGTCCGGATCGGCCAGGTCGAACCACGGTGCCAGCTCGATCTGGTGGAAGGCGGTGTCGCGCTCGGTCGCCTGCAACGGCAGCAGGGCGTGCAGGCCCGTGAACGTCACCGTGCCCACGCGGGCCAGCGTGTCGGACAGCACCAGGGCGATCGGCCGGACGGGCAGCCCCGGACGCGGCGGATCGGTGTGGACACCTGCCCCCAGCCACGCCAGTTGGTGCACGGCGCCGTCCTGCGTCCAGTCACCGCCGGCGTCTTCGTGCGCCCACGCGGTGGGCTCGTGCTCGGCCGTGACCTCGCCGTCCTCGTGGAGCACACCGCTGACGGTCCGCCAGCCGTAGGAACCGGCCCGGTCGACGGCCAGAAAGAGGAGCTCCTCCTCGACGGAGCCCTCGGCGTCGGCGTCCCGCGTGACCACCCGGTCGAACCACGGATGCCGCCGCAGGGTCCCGTGCAGACCGACGACGACGCTGGGGGGAAACACAGGCGGGCACTCCCTCGACACGGAATGAAAAGCGGACGGTGCCGGAAGATTATCTTCCGGCACCGCCTCAGCCCTTGATCACAGGCCGCAGCCGAGCCTCTGCGTCGCGGTGATCTTCTTGTAGCTGTCGTCCGGGTAGCCGATCAGGTCGACGTCGATGACGCTGCGGAAGTCGTACTGGCCCACGTTGTACGTGCACTTGTACGCGGCCGCCGCGCGCTTGCCGCTGCCACCGCCGGAGTAGACGTTCTTCACGTCCGTGGCCAGGGTCTTCCACTCGCCCCCGCGCTTGACCTGGAGCCACACGGTGACCTTGGCCTTGACGCCCCGGGCCGGGCCGCTCAGGTTCTTCCACCAGCCGTGCGCGTTGATGTGGCCCCGCACCGTGTGCGAGAAGTGGACGTTGTCGCCCAGCGTCTGGAACGCCCCGACGCCGGACCCGGCGCGGGCGGACTGCGCGGAGGCGGCACTGCGGTACGACGGCGCGTCGGAACCGGCGGCCTGAGCCGGGACGGCCGCACCGACAGCGAGCAGAGTGGCCAGGGCAGCCGAAGCCGCCCCCGTACGGATACGCACGTGGAGTTCCCCCAAATAAGGTCGTTCGGTCGCGACACGTTCGCCGCGACGTTCGTACGCGCCGCAGTCTAAACACCTGGTCCGGGGCCTACGAACGGCGGTGCCCCCCTAGCGGAGCCCCACCCTCCCGGGGCCGCCGGTGGGAGTGTTCAGCGGCCCCGCAGCCGCGTGGAGAGAACCGCCATCGTGGCCATGAGGGTGGGGAGGACCAGCATCGCGGTGCGCAGGGTGGTGGATTCGGTGAGGGCGCCGATGAGGGGCGGACCGGCCAGGAAGCCGACGTAGCCGACCGCGGAGACGGCGGCGATGGAGGGGCCGGGGCGTTCGGGGTTGAGGTCGGCGGCGTGGCTGAAGACGACGGGGATGACCGCGGCCATGCCCAGGCCGAGGAGGCCGTAACCGACGAAACCGGCGTGGACCGTCGGTGAGGCGACCGGGATCAGCGCGCCCACCCCGGCGACCGCCGCGCAGCCCAGCGTGAAGCGGGCCGTACCGACGCGGGAGCGGACCCGGTCGGCACCGAGCCGTCCGACGACCATCCCGGCCGAGAAGACGGCGAAGCCCGTGCCCGCCAGACCGGCGGACGCGCCCGTGGCCTCGTGCAGATAGACCGCGCCCCAGTCGTTCACGACCCCCTCCCCCATCAGCGCGCAGAACGCGACGAGGCCGGGGATCCACAGGCCGGGGCCCGGCAGCGCCAGGAGCGGCCCCGAGTCCGCCGCCCGCTCCGCCCGCCGCGGCTCGGGCGCCAACGCAGTCGCCGCCCAGGCCGCCACCGCGCACAGCACCACCGCGGTGACGGCGAAGTGCGGCCCGGTGCCCACGCCCGCCGACGCCACGAGCCCGCCGACGCCCGCCCCCACGATGCCGCCGAGGCTGAACATCGCGTGGAAGCCGCCGAGTACCGGGCGCGCGTACGCCCGCTCGACCAGGACGCCCTGGGTGTTCATCGCCACGTCGACAGCGGTGTTGCCGCACGCGAACAGCGCGAGCACCGCCGTGAGCAGGGCGAGCCCAGGCGCGAAGGCGATCCCGGTCAGCGCCGCCAGGTAGAGGGCCATGCCGACGCGGAGCACCGTGCGGCTGCCGTACCGGGCCACCAGGCCGCCCACCAGCGGCAGGCCGACGAAGGCGCCGCCGCTCAGGCCCACCAGCGCCACCGCCAGTTCGCCCGCGGAGAGGTCGAGCCGGTCCTGGACCGCGGGCACCCGGGCCGCCCAGGTGGCGAAGGCGGCGCCCGTGACGAAGAAGACCGCGCTCACGGCGAGCCGCATCGCTCTCAGGCGGGGCGGGGACGGGAAGCGGGGTCCGGTGTGCAGGGGTGGGCCCGGGGTGTTCAGGGGTGAGTGCTCCGTCCTGTCCGGTGGTGCCCCGTCCGGCTTCTTCCCCATCGGCGTACGGGTCCTTTCCTGTGCTGGTCCTGTGCCGCTACGGGACGTCGGCCGCCCGGCGCCGTGCCGGCGCGAGCAGGGCGTCCCGCGCCCGGGGCGTAGCCCCGGGCGTAGCCGCGCAGGTCCTGGAAGAGGGTCTGCGCCCAGCACCCGCCGGGCGAGCCTGAACCGCGGGTGCCGCCGTCGAGCGCTAGCATGCCGCGGCCCCCGTCAGGCACCTGCGCTCCGGCCGCTCCCTGCGGAACACCGCCTTGGCCGTGGGGAGTTCGGGAAACGGACCGAGTGCGGCGGCCAGGGAGGACAGGCCCGCCGCCAGGTCGATCGCGGGGCTGAAGCCGAGGGCGGCCAGACGGGAGACGTCGGCGACGAGGGAGAAGCTGTCCTCCAGGCTGCTGTCGTCGGCGTCGAGGAGCGCGGGCCGCCCGGTGGCCTCGCCGACCGCCTCGGCCAGCTCGCGCATCGACACCTCGGTGCCGCTGCCCAGGTTGTAGGTCTCGCCGTCCTGTCCCCGGTCGGCGAGGGTGACGAGGGCCCGGCACATGTCGTCGACGTGGATGAAGTCCCGCGTCTTGCGGTCGATGTCCCCCACGACGGGAATCGGCAGTTCGTTGAGGTGCCAGCGCAGGAACTGCGACACCTCGCCGCCCGCGCGGGCCGGGTCCTCGCCGGGTCCGTAGATGACGAAGGAGCGCCCGATCACGACGGGCAGACCGGCGGACTGGTGCAGGCTGCGCAGGACGAGTTCGCCCGACAGCTTGGAGGCGCCGTACGGCAGGAACGGCTGCGTGGGGTGGTCCTCACCCATCGGCGTGCGCTGAGGAGTGCCGTAGACGACCGCGGAGGAGACGTAGACCAGGCGCTGGGCGCCGAGTTCGAGGCAGGCGTTGCCCACGTTGCAGGTGCCCAGGGCGTTGAGGTGGAAGTCGTGGCGGGGCTTCTCCACCGACACGGTGCCGCTGGCGTTGCCCGCCAGGTGGAAGACGACGTCGGCCCCTTGCAGGGCGAGCAGGGTCTCGCCGTAGTCACGCAGGTCGGCGCGGGCGTACCGCACGCCGGGCAACGCGGCGATGTCCTCGGGGAGTTCGGCGTGATCGACGACGGTGACCTTCTTGCCGAGGCGGCTGAGGGCGGTGACCAGGTGTCGGCCGAGGAAACCGGCTCCTCCGGTCACCACCACTTCGTCGTGCCCTCGAAGGCCGCCGAACATGTCTGACGCGTGGATCAAGGTCGCTCCCAGGTGTGTGGGGTCCGGAACCGCGCCGGTGTCCTGCGCCGGGGCGCGGCACGCGGGAGCCGACAGCGGACGGACGGATCGGTCCGGGCGTGACGCGGAACGTCGCGCGGCACGCGGCCGGTCGGGACGGATTCAGTGCGGATCGTATGGATCGAAGAGATAGAAGAGATCGACTGGATCATGCGGATCGGTGCGCATCGGCACAGGTCAGCATCGGTGCAGGTCGGTGCGCATCGGCATGAGGCGCGCGGATCGCCGTGCGGTGCGCATCGGCACGAGGCGTGCGGATCGCCGTGCGATGCGGAAGACGTACGTCGGGCCGCAGAGTCACGCGGAAACTCCCCGCCTGACTCCAGTGGAACACGTGGCCTCGCCACCACAACAAGGCCGCCGGAGAAGATGGCCGATGTGGCCGCCCCGCCCGGACGGACTCCGCCGCGCGATACGGAGGATGGCTGAAGACACACCCCCGGAGGAAGCGACTGCCCCGCTCACGCGTACCGGAGCCCTTGGCGCGGCGGAGGCCGGAGCGTCTCGGATGGCTGAATCAGCACGCGTTACGCGGACGGGGTTCTTCAGCGCGAACCCACGGGTCCACTGGTGTGCGTCAGGCCGATGCGTCCGTGGGTTCGGGGGGAGGCACGAGGTTGCCGGGCGATTCGAAGGGCTTCGGCGATGACCTCGGCCGGACGTCCTCGGCTATGACGGGCGCCCGCCGAACTGCCAGTCGTGCACCTCGATATCGGCGTACCGGTCCGGGGTCAGGATGGTGCGAGCCGCCTCCGGGTCCGGTGCTCGGAGCAGCGCCGCCGTGCCCAGCCAGGTGGCGCCGTTGTCGGACAGCAGCGGTCCGTAGGCGATCAGCTCGTCCCGGTCGGGCGGCACCGCGAGGTCGGCGGCCTGCCCTGTGCCGAGGCCGAGCACCAGGTACCGATTGCCGCCGGTCCGGCCGCCAGGGAAGTCCCACATGGTGCGCCCCAGCGTGTTGCGCCACCGTCGCAGCAGCACGTCCCGGTAGACACCGGCCTGGTAGTTCGGCTCGTCGAAGGCGAACGCGCGGGCAGCGGCGGGATCGGGCAGGTCGAGGATGTGCACGCTTCCGGTGGGTGTGTCACCGTCGGCGGCGAGAGTCGGACCCCGGGCGATCATCTCCTTCGCGTACTGGTCCATGTAGGACCAATGCTCTTCCCCCAGCTCGTGGCGCAGTGGCAGGGAGGCGGGCCGATCGCGGTGGTAGCAGAGGAACTCCATGCCTGAAGGATCTCTTCGAGGAGGTGCCCAGGTCGAGCGGGTTTCCCTGCGAGGACTGCTCGACGGCCTGCTCCAGCAGGGCCCGCGCAGAGTCCGCGTAGCGCGTCACGGTCTTCTCGTCGAGCCCGAACACCTCCGCGAGGTGGAGTGCCGGAGCCGCGCGTCACGGTGTCCGTTGACCGGCCCGGTCGCGGTGCCGCCGGGCGTGCCACGCGGCGCCGTACAGCAGCACGGCGACGGCGAAGGAGGCGCCCGCCGTCTTGGCCGCGGGTGTCAGCACCTCCTCGGCGAGCGTGCCCCACGGAGTCTTGACGGTCCTGCTGGGATAAGAGGTCTCGGTCACGCCGCCGCCGAGGTCGCGGGTGATCGGGCGGCTGTAGTCGTACTCGGTCTGGTAGCGGTGGGCGCTGAAATCGTCGCGGGCCTGCGCGACGCCGCCCAGCACGGTGGCGGTGACCAGCGCGGCCACCACGCTCCAGCGCTCCGCGGGACGCAGGCGGGCGGTGCCGTCGGCCTCGGCCGCGGTGCGCGCCCGGCCGCGGCGGCGCCAGAGGTGCGCGCCGATGGCCGCCAGGCCGACGACGGTGCTCACGTACTGCAGCAGCCGGGCGGGCGACAGACCTCCCAGGACGGGCTCGCGCAGCAGCGCCACACGCGTCACCCAGAACCCGTCGCCGTGGGTGAAGGAGTCCCACGCCAGGTGGGAGGCGATGCCGATGAGCGCCGACAGCAGGAGCCACAGCGCGTGGCGCGACGTGCCCCGCGCGCCGTCCGTCCGCCCGGGGCCGGGCAGGGCGCGGTCGGCGGGGAGCAGGGCCGTGACCGGTCGGTGCAGCAGTCGGTAGGCGGCGACCAGACAGAGGGTGAAGAGCAGGTCGACACCCAGGCCCCAGCCGGGCGAGTGCGTGGTCGTGGCGTTGACGAGGGGCTCGTGCCAGTCCGTGGAGCTGGTCGCGGTCAGGCCGAGGGCGCCCAGGAGGTAGGGGACGTCGGGCGCCACGGCGCCCGCGACCAGAGCCGACGCGACGAACGGTCGGCGCAGCAGGGGAAGGACGGCGGCAGGGTGGGACAAGGTGAACGGCAAGGTGAGCTCTCTTTGCTCTGCGGGAGGAGCACAGTCCCGTCCGCGTGGGGCTGTCGCGGGGCGAGGGCGCGCGGCCGTCACGGCCGGACGGCCCGCCGGCAGTACTCCTGTAGTACGCCAAGAAGAGTATTCACTTGAACGGACTATGGCAAAGAGTGCCCTGCCCTCGCTCGTCGGCGGCAGCCGGTGGCACGCATGGGGCCGCCCTCCCGTCCGTCGACGAGAGGGCGGCCCGGAGGGAAGCGCCAGTCAGTGCCTGCGGCGCAGCGCTATCGCGCACGTGCCGAGGGCGGCTGCGAGCGGCAGCACGAGGAACATGCCGATCAGGGGCAAGAGGTCGGACCCGGCCCCGGTGAGGGCGGCGACGGTCAACGGTGCCGACGCCACGGCCATCGCGCCGATCTCCCGGGCTCCCGAGGACCGCCGCCGCACAGCGAGAGCGGCCCCCGCGACGGCCAGGACCAGCATCGGCCAGACGCCGTAGTCCGTGGTCACGCCGAAGGCCCCGGTGTCCGCGACGACGACCGGGAACCATCCGATGCCCGCCACCGCCGCGGCCGCCGCCGACAGACCCTCGCCGGGCCGGCGGTCCACAGGGCAGGCGAGCACCACGGCGACCGTCAGGAGAGCTGCCGCGGACGTCATCCACCCTCCCTGGACCAGCGGCGCGTCGATGGCTCCCTGCACCGCCGTTCCCAGCAGGCCGCCCGCGGCTGCCGCCACCCCGAGCACCCACCGTCCGGCCAGGGCGACGATCGTGCCCACGCACACCGCCAGCGAGCACATCAGGTGCAGGGCTTCGGCGAGATCCATGTGCGTGAGCTGCAGCCACGCCGGGGCCGGGGAGATGACGAGCCCGGCGTACCAGCGGGTGAGGACAAGACCGTTGCCCACCGCGGCGGCCGCCAGCGCGAACGGGGCGGCCACGGCGAAGAAGCGCCCGCCGCTCGACGCCGAGTCGAGCCGGAGGCGTACCCGCAGGGCGTGGGCGGCCAGATCGGCATCCGCACGCAGCCGGGCCGCGCGCGGCAGGTCCGTGGTCATCTCCCGGTGGACGTCGACGATCTCCTCCCCGTACGTGGACCGGTAGTCGGCCGGGTACAGGCGGAGCACGTGATCGATCACGCGGGCACCGCTCCGCCACCGGCCGCAAGGCGCCGCTTGACCTCCTGGGCGGTCGCGGCCAGCCGTTCCGCCTCGGCCGCCAGTTTCGCCCTGCCGCTGTCCGTGAGGGCGAAAGTGCGGCGGGCCCGGCCGCCCACCACCTCTTCGCTCTCCACCTTGATCAGCTCCTCGTTCAGCAGCCTGTCCAGGGCCCCGTAGAGCGCCCCGGTGCGCGGCACCACCCGGCCGTCGGTGATGGCCTTGACCTCCTGGGCGATGGCGTATCCGTGCCGGGGCGCGTTCGCCAGCGCGGTCAACAGCAGCAGTGCCAGTTCCTGCATCCCTCGCTCACTCATGACACCAGAGTATTCCGCCTTGCGGACCATGCCCTGCGTGAGGGAATGGTCCAGGACGGCA
Organism: Streptomyces sp. YIM 121038; assembly: GCF_006088715.1. Taxonomy (NCBI): domain Bacteria; kingdom Bacillati; phylum Actinomycetota; class Actinomycetes; order Kitasatosporales; family Streptomycetaceae; genus Streptomyces; species Streptomyces sp. YIM 121038. Next base: position 451,965 of record NZ_CP030771.1, read on the forward strand.
CCGCCGCCGTGATCAGACCGGCCACGCGGTGATCATTCCAGCCCTTCTGCCGTCGCGGGCCCCATTTCCTCGGCCCACCGTCGACTCCAGGCGGCCAGCGGGCTCAGCGCCTCGACAAGTTCCTGGCCGAGCCGGGTGAGGCGGTAGCCATCGCCGTCCGGGGCGAGCAGGCGGGCGTCGGCCAGCTCCTCGATCCGGGTGCTGAGCACGCTGGAGGACATGCGCTCGCAGCGGCGCTGCAATTCACGGAAGCCGACCGGAGCTTGACTCAGTTCCCACAGGATCCGCATCGCCCAACGCCGTCCGAGCAGGTCGAGTGCGGCCATCACGGGACGACCCGATTCGGAGCCCCGCACCGGCACACCTGGACGTGGCGCCCTGGCTTCCATGTTCACTCCTTGCGCTTCGGTTCTCGAAGCATCATAGTGATTCGGAAATCGAAGCAGGAGGTGCCGAGATGCCACGCATCGAACCGTGCACCCCGGCCTGCACCGGCGACGTCGGCCGGGCGCCGCGCCGATGGGTTCGGCATCAACGCCATGGCGATCACGACGCTGACCAGCCCCGCTCTCGCTCACCGACGCTCGTCCGAGACCAACCCGTACGTCAGATGCACTCATCCCCACACCGGAGGTTCCATGCCCAAGGGCTACTGGGTCAGCGTCTACCGCACCATTTCAGACCCTGAGAAGCTGGCTGCCTACAACAAGCTGGCCCCCCTGGCCGTCGAACCCGGGGGCGGTCGGACCCTCGTCCGTGGCGGCCGGGTCGTGGCGCACGACGCCGGGGTCGCCGAGCGCACCGTCCTGGTCGAGTTCGACAGCTTCGAGCAGGCCGTCGCGGCGTACGAGAGTGAGGCCTACCAGGAGGCGCTGGCCGCCCTCTCCGACGGCGTCGAGCGCGACTTCCGCATCGTCGAAGGCCTCGACTGACCAAGGCCCGGTCGGAACTTCACTGAAGACCCACCTGGTTCACGAGCGCAGGTAGGTGAGGTTGAGCGGTGTGGCACCGGCGACGGAGGAGTTGAGGTTGAACGGGATCCTCTCCCAGCCCTTCTCAGGCGAGTCGGTGGCCTTGATGACGTCGATGTCGATGATCTCGCTGTCGCCCTCTTCGGCCTCCGTGGTGTACGCGAGGTAGAAGGGAACGGCGTGGCCTCCGCCTGCTCCTGGGGAGCCCTCGTTGAGATTCAGAGCGGACTGCTCGGCCCGGTAGACGCGTGACGGCTGTGCCCACGCCAAGTGGAGGACCAGATTGGTCAGCGCGGCCCCCTCTTCCCGCATGTAGGCGAGGTACCTGCCCTTGCCCTTCTCGTTCATGTTCAGACGGCTGTGAACGAGGGTGTAGCCCGTAGGGACCTCACTGGTGGATTCGAAGACCCAGAGCCCGGTGATTCCCTTTTGCGCGTTCGCGGCCATGTGCTCCTCCTTGGATTCAGGAACGGGGCTGGACGGTGAGGTGGATGTCTTTCCGCACGTCGGCACGTTCGGGCGAGGTGACCGTGACGGTGAAGTCGCCCGGCGTGTCCCCGGCGTACAGCGTCGTCGCGGGCGCCACGCCCTGGTCATCGGTTCGGGACGGGTACGTGGCCGCGCCGGTGTCGAACTCGGAGCCGGTGGATCCATTGATGGTGAACGTGATGGGCAGCGAGCGCACAGCGACGTCGTTCTCGGTGATGCGTACGTCGAGCTCGTGCGTGAACGCGTAGTTGACCTGCTCTGCCTGACGATCGGCAAGCGGGTCCACCAGATCCACCGACACCGTTGGGGAAGGTGCCTGCACGGAAAAGTGGCGGGGAGCGGACGGCGGTGACTTCAGAAGGCCTCTGTGGGCAGTGGCGGTGATGGCGTGCGGGCCCGGGGCCCAGTCGACGCTGGGAGTGTAAGCCCACATGGTGTCCGTCACGGGCGCCTCACCCGGCAACGAGGTACCCCCCTCGGCGAGCGTCACCCTCTCCACTCCAGGCTCGGCCGTGCCCGTGACCTGCTCACGCAACACGGTCACCGTCGACCCCTCCGAGGGGGTGGAGATCACCGGAACGGCCACTCTCTGCGGTATGGCTGCGTCGAAGGTCACGTGCGTTGGTTTCGAATAGATGTCGCCATAGTGGTGATCGAACCGGGCACGGTACGAAGCAGTGGCGGAGACCCAGTGGGTGCCTTCCGTCCAGTCCGTTTCCGGGGTGTACGTCCAGGTGTTGCCGAAGACCGGAGTGGTGCCCAGCAAGGTGGCCCCCTCCTTGATGCTCACCTGGTCGGACGGGGAGTCGGCCGTGCCGGTGATCGGCTCCCGCGGATCGGTCACCGTCGACTTCTCGCCTGGGGAATCGATCACCGGGGCAGGAGGGTTGGGCGGGTGGTGCATCTCTTGCTCTTCCATGAGCGGTTTCCCTTGTCCGATGCTCCTGCGAGGGGCGGCGTTGGATGGTCAAGCGCCTTCTGGATTTCAGTGGGGGTGCGCCGCCATCGGCTCCGGCGGGTGGTCGCAAGGTGTGATCGCAGACGATGGTCCGGTCGCGGCGTGCTTCTCGAAGCGTCGCTGCACGAGGGAGCGGCTCAGGTGCGGGTCGCGGCCGGTGTGCAGCACGGTTCGGAAGCCGTAGCGGGCCACGGCCCCGGCCGCATGATGCGGGGTGAGGATGGCCCTCGGCCCTGCGGGGACCTGGCATGTCGCCTTGCCGAATGAACAAGGCTCGCGGGCAGGCCACTTCGCATCACCCATGACCGCACACCCTAGGCGCGCGCACCCCAAGTTGCCGCGGACTCAACGGGTTTGGCCCGTTCAACTCCATGGCAGGCGCGTTTTGTGCGACACCCGGCACCCTGAGCCGAAGGGGGCCGCATCGCCTTTAGACCGATCGGGGGAAGGTGGAGCGGTCTCCGTCGATGTGGGCCCGCAGCGCGGAAGGATGCGTTCCATGCGAACCATGAAACGCGTTCTCCTCGCGGCTGCGGCCGCGTCGCTGCTGGTGGCGAGCCACGGCGCAACCGCCGTGGCCTCCGCACCCGCACCCACGCCCGTACGGTCCACGCCGGCAGCCGGGCCAGGCTGGCACCACGTGGCGGATTTCCCTCCGGCCGAGGAACACCGCTGTCATGAGCGCGGCCGGTGGTACTTGGAGAACGGCGTACGCGCCTACGAGTGCCGGGCCGCCGGAGTCTGGGAGTTGTGGGTTCTCACCGAGCCCTCCTGACCAGGGCCGGGGCCGGATCGTTGTCCCCAGCGGCCCCAGGAACCCGCGCCGCCCTTCAGTCACATCCCGTGGAGCTCCTTCAGCAGGTGACCGTCCTGTGGGTGCCGATGGGGTCGCTGCTACCGTCCGCAGCCATGACCGACAACGTGTATGTGGGCAACGCGGGCAAGGACGCGGCACTGGACCGGGGGTGGCTGCTGGGGCACTTCAGGGACGCCTCCGATCTCCGGCACAGCGAGGCCGTGGAGATCAAATGGGGCGTCCATCCGCAGAGCGATGAGCGGGCTCAGTGGGTGACCGGTGAGGAGCGCACCGCCCTGCTGGTCCTCATCAGTGGCCGCTTCCGGGTGGAACTGCCCGGTCGCAGCGTGCTCCTGTCCCGGCAGGGGGACTACGTCGTGTGGGGCCGGGGCGTCGACCACTCCTGGTTCGCGGAGGAGGAGTCCGTGGTCCTGACGGTCCGCTGGCCGTCCGTCCCCGGCTACAAAGTGATCGATGAGGACGACGTTGCTGCTGATCACAGCCAGTCGTTCAGTACTGCGACCAGCACCGCGGCCTCGTAAGGGCCAGTGACCAGCGCCCTTCGCAGCAGGCCCCTGGGGCGCGCCACGCAAGGCCGTGAACTGGGCACCTCCTCTCTTGCGGCAGCTCGCGCCGCTGTACGGTGCCTCGTCAGCCACCGTGTGCCGGTGCGGAGGACGGGCAGAACACGGCCTCCAAGGCCTTGCTCACATCGAGCTCCACGGCGCTGGGTTTGGCGCTCAGGGTGAAGGACAGCGCGAACTGGCGACGGCCGTCTTCCGAGTAGAAGGTCATGGCGATGGAGCCGGGGGCCAGCCCGCCCGTGATCAAGAAGTCGTCGCCGCAGCCGCCGCGGCCTTCGTCCCGGGCGTGCGGGGCGACGGGCAGCCGGTCGGTCAGGATCCGCTGGAGTTCCGGCGGCAGCAACTTCCCCTGGGCGAAGGCCCGGTTGAAGGCGCTCACGTCGTGCGCGGTGGAGACCACCCCTCCGGCCCCCGCGCCGGTGAGGCTGGCGTTGAACCGGTCCACGTCGCGCGGCCTGCCGTCGGCGTCGGGGTAGTAGCCGTGGCCGTGCGGTCCCTCGATGCCCTCCGGTGGCCTGACCCTGAGGTAGGTCTTGGTCATCTTGAGCGGGCCGAACAGGCGCGCGTGCAGCTCGGTGGCCAGGTCGTGGCCGGTCAACCTCTCGATGATCAGGCCGAGGAGGGTGTAGTTGGTGTTGGAGTAGAACCACTTCTCGCCCGGCTCGCCGGTCCGGGGCCGAGCACGGCTCCACTTCACCAGATCCAGCGGCCGGTAGTGGGTCGTGAAGTCGAACACGTCGAACGAGGGGTCACCCTCGCTCCCGTCCGGGTTGGGCTTGCCCGCGTACCAGTCGGGAATGCCGGAGGTGTGCCGGAGCATCTGCCGTACGGTGATCTCGTCGGCCCGCGTCACCAGGTCCTTCTCCACCACCTCCGGCAGCAGGTCGCCGAGCTTGTCGTCCACGCCCAACTCGCCCTCCGCGACCAGTTGCAGCACCACGGTGGCCACCATCTGCTTGGTCTGTGACCAGATCGGGAAGCGGGCGTTCGCGGGGATCCTGCCGCCCTCGCCGTTCAGCAGCCGGGTGCCCGCGCTGCCAAGACCGACGGACCTCCCGTCGACGTAGGCCCCGCCCACGACCCCCACGACCCCAGGGATCCCGGCCAGCTGCTCCATGGCCTTCTGCACGTTCCCGTCCGGCGCCGGGGCCGCGGTGGCGGGCGCCGGGGCGGCGGCAGGCAGTGGGGCGGCCGTGGCAGGCCCGGCCTGAGCCATCATCAGCATGGCGACACCGGCGGCCGGACCAACCCTCCTCAGCGGCGGGCGTACGTTCTCACGGGGCACGGCGCGCTCCTTCTAGGGATCACCTACGAAAGCCGGGGACACGACGCCCTCGGCACGGACCGCTGGGGCCCGCGCCTCCATACAAGGCGTGAGACCGTTGCGGTGGCGTATGTGCTTCTCGATACGCCCGCGATACACCCGATCCCCCGGCGCCGACGACCGCTACGTCCATGCCCTCGCGGGCACGGCGGCGCCCCGGGCGGCACCCGGACAGCCCTCCGCGAGCCTCACGCCCCCGACCTCTCCCGCACACCCCCCGCCTCCCCCGCCGCCCTCCGCACCGCGGGCCCGCACAGCCGGGCCACCGGAAGGCAACAGAGCAGGAAGACCAGCGCGAGCGCGCCCCAGCCCGCACCGTCGGCCCCGGTGACCAGCGTGGTGACGAGGGCCGGGCCGACCGCGACGACGGCCCCCTCCGTGGTGGCGGCGACCGCCTGGTACTGCCCCTGGGCCCCGGGAGCCATGAGGCTGAGGGAGAGGCCCCAACGGGCGGCGACGTAGTACAGCTCGCCGACGACGTGCAGGCACAGGCCGCCCAGGACGAGCAGACAGGCCACCAGGGGACTCGTGGGCCAGGCGGCCGCGGCGAAGACGAGACAGCAGCCCGCGAGCGCGAGACCGGCGCGCCGGGAGGAACGGACCGCGCCCACGAGCCGCTCCCCGCTGCGAGTCACGCGGATCTGGAACAGGGCGATCAGGAGCGAACTGACGAGCACGGCCAGCGGCGCGATCCACACCGGGGCCGCAGTGTCGTCCTTGAGCCACAGCGGCAGCCCGCTGGAGAGCAGCGCCCAGCACAGGGCCAGCAGGGCGGTGCTGCTCATGACGGCGACGAACGGCAGGTTGCGGAGCGCCGCCGTCCCGGCGGGGCGGCGGGCTGCGGGCGCGGGCGGGACGTGCGGCAGCCGGGCGAGGACGGCCGCTGAGGCGGCGAAGGTCAAGCTGTTGACGACGACGGCCGCGTGGTACGGGCCCGCGGCCGAGCGCGAAAGGACCCACGCGGCGCCGCCCGCCCCGGCCGCGTACAACAGGTGCTGCACCACGCGCGCGCGGGCGAGGACCGGCATGCACGCGCCCTCCGGCATCAGCAGATACACGAAGGCGACCTTGGTGCCCTTGGCGGCCGTCTCCATGGAGGTGAACAGGGCGGCGGCCACGAGCAGCGGCCAGAAGCTGTGCAGGGCCAGGAAGGCCAGGGAGAAGAGCGCGCGCAGGGCGGTGACGGTCAGCAGCACCTCGCGGGCGCCGAGGCGGTCGGTGAGCGTGCCGATCGGCAGCGCGACGAGCAGACCGATGCCGCCGCCGATCCCCATGGCCACTCCCACGGAGGCGGCCGGCACGCCCTGAATCGTCGTCAGGTAGACGGCCCACATGCTGAACCACAGGCCGTCCCCGAACGCGGTCACCCCCTCGCTGAGCAGGATGCGGCGGACGGTCACGCGGTCACCGCCGGTCTCCCGTACGGGTCGTGGGATCAATTGCAGCGCCCCTTCCTCACCAAGTGCTGAGGGCTCCTCACCGAGTGCTCAGGGCTCCTCACCCTGTACGCGGGACTCCTCACCCTGTTCGTACGACTGCTCGCGATACGGCGTACGGTTCCTCGCGACGTGCGCACGGCTCTTCTCCCTGCGTGCACAGCGAGAGAAACCGCCCTCCACGCTCGCACCGCGACGGACGCCATAAGTCCTGGAAGGAGCCGCGTTTTCGCTTCTTACGGACCTCCCTTTTCGTGGTGAGCGAAGCAGCCGCCGACAAACGTTGTGACAGCGATGGCCACAAATATCGGAGCGCGAGTACCCAGCGCTTCACGAGGCAAACAGCGCTACTTTGTGTTCGCGCTCCGAAGTCCGGGTCCGCGCTAAAGCAGCGCCCTGACCTGTGCATTTGATGGAACTTCAGATTCCGAAATCACTGCTTGCACATCTTCGCCGAGAATGCCGATTCACCTTGACAGGCGCGCAGCAAAGGCCGCTATCGTGGCGACGCAGCACAGAATTGACAGGAGACGATCAGGCTCTCCCCGGCCTGTCCTGACGCCTGGCAATCCCCCCACCCGTGGCTGCGCGCCATGCAGTGCGCGGCCCCGCATTTCCACCGGAGCAGAAATGGCACACTCTCCGATCAGCATTCTCTCCCAGGTCGATTTCAATGGTGAGCCGCTCACCGAAGAGCTGCTCATGAAGACCTTCCACCAGCTGATGGACGAGCACGGCTACGTCCTGATGTGCAACGTCCGCGAGGAGTTCGACCCGGTGCGGTTCTGCCGTCGGCTCGGTCGCTTCGTGCCCAACTACACCGGCGCCGTCGTCGGTGACGTACGCCCCGAACCCGGGATGGACGACGTCTACCACGCGGGCAACACCCGGCCGCTGACCCCGCATTCGGAAGGGTACGACTTCGCCGTCGTCCCGCCGCGCTACATCGCGCTGTGGTGTGTCACCCCCGCCGAGGGCCCCGGCGGCGAGACGACGCTCGCCGACACCCGGCCCTGGGTCGAGGGCCTCACCCCCGCGGAGCGCGAGCGCCTGCGGGCGGACGCCTACGACTGGAAGACCACCGAAGGCGTCCAGCGCCTCGGGCTCGACCTCAAGACCCGCCACCCCCTCCTAGAGGAGACCGATGGCGGACTCATCGTGCGCTTCAGCTGCAACAACCTGATCCGGGACGACGACGATCCGGCCGTCGAGCTGCAACAGCGGTGGCACGCCGCCTTCGACCGGGAGCACGTGGCCGTCGACTACACGGAGCGCGACATGCTCGTGTGGGACAACTGGCGCCTGCTGCACGCGCGCAACGCCTTCACCGACCGCAGTCGTCATCTGCGGCGCATCCAGATCGCCGCCTGAACGCGGTCGTCACCGTCCGGCGCCCCGCGTCGCCGCCGACTCGCGCCCTCCTCCCCCGGCTTCGCCTCGCTCCGCTCTTCGAGCCACCGCTCCCCCCTTCCAAGGAGACCCCCGTGTACCGCACCATGCTGCACAGCAAGATCCATCGGGCCACCGTGACCCAGGCCGATCTCCACTACGTCGGCTCCCTGACGCTGGACCGCGACCTCATCGACGCGGCCGACCTGTTGCCGGGCGAACAGCTGGACGTCGTCGACATCAACAACGGCAACCGGCTCAGCACGTACGTCATCGAAGGCGAGCGCGGCAGCGGTGTCGTCGGCGTCAACGGCGCCGCGGCACGGCTGATATCGCCCGGCGACCTGGTCATCCTCATCGCCTACAAGACCGTGCCGGAGGACGAGGCACGGCGGTTACGGCCGCACGTCGTGTTCGTCGACGAGGACAACCGGCCGCTGGACATCGGCGCCGACCCCGCCCACGTGCCCACCGCCCCGGCCGCCGCCCCGCTGCTGCGCGGCGACACGCTCGCGCGGGGAGCCGTCCGATGACGACCGCCTACTCCCGGCCCGCCGCCGACACGGCCACGCCCTCGGCCACCGGCGCGGACACCGGCCTCTGCCGCGTCCTCGTCCGGTACTACGACGAACTCGCCGCCACCCTCGACCACACCCGGCGGTCCAGTCGCACGGACGCCTTCAGCCCCGGCTGGGACCTGCCGCCCCTGAGCCCCGCCCTGGAGGTCTTCCTCGCCCCGGCCGCGATCAGCGCTCCGGAGCTGGGGACCTACGGTGACACCCGCCTGACCCTGCTGAACCTGATGCACAACCCGGACACCCGGACCACCAAGACCCTCGCCTCCCTCATGATCGTGGCCCGTGCGGTCGCCCACATCCAGCGCACCGGCGAAGCCGTCATGATCATCACGCCGTCGAGCGCGAACAAGGCCACCGCCCTGCGCGACGCGGTACGACGGGCCCACGAGACCGCCCTGGCCGGTCCCGAGCAGCTGCGCATCGTGTGCGTGCTCCCCGTCGGCTCCTGCCACAAGGTGTGGCGTTCGCCGCTCACCGACGACGAGGCCCTGCGGGCGCGGAACCCGCTCGCCGTGCGTGACACCACGGGCGCCGACGAGGTCAAGAAGCTGGCGCGGGCCGTCGCCGACCAGGAGGCCGACGCCGTGTTCGCGCGGCACGGCGTACGGCTGTGGCACACCCTCGACCTCGACAACTACATCGTGGCCGACACCGCGAGGGCCCTGTTCGAACGCGACCGGCTGCCGTCGGTCCCGCGCGTCCACGCCCACGCCGTCTCCAGTGCCTTCGGGCTGCTGGGCCACTTCTACGGACAGCAGCGGCTCACCGGCCGCGCCTGGCCCGACACCGGAGCCCGGTACTTCCTGGTCCAGCACCTGGACACGGCCGACATGGTGGCCAGTTACCACCGCGGGGCCTTCGACTACCGGCCCGCGTGGCAGTACGAGGACGGCGTCTACACCCAGGACGCGGATCCGCGCTTCCCGCAGCGGGCCTTCGCCCCCGACGAGCGGCTCGACCCCACCTTCTACACCCGCGCCCCCGTGACCTCGACCCGGATGAACGAGATCATCCGGCACCAGGGCGGCGGCGGGATCGTCGTCTCCCTCGCGGAGTGCCTGGACCGCTACCCGTACCTACGGCGTCTGCTCGCCGCCGTGGACGTCGAACTGCCCGCCGATCCACGGCAGTTGCGGGAGTGGTCCCTGGTGATGGCGCTGACGGGCGTCCTCAACGCGCTCGACCGCGGTCTGCTCGACGGACCCGAGGTGCTCGTCCACGGCTCCGGCTCGTACCACGCGGGCCACTACCGGCCGCCCGAGAGCCACCAGGTGCGTCCGGTCACCGGTTACGAGGACCTGCGCGACCTCGTGCACGCCGCGGCGAGCGGCTGAGGGCCCGCCATGACCACGCAGCAGGACGCCGCACGTCCCGCGGTCGCGGCCCCGCCGTCCGGTGCCGCCCGGCCCGGCGGCGGGGCCGCCCCGGCGCCCCCGCATCCGCTCGGCCCCCTGCGGGCCAGGCTCGCCTACTGGTGGAACAACACCCCGTCCCCGGCCGGGCGCGCCGCCCGCCGCGCCGCCGACGGTCTGCCCGGCGGCGCACCGGCGCTCGTCTCCCACACCTCGGCCGACGGTGTGACCATCGCCTACGCCGGCCTCCCCGTCGGCCGCACCAACATCCTGCAACTCCTGGAACAACAGCGGGCGCGGCTCGGATCGCCGACGACGCACCGCACGGCGGCCACCGTCACCCGGCGCGACCTCGCCCCGGGCGTCCGCGGGGACGCCGACCTCCTCGTCCTCGGGGCCGAGGAGCACCGGCTGCGGCGGCTGCCCGACCTCGGCACCGTCACCGCGCCGTTCCGTCTGCACCTCGTCGTGGACGTCCCGGACACCCACGAACAGCTCCAGCGGCTGATCTCCAAGCGGGAACGGTGGCAGTTCCGGCGCGACCAGAGGCAGCGCGGCTGGGTCCTGGAGGAGGACCCGTCCCCGCGGGCCCTCGCGTTCTTCTACGAGCGTCTGCACACGCCGACCATGCGGCACCGGCACGGCGAACGCAGTCGCACCGAACGGTTCGAGGTCGTCCGGCACGCCGTGCTCCCGCGCGGCACGCTGTTCTTCCTCAACGAGGGCGGGACGCGGGTGGCCGGAGCGCTGTGCCACTGGTCGAAGGACCGCCGCACGCTCACCACCCGGCTCCTCGGCGTCCTCGACGGACGCGAGGAGCACTACCGCAGCGGCGCGTTCAAGGCGCTGTACCACCATCTGCTGCGGTGGGCCTGTGAACACGGCGTGCCGCGCGTGGACTTCTTCGGCACCGAGGCGTTCGTCAGCAAGGGGATCTTCCAGTGGAAACGCAGGCTGGGCGCCCGACCCGAGCTGCCCGCGAACCACTTCGCCACCAAGCGCGTGCGGATCTACCCACGGCGCGACACGCCCGCCGTCCGCGACTTCCTCGTGGCCAACCCCCTGCTGCGGATCGGCCCGCGCGGCGGCCCTCTCACACCGGTGTACTTCACCGACGACGACCGCCCGCCCCGCCTCGACCTGAGCGCGCGCTGCCCCGGCCTCGCCGCCCCGGAGACGGTCCACCTGGACACCTTCCTGGCGGCGGACCTGCGGCGATCCAGTCCCCCTGGAGGCTCTGCGTGAACCGGCCGCACGATGTCGTCGTCCTCGGCACCGGCGCCTTCGCGGGCGCCCTGGTACGGGCCCTCGCGCAGCGGGCGAGCGGGCCGACCCGGGTGCACCTCGCGAGCCGGGACCGCGACCGGGCCCGGAACCTCGCCGGGCTCGCGCAGGCGCACGCCGTCCTCGCCGACCGGCCCGTCCGGTTCCGCTGCCACCGCCTCGACGTCGGGGGCGGCGCCGATCTGCGGCCCCTCCTGGCCCGGCAGCAGCCGCACGTCCTGGTGGTCTGCACCTCCGACGTCTCGCCCGCCGAGACGCGGGGGCCCGCCTCCGCCTGGACCGGGCTCGTCCGGGCCGCCGGGTTCGGGGTGACGCTGCCGCTCCAGGCGGCGACGGCGCTGCGGGCCGCGTCCGCGAGCGCCGAGGCGAGCCCCCGTACCGCGGTGGTCAACGCCTGTTTCCCCGACGCCGTCAACCCGCTCCTGTACGCGGCGGGGCTGCCGGTGCGGTGCGGTCTCGGCAACGTCGCCACGCTCGCCGGGCTGCTCCGGCGCGACCTGTTCCTCGGTGACGAGTCACGGCTGAAGGTGCTCGCCCACCACGCCCTGCTGCACAGCCCGCCGGCACCCGCCGACGAGGCCCGGGCCTGGCTCGACGACGAGCCGCTGACCACGACGTACGAACTCCTGGAGCGCGGCCGCCGGCACCCGCGCGCGGACCTCAACGAGATCGGTGCGGTCGCGGGCGCCGTCGTCGTCGACGCGTTCGCACACCCGCGCGCGCCCCGAGCGGCACACGTCCCTGCACCGGATGGGCTCCCCGGCGGCTATCCGGTCCTCCTCACCGGCCACAGCATCGCCCTGCGGCTGCCGCCGGGTCTCTCCGCACGCCAGGCGGTCGCCCGCAACGAGCGGTGGTCCGGCCTCGACGGCGTCACCGTGGACCGGCGCGGCGAGGCCCGCTTCACCCCCACGGCACTGCGAGCGCTGCGCGAGCACTGGCCCGACGCGCCCGCGGCCTTCGCCGCGCGGGACGTCGAGGAGCTGCGCACGCGCCAGCTCGCGCTCCGCGACCGGCTGCGCGGGCTGCCGCAGGCGCCCGTGGCGATCCCCCTCTGACAGCGGCCGGGGCCCTCCCCGTACCGGGGACGCCCGCCCGACACCCAGCGTCCGCCGCACCGGCGGGCGCGGAAAGGACGCCCATGTGCGGCATCGTCGGCTGGACCGACTTCACCCGCGACCTCGGCCGGGAACAGGCCACCCTCCAGCGCATGACGGACACCATGGCCCTGCGGGGCCCGGACGACAGCGGCACCTGGCTCGGCCCGCACACGGCCCTCGGCCACCGGCGCCTGTCCGTCATCGACCTGGAGGGCGGCACCCAGCCGGCCGTCGCCGCGGCGGGCGCGCACCGGGAGCCCGTGGTCCTCGTCTACAGCGGCGAGGTCTACAACTTCCGCGAGCTGCGCACCGAGCTCATGCAGCGCGGTCACCTCTTCACCACGCGCTCGGACACCGAGGTCGTGCTGCACGCGTACCTCGAATGGGGCGCGTCCTGCGTGGACCGGTTCAACGGCATGTTCGCGTTCGCCGTCTGGGACGCCTCGCGCGAGGAGCTCGTCCTCGCCCGCGACCGCATCGGCGTCAAGCCGCTGTACTACTTCGCCTATCCGGGCGGCATCCTCTTCGCCTCCGAGCCCAAGGGCATCTTCACCCACCCCCTCTTCCGGCCCGTCGTCGACGAGGAGAGCCTGCCCGTCCTCTTCAACGCCCGCCTCGCCCTGCCCGGCGAGACGCCGCTGCGCGGGCTGCGCGAGCTGCGGCCCGGACACGTGCTGCGCTTCTCCCGGAGCGGCGGACACGAGTATCCGTACTGGCGTCTGGTCAGCCGTGAGCACCGCGACGACCTCGCCACGACCGTCGCCACGGTACGGGAGCTCATGGAGGACATCGTCGAACGGCAGCTCGTCGCCGACGTGCCGCGCTCGGCGATGCTGTCGGGCGGCCTGGACTCCACCATCATGTCCGCCCTGGCCCACCGGCGCCTGAGCGACGCGGGCGAGGGGCCGCTGCACACCTTCGCCGTGGAATTCGCCGGGGACGACACGGACTTCAGGCCGACGGAGCTGCGGCCCGAGCGCGACGCCCCCTACGCCCGGCTCGCCTCCCGCTACCTCGGCACCCGGCACCACGAGGTCGTCCTGCGCACCGACGACGTGCTCGCGGCCCTGCCGACCGCCCGGCGCGCCCGCGACCTGCCCTCCCTCGGCCAGTTCGACACGTCGATGCACCTGCTGTTCAAGGCCATCCGCGGCGAGTCGACCGTGGCGCTGTCCGGCGAGGCCGCCGACGAGGTCTTCGGCGGCTACCCCTGGTACCACGACGAACGCCTCGTCCGGCGCGACCGCTTCCCCTGGCTCGGGGACGCGCCGCGCCTGGCCGACGCGTTCGCCCCCGACCTGCACCGCCGCGTCCGCCCCGCCGACGCCGAGCACGACCGCTATCTCACCCTCAAGGCGGAGGTGCCCCGGCTGCCCGGCGAGGAGGGGCTCAACGCGCGCATGCGCGAGGTCATGTACTACAGCCTCAAGGGTCCGCTCGCCTATCTCCTGGACCGCAAGGACCGCATGAGCATGGCGGTCGGCCTGGAGGTGCGGGTGCCGTACTGCGACCACCGGCTGATCGAGTACGTGTGGAACGTCCCCTGGGACATGAAGAACGCCGACGGCCGGTGGAAGAGCCTGCTGCGCCTGGCCTTCGCCGACGTGCTGCCGCAGGAGACCCTGGACCGGCCCAAGAGCGGCTACCCCGGGACCCATGACCCCGCCTACAACGCGGACGTCATGCGCTCCATCGACAAGATCCTCAGCGATCCGTCCTCACCCCTGCACGGCGTCTTCGACCCCCAGCGCATCGACGCCCTCACCCGGACCGGCTCCAAGACGATGACCTGGCTCAACTCCAGCCATCTGCTGCTGCCCATCCTGGAGGTGGACGCGTGGATGCGTGCGTACGGGGTCGCTCTCGCCTGAGCGGAGCGCGCTCGCGGGGCGGCGGGCCGGGTCAGGCGGTGGGGGCACCGGCCACGCGGCGCTCGCCGCCGTTGCGCTCCTGCCAGAGCCGGTACACCGCGGTGGCGTCCTCGCGCGCGTCGTGGCGCATCGGCAGGCGCCGCTCGGTGTAGTGCTTGGCGAACTCGGCGTAGAAGGTGTCGAGTTCGAAGTACTTGCGGTCGTCCACGTAGTGGGGCTCGTAGGCGTCGCGGGTGGTGAGGAAGACGACCTCGTCCGGTGAGCAGTAGTAGAGCGAGCCCAGGCACATGGGGCAGGGGTGGGCCAGGACGTAGATGGTGGTGCCGGTCAGGTGCTCGGTGCCCAGCTTCGTGCAGGCCTCGCGGATCGCGAGGATCTCGGCGTGGGCGGTGGGGTCGCCGGTCTGGGCCACCCGGTTCGGGGACTCGGCGAGGATCTCGCCGTCCTTGACGATGACGGTCGCGAAGGGGCGGCCGCCCTCGGCGACGTTCTGCCGGGCGATGTCGATGGTGCGCTGCGCGAAGTCCACGGGAGTCCTCCAGAAGGGAGCGGGTGCTGCCGCGCCCGTTTCCGGGCGGGGCGTGCGGAGAGGGGGCCGGGGCGGGCCTGACGGGGTCGTGGTCCGGCCCGCCCCGGTGTCCGGGCTGCTCAGAAGGGCTTGGTCGGGAGGTACTTGCCGTCCAGGGTGATGACCGCGCGCTCGCCGCCCTCGGGGTCGGCGACCTTCTTCACGTCCAGCTTGAAGTTGATCGCGGAGATGATGCCGTCGCCGAACTCCTCGTGGACCAGGGCCTTGAGGGTGGTGCCGTAGACCTGGAGCATCTCGTAGAAGCGGTAGATCGTCGGGTCGGTCGGGACGCCTCCGGGGATGGAGCCGCGGGTGGGGATGGTCTGCAGCAGCAGCGCCGCGTCGTCGTCCAGGCCGAGCAGTTCGGCGACGGCCTGCGCGGCGGGCTCCGGCAGGGCGTGCTGGCCGAGGACGGCGGCGGTGACGAACGCGACGGACAGGCCCGCGGCGTCGGCGATCTGCTGCCAGGACAGGTCGCGGCGGGTCTTGGCCTCGACCGCGGCGATCGCGAGCTGCTGACGGGCGCTGTTGTCGAACTGGGCGTGCACCATGAGAGGGGTTTCCTTTCGTACGGCCCGTCCCCTGGTTGTCGCGGGGATCGGGCGGAGGGGCCCCGGGGGACCGGGCGGGCCGGGCCGGGAGGGGGAAGGCGGGTCAGGCCGCGAGGGCCGCCGGGCGGGCGTCGGCGGTGAGCTCCTCGACGGTGCCGGTGGGGATGTCGAAGACCCAGCCGTGCAGCCGTACGCTGCCCTCGGCCAGGGCGCGGGCCACCGCGGGGTGGGTGGCCAGGTTCGCCAGCTGTGCGGCGACGTTCTCCCGGATCAGCGCGGCGATCCCGTGGCCGTCGTCGGTGGCCGCCGTACGGGCCCGGGCGGCATCGGCGTGGCGCAGCCATCCGGCGATGGCCGGGGCCCCGCTGAGGTCGTGGCCTTCGGCGAGGGCCGTCATGGCTCCGCAGGCGGAGTGCCCGCAGACGACGACGTCCCGTACGCCGAGGACGGCGACCGCGTACTCGATGCTGGCGGCGACGCCGTCGGCGCCGGGGGTGTGGGCGGGGACGAGGTTGCCCGCGGTGCGGATGACGAACAGTTCGCCGGGGTCGGTCTGGGTGATCAGCTCGGGGACGACGCGGGCGTCGGAGCAGCCGATGAACAGCGTGCCGGGCTGGTGGGTGGTGGCCAGGTGGGCGAAGAGCCCGGCCCTGGCGGGGAAGGCCTCCCGCTGGAACCGGTCGATTCCCTGGGCGAGGTGACGCATGGCCCTGACTCCCTTCGTTCGGTCTGTCGGTCGGGCCGACGTCATTCACTGTGCACGACCTGCACCTATAGCGTCCAAGACCTGCTATCACTCGCTGCTATTGCTCCCATCTATAGTTGGGTGCATGAAGCCGGAACTGCGTCATCTGCGCTACTTGCTCGCGGTCGCCGAGCACGCCAACTTCACCCGCGCCGCCGAGGAGCTGCGCATCGCGCAGCCCACCCTGTCCCAGCAGATCAAGCAGCTGGAGAAGGCGGTGGGCGTCCAGCTCCTGGAGCGCACCGGCCGCACCGTGCGCCTGACCGACGCCGGGGCCACCTACGCCCACTACGCCCGGCGCGCGCTACGGAACCTCGCGGCGGGCGAGCGTGCGGTCCTCGACGTGCGGGACCTCTCGCGCGGGCACCTCCGCCTCGCCGTCACCCCCACCTTCACCGCGTATCTCACGGGACCGCTCGTCGCCGGCTTCTACACCCAGCACCAGGGCATCACCCTGGACGTGCGCGAGATGACCCAGGACCGCATCGAGGCCGACCTCCTGGCCGACCGGCTCGACCTCGGGATCGCCTTCAGCGGCGACCACCTTCCGGGCATCGAGGCCACTGCCCTGTTCACCGAGGCGCTCAGCCTGGTCGTCGGCCCCCACCACCCCGACCTCGGCGCACCCGGGCCCCTGCCCGTCACCGGCCTCGGCGAACGTCATTTCGCGCTGCTCAGCGGGGACTTCGCCACCCGCAGGCACATCGACCAGCACTTCGCCGACCACCACGTGCGGCTGCGCATCGCGCTGGAGGCCAACTCCATCAACGCCCTCACCGAGATCGTGGCGCGCGCCCCGCTGGCCACCGTCCTGCCCGACGCCATCGCCCACGACCACACCCATCTCACCCCCATCCCCCTCACCCCCGCGCTCCCCTCCCGCACGGTCACGCTGCTGCGCCGCGAAAGCACCTATCGGAGCGCCGCGGCCCGTGCCTTCGCCGAGCGGGCCGTCGCATGGGCGCAGGCCCTGACATAGGGCCGCTCCCGCCCCGTCTACGCTACGGCCCATGCCCATGACCGAGGGATCAGCGAACCCCCGCACGAGCAGCCGCGGCCTGCCCGTCGCCGTCGTCAGCGCATGTCTGCGCGACGGGCGCGGCGGGAGCCCGACCGCCGTGGTCGACGGAATGCCTGCCACCGAGGCCGAGCGGCGGCGGATACCGGTCCTCCTCGGCACGTCCCACGCCGTGTTCGTACGCGAGGAGGACCGCGCGGAGGGTCACGAGGGCGGCCTCCCCCCTGTGTCCTTGCGGTTCGCGACCGCTGAGGGTGATCTGCCCGCGTGCGGCCACGGCACGGTCGCCGCGCTCGCGGTCCTCGCGGAACGCGCGGGCACGGCCGAGTACCGAGCCGTGCTCCGCACCGCGCAAGCCACGTTCACCGGCCGCGCGGTGCGCCACCCGGGCGGGCTCGTCGAGGCCGCCTTCGAGACGGACTCGGTCACGCTGCGCGCCGCCGACCCCGCCGAACTCGGGCTCGTCCTGCCCGCCCTGGGTCTCGACGCGGCCGCCGTCGGCGAGGCGTACGTCGCCACCCTCGGACGGCCGCGGATGCTGCTCCCGCTCCCCTCCCGCGAGGCGCTGGCCGGACTCGCCCCCGATCCGGACCGGCTGCGTGCCGCGTGTGACGCGTTCGGGCTGCTCGGCTGTTACGTCCACTGCGAGCCGCACGCCGACGGCCGCACCGCCGCGCGCCTGTTCGCCCCGTCCATCGGCGTCCCGGAAGACATCGCGAACGCCAACAGCACGGCGTGCCTCGCCGCGCTCCTGGCGACCCGCGGGATCGACCGCGTCGCGGTCGACATGGGCGATTCCCTCGGCCACCCCGCCACGATCACCGCGGGCAGCAGGACGGGTCCGCTCGGGCGTCTCGTCCACGTCGGCGGGACGGCGAGGAACGATCGCACACTCGCCCTCGGCTCACCGGACGCTCCGCCGCCTCGGTCCGGGTGATCAGCGCTTTCCGCGCCGCGCTTCCAGGGTGATCGCTCCCAGCGGCTCAGCAGGTCAGCAGAGCATGAGCGCCGCCTGCCACGGCAGTTCGCCGAGCGGGGCGTCGGGGGCCGTCGCGCAATGCAGGGCCAGCGCGGCGCCCGCCGCCCCGTCGAGGAAGCCGGGGCGGTGCACGACGGCGGGGCCGCCGGGCGCGGCGGCGGGCCAGAGGAAGGGGTGCGCCGGATCGGCCGCGCGCGCCAGGGCCTCGGTCAGGTCCGGTACGCGCGAGGCCAGTTCGGCCCCACCCGGCTCGCGGGCCATCAGGGCGACGATCGTGGTGAGCCCCGCCAGGCCGTGGCAGAGCGTGGGGTCGGTGAAGGCCCGGGCTCCGCCCGGCCGGTCGCACACCGCGGCGACCGCGGCGACCGCCCGGCGGTTCCACTCCGGCTCCTTCAGCGCCAGTGCGGCCAGTTGCAGGGCGCGGGCGACGCCGGGCGTGCCGTAGCACCAGCCGGTGCGGGCCTCGGCCAGCGCGGGGCGGCCACCGGAGGCGGCCGCCACCTCCGCGTCCAGCGGGACGATGTTGGGCCATCCGTTGCCGTCGGGGCTGCGGCGGGCAAGCAGCCACCCAACGATGGTGCGGATGGCCTGCTCCTGGCCCGGCACGCGCACGCCCGCGCGGTGGGCGACGGACAGCAGCGCGAGCGGGCCGGGGATGCCGTGGGCCAGGCCGGCGTTGAAGTGCCCGCCGGGGATCCCGTCCGGCTCGCTGAGCAGGATCGGGTCGCCGGTCCACCACCCGGGCACCGTCCTTCCGCCCGGTTCGGTGACCGGGCGGGTGAGCGCGACGAGGTGGGCGAGGACCAGCTCGGTGGTGCCCCGGTGCTCGGGCCCGGCCGCCAGGAGCAGCCGGCCGATGCCGGAGAGCCCGGCGACCACGTCGTACCCGGCCATCCTGGCCCCGCCCCGCGCGGCGGCCGTCCGGGGCGCGTCCTCCGCCACCAGGCGCCGCGCCAGCAGGGCGGCTTGGGCGTCCAGCTTGGTGAGGAGCGCCGCGTACTCGCCGGGCCGGGTCACGGCGGTCCGCGCGGCGAAGGCGACCGCGGGCAGGCCCGCGTACAGGCCCTCCCGCGCGGGCCTGCGCACGCCGGTGACCGCGGCCGACAGATGGGCGTGCGCGACCTTGGCGTACGCGGGCTCGCCGTGCGCCAGCGCCGCGAACAGGAGCGCCACTCCGGGGTGGCCGTCCGCGAGGGACTGCGCGTGCCACAGGGAGCGGGTCTCGGCCAGCTCGGGCGTTTCGGCTGCGGTCACCCGGGCCGCGAGGGCGACCGGGTCGGCGAGACGCTCCGCGAGCCGCGCGACGGGGTTCTCGGTCATGCTCCGGCCCTTTCCCGGTCGAGGTGCGCCTGGACCGCGCCGCGGGCCACGGCCAGGGTCTGCGCCTCGGCCGTACGGTCCGTGCCCAGGCGCCGGTTGCAGTGCATGTGGACGAGGGAGGCGAGCACCGCGTCCGGGGAGACGCTCGGCGCGCCCCGGTCCTCCTCGGCGCGGACCAGGCGTCCGAAGCGCTCCGGCGCCGCGTGGTACGGCTGCGCCGCCGGGTCCGGCACGCCGTCCGGGGTGATCCTGGCGAGCGCCGCCCGCCTGCGTGCCGCGAACGCCTTGTGGTGCCGCTCGCGCTTGGGGTACGTCCCGGTGAGCCAGTGCCGCCAGTCGCCGCCGTAGCCCCGGTGGAAGGCACGTACCAGCTCGGTCACGTCGTACGCGGTGGACAGGATCCGGTCGTCGGCCGGGGTCGCCAGCCGCTCCAGGACCAACTGGCTGTCCGCGTGGAACACCGCCTCGGCACCGGCGAGGAGCGTCGGGCCGCCGTAGCGCTCGGTCTCCGGGGCGTAGCTGTCGAGGCGCAGCCCCCGGGCGAGCCCTTCGGACGACAACTCCCCCACCAGGTCGTGCAGTCGGGGCAGGACGGTGCCGTTGAGCAGCGCCGGGTCGCCGTGCAGGCGCAGCCTCAGGTGCGGGTCCGGGTCGGCGTACCGGATGAAGAACCAGCGGTCGACGCCGGACGGCCCGGCGGGCGGGGAGCCGAGGTCGGCGAGGAAGCGGCGCAACGGCCCGGTCAGGAGCTCGTCCTGGCGTTCGGCGGAGGTGTAGAGCGTCGCGTACAGCCAGGGGCCGCCGGGCGGGATCTCGCCGGTGCCGCGCCGGATCACCGGGCGCGTGGTGCGCGCGGGCGCCTCAGCGGGCTCCGGAAGGCGGGGCGTCAGCGTCACGACGGCCTCCGCCTCGTGGGCGCCGCCGGGGCCGTGCAGCCACCCGCTGTCGGTGTCGTGGCCCAGCGGCAGCTCGTGCACCACGGCCGCGCCGGTCCGCTCGCACGCGCGGCGCAGGATCTCCTGGTGCGCGGGGACGGTGAGGTTGAGGGGGATGCGGTGGTCGCCGATGGTGAGCTGGACGTGGTCGGGCACGTGCCACAGGGCGCGCCACTCGTCGAGGGGCAGGCCGGTCGCGTCCAGGCGCCAGCGGGCCGGGCTGAGGACGGTGCGCCCGGTGCGCACGGCGGGCAGGAACGGCAGGTCCTCCGCCGCGCCCCACTCCCACAGCCGCCACTGCTTGCGGCCGAACGCCGCGGCCTCGATGAGGAAGCGCACCGCGTTGGGCGCGGTCAGTTCGCGGTTGAGCACGTGGAGGGCCGACGGGGTCAGCTCGCGCCCCAGTGCCGCGGACACGATCCGGAAGCCCTCGGAGTCGGCGCCGACGGCGATGTCGTCGAGCGTGAGGTCGGTGACGCCGGGCGCGGCCGGGCCGGGGTGGACGCCGATGGCCAGGCGCGTGTCCAGCCAGGTCGGCACCTGGGCGACGTTGGCGTGCCGGTGGTGCGACGCCTGGTGGTGGACCTGGACGGGCAGCCGTCCGGTGGTCTCGCGCGCGGCGCGTGCCGTGTGCCGGATCGCCTCGGCCTGCGCGGGCGGGAAGAGATGGGCGAAGCGGCCCGTGAAGCCACCGGACGCGGTGGCGGCGCCGACGAGTACGAGCGTGAAGTCGCCCCGGTCCACGGCGGCGGCCGACTCCGCCGCGATCTGTACGACGAGTTCGAGCGAGGACGGCCGTACGGAGTCGGCGGACTCGTCCCGGTCGGTAGCCTCGAAGCCGCGCAGCCGTTCCTCGTCCAGGACGACCTCGCGCGCCCCGCGCGCCTGCGCCTCGGCCGCGAGCCCCAGGAGCAGGCGCTGCCGTGCGGCACTGAGGGGCGCGGGGCCGGGGTCGGGGCGGTGGCTCGGGGGCAGCCGGTATCCGGCCGGGGCGCCCAGGCCGACGTCGGGGTCGAGCAGTTCCTTGACGGGCACGTAGCGCCCGAGGCCGTACCGCTCCACGAAGTCCTGGTGGTACGCGGTCAGCCGGCCGGGCCCCGGGGGCGAGAGGCGCCACAGTGCGGCGGCGGCGCGCTCCAGCTCCTCGGCCACCGAGCGCGAGAGCACGGCGGTGCCGTCCAGACGCAGGTCGACTTGGACGGCGTGGGCCGGGGCGGCCGGGTGCGCCGGGGGTGCGGCGGGGCGCGCGGCCGCGCTGGGGCCCAAGGCCGCGCCGGGAGGTGCGACCGAGTCGGGCCCCGGGGCCGTGTCCGGCCCGGCGCCCGTGTCCGGCCCGGCGCCCGTGCCGGGCCCGGTCGCCGCGTCGGGCCCGGTGCCCGCAAGCTCAAGTGCCCTGCGCCAGGCCGCCCTTCCCTCGCCCAGCGGGGTGCGGCGGTAGTCGGCCAGGGACGCGCGCAGTGCGGCGGTCCACCGGGCGGCGGGCGTGGCGGCCGGGAGCAGCGCCTCGACGTGGGCCAGCGGATCGGGGGCGTCCAGCGGCGGGCGCAGCTCCGTGAGGAGCACCTCGGCGCCGATCAGCTGGGCGACGAGACCGGCCACGGCTCCTTCGGGCGCTCCGGGGAACCGCGCCTCGACCTCCCGGATCAGGTCGCCGCAGGGGACGGGCCGCGCGGCCGCCTCGGTCACGGCGCGGACGACCGGGGTGCAGCGGAGCGTCCGGAACGTGGGCCGGTCGCCGGCCACCCCTCCTGACGGGCCGTCGGACGCGGCGGGGCCCGGGCCCGCCCCAGCCGGGGCGAAGGGCAGGACCAGACGGCCGCCGCGCACGAAGCACAGGCCGTTCACCACCACGCTCAGGCCCCGGTGCACGGCCGGGTCCCGCTCCCACTCTGCGATCAGCCGGGCCAGCCAACCGGCGTCGGGCCGTGCCGCCCTGTGCCCGGCGCCGGTGAGTTCCCCCTTGGTGGCCTCGCCGAAGGAGCCCCACAGGACGCCCGCGAGCAGGCCGAAGGGGGTGGGCCGGGACGCGGCCCTGAGCAGGTAACGGGTCACGGCCCGGTGGGCCTTGCGCAGATCGGACGCGGCTACGGGCGCGTCCGTGAGGACGGCGTCGACCGTGCGGGCGAGCGAAGGGCTGGAGACCTCAAGGGCTTCCCGGAACCTCGCGTCGGCGAGCAGTTCCACGAGGTGGGCCCGGAGTTCACCGGGCTCCGCTCCGGTCTCCCCCGGCCGGGCCGCCGCACCGTCCCGCCAGGTCGCGCGGACCCTCGGCCGGGCCAGGAGCGGCGCCCTCAGGAGCACTCCGTCCGCGCAGCGAAACACCGGTTCCGCGCTCTGGTCACGCCGCATCTCGGCCGCGCCCCCTTACTCGATGCACCATGAAACGGACTGCGGAATTCCCCATTCCGCCTTCCACTGGAATGCCGTCACACTAACTCCGACACGGCCGCCCCGGAACCCCTTGACTCCGTCCGCTATCCGTACCTAGATTCCGATTCTGCCGCCGGAGGGCGGCGATTCGACAGGTTCCAGAGGAAGGAATTCCCATGTCTGAGAACATGACGCAGGACCTCTTCGACATCGACCTCACCGAGACCGCCATCCAGGACGTCGCGTCCGAGAGCGCCGCGGGTGCCATTTCCGGCGAGGAGTCCTGCTTCCGCACCTGTACGACCTGTTCGATCTGCTGACGCAGGCCGGATGGAGGGCCGGTCCCGGTGGTGTCCCGCACCGCCGGGGCCGACCCCTCGGCAATTGCCCTTTCGGGCAGCGCTTTCCGTAATGCGGCGGCAAATAATGCCCTCCTTACATGGGGCATAACCCTATCGATTCGCCTACTGAATCCGCCCGCGAGCCGCAGCGACGGATAAACCCGCGCATGCTTCAGGATTTCCCCTGTGCACTTTTGGGCAGGGCTCCACCCGGGAGCGGGGCGCCGCCGAGCCCGCACTGATCGACGAGTCGGTCGCCAGAGCCGGGCCCGTGGAAGCGGGCGGCGAGCGGGCGTTGGTGACGTACCACCACGGCGTACTGCGCCGGATCGGCCGCTTCGAGGTCGTCGGCGGCCGGATGACGCCGGTCCGGCGGGTGGCCCATCCGGAGAAGTTCGCGCACGCCTGTCACATCTGACGCTCCTGTGTTGTCTCCCTGGCGGACCCATCGGCGGACCCCTCTCGGGATCCGGACCAAGGAGAGAGCATGCATCACATCGTGATCGTCGGCGGCGGCTTCGCGGGCGTCTGGAGCGCCGCCTCGGCCGCCCGGGTGCGCGGCGACGCCGCCATACGGATCACCCTCGTATCGCCCGGCACGGACTTGGTGTTGCGACCGCGTCTGTACGAGGCCGAGCCGGAGCGGGCGCTGGTGCCCCTGAAGCGGATCCTGGAGCCCGTCGGAGTCGAGCACGTCCAGGCCACGGTGACGGAGATCGACACCGCGGGCCGCCGTGTCGTCACCGGCGACGGCGAGGTGCTCGCGTACGACCGTCTGGTGCTCGCGACGGGCAGTCAGCTGATCCGTCCGCAGCTGCCCGGGGCGGAGCGCGTCTTCGACGTCGACACCCTGGACGGGGCCGTCGCCCTCAGGGACCATCTGCGCGGCCGCACCGGCTTCACCGCCGTGGTCGTCGGCGCCGGATTCACCGGCCTGGAGGTCGCCACGGAACTGGCCGGGCGGGGCCGGGTGATCCTGGCGGACCGGAGCGCCGTCGTCGGCCCGGAGCTCGGTGACGGGCCGCGCCCGGCGATCGAGGCGGCCCTCGACCGGCTGGGCGTGGAGCGGCGCCTCGGCACCACCGTGACCGAGGTGAAGGACGGCTCCGTGCGGTGGGCGGACGGCACCTGGAGCGAGGCGGACGCGGTGATCTGGACCGCCGGGCTGCGGGCCAGCCCGCTCACCGCGCACGTCGAGGGCCCCCGGGACCGGCTCGGCCGCCTGGAGGTGGACGCCCGACTGCGGGTTTCCCCCGACGTGTTCGCCGCGGGCGACACGGCCGCGGCACGGCTCGACGCCGGTCACGTCACCGTGCAGAGCTGCCAGTACGCGGTCCCGATGGGAAGGACCGCGGGCCACAACGCCGCCGCCGACCTCCTCGGCCTGCCGCTCATCGACTTCGCCCCCGGGCCGTACGTCACCGACATCGACCTCGGCGGGGCGGGCGCGGTCTTCACCCGGGGCTGGGACCGCCGGGTCGAGTCCACCGGGGCCGACGGGAAGCTCGTCAAGCAGTGGATCATGGAGAAGATCCACCCGCCGGTCGACGACGCCGAGGAGATCCTGAACGCGGCGGCATATGTGTACGTCGTCATTCCCGGAGCCCGCGAACTGTGACGGCTCCCGGAGCCCACGAGCTGTGACGGCCTGAGCCGACGCGCGACGGGAGCAGCCGTCGGCCGCCCGCGGACCTCCGCGCACGGCCCGGCTGCTCCCCGGTCCCGGGGCGCGCTATCCCGCTCGGGTGGTGCCGCGGGCCGCGATGTGCGCGGGCGGGGCGATGCCCTCGGGCAGGAGGGGGTCGGCTTCCGGCTCGCCCCACGTGGAGTTCAGCGGCAGCACGCCCGCCCAGATGCCGAGGGCGGCGTCGGGCCCGTCCCCGTCCTCGGGCGCGCCGGTGCGTATCTTGACCGACGCCTCCTCCAGCGAGAGCGCGAGCAGCGCGGTCGCCGCCAGTTCCTTGCGGTTGGGCCGGCGGGCGTAGTCCCACTGTCCGGGCGCCGCCTGCTCGGTGAGGCGGCGCAGGCCCGCCAGCTTCTCCTGCGGGTCCGTGACGAGGCGCGGGACGCCGTAGACCATCGCGCTGCGGTAGTTCACGCCGTGCTCGAACACGGAGCGGGCGAGCACCAGGCCGTCCACGTGCGTGACGGTCACGCACACCGCCGCCTCGGGCGAGGCGACCAGGCTGCAACTGGCGACGGAGCCATGGAAGTAGAGATTCCGGCCGTCACTGCCGTAGACGGTCGGCACGACCATCGGGACGCCGTCGACGACGACACCGAGATGGCAGACGAATCCGGCCTCCAGGACGGCGTCCAGCAGGGCGCGCTCGCGGCTTCCCTGCTCGCGCAGGCGACGATGGCGGGTACGGGCCGTCTCCGGGAGCACGGACGGCAGTTGTTCGTCGGTCACGTCGCCTCTTTCTCAACGCCACTGTTCGGCACGGGTCGTGGGATTACGATATCCACTGCCACACTTCTGGAGTGCAACGAAATCCGCACCAAGTTCCCCTACCGGGAACGAAATCCCTTCGAGCGACCGTCGCGTCATTCCGGCACCGGCGACGCGGACCGGGTCGCGTCACGGCTGGCCGAGGCGGGCCAGTTCCGCGTCGACGGCTTCCCGGACGAGGCCGCGCGCGTGCTCCAGGGACAGACCGCCGCTCAGCCAGCGCATGCTCAGGCCCTCCAGCAGGGCCGTGAGGCGTTCCGCGGCGGCGGCGAGCGAGGCCGCAGGCACCAGTGGCCGGACCCGCCCGAGCAGCCCGGCCACGTCCTGCACCCAGACCAGGGTCGCCCGGGCCAGGTCCTCGCGCAGAGCCGGGTCGAAGACGGCGCTCGCCCGCAGTTCGCCCCAGGCGGTGCTGTTCTCCCGGACCTCCGGGGTGTCCTGGAACTCGAGGAGGAGCGCCTCGTCCAGTTCCTCCCGGGGGCTGAGCGGCGCGCCGCCCTCGGCGCGCGCGGCGGTGTAGCGCTCGGCCCGCTCGTTGATGAACTCCAGCGTGTGCCGCAGGATGCCCGTGCGGTCCTTGAAGTGGTAGTAGATCAGGCCGGTGGAGACCCCGGCCTCGGCCGCGAGCTCCTCCACGCGGAGCCCGCGGACACCGCGACGGGCGATCACCCGCGCGGCCGCTTCCAGGATCTGAGTACTGCGTGACGCCATGACCATGAACCCTATCCGGACACCTGTCAGCGCCTGTCCCGCGGGCCGCCGGGGCCGTCCGCACCGGCAGTCGCGACTGCCCACGGGGACGGACGCACCCGTGCACCCGCACCAAGAATCACCGGACTGACCTACTTTTCAGTCGAGGCCGGACCGACCGGGCCGCACTCGCCGTCGAGCCTCGACGCACGCCATCGAGAATCACCATAAACTTGGACAGACTATCCCAGTAGTTTGACTGAAAATCCAGTCAGGTCCACAGTGGGGTCACAGTCGCCTGTCCCCCACCACTGGACAGCTCGTCGGTCCACGAATCGGAGCGCACCGTGTCCCACCTCTCCCCCTCCCGTCGCGCGGCCCTGCGCGCCTTCGCCGCGATCGGCGGCGCGCTGGGCCTCGGCGCCACCGCCGCCTGCGGCTCCGACAAGCCCTCACGGACGGGATCCGACACCGGCACCGGTGTCGGCACCAAGCGGGCCAAGGCCACGGACACCGGGCGCCGCTTCGGCGCGGAGTGGGAGAGCCACACGCGCACGTTCATGTCGTGGCCCGCGCTCGCGTCCGTCTGGGAGGAGGACCTGCCGTACGTGCGTGAGGACATCGCCCGCATCGCACGGGCCGTCGGGGAGTACGAGGCCGTCGTGATGATGGCGCGGCCCGACCAGCAGAAGGCGGCGCAGCGGGCGTGCGGCTCGCAGGTCGAGGTCATCCCGCTCGCCGTCGACGACCTGTGGGCCCGCGACACCGTCCCTGTCTTCGTGGAGGAGGACGGCGAGACCGTCGGCGTCGACTTCAACTTCAACGGCTGGGGCGACAAGCAGGAGCACACCAACGACGCCCGCGTGGGACGCACGCTCCTGCGCGAGTACGACATCCCCCGCGTCAAGGCGCCGCTCGTCTCCGAGGGCGGCTCCTTCGAGACCGACGGCGAGGGCACCCTGCTCATCACCGAGAGCTCGATCGTCAACGACAACCGCAACCGCGGCAAGACCCGCGACCAGATCGAGGACGAGCTGCTCGAAACCCTCGGCCTGGAGAAGGTGATCTGGCTGGCGGGCGTCCGCGGCGAGGACATCACGGACGCGCACGTGGACAGCCTCGTCCGGTTCACCGAACCCGGCGTCGTCCTGCTGGACCAGGCGTTCCCCGGCACTCCCCCGGACTCCTGGTCGCGCTCCGCCGACCAGGCGCGGTCGGTGCTGAGCAAGGCCACCGACGCCCGGGGGCGGCGCTTCGAGATCGTCGACCTGCCGCAGCCCGACCTCGACAGGATCACGGGCGAGGGCGACGACTTCGTGTCGACGTACGCCAACTTCTACATCGCCAACGACGCGGTGTTCATGCCGAAGTTCGGCGACCGGAAGGCCGACGACCGCGCGCGCGGCATCCTCCAGGACCACTTCCCCAAGCGGGACGTCGTGCCGGTCCGCATCGACACCATCGCCTCCGGCGGGGGCGGCATCCACTGCTCGACCCACGACGAGCCGGGCAAGCCCGCCGACTGACGGGCCGGGGCATCGGTCCACGGGCGCGGCGTGGTCGCCCGCGCGGGCGGCCACGCCGCGCCCGGCCGGTCACAGGAGCCGCTGGATCTCCCCGCGCACGCGGTAGAACCCGCCCGCCGCCGCGTGCAGGGCGGCCACGGCGTAGCGGGCCCCGGGCTCCCGCATGGCGCGCGGGAACTGGACCCTCCAGGAGGAGTCGTAGCCCTCGGACACCACGTGCACGCGCAGTCGGCCGCCCTCCTGGACGCACTCGACGACGACCGCTCCGGCGGGGGCGTGGGCGACGGTGGTCACCGCGGCCGCCGCGCTGCCCGGCGCGTAGGTGGGCACCGCGGCGGCCAGCTTGACGTCCCGGGCGACCGGGACCGTGCCCTGCTCCGCGGCGGAGACGGCCGCGTCGCTCGCGTCCACGCACACCAGTGAGCCGTCCGTGGTCACCAAGTACAGCCGCTCGTCGTGGTACTGCATGGACAGGGCCGAGCCGCCGCCCGTGCCGAGCTTCCACAGCCGGGTGCCGTCCCGGTCGAAGCAGTACACGGACGAGGCCGCGTCACCGGCGAAGACGAACCGGCCGCCGGGCGAGGTCGCGCAGGAGTACACCGCACTGTCGCAGGCGTACGTGGCCTCGACGGCGCCGGTGGCCTTGGCGAGGCGCTGGACGGCGCGGTGCGCGGTCCCCGCGTACACGGCCTCGTCCTCCTGCCAGCCGAACAGCACACCGCCACGGGTGGAGGTGTGCCACAACTCGCCTCCCCCGTCGGGCGCGTAGGCGGTGACGCCCCGGGAGTGGCCGTGGTAGACGGCCCGGCCGTCGGCGCGGACCATCCAGGCGTGCTCGCCCCCGCTGCGGCGGGCCCACTGGTGCTCGTCCTCGTGGTCGATGACCGTGAGCCGGCCCTCGCGGTCCGACACGTTCAGCAGGCCCTCGTGGATGTCGAGCCAGAAGATGTCGACGTCCGCCGCGATGTCGTACGCGGCGAAGGGCAGCTTCGACGACAGGTCGTACACCCGGCCGTCGTCGCAGCCCGCGTAGATCCAGAAGTCGTCGGCGACCAGGCACTTCACGCCGTCCGGCAGGCTGAACCTGGCCAGGACGCCGCCGTC
The DNA here is from genome assembly GCF_006088715.1 of Streptomyces sp. YIM 121038. Lineage (NCBI taxonomy): Bacteria > Bacillati > Actinomycetota > Actinomycetes > Kitasatosporales > Streptomycetaceae > Streptomyces > Streptomyces sp. YIM 121038. The sequence continues at coordinate 480,696 of NZ_CP030771.1, forward strand.
GTGGTCCAGGGTGTAGACGTCCCCCGACTGGTTGCCGACCCAGCAGTGGTCGGCGTCGACGTGGATGCCGAACGCCGAGGAGCCGGTGCGGAACCGCCACAGGACCGGAGCCACGGACCGCGCGGTGGACGGGGCGGAGGTCACCTGGCGCCGCGTCACCGGACGCGGGGCGCGCTGCCCGGGGATCGCGGGGGCGTACCCCTTGCGGACCTTCTCGCCCACCTTCTTCGCGGCGGCGGCACGGGCCTTCTCCGCCGTGGCGAACGTGGTGCTCTGCGTCTGTCCGTCGGCGCCGATCCTCCCGTACCGCACCGTCACCGACTGGCCCGCGACGGTCACCTCGTAGAACTTGTGCGCGCCCCCGCCGTCCTGCGACAGCTCCAGATACGTCGTCGACTCCGGCGCACCGGACATGGCGGACCCAGACATGGCAGACCCCTCCCCAGAGCGGACCCACGGCCGTTCCGGCGGGTCCCACTGCTCGAACCGTAGGAGGTGCCACTGACAATCGGCCCCGACCGCGCACGCGAACGCGAACGGCCCGGCGCGGGCGCGCCGGGCCGCGGTGGAGCGCTGGGCGGTGCGGTCAGCCGGTGACGACGTTGTGCGCCGGGATGATCTGCGGCTCGCCGTCGGCGTGGCCCAGGTCGGCGAGGATCGGCTGGAGGATCTTGGAGAAGTTCTCGAGCGCCTCCTCGGACTCCCATACGTCGACGACCCGCCAGCCGCCGTCGACCGGCCCGGCCACGTGGGAGATCAGTCCGGGTGCGGGAATGTCGGCGAGCGAGGTGAACTCGCCGCCGTCGGTGAGGCGGTCGATGACGGCGTCGTAGAGCTCCTGTCCGACGCCGGGGATTTCGAAGGTGACGATGATGGCCATGTGGTCCCCCCACTGCCCGTTCATTGGGTCCGCCGCCCGCTCGTGGCGCGCGGCGAGATCGCTCCGGTCGGCGCGACCCCCTCATGCGTACCCGACCCGCCGTCCGGGCGTCGACGGATTGCGGGCGGTGGACCGAGGGAGCTGAGGCGCGCCGGGGGTTCCCGCGCCCCTGGCGAGCCGACTGCCACCCCGGGCGCACGCCGCGCCGTCACCGGGGTCGCGACGGACGGGTCAGTAGTACCCCTTCGTCCCGTCGAGCAGTTCCCTCACGATGTCCGCGTGGCCCGCGTGCCGCCCGGTCTCCTCCACGAGGTGGACGAGCATCCAGCGGAGGTTGGCGCCGCCGGAGCGGAAGCCGCGGTGGCGGCCGACGTCGTCCAGGGAGGCCGCGGCCACGATCTCGTTGCTCCGGGCGCACTGGGCCTCGTACTCCGCGAGCAGCTGTGCCAGCGGGATGCCTTCGGTCCGCCAGTCGGCGTCCTCGTCCGTCTCGTCGAAGGACGGGTTCCGCGTCTCGTCGCCGCCGAGGAAGAGCACCTCGAGCCAGGTGTGTTCGGTCCACCGCATGTGGCGGACGAGCCCGGCCATCGTCATCGCGGGCGAGGTGGGCAGGACGGAGCGGTGCGCGTCCGCCTCGCTCAGGCCCGCGCACTTCCTGCGCAGGATCTGCCGCTGGAGATCCAGCCAGCCGACGAGCGCGGTGCGTTCGTCGGCCAGCAAGGGGGGACGTTCGAGTGAAGAGGTCATGCCCGGGGACGCTAGTTTTCCGGGGCCCCCGCTGTCGCCCGGTTTTCGTCCGGGCGCAGGACGAGATAGCCCTGGTGGGGGCTGGGCGACCAGGGCAGGCGGTGCGCGAAGAGGGCTTCGACGAACGGCGTCGTGCGGTGGTAGACGTACACCGAGGTCTCCACCCCCGCGATCCGCGGGGTGTCGATGAGCAGGGGGATGTCGGCGAGGAAGTACCGCACCGCCTCCTCGACCTGCCCCTCGGCCGGCTCGCCGGGCATGCGGTGGGCTAGCACGCGGCGCGAGGCGTCCAGGCACATGGCACGGAAGGCCGGGTCGGCGGCGAACCAGTGCCGTGCCTGCCGGTGCAGCTCCTGGAAGGCCTCGTTCGCCCGCAGGTGCTCCCAGTCGAGCAGGAACGGGTCGGTGTCCACGTGCCCGGTGGCGAGCCCGGCGGCGGGTCCCGTGGCGTGCCCGGTGGCGTGTCCACCGGTGCGGGCGAGACCGTCGCGGATGCGGTTGCGCATCTTCAGCCCGTTCTCGTGCGCCCGCCTTCTGGCCTTGTCCGCGGCCATGCCCGTAGCGGTGAGGGTGTACTGGGAGGGGCCGTCCGGGAGATGGAAGTGGACCCGCTCGAAGCGGGGCAGCACCCACTGGCAGAGCTCCGCGACGCGTGCGCGCTTGAAGTAGGAGTTGAACGGGCTGATCCCCACGCAGGCGTGCTGGGCCAGCTCGGCGAGGCCGCGGCAGCGGGCGGTGAGCGGTTCGGCGATGAATCCCCCGCGGCTCCCGCGCTCGCCGCAGCCGTCGAAGAGCGCGTTCCGGTCGGTGCTCACCCGCGTACCCTAAGCACCGCATGGCCGCCACGACGGCTGTACCGGGCCGGTGCCCCTCGAATCACGTACTCCCGTACGCCTGCGGGATCCGCACGGGAGGACGGACCGGTTCGACCGGCGGCGCGAGAGCCCCACCAGGAAGCAGACGCCGCGTCTCTCGCGCCCCGTCGCGCACCGGCAGAACGCCCACGGATCTGAAGGCGCTTCCGGCGCCGTACTTGGCCGAACTTCCCCTAGGCACCCGCACTCTTGGTACGTACCATTCGTGTCGCCTGAGGCCCTCAGTCAGCGGGCGGCCCGCTCGTCCCCCATGCCCGCCCGCTTGGCATGCCCCACCTGATTCCTCGTGGGCACATGCCCCCGCTCCTGAAACCGCTCATGTCACCTTCAGGATCCAGGCTCCATCAACGCGATAGGAAAACCATGGCCGGTGGACTTTTCGCGAGCGGCGCGCTGACTGCGTTGTTCGCCATGGCTCTGGCTCCACCCAGCACGTCCCAAGACGTCCCCACGACTCCCCAACCGCCCGCCGAGAGAATCCGGGTCGAGGTCGCCACGGTCAACGGATCAGGCTGTCGGGAAGGCACGGTCGCCGTGGCGGCCGCCCCGGACAACTCGGCGTTCACCGTCACCTACAGCGACTACCTCGCCAGTGCGGGAGAGCAGTCCGATCCCGTCGACTTCCGCAAGAACTGCCAGCTCAGCCTGATCGTGCACGCCCCGGTGGACTACACCTACGCGATCGCCAGCGTCGACTACCGCGGCTATGCCTCACTGCAGTCCGGTGCCAACGGCGTCGAGAAGGCGTCGTACTACTTCCAGGGCTCACCCGACACCACGTCCGAGAGTCACCGATGGCGCGGCCCGTACGCCGACAACTGGCAAGCGACCGACTCGAAACCGTGGGAAGACCTGGACTGGGCGCCGTGCGGCTCCAGGCGGAACCTCAACGTCAACACCGAGCTGCGGGTCCTGCTCGGGTCCTCGGACCCCGGCAGGACGAGCTTCATGACCATGGACTCGACCGACGCCAAGGTCAGCAGCGTCTACCGACTCGCCTGGAAGCCGTGCCCGGGCAAGTAGCCGGCTTCCCCGAGCGCACCAGCGCAGCAGTACCCGTACGACCGCTCGGCGTGGAACTCTGAGCCGAGGGCGAGCGGGAGGCCCCGTCCGCGGGCCGGGTCTCCCGCTCTACCGGTGGTGACCTCACGCGCCCGTGGCCAGGGACGCCGGCCTGCGCAGCAGCCACTGTCCGAACGTCCGGCGCGGAGGCCGCACCACCACGCGGCCGTGCGCCTTCTGACCGACCAGCTCCACCCGCAGGGTGACCGGCGTGCCCGGGTCCGCCGGTGCCTGAAGGTGCTTGACCTTGCTGTGCACCAGGTGCAGCCCGTCCGTATCGACCACGACGCCCGGCCGCGTGATCAGCGTCAGGGTCTTGCCCGTCATGCCTACGTCGATCCGCAGGGTGTCGTGCGTGATCACCGCGTCGGTGAAGTCCAGGGTGACGGCGCAGTACATGACCGCGAGCTCCAGCTTCCGCGGCACCACCCAGCGTCCCGTGCGCTCGATCGCGCCGCTGTGGACCTGCTCGAACCGCACCACGTCCTTGGCCTCCACCGCGGCCGTGTCGGCTCCGGCCGACGCGGGCGGCAGGTCGGCGGTGAGCGCGGCCAGTTCGCTCAAGGTCCGCGCAGACAGGGCGACTTCGAGGCGCTCGTCCAGCTCGTCCCCCGTCAGCAGGCCGTCCCCCGCCGCGACGCGCAGCACCTCCACCACGCGGTCCCGGTCCGCGTGCGAGGCACGCAGCGCGGGCGACGAGCCGGGCCCGGCGGACTTCCCGGTGGGTGAGATCTCTCCCGACATGTTTCCGTCCTGGTCCTGTCGAACGTCTCCGCGCGACACCGGCGGTCACGCGCGTCGAAGGCTAACGCTATATCGCGATAGGGATCCCGGCCAGACCCTGTCGGCGGAAGCCCGCCGGACCCGGCCGGTCTGCCCTCAGGCATGCCCTCAGGGCCCTCCCGGCTTCCGGGCGTGGCTGACTACAACGACGTGGCGAGGGCGGTCCGGACCAGGAGCTGCCGGCCGACCTCGGGAAGGGGCACATTCCGTACGGCTGTGGGCCCGAAGGCGACCGGACGGGACACGTCATGCGGCGGCACGAAGAGCGAAACGAGAACAAGAGCGCGGGCAAGGCGCAGCCGCTGCCCCGGGCGGCGGCCGTGCCTCCCGTCGATGTCGGCCAGGGGCCCATCACCCCGGCGCGGGCCGTGGCGCTGACCGGCCTGGTCGGCAATCACGTGATCGCGCGGATGGTCGACGCCACCCGGGGGTCCCGGGCACCCTCCAGCGGCACCCCGGTCGTGGCCCGGGTCAAGGACAAGAAGGGCAAGGGGAAGGCGTCGGGGAGCGGTGGCGAGGCCTCGTGGGAGCAGCGCGCCAAGGCCATCGCCGAGATCGGCAGACAGCACACCTGTGAGCAGCCGAACAGGTCGTGGGGCCGGGTCCGCGACGAGATCACCGTCCGGTACCCGCGTTCCTACAAGCACCAGCCGGACGAACAGAGCCTCCGGCACATCGCGCGGGCGCTGTACAACGCCGTCGAGCACCAGGAGCGACAGGCCCGGCGGAGGGGCCGGAAGGAGGACGGCAAGCAGGCGAAGCCGCAGGGCGTGCAGATGGTGGGTGACCCGAACCAGGAGGTCCAGGTCATGCTGTACAACGGCCACTTGGTCGTCACCGCCAATCAGGACGCCTCCCTGGACCTGCTCCACCAGTGGCTCCTCGACGACGCCAGGCAGGACGGGGCGACCGCGCAGGACGCGCCGGGCCACCGGCTGCGGGAGGTCCTGACCACCGACTTCAACGACGAGGGCCACGAGGCGGACCTGGAGGAGGACGCGGAGGAGGCACCGGCGGAACGGGGCAAGCGCCCGGCACCGGCGAGCGGTCACACGAGCGCCAAGCGCCGCAGGACGGGCGACGGAGACGCCGGGCGGGCGCCGTCGAAGGGCGAGGACCCCGACCGCGCGTACCGCGACCGGCAGGCGCGCTTGAAGATCGGTGAGGGTCTCCGTCCGTCAGGGCAGGAACAGCCGGGCACGCCGATGGACGTGGACGGCGACGCCGCCGCGCAGACCGGTCCGTTCGTACGGGACAACCGCGCCCTCCAGGCGCTGCGGGGCGTGAAGCACGTGCGCAAGGTCGATGTCTCCAATGAACTCGCGGAGGATCCCGCCTACCGGCAGCACCTGGCCATGCTGCTCTCCGCCAAGGCCTCGGGATATGCGTATCTGCTGTACAACAGCGGATCCGACGGGGTGCAGCACGCGGAGCAGAAGCTGCTGATGATGCTCAACAACGCGGACATCACCGGCGAGAACGCCGAGGGCGACGTGCTGATCCGCGGCCGGAAACGACCGTGTCAGGCCTGCCTCGGTCTTCTGAACTACTTCAAGAACGAGATGGGAATCGACATCCGCTACAACGACAGGGGCAATCACTACTTCATCAACGCCGTCGAAACCGCCACGCAGAGCTTCCCGGGGCAGGACGCGGACACCACGGAGTCCGTGGACGGCCACCTCGGAGAGCAGGTGCGCCACGGCCGCATGTTCGCCGCGGCGCCCAGCGGGGCCACGCCCGCACCCGCCTTCCCCGAAGAGGGAGTTCACGAGCCTGTCGTGGGCGCCGAGGGCGGCATGGAACAGCGCAAGCAGCTCAAGAAGTACACGACGGCGGACGGCAGGACCGGGCGCCTCTATCCGCGCAACGCGGGGCTCAAGGGGCCGCTGGACACCCCTTCCACCAGCGAGGTCGAGGACCCCGCCGCGGCAGGGGGCACCCGGGGCGCCTTGGAGGCCAACTTCCGCCAGCTGTCCCTCCGGGACACGAAGGAGACAGCCGGGACGAGCGCCCTCGAGTCCGCGCCCGACAACAGGGAACAGCGTGCGCGGGAGGAACAGGAAAGGCGGCAGGCACGGTTCGAAGGGGAAATCGTGCCCCAGTTGCGCACAGCGGCCGGTGCGGATTTCTGGAAGGTGGTCGAACAACGCACGGACAGCGGAGGAAAGTTCGGGACGGTCTTTCCCGACGCCCTGCGCCGGAAGATCGAGGAACTGACGAGGGCGGACCCCGAGCTCATCCATCCCATCCGGCAGCGTCTGCGCGTCTCCCTGCCGGCCATGACGAAACAGCTGGGCAGGACCGGTCAGAACACGCGCAAGCTCGCCCGCCCGATGAAGGAGGTCCCGGGGGCGGAAGGCGCGATCGAGGCAGCCATGCCCGAGGGGTTCCGCAGCGGCTGGCTGGAGCTGAAGAGGAAGAACCAGGGAAAGAAGGGCAAGGAGATCGAGAAGTGGAATCCCAAGGAGAATGTCCTCACCGAGGGATTCGACCGCTCGCTGTACGGGATCATGTTCGAGAGTGAGCACCCGGTGTCCGCCAACTCCGTGGCGGACAAGCTGTTCATCCCGCAGGAGACGTTCAAGCGCCGGGTGAAGAAGATGAAGGAGAAGTACGCCCGGGACGAGACCGGGGAGAGTTCCGCCCAGCATTGACGGGGCGAGCGCCGGTGCCGCCCCGGCGGCTCCGCTCCGGCCGCCGACCGGATCAGCGCGGCGGTCAGCCCGGAAATCTCCGGCGCCAGCGCCGCCAACCCGCGATCCGACTCCGCGTCCACCGGCCCGCACCTCCTCGACCGCTACGACCAGGACGGCCTCAGCCCACCGCAGAAGCCCCCTCCGTACAGGCGATCCCGGCACCGCACATCCGAGCGAACGAGGGCCGCCGCCGGTCCTGGCCGGATCGCGCGCTTGTCGGCGTGTCCGCCCCTCGCGACGCTTGCCCTTTCCACCAGGCAGAGGGGGGCGCATGCCGTTCTTCAACAAGGGGCCCGACCACAGCGAGCCGCTGCGGCAGATCCTGCGGGAACTCGGTGAGCTGCGGCAGCGCGTCGACAGCCAGCAGCACGCCGTCGACCAGGCCCGGCAGGACGCCAACGCCGCCATCACCACCGGGCTCGCCGAGATCCGGTCCGTCGTCCGGGACGGGCTCGATCGCGGCAGCGACACCGTCCGCGACCCGCTCACCCGGATCCACGCCGAACTCGTCGCCATCCGCGCCGCCCTCACCGAGCTCAACCGTGCGGGGCCCGCACCACAGCGGCCCCACACCGTGTCCGCGCCCGTCTCCGCGCCCGCGCCCGACGAGGACGATGAGGACGAGGACTACGGCAACGGCAACGGCCATCCGGGCGAGAACGGCAGCGCTCACACCGACCTCCTCCGCAAGGCCGCTGGCATCTCCGCCGCCACGCTCCAAGTGCACCGGGACACCTGGGCGTTCCTCGTGGCGCACGCCGGGCAGGACCGCCACTTCCACATCCCCGGAGCCGTCAAGGAAGAGCACGGGACCGTGACCGTCGACGTGTCCGGCCTCAGCCTCGTCGCCACCCTCACGCGTCTCCGCGACACCCAGCACGCCACAGGGGTCGATCCCGGCACCGCGGCCATCGCCCACCACCTGTACGAGCGCGTCGCCGCCACCGTGCGCTCCCTCGCCGCCACACCACACCCCGACAACCAGCCCGTCACCATCGCCATCGACGACCGCGCGGCACCACCCGACGACCAGGACCGGCCATAGCCGGACGCGCCGAAAGCCGTGGCGCGGCTCCTACGGCTCGTAGGGGTGGCACGGACTTCCGCGTTGGGGCCCCGTAGCCACCCGCGCGGTCGTCGCACACCCGTACACTTCCCCAGTCAAATGATCTTCATCGACCCTGGGGGGACTACGCATGTCCAAGCGTGCGACGCGGAAGAGCCGGGCCTTTCTGCGCGGTGTGGCCGTGGCGATCGGCGCGGCGATGGCCTTCACCTGCGCCACCGGCACCGGGAGCGCGGCCGAGGAGGCCGGCCGGCACGACGCGACCCAGCAGGCCCTCAACGCGCTCGAGCGGGCCGGGATGCCGGGCGTGGCCGCCGAGGTGAGCGGGCCGCGCGGCAAGTGGTTCGGGTCCGCCGGTTACGCCGACACCGCGACCCAGCGCAAGCGCACCCCCGCGGACCACCTGCGGGCGGGCAGCAACACCAAGTCCTTCATCTCCGTGGTCCTCCTCCAGCTGGAGGCCGAGGGCAGGCTGAGCCTGGACGACTCCGTCGAGCGCTGGCTGCCGGGCGTCCTCAAGGGCAACGGCTACGACGGCACCAAGGTGACGGTGCGTCAACTCCTCAACCACACCAGCGGCGTGCACGACATGGTGTCCACGCCGGAGTGGCGGGAGCACATGAACGGCCCCGGCTTCCTCGCCCACCGCTACGACGCCTGGACGCCGCAGCAGATCGTCGGTCTCGCGCTCACATACAAGCCCGACTTCGAGCCCGGCACCGGCTGGAACTACTCCAACACCAACTTCGTGCTCGCGGGCATGGTCATCGAGAAGGTCACGGGAAACACCTACGCGCACGAGGCCGAGCGGCGCATCCTCAAGCGCCTGAAGCTGCGCGGGACGAGCTTCCCCGGCACCGACCCCAAGATGCCCGCCCCGTACGCGGTCGGGTACTCCAAGCTGTACGCGGCGAACCCCGGGCCCGAGATCTACGACGCCACCGAGTACAACCCGGCGTGGTCGGGCGCGACCGGCGAGATCATCAGCACCACGGGCGACCTCAACCGCTACTACAGCGCGCTCCTCAAGGGTGAGCTGCTGCCTGCCGCCCAGCAGCGCGAGCTCCTGGACACGGTCAAGACGGGCACCTTCTTCGACTACGGCGCCGGGCTCATCGTCCGCACCCTGTCGTGCGGCGTGAAGGTCTACGGCCACGACGGCATCGTCTGGGGCTCCCTGACCAGCACGGCGACCACGGCCGACGGCAAGCACACCCTGACCTTCCACCTCAACGGCGACTGGCTGGAGGACGGCAAGCCCTACGAGGACGTCTTCGAAGCGGAGTTCTGCGCGAAGGGCTGACCACAGGCCGATGCCCGGGGGGTCCCGGGCATCGGCGCGGTCAGTCAGATGCCCATGGAGGCCATCTCCATGGCGGTCCGGTAGTTCCGGGCCACGTTCACGACACAGATGCGGTAGGTGCGGTTCTCCTTGACGACGAGGAAGTAGTCGCGCAGCTGCTTCCAGTAGTTGCGCAGGTAGCTGAGCCCCGGCAGGAACGCCGGGGGTCTGGGCACGAGCGCGAACGCCTCGGAACAGCGCAGGATCTCACCGGTGGCCTGGGACAGCACGTCGGCGACGTCGGTGTTCATGTCCCAGCCCGCGGCCTGGTCCGGCCAGATCGCGGCGGCGATCTGCCGCAGCTGCTCCTGCTCCTCGGGCGGCAGGGAGCCGAGCGGGACGCGCTGTTCCGTCGCCGGGCCCGCCGCCGTCGTGGCGCCGTGCGCCGCCGTCGTGTCGGCCGCGCTCGCGACCGAGGCCGTGCCGGTGGCCAGCAGGCCGCCGACGACCAGGGCCGCGACGGCGGGTACCAGACGGGTCCGCTGCATGCTCATCTCTTGCTCCTTCGTTTCGATCCGCTGCACGTGCCAGCCGACCGTCACACGCAGGCGTGGGCGGAGCAACGGGATCTTCCGCCGCTGTCCGAGAATCGCCCTGCAAAAGGCGCTCGCGCGTCCGGCTCACCGGCCCCGGTGCCCCGCCAGGACGCGGGTGCCCGCGGCGCAGCTCTCCCTCAGCTCGTCGAACTCCGCGTCCGTCAGCGCCCGGGCGGAGCCGCGCCGACCGTGGTCGAGCAGCGCGCAGGCGCCGTCCAGCCACTGCGGGAGCGGTGCGACACCGACGAACGCGGCCAGCCGGGTCAGCTCTTCGCGGGGAGCGTCGAGGAGGTCCTCGTAGGCGAGCGTGGCCCGCTGATCGGCGGGGAGCCGGTCCAGGAACTCCGCGCCCTCGGTGACGAGTTCCGACCACAGGCGGCCGAACGTCCGCAGGGGGATGGGCCGGTCGCGTACGAGAGCGGCCTCGAAGCGGTCCCCGAGCAGCGGCGAGAGGTCCGCGGGCAGCGCGCGTACGTGTGCCTCGGTCAGGTCGGCGAGGTCCTCGACGCCCGCCCTCGCCTTGATCTCGCGCAGCAGGGAGATCGCGCGGTAGCCGGTGTGGCGGCTCATGGACAGGGCGCAGTCCGGGCCGTCGCGGAACAGGTGCACGAACCGTGCCTGCGGGAAGGCGGCCCGCAGCACGGGTGCCCGGCCGGTCGAGTAGCCGGAGCGCTCCACGACGGCGGTGCGTCCGAACCGCGCGCGGAGCAGGTCGAACAGCGCCTCGTGGTGTTCGGCGGCGGTGCGCTCGGGCCAGGGGGCGACCGCCGCGCCGAGCTCGTCGAGGAGGCCGTCGGGGTCGTCGGTGAGGTGGGGCAGGACCATGAGGGAGAGCGCGGGGATGCCGGTGGTCTCCGACGCGTACCGTCCGGGGCGGCGCGTGTAGAGGAACTCCGGCAGCGGCACCCCGCTGCGGATCATCCGCTCGAAGTGCGGGGCGGGCCGGAACAGCGCCTGCCAGAACTCCTCACCGGTCACTTTCCCTTCGGGGAAGGCCGCGTCGCCCACGGAGGCCACGAACTCGTTGAGGCTGAGGACGTCCGGGTGCGAGTTGAGGATGCGGGACAACGCGGTCGAGCCGCTGCGGCCGGTACCGATGACGAAGCTCAAGGTGCGCACGGTCACTCTCCTGGAGCATGGGGACATGGATGACACCACCCGCCAGTGATCCTCCCCCGCCCCGCCCTCGCCCACCCGCTCCGGCGGGGTTGCGCACGCGGCGCGCCGAGCGGCCGGGACCTCCGTCGGGGCACCGAGGGGGATCAGCTCCGCGCGCCCGTCGGGGCCGCGGTCGACAGGGGGGCCGCGATGTCCTCCAGGGAGCGGCGTTCGGCGTTGACGGCCAGGGCCGCGGCCGCCAGACCGGCCAGGGTCATCAGGGCGGCACCGATCCGGAAGGCGAGGGCCGTGTCCGCGACGACGCCCGTCTCGGTCAGCTTCGAGAAGAGCAGGGGGCCGCTGATGCCGCCCGCCGCGGTGCCGATGGCGTAGAAGAAGGCGATGGCCATGGCGCGGGTCTCCATCGGGAAGATCTCGCTCGCGGTGAGGTAGGCCGAACTGGCCCCGGCGGAGGCGAAGAAGAGGACCGCGCACCAGCACGCCGTGAGGGTCTTCGCGGTGAGGTGCCCGCCGTCGAAGAGCCAGGCGGTGCCGAAGAGCAGCAGCCCGGAGAGCACGTACGTACCGGAGATCATGACGCGGCGGCCGAGCGTGTCGAAGAGGGGGCCCAGGAGCAGCGGCCCGAGGAAGTTGCCGACCGCCATCACGGCGAAGTAGTAGCCCGTCGAGCCGCTCGGCACGTCGTAGAACGTGGTGAGGATCGCGCCGAAGCCGAACGTGATCGCGTTGTACAGGAAGGCCTGGCCGATGAAGAGCGAGAAGCTGAGGGCGGCGCGCTTGCGGTAGGTGGACAGGACGGTGCGGGCGATGACGCCGAAGCCGATGCCCGCGCGCGGATGGACGGTGATCTCGCCCTCGGCTGCCGGGAGCGGGCGGCCCGTCTCGGCCGTGATCCGCTCCTCGATGTCGGTGACCAGTTCCTCCGCCTCCTCGCCGCGGCCGTGCAGGAACAGCCAGCGCGGGCTCTCCGGCACGTTCCGCCGCACCAGCAGGATCACCAGGCCGAGGACGACGCCGAGGGCGAAGGTCAGCCGCCAGCCGACGTTCATCGCGAAGAGGTCGGTGTCGAGCGCGAGCACCGAGAGGAGGGCACCGCCCACCGCGCCCAGCCAGAAGCTGCCGTTGATGACGAGGTCGACGCGGCCCCGGTACCGGGACGGGATGAGCTCGTCGACGGCGGAGTTGATGGCCGCGTACTCGCCGCCGATGCCGAAGCCGGTGAGGAAGCGGAAGGCGAAGAACCACCAGCTGGAGAAGGACACCGCGGTCAGCGCCGTCGCCACCAGATACACGGCGAGGGTGATCAGGAAGAGCTTCTTGCGGCCGTAGCGGTCGGTGAGCCAGCCGAAGAACAGCGCGCCCGAGCAGGCGCCCGCCACGTACAGGGCCGCGGCGATGCCCGTCACCTGCGCCGCGCTGACGGGCAGTCCGCTGCCCTCCTCGGACAGGCGGCTCGCGATGCTGCCGACGACCGTCACCTCCAGGCCGTCCAGGATCCACACGGTGCCGAGCCCGATGACGACCGTCCAGTGCCAGCGCGACCACGGCAGCCGGTCGAGGCGCGCGGGCACGGAGGTCGTGATCGTGCCGGCCCGCGCGTCCACCGGGTCGTCCGTCGCCATCGCCGCCTCCTTCGTCCGCGCGGCCGGGAACCTGCTGTCCGGTGTCCCCGGGCCGCGCCCCGTCCGCCGCGCAGCACCGCGTTCCCGCTGCGCCCCTGTGCACACGTCCCCGGAGACCGTACGCCGGACAAAGGTGACAACCTACGACATCCGCCCCGCCCTCCCGGGCCCGTGGCGGTGGTGTGCTGCGGGAACGGCCGTCGGCTCGTGCCGGGCCGCCTACGCTGTGCGCGTGTGGGTATACGCGCCGGCCGTGCTGCTCTTCCTGGTCTTCTGTTGGCGGGTGCTGCGTGAGCGCCGGAAGTTCAGCAACGCGGTCCTCCTGGGTCTCACCGCGCTCAGCGCCCTCGTCGCGTGGGTCGCGGAGCTGATCAGGTCCGGTTCGGCCTCGGGGACGCTCGTCGCCGGGGCGTTCCTCGCGGTCGGGGCCCTCGGCATCCTGCTGCTCACGTGTCTGCTCTTCCTCAACGGCCTGCAGATGGTGCGCAAGGAGGGCCGCAGCCTCACGAACCTGTTCTCGCTGATGGCCGCGGTGGCGGTGCTCTCGGTCATCGCCCTGCTGATCACGGCGGCGGTGGCGGGGACGCCGGTGCTGCTCGGCGTGGGTGCGACGGCCCTCGGCCTGACCTGCTACCTCTCGTTCCTGTTCCTGTGCTTCGTCGGCTACTCCTTCCTCTACGGCCGTCTCTACGTCCGCCGCAAGGCCGACTACGTGGTCGTGCTCGGCTCGGGCCTGATCGGCGGGTCCACCGTTCCGCCCCTGCTCGCGAGCCGTCTCGACCGGGCCCGGGAGGTGCACGCGCGGCTCACCAGGCGCGGCAACTCCCCGGCCGTGATCACCTCGGGCGGGCAGGGGCCCGACGAGGACCTGCCGGAGTCCCACGCCATGGCCGCCTATCTGACGGACCGGGGCTTCCCCGAGGACCTGATCCAGCGGGAGGACAAGTCGACGACGACGGAGGAGAACCTCCGGTTCAGCAAGGCGATCATGGAGAAGGCGAACCCCGACTACCGGTGCGTCATCGTCACGAACAACTACCACGCCTTCCGCGCCGCCCTCACCGCCCGGCGGATGGGGATCCGGGGGCAGGTGGTGGGCTCGCCCACCGCCACGTACTTCTGGCCGAACGCGACCATCCGCGAGTTCACCGCCCTGCTCGCCGCCTACAGACGGACCAACGCCGCCGTCCTGCTGCTGTTCGTCGTCGGGGGCGTGCTCGTGTGGGCGACGCGCTGACGGCCGCCGTGCCGGGCCGTTCCCACTCCGGGGAGCGGGTGCGCCGGCTCAGCACAGCAGGAGCTCCCGGGTGCGGGCGAGCAGGTCGTACTGCCGACGCAGGCCCCCGCCGGACAGATTGACGACGAAGGTGCTCGCACCCTCCCCGCGGTACTGGTCGAGCCGCTCGGCCAGCAGCTCGGGAGGGCCACTGACGACCAGGCGGGCAGCCTGCTGCTCGGACAGCCCCTCCTCCCCTGTCAGCGAGCGCAGATGGCGGACCAGGCGCCGCCTCTCCCGACGGTTCTCCTCGGGGTCGCTGCCCAGGGCGGCGAAGACCGTGGTACCGACCTCGGGTGCCCGCGTGCCCGCTTCGGCCGCCAGCTCGGCCAGCCTGCCGACCCGCTCGCCAAGGCGCACGGGTTCGAGCAGCGACGCGAGCCAGCCGACGCCGTGGTCCAGGGCGCGCCGCAGCGCGCGGTCGGACATGCCGCCCACCCACACCGGTGGCGCGGGAACAGCGGGGTCCAGCGTCAGCACCGGCCCGTCCGGCTCGGTCAGCAAGGCCGTCGGCCTGCCCGCGAACAGCTCGGGCAGCGCCCGCAGCACCGCATCGGTCCTGCGGCCGCGCCCGGCGAACGGGACCCCGCCGAGGGGCCAGTCCTCGGGGTGGACGCCCGCACCGACCCCCAGGACCACGCGGTTGCCGGACAGGTACTGCAGCGACGACAGCTGTTTGGCCGCCCAGGCCTGCGGCCGCAGCGCCAGGAGCATGACGGCGAAGCCGATCCGCACGCGCTCGGTGGCCGCGGCGGCCGCGCTCAGCGCGACCACGCTCTCCAGGAACGGGGTACGCGCGCACAGGCGGTCGCCCGCCCACACCGCGTCCAGGCCGACCTGCTCGGCGTGGCGGGCCAGGGCGGGGATCTCCCGGAGGCTCCCTTCGCCACGCGCCGCGAAGGTCGGAAGGCAGACTCCAAGTTTTATCGACATAGGGATCCTCATTCGTGAGCGCGGCCGCGGTCGGCAACGGGAGCGGCGGCCTCCGGCGTTCGGTCAGGCGACCTTGCCCGCTCAACCGGGGTTGAGTTCAACTGGCGCGATGAACGACCTGGCTTCGCTTGGCGCGATGAACGGCCTGGCTTCGATCCGGCGCGTCGCCGACCACTTCGACCTGCCCGTGTCCACGCTGCACTACTGGGAGCGCCGCGGACTCCTCACGCCCCACCGGCGCTCCGGGCAGCGCCACTACAGCGCCGATCAGTGCTACCGGATCGCGCTCATCCGGCTGTGGCGGAGCACCGGGCGGATGTCCCTCGACGAGATCGGCGCGCTCCTCGCCGCGCACGCGGAGACTCCCCACTGGCGGGAGACGGTCACCGCCCGACTGGCCGCCATCGAGTCCGAGATGGCCCGTCTGGACGTCGCCCGCGCCTATCTGCGCGGCCTGCTGACGTGCTCCCGCGAGGACGCGCTCGAGCACTGCGCGGGCTTCCGCGCCCTGGTGCCGCTCCCGGTGGACGCTCCCCTCAAACAGAGTTAGAGCACCTCGCGGCAGGACTGGTTGCCTGAGGTGCGGGAAGCTTGTGAAGCCGATCTTCCGCTGTTCTTCCGCTGTTCTTCGCGCGGTGCGAAGCGTCCCACGCCCGCATTCCAGGCGACTCGCGTTTCCCCTGGCCAGGGCCTGTTTTGGCGTTCCACTGTCCCCAACTTCCCGGCGTTCCTGGCGGTCGGGGCAGGTGAGCGCACATGCTCGAAGGGTGCTCATCGGACGGGTCCCTACGTCCGGCGTCGGGCTTCCTCACCGCACGGGACGCGGGGCGAAGCCCGGTTCGGGAGCACGACAGAGCAGCAATCACTTGAGGAGTTCGTAGATGTTTCGCAAGCGCTCACGTCTGATCGCCGCGCCGGTCGCGGCTGTCGCCCTGACCCTGACGGTCGCCGGTTACCAGGCCAGCGCGGCCGGGTCGTCGGGTTCGGGCGACGCGGAACGGTCGGGCGCGGCCGCTCGGGCGGCGGCCGCGTGTCTGTCCGGCACCACGACGCTGCTCGGCGACCTCGACGGCGACGGCCGGGCGGACAGGATCAGCAACCCCGGCCACACCGGCACCAAGATGACCGTCCAGTGGGGCAAGGCCGACGGCACGTTCGGCAGCAAGCAGAACGTCAGCAAGCTCGTCGGCGCGCGCACCGGAGAGGTCGCGACCGCCGCTGTCGCCGACTTCCAGAACGACGGCAAGCTGGACGTCGTCGTCAACATCGTCAAGCCGTCCGGCGTGGACGACCCCGCGACGGCCCGCGTCGCGGACTACCGTCCCGGGCCGCTCAAGCGCTCCAACCTGAGCTCCACGCGCACCCGGCACCTGGACATCGGCGACTCCACCGAGGTCAAGGAGCTCCGGGTCGCCAACTACGGCGGCGACGCGTACCCGGACCTCGCGCTCCTCAGCAACGCCGGTGACGGCGTCTGGGAGCGGAACGTGCGCCTGACGAAGGCCAGCAGCGGACCGGGCAAGTACGACTACGAGCAGCAGCAGCGGTACGGCGCCACGGGCACCCCGGCCGAGCCGCCGTCCATGCCCAAGAGCGGCTGGAAGCACTTCTACAAGCCCTGCTCCTGACCCCCACGGGCGCCGCCGGCCTTCCGGGCACCGGCGGCGCCCGGCCCCAGCTGCGGTCGCAGCCGCGGTCGCAGCCGCAGTCGCTGAATTGAGGATTCCGATTGTCCACCTCGTCCCCGGCCCCCGTGACCTCCGCACCGAAGCCGAACCGGGTCCGGATCACCGTCACCGCTCCCGATCCGATCAGCCGCGAGGGAGTCCTCAGCCAGCTGCGCCGCTACCCCGAGATCGAACTGTCCGAGGACCCCGGTCCCGCCACGGTCGCCCTGCTCATCGAGGACGTGCTCGACGAGGGCGCGCTCGCCCGGCTGCGCCGCACCGTGCGCAGCGAGGGCACGCGCGCCGTGCTCGTCGTGGGCACGGTCCGCGAGCACGAGCTCCTGGACGTCATCGAATGCGGCGTCGGCGCCATCGTCTGGCGCCGCGAGGCCACCGCCCGCCGTCTCGTGCAGGCCGTACTCACCGCCGCCAAGGGCGGTGGGGACTTACCCGCTGACCTGCTGGGACGGCTCATCAGCCAGGTGGGACGCCTGCACCGGGGCTGCGCCGACCAGCCGGGCGGCTTCCTCGGGCTCACCCAGCGCGAGGTGGACGTCGTACGGCTCGTCGCCGAGGGCCTCGACACCTCGGAGATCGCCCTCAAGCTGTCGTACTCCGAACGCACCGTCAAGAACGTCATGCACGGCCTCACCACCCGGCTGCACCTGCGCAACCGGGCGCACGCGGTGGCCTACGCGCTCCGCGAGGGCTACATCTGACCGGCCGGGCCATCCGGGCCGCCCCTGGGGGCAGCCGCACTGCCCCGCCGCCGTCCCCGCCGTGCCTGCGATCCGGTGAGCGCGGGGAGCACCATCGAGGGCCGGGCCCGAACAGTCGGCAGGGCGCGGACGCCGGGCGGGAGCGCGAGAGTGATGCAGAGTGATTCATGAGGTGGACGAGGTCCTCAAGGGCCTCATCGGCGGGGGGACGCTCGCCGGTTCCGGCATCGACGTCTCCTTCGACGTGCCCACCCGCGACTGGGCGGCCCGGCGCAACGCTCCCGTGGTCAACGCCTACTTGTACGACATCCGGGAGGACGTCTCGCGGCGCCAGCGCGGCCGTACGGCGCTGCGGGACGACCGGGCCGTCGTCGTGCGCCACCGCAGGCCCCCGCGCTGGTTCCGGCTCTCCTACCTGGTGACGGCCTGGACGAAGACGCCGCAGGACGAGCACCGGCTGCTGTCCGCGGTCCTGGCGACGCTGCTGCCCCACGAGCTGGTCCCCGCCGACGAACTGCCGGGCGCGCTCGGGCGCCTCGGCCTCGCGGTGCCGATGGCGGTGGGCGACTTCCCTACGGAGGCCCGCTCCCTCGCCGACGTCTGGTCCGCGCTCGGCGGCGAACTCAAGCCTTCCGTGGACCTCGCGGTGACGGTCCCGTTCCCGGCCTACCCCGACTACGACGCGGGTCCCCCGGTCACGGAGGGCGCGACGGTCCGGGTGAGCGGGATGGACGGCACCCCGGCCGCCTCCACGGAGCGCGCCCATCGGCCCCACCAGGTGGCGGCCGCCCGCGCCGCGCACGAGCAGGCGGCGGGGAGCCGCACGGAGCAGCCATGAGCACCTCGTCCCTGGGCACCCCGTCGCCCGCGGCCGAGCGCCCCGGCGCCCCGGATCCGGCGCGCCTCCTGCTCGGCCGCCTCGCCGCGCTGCGGCAGTCGGTCACGGCCCTGGTCGCGCACCGCTCCGCCGACGACCCCACCGCGCACGACCCACTGCGCGGCCTGTACGTGTCCCAGGAGGCCGTGAGCCGACTGCTGCGCGCCCCGCAGGCCGCGCCACCCGACGGGGACGTACGCCTTGACGGCCCGGACGGCGGCCCCGACGACCGCCTCGCCCGCACGGCCGCCCGCCTCGGCCTCACCGACCTCGACACCGCCGTGCTGCTCATCGCCCTCGCGCCCGACCTCGACCGCGCCTTCGAGCCGCTCTACGGCTACCTCAACGACGACGTGAGCCGCCGCCGCGCCACCGTGGGGCTCGCCCTCGACCTGTGCGGCACGCCCGCGCAGCTGCCGGGCGCGCGCGCCCGTTTCCATCCGTCGGGGCCGCTGCGTGCCCTGGGGCTCGTGACCGTCGAGGACGCCGACCGCCCGCTGCTCACCCGCTCGTTGCGTGTTCCGGACCGGATCACCGCCCATCTGCTGGGCGACGACACACCGGACGCCGCGCTCCTCGGCCTCCTGCGGGGCCTGCCGGATCCGCGGTCCGCCGGGCATGACGACGAGCCGTTCGTGCGGCGGCTCGCCGCCCGGCTGAGCGACGGGCCCGTGCGCGCCTATCTGCGGGAGCACCGCGCGGGCGACGCACAGGCCGCTCTCGCCTCCGCCCTGCACGCGGCGGGGCTCGGCGCGCTGTCCTTCTCCGGCTGCGCGGACCGCGTGCCCGAGCTGCTGCGGGAGGCCCGCCTCAGCGGCCGCGCGGTCGTGGTGTGCGGCCTGCCGGAGCACCCCGGCCCGATGGTGGCCGAGCTGACCGCGGCCGCGGACGTGACCGTGCTGCTCACCGACCCCCGCCCCTACGACCCGCAGTGGTCCGCGCACGACCCGCTGGTGCTCCAGGCCCCCCGGCACGCGGCGGGAGGGACGGTCGCCTGGCGGGCCGCGCTCGGCCCGGACGCCGACGGGTTCGACCTGGCCGCCACCGTCGCCCCGTACCACCTGGGGGGTGAGCGCATCGCCAGGGCCGCGCGCGCGGCCCTGGCCCTGGCCGCGTTCGACGGGGCCCCGCTCGCCGCCTGCCACGTGCGGCTCGCCGCGCGGCAGCAGTCGGCGTCGGGGCTCGAACAGCACGCCCGGCGGATCCGTCCCGCGGTGGACTGGGGCGACCTGGTCCTGCCCGACGCGCCCCTCGCCCAGCTGCGGGAGCTCTCCCTGCGCGCCCGCCACCGCGACCGGGTGCTCGGCGACTGGCGGCTCAGCGCGGGCGGCGGCCGGGGGCACGGCGTGCTCGGGCTGTTCGCGGGCGAGTCCGGCACCGGCAAGACCCTGTCCGCGGAGGTGATCGCCGCCGACCTCGGTGTCGACCTGTACGTGGTCCAGCTGTCCTCGATCGTGGACAAGTACGTCGGCGAGACCGAGAAGAACCTCGAACGGATCTTCACGGAGGCCGACCGCACGGACGCCGTGCTCCTCTTCGACGAGGCCGACGCCGTCTTCGGCAAGCGCTCGGAGGTCAAGGACGCCCACGACCGGTACGCCAACATGGAGAGCGCCTACCTGTTGCAGCGCCTGGAGTCCTTCGACGGCATCGCCCTGCTGACCACCAATCTGCGGGCCAACATCGACGACGCGTTCACCCGCCGTCTCGACCTGGTGGTCGACTTCCCCTTCCCGGACGCCGGTCAGCGGCTCGCGCTGTGGCGGCACGGGCTGTCGCACGTGCCCCGCGCCGAGGGCATCGACGTCGGCTCCCTGGCCGAGGAGTTCGAGCTGGCGGGCGGTTCGATCCGCAGCGCGGTGGTCACCGCCGCCTATCTCGCCGCGGGCCGGGACGGGCCGGTCGCGGCGGCCGACCTGTGGGAGGGCGCCCGCCGCGAGTACCGCAAGGCGGGGCGCCTGGTGCCGGGGGAAGCGAGCTGGTGAGGGGGCGGACGGCTGCCGTCCGCCCCCTCACCCGTGCGCAGCGGGCCGGATCAGGCCCTGAGGCGGATGCCCTCCAGCTGGCGGTCCTCCTCCATCGGCGCGCCCGCGTAGAAGTCCTTGCCCTCCGGGGTGCACACCTCCTGGATCCACTCCGTGTCCTTCGCGTACGCCTCGAAGCACACGGAGCCGTCGGGGACGCTGATGCTGAACCCCTCCATGGGGTGGTTCGAGTCCTTGTCCCCGATGTACAGGTCCTCCGTGTCCCCCGCGTTCTTCCAGTCGTCCCCCGCGCGCCAGTGCTCGGTCACGTAGGCGGCGGTGGCGTTGACGCCGCCCGTGCCGGACACCGCGATGTTGAGGGACCGGATCGGCTTGTCCTCGCCCACGGTTCCGGCCTCGGCCCCGTCGCACACCGGGTCCTGCCAGCCGTCGTCCTGCACGTAGGCGCGGTAGCAGATGTGCCGGCCCTCGCCGTTCGCGGCGAGTTCACGCACCGCGTCGGCCGCGGTCCGCTCCTCGGGCTCGTCCTCCTCGGAGTCGTCTCCCCCGCCGCCTCCACCGCCGTCCTCCGGCTTCTCCTTCGGGCTCTCCTCGGGCTTGTCCGCGGGTTCGTCGTCCTTCTTGTCGGACGGCGGCGGCGCGCTGCTGATGGGGGCGGAGGGGCTGACCGGCTTGATCTTCCCGGCCTCCACGGGCTTCTCCCGCGCCACGCTCTTCACCTGCGGCTGGTACGAGATCCAGATCATCACGAAGGCGATGGCCACCGCGACGAGCAGCCCGAAGGTGGTGGCCAGCCAGCCCGGCAGGATCCCGCGCTGCACGAAAGTGCCGTCCACGTCCTTCGGTTCGGCCCCGGAGCGCCGCACCGAGAGCACGTACGGCTGCTCCTGCTTGGATCCGAACCAGGTGATCTGCCGGGGCCGCAGCGTGACGTTCACGAAGGCGGCCCGACCCGGCTCGATCTGGACGTTGCCCGGCTGGAGGTCGTAGGAGATCCGGTCCCCGGTGTCGCTGCCGCCGAGGGACGCGGTCACCTTGGTGTTGCCGAGGTTGTCCACGGCGAGCTTGGGCCGTCCCCGGAACCGCCCCTTCACCGTCGGCGGCACCAGCTCGGCGCGCACCTCGGAGAAGGGGGTGATGGTGAGGTTGCCCTCGGGGACGACGACGGCGTCCGGATGTTCCGTCGGCGTGACCCGTACCGCGTACGGATTCGGGCCGGCGGTCGCGTCCGGCGTACGCGGCGGTGCGAACGTCAGCTCCACGGTGCCGGTCGTCCCCGGGTAGAGCCGCAGCGTTCTCGGCTCGACCGTGGTCCAGGGGGCGAGGTCACCCACCGGTTCGAAGTGGTACTCGTCGACGATGTCACCGGTGTTGCGCACCCGCAGCCGCACCGTGGTGCTGTCTCCGGGGTCAACGGTCGCAGAAGCAGGTTCCAAAGAGGTCCAAAGGCTCACGCCCCGACGCTAGGAGGGGCCGCTGCCCCCGTCAGGAGGCGGCCGGGCAGACCCCGTTGCCCCCAGGGGCGGTGGTGGGTGCCCCTGGCCGCGTCCCGCTCCCCCGCCGCCCCGAACGGCACGGCGGACGGGGAACGCGCGACGTGCCCCTGAGGGCAGGGGAGTTGCCCGGCGTCCGGCACTCGAGGACGTTTCGGCGACGGCATGCACCCGTCAGGGTGAAGAGGTCCCGTCTCGTACCCGAGGAGAGCAGAGCATGCCGTCCTACCTGTCGCCCGGCGTCTACGTCGAGGAGGTGGCCAGCGGTTCGCGCCCGATCGAGGGAGTGGGCACCTCCGTGGCGGCCTTCGTCGGGCTCGCGCCGACCGGACCGCTGAACGAGCCGACCCTGGTGACGAACTGGACCCAGTACGTCACCTCCTTCGGTGACTTCACCGACGGGTACTACCTGGCCCACGCCGTGTACGGCTTCTTCAACAACGGCGGATCCGCCGCGTACGTGGTGCGGGTCGGTGGCTGTGCAGAGGGCGGCGCCGGTGACGGCGGGGCCCCCGCCGAGGTGGCCGGGGCGGCGGCTCCGGCGGCCCTGCCCGCCGCCGAGCCCCGGCAGCTGGGCACGTTCTCCGTGACGGCCACGGCCCGGGGCGCGCACGGTCCGCTGACGGTGGAGGTCGCCGACGCCGAGGGCGAGGGCCCCGCCGAGCGCTTCAGGCTCGTCGTCAAGGACGGCGACAAGCCGGTCGAGACGCTCGACGTCAGCGCCAAGAAGGGCAACCGGTCCTACGTCGTCACCCAGGTGAAGGAGCGCTCCAAGCTCATCACCGTGACGGAGGCGGCACCCGCGGCGCAGCTCGCCCGCCCCGAGAACCAGACCGTCACGCTGGCCCTGCCCCCGGCCCCCGCCGCCGCGCCCGCCCCCGTCGAGCAGGACGCGACGGCGCACCCCGGCCCGGCGCAGTACCTCGGCGACTCCGCGGACCGCACCGGCTTCGGCGGCCTGGAGGCCATCGACGAGATCTCCATGGTCGCGGTCCCCGACCTCATGGCCGCCTACCAGCAGGGCACCATCGACCTGGAGGCCGTCAAGGCCGTGCAGCTCGGGCTCATCGCCCACTGCGAGCTGATGGGCGACCGCGTCGCCGTCATCGACCCGCCACCGAGCCTGAATGCCCGTCAGATCCGGGTGTGGCGCCAGGAGACGGCGGGTTACGACTCCAAGTACGCGGCCCTGTACTACCCCTGGGTGAAGACCTTCGACCCGGCCACGGGCCGGGCCCGGCTGATGCCGCCGAGCGGCCACGTCGCGGGCATCTGGGCCCGCAACGACTCCGAGCGGGGTGTGCACAAGGCGCCCGCCAACGAGGTCGTGCGCGGAGCCGTCGACCTGGAACTCCAGATCACCCGGGGCGAGCAGGACCTCCTCAACCCCATCGGTGTCAACTGCATCCGCGCCTTCCCGGGCCGGGGCGTGCGCGTCTGGGGCGCCCGCACCATGTCCTCCGACCCCGAGTGGCGCTATCTGAACATCCGCCGGTACTTCAACTACCTGGAGGAGTCGATCCTCATCGGCACCCAGTGGGTGGTGTTCGAGCCGAACGACCACGCCCTGTGGGCCCGCATCCGGCGCAACATCTCGGCGTTCCTCGTCAACGAGTGGCGCAGCGGCGCCCTCTTCGGCCGCCGTCCGGACGAGGCCTACTACGTGAAGTGCGACGAGGAGACCAACCCGCCGGAGTCGGTCGACCTGGGCCGGGTCGTGTGCGAGATCGGCGTCGCCCCGGTCAAGCCCGCGGAGTTCGTGATCTTCCGCCTCTCCCAGTTCTCCAGCGGCAGCGGGGAGTTGGAGGAGTAGCCGCCCCGGCCGCCCCCGACCGCCCCGGCGCGCCCGCTCGACCACCATCAAGCCTAGAAGGACAGCGAACCCATGAGTCTCATGCAGGGTGACTCCCTCACCTCACACAACTTCGGTCTGCAGATCGACGGTGTGATGGTCGAGTACCTCTCGGAGGTCAGCGGCCTCTCCATCGAGCAGGACGTCATCGTCAGCCAGCAGAACACCGCGCAGGGCCAGATCGACATCAATCTGCTGCCGGGCGTGCAGAAGAACGGGCAGTGCACCGTGGTGCGCGGCATGACCCAGTCGGCCTCGTTCACCCAGTGGATCAACGACTCGATCAGCGGCCGGATGAGCACGGCCCGCAAGAACGCCTCGATCATCATGATGGACTTCGAGGACAACCCGGTGAAGCGGTACAACCTGCGCAACGCCTGGTGCAGCAAGATCGACGCGAGCACCCTCAAGGCGGGCGAGGCCTCCGCGCTCACCGAGACCGTGACCATCGTCTTCGAAGAACTGGTCATCGAGTAATGCGACGCACGGCCGTCGGAGCACCGGGGCGGGGCCCGGCCGCCGCGGCTCCGCCCGCTCCCCCGAGCGCGGTGGCGGGAGCGGAGTCCCCGTCTTCGTCTCCCGCCACCGCTCCCGCCGACACGGCGCTCCGGGAGCTGCGCACGGAGTTCCCCTTCCAGCTGCCGCGCGGCTACGTCGACGAGGCGGGGACCGTGCACCGGGACGGGGTGATGCGCCTGTCGACGGCCCGGGACGAGCTGGTCCCGCTGCGCGACGTCCGCGTCCAGGAGAACCCGGCGTACCTGTCGGTGGTGCTCCTCGGGCGCGTCATCACGCGCCTGGGCACGCTCGCCACGGTGCACGACGGGACGGTGGAGAACATGTTCGCCTCCGACCTCGCGTTCCTCCAGGACTTCTACCGTCAGATCAACGCCGAGGGCCACACCCGCGCCGCAGTGGAGTGCCCGCACTGCTCCGAGCCGTTCGAGGTGGAACTCGGCGGGAGCCGCCTGGGGGAATCGTGACGTACGCGACCGACCGACTGCACGAGGAGATCGCGTACGTCGCCTATCACTTCCACTGGAACCTGGAGACGATCCTGGACCTCGAACACCACGACCGGCGCCGCTACGCGCACCAGATCGCGTCCTTCGTGGCCCGCGCCGGGGCGGAGGGCTGAGCGGTGGGGTTCTTGGACCGGCTGCGCGGTGCGCGGGGGCGCGGGGGGAACCAGGGCGGAAGCGGAGACGCCCCGGACGGTGGTCAGGCGCCGCTCGGCCACGGCCCGGCCGAGGCGGGTGGGGCTCCGGTCCCGCCCTCGGGCTCCGCCCCGGCCGCGGGTGCTGGCTGGTCGGCGCTGCCGCCGATCCAACGTGCCGTGGCGGGCGGGGAGACCGGGGTCGCGGACGCCTCGTTCGGCAGGCGGCTGCCGACCTGGCAGGACCCCTCCTTCACGGTGGCCTCCGCCCGCACCGGGGTCCTGGACGGCACCGCCGGAAGCCTGCTCTCCGCGACGCCGCTGGCCGACTCGGCGCGGCCGGTCACGGGGCTCGAAGGGGCCGTGAGTACGGCGTCCTGGACGATTGCCGCGCGGGAGCCCGCGGGGCGGCGGGTGCCTGTGGCTCCACTGCGGGCTGTGCCCGGGGTGGAGCCGGGCTCTCTCACTCCGCCTGCGGCACCGCCGTCGCCTTCGCCGTCGGCGGAGCCGTCCTCGCCTTCGCCGTCCGCGGAGCCGTCCTCGCCGTCATCGTCTGCGGAGCCGTCCTCGCCGTCCTCGTCTTCCTCTTCGATGTCCTTGCCGCCTTCGTCGCCGCCTTCGACTCCGTCGGCCTCGTCGCCGTCTTCGCCCTCGCCCTCGTCGTCTTCCCCATCGATGTCCTCGCCACCCTCGTCGCCCTCGTCGCCTCCTTTCTCTTCGTCACCTTCGCTGTCTTCGCCTTCGTCGTCTTCGTCTTCGTCGTCTTCGTCTTCGCCTTCGTCGTCTCCGCTCTCGGCTTCCCCTTCGTCGTCCTCACCGTCTTCCTCCGCGTCCTCACCGTCCTCGTCGTCTTCGTTGCCCTCCTCATTCGGGGTGTCGTCCGCGTCCCCGGCGGTGACCGTCGCGCGGGCGTTGGGGCCCGGTACACCCGGTGGTGCGGGCGTCGCTGGTGGATCCCGTCGGTTCATGGGGGCCGGTGGATCACCGGAGCCGAGCCGTACCGCAGGGCGTGCCGTGCCCGTGGGCCCCGGCATCCGGCCGGGGCCCACGGGTTCCTCGGTGTCGCCTGGGCCCGGGCGCCCTTCGGGGACCGCTGCGCAACCTCCTGTCGTGCAGACGAAGCGGAGCGCGCGACTCGTGCCCGAGGGGCGGCCTGCGGGGGCGGGCCGGGTGCCGACCCGCGCTGCGCCCGCTGCGCCCGCTGCGCCCGCTGCGCCCAGGAACGATCGGCCGAGTGCCGTGAGCCCGGCGCCGCCCTCGCCTTCGGCGCCGTCTTCCGCCCCGGCACGCGGAGTTCGCGCGGCGCCCCCTGTCGCGGCCTCGCCCCGGGCCCTCACCAAGTCACCGGCCGTGTCGACGGCCGTGCAGCGTCGTGTCCTGCCCGTGGCACGCCGGGAATCGACGACGCCGCGCGCGACGAGCGGTGGTTCGAGCGAGGGATCCGCCGCGGCTGAAGGCGGCCGAGGCGGAGATCACGTGCCCTCCGTCTCCGACCTTCCTACGGTGGCCGCAGCGGAGGCCCCGGTGAGCACCGGCGGTGTTCGTACGCCGGTCGGTGACGCCCCCGTGCAGCGCGCAACGGCACAGCCGGTCCGGCCCGGCAGAGCCATGGCCAGCGGGCCGACTGCGTCCGGTGCGTCTGGAACGACACAGCCCTCCGGTGACGCCGCGCGCGGCACGGACGACCAGAATGAGACCGACTCCGCCGGCAGCCCGCAGCCCGTGCAGCGAGCCATAACCCAACCACCCCAGCCCGCCAACACCACGACCCCCAGCCCAACTTCGCCAGACCCGATGCACAGCACGGGCAACCCCACTCCCCCGGCCCCTCGCACCACCCCCACCAACGGCCCCCAGCCAGTGCGACGCGCCGTCACCCAACCGGTCCGGCACGACAACACCACAGCTGCCGGACCGGCTTCCTCCGACACACACGTAGCGACGCCGCGCTCCGGCCACGAGCCGCACGGCACGAGCGACCACACCGCTCCCACCGACAGCCCACACCCGGTACAGCGAGCCATCGCCCAGCCGACCCGGCCCGTCAAGACCACGGCCACCGGCCCGGCTTCCTCCGGGACACACCCGGTCCAGCGAGCCGTCACCCCGGGAAGCACGGGCACATCCGGCGTACGTCCCGCAGTGCCTGGCAGTACGGCAGACCGACGTGGCACACCGAGCCGCGCGGCCGATGGCCCGCCCATACCGCCGGCGCAGCGAGCGCGGCCGCAGGCCCAGCCCTCAGCAGAGCCGCGCCCTCCACGCCCCGCCCACCCGAGCCCGAGCGGAACTTCGAAGCCGGACCCGTCGACGGCCTCCGCCTCGCCCTCGCCGAAGGCCTCACCGCACGGCG
The DNA here is from genome assembly GCF_006088715.1 of Streptomyces sp. YIM 121038. Classification (NCBI taxonomy): domain Bacteria; kingdom Bacillati; phylum Actinomycetota; class Actinomycetes; order Kitasatosporales; family Streptomycetaceae; genus Streptomyces; species Streptomyces sp. YIM 121038. The sequence continues at coordinate 507,738 of NZ_CP030771.1, forward strand.
GCGTGCCCACATCGGCCGGTCCCAGTCCCAGCAGCACCCCCTCGCGCCAGACGACTTCGCACAACTCGGTGCCCTTCCAGGCGAGTTCAGGGGCGAGCGACGCCCCGGTCCAGCGGCGCGCGCTCCCGGCCCGCCTCGGTAGCACCGGCCCCGGACCCCACACCCCGGCGACCGCCTCCACGAACCCGCCCGCCGACGCGCCTTCGGCCGCAGCGGCAGCCCCCGGCCCCACCGGCGTAAGCACCACAACCGGCGAGCCGAGGCCCCTCCGTCAGGGCCTCGGTGCCCCGGTGGCCTCCGTGCAGGCCCCGGTCCAGCGCGCTGCGGCGCCCGTGCAGCGGCGGCGTACCCCGCTCGGCGCCCCGATCACCCCGGTGGAGCCATCAGCCGCCGCGGACGGGGAACTCACCGTTCAGCGCAGCCCGTTCAGGCGGAGTCACCACTCGGCGGTCGGGGCCCTCGCCGCGTCGGCGGCCGCGACCGTCGCCGACACCCTGGGGCGTGTCGAGCCACGGGGCACGGAGCGCCCCGAGGACCCTCCACCGGCCTACAGCCCGGCCGCCGTGGACGCGGCGCCACCCCCGTACACCGTGGGCTCGACGCCGGTCGCGTCCGACGACGAGGCGCCGCCCGCCTACACCCGGGTCCCCGAGGGCTCCTTCGACCCCAAGGGCCTCTCGGACTTCCAGGTGGACGAGCTGGTGCACCGGATGGTCGGCCGCATCACGCGGCTGATCCGTACCGAACTCCGCATGGACCGCGAGCGGATCGGCAGGCTCCGTGACGACCACCGCTGAGCCGCGGCTCTCCTCGTACGACCAGCAGAAGCGACAGAAAGGCCCCCGCACGATGCCCCGTCAGGACCCGGGCTCAACGATTTGGTTCCGCCTCTCCATCGACGGCGAGAGCCTCGGCTACTTCAACGGATGCGAAGGCCTTTCGTCTCAGGTGGAGATCGAGCGCCGCCAGGAGGGCGGCAACAACGGCTTCGTGTGGCAACTGCCGTCCCGCGTCACGTTCTCCACCATCCGGCTGACCCGTCCGCTCACCCCGGACACCGCGAAGGTCGCCAAGTGGATCTCCTCCGTGCAGACCGGGATCAAGCGGCCCACCGCCGAGATCGCGGCCCTGCGCGCGGACGGCTCCGAGGTCGCGCGCTGGGGCCTGATCGACGTACTGCCGGTCAGCTGGCAGGGCCCGCGGCTCGACCCCGGAAGTCCGGCCGTCGCCACGGAGGTCCTGGAGATCACCCACCACGGATTCACGGACTGAAGACATCGCGGCGACCGGAGAGAAGAGCGGGAGACCCACCCCATGCCCAAGAACAAGGGCGCAGGCAAGAGCCTCGTACGCGCCAGCCTCGCCATCCACGAGCCCCCCATCGGCACCAGCACCATCCCGGGAGGGCTCATCAGGACGTTCGCCTTCGACTTCAACCCGGCGCAGCTGACCATCGGCCGCCGCGCGAACTGGACGGTGACGCCGACGGCGGCCAACCGGGACGGCGCGATGCCGGAGTTCATGGGTTCGGAGCCGCGCGAGATGAGCGTGGAGATCTTCCTGGACTCCTCCGACCAGCCGACGAGCAACGAGGTCCTCAAGAAGGTGCAGGCGCTCCTCGACTGCTGTGGGGTGACCGCCAAGAGCAAGGACGCCGACCAGCCGTCGCCGCCGTGGGTGATCTTCCAGTGGGGGTCGTTCAAGACCGCCCGCTTCACCGCCTACGTCAGCTCCGTCGACGCCTCGTACACCCTGTTCGGCACCTCGGGCATGCCCCTGCGCGCCGCCTGCCAGCTGCGCCTGCACGAGATCCCGGGCGACCCCATGGGGCAGAACCCGACCTCGGGCGCGCTCACCGCGCAGCGCGTGCACCGGGTCGTCGCCGGTGACTCGCTGCAGTCGCTCGCCTGGCGCGAGTACGGCGACGCCACGGTGTGGCGGGCCATCGCCGAGGCCAACGGGATCGACGACCCGTCCGTCCTCGCCTCGGGCACCGAACTCCTGCTCCCCGCGCCGCAGGAGGTGGGCCGCTGATGGGCAGCACCGCGTTCTCCAGCATCATCAAGGTGAGGCTCGGCGGCACCGAACTCACCGACGAGCAGGCCCGGACGCTCGTCGACGGCTGGGTCGACCAGGGCGCCGGGATGCCCGCCGCGTTCCGCCTCACCTTCCGCGACCCGCACCGGCTGCTCCTGAAGGAGCTGGGCGTGACGTTCGGCACCGACGTGGTGCTCACCCCGGTGGCCGACGGGCAGGGCGCGGGCGACCCGCTCTTCACCGGCGAGGTCACCGCCCTGGAGGCCGACTACGACGGCACCGGCTCCTTCACCGTCATCCGCGGCTACGACCTCGGCCACCGCTTCCTGCGCCGGCGCCGCGTGGTCGCGTACACGAACGAGACCGCGTCCTCGATCGTGCGGAAGCTGGCCGGGCTCGCGGGCGTGCCCGTGGGGACGATCGAGTCCTCCGGCGCGAGCTACGAGTTCATCAGCCAGGCCAACGTCACCGACTGGGACTTCATCGCCCGCCTCGCGGACGAGAACAACATGGTGATGTCCCTCGACGCCGAGGGCCGGTTCAACTTCGTCTCGCCGAAGCCCTCGTCGGGCGCGCCCTCGCCGAAGAGCGAGAAGAACCCCCTCGTCCTGAAGTCCGGGATCGACATCCTGCGCCTTCGCACCTCCGTGACCGCCGCCGACCAGGTGGCCGAGGTGGAGGTGCGCGGTTACGACGTCGCCACCGCGCGCGAGATCGTGGAGACGTCGAGCAGCGCGAAGAATCCGGTCTTCTCCCTCGGCACCTCGCCCCGGCGCGCCGCGGGCGCCTTCAAGAAGACCAAGCTCGTGCAGACCTCGATGCCCTACGACAAGCGGCCCGAGGTCAAGCACGCCGCCGACGCCCTCTACGACGACGTGTCCTCCTCCTTCTCCGAACTGGAGGTGCTCGTCCACGGCAACCCCAAGCTGCGCCCCGGGCTGCCCGTGGCGCTCGGCGACGTCGGCTGGCCCTTCCAGGGCAAGTACACGACGACGTCCGTACGGCACGTGTTCGGCAACGGGCAGCGCTACGAGTCCTGGGTGACGGTCAGCGGCCGCCAGTGGCGCTCCCTGTACGGGCTCACCTCGGGCGGCACGGCGAGCGAGCCGCGGCTGCCCGGCGTGGCCAACGCCGTGGTCACGGACGTCGACACGAAGGACGAACAGGCCCGTGTGAAGCTGAAGTTCCCCTGGCTGGACGACACGTACGTCAGTGACTGGACGCGCTGTGTGCACCTCGGCGGGAAGCGCGGCGGCGGCATCTTCCCGCTGGACGTGGGCGACGAGGTCCTCGTCGGCTTCGACCGGGGCGCGCTCGACCACCCCTTCGTGATCGGCGGCCTCTACAACGGCAAGGACAAGCCGACCCGGAACAAGGCCCCGCTGTACTCCGGGGCGCGCAACCAGGCCAGCCGCCACACCATCTCCGACCGCACCGGCAACCGCGTCGACCTGCTCAGCCAGCGCGTGGGCGCCCACCGGGGCGTCAGGCTCGCCACGGGCGACGACAAGCTGACCGTCCACCTGGACCGCGCCAAGACCGAGATCACCGTGGACAGCAAGGGCTCGGTCACCATCAAGGGCGGCCGCTCCGTGTCCGTCCAGGCGGGCGCGGACCTCAGCCTGAGCGCCAAGGGCAACGTGTCCATCAAGAGCGGCGGAATGCTCAACATGCGGGCCGCGAGCGCGGTCAACGTGAACGCGGGCGGCGGCGGTTTCAGCGTCAACGCCTCGTTCCTCAACGTGCGGGCCGGCGGCCTCGCGACCATCAGTACCGCCGGGATCCTGTCGCTCACCTCCGCCGCCGGCATGACGCTGACCTCGTCCAACATCAATCTGACCGGCGCGGTCCTGATCAACCGCAAACCGCTCCCCTTCTGATGAGGACTTCTGATGAGGACAGGTGATCCCTGATGGCCGAACAGTTCGTCGGCTCCGGCTGGGCGTTCCCGCTGCGCATCGGGCCCACCGGCGGCATCGCCCTGGTCAGCGGGGAGCGCGAGATCGAGGAGGCCATCCGGCTCGTCCTCGCCACCGCGCCCGGCGAGCGGCCGATGCGCCCGGAGTTCGGCTGCGCCATCCACGACCTGGTGTTCGCCCCGGTCAACGAGCAGACCGCGGGCCGCATCCAGCACGAGGTGCACCTGAGCCTGGACCGCTGGGAGCCGCGCATCGAGGTCCGGAGCGTGGAGGTCAGCACGGGCACCGACCAGAGCGTGCTCTACATCGACGTCCGCTACGCGATCCGCGGCACGAACAACCCGCGCAGCCTCGTCTTCCCCTTCTACGTCATTCCCTCCCACGAGGAGCCCGGGGCCCCGGAGGCGCCCGCCGGCCCCGGCTCCCCCGAAAGCGACCGCTGATGCCCCTGCACTCCCCCAACCTCGACGACCGCCGCTTCCAGCAGTTCGTCGACGACGCCAAGCGCTACATCCAGCAGCGCGCCCCGGAGTGGACCGACCACAACGTCTCCGATCCCGGCGTGACCCTCGTCGAGACGGTCGCGCACATGGCCGACCAGATCGTCTACCGGCTCAACCGCGTACCGGAGAAGAACCACCTGGCCTTCCTCGACCTGGTCGGCATCACGCTGTTCCCGCCGACCGCCGCGCGTACGGACGTCACGTTCTGGCTCTCGGCGCCCCGGGAGGAGGCGGTGGCGGTGCCGGTCGGAACCGAGGTGACCACGCTGCGCACGGAAGCCGAGGACGCGGTCGTCTTCGCCACCGAGCGGGAGCTGCGGATCGTGCCCTGCGCGCTGGCGCGCCTGGTGGTGCAGCGCCGCGGCGAGGCCGTCTCCGACCGGAGTGCCGACCTCGCCGAGGGCAACGACGTGCTGTGCTTCGCCGAGGCGCCGCAGCCGGGCGACTGCCTGCTGTTCGGCCTGACGGCGGCCGTCCCGCACTGCGCCGTCGCGCTGGAACTCGACAGCCGCGTCGACGGCGTCGGCGTCGACCCCCGCCAGCCGCCGCTCGTGTGGGAGGCCTGGACCGCGGACGGCTGGCAGCCGTGCGAGGTCCACCGCGACACCACCGGCGGCCTCAACCGGCCCGGGGACGTGATCCTGCACGTGCCCGGCGGCCACGTCCTGTCCCGCAACGCGGGCCACGAGGGCGGCTGGCTGCGCTGCCGCGTCACCGAGCCCCTGGCGAACCAGCCCTTCTACGCCGCCTCGCCGACGGTGCGTGCCGCGGAGGGCTGCACGGTCGGCGGCACCACCCGGGTGGTCCACGCCGAGACGGTGTACGACGAGGCCCTCGGCGAGACCACGGGGCTCCCCGGGCAGCGCCTGCGGCTCGCCCACGCGCCGGTCGTCGGTGACGACCCGCCGGTGCTGCTCCAGACCGCCGAGCACGACGGCTGGCAGGACTGGACGGTGGTTCCGCACTTCGCCGAGTCCCGCCCGGACGACCGGCACATCACCCTCGACGCGGCCACCGGCGACATCGCCTTCGGCCCCGCGGTCCGCGAACCCGACGGCTCCCTGCGCCAGTACGGCCTCGTCGCCCCCAAGGGGGCGGTCGTCCGCGCCCGCCGCTACCGCACCGGCGGCGGCCGGACCGGTAACGTGGCGCGCGGCGCGATACGCGTCCTGCGCACCTCCATCCCGTACGTCACCGAGGTCGTGAACGCGGAGGCCGCGCACGGCGGCGTCGACGGCGAGACGGTCGAGGAGGCCAAGGTCCGGGCGCCGATCACGCTCCGCGCCCAGGAGCGCGCCGTGACGCTGCGCGACTACGAGGAGCTCGCCCGCCGTGCCGCCCCGGAGACCGCCCGCATCACGTGCCTGGAGGGCAGGGTCGACGACTACGGGGCGCACGCGGTGCGCGTCCTCGTCGTGCCGCAGGCCGTGCCCGACCCCGGCGGGCGGCTCCGCTTCGAGCAACTCGTGCCGGGCGACGCCCTGTTGGAGCGCATCACCCGCCACCTCGACGAGCGCCGCCTCATCGGCACCAGGCTGGCCGTGGGCCCGCCGTACTACCAGGGCGTCACCGTGGTGGCCACGGTCCACGCCTTCCGCGGGGTGGAGACCGACCAGGTGCGGCGCGCGGCCCACGACGCCCTGTACCGCCATCTCGACCCGCTGACCGGTGGCGCGGACGGCCGCGGCTGGCCCTTCGGCCGTCCGGTCCAGGCGGGCGAGGTCTTCGCCGTGCTGCAACGGGTGCCCGGCGTCGAGCTGGTCGACGAGGTCGTCCTGCACCCCGCCGACCCGCTGACCGGCAAGCGCGGCGACCCGACCGGCCGCATCGACCTGGAGCGGTCCGCCCTGGTGTTCTCCTTCGACCACCGCGTCCGCGTGATCGGAGACGCCGCATGAGGCGCCCGCCGCACCCGGGAGGCAGCCGATGAGAGGGTCGGTCGACGGCCTCGGCTCCTCCGCGCCGATCGGCACGATGCTCCCCGCCGTCTTCGCCGACGACGACCTCGCCCAGCGCTTCGTCGGGGGCCTCGACGACGTCCTCGCGCCGATCCTCAACGTCCTCGACTGCCTGGACTCCTACTTCGACCCCGCCCTCACCCCGGTCGACTTCGCCCAGTGGCTGAGCGTCTGGGTCGGGGCGGAGACCGACGGCACCGAACCCGAGGCACGGCTGCGCGCCGCCGTGGCCGCCGCCGCGAGCCTGCACCGCCTGCGGGGCACGCCGCGGGGCCTGTCGGAGGCGGTCCGGCTCGCGTTCGGCACCGAGCCGGAGATCACGGAGAGCGGGGGCGCCGCGTGGAGCGCGCGCCCCCGCGGCCCCCTGCCCGGCAGACCGCGCCCCCATCTGCACGTCACCCTCCGGCTGCCCGAGCCCACTCCGGCGGACACCCACCGCCTGGACGGGCTCGTGGCCGCCGCCCGTCCCGCACACATGCCCTACACCGTCACCGTGACGGCCGCTGAAAGGACCCTCGAACGATGACCACGCAGAACTGCGCCGAGTGCGACTCCCGCGTGGAACCCGGGCAGTCGTTCTGCGATGCCTGCGGTGCGGTCCTGAGCTGGGACCGGGCGGGGGCGCGCAGCGCGGCGCCGACGGCGTCCGGCCCCGGGTCCGGCCCGGCCCCGGCCCCGGCCTCCGGGAGCGGCTCCGGCTCTGGCTCCGGCTCCGGCTGGGACGCCTCCGCCCACGCCGCCGGGCCCGCGCCCGCGACGGGCCCGCCCCGGGGCGCGCCGTCGCACGGGGCCCCGGGACACGGCGCGGGCGTCGGCGCCGCCGGGCCCGCTCCCTTCGCCGCGGCGACCGGCGCGGCCCCCGGCGGGCCCCCGTACCCGTCCGGCGACCCGGACCTGACGGACACCACCCCCCACACCCCGGCGGCCGACCCCGGCGCCCTGTCCGACCGGGCGCGTTCCCTGCTCGTCCCCGTCTCCGAGCCGGAGGCCGGGCCCGCCGGGCCCCCGCCGTCCGTGGCCCCGGTCCTGCCGGGGCGGCCCGACACCGAGCGGCCGCGCGTACGCGTCCCCGGGCCGCAGCAGGGAACCGGGCACGGCGCGTCCTGCCCCTGGTGCGCCACGCCGAACCACCCCGAGCGCCACTTCTGCGCCCGCTGCGCGATGCCGCTGGCCGAACGCGCCGGGCGCGGCGAAGGACCGCCCGCCCACCGCCCCTGGTGGCGGCGTCTCTTCGGCCCCGACAGGAACGAGACCCCGTGGGCGGGCGACCGCCCCCGGCTCCGCCGCGTGTTCGACCGCGTCGGCACCTGGGTCACCGCGGCCATCGTGCTGCCGCTGCTCGTCTTCGGCGCGGTGAACATCCCCGACGGGGTCCAGGCCACGCGTGACCACTTCGCCAAGCGCGCCCCGGTCGAGCCGGACGGGATCCGCGCCTCGCGGTCCTACGAGGGGCACGGCCCGAAGCTGGCCTTCGACAAGCTCAACAACACCTGGTGGGGCCCCGGGGTCGCGCAGTCGGGCCAGGGCGAGTGGATCGAGGTGAGCTTCGCCCGGCCGACCCGCCTCCTCGACGTCATCATCACGCCGGGCATGTCGATCCGCGCCGACCAGCTCGGCAAGTCGGCGCTGCCGCACCGCGTCAAGGCGACCATCACCAGGAAGGACGGCTCGACCGTGACCCGCGAACTCACCCTGGACCCGGGCGCGGGCGGCCAGCGCCGCGCCTTCCGCGTCGGCGAGGTCACCCGGGTCCGCTTCACCGTCGAGTCGGCGCACGCCGCCTCCGACAAGAAGCAGGTGGCCATCGCCGAGATCGAGCTCTTCGGCCGCTCCGGCAGCGACCGGTCCTGACCGGAGCAATCGCCTCCGCCCCCCCCCGGGCCCTCGCCGGGGAGTGACGACTTCGGCGAGTTGCCACGGTGAAACGGGCTTCCTTGCCCGCCCCCGAGCCCGCCCAGAATGCTGAACGCGCCACCGGGCCGATGACTGCTCACTTTCCTGAGGGGGGATTCCGGTGCCTGGAGTCAGCGTGCGCGTACCGGTGGACGACCGGACTCCCGGTCCCGCACCGCTCGCGGCCCAGCAGGCGCGGGCCGGGAGCCCGGACCCCGCACCGGCCGGCCTCGGGGGCGGATACGCGGTCGCCGTGGTGGGCACGGGCCCGCGCGGCATCTCCATCCTCGAACGCCTGGGGGCGCGGCTGCTCGGCAAGCGGCCCGCGCGCCCCCTCACCCTCTACGCCATCGACGCGGACGAGGTCGGCTCCGGCCGGGTCTGGCGTTCGGGCCAGCCGCGGTGGCTCTCCATGAACAACCGCTGCGGCGAGGTCACCATGTTCTCGGGCCCCGCGGACGACGGCGCCTGGCGTCCCGGCGCCGGGCCGACGTTCGCCCAGTGGTGGCAGCGCGTGGACGCCCGCTTCCCCGGGCCCGACGCGTACGCGCCCCGCAGCCTCTACGGCCGCTATCTGCGCTTCGTCCTCGACGTCGTGGAGACGAACCTGCCGCCCGACGTGCGCCTGGTCCGCGTTCCCGGCCTGGTCAGCGGCATCGACGAGCGCGACGGACGGTTCGAACTGCGCGTCGGGGACCGGAGGATCGCCTGCGACCAGGTCGCCGTCTGCAGCGGCCATCCGCGCGAGCAGCCGGAGCGCCCGGCCCGCGCGGGGCGGGCCGCCGCGGAACGGCCGCAGCGCCGGGCGCCCGCGCGCTCCTTCGACGGCACCGGGCGCCTGGGGGTGCTGCCCGGCAGCGTGATCGGCATCCGCGGGCTCGGCCTCACCTTCCACGACGTCGTCGCCATGCTGACGGTCGGCCGCGGCGGCCGCTTCGCCGGGCAGGGCCGTGACTGCGTGTACGTACCGAGCGGGGACGAGCCCGACCTCATCGTGGCCGGTTCGCGCAGCGCGCTGCCCATCCCGACGCGCGGTGCCGCGCAGCGGCCGTTCGACTTCCGGTACGCGCCCCGCCTCTTCACGCCCGAGCTGATCGCCCGCCTCCGGGCGGCGGGACCGCTCGACTTCCGCACGGACGTGTCGCCCTGGCTCCTGGCCGAGGTGAACCTCGCCTTCTGGCAGCGGCGCCTCGCCCCGGACTCGTTCGCGGTCCTGGAGCGGCAGCTCGCGAGCCTTCCGTCCGCCGGTGTCGAGGTGATGCACAGGCTCCGGCGGACGGCGGCCGACCTCGGCTGCGCCGAGGTGCTGTCCCTGGAGGACCTCGCCCATCCGTTCCGGGGACGTGCCTTCGCCGACCAGGACGCGTTCCGCGGCGAGCTCGGACGGCTCCTCGCACGCGACGTGGACGAGGCGATGCGCGGCGAGGTCGACGGTGCCCTCAAGGCCGCCATGGAGGTGCTCCGGGACGTACGGCCGACGGTGCGGGCCGCCGTGGACTTCGGAGGTCTCACGGCCGCGTCCCACAAGGACTTCGTGGAGCGCGTCGGCCCGATGCTCGCCTTCCTGTCGACCGGTCCTTCCGCCGTACGGACCTGCCAGCTGATCGCACTGATGCGCAGCGGGCTGCTCGAAGTCCTCGGGCCCCAGGCCCGGTTCACGGCGCACGACGACGGCTTCGTCGGCCATTCGCCGCTGGTCGAGGGCTACAGCGTCTTCTGCTCGGACGTCATCGACGCCCGCATCCCGCAGCCCGACATCGAGAGGGACCCGGGGCCGCTGGCCGAGAAGCAGCGGGACGCGGGGGCCTGGCGCCCGCACGTGTGCGCCGGCGACCCGGCGTTCCGCACGGGCGGCGTCGACGTCACCACCGCGCCCTACCACCCCATCGCGGCCGACGGCTCGGTGGAGCGCCGGATGTACGTGCTCGGCATCCCGACGGAGTCCACGCGCTGGTTCATGCAGGTCGGCATCGGCCGGCCAGGGCCCTGGGGCGAGTTCTTCCGCGACGCGGACACGATCGCCCGCGCGGCCCTGGACACGGTCGAGCTGACCGGCCTGCCCGCCGAGGACGGCACGCCCCTCGGGCCGCGCGACATGGACTACTGCTTCGGCCCGCAACACCCGGACGGGGCCTCTCCTTCTGCCCGCTGAAACCCATGGAGGTGTGTCGTGGAAAGCAAGGTCCTCAACGACAAGGTGGCGGTGGTCACCGGCGCGGCCCGAGGCATCGGCCGGGCGATCGCGCGGCGGTACGTCGAGGAAGGCGCGCTCGTCGCCATCGCCGACGTCGACGCCGTGGCGGCCGAGAAGACCGCGGCGGACCTGGGCGAGCGGGCCTCGGCCTTCGCCTGGGACGTCGCGGACACGTCCGCCGCGCAGGCCATGGTGGAACGGGTGGCCACCCGCTTCGGCAGGATCGACATCCTCGTCAACAACGCGGGCGTCTTCGACATGCAGCCGCTCCTGGAGATCACCGAGGCCGAGTACGACCGGGTCTTCGACATCAATGTGAAGGGCCTGCTCTTCACCCTCCAGGCGGTCGCCAAGGACATGGTCGACCGCGGCGTACACGGCAAGATCATCAACATCGCGTCCCAGGCCGGGCGCAGGGGCGAGCCGCTCGTCGCGGTGTACTGCGCGAGCAAGGCCGCGGTCATCAGCCTCACGCAGTCCGCGGGCCTCGCCCTGATCCGGCACGGCATCAACGTCAACGGCATCTCGCCGGGCGTCGTCGACACCTCCTGGGACAACGTCGACGCGCTGTTCGCCAAGTACGAGAACAGGCCGCTCGGCGAGAAGAAGCGCCTGGTCGGCGAGGCCGTGCCGTTCGGGCGCATCGGCCAGGCCGACGACCTCGTGGGCGCCGGGGTGTTCCTGGCCTCGCACCACGCGGACTACGTCGTCGCCCAGACCCTCAACGTCGACGGCGGCAACTGGATGAGCTGACGGGCGGGAACGCCCGCAGGAGACGGAGGCGGTTATGGCGGTACCGGGGCACGACAGGAGCGGAGCGATCGGGGCACCGGCCGGAGGCGGCCCGGGGCACGGCGGCGCGGGGGAGGTGCCGGACGCCGCGCTCGTCGTCGTCTCCATCGACGGCCTGTCCTCGCTCAAGTGCGGCATCGGCTGTGTCGTCCACTGGTTCTTCGAGGCGATCGACGAGATCGTGGCGTCGACCCCGGAGCTGCGGCACGACAACTGGTCGCTGCACGCGCTGAGCCCGCGCCTCGACCCGGCGTCCGACGACTACGCGAGCGACATCGTGGCCGACGTCGCCACCGCCTGCGGCAGGTACCGCGGCGACTTCCGGTGGTTCGACGTGGCGGACAACTCCTCCCTCAAGAGCGTCTGGTCGCTCGACGACGTCGACCGCTGGCGCTCGATGTGCCACAACGCGGCCGCGGAGATCCGCCGGCTCGCCGAGGGCCGCAAGCAGGTGACCGTCCTCGCGCACGGCACGATGTTCGCCACGCTCAGGTCCCATCTGGCGGCCTGGCCCAACGTGCAGCTGATCTACATGACGCACACGCTCGGCCGGGTCTTCCTCGACGCCAACTCGCGCAACAGGACGTCGTACGAGGACGAGGGCTTCGCCCTGATGCGGACCGCGACCCGGGACAGGATCGGCTTCGTCGGCACCTACTACCGCGACGTGCTGCTCACCGAGTACGACCGGCGCGACAAGGACCTGGTCCCGTTCCAGAACGCGGTCTACGTCCGCTCGCGCCGGTTCGGCGAACTCACGGACCCCGCGACGGCGGCCGACCTGGGTCCGGTGCCGGGCGGCAAGCGGCTCGTCTTCTCCTGGGGCCGGTGCGTGCCGCAGAAGGGCTTCGACGTGGTCATCCCCGCGTTCGGCGCCTTCCTGAGCGAGCGCGACGACGCCGAGGACTGGCATCTGGTGCTGCTCGCGCCCCAGGAGGTCGCGGCCTCGGAGTACGTGGCGTCGCTGCACGAGCAGCTGCGCGAACTGCCGCCGGACAGCTACACCTTCGTCGAGCACTTCGAGCCGCTGCTGCCCTTCCGGATCCTGGCCAGCCCGGCCCTGGAGATCTGCGTGTTCGCCTCCCGCTTCGAGGCGGGGCCGCTCACGCTCATCGAGGCCCTCGCGTTCGGCCACGAGGACGTGAGCATCGCGTGGCACGACATCCCGCCGATGCGCCACCTCCTCAGGGACCAGCCCAAGACGTTCGGCTTCGCTCCGCTGCGGGCGCGGGAGATGGCGGGGGCCATGCTGCGGGCGGCGGACGACGGCGGCGGGATCGTCAAGGGCAGCGTCATCGACTTCGCGACGAGCATGTCGACCGGCCTCTCGGCCTCCTTGGGCTGGTGGGACACCTCCGAAGCGTGAAGGAGATCAGCATGATCCGCCTGTGCGCGGCCCTGTTCTGCGTGTTCGGCTTCACGCTCGGCAGCTGGCAGGCGTCGCTCCCCGACCTCGTGCGCGATCTGGACATGTCTCCCCTGGAACTGGGCCTGTGTCTGACCGTCGGGTTCGCCGGAGCGCTTCCCGCGATGTTCATGGGCGGCCGTCTCATCGCCAGGTTCGGCGCCAAGGGGCTGCTCATGGCGGGGGCGACCGGCATGGCGGCCGCGCTCGTGGGCGTGGGGTTCACGGGCTCGTACGTCGTGCTCGTCCCGCTGGTGCTCGTGCTGCTCGGCTGCCAGGGCTCCTTCGACGTCGCGATCAACGCGGTGGCGATCGCCATCGAGCAGCGCTCGGGCCGGCAGATCCTCGCCTTCGTGCACGGGGCGTTCAGCCTGTCCGCCGCGGCGGGGGCGCTGAGCTTCGGCGCCTACCGGTCGCTCGGCTTCCGCGTCGGCTACTTCGGGGTCGCGGTCGTCCTCGCCCTCTTCGTGTGGTGCATGACGCGCTGGCACGCCCTGCCCGAGGCCAGGTCGGCGCCCGCGCCCGCGTCCGCACCGCGGGAGCGCCGCGTCCTGCTGGGGGCCGACGTCCTCCTGGTCGCCGGGATCGTCGGCGTCTCCTTCCTCGGCTCGGGGGTCCTGGAGAACTGGTCCGCGATCTACGTCCGGGACACGGTCAGCGACCTGGCCGTCATCAGCTCCGTCGGCCTCGCGAGCTTCCACGGCGCGATGGGGCTCGGCCGTGTCCTGACGTCCGCGGTGCTGCGCCGCGTCGACCGGCTGACGACCATCGCCGCGTGCGGGCTCCTGATGGCGGTCGCCATGGTGTGGTCGCTGTGCGCGCCGGGCCCGGTGCAGGCGGTGGCGGCGCTCTTCCTCGTCGGGATCCTGCTGTCCGGCATCGCGCCGATCGGCTTCTCGGTCGCCGGGGACCTGCGGCCCGACCGGGTCGGCGAGGTGAGCTCCACCGTGGCGATCGCCGGGTACGCGAGCTTCCTCGTGGGGCCGGTCCTCGTCGGCGTCCTGGCGGACCTGCTCGGGCTGCGCGCCGCGCTGGGGTCGGTGGTCGTCGTCGGCGTGGTGATCAGCCTGCTGGCGCTGTTGCTCAAGGGCCAGTCGCAGCAGGCGGGCCCGGTGCACGATCCGGTCGCCGGTCCACTTGAGGGGGCGGAGCGATGAAGTTCGATCCCGGCCACACGTATCGCATGCCGGTGGCGTTCGGGCCGTTGCCCGGCCCGCGTCAGACGCTGCCGGGCTCGCCGTCCCGGGGCGGCGAGGCGTCCATCACCTCGTACGTGCTCCGCTTCCCGACCACGGCCGAGGCCCTCACCGAGCTGCTTCCGCCCGGCTTCGCGCCGCACGGCGAGCCCGTCGTCACCGTCGAGTACACCGAACTGACCGACGTGCCCTGGCTGGCCGGGCGCGGCTACGACACCTTCGCGGTCAAGCTCCCGGTCCGCTTCGAGGGCCGCGAGGACAGGGTGACGGGTTCCTTCGTCGCCGTCGTCTGGGAGAACATGGCCGACCCGATCATCACAGGCCGCGAAGAGCTCGGCTACGCCAAGCTCTTCGCCGATCTGACGTCCCGGCCCGAGGGGCGGGACGCGCACCGCTGTGCGGCGTCCTGGGACGGCCACACCTTCGCGGAGCTGGAGTTCGAGCGCATCACCGAGGTGCGGCCCGAGCCCGCCGCGTCAGCCTCCCAGGGGGGCGTGCTCAACTTCGCCTACGTCCCCGGTGTGGACGCCGGATCGCGGCCCGACCGCGCGGGCGCGGTGCTCACGCCCGCCGTCGACGGCGTGGCGGTCGACCGGCAGGCGACGGCGGTGGGCCGCGTGCGCTTCGTCAGGTCGTCGTGGGAGCAGCTGCCGACCTTCTACAACGTGGTCAACGCGCTGGAGCGGCTGCCGGTCCTCGGCCCCGGCGACTGCGTCGTGCGCCGGCTCCGGCGCAACATCGAGAACCGCGGCCAGAGGCGCCTCGTATGACGGCGCGGGGCAGGAAGGTCCTCGCCGTCGACCTCGACGAGGTGTCGGCCGACACGGTCGCCAAGCGGCTGCGGCGGTACGAGGCCGACCACGGCGAGGCGTTGTCCCGCGCGGCCATCCACGGCAGGCAGATCCGCGACGCCGTGCCTCCCGGGCGCAGGGTCCAGGTCGAGGCGTGCCTCGACGAGCCCGGGTTCTCGCGGGACGTTCCCGTGATGGCGGACGCCCGCCGGGTGCTCCGGGACCTGGCCGAACGCTTCGAGATCGTCTTCGCCACGTCGGCGATGGACCACCCCGTGTCCCTGCACGACCGGTATCTGTGGCTCCAGGAGTCCTTCCCCTTCGTACCGGACCGCGGCTATGTCTTCTGCGGCTCCAAGCAATTCGTCCACGCGGACTACCTGATCGACGACAACCCCCGCAACCTGGAGGTCTTCCCGGGGCGCGGCCTCCTCTTCGACGCGCACCACAACGTGGCCGAGGACCGCTTCCCCCGGCTCTCGTCGTGGCGGGACGTCCACCGGTACTTCGCCTGAAGAAGTCGCGCACGGTGTGGCTGACTCACCCCCTTCCGGGCAACTACGCTCCTGGGAGGGTTCGGCAGTGAGCCCGCCTACCGCTCCCCGCCCCGCGGGTCGGGGAGCGGGACACCTCGGTCGGCTGCCGCGGCCGACGCGACCGGGGCGGTCGGCCGGGGCACGTGCTCCTGGTGCCGCAGGCTCAACTGGCGTGCCAGTTCGCCGCGCAGGGCCGAGGGGAGTTCGGCGGTGTGCGCCCACGCCACGAGCTGTTCGGCCACCGCGCGGAGCTTCGTGTGGGTCCGCATGGAGACTTCCCGCAGCACGTCCCACGCCTCCTGCGGGCTCAGCCCTCCCACCGCGATGACGACGCCGATGGCCTGGTCGACCGGGGCGTGCGCGTGCGCCGCGTGCCGCAGCCGCTCCGCTTCCTCCTCCAGGGCCCGCACCTCGTCCGCACCCGAGGAGGGCGGCGGCTCGGACCCGCCACGGGACACGGCGAACGGCATGGGGGCCTCCGATCCGGGCAGGGCGTGCGTCCGCCTCCAGGCTCCTTGCCCCGGCACGGCTGTGCAACCCCCGTCCGACGTCGAGTGATCCTTGAGCGGCCGGTCAGCCCGCCTCGGGCTCGCGGATCCGCGTGTAGAGGGCGGCGAGGGCCTCCACCTGCGCGCACAGGGCCCAGGGGCTGATCGGTTTGATCAGGAATCCTGCCGCTCCCAGGTGGAAGGCGCGCTCGGCCAGCTCGTCGCTGCGCCCCACCCCGGTGATCAGGATCACGGGCAGCTGCCGGGTCTGGTCGAGGCGGCGCAGATAGCCGAGCACGTCCAGGCCGTCGAGGCCGGGCATCAGCAGGTCCAGGAGCACGACGGCGACGTTCTCGCGCAGCACCGTGCGCAGCGCCTGCTCCCCGCTGGTGGCGCGCAGGACGGGGCGTCCCAGGGGAACGAGCACCTGCTCCATGGCGAAGAGGTTGTCCGCGTGGTCGTCGACGACCAGCACGGCGTACGAGTCCCGCGGTGTGCTCCCCCTGTCGGAGGGCGAGCAACGATGCGGAGCAACGGGTTCCGTAACCGGGGTGCGGGGCACGGGCGGCAGCCTCATGAGCGATGTTCTCCAGATGGCGCGCGAGAGCACGAAGTGGCCGCTGCCTGACCATCTTCCAGGCCGACACCTTAGCGTCGCCCACCGCCCCCGCGCCTCGTTCCAGGGGTTCGTCTCACGATCGGAGGATGTGCCCGGACCGGCCCGTGACCGGCGCGGCCCTTCGCCACCGCAGCCACGTGGTGGCGAAGGGCCCCAGGGCTGTTGCCCCAACCCTGTCCTCCACGAGTCGCCAGCGGGCGTCCTCTCACACGGGTCTTTCGCGGGAATCCCGCGGCAGCGGATTCACGCGTCGAGCAGCGAGTCGTCCTCGGGCCGGGCGCCGGGCAGCCGGTGGCGGGCCGCGATGAGGGCGGCGTCGACGTCACGGGTGCCCGTGGACACGCACAGCGTGTAGGAGACGTCGTCCATGCGCCGGCGGACCTGCGGGCTGCCGTCCTCGGCGTGCAGGATCCGCAGCGTCTCGTACTGTTCCACGAGGTCACGCAGGATCGCGGGGTGGGCCATGAGCATGAGAACCTCCCTAGTCACCGGACTTCCCCGGGTCGCACAGCGACCCGTATGCCCAGGCTCGCGACCGCCATGCGCGAGCCGCCCCGCCGCGAAGGCGGGGCGGCCGTTCAGCGCGTGGTCAGCGGTCGTCGCGGTCCCGGAGGGAGTCGCGGACGCCCTGGGCCTTCTCGCGCGCCTCCTCGGCGGCCTCCCGCATCTTGGCCTTGGCCTGGTCGGTCTTGCCCTCGGCCTCCAGGCGGTCGTTTCCGGTGGCCTTGCCGACCATCTCCTTGGCCTTGCCCTTGGCCTTGTCCACGCCCACGGTCACTCCTCTGGTGGGGTTGGGGACGTCTGTCACGCTAGGGGCGATCCGGGAGGTGTGCATCCGGAGGCGGACCTCCGCCGCGCCCGCCCGCTCCGCGGCCAGGCCCGTCCTTCCTGGCCACGCGGGTCGTCGAGCAGGGTCCACTCCGTGTCGATGCGCATCGTGGCCCTGCGCTCGTCGTCGTACGGGTCCCAGCCCGGGTCGCCGGCCTCGGCGAAGCGGATCCACGTCGCGTGCACGCGGGAGGCGAGAGCCGCGGGGGCCCGGCCCGGACCGAGCAGGGCCGTGGGTCCGTGCAGTTGAGGGAGGTGGGCCAGGTCGAAGACGAAGGGCAGCTCGACCGCGTGGGCGGCGGTGGCGGCGGCCAGGGCCCGGCTGCCCGCGCCGAACAGCGCGTCGCCCATGAGGGCGGAGCGCAGCTCGCCGAAGGACGCCCCCGGGCGGGACGTGCGGTACGTCTCGACGAGACGCTCGGGGTGCGGGTGGGAGCGCGCCGCCACGTCCTCGACGTCCTTGGGCGTCGAGGGGGCGTACTGGTCCACGGGGACCAGGCGGTCGTCGGGGACCGCCGCGAAGGCGTCGGCGCGGGGTTCGATGCCCAGGGCCCCGGCCGCCGCCCGGGTGACGCGGGCGGCCTGCTCAGGGGTGAACGCCCCCAGGCCGCTGCCGCTTTGGGCGATCGCCCGGCCGAAGAGGCCCGCGGCCTCGGGGGCGGCGAGGACGCCCCCGACGAGGGTGGCCCCGGCCGACTGGCCGAAGAGGGTGACGCGCCGCGGGTCGCCGCCGAAGGCGGTGATGTTCTCCCGTACCCAGCGCAGCGCCGCGACGACGTCGAGGAGGCCGCGGTTGGCGGGCGCGCCCGGCACGTCGAGGAACCCGGCGATGCCGAGCCGGTAGTTGAGGGTGACGAGCACGACGCCGTCGCGGGCGAAGGCCGAGCCGTCGTACAGCGCGGACCGCGTCGATCCGGCGACGAAGCCGCGGCCGTGGACGAAGACCATGACGGGCAGGTCTCCGCCCTCGGCGGGCGCCCAGACGTTGACGGTGAGGTAGTCGTCCCCGCGGCTCCAACCGGTGCCGAAGTAGGGGGACATGTCCAGGCCGCCGAGCCCGCGCGCGGACTGCGGGGCGGTGGGCCCCGGCGCGGTGGCGTCGCGCACGCCGTGCCACGGCGCGTGCGGCCGCGGCGGCGCGAAGCGGGCGGCGCCGCGCGGCGGGGCCGCGTAGGGGATGGCGAGGAAGGCGGTGGTGCCGCCCCTGCGCAGGCCGCGCACGAGTCCCTGGGCGGTGGTCACGACGGGGTCGGGGTGTGGGTGGTGCACAGTGGCGCCTCTCCGTGGGGTTCAGGCCCGGTCGGTGTACGGGGCGAAGGGGGCCCAGCCCTTGATGGCGAACGCCTCTCCCTCGCGCGCCACTTCCGCGGCGCCGTGGCCGCCCAGGTGCGCGGGGATCACGAGGGCGTTGTGGTCGGCCGCCCAACCGAGGACCTTGCGGCGGGTGGCGCGGGCGCCCGCGGGGTCCTCGCAGAAGCAGCTGTTGGCGTCGGGTTCGAGGATCTGCACCGGGCTGTGCAGCAGGTCGCCGACGAACACCGCGCGGTCCGTACCGGAGGTGAGGGTCAGGACACAGGAGCCGGGCGTGTGTCCGGGAGCCGCGTCCAGGCGCAGGTCCGCGTCGATCCGGTGGCCGTGTTCCCACAGCAGCGTCTGACCCGCCCGGTGCACCGGGGCCACGCTGTCCTCGAAGACGTTCTGGTTGCCGCGGCCGAGCAGCGGCTGGTGCCCGTTCTCGGGGTTCCAGAAGTCGAAGTCGTCCTTCGGCATCAGATAGGTGGCGTTGGGGAAGGTCGGCACCCAGTCCCGACCTTCCAGGTAGGTGTTCCAGCCGACGTGGTCGACGTGGAGGTGCGTGTTGATGACGAGGTCCACGTCCGCCGGCGCGACACCCGCCCGCGCGAGACGGTCCAGGAAGTCGGTTTCCAGACGGCTCCAGACCGGGGCGCAGGGGCGCTCCTTGTGATTTCCCACGCCGGTGTCGACCAGGGTGGTCCTGCCTCCGCTGCGCAGCAGCCAGGTCTGGATCGCGGACTTCACGGTGCTGGTCCCGGCGTCCAGGAAGTGCGGGCTCAGCCAGGACGCCCCGCCGTCCCACACCTCCTTCGTGGTGCCGGGGAAGAAGGTGTGTGGAGGCCACCGTGCTGGCCTTCCAGGGGGACACGGCGGCGGCCCGTGCCCGCGCCGAGGAGGCGCTCTCTCTGGTCGACCCCCTGGAGAGCCGCTCGGTCCACGTCTACGCCCGTCGCGCGCTCGGTGCCGCGTCGGCGGTGGAAGGAGCGTACGAGGCCGCGTACGACCAACTCCGCAGGTGCTTCACGGCAGATGGCGCGCCGGTGCACTACCACGCCTCGTACCCGGCGCTCGCCGACCTGGCCGCCGCGGCGGTGCGCTGCGGCCGCCGCGAGGACGCCGGGGAGATCGTCGAGCGTGCCGCGCGCGTGCTCGCGGACGACGCGTCCCCTCGCCTGCGGGCGCTGATCGGCCGGGCGCGCGGCTTGCTGGCGGGGGCGGGCCCCGACACCGGAGATGCCGAGAGCGCCGGGGACGCCGGGGACGCCGAGGCGCACTTCCGGGCGGCCCTGGCGGACCCGGTCCTGGAGTACTGGCCCTTCGAGCGCGCGCAGACCTTGCTGGACCTGGCCGAACGGCTGCGGCGCCGCCGCCGCGTCGCGGAGGCGCGGGGTCCCCTCGCCGAAGCCCTGGAGACCTTCCGCCGTCTGGGCGCGCGCCCTTGGGTCGAGCGGGCCGGGTCCGAGTCGCGCGCCGCCGGGCTCGACGTCACGGACCCGGCCCCCGACGCGCTCGCCGAACTCTCCCCGCAGCAGCGGCAGATCATCGGGCTCGCCGCCCGCGGCCTGACCAACCGCGAGATCGGCGAGCGGCTCTTCCTGTCCCCGCGCACGGTCGGCTCGCACCTCTACCGCAGCTTCCCCAAGCTGGGCGTCACCGCCCGGTCGCAGTTGCGCGACCTGCTGGAGGGCAGGCCCTAGGCACACGGCGGGCGCTGCCGCAGTCCAGCGCCGTCACGGCCGCGCGGATCAGTTCTCGCGATCCGATTCCGAGCCGTATCCGGCCAGGACGTCGCCGTCCTTGGTGAGGGTCACATACGTCTGCTGGACGTGCTCGTCGATGAGGGCGAAGACGGCCGCCGCCCGCGCGGCGGGAAGGACGTCGACGCTGTCCTGGTACGCACTCACCGTCTTGTTGGCGAAGTGTTCGGAGTAGAACGCGCCGGGGCGCACCAGGTCCTGTCCGTCGGCGCCCTTGGGCGAGCCGTCCGGGTAGAGCTTGCTGAAGCAGGTGGCGCACGGCCGCTTCGTGCCGCCGAGGTGCTCGGGGGTGACGCCGCCGTTGTGCGCGAGGATGCGCAGCTCCGCGTGCAGCCCTTCGCCGCCTCCCCGCGCGACGACCACTGCGCCGCTGCCGGCCCCGCCGCCGCTGCCCTGTCCCGCGGTCTCCTCCTCGTGCAGGTGCTCCGCCGCCTCGAAGTGCGCGTTGACCCGCTCGCCCCTGTCCTTCTCGTCCTTCGGCGCGTCCGGCTTCGGCGCGGGGCGCTTCGCCGCGGCGATCATGTGGCCCAGCAGGTCCCGGACCCCGTTCTGCTGCAACCAGGCCAAGTGGGCGTTCGAGGAGATGTCGTTGGCCGCGATGACGAGCTTGCCCTCGCCGTCGATCGCCGCCTGCACCTCCACGGGGTTGAAGAAGGTGCGCGAGCCCGGGCTGCGCTCCTTCGTCACCAGGTACTGCTTGGTGACGGTGGCGATCCAGCGCAGCCGCCGGACCTCCGGCTGGTCCTCGAAGTCCCGCGGCGACGACTCTCCCTGTACGGCGGTCCGCGCCTGGAACTCGCCTCCTGACGCGGAGCGGACGACCCACTTGCCCGAGGCGAGGAACTGGGCGCGCAGCGCGGCCTTGAACTCCGCTCCCCGTTCTTGAGGCGTCATTCTCCTGATGCGTTCCAGCGGTGCGGTGTCCGTGAGGTGGGCCAGCTCCTCCAGGTCCGAACTGCCGAACTCCTCCGCGCTGTCGAGATCCATGGGGTCGCCCTGCGCGGCGCGCTGCACCGGGGCGGACGGGCCGGGGCCCGGCGCGTGCGGGTCCGCGCGGTCCGCTCCGTCCCGCACCGCCCGCTGGACGGTGACGGACGGGGCGGTCTCCAGGCCCGCGGCGAAGGCGTCGCCCTCGACGTCCGCCGTCCGCTCCGAGGACTGGTCGGGGTCGGTGACGGGGATCCCGGCGCCGTTGGCGCTGCCCGTCTCGGGCACACCCCTGAAGTTGTTGTTGAGGTGGCTGAACTCGTGCCCGATCAGCGACAGGTCCTGGGTCGCCCCCGGGGGCAGGAACACGTGGGGGCCGATCGTCATGGCCCGGGCGCCCATCGCCTCGATGGCGCGCTGTGCCACGGGGCCGTCGTGGAACCGGGCGCCGGAGAAGTCGTTCTGGTAGAACGTCTCGGCCCGGTCCATCAGCGGGCCGGGAATCGTGGTGGTCGGGGAGTCGATGGCCTCGGCGATCAGCGCCTGGTGATCGGCGGGGCCGCCCTCCTTCGCCCCGCCGTGACCGCATCCGGGCCCGTGGGCGTGCCGGTCCTCCGTCAGCAGGCGCGCGACCGCCTGGTTGCCCGCCAGGCGCTGGATCGTCATGACCTCCGAGGGGTCCATCGTCCCGCGCACCGGGCCCGAGGGGGCGGGCGCCGCCGAGTGGCGCGCCCGTCCCGCGCTCCCGGTCTTCGCCCCGGGGAGCTCTTCGTGTGCCCGCACGGGTCTCCTTCCTCCACGGCGTACTCCTCCGACCGTTGTAGCCACCGGGCGTCCGCACGGGCAGGGCCGTCGGGGCACCCCGTAGGGCAGACCGGGGGCCCCTCAGGTCACGGCGGCGCCCCGGCGGTCGCGGTGGCGCACGCGCCCACGGATCGGGCGTCCGATGGTCACCAGAACTTCACATACGTCGGCCGGTGCCCGGCGCCGCGACGGGCACCCGAAGGAGAGTCGCCTGCTGGGAGGGATCCACGTGGTGATCGCCGTCGCACTTCTGCTGCTACCGGTCCTGGCAGTGCTGCTGTACGCGATGGATCGCCTCGAGGGCCGCCTGTTCGACGACACGCCGAGGGCGCGCCACGCGCGGGGGCGGCACCTGCGCCTGGTGCACAGCTCCGGCGAACCTTCGGGGCGCCGTCGGCGCGCCGAGCGGCGCGCGCGCAGGGACGCCGCCTGAGCGGCCCCTTGCGGCACTTCGCCGGATCCCGGCAGGCAGCATCCGGCCGGTTCGGGGTACTCGCGTCCACGGGTGGCCGGGCGCCGCGGCGCGCCGGGCCGGAAGGTAGCTCACGACAGGAGGTGAACGCCGTGTCGCATACGCGACCCCAGGGCGGGCAGGCCCCGCACCCGTCGGCCGCGGAGCCGGTGGGCGAGCTGGTGCAGCGCGCGTCCCATCAGCTGACCGAGCTGGTGCGGGGCGAGATGCGTCTGGCGCAGGCGGAGATGAAGGAGAAGGGCAAGCGGTACGGCAAGGGCGGCGGCCTCTTCGGCGGCGCGGGCCTCGTCGGGTTCCTGATGCTGCAGGCCCTGGTGGCGACCGCGATCGCCGCCCTCGCGGTGCCGCTGCCGGTGTGGGCGGCGGCCCTCGTGGTGACCGCCGTGCTCGGCCTGGTCGCCGCGCTGATGGCGGTGACGGGGAAGAAGGAGGTCTCCCGGGCCGCGCCGCCCGTGCCGGAGGAGACGATCGAGAACGTGAAGGCCGACGTGGCCGAGATCAAGGAGAGTGCGCACCGATGACCCAACTGCCGCACGAGGACGAGTCCGCCGAGTCCCCGCGGGAACTGCGCGACCAGGTCGAGCGGACCCGCCACGAGCTCGCCGGGACGGTGGAGGCCCTCGCGGCCAAGGCCGATGTCAGGGCCCGGGCCCAGGAGAAGGCCACCGAGGTCAAGGACCAGACCGTCGCCAAGGCGGGCGAGCTCAAGGAGCAGGCCGTGGTCAAGGCGAGGGAACTCAAGGACAAGGCCGCCGACGCCGCAACGCGGGCGCAGGACAAGCTGCCCGACCTCCCGGCCCCCGTCAAGGACAAGGCCGTCCAGGCCCGCGCCCAGGCGGCCCGTACCGGACGCGTGTGGGAGGAGAAGGCGCCCGAGCCCCTGCGGGCCAGGACCGCCCAGGGCGCGCGGGCGGCCCGGAACAACCGCGCCGTGCTCCTTGCGGCGGGTGGCGCGGCCGCCCTGGTGTGGCTGGCGTACCGGCGGCGGAACGGATGAGCGGATGAAGGCCTCGAAGATCGCGTACAAGCCGGTCGGTCTCGCGCTCGGTGCGGTCAGCGGCATGGTCGCCGGGGCGCTCTTCCAGCAGGCCTGGAAGGTGATCGGCCGTGAGGAGGACGCCCCGGACGCCACCGACGAGGAGCGCGCCTGGAGCCAGGTGCTGCTCGCCGCCACCTTGCAGGGGGCGATCTTCGCCGCGTCCAAGGCGGCCGTGGACCGCGCGGGAGCCACCGCCGTGCGCCGTCTGACCGGTACCTGGCCCGGCTGACACGGGCGCCGGCGGCGGCAGGGCGGGCGGTCCGGCTAGCGCAGGGTGCGGGCCCGGGCGAGGACCTCGGCCGGGGCCTTGGCCACCGAGCCGCTGTCGAAGGGCGGCTGCGGGTCGTACTCGGTGTAGAGCTGGATCGCCTGCGCGGTCACCTCGTCGGTGAGCAGGGCGGCCAGCTGGACGGCCATGTCGATGCCGGAGGAGACCCCCGCCGAGGTGATCACCCGGTCGTGCCGGACGACCCGCTCGGGGGTGTACGTGGCGCCGTACGACTCCAGTTGGGCGGCCGCGTCCCAGTGGGTGGTGGCGGTCAGGCCGGTCAGGAGGCCCGCCGCGCCGAGCACCAGGGAGCCGGTGCAGACCGAGGTGGTGAAGCGCGTGTCCGTGTGGATCCGGCGCACCCAGTCGAGGAACTCGGGGCTCCGCGTCATGGCCCCGGCGCTGCCTCCGCCCGGGATCAGCAGGACGTCACAGTGTTCCACCTCGGTGTACCGGGTCGCGACGTGCACCGGCAGGGAGCCCAGGGTGTCCTGCACCGGGCCGGGTTCGGCGGCGACGAACCGCACGGTGGTGCCGGGCAGGTACGCGAGGATCTCGTACGGGCCGATCGCGTCGAGCGGCTCGAAGTCGTCGAAGAGCGGGATCACTATGTCCATGGGCCGCAGCATAACCAGCGGCCCCGCGGGTCCCGTCGGGGCCGGTCAGCTCGTCGCCCGTACCGCGTCGCCGATCAGCTCGGCGACCTGCCGGGGTGCGGACAGGGCGACGGCGTGCGAGGCGTCCGGGAGTTCGACGACGACGGCCCCGGCCCGCCGCGCGCAGAAGCGCTGCACCTCGGGGTGGATCGCCCGGTCGGCCCCCGCCACCAGGGCCCAGGACGGCTTCGTCAGCCAGGCCGCCGCGGAGGCCGTCTCGGCGAAGGCCGTGGCGGCGAGGGGGCGTTGGGCCGCCGCGAGCACCCTGGTGATCTCCTCGGCGACGTCCGCGGCGAAGACGGAGGGGAAGGCCGCCTCGTCGATGGTGACTTCGACGGCGCTGTCCCCGTCGAGGAGGGGGTAGGTCCACTCCTTCAGGCTGCCCGGCAGCAGCGAGTCGGGGAAGCGCCCCTGCAACTCCCCCAGGGTCTCGTCCTCGTGCGGCACGAACGCGGCCACGTACACGAGCCCGACGACGTTGTCCGCGGCACCGGCCACGGTGATCAGCGCCCCGCCGTAGGAGTGTCCGACCAGGACGACGGGCCCGTCGATCTGGGCGACGACGGAAGCGACGTAGGAGGCGTCGGACGCGAGGCCGCGCAGCGGGTTCGGTGGGGCGAGGACCGGGATGCCGTGGCTCCGCAGTTCCGAGATGACGCCGATCCAGGTCGCCGCGTCGGCGAAGGCACCGTGCACGAGGACGACGGTGGGCAGGGGGGTGGTCATGGGCAGCTCTCTTCTCGGTGTCGGGCCACGTGCGGGGCGTCACGCCGTGGTCCACGAAGGAGGTCCGTGCAGCTGGTCGCCCACGGTAGGGCGGGTGCGGCGGCGCCGCTGGCACGGCGGCGCACCGCCGCTGCCACGACAGCGCACGCCGGGCTCAGGCCGCCTTCGGGGCGAAGGCGGAGGTGGCGAGTGACTGCCATTCGCTGGGGGACATCCCGTACGCGCCCCGGAACGCGCGGCTGAAGTGCGAGGGGCTGCTGAAGCCCCAGCGGTGGGCCACCGCGGCCATGGTGAACCTCCGGTGGGACCGGCCCAACTCGATCCGGCAGGACTCCAGTCTGCGGCGGCGCACCCACTGGCTCACCGTGGTGCCGTCGTTCTGGAAGAGCTTGTGCAGATAGCGGACGGAGATGTGGTGGGCGCGCGCGATCGACTCCGGGGAGAGGTCGGGGTCCATCAGATGCTCCTCGATGAAGGCCCGGATCCGGGCCAGCGTCTCCTGTCCGCCCCGCGCACCGCGGGCGGCCCCCGCGGCCGTGTCCGTCTCCAGGAGCTCCACGACCAGGACGGAGAGCAGGTGCACGGCCGTGCGCGAGAGCCGGTCCCCGACGGTGGTCCGGCGCAGCTCCGCCTCGGCGGCGAGCGCCGACAGGAAGCCCGACACCAGTGCCCCCAGCCCTTCGCCGCCGCGCACGGGGACTCCCACCACCTGGTGGAGCTCGGCCTCCGAGACGCCCAGATAGCACTGGGGGATCCGGAAGAAGAGCATCTGGCAGTCGTCGCCGAACCGCAGCAGGTGGCGCCGGGCCGGGTCGCAGAAGACCAGGTCGTTCGGCTCCAAGAACGTCCTGGCTCCCGCGCGGACACTGCTCACCGGTCCGCGGACGTGCATGCCGAGGTAGAGGAACTTGCCCTCCTGCTCGCCGGGCATGTCGGAGAGCATCCGCACGAGCCACTCGGCGCCGGCGGCCGCGGGCCGCGTCGTCGCTTCGGGCACGGGTGACATCACTGGCTGTGTCATGGGGGACTCCAAGCCGTACGGTTCTTCGTGGTGGGGCGGGGCGCTCGCGCGGGCACCCGCGGATCGCGGCGGGCGGGTCAGGGCCGCGGCCCTGCCTCCTCGGCCAGGAACTCCTCCACCACGGCGTTGAAGGCCGCCGGGTTCTCCAGGAAGGGGAAGTGCGAGTTCGCCACGTCGGCGGCGAAGACGTGCAGCCGCGCGAAGGGAATCCGCTCGGCGACGAACCGCTGCGAGTCGGGGTGGACGTGGCTTCCCTCGCAGCCGATCACCAGGGTCGGCACGTCGACCCTGGGGAGCACGTCCCGCCAGTCCTGGGCGCAGTGGTCGAACAGCAGCGGCACACCGGCGTACGCGGGGGTCGCGGTGAGCTGCCCGGCGACGAAGGCGAGCAGCTCCGGGTCGGGCTCGCCGGAGAACATGCCGCGGACGAAGTCGGCCCGCACCTGGTCGCCTCCCGGCGCCGCGAGCGCGGCCCCCAGGTCGAGGAGTGCCGGTACGTCGAAGAGGGCGCCGCAGTCGCGCTGTTCCCGCTCGGTCATCCAGGGCACGGCGGCGACCGCCGCGGGCTGGTCGACGGCGACGAAGCGCCGCATCCGGCCGGTCCCGTACTGGTCGACGAAGCTCCACCAGACCGAGACGCCCATGGACCAGCCCAGCGCGTCGAAGCGCGGCAGCCGCAGGTGGTCGACGAGTTCGAGCACGTCACGGGCCAGGCGGGCGATGCGGTAGCCGTGCCGCGGCTTGCCGGAGAGGCCGTGGCCGCGCAGATCGACGGTGACGACGCGACGGCCGGGCGCCAGCTCCGCGAGCTGGTGGCGGAACATGGCCTGTGTCTGGCCCCAGCCGTGCAGCATGATCAGGGGGACTCCCCCGCCGCCGCTGTCCCGGTACGCGAGCCGTGCCCCGTCCGTCGTGATCAGTTCCTTCATGGCCTCTTCCCTGGTCACAGGCGGTTTACCGCTTGCCCGCCCCGTCCCGCTCATCTTCGGACGCGGCGCTCCGCCGCCACCACCGCGTGCTGTAGGAATCCGGCGGGCGATCATCCTCGTTTTGTCGAAGCACCGCTTCTCGGCCCTGCGGAGGCCGGGATCACGCCGGGGCACGCGGCCGTGTCGTCCCCCGTGGCGAGGAGTTCCTCGATCCGCAGCCCCAGGTGCAGGGTGAGGCGGTGGGCGCCGTCGTCCAGATCGAGCCCGGTGATCTCCTGGATCTGGCGCAGCCGGTAGTAGAGCGAGGTGCGGTGCAGGCGCAGCGCGTCCGCGGTCCGGGGGATGGACCCGGCGTGTTCGAGGAAGCTCCGCAGGGTGTCCCGCAGCCGCTCGCCGCCGTGGGCGTCGGTCAGGCTGCGCAGCGGCTTCGGCACGAGGGAGTCGTTCAGGGCGTGTTCGGGAAGCTGGAGGAGCACGGCGAACTCCCCCAGCCGGTCCCAGTCGCCCACGCCCTTGAGCGAGGGCAGCCGCCGCGCCGCGCGGGCCGCCACGAGCGCCTGCTCGTACGACGTCCAGGCGCCGTGCAGGCCCGGGTGTCTGCCGCCGACACCGATCACGGGTGTCGTGGACGGGTCGAGGAAGGTGGCGAGTTCCTCCAGGATGCGGGCGGACTGTGCGGCGATCTCGGTCGGCCGGGGCGGCCGGTCACACAGCTGGAGCAGGATCGCCCGCTCCTGGTCGATCGCGGTGATGCCCTGCGCCGAACGCGTCTGCCGGAAGCCCTCCAACGCCGCCCACAGGGCCGCTTCGGACTGCCGTACGGGCTCCGTGCCGCGGCTCAGCCGGACGACGGTGACGAGGACGTGCTCCGCCTCCCCGAGCAGGCCGCGCTCCAGCGCGCGCCGGCGGGCGGCGGTGCGCGTGGCGAGGTGGGAGTCGACCAGGTCCAGGACCAGGGTCCGCTCGTCGGTCTTCCAGGTGTCGGCGGCGAGGTGTTCCAGGTACATCTGGGCGGCCATCAGGTCGGCGGCCCAGGCGATGGCCTCGGTGTCGTGCTCGCCGAGCGTCCGGTCCGGCACGACCACCATCAGCAGGCCGAGGAGGTGCCCGCGCTCGCGCAGCGGCACGACGTAGCGCGGCAGCATGCCGAGGTCGTCGCGGCCGTCGATGAATCCGGGCCTCGACCACCGGGCGACGCCCTGGGCGAGCACGTGGCGGACGGCCGCGTTGTCGGCGCGGCCCTGGAGGAGCGTGCCGATCCGCACCGGGTCCTCGTCGCCGAAGTGGCGGCTCGTGCACACCATGCGGACCAGCGGATCGTCGACCGCGACGGACCGTCCCAGCTTCTCCGCGAGTTCGTCGACGAGTGCCTGGAGCTCCGCACTGCCAGGACGGGCTCGCTGGGGCCCTGGGGTCATGCGCTGTTCCTCTCTCGACCATCGGTTCCCCGCGGAGGGTGTCTCCCTTTCCGCAGCTCTTGATCATTCTGAGGAAGCGATGCTCTCGGCACATCGCACGAACCGTCCATGGACACGGCGCCGGTAGGGGATACGAAGGGGTTACTCTCCGCTGTCGCGGGTCCGCACGAGGCGGGTGAGCTCCGCGCGCGAGGTGAGGTCGAGCTTGGTGAAGGCGCGGCGCAGATGCGAACTCACCGTGTGCGGCGAGACGGAGAGCCGCTCGGCCACCTGTCGGTTCGTCAGTCCCTGGGCCACGAGCCGGGCCACGCCGAGCTCGGACGCGGTCAGTTCGGGCCACCGCGCGAGGTGTCCGGCCGGTGCGGGACGGCGGCGGACGCCCGCGGCCCGCAGGCGGCGGCGCACCCGGGCCACGTCCCGTTCGGCGCCCGCTCGCACGTAGAGGCCGAGTGCCTCGTCCAGATACGGCACCGCCTCCGCCCTGCGGGTGGCCGCCAGCTTGCGCCCGGTGTCCTCCAGGGCGGAGGCGCGGGCCAGCGGCCGGGAGGTGTCCTCGTACAGACGGACCGCGCGCACCAGGTGGTCGAGGTCGTTGTCGAGCAGCCCCCGCGCGTGTGCGGCGGTGGCGGCGAGGAGCGTGACGCCGGGGTTGAGCGCGGCGCGGCGTTCGGCCGCGCCGACCGCCCGCAAGGCCGCGTCGTGCGCACCCGCCCGCAGCGCGACGCGGACGAGGCCGGGGGCGTCGGCGGGGTCGAGCGGACCGCCCTGGGACGGCCGCTCCTCGTCGAGTGCGCTCACCACGTCGGCGAGTACGGCTGCGGCAGCGTCGGCGCGGCCTTCGAAGTCGGCCAGCGAGGCCAGTGTCCAGGCGCCGGCTCGGCGGACGAGGGGCGCGCCGTCGGCGCGCATCCGCAGCGCGGCGGCCGTGTATCGCCGTGCGGCCCGCTGGTCGTTCGTGTGGACGGCGACGCGGGTCAGCACGTAGAGGCGCGTGACGTCGGCGAGGTGGTCGGGGCCGGGGTCGTCGGGCGTCGCCGATGCGGCTTCCGCCTCGGCCCGGGCGTCCGTCAGCCGCCCGGTGTCCAGGAGGATCCGCGCGCGGTGCGTCCGCCACATGCGCGTGGCGGCCGTCCGGCCCTGTTCCCGTGCCTGCCGCAGCGCGGCGTCGGTGACGGCGAGCGCCTGGTCGGAGCGGCCTGCCGCGTTCAGTACGAAGCTCTGCCACAGCCCTTCCGGAACCCACAGGGAGTCGGCCGCGCCCAGGGCAGTGGCCGGCTCCGCCAGGCGGAGGGCCTCGCTCCAGTCCATCCGGCGGAACCGGACGGCCGAGGCGACGACCGTCAACGTGGCCCGGGCGGCGCGGTCCCCGGCCGCTTCGGCGGTCTCCCGCGCCTCGGGCAGGGCCTGTTCGGCCGCCTCGTTGTCGCCCGTCAGCGCGTGGCCGAGGCACAGCAGCGCGAGGAGCCGGGCCCGCAGGTCCGTCGGCAGACCGGGCAGCGCCGCTCCCGCGCGGGCCTGCCGGACAGCTTCGGAGAAGTCGTACTGGGTGGACAGGCGTGCCAGGCCGAGGCGTATCCGTGCCTCGTCCCGCGGCCCGAGGCCCCCCGTCGACAGGGCCGACGTCCCCAGCTCGCGTGCCCGGGCCGCCTGCCCGGTCTGCCAGAGCAGCGGGATCGCCTCGGCGATCACCCGTGGGCGTTCCGGGGCGTCGGCCGCGGTGAGTTCCAGTGCTCTGAGGGCGAGTTCGGCGGCGGGTCCGGGTGCGGTGGCCGCGATGTCGGCCGCGGCGGTGCGCAGCCGGTCGACGTCCGTCCTTTCGGCCTCGGTCCGGTCGTCGTCCGTCCTGTCGGCGCTGGCCCGGCCGTTGTCCCTGCTGTCGGCGCTGGCCCGGTCGTCGTCCGTCCTGTCGGCCTCGGTCCGGTAGTCGTCCGTCCGGTCTGCGCCGGTCCGGTCGTCGGCCCTGCTGTCGGCGCCGGTCCGGTCGTCGGCCCTGCTGTCGGCGCCGGTCCGGTCGTCGGGCCTGCTGTCGGCGCCGGTCCGGTCGTCGGGCTCCGGGGCGGCGGCCGGTGGCCCGGGGTGTGTGCTCACCGCTGCCTCGCTGTCCGGCAGCGCCCGCGCCGCCCTGCCGCGCAGGGACCGGCGTACGGGAAGGGGAAGTCCGGCCGCCACCGACGCGCGGACCAGGTCGTTGCGGAACTCCAGGCGGTCGCCGCTTTCGGCGAGCCACTCGGTGTCGAGGGCTTCGCGCAGCGGGGTGATCAGCGCCGCCGGTGTGCTGCCGAGCAGTTCGGCCAGCAGGCTCACGGTCACCGGACGGCCCACGGCGGCCGCGGTCTCCACGAGTTCGCGGGCCGCGTCGGACAGCAGGCCGATGCGGCGCCCGACCGAGGGCAGCGGCCGGGCGGGCAGGGGTGCGGCCGTGAGCCGGGCCGTGCCGTTCTCGATGGTCACCACCTCCTCGTCCCGCAGCACGTCGAGCAGTTCCCTCAGGAGCAGCGGCACGCCCTCGGCGCGGCGGGCGACGCGCAGCACGTCAGGGCCGGGGGCCGCGCCCAGGACGTCCTCCACGATCCGCGCGACCGCCCGCTCGTCCAGCGGCTCCAGGACCACTGCGCGGGCCCCGCCCCGGTGGATCCGGTCGAGGGTGGTGCGCACGCGCGGCGGCACGCTGTCGCCGCACACGGCCACCAGCCACAGGATCGGGTCCGGCGCGAGCCGGGCCGAGAGGGTGTGCAGGGTGAGGAGCGTCAGTTCGTCGCACCACTGGAGGTCGTCGAGGACGATCAGGAGCGGGCCCGTCCGAGCGGCCTCTCGCAGGCGGTCCCCCAGTTCCTGGAGCAGCCAGAACCGCTGTCCCGGCACCGTGGCGAGGTCGCGGAGCCGGGCGGCGTCCGAGAGCGGTGCCGCCCCGGTGAGCAGCCCGTCGAGGAGCGGGCCGAGCGGCACGAACTGCTCCTCGGGGTCCGCTCCCCCCTGGAACACCCGCGTCCCGCGCCGCCGCGCCGAGGCCGACGCCTCCCCGAGGACCCTGGACTTGCCGCTGCCCGCGGGGCCTTCGACGAGGACGACCCCGCCTTCCCCGCGGGCCAGCGCGTCGAGCCGCGCCTCGATGAACGCCAGCTCCGCCGCCCTGCCGCGGAGCGGGGGACCGCCGTCGTCGGCGTCCTCGGGAAAGGGCCATGTGGTCAATCCGGTTCACGCTCGTTCCGCGGGCAGGGCCGCACGGGATGAGGCTGTGATCCGCGTACGGTACGGCGGATCAGTATGAACGACGTCCGGCCTCAGTCGAAGCGCAGGTCGGCCACTTGCTGTTCGAGGGCGGTGACGTCGTCGTCGGCCCCGGCCGTGGCCGGGCGGGCGGCCATGAGCGCGGCGAGGTCGCCGCCCGCCCTGCGGATGCGGGCGGGCAGCCCTTCGGTGTAGGCGTCGCCGCCCGACCCCCAGTCCTCGGACGCCGCGTACACGGCGGTGGGGACGACGGTGGCCCGCAGATAGGCGAAGAGCGGGCGCATCGCGTGGTCGAGGACCAGGGAGTGGCGGGCGGTGCCGCCCGTCGCCGCGATCAGGACCGGTTTGTCCGCGAGGGCGGCCGGGTCGATCACGTCGAAGAAGGACTTGAAGAGGCCGCTGTAGGACGCCGTGAACACGGGTGTGACGGCGATCAGTCCGTCGGCTCCCGTGACCGCGTCGATCGCGGCGGCGAGGCGCGCCGGGGGAAAGCCCGTCACGAGGTGGTCGGCGATCGCACCGGCCAGCTCCCGCAACTCCACGACCTCGATGGATACGGTCTGGCCCCGGGCGGTGAGCTCCTCGCGGGCCGACTCGGTGAGCCGGTCCGCGAGCAGCCGGGTGGAGGAGGGCGTGCTCAGGCCCGCGGAAACGGCGGTCAGCTTCACGAGGCGGTCACTCCCCGAGCGGCATCGCCCTGCGCACCCACGTTCTTCACTCCATCGGCCTGCCCGGCATCGGCCCGAGCCGCTTCGACCCGCGCGGCGTGCGTCGGCGCGTCCGGCACGTCGGCCGGGCGGCCGTTCGCGAACTCCTTGCGCAGGACGGGCACGACCTCCTCGCCGAGGAGGTCGAGCTGTTCCAGGACGGTCTTCAGGGGCAGCCCCGCGTGGTCCATCAGGAAGAGCTGGCGCTGGTAGTCGCCGACCGTCTCGCGGAAGGACAGGGTGCGGTCGATGACCTGCTGGGGCGAGCCCACCGTCAGCGGGGTCTGCTCCGTGAAGTCCTCCAGGGACGGGCCGTGCCCGTACACGGGCGCGTTGTCGAAGTAGGGGCGGAACTCCCGCACGGCGTCCTGGGAGTTCTTGCGCATGAAGACCTGCCCGCCGAGGCCCACGATCGCGTCCTCGGGGCGGCCGTGCCCGTGGTGGGCGTAGCGGCGTCGGTACAGCTGGACCATGCGCCGGGTGTGGTCGGCGGGCCAGAAGATGTTGTTGTGGAAGAAGCCGTCGCCGTAGAAGGCGGCCTGCTCCGCGATCTCCGGGGACCTGATGGAGCCGTGCCAGACGAACGGCGCGACGCCGTCCAGGGGCCGGGGCGTCGCGGTGAAGGCCTGCAAGGGCGTGCGGAAGGTGCCCTCCCAGTCCACGACGTCCTCGCGCCACAGCCGGCGAAGGAGCGCGTAGTTCTCCTTGGCCAGGTTGATGCCCTGGCGGATGTCCTGCCCGAACCACGGGTAGACCGGCCCGGTGTTGCCGCGCCCCAGCATGAGGTCGACCCGGCCGTCGGCCAGGTGCTGGAGCATCGCGTAGTCCTCCGCGATCTTCACCGGGTCGTTGGTGGTGATCAGCGTCGTGGCCGTGGACAGGATCAGCTTCTCGGTGCGGGCGGCCACGTAGCCGAGCAGGGTGGTCGGGGACGACGGGACGAACGGCGGGTTGTGGTGCTCGCCGGTCGCGAAGACGTCGAGGCCGACCTCCTCGGCCTTGAGCGCGATGGCGATCATCGCCTTGATGCGCTCGTGCTCCGAGGGAGTACGGCCGTCGGTGGGGTCGGGGGTCACGTCCCCGACGGTGAAGATGCCGAACTGCATGGGGGTCTCTGCTCTCCTGAACCTGTCTGGATCGTGCGGTCGTGCACTGGGGGAAGCGGCGGGGGGCCGCCGGACATTCCCGGCGGCCCCCCCTGCGCGTCACTTCGCCAGGAAGGCGAGGAGCGCGGTGTTGACCTCCTCCGCGTGGG
This sequence comes from Streptomyces sp. YIM 121038, assembly GCF_006088715.1. Taxonomy (NCBI): domain Bacteria; kingdom Bacillati; phylum Actinomycetota; class Actinomycetes; order Kitasatosporales; family Streptomycetaceae; genus Streptomyces; species Streptomyces sp. YIM 121038. The sequence continues at coordinate 541,400 of NZ_CP030771.1, forward strand.
TCCACAGCAGGCCGTGCGGGGCACCCTCGATCTCGACGTAGTCGGCGGCGGGCAGCGCCCGGTGGAAGGGGCGCGCGGTGTTCTCCGCGGGCAGGATGCGGTCGGCCGTGCCGTGCAGGATCAGGGCGGGCACGTCGACGGCCGGGAGGTCGGCGCGGAAGTCGGTGTACCAGGTCGCCGGGGCGGCGGACGCGGCGAAGGCGCCGCCGCCCGCCGCGGTGTTCCAGCTGTTGCGGACCGCTTCCTCGCTGATGCGGCTGCCCAGGTTCTCGTCGAGGTTGTAGAAGTCGTTGAAGAAGGCCGTGTAGTAGGCGTAGCGGTCGGCCTTGACGGCGGCGACCACGCCGTCGAAGAACTCCTTGGGCGCGGCCCCCTCCGGGTTGTCGTCGCTCTTGAGGAGCCAGGGCTCCAGGGAGGCCAGGAAGGCGACCTTGGCGACGCGTCCTGAGCCGTACGCGGAGACGTAGCGGGCGACCTCGCCGGTGCCCATGGAGAAGCCGACCAGGACGGCGTCCCGCAGGTCGAGGGTCTCCATCACGGTGTTCAGGTCGGCGGCGAAGGTGTCGTAGTCGTAGCCGGTCGTCGGCTGGGACGACCGGCCGAAGCCGCGGCGGTCGTACGTGATCACACGGTGTCCGGCGGCGAGCAGGGCCGCGCTCTGGCGCTCCCAGGAGTGGCCGTCGAGCGGGAAGCCGTGGATGAGGACGACGGGCTGTCCGGTCCCGTGGTCCTCGTAGTACAGGTCGATGGCGGTGGAGTTCTCCTGGCCCACGGTGATGAACGGCATGGGTGGCTTCCTCAATTCGTGTCGGCGGGTCCGCGCTGTCGCGCGGCACTGAATGCCGTCACGCTATGGCCGGAGCCGGGCCGCCCGTTGTCCCCGGACGCACCGTGCCTTGCCCGTGGGCGCAGAGTTGGCCGGGATCAGCCGTCGGCGGTCGGGGCGTCGGCCTCCACCGGTACGCGCCGGGTCAGCTGGACCCGCGAGGTGACGGAGAGCTTGCGGAAGACCGCGGCCAGATGGGTGTTGACCGTGTGCGGGGACACGAAGAGGGCGGCGGCGGCCGACCGGTTGGTGTGCCCGGCGGCGATCAGACGGGCGACCTTGCGCTCCGACGCGGTGAGCGCCTCCCAGCCCTGGCTGGGCCGCGGCCGGGCCGCGGCGCGCCTGCCGGAGCGGGTCACGGCCCGGTCCAGATCGGCCCGGACCCGGTCGGCCTCGAACCCCGCCCCCGTCTCTACGAACGTCTCGTACGCCCTGGTCAGTGCGGGGACCGCGGCGGTGGTGCCGGTGGGCAGGAGGGCGCGCCCCAGGTCGGCGGAGGCCGCCGCGAGGTGCAGGGGGCGGGGCCCGGTCAGGAGGACGCGGACGGCTCGCTCCAGGAGCGCGGTGTCGCCGCCGGCCAGTCCGGCCGTGTGGGCGGCGATGCCCTGGGCGGTGGGCACGGCGGGGTTGCGCGCGGCGTGCGCGGCCGCCTGGGCCGCCAGGTCGTCGGCCAGGGCCCGGTCCCCGGCGCGCAGGGCGATCCGCACGGCGTCGACGCAGCGCGTGCGCAGGATCCGCCACCGGACGAAGGGGTGGTCGCGCTGGGCGGACCGGATGTGTTCGGCCGCGGCCGCGTGGTGTCCCGCGGCGTCGGCGAGGACGGCCTCCAGGTACTGGTGGGCCGCGTGGTTGCCCGTGTTCGGCCGCTCGGCCATGGCGGCCCTGACCGCTTCGAGGTGGTGCCGCGCGGCGTCGCGGTCACCGCGCAGCAGCGCGAGGCGGCCCCGGTTGACCCGGATGTTGACCAGGTTGCCGGGCACGCCGAGGTCCGCCTCGAGGCGTTCGGCGGTGACGAAGTCGGCCTCGGCGTCGTCGAGGCGGCCGAGGCCCAGGTGCAGGGTTCCCTGGGCCCACATCAGCATCGCGGGGCGCAGGGGCGCGTCGCCCGCCGTGCCGAGGAGCCGCCGGGCCATGACGAAGTCGTCCAGGTGGACGCGCGCGACGACCTCCTCGGGCAGGAAGGCCGCGTCGAACGCGCTCAGGGCGGTGTGGTGCGCGACGGCGGCGGCGCACTCGCCCGCGTTGAGGGCGATCTCGCCGAGGCCCCACAGCGCGGCGACGCGGGCCTCCCGGTCGTCCGCCCGCTCGGCCTCGGCCAGGGCCCGCTCGCCCGTGCTCCGCGCGGCGTCGAGGTCGCGCCCGCGGGACCGCGCGAGTGCCTGGCGCGCGGTCAGCCGGGCGGAGATCGCCGGGTCGGTGACGACGGCGAGGCCCGCCGTCGTGCGGCGGGTCAGCTCGTGGACGTCGTCGAGGTGCCACAGGGTGTCGCCGAGGACGGACTGCAGCCGGGCGAAGACGTCCAGGGGCGGCCTGCGGGCCAGCAGCGCGTCGCCGGTCTCCCGGGCGCGGGTGTACCGGCCCGCGCGGGTGAGCGCGGTGACGGCCCGCTCTCCCGCGACGAACGCCATGGGCTCGTGGGGCGGGATCAGTTCCAGGGCGCGCAGCGCCAGGTCGGCGGCGAGGTCCGGCATGACGGAGAGGACGTCCGTGGCGGCCCTGCCGAGCAGCCGGGCCGCCTCGTGGTCGCCGGGTTCGGCGCTCTTCAGCAGGTGCGGGACCGCGTCGACGGGGGTGCGGCCGACCGCGACGAGCCGCCGTGCCGCCTCCCGGTGCAGGGCCCGGCGGGCCGAGGGGGCGAGATCGGCGTACACGGCCTGGCGGAGCAGGTCGTGGCGGAAGACGAGGCGTTCGCCGTCGTCGTCGACGAGCCCCGCGGCGATCGCCTCGTCCAGCTCCGCGATGAGCGCGGTCGCGGGCCGCCCGCACAGGGCCGCGGCGTCGCCGAGGCGGAAGGCGCGCCCGAGGACCGAGCCGATCCGCAGGAGGTCCAGGGTGCCCGGGCGCAGCGCGGCCAGTCTGCCGCGGACGCCGAGCACGAGGCGCTCCGGCGGCTCGTGCCCCTGCGTCCCCGACGCCGCGATGCCCGTCAGGAGTTCGGTGGCGAGGAAGGGGTTGCCGCCCGATCCGTCGAGCAGCTCGGTGACCTTCCGCGGTACGTCGTCGCCGAGCGCGTCGCGGGCCAGCTCGGCGAGGGCCGCGTCGGTCAGCGGCCGCAGCGGCACGGTCGTCAGGCACGGCCCGTCGCGGCGCAGGTCCGGGTCCTCGCGGCCCGCGAGCAGCCACAGGACCGGGGAGGTGAACAGCCGGGCCGGCAGGACGTTGAGGGCGAACCGGCTCAGCGGGTCGGCCCACTGGACGTCGTCGATCGTGATGAGCGTGGGCGTGCCCGCCGAGCGCTCCTCGATCAGCTGGGCCAGTCTTTCGACGAGCCAGATGCGCTGGTCGTGGTGGCCCGCGAGGTGTGCGAAGTCCTCGGCTGACAGCAGCGGCGGGTCGCCGTGCAGCAGGCCCGAGGCCAGGGAGGCGAGCGGGGCCAGCTCGTGCAGCTCCTCGGCGTGGCCCTGGCTGACGACGAACCCCTGGGCCCGTGCGAACGCGACGGTCTCCTCCAGGAGGACGGTCTTGCCGATGCCCGGCTCCCCCAGGAGCAGCGCCATCGCCCCGCCCTCGCCGTCCCGCACGGCCTCGACCAGGGTGCGCAGCCGCGCCAGCTCGGCTTCCCTGCCGCGCAGCCCGGGCCTGCTCAGGCCCGGGCTCCCGGGCTCCGCCGCGGTCATCCCTTGACCGATCCCGCGAGCAGGCCCCGGGCGACGTACCGCTGGAGGACGAGGAACACCAGCAGCGGGACGGACGCCGAGACGAAGGCTCCCGCCGTGAGGCGCTGCCACTCGTCGCCCCGCGTCCCGGCCAGCGTCGCGAGGCGGACCGTCACCGGCGCGGTCTCGGCCGTGCCGCCCGCCAGGGTGAGCGCCACCAGGAGGTCGTTCCACACCCAGATGAACTGGATGATCGCGTAGGTGAGCAGGGCGGGCCGGGCCAGCGGCAGGACGACGCGGAGCAGCAGCGTCGCGTGCGAGGCGCCGTCGACCCGCGCGGCCTCGATCAGCTCGCGCGGCAGCCCGGCCAGGAAGTTGTGCAGCAGGAACACCGCGAAGGGCAGCGCGAAGGCGGTGTGGGCGAACCAGACGTGGCTGAACCCGGCCGGTCCCGTGGCGTCCCAGGCGGGCAGGAACAGCCATCCCTGGGAGAACAGCTTCAGCAGGGGGACCAGCGCCATCTGGAGCGGTACGACCTGGAGCGCGAAGACGCCGACGACGAGCGCGTCCCGCCCCCTGAAGTCGGTCCACGCCAGCGCGTACGCGGCGAAGAACGCCAGGACCAGTGGGAAGAGGACCGAGGGCAGGGCGATGACGAAGGAGTTGACCAGGTGGTCGGCGAGCCGTCCCGAGGCGTTGCCGCTGCCGAGCAGCACCTCGCGGTAGTTGTCGAGGGTGACGTGCGGCGCGCCGAACAGGGTCCACCAGCCCGTCGTCTTGATCTCGTCCTCGGGGCGCACGGAGGAGAGGAACAGGCCGAGGGTCGGTGTCGTCCACAGGACCGCGAGCACCAGGGCGGCCAGCGAGAAGGCACGGGAGGAGAGCCGCTCCCGTACGCCGTTCACCGCGCGCCCCGCTGGGCCCGCACCTTGTAGGCGACGACCGGGGTGACCAGGGCGAAGAGGAGCACGGCGAGGGCCGCGCCGCGGCCTGTCCGGCCGTAGCGGAAGGACTGGGCGTACATCTCGTGGGCGATGACACCGGTGTCGAACTGGCCGCCGGTCATGGTTCTGACGATGTCGAAGGCCTTGAAGGTGCCGATCGCCTCGGCGAGGGCCACGACGAGCAGTGTGGGTCTGATCAGCGGCACGGTGACGCGCCAGAAGACCTGCCGGGGCGACGCGCCGTCGAGGCGGGCGGCTTCGACCACGTCGTCGGGGACCGCCCTGATCGCGCCCGCGAGCAGCACGGCCGCGAAGCCGGTCTGGGCCCACACCATCGCCACGACGAGGAACAGCACGTTCCAGGGGGATTCCACGAGCCACTGCCGCGGCTCGCCGCCGAACGCCACGACGAGCTGGTTGAGCAGCCCGATCTGGTCCGCCTCCGCGGGCCGGTAGGCGTAGACGAACTTCCAGACGAGGCCCGCGCCGACGAACGAGAGCGCCATCGGCAGCAGCACGAGGGTCAGGGCGAGCGCCCGGTACCGCGACCGTACGACGGCCGCCGCGTACAGCAGGCCGGTGGTGGTCACCAGGAGGGGCACGAGCACCACCCAGGTCAGGGTGTTGCGCAGCACGGTCAGCGCCCCGGGGTCGGTGACCAGCCACACGTAGTTGTCGAGTCCGACCCACTGTTCCCCCGCGTCGTCCTTGAACGAGAGCAGCAAGGTGCGCAGGCCGGGCACGAGGAGGCCGACGGTGAGCAGCAGCAGGGCGGGAGCCAGCAGCAGGAAGGCCGCGCCGCGCCTCCGTACGGGCCCCCGGTGCAGCAGCACGAGGAGGAGGGCGACCACCGCCGCGAACGCGACGAGGCCTTGCAGGAGGTACAGGAGCTTGGGCTGCTGAGCGAGGAGATCGAACGTCATCAGGGGCTCGGCCAGGACCGTTCGACGGCGTCGGCGAAGGGCTCGGTGTCCTTGCCGCCGATCCAGTCGACGGCTTCCTTCCAGAACGTCCCCGCGCCCACCGAGGCGGGCATCAGGTCCGAACCGTCGAACCGGAACTGCGTCCTGGGGTTCTGGAGGAGCTGGATCGAGAGCCTGTCGACCGGGTTGGCGGCGTTGGCGAGGTCCACGCCCTTGTTGGCCGAGACGAACGGGCCCCTCTTCATCCGCGCGTTCGCGAAGTCCGCCGTCGCCAGGTACTCCTGGAAGGCCCGGACCTCGGGCCGGTCGGAGAAGGCGGCGGCGAACATGCCGCCGCCCAGGACCGGCCGGCTCGCCCGGTCCCGGGCCGGCAGGAGGAAGGCGAACACGTCCTTGTCCGGGCCGATCTCGGTGCCCTTCGGCCAGTGCTCGGCGTAGAACGAGGCCTGGCGGTGCATCGCGCAGTCGCCGGAGACGATCGGCGTGCCGCCCTCCTGGTAGGCGATCGAGGCCATCGAGCGGGCCGGGCCGTAGCCGCCGTTGGCGTACCGGTCGTTCTTGAGGAGGGATCCCACGGTGTCCATGGCCTTGATCACGCGCGGGTCGTTGAACGGGATCCTGTGGGTGACCCAGCGGTCGAAGACGTCGGGCCCGCTCTGGCGCAGCAGGACGTCCTCGATCCAGTCCGTCAGGGGCCAGCCGGTCGACTCGCCGGACTCGACGCCCGCGCACCAGGGTTTGACGCCCGTCGCCGCGACCTTCTCGGTCACGTCCATCAGCTCTTTCCAGGTGCGCGGCACGCTCAGTCCCCGGTCCCGGAAGAACCGCGGCGAGTACCAGACGTACGACTTCACGTTCGCGACCAACGGCGTGCCGTAGAGGGTGCCGTTCACGGTCGCGTAGCCGTTCCAGTCCTTCGACCAGCCCTGCTTCGCCAGGGAGGCGACCTCGGGGCTCGCGGGCTTGAGGTCCCCGGCGCGGGCGAAGCGCTCCAGCAGGCCGGGCTGCGGGAAGAACGCCACGTCGGGGGCGTTCCCGCCGTCGACCCTGACCTGGATCTGGGCCTCGAACTCGCCGTCGCCCTCGAACTGGACGTCGATGCCCGTGCAGGCCGCGAAGTCCGCCCAGGCCGCTTCGAACAGGTCCGCTTCCCGGTCCTGGTTCGACGCGTAGACGGAGACCTCGGTGCCGGGGTGGGTGCCGTACCGCGCGTAGGACGCACAGTCCCCGGCCCCGCGAGGCCGGGAACCGCCCTGCGGGGCACCGCAGGCGGTGACCGTGGCTACGAGGACGATGACGGCGAGCGCGAGCCTCGCGCCGAACCTCATGGGTGTGCTTCCTCCGATCGCACCCCGAGCGTTCCTGGGGGCGAGCAGAAGTTATCAGCGCACGGACGTCATCGACCAATCGTTCGACCCGCGGGGTCCACGCGGAGGTGCCGACCCCATACGGAGGTGGGGTCGGCACGCGGGTCCACGGCAGAGGCGCAGGTCAGCGGGCGGTGGACCGGATGGCTTCCTCCTCGGTGCGTGGGTGGGCTGCGTGGGGCGCGGTGGGCGCGTTCAGAGGGTGCGCCGCACGCCCGCGTGGCGTTCGAGGTTGCGGAGCTGGACGGTGAGGTCGCCGGTCACGGCGGCGCGGGCGGGGCCGCTGCGGCCGATGGGCAGGACCTCCTCGCCGCGCATGTCCTCCAGCATCAGGGCGAAGGCCGCGTACATCGCGACGAGCGCCACCAGGAGGCCGAGGGCGCCGGAGGTGCGCGTGAGCCACTCGGCGCCGGTCAGGCCCGACAGGCCGGTGGCCGCCCAGCGGGGCAGGGACGCCACCAGGACCAGCCACATCGCGCGCTTGGGCGGCGTCACGGCGGTCATCAGCGCCCCGAAGCAGAGGAACGCCAGGTTGAACACGCCGAGGACCCGCAGGCCCTCGGCCGCGCCGCTGAACATGACCAGGGCGTACGCCAGCCAGCTGCCCGCGAACGTGCCCATCAGCGTCGCCGCGATCACGTCACGGGCCCCGAAGGACAGCACGCTCACCAGGAACTGCAGCGCGAAGGCGGGCAGGACGCACAGGGCGACGGCGCCCCGGGCCTCGGGCGTGAACACGCCGAGCTGGAGGCATCCGGTCATCACCGAGGCGATCGCCACCGTGAAGAAGCCCAGCGGCATGGGTGAGGCGATGGGGCGCAGATTGATCCGGGTCATCGGCCGGAGGTCCGGCTCGAAGCGGCGCCCCGGCGGAGCGTTCGGCGGGCGTTCCGGCCCGTCGGCGGTCCCGTCGGCGGTCTCGTCGGCGGTCTCGTCGGCGGGGGTGGAGGAAGCGGTACTCATGGTGGCGATCTCTCGTTCAGTGCTCGAAGCAGGGGTCGAGGAACGACGGCGGCGCGTCGGGGGCGGAGCCGCGGGCCACCCGCCACCGGCGGTGCTCCTCGGAGTCGGCGGCGGCCTCGGCGACGAGCGCCGCCTGCCGGGCACCGGCCTGGTAGCCGCCGAAGCGGGCCACGGGGCTCCACTCGGGGCTGACCGGCGGGACGGCCTCGTCGAGTCCGTCGTACTCCGCGGTCGCGTAGACCACGCGGCCGCCGACGACGGTGAGCACGGCCTCGATGTCGGGGATGACGGCGTCGGGCACGGTGAGGTAGTCGTCGGACAGGATCGCCAGGTCGCCGTAGTAGCCCTCTCGCAGGATCCCCTTGACGTCCTGCTCACCGGTGAGGCGCGCGCCACCGCGGGTGTAGAGGCCGAGCGCGGTCTCCCGGTCGACCAGGTTCCCGGCCGGGTAGAGGGCGGTGCCGCCGACGGTGCGCCCGGTCACCAGCCAGTGGAGCGCCACCCACGGGTTGTACGAGGAGACGCGGGTGGCGTCCGTGCCCGCGGCGACGGTCAGGCCCCGGTCGAGCATGGCCCGGACGGGCGGGGTGTGGGCCGCGGCCGCGGCGCCGTAGCGCTCGCGGAAGGCGGTGCCCTGGAAGGACATGCGGTTCTGCACGGACAGGGCGCCGCCGAGGGCCGCGATCCGGTCCAGGCTGTCGGCCGAGACGGTCTCCGCGTGGTCGAAGAGCCAGCGGTTGTCGCCGGGGAAGAGGCCCTCGGCGGCGAGCTTCTCGAAGACCGCGAGGTCACGGCGGATCGTCTCGTCGTACGTGGCGTGCAGCCTGAAGCCCCAGCCGTTCTCCATCAGGAGCCGGACCGCGTGCTCGAACTCGGCCTCGTATCCCTCGGCGAGTGCGGGACGGGGTTCGGTGAAGTTCTCGAAGTCGGCGGCGGCCCAGGTCAGGTTCTCGCCCGCGCCGTTGAGGCGCAGCCACTCGTCCCCGTCGCCGGGCTTGACCGTCTCGGTCCAGCGCTTGAGGTCGGCGAGTTCCTGGCCGGCCGTCTGCGGGAACAGGTGGTAGGCGATCCGCAGGGACAGCTCACCCGACGCGGCGAGGTCCATGACCGTGGCGTAGTTGTCGGGGAAGTTCTGGAAGCCGCCCGCGGCGTCGACCGCGGAGGTGAGTCCGAAGCGGTTCAGCTCGCGCAGGAAGTGCCGCGTCGAGGTCTTCCGGTCGGCCTCGTCGAGGGCGGGCGCCTTGGCCAGGGTCGAGTAGAGGATGAGGGCGCTCGGCGCGGCGAGGAGGACGCCGTTGGGCTCGCCGTCGCGGCCCCTGACGATCTGTCCGCCCTGCGGGTCGGGGGTCGTGCGGGTGAATCCGGCGGCCTGTACGGCGGCCCGGTTCAGCAGCGCCGACTGGTAGAGGTGCAGGACGAACACCGGTGTGTCGGGAGCGGCGGCGTTCAGCTCGGCGACGGTCGGCATCCTGCGCTCGGCGAACTGTTCGGCGGTCCAGCCGCCGACGACCCGGATCCACTGCCCCTTGGGAGTGCGGCCGGCCTGCTCGCGCAGCATGGCGAGGGCGTGGCGGAGGCTGCGCACGCCGTCCCAGCGCAGTTCCAGGACGTAGTTCAGGCCGCCCCTGATGACGTGCAGGTGCGAGTCGTTCAGGCCGGGGATCACCCTGCGGCCGAGGGCGTCGACGACCTTGGTGCCCGGCCCGACGAGGGGGGCGAGGTCGTGGTCGTCGCCGAGGGCCGCGATCCGTCCGTCGCGGATCGCGACCGCGCGGGCCTCGGGGCGTCCGGGGTCGCCGGTGTACACCTTCGCGTTGCGCACGAGGAGGTCGGCCCGCGCGTGTTCCTGGTGCGGGGCGGCGGGTTCGGGGGTCGGCAGGTTCGGCATCGGGGGTTCTCCTTTGCGGATGTGCGGGGTGGGGTGCGGCCGCGCGGCGCGCTCCCGGGGGGGGCGCCTCAGAGGCCGTACGTCTCAAGCAGTCGCAGCCAGACCTCGCTCACGGTCGGGAAGGCGGGGACGGCGTGGCGCAGCCGCTCCAGGGGGACTTCCGCGACGACGGCGACGGTGGCGGTGTGGATGAGTTCGGTCGCCAGCGGCCCGGTGAGGGTGCAGCCGACGACGACTCCCCGGCCCTCGTCGACGACGAGCTTGGCGCGGCCGCGGTGGTCGTCGGCGTACAGCGCGGCGCCCGCGACGTCGCCGACGCGGTACTCCACCGCGCGGATCGCCAGGCCCGCGGCGCGGGCCGCGCGTTCCGTGAGGCCGACGCTCGCGACCTCGGGGCGGGTGAAGACGGCCTGCGGGACGGCGGCGTGGCCCGCCCGCGCGTCCCAGGCCTGCCAGGCCCCGGTGTCGGCGGGGCGGCCCGCGGCCCGTTCGGCGATCGCCGCGGCGCAGACGCGGGCCTGGTACTTGGCCATGTGGGTCAGCGGCGCACGGTGGTTGACGTCGCCGACGGCGTAGAGCCAGTCCCCGTCGACGGCGGTGACCCGGCAGGTGTCGTCGACCGGGAGCCAGTCACCGGCCGTGAGGCCGACGGTGTGCAGGCCGAGGTCCTCGGTGCGCGGGCGTCGGCCGACGGCAACCAGGACCTCGTCGCAGACCAGGGCGGCGCCGTCGTCGGTCTCGACCGTCACGGCGCGGGTGGCCGCGTCGCGGGTGACCCGGGTGGCCACGGCCTCGAAGCGCAGCGTCACACCCAGGGCGGTCAGGCCCCGGGCGACCTCTTCGCCCGCGCACGGCTCCCAGTCGCCCAGCAGGGACCGGCCACGGACGAGCAGGGTCACGGCGGAGCCGAGGGAGCGCCAGGCGGTGGCCAGTTCGCAGGCCACCACTCCGCCGCCGATGACGACGAGCCGCTCGGGGACCGCGTCGGACGTCGTGGCCTGCCGGTTGGTCCACACGCCGATCCGGTCGAGGCCTTCGACGGGCGGCAGGGCGGGATCCGTGCCGGGGCTGAGCACGACCGCGCGCCGGGCCCGCAGGGTGCGGACCGCGCCGTCGGCGCCGGTCACCTCCACCCGGCGCTCCCCGGCGAGCCGTCCGTGCCCGCGGACGAGGGGGATGCCCGCGCCGGCCAGCCAGTCGGCCTGGCCCGAGTCGTCGCCGCGGGCGGTGAAACGGTCCCGGCGGGCCAGGACGCGTGCCGGGTCGAGCGCCCCGGTGACCGCCTGCCGGGCCCCGTCGACCGACCGCGCGGCCGCCCGGGCGGCGCCGGGCCGCAGCAGGGCCTTGCTCGGCACGCACGCGCGGTAGGAGCACTCACCGCCGACCGCCCCGGACTCGACGACGGCGGCGCTCAGTCCCGCCCGGACCGCCCGGTCGGCGACGACCTCGCCGCCGGGGCCGCCGCCGACCACGACGACGTCGTACGTGTCCTCCACGGCGTACGCGTCCTCCATCAGCCGCGCACCAGCGGCGTGTCGACGAGGTGTTCGGCCAGGAACCACACCTGGGCCTCGCCGGTGCGGATGACGCCGGAGACGAGCAGGTCCGCGCCGCCCTCGTCGCCCTCGGCGGAGAGCCGGGCGGCGGCGTCCCGCGCGTCGATGAGGATCCGCTCGTGCGCGTCGAGGAGCCGCGACAGCATGACGGGGACCTTCTCCACGCCGTTCGGCGGCCGGGGGATCGTGGTCAGCTCCGCGACGTGGCGCGGGTCCCCGACCGCGACGCCGCCGAGGCTCTGGATCCGCTCGGCCAGCTCGTCCACGAGGGCCAGTTGGGCCGCGGCGTGCCGGTCGAGCATGAGGTGCAGCGAGTAGAAGGTCGCGCCGCGCATCAGCCAATGGTGCTTCTTGTAGAGGGAGTAGAGGATCTGGGTGTCGGCGAGTACGCGGTTCAGGCGCTGGCAGGCGTACCCGCGGGTGTCGTGGCCGAGGCCGATCGGCAGCTGCTTGAGCGTGCCGAAGGCCTGGGTCTCGGCGCCCTTCTGGTGCAGCAGCGGCTGGCCGCCGCCGTGCGGGGACGGGGTGGTCGCGGTGTCCATCGAGTGCTCCTGGTCGGGAAGGATCGAGTGCTCCTGGTCGGGGAGGAGGAAGGGCCCGGCCGTCCGGTCGGGGGTCGCGGAGCGGCCGGGCCCGGTCTGCGGGGTGTGCTCAGCCCTCGGCGCGGGCGGCGGCCTTCGGCGTCGCCGGGGCCGGGGCCGGGCGGTGCAGGACGAGCCGGGTGAGCAGCCCGCTGCCGAGACCGGCCGCGAGCGCGAGGGCCGCCCACCACAGCGGGTACGGCGTGAGGCCGAAGGCCGCGTCGAGGGAGTAGTCGCCGGGCCCGGTGGCGGCGAGCGCGGCGGCGGTGCCGATGAGGACGAGCGGGTACTCGTATCCGTCGTTCTGCACCCAGAGGCCGTTGTGCCACTTCACGGTGAGGGCGACCGTCATGACCCCGATGGCGCCGGTCGCGGCGAGCGGGGTCAGCAGGCCCGCGGCGAGCAGCAGACCCGATCCGATCTGGCCGCCGCCCGCCGCGAGGGCGGTGAGGACGCCGCCGCGGAAGCCGTCGGCACGGAACTCCTCCGTGCCGCCCTCAAGGCCCTTGCCGCCGAGGTGGGAGCTGATCTTCTGCACCCCGTGGCCCGCGACGAGCAGGCCCGCCAGGAGGCGCAGGAGCAGAATGCCCGTGTCCAAGGCGGTCAGCCCGCGGCGTGCGCGCCGAGGATGCTCTGCGCGTACACGACGCCCAGGCCGTAGGCGCCCGCGTGGGCCTTGACGATGTCCATGACCGCGCCGTAGGTGTCCTGGCGCGCCCAGTCGCGCTGGAGCTCCAGGAGGACCTGGACCCAGGTGACCGGGACCGCTCCGGCGGCCACCATCCGCTGCAGCGCGTGCTCGTGGGCGGCGGGGCTGACGCCGCCGGAGGCGTCGGAGACGACGTACACCTCGTAGCCCTGCTCCAGGGCGGAGAGCGCGGGCAGCACCAGGCAGACCTCGGTCCACAGGCCGGACAGGACGATCTTCTTGCGGCCGGTCGCCTTGACCGCGGCCACGAGCGCCTCGTCCTCCCAGGCGTTCATGGAGGTGCGGTCGACGACGTCGTGCCCGGGGAACACCTCGGCGAGCTGCGGCAGCAGGGGCCCGGAGAAGGACTCGGCGGCGACCGTGGTCAGAACGACCGGCACGTCGAACGCACGGGCCGCCTTGGCCAGGCCCACGGTGCTGTTGATGATCGAGGAGCGGTCGCCGCTCCCGGTGCCGAAGAACATCTGCGGCTGGTGGTCCACGAAGAGCATGACCGCGTTGTCGGGCGTGAGGAGGTCGGAGCTCGGGGCGGCCTGCACCTTGGTGACGTCGAACATGCGGGGTCCTTTCACAGGCGGTTCGGTAGGGCGCCGACCGCGTCCGCGGCTCGGCACACCAGGAAGCTACGACCGGCCGGGACGCCCGGCTTTTCGTCCCGCGCCCAGGAGTTGGCACGGCAGCGCACAACCCGCACGGCCCCGGGGCGTCGCAGGTCAGGGCGGCGGATCGACCGCGCGTGCGATGCTGTGGCCATGAACCTGGAGGACCTGGCGCGGCTGCGCCGCGCCAAGGACGTGATGGACCGCGACTACGCGCGGCCGCTGGACGTCCCGGCGCTCGCGAAGGTCGCCCTCATGTCGTCCGGCCACTTCTCGCGCAGCTTCCGTGCCGCCTATGGGGAGACGCCGTACAACTACCTGATGACCCGCCGCGTCGAGCGGGCGAAGGCGCTGCTGCGGCGCGGCGACATGAGCGTCACCGAGGTGTGCTTCGCGGTCGGCTGTACGTCGCTCGGGTCGTTCAGCTCGCGCTTCACCGAGCTGGTCGGCGAGTCCCCGAGTGCGTACCGGGCGCGGGACCACGGGGCGGGCGCCGGGATCCCGGCGTGCGTCGCCAAGATCCACACGCGGCCGGTCAGGAAGGGAGAACCGGCCCTGGCGCCGGAGCGGTCCGGGGAGCGGACCGACGGCCGGGGAGCGGACGGGAACGGCTCCTCGCGGGCCGCCGGGAAACCGGTCACGATCGGAGAAGCGGATTCGGCCGGCGCCTCGTAGCGTCGAGGCATGGACATCAAGCTCTCGCAGTGCTTCATCGCCGTCGACGACCACGACCGGGCGCTCGCCTTCTACCGCGACGTCCTCGGTCTGGAGGTCCGCAACGACGTCGCCTTCGAGGGGATGCGCTGGGTGACCGTCGGGTCGCCCGCGCAGGACGTGGAGATCGTCCTGGAGCCGCCGCTCGCCGACCCCAACGCCGCTCCGGCCGACCGGCGGGCGATGGCGGAACTGCTCGCCAAGGGCCTGCTGCGCGGCGTGATCTTCACGGCGGACGACGTCGACGCTGCCTTCGAGCGCGTGCGGGCATCGGGCGCCGAGGTGCTCCAGGAACCCATGGACCAGCCCTACGGCGTGCGCGACTGCGCCTTCCGCGACCCGGCGGGCAACATGGTCCGCTTCAACCAACCCCGCAAGCAGTAAGCAGGACCTCGTCGAAGCCCCCTGCGATAGGGTCCCGGCCCAGTGCCGCGGAGGGCTCCGCCGATCGGATCAGGCCGGGCGACACCGGCGGAGGCCGCGCGGGCGGCCCGCACACACAGGGAGACACGATGAGCAAGGCCACCGGGACGCACGCGCAGTCGCCCGCACCGCACGTCGCCGACAGCCACGACCTGATCCGCGTGCACGGGGCGCGCGAGAACAACCTCAAGGACGTCAGCGTCGAGCTGCCGAAGCGGCGGCTCACGGTGTTCACCGGGGTCTCCGGCTCCGGCAAGAGCTCGCTGGTGTTCGACACGATCGCCGCCGAGTCGCAGCGGATGATCAACGAGACCTACAGCGCCTTCGTGCAGGGCTTCATGCCGGCCCTGGCCCGGCCCGAGGTCGACGTGCTCGACGGCCTGACCACCGCGATCATCGTCGACCAGCAGCGGATGGGCTCCGACCCGCGCTCCACGGTCGGCACGGTCACCGACGCCCACGCGATGCTGCGGATCCTCTTCAGCAGACTGGGTGAGCCCCACATCGGCCCGCCCAGCGCGTACTCCTTCAACACCGCGTCGATCCGCAGCAGCGGCGCGATCGCCATCGGCAACAAGAAGGCGGTCAAGGCGACCTACAACCGCACCGGCGGCATGTGCACGCGCTGCGAGGGCCGCGGCTCCGTCTCCGACATCGACCTCACCCAGCTCTACGACGACTCCAAGTCGATCGCCGAGGGCGCGTTCACCATCCCCGGCTGGAAGTCGGACAACGTGTGGACCGTGGGGCTCTACGCCCAGTCGGGCTTCCTGGACCCGGACAAGCCGATCCGCAGGTTCACCAAGAAGGAGATGCGGGACTTCCTCTACGGCGAGCCGACGAAGGTCAAGGTCAACGGCGTCAACCTCACGTACGAGGGGCTGATCCCGAAGATCCAGAAGTCGTTCCTGGCCAAGGACAAGGAGTCGATGCAGCCCCACATCCGCGCCTTCGTGGAGCGGGCGGTCGCCTTCACCACCTGCCCGGAGTGCGCGGGCACCCGGCTGAGCGAGGGCGCGAGGTCGTCGAAGATCAAGGAGATCTCCATCGCCGACGCGTGTGCGATGGAGATCCGCGACCTGGCCACCTGGGTCCGCGGCCTCGACGAGCCGTCCGTGGCGCCGCTGCTGACGGCGCTCCGGCAGTCCCTGGACTCGTTCGTGGAGATCGGTCTCGGCTACTTGGCGCTCGACCGGCCCTCGGGCACGCTCTCGGGCGGCGAGGCGCAGCGCGTCAAGATGATCCGCCACCTCGGCTCCTCGCTCACCGACACCACGTACGTCTTCGACGAGCCCACCATCGGTCTGCACCCGCACGACATCGAGCGGATGAACCAGCTGCTCCTGCGGCTGCGGGACAAGGGCAACACGGTGCTCGTCGTCGAGCACAAGCCGGAGACCATCGCGATCGCCGACCACGTCGTCGACCTCGGCCCGGGCGCCGGCGCGGAGGGCGGCACCGTCTGCTTCGAGGGCACCGTCGACGGCCTGCGCGCCGGCGGCACCGTCACCGGGCGCCATCTCGACGACCGGGCCGCCGTCAAGAAGACGGTGCGCGAGGCCACCGGGGCGCTGGAGATCCGCGGCGCGAACGCGCACAACCTCCAGGACGTCGACGTCGACATCCCGCTCGGAGTGCTCACCGTCGTCACGGGCGTCGCCGGGTCCGGCAAGAGCTCGCTGGTGCACGGATCGATCCCCGCGGGTGCGGGCGTGGTGTCGGTCGACCAGAGCCCGATCCGGGGCTCGCGGCGCAGCAACCCGGCGACGTACACCGGCCTTCTCGACCCGATCCGCAAGGCGTTCGCCAAGGCCAACGGCGTGAAGCCGGCGCTCTTCAGCGCCAACTCCGAGGGCGCCTGCCCGCACTGCAACGGCGCCGGAGTGATCTACACCGACCTGGCGATGATGGCCGGTGTCTCCACGACCTGCGAGGAGTGCGAGGGCAGGCGGTTCGACGCCTCGGTCCTGGAGTACCGCTTCGGCGGCCGCGACATCAGCGAGGTGCTCGCGATGTCGGTGACCGAGGCCGAGGAGTTCTTCGGCGCCGGTGAGGCCCGTACTCCGGCCGCGCACAAGGTCCTTCAGCGGCTCCTCGACGTCGGGCTCGGCTACATCAGCCTCGGCCAGCCGCTGACCACGCTCTCGGGCGGCGAGCGGCAGCGGCTCAAGCTGGCCGCGCACCTGGCCGACAAGGGCGGCGACGGCGTGATCTGCGTGCTCGACGAGCCGACCGCTGGCCTGCACCTCGCCGACGTCCAGCAGTTGCTCGGCCTCCTCGACCGGCTCGTCGACTCCGGCAGGACCGTCATCGTCGTCGAGCACCACCAGGCGGTCATGGCGCACGCCGACTGGATCATCGACCTGGGCCCCGGCGCCGGGCACGACGGCGGCCGGGTCGTCTTCGAGGGCACGCCCGCCGATCTCGTCGCCGCCCGCTCCACGCTCACCGGTGAGCACCTGGCGGCGTACGTCGGTGCCTGACCTCGGTCAACCGCGCGCGGACGGCGGGGACTCGGGCGGGGCGTAGGGCGGCACGCGCGCCTCGCCCGCCGCTGTCCGCAGGACGTCGCGGAGCATGTCCGGGGTCAGCCGACCGGTGAACGTGTTGCGCTGGCTGACGTGGAAGCAGCCGTACAGGGTGACCGGGCCGGGGCCGTCCGCGAGCGGTGCGGCGCGCTCCAGGGTGACGCGGGCGCCGTGCGCGAAGCGCGGGCGCGGCCTCGGCAGCTGCCAGCCCGCCGCCGCGAACGCGGGCAGGGCCGCCTGCCAGCCGAACGCCCCGAGGACCACCGCCGCCCGCAGCCGGGGCGCGAGCAGCTCCAGCTCCCGCACGAGCCAGGGCCGGCAGGTGTCCCGCTCCCCCGGCGTCGGCTTGTTGTCCGGCGGCGCGCAGTGCACCGGTGAGGTCACCCGTACGCCGCGCAGCGTCAGCCCGTCGTCCAGGGACACCGCCAGTGGGCTGGACGCGAGGCCCAGGTCGTACAGCGCCCGGTACAGGACGTCGCCGGAGCGGTCGCCGGTGAACATCCGGCCCGTCCGGTTGCCGCCGTGCGCGGCGGGCGCGAGCCCGATGACGAGCAGCGAGGCGTCCGGCGGCCCGAAGCCGGGCACCGGCCGGGCCCAGTACGTCCAGTCCTGGAACGCGGCGCGCTTCACCCGCCCGACCTCCTCGCGCCACGCGACGAGGCGCGGGCAGGCCGCGCACTCCGTGACGCGGGCGTCCAGCTCAGCCAGAGGGTCCATGCCGTGCACCGATCGAGGGAGGGCGGGGCTTCCACGGTAGCCCCGCCCCGGGCGGCTCCGGGCGGCTCCCCCGTCAGGCGAGCCCCTCCAGGAACGGGACGACCGCATCGATGAAGTGATCGTTCCGGTCGCCCACCACCATGTGCCCCGCGCCCGCCACGTCGACGCTCCGCGCGAGCGGGACCCCGGCGCGGAACTCCTCGGCGATGTCCTCGCGCACCACGTCGCTGACGCCGCCGCGTACGAGCAGGATCGGCACCTCGGCACGGCGCGCGGCGGCGAGGACCCGCTCCGCCCTGCCGGGCGGGTCCGTGCGGCCCTCGAAGCTGTCGAGGATCCGGGGATCCCAGTGCCAGACCCAGCGGTCGCCGTGGCGCCGCAGGTTCTTGAGCAGCCCGTCGGGGTCGTCGGGGCGGGGGCGGTGCGGCAGATGGGCGGACACCGCATCGGCCGCCTCCCGGACGCTGGCGAACCCGTCCGGTCGGGCGCGCACGAACTCCATGATCCGGCGTACTCCTCGGTGATCGGGCCGGTGGGCGACGTCGACGAGCACCAGCGCGCGCACCGCGGCCACGGGCGCCTCTCCGGCGGCGAGCAGCGCGCTCAGGCCGCCGAGCGAGGCGCCGACGACCACCGGCCGCTCGTCGGGCCCGGCGAGCTCGGCGACGAGCGCCCGTACGTCGTCGGCGAACAGGTCGAGGTCGTAGTCACCGTCGGGCGACCACCCGCTGGTGCCGTGCCCGCGCAGGTCGGGTGCGACGACCCGCCAGCCCAGCGCGGCGAGGCGGGGTCCCGTCCGGTCCCAGGCGTGCCGTGTCTGGCCGCCGCCGTGCAGCAGCAGGAGGGGCGGCGCGGACGCCTCGCCCCACACGTCGGCGGCGAGCCGGATCCCGTCACGGCCCACGAACCGCCGGGGCAGGGCACCGGCCGTCATCGCGCGCCCCCGGCCCGCAGCGGCGACAGGAGTGCGTCGCGGTGGGGGTCAGCGGCCGCCGCGGCGAGCACGACGTCCAGAGCGAACAGGGCCCGTGCGAGGAACCGGTCGTCGTCGATCAGGGCGGCGACCCACTGGTGGAGCGCGCCCACGCACGAGGTGCCGACGGCGGCGGCCAGCGCGTCCGTGTCCACGTCGGCGCGCAGCACGCCCCGCGCCCGGGCGTCCGCCAGCGCCCGGCGGAGCTGGACGAGCGGGCTGCGGGCGAACACGAGGCCGCTCGCCTCCCAGGCGCGCACCATGCGCCGCGACACCACCGGGTCGTCCACGAACAGCTCGACGGTCGACCGGACGACCTCCCTCGGACCGCCGTCCTCCGCCGCCGCCAGGCGGTGCTCCAGTTCGTCCATGAAGCCCTCGGCGAGCGCCTCCCAGATCCTCTCGCGCGGGCCGATCAGGTTGTACACGGTGGCCGGGGCGACCTCCGCCCGCTCGGCGATCCGCTCGGTACTGATGACGGACTCCTGGCCTTCCCGGAGGAGTTCGCGCGTCGCTTCGAGGATCCGGCTCCGCCGCCGGGCCTTGTGCCGCTCACGCAGTCCCCCTTCGACCGGCAGCATCCGCGCACGCCCCTTCCAGAGAGTTGGAGAATGGCCTAAATTTAGAGACCTCTCTAAGAGGGGTCAAGCATCACGCGGGATCATGGTGCTGACCAGGTATGGAGTCCCGGCCGGAGCGACCGGTTCCGGCAAACATGGCGTCGCGAAAAGGGGAACGCGCCCTCCCCTTCCACCGTCCTCTCAGCCATGACCACTGCAACCCGTCGGGCGGCGCACCTCACGGCCGCCTCCGCCGCCTTCGCCCTGACGCTCACCTGCGGCACCGCCGCCGCCCGGGCAGCGGCCCCCGGCGACCCCGCGTCCGCGCGGCCGACCGCCACCGCCGGGAGCACCGGCAACGCGGCGAGCCTGACCAGCTACCGCCTCGCCCCCGGGCTCCTCAAGATCACCGGCGGCAGGACGGCGGGCAATCCGTCCCAGGTCCACGGCGTGCTCGGGATGCCCAAGGGCAAGGGACCCCACCCGGTCGTCGTCGTCCTGCACGGCACGCACCACAACTGCGTGACCACGAAGGACGCGTCCGACGTCGTCGCCCGCAACCCCGTCAAGGCCCACTGGCCGCTGGTCTGCGCCAAGCCCGGCAAGCCGGAGCGCGGCCTCGGACCGGACTACTTGCGCCAGAACGCGGGCCTGTCGCACGTCGTGCAGGCGCTCACGCGCAAGGGCTTCGTCGCCGTGTCCATCGACGTCGTGTCCCCCGAGATCTGGTGGGGCGGCGAGACCGACCCCACCAAGGGCTACACCGATCTGATCAGCGCCCATCTGCGGCTCCTCTCCGACCTCAACAAGGGCGTCGACCACGGCCTGAAGCTCCCCGGGGTCAAGGGGCGCGTCGACACCTCCCGCGTCGGCCTCGTCGGGCACAGCCGGGGCGGCGGTTACGTCCTGTCCCCCAAGGCGGCCCAGCGCGCCGGGCTCTTCGGCGCCGTGGCCATCGAGCCCGCCGAGAACGCCGAACCCGCGCCGCACAAGGTCCCCGTCCTCAACATCCGGGGCGCCTGCGACGAGGACGTCGACCCGCAGGCGGGGCGCTCGACGATGAAGGCGCTCGCGAAGTCGCGCTCGACGAAGGTCGCGGCGGACGTGCTGCTCGCGGGGACCGGCCACCGGATGATCAACACCAATCTCGCCGCCACCGACAAGGGCGGCGGGATCGGCCCCTGCAAGGCCTCCAAGGTCGCCTCCCCGGCCGCCGCCCGCGCCCAGGCCGCGCAGCTCACCGCCGCGTTCCTGGAGCAGGCCCTGCGCAAGGCCCCCTCCTACCGCCTCCCCGCCCTCGACGGGCCCGCGCCCCAGGGCGGCAACCTGCGCAAGAACGGTCCGGCCCTCACCTTCCGCCCCGCGCGCCAGGAGACGTTCACCGATCCCCGCACCCTCCGCGAGGTGGCGTCGAAGCAGCGGCTGCTGCCCGCCATCCCCAAGAGCTTGAAGATCAACAAGCGCCCTGACGACGGGATCTGACGCACACGGGGCCGCGGCGCCCGCTCCCGGGAGACCCCGAGCGGCGCCGCGGCACGCGCGGCACCACCCGCGGCACACCGTCGCTCACCCATCGAACGACCGTAAGGCCGTTCGAAGGCAGTTCAGTCACGCGTCCGCTCGCCCCCTTCACTTGCGCCTTTCCGGTACGTCTGCGCCAAGGAAATGCTCGGGCCCGGTGGGTATCACTACCGTATGCATGGTCTTTGACCGGCACCGCCGTGTATCTCCGGAAGGCACCACCATGGCCGCCGCCTCTCCCTCGTCCCTGCGCGTGGACATCGTTTCGGGGTTCGACCCCGCTTTGGTACGCGTACACGGAGATCTGGACATCGCCAGCGCGCCCTCCCTGCGGGCGGCCCTGGCACCCCTGCTGCACCGCCGCGTGGAGCTGGACCTGACCGACGTCGCCTTCATCGACTCGTCGGGGATCAACGCCCTGGCCGCGCACCACCGGCACTGCCGCGACGCGGGCGGCCGCATCACCGTGATCGAGGCTTCGAAGCCGGTCCGCCGGGTGCTCCACATCACGGGGGTCGACGAGGTCCTGGTCCACCGCCGCGACCCGGAGGGCCCGGGCGGGGGCCGGCGCGAGGACCCGCCGAACACGCCCTGAGGCACGAGCGGAGCACGTACGGGCCGCCGCCGCCCGGGCCATGACCGCCCGCGCCGCCGCCGTGCGGACCATCGCCGCCCAGGCCGTCGCCGTGCAGCGTCCGCCGGGGCGGCGTCCCGTCAACTCGCCGGGCCCCAAAAGGATCTGACGGTACGGCATACAACCATTACCACACCCCTTCCAACACACTCGAACACGCCCTACCGTAATCCCACACTGCCGCCAGGCAGCTGACGTCACTCCACGTTCGCCGGGCCAGAGACTTCTCCTCACCCCCTGGAGCGCCCCATGGATCGACGCGACTTCCTGATCATCAGCGCCCTCACCCCGCTCGCCGCCACCTGGGGCACCGAGGGCCACGCGGCCGCCAGGAGCCCCCTGGCCGCCGCGGACCACACGTTCGGATTCTCCGCGGACGGCAGCCAGTTCCTGCTCGACAAGGAGCCCTTCCAGATCCGCAGCGGAGAACTGCATCCGTGCCGCATCCCCGTGCGGTACTGGCGCCACCGCATCCAGATGGCCAAGGCGATGGGCCTGAACACCATCGGCGTGTACCTCATGTGGAACTACCTGGAGGAGCGCCCCGGCGTCTTCGACCTGACCACGGACCGGCGCGACTTCGCCGCGTTCGTCCGGCTGTGCCAGGCCGAGGGCATGTGGGTGCTGCTGCGCCCCGGGCCCTATGTGTGCGCCGAGTGGGACCTCGGCGGTGTGCCCGCCTGGCTGCTCAGGGACCCGGCGGCCAAGATCCGCGTACGGGCGGCGGCCGACCCGCACTACATGGCGGCCGTCCGCCGCTACATCGGCAAGATCGCGCCGGTGGTCGAGCCCCTCCTCGTCGCCAACGGCGGCCCCGTCCTCATGGTGCAGATCGAGAACGAGTACGGCTCGTTCGGCGACGACGCCACGTACGTCGACGAGATCCGCCGGGCGTGGCTGGACGCGGGCGTGCCCGGCCCGTTCTACACCCAGGACGGCCTGGCCCAGGTCAAGGCCAACCGCACCAACGTGCCCGGCGGGGCGATTGGCCTGTCCGACGGGGACGCCGCCGCCATCGCCGACTGCCGCCGCGCCTTCCCCGCGGTGCCCGCGTTCATCGGCGAGTCCTGGGCCGGATGGTTCACGGCGTGGGGCGACAGCGGATTCGGCGGCATCGGCAAGGACAAGTCCCCGGTCCTGCACGGCCTCATGCGGTCCAAGCTGTCGTTCAACATCTACATGATTCACGGGGGCACGAGCTTCGGCTACTGGGCCGGAGCCAACTCCGCGGACGACGGCAGTGGTTACACACCCGACATCACCAGCTACGACTACAGCGCGGCGATCACCGAGCAGGGCCGCCCGACCGCGAGCTACACCGCGTACCGCTCCCTCATCGACAGCTATGTGGACGAACCGCTGCCCCCGCTTCCCGCGGCCATCCCCACCATCACCCCGAGCCCGGTGACACCCGAGGCGTACGCCTCGCTGTGGGACAACCTCCCCCCGGCGCTGCCCGCGTCCCGGACGGTCACCGCCCAGCCCATGGAGACCTACGGCCAGAACTCGGGCTTCGTCCTCTACCGCCGCCCCCTGTCCGGCTACGGCGGCGCGACCCTGCACGTCACCGGCGTGCACGACTACGCCACGGTGTTCCTCGACGGCGCCTACCAGGGCGGCTTCAGCCGGGTCGCGATCTGGCCCTCGTACGCCGGACCGCTGAAGGTCACCACCGGCAGCAGCCTCGCCCTCGGCGACGCGGACGCGAGCCCGACGCTCGACATCCTGGTGGAGGGTCTGGGCCGGGTGAACTTCGGGCACTACGTCGACCGCAAGGGCATCACCGGGCAGGTGTCACTGTCCGACGCCGGCGCGCTCGACGGCCCGCTCACCCGGTGGCAGACCCATGCGCTGCCCGTCGACGAGAAGTTCGTGGCCTCACTGCGCCCGGCCATCAGCGACCGCGACAGAGGCGGCCTCTTCTTCCGCGCCGCCCTCAGCCTCGACAGGACCGGCGACACCTACCTGGACATGTCCGCCTGGACCAAGGGCGTGGTCTTCGTCAACGGCCACCACCTCGGGCGCTACTGGTCCGTCGGCCCGCAGCAGCGCCTGTACTGCCCCGCGCCCTGGCTGCGGACCGGGCGCAACGAGATCGTCGTCTTCGACCTGCACCAGACGACGCCGAAGCCCATCGGCTTCGCCGCCGCCCTGCAGAGCACCTACGTCCTCACCAACCGGCGCAGCGGCAAGGCCCTCGACGTACCCGACGAGTCGACCGCCCAGGGCGTGCAGCTCATCCAGTGGCCCCGCCACGGCAAGGCCAATCAGCAGTGGCGCCGCACCACCCTGTCCCACGGGCTCACCACGTTCGCCAACTCCCTTTCGGGGCACCACATCGACGTCCACAGCGAGTCCACGACCTCCGGCGCCCCCGTCATCCAGTGGCCCGCCACCCGTGGCGCGAACCAGCAGTGGCGCCTGACCGACACCGGTGGCGGCTACGTGAAACTCGTCAACGTCCACAGCGGCAAGGTCCTCGGCGTCGCGGCCGGCTCCACCGCGGACGGCGCGAAGATCGTCCAACAGGACGACACCGGCGACACCAGCCAGCACTGGCGCCTCGACGAGCTGTAGTCGCCGGGTCAGCGGGCGGGGATACCGGTCGCGGCGAGGATCTCCGTGGCCGACGCGCTGTTGCCGTCCTGTACGGCCAGGGTCATGGCGGCGTGGGCGGCCCGCTCGTCGGCGTACCACGGGAGCATCAGGAAGGAGAAGATGTCCTGGTGGCCGCGGGTGACGAGCATGGTGTGGTCGTCGACCTCGGACCAGTCGATACGGACCAGGTGGCCATCGACGGCCACCGAGTGGAGGTGCGCGTCCCACGCCCCCGCGTCCAGGCCGATCCGGGCGACCGCACCGAGCTTGTCGGTCAACGCGCGGATCAGGCCGGGCAGTTGCGCGCCGAGGTTCCGCGACCTGGGCCACCACGCTCCGTCGAAGGTGCCGTCACGCCGCGACGTCGTCGCCATCCTGAGCAGGGTCGCGCCGGGAAACGCCTGATGGGCTCCGGATGCCGTCGGAAGAACGACAGGACCGGCCGGATCGTCACTCATGGCACACCTCCCAGGTGCAGTGACCACCACGGTCGAGCACGTACGCGTGGGGCCGCTGAGTGGCGAGGACACCTCAGTTCTTCCAGCCTACTCTTGGCCGCCGCGCGTACGGAGCGTGACCCGTACGGCCGGTCCGTACACGCAATCGTGGTGGGGCGGGCCACAGGAGTAGGCTCATAGCCACTGGGAGCGTTTCTCGACCGCCTTCCCTGCCGGTCGCCCTCTCGGTCCGAAGCACCGGGCTCAGCACCTACGGGTTCGGGGACAGGTCGACACCATGCCGGTGATCACCGCACGAACTCCGTATCCCGCACCGGGCACCGGCGGTGACGCACGCCCCATGGCCGACGGCAGCGTCCAGGTCCGCATCGTCGCGGACGACCCCGAAGCGGCCTGGCAGGTGACACAGGTCCTGCGCGAGCGCCTTCTCTGTGACGAGCCCCGCAGCTACCCCACCGGCAGCGAGGGCGACGGCGTCCGGCTGCACCTGACGGTCAACACCCTGCGGACCCGCCCGACGACACCGGCCCCGCACACCTGGCTGATCGACAGCGGGTCGCAGGCGCGCCGCACCCATGCCGACGAGACAGCACACCCCTGACCCTGCCGCCCCACCGCGCCCGGCCCGGCCCGAAGCACGTCACCGCCGCCTGCCGCAGCCCGCCGCGCATGCCCGCACAGCACCCCGCCTCGCCGTACTCCCAGGGAGATCAACATGACCGCACCCCTCGTCGCCCCCCACCCCCTCACCCGGCTGCGCCTGGCACCCGCCGGAGGCGGTCCCCGCAGCATCGACGGCGTCTGGTGGCCCCGCACCGACGACCTCGTCACCGAGCTTCCGCGCCTGCTGCGCGAGCTGCCGCACACCTGGACGCAGATCGTCCACGTCACCGTGCGCACCGCCACCTGGTCCGCCTTCCCCGGCCGGATGCTCTGCGCGGGCCAGGTGCTCCACCTGCACGGAAACTCCGCCGTGCACGCCCCCACCACGGTCTGTCTGCTCGCGCCCGGCGCCGGGCGCTGGGACCTGCTGGTCGTACCGCACCTGACCGACGACAGGGAGGGACCGCGTCTGATGACCGCCGCTCTCACGGAAGAGTGACGGCCCCGACGGCGCCGCCCCGTGTCCCAGTACGCTCACCACACGGTCGCCCCAGACCCGGCCCTCTCCGTGGATCCCGCCCAGCGCAACAGAGGCTCTGCGCAACGCGAAGCAGCAACCTTCCTGAGGAGATGGGACGGATGAGCCCTCATCCCGACCCCTCGAAGTCGTCCGACCGGCCCGCTCTTCCCCTACTGTTCGACGACTGCCGTCTCGTCCGCGCCCGGGGCGAGCTGGATCTGACCACCGTGGCGCCGCTGGAGCACGACCTGCGCCTCGCCCGTGCCGGTGCCGGACGACTCTGTCTCATCGTGGATCTCACCGAGGTGACCTTCATGGACGGAAGCGTCCTCAGGCCGCTGAACGAGACCTGGGCCGACTGCCGGGCCCGGCACGGCTGGGTCCGGCTCGTCTACACGCGCCCTGCGACCCGGCTGGTCTTCCGGGCCGGCGGTCTCATCGACCGGTTCCCCGGATACCCGAGTGCCCAGGACGCCTGGCAAGGCACGGCCGCCCTCCCCGGGCCGAGTCGGCGGGCCGCTCACAACGGTGACGCGTGATGTACGGTCAGTGTCGGCAGGAGTTCCGCACGGGGAGGCCCCGGCCTCGGTGGAACGGAAACCGGTGACCAGCGACGGCATGGCCGAGGCGCTGCGATCGTTGCGCCCCGGAAGCAACGGCGATCCCGCCGAGACCAGTGTGCGCGCGCTCGGGGTCGCGGGCGTCACTGTGTCCGTCTTCCCCAAGTCCTCGGCAACCCTCAACGGCACCCGCACGCCGGAGCCGCTCTGGTCCTTCCCCGAGCTGAGCCTCCAGTTCGAGGAACTGCAGTTCACGCTCGGCGAGGGACCGGGCCCTGACGCCGCACACGCCGGAGCGCCCGTACTGGAACCGGTCCTGAGCCAGGTGCGCCCCGACCGCTGGCCCGCGCTGCTGCCCGCGGCACAGCGGCTCGGAGTACGTGGAGTGTGCTGCTTCCCCCTCGGCCTGGGCGCCGCACGGCTCGGGATACTGACCCTGCTGTGCGACGGGGAGCACGGCCTCAGCAACCAGCAACTCCTGGACGCGAACACGCTGTCCGCGGCCCTGACGGCAGCCCTGATGAACGGGAACGGTCCCACGCATGGCGGTAATACGGGTGACGACGGGCAGTTGTGGCCGATCGACGGTCTGCACCGAGCCGTCGTCCACCAGGCGACCGGAATGATCAGCGTCCAACTCGGTGTCTCGATGGTGGAAGCCCTGGTGCGGCTGCGCGCCTTCGCCTTCGGCAGTGAGCGCCCTGTCGGTGACGTAGCAGACGATGTCGTGGCCCGACGGCTGCGATTCGACGACGATAGGAACGGGCCTCATTCGCCCGACGGTGGAGAGGGATGATCGGCATGGCCCGGGAACAGCGGCTCGCGAGGGTGTTCGTCGAGATCGCGGACTCACTCATCGACGACTTCGACGTCCTCGACCTGCTGCAGCGGCTTTCGACACGCTGTGTGGAACTCCTGGACGTAGCCGCCGCGGGGATCCTGCTCGCCGACGCCCGCGGTGAACTTCAGGTCATCGCCGCCTCGGACGAGCACACCCGCCTCCTCGAACTGTTCGCCCGGCAGCACGACCAGGGCCCCTGCGTGGAGTCCTTCCGCGCGGGCGAGCCCCGCACGAACATCGACCTCAGGCGTCCCGAGGCGGCCATCGCCTGGCCCCACTTCACGCCACGGGCCCGCGAGATCGGGTTCGTGGCCACACACGCCATCCCCCTGCGGCTGCGTGACCGGGTGGTGGGCGCCCTCAATCTGTTCCACACCTCCGTGCACCCACTCGGTGACGACGACATCGCTCTGGCCCAGGCGCTCGCCGACGTGGCCACCATCACGATCCTGCAGCAGCGCACGCTGGAGCAGTCGCACGTGGAGAACGCCCAGCTGAACTCCGCGCTCACCAGCCGAATCCTGGTGGAGCAGGTCAAGGGGGTGCTCGCCGAGCGCTGGGACACCTCGGTCGACGAGGCCTTCATCGCGTTCCGGTCGTACGCCCGCTCGCACCACCTACACCTGACGGACTTCGCCCGGCGCATCGTCGACGGCACGTTCGACACCTCCGTCATCCCGGCTCCCGAGGCCCGCGTGTGACGGCAGGGCGTGGCGGAGCACGCGGCCCCACATCGACGCGTACTGGCGCCACAACGGCCCGGTGACGTACGGCAGTCCGTAGCGGCCGCAGATCTCGCGCACGCGCGGGGCGAGCCGGGCGTAGCGGTTGCTGGGCAGGTCGGGGTAGAGGTGGTGTTCGATCTGGTGGCTGAGGTTGCCGGTGAGGACGTGCAGGAGCGGGCCGCCCTCGATGTTCGCCGAGCCCTGGATCTGCCGCACGTACCACTCGCCGCGGGTCTCGTCGGCGAGCCGCTCCTCGGTGAAGGTCTGCACCTCGCCGGGGAAGTGGCCGCAGAAGATGACCGTGTGCGCCCAGATGTTGCGGGCGGTGTTGGCGGTGAGGGCGCCCACGAGGCAGGGCAGCGCGGAAGGGCCCGCGAGGAGCGGGAACAGGACGTAGTCCTTGGCCGCCTGGCGCACGGCCTTGCGCGCCAGGCCCGACGCGTCGCGGAGGAAGGCTCGCACGCTCTTGCGTCCCTGCGTCACGGCGTCGGCCTCCAGGTCGTACAGGGCGATCCCCCACTCGAAGACGGGCGCGAGCAGCGCGGCGTAGACGGGCTGGAGCGCGTGGTACGGCCGCCAGGGCTGGTGCGGGCTCATGCGCAGGATCGTGTAGCCGAGATCGCGGTCGCGGCCGACGACGTTGGTGTACGTGTGGTGCAGGTGGTTGTGGGTGCGCTTCCAGGCGTCGGCGGGGCTGGCGAAGTCCCACTCCCAGGTGGTGGAGTGGATCGCCGGGTCGGCCAGCCAGTCCCACTGACCGTGCAGGACGTTGTGGCCCAGCTCCATGTTCTCCAGTGTCTTCGCGATGGCGAGCAGGGCGGTGCCCGCCATCCAGGCGGGTGGGAAGAGGGACACGGCGAGGGCGGCCCGGCCGCCCGCCTCACAGCCGCGCTGCACGGCGATCACCGTACGGATGTACCGGGCGTCGTCCGCGCCGCGCGCCGCGACGACCTCGGCGCGGAGCCGGTCGAGTTCGCGGCCCAGCTGTTCGGTGCGGTCGGCGTCCGGCGCCGCCGGTGCGGGATCGCTGAGGGGGGCGACGGTCGTGGGCATGGTGTCTCCATGGGGTGTGGTGCGGTCCGGCGGGACCGCTCGTCGGCCGGATCCCCTCGGGGAACCGGTCGTGTCACAGATCGAGGGCGAGGGGGCCTGCGGCCGCGTTGACGCAGGTCTGGATCAACTCACCTGGTTCAGCGTGCACTTCACCGGTCCGCAGATCCCGCACCCGCCCCGCGGCGAGCGGCGCGAGACAGCCGAAACAGATGCCGCGACGGCACCCGTACGGCATCGTCACGCCCGCCGCCTCGCCGACCTCCAACAGGGGCACGGCAGGCCCCGCGTCCGTTTCCACACCGCTGCGAGCGAACCGGACCGGCGCGCTGACGGCGTCGCCTCCCCGGGGCGGCAGGGGCGCGAGCCGGAAGCGCTCCACGCGCAGCCGCTTCCGTACGCCCTGGGCCGTCCAGCTCCTCTCGGCCGCGTCGAGCAGCCCGGAGGGACCGCACACCCAGGCATCCCGTCGGCGCCAGTCCGGGCAGAGCTCCGCGATGCGGTCCGGGGTGAGCCGACCGTCCGTACGCGTGTACGTCAGATGGACGGTCAGCCAGGACACCTGCGTCTCCAGGAGCGCGAGTCCGGCCCGGAAGAGGCACTCCTCCGGCCACGGCGCGCTGTGCAGGAGCACGGTGTGGGGTACGGGGCCGGGACGGCCGGCCAGGGTGCGCAGCATCCCCATGACAGGGGTGATGCCACTGCCCGCCGTCACGAACAGCAGCCGCTCCGGCAGCGGCTGCGGCAGCACGAACTCGCCCTGTGCCGGGCCGAGTCGGAGCACGGTGCCCGACCCGGTCCGGTGGACCAGGTGCGGGGAGACCCGGCCGCCCCGCTGCGCCTTCACGGTGATGGCGACCGCTTCGGCGGGCGGTGAGGTGATCGAGTACGTGCGCCAGTGCCGTACGCCGTCGATCTCGACGCCGACCGGCAGGTACTGCCCGGCCAGGTGCCCGCGCCACCCCCGGCCCGGCCGGATCACCAGGGTGGCCGCCGCCGGTCCTTCCGGGAGCACGGCGGTGACCCGGCCCGCGGGGTGCCGCGCCGACCACAGCGGATCGAGCAGGCCGAGGTAGTCGTCCGGCGAGAGTGGGCTGGTCAGCCAGGACGCGGCTGCCAGGACGCGGCGCCCGGACCGTCCGTCGGCCCACGCGGTCAGCCGGGAGGCGACGACGGGCGGCAGGGACAACGGCGACGAGCGGGGGTCCACGGACACGGCGGTACCCCTCCCCTGGGGGTCTGCGATCCGGTCGGGCCCGCACCTCGACAGCCGGACCCGTACCTCGACGACCCGCCGTCGTCGCCGGGCCGCCGGAGCCGAGCGAAGCACACCCCGCGGCGACCCACACCGCCGCCGGGGAGTTTTGCGCCATCCGTCGCACCGCCCCTGCCAGCGGGGACGCACCGGCGTCCAGGGTGCCGCGCGGCGGGCCGGCCGGAGGATGGCCAGATGGTGACGCCGCTCAAGACCGGCCACGGCCCGACCACGGACCAACCACGCGCCGGCCACGGCCCCTCACGGGTCGAGAAGCAGTATGCGGCACGGGCCGAACAGGGGTCCGCCGTAGGGAGCGGCCGCGACGTCCCGCCAGCCCCAGGACCGCAGCGCGTCCAGGGTCCGCAGGTCGGACCGGGAGGCCACGGTGATGCCGGTGACGCCTCCATGGTCACCGAGCAGGCGGCGTTGCAGCCGCCGGGCCAGGTTCCAGTCGCGCTCCGGGGACAGTTCGCGCACCCGTGGCCGTACGACGATCTCCCGTATCGCGAAGAGCCCCGCGCTGAGGGGGAACCCGTAGGCACACGCCGTCGTAGCCGAATTCTCCGCGATCAGCAGGGAGAATCCGGGACGCCGCATGTCGAGGCGCAGACGCCATAGGAAGGCCCGGCGCAGCTGGTCCCATTCCCAGGGGGCGGTGCCGGAGTTGGCGGCGTACAGGACGCCGAGCTCCGGAAGGTGGTCGGTGACCTGGCACCGGGTCAACGGGCGGACCCGCTCCGCCTCCCAGGGAGAGGGGCCTTGCTGCCGTCTCAGTGGATGGGGCCGCTCACAGACCAGCCTGAGCGCATGCTTCGTCATCGGGCGCACCCTGTCCCAGGCGCCGTAGCGGCGGACCCGGCGTCGTTGATCGCCGAGAACGGCAGGGGCACCGAAGCCGATGCCTGGGAACCCTCGGTTCCTTCACCATACTCCTGGCCGGGACGGCATCGCCGGGGCAGGACCGGTCCATGATCCCGGCACGAACGCAGGCCTCGGCCCTGGGGCGCGGACCGCAATTCAGGGGATGCGGGCCCGCGCGGAGTACCGTGGAGGAGCCGGGAGTTCACCGCGTGCCGCCCCGCCGACACCACTCCCGCGGTACGAAGATGCCGGGCCGCCGCGCGGCTGCCCGGGGACAGGGATCGCGCCATGGACGCGCCCAACGCCCACAACCGTCCCCCGACACGCCCGCAGTACTCCACCCCGCCTCCGCCCGCCCGGCTCGCCCTGCGACCGCCCAGCTTCCCGCCCGGCCCCGTCTGCGGTGCCTGGTGGCCCCGCTCCAACGACCTGGAAGCCGAACTTCCGGGCCTCGCCGCGGCGTTCGCCACCGAGAAGGGACGGGTCACCCGCATCACCTCGCACCGCGAGACCTGGTCGGCGGCGCCCCGCAGCCTGCGCGTGCCCGGCCACACCGTGCGGGCCGCCTGGCTCGTCTCCGGGTGCGACCCGTACTCGATCCGGCTCTTCTCCCACAACCTGCGCCGCTGGGACCTGCTCGTCATACCGCCCGACACCGTCGACGCCACCGCCGCCCGGCTCATGACCGCGGCGTCCGATCCCATGAACCACCTCACCGCGAGCGCGCTCGTGGCGGCGGAGCGGCGACGACTCCCGGAGAGCGGGGCGGCCGACTGAGCCCGGCTCCCGCGCTTCTCCGGGTGGGCTGCCCGGCCCGCCCTCTCCGGGACGACCGCTCTGATCCGGCGCTTGCGCAGATGGCTGCGGTCGGCGCGGGACGACAGCGATCCGCGTCAGGCCGCCCTCGGGGGCCGCGCCCCTCACGCCCGCTACCCCGCGGAGACCGCAGCGCACGTGGATCGGCCCGGCGTCCTCCCTCGTTCTGCGTGCGGTCGGGCCCACGGCAGGAGAAGATCATGGCCGGGTCGGCCCTCCCGCTCCGCCCCGCCCCACGACGACGGCACAGCGAGAGAACCAGGTAGGCGAACATGAACACTCCTCCGCAGACCCGGGTTTCGGCCTACGCCGTCGTGGTGGAGGACGGGCGGATGCTCCTGGCCCGACTGTCCGCCGCGTCGCCCGTCTTCGCGCCGGGGCTCTGGCACCTGCCCGGCGGCGGGATCGACCCGGGCGAGCAGCCCGCGCAGGGGCTCGCGCGGGAGCTGCTGGAGGAGACCGGGCGTGAACTCCTCGACGCCAGGCTGCTGGACGCACGCTCGTACGCGGTGCGGCGCCAGGGCGTCGACTGGCACCTCGTGGGGCTCTTCTACGCCGTCACCTTGAAGGCGGGCGCCGCCACGGTCGCGGAGACCGACGGCTCGACCGACGCCGCACGCTGGATACCCCTGGCGGAGCTTCGGCCCTCCGCGCTGTCACCGGCGGCCGTGGACGCGCTGCGGCTCCTGGACGCGCCGGTCCGCTGAGCGGAACACTCCCTTGTCCCCCGTGCCACCCCCGCGGATGCTGTGTGCACACGCCACCCAGACAACGGGGGAACCTCGTGACACCTCGCTCACCGTCCCGCCGCTCGCTGCTCAGAGGAGCGGGGGCCGCCGTGCTGGCCGCGGGCCCGATCGCCCTGGCCGCGCCCGCCACCGCGGCGCCCTCCCCCGCACCGCGCCGACCGTCGCGCCGCGGGCGGGCGCGCATCGTAGCGGCCGGCGTACGGGACAAGATGACGTGGTGGGACGCCACGAGCACGGCCGCGCCGACCGTGTACCAGCCGAACAACGTCCCGCTCCTCGCCTGGCGCGGCAACCGCAACAGCCGCAACATCACCCTCGCCAACGTGATCGGCCCGCGGCTTCAGTTCGCCGGATCGAGCCTGCAGAAGACGATCCTGGGCGCGGCGTCCGACTACGCCCCGGTCTTCCTGCCGCAGCTGTCGCCCCGACGTACCGCCCGCCTCGCCTGGACCGGGCTCGAACAGCGACGCCTGGTGCACGTCGGTGACTTCGCCCTCACCGACGACCTGCGGCTGACCGGGGAGATGACCGAGCAGACCCCGGTGGGCAGCGGGCAGCTCAACGCGACGAGCGGCCCCGACCTGTCCTGGCTCCAGCGCCACCGGGTCAACGTGCTCGACGAGAACGGCCGCGTCGCCTTCGCCCAGGCCAGGGACATGACGTTCGACGAAGCGCTGCCCCTGCCCTTCCTGGGCAGCCCCCGGGGCCCGGTCCGCAACCGTGGTCTCAACGAGCCCGGCGCCCTGTGGGCTTGGACCGCGGCCGACGGCGCCCTGTGCTTCGCGCTCACCCGGTCCCCCGTGCCGACGACGGAATCGCCGACGGTGGCCCGCTCGGCGCAGTCGAGCATCTGCGAGCCGTCCCGTCTCCTCCCCTACGGCAGCTCGCTCTACATCGCCTGGACCGGCGTCGACGGCGCCGGACGCCTCAACATCGCCCCCGTCGACGTGGAGGCGGTCCGGGCCGGGAACGACCCCATCGGCACGGTGTACACGCTCCCCGAGAACAGCCTCGCCGCCCCCGCCGTGGAAGTGCAGATCGACGTCGGCAGCGGGCGCAGCCGCCTGGTCGTCTTCTGGACCGGCACCGACGGCACGGGAGCGCTCAACGCCTGCGAGGTGCTCCTGCCCTGACACCGGGGCACGGCCGCGCCGGTCCCTTCGGCCCAAGCGGCGTACCCCGTTCGTGGGGACGCCCGCCGCCGCGGTGGCATGCCCTCCGGGCCTGGGCATGATCATGACGCCCCGGGCATCCGGGCCCGCCGTCCCGGAGGTACGCGTCCGTGGTTCTCGTCATCGTCGTCGCCGTTCTCGCCCTGCTCGCGGGCCTCCTGGCGAATCGCCATCTGCGGCCCAGGCTGATCACCGCCGACGACAACGAGGGCATGGCGGTCAAGGACCTGGTCGGGCCTCTCCTGACGCTGACGGTGCTGCTGCTCGCGTTCGTCCTGGTCACCGCATCCGGCTCGTACGGGAAGGCCGAGGTCGCCTCCCGTGGTGAGGCCCGTGCCCTGGACCAGCTCGTCGAGACCGCGGAGTACGCGCCCGCGGCGCAGCGGGCCCGGGTCCAGGCCGACGCCGTCTGCTACGCGCGCGCCGTCCGCCACCAGGAGTGGCCCGCGATGGCGGACGGGAAGGGGTCGGCCGCGCCGAGCGTGTGGTCGACCGACTTCCGGCGCGCCTTCGGCGAGGTACAGGGCAAGCCGGTGTTCGGCATGCTGGTCGCCGCGGACAGCAAGCGGTCGGAGGAGCGCGAGGAACGCCTCACCCAGGCCACGGCCAGCATTCCCAGCGCCATCTTCTGGTTCCTCCTGGCGACCCTGACCCTCACGGTCGTGGCCCTCGGCATCTGCCTGCCGCGCCGGAACAACCGGGGCCAGCTGATCACCCTCGCCCTGATCACGGCGCTCCTGACGACGACGCTGTGCATCATCAGGGACGTCGACCGGCCCTTCGGCGGCATCATCGACGTGGAGCCCACCGCGATCAGCGAGGCCGAGCGGCAGGCCGACCGGGACTTCCTCATCAACCACACCGCGGCCGAACTGCCCTGCGACACCGACGGCGACCGCCGCCGCGCCACGACCTGACCCGGCCGCCGGAGCCACTCGCGCCCGCGTGCGCGCCCTCTCCCCGTGCGCCGGTCGGCCTCCACCCGGACGGGTTGCTCCGCGTGCACCGTACCGGCGTGCCAACCCCTGCCCGGGCAGCATGAGTCTTCCTGGCGAGAGGGAGGTTCTCATGGCGATGCGCACGGTACGGATCTCACTGGCCGCCGTGGTGGCGGCGGCCTCGATGGTCGCGGCGAGCGGACTCGGCGCCCCCTCCGCGGGGGCGGCGGCACCCGAGGTGCCGGACCGGGGGCACGTACGGACCCGGGCCGCCGTGGACGCCGCCGTCGCGGGCGGGGTCCCGGGCGTCCTGGCGCAGGCGCACGACGCGCGGGGCACCTGGCACGGCAACGGCGGGGTCGCCGACCTCACCACGCGGCGCCCGCCCCTGCCGGGCGACCGGTTCCGGGCGGGCAGCATCTCCAAGACGTTCATCGCGACCGTCCTCCTCCAGCTGGAGGCGGAGGGCAGGCTGAGCCTTTCGGACACCGTGGAGAAGTGGCTGCCGGGCGTGGTCCGCGGCCACGGGCACGACGGCCGCCGGATCGCCCTCCGGCAGCTCCTCAACCACACCAGCGGCGTCTACGACTACACCGAGGACCCGGGCCTGCACCTCCAGGGCAAGCAGTATCTGGCCCACCGCTACGACACCTGGCGCCCCGAACAGCTCGTGGCGCTCGCCATGCGGCACGCGCCGAACTTCGCGCCCGGGACGAGCTGGGGCTACACCACCACCGAGTACGTCCTCGCCGCGATGGTCGTCGAGCGGGCGACGGGCCGCGGCTACGCGGCGGAGGCCGAGCGGCGGATCTTCAGGCCGCTCGGGCTGCACGCCACCACCCTGCCCGGCACCCGCTCCCGCCTTCCGGCGCCGAGCGGGCGCATGTACACCAAGTTCGCCGACGACCCGGGGCACGAGGTCCACGACATCACCGAGTTCAACCCGTCCTGGGGCTGGTCCGCCGGGGAGATCATCACCAGTACCGGCGACCTCGACCGCTTCCTCACCGCCCTGATGCGCGGAAAGCTCCTCCCCCAGGCCCAGCTGGACGAGATGACGACCACGGTCCCCTCCCCCGACTTCGGCGACGGCCAGGACGACGGCCTCGGGATCTTCCGCGCCGAACTCCCTTGCGGCGAGGTCGTCTGGGGTCACACCGGCTTCCTGCCCGGCTCGCAGAGCATGGCCTACACCACCCGGGACGGCCGCCACCGTCTGGTGGCCAACTTCAACACCGACTGGGCCGGCGACGGCGACGCGGCCGGGTATCTGCTCCTGGCGGAATTCTGCGGGACCGTCCCGCCGTCCCCGACCGCTGCGGCGTCGGTTGTGGTTCCGTAAGCCCGTCGACCGCGCCGCAGCCGGTCGATCCCATCGCGGAAGGACGTACGCCATGGCAGAGCACGTCTCCGGTACTTCACGTCGAAGGGTTCTCGGCGCGGGCGCCGCCCTGGGCGCGCTCGCCGCGCTCGGGCCGCTCGCGACGGCGGCCGACGCCGCGCCCGCACGGGCCGTCTGGCCCACGGAATTCCCGCTGCCGGACGGCTTCCGGCCCGAGGGCATCGCCACCGGCCCCGGTCCGTACGCCTGGTTCGGCTCGCTCGGCGGCGGGGACCTGTACCGCGCGAGCCTCGCCACCGGGCGCGGCGAGACCGTCTCCACGGGGACGGACGCGATGAGCATCGGCCTCAAGAGCGACAGACGCGGCCGCCTCTTCATCGCCGGCGGCGGCTCGCGCCAGCTGCGCGTCGTGGCCGGGCGCAGCGGCCGCGTCCTCGCCACGTACGAGGTCGGCAGGCCCGCCAGCCTCATCAACGACGTCGTCCTCACACCCCGGGCGGCCTGGTTCACCGACTCCACGCAGCAGCAGCTGTACGGCCTGCCCCTGGGGCCCAAGGGCGAGTTGCCCGCCGCCCGTGACGTGGTGACGCTGCCGCTGGGCGGCGAGTGGATCGAGGCCCCGGCCCAGGGCTTCACCAGCAACGGCCTCGCGCGCACGCCGGACGGGCGCGGGCTGCTCGTCATCAACGTCCACGCCCACGGCGGCAGTCTCTACCGCGTCGACGTGCGCAGCGGCGACGCCCGCCGCGTCGACCTCGGCGGCAGCAAGCTCCCCGACGGCGACGGCGCGCTCCTGCTCGGCCGCACGCTCTACGTCGTCCAGCAGTTCCAGAACGCCGTGGACGTGTTCCACCTGGACGCCGCGGGCCTGCGCGGCACGGCGATCGCGCGGATCACCGACCCGCGCTTCCGCATCCCCACCACCGTCGCCGCGTTCGGCGACCGGCTGTATCTGCCCAACTCCCGCTTCGACGAGGAGCCCACGCCGACGACCGAGTACAACGCGGTGGCGGTGCGCCGGGTCCACTAGCTGGGTAGCGCCCGACCCCGGCGTCGCTACCCGGCCAGCGACGCCGGGGTCGGGCCGTCGGGGCGGACCGTGATGCTGTACGCGGACCCGTCCGGGACGGAGTGGAAGCGCGGGACGGGGCCGGGCAGCAGGTGTTCGAGGAGCGCGGCCGACTCCCGGAGGGCGAACTGCAGGCCCAGGCAGGCCCGGGCCCCCAGGCCGAAGGGGTAGTAGCTGCCGGGGTGGGTGGGGCGCCGTCCGGGGGTGGTGAAACGCCCGGGGTCGAAGCGCTCGGGGTCCTCCCAGAGGCCGGGGTCCCGGTGGGTGAGGTAGGGGCAGACCAGGACGTCGGTGTCCGCCTCGACCTCGTACCCGGCGAGGACGTCGGCTTGCGCGGCGCAGCGCGGCAGGATCCAGGCCGAGGGGTAGAAGCGCAGCGTCTCGTGGACGAGCGCCTGGACGGCCTCCCGGCGCGCGGCAGAACCCTCGGCGCCCGCGGCGAGGGCCTGCTCCCGCGCCTCCGGGTTGCGGTCCAGCAGGAGGTGGAGCCAGGTCAGGGTGGTGGCGGTGGTCTCGTGACCGGCGACGAGGAGGGTGACAAGCTCGTCGCGGATCAGCCGGTCGGTGTACTCCGGGCGCGTGCCCGCCGCCTCGACCAGGACGTGCAGCAGGCCAGGCCCTTCGGGGCCGGGCGCGTCGTCCCGGGCGGCGGCGATGGCGCGGCTCGCCACGGCGTCGATGCGGGCGAGGTCGGCGGCGACGGCCCCCTGGGGGTCGGCGCCGTCGGCGGGCAGGCTGGGCAGCGCGGCCACCACGGCGGGCACGGAGGTCAGTTCACGCTCCGTGGCGGGGTCGAGGGGGTGCCCGGTCAGGGAGCGCCAGATGGTGTCCAGGGCGAAGCGGCGCATCTCGTCGCCGACGTCGAAGACCTCGCCGGTACGGGCGTACGCGGCCCAGCGGGCGGCGGTGGTCCGGGCGGCCCCGGTGATCCGCTGCTCGTAGCGGCGCATGCCCCGGCCGGTGAACTGGGCCTGGAGCAGCCGCCGTTGCCGCTGCCACGCCTCGCCCGTCGCGGCCAGGAGGCCGTCGCCGATCAGGAGCCGGGCGCGGTGCGAGCGCTTCACGTACCGGTCGGGGTGGAGCGCGAGCACGTGCTGTACGGCCTGGGGCTCGGTGACCAGGACGGTCGGGCGCGGGCCGAGCCCGATCGCGGCGACGCCGCCGAGCTGTTCGCGCGCCCGGGCGAAGAGGTCGACGAGTTCCCCTTCCCGGGCCCGCCACTCCCGGACGGCGGCGGGATCGAGCTCGGGGATCCGGCGGCCGGTCGGGGACGGGCCGGGGCGGGCGTGGGTGGCCACGTGGCTGCTCCTGTTCAGCGGCTGTACGCCGACACGGGCGGGTGCGGGCTTCACGCACTGTAGGGGAGCACGAGCGGTGGGCGACAGCCCACCGGCCCGTGCCCCGGAGTCACGAAGTCCCCTCGTCCCACAGGTCGGTGCCCCGGGCCCGGACGACTGCCTCGACACGGGTGAGCACGTCGCCGTCCGGCCGTGGGCCGAGGCGTCGTCCGTCGCGCAGGCGCAGGGCGACGTGGTCGTCGGCTGCCTCCTTGGGGCCGATGACGGCCTGGTAGGGCACGAGGCGGGCCCGGCGGACGCGCGCGCCGAGGCTGCCGTGCTCCGGGCCCACGACCTCGGCGCGCAGGCCCCGTTCGGCGCAGCGCCCGGCGAACGCCCGCGCGTTCGGCATCTCGGCGTCGGTGAGGGGCAGGACCGCCAGCTGGGTGGGCGCGAGCCAGGCGGGGAAGGCGCCGCCGTGCCGCTCGACGAGGTGGGCGACGGCCCGCTCCACGCTGCCGATGATGCTGCGGTGGACCATGACCGGGCGGTGCTTGGCGCCGTCCGCGCCGACGTAGTGCAGGTCGAACTGCTCGGGCTGGTGGAAGTCGACCTGCACGGTGGACAGGGTGGACTCGCGGCCCGCGCTGTCGGTGACCTGGACGTCGATCTTGGGTCCGTAGAACGCGGCTTCCCCTTCCGCCGCTTCGTAGGGGAGCCCGGAGCGGTCGAGTACGCCGGTCAGGAGGGCGGTGGCGCGCTCCCACTTGTCGGGGGCGGCCACGTACTTGCCTCCGGCGCCGGGCAGGGAGAGACGGAAGCGGGTGGGGGTGATGCCGAACGCCTCGTACGCCCGGCGGATCATGTCCAGGGCCGCGTGCGCCTCCTCCTCGACCTGGTCGAGGGTGCAGAAGACGTGCGCGTCGTTGAGCTGGATGGCACGCACCCGGGTCAGTCCGCCGAGCACGCCGGAGAGTTCCGAGCGGTACATGCCGCCGAGTTCCGCCATGCGCAGCGGCAGTTCGCGGTAGCTGTGGGAGCGGGACCGGTAGATCACCGCATGGTGCGGGCACAGGCTCGGGCGCAGCACGACCTGCTCGCCGCCGAGGTCCATCGGCGGGAACATGTCGTCGCTGTAGTGCGCCCAGTGCCCGGAGATCTCGTACAGCTCGCGCTTGCCGAGCACGGGCGAGTACACGTGCCGGTAGCCCGCGCGGCGCTCGGCGTCGCGGACGTACTCCTCCAGGGTGTGCCGGAGGACCGCGCCGTCGGGCAGCCAGTACGGAAGTCCCGCGCCGATGAGCGGGTCGGTGTCGAACAGGCCGAGCTCGCGGCCGAGTCTGCGGTGGTCGGGCATGGCGGTCTCCTCGCGGACGGAAGGGGCGGGTGACCACAGGACGAAGCCCCGGGGCACTCACCCCGGGGCTTCGGATCAGGACGTCTGTCAGCGCGCCGGGATGCTCTCCGGCGTCGTCGTCATCTCTGCGCGCTTCATGCGGGGGACGGTAGCAAGCCACGTCGGCGCCCGCACCGCGTTTTCCGTCCGCCGGGCGGACTCGCGCCCCCGCCGCCGTCTACCGTACGAACTTCCAGGTGAGGCCGCTGATCACGCCGGTCTCCAGGGGCGCGAGGCGGCGGAACGCGGCCTCGCCGAGGTCGATGTGCGTCGAGGCGCAGGACGGGCACTTGTCCCGCACCGGCACGGTGATCGTCCTGCCCTGGTACGTCACCCGCACCTCGACGCCCCGGCACAGCGGGTCGTTGTTCGGGTTCGGGCCGGTCCACCAGGCGGCGGACACGGCGACCAGGTCCTGGGCGGTCGGGTCGAGGGGCGTGCCGCAGGCTCCGTAGCCCTTGATGCCGTAGTACGTGGCCTTGCCGGACATCGGCCGGCCGATGGGTATGTCGGCGCGCGCGGGACCGGTGCTGAGCGCGACACCGACCACCGCGGTGGCCAGGACACCGCCGCATCGACTGAGCCTCATGACGTGACACCCCACTCTCCTTGCGAACGCCCACCTGTCGAGGGCGCTTTCACGAGGAGTGAGCATGCGGAGGCCGCGCCCGCGCGGACAAGAAGCCGTCGGCACGAGTGGCCTCAACCTGTCGTAACCCAGGGGCACTTGCCACCCACGCGCCTCACGGCTGACACGTGCCGCCCCGGTTGCGGCGCGGAAGTCGGCCGAGCGGCACAGCCACGGGCGACGGGAATCGGCGAACGGCTCGATGTGGCGGGCGGGCGACCGTCGGGGGACGGACGGCGGCCACGGTGCGTCAGCGCGCCGTCGGCGGGGACGCTCAGTCCGTCGCGATGCGTACGCGCTCGCAGGCCCCGTCCGAGAGGAACGCCGACAGCGCCCTGCCCTCTTCGGTGACGGCGGCGCGCTCGGCCCGCGAGACGCGGCGCAGCGGGGTGACCGTCACGGTGTCGTCCCGCACGGTCCAGGTCGCCGCGACCCTGCCGTCGAGCAGGACGACGCGGGCACCGGCGACCGACAGGCCGCGGTGGTCGTCGTCGATGATCCGGCCGCGGTCCTGGTAGCCGAGGATCGCGTTGTCGAACGCGGGCAGGAAGCGCACCGGGGCAGGCGTGTCGGGGTCCGGTCGGGGCGCGTCGGGGAGGTCGAGCAGCTCCCGGCCGCGCTCGTCGCGGAAGGCGACCAGTTCCCCGCGGACGGCGGCGACCGCGGCCGGAAGCCCCGCGAGGCCGCTCCAGGCGCGCAGGTCGGCCGTGGCGGCCGGGCCGAAGGCGGCGAGATAGCGGCGTACCAGCGCCTCACCGACCGGATCGGAGCCCGCGGGCGACGGCGGCGCGGCAGCGCGTCCCAGCCAGGCGGAGAGCGGGAGGTTGCGCACGCCCGCCTTGGTGCGCCACAGCCCGCGCGGCGGCACCTGCACCATGGGCACGAGCGCGGCGATCAGCATCTCCCCCAGGGCGCGGGGTGCCGTGTCCGGCCAGCGCCCTGCGACCGCCCGGGTGAGTTCGGCCATGGTGCGGGGCTCGCCGTCGGCCAGCAGCGCCCGGCCCGCCGCGGCGAGTTCGTCGAGGTCCACCCCTTCGAGCTCGCCGCGGTAGACCCCGAGCACCCGCTGGCGCAGCATCGCGTCGTGCCGCGACCGCCAGGCCAGGGCGTCGTCGGCGGTGACGAGGTGGACCGTGCGGCGCATCAGGTGCGTGCGCACCACGCGCCGCTCGACGAGCAGGTCCGACAGCTCCCCCGGCGCGAAGGCGCGCAGGCGCGACCAGAGTCCGACGAACGGCTCCTGCGGCTCCTGTGCCTGGAGTCCGCCGAGGTGCGCGACGGCGTCGAGGGCCGGTAGGTCGGCGCGGTCGAGGAGCAGTTGCCGGGCCAGCGTCGCGCGCCCCAGCGCGCGGGCGTCGAGCACGGTCACCGGGCCGCCTCCGCGCGCCGGTTTCCGGTGCGGCCGTGCGGAGAGGACGGCACTGGTCCGTCCTCACTGGCTCGTCGGCTCGTGCTCACTGGTTCGTCCTCACTGGCTCGCCCTCGCTTCGGGATCACGCGTCCTTCGGTCGGTGATCACAGTGCCAGGAATCGCGGTCAGCCTGTGTCCGCAATGCGCGCCGCCTTCCGTTCGCGCCGCGCCTCACACAGGCGGCGCGGCGCCCCGGCCCGGACGCGGGCCGGGGCCCTCGGCGTCGCCTAGCGCACCCGGTACACCTGTCCCGTCTGCGCGCCCTCGACCGCGCGGACGTACGCCGTCGCGACGCGCGCCGCGGGGACCGGCTCCATGCCCGCGAAGAACGGCCCGTACGCGGCCAGGGACTCCTCGGCCACGGTCGGGCTGACCGCGTTGATCCGCTGCGGCGGGAGCTCGATCGCGGCGGCCCGTACGAAGGCCTCGACGGCACCGTTGGCCGCGGACGCGGCGGCGCCCGCCACGATCGGCTCCTCTGTGAGGATGCCGCTGACCAGAGTGAACGAGCCGGTCGCCGCCACGTGCCGAGCGCCCTGGCGGACCAGTTCCAGCTGGGCGACGGCCTTGCCGCGGAACGTCGCCGTGACGTCGTCCGCCGTCAGGTCGGCCAGCGGCTTGAACACGGCGTCGCCCGCCGCGACGGCCACCGCGTCCAGCGCACCGGCCTGCGCGTACATCCGGGCCACGGCCGCCGGGTCGGTGACGTCGCAGATCAGGTCGCCGCCCGTGCGGCCGACGCCGATCACCTCGTGGCCGCGCCCCGTGAGCGCCTCGCGTACCGCGGAGCCCAGCGTGCCGCCCGCGCCGACCAGAAGAATCCTCACAGTCCACCCTCCAATGCCTCGAAGACGAATCCCCCCGGGATCGCGAGCCGAGATCCGCAGGCCAACGGACCCGCAGACCCGCAGACCCGCAGACCCGCAGATCCAGCAATGCGCAGATCCGGCGATACCGGGAGGCCCGGGGAGCGCCCCCGGGGAAAGCCGGGTGAACGGTGAACCACCCGGCGGACCCGACGCTACGGATCGCGCTCCGCGCCCGGAAATGCCGTCTGGGCAGGGACTATGCTTCGTACGCATGGATGTGGAGCTGCGTCACCTCAAGGCCCTGACCGCCATCGCCGAGGCGGGCACCGTCACCGCCGCGGCCGCCCGGCTGCACATGACGCAGCCCGCCCTGTCCCGCACGCTCGCCCAGCTGGAGGCCCGCGTGGGGGTCCGGCTCGTCGACCGCTCCTCCCGGCAGCTGGACCTCACCCCGGCCGGGGCGACCCTCCTCGGGCACGGGCGCGCCATCCTCGCCCACCTCGACGCGGCCCTCGCCGACACCCGGGCCGTCGACCGGCCGCTGCGGCTCGGCTACACGTGCGCGGT
This sequence comes from Streptomyces sp. YIM 121038, assembly GCF_006088715.1. NCBI lineage: Bacteria > Bacillati > Actinomycetota > Actinomycetes > Kitasatosporales > Streptomycetaceae > Streptomyces > Streptomyces sp. YIM 121038. Next base: position 584,290 of record NZ_CP030771.1, read on the forward strand.
CCTCGGGCAGCAGACCGTCCCGCTGCTCCGCTCGTGGCGGCGGGGGCAGCCGCACGCGCCGCTCGAAGTCGTCCGGCAGGACAACAGCACCGCGGGCCTGGCCACCGGCGACACCGACGTGGCGGTGCTGCGCACCGTGCCCGCCGACCCGCGCATCCACACCGAGGCCCTGTACACCGAGGACCGGGTCGCCGCCCTGCCCGACGACCATCCGCTCGCGGCCCGTGAGCGGGTGCGCCTGGCGGAGCTCACCTCCGGCCCGGCCCTCCCGCTGGCCCTGTGGCCGGACACCGGCACCGCGTCGGTGGACCTCTGGCCCCCGGCACAGCGCCCGCACCGCACGGTCGAGGTGCGCAACGTCGACGAGTGGCTCAACCTCATCGCCACGGGCGGCGCGTTCGGCGTCGGCGCCGCGGGCACGGCGGAGAGCCACAGCCACCCCGGGGTGCGCTTCGTCCCGATCGACGACGCCCCCGCCGCCACGGTCTACCTCGCCCGCCCGTCCCACCCCACGCACCCCCGCACGGAGGAGTTCCTGGCGGCGGTACGGGAGGTGGTCAGCGCCTGAGCCATGCCCGACGGGTTCGCTGGATTCGGCCGGGTTCGACGTTCCGGACGTACGCACGGCGGCGCCACGGTCCGCTCCCGCGCCCGGAAGAGGGTGTGGAGCGTGCGTACGGAGACGTGGTGCCGGGCCGCGACGGCGGGCGGGGTCAGGGCGGGATCGGCGAGGTTGTCGTCGATGAAGGTGTCGACGCGGGCCAGCAGCATCCGGGTGCGGGCGGAGATCCGGCCCACGACCGGCGCGGGCTCAAGGTGGACGACGCGTCCCGCCAGGCCCCCCGGCAGCGGCGGCCCCGGTGCGACGACGGCTCAGCAACGTACAGCCGCGCTCGGCACCTCGAAGCGAATCTGTAATACCCAACCTGGCAGTTCACTCCTATACTGCGGGCATGCAGTCGACCACCATCAGACGTGCGGCCGAGCAGGACGCAGAGCCGCTCACCGCCCTGGTCCAGGGCTCACGTGCCTACCAGGGGCAGTACGCCCCCATGGTGTCGGGCTACCGGGTCACTGCCGACTACCTCGCTCGGCACGAGGTGTTCACGGCCGTCGACCCGGCCGGGCACCTCCTGGGCTTCTACGCGCTGGTGCTCGAACCGCCGGAGCTGGACCTGATGTTCGTGGCGGACACCGCGCAGGGGTCGGGCGTCGGGCGCCTCCTGGTCGCGCACATGAAGGAACGGGCCGCGGCGGCCGGGCTGACCCACGTGCGCGTCGTCTCCCACCCCCCGGCGGAGAAGTTCTACCGCCGTCTGGGAGCGGAGCGCGTGGGAACCGTCGCTCCGCTGCTGCCGAAGGTCACCTGGGAGCGGCCGGAGCTGCGGTTCGCCGTCGCCGCTCCGTCGCCGCTCCGCGAAGCACGGCCCCCGGGGGCAGGTGTCGCGGACCCCGTACCGCCGACGGCCCGTCAGCGATAGGCCGCCACCGCGCTGACGTAGAGCGCGCAGGCGCTCGCGGTGGCTCCGCCGCCGATGAGGAGGGCGTGCGCCACCGGTGTGCCGCCGCGCCAAGCGGTCAAGGCCGCAGCCCCACCGAGGTGGAGGGCCGCGGAGAAGGCCAGCAGGAGCGCGAGGAGTTGGGTGGCGGTCATCGGGTGGTCCTTCCGTCGGGGCCCCGTCTCGCGGGGCGCGGTCGGCAGCACACTGCGCGTCCGACGGCGTGTCCGGCTGCCCTCCGCGCGGAATCAGCCGTCCCGGCTGCGCTCCCGCTGATGGGGAGCCTAGGCTTCGGGCATCCGGTGGTGGCTGTTCGCGACGGCCCGGCCGGTCGGCGGCGGCAACGGCGGGATGAGGCGGGCCGGTTGGAGGACGTGTTCGCACGGTTGCGCCGGGTCGGCGCGCTCAAGCGCGGCCGTCTCGACGGCGACCCCTCGGACCGTCGACTCGCCCGAGCCGCCGGGGTCTCGCACGGGACACCGGGCGCGTGGCTCGACGGGCGACAGCTTCCGCAGCGCATCGACCCGCTCCTCGCCGTCCTCGACGAGATCCGGACGGAGGCCGCCCGCAGAGGCCTCCTCGCGACGCGGGCCGACGCCCTGGGGGCCGACACCGTCGGCGAGTTGCTCGACGAGCGGCGGTGGCGCGCCGCCTTCGAGGCCGAGCGCGGGCACCGCAACGAGCGTTCCCGCCTGGAGGCGGAGCGCCAGCGGGCGCGCGCCGCGCTGGAGCGTGACGGGCTACGGGCCCGCCAGGCGGCGCTCGCCGACCGGCCCCGCCCGGTACGTCAGTGGCCCGCGGGACGGCTGGGAGTCCACCCGGCCATCCCCGGCCGCACCCCCGTCCCGGGCCGCGCCCCGATCCCCGGTCCCGGCCACAGCTCGGCCCCCGCCGCCGACCCCACCCACGCCCACGCCCACGCCCACGCCCACGCCCACGGCAACAGCCCGACGGCCGCCGAGGACAGCGGATTCGTCCTGCCCCGTTACGTGCCCCGCCCGCACGACGTACGACTGCGGCGCCTCCTCGCCCCGGCCGTCACCGACGGGGCTCCCCCGATCCTGGTGGTGGTGCAGGGGCCGTCGTGCGCGGGAAAGACCCGCACCGCCTACGAAGCCCTCCAGGTGGCCGTCCCGGCAGGCTTCGACCTGCTCTTCCCCGCCGACACCGACAGCCTGCTGGCCACCCTCGCGGCCGACGCGCTGCCGCCACGGACCGTGCTGTGGCTCAACGAGGCCCAGCACCACCTCACCGACCCGCAGGGCGAAGCCGCGGCGGCCGCGCTGCTCCGCAGGCTCGACGGCGAGGGCCCGCTCGTCGTCATCGCCACGCTGTGGCCCGAGCACGCGGAGGCGCTCACCCGCCCGGCGTCGCACTCCGGGGACGCCCACCGCCACGCGCGGGCCCTGCTCTCCCAGGCCCACTGGGTGGACCTGTCACGGACGTTCGCGTCGGACCTGGACGCGGCCCGGGCCGCCGCGGCCGAGGACGCCTCGCTCGCCGAAGCCGTGGCGGCCGGTGCCGCCGAGCTGACCCAGGTGCTCGCCGCGGGCCCGGACCTCGTGCGCCACTACGAGCGGGCCGCGGGCCCCCACGGCCCGTACGGCAGCGCGCTGATCAGCGCGGCCATGGACGCCCACCGGCTCGGCGGAGTCGGCGCCCTCCCCCTCGCCTTCCTCGAAGCGGCGGCCGTCGGCTACCTCACCGACGCCGAGCGCGCCGCCGCCCGCCCCGACTGGTTCGGCCACGCCCTGGCCCGTGCCCGCACCCTCATCAAGCACACCACCAGCCCCTTGCAGGACGTCCCCCACCCGACCGGCATGGGACGGCTGCCCGGCACGGCGCGCCTCGCGGACTACCTCCAGCACCACGGCCGCCACGCCCGCCGGTTCCACTGCCCGCCCGACTCCTTCTGGCGCGCGGCGCGCGAGCACCTCACCCACCCCGAAGAGCTGCTCCGCCTCGGCGACGCGGCACGGTGGAGGGCCCGGTACGCCCACGCCGTGCGGCTGTACAGCGCCGCGGCCGACGCCGGGGAGTCGTACGCCCTGATCCGCCTCGGGCAGATGCGGGAGGACAACCTGGACATGGAGGAGGCCCAGAGGCTCTACCGCCTGGCCGTCGACGCCGGGAACACCGACGGCCTCCTCTGTCTGGCGGCCCTGTGGGAGGACGCTTGGTGCTGGGAGGAAGCCGAAGAGCTCTATCTGCGGGCCTCGGCGGCGGGGGTCGAGGACGCCCTCGCCTACGCGGGCCTGATGTGGGACGGGGCGGGCGAGCCCGCCAAGGCGTGGGCCACGTACGAACGGGCCCTGCGGTCGGGCCACACCGACGTCCTCATCTTCATGGCGCAGTCGCGGCGGCGCGAAGGCGCGCCGGAGCAGGCGGCCGAGCTCTACCGGCGCGCGGCCGACGCCGGACACACGGACGCGCTCCACCAGCTCGTGTGCCTGTGGGAGGAGACCGGACAGCAGGAGGAAGCGGACCGGCAGCTGCGCCGGTTCGCCGAGGACGGCGACACCTCGGCGTTGCTCAACGTGGCCCACATGCTGGGCGAGTCGGGTCAGCCGGAGCGCGCTGAACGGCTCTATCTGCGCGCCGCTTCGGCGGGTGACGACCGGGGCTGGTACCTGCGCGCCTTCATGTGGGAGAAGGCCGGCGGCCGGGCGAAGGCCGAGTCGTCCTTCCGCGCGGCCGTGGAGTCCGGGGACCTCGCCGCGCTCCTCCAGCTGGCCCGCTCGCGGGAAGCGGGCGGAGACATCACCGGCGCCGAGGCCCTCTACCGGCAGGCCGTCGACGCCGAGGCCGACAGCGAGGCCATGCTGTGCCTGGCCCGGCTCCAGGAAGCGGCAGGCGATCGTGAACGGGCCGAACGGCTGTACCTCATGGCGGCCGACACCGGCGACGTCCGCGTGGCCTCAGCCGTGCTCGCGCTGGCCCGGCTGCGGGGTGCGGAGGAGGAGGCGTATCTGCGGTTCGGCCTGGCGGCCGACGGCTCCGCGAGCGACCCGTGGGAATGGCCGCTGACGCCTGAGCCCGTCCCGGCCGCCTCCGTCCGCGCCGCCGTGACCGACCACCCCGCCCCACGCTGTGATTGACGTCCGTCCCGTGATTGACGTCCGTCCCCGCCTGCGATAGGAACTCCGGACACACCATTGACAGCGTTGTCATCACTGCGGTGCAAGGAGAGACGGCCATGGAACAGAGACCGACGGCGGCGACCGTTGAGCGACGCGCTTTCCTCAAGATGCTCGGTGCCGCGGGGGTGACCGTGGGCCTGGCCGGGACGGTGTCGCTCGCCGGGGCGGCCGGGGTCGCGTACGCCGCCGAGGAGGGCCGGGTCCGCGCGCCCCACCAGCCGTACATGCACGGGTACAACGCGGCCGGGCTCAAGTCCTGGACCCCCGCGTCGGATCCGTACGCGCGGTACTTCCGCTCGCGGGTGCCGCTCGCCTCCCGCATCGCCCCCTTCGCCGCGACGCAGGCGCGCCCGGCCCTGGCCTCCGAGGCCCAGGTCATGAACATGTCCTACGACTACGACAACGCCTTCTTCACGGCCTACCGCCACAACGACCAGTACGCGCGCAGGCTGCTGAGGTTCTGGCAGTACAGCGATCTGTACAGCTCCTGGCACGGCATGCCGGTGGCGGGCTCGTCGACGACCGACCCCGAGCACGGGCTCATCAACCTCCCCAACCCCGCGTACACCGACGCCGCGCACCGCAACGGCGTCAAGTCGCTCGCGGGGTGGTTCTGGCCGCGGAACGGGTCCTTCTCCGCCTATCTGGAGCAGCGGTCCGACGGTTCGTTCCCCGTCGCCGACAAGCTCCTGGAGATGGCCGGCTACTTCGGGTTCGACGGCTACTTCATCAACCAAGAGGCGTCCATATCCAGCGCGGACGCGACGCGGCTGATGGCGTTCCTCAAGTATCTGCGGGCCAAGGCCCCGGCGGGGTTCCATCTCCAGTGGTACGACTCGCTCACCACGAGCGGTCAGCTCGCCTACCAGAACCAGTTCAACGACGCCAACGCCCCCTGGGTGCGGCACCAGGGCGCTCCCGTCAACAACAGCATCTTCATCAACTACGCCTGGAACGCCTCCCGGGTGGCCGCGTCGGTCGCCACCGCGAAGCGGCTCGGCATGAAGGTCCACGACGTGGTGTACCTCGGCACCGAGAACGAGAAGTACGGCTTCAACCCGCCCTACGACACCCGGCTCGTGTTCCCCGAGGGCGGCCGTGCGCAGACGAGTTGGGCCCTGTTCGGCACGCACATGGCCTGGGCGAACAACCCCGACCGCGGCGACCCGGACAAGCAGCAGAACACCTTCGTGCGCGAGCGGCGCTACTGGTCGGGCCCCAACGAGGATCCCACCCGCACCGGCAGGACCGAGTACGTCCCCTGGCCCGACAACGGCCGGCCCAACGACCCCGACAACCACCGCAAGTGGGACGGTGTCGCGCACTACATCGCCGAGCGGTCGGTGATCGGCTCCTTCCCCTTCGTCACCCGCTTCAACACCGGGCACGGCCGGGCGTTCTTCCTCGACGGAGTGCGCCGCTCCGACCGCGAGTGGAACAACGCCGGGGCCCAGGACCTGCTGCCCACCTGGCAGTGGTGGGTGCGCGGCGAGGGCGACGGCGCGCCCGCCACCGTCGACTACGACCCGACGACGGCGTACGACGGCGGCTCCTCCCTCCTGATCTCCGCGGCGCGCGGGTCCGCCCGCGCCACCACCGTCCGGCTCTTCAAGACGGGGCTGCGCGTCACGGGCGGCGAGAGCGCCCGCCTGGTGTTCCGCACCGAACGGCCGGGCCAGGACAGCGGTCTCGAACTGGGGCTCGTGTTCGAGGACGCCCCGGACCGCACGTCGTGGCTCGCGGCCGGTCGCACGGCCGCCTCCGGCTGGACCACGGTCACGCTGGCGCTGGACGCCTTCCGGGGCCGGACCGTCGCGGCACTGCACCTGCGCGTCTCGCCCCCGGCCGGGGACGCGTACCGCCTCAACCTCGGAGAGCTGGCCCTGCTCCCCGCAGGCTCCTCCCAGCCCCCCGCGCGGCCCACAGGCTTCACGGTCGAGAAGGCCCACCCGGACGCGGCACGCACCACCGCCGAGGCCTTCCTCGCCTGGGACTTCGCGGACTCGGGCGTCTGGTACTACGACGTGTGGCGGCTGCGCGCCGACGGCACGCCGGAGCCCCTCGGCCGCGTCTACGACGACGTCCACTACGTCAAGTCCCTGACCCGCGAGGGCACCGAGACGGCCACCACCTTGGCCTTGGTGGCCGTGTCCCCGGACGGCACACGCTCAGCACCGGCCACCGCGCGGGTGACCTGGGCCTAGCGACGACGCACGCCCGGCGCGAGGTCCCGGCGGGTGGGGGCCTCGCGCCGGGCGCGCTCGCGTGCGGCCGCGGGCGGTGATGTCACGCTCGGCCCTCCTGGATGCACTACTTGGTGTATCGGGTGCTGCGCACCGTGGAACGGCTGCACGGATGGAGACCTTGCCGTGGTGGAACTTGCTTTGAGCGGCGTGCTCGCCGCACTGGCCGGCGCGGTCGTGCGTCTGCTGCATCAATGGATCCGATGCCGCACTGTCGTACGGCTGACCCGGCTGCACCAGCAGGGCACGAGTGAACGCGCACGGCACCTCCCCGCAGGAAGCCGGATGACCGAGCGCCTGGCGGGGCGGGAGACCACCATCGAGATCGGCACACCCCACCCGGGCGGCAGCCATGGATGAACCCACGACCGTCGAGGACGCGGTGGCCAAGAGGGTTCACAAGCACGCCCCACGGCGCCCCACCGAGGGAGCGCAACTCCTGGGGCACCGGGCCGAGTTCGCACTGTTCTACTACCGGCACGCGACGGGCCTGACCCGGTTCGTGATGCGGCTGGGCGCCACCCCTCACGAGGCAGCCGACGCCGTCCACACCGCCTTCACCGAGGCCTTCCCGCGCTGGGCGGCGATCACCGCGCCGCACGCCTGGCTGCGCACCGTCTCAGCGCGCAGCTACCTTCGCCAGACGGCACGGCGGGAACGCCCCACCGCGCTGCTGCCGGATCAGCCCGGCGACTCCTCCCCGTTCGAGGCCGTCACCCTCAAAGAGGAAGAGCAGCGCGTCTACACCGCCTTGGCCGCACTGCCCCCGCGGCAGCGACACGTCATGGCCTGGCACCTCGACGGCTTCACCCATGGAGAGATCGCCGAGGCACTGGAGATCACGCCGGCGGCGGTCCGCCAGAACTACGCCCGCGCCCGAGCGGCCCTCAAGCAGTCCCTCGGCCTGGCCTCCAAGGAGCGGCGATGACCGACCACACCCCCGGCACCGAGTACACCAGCGACGACGCCCTGCTCGATGAGCTCCTCACCCGCGCCGAGGAGGGCGTACTCGCGGCGCTGTCCTCCCGCGTCGACCCGGACTCGGGATTGGCGGACATCTTCTTCCAGCACCCCCTGCGACGCGCCTCAAGGCGCACCCAACGCCGCACAGCACGGCAGGCCCCCGCGGGGCAGGCCCAGGAAACACAGCGCCCCTGACCCCGGCGCGCGCACGCGGGACCCACCTGCGTGCGCGCGGAGCCGCACGGCTCGGGTCAGGACGGGTTGAGCTTGATGGCGAAGGCGTTGAAGATGTCCCAGACGTCGACCCAGACGACCCAGGTCGGGTATCCCGTCCACCCTCCGCGGACGATTCCGTTGAGCTCCCGGGAGTCGGGGTGGTTGACGGTGATCACGGGGCCACCGCTGTCGCCGCCGCGGGCGGCCGTGGCGCCGTCCTTCTGGACTCCGACCGTCGTGATGACCCCGGCGTGGTCGAACTCCACGTTCGTCACGCGGATGCCGCAGACCACCTTGGAGTTGTAACCCAGCTGGCAGACCTCGTCGTTGACGATGTTGCTGCGGACGCCGTTGAGGTACCGCGTGTAGCCGGTCGCGTCGAGGCCGTCCCAGGTGTTGCGGTACGTCGGCACTTCGATGAAGGCGGCGTCCACCTGCGGGAGCACCCGCCAGACGTTGCCCACGTAGCGACCGCCGTTGGTGCGGACATCGGCGCCCTGGGCATAGCAGTGGCCCGCGGTCACCAGCCACTGCCGGCCGTCCCAGGTGCTGACCGCGGGGATGCCGGACGTGCAGTGCGACTCGGGGTTGCCCGCGTTGTCCAGGGCCGCGCCCGCGTAGAAGGGCGAGGAATCGTCCTGGCGGGTGTACAGCAGGGGGCCCGAGCCCCGTCGCCGGCCTTGCAGGACGTCGTAGCGCGGTGTCTCGCCGTTCGCCAGGCGGGCCGCGGACGCGGTGGCGAAGTACTCGTCCGCCTTCGCGGCGTCGCTGGCCACGACCTTGATCTCGGTGCCGTCCACCGAGTGCCCGATGCCCTGGATCTCGAAGGGAAGCCTGGATCCGAGGCTCTTGAGGCGGTTGATGTGCCGGAGGAGTTCCGTACGGCTCGACGGTGCGCTCTTGACCTCGACGAGCCCGAGGTCGGCCTTCGGTGCGCGCCGCTTCACCTGGGCCAGGAACGCGTCCTTCTTGCCGGGGTCGGTGAGGAAAAGCTCCACCGTGCGGTGGCCGGGGGCGATGCGTACGCCCGTGAACACGTCCTGGCGCTGTTCCCTGCCGACCTGCTGCGCGGTGCTGCCGACGAGCCGCAGCGGGTTGAGCACCGCGGCCTTCTGCCGGTCCGTCATGCGGTCCAGGTCGGCCTGGGACAGCGGCGCCCGCCCCGGGGGTTCGGCGGAGGCCGAGCCGGGGGCGAGGGACGTCAGGAGGAGGAGCGAAAGAGCTGCGGCCGGGATCCCGTACCGCCGTAAGTCACCATGCATGTCACCCTCCACAGGGTCACTGCTCTGATCCACAGAGGAACTGCTCTGGCCCACAAGAAAACCGCTCTGGTCCACAGGGGAACTGCTCTGCCGGACCCGGCAACGGACGCTAACAGCAGCGGAATTCACGGGCACAGCAGGAGCGCACGGCTGGCCGGATGCGGCACACGGAACGACCGGCTCCCGCACGGTGGTGCGACACGGGGTGCCATTGGGGTGCACGCGGCGGCCGCCGCCCGGCGCGGTCGGCGGCCCGGACAGGCCCACGCCACTTCGGGCGGAGGCTGCCGCGCCCCTCACGCCCGAGCACCGGCGCGACACGTTCCCGTACGGCCCCGACAGACCCTTCATCACGGTGAATTAACGGCGATCCGGCCCTTCACCACTTCTACACTGATGTAGATTCCTTCGCGATCTCCCTCCGGAAGGAGCCCTCGGCACGACGCCTTCGCCGGGGGCCGGACGCGGGCACGTCGAAGGAAGAAGCCATTGCCTCACGCCGAGATGTCGGAGAGTTCCGCCGCCCTTGAACGCACCCTCGAACAGGCCCTGCGGTCCCGCGAGTTCAGGGACGCGGCCGGCCGCAGCGGCCACGTCCCGAACGCCGTACAGCTCCGTACGCGCGCCCGCGGGGCCCGCCGCGCGATCCTGGCGAAGGCCGACGAGGAGTACTCCCGCTATCTGCGGGCGCGGGCCACGGCCGCTGCCTACCGGCCCCGCAGGCGATGCGCCGGCGCGGACTGCCGGTCCGGCGGCGGCGCCGCGCTCCTGTCCACGCTCGTACCGGTGCTCTCGGCCGTCACCGCCGAGGCGCTCCTCCTCACTGGATTAGCCCTGGCCGCCTTCACCGAACGGCAGTACCTCCCGGAGGCCTTCATGACCGTGGGCCTCATCGCCGCGACCGTGGCCGTGGGGTCGGTCCTGCCGAACCTCGCCCGGCTGTCCGCCCGCGCGCGGCACCGTCACCCGGGACCGGTGGCCGCCGGTCCGCACACCCCCGACGGCACCATCGAACAGGCCCGCGCCGCCTGGCACATGGCCCTCCTGGAGCGGGGAGTCATGCCGTTCCTCCTCGGCTGCCTGACCGAGGTGCGGCCCGAGGACACGGGGTAATCGGACGAAGTGCGATACATGCTGGTGGGACGCAACCCGGGTGGGCCGACCGGCGTCCTTGCCGAAGGACGACGCACACCGGCGCGCCGCGACAAGCGATGGAGGATGAGCAGTGGGTGTTTCCCTGTCCAAGGGTGGCAACGTTTCGCTGAGCAAGGAGGCGCCCGGCCTGACCGCCGTACTGGTCGGCCTCGGCTGGGACGTGCGGACCACGACGGGTACCGACTACGACCTCGACGCATCGGCTCTGCTGTGCGACGAATCCGGCAAGGTGATCTCCGACCAGCACTTCGTCTTCTACAACAACCTCACCAGCCCCGACGGCTCGGTCGAGCACACCGGTGACAACCTCACCGGCGAGGGCGAGGGCGACGACGAGGCCGTCAAGGTCAACCTGGCCACCGTCCCGGCCGACATCACCAAGATCGTCTTCCCGGTCTCCATCCACGACGCCGAGAACCGCGGCCAGAGCTTCGGCCAGGTCCGCAACGCCTTCATCCGCGTCGTCAACCAGGCCGACAACCAGGAGATCGCCCGCTACGACCTCTCCGAGGACGCCTCCACCGAGACCGCCATGGTCTTCGGCGAGCTCTACCGCCACGGCACCGAATGGAAGTTCCGCGCCGTAGGCCAGGGCTACGCCTCCGGCCTGCGCGGCATCGCCTCGGACTTCGGCGTCAACGTCTGACCTCAGACCGCAGTGCAGCACCCCGGACCGGCCCACGCGCACCCCGCGCGGGCCGGTCCACGTGCGGGCGGACCCAGCGCACGGCGGCTGGCGGGGGAACTCGGGCGCGATGACAATCGTTGCACTGGCACACACCCCAGCACGAGGAGCCACCCCTTGTCCGCACGGCCGACGGACCCCCCGGGGCACTGTCCCGGACCATCCCGCCCCACCCCGGCCGCCGCTGACCGGCCGGCCGCCCCGGCCGACCGCGGCACCCCGCGGGATGGCGCTCGATGAGTGCCGCGCTCGGCCTGCTCGCCGTCCTCGTCCTCACGGCGGGCACCGGCTACTTCGTCGCCCAGGAATTCGCGTACGTCTCCGCTGACCGGCTCGCACTCGCCCGCGAGGCCGCAGCGGGCGACCGCCGCGCCGCCCGTGCCCTGACGGTGCTCGAGCGGCTCTCCTTCATGCTGTCGGGCGCACAGCTTGGCATCACCGTGACCGGCCTCATCGTCGGCTTCCTCGCCGAGCCGTCCGTGTCCGCCCTGCTCAAGCCCCTCCTGACCGGCATCGGCATCCCCGACGGCGCCGTCACCGGCATCTCCGTCGCCCTCGCCTTCGTCCTCGCCACCGTCATCCAGATGGTCCTCGGCGAGCTCGCGCCGAAGAACCTCGCCCTCGCCGTCCCCGAGCGCCTCGCCAAGTCCCTCGCCGCCTCCACCCTCGCCTATCTGAAGGTCGTCGGCCCCATCGTGCGGATCTTCGACGGCGCCGCCAACCGACTGCTGCGCCGCCTGGGCATCGAGCCCGTCGAAGAACTGCACCACGGCGCCACCCTCGAAGAGCTCGGCCACCTCATCGGCGAATCCCACGAGCGGGGCGAGCTGCCCGAGGACACCGCCGCCCTCCTCGACCGCGCCCTGGACTTCTCCGAGCGCACCCTCGGCGAAGTCCTGGTACCGCGCGTCGACGCCGTCTTCGTCCGCAAAGACGCAGGTGCCACCGAAGCCGTCGCACTCATCGCCCGGCACGGCCACTCCAACTACCCGGTGCTCGGCGACCACCCCGACGACGTCACCGGCGTCCTGGGCGTGCGCGAGCTGATGCGGACCCCCGCCGACCGCCTCCCGGACGCGACCGCGGCCACCCTCGCCCGCCCCGCCCTGCTGCTCCCGGAGACCCTCGAGCTGCCCGACGCCGTACGGCAGATGCGCGAACGCGACGACGAATTCGCCGTCGTCCTCGACGAGCACGGCGGCGTCGCGGGCATCGTGACGTACGAGGACATCGCCGAGGAACTCGTCGGGGACATCGCCGACGAGACCGACCACGTGGTGCGGGTGGCCGTCCGCGACGGCCACGGCTGGCTCGTGGACGCGGGCCGACGGCTCGACGAGGTCGCCGACGCCACCGGCATCCACCTGCCCGAGGAAGACGACTACGACACCGTGGCCGGTCTCGTCGTCGACCGCCTCGGACGCTTCCCCGCCATCGGCGACCACCTCACCCTGCCGCTGCCGGACGGCGCCACCGTGGCCGTCGACGTCCGCACCCTGGACCGGCACGTCCCCGAGCGCGTGCGCCTGGAGCTCCGGCCCGCCCCCACCACGGGCACCGACGAACAGGCCCGCCCCGAGGAGACCCGCCCATGAGCTTCCCCATGGCACTGTTCGTCACCGTGCTGCTGCTGATCGGCAGCGGATTCTTCGTCGCCGCCGAGTTCGCCCTCGTCGCCGCCCGCCGCCACCGCGTGGAGAAGGCCGCCGCCGAAGGCCGCCGCGGAGCCCAGGCCGTGCTCGCCGGAATGCGCGAGCTGTCGCTCATGCTGGCGGGCGCACAGCTCGGCATCACCGTCTGCACCCTGGGCCTCGGCTCCGTCTCCAAACCCGCCATCTCCCACGAGCTCGACCCGCTGCTGCACCGCGTCGGCCTGCCCAGCGGCGTCAGCTACGGCATCTCCTTCGCCCTCGCGATGATCATCGTGGTGTTCCTGCACATGGTGATCGGCGAGATGGCGCCCAAATCCTGGGCCATCGCCCACCCCGAGCGCTCCGCGATGCTGCTCACCCCCGCCTTCCGTACGACGGTCAAGGCCGTACGCCCGCTCATCTGGATCCTGAACAAGGTCAGCAACGCCCTGGTGCGCCTGTGCCGGGTCGAGCCGCGCGACGAGCTGACGTCCGTGCACAACCGCGAGCAGCTCACCCACCTCGTCGCCGAGTCCCAGCGCCTCGGCCTGATCAGCCGCGACGACTCCGAGCTGATCACCCGCTCCCTGACCGAGCCGCTGACCCCGGTGGGCGACCTCCAGACCCCGGCCGCCGCCATCACCGCCGTCGACGCCTCGGCGACACCCGAGGACGTGCTGCGCGTCGCCTCCGCGCACGACCGCACCCGGCTGCTCGTGCGCGACGGCGCCCGGGTCCTCGGCTCCGTGCACGCGCGCGACGCCCTCGTCGCCCAGGCCCGGGGACGCGGCACCAGCGCGCGGGAGCTGGCCCGCCCGCTGCCCGAGCTGCCGGCGGACACCACGCTCGCCCACGCGGTCGAACAGCTCCGCCAGCGGCGGGCCTACCTGGCCGTGGTCTGCGACGACTCCGGCCGCCTGACCGGCCTCGTCACCCTGGACGACCTGCTGGCCCGCTACCTCCAGCCGAAGCCGCCCTGACGGCGGCGTCGACACGCGACAGCGCACACCGCGACTCCGGCCCGCCCCCCGTACGGAGTACCGCACCCAGGATTCCGGTGCCCGCGCGCGGGCAGGTGTGCCACGATGCCGGGGCTCAGTAGCTCAACGGGGAGCCTGGGAAGGATGGTTCGTGCGTGCCAACCCGCTGAGCGCGTGGCTCACCCCCGGCCACGGCGCCCCCACACAGGACAGTGAGGCGGTGCGGCTGACGGCCCTGGCGCCCCCGGCCCCGCACGCGCCCTCCACCATCGCCCTGCACCTGGAGCGGGGCCCCCTCATCGGCCAGGTCGACTTCCGCCTCTGCCACGCCTGCCGCACGGGCCGCATCCAGCAGATCTGGATCGACGAGACCTGGCAGCGCCAAGGGCTCGGCAGACAGGCCCTCCACACCGCCCTCGCACAGGCACCCGGCTACCGCTGGAACACGACGACGCAGTCCCGCCAGGGACGCGCCTTCTTCCGCGCCATGTCCGAGGAGACCGGCGTGGAACTCTCCTCCCGAACGCCTCCCTGCGCCCACCTCATGGGCCGCTGCCGACGGCTGTGGCGCCTGGTGCGCGGCGCGTGGCGGTGACTCCGCCCGGCGCGCGGCGGAGGCCCCGCCTCGGCGGAGCCGGGCTCGGGAGCCGCAGCCGCAGCCGTCGGTCAGTCCGTCGGCTCCTCGGGATCGGGGTGCTCCGGATGCACGGTGTCGGAGCGCTCCTCACCGCTCCGCCGGGCCCCGGGCTCGTCCGGGCTCGGCGCGTCCTCGCGGTCCACGTGATCCCGGTCGTCCTCCAGCGGATCGTCCCCGGCACCGGCCTGCTGATCGGGAAGGTCTCGCGGAATGGGCTGCTCGCTCTCACCCGGTGTCTCATCCCTGCGCTCGGTCACGTCACGCTCCCTTTCCGACGGCTCGGCACCTTCGTACGCCCCGGTGGACGTCTGCACGAGGTACCGCGCCGAGAGCCACCGAAACCCCCGCCTGCGCGTATTCTCTCTACAGCCCTGTAGAGCAGGGCTTCTGACGGATACTCACAGGTACTCAGGTGAAGGAGTGAACGCCGCGATGGTGTTCAAACGACTGCTCGGCTCGCTCGGTGTGGGCGGCCCCTCGGTGGACACGGTGCTGGAGCCCGGTGCGGCACGGCCCGGCGGACCGGTGCGCGGGCAGGTCCACCTCCAGGGCGGCAAGGCGGACTTCGACATCGAGCACATCACGCTGGAGCTGGTGGCCCGGGTGGAGGCCGAGCACGAGGGCGGGGAGCACGAGGGCTTCGTGGTGTTCGACCGGAGCACGGTCGGAGGCGGCTTCCGGCTCGGCGAGGGGCAGCACCACAGCGTGCCCTTCTCCCTGGCCCTGCCGTGGGAGACACCCGTCACGGAGCTGTACGGACAGCACCTGGGCATCGTGCTCGGCGTGCGCACCGAGCTGGCCGTGGCGGGCGGCAAGGACAAGGGCGACCTGGACGCGCTCGCCGTGGGCCCGCTGCCGGTCCAGGAGGCGGTCCTCGAGGCGTTCGGACAGCTCGGCTTCGGCTTCAGGTCCGCCGATCTGGAGCTGGGTCACATCGGCGGCACCGGCCAGCAGCTCCCCTTCTACCAGGAGCTCGAACTGACCCCCGCCCCGCGGTACGCCCAGGCGGTCAACGAGATCGAGGTGACGTTCCTCGCCCACCCCGGCGGCGTGGAGGTGGTCCTCGAGGCCGACAAGCGCGGCGGTTTCCTCTCCTCCGGGCACGACGCGGTCACCCGCTTCACCGTCGGCCACGACGGCGTCGAGCACCAGGACTGGAACGCGGTGGTGGACGGCTGGGTGCGGCAACTCGTCGAGCACCGGGCCTCGTACGGGAGCCACTCCTTCCACGACGCCCACGCTTCCCACGGCTTCCACGACACCGGTCACGGCCACGACACCGGTCACGGGCACGGCTCGCAGCACCGCTCGGGGCCGGGCATGGGCACCGTCGTCGCCGCGGGAGCCGCCGGGCTCGCGGTCGGTGTCGTCGGCGGCATGGTCGCGGCCGAAGTCGTGGACGAGGTCGGGGACTTCTTCGAGGGGGACGAGGAAGAGGAAGGCTGATGAGAGCCCGGTGGGGGAGCCCGGTGCGGCGCGCCGGGCCCTCCCCCGTTGACACCGAGCCCCCCTGTCGGCGCGGCCCCGCCCGTCACAGGGGCGTGGCCGCGTGCAGGATCAGCACCATCGTCACCGTCGAGTTCGCCGAGGACATGGCCGAGGCCACCGTCCCCACCGCCGCCGTCCACGCGGCGAGCCCGACGGAGGTGAAGACCGAGGGCCAGCTGCGGGCCGTGGGCGCCGGGCGCAGCAGGGCCGCGACCCGGCGCGGGACGGGCCCCGGGGCGGCGAGCCCGGCGAGGGTCGGGGCCGGGGCGCCCTTGGAGACCAGCGCGGCCTTGCCGATCGCGAGCGCCACGGACCTGCGGTCGCCCACCGCTTGGGCGGCTTCCTCGTCGGCCCACCGCTCGGTGGTGTACGAGACGGTCGTCCGCAGCGGGCGCAGGAAGGGGTTGGCGCGGGCGGCCAGCTGCACCGCGAGCAGATGCCGGTGGTGCCGGGCGGCGAGGTGGGCCCGTTCATGGGCGAACAGGGCCCGGCGCTGCGGCGCCTGGAGGCAGGACAGCAGGCCTCGGGACACCACGATCCGGTCGCGCGCCCTGCCGCCGGGCAGCGCGTACGCGTACGGAACGCGGTCGTCCAGGACCACGACCGTCGTGCCGGGGGCGCCGGTCAGCGCGCGGTGGGCGCGGCGGCGCACCCGGCGGTGCCGCCACAGGGTGCGTCCGCATCCCGTGGCCACCGCGAGGAGGACCGGGATGGCCAGCTTGCCCACGACCTCCTCCCCCGGCACGGCCTCGCGCACCTCGGGATCCGACCAGCCGTCGGGCAGCGGGTTGCCGGGCAGCTGCGCCGTGCCGACCACCATCAGCAGGCCCAGGCTGACCGTGCTGCAGGTCGCCATCACCACGGCCACGCCGGTGAGCAGCCGGGTGGCGAGACGCGGGTGCAGCCGCTGCTCGGCGAGGCGCGCCACCGGCCAGGCCGTCAGCGGGAGCACCAGCGGCAGAAAAATGAAGACCCCCATCAGGCGTCAGTCTTCCCGCCCCGTCTCGGCGTCGCGCAGCAGGTCCCGCAACACCCGTTCGTCCTCGGCCGACAGGGTCGTGACGAAGCTGGCGAGGACCGCTTCGCGGTCCTGCTCCCCGTCGAGCACCTTGCGCATCTTGTGCGCGGCGAGCCCGGCCTCGTCCGATGCCGGGGTCCACACGAACGACCGGCCCATGCGCTCCCTGGTCACCGCCCCCTTGGCGAGCAGCCGGGTGAGGATCGTGATCACGGTGGTGTACGCGAGGTCGCCGCCGAGGCGGTCCTTGACCCAGGCCGCGCTGACCGCCTCCCCGGCCTCGCGCAGCGAGGACAGGACGAGCAGTTCCAGCTCGCCCTGCCCGCGCCGCCGGTGTCGCGCCGCGGGTCGACCGCGTCCGCCGTCCGCCATGCTGAGCTCCCTTCGGCCCCGGGCCCCGTATGCGTACCCGTACCCGTCGCTTCCCGAGGCGCGCGCACATCGTACTGATCGGCGCGGGAGCGAACGGGCCGTCCCGGCCGGATTCCGCCGTGGGTGGGCGCATACCGCAGCGACCCTCACTTCTACATTGCTGTAGATTCTTGTTCCCGGGGCCGACCCATCGGTCCTTCGACCGTTCAACTCGGGAGTCGAGCATGGGAGTTTCGCTGTGTGGAGGCGGTTCCGCGCCGGTTTTCGGGGCCTGTGGCTGACAGCGATGCCTCACGACGAGACGCGCCGGGAGCGCCGCTGCCGCCGGGCCCGCCGGAGACCGGCGTGACCCTTCGTCTGCGCCCGGAGGACCGGGCCGACTTCGCGTGGGTCCTCGCCCTCGCCCTGGACGTCACGGAGATCCGCACCGCCCTCGCCCGGTCCCCGGTCGCGCCCGACACGGCCCGGCTCCGGGCCGGGGCGCTGGCCGAGGCGGACGGGATCGCGGCCGCGGCCGCCGACGAGTACCGGACGTATCTGCGCGCACGCGCGGCCGTGATGCCGCCGCCCGCGCCCGCCGCCCCGCCCGCCGGGACATCGCCCACCGACCGGGGCGCCGGGGCCCTCCTGCCCGCCCTCGGTGTGCTCACCCCGCTGGTCTCGGCGGTCGCGGCCGCGGTGTTCCTGCTCTCCGGGTACGGGCTCCGCCTCGCCGCACCCCGGAGCCAGGCGGCGACGACGCTCGTCACCGCGGGCTGGGTGTGCGCTCTGGTGGCGGCGGTCAGCGCCGGCGTGGGACTCTGCGCCCTGCTGGTGGCGGCGGTGCGCGACCGCACGCGACCGCCGTCCGAGCATCCCCTGCCCGTGCGCAACCCGGCAGCGGAACGGGCCCGTGCCGCCTGGCACCAGGCGCTCCTGGACCGTGGTCTGCTCCCTTACCTGCGCGGTCGGCTCACCGTCAGCCCGCCTCCCGCGGACTGACCCCGTACCCCCTCACCACATCGACGAAAGGCGGCACTTCCCATGTCCACTCCCGTGAATCTCACCAAGGGCCAGCAGATCAGCCTGAACAAGGCCGACGGGGGCGCGCTCACGGCCGTACGCATGGGGCTCGGCTGGCAGGCCGCGCCCCGCAAGGGCTTCCTGGCGAAGCTCACCGGCAGCCGCGAGATCGACCTCGACGCCTCCGCGGTGCTGTTCAGCGCGGCGGGGCAGCCGGTCGACGTGGTCTTCTTCCAGCACCTCGTGAGCGACGACGGCTCCGTCCGCCACACCGGCGACAACCTGGTCGGCGGCGCGGGGCAGGGCGGTGACGACGAGGCGATCCTCGTCGACCTCGCCCGGGTCCCCGCCCACGTCGACCAGATCGTGTTCACCGTGAACTCCTTCACCGGGCAGACGTTCGCCGAGGTGGCGAACGCCTTCTGCCGTCTGATCGACGAGTCGACCGGCCGGGAGCTGGCCCGCTACACCCTCACCGGCGGCGGCAGCCACACCGCCCAGATCATGGCGAAGGTCCACCGCACCCCCTCCGGCTGGCAGCTGAAGGCCATCGGCGAGCCCGCGTCGGGGCGCACCTTCCAGGACCTGCTCCCGGCGGTCGCGCAGCACCTGTGAGCCGTCGGGGCTCAAGGGCGTAGCCGTACGGGGAGCTCCTTGTGGCCGTTGGAGATGAAGGAGTCCAGGGGCCGCAGCTCCTCGGCGGGGACGGCGAGTTCGATGGCGGGGAAGCGGTCGAAGAGCGCGCGCAGGGCCGTGGTGACCTCCAGGCGTGCGAGCGGGGCGCCCAGGCAGAAGTGCGCGCCGTGCCCGAAGGCCAGATGGTCCTTCAGGGCGCGGGTGACGTCGAAGGCGTCGGCGCTCGGGCCGTGCCAGTCGGGGTGGCGGTTGGCCGCCGCGTAGGAGGCGAGGATCGCCTCGCCCGCCGCGATGGTGCCGCCGCCGGGCAGGGGGATGTCGGTCAGGGCGTAGCGCAGGGGCAGGTGGGCGACCGCCGGTTCGTGCCGCAGCGTCTCCTCGACGACGTCGTGCCACCCGGCGCGGCCCGCGCGGACGTGGTCGAGTTGCCCGGGGCGGGTCAGGAGCGCGGTGACGGCCTGGTCGATGACGTTGACGGTGGTCTCGTACCCGGCGCTGATCATCAGCGTCAGGGTGCCGCGCAGTTCGTTCTCGGACAGGCGGCTGCCGTCGCCCTCGTCGTCGCGCACGTCGATGAGCAGGGACGTCATGTCGTCACCGGGAGCGGCCCGCTTGGCGGCGATCAGCTCGTCCACCGTCGCGTACAGGCGGGCGGTGTTGGCGGTGGCCTCCTCCGTGGTGAGGGTGGTGTCGAAGACGCCGTCGACCAGGGCCCGGAAGGCGGGGCGCCGCGCTTCGGGGACGCCCATCAGATGGCCGATGACACTGATCGGCAGCGGGTAGGCGAGGTGTTCGCGCAGGTCGACGACCTCGCCGCCGGGCGCCTTCGCCCTGGCGGCCAGGTCGTCGACGAGACGGGTGACGACGTCCTCGACGGCCGGAGCGAGCGCCGCGATGCGGCGGGCGCTGAAGGCCGGGGCGATCATGCGCCGCAGCCGCCGGTGATCGGCTCCGTAGGCGGTGAACATGTTCTCCACCGCGATCCACAGCGCCAGCGGCCAGGTCGCCACGGTCCTCTCGTACGCGGGCCAGTGCGCGCGGGCGTTCTTCGACACGTCGGGGCTGGTGAGCAGCGTCTTGAGCAGGTCGGGGTCGGTGACGGCCCAGGCCGTCACGCCGAGGACGTCCACGCGGACCGCGGGCCCGTGCGCGCGCAGGCGCCGGTCCTCGGTGTGACGCTGGTTTCCGGTCGGGTCGAGCACGATCGGCTGGGCGGTCATACCGGTCTCCTTCAGCGGCGGAAACGAGGCGCAAACCGCCAGGCTATGCCGCCCGGGGCGAGGGGCGCCGCTCCCCCGGCGAGGATGGCCGGGGGAGCGCATGGCGCCCGCCCCCGCCGGTCGCTCCCCGCTCGACGCGGACGTGACGGCCGGTCAGTCCGTGCGGCCGAGCAGGTAGGCGTCGATCCTGTGCCGGGGCTCGGGGAGGCTGTAGAGCCAGTGGCCCACGGTGTCCACCGTGTACAGCGACGCGTTGGGGAAGGACCGCGCCATGCGGCGTGCCCCGGCCAGAG
Organism: Streptomyces sp. YIM 121038; assembly: GCF_006088715.1. Taxonomy (NCBI): domain Bacteria; kingdom Bacillati; phylum Actinomycetota; class Actinomycetes; order Kitasatosporales; family Streptomycetaceae; genus Streptomyces; species Streptomyces sp. YIM 121038. Next base: position 604,730 of record NZ_CP030771.1, read on the forward strand.
GTGTCGCCATGTCGTCCGTGGCGTTGACGACGAGGACCGGCGGCAGCTCGCCCCTGGTACGGGCCGGCCGGGGCTTGGGCGGGACGGTCCAGCCCTGGCAGGCGAGGACGAAGTCCAGGGCCTGGGCGTTGTAGCGGACGTGCGGGGCGGCCTTCGCCACGCGGTCGCGGATGGCCCGGTAGTGGGCGTAGTCCCGGATCCGGTAGTCCTCGTCCCGGCACAGGACGAGCCGTGCGACGGGGTCACCCGCGCTGCTGGTCCAGTTGACCTTGCCCTTTCCGGTGTGCAGCGCGGCGAGTTGGCGTGCGGTCCCCTCCGGGCTCCAGCCGCTGAGTGCCGCGCTGAGGAAGTCGGACAGCTGGTCGGCGCTGACCTTCCTGCGCGTCGGCCCCGTGCTGCCGGGGTCGCGGAGTGTGCCCGCGTCGGCGCGGGCGAACAGCGTGTCCGTCACGGCCGCGAGGTCCTTGCCCTTGAGGGCGCAGGAGGCGTTGCGCACGCACCAGGCCGCGACCCGCTCCAGGGTGTTGTTCAGGGAGACGCTGCCGTCCATGAGGGTGCGCTCGGCGCCGGGCCGGTCCGGGTCCATCGCGCTGTCGAGGGCCAGGGCGCGCAGTCTGTCGGGGAAGAGCCGGGCGTAGCGCTCGCCCAGGAACGTGCCGTACGAGTGGCCGATGAAGCTGATCCTGCGTTCGCCGAGGGCGGCGCGGATCGCGTCCATGTCGCGGGCCACGCTCTCCCCGTCCATGTGGGCGACGAGCGGTCCCGTGCGCCGCAGACAGCTCTGCGCCAGGCGGCCGTTGAGGGTGCGAAGGCGCTGGAACTCGGCCGCGTCGCGGGGGCGGGCCGGGATCTCGTCGAGGATCGACTCGTCGCAGCGGGCGCCCCCGCTGCGGCCGGTGCCGCGCGGGTCGAAGCCGACCATGTCGAAGCGTTCGCGGACGGCGGGGCCGTAGCCGTCGTACGGATCGTCCGCGTAGAGCGCGTCGTCGGCGCCGGGCGCGCCGGGGCCGCCCGGGTTCGACATCAGGACGCCGATCCGCTTCGCGGGGTTCGATGCCGGGTAGCGGGCGACGAAGAGCCCGATCTTCTTCCCCTGCGGCTTCGACCAGTCCAGCGGCACCTTGACGGTCGCGCACCGGGCCTTGGGGCTCGGCGGATGACCGGGCGGGTTGCCTTCCCGGGGGCAGGGGCCCCAACTGATCGACGAGGAAGGGGCCGTGGCGCCCGACGCGTCCCGTGCGACGGCGGCGCCGGGCGCGCCCAGGGAGGCGGTGGCGGTGACGCCCAGGGCGAGCAGCGCGGTGAGGCCGCGTCGTCTCGCGGGTGAGTGGGTGTTCATGCGCGTCACTGTGGCGGGTGAGCGTGATGAGGCGTCTATGTCCTCATGATGAGAACGTAACAACGCGGCCGCGTCGTACGCGCGTTGTGGGATGGCACCGCACGACGCGGCCGTGTCGTACGCGCGTCGCGGGGCCGCCCGACGCTTCGGCGTCGTCGGCGCGCTGCGGGATGGGACCACGCGACGCGTCGGCGTCGTACGCGCGCTGTGGGGCACCACCGCGCGACGCGCCGGGCCGCGCCGCACGGCCCCACGACGCGGCACCGCCTGCCCCACCGCGCGACAGCACGGGAGTCGCCGGGCGAGGCCTATTCCGTCTCGGCCGGCCAGTTCTGTCGCCAGAGCCCGCGGCCCACGATGTGCTGGATCTCCTGCACGAACTCCCGGCGCGCCTGCTCCGAGACGTGTCCGCGCGCGACCAGCCAGGTGAACCGGCCCCGGCTCTCCACCGGGATCACGACCCTGCCGCCCGGCAGCTGGTCCACGAACTCCATGTCGAACTCCGCCAACGGCTCACCCGACTCACCCGACTCGCCCGGCTCACCGGCTAGCTGCGCGTGCTCGTCTGCCATTCCAGCCCCTCACAGCCACACTCGTCACCGCCGCACGGCCGCAGCCGTGAGCGGTTGGTATCCGACTGCGCCCCCCAGGCGGCGGATCACCGACTGTGCCACACCGGGCCTGGGGCGGGCCAGAGCGAATCGCCGCGTACGAGCGCCCCGTGCTACCCCGGCGCGCCCTCGCTCCGCGCGCGCCTGCGGGCGAACGTCTCGGCGATGTCGGCCAGTTGCCTGCGCTCGGCGTCCGTCATCTCCTCGATGTGCGCGGCCAGTACCCGTGTCGTACGGTCCTCGCTCCACACGTACGAGGTCATGCCGAGGAACTGCGCCGCCGCGGCCTCCTGGAGCACGCGCAGCGGCAGCGCGAGACCCACCGCCAGGGCGCGGAGCAGAGCCGGGGGCGGGGCGTCGATCGGCCGCCCCTTCTCCACCTTGGAGATCCATCCGAACCGGGCCCGCTCACCGGCCTCCGGATCCACGGACCGGGCCTCCAGCTCCCGGAGGCTGATGCCCAGCTCGGCCCGGCGCTCGCGCACCAGGTCGTTGAAGTCCATCCGTTCCTGCTCGCCCATGACGCTCATCCTGCCTGCTCGTCGGCCTGCCCATGCCTATGCCGTGAGACGCGGAAACGCCACCCCCGCGCCAGGGGGCGAATCCGGAAAGCACTGTGTGTCCGCGTAGACATCCTGTATACGAGAAGAGCACATCCGAGGGGCAGTCAACGCCGACGAAAGAAGTGCCGATGCCGTGGGCTCAATTCGATGCGCGGTTCCCATGGAACTGGAGGGTGCGGTTCCTGTCCGACGGGGCCTTCCGTCTGTACGTCTCCGCGGTCTGCTGGTCGGCGGAGAACCTCGCCGGCGGCGTCATCACCCCGGGCGAGCTGAGACAGGTGGTCGACACCCGGGCGCCGCGCCGCCAGGCCGAGGAGCTCGTCGCGGCCAAGCTCTTCGAGGAACTCCCCGGCGTCGGCTGGCGCATCCACGACTACCACGACTAGGGCCCGCCCGCCGGGGCGGCGCGTCTCCGCGGCGGCGCTCACGTCCCCGCGGGCCGCACCATCTTCCGCCCCGCCGTGCTCCCGCCGTCCACGGCCACGGAGGCGCCGGTCATGTACGGGAAGTCGTCCGAGGCCAGGGCGAGCACGGCGCGGGCGATCTCCTGGGGTTCGGCCATGCGCTCCAGGCCGTCGACGTTGAGGGGGCCGAAGGCCTTCTTGTAGGCCGCCCAGTCCGCGTCGGGGATGCCGGGCGGGCGGACGAAGGCGGTGTCGGTGGTGCCGGGCAGGATCGCGTTGACCCGGATGCCGTGGGGGCCGTAGGCGAGGGCCGCGGACTTCACGATGCCCTGGACGGCACGCTTGCTGGCCGTGTACGCGCCGCCGTTGGGCCTCGCCTGTTCGGCCGCCGAGGACGACGTGCACACGATCACGCCGCGTCCCGCCTTGAGCATGTGCTCGACCTCGTACTTGAGGGCGAGGAACACCCCGCGCACATTGGTGGACTGCACGTCGTCCCACTCGGCCGGGGTCAGTTCGTGGAGAAGTTCGGCGCTGCCGATCCCCGCGTTGTTGAAGGCGATGTCGATGCCGCCGTGGCGGTCGGCCATCCGGTCCACGAAGGCGCGGACCTGCTCGGGTTCACGGACGTCGGCCCGCATGTACGTCGCGTCGCCGCCCGCCTCGCGGATCTCGTGCTCCACGCGGCGCCCCAGGGAGACCCGGCGTCCGCAGAAGCCGACGCGTGCGCCTTCCGCGGCGAAGGCCTTCGCGGTCGCCTCGCCGATGCCCGACGTGGCGCCGGTGATGAGGACCGATACGCCGTCGAAGCGGCGGCGGGCCCGGGGACGCGCCGCCGCGCGGGCGGTGCCGTCGAGGGTCAGCGAGGCGAGCCCGAGGGCGGCCGCGCCGCCGAGCAGGGAGCGCCGGGAGGTGTCCTGTGCGTGCGGTCGGGAGGTGTCCTGTGCGTTCATACGGACCACGCTCGCAGCGGGGCCGTGCCGCTCGCCTCCGGCAACCGGCCCGTGCCGCGGCCATCGGGAGGAGGCCGCCTCCTCCCACGGCAGGACCCCGGCGGGGCCGTGCCGCCCTATCGTGTGCCCAGTGAACCGATCTTGGGTCGAGCCGGTGTTCGACACGAAGTACGCGGCACCGCGAGGTCTCGCGGTCGGCGCGGCGCTGCTCGGCGCCCTCCTCCTGATCCAACAGCCCTCGCAGGCGCGGGACTGGCTGTTCGCCGCCGTCGCGCTCGCGCTGTGTCTCGTCGGCGTCGGACGGGCGTTCGGCGCGGCCGTCGCCCAGGCGGGGCTGCTGGTGGCCGCACACGCCTGCGGCGCGGACCTGGTAGCGACGCTGAAGGTCCTTGCCGCGATCGCCGTGTTCGAGGTGTCGGTGCGGTGCCCGGGGCGGCGGCCCGCCGTCGCGGCCTCCGTGCTGGCCTGCGCGGTCGTCGCCAACCGCGTCACGGACCTGCCGGGCGAACTGGCCTCGGTGCTCTACAAGACGGGGGTCGTGGCCGGTGTGCCGTTGCTGCTCGGCGCGTACGTGCGGGCCACCCGGGGGGCCGCCCGCCGGGCCCGCGAGCACCTCGCGCAGGAGGAGGCGCGCGCCGAGCAGCGCGTGCACTCCGCCCGGGCCGCCGAACGGGCCGCCATCGCCCGCGAGTTGCACGACCTCGTGGCCCACCACGTCTCGTCCATGGTGGTACGGGTGGGCGTCGCCCGGCACGTCCTGCCGGGCGCGGGCGCGGACGGCCCGGCCGACCCACGGATCGGTGCCGTACTCGACGACCTGCACGCGAGCGGCACCGCGGCGATGGCCGACCTGCGGCGCCTGGTGGCGGTGTTGCGCGACCCCGACAGCGTCGGGCCCGACGCGCCGCCGCTGCTCACCCCCGGGGCCCTGGCCACCGCGGTGGCGGCGGTCGTCACGCAGAGCGCCCGCTCCGGCCTGACGATCAGCGCCGCCGTGGACGAGGAGGGGCTCGCGCGCGTCGACACCGCCCGCGGCCTGGCCGTGCTGCGCCTGGCGCAGGAGGGCCTGGCCAACGCGGCCCGGCACGCCGGGGCGGACGCGCACGCGGAGCTGACCGTACGCGTGGACCGGGACGGCGGCGTCCAGGTCACCGTCGACGACGACGGCGGCGCGGCACACCGGCCCGAGCTCCCGGCCGCGGGGCCGCACGGCCACGGCCTCGTCGGCCTGCGCGAACGCGTGGACCTGCTCGGCGGCAGCCTGGCCGCGGGCCCCGCCGCACGCGGCTGGCGCCTGCGCGCCGAACTGCCCGCCGCGCCGCCTTGCGCGCCGCGCACCGAGAAGACCCCGCAGAGAGAGACCCAGCCGTGATCCGCCTCCTCGTCTCCGACGACCAGCCGCTCGTCCGCATGGGCCTGCGCATGCTCTTCGAGCAGCCCGACGACATCGACCTCGTCGGCGAGGCCGACGACGGCCAGACCGCCGTGCGCCTGGCCGAGAGCCTCGCCCCGGACGTGATCCTGATGGACCTGCGCATGCCGGGAGTGGACGGCATCACGGCCACCCGGCGCGTCCTCGCGGCCCGCCCCGCCACCCGGGTGCTCGCCCTGACGACGTTCGACGACGACGATCACCTGTACCCGGCCCTCACCGCCGGTGCCTGCGGCTTCCTGGTGAAGGACACCCCTCCCCCGCAACTCCTGGACGGTGTGCGCCGCGCCGCACGCGGAGAGGCCCCCTTCAGCCAGGCCGCCCTGGACCGCATCGTCGCGCGCGCCCTGGACGCCACAAGCCCACCGGCCGGGCGGAGCGTCACCGCGTCCCCCGCCGGGCTCACCGCACGGGAGCGGCAGGTCCTGGGCCTGCTCGGGCAGGGCCTGGCCAACAAGGAGATCGCCGAGCGGCTGCACCTGGGCGTGACCACCGTCAAGACGCACGTGGCGAACCTGATGGCCAAGACGTGCCGCGCCAACCGCATCCAGCTCGCGGTGCTCGCCGTCCAGTCGGGTCTCGCCGCCCCGCCCTCGCCCTGATCGCCTAGACTCGGCGCCCATGGCCAGGTACTTCGACGTGCATCCGGACAATCCCCAGCGGCGCAGCATCACGAGCGTGGTGGACGGCGTCCGCTCCGGTGCGCTCATCGCGTACCCGACGGACTCCTGCTACGCCCTCGGCTGCCAGCTGGGAAGCCGCGACGGCATCGCGCGGATCCGGACGATCCGCAATCTCGACGACCGGCACCACTTCACCCTCGTCTGTCAGAGCTTCGCCCAGCTGGGGCAGTTCGTACGGCTCGACAACGACGTGTTCCGCACCATCAAGGCGGCCACTCCGGGCAGCTACACCTTCATCCTGCCCGCCACCAAGGAGGTGCCGCGCCAGCTGCTGCACCCCAAGAAGAAGACCGTCGGGGTCCGGATCCCCGACCACTCCGTCACCCAGGCCCTCCTCGCCGAGCTGGGCGAGCCGCTGCTCTCCAGCACCCTGCTCCTTCCCGACGAGGAGGAGCCGCTGACCCAGGGCTGGGAGATCAAGGAGCGCCTCGACCACCAGGTGGACGTGGTCGTCGACTCGGGCGACTGCGGTACGGAGCCGACGACCGTGATCGACTTCTCCGACGGGGAGGCGACGATCGTGCGCCGGGGAGCGGGCGACACCGCGCGCTTCGAGTAACGCCGGGCGGCTCCCCCGTCACGCGGACGACTCCCCCCGGCACGGCAGGCTCCCGATCGGCGCCGTGATCGGCCGGATGTCATCTATTCACCGGCGGGTACATGCCAATACCGTGTGCGGCCTTCTGCGTTCTCGGGGGGTCTGGTGAGCGGTCTCCGTGCGGTCGTTGTCTGCCTGGTGCTCGCGTGTGCCGCGGTGGTGTCGCCGATCGCCACCGCGGCACCGGATCCGGCGCTCCGGCCCGGCTGGTCGGCGCTGCCGGTGCCCGCGGCGGCCCCGCCGGTGACCGTGAAGGACCTCGCCGCCCGCGGACCGCGCGACGTGTGGGCGACGGCCTACGAACACGCCGCCGACGGGCTGCGGCCGTTGCTGTACCGGTGGGACGGCACGGCGTGGAGCCGCGACACCACCTTCCCCGGCGCGGGCGAGCCTGGCTGGCTCGGCAAGGTGCAGTTCGTCGGGGACGAGGTGTGGATCTTCCACAACCGCGCGGGGGCGGGCGAGATCCTGCGCAGGTCGGCGACGGGAGCCTGGAGCGCGGTGCCGCTGCCGCAGACCCTGTGGACCTACCAGGACTTCGCCGCGGTACCGGGCGGGGCGTGGGTGGTCGGTGAGGACTCCACCGGGCTGAAGGTCCTGCACTACGACGGCTCCGCCTGGACCACGCGGTCCACCCCGGACGACGTGCTGTTCCTGATGGGAATCACCGCCCGTACGGCCGACGACGTCTGGGCCTGGGCGGACAAGCGGACCGGCGGGATGGCCGTCCTGCACTGGGACGGCACGGCGTGGCGGGACGCGAAGGTGCCCCTGCCGACGAACGGCAACGTCCACACGATGCTGCTCGAACCGTCCGGCCGGGCCACGATCGGCGGCAGCCAGTACACCGACGGCGTGGGCCGCACCTATCTGATGACCTTCGACGGACACGCCTGGCACACCACCTACCCGCCGCTGGGCGACACCTACACCGAGGGCATGGTGCGCGGCCCGGACGGCGCGCTGTGGCTGCCGGTGCGCAGCGACCGCGCGTTCCAGTCGAAGTACGCACGGGTGGACGGCTCCCGCACCACCTTCTCCTACGGCTCGAAGCGCACGAACGCGATCGACGTCGAGCCGCGGGCCCTGGTGAGGGCCGGGACCTCGCTGCTGTCCCTCGGGACCGTCGAGATCTACGGCACGAAACCGAATCTGATGAGCGAGCGGCGGGGAGGCTGACCATGGCGCGCAGACTGCTCGTCGCGGCCCTCGCGGCCGCCCTCGCACTCCTCACCGGCCTGAGCCCGGCCGCGGCGGACACCGCGTCCTGGCAGCACGTCCCGGTCCCGGCGCAGGTGCGCCCGCAGGCCGCCCTGAACGAGGCCGTGGCGCTGGGCCCCGACCGGGCGTGGGCGGTGGGCACCGACGCCGTCGGTCGCTCGGCGCCGGGCTTTCCGCTGCTGCTGCGCTGGGACGGGACCGCGTGGAAGCGCCAGGGCCTGCCCGGAACCCGCTGGCAGGGAGAGCTGCTGTCCGTCGCCGCGACCGCGCCGACCTCCCTCTGGGCGGTCGGCCGCGACACGGCGGGCGGCGCCCGTCTGCTCCGCTTCAACGGCACCGCCTGGTCCGAGAGCCGACCGCCCCGCGGTGTCGTCCTGACCGAGGTCGTCGCCGGAGCCGGTGAGACCTGGCTGATCGGTACGCGCGACGGCGCGCAGGCCCTGCTGCGCTACGACGGACACGGCTGGCAGGACCTGCCGGTGCCGCCGGGATCCGTGTACGGCCTGCACATCAAGGCGGCCGACGACGTCTGGGCCGCGGGCTCGGCCGACTCCGCCGCGGCCGTGTCGCACTGGAACGGCAAGGAGTGGCAGCAGACGATCGTGGACGGCTTCCCGCGGTCGGCCGTGGGCAGTGTGCTGGCCGTCTCGCCCACGGAGGTGTGGGCGGGGGGCACGGCCGGGTTCATCGGCGGCCCGCCGGGCAAGCCGATCCCGCCGCTCCTGGTCCGCTTCGACGGGGAGAAGTGGAACCGGGTCGCCCTGCCCACCAACTTCGGCGCGGTCAACTCGCTGGCCCCCACCGCGGCCGGCGAGCTGGGCTGGGTGGCGGTGGTCCGCTCCCTGAAGTGGGCCCCGCCGGGCAGCAATCCGCCGTTCATTCCCGGGCCCGACTTCCTCGCCTGGAACGGCCGGTCGTTCACCGAGTACGACGAACCGGCGGTGGCCGGGGAGAGCGACTCCGCGGTGCTGCGCCTGGCGGCGGTGCCCGGCACGACGACGGTGTGGTCGGTCGGCCGCGCCGGTGGCCCCGAGAGCACCTTCGCCCCGCGGATCCAGCGGTTCGGCTGAGCCGCGGGCACAGCACAGCGGGCCGCCGGGAGGAAGGTCGGCGGCCCGCTGGGGCAGGGGGCGGGTGGGGTCAGCCGTTGCCCGCGCCGTTGCCGGACAGGGCCGAGATGTCGTCCGCGAGGTGCGAGAGCGGCTCGTCGCCCTTGGCCTGGGTCGAGTTCTCGGCGCACTGCTGGTTCTGCGGCGCCGACAGGATCGGGATGTCCTGGACCGCGACCGGGACCAGGAGGCCCACGATCGCCCCGGCGTTCACCTTGACGGGCACGCCGAGGCAGGGCTTGTTGAGCGAGCCCTGGACGATCGAACCCTGGAGGCTCATGTCGCCGTGCGTGGCGGAGTTGCCGAACGCCTGCGAAGCGCCGTTGCCGCTCGCCGAGGTGGTGCCGTGGTCGTCGCCGATGGCGCTCGCGGCGGGCGCCACCGCGCCGACCATGCCCACCGCGGAAGCAGTGACCGCGGTCGCCGCCATAACCTTCTTCAGCACGAGGGTTTCCCTTCTCATAAGCCGTGGCTCAGCCCCTGTCCAGGAGCACCATGGGTAACTGCCGTGGTGGGCAGGGGTTGCTCGACTTCGCTCGGACGGCTCAGCGGCGGCGGCTCGGGGGGGCGCGGCGGCCCGGGCGCTCGGGGGCCCGGGCCGTGCTGCTCGACACCCGCAGCGAGCTGACGGACCGCTCTCAGCGCCAGCCGAAGCGGCGGTCGACCTCCGCCGAGAACTCCTCCAGCGTCAGCACCGCGTCCCCGTTCTGATCGGCGGCGTCGAACAGCGCCGAGGAGTCCTCGGCGTCCCCGAGCCCCCAGAACGGCAGGTCCCCGGACGCGGCCAGGGACGGACCCTTGGTCCGCAAGGCGATGATCACCTCCTCGCGGGTCAGGGTCCCGTTGTGGTCGAGGTCCAGTGCCTCGAACAGCTTCCGGGCCTTCTCACTCATCGCGTCATCTCCCTCGTCGGCGGGCGAGCCCGGCCCGCCCTGCTCGTGAACGACAACGTATGCCGCCCGGCGCCGGTTCCTGCGCCCGCCCGCGCGGCGTCTCAGGCGCCCCGGCCCGCCCGGGCGTAGTGCGCGGCCACCGCGTGGAAGGCCTCCTTGGGCTCCCAGTGCCAGCGCGCCGTCGGGTCGTCCTCGGTCTTCCAGATGGCCTTGGTGAGGCTGTAGCTGGCCATGTCCAGGTCGTAGCGCCGCTCGCGGCGGTGCGGCATCTCCGGGGACACGAACTCGTACGCCATCGCCGCGTGCAGGTTCATCCGCTCGAACACGTCGAGGACCTGCGTCATATACCGCGCCTGGACGCGTTCGCTGCGCCGCAGGCCCTTGCGCACCTCCGGCTTGGGCTTGCTGTAGTCGATGCTGTTCCAGCCCATGCCGCCCGCCTCGGGGGCACCCCGGAACGTACAGGTGCCGAACTCGGTGATGGCCACGGGCCTGCCCCACTTCCGGTAGGGGTCGAGCTCCTTGTAGTAGCCGCGCGGGTCGGCGAAGTAGGAGTAGTAGTTGACGCTGACGATGTCGAACAGGCTCCAGTCGACGACGTCTTCGTGTGCGCCTCCGTACGTCACCGGGCCGTGGAAGACGCGCCGCGCGGTGCGCGCGGCCAGCGGGATGAGCCGGTCCAGCTTGCGCTGTGCCTCCTTCGGGTCCCAGTTGCCCTTGAGCATGTTCTCGACCCGCTCCAGGGCGTCGTCCCCGGGCACGATGCCGGGGACGAACAGGACGAACTCGCAGCCCACGCTGAGGTAGACGCGGGCGCCCTGGCGGCGCAGCCGTTCGGCCTGCCTGCCGGTCTCGGCGAGGTGGTCGAGGATCTGGCGCTCGGGCACGTCGCCCAGGCGCGGCTGGAGCCACACGTGCAGTCCCTGCTCGGCCGCCTCCGCGGCCGTGGCGGCCATGCGCTCCACGCCGGTGCCGTAGACCACGACCGAGTTCGCGTGCAGCGCGCGCCTGATGCTCCGCAGGTCGGCGCGCATCCGCCGGGGGTTCCAACTGGTGTGGGGCGAATCGCCGTCGGCGCACTCGTACATGACGCCCCGGTAGGTCAGTCCGCGCCGGGCGGTGGCCGTCGGCTCGCTGCCGGGGCGGGGCGCGGCCCCGGCCGGTGCCGCCGCCAGGGCCGGGCCGGCGAGCGCGGCGGCGCCCGCCGCCGCTGCCGCGCCGACGAGGAACCTTCCTCTGGTCATGCCCTCGTTCCGCTTCACGTGCTCCCCTTCGTCGCGTTCGTCGCGGTCGGGCCGGTGCCCGGTCGGATCGCCCCCAGCCTCCGCCGTCGGTGGCGTGCCGCTCATCGGGCTTCGGTCCTGTCCGCCGTAACCAAAGTCGGCATCGCCCGGGCCTCGGGACCGCCGCAAGCCGACGGCCGACCGATACTTCCGGGTCGGGTCGGGTCGGTCCGGGCCGGGTCGGCGCCGGGCGGCCCGTCAGATGTTCATGCTCGATACACATACACGCCCACCGCGCGTGGCAGGGACGGCATCGGCCCCCGTGATGTTCACCGACGACGCACCCCGTACGTCACTTCCCTCGCCGTCCACCACCCACCACAGCCCTACGGAGCCACGCATGGACCGCAGAACCCTCCTCACCGCGAGCGGCGGCGCCCTGGCGACCACCGCCTTCGCCCCGCAGGCCTACGCCGCCCCCGCCGCGCACACCGAGCGGTGGTTCGGCCGGGACCCCGTGCGGTTCAACGTCATCAGCGACATCCAGGGCGATCTGAGCGACTTCGGCCGCGCCCTGGACGACATGGCGGCCGTCAATCCGCGCAGCGCGGGCCTCGCCGTGGCGGGCGACATCACGCCGCGCGGCTACGACTTCGAGTACGCGCAGGTCACCGCCGAACTCCGGCGGCACTCCCACCCGCGCAGCATGTCCTGGGCGATCGGCAACCACGAGTTCTACGTGCCGAAGTGGCGCGACCCCGACACCCTCGCCCAGGACACCTGGCCCAACGGCACCACCGAGGACTCGCTCTTCCGCAGCTTCTACCGGTTCGCCAAGCGCGGTTCGGTGCACGCGGAGACCTCCTTCGGCGGCATCCCGGTGCTCGCCCTCGGCACCGAGCGGTACGCGCACTTCCACGACCCCAAGCTCTGGGACGAGGTGTGGCTCAGCGACGCGCAGTTCGCCTGGCTGGAGGACCGGCTGTGGCACTGGTCGCGCCGCCGCAAGCCCGTCATGGTCATCACCCACCACCCGCTGCCCAACACGGTCTCCGGCACCCGCAACAAGCTCTACTCGAGCGACTACCTCCAGGCCGACCGGCTGCTGAACCTGCTCGGCCGCCACCCCGACGTGTTCCTCTTCTCCGGGCACACCCACTGGGACCTCGACCTGTCCGACTGGGTGGTGCGCCGCGTCGTGCCGGGCACCGCCAACCTCAACGGGTTCACGGTGGTCAACACCGGAGCCATCCAGACCGGTTACCGCGACGACGGCAAGGGCGGCGAGGTCGCCGTCGAGGGCTCCTTCAACCAGGGCCTCCAGGTCGAGGTGCACCGCAACTCCGTCGTCATCAAGGCACGCGACTTCGCCCGCCGCACCTGGCTGAAGCAGTTCACGGTGCCGCTGAGCCGCTGAGCAGTTCGACCACAGGGGCGCGCCCGATTTCCGGATGGCCGGTCGGGCGCGCCCCTTTCCGCATGGCCGGTCGCGGGCCCTTTCGGGATTCCGAATCGGGGTACGACACCTGATCAACCGCCCTACGCGGGAGTCCACTTCCCGCCCGTGGCGGCCCCGCACCACCAACTCCCCGCGCATCTGTGGCAGTTGCCCTCACGGTGGGGCGGTCGCGCGGCCGGTACGGCGGTGCGCCCGGAAGGCCGTCTCGTCGCCAGGACAACGACAAGTCGACCGCGGAGTCGAAAAGGCGGCGCTGGACGGAGAATGGGTGAGGGCGGGGCTATGGTTGGCCATCATTCCTTTCCGAACGCAGCGCTTTCGGTGACCGTCTCATTCCGTTCCGGCCCTCCCCGCGACGTCCGCCGAGATCTCCGCGGGGGGCCGTACGCGCCCCACCGCACCGCCCTTTCGTTCTTTCGCCCTTTCCCGTTCCGCCATTCCGCAGGACAGCCCGGCCCGGACGAGTCGGTGCCCGACGAGGAGGTATTTCGTGTACGACGTGATCGTGGTCGGGGCGCGGGTCGCCGGCTCTCCGACAGCGATGCTGCTCGCCCGCGCCGGGTACCGGGTGCTCATGGTCGAGCGCAGCACCTTTCCCAAGGAGACGCTGTCGACCCTGTACATCCACCAGCCGGGCATCGCGCTCCTCAGCAAGTGGGGCGTGCTGCCGGACGTGGTGGCCACCGGCTGTCCGCCCCTGGACAGGGCCGCCTACACGTACGCGGGCGTCCGCATCGAGGGGTCCTCCTGGCCGGTCGAGGGCCAGCAGGCTTCGTACGCGCCGCGCCGCTTCCTCATCGACACGATCCTCACGAAGGCCGCGGTCGACGCGGGCGTGGAGTTCCGCGACAACTGCTCGGTCACGGACCTCGTCTTCGAGGACGACCGGGTCGTGGGCGTCCGGCTCAAGCCGAGCGACGGGAGCGAGGTGGTCGAGCGCGCCCGTCTGGTCGTCGGCGCCGACGGCATGCGCTCCACGGTGGCGGCGAAGGTCAAGGCGCCGTACGAGATCGAGGACCCGACGCTCACCTGCTGCTACTACAGCTACTGGGAGGGCCTGCCCACGCGCTTCCGGCTCTATCAGTCCCGCGGCAGCTGGGTGGGCACGGTGCCCACCAACGACGGCGCGACGCTGGTCGCGGCGTACTTCCCGCAGGCACGCTTCGCCGAGGTCAAGGGCGACGGCCTCGCCGCCCTGCTCGACACCGTGCGGCACACCGCGCCCGAGGTGCGCGCGGAGATGGACGCGGGCACCCAGGTGGAGCGCCTCTTCGGCACCGGCAACCAGCTCAACTTCTTCCGCAGGGCGGCCGGTCCCGGCTGGGCCCTCGTCGGCGACGCGAGCCACCACAAGGACTCCATCACGGCACGCGGCATCACCGACGCCTTCATCCAGGCCCAGCTCCTGGTGGACCGGATCGGTGACACCCTCCAGGACCCCGACCGGCTGCGGAAGTCGCTCGACGAGTTCGCCGCGCAGCGGACCGAGACCCTCATCCCGGACTACAAGAGCACGCTGAAGACGGCCGAGCTGAATCCGCCCGGCCACCACCTGGACCTGCTGCGCGCGGCCGCCACGAGCGGCGAGCTTTCCGACCGCTACTTCTCGGCGCTCTCCGGCGCCTGCCCGGTCAACGAGTTCCTCACGCCGGAGCTCCTCGACCTCATGGAGGAGATGCGGGAGATCCGCGACCTCGACGAGCGCGGCGCCGCCGCCGGCGCCCGGTGAGCCGGGCGGCCGCCGCGCCCGGAACCGGAGCCCGCGCCGGTCGATATGCCACCGTTTGCGCCATTCGGGGTGGAGTGATCCACTGATTCCGACACCGGTTTCGGCCGCCGGGCCCCCGGCCCGCCGCCGAGGGGCCCGTGTGCTCACGGGCGCGCACCATCCGGCCGGTGAGGAGGCGTTGCCCCATGGCGGAGTTCGACCGCGGGCCCACGGCCCAGTTCGCCGAGTTGCTGGCCCAGGTTCCCGAGCCGCCCGTGAAGGACGCGTTCTGGTTCGACTGGGGGCCGATCTTCTACCGCGGGCGGCTCGACGGCTCCGCGCGCGTCCTGATCGTGGCCTCGGACCCCGGGCCCACCGAGCGGATCGCCGGGCGCAGCCTCGTCGGCAACGCCGGGCAGCGCGTCCAGGGCTTCCTCACGAAGCTCGGCCTGACCCGCTCCTACGTGTGCCTCAACGCGTGGGCGTACGCGGTCCAGCCGAGCCGGGCCCTCGCGATGAAGGAGCGGCTCGCCGACCCGCCGCAGACGCAGTGGCGCAACGCCGTCTTCGACCGGGCGACGGACCCGACCCTGGAGGCCGTCGTCGCCATGGGCTTCATGGCCCAGGAGGCGGTGCGGCTGTGGCCGTCGCGGCCCCCGGTGCCGCTCGTCGAAGTGCCCCACCCCTCCAGCCACGACCCGGCGGCCCTGCTCGACGGCTGGCGTGCCGCCATCACGCAGCTGCGGCCGGTGGTGACGCCGGACCCGGACGGGGACAACACCGGGCCGAACTACGGCACCGAGTTCCTGGAGTCCGACTACGGCGCGATCCCCCACCGTGACCTGCCCTTCGGTGCCCCCGCCTTCCTCGGCGACGACGCCTGGGTGCGCGCCAAGGGCGGGGCGAACTCCGTCAGCCGCCCCTCGCCCGACGACAAGCACACGCTGCTCTGGAAGGCGCCGGGCTGATGGCCCTCGTCCTGCGCGGCACGGTGGTCACCTGCGACAGCGACCACCGGATCCTCGACCCGGGCGCCGTGTACGTCGGCGACGACGGCCGTCTGGCCGCGGTGCGGGAGGCCGGGCAGACGCCGCCCGCGGGCTTCTCCTCCGCGCCGGTCATCGACACGGGCGCGCTGATCCTGCCGGGCCTGATCGACCTGCACAACCACCTCCTCTACAACACGCTCCCGCTGTGGGAGGCGGTCGGCGTGCCCTATCTGCACCACGACCGCTGGGTCGGTGAGAAGCACCCGCCCGACTACGCGACGTCGGTGACCTGGCCCGCCAAGGTGCTCGGCCAGGCGGCACCCGAGGCACTGATCAAGTACGTCGAGGTGAAGGCCCTGGTCGGCGGGGTGACAGCCATTCAGGGCGCCCCGCTGTCGACCCGCCCCGTCGACGGCTGGCTGCTGCGGACCATCGACAACGAGAAGCTGCCCGCGGGCGCCGACATGGTGATGACCGCCGCGCTCCAGCTCGACGCCGACGAGCTGCGCGAGGAGCGGGCGCCGCGGCTCGACGGCACGCGGCTGCTGATCTACCACGTCGCGGAGGGGAAGCCCGGCTCGATCGTGCACCGCGAGTTCGACGACCTCGAACCGTGTCTGAAGCCGGGCCTGATCGGTGTGCACGGCACCGCCCTGACCGCGGCCGACTTCAAGAAGTGGCAGAGCGCGGTGACCACGATCAACCCCGCGGAGAAGGCCACCGTCGTGTGGTCGCCGTTCTCCAACTACTGGCTCTACCACACCACGACGGACGTGGTGGAGGCCGACAAGAAGGGGCTGCGCATCGCGCTCGGCTCCGACTGGTCGCCCTCGGGCACCAAGAACGTCCTGGGCGAGCTCAAGGTCGCCGACTCCGTCAACCGCCACGAGCTCGGCGGCCGCTTCACCGACCGCGAGCTGTGCGACATGGTGACCGCGAACCCCGGAGACGCCCTCGCGACCGCCTGGGGGCCGCAGGTGGGCCGTCTGGAGCGCGGCAGCGCCGCGGACCTGCTCGTCCTCGAACGCCACGACCCGGCCACGGACCCGTACCGCAATCTGATCGACGCCACCGAGCGGCACGTGCGCCTGGTCCTGGTGCGCGGCCGCCCCTTCTACGGCACGCGTGCGCTGATGGCCGCCGCGGGGGCGAGCGACACCAGCGCGCTCACGGTGGCCGGGCTCTCCCGGCGGGTGGCGGTGCGGGATCCGCACCGGGCCGACGCCACGCTCGACTGGCCCGGGGTCAAGCGGGCCCTGGAGAAGGTCCGGGAGGACCCGGTGGCCGCCTGGCGCGCCGCGCAGGACGCGCTCGCCGACTGGGGTGGTCCGCTCGACGACCCCGACGCGCCCCTCGCCCTGTTCGGGGACATGCCGGAGGGCGACACGGGCGCCTTCGCCGCCGCGGGCGAGGTCCCACTGGACCTGGTCGTCCCGCGCCTCGACCCGCTGGCCCACGACGCCGCCTACTTCGCCGCCGTGGCGCGCGGCGGCGTGCCCGAGCTCCAGCACCTCGCGGACTACTACCCATGAGACGGACGCTCGCCGAACCGGACAGGACCCTGCCGGACTCGGTCGGCCTGGAGGAGTTCATGCGGCGGGTGGAGGCCGACCCGCTGCCGCTCGCGGACCGCTACCGGCTGGTGGCCGCCGCGCGCGTTCTCCTCGAGGAGCTGTACGTACACCTTCCGCTGAAGCGGGCGATGCACGCCACCGACCCCGTGCAGCGGCTCCGGCTCCTGGAGCGCCGCCTCGCGCCCCTCAGTGAGCTGCAGTTCCACGCCGAACTCACGGACGTCTTCCGGGGACTGCGCGATCTGCACACCGTCTATCAACTGCCGGATCCCTACCGGGGCCACGTGGCCACGCTCGGCTTCCTCGTCGAGCGCTACGCCGCCCCCGACGGCACGCCCCACCACATCGTCTCCAAGATCGATCCGTCCCTCGTGCACGCCGGCTTCGACGCCGGCGCCGAGCTGGAGGCCTGGAACGGGGTGCCGATCGAGCGCGCCGTCGAGCGCAACGCGGCCGCGCAGGCGGGCTCTCACCTCGACGCGCGCCTGGCGCGCGGCCTGGAGTCCCTGACGCTGCGCCCGCTGCGGACCGGTCCCCCGCCCGACGAGCACCGCGTGCTCCTGACGTACCGCACCGTCGGGGGCCGCCGCCGCGAGACGCGCGTCCCGTGGCGGGTGCGGGCCGTCGAGCAGCGCGCCGGGCGCGCCCAGGACCCGGTGCCGACGCTGGCCACCGCCCTCGGCATCGACGTCGGGAGCGAGGCCTCGCGGCAGGTCAAGCGCGCGCTCTTCGCGCCGCCGCAGGCGCGGCGCTCGGCCGCGCGGGCCCTGCGCAGCGTCGTCCGCTACCGCACGGTGCGTGTCCGGGGCCGCTCCTACGGATACGTACGCGTCTACTCGTTCAACGTCGCGGGGGCGCGGCCGTTCGCCGAGGAGGTGGCGCGGATCGCGGCCCGCGCACCGGAGAGCGGCCTGATCGTGGACATCCGCGGCAACCCGGGAGGCCACGTCCCGGCCGCGGAGTCCGCCTTGCAGGTGCTGAGCCCGCGTCCCGTGGCGCCGGTGAGCTTCTCGCTGTCCACCACCCGGGCCGCGCTCGCCCTCGCCCGGTCCAACCCGGGTTTCCGCGTCTGGACCCCCTCGATCCGCGCCGCCGTGGAGACCGGCGAGGTGTACTCGCAGGCCTTCCCGCTCACCGATCCCGAGGCGGTCACCGCGGGGCTGCCGCGCCACTCCGGCCCCAAGGTCCTGATCACCGACGCGCTGTCGTACTCGGCCGCCGACATCTTCGCGGCCGGTTTCCAGGACAACGGCCTCGGGCCGGTCCTCGGCACCGCGCGGCGCACCGGTGCGGGCGGCGCCAACGTCTGGACGCACGAGCTGCTGCGCGTGTGGCTGCCCGAGATCCTCGGCGAGCTGCCGCGCGGCGCCGGGTTCCGCGTGGCGCTGCGGCGTGCCACGCGGGCGCTCGGCAACGTCGACGTACCGCTGGAGGACCTCGGCGTCGAGGCGGACGAACTGCACCGGCTGACCGAGCGCGACGTCACCGGGCACAACCAGGACCTCCTCGCGGCGGCCGCGGCGCTGCTCGGCTGACGGGCCTACTGCGGCAGCGGGCGGTCGTCGACCACGTGCTTCATCACGAGGGTGGAGGTCAGGCGCTGGACGCCCGGCAGGGTGGCGAGCCGCTGGTCGTACAGCTGTTGGTAGGCGGCCAGATCGGCGGTGGCGACGCGCAGCAGATAGTCGGGTTCCCCGAACAGGCGCTGGGCCTGGATGACATGGGGGACGTCGGCCACGCCCTCCTCGAACGCGGTGACCGTGTCGCTGTCCTCCCAGCGCAGGGTGACGAACACCAGGGCTTCGAAGTTCAGGCCGAGCGCGGGCGGGTCGACCACGGCGCGATAGCCGCGGATCGCCCCGGACTTCTCCAGGTCGCGCACGCGCCGGTGGCAGGGCGAGACGCTCAGCTGCACGCGAGCGGCCAGCTCCGTCACCGTCAGCCTGCCGTCCTGCTGCAGCTCGGTGAGAATCTTCCGGTCCAGGGCATCCATACGCAAGATTCTCCCCCGCCATGCCGGGTGCCGGAGTAATTACGGAAACACCTTTGGCCGAAAAGCTCCTAGCCTTCCCTCTCGTATCACAAGGGGAGAGGAAACGATTCTTCATGGAAACGGGCACGTTGGCGGCGTTCCTGGCGGTCGACCTGCTGCTGGTCTGCACACCCGGCGCGGACTGGGCGTACGCGATCTCGGCGGGGCTGCGCGAGCGGTCGGTGGTCCCGGCGGTGGCCGGTCTGGTGGCCGGGTACGCCGGGTACACACTGCTCGCGGTGGCGGGCCTCGTCGTGATCGTCGCGAGCTCCGGGGCGCTGCTCACGGCGCTGACCGTCCTCGGCGCCGCGTATCTGATCTGGCTCGGCCGGGGCGTCCTGGCCCGTCCGGCGAGTCCGCAGGCGGCCACCGAGGCCCTGGCGGAGTCCCGCTGGCAGATCGCGTGGAAGGGGGTCGGCACCAGTGGCCTCAACCCCAAGGCGCTGCTGCTGTACTTCTCGCTGTTCCCGCAGTTCATCCACCCGGGCGCGGGCTGGCCCGTCGCGGTCCAGAGCGGGCTGCTCGGCACGCTGCACATGGCCAGTTGCGCGGTGGTCTACCTCGGGGTCGGCGTCCTGGCGGGGGCCGTGCTGAAGGCCCGGCCCGCGGCGGCCCGGGTGGTCACCCGGGTCAGCGGCGCGATGATGATCGGCATTGGCGGGTTCCTCCTGGTGGAGCGCCTCGGGGGGCAGTTCGTCGGGTGACGTCCTGAGCCGGGGCGAGGCGCGCCCGCGCGCGCTCGGCCCCGGCCCGGCACTCCCGTGGCGGGTCAGGCGGCTCCGCCGATGACCACCACGGCGACCGCCGTCAGGGCCAGGGCGGCGTACACCGCGGCGGCCACCCGCAGGCCGAAGCGCAGCAGGCCGCGTTCGGTGACACCCGCGGACCTGGCCCGGTCACCGGCCACCGCCAGGATCAGCATGATCATGGGGAGCGAGGTGAAGACGGTGTGCCCCGCCGCGCTGTTCTGCAGGGCGGCGAACCAGGTGTCGAGGCCCGCGCCGTCCGGGGCGAGGCGCTCCTGGAGCGGCATCATCAGCGCGTTGCCGCCGACGTTCGAGCCGGTCAGGAAGCCGCTGAGCATGCCGAGCGCGGGTGCGGCCAGGGCGATGACCAGTGGCGGCGCCCCGGCGACGGCGCCGCCCAGCTCCCCGATCATGCCGCTGTCCGCCATCAGCCGCCCCAGGGCGACGAACCCGGTCAGGGCGAGCAGCGGCCTGCCGACGCGGGTCATCGCGGTGCGCGCGTCCCGGCGGTGCGGGCGGCCCCGGTCCAGGATCAGGGCCGCGGCCAGCAGCGGCAGGCCCGGCGAGCTCAGCAGCGCGAAGCTCACGTCGCCCGCGTGCAGGGCGAGGGGAGGCACGCCCCAGGCCTTGGCGACGCGCGTCAGGGCGATGCCGCCGAGGACCAGGCCGTACGCGGACAGGACCGCGCGCGGTGGCAGCAGCCGACCGGCGGCGCCGGAGCCGGTCCGCCCGCGGCGGGCGGCGCACAGCGCGAGCCCGGCGCCGGTGGTCACGAGCCCGGCGAGGACGCCCGCGGGCTGGACCGCGCCGAGGCGGTTCAGGGCGAGCAGCCCGAGCGCGAGCAGCCCGCCGGCGCCCGCGGCCACCACGGCGGTGCGGAACCGTCGGCGCGGCCGGGCGAGCAGCGCGGCCCACGCGGTCACCAGGGGGAAGACCAGGGCGCTCGTGACCGCTGTGGCGGTGCCGAGGTCGGCCGTGCCGGTGCCGGTGAGGGCGGCGCCGATGACGGTGGCGAGGCCGAGGGTGCCCCACGGCATGATGTTCATGCCGAGCATGGCCTGCCGCAGGGCGGTCGCGGGCGGCGCGAGGGCGAGCAGCACCGGCACGGTGACGAGCAGCGAGACGCCGAAGCCGGTGAGGGCCTCCACCGTGGGGGCGATGCCCGCCACCACGAGGGCGATCGTCGCGGGCCCCGGCAGCGGCAGGCCGCGCACCCACTCCTGCAACGCCCCGTGCACCGCGCGGCGGGTGAGCACCTGACTCAGATAGACGCCCGGGAGCATCACCGCCGCGGCGTTGAGCACCAGCAGCGCCGCCCCTCCCGCGGTCGCGCCCGCCGCGTCGCCCGGCAGCGCGAAGTCCGGCAGCCACCAGATCAACAGGGCCGCGAGGACCGCCCCCACGACCGCCGCCCAGTGCGCCGCCCGACGCAGTCCCGTGATCATCCCCAGGACCACGACCAGCGGGGACACCGCCATCGCCCACACCATGTTCGTGTCGCCGCCTTCCGTCTCTCCTTGCCCGACGTGGCCAGCCTGGCGCGGCGGTGCGGGGGCGGTCTTGAACGAAAGTCTCGCGGGGGCCTGCACCGCGGTCAGGGCCGGATGGCCCCCGGCGTCACGCCGAAGTAGCGCTTGCAGACGCGGGTCAGATGGGCCTGGTCGGCGAAGCCGGTGACGGCGGCCACCTCGGCGGGGCGCCGCCCGGTCAGGAGGAGACGGCGGGCACGGTTGGCGCGCAGCCGCAGCAGGTAGGCGTGCGGGGGCAGCCCGTACGCCTGCCGGAAGGCGGCGATGAGGGAGGCGCGCGGCATGTCCGCGACAGCGCTCAGCTCCGCGACCGTGACGGGCTCGGCCCAGCGGTCGTGGAGCAGCTGCCGCGCCAGGTCCGGGCCCCGGCGCGGGTCCCGCCGGGGCCCGGCGGCTGCCGTCCGGCCGGTGCTCGCGTGCCGGCGCAGCACCGTGGTCAGCGCGCCGAGCAGCAGTGACTCGGCGGTGAGGGGGTCGTGGGCGTGCTCCTGTTCGCGGTGCACGCGGCGCAGTGCGGCGAACAGCTCGGGGTCGGGCACGGCCGTCCGCGCGAACCAGACGTCCCGAACGCCCAGGTGTTCCTCGGCCAGTTCGTCGACCATGGCGGTGTCGAAGTAGAACATGCGGTACCGCCAGCCGGACTCCTCGGCGGCGAAACCGGTGTGCACCTGCCCGGGGTTGAGGATCACCAGCTGCCCCGCGGGGACCACGACCTTGCCCCCGGCCAGGTGCAGCCCCTCCGCGCCCTCCTCGATGACGCCGACGGACAGCTCCTCGTGGCTGTGCCGGTCGAAGGCGAAGCGCTCGAACCGCGCGGACAGCAGCTCGACCTGCGCGCTGCCGGGCGCGGCCCAGAGCCGTGCGTGTTCGCCTTCCTCAGTCATCGGCGCATGCTCGCAGACGGCCGCGCGTCGGCCTAGGGCCCTGGTCACAGTGGCCGCCCGGGTGGTCCGCGCGGGTCCCGTAACCAATGATCTTGCGCCGCGTTGGTCCGCCCGGGAGTCCGTGGCAGCTGGTCACGGGCGTCGCGACACACATGAGGGTGGCTCACCATGCCGGACATCACCAGGAAGACCGCCGCGGGGATCGGGGCGCTGGCCGCCGCCCTCGGCTGCGTCGTCGCCACCGGCCCCTCGGCGGTGGCCGACGGCAAGTGGTGCAACCACTCGGTCTGCATCGAGACGTACGACACCGGGACCTATCTGGGCCGCGTCGAGGTGTCGGTCACCAACACCAACCGGCCGCACCGCATCAGCGCGCGGGTGTGGACCACCAACGGCTGGAGCGCCCACACGAAGGTGGAGGACGTCGCCGCGTTCCGCACCTACCGGGACCAGGCCTACCCCCAGCGGCACTTCCCGGCGGGCACGCGGCTGTGCGCGGAGGGCTTCCGCGGCGGCGAGAGCGTCGGCCTGCCCTGTGTGACCCTCACGAACTGACCGCGCCGCGCCCCGGAAGACACCCGGCTCAGGCCGGACCCCGCCCGGACCTGCTCGTCCACGCGAGCAGGTCCTCGGCGTTCCAGGTGGTGACGGTGCGCTCGGCCGGTACCCCGCACTCCTCGGCGCGGGCGCAGCCGATGATCTGCCAGTCGAGCTGGCCGGGCGCGTGCGCGTCGGTGTCGATGGCGAACAGGACCCCGGCGTCGACCGCGCGGCGCAGCAGCCGCCGGGGCGGGTCCTTGCGCTCGGGCCTGCTGTTGATCTCCACGGCCGTGCCGGACTCGGCGCAGGCGGCGAAGACCGCGTCGGCGTCGAAGGCGGACTCGGGGCGGCCGCAGCCGGTGACGAGGCGGCCGGTGCAGTGTCCGAGGACGTCCGCGTGCGGATTGCGCACGGCCTCGACCATGCGGCGGGTCATGGCCGCCGCGTCCATGCGCAGCTTGGAGTGGACGGAGACGACCACGACGTCGAGCCGGGCGAGGAGCTCGGGCTCCTGGTCGAGGCCGCCGTCCTCCAGGATGTCGCACTCGATGCCGGTGAGCAGGCGGAACGGGGCCCACGTCTCGTTGAGCGCGGCGACCACCCGCAGCTGTTCGCGCAGCCGCTCCGGCGAGAGGCCGCAGGCGATGGTCAGGCGGGGCGAGTGGTCGGTCAGGACGGCCCACTCGTGGCCGAGGTCGGCCGCGGCCCGGCCCATCTCCTCGATGGGGCTGCCGCCGTCGGACCAGTCGGAGTGCAGATGGCAGTCGCCGCGCAGCAGGGACCGCAGCTCGGCGCCGCCGGTCACCAGGGGCTGTTCGGCCTCCTCCTCCAGGCGGGCGAGGTAGCCGGGCACCTGGCCGTCGAGTGCCTCGCGCACCACCGTGCCCGTCTTGGGCCCGATGCCCTTGAGGGCTTCCAGGGTGTGCGTCCGGACCCGCTCGGCGAGCTCCTGGGCCGGCAGGGCGGCGACGGCGGCCGCGGCGGTGCGGAAGGCGCGTACCCGGTAGGTGGGCGCGTGGACGCGTTCGAGGAGGAAGGCGATGCGGTTCAGTGCCTCGACGGGCTCCACGGCCGCCCCCTGCCGGTCTTCCGGGCGCTCATGCCCCGTGCCACACGGTGGTGGCGTTGCAGAACTCCTTGATGCCGTGGCCCGACAGCTCACGGCCATATCCGGAGCGTTTGACTCCGCCGAAGGGGAAGGCCGGGTGCGAGGCGGTCATGCCGTTGAAGTAGACCCCGCCCGCCCGCAGATCGCGTACGAGGCGCTCCTGTTCGGCCGGGTCGGTGGTCCAGGCGTTGGAGCTCAGGCCGAAGGGGGTGTCGTTGGCCACGGCGATGGCCTCCTCCAGGTCCGCGACCCGGTAGACCGTGGCCACCGGGCCGAAGGTCTCCTCGCGGTGGACGCGCATCTCGGGGGTGATGCCGACCAGGACGGTCGGCTCGTAGTAGAAGCCCCGGTCGAGGCCCTTGGGCCGCCCGCCGCCGCAGACGGCGGTGGCGCCCCGGCGCACGGCGTCGTCGACGAGTTCCTCCAGGTCGTCGCGGCCCTGCGCGCTGGCGAGGGGGCCCACGTCGGTGCTCTCGTCCGTGGGGTCGCCGACGGTCAGCGCCCGCATGCCCGCGGTGAAGCGCTCCAGGAAGGCGTCGTACACGTCCGTGTGCACGATGAAGCGTTTGGCGGCGATGCAGGACTGGCCCGCGTTCTGCGTCCGCGCGGTGACGGCGGTGGTGGCGGCCGCGTCGACGTCGGCCGACGGCAGGACGACGTAGGGGTCGCTGCCGCCCAGTTCGAGGACCGTCTTCTTGATCTCGTCACCGGCGATCGCGGCGACGGAGCGGCCCGCTCCCTCGCTGCCGGTGAGGGTGGCGGCGGCCACCCGCGGGTCGCGCAGGATGCCCTCGATGGCGTCGGAGCCGACGAGCAGCGTCTGGAAGCAGCCTTCGTCGAAGCCCGCGCGGAGGAAGAGGTCCTCCAGGTACAGGGCGGTCTGCGGCACGTTCGACGCGTGTTTGAGCAGCCCCACGTTGCCCGCCATCAGGGCGGGCGCGGCGAACCGCACCACCTGCCACAGCGGGAAGTTCCACGGCATCACGGCCAGGACCACGCCCAGGGGGCGGTAGCGGACAAAGGCGCGGGACGCGCCGGAGTCGCGTACGTCGCCGTCGTCGGGCCGCTCGTCGGCGAGCAGGGCCTCGGCGCGGTCGGCGTACCAGCGCATGGTCTTGGCGCACTTGGCGGCCTCCGCGCGGGCCGCCTTCACCGGTTTGCCCATCTCGGAGGTCATGGTGAGCGCGATGTCGGGCGTGTCCTCGTCGAGGAGGTCGGCGGCGCGGCGCAGCAGGTCCGCGCGGTCGGCGAAGCCGGTGGTGCGGTAGCGGTCGAAGGCCGCGGCGGCGCGGCTCAGCCGTGCCTCGATCTCCTGGCCGCTCAGGGGCTCGAAGGTCAGCTCGGTCCAGCCGGTCGCCGGGTTGACCGTTGCGATGGGCATGTGTGTGGCCTCCTCGTCCGCCTTCCTCGACCTTCCCGCGTCGCCCGCCGGGGCGCAACGCGGGAGTGCCGGGCCGGTCAGCCGGGGCCCGCCGGGGTGTGGCGCAGATACGCGAGGACGGCGCTGACCCGGCGGTGCAGCTGCGGTATCTCCGCGAGGCCGAGCTTGGCGAAGGTGGAGTTCACGTGCTTCTCGATGGTCGACTCGGAGAGCGTCAGGGAGTCCGCGATCGCCCGGTTGGTCTTGCCCTCCGCCATCTGCCGCAGGACGTCGAGCTCCCTGCGGGTGAGGTGCGACAGGGGGGCGTCGGCGGCCCGCGCGTGGCTCCCTATGAGGACCTCCACGATGCGGGGGTCGACGACGGAGCGCCCGGCGGTCACCTCCCGCAGGGCGCGCAGGAGCTCGTCGACCTCGCCGATGCGCTCCTTGAGGAGGTAGGCGAGGCCGTCGGTGCCGCGCCGGAAGAGGTCGAAGGCGTAGTTCTCGTTGGCGTGCTGGGACAGGACGACGACGCCGATGCCGGGGTGGGCGGCGCGGATGGCGTGGGCGGCGGTGATGCCCTCGGTGTGGTGGCCGGGCGGCATGCGGATGTCGGCGATGACGACGTCCGGCAGCAGCCGCGCGACCGCGTCGAGGAGCTCGGTGGCGGTGCCGACGGCGGCGAGGACGTCCACCTCGCCGGTGTCCTCCAGGAGCCGCCGGGTGCCCTCGCGCACCAGGTAGTGGTCCTCGGCGATGACGACGCGCAGCGGGGCGGTGCCCGAGGGCTCAGGCACGGGCCTCCTCCCGTTCGCGTTCGGGGAGTCGGGCGCGGATGACGGTGCCGGCGCCGACGCGGCTGGTGACGGTGAGCTCGCCGCCCACGGCCTCGGTGCGGTCGCGCATGCCGGTGAGGCCGGAGCCGCGGGTGGTGTCGGTGGGGAACCCGGTGCCGTCGTCGGCGACCTCGACCTGGAGGCGGCCGTCGCCGCGGGTGAGACGGACGGTGACGTGTCCGGCGCCCGCGTGCTTGAGGACGTTGGTGAGTGCTTCGGATACGAGGTAGAAGGCGGACTCCTCGATGTCGAGGGCGAAGCGCACGCCGGTCAGCGGCTCCTCGCTGTGGACGGTGACGGGGATGGGCATGCGGCGGGCGCAGGAGGTCACGGCGGCGACCAGGCCCTGGTCGGTGAGGACGGGCGGGTGGATGCCGTGGGCGAGCTCCCGCAGGTCGTCGATCACGCGGTAGGCGTCGTCCTGCATCTCGGTGAGGGCGGCGTCGATGTCGCCGCCGCGGTGCAGGCGGTTGCGGGCGAGGGCGAGTTTGGCGACGAGTACGACGAGTTCCTGCTGGATGCCGTCGTGCAGGCGGCGCTCGATGCGGCGGCGCTCGGTGTCCTGGGCGTGCACGATGCGGGCGCGGGACGCGGCGAGTTCGGTGGCCTGGCGCTGGGTCTCCCGGGCGTGCGCGGAGAGCTCGGCGGCCAGGCGGACGTTGTGCACGGCGAGCGCGGCGGACCGAGCGAGGGTCTGGCCGATGTCGTGGTCCTCGGGGGCGCAGTGGCCCTCGGCCTTGGGGCCGTACTCGATGGCGCCGAGGACGTCGTCCCCGTACAGGAGGGGGAAGCCGACGAGGGGCCGCTCGCCGGGCGGCGGTTCGCCCGCTTCGGCGGTCGCCAGGGGCGGTCCGGGCCCGCCGAGCCGGACCCGGACCCAGCGCAGGTCGAGGCCCTCGCGCAGCCCGGTGGCGAGCTGCGGGGCGAGCCGGTCGAGGTCGTAGGCGTGCTCCAGGGTGGTGCCGAACTGGACGAGGAGCTCGAACCTGCTGAGGCGTTTGCCGAAGACGCGGCGCTCCAGCAGGGCGTTGAGCTGGGCGCGCAGCGGCTGGAAGAGGGCGGTGACGACGACGGCGACCAGCAGGGACAGGCCGAGCGGGAAGACCAGGCCCGCGGTGAGCCCGAGGGTCAGGGCCATGCCGACGTACCAGCTGTTGATGATGAGCCACAGGGAGCCGTAGACGGCGGAGCGGCGCAGCGCGATGTCGACCCCGAACAGCCGGTGGCGGAAGGCGGCGTAGAGGAGGGTCACGGCGATCGACACGTAGGGCAGGGCGCCGAGGATCGAGCCGACGAGGTACAGGACGCCCTGTTCGCCCTGCCAGGCGCGGAAGATCCGGGTGGAACCGCGGGCCAGGAAGGCGACGGCGGCCACGGCGGCGAAGGGCAGCAGCGCGGCCACGTCGGGCAGGCCCGCGGCCCGCGCGCGCAGACAGCGCAGCACGAGCAGGGTGGCGCCGACGCCGGGCAGGAAGGCCTCGGGGTAGTAGAAGACGATGTAGTAAACGGTGTGGTCGGACAGGCCGGTGAGGGGCAGCAGGACCGGCAGCGCGAGCAGGCCCCAGAGGCTGTTCAGGACGCGGCGTTCGGAGCCGAAGCGGTAGCCGCCGTCGGGCAGCAGGGCCAGCAGGCGGACGATGAGGATGCTCACCACCAGGTGGCAGAGCTGGCTGGCGGCCTGCAGGGCGAAGTCGAGCGGCAGCAGCACGCCGACCGCCTCGGGGCGCAGGTACCACCCGAGTTCGAGGCTCACCAGCGTGGTGGTGTGGCGGACGGCCACGGAGACGCACAGCCAGCTGCCGAGCAGCAGCAGGCGCCGGGCCACGGGGCTGGACGGGGCGTGCCACCAGGTGAAGAGTCCGGCGAGATAGCACGGGAGTACGGACCCCAGGATCCAGGGCAGAACGTAGCGGTTGTCCAACTGCGTTGTCCCGATAAGCGTTGCCCAGAGCAAGCACGCTCCGCCGCACGCGGCGACGAGGTGCATCCCCCCGCTTCTGCCTGCCACGGGCGACATTATCGGGGCCTGTCACGACGGGCGTCCAGAGAAGTAATCCACCGACTGTGCCTGGCGGAAAACCTCCAAGGAGTTTGGGGGGTGCCCGGGTGCCCGGCAATGGCCCGCACGAGAACACTCGAAGGGAATCGCAGGGGCGGATTCCGAGGGCCGCGAAGGCGGATTCCAAGGGTCCGGCACCATGCGAGGACACTCCGCAGGGACGAGAGAACGGGTGGCCGTCATGAGTCGTTGTTCCGGTCCGGAAGTCATCGTCTGGGACACCACGTACGCCTGCCCCTTGCGTTGCTCGCACTGCTATTCGGAATCGGGGAGACGGCCTTCGCGGCAGCTCGGCCCGGAGGCCATGCTGCGGGTCGCCGACGCGCTGGCGTCGCTCGGCCCCCGGGTCGTGGCCCTGTCCGGAGGCGAACCGCTCGTCGTCCGGGGGGTGTTCGAGGTCGCGCAGCGGCTGCGCGCCGCCGGGGTGAAGCTGTCGATCAACACCAGCGGATGGGTGATGAACCGGGCCCTCGCCGAGCGGCTCGCCGACCACTTCGACGAGGTGATCGTGAGCCTGGACGGAGCGACGTCCGAGGTGCACGACCGCATCCGGGGGCGCGAGGGCTCCTTCGAGCGGGTGCTCGCGGCCCTCACCCTGCTCGACGAGGTGGCCGCCGAGCGGAGCACGGCCGACCGGGGGCGGCTGTGCTTCGGCGTCGACTGCGTGGTGATCCGCAGCAACTTCGGCCAGCTGGAGGACATCGCGGGCGACATCGCCCACCGCTTCCCGCGCCTGACCACGCTGGGGTTCAACGCCGCCGTGCCGGAGGGCCTCGCAAGCCGCCCCGAGTTCGGCGTCCACGAACTCCTCGACGACGACCAGGTCGCCCGGCTCACGAGCACCGCGTTCCGCTCCCGCCTGCGCGAGCTGGCGCCGTCGTCGGTGGCCGTCTTCACCACCGACAACCTCAATCTGGTGATGAAGCCGGAGCGGGTCGCGGAGGGCACCGACACCAAGGTCATGCAGGTGGAGCCGGACGGCCTGGTGCGGGGGATCCCCGTGTACGAGGGGACGGTCGGCAGCCTCCTGGAGGAGCCCGCGGCGGTGCTGTGGGAGCGCACTCTGGCCCGGCTGCGGGACCCCTTCGTCGTGGAGACGCTGTCCGCCGTGGAGTCGATGGGGACGTGGGCACAGGCCGTGCGGCGGATGGACCGCCGCTTCGGTTCCGCCGACGACATCGCGCGCATCGACCAGCGCTCGGTGCGGACGCGCCCTCCGGAGTTCGTCACGGCGACCGTCGCGCGGCCGTAGTCGCCGGAACCGTCGGCGGCGGCGTCGGCGCCGGATTTCCACCACTCCGCCTGACGGCACCGGGCGCCGCGCACCCGCAGCGGCTCGCGCCCCGGACCTTTCCGTGGCGGCGCATTCCGTAGGCCTTCCTTCCGCCGACGCCCGCCCGCTTTCTGTCCACCGTTCCTCCGGCGCCCCGCACGCCGTCCCGACTTCCGCCCGAGGGACGTTCGTTCGAATCCCGCACGCTTTTCCCCCGTGACTCCCGCCGATTCCCCGGAATCTCTTTCTGCCCGGTTCTGACCGGAGAGGCCGCCCCGTGATGAAACTCCAGGACTACGACCGCTTCTACCGCGCGGACCCGGTCTTGTTCGAATTCCCGGAGCGCCTCGCCGACACTCCGGAAAGGCTCACGGCGGCCGTGCGGCCCCTGCCCCGGGGCTGGGAGCGCTCCGATTCCGGATGGTGGACGCGGCTGCGCCCGCCGGCCGCGCGACGGCCGGGCCAGGGCTGGCGGATCCACGTCTCCGTGACGCCGGCTCAGCTGGAGCGCGCGGCGGAGACCGTCGTGGAGTACTGCGTGCGGCAGAACATCGCCCTGGACCTCGTCCGCGGGACGGCCGCCGCCCGGGCGCTCGGCGACCTCCGCGCCGACCGCCTCACCAGCGCCGACCTGATGGTCCTCCACCCGGCGGACGAGACCGTGCTCACCACCGCGCTCGCCGACCTCACCGCGCTGCTCGCACCGCTTCCGGGGCCGTACGTGCCGGGCTGTCTGCGCCACCGCTCGGGTCCGCTGTACGTGCGCTACGGCGCCGCGCAGGACCAGCGATGTCCCGCCGCCGGGCACCTGGCCGCCCCGGGCGACGAGCACGCCGTGGTGCCCGCCCTGGAACGGCCCGACGGCACCCTCGTGCCCGAGGACCGCCGCCCGGTCTTCCGCTGCCCGGACTGGGTCGCGCTGCCCGAGGTGCTGCACGCCGACCTCAAGGCCCTGCACGCCCCGCCGGACGCCCCCTTCCCCTTCCGCGACGCGCGGGCCCTGCGCCTGACCACCGGCGGCGGCACCTACCGGGCCACCGACACCGCCACGGGCAGGCCCGTCCTGCTGCACGAGGCGCGGCCCCACACCGGCCTCGACGCGTACGGCACGGACGCCGTCGCCCGCCTCACGCACGAACGGGCCGTCCTGGAGCGGCTCGCGGGCCTCGACTGCGTGCCCCGCGTCGTGCGCCACCACGTGCGGTCGGGCCACCACTTCCTGGCCGTCGAACTGCCCGAGGGCCGGAGCCTGGCCGAAGCGGCGGCCGCCGCCTTCCCGCTGACCACCGAGGACCGCGCGGAGAAGGAGGCCGCGGGCTACGCGGAGTGGGCCCTCGGCGTCGTCGGGAGGGTCGCCGCCGCCCTGGACGCGCTGCGGCACCGCGGGTTCCGCCTGGGCGAACTCAACCCGGAGCACCTGTTCCTGTGCCCGGACGACCGGGTCGTGCTCAGCCGTCTGGACACGGCGACCGACCTCACGGACGACCGGTCCCCGGCCACCGGCGAGGAGGGCTTCACGGCACCGGCGGGGCTGCGCGGCCGGGCCGCCACCGCCCATCTGCTCGACGTGCTGCGGCTGTGGCTGCTGCTTCCGGTGCCGCACCGCGACCTGGCGACCCTGCGCGTCCTCACCCGGGCAGTCGACCAGCACTACCCCGTCCCGCCGGGCTTCGGCGCCACCCTCCTGTCCCGCCTGTCCAGGACGGCGGACCCGCAGGCCGACGACCACGCCGGGCGGCTCGCCGCGGACCGCCCCGACTGGCCCGCCCTGCGCGACTCCCTGGTGGCGGGCCTGCACGCGATGGCCACGCCCGAGCGCACGGACCGGCTCTTCCCCGGCACCCCCTTCGGGCCCGCGGCACTCGGCGGACCGTCGTTCGGCCACGGCGCCGCCGGAGTCCTGTACGCCCTGCACCGGGTGGGCGCGACCGTCCCCGCCACGTACGTCAGCTGGCTGGCGGACGCCGCCGAACGCGACCCCGACCCGCGCCCCGGCCTGTACGACGGGCTGCACGGGGTGGCCCTGACCCTCGATCTGCTCGGCCACCGCGAACGCGCCCTCGCCGTCCTCGACCGGGCCCGTCCCCTCGAGGCCCGCGTGCTGCGCCCCGACCTGGCGGGCGGCAGCGCCGGAATCGCCCTGAACCAGCTGCGGTTCGCCCGCGTCACCGGGGACACCGCGCTGCACGACGCGGCCCTGCGCACCGCCGTCGACCTCGCCGGACTCGTCACCGAGGGGCCGCCCGCGCCGCGCCTCGGCACTCCCCCGCCGTACGGCCTGCTGCACGGCGGCGCCGGGATCGCCCTGCTCTTCCTGCACCTGTACGAGGAGACCGGCGTCACCCGCTATCTGGGCCTTGCCGAGCGCGCGCTCGGCTTCGACACGGCCCGGTGCGCCACCGCCGCCGACGGCTCCCTCACCCTCTTCGACGGCACCCACCACCTGCCCTATCTGCACGGCGGCAGCTGTGGACTCGCCTTCCCGCTGCGGGCGCTGCTCCGGCACCGGCCCGACGAGGGCAGGGCCGGGCTGCTCGCCGCCGTCCGGCACACCTGCGGCGCGCTGTACGTGCGCAACGCCGGGCTGCTGCGCGGCCGGGCGGGCGCGATCGCGGTGCTCGCCGCGCTCGACGGCCCCGGGGACCGCGAGGCCCTGCACACCCAGGTGCGCCGGATGGCCTGGTACGCGCACTCCTACCGCGGCCACCTGGCGTTCCCGGGCTTCCGGATGCTGCGGCTCTCCGCCGACCTGGCCACCGGTGCCGCGGGCGTGCTGCTCGCCCTGGACTCCGCGTTCGGGGGTGGCGGGCCCGTCCTGCCGTACCTCGACCCGCGGTCGTCGTACCTACGAGCCCACGAGGGGAGGTGATTCGAATGTCGGAGATCCTCGACCTGCAGGAGCTGGAGGAGGAGGCGCCCGCTCTGTGGCCCTGCGCCAACAGCTACCACAGCACCGTCGGCATGGGCTGACCCGCCCCGTCGCGCCCGTCCCGGCCCGTCACCGCCACCGAGAACCGCACGAAGGGAGGTGACGCACATGGCGGAGATCCTCGAACTGCAGGAGCTGGAGGAGGAGACCCCCTCCCTGTGGCCCTGCGCCAACAGCTACGAAAGCACGCGTGGCGTCGTCTGACGCACCGTCCGCTTCCGTGACGCCTCCCGGCCGTGGCCACCCACGGCCGGGAGGCCGCGACCACCGACCGGGACCCGCACCAGGAGACCTCACACCATGCTCGCTCAGGGCCATCTCGTCGCGGACCCCTGCTTCGTGGACGCGCTCGACCGCGTCGACGACGCCGGAAGCCGCTTCGCCCGCACCACGAGCCCGCCGCCCCCGGGCTGGCTGCGCGCCGAGCGCGGCGGCTGGGTCAATCTGCGCCGCCAGGACGCCCCGCTGCCCCGCCAGGGCTGGAAGATCCACGTGTCGGCCACGGAGGACCGGGCCGAACACGTCGTCGACACCGCCTGGGACTACTGCGTGCGGCACGGCGTCACCTTCAAGTTCCTGCGCAGCGCGGTCCTGCACCACCAGGTCAACAGCAAGCAGGCGCCGCGCCCCGCGGGCGGCAAGCTCGTGACCGTCTACCCCGCCGACGAGCCGGACCTGGAGCGGATCCTGACCGGCCTGGCGGCACTCCTGCACGGCGTCGAGGGGCCGTACGTGCTCAGCGACCTGCGCTGGGGCGAAGGTCCGCTGTACGTGCGCTACGGCGGGTTCGACGCGGCGTACTGCTTCGCGCCGGACGGCGAGTACGTCCCGGCGGTCGAGGGCCCGGGCGGCGTCCTGGTGCCCGATGTGCGGGGCACGTCCTTCCGGGTGCCGCCGTGGGTGGAGCCGCCCGCGTTCCTCGCCCCGCACATCGCCGCGCTCCGCACGGCGGCGCCGGGCGGCTTCCCCTACCGGGTGGAGAAGGCGCTGCACTTCTCGAACGGCGGCGGGGTCTACCGGGCCGTCGAGAAGGACTCCGGCCGCCGCGTGGTCCTGCGCGAGGCGCGGCCCCACGCGGGCCTCGACGACCGGGGCACGGACGCCGTGGCCCGCCTGGACAACGAGGAGGCGATGCTGGAGCGGCTCGCCGGGCTCGACTGCGTGCCGCGCCTGTACGGCCGCACCCGCCACTGGGAACACCACTTCCTCGTCCAGGAGTTGATCCCGGGAGAGACCCTCCAGGAGGCGATCGGCCGCCGCCATCCGCTGTTCCGGGACGGCGCGGCGGACGATTCGGATCTCGCTCCGGACGGGTCGGCGCTCGCCGCGTACACCCGCTGGGCGTGCGACGTCGTCGACCGGATCGAACAGGCCGTGGCGCACCTGCACGGGCGCGGCGTCGTCTTCGGGGACCTCCAGCCCGGCAACGTCATGGTCCGCCCGGACGGCAGCGTGTGCCTCGTCGACTTCGAGACGGCACACGCGGACGGCGACGACGGCGCGCCCGCCCTCGGCACGCCCGGGTTCACCGCGCGGTGGGCCCGGTCCGGGCGGTCCGTGGACACGTACGGGCTCGCGGCCCTGACGCTCGCCCTGTTCTGCCCGCTGACGCCGCTGCTGCGCTTCGACCCGGACAAGCTCGCCCAGCTCACCGCCTGGTGCGAGCTGCGCTTCCCGGTGCCGCGGGGGTTCGGCGCGCGGCTGCGCCGACGGCTGTCCCCGCCGCCCGGCCACGCGCCGCGGGCCGAGGAGACCGACGCGGCGGACGGATCCCGCTGGCCCGAGGGGCCCGGCGCCGACGGCCTCGCCGCACTCGCCTCGATGACCGAGGCGATCCTGCTCAGCGCGACACCGGAGCGCGACGACCGGCTCTTTCCCGGCGATGTGCGGCAGTTCGACAACCAGGGCGCGTCCCTCGCCCACGGCGCGGCGGGCGTCCTGTACGCGCTGCACGTCACCGGCCGCCGTGGGCACCCCGCTTTCGCCGAGCACGTCGACTGGCTGGTGCGGGCGGCCGGGCGGACCCGCTGGCCGCGTCCCGGCCTGTACGACGGCCTCGCCGGGGTCGCGTACGCCCTGGACCTCCTCGGGCGCGGCGACGCGGCGCGCGAGACGCTCGCCCGGCTCGACGACGTCGACCTCGGCGGCTGCGGCGCGGGCCTGTTCGGCGGACTCTCGGGCATCGGCCTGGCCCGGCTGCACTTCGGGGACGCGCGCGCGGCCGAGGCCCTGGGCGAGCGGCTCGCGCGCGTCATCGAGGGCGGCGGCCGGCTGCCGGGCCCCGCGGACGCCGTGGGCCTCATGCACGGCTGGTCGGGCCCGGCCCTGCTGTTCACCCGGCTGCGCGGGGCGACCGGCGACGACCGGTGGCTGCGGCTCGCCCAGCTCGCGCTGGCCCGCGACCTCGGCCGGTGCGGGGCGCCGCGCGCGGGCCTGCTCCAGGTCAGGGACGGCCAGCGGTGGCTGCCGACGCTCGACCGGGGCGGCGCCGGGATCGCCCTGGTCCTCGACGCGTACCTCACGCACCACGACGACCCGCACTACGCGCGCGTACGGGAGCGCGTGCGGTCCGGCCTGGGGACGGAACTCCTCCTCTCCCCCGGCCTCTTCGACGGTCAGGCGGGTCTGCTCCACGCCGCGTCCCGCCTGGCCGGCCCGGGCTCCGCAGCGTCGGTACACCTGCGGAGCCTGGGCCTCCACTGCGTGCGCTTCAGGGGGCGGCGGGCCTTCGCGCTCGACGGCCTCCTGAAGCTCTCGATGGACCTGGCCACCGGCACGGCCGGGGTGCTGCTCGCCGTGCACGGCGCGCTGACGGGCGAGGCGTGCGCGCCGCTGCCCCTGCTTGAGGCGGCGCCCGTGGGACCGTCGGCGCAGCAGACCGCGGGACCACCGGCGCAGCGGCCCGTGGGGTCACCGGCGTGAAGGCCCGTGGGACCACCGGTGTACGGCGGAGGGCTCCTGCCGCGGACTCGCTCCGCCGCAACAGGGACTTCCAACTCCTCTGCGCCGGGCAGGGCCTGTCCATGCTCGGCTCCGGCGCCTGCGCGGTGGCCCTTCCGCTGCTCGTCCTCCAGGTCACCGGGTCGCCGCTGCGCGTCGGCCTGGTGGAGGCGGTGTGGACGGGCTCGCTGGCCCTCGCCTGTCTGCCGTCGGGCCCGGTGGCCGACCGGTTCGACCGCCGTACGGTGCTCCTCGTGTGCGACGCGGGCCGCGCGGTGGCGAGCGCGGCCCTCGCGGCGGCGGTCCTCGCCGGTCTCGCGTCGCTCCCGCTGCTCCTGGTGGCGGGCGCGGTGCTCGGCTTCCTCACGGCGCCGTTCAACGCCGCCGTCCTGCCGCTCGTCCGCGAGGTCGTGCCGGAGGGCAGGCTGGCCACGGCGCTCGCCGTCAACCAGGTGCGCGGGCAGGCCGCGTACCTCCTGGGGCCGGTGATCGGGGGCGCCCTCTTCGGCGCGGGGGCGAGCCTTCCGTTCTGGCTCGACAGCGCGTCCTACACGGTCTCGTCCTGCTGTCTGCTCGCCCTCGGCGTGCGCACCGGCGCTCCCGCCGGGCCGCGCGAGGACTGGTGGCCGTCCTTCACCACCGGGCTGCGCTTCCTGTGGCGGGACCGGCTGCTGCGCCGTCTGACCCTGGTGGCGTCGGCGCAGAACTTCGCCTTCGACGGGGTGTACCTGGCGGTCGTGGTGACCACCGCGCGCGCGGGGGCGTCCGGCCTGTCGGTCGGGATGGTCACGGCGGCGTCGGCGGCGGGTGCGATGGCGGGCGTCGTCCTCGCGCCGTCGGCGGGACGGCACCTGGGGCCCTCGACGATCGTGCTGTCCACCGGCGTGCTGTGCGCGGCCCTGGTCGGCGCGATGGCCCTGGCGCCGGAGGCCACGGCGCTCGCGGCCCTGCTCGCCGGGTGCGCCCTCGCGGTGGCCGTGTCGGGCTCGGTGCTGACGCTGGCGCGCCTGCTCCACACCCCTGAGCGGTTGCAGGGCCGCGTGAACAGCGCGATGGGCCTGCTCTTCATGGCCACGCCACCCCTGGGGGCCTCGCTCTCCGGAGCCCTTCTCGACGAACTCCCCGCGCCCGCGGTCTTCCTGGTCTTCGCCGTCCTCCTCGCGGCCCTCGCGGCGGCGTCGCCGGGGCGGCGGGTGTTCCCCCAGCCCGGCCCGGGAGATGCCGTGGCGGATCGCTCGCGGGCCGGGGCGGCCGCGGACTGACCACTCACTCGGGCTCGGCCTTGCACTGGGCGCTGGGCGGCTTCCCCTCGGGCCAGGCGAGCTTCTCGAACTGGATGTGCCGCCGGGGGTCGGGCGAAAGCCGCACGATGGCGACGGCCTTGTCGTAGGGGGTGCCGTAGCTGTTGAGGCAGATCCAGCCGCTGGCGCCGTTGACCCGCTGGCGGCCGTGGAGCCGTGGCCATGCCGCCGCGATGCTGTCCTGCGCGGGCACCTGGTCCTTGGCGACCACCCGGTTGCGGATGCCCGCGATCGCGGTCAGGGCCGAGTCGTGGGCCGTGATGGTGCGCCCGTCCGCGAGGCCGGTGGGGCCGATGTCGCCGACGGCGGAGTCACGCCGAGCGCTCTTGAC
This sequence comes from Streptomyces sp. YIM 121038, assembly GCF_006088715.1. NCBI lineage: Bacteria > Bacillati > Actinomycetota > Actinomycetes > Kitasatosporales > Streptomycetaceae > Streptomyces > Streptomyces sp. YIM 121038. Next base: position 641,357 of record NZ_CP030771.1, read on the forward strand.
GAGCCGGCCGAGCGCGGTGAAGTCGTCGGCCGAACCCCCGGTCGCGGGCGGGCGTCCGGTGGTCCAGGCGTCCTCGTGGGTGATCGTGGTGTACTCGACGGTCAGCCCGGCGCCGTAGGTGAAGGCGCCCCAGTCCATGGTCGGGTCGAGGGCGAGGGTGGAGGCTCCCGACACGGTGACCACCCTGAAGGGCCGCGACGCGCAGCCGCGTTTGCCCAGGGCGGCGACCAGATGGCTGAGCGCGCGCGGACGGCCCGAGAAGTAGACCGTGGTCGCCTTGGAGTCGCAGAGGTTGTTGACCATCTGAACGAAGTCGTTGGCCGTGACCCTGTCCGCGTCGTACTGCTCGGGAGCGTACGGCGTTCCCTTGGTCTCGGCGCGGAAGGCGGCGCGCAGCGAGCGGGCGTAGAGGTCGCTCTCGGAGGTGTCCTCCACGAGGAAGGTCTGCGCCGGTTCGACGTGCAGGGAGTGGGTGAGTGCCCGCGCCTGCTCCCGGTTGGAGGGGACGACCTTGGCCAGGCCCGAGTAGCGCCGGGGGTGCCGTGCGTCGTTCGCGAGGCCGTCGGCGGTGATCGGTCCGCCGACGACCGCGATGCCCTTGCCGTTGGTCAGACGGTCGATGGTCCGCTCGGTCCGCCCGACGCTGACGTTGAAGCCGAAGACCGCCCGCAGCCGGTGCTCGCGGGACGCCGACATCGCGGCGAGCTGGTCGGTGACCTCTCGCCAACGGGCCATCTCGCGCCCGGGGTTGGCCAGGACGAGGCGGATCGGCGGCTCTTCCTTGCTCTCGTGGTTGGCCCGGTACTGGGCGAGGTAGGCGCCCTGGACCTCCCGCAGGACCTCGATGCGTTCGGCCCGCTGGTCCGCTCCCGGAGTCATCGGGATCATGAGGGCGACGGTCGCGTAGGGCTTGTCGCCGCGGGTGACGCGGTCGTTCTCCGCCTTGATGCGGGCCGAGACGGGACGGAGCTCGTCGTTGAAGGCGTACGCGCCGTCGGTGACACCTGTGCACTCGTCGTCGTCACCCCGCTTGTCGACCCCGGCCGCGCAGGAGGTGTCGCTCAGCTCCAGGCCGGCCCACACGCCCAGCGGGACGACGAGCGCGGCCACCAGCAGCCAGTGGACGAACCGCACGACGGGCGGTTTCGCGGTGTGCCACTGCCACCACCGGCGGAAGGGCATGTCCATCACACCACCTCACACGACGGGGAGATCGGGGGCCTGTACGCCGTTCACCAGGGCGTCGATCCAGCCGTCGGCCGCGACGGCGTCGATGTACGCGTTGTACGCCCGGTCGGGTCGCGGGCGGCGGCCGTAGTCCGTGCACAGCGCCTCAAGCGCGGCCCGTACGAGCACCGCGCGTCGGTCCGCGTGGCCCGACGGAGGAGCGGACGACGGCGCGGACAGCCGCCACACGGACGCGAGCAGCAGCCGGATCGCGGCGTGCGCCTCGGCCCCGCCCTCCTGCTCGGCACACGCCGGGCACGGCGGCAGTTCGTCGTCGGCCGGTGCGTGCTCGGGCGCGAAGCCGTCGAACGCCTGGGGTGCGGCCGCGACGAGGTTGAGGTCGCGCAGCCAGTCGGAGGGCGCGCTGCGCAGATAGCGGTGGTGCAGCGCCCGGACGACCACGGAGTCGAACAGGCCGAGGGCCAGGGCGTGGTGCAGATACCGCGGGTCGTGGCGGACCGAGTCGGCGGCCAGCACGTCACCGGGGTTGTAGTGGCCCGCGAGGCGGGAGTGGATGTGCGACCAGCGCTCCGGGCCGCCCTCGGTGCGCAGTCGGTGGAGCAGGATCGCGCGCAGCGCCCGGTCGGTGATCAAGGGGGCTCTGCCGTACGTCGGCGGCCAAGGGCGGTGGTTCCAGTGGGGCCGCTCCAGGGCACCGTCGAGAAGCCGTCTGACCTGGAGGGCGGGCGTGGGCGCGGGGAAGTCCGGCCGGGGCAGCCGCAGCAGGTCGGCCGCGGCGCCCACCTCCAGCGCGGGCGCGACCGCCAGGGCCTGGTCCCGCTGGAGGGGGTCCGGAAGCAGCTGGTCCAGCAGTCGCACGGCGAGCGGGTGCCCGGCGTCCGGGGAGGGCAGCGAAAGGAGTTCGTCCAGGTCGAGCGGGTCGGGGCCCTCGATCCGCTCCACCGCTGTCCCGGTCAGGAGCAGGGCACTGCCCGTGCGGCCCCCGCTGAGTCTTTCGACGACCGCTGGAAGGGGGGCGGGATAGTCGGTGCCGCTGAACATCGCGCGGATGTGCGGGTCGCCCACGTGCGGGATCCCGAGGCGCAGCAGCCAGGTGCGGGGTGGGCAGAGCTCGGGGCGGTGCCACGGCGCTTCGACGGTGGTGGGTGTCAGGTCCGGATCGGAGCCGCGGCCCAGGGAGGACACGAAGACGACGGGGAGCATGGCCCGGCTGTGCCCCGGGCGCTGCCGGGCGAGGCGCGCGTACCGTTCGACGAACGGGTCGAGAAGGCGTGTGCGCAGCACGTCGTCCACGTTGTCGAGGAGGATGAGCGCGGGGTGGCGGGTCTTGCGCCCCCAGGGGCCGTAGGCGCCGTCGATGTCCGCGAGGAGCGCGTCCATCAGATGGGCCTCCGCCACCGCCCGGTCCGGTCCCCGGCGGCGGAACTTCTGGACGAGCAGGAACAGCCGCTGCACCGCGTCGCCGTTGGCGTCGTCCAGTTGGGAACGCCACCACGCGAGGCGGGGTGCCTGCCCCTTGCGGTCGAAGAGCGTCTCCGAGGCGGCCTGGAGTACGCCCTCCAGCCCCGGCACGCCCGGGAGCAGCCCCGCCACCACACTGCCCAGCGCGGTGAACCAGTGTCTCAGCAGGGCGTCCCGGACCCTGGGGTCCGGGTGCCGCGCGGTCAGCAGCTCCCTGAGTTCCCCTTCCGCGGCCGTCAGCTCGGCCGGTGGCACGGGGCCCGCGGTGGCGGCCTCCCGCCGCCACGCGGTCACCAGCAGCAGCGCGGGAGAGAGCCGGGGGAAGGACAGGGGGCGGCTGTTCCCCTTGGGGGCGGTGGACAGCTCGTAGCACGCCTGGAAGAGGAGGTTGGTGACCGGCGAGGCGTTGGCCGAGTCCAGGCGCTCGCGATCCGTCTGACCGGCTGCCGAGTAGGGCGGCCCGGCGAGGTCCACGTGGGCCGTCGGCACATGGGCGTGGTATCCGGCGTACAGCGCGTCGAGTACGGCTGTCTTGCCTGTCGCCCGGTCGCCGACGATCTCCACGACGGGCGGTCCGTGCGGGAATCTTCGCTTGGTCCACGGGCCCCCGCCGGGCGGCATCCCCACCATGGCCGGGGCGAGTTCGTCGACCACGGCACTGAGGTGGTACAGATGGCGCCCCATCCCGCCCCCCGGCGCTCTCTTCCCCGTCGGCCCCGGTGTGCCCGCACCCGCTGCCGGACCGGCCGTGGCTGTGTGGAGAGAGACGATAGGGCAGCTTGCACGGCGCGACAACAACTGTCCGGCACGGTCTTGGGTCCGGTCCGTGCCACGCTGGGCGGACCGAATCACCCGCAGCTCAGGAGGACAGGCCCATGGCGAGGGAATCGGACCGGCGGATGCTGCGTACCGCGCTGGAGGAGGCTCGCTCGGGTCTGGCCGAGGGCGGCATCCCGATCGGCGCGGCCTTGTACGCACCGGACGGGTCCACCCTGCTCGGCCGCGGTCACAACCGGCGCGTGCAGGACGGCGATCCGTCGACGCACGCGGAGACCGCCGCCTTCCGGTCGGCCGGGCGGCAGCGGACGTACCGCGGTACGACGATGGCGACGACGCTCTCGCCCTGCTGGTACTGCAGCGGCCTGGTCCGGCAGTTCGGGATCTCGCGGGTCGTCGTCGGCGAGGCGCGGACGTTCCGGGGCGGGCACGGCTGGCTGGCCGAGCACGGCGTGGAGGTCGTGGTCCTGGACGACCCCGAGTGCGTCGCCCTGATGACCGACTTCACGGAGGCCCACCCGGAGCTGTGGCGGGAGGACATCGGGGCGTAGGGAAGGACGCGGGGCGCGTACCCGCGCGCAGTCCCGCCTCCGCCTCTCCCGGGTCCGTCGGTTCGCTCCCTCAGTGCCCGGCCGGTGTCACGTGGGCCCGTTCCCCCTGCGGGCCGAACAGGGCGAGCAGTTCGGCGGGGCTGCTGTCGGCGCTGCCGATCCAGTGCGGTACGCGGGTGTCGAACTCGGCGGCCTCGCCGGGGCCGAAGCGGTGTTCGTGGTCGCCGAGCACGAACCTGACGTGCCCGTTGAGGACGTAGAACCACTCGTACCCCTCATGGGACTGCAACGTCACGGCCGGTGCGCGGTCCGCGGGCGGATAGACCACCTTGTAGGCCTGGATGCCGCCCGCGCGTCTGGTCAGGGGCACGAGCACGAGGCCGGATCGCCGCACCGGCCGCAGGTGCACGCGCGGGTCGCCGGTGGGCGGCGCGGCGACCAGGTCGTCGAGCGGGACGCCGTGCGCCCGGGCCAGTGGCAGGAGCTGTTCCAGGGTGGGGCGGAGCCTGCCGTTCTCCAGGCGGGACAGGGTGCTCGCCGTCAGGCCGGTCTCGGTCGCCAGCGCCGCGAGCGTGGTGTCGCGCGCCCGGCGCAGGGCGCGCAGCCGCGGCCCGACTCCGGCCAGCACGTCTTCCGTGGGGGTGTCCATGCCGCCTGATGATGCGGATCCGCAACTTTTCTTGCAAGGGCGGAAAGGCCCTGGCGATGCTGGCGGCACAGCGCAGGAACCGAGGGCGCCGAGGCGCGGACGCGGCGGACGACTCGTACGACTGCGGCAGCTCAGCCGCTCGGCCGGCTCCGGCGGCCCCGCCCCGGGCAGCTAGGACGGCTCGAATGACACGAAGCTCAGACGCCTCGGACGGCTCGGACAGCTCGGATAGCTCGGACAGCTCGGACGAAAGGGCACCCCTGATGGACTCCACCCACCACCCCCAACCCACCGACAGCGCGGCGGAAGAGGACGCCGCCCAGTTCTGGGAGCGGATCTACCGCGCCCGGAGCGCCTGGGCCGCGCGCGTCAACCCGCTGCTCGCCGAGGTCGCCGCGCCGCTGCGCCCCGGCGCCGCCCTGGACCTGGCCTGCGGCCCCGGCGGCGACACACTGTGGCTGGCCCGGCAGGGGTGGCACGTGACCGCCGTGGACATCTCCGCCACCGCTGTCGAGCAGGTGCGGACCCGCGCCCGCGAACTCGGTGTCGCCGAGCTGGTCACCGCCGAACGGCACGACCTGGCCGACAGCTTTCCCGGCGGCCGGTTCGACCTCGTCTCCGCCCAGTACTTCCAGACCCCGTACGAACTGCCCCGCGCTCGCATCCTGCGTACCGCCGCGCGGGCGCTGCGGCCCGGCGGCCTCCTCCTGGTCGTCGACCACGGCTCCGCCGCGCCCTGGTCGTGGAACCAGGACCCCGACGTGCACTACCCCATGCCCGACGAGACGGCCGCCGCGCTCGCCCTGGACCCGGCGCGGTGGTCCGTCCTGCGCGCCGACATGCCGCGCCGCCGGGCCGTCGGACCCGCCGGGGAGACCGCCACCGTCGTCGACAGCGTCCTGCTCCTCCGGCGGACCGCCGCGTGAGCGCCGAGGACACCCGTCCGCCGTCGGCCGGTCCCGACGAGAAGGCCGTCCTCCTCCGTTTCCTCGACCAGCTGCGCGACGCGGTCGCCGACAAGGTCACGGGCGTGCCGGAACCGCAGGTCCGCGCGGGCGGGGTGCCGTCGGGCACCAACCTCCTCGGCCTGGTCAGGCATCTGGCGATCGTCGAGCGGTTCTACTTCCTCGGCGAGGAGGTCGGCCCCTGGCACGCGACCATGCGGCCGTCCCCCGAGGACACCGTCGAGAGCGTGCTGGCCGACTACCGGAGGACCGTCGAGCGGGCGAACCAAGTCATCGGCGCCTGCCCCGATCTGACGCTGCCCGCCCCGCGTCCGCCGCGCCGGGGGCCGGGACCCTCGATGCGCTGGGTCCTGGTGCACATGATCGAGGAGACCGGTCGGCACGCGGGCCACGCCGACATCCTCCGCGAGCAGATCGACGGTTCCACGGGCCGATGACGGCTGTGGGCCCCGCGCGTCAGTACACCTCGGCCCGGGTGCGCCGCGCATAGGCGCGGGCCGCCCGGGCGCGGTCGCCGCAGCGGGTGGAGCACCAGTGGCGGCGGCCGTGGCGCAGCAGGTAGCGGTTGCAGGGGGTGGAGCCGCAGGCGGTGAGGCGGTCGGCGTCGGGCCCGGTCAGGAGGTCGGCGGCGTCGGCGGCCAGGGCGGCCAGGGCGTGTTCGACGATCTGGGCGGTGGGATGCGAGGCGGCCCGGTACAGACCGCGGGTGGGGTCCCAGTGCAGCAGGGAGGCCGCGGGCGCCCGGGTCAGGGCCTCGTTGACCGCCGCGAGCGCGCTCGCGGGCGCGGGGTGGCCGTCGACGCGGGAGGCGAGCAGGGACCGGATCTGTTCGCGGAGCGTCCGCAGTTGCGCGGCGCACATCTCCTGGAGGCCGGCGTCGTCGGGCGCGAGGCCGTGCTCGACGAGCCATCGGTTCGCCGCGGCGGGGCTGCCGAGCAGATCGAGGAACTGGCCGCCGGGCAGCGCGATCGCGCTGTCGGCGAAGTCGAGGGCCGGGTACTGCTCGGCGCCCGGCGCGGGCGGCAGATCCGGCTCGGCGGTCACGCTGTCCTTCATGACTCTCATGGTATGGCTTGCGCTCATCCATGAGAAACAACTAGCTTCACCTCACGGATACACCACTACTCATCCGTGAGGTGTGCTCTCCCATGGCTTCTTCCGACTCCTCCCCGGCCGCTTCCGACCCGTCGGCGGCGCCCGCCGACCCGCCCACGGCCGCCGCCGAAGCGCGCGGCGAGCAGATTCCCGTACGCGTCTTCGGCGGCCCCACCGCGCTCTTCGAGTACGGCGGCCTGACGTTCCTCACCGACCCCACCTTCGACGCGCCCCGCAGCTACCCGGTGCCGGGCGGCGAGCTGGTCAAGACCGCGCCCGCCGCGGCCGCGCCCGCCGAGCTCGGCCGCGTCGACGTCGTCCTGCTCTCGCACGACGAACACCCCGACAACCTCGACGAGTCCGGCCGGGCCCTCCTCGCGGAGATACCCCTCACCCTCACCACACCCAGCGGCGCCCGTCGCCTCGGCGGCGCCGCGCAGGGCCTGGCCCCGTGGGCGTCGGCCGACCTCGACCGCCCCGACGGCAGGACGGTGACCGTGACGGGCGTGCCCGCGCTGCACGGCCCGGAGGAACTCGGCGCCGAGGAGGTCGAGGCCACCGTCGGTGAGGTCGTCGGCTTCGTCCTGACCTCGGCCGACCTGCCCACGGTGTACGTGAGCGGGGACAACGCCTCGCTCGGCCTGGTCCGCGAGATCGCCGCGCGCTTCGGCCCCGTCGACACCGCGATCCTCTTCGCCGGGGCGCCGCGCGTCCCCGTCTTCGACGGCGCCCTGCTGGTCCTCGACAGCGCCCAGGCCGCCGAGGCCGCCGCGATCCTCGGGGCGCGCAGGGTCGTGCCGGTGCACTGCGACAGCTGGGCCCACTTCACCGAGGGCCGCGACGACGTCGTGGCCGCCTTCAAGGCCGCGGGGCTAGACGACCGGCTCCACCTCGCCTGAGGACCCGCCGCGCCCGGGGCCGTTCCGACCGATGAGACAGCGTTGAGACACCGGCGGGACCCCGATCGCACGCCGTCGAGATGCCGGTGAGACGCCGATCGCACGCCGATGAGATGCCGGTGAGACGCAGATGGGGCGCAGTCGTCCGCGCCCGCCTCACCAAATCTCTCCAACTCCGCCACGGCGCGGGTAAATTGACCTTGCCGCCCACGGCGGGCGTGCCTTTCGGGGGTTGGGGTAGGGAATGCGCGGCACGGTCCTGGACGGGCGGTACACGCTCACGGAGCGGATAGGCGCGGGAGGCATGGGCGCCGTCTGGCGGGCCCGCGACGCACGCCTCGACCGGGACGTGGCCGTCAAACTGCTCGGACTGCCCCGGCACACGTCGGGCCCCGAGCGGGAGCGGATGCTGGCGCTCTTCGTCCGCGAGGCACGGGCCGCGGCGGCGCTCGACAGCTCGTACATCGTGCCGGTCTTCGACCACGGCGCGGACGGCGACGTCCCGTACCTCGTGATGCCGCTGCTCACGGGCCGTACGGTCAACGCGCTGCTCCGCGAGGGCGACGGCCTCGCGCCGGAGCGGGTGGCGGACATCGCGGGGCAGGTGTGCCGGGCGCTCGCCGTGGCCCACCGGGCGGGCATCGTGCACCGGGACATCAAGCCGGCCAACGTGATCGTCACCGACGAGGGCACGGTGAAGGTCCTCGACTTCGGCATCGCCAAGTTCCTCGACGCGACCGGGGCGACCGGCGGCTACCTCACCCGCACCTCCGACTCCCCCATCGGCACGCTGCACTACATGGCCCCCGAGCGGTTCACGCGCGGGCCCGCCGACGGGCGCACCGACGTGTACTCGCTGGGCTGCATGGTCCACGAGATGCTCACCGGATCGCCGCCCTTCGACGCGCCGTCGGAGGCCGCCCTGATGCACTGTCATGTGTACGAGGCCCCGGACCCGCCCTCCGCGCGGCGGCCGGAACTCACCCCGGAGTGGGACGCGTTCGTCGGCCGGACGCTGACGAAGGACCCCACCGGCAGGCCCACCGCCGACGAGGCCCGTCAGGCTCTTGAGGTCCTCGCGCGCACGGCGGGGCTCCGGCCCGTGCCGGTGCCTCCGCCCGCACCCGTGGCCACGCCCCCAGCCGCGCCCCTGGAGCCCGTGGGAGCGGCCGAGTACCCGCTCGCCCCGCCCATGCCCCAGGGGCCGCCGACACCGTGGCCCGTGCCGCAGCCGCTGGTCGTGGCCGGGAGCGGCCCCCGTCCGTGGTGGCGCAGATGGTGGCTTCCGGCCGGGGCGGCCGTCGCCGTCGCCGCGCTCGTCGCCGTGCTCACCGTCGTCAACCCCTTCGACAAGGACGGCGGGGGCGGCACCGACAAGGAGGCGAAGGGCGGCGGTTCAGGCAGTTCGGACGGCCGCGGGACCGGCGACGGGAAGGGCGGCGGGACCGGCGCCAAGGGACCCGCGGTGGCCGAGCAGGCCAGGACCGAGACGCTGTCCATCGGCACGGCGGCGGACTCCAAGGGCCCGTCGCCCGCCGTCGGCGGTGCCCACAGGGGCGGCTCCGTCACCGTCCTCGACCCCTACGAGCTGACCACCATCGACCCCGGCACGATGTGGTCGGGCACCGAACGCCTCGTCTCGCGCCTCGTCTACCGCAGCCTGACGGGCCTCAAGACGCTGCCCGACGGCTCGGTCAAGCTCGTCGGCGATCTGGCCACCGACGCGGGGCGGCCCTCGGCCGGCGGCCGGACCTGGACCTTCACCCTCAAGGAGGGGCTGACGTACAACGACGGACTTCCCGTGCGGGCCAAGGACTTCGCCCACGCCGTCGAGCGCACGCTCGGCCCGCAGTTCTCCCTCGGGGACAAGACCCTACGCAGCTGGATCCTCGGCAAGGACGCCACCGCGGGAACAGCCGCCCGCTCGCTGCCGCCGGGCGCCATCGAGACCCCCAACGACCGGACGATCGTCTTCCATCTCGAGGCCGCCCGCCCGGACTTCAACGTCGCGCTCGCGGGCCCCACCGGCGCGCCCCTGCCCGAGAAGGTCAAGGACGGCCCGGTGAACTCCGGGACGCTCCCGTCGACCGGCCCGTACCAGATCAACGCCTACCAGAGCGGCAAGGACCTCGTCCTCACCCGCAACCCCGCGTGGCGGGCGGCCACCGACCCGCTGCGCACCGCCTACCCGGACACGTACCGGGTGGAGGGAAACGTCGCCGTCGACCAGATCAAGTCCCGCACGCTGGCGGCGCGGCCGGGCGAGGCGGTCATGTCCTTCACCGGCACCCTCGCCAAGGGCGACCTCGACCAGGCCTCCGGCGCGGGCCGGCTGACGGCGCCCTCCTCGTATGTGCAGACGTACATGATCAACACGCAGCGGGTGAAGAACCGCGCGGTCCGCAAGGCCATCGCCACGGCGCTGCCCGCGGCCGACGTCCTCGCGGCGAGCGACGAGAACGGCACGGTCCAGCACAACCTGCTGCCCCCGGGCGTGCGCGGGGCCCGCCCCTTCGACCTGTACGACGCCGGGGAGCGCGGGTCCCCCGCCAAGGCGCGCGAGCTCCTCAAGGACGCGGGCAAGAGCGGCTACCGGATCACCCTCGGCTACGGATCGGAGGCGGACGCCAAGCGTGCCGACGTGATCGAGGCGGCGCTGGAGCAGGCCGGTTTCCGGGTCGACCTCAAACAGGACAAGGCGGCCGACTACTTCAAGAACGCGGGCGACGGCAAGTACGACCTGTTCCGCCTCGCCGTCGGCGGCGGGCTGCCCGTCGCCTCCTCGTTCCTGCCGGACTACTTCGGCAGCGAAACCTCCGCCCCCGCCTCGTCGAACTACTCCCGCCTCAAGAACTCAGAGGTCGACGACGCGATCGAGGCGGCCGACGGCGCGGGCTCCGTGCCCGCCGCGGGCAAGCTGTGGGCGAAGGTCGACCGCCGCGTGATGGAGGAGGCGGCGGCCGTGCCGCTGTACGTGCCGACGCGCACGTTCCTCCACTCCGAGGCGGTGCGCGGGCTCCAGGTCGATCTGGACGGGGTGTCACCGCTCAACGCGTACGTGCGCCCCTGACCGTCCCTGGCGGTCTCGGACCTCGGACGTAGGTCCGGTGCCCCATGCGCGCTCCCCTCGCCACCGGCTACGGTCGCTCATCATGCAGAGCACCGACGACACGCGCCGCGACCTGCGGGAACGCACCCGCGACACACGGGCACGGCTGGACCGCGAACGGGACGTCTGGGTGTCCACCGCCCACCCGGAGCGGGGCCCGCACCAAGTGCCGCTGTGGTTCTGGTGGGACGGGCGCGCGCTGTGGCTGTGCACCGGCGGGACCACCGCGACCGCGCGCAACCTCCGCGCGGACCCCCGCGTGCGCCTGGCCCTGCCGGACACCTTCGACGTGGTGCAGCTGCGCGGGACGGCGGACTGCTTCCCGGCAGCGGAGGTGCCGGAGGAGGGCGCGGCCGGATTCGCGGCGAAGTTCGGCTGGGACCCGCGCACGGCCGAGGGGCCGTACGTCTATCTGCGGGTCGCCCCGGACAGCGTGCTGGCCTGGCGCGGCGAGGGCGAACTCCCGGGGCGGGTGCTCATGCGCGCGGGGGTGTGGCTCGGGTAACCGTCCCCGCGCGACCGCACCCACGCGTCACTCGTGCCCGAGTGCCGCGCACGCGAGCCGGACGAGCTTGTCGGGCAGGTCGCGCGGGTCGTTGCGCAGGATGTGCAGCCAGGACAGGGCCGTGCCGCCGAGCAGGGCGTGGAGCAGGTCGAGGTCGGGCAGCTCCGCCAGTTCGCCGCGGTCCACGGCGCGTTCGACGAGCAGGGTGATCACGGCGCGCTGCGAATCGATGAAGGCAGGAGTGAACCGCTCGACGAGGTCGGGGTTGCCGGACGCCTCCGCCATCAGGTTGAGCACGACGCTGGCTCCCGCCGGGTCCGCGAGCTGGCCGACGACGACGTGGGCCAGGGCGGTCAGATCACCCCGCAGGGAGCCGGTGTCGGGCGGGGCCGCCACGGGGGCGTCGTGGACGACTGCCGCGAAGAGCATCTCCTGCTTGGTCGCGTACCGCCGGTAGATCGCGGCCTTGCCCACCCCGGCGCGGGCGGCCACCGCGTCCACCGTCACTCGCCCGTACCCCACCTCGGCGAGCAACTCGCGGGCGGCGGCGCCGACCGCCAGATCCACACGGCTCTCACGGGGGCGTCCCGTTGGTTGCGCTGCTTTCTCCACTGTGCCAGCATACGGCACTAGCAGTTCCGAAAATCTTCGTTCCGTAAGTCTCGCTCGACCCCGCCGGGGCACCCCCATGCCTCCGGAACCACCCCCAGGACCACCTTCGAGCGACACACCCTTCACAGAACAAAGGGCGCCATGCGAAAGCTCAAGAGGTACGTTGCCGCGCTGAGCGTGACCGCGGCAGCCGTCATCGGATCCGCCCCCGCCGCCGGGGCGGCGGATTACCCCTGGTATCCCTTCGACGGGATAAAGAGCAACTGGACCTGCTCCGACACCGTGAAACAGGACCGTGCCTACATCCAGCAGTGCGTGATAGTCAGCGGGATCGCCTATCAAGGCGCCACCATCATCACCACCAACACCTCGGTGAACGCCCAGTCCTACACCTCCGCGATCAAGAATCGCGTATCGGACGGCCGCGTCTCCTGCGCCGGCACCATCTCCGACGAAACAGTCCTGTGCCTCAGCGAAACGCTCCGGGCCGCCCACGGTTCCTACGTCCAGGGGGCGGCCGAAGTCATCGTCGGGGCGACGGGCCCCGTCTGGCACAAGTCACCCACGGTGCCCATCAAGTAGGCGCCGCCACCCATCGCATCGTGCACGTCCACACGAAACCTCAAGCCTGTCCTGCCCACGAGGGGATCACTGTGCGCACCTTCAGGAAGTCCATCGCCGTGCTCGGCGCCACCGCGGCGGCCGTCATCGGATTCAGCTCGAACGCCAGCGCCGCCGACACTCCCTGGTTCAAGTTCACGGGAATCAAGGACAACTGGCACTGCTCCGACACCGTGAAGCAAGATCGCGCCTACGTCCAGCAGTGCGTCATCATCAACGGCACGGCGTTCCAAGGCGCGACCATCGTGACAGTCAACGCCCCGGAGAGCCCTTCGGCGGCAACCTACGTGATCGAGGACCGCTACACACGTGGTGGTCAGAACTGCTACGAAGGGCTCCAGGAGAACAAGACTCTGCTGTGCCTGAGCGCGACCCAGAGAGCCACCCCGGGGGCATATGTACAGGGCTTTGGCGCGGTCTGGACCTCGGGAGTCGGGACCGAGTCGTACTACTCCCCCACGAAGCGCATCAGCTAGCAGGGGAAGCCGTCTCCCCCGGCCCGAGTGAACCGCGCTCAGCATGCGGACCCCTCTCGCACAACTCGCCGGTTGCGCGAGAGGGGCCCGCGCCGGGCGGTCGGTCAGCGGCCGCCCGTGACGGCCTTGATCTCCCGGTCGATGATCTCCCACAGCGGCACGCCGTCGCAGTTGCTGAGGATGACGCCGACCCAGCCGGTGTCCGGGTAGATGTTCCAGCTGGCGCCGACACCGGGGTCGCCGCCGGCGCGCCCCCACAACCACTGGCCGTTGGTGATGTGGACCGGCATCGAGTAGGCCCCGAACCCCGCGTCGGCGCCGGGCGCCCGGCCGTTCCGCAGGCCGCCCTGCTGCGGGGGAAGGGGCGTCTTGGCCGCGGTCAGCACCTCGGCGTAGGGCCGGTCGAGGACCGTGCCGTCGGTCAGCGCGTGCGCGAACCGGACCAGGTCGGGCGCGGTGGCGAAGCCGCCGTCCCCGGGGGCGTCGATGAAGTTGCGGCCGGGGTTCTTGCCCGGCTGGTGCGGGCTCGGGCTGTCCTTGTCCAGGTTGCGGACGGCGTCCACCCGGCTGCCGTCGGCCAGTTCCATGTACGGGTGCGCGACGCGCTCGTCGGTGAGCCACCGCGGTCTGGTGCAGAACGCCGTGCCGGTCATGCCGCAGCGCCGGAAGATGTGTTCCTCGACGTAGTCCCAGTACGTCGTGCCGGTCACGGCCTCCACGATCAGCGCGGGGATGGCGACCTCGGCGCCGACGTGGTCGGTGGGGGTGCCGGGGGCGGCCACCAGCTCGGCCTGCCGGGCCCACCGCTCGTTGTACTCGCGCACCTCCTCCCGGCTCTGGAAGACGCGCCGCACGTCCACGTCCGGGTTGCTCAGCCCGGAGGTGCCGGAGAGCAGGTGATGGATCGTCACCTTCTCGGCGATCTCCTTGGCGAAGCCCGTCAGATGGGTGCCCACCGTGTCCCACAGCTTCACCTCGCCCCGCTGCACCAGTTGCAGGACGGCCACCGCGCCGAACGGCTTGCCCGCCGAGCTGAGGGAGAAGGCGACGCCCTCGTGGTTGCGGACCCCCTTCTCCTCGTCGGCCATGCCGTAGCTGCGCGACAGGACCGTCCGGCCCCGGTGCGACAGCAGGACCACGCCGGAGAACTTGTCCTCCGCGGCCAGCTTCGCCACGTACCGGTCGTAGGCTCCGCCGGGCCGGGCGTCCGGCGGGATCGCGTCGGGATCGGTGCGGGCGGGGGCCGCGTGGCCGGGGCGGGCGGTCACCAGCTGCGCGCCGGACGCCGCGGCGGCCGCGAGGCCGCTCCACCCGAGCAGCCGCCGCCGGTCGATGCCGCGTACGGAATCCGCGTCCATGGTCATGTCCCCTGTCCCATCGGCTTCTGAACGGTCCTACTCAAGACCGCGGACCGTTGCGGCGGCGTATGCGCTTTTCGATACGCCCGCGATACGCCCCGGCCCGGGGGAGGCGGGCCACGGGCAGCGGTTCTGAGAGGGTGCGCCTATGGATGTCCGGCAGCTGGAGTACTTCCTCGCGATCGTCGACCGCGGTGGGTTCAACCGCGCCGCCGCGGCGCTGTACGTGTCGCAGCCCTCGCTCTCGCAGGCCGTCCGGGCCCTGGAGCGCGACATCGGCACGGAGCTCTTCCATCGCATCGGACGCCGGGCGGTCCTCACCGAGGCGGGCCGGGCCCTCATCGAACCGGCGCGCGCGGCCGTGCGGAGCCTGCACACCGCGCGGGCGAGCGTCGACGCCGTGCGCGAGCTGCGCGAGGGCCGCCTCGACATCGCCTCCATGCCGTCGCAGGCGGTGGAGCCGCTCACCACGCTGATCCGCGCGTTCAGCGACGACCACCCGGGCGTCACGGTGGCCGTGAAGGCGGCCTTCACCGCCCGGGACGTCGTCGACATGGTGCGTACGGGCGCGGTCGAGCTGGGGCTGCTCGCGACGGCAGGAGCGGTGCCGGAGAAGGAGGTCGCCGCGCACGTGCTCGGGCGGCAGCGGTTCGTGCTCGTGGTGCCGCCCGGCGGGCCCTTCGCCGGGCGGGACGCGCTCGGCTGCGCGGAGCTGGCCGGGCAGCGGCTGATCGTCGGGCAGCCGGGCACCGGCATGCGCGCCTACGTCGACGCGCTGCGCGAGCGGGGCGTCGACTTCACCGTGGCCGCGGAGACCGAGCACCGGGTGGCCCTGCTGCCGCTGGTCCTGGCCGGCGTGGGGCTCGCCGTCGTCACGGACTCCTGGCGGGAGTTCGCCCGCCGGGCGGGCGCCCGCGTCCTGGCCATCGAGCCCGCGACCACGCTGGACATCGCCCTGGTCAGCAGGCGCGGCGTGCTGTCCCCGGCCGCCGCCGCGTTCGCCGAGGCCGCCGTCGCGTCCCGCGCGCCGGACGAGGCCTGCTGATAAGGCCCGCCTATAAGGCAGATCCGGTATGCGTCTTGGACGCCGGTACGGGCCCGTTGCTGGAATCGACGGCATGACGAACCACCGCATCGCGCTGATCCCCGGCGACGGCATCGGCACCGAGGTGCTGCCCGCCGCGCAGCAGGTCCTCGACGTCCTCGGCCGCCGCCACGGCTTCGGCCTCACCTACACCTCGTACGACGACTGGTCCTGCGAGCGGTATCTGCGCGAGGGCGCGATGATGCCGGACGACGGCCTCGACCAGCTGCGCGACAAGGACGCCGTCCTGCTGGGCGCGGTGGGCCACCCCGAGGTGCCCGACCACGTCTCGCTGTGGGGGCTCCTCATCCCGATCCGGCGGGGCTTTCGCCAGTACGTCAACCTCCGGCCCATCCGCGTCTTCGAGGGCATCGAGAGCCCCGTGCGGAACGCGCGCGTCGGTGAGGTCGACTTCGTGGTCGTCCGCGAGAACGTGGAGGGCGAGTACAGCCAGGTCGGCGGCCGCTTCAACAGCGGCTTCCCCGACGAACTCGCCGTGCAGGAGGCCGTGTTCACACGGGCCGGGGTCAGCCGGGTCCTCGACTACGCCTTCAGCCTCGCGGCGCGCCGGGGCGGGCGGCTGACCTCGGCCACGAAGTCGAACGGCATCGTGCACACCATGCCCTTCTGGGACGAGCTCGTCGCCGAGCGCGCGCCCCGCTTCCCCCGGGTCGCCTGGGAGCAGGAGCACATCGACGCCCTCGCGGCGAAGTTCGTCCTCGACCCGGGCCGGTTCGACGTGGTCGTCGCCTCCAACCTCTTCGGTGACATCCTCAGCGACCTCGCGGCCGCGATCGCCGGGTCCATCGGGATCGCCCCGGCCGCCAACCTCAATCCCGAGCGGGAGTTCCCCTCGATGTTCGAGCCGGTGCACGGTTCGGCGCCCGACATCGCGGGCCGGGGCGTCGCCAACCCGCTGGGCGCGATCTGGTCGGCGGCCCTGATGCTCGACCACCTCGGCCATCCCGCGGCGGCCAGGGACGTCACCGACGCCATCGCGGGCGTCCTCGCGAAGACCGACGTGCGCACCGCCGACCTGGGCGGCACCGCCACGACCGCCGCCTTCACCGACAAGGTCCTCGAACTCCTCTGACCGCTGTTCCCCGAGCCGCCGGCGGCCGCCGCGAGCAGCCCGAAGGCCGGTTGCGCCCGTTCCCCGACGAGGAGAAACGCCATGGCAGCACCCGCGTCCCCCGCAGCGGCACCCGCACCCGCGCCCAAGCGGCCCTGGTACCGGCAGCTCTACTTCTGGGTTCTGACCGCCATCGTCACCGGGGTGCTCACCGGCTGGCTGTGGCCCTCGGCCGGCACCGCCCTGGAGCCGGTGGGCACCACGTTCGTCGCCGCCATCAAGATGCTCATCGCCCCGATCGTCTTCCTGACCGTCGTGGCGGGCATCGGCGGCGTCGACAGCCTCGGCCGCGTGGGCCGCGTGGGGCTGAAGTCCCTGCTCTACTTCCAGGCCGGGACGCTCGCCGCCCTGCTCGTGGGCCTGGTGGCCGTCAACGTCTTCCAGCCCGGCGCGGGCGTCCACGCCGACCCGGGCGAGCTCCGCCTCGAAGGGGACGCGCGGCAGTACGTCAAGGACGGGCAGGACCAGGACTGGTGGCACTTCCTCACCGACATCGTCCCCCACAGCGCCGTGGGAGCCTTCGCCGAGGGCAACGTCCTCCAGGTCATCTTCCTCTCGGTGCTCTTCGGCGTCGCCCTCAAGGCCGTCGGCCCCGTCGGTGAACCGATCGTCGAGGGCGTCCACCGCCTGAGCGCCGTCGCCTTCAAGATCCTCCACTATGTGATGCTGGCCGCTCCCGTGGGCGCCTTCGGCGCGATGGCCTACACGATCGGCGCGTACGGGATCTCCACACTCACCAGCCTCGGGCAGCTCATCGGGCTCTTCTACGGGACGTCCGCGTTCTTCGTGGTCGTGGTGCTCGGCGCGGTCACCGCCGCGCTCAGGATCAACATCTTCCGGCTGCTCCGCTATCTGCGCGAGGAGTTCGTCCTGGTCCTGGGCACCTCGTCGTCCGAGAGCGCCCTGCCGCGCCTGATGCAGAAGCTGGAGGGCCTCGGCGTCAGACGCGACATCGTCGGCCTGACGGTGCCCACGGGCTACTCCTTCAACCTGGACGGCAGCTCCCTGTATCTGTCCCTGGCCGCCGTCTACATCGCCCAGGCGACCGACACCCCCTTGAGCATCGGCCAGCAGCTCGGTCTGCTCGCCGTCATGATCCTGACCTCGAAGGGGTCCGGCGGCATCACCGGCGCCGGTTTCATCGCCCTGGCCGCGACGCTGTCCACGGTGGGCACCGTCCCCGCGGCGGGCATCATGCTCATCTTCGGCATCGACAAGTTCATGTCGGAGTGCCGTGCCCTGACCAACCTCGCGGGCAACAGCGTGGCCACGCTCGTCGTCGCCCGCTGGGAGAACGACCTCGACACGGAGCGCGTCAACAAGGTGCTCAAGGCCCGCGCCCCGGATCCCGCCCCCGCCGAGGAGGCCGACGGCCGGGCCGAGGCCCCCGTGGAGCTGCCGACGAAGGCCTGAGCCGCCTGGCGGCGGGCGCCGCGCGGCCTTCCTCTAGAGTTCTTCCGTCCCCTGGACGCGCACGGCCCCGGCCGACGGCGCGTGCCGACCCCGACCGAGGAACGACCGTGACCGACATGGCGCCCATATCCCTCCAGCAGGAGATCGCCCGGGATCTCCAGGTGAGCCCGACCTTCGAGGCGGAGCAGGAGATCGAGCGCCGGGTGGCGTTCCTCGCCGACCAGCTGACCTCCACGGGCCTGCGCTCGCTGGTCCTCGGCATCAGCGGCGGCGTGGACTCCACGACCGCGGGCCGGCTGTGCCAGCTGGCCGTCGAGCGGGTCCGCGCCACCGGGCGCGACGCCACGTTCTTCGCGATGCGGCTGCCGTACGGCACGCAGGCCGACGAGCACGACGCGCAGCTGGCGCTCGACTTCATCCGGCCCGACGAGACCCTGACCGTCGACGTGCGGCCCGCGAGCGACGCGGCCCTCGAAGCGGTCCTCGCCGGGGGCACGGCCTTCCGCGACGCGCACCACCAGGACTTCGTCCACGGCAACATCAAGGCCCGGCAGCGCATGATGGCCCAGTACGCCGTCGCGGGCGCGCACGACGGCCTGGTCGTGGGCACCGACCACGCCGCGGAGGCGGTCTCCGGCTTCTTCACCAAGTTCGGCGACGGCGCGGCCGACGTGGTGCCGCTCACCGGCCTCACCAAGCGGCGCGTCCGCGCCCTGGCCGAGGCCCTGGGCGCGCCCGCCGCCCTGGTGTGGAAGACCCCGACCGCGGACCTGGAGACGCTGAGCCCGGGCAAGCCCGACGAGGACGCGCTCGGCGTCACCTACGACGACATCGACGACCTCCTGGAGGGCAAACCGGTCGACGGGCCCGCCTTCGAGGCCATCGTCCGCCGCTACCGCCTCACCGAGCACAAGCGGCAGCTGCCGATCGCCCCCTGAGCCCCGCCCCGCCGGTCAGCGGGTGGTGTGCGCGCCGCCGTTGACGTGCAGGACCTGCCCGGTGATGTGCCGGGCCGCCGGTGAGGCGAGGAAGGCCACGGCGCCCACGACGTCGTCAGGGGTGCCCGGACGGCCCGTGGCGGTGGCCGCCACCAGCTGCCCGCGGCGCTCCCCGGTGAGCTTGTCGCGGAAGAACTCGGTGTCGGCGATGTAGCCGGGCGCGACCACGTTCGCCGTGACGGACCGGGCGCCGAGTTCGCCCGCCAGGCTGATGTTCCAGGTGGCGAGGCCCGCCTTGGCTGCGCCGTAGGACCCCGCTCCCTGGTCGGCCGCGATGGAGCCGATGTGGACGACGGCGCCGCCCTCGGCCAGGCGGTCCGCCACCGCCCGGGTGGTGAGGGCCGCGCTGATGAGGTTGGCCTCCAGGTTGGCGCGGAAGTCCCGGGCGTAGGAGGCCAGGTCCGCCTTGCCGTCGGCGTCGAAGAGCACGTTCCCGCCCGCGTTGTTGACCAGGACGTCGATGCGCTCGGGCAGCGCGTCGAGGAGGCGCAGCAGGTGGTCGGGGCGCGTGTGGTCGCAGACCAGGGCGTTGGCTCCGGTCCCGGCGGCCAGCTCCTCGATCGGCCCGGGCCTGCGGCCCGTGACGAACACCTCGTCGCCCTGGGCGGCGAAGTGCCGCGCGACGGCCCCGCCGATGCCCGTGCCGCCCCCGGTGACCAGGATGGTGCGTGCCATATGCTGAGCTCCGATCACATTCGTATAGGCCTAAATTTAGAGCTAAACGTAGTACGAGGGGGCTCCCCGTGACAAGAGATCCACACGGCGCGCAGGAGGCGGCCGACGCCCTCCCCACGGCCCGGACCATCGCCGAGGCCTGGCAGCGCGAGCGCCCCGGCACCCCGGTCGACTCGATCGGGATCGTCACCCCGATCTGGCAGCTGGCCAAGCTCTTCGGCGACGACCGGCGCGCCGTGCTCGCCCGCGCCGGGGTCGACACCGCCACGCTCGACCTGCTCAGCGTGTTGCGCCGCAGCGGCCCTCCGTACACGCTCACCACCCGGGAGATCGGCCACCGCTGTCTGGTGACGGCGGGCGCGGTCTCCCAGCGCGTCGCCCGCGCCGAGCGCGAGGGGCTCGTCACCCGCGCCCCGGCGCCGGACCGCTCCCGCGCCGTCCTGGTCGCCCTCACCCCGGCCGGGCACGAGCTCGTCGAGGCGACGGTGGACCACGTCCTGCTGCGCGACGCCGAGTTGATCGGCTCGCTCACGTCCGAGCAGCAGACGCAACTCGCGGACCTGCTCCGCGTGCTGCTCGACGACGTCCAGGACCGCGTCGGCGACCACGGGATCACTCAGGTGGGGCACCTCTGAGCCACCCGGAACGGTGCGGCCCGGACGCGGAGATCCACGTCCGGGCCGCATCTGCCCCACCGCCGTGCGGCGGTGGCCTCCGTCAGCCCCGCGTGCGCGGGGTGACGATCGGGAACCTCGGGTCGGGCAGCGTCAGCGTGCCGAAGACGGCGTCCGTCGCCGTCTGGGCGTCCGCGCCCTCCAGCGTGATCTTCTTGTCCTCGACCGCCTGGTTGAAGTTCTTGCGGTAACCGGGCTGCTCGGCCAGCTCGTTGAGCGCTTCGCGGCTCAGCCTGATGGTGGCGTCCGGCGTCACGACGAAGCGGTCACCGCCCTCCACGAAGACCAGCACGCCGTTGCGGAGCGTCGTGGTGCACTTCTCCCCCGTCTCGGCTCCGGTCCCGGCGTCGACGAAGACCCAGTCGAGCACGATCGGGGCGCGGTGCCGCTCGGCCGCCGTCGGCCCGTCCACGCTGCGCGCGAGCGCGGAGAAGTACTGCTCCAGGGTCGTGCTGCGGATCAGGTCCACGGAGGACTGGCTGGTGATGAGCGGCTGCGGGCCGTTCACGACCTCCTGGGCGCCGGTCAGGTAGGCGTTGCGCCAGGTCCCGTTCTCACTGCCGTAGCCGAGCTGTGTGAAGACCTGGGCCTGGAGCTCCTTGGCCCGCGTGACCTGCGGCTCGGCGAGCGGGCTGCCGTTCTCCGCGGCCGCCGCGAAGATGACGTGGTTGAGCAGCTCGGCGGCCCAGCGGTAGCCCTGCGCGGTGGCGCTGTCGTAGGCCTGCCGGGCCTTGTCGACGACGGCCTCGGCGCCGCCCATGGCCTCCACGTAGGCCGCGCCCGACTGGGTCGGCGGCAGCTTCCACAGGGTGGCCGGGTTGCCGTCGTACCAGCCCATGTAGCGCTGGTAGACCGCCTTGAGGTTGTGGCTCACCGAGCCGTAGTAGCCCCGGTTGTACCAGTGGTCGCCGAGGCCCGCGGGGAGCTCCTTGAGCTGTTCGGCGATCTCGATGCCCGTGTAGCCGGAGTTGATCAGCCGCAGCGACTGGTCGTTGAGGTAGCCGTACATGTCGCGCTGCTTGTTGAGGAATTCGAGGATGCGCTTGTTGGAGGGCTTCCCGCCCGGCTCCTCGTTCTCGACCTCGGCCCACACCGGCCAGTGGTGCGAGGCGAAGAGGACGTCGGTGTGCTCACCGAAGGTCTGGATCGCCTCGGTGAGGTACTTCGACCAGGCGTGCGCGTCCCGGACCTGCGCGCCGCGCAGGCTCAGGATGTTGTGCATGGTGTGCGTGGCGTTCTCCGCGATGCACAGGGTCCTGGCGTCCGGGAGGTAGATGTTCATCTCCGCCGGGGCCTCGGTGCCCGGTGTGAGCTGGAAGACCAGCGGGAAGCCGGAGTCCTTGAACGTGTACGCGTACAGCCCCGGCCGCCACGGGATGACGTACGAGCTCTTCCAGGCCTTCTTCGCCACCGGCTGGTGCTCGGGCCCGCCGAGGTAGACGGTCGGCGGGATCAGCGTCACCTCGCCGGTGGAGACGGTCAGGCCCAGGCCCGAACCGACCTGGCCCCTGGGGCCCTTGTCCAGCTGCGCCGCGTACATGTACTGCGCGCGGCGGGCCATCGCCGGGCCCGCGTAGACGTTCTCGCTGACCGCGTGCTCCAGGAAGCCCTCGGGCGCCACGACGGGCACGTCCGGCTCCAGGGGGTCGCCCGCCTCGTGGAAGACGCCGCGCGCGCCGCCGAAGTGGTCGACGTGGCAGTGGGTGTAGATGAGGCCCCTGACCGGGCGCTGCTCCTTGGTCAGCTCCGTGTGGTCGCGGAACAGCTTCAGGGCGGCCTGCGCGGTCTCGTAACAGGCCAGCGGATCGATGATGATCAGACCCTGGTCGTACTCGATGATCGTCATGTTGGACAGGTCGTAGCCGCGCACCTGGTAGACGCGGTACGCGCTACAGGTCGCGACCTGGAACAGCCCGGCGACGGCCGTCAACGAGCCCTGCCGCCGCAGGCTGCCGTTGACGGTCGGCATGTCGCCGTCCGAACCCGACTCGAGGAACTCGTACGAGGTGAAGTCCCAGACCACCTTCTCGCGGTCCTTGCGGGAGGTGATGACGGGGACGTCGGGCGGGGCGATCCGGAACCTGCTGGCGTCGGCGAAGTCCTTGCCGTCCCTCGCGTCCGCGTCCCTGATGACCGCGGCGGCCCTGAGGTTCGCCTCGGCGACCGCGGCCGAGGGCTCGACCGGCTGGCTGTACTGGAAGTTTTCGGGCATGACGACATCCCCTCACGTCGGTGTGCGGAAACCATTCTGCAAACGATCGTGACGCTAGGTGCGCACGCCGTCACTCACAAGAGTGGTGATCGAGCCAGGGGATCCGAGGGGTGGTTGACACGGCGCACGGCCCTGTCGCGACACACAGGCGGGCGCGGCCCGGGCGTGGTCGTCCCACGCCCGGGCCGCGCCCCTGCGGCGGAGCACCCGCCTCCGCGGGAGGCGGGCGCGTCCGGTCAGCGCCGCGCGCCCGCGGCCTCCTTGTGGTCTTGGTGCTCCTTGTGTTCTCGGTGCTCCTCGCAGTCGTCGTCCTCCTGGCGGTCCTTCGCGCTCCCCGCGGGTGGCGTGTCGCCGCCGGACGCCGTCACCGTGCCGTGCCGTTCGGCCCAGATGGTGAGGGCCGTCGAGCAGGCGTGGTCCAGGTGACGCAGGCCCGACAGGTCCAGTTCGGTCCTGCGGTCGCCCGGCAGCGCCTCCAGCTGGTCGAGGATCTTGGGAAGCCGCAGGAACGTGGCGTTGCCGACCACGCGGACGCGGATCGTGCCGGTGCCTTCGAGCCCTTCCACCTCCAGGTGTACGTGGGAGGTGTCCCAGGCCGTCTTGACGATGGCGAGGGCCAGGCCGATGAGGACGCCCTCGAACATGTTGGTCGCCACGATCGCGAGGGCGGTGACCGCGAGCACCAGGGCCTCGCCGCGGTGCTCGCGCCACAGCGGGCCGAACGCCTTGACGGGGATCAGCTTCCAACCCGCGTGGATCAGGACTCCGGCCAGCGTCGCCACCGGTATGACGCCGAGGGCCGCGGGGAACGCCGCGGCGAAGGCGAGCAGCCACACGCCGTGCAGCACCCGGGACGCCTTGGTCCTGGCACCGGCCTGCACGTTGGCGGCGCTGCGCACGATCACCGCGGTCATCGGCAGCGCGCCGAGCGCCCCGCACACCGCGTTGCCCGCGCCCTGGGCCATCAGCTCCTTGTCGTAGTCGGTGCGCGGGCCGTTGTGCATGCGGTCCACGGCGGCCGCGCTGAACAGCGACTCGGCGGACGCGATCAGGGTGAAGGCGAGGATGGTGCCGAGGGCGCCCGCGAGGGCGCCGCCCTCCACCAGGGCGGAGAACGCGTCGCCGCCGGGCGGCTGCACCGCGTCCACCAGGCCCTGCACCTCGACCTTCGCCACCGACAGGTCGAGGGCGAACACGGCGAGCGTGGCCAGGGCGACCCCGGCGAGCGGCGCGGGCAGCACCCGGGCGGCCCTGCGCCACCGCGGCCACAGCACCAGGACGGCGATGGTGCCGGTGCCGACGGCGAACGCGGCCAGGGCGTCGCCCGAACCCGCCGTGTCGGCGGCGAGCCGGGGCAGTTCGGCCAGCTTGTCCAGGCCGGACGCGGGAGCCTCGGCGTCGACGAGCGCGTACAGCTGCCCGGCGATGAGGACGAGGCCGATGCCCGCGAGCATCCCCTGCACCACCGCCACGGATATCGCCCGGAACCAGCGGCCGAGCCGGAGGGCTCCCATGGCCAGCTGGAGGAGCCCGGCGATGAGCACCAGGGCGCCGAGCGCCGCGATGCCGTACTCCTGTACGGCCTCGTAGACGAGGACGGTCAGACCGGCGGCCGGGCCGCTGACCTGGAGGCTGCTGCCGGGCAGCAGACCGGTGAGGAGGCCGCCGACGATGCCGGTGACCAGGCCGAGCTCGGCCGGTACGCCGGAGGCGACGGCCACGCCGACGCACAGGGGGACGGCGACGAGGAAGACCACGATCGACGCGGTGAAGTCCGCGCGCAGTGTGGCGAAGTCACGCACTGAGGGCCTTTTCATGGTCGGTACGTCAGCTTTCGTGGGTTTCACCGGATCTCCCCGTTCTCACAGCGGGAGGAAGAGGTCGGTCTCGGCGTGATGAGCCGCCACCAGGCCAGTGTGGACCTCGTAGTACCAGCCGTGCAGGCGCACGTCGCCACTCTCCAGGCGCTCGCTGACGCACGGGTAGGCGCGCAGGCGTACCAGCTGTTCGCGCACGTGGCGCTGGACGGCGGCGGCGACCGCGGGCCCGTCGTCGGCGGGCAGTTCGCTGGACAGCTGACGGTCCAGCCAGTCCCGGACCGCGGGCAGTTCGGCGAGGTCCTCGCCGCGGGCCTTGGCGCCGACGGCGCCGCAGTGCGAGTGGCCGCAGACCACGATGTCGGCGACGCGCAGGACGCGCATCGCGTACTCGATGGTGGCGCCTTCCGAGCTGGCGGGCCGGCCGGCCTCGTAAGGGGGCACCGCGTTGCCCGCGGTGCGCAGCTCGAAGAGGTCGCCGGGGCGGGCCCCGGTGATCAGGGAGGGCACGACCCGGGAGTCGGAGCAGGTGATGAAGAGGGCGAGCGGGGACTGCCCGGCGGCGAGCCGCCCGAACGTCTCCTGTTCCTCGCGCCGTTCGGCGATCCGGGCGGTCATGCCGCGGGCGTGCGTGATGAAGGTCTCCATGGCGAAGACGTCTCCTGGGGGGTGTCGGTGTGGGGTGTGCGGTCGACGGGCGGGGCCCGGCGTTCCGCTCAGGAGCGCGATACGCAGTGCAGGACGAGCAGTTGGGCACCCGGTCTGGCGGGCACGGGTGCGCCCGGCCTTGGACCGGTGGGGTTGCGGGCCGTGCGGGCGGCGGGGTCGGCCGCGTCCGGCCGGGCCTGCGGGGTGGCGGCTCGGGCGTGCGCGGGGGTGGTGTGCGCGCGGCCGCGGACGACGTGCGGGGGCGGGTGGGGGACTTCGCTGTCCCTGAGGGTGCGTTCCCGCGTGTCCATGGTGGCCGGGGGCGGCTGCGGCGCGGCGAGCCTGGACGGGGCCGTCGCGTCGGGGGCCGCTCCGGCGACGGCCGGGGCGGCTCCGCCGCAGAGGAGGGACAGGAGGACGATCACGGTGGTGACGGCCCAGTGGCGCGCTCGCGCCGCCGGGCCCGGCCGGATGCGCCGACGGGTCCGCGTGGGGCAGGCCCGGTCGTCCGGGCGGTCGGTGCTGAGGTGCTTCATCGTCGTCAGGAGGCTTCGGGCGCGCGGGTGCGCGCGGGCCGGCCGGTCACGGGGAGCCCGGGCGGGGCGGCCGTGGCGGCACGCGGGTGCGCGTTCAACTGCCGCCCGTTCCCTGGGGCTCCGTCGGGGTCAGCTCGCTGATCTCGGACAGCTCCATGCCGAGCTGCTCGTGCAGGAAGCGCACGATCGTCCAGTGCGGCAGCGCCCCCTCGTCGAAGGGGCCGAACTCCCGCGCGTACAGCGGGATCCAGCGCAGGGCCTCCTCGATGGCCTGCTCTCTGCCCGGCTCGCGCTGGTAGTCCTCGTACGCGATGCTGCGGTGCTCGATGAAGAAGCCGCCGGGCAGCCGCCGCTCGCACAGGTCGCGGTACTCGCGGGTCTGGAGGATCAGGTAGTGCCAGATCTCGTCGATCTCCTGCTCGACGGGCAGGAAGAGCCCGCTGAGCCGGTCCGGGTGGCGGGAGACGAGGTAGAGGTAGCGCAGACACTCGGTGACCTGGCGCTCGACGTACTCCCGCGGTGCGTCGGCCGTCGCGGCGAAGTGGGCCACCACCTCGGCGTACAGGGCGTCGCCGAGCAGGGACGCG
Organism: Streptomyces sp. YIM 121038; assembly: GCF_006088715.1. NCBI lineage: Bacteria > Bacillati > Actinomycetota > Actinomycetes > Kitasatosporales > Streptomycetaceae > Streptomyces > Streptomyces sp. YIM 121038. Next base: position 667,399 of record NZ_CP030771.1, read on the forward strand.
AGGTCGGCGGGGGTCACGTGGTCGACGGCGGGCGCGAGGGTGTCGGCGGACGCGATCGGCTGCGTGGTCATGGTGCTCCCGGGAGGTGTGGCGTGGTGTGCGGGGGGGGGCTCAGGTGTCCTTGGCGAGCCAGGCGTACTTGCCCGAGCCGCCGATGGGGATGTGCTCCTGGTGGCGCAGGTCGCTGTTCCGTCCGGTGAGGGCGGCGACCCCCTGGCGCAGCGCGTCGGCCTCGACGGGCGCGAGGGGGGCGCCGTCGAAGGTCGTGTAGCGCAGCAGCGCGCGGGAGGGGTCACGGGCGTCGAGCTGGTGGACGAAGACGCGGGGCGAGGCGCCCGCGACCACGTCGTCGAGGTCGCCCTGCGCCACGGGTCCGTGCGGGGTCTTCAGGAGTTCCTTCTCGCGGCCGCAGAACCGCGTGATGCGGTCCGGGTCCGGCGAGCCGTCGGCGGTGCGCACGCAGTCGCCCGAGCGGTAGCGCACCAGGGGCATGTGCGGGTTGCGCACACTGGTGACGATGAGGCTGTGGATGCGGCTGCCCGGCTCCACGGGGATCAGCTCGACGCTCATCCGGTCCAGGTAGGGGCGGTAGCGGCCGGTGCGGTCGCTGTAGAAGAGGTAGCCGAGTTCGGTGCTGCCGAACAGGTCGACGACCGGGCAGGCGAAGTGGTGGTGGAGGTAGCGCCGCACGTTGAGCGGCGCGTACTCGTAGGCGTGCACGATGCTCGCGGGCCGGGGGAAGGAGGCCCACAGGCCCCAGTCGACGGCCTTGCGCACCAGGTGCGCGAGGTGCGGGCCCGAGCAGTCCAGGTGGTACCGGCCGCGGGGGTGGGCGGTCTGCGCGGTACGGATCTCCTCGATCATGCGCTCGACGTCCGCGCGGTCCCACAGGGCCGGGTCGCGGCGCAGGTTGACGTAGAACGTCCGCTCGTCCAGGCGCCGTTGGTCGAGGTCCGGCAGCGGGTCGGGCTCGGCCCGCGGGCCGCCCCGCTTGCGGGCGTTGACGCGCGCGACGTGCTCGGTGGCGAGGACGGTGGTGAGGGAGACCCGCCGGCACCCCTCGTGCCAGGTGTCGGCGATGTCGGGGTGCTCGCTCCACAGCCGGTAGTAGGAGTTGAGCAGGAAGTACGGGGGCCGGATGATCTGCATCCGCGCGTGGTTGGTGCCCGTGGAGAGCACGAACTCGGCCTCTCCGGCCGCGAGGGCGCCGGCCAGGGTGGGGGTCATCCAGTTGTCGGGAAAGCCACGGGCTATCTCCGGCTTCTCCAGAATGGGGAAGTGGCCACGTTCGACGTACGGCCGGTAGATCGGTATGTCCTGGATCTGGGCGATGACGTCGGCACTGGGCTGACCGTTCATGACCACCCTTCGGGGCTGCTCGGGTATGCGGGGGGGGGCGGCCCGGCACGCCGTGGGGCGTGCCGGGCCTGTCGGAGCACCCTGGAGTAGCAGGGGCAACTAACGGATGTTCAGGAAATACAGCCGGACTTCGCCGAGACGCTGATGCAGCCGGACTTGTCCGCGCTGATGCAGCCTTCCTTTCCGGACGCCTTCGGCGAGTTCAGGGCCGTCCACTGGTTCCAGACATCGTCCTTGGCCATCTTCGCGATGAGCTTTTCCACGTCGTACCTCCAGGGGAAGGGGGGATGTGCGGCGGGGCTGCTGCCCGTTCACCGCTGCAATCGAAAGTAAAAGCAACACCAAGTCGAAGTCAAAGGTGAGCAATGCGCCACTGGCTCAAAAGCCGTCCGGGGCGGACACTTTGGCTTGATCCTTTGGGGCGCGCGGGGCGCTATTCACCTTTCCTTCACCCATCCGACAGGGAATGCGCACGAGTGGGGACGGTGGGCCAAAAGGGGCCAATCAACTGGAGAGAGCCGAACGGCTTGATAAAGGGCTGATCGGCCGGAAGGGCCGCGCCAGGAGAGAGTGGTGTGCCGCCGAAGAGGGGCGAGACGGGTGTTATCGCCCGGTGGGTGCGGTGCGCCAGAGGAAGATTTCGGTGCTCGGCTGACGCTCGGCGAAGCGGCCCGCCGGGGCGGCCTTCCGCAGCAGCGCGCGCAGGTCCGACGCGAAGTCGCCCCGGCGCGGCCCGAACAGGTGCGGGGCCGAGAACGACATCGAGAACACTCCGGCGACGACGTCGTCGGCCGTGCGCTCAAGGGCCTGCCCGCCGGGGACGACGAGGCGCTCGGGTCCGGAGAAGCCCGCCCGGGCGAACACCGCGGCCTCGCCTCCCGGCGTTCCCTGCGGCAGCACGCCGCGGCCCGCCCGCCTGACCGGTCCCAGATAGCGCCTGACCAGCTCGTCCATCGCGGCGTACGGCACCGGCGGGTGCGGCAGGCCCGCCACGGACCGGTCCTCCGCCTTCAGGTCCGAGAGGTGTACGAGGGCTCCGCCCGGGCGGAGCATGCCCCGTACCGTCCGCGCCACCAGGTCGCGGTCCATCCAGTGGAAGGACTGGGCGAAGGTCACCACGGTGAAGGTGCCGAGACCGGCGGGCAGCTCTTCGGCCCGGGCCCGCACCCAGGAGGCCTTTTCAGCCACCCCTTGCCCGGCCGCCTCGCGCCGGGCCTCGGCGATCATCCCGGCGTCGGGGTCGAGCCCGACGACCTCGGCGAACGCGTCCGCGAGCCGCAGCGCGACGGTGCCCGGGCCGCAGCCCACATCGAGCAGACGCCCCCGGCCGTCGAGGTCCAGCGCCCCGGTGAGCGCGTCCGCGAGCCCGGGGGCGTACGGGAGCCGTCCGCGCCCGTAGTACGCGGCCGTCCCGGAGAACAGGGTGTCGTCCCACTGCCAGTCGGCAGACATCCAGCACACCACCGTTCGCAGGAATCCGAGCACGAAGCCACCGATGATTCCACGGCCGGGGCCGGGCAGCGATGCCATTTCCGCGGGGCGGGTCCGGGCGGGTGACGCGCCCGCGCTCCGGCGGGACGGCACCGGGCCCGGGGCGGCCGTCGCCGCCCCGGGCCCGCGCCGGATCACACGAAGGGCATGACCACACGAGGACGTGACCACGCCAAGGGCATGACCACACGAGGGCGTGATCAGACGAAGGGCGTGATCCGCTCCTCCACGCCGAGGAGCAGCTTGCCGTAGATCTCCATGCCCACCGCGGGCGTGGAGACCGCGTGCCGTCCGGCGGTGCTCGCGTCCCGCCAGATCCGCTGGAGCGGGTTGGAGTCGGCGAAGGCGCCGCCGCCGTGCACGTCGAGCAGGGTGTTGATGGACTCCAGGACGTTCTTGATGGCGTGTCCGCTGTCCGCGCGGACGCGGGCCCGCGTCAGGACGTCGAGCTCGCCGCCGCGGGCCGCGGCCCCGTCGATGTCCGCGGCGGCGCGGTGCACGTGCAGCTGGGCGGTGTCGATCTTCATCGCGGCCTCGGCGATCTGGAGCTGCACGCCCACCGAATCCACCTGCGACTCGTAGTACGTGTACGAGATGGGCTTGCTCGCGGCCTTCTCGGAGACCAGCTTCAACGCCGCGCGCCCCAGGCCCACTTGGGGCCCGGCCAGGCCGAGGGCGAGCAGCGGCGACAGCGGGGAGCGGAACAGGCCCGTCTCCCCGTGCGTGGCCGGCACCTCGCCGGCGAGGGCGCGCGGCACGGAGACGACGCGGTGCTCGGGCACGAAGACGTCCTCGGCCATCAGGCAGTTGCTGCCGGTGCCGCGCATCCCGGCGACGTGCCAGACGTCCTGCATCTCCAGGTCGGTGCGCGGCACCAGGGCCATCGCCTGGTCGACCACCTCGCCGGCCTCGTCCGTCAGCGGGATGCCGAGGACGGCCCAGCTGGAGTGCCAGGCGCCGGAGTTGTAGTACCAGCGGCCGGTCGTCCGCCAGCCGCCCTCGACCTTCCGGCTGGTGGCGGTGGGGCTGAAGACGCCGGTGACCCGCGCGTCGGGGTCGGCGCCGAAGACCTCCTCCTGGGCCTGGAGGGGGAAGAGCGCGGCGGCCAGCCAGTTGCAGGTGTTGACCACGGCCACCACCCAGGACGTGGAGCCGTCCGCCTCCGCGAGTTCGGCCGACACGTCGACCAGGGTGCGCATGTCGGCCTCGTGTCCGCCGAAGCGCCGGGGCACGGTGAGTTTGAACAGCCCGGCGTCCGCCAGCGCGTCGATCACCTCGTCGGTCAGCTTGCGGTCCGCGTCGATCCTGGGGGCGTGCTCGCGCAGCAGGGGCTGCAGCGCGGTGGCCCGGCTGACGAACTCGGCGTCGGTCGAAGCGGCGGTGCCGGTGGTGGTCATGTCTGTCTCCATGGCTTGAACGCGTAAGGGAAGGGCGGGAATCACGCGACCGGGGTGAAGGCGGAGTGCGTGCCGAAGGTCCGGTGGCCGTAGACCAGCGGGGGCGCGGCCGTGGCCGTGCGGGCGTGGACGACCGTGCCGAGCAGCAGGCGGTGGTCACCGCCCTCGACGGCCGACGTCAGCTCGCACACGAGCCAGCCCGGCGCGTCCGGAAGCCGGGGCAGTCCGTGGTCGTACTCCCAGCGGATCCGGTCGAAGCGGCCGGCGGACCGGCCGGCGAAACGCAGGGCGAGCTCCTCCTGCTCCGCGCCCAGCACGTTCACCCCGAACCGACCGGTCGTCAGGATGCGGGCGAGCAGCCCCGACCCGTGGTCGAGCGCCACCGACACCATCGGCGGGCGCAGCGACAGCGAAGCGAAGGCGCTGACGGTCGACCCGTGCGGCGCGCCGCCCTCGGCGGCGGTCACGACGGTCACCGGGGCGCAGACCCCGGCCATCAGGTCCCGGAAGTCCTGTTCGGTCATCACGACATCCCCTCCAATCCATCATGATGATTACGATGATCATGGAGGAGGCTTTGAAAGTACGTCAAGGGGTGCGATGCTATTGGTCATAATCAATTCACTCAGATCATTCTGAGGATCGCCGCGCGGATCGCCGCGAGGATGGGGAGGACCTGTGGGAGCCACGGACGACACCCGAGGGGGCATGGAGCCGCCCGCCCTGCGGCGCGGCGAGTGGGAGCGCCCCGCGGCCTCCCGCGCCGAGGTCGCCGCCCGGCGCATCGCGGCCATGGTCGCGGACGCGGAGCCGGGCGAGCGCCTGGGCACCAAGGAGGAGCTGCGTGCCACCTGCGGGGTGTCGGTCGGTACGTTCAACGAGACCCTGCGGCTGCTCCAGTCGCGCGGGCTCGTCACCGTCCGCCCCGGCCCGGGCGGCGGCCTCTTCGCCGCCGAACAGTCCGCCATGCGGCGGCTGGGCAACTCCGTGCTGGCCCTGGACGCCAAGGAGCCGGACGGGACACGCGCCGATGAGGCCCGGCGGATCCGGGACGCCCTGGTCCCGCTCCTGGTCGAGGACGCCCTCTGGCACGGCTCACCGGCCGATGTGGCCGCGCTTCGACAGGAGTTGACGGAGCTGGCCGAGGCCGCGCGTCAGGCCGACCCGGTCGCGTTCGCCGACGTCGACCACCGGCTGCGCACGCGGCTCGCCGCCGTCAGCCCCAACTCGCTGCTGCGCTCGCTGTACGCGACGCTGCTGCCGGTCGCCGAACCCGACGCGGTCGAGCACCTCCAGGAGCGGTACGAGCACCACGCGGCCCTGGTCGACGCCCTTGAGGCCCGGGACCGCGACCGGGCGCTCGACCTGGCGCGGTCCGGCTGACTCGCTCGGCACGGTCCGGCCGAATCGGCTCGACGCGCTCCAGCTGACTCGGCTCCGCGCGCTCCACCCGAGGTGGACTCACGAGGCCCACCCATCTTGGGCACAGGTCGTTCACATTTTCCGGTCATTGAAGGGCGTCAAACCGCCATCCCCACGCGGAGCCGATCCTTCCGCCACGAGGTCGGTGCCAGAGTCCCGGTGCGGCGCCCAACAGGGCGCCGGTGGCTGAACTACCTGACTCCAAGGAGTTCTTCTCGTGGGGAAGAAAACCGCGACGCTGCTCGCAACCGCCGCTCTCGCCTCCCTCACCCTCGTCGGCCAGGCGAACGCCGCCCCCGCACACCACGCCCCCGCCCCCTCCTCCACATCGACGCAGCCCGGCCCCCTCGCGGACCAGGTGCGGTACGCGCCGTTCACCCTCAACCACAACGAGTCCGTGAGCTCCAACACGGCCCGCCTCATCCAGCAGTCCGACGGCAACCTCGTCATCTACGACGAGTTCAACCGGCCCAGATGGGCGAGCCGGACCGTCGGCCAGGGCTGGACCACGCGCTTCCAGGAGGACGGCAACCTCGTCGTCTACACCCGCAGCGGCCGCGCCGTCTGGGCGTCCCACACCGCGGGGCACCCCGGCTCCCGCCTCGTCATCCAGGACGACGGCAACGTCGTCATCTACGACGGCAGCCAGGCCATCTGGGCCTCCGGCACCAACCACTAGCGGCCCCGTAGCGGGCCGCTGATTCCTCTTAGCGCGTCACCGGCCGGGCCCCCGCGGGCCCGGCCGGTCCCATGAGAGAGAGCCCTCTTCGCAGGGCCCCCAGCTTCCGGCCCTCCCAAGAGACGGGCAGGCGACCTCCCGTCGAACACACCGCATACGGCTCATGCACTCTCCGGACGGCCTACAACCACAGCCGCCGTCCCCCGTGTCGAACTCCGTGCCGGTGCGCCGGTCCCCCGGCGCCGCCGATCCCGCACCCACCGAACCCACGGAGTTCACGTGCATTCGCGTTCACGTTTCCCGGTGGCCCGCCTCGCCGCCACCGCCGCGCTCGCGCTGGCCACCCTCGCCCTCGGCGTGCCGTCCGCCCAGGCGGCGGACGCCGACCGGGCGCCGCGCCGCGCGCCGGACGACGCCTTCGTCGTCACCCTTTCCTCCGACGTCTCCAGAACCGACTTCACCCACCGGAAGGTCAAGCTCAGTGGCACCGTGACCCGCGCCGACGGCACGCCGGTCGCGGGCGCGCCGGTCAAGCTCCACAAGACCGTCCTGTACAACACGTGGAACCCGTGGGGCGACCCCATCGACCCGATCGAGCGGGAGACCCTGCCGCTGGGCACCCTCCACACCGACGCCGAGGGGAAGTTCACGGTCTCCGGCGTCCCGGCGGACCGCTGGCTGGACCGGGACAGCATCCACCTGTTCCCCCGCCACGAGGTCGAGTTCCAGGCCTCGTACGACCCGGGTGACCCCTCGGACGGCCACTTCTACTTCGCCGAGACCACGGTCGGCGTCCGGTCGGTCGACAGTTCCCTCACCTACAAGGTGAACAAGAAGAAGGTGCGCGCCGGTGACACCCTCGTCGTCACCGGCAAGGTCACCTGGCCCGCCGGGCACGGCCCGGTCGCGGGCACCCGCGTCCTGCTCCGGACCTACTACGAGTCCTCGTACGACGCGAAGACCACCACCGACGCGCGGGGCAACTTCACCGTCCGCGCCAAGATCCGGGGCTACGACCGCGACTTCGTGATCTTCTCCACGCCCAAGGACTACTACATCACGGGTGCGAGCGAGAGCCTGCCGGTCACCAACGTCACGCCGCGCCCGAGGCCGGCGGCCTGAGACCCGAGCGGGGCCCGCTGCCGGAAACCGGTGGCGGGCCCCGCTCCTGTCACGGTTTGACCCATCCCACACAGATCCGTACGGGCGGATTCCGATTGCCGACGGCGGCAGGGAGAAGGAGAAAGGACAAGGACAGACCACCACGAGAACACGACCCACGAGGGACAGGAGCGGCCCAGGTGCCGCACCCCCCGTCCCGAGAACGTACGGAGGCCCCATGACCCGCGCCATCGCCGTCGGAGTGGACGGATCCGCCGAGAGCCTCGCCGCAGCCGACTGGGCGGCCGTCGAAGCCGCGCTGCGCGGCGCGCCGCTGCGGATCGTGCACGCCTGGCTCCCGCAGTCGACCGACGTGACCCTCGCCCGGAACGGGGACGAGCAGGTCGCGGCCGCCGACGCCTTCGTGCGGGAGGCCGTGGCGCGCGTGTCCGGCCGCCACCCGGACCTCACGATCGCCTCCGAAGTCGTCCAGGCCACCCCCGTCGACACCCTGCTCAAGGAGGCCGAGCGCTCCGAGATGCTGGTCCTCGGCTCGCGCGGACACGGGGCCCTCGTCGGCTTCCTGCTCGGGTCCTACGGGCAACAGGTCATCGCCGACGCACCCGGCCCGGTGGTGTCCGTACGAGCCGGTACGGGGACGGACGCGTCGGCGCGGGCCGACGCGGCGGGCGACGTCGTGGTGGGACAGCACGGGGAACCGGAGGACAGTGAGGCCGTGCTCCGGTTCGCCTTCGAGGCCGCGGCCGCCCGCGGCGCGGCCGTCCGTGCGGTGCGGGCGTGGACCCTGCCGCCGCTGTACTCCTACAACACCGGCGTGCTGCAGGTCGCGGACGAGGCCGGCGGCCTCGAACCGCTCGAACAGCAGGCCCTGACGCGTGCGCTCGCCCCGTGGCGCGAGCGGTTCCCCGACGTGCCCGTGGTCGAACACGTCGAGATCGGCAGCGCGGGCCAGGTCCTCCTCGCGGCCACCCCCGACGCGAGCCTCCTCGTGGTCGGCCGCAAGACGCGCCGCTCCCCCATCGGCACGCGCATCGGCTCCGTGGCCCATGCCGCGCTTCACCACGCGGGCTGCCCGGTCGCGGTCATTCCCCCGGCCTGAGCGGGGCGTGCCCTCAGCAGGTGGTGCCGTCAGGAACCGCGCGCAGGCCGACCAGGTAGCCGTCCACGCGCTTCGTGACGCACGCGTCGCCCCGGCCGTAGGCGGTGTGCCCCGGTGCCTCGTACGTCAGGAGCATCCCGCCGGGGAACTGTTCCGCCAGGCTCTCGGCCTCCTCGTACGGGGTGGCCGGGTCGCCGGTGGTGCCGACCACGAGGACCGGCGCCACCCCCTCGGCCGCCACCCGGCGCGGCTTCGGTGTGCCCGTGGGCAGGTCCTTGCACGCCAGTACGCTCAGCACGCTCGACACGCCGTACAGGCCCGCCTTCTTCTCGGCGCGGTCCAGGGCGTCCCAGTACGGCTCGGCGGTGCGGGGGTAGGCGGTGTCGGCGCAGGAGACGGCGAGGATGGCGGCGTCGCTGTTGTCGAGGGAGGCGTCGCCGGGGCCGTCGGAGTCGTCCACGGCTGTGCCCGCCGACCGGGAGCGGGGCGCGGGCTCCGGCGCGCCGGACCCATCGGCCTCCTCGTCCGTCTCGGCCTCCTCGTCCATCTCGGCCTCCGAGAGCTCCGCCAGTTTCGTGCCGTCGCCGCGGGCCGCGGCGCGCAGGGCCGCGGAGAGCGGCTTCCACTGCTCCTCGGGCGTGTACATCGCCATCGAGACGGCGTCGACGACCTCTGTCGCGCCGAGGCCCTCCTCCTCGCCCTCGACGGGCAGCGGATCGTGCTCGGCACGCGCGTACAGACCGTGGATCAGGCGGCGGATCTCCTTCGGGCTCGCACCGGGACAGCCCGTGCCGACGACGTCCGCGCACCGCGTCGCGTAGTCGTCGACGGCCCTGCGGAAGCCGGTCCCCTCGCTCAGGGCGCGCTGCGCCCAGCCGAGGGAGGGGTCCACCGCGCCGTCCAGGACCATGGCGCGCACCCGGCGGGGGAACTGCTCGGCGTACCGGCTGCCCAGGTGCGTGCCGTACGACCAGCCGACGTAGGTCAGCTTCCGCTCGCCGAGAGCCGCGCGCAGCACGTCCAGGTCGCGGGCCACGTCCCGGGTGCCGACGTGCTGGAGGAGGCCGCGGCTGCCCCTGCGGCACGCGGTGGCCTCGGCGCGGGCGTCGGCCAGCGCCTGGGCGCGCGCGGCGGCGGTGCGGGGAACCGGAGGCTGCGCCCCGGCCCCGTCGTCCTCGGCGGTGTCCTCCTCGTCCTCCGGGCAGTCGAGCGCGGGGCGGCTGCCCGCGACGCCGCGCGGGTCGAAGGAGACGATGTCGAAGCGGGCCCGCGCCTCGGCTCCGAAGGACTCGGCCCCGCCCTCCTTGAGATCGGCCACCCCCGACTCACCAGGGCCGCCCGGGTTGTAGACGAGGGTGCCGATGCGCCGCCCCTCGTCGGCGGTCGCGGCCCGGGCCACGGGCAGGACGAAGGTCTTCCCGTCGCCCGGGTGCGCGTAGTCCCTGGGCACGGTGAGCCGGGCGCACTCGACGTCACCGCAGTCCCGCCACTTCAGCCGCTGCCCGTAGAAGCGCTGGAGCTCGGGCCGGGTGGCGGCGTCCGCCCTCTCCCCCTCAGACCCGTGACCGCCCTCCGTGGAGCAGCCCGCGAGCGGGAGAGCGGCGAGGACCGCTGCGAGGGACGGGGCGAGGACGCGGACGCGCAAGGTGGGCTTCGGGGACTTCACGTAGGTGCTCCTGTGTTTCTGGTTCACCACAGGGTCCCTGATGGCGGCCGCGGAGAGACGCAAGGGGGCGCCGACACCGGGCAAGGCCCGTGTGCTCGACGGCGGCCGAGCCGTCGGCCTCGTCCGTCAACCGGCCTGAGGTTCCTGTGCCCGCCGGATGGCCGCCACCGTCCGGACCGGTTCCTTCCCGAGGAAGTCCAGGACGAGCGCGTTGACCAGGGCGGGCTTCTCCTGGGTGAGGAAGTGCGAGGTGCCGGGTACGACGGCGAGTTCGGCACGGGGCAGCGCCTCGTACATCTCCACCACGTGCCGCATCGCCACCAGCATGGCCACGAACGCCCCGTCGCTGTGCCCGACCAGGTCCGCGGGTTCGCCCACGACGGCCTCCAGGAAGGGGATCGTGTCGTCGGCCATCAGCTCGTAGGTGATCGGTCCGGGCACGTCCGGGATGTGCCCGTGGCCCCGGCGCTCGGGGGTGTAGACGTGGAAGTGCCCGGCCAGGGGGCCGAGGTTCGGCTCGTAGAACCGGCTGTCGACCAGGCCCCCGTGCATCAGGACCAGCGGCGCGCCCTCACCTCCCGCTCAGCATCGGCAGCAGTGCCGCCGCCGACCAGCTGAAGTTGGGTGAGTTGAGCGGTGCGCCGGTCAGGGGGTCGTAGTTCTCCATCACCGGGCCCCGGCCGGTGAGGCCCGTGGCGTGGGTGAGCAGGCGGTCGGTCAGCGCCCGGGCCTCGGCGGTGTGGCCGTACCGGCGCAGTCCGGCCTCGGCGAAGTACGCCTGGTCCAGCCAGACAGGGCCGCGCCAGTAGCGCTGCGGGGCGAAGTAGGGAGAGCTGCGGGCCACCGTCGGAAAGGGCACGGGCGTGGCGAACTCGCCCGGGTCGGTGAGCTTGTCGCGGACGGCCGCTGCCTGCGCGGGTGTCGCCGTGCCGGTCCACAGCGGGATCGCCCCCTCGATGCCCCGCCCGCGCCCGGTGAGCCGGGAGCCGTCGGCCAGGTCCGTGTCGTAGAACCAGCCGCTCGTCGGGTCGTACATCCGCTCGCGCACCGCCTGGTGCGTGGCCCGCGCGCGGGCGCGCCAGTGCCGCTCCCCCGCCTTGTCCCCCACCTCCCGCGCGATGGCCGCCAGATGGGTCTGGTCGGCGGCGAGGTAGGCGTTGAGGTCGACGGACTCCTGGGTGAGGGAGTAGCCGGTCACGCGGCCCGAGGCGTTCTGGTTGGCGACGACGGAGGTGCCGAGGGCGGCGTCGAAGCGCGGCGCGTTGTCCATGCCGCTCTCCCAGGCGGCGGCGAGCCTGCGCTCCTCCGCGCTGTCGTTGGCGGGGTCGACGGTCGCCCCGTACTCGGCGAGCCCGTCGCCGTCGTGGTCGCGGTTGCGGTACCACCACGCCTGGTACGCGGCCAGCTTCGGGTACATCTCGCGCAGGAAACCCCGGTCGCCGCCGCGCTCGTAGACCTCCCGCACCGCCCACGCGGCCAGCGGGGGCTTGCTGTTGCGCTCGTTCCAGTTGCCGCCGCCGTCGGAGGGGTCGTTGTAGAAGACCGCGTCCGGGATCATCCCGGCGTCCTGCGGCCTGCTCGCCGAGCCGGGGCGTATCTGGTGGTCGAACATGGCGCGGAGCTGCGACTCGGCGAGCCGGGGGTCGAACCGGGCGGTGCCGACGGCCTGCTTCCAGGTGTCCCAGGCCCAGATTCCGCCCGCGAACCACTTGTACGACAGCGAGGGGCTGATGGCGTCGTGCCGGATCCGCCCCGCCGCCGAACGCCAGTTGGTGGCCAGGGTCTGGAGCGCCTTCACGGCGAGGCGGCGGCGCGCGGCCGGGACGGAGTCGGTGACGGCGGCGACGTAGCGGCGCCAGCGCGCGTCCCCGGCCGCCGCGACGGCGGCCGGGCGGGACAGGGCCCGGCGCACGGCGGCGCCCTCGCGGGCCTGTTCGGGCGCGGTGAAGGTGTAGCTCTCCGCCCAGTCCAGGGTGCGGGCCGCGCCGGGCGCGAGGCGCAGCGGAGCGGCCAGCTCGGTGCGGTAGGTGTCGTGGTCGAGCGTGGTGCGGACGGGCTCGCGGTGGGTGATCTGGAAGCGCTCGGTGCCGTCGGTGAGGTAGTCCCACTTCTCGCGTACGCGCGCGAAGTCGACGGCGACGCCACGCGCCGTGGCGGTCAGCGCGGGCGCGTCCCGCTGCGGCCCCTTCTCGGGGCGCAGCAGGCCGCCGGACCAGTCGGCGGCGAGCGTGCGCGTGGTACGGCCGCTGTTGTGGACACGGGCGCGGACGAGTGCGGTGCGGTCGGTGGCGAACCGCAGCTCCAGGGTGAGGTCGAGGCCGTCGAGGCGGTAGCCCTGGCGCAGCAGCCCCGGCAGCGACGTGAAGCGCGGTGCGCCTCCACCGGCCAGATCGAGCGTTCTCTCCGCTTCCTTCAATCGGAGCCTGCTGAAGGATCTGCTCAGCCACCAGGGGTACTCCTGGGCGATGTAGAGCGGCCCGGTGAAGCCCCCGTACGTCGTCGGGTCGTCCGCCTCGGGCAGGGCGTACGCGTGCCAGGCGCCCCGGTCGGCGAACACGTTGACGGGGTTGAACTCCCCCGGCGAAGCGGCCTTGGGGACGCCTTCGAGGTCGAGGACGTTCTCGTACGCGACCGGCGACCGGGCGGTGGACGCGGTGGCGGTGGGGTGCCGCGGCGCCGCGTCGCTCGCCCCCGACGGGGACGTCGTGCCCGCGGCGAGGCCGAGAGCGAGGGCGAGCGCGGGCAGGACACGAGAGGGAGAGCGCATCGTGGACTCCGGGCGTGTGAGAGGACTGCGGCCGTGTGAGGACTGCGGGGCCCGCGGGCGGGGGCGACAGCCGTTTGGGGACTGAACTCCTCGCGCCCTAACCGCTGTTCACCCGCGTCACCGCACACCCACCCGCATCGGGATGCCGTCGGCCGCCCACAGCACGAACCGTTCGATCGGCGTGACCTGGTGGCCCGGCACCGGCCGGAAGGTGAGGCGCTTGAGGAGGACGGCCAGGACGAGCTGCGCCTCGACGGTGGCCAGGGCCGCGCCCTCGCAGCCGCGGGGGCCGAGGCCGAAGGGGATGTAGGCGAACCTCGGCCGCTTGGCCGTCTCTTCCGGGGTGAACCGCTCCGGGAGGAACCGCTCGGGCTCGGGCCAGTGGTCGGGGTTCAGATGGACGGCCCAGAAGGGGTAGAAGATGGTCGTCCCCGCGGGAATCTCGTACTCCCCCAGCGTGAGGGGCTCGGTCGTCTCCCGCGCGCCGTACGGGCCGGGCGGGTAGAGCCGCATCGCTTCCTTCAGGGTCATGTCCAGATACGTCAGCCGCCGCAGATCCGCGTACGTGGGCGCACTGCGGTCCCCGAGCACGCGGTCCACCTCTTCGGTGACGCGGGCCGCGACCTCGGGGTGCCGGCCCAGCAGGTGCAGGGTCCAGGAGACGGCCACGCCGGTGGTGTGGTGGGCGGCGAGGAGCGTCACCATGACGGTGTCGCGGATCCGCGCGGGGCTCTGGCCCGCCTCGACGAGCGCGCCGATCAGATCGCTCCGGTCCGCGCGGCCGCCGGAGCGGTGGTGTGCCGCGATGACCTGGTCGACCGTGGCCCGCAGATACGCGAGGGCCGCCTCGGCGCGCCGGGCCCGCTCGTCCTGCGTACCCGGGACCGGTGCCTGGTAGAGCCGTCCCAGGTACTCGGTGAGTACCGTCTCGAACGCCTCGGTGACCTTCTCGGGGTCTTCGGTGTCGCCGCCCAGGGAGTACGCGCAGATCATCCGGAGCGTCAGCGCGGTGAGGTCCTTCTGCAGTTCGACGGGCTCGCCCCCGGCGCGCGCGGCCCAGCGGTCCGCGAGGTCCGTCGCGAGTGCGGTGAACCGCGCGAAGTGCCGCTCGTGGGAGGGGCGTCCGGCGAAGACGGAGAGGAGCAGCCGCCGCCACGGGGTGTGCTGGTCGGCCGCGAGGACCTGGAGGTTGTCCGCCTCACAGAGCGGGGCCAGGAACTCGAAGAGCCGCTCGGGGCGTTTGTCGATGTGGGCCGTGGCTTCCAGGAGCACGGGGTCGGCGACCGACACGGCGTCCTCCGCGCCCGGGAGCTGGAACCGCACGACGGGTCCGTATGCGGCGTGCAGCCGCAGTTGGTAGGTGTGCAGTCCGCCCGCCGCCGTGACAGCACCCACGCCGCCGTCCGGGCGGGCCTCGGGGCCCGGGATCTCCATGGCCGCGTTCCTTCCCTGCCCGCGGGTCGAGCACACGTACGCATCCGGAGATTCTCCGGGGCGGCGGTGCGGGGCCGTCCGTCCGGTAGATCAGGCTTTGTCATCTGGTGGCCGTACGGGTGGCGGGGACTACGATCCGGTATGCGAGCTTCTGGAACGTTCAAAGTTGCCGACTTCACCCCGGTCGCCGCGCCGAGCCCGGGGATCGAGACCGCGGTGCCCGTGGCGGTGGCCACGATGGCCAAGCAGTACGAGGGCGAGGTCGTCGGGCACTCCACGACCCTGTTCACCGCCGCCGCCGACCAGTCCACCGGCACCGGCACCTATGTCGCGATGGAGTCCTTCGAAGGGGCGCTCCACACGCGGAGCGGCACCTTCAACTTCGCGCACTCGGGGACCACCGTGGACAGCCGCAAGCAGGGCGAGTTCTTCGTGATCGTCCCGGGCAGCGGAACGGGCGACCTCGCGGGGATCACCGGGACCGGGGGCATCGCGGTGGACGAGGACGGCACGCACCGGCTCTGGTTCGACTTCGACCTCGGGCAGTAGTGCGGCGGCCCGTCCGTGCACGCGGCGGCCGGGGGACGCGCCCCCGCCGCCACGCCGTGCCCCTGCCGCAGGGCCACCGGCCGGGCCCCGGGAAGCGACCCGCTCACACCTTCCGCCAGCGCGCGCTGGCCCACGAGAAGACACCGAACGCCATCAGCGCCACGGCCAGGGCGACGAGCAGCCACGGCCCGCCCGCGGTGTGGCTGAAGGAGCGCAGGGTGTCGTCCATCCCCTTGGCCTCGCCCGGCTCGTGCCGCACGGCGGCCACGACGAGGAACACACCGGCCGCCGCGAAGGCGCACCCGCGGCCGCAGCCGCCGACCACCCCGAGCACGTCCACGCCCCGGCGCACGGGGGCGGACATCTCCCCCATCCGCAGCCGTCGGCGGTACTTGCGCAGCACGGCCCTGCCGATCATCCACAGCCCGGCCGCCACGACGCCGAGCCCCGCCGCGCCCACGATCCACTGCCCGCCCCGCCAGTCCAGGACGGTCGCCGTGAAGTCGTCGGCCTGGCGGTCGGAGGAGCCGCTGCCGCTGCCCTTGTCCCCCGTGACGTAGGCCAGGACCAGATAGCTGACCACGCCGTAGAAGACGAACCGGGCCGCTGACAGGAGGCGTTTGCCCGGCTTGCGCCCCTCGGGACCGGCCTGCCCGAACAGCGCCTCGGACAGCCGCCACAGCGCCATCCCCACGAGCCCGAGACCGAGGAGCCACAACAGGGCCTCCCCGAAGGGCTTCTGGGCGAGCTCGGTCAGCGCGCCGCCGCGGTCGGCCTGCTTCCCGTCGTCGTCGGAGAGCGCGATGCGCAACGCCACCACGCCGACGAGTACGTAGATCGCGCCGCGCGCCACGAAGCCGGCCCGCGCCGCGACCTCCACCACCCGGCCGCGGGCGAGCCGCCGCGCCCGGCCTGTCCCGTTTCGCACTACCCCATCAAAGCCCATGGTGGCCGAATCCCCCGGGACCTCCGGCCCATGCCCCCTCGGGCGCGAGGGAGAGGTCACACCGGAGGGCAGGAGCGTTCCACCCGCCCTACCAGGAGCGACCTTTCGCCACGCAGGAGCGACCTTTCGCCACGCAATAGTCCAGACCATATGTTTTCGCTTGACTATGCATGTGTACGCAAGTCTACGCGAGTAGCCATGACCCGCCTCTTGCGATGACGCTGGCCCATCTGCCAGATTTTCAAAGGCCTTTACTGGCATGCACGCGACAGGATTACCCGCCTCGCGCGTGTACCCCTGGCCGCATACCTATGCGGCTCCGTCCTCGTGAAGGACGCTCCACCCCCACACAATGGAGTTGAACGTGCGAATATCCAGACTTCTCCCCGCGGTCGCGGCCGTCGCCCTGACCGTCCTGGGGCTCGCCCCCACCGCCGCCGCCCAGGCCTCGGCGGCCGAGCGCGCGCCCGCCGCCCCCTCCACCACCGCGGCCCAGCCGATCATCGGCGGCGGCTACGCCAGCAACGCCCCCTGGGCGGCCCGGCTCTTCTCCAACGGGCGGCAGACCTGCACCGCCACGATCATCGCCCCGACCTGGATCCTCACCGCCAAGCACTGCGTCAGCGGCGGCGGCCTCTCCTTCCGCATCGGCAGCCTCGACCAGACCACGGGCGGCACCCAGGCCAACGGCGTCAGCGTCACCAGCAACCCGTCGGCCGACCTGTCCCTGGTCAAGCTCGACCGCTCCGTCGCGGGAACGTACTCGCCGCTCGGCCAGCCCGGTTCGGTGACCGTGGGCCAGTCCGTGCAGGTCTACGGGTGGGGCGCGACCTCCCAGTGCGGCCAGGAGATCAACTGTCAGTCCCGGCTCCTGAAGGTCGCCAACGTCACCGTCACCGGTGGCTGCCGCGACGCCTACCAGGGCCAGGCCATCTGCGCCCGCCGGGGCAACGGCATCACCGCGGGCGGCGACTCGGGCGGCCCCATGATGGCCAACGGCCTCCAGGTCGGCGTGGCCTCCACCAGTGACCGGCAGACCACCACCGCGTACACGAACGTGACGGCGTACCGCTCCTGGATCCAGAGCGTGGCCGGAGTCTGAGCCACCCCTCCCCTCCGCGCGGCGCCGCGCGGAGGGGGCACGGACCCCGGTTCACCGACGGAAGTAGAGGCGCACGAGCGAGCCGTCCGGGCCGAGCCGCTCGGTCATCAGGTCGCTCAACTGCCGCACGACCCACAGGCCGTGTCCGCTCGCCGCGCGCGGGGCCGGTGGCAGATGGCCGGGGAAGGCGGGCACGCTCGGCAGGTGGCCGCGGCCGCCGTCGGCGATCTCGCAGACCAGGTACTCGGGCTCGCTCCACAGCCGCAGCACCCCGTGCCCGCCGCCGAAGCGGATGGCGTTGACCACGGTCTCGTGCACGGCGACGACCAGGTCCTGGACGCGGCCCTCGGCGAGCGCCCGGCCGCGCGCGAACTCGGCGGCGGCCGCGCGGGCCACGGTCGTCCGCCCCCGCTCGAAGGGAATCTCTGCGGCCGCACGGAAGGCCGGGGCGGCCGACTCGCGTTCGGCCTCGTCGCACTCGGCGTAGAAGTCGGCCGGAGCGGCGTACCGGTCGTTGCGCAGCAGCGCGTCGTCGCCGACGGCGAGCTCGGGGTGGGTGCGGCGGGCGGTCGTGATGACCGCTTCCGGCAGGGCCCGGGTGTCGTACGGACACAGGATCCAGTGGCCGGATTCGGCGAACGCGACGTTCAGGAGCGACTCGTAGCGCATCCACTCCTGGACCTCCAGGGTGGTGCGCCCCGTCCAGACGGGTTCGCCGATCACCCGGACTCGGCGGGCGCCGCCCTGCTCGCGGGCGGTGCAGTACGCGTGGTACTGGCCGAGGGTGCGCGAGGGGTAGTGGTACCAGTCCAGGCAGTCGATGAACTCCACCTCGCGCGCCGCGCCGCCCAGCGCGTCCCGCAGCAGGTCGATGTTGCCGCCCGCGACGACGGCGAGCAGCGCGTCACCCGCCTCCAGGCCCTCGCGCACATAGCCGAGGGTGCCCTCCAGGAATTCCTCGTCCGCGCCGTAGCACAGCGCCTGATGGACGAAGCCGGTTCGCGTCATCGCTCCTCATCCCCCCTGTCGACCTCCAGGCCGGGGACCGCGTCCCAGCCCGTGACCCGCATGACCCGGTGCACGTGCGGGGCGACCCCGGTGAGGAGGAGGCCGCCGCCCCCCGCGCGCAGGCGCAGGCCCGTGTGGACCAGCAAGCGCAGGGCTCCCACGTCGATGAACGACACGTCGCGCAGGCTGAGCCGGGTGCGGTGGCCGTCGGCCCGGCCCGCGGTGCGCGCGGCCTCGCCGTGCAGGGCCCGCGCCACGGCGGTGACGTTGGTGTCGTCGACCTCTCCGGACAGCGCGAGTCCTGGCGGGGCGAACGTACGGGTGATGCTGAGCAGTTCGTCCTTCCAGACGTGGTCGGCCACGGCCCGGCCGTGGTGCAGCCCCTCCACGGGCGCCCACTCGTGGGCCTCGAAGACACGTCGGTCGTACTGACAGACCGCGAGCACGGGCAGCGCCTGGAAGACCGGGTCGAGCAGGCGCTCGGCGTCCTGGAGCTCCTTGAACGCGTCGTCACCGGGGCCGCGTACGACTTCGAGGGCGACGCGCAGCCCGAGGAAGCCGTCGGCCACGGCGTCCTCCGCCTCGCGGCGCACCCGCTCGTCGAGGTCCCACAGCGACTCCGGGGTGCCGAACCGGGGGTCGAACCGCAGCCCTCCCGTGCCCAACGCGTGCTCCACGTCGACCCCGTGGCCGCGCAGGAACCCGAGCGCCGCCTCGGGCGACGCGGGCCCCGAGGTGAGGACGAGGCCGCGGTGTCCGCTGGCCAGGCCGTCCAGGAGGAAGGCGGCGAGCATCACCTCGCGCTCCTCCTCCGTGTCGTAGCCGAGGAGGAGGTGGTCACCGCACCTCATCTGCCCGACGGCTCTGAGTACCGGTTCCATGTCCATCCGACCCACCCCCCTCGCGCCTCGCCCTCACCACAACTACGCGGTGTGTCGGGACGGTTACACGCTACGCCGGAAACAGGGCCGCCGTAGCCGATATGGTGATCCACACCTCACAAGGGGAAGGCATGTCCGCCTCAGTGCGCAACGGCAACGACCGCCTCGGCAACCTGCCCGTGGAGCCCAACGCGTTCGTCGGCCGGAAGACCGAACTGGCCCGCATCGACCAGCTGTTGGGACGCGAGCGCCTGGTGACCCTGACGGGCCCGGGCGGCGTGGGCAAGTCCCGGCTCGCGGTGCGTGCCGCCGCCGCGGCTCGGGGGCGCTTCCCCGGCGGCGTGTGGCTGGTCGAACTGTCCGCGCTCACCGATCCCGCACTCGTCGCCGTCGCGATCGCGCAGGCCCTGGGCCTCGCCGACGAGCCGGCCCGCCCCGCGCTCGCGGCCGTCGCCGGGCACCTGGGCGACAAGCCGGTGCTGTTGGTCCTGGACACGTGCGAGCACCTCCTCCCCGCCTGTGCGCGCCTGGCCACCGCCCTGCTCGCCCGCGCGCCGCGGCTGCGCGTCCTCGCGACCAGCAGACAGCCGCTCGCCGCGGACGGCGAACACGTCCTCGCGGTCGGGCCCCTGCCGGTCGCCGCCCCCACGTCGGGCGGGGGCGCGGTGGGCGGGGACGCGGTGGCGCTCTTCGCGGCCCGGGCCGCCGCCGCGGCGCCCTCCTTCGCCCTCACCGCCGTCAACCGCCTCCAGGTCAACGCCGTCTGCGAGCGCCTGGACGGCATTCCGCTCGCCCTGGAACTGGCCGCCGCGCGCCTGCGCGACCTCCCCCTGGACCGGCTGCTCGCGGGCCTCGACGCCCGCTTCGAGCTGCTCACCGCGGCGGGGCCCGCACGCCCCGCACGCCATCAGGCCCTGCGGACGGCCGTCGGCTGGAGCCACGAGCTGTGCACCCCGCTGGAGCGGCTGCTGTGGGCCAGGCTCTCGGTGTTCGCCGGGGGCTGGGACCTGGAGGCCGCCGAATTCGTCTGCCACGGCGGCCCGTTGAGCGCCGAGCACGTCCTGGAACATCTGGCGGGGCTCGCCGAGAAGTCGATCGTGACGCAGGAGCCGGACGGGACCGGGCCGTGCTTCCGGATGCTCGACACCCTCCGCGAGTTCGGCGCCCGGTGGCTGGCCGAACTCGGCGAGGCCGATGACGTCCGCCGCCGCCACCGCGACTACTACCGCTGGCTCGTCCGGCGCGCCGAGGCCGAGTGGCTCGGCCCCGGCCAGCGCGCCTGGGCCGACCACATGAGCACCGAGCACGCCAACCTCCGCCTCGCCCTCGACACCTGTCTGCGGGACCCCGAGCCCACGCTCGCCCTCGAACTGGCGGGCACGCTCTGGTTCTTCTGGTTCGCCGCCGGTCACGCCGAGGAGGGCCGCGCGTACTTGGAGCGCGCCCTCGGCCGGGGCAGCGGCACGAGCGCCGAGCGCACCCTCGCCACCTGGGCGCACCGCCTCATCACCCTGACCCCGGACGACCTCGACGCCGCCGAGGAGGTCGCCGCCGGGTACGCGCGTCTCGCCGCGGCGCGCGGCCTGCCCCCGGCGGCGCGGATCCTGCCGCTGAACGGGGCCTCCCTGGCCGCGCGCGGCGAGTCCGCCCGCTCGGCCGTCCTGCACGGCGCGCCGGGGCCGGGGCCCGCGGGCGGCGGCGGTGCCACCTTCTTCAAACTGACCAGCCACGCCGTGCAGGCGTACCTCCTCGCGGGGCAGGGCGCCCCGGCCCGCGCCGCCAGGGCCGCCGAGCGGCTCAGCGCCGAGTGCGACAAGCACGGCGAGCTGTGGATGCGCGCGTGGGGCGACTACTACCTGGGCCTGGCCCGGCTCGGCCTCGGGGACACCGAATCCGCGGCCGACTGCGCCCGCGCCGCCCTGGCCGCCAAGTGGCGCATCCACGACCGCCTCGGCACCGCCGCGGCCGTGGATCTCCTGGTGTGCGTGGAGGCGGCCCGGGGGCGGCCCGAGCGTGCCGCGCGGCTGCTCGGGGCCGCCGCCGGGCTGTGGCGCCGGGTGGGGCTCGCGCGGTTCGGGGACGCCGAGGCCACCGTCGTCCAGCGGGAGCAGCGGCGCAGGCTCCGCGGAGAGCTGGGCGACGCGCGGCTCGGCCGCCTGCTGGCCGAGGGCCTGGCCCTGGACACCCGCCAGACCGTGGAGTTCGCCCTCGCCGAGGCGCCGGAGGGCCGGTCCTGAGCCGGGCCCGGCGTGGGGTGCCCCCGGTGTGGGCCCGCGTGCGCTCCGGCACGCGCCCGCTCCCCCGCTCACCCGATCGAGCGACAGCCATTCCCCTGACGGGGCTGTTGACCGGGGGGTACCGTCCCACCGTGCAACCGCCGAACTCGGCACGGCCCAGGCAACCACGACGACCGCACACGACTGCCGAGGTGAGCAGCCGCCATGAGTGAGCCATGGCAACGGGACATCCGCCGCCGACCGGCGCTCGCCACGGCGCGCCACACGGGGTGGTCCGCGCACAGCCGCGTCCTGGCCGGGCACACCGTCGTCGAACTCAGCGGTGAGATCGACCTGGACGCCGACACCGACCTCCGGCTCTATCTGGACGGGGTGACCTGCCGCCCGTTCGCCCGGGTCGTCGTCGACCTGCGCCCGGTGACCTTCATCGACTGCGTCGGCCTCTCCCTGCTCGTCCGGGCCCACCGGCGGGCGCGGGAGCGCGAGGGCAGGCTCCTGCTGGTCGGCTCCGACCCGCTGCTGCTGCGGATCCTGCACGTCACGGGTCTCGACCGGCCGCTGCCCGCCCACCCCACCCTCGGTCACGCGCTGGCCGCGGGCGACGCGCCGCCGCCCGCTGTCGAGGACGTCCTGGCCCTCGCCGCGGACGGCGACCCGCCCGTGGTGCCCCAGGGGCACGACGACACCTCTCAGGGCCCGCTCGCGTGAGCCCGCGCGGTGCGGGCCGCACCCCCCGCAGCACGTCACCCGGGCGTCACCTGCGTCACTCCTGAAATCGCACAACGAGCCGCCGTGATTCCCGGAAATAGGGCGGTACAAGAAAAGGCTTTCGCCGCTACACTCGCTCATCGGGATATCCGGCTTCGGGGGATTTCGGGGGGCGATCACGCATGGCCGATGATCCACAATCACCAGGTTCAGCCGCACGGCACGGACGCCGCCGCCCATGGCACCGGGAAGTCCAGCCGGAGGCCGCGGAAGCCATCGTCGGAGTTCTGCAGCTCCTCGGCGATGTCGCGATCAAAATCGCGCAAGTGCCGCGACCGCTGCAGCTGAAGAAGCTCACCTTCGACGAGGTCGTCCGCTATTTCGTGGAGGAACGCCCGGACGTGCCTCAGGTGCACCACGGCGCCCTCCTCACCCGGCAGGGACTTTCCTACGGATTCCCTTGTCTCCAGCTGTTCGTCGACCGGGACAACCATCCCTGTCTGCGCCCCTCCGGGGAGCCGTACGGCAGGTTCATGGTGGCGAAGGAGCTGGACGGTGAACTCCTGGGGATGTTCGGCGGGCGGGAACTCATCATCTTCGAGTAGCGCCACGGCCGGGAGTGGGGCAGTGCGGGAGGAATCGATGGGGAAATGGGCGGCCGTGGCCGCCGGATTGGCCGTCGCGGTGCCGTTGGCCGTCGCGACGTTCCGCGCGCGCAGGAAGAGGAACCGGCTGGACACAAAGATCGATCAAGCAGAACTGAACCGGTGGTTCCGGCGCCATCGCTGATACCGCGACGGCCACGTACGACGAGTCCGTAACCACATCCGAGCAACAGCGGAAGAAAAACGAACACTATCGGGGGGAAAGACACCAATGGATCCACTCTCCCTCATCGCCGCGATCGCCTTCTTCGGCTATATCGCGGTGGTGATCGTCTCCATCACCGTGGAAATCATCACGGAATGGTTCCGGGCGCGCGGCAGGATCAAGGCGGACAACGCCAACGCGATCGCCTTCTCGCTCGCCGAGCGCATCGCCAACAAGGACTACGCGAAGGTGGGCGGGGTGTTCGACAAGACCCCGACGACCGCGTCCACGCGCATCGTGCAGGGCTTCTTCGACGAGCGGACCGGCCGGGTGGTCCAGGCACGGGCGCTCGCCAGCGCCCGCCAGCCCGACGCCGCCGTGGTGCGCCACCACGCGGCGGGCCGCGGGCTCGTCGTCTACACCTGAGGGGCAGCGGTGGAACCCATCAGCCTCCTCCTGCTCCTGATGGCGGGAGGCTTCGCCGCCGGAGCCGTCCTCGCCCTGGTGACCTGGTCCATGGTGAACAGCTGGATCTCCGCGCGGGCCGTGCGGGGCGGCTACGCGGAGATCCTGTCCGAGCGCCTCACCACCGGCGACTACCACGTCGTCGGCGGCATCTTCAGCCCGTACGGGGTCCGGACGGCGACCCAGGTCTGGGACGCCCACGCCATCGACCCCGAACTCGCCCGCAGGCTCCGCACGTCGAGGGGCGTGATCCGTGTCCAGACATGAGCGCGGCCTCGACGGGCACGGCACGGACAACGGCTCCTGGTCCGCGCCCCGCCTCTTCCTGAGCGGTTTCCCCGCGGACCTGCCGGACCGGGAACTGGTGAAGTTCCGGGTGCGGCTCTTCGCCATGCTCGGCGAGATCGTCGAGCACTACCGGCCCGGCCCCTTCGTCCTGAGCGCCGGATACGGCACGCTGCCTCCGCGGCCCGGCCACGAACCCCCGCCGTGGCCCGCACAGGAGGAGCCGCAGACACCGTCCTTCTCGACGGTCGAGCCGCTGTACACCTTCGACCAGCTGGTCCTGCCCGAGGAGACCGTCGGCAGGCTGCTCGACTGCGTGTCGCTCGTGGAGGTGGCCC
This sequence comes from Streptomyces sp. YIM 121038, assembly GCF_006088715.1. Lineage (NCBI taxonomy): Bacteria > Bacillati > Actinomycetota > Actinomycetes > Kitasatosporales > Streptomycetaceae > Streptomyces > Streptomyces sp. YIM 121038. The sequence goes on from NZ_CP030771.1 coordinate 691,164, forward strand.
CGCTCGTCTTCGACACCTGGAACCTGCGGTCGATCGAGCCCCATCCGTCCACGGCGGTCAACTTCCGTGGTCCGCCCGGCACCGGCAAGACCATGGCCGCGCACGCCGTCGCGCACCGGCTCGGCCGGCGCATCCTGTCCTGCCGCCTCTCGGACCTGGAGAGCAAGTACCACGGCGAGGGACCCAAGAACCTCGCCGCGCTGTTCGCCACGGCCAAGGAACAGAACGCGGTCCTCTTCGTCGACGAGGCCGAGTCGCTGCTCTCGCGCCGGTTCGCCCAGCCCCAGCAGGCCGCCGAGAGCGCCATCAACTCCATGCGGACCGAGCTCCTCATGGCCCTCGACACCTTCCAGGGCCTGGTGATCTTCGCGAGCAACCTGCCGCACAGCTATGACGCGGCCGTCGAGTCCCGGTTGCTGCACGTCGACTTCGCCCTGCCCGACCACGCGGCCCGGCGCCGGATCTGGCAGACCCATCTGCCCGCCGAACTGCCGGTGCACGACGACGTCTCGCCGGAGGACCTGGCCGACGTCGGCGACGTCTCCGGCAGGGACATCAAGCTGGCGGTCATCCTCGCGGCGGTCGGCACGGCCCGCCGCCGTGAAGCCGCCGTCACCCGGGAGACACTGCTCGCCGCCCTCGAGGAACAGCGCACTCCGCCGCCCTCGTCCACGGTCCCGGACGAGTCGGGGGCCGAACTCTCCGACGAGGGCAAGGAGTCGGTGGCCGCACAGCTGCGCCGACGCCTCGCCGACGCGGAGGACGACAGCGGCGCGGACGCCCCGGCCTGAGCCGTGCCGTGCCGCGCCCCGTGCGGACGGTGGTCCACGGGCCCGCCCGGGCCCGCGGACTCAGCCGTTGTCCTCCTCGGGGTCGTCCGGGGTGAGCGAGGGAGCCAGATACAGCAGACGGTTGGGCGAGCCCGGGCTGACCGTGAGGACGTCCGGCGTGGCCGCGTCGATGATCCGCTGCTTGAGGACCGCCGGGGTGCTCTCCCCGTCGTCGTCCAGGGCGAGCAGCACGGCCCCGGTGGTGTAGGGCGCGGCGAAGGAGGTGCCGCTGACCGTGGCGGACCCGCCGCCCATCTTCGCGGCGAGCACTTGGTGCCCGGGGGCGTAGAGGCTCACGCAGCGGCCGTAGTTGCTGGTGGCGGACTGGACGTCGCTGCGCGTGCTGTTGCCGACGGCCAGGACGCTCGACGCGCGCGCGGGCGAGCGGGTGCAGGCGCTGCGGCCCTGGTTGCCCGCGGCGGCCACGGTCAGGATGCCGTGGTCCTCCGCGAGGTTGTTGACGGCCATGTCGGTGGTGGGGAACAGCGGCGAGCTCAGTGAGGAGTTCACCACGGCCGCCGGGACCGCGTTCTTCGCGATCCACTCGTACCCGGAGAGCAGTCCCTCGCTGGTGCCCCTGTTCTGGCAGTTGAGGACCCGCACCGACACCAGCTTGGCCTTGCGCGCGACCCCGAACGCGGCCCCGCCCGCGAGGGAGGCGACGCTGGTGCCGTGGCCGTAGCAGTCCTTGCCGTCGCCGCCGAAGGCGTCGAAGCCGAGCGTCGCCCGGCCCTCGAACGCGGCGTGGTCGAAGTCGATGCCGCTGTCGAGGATGTACGCGGTCGTGCCCTCGCCGTCCTCGCCGGGTGTGAAGGTGCCGTCGAGCGGCAGCTGGCGCTGGTCGATGCGGTCCAGGCCCCACGACTCCGTGGTCTCCCGGTGGCGCCGCCAGGTCGTGCTGCGCGGGCCGGAGATGACACCGACCTCTTCCACCGCCACCACGCCCGGAAGGCGCCGTACGGTGCTCAGCTGCCGCGGGGTCAGATCGGCGGAGAAGCCGTTGAGCACCGCGCGGAAGGTCTGGCGCACCGGCAGGCGCCACTGCTCCGCCGCGCGGTCGGACGGCACGCTCTTGGCCAGGGTGACGATGTACCGGCCCGGCAGGGCGTGGGCGGCCTCGTGCACGGGTGCGGGCGCCCGCTCCCCGGCCGCCGCGCCGGGGGCGGCGACGAGACCGGCAGTGAGGGCGGCGGCGACGGCGACGGCGCGCCGAGGTGGTCGGGGCATGAAGTGCTCCAGGTGAGGGTGGGGGCTGGTGCGTACCGCACGGCCGGCAGGCCGCTCTGTATCTCTCACCGGGCCGCGCTCGCGTGTACCCGCCCGTCCCCCCGATGGCGCACGCCCCCCGGCCCGCCGGACCCCGGGCCGTGCCGGGAGCCCGTACGGCCGGGAGCGGGATCCGGCCTAGCTGACGCGGGCCGTCAGCGGCGCGGTCGCGCGCGACGGCGTGGGGGCGGCGGACGTCCCCGGCGCCCGTACGGCCGACGATCGCGCCCACGCCGCCGCCCGGGGCGGCACACGCGTCGGCCCCCGCTGCCGGACCGCCCCGTTCCGCGCGGCCGGAACCCGGCTCCCCCGCCCCCAGCCCTCTTCTCGCCACGGACATCCCCTCGTACGTTCCCCTCGACGCGACGGACGGCCCGACCCTCCGGAGGTGGCGATGCCCGCGGTGCCCGGTGCGTCAGGTCCGCTGTCGCGGCGCGGGCTGCTGCGCGCCGGTGGTGCCGGGGCGCTCGGCACGGCGGGTGGCGCGGTGTCGGGCTGCGCGGCGGGAGCCGGCGGCGGGGTCGGTCCCGACGGGCGCGTCACCATCCAGCTGTGGCACGGGCAGACCGAGATCGCCGCGAAGGTCATCAGGGGTTTGGTCGCCGACTTCGAGCGCGGCCACCCGGACATCCGCGTGGACATGGGCGGCGGCGTCATCTCCGACGCGATGCTCCAGAAGGTCACCGCGGCCCTGGCCGCCGGTTCCTACCCCGACATCGCCTACGTCTTCGGCTCCGACCTGGCCAGCGTGGCCCGCAGCCCGAAGGTCGTCGATCTGACCGGGCACGTCCGGCGGGCCCCGACGCCGTGGCGCGACTACTGGGCGGCGGCCCGCGACGCCGTCACCGTCAACGGCCGGGTCCGGGCGGTGCCCGCGCTCCTGGACTGCCTGGGCGTGATCTGCAACAAGGAGGTGTTCGCCGCGGCCGGGCTCGACCTGCCCGAGGCGGGCTGGACCTGGCAGGAGTTCGTCGACACCGCGCGCCGCCTCACCGACGCGGGCGAGGGACGGTTCGGCACCAGCTGGCCCGGCACGGGCGACGAGGACACCGTGTGGCGGCTGTGGCCGCTGGTGTGGGACCTGGGCGGCGACGTGATCGCCGACGACGGGCGGAGCATCGGCTTCGCCACGGCGGGCGTGCGCGCTCTGGAGGTCGTACGGGACCTGGCGCGCGACCGGAGCGTCTACCTCGACCCCAAGCCGGGCAGCGAGCAGATGCACCAGGTCTTCCTGTCCGGGCGGATGGGCATGGTGATCACCGGGCCCTGGCAGCTGCCGGACCTCCGGCAGGCCGGCCTCGACTACCACGTGGTCCCGCTGCCCACCTTCAGCCGCAGGCCCGTGACCATCTCGGGCCCCGACACCTGGGTGCTCTTCGACAACGGCGCGGCCCGCGCGCAGGCCGCGCGGACCTTCGTCACCTGGCTGATCCAGCCCGCCCAGGACAGCCGGTGGGACGTGCGGGCGGGCAGCCTGCCGCTGAGCCTCCGCAGTGAGGCGCGCCCGGCCTGGCGCGAGCACGCCGCCGACACGCCCGGCCTCTCCGTGTTCACCGAGGCGCTCGCCGCCGCGCGCGTACGCCCCGTGCACCCCGCCTACCCCCGGGTGTCGCGCGCCCTGGGGCAGGCCGTCGTGTCGGTGCTGCTCGGTCGTGCCAGTCCCGCCGACGCGGTGCGCTCCTGCGCCGACGAGTCCAACGCAGCCCTGCTGATACCGCGTTGAGGACGTGACATGCCCCCGCATCCCCCTCCGCTGACGCTGCCTCCGGACCGGTCGGGGGCGCGTGCCCGGCGCCGTCGGCGCCGCCGCGAGTCCGCCACCGCCTGGGCGTTCGTCTCCCCCGCCGTGCTCGTCGTCCTCGGTCTGAGCGTCGTGCCCGTCGTCTGGTCGCTGCTGCTGTCCTTCCAGGCCGACGACCTCGTCACGCCGAGCCGCTGGGTGGGCCTGGACAACTACCGCGCCCTGCGCCGGGACCCGAACTTCCACGAGGCCGTGCGGAACACCGTGGTGTACACCGTCCTCTACGTGCCGCTGAGCATCGGCCTCGGGCTCGCGCTCGCCCTCGTCCTCAACCGGCGCATCCGCTGCGCCGGCCTGTACCGCACCCTGTTCTTCGTGCCGTTCGTCATCTCCGCCACGGCACAGGGCGTGCTGTTCTCCTTCGTCCTCGACCCGGAGTTCGGCGCGGTCAACTCCGTCCTGCACCGCCTGGGCGTCTCGTCGCAGGGGTTCCTCACCGATCCCTCGCAGGCGCTGTTCGTCCTGGTCGCCATCACGCTGTGGAGCGGCACGGGCCTGTGCACCGTCATCTATCTGGCCGCGCTCCAGGACGTACCGCAGTCGCTGATCGAGGCCGCCCGGCTCGACGGGGCGGGGCCGCTGCACCTGCTGCGGCACGTGACGCTGCCCGCGCTCGCGCCGGTGAGCCTGTTCCTGCTGCTGTGGCAGACCATCCAGGCCCTTCAGGTCTTCGACCTGGTCTATGTGACCACCAAGGGCGGCCCGCTGGGCTCCACCACCGTCATCGTCTACTTCGTCTGGGAGCAGGCCTTCAAGGAGTTCACCGCGGGGTACGGCGCCGCTGCCGCCTACGTCCTCGCCGTGGCGCTGCTCGTCGTGGCGGTCGCGCTGCGGGCCGTACGCGGCCGCGCGCGGCTCCCGCGGCCGCGGCGCACGAAGGCGGCGGCCTCGTGACCGTGACCACGGGCCGCCCGTCCCGCGCCCGGCCCCGTCCGGCCCCGGCGCCCGCCCGGCCGCGCGCTCGGCGGCTCCCGTTCAGCCCCTGGCACCTGGTGCTCGCGCCGCTGGCCGCGCTGTTCGCGGTGCCGCTGGTGTGGCTGGTGCTCAGCTCGGTGATGAGCAACGCCGAGATCAACCGCTTCCCGCCCGCCCTGTGGCCGTCCGGGATCGACCTGGGCGGATACCGCTACGTCCTCGGCAACGCCCTGTTCCCGCGGTGGCTGCTGAACTCCGCGATCGTCTCGGCCGCCGCGGTGGCCTCGAACCTCGTGTGCGGCGCGCTCGGCGGCTACGCCTTCGCCCGGATGCGGTTCGCCGGTTCGCGGCTGCTCCTGGTGCTGATGCTGGCGACGATGGCGGTCCCGTTCCAGCTGACGATGATCCCCACCTTCCTGGTGATGAAGTGGCTCGGCCTGATCGACACCCTCGGCGCGCTGATCGTGCCGTCGCTGGTCACCCCGTTCGCGGTGTTCCTGTTCCGCCAGTTCTTCCTGTCCCTGCCGCGGGAGCTGGAGGAGGCCGCCTGGATCGACGGCTGCTCACGCCTTCGGGTGCTCCGGTCCATCGTGCTGCCCCTGGCCCGGCCCGCCTTCGCCACCGTCGCCGTACTGACCTTCCTGACCACGTGGAACGACCTGACCTGGCCGCTGGTCGCCATCAACCACGACACCCAGTACACGCTCCAGCTCGGCCTGACCACCTTCCAGGGGCAGCACCACACGCAGTGGTCAGCGGTGATGGCGGGCAACGTGATCACGGTCCTGCCGGTGCTGCTCGCCTTCCTCCTCGCCCAGAAGACCTTCATCCGCTCGATCACCTCCAGCGGCATCAAGGGCTGACCGCCCGGCCCCTGCCCCCGCCCGGAACCGCCCCACCGCCACCAGCATCGGAGTGACCACCCCATGACGCATCCCAGGATCGCCTTCGTCGGGGCGGGCAGCGTGGAATTCACCCAGGGCCTGCTCGCCGACCTCTTCGCCTTCCCCGAGCTGAAGAGCGCCCATGTCGCCCTGCACGACATCGACGCCGAACGGCTCGCCACCGCCGAGGCCGCCGCCCGCCACATCGCCGGGGAACGCGGCGCCGACGCCCGCGTCACGGCCCACCCCGACCGCCGCGCGTCCCTGGACGGTGCCGACTTCGTCATCAACACCGTGCAGATCGGCATGGCCGAGGCGACCCGCACCGACTTCGCCGTGCCCGCCCGCTACGGCCTGCGCCAGACCATCGGCGACACGCTCGGCATCGGCGGCGTCTTCCGCGCCCTGCGCACCTTCCCGTTCCTCAAGGACCTCGGCGAGGACATCGCCGCGCTGTGCCCCGACGCCTGGCTGCTCAACTACACCAACCCCATGGCGATGAACGTCCAGTACCTCACGCAGGCCACCGGCCTGACCCGGGTCGTCGGCCTGTGCCACTCCGTGTACTGGACCCTGCGGGACCTGGCCGAGCTCCTCGACGTCCCGTACGACGAGATCACGTACCGGGCGGCGGGCGTCAACCACCAGGCGTGGGTGCTGCGCTTCGAGCACGAGGGCAGTGACCTCTACCCCCGCCTCGACGAACTGATCGCCCGGGAGCCGCAGTTGCGGCGGCGGGTCCGCATGGACATGTACCGGCGCCTCGGCTACTACCCGACCGAGACCAGCGAGCACTCGTCCGAGTACGTCCCCTGGTACCTGCGCCACGACAGCGAGGTCGAGCGGCTGCGGCTCCCGGTCGGCGTCTACCTCGACATGGTCGACGAGAACGTCGCCACGTACCACCGGACCCGGGACGCCCTGGCCAAGGGGGCGCCGCTCGCCGTCGAGGGCACCATGGAGTACGCGCCGCAGGTCATCCACAGCGTGGTCACCGGCACCCCGCGCACCATCTACGGCAACGTCCCCAACCGCGGCCTGATCGACAACCTCCCGGCCCACGGCGTCGTCGAGGTGCCCTGCCTCGTCGACGCGACCGGCGTCCAGCCCACCCGCGCCGGATCGCTGCCCCCGCAGCTCGCCGCCCTCAACCGCACCTACCTCAGCATGAACGACCTGGTCGTCCGCGCCGCCCTGGACGACGAGCCGCGCCACATCCGGCACGCGGCGATGACCGACCCGGCCACGGCCGCCACCCTGACCGTGCGCGAGATCTGGCGGCTGTGCGACGACATGGTCCGGGCCCACGGGGACCTGCTCCAGCCGTCCCTGCGCGCACTGCTCGCCGACCCGGCCGACGGCTGACCGTCCCGCCCGCGCCTCCGTGCCGCGCGGTGTCCTTCAGGGTGCTTCGCTCCGGGATCCCGCCCTTCCGGGGCCCCGGCCCTTTAGGATTCCACCGTTCCGCCGCACAGCCAGGAGGTGCCGATGTCCGCACCGGAGAAGCCCCGCCTGCTGGTCTCCTTCGACCAGTACCTGCCGTACGTGTCCTCCGAGCAGACCGGAGCACTGTGGAGACTGGCGGAGGGGCGACGGCAGCTCGACGCCAACCTGATCAGGCTGCCTCCGTCGGGCGGCGTGGCGGCCCACGTGGAGCACTCCCTGGACGTCCTGCTCGTCGTGGTCGCGGGCGACGGCCGCCTCGACGGCGACGGCGAGCAGCTCGCGCTCGCCGCCGGGTCCGTGGCCTGGCTGCCGCGCTCGTCCCGGCGCGGGCTCAGCGCCGGGGCGCACGGTCTGGTGTATCTGACCGTGCACGCGCGCCGCCCCGGCCTGAGCGTCACCGGCACCGCGCCCACGGCCCTCGCCGCGCGGGAGGGCGGCGAGGCACCCTGCTCCCTGGACCGGGTCTGCCCGGAGTGCGGCAGGATGCGCGCCGAGGCCGGGGCGCCCTTCTGCGCGTGGTGCGGCGAGCGGGTGGCCGACGCGAACGACGGCTGACCTCCGGGGCGGCCGCACGCCCCGACGCGGCGCCCTTGGGGCACCTGGCGCGCCCTACGACTGCTCGGGCAGGTCGGCCGGGGTGCGGCCGAGGACCAGTTGGTCGAACAGGGCTCCGCCGCCGACGGTCCGCAGGCTGAGGCTCCGTACGCGGTACGTGGCCTGCGTACGGGTGAGTTCCCACAGGTCCAGGCGCACGGTCGACCAGGTGCGCGGGGGCGCGGGGAAGGTGACCTGGGCCAGGACCGCGGCGTCCGGCCAGGTGGGGGAACCGGCGAGGACAAGGACCGCGGGGGCGTTCCAGGCGAGGCCGAGCCGCAGGCCCATGGCGGTCGTGGCGGGGCCCGTCGCCTTCCAGGCGAACTGGAAGTACCGGTACTGGCCCGGCTCGGGGTGCTCCGCGATCGCGAAGTCCCACTCGGGGAGCACATGGCCGAACGGCGCGAAGTACTGCGGGTGCGCGTCGGCCGCCGAGACGCCGTCGGTGACGTCCAGGCGTACGCAGGTGCCTCCTTCGGGGCGGGCGTCGCCCCGCTGGAAGGTGAGCCGGCCGTGGACGAGCGTGCGCAGGTCGCTCTCCCGGTCGTCGAAGAGGGTCGCCCGCTTCTGCTGGTCGATGACGTCCCGGTGGGAGTTGCCCAGGACCTCGCCGTGGAAGGCCAGTTCGCCCATGCGGAGGTTGCCGACGGGCCAGGCTCCGCCGCCGGTCGTGACGAACCGGAACCAGGAGGCGACCAGCGGCTCGGTGAACAGGTGCGTGTGCACGGCCGTGTCGGACAGGAGCATCGGGCCGTCGACCCAGCGCCCGGCGCGGGTGTCCCACCACTGGAGGCGGACGTCGCGCAGCCACGACTCGGGGTGCGCGGGGTCCTCGGCGATGGTGACGCCGTCGAGGCGCAGCAGGTTCCGGTAGGTGTCGACGGTCAGCTCGAACTTGCCGTGCCAGCCGCTGTCCACGGAGTTGATCACCCACCAGGGCAGCCACGGCTTCGCGGGCGGCCGCGCGCTGCCGTCGAGCAGGAGGCCGGTGTCGTTCTGCTGCGACAGATAGATCTCCTGGTCCCGGTCGAGGAGCCGGGAGCGGAGGACGACGCCCGTCTGCTTGAGCACGTTGTCCGCCAGGGGCCTGGGCGTCGCGGCGGCGTTGCCCCAGGTGCGGCGCACCAGTGGGGTCGGGTCCGGGGCCCGCAGCTTGGGGCGGACGTCCTGCTCGGTCGGGGTGAGCCTGCTCTGCCAGCGGGGCCGCAGGTCGGGCCGGTAGCGGACCACGGTGCCCATCCAGGTCGCGGCGAGCAGGTCACCGTCGGGCAGCCAGGCCGGGACCGGCAGCGCCTTCAGGTCGGCCGTGCCGAGCACGGCACCGTCGCGGGTCAGGACGGCCAGGGTGCCCAGCTCGCTGCCGACGGCGACGCGGCTCCCGTCGGGCGAGACGCGGGGACGGCGCAGCAGGTCGTCGCCGGTGTACGTCCACAGCAGGCCGCCGTCGGCGCCGAAGACCTTCAGCTGACGGTGCTTGGTGACGGCGATGAGGGACCCGTCGCCGGAGACGGAGACCTCGTCGGCGGCGGCCGGGACGGTGTTGCGGAGCACGCCGCCCCGGATGACGTAGAGACGGCCGCCCTCGGTGTCCGACCAGATCACGACGGTGCGCCGGTCCCGGCTGACCACGCCGCCGCCGAAGGCGCCGACGTCGGCCACGTGCAGCGACCACAGCGTCGCCCCGTCGGCCGCCGCGAGCCCGGTGATCCGCCCCTCCGCGAAGGTGATCAGGGTCGCGTCGTCGGCGGCCAGGAGCCGCAGCGGTGCGCGCCGGTGCTCCGCCCACCACTGGTGCGCCCAGCGCTCGGCGCCGGAGCTGTCCCAGACCGCCAGGCCGAGATCGCCGCAGGTGGCGACCCAGGAGCCACCGGGTGCCACCGCGAAGTTGTTCAGGCCGAGGTCGTAGCCCCAGTCGCCGCGCGCCCAGTTGGTGGCCCGCTTGGGCAGCCCGAACAGCGCGAAGCGACGGCGGGCGGCGCCTGCCGCGTCCAGCAGGTACAGGTGGTAGCCCTCGGCGCTGAGCACGTCGAAGCCCTGCGCGGCGAACCCGCCCGCGTGGGCGAGGGGTCCGTACGCGAAGTGGTGCCCGAGCCGCTGCCGCCAGGTGGTGCGGCCGGTGGCGAGGTCGATCCCGTGGACGTTGTGGTCCCAGTTGAACGTGGTGAGGGCCGCGCTCGTGCCGTCCGCCGACACGGCGATGTCGCGGACGTGCGGGCCGAAGGCGTCTTCTGAGGCCGACGGCAGCGGGCCGTGCACCACGGGGACGACGGCGTAGAGCCTGCCGGGCACGGAGCGCAGGTCGGCGGTGAACTCGTCGCCGAGGAGCGTGCTGACGGGCTTGCCGGTGAGCAGGTCGACCACCTGGTGCAGGAGCGGGAGCCGCACCTTGATCCTGGCCATGACGGGGACGCGGTGGGCGCACAGCAGTCCCACGCGCCAGGCGAGGCCGGGCTCCCAGTCGAGCAGGGTGTTGTTGACGGCCCAGAGGTAGCGGACGCCGCCCGCGGTCCACTCGCTGAGGTGCACCTCCGGGTTGTCGACGCACTCGGCGAAGGGCGTCACGGCGCTCAGCGCGGAGCGCAGTGCGGCCGCCTGCTCCAGGAAGAGGGCGCGCAGCGCCGCGTAGGCGGCGTCGTTGTTCTGGATGGGCTGCTGGTAGGTGTCCTTGTTCTGCAGCTGGGTCTTCTCCACGTGGTCGAAGCCGATGGTGAGCCGGGTGAAGCCCGTGACCCGGTCGGCGTGGCAGGTGGCGTCGGCGAACACCGGTACGTCGGCCGCCGCGAGGGCCGCGGCCAGCGGCGGGTCGAGCTCCACGGTCTGGCCCACGACGAGCACCGCCTGGTAGCGGCGCAGGACCTCGGCGCTGACGTCCTCGGCGAAGACGAAGGACGCCGGGCGCTGCGCGTACAGACAGGAGTTGTACGCCTCGTACAGGCGCTGGAAGTAGACGCCCGCGTACTGTCCTTCGTTGAACTCGATGCGCTGCATGCGCGTGGACACGACGATCGCGACGGGGTCGGCGCTCTGGGCCCCGGCGGTCACCGGGCCGAGCCGGGCGCACAGGTCGAACAGGGCGCGCAGGACCGAGGTCTTGCCCGCGCTGCCGCTGCGCGGGTCGCCCGGGACGCCGCCGCTGCCACCGGCGCGCTCGTCCTGGGCGTCGGCTCCCTCCACGTGCTCGGCCCCGATGTCCGTGACCATGCCCGTTCCGTGGACGCCGCGCATCACTTGCTGGAGGAGCGTCGGCATGATCATCCCGCCGGTGCCGTCGTCGTTCCCCAGCTCGGGGTGGCCCCAGGCGGGACGGCCGGGCCGACGGTAGAAGTCGACCATGTGCCGGGTGACCTGCGGCGGCTGGATCTGTTCGGCCTGGAAGTGCAGGTCGACCTCGTCGGCGCCCGTGAACACGAGCTGCGGCGGGACCTGCCGCTCGCGGTACGGGGCGGTCATCGCGCCGATGCCGTTGGGCAGGAGTGACTTCAGGACGGTGCGGAAGTGGGCCGCGGCGTCGCGCTTGTGGGCGAAGGTCCGGTCGCTGACGGTGTCGAGCACGGCCGACCAGGCGCCGTTGGCCGTCTCCGCCTGGGCCAGGGCGTTGTGGTACGCGGTCCGCTCGGCCTGGTCCTTCGCGGCGGCCTCGCCGACGGCGCCCGCCCACAGCCACCAGTTGGCCGCCCAGGTCCAGCCCCGGAAGGCGGCGTAGGGCAGGAACTTCCGGGTGACCGCCGTCAGATCGGCGTCGAGCTGCGCGGGGGTCCGGCGCTCGAAGTTGTTCGGCGTCCCCTGGGGGAGGAAGGGCAGGTAGGCGTCGTTCGTCAGGAGGATGGCCTGGGTCTCCATGCCGTACGCGCCATAGGCGGCGACCGCTCGGCGGCGCGGGTCCTCGACCATCGCCTTGCCGGGGGCGACGCCGTCCCGCGCCTGGGTCAGACGGGCCACCAGGTCCGGCCCGATGCCTTGGTGGATGCCCTGGTCGGCGGGCACCTCCCCATAGGCGCCGGGCTGGGCGCGGTCCACGAAGAGGTTGATGCCGAGCACCCGCGCCCGCGCCACGTAGGCCGCGGTGGTCTCCGGCGCGTCCCTGAACTCGGGCAGGTCCTCGCTCCGTCGGACCTGCTGCGCCGCCCGGGGGTCCGCGGGGTAGCCCTGGGCGTAGATGTCGGCGTACTGGGTGATGTGGTAGCCGGGCCGCTCGGTGAGGCCCGGTCCGATCTCCAGGTGCTGCGGGGCGACGGTGAAGCCCTCCACGTCGGCGTCGAGGAGGTGGCGGCCGGGGGTGAGGCCGCGGGTGACGTCCGCGGCGAGGGCCAGCGTGCCGGTGCCGTCCGGCCCCAGGGTGACGTCCCGCGCGGTGATCTCCTCGCCGCCGCGCAGGAGCCGGACGCGCACGGAGGCGGGCAGCGGCGTACCGGCCGCCGCGCGGGCGCAGACCGTGATCCTGTCGGCGGGCCCGCCGTCGGCGCTGCCGAGCGGCTCGCCCCGGCCGTAGTGGAAGCGGTTCGACGGCGTCCAGATCGACACCGTGCCGCGGCTGCCCGGGCGGCGTACCTCGACGATGCCGTCGACGACGTACTCGCTGTAGCGCCCTGCGGTGTCGGCCGACACCCGCAGCTGGTGCAGGCCCCGGGCGTCGCCGGGCGGGGTGACCGCCCCGGCGGTCAGCGGGAGTTCGGTGAACTCCGGTACGCCGAGGGGCCGCAGCCACACCTTCAGGCGGGGGCGGCCCGGCCAGCGCCCCGGGTCGTGGGTGACGGTCAGCGGCATGCGCGCCCCGGCCGTCCAGACGTCCGCGTCGTACGTCACCGTCAGCCGCTCGACGTCGGCGGACACGCGGGCGATGAACGCGCCGGTGTCCAGGTCGTAGCGCTCGAACAGCGTCACGTGGTCGCGGCGCGCGGTCGGGGTGACCTGGTCCGACCTGCGGACGAGGAACTCCTTGCCGCGCACCCTGAGGTCCGTGACGTCGTGGTCGGTGTCGGGCAGGGCGAGGACGCGGGTGCCGGTCCTGTTGCCGTTCAGGTCGAAGATCCGCACCTCGCGGCCGCCGGTCAGGACGTGGAGGTGGCCGTCGTCGGAGACGTCGTAGCCGCTGAGGACGAAGCCGACGGGCTTGGCCTGCACCGGGTTTCCCACGGGCGTTCCGTCGAACGTGCACATCCGGATGACCCCGGACTGCCACGCCGTGACGAGCAGTTCCCGCTCCTCCGCGACCCGCAGCCCGACCGTCTGCCTGCGGTCCTTGGGGTCGCTGCTCAGCCGGCTCAGGTCGATGGTGTCGACCACCGTGCCACCGGGCCTGTCCGGATTCAGCCGCAGCACCCGCAGGGCGTGCTGGTCCATCGCGTAGAAGTCGCCGGACGGGCCCGCCTCCACGGCCGGCGGGGCGAAGTAGCCGTCCGTGTCATTGACGGTGAACTCGTCGAAGGAGCCCAGGGGGCGGAAGTCCTTGTCCCAGAACGCCACCCGGTGGCTGAAGTGGTGCTCCGCGGTGGCGATCACGCCCGCGCGGTTGGCCGTGACCGCGAGCAGCGCGCTGCCCGCCCTGCCGACGCGCGTCGTCGAGCCGTCCGGGGCCAGCCGCAGCACGACGCTGGCCGGGGCGGCCGAACTCGCCACGTACACCTGGCCGTCCCGGCCCACGCCCAGGCGTGCCGCCCAGGGCTCGAACGTCGGGTCGTGCCGGGGAATGATCTGCTGGAGCGTCCTCGTCGTGCCCACGCGGCCTACCCCCTTGTGGTCGCCCCGCACGCGGCACCTCTGGGTGTTGCTGGGGGTCTCGATCAGGCTCGCATGGGGCGATCGGGGCCGTTGTCACCCGATGGGGTGATGTTGCAAGTTGGCCGATAAAGCACGCGGGTGGGGCGTTTGGTCAGTGCACGCGGAGACGTTCCCTGCCGGATCACGACGGCCCGGAGACGGTCCTGTGGGGGGCCGCCTCCGGGCGTGGTCGCGCGGACCCTGAGGTCAGGGCGTCGGCGCGGGTCCGGCCGGGCAGGTCGTGTCGCGCGTCGGCAGCTTGCCGGTGAGCAGATAGCGGCTGCCGTGCTTGTCCACGCAGGAGTTGGCGTCGAACAGGAACTGGCCGTGGTTGCCGCCGCCCGCGACGACCAGGCGCGAGCCCTTCAGGGCCGCGTGCATCCGGCGCGCCCCTGCCAGCGGCGTCGCCGCGTCGTCCTTGGCCTGGAGCAGCAGCGGGGGCGGCACCCGCACGGAACCGATCTTCACCGGGGTGGTGGGCTTGGCCTTCCAGAAGGCGCACGGGGCGCTGTACCAGGTGTTCAGCCAGCCGAACAGCGGCGCCTTGCGGGCCGAGGCACGCGTGTCCGTGCGCCAGGTCTTCCAGTCCCGTGGCCAGGGGTCGTCCACGCAGGAGTAGGCGAGCATGGCCGGGTCGACGCCGCCGTCGGCGAGCTGGTCGGTGGCCGCGAGCAGCGCGCCCGAGTCGCCGCGCCGGTAGTCGGACACGGCCCCGGCCAGTTCGCTCCACATCAGGTCGGTGTACATGCCGGAGGCCAGCAGGTCGTCGAGTTCGGCGCTCCCGGCCCGGCCCCCGGCCGAGCGGGCGGTCAGCTTCTTGCGGGCCGCTTCCCAGGCCGTGGCCACCTTCGCGCGGGTGGTGCCCAGGTGGTAGGTGCGGTCGTGCTTGGCGGTCCAGGCGAAGAACTGCTGGGCCCGGTGCTGCAACGCGGTGTTCTGCTGGAACTGGGCCGCGTAGGAGCTCGCTGTCGGGTCCATCACGCTGTCCAGGACCATCCGGCCGGTGCGCTTGGGGAAGAGCGTCGCGTAGGTGGCGCCGAGGCGGGTCCCGTACGAGTAACCGAGGTAGTCGAGCTTCGGCTTGCCGAGCGCGGCCCGGATGCGGTCCATGTCCCGGACGGCGTTCTCGGTGGTCATGTGCGGCAGCAGGTCACCGGAGTGCTGCCGGCACTGCTCGGCGACCTTGCGGGCGACGGTCAGCCGCTTCTTCTCCTCGGCCGCGTTACGGGGCGTGTACGGGAGGGCCGGGTGCTTGGTGAGCTTGCTCGTGTCGCCGCAGGAGACGGGGGTGCTGGCGCCGACGCCGCGCGGGTCGAAGCTGACGACGTTGTACTTCTCCGCGACCTTCTGGGGCAGCGAGCTCCACACCAGCTTGGCGACGCCGATGCCGGACTCGCCGGGGCCGCCCGGGTTGACCACGAGGGTGCGCGGGGCGTTGCCCGCGCCCGCGATGGACAGCGTCAGTTCGATCCGGCGGCCGTTCGGCTTCTTGTAGTCCAGCGGCACCTTGAGCGTGGAGCAGTAGGTGCCGCGCGGCGCTTCGGCTCCGGCGGGGCAGGTGCCCCAGCGCGGTCCGGCCGCCGGGGCAGCGGCCTGCGCCGTCGCGGGCATCCCCACGGCGAGCAGGCTCAGGGCCCCGGCGACGGCGGCGGTGCCGCCGACGATGCGCTTCGGTCTCATGTGCTGTCTTCCCGTCCATTCGATGGCTCTCGGCAGGGAGGACGGCGGAAACGCGGACCGGGTTTCCCCTCGGTCACATGAGACGCGCACCGGCCCGGGCGGGTCCGGGACCGAGGGGACGGTTCCCGAACCCGCGCCGGGCCGGTGCCGGGTGAGGCCGGGTCAGATCGTGGTCAGGTGGCCCGGGGCGGGGAGGCGGGTGGCCCACGTCGGCTCGTGCACCTCGGCCAGGGTCGTGAAGACCAGGGCGACGGCGAGCGCGCCCGGGTCCGGCACGCCGAGGGCGTGGTCGCCGACGTAGCTGGCGCGGCCGCGCCGGGGGCGCAGCGACGCGGTCGAGAGGGCGCCGCGGATCGCGGCCTGTGCCGCGGTGGTCAGCGGGGCCTCCGCGAGCTCACCCGTCGGCTCCCCGGCCGACGCGGCGGCGAGGGATTCGGCGGCGGGGACCAGCGCGTCGACCAGCGTGCAGTCGCCGACGCGGGCGCCGCCCACGCGGTTGATGGCCGCGCTCGCGGCGGCCGCGGCCTCGGCCAGTGCCGCGACGGAGGGTGCCTGGCCGTCGCCGGGCTCGGCGGACGCCAGGTCCTTGAAGAACAGCCCGAAGAGCGGCCCGCTCGTACCGCCGACGTCGTTGAGGAACGCCTCGGCGAGCGCGGCCGTGCCTTCGATGCCCGTCTCGTCGGCCAGTCGCACCGCGCGCCGCACGCCCCCGGAGAGGTTGTCCCCGAAGTCGCCGTCGCCGACGAGCTGGTCGAGCTTGGTGAGGTTGTCGCGGACCTGCGCCACGACCTCCGCGTACCGGTCGAGCACGACCCGGCCGCCCGCCGCACCCGCCGTCGCGGCGGGCGCGGGGGCCTGCGCCGCGGGGGCCGCCGCCGGGGCGGCCGAGGTGCCCGCGGGGCGCACGGTCCGGGGCAGCGTGAGCGGGGTCTCGGTCGGTGCCGTCCACAGGTCGACCCAGCCCTCGTCGAGGCGGGTGAGGGTGAGCGAGAACCCGGCCATGTCGAGGGCGGCGGTGTACGTACCGGCGATGGTGACGGCGGGGCGCAGGCCGCGCTCGGTGAGCCGGTCGTGCAGCAGCGAGCTGACGGCGTGCAGTTCGAGCTCGGTGGTGGCACCGAGGCCGTTGACGAGCGCGAGGACCTCGTCGGAGCCCTCGGGCAGCGCGTCGATCAGGTCGTCGGTCATCCGCCGCACCAGGTCGTCGACGGAGGGCCGGGCGATGGTGCGGATGCCGCGCTCGCCGTGGATGCCGACGCCGTAGTCGAGCACGCCGGGCTCCAGCGTGAAGGCGGGAGCGGTCGTCGTGGGCGAGGTCTGGGCGCGCGCGGCCACGGCGACGCTGCGCGACTGCGCCACGACGCGGGTGCCGAGCTCCTGGAGCTCCTGGAGGGACGCGCCCCGGTCGGCGGCGGCGCCGAGCAGCTTCTCCACGACCACCGTCGCCGCCGTGCCCCGGCGGCCCGTCGCGCTGTCGGCGCTGTCGGTGGCGAGGTCGTCGTCGACCAGGACGGTCGCGACCGGGATGCCGTCGTGGCGCAGGCGCTCCGCCGCGATCTGGAAGTTGATCACGTCGCCCGTGTAGTTCTTGACGATCAGCAGCACGCCCGCGCTCTTGGCGACGGCCGCGCTCGCCTCGTAGATCTGCCGGTTGTGCGGGGAGGCGAACACCTCGCCGGGGCAGACCGCGTCCAGGCCGCCGCGCCCGAGGAGGCCGGTGTGCAGCGGCTCGTGCCCGGAGCCGCCGCCGGACACCAGGGCGACGCGACGGCCGGGGTCCGCGGCGCGGGCCCGCAGGTACAGCGGGGCGCTGTTGACCTCGACGATGCCGGGGTGGGCCAGGGCGAGACCGCGTGCGGCGGTCAGCACGGGGGCGGATTCCGGCAGGAAGTAGCTCATCGGTCGGTTCTCCGTAGGTCGGCTCGGGTCGGCCGCAACGTCGGCGTCGGCTTGGGCGTCGGCAAAGGTGTCGGCATCCGGGTCGGCATCGGCGAGGGCTCGGCTTCGCACGGCCGGAGCCGGTGCGGCCACCGCACAGCCCCGTGCGCCGACCCACGCCCCGCTCCGGACGTGCGCCCACCCTGGCCGCCGGACGGCGTCCAAGGCCGGAACTCCATAGTGCCGGAACCTCCGAGTTCCGGTCCGGCCCACGCCGTGCGATCCTGCCACCAGCGCCGAAGGGGCTCCGAGGCGCAGGCCGTGCCGGAAAACCCCTGATCAGACCCACCTTCTTTGCGAGATCTTTACCATGACCAACGCCCGCCGCGAGGACCTCGGCCGCATGCTCCGCGCCTGGCGCAGGGCGCGGGGCCCCGCGCCGGCGCTCGGCTCCCTGCCCGCGCGCGGGCACCGCACCTACCTCACGCAGCTCGACATGGCGCTGCAGCTCGGCGTCTCCGAGCGCTGGTACCGGGCGCTGGAGAAGGGCGAGGACCGCCGGTACAGCCGCGAGATGATCGCCGGGGTCTGCCGGATCCTCGACCTCGCCCCGCAGCAGGCCGCCGCCCTCCACCGGGGCACCGGACACGAGCCCCCCGAGCCCGCCCGCGGCCGCGGCCTCGACCCGGCGCTCGTCCAGCTCATGCGCCAGCAGCGGTACGTCAGCTACCTCTGCGACCAGGCCTGGGACGTGATCGAGGCCAACGTGGTCGCCGCCCGGCACTGCCCCTGGCTCGCCCGCCCCGGCGCCAACGTCATGACCTGGGCGTTCTCCCCCGAGGCCCGCTATCAGCTCCGCGACTGGGAGGACCGCTGGGCCGCCTCCCTGCTCACCCGGCTCCGCCTGGCCTGGCAGCGCCGACCGGATGACGCGCGTCTCGACGAGGTCGTCCGCGAGGTGCGGGCCCAACCGGGCGTCGCGGCCCTCTGGGACTCCCCCGCGTCCGCCGCCCCGGACCCGCTTCCGGGCGACGGCGCACGCCCGATGTTCTTCCCGCTGGTCGCCCCCGACCCGGTCGACGTGCGGGTCCTGGCCTGCGGCCCGTACGACGACGCGACGGTCCGCTGGCACCTGGTGATGCCGGTGGACTCGACGCTCGCGTTTCCTTGAGCACGGCGGCGTAGCAACTGATCAATAGGCCCACAGGCACGCATACCGGCACATTCACACAGCCCCGTGCGGCCGAAAACCCACCCCGCCTGCTAGGTTAGGGTCACCTTAGTTTACGGTTGCCGTCGAGTCAGTCGTCACCGCTCGAAGGGAACCTGAGCATGCACCGCCCCCTGCGGGTAGCCATCGTCGGAGCCGGACCCGCTGGGATCTACGCCGCCGACGCGCTGCTGAAGTCCGACGTGGCCGCCGAGCCCGGCGTGTCCATCGACCTCTTCGAGCGGATGCCCGCCCCGTTCGGCCTGATCCGTTACGGCGTGGCCCCCGACCACCCGCGGATCAAGGGCATCGTCACGGCCCTGCACCAGGTGCTCGACAAGCCGCAGATCCGCCTCTTCGGCAACGTCGACTACCCGCGCGACATCAGCCTGGACGACCTGCGCGCCTTCTACGACGCGGTCGTCTTCTCCACCGGCGCCACGGCCGACCGCGCCCTCGACATACCGGGCATCGACCTCGACGGCTCGTACGGCGCGGCGGACTTCGTCTCCTGGTACGACGGTCACCCGGACGTCCCGCGGACCTGGCCGCTGGACGCGGAGAAGGTCGCCGTCCTCGGCGTCGGCAACGTGGCCCTCGACGTGGCGCGCGTCCTTGCCAAGACCGCCGAGGAGCTCCTTCCGACGGAGATCCCTGCGAACGTCCACGACGGTCTGCAGGCCAACAAGGCCCGCGAGATCCATGTCTTCGGCCGACGCGGCCCCGCGCAGGCCAAGTTCAGCCCGATGGAGCTGCGGGAGCTGGACCACTCCCCCACCATCGAGGTCATCGTGGACCCCGAGGACATCGACTACGACGACGGCTCGATCGCGACCCGCCGCGGCAACAAGCAGGCCGACATGGTCGCCAAGACCCTGGAGAACTGGGCGATCCGCGACGTCGGCGACCGTCCGCACAAGCTCTTCCTGCACTTCTTCGAGTCGCCGTCCGAGATCCTCGGCGAGGACGGCAAGGTCGTCGGCCTGCGCACCGAGCGCACCGAGCTGGACGGCACCGGCAACGTCAAGGGCACCGGCAACGTCAAGGACTGGGACGTCACCGCGGTGTACCGCGCCGTGGGCTATCTGTCCGACGCGCTGCCCAAGCTCCCCTGGGACGTCGAGTCCGGCACGGTGCCGGACGAGGGCGGCCGGGTGATCGAGGAGTCCGGGGCGCACCTGACGTCGACGTACGTCACGGGCTGGATCCGCCGCGGCCCCGTCGGCCTCATCGGTCACACCAAGGGCGACGCCAACGAGACGGTCGCCAACCTCCTGGACGACCACGCGCACGGCCGCCTTCCGGAGCCCGCCTCGCCCGCTCCGGAAGCCGTGGACGCCTTCCTCACCGAGCGGAACGTCCGCTTCACGACGTGGGAGGGCTGGTACCGCCTCGACGCCGCGGAGAAGGCGCTCGGCGAGCCGCAGGGCCGCGAGCGCGTGAAGATCGTCGAGCGCGAGGACATGCTCCGGGAGAGCGGGGCCTGACGCCGCGCCGCACCGCTCCGACCGGCCGTCGCTCCTCCGCGACGGCCGGTCGCGCACGTCAGGGGCGGGCGGGCAGCAGTACCGAGGAGTCCGGCTCCCGTTGGGTGCCGAAGCCGCCGACGACGGCGAGCCGGTCCAGGTCGACGACCGCGATGCGGTCGGTGTCCAGCAGGGACACGTACGCCAGCGGCTCGCTGGGGTGCAGCGACACGGCCGCCGGTGTCCCGTCGAGCCGGAGCGAGCGGATGGGCCGCAGGTCAGTGCTCCAGACGGTCAGGGTCTTGGCGGTGATGTCCGTCGCCAACAGCCGTTCGTCGTCGAGGGTGTAGACCCGCAGCGGGTCCCCGCCCGTCTTCCGGCTGTGCCGCACCTCCATGGTGCGCGCGTCGACGGCGACCAGGGCGGAGCTCTTGCGGGCTCCGACGAACAGCGTCTTCTCGTCCCGGCTCAGGCAGCTGCTCTCGGGCAGTTGGCCGGGCGTCACCAGGAGCGGCGGCACGGCGGCGTCGTGCGGGCGCACGAGGCTCACCGTGTGCGACAACAGGCCGGTGACATAGGCCCGTTCGCCGTCGTGGCTGAGCGTGAACAGATGCGTCTTCACCCCGTGCGTGGGCACCGCCCTGGACGGCGCCCCGTCGGTGGCCGGGTCGTCGAAGCCCAGCAGGACCGCCCTCTCCTCGCTCAGGGCGTACAGCCGGTCGTCACGGTCGATCCCCATGCCGTGGATGCGACGGAACGGTCGGGTGTCGATGGTTCGCGCCAGCGCCCGCCCGACGAGATCGATGACGAAGACCGCGGCGCCGCCCTCGCCCACCGTGGAGGCCATGCGGACGCCGTAGTGCCCGACGTAGGCGAACCGTCGGCGCGAGTCGACGACCATCTCGTGCGGGTAGTCGGGCAGTTGGACCGTCCCAAGGCTCCGCCCCGACGCGACGTCGTAGAAGCCGACCGCGTGGCTGCTCTTCTCCACCACCACGAGCGTGTCACCCTCCGCCGCCCGGGAAGCACCCCGGGCCGACGTGGCCGCCCCGCTCGCCAGCACCCCCGCGCCCGCCGCCTTGATCACCGTACGACGCGTCACCACAGCCCCTCACCCCTCGTCCCTCGTCCTTCGCCCTGCGCCCTGCGCCCTGCGCCCTGCGCCTGGATCGCTCGCCAGTCGCCGTGCGCCACGGACGCGGGACCACGGCCCTCGCCCGTAGCGCCCGAGCCTGGTGGACGGGGAAGGAGGCGTCCAGTGCCACGACAGCCGCAGGGGTCACACGCCACGGGGCAGCGCGGGCTCATCACGGGTTCATTCACGGGTTCATCGCGCGGCGAACGCGTGCCCGCAGTGATCCGCCGCCGCGTTCTTGGCGCCAACCGCGTCTCCACGAACCCCCTGGCCCTGGCCGTGGCCGTCTCCGGCAACAAGTGCCGCCCCGGCCCCTCGACGACCAAGGCCGTCCGAGAGCTCTCCATCAGCTCGGGCAGCGGCATCCACCGCTTCGGCGACGACGTGCGCGGCACCTGGTCCGACAGCGGCGGCACCGGGACACCTCAACGCCGCCGAACACCACCGCCACCGGCATCCAGTAGCCGCACTGTCCCGTCCGCCCCGTACCGTCTCGACCGGGGCACGCCGCCTGAGGGGCAGGCAGAACACCTGTGAGCAGGACTTGCGATCAATCAGCGGCCGGAGAAGATCGCAAAACCGATCACCACGAAGAGAATTATTGCCACGTACGCAACAATAGTTCCCCCGATTGTCTTCGGCTGGTAGGTGAACTGGCTCGGAGGGTTGGGTCGAGGTGCCTTGTATATCTGACGAGTCTCCCCGAAGATCTTTCTGTTTTCGTAAGGCATAGAGCCTCCATCGCTTTCCTCCCCTAGCCTACTTTTACTGCGCTTGATCTATTTGCGCTTAGCCAAAATCTCTACGCCGCCTTACTCACAAACGCCTGCTCCCTGCCTCTCAAATGCCCCCGCGCGCCGCGCCGGGGCTTTCTCTATGCCCGAGGAGGACTCGTGAAGTCGATCGTCGGCCGCATCGTCATCTACCGCGCCAGGACGCGCGGATACCACCTGCCCGCCATCGCCACCGCGGCCCAGGACCCGCTCGACCCGATCGGCCTGGAACTCGGCGACGTCCCCCCACTCACCGACGACACGACCGCGCATCTCCACGTCATGACCCCGGGCGCGCAGGCCTCGTACACCGAGCACGCCGTCCCGCAGAGCAACCGGCCGGGCACCTGGTCCTGGCCGGAGCGTGCGTGATGGCCAGACCCCCGACCACATCCCGGTTCCTCGCCGCCCTGCACAGGAGGGCGTGCACGTCGTCGAGGTCGGCTCCTCGCGCACCCACAACCGCAACCACAAGGGCCCCTGGGGCCCGGTGCACGGCATGATGATCCACCACACCGCGACCTCCGGCGCCCAGAAGACCGTGACGACCTGCCGCCACGGCTACGAAGGCCTGCCCGGCCCCCTGTGCCACGGCGTCATCACCAAGGACGGCCGCGTGCACCTCGTCGGCTACGGCCGCGCCAACCACGCGGGCTTCGGTGACGACGACGTGCTGCGCGCCGTCATCGCCGAGAAGGCCCTGCCCCCGGACAACGAGGCCAACACCGACGGCAACCGGCACTTCTACGGCTTCGAGTGCGAGAACCTCGGCAACGGCCGCGACCCGTGGCCGGAGTCCCAAGTCGAGGCCGCCGTACGCGTATCCGCGGCGATCTGCCGCGCGCACAGCTGGGGCAAGGGCGGCGACACCTCCGTGATCGGCCACTCCGAATGGCAGCCCGGGAAGGTCGACCCCTTCGGCCCCGGGGTGTCCATGAAGGACATCCGGCGCCGCGTCGCCGAGCGCCTCCGTCACCCCGCGAACTGGTCCCCGAAGGAGTGTTCATGACCACCACCGCCTTCTGGAAGGCCACCGCCGATCGTGTCGTCCGCACCTTCACCCAGTCCCTCCTCGCCGTCCTCGGCGCCGGGACCTTCGGCATCCTCGACGCCCCGTGGACGGCCGCCCTGAGCACTGCCGGCCTCGCCTCGGTGCTCGCGCTGCTGACCGCTGTCGCGACGAGCGGCCGCGGTGAGGGGCCGGGGCTCACTGAGTCGGTGCGGAGACGACTGTGACGGCGCCGGAGTCACGTGATGTCGCCCTGGAGCTGGCCGAGTTGCGGCGGACTATGGAGGTCGGGTTCGCCGAGCAGCGCGGGCAGCTCGCGCTCCTGGTCCAGCGCGGCGAGCAGACGGACAAGACCCTCGACGATCACGAGCGGCGGCTGGACGCGCTGGAGCGCGGGCGGTGGCCGCTCCCGACGATCGCCGCGCTCGCCGGGGCGATCGGTGCCGGGTCGGGCCTGTTCACTCTGCTGGCCCGCTGAAACGCTTCCCCCCTCCCGCCTTCGGGCGGGAGGGGGCCTTCGTCGTACCCGTTCAGTGCAGCGCTGCGATCGCGCGGAGGACGAGGCCGCGGGCCTCAGCACCGTAGACGGCCATGCTCCGCAGGCGTTCGAAAGTCTTCACGTACTGGCTGACCTCGGAGGGCTGGGTGACACGTACCTCGGCCGACACGAGTTCCATGGCCACCAGCTTGTCGTCGTAGATGTGGAACGTCTCCTCCGGCCAGTGCGTCCGCTCGCTGGCTATGGGGATGATGCCGAGGGAGACGGCCGGCAAGGCCCCCGCCGTGAGCAGGTAGCCGAGTTGGGCGGCCATGGCTTCTGCTCCGGCGATCCGGTAGTGCAGAACTGTCTCTTCGATCACTGCCACGAAGCGATGTCCCGGTTCGTGGATGAGGCGGGAGCGCTCGATGCGTGCGCGCGCGGCTTCCGCGCTGTCGTCCTCAGCAAGGTCGTTGGAGTCCGCGGCGATACGAAGTACGGCAGTCGCGTACCCCTCGGTCTGGAGCAGGCCGGGTACGAGGCCGGAGGAGTACACGCGGAACAGCTCGGTGCCGCGGAAGAACTGGACCCGGCTCTCCTGGATGTGTCGGAGCCCGGAGCGCACCTGGTCGCGCCACTGTTGGTACAGCGTCTCGGCGTTGATGGACTGGACGATCAGGTCTTGGGCTTGATCTGCACGGCCGGTGGCGGCGCACCAGCGGCGGATGTCGTTCGCCGATGGCCCGGTGAGCGCGTTCTCGATCCGGGACGTCTTGGAGTGGTGCCAGTCGCACGCGGCAGCCAGTTGTACGAGCGTCATCCCGGCCTCCTTGCGGAGGGTGCGGAGCTGCCGGGCGACAGCTTCGCGCGCGGCCTGGGCCGACGAGGAAGGGGAGACGGACATGGGCTGGCTGCCGGTGCTTCCTGGTCAGTCGATCCGGTACGTGTCGTGCGGTATGGCGCACTCCCACACCGCCGCGAAGGCGTCCCCGCACAGCTTGGCGGCAGCGGGGTCCTGGGAGATCTCGTGTCCGACCAGCGCACCGTCGCCCGAGAAGTAACCCCAGCGGACGATACGGTCGTCGAACAGCCAGAAGTCGTTACCGGGCAGACAGAGGGCCGAGGCCTGGCGGCGGGGCAGCCAGCGCACTTCCTCACCTGCGTGCGTGTTGACCATGGTGGAAGCGTGCTCGTACCGGATGTAATCGGATACGGGTTCGGACACGATGCGGGCGCGTCGCACGGCGACTCCTCGGGCGACGGCCCGACTGACGAGGTTGACCCAGGGGGCCCAGTCCTCCGAGGAAGGATCGGTATCGAGCTTGCCGGTCTCCAGCCAGGTACGGAAGTCGTCGACTTCGGCAGCGACACCGTACTGGTCCCGCATCTCCAGGTGCACCGCAGTCCGTGTGCAGCGGTCCATCAGCTCAGCGATCGTCGGTTCGCTCAAGGACATCGCACGCCTCCCTGATCATGTGGATCATCCTGGCAGGGATTCGGACCACGGCTTCGCCATCCGGGATGCCGACGGCGTGGCCGGGCACCTCGAAGCTGGCGCACTCAGCTTGGAGTTCGAGAGTCGGCTCCAACCCCTGGAAGACGAGCTCCCGCTTCTCCTGGTCGACCCACACGGTGGGGCTGTCGGCGGTTTTGGTGTCGGGGTCGATCCCGATGAACAGTAACGGCACGGCATCCTCCGTCAGCAGCGTGTGCATTTCTCTGCGTCACGGTCACGGTCAGGTGGGCTCCAGGTCAAGGGTGCGGGCAGGACACAGAGGCGCTTTGAGCAGATGCCTGCACAGATCTGCACAGACCTGGCGGTCGCCTCCAGCGCGCTCCTAGCGTCGAAAGACACAGCAAGACCCCGGCGACCGTGCGACCGGCCCCGGGGCATGGCCGACTACCGAGGAGTCGACATGGGCGAGAGTACGGCCCCCGTGCCAGCGCCGAGAAGCAGCGCTCAGACGCAGGGGGAGAACCGGTTGATCGCTGACTGGCTGGCCCAGGCTCACCCGCTGCCGAGCAAGGCCCGGCGGGAGTGGACGGACGCCTACGTTGCGATGATTCCGCTCGGGCGACGCTTCGACGCCGTGCGCGTACCTGCTCGGCGGGTGCACGCCGCGGTCGCCAGCGAGGAGCCCGCCACCGTGGCCGCGGCCCTGCGGGACTGGCTACGCGGCCCAGTGATCCGGGACCTGCGGAGCCCTCTGGGCGCGTACTACTTCCTGGTGACCCCGGGTGCGGAATGGGACGGCCCGGAGGCCCGCCTGAGCACCGGCACGTACCTCGGCGTCCCCCGCGTGGGGCACATCGCCTACCTCATGAGCTGGGTGGTGCCGCCGGAGCACCCCGGGAACCTGTGCGACGTCACGGCCCTGCGCACGCTGCTCGCCACCGCCGATCCACTGCGGACGGTGGGCTGATGATGACCGACCTCGACGACTACGAGGACCGCCAGGAGCCGTTGGGCCCGTACGAGGCCTACCGCAACCACCTCGACACCTGCCCCCACCGGCACTTCGGCATCCTCGCCGACTGCTCCGAAGGCGTCCGCCTGCACGCCGCCTGGATCGAGGGCGACCGCACGGCCACCACGCCCGCGGGCCCGGCCGGAGGAGGCCGGGATGCCTGACCCCAAGCCGGTCGTGCTGCTCGCCGCCCTGCCCAAGATCGACACAATCGACCCGGCACAGCTGTCCGGTTCCGCCTGCGTCTGGTGCGAGCACACATTCCGCCCTGGCGAGGGCATCGACCTCGGCAGCCCCGGCCCCTTCCGGCCGCACGGCTGCTTGCCCTGCTGCGAGACCAGGACGAACTCCCTGTCGACCTACCTCGCCTGGTACGACCACACCGTCACGTGCCGCCGGTGCCCGTTCGGCCCGTGCGACGAAGGCCGGGCCCTCGGCGCGGCGCATCTGGCCGTGCGGGAACGGGCAGGCCACCCGGCGATACGCTGCGCGGCCTGCTGGAGCTCCCTCGCGCCCGGCGAGCCAGTGCGCCCGCACTTCTGGCGAGAAGAGCCCTGGCCGATGTTCGGCTACCTCCACGCGCGTACCTGCCCGGCCTCCGCGAGCCGCCCGACGGCACCGTAGCTGCGGGAGCGGCGTGATGTCCGGCCGCCGTCCCCACTCCGCGCTCGGCCCTCCGACCGGGCGGTTTACTCTGTGCCCAGACGCCCCCTGCCGGGTGATCCGGCAGGGGGCGCCCTTCCGGCCAGCGCGCCTCCCGAGCTTGCTGACCGGGCCTGTCTTGGGGTTGTCCGTCAGGCCGTCGGAATCGTCACGTCCGGCCTCCCCACCAGGCAATCTACCCAGCACAGGGGTCGTTCTACATCCCCAACACAGTGCGGGTTCAGGGTAGTTCGCGCTCGGGCGTACGCCCCCACCAGACCATCACCTGGTACATGGACTTCATCCCGAGCGCCTCGCGCAGCTCGGCCAGGACCTTGTGTACCGCCCGCTCCGAGAGCGGCGGAGTGAGACGGTGCCCGGCCTGTGCCTGCGAGTAGCTGGCCTCCAGCTCGCGCAGGATCCGCCGCTGAAGGTCCGTGCTCGTGACCTCACCGGCCGCCGGATCGAGGTCCTGCCAGCGCGTGGCCTGCCACCAGAACATGTCGTACACCGACCTGGCCCAGGCGACGACCGCACGGTCTGTGACGTGCCAGCCTGCGTCCGGCTCGCTGTGCTCCTCGCTCAGGACGTTGTCGATGAACAGGTGCGTGCTGTCGATGATCACCATGCGGGGCACGCGGGCCGCGGTGACGCGGGCCTCGCCGCCAGCCTCCAGGAGCCGGGCGACGTAGCTCGCCGTGTCCTCGTCGGCCAGGGCTGCCGAGTTGTACAGGGCCCGATGGGTCAGGCCCTGGCTCAGCGCCTTTCGGCCGCGCTGGCGGCCGAGCTTGCGGACGGTGGGGTCGCGCTTCTCCGGCGGGGCAGGCTGCGACGTGCACAGCTCGCTGCGGGCGGCCGCCAGGGCGGTGCCTATGCGTCCGTTCATCTCCTCGCCGGTCGGCAGGAACTCGCTGCCAGGGCCGCTGTACATCCGGTGGGGCTCGAAGTGCCCGGCGAGGAACTCCAGGGCCGGGAGGCGGTGGAGGCGGCGCACGGTGCGGTCCAGCAGCTCGTGCTCGGCGCTGATGAGCCGGCGGGCGACGGCCCGCGGGTCGCACGCGATGAAGCCTACGGGGAGGTGGGGGGCGTGCTCCACGAGGCCGAGGTTCAGCAGCCGGTGGGGTTCCCATCCCTCAGGGGGGAGCGCTTCCGGCGGAGATTTCGGCATAGGCGGTGAGGTCCAGCTGGGACAGGCCCAGTTGGGCGAGTGCGTCATCTCTGGCGGCGTCGTCCAATCTTCCCCCCCCTGTTAACCCTGTGAAGTTCCCGCATGTGCAGGTTTTCCCCTGCCGTGCCCTCTTGGGCGGGCGCGCCAGGATCGTGTCAGCCTGCGGTGGTGACGGGGGCTACGGAACGTTTCTCCCGGGATGGCATCCCGGAGGTGGCACATGTCCAGAGTCCGCGTGCTCTTCGCGTCCGCACTGCTGGTCGGCGCGGCGTCCGTAGGGTTCAGCGCGTCGGCGAGCGCTGGTCCGGCCTCGGACGAAGACACACCGGTCTGCTGCCGGTCGGCAGACGCGGGCTCCGGCCAGGAGCAGCCCGTCACGCCACCGGTTCCAAAGGGCGACCCCGGTTGGGGATGACCTAGACCCCGGTCGGGTGCTCGGCAGAGTACCGGTGGGCTGGTTGGGTGCTCAGGAGGCCCCAGCCGGTCCGGTCGATACTCGGGAGAGCTCCAGCCGGATTGCCAGCGGCCCCCTGCCGATCAAAGCGGCAGGGGGCCGCAGTGATTGCCGAGTAGCTCTCGACGGGAACGAGGGGGAAGCCAGGAAGTCGCACACAGGCTCCGCGCATCAACTCCGTCAAGGTGGCGGCGAAGGCGGAGCCGAGGCTGCCGCCGCATCCTGAGACGCCCTCGTGACCCCCTTCATGTCGCCTCTGTCGCTGCGCTGCAAGACGAACACCTTCACCAGGGCGAGGAGGCTTGGCCCACAGAGCGCTGCGGCGAGCCAAGGTTGCTCGGGAGCGATCATCACTCCGCCCGCCAGCATGGACAGGGAGAGGAGGACCCCGGAGATGAGGCCGCTCATGCGATAGGTGTGGTTGCGGCGCCGTTCGGCCTCAGCTTGCCGGGCAGCGTGCCGCCGTTCGGCCTCAGCTTGCCGGGCAGCGTGCTGCCGCTCGGCTTCCGCGCGCTGGTTATCGAGCTGGCGCAACTGGACCTGATGCTCCCTCTTCAGCTGCGGCTCCAGAGCCTTGAACGCAACCTCTAGCTTCTCGGGCCCGCCCAGGGCGGCACCCCACTTCATTGCGACCTCCAGACCCGCCGCTACCAATGGGTCGGTCGGTGGCTGAGGAACAGGTGCGTCCTGATCACGCGCACTCACCCGGCGGCACCCCCATCCCCTGCGCCCGCAGGGGCAAAGTCATGGCTCGTGGGCTCAGGTGGCGGACCCAGCTTCACGAACAGCCGCGCAAGGGTGTGCTCCAGGGTGTCTCCTACCGGAGCTACGTCTTCGGCTGCTGGGGCTTTCGTATTTGCGGCTAGCCCCGCCACCGCAGGGTGCGCTATCTGCGTCACCGCAGCACCGCGCGACTCAAGGGCTTCGGCTTGAGCGGCAATATGAGCCAGTTTCGCCTTTAAATCCTCAGACTGAGCCAAGGCCGCGAAGGACTCCCTCAAATCCTCAGCCCGCAGAAGAGGTCTACTCAACTGCCCCAGACGGGTGGCGAACCGCCGTCGATCGCGTGCGGGCAGCTCATCCAGGGCCGCCAAGGCTTCCGCTGCCCAGGCGCTCACCCATGCCTCTTGAAGGCCTGTGACTTCAAGCTCGCTGCCAAGCGAAGACCCCAAGATCTCAGTCCAAATCTCAGACCAGCTTGAGTCTGGACCCCGATCCAGCATGCGCAACAGTTCCCATGCACCCAGCTTGGCAATCTCGTCGCCGCTTCGTACGACCAAGACGATGTATTCGGCGAGACTTCTGGCCAGGCGCTGTCCTCTTACACCACCCGACATCCGAGGCCCCCCGTCGGTGGTTGGAGACTTCAACCCTAGCGCGACCGCTGCGGTCCAGACGGGGATCGTGACGATGATGGCTAGGTTCTGGACTACCAAGATCAACAAATGTAGACGCCCGGTAGATCCTGAGGATCTACCGGGCGTCTCACCTGGCCGTGGGCCACTGTGGGGCTAACAGGATTTGAACCTGTGGCCTCATCCTTATCAGGGACCGTCTCGGAGCCGTCGCGGGGATCTCGGCGGATCAGAACGTCCGGACGGTGTTCCAATCCGCCTGGCTGGTGGGTGTGGACAGGTCCGTCGCGACCCCGCTGAGACGGCGGTCGGGCCCGAGGGAGCCGATGTAGCGGCCCTTGGAGCCGTCGGTCCAGGGGATGACGAAGTAGAGGTAGTTCCCGTCCACGAAGCCCTGCTCGATGGGGCCCGTCGCGGTGCCCACGGCCTTCGCGGCGGTGCCGGTGAGGTTCCCCTGGGCGTCCTGGGTGACGTTGAGCGTGGCGTGGATCTCGTTGCTCTGGTAAATGCCCCATGTTCCGGTGACGTTGAAGCCGGGGGCCTTCACCAGGGGCGCGGCGGCGGCCGAGCCGGAGCCCGGAGGGGCGGCGCCCGCGGTGGGAGCCAGGACGATGCCGCCGAGGCCGACAGCGAGGGTGAGGGCGAGGGCGGTGAACCTCTTGCGCATGCGGAAGCCCTTCGGGTGTAGGGGGTCGGTCCGGCATGACTGCGCTCCGGCACTCCGAGCATGATGGGCCCGGCACCCCCGCACCAGAGGTCACCCACTCGGGTGATATCGGCCTGCCCTCCGGCAAATCACGCCCGAGCCCGCCGGGTGAGGCCCGCCAGGAGCAGGTCGGCGACCGCGTCGGCGTGCTCGATGACGGCCTGGGGGGGGGCGAGGGGGCCACCGGGGCCGATGCGGCGGGCCAGGCCGAGCAGGCTGAACGGGGCGCTCGCGCCGTGCGCGAGGAGGAAGTGCAGGGTGCGCGCGGGCACCTGAGCGGTCCGACCCTCGTCGATCAGCTGGCCAGCCGCAGCACCTCGGGGTGGTCGGCGTGGACGAGGACGAAGCGGCGGATGATGCTGCGGTTCTGCTCCAGCGGCCCGCCACTGGTGTCCTTCAGCTCCGGCGTCAGCTGCGCGGCGATACGGGCGAAGGCCCAGTCGACGGTGACGAGATCCACCACCTGCTCGCCACTGCCTCCGGCGAACAGGTGCGCGCGATGGGGCGCGAGCGGGGGCACGGCGGACGTCGGCCACCGCGAGGCGGTCTGCCCGGGTGGCTCCCGGGCAGACCGCCAGTGGTGTGCGTCAGACGGCGCGTCAGATACCGAAGGGCGCGGCGTAGCGGACGGTGCCGCTCGGCAGCGGGTGGTCGGCGTCGAGGGTGAGCGCCATCAGAGCCTCGTCCGGTACCTCGACGCTCAGCCCGATACCGTAGGTGGACGCGCGGGTGAAGCCGAACCGCGGGTAGTACGGCGGGTGTCCGAGGACGACGACGAAGTGCTCGCCCATGTCCTCGGCGGCCTTGAGCGCGGCGCGGATACCGGCCGAGCCGGCGCCGGTGTTCTGGTACTCGGGCCGCACGGCGACGGGAGCCAGGCACAGGGCCGGGGTGTCGCCGATGTGACAGCGGGTCAGCAGCGCGTGCCCGATGAGCTGGCCGTCGTCGTCGGTGGTGACGACGGACAGGCCCTCGATCCAGGACGGGTCGGTGCGCAGGGCGTCGACGAGGTCGGCCTCCAACGGGGTGTCGAAGGCGGCGAGGTTGATGGCCCGGACGACGGGGATGTCGGCGTTGGTCTCGGCTCGGGTGAGCCACTGACGACGGGTGCTCATGATGGGATCACGTTCCGTTTCACGGTGAGTTCTTGTTGTTGATCAAGGGCTTTCCGTACGGCGATGACGCACGGCGATGACGTACGGCGTCGACGTACGGAAAGCGGGTCGGAGAGGGGGTGGGTGGCGGGCGGCCCCCTGGCTCGGGGCGCCGGTGGCACGGCTACTGCTGCTGGTCGAAGAAGCGCCGGGTGGCCCGCTGATGACGGGTGATCGACTTGTGGAATTCCGATCGCTTGCCGGTGGGCCGCGCCGATGCACGGGCGGCGGCCCAGGCGCTCTCGCGCTGCAACTTGCGGTATCCGGCCAGGCGGCGCTCGCTCAACTGCCCGTCGGCGATGGCTTCCTGTACGGCGCATCCGGGCTCGGCGGCATGGGTGCAGTCGCGGAAGGCGCAGCCCCGCGCGTACTCGTGGATCTCGGTGAACACCTGCTCCACGCCCTCGGCTGCGCCCTGGAGGCCGATGACGCGCAGGCCGGGGGTGTCGATCAGGACGCCTCCGCCGGGCAGGACCAGCAGCTCGCGGTGGACGGTGGTGTGCCGACCCTTGCCGTCCGCCGCCCGCACCGACCCGGTGTCCATGCGCTCCTGGCCCGACAGGGCATTGGCCAGAGTGGACTTGCCCGCGCCGGAGGGGCCGAGCAGGACGGTCGTACCGGTGACGGTGGCGGCCAGGACGTCCAGGCCCTCGCCCGTCGTGGAGCTGGTGGCGACGATGTCGACGCCCGGCGCCAGGGCGGTGACCTCGGCGTGCGCGGCGGCGCTGTCCTCGGCCAGGTCCAGCTTGGTCAGGGCGATGACGGGGCGCGCGCCGCTGTCCCGGGCGAGCGCGAGCAGGCGCTCGATCCGCCCGGCCCTGAGCGTGTCGGCCAGGGAGACGGCGACCACGACGGTGTCGACGTTCGCGGCCAGCACCTGCCCGCGGGACGTGCGGTCGGCGCCCGCCCGGGTGATGGCGCCGCGCCGGGGCAACAGCGCCACCAGCTCGGGCTCCGGCCCCGGACGCAGGGCCGCCCAGTCGCCGGTGCACACGGCCCGCGCCGGATCGCTGCGGCCCGAGCCGCGGCTCGCGGCCCGTAGGGGGCCGACAGCGGTCAGGACGTCACAACGGCCACGGTCCACACGTACCACACGGGCCGGTACGAGACCGGCCGCGGCGTACTCGGTGAACAACGCGTCGAACGAGGCGTCCCAGCCCAGCGCGGACAGCACCGACGGCGAGGAAGCAGCCGAGGAGGACGCAGACGAGGAGGACGCGGGCGGGAATGAGAACGACGGCGACGAAAAAGAAGATGAACTCAGGGAATGCACGTGGAACCCTTGCGAGAAGGGACCCCATCAGAACGCGGGAACATCCACCGGGTGAGCGGGAGCGCTCACGGCACGGGTGGAAGGGATACGACGGTCAGACCGGGGCCCGGGACGTGAGGATGGTCCGGCGGGCGCTGCGCACGGCAGCGGTATTCACCGCAGTCATCAACCTCACCTCCCTCTCACTCAAAACCGGGTCAAACGCGAACGAAAAGAACATTAACACACTGCCGCGGGGCCCACGTAGCCAGTCTCAGGTCGGCGCCGCGCCCGACGTCCCGCGCGCCGGGCGCCGACACCGCCGCCGGGGTCAGAGCACGAAGACGCTCTGAGCCGTCTCCGTGTGGTAGGTCTCGCCCGGGTAGGCCAGCCATTCCACCGGCCCCGCACAATTCGGCCCGGAATGGATCTCGGCGATGGCGTCCGTGTAGTTGCTCACCGACGTGGGGAAGGAGTCAACGGCATAGCAGCCGCTGGGGTTTTCGTAGGCGACACCGTTGATGACCAGGAGGCCTTCCGCGGCATAGGCCGAACCGGACGTCGTGACGGCCAAGGCCGCCGCGGCCGCCAGCGCCCCCAGGGTCACGGCCATGCGTCGCATCATGTTGAGATCCTCTCCGTGGTGCGGATCGCGCTCATGAGGCGACCCACGATCATCACGGAAAGTACCGGATGCACAGCGGTACGTGTCCGGCGCGTTGGCGCACACCTCGCGTGCCACGCGCGCCGACCGCCCGCCGCCTGTCCCCACCAGCGGCGGAAGCACCGACGAGCTGGGCCGCTTCGCCCCGGTCGCTCACCTGCACGACGGGGTAGAAGGGCGGAGTCGCGGGCAGGGGTCAGTGCTGGATGAGGCCGCCGACCGGCACGGCAGCGACGTGGCCGGTTGCCGGAGCGGTCCGCGCCAGGTCCAGCCCGACGTCGACCAGCGACGACCGGCGCAGACCGGCGACGTCGAGGAGGGGAGTCCAGACCGACTCGGCGATCTCACCCTGCGGCTCGGGCCGGAGCCTGCCGCCGGTGATACGGACCCGGTAGAAGACGCCGATGTTCTGGTGCTCGACACCGGCACGGGCTTCGGCTGCGGGGATCACCCTGGAGTCCACGCCCAGCAGCCGTTCGACCACCGCTTCGCAGCCGGTCTCCTCGGCGAACTCCCGGACCACCGCGTCGAACGGGTCCTCCGCGTGCTCCACCCTCCCGCCCGGAAGCGTCCAGGTGGACTCACCCTCCGCGGAAACGTGACGGGCGAGCAGCACCCGTCCGCCGTCCACACACACGGCGTACGCCGCCAACCGCAGACTCAATCCCCCACCTCCCAGCGGACTTTACCCCGCCCTCGCCGCCGCCTGCGCGAGTACCGGCGGCGTCGGATGCGCAGCCTCCTGGCGAGGCAGGGCACTTGGGCCGCAGCACCTACGAGCACCCCGGGCGGAGACACTTACGCCCTAACGCCGCACCGAGGCGGCCGAGAGGGAGCGCGCATGACATCAGCAAGCGAGGTCGATCGCCTGGCCGCCCGCACCCATGCCGGGCAGGTCGACAAGATCGGCGTACCGTACGTCGAACACGTCCGCGCCGTGGCCGCGGGGCTCGCCCCGTGGGGGGAGCGGCTGGTCATGGCGGGCCTGCTCCATGACGTCCTGGAAGACACCGACTGGACCGCTCAGGGGCTGCGCGAGGCCAGGGTTCCGGCCCGGGTGGTCGAGATCGTCGAGGCGGTGACGAACGTGCCCGGCATGGCGTACGAGGAGAAGATCGCACGCATCGCCGCCGACCCGCAGGCGGCCCTGGTGAAGATCGCCGACAACGCGCACAACTCCCGCCCGGACCGCGCCGCCCGGCTGCCCCCGGACAAGCGGGAGCGCCTCGCCGCGAAGTACCGCTCCGCCCGAGCACAGCTGTGGCGGGCCGCGCGCCAGGAGGACATCGAGACGATCGTCCGCATCGTCAATCCATCGCTGCTCGTGGAGCTGAGCGAACACGCCGCGCCGCCGAACCGCCGCCCTTCGGCGGGAAGCGATCTCACATAGCGCGGGCGGCCCGCTCACATAGCGCGGGCGGCCCGCTCGCGTAACGCGGGCGGGCCGCCGCTGGGATCCCCACTCCGGAGCTTGTCGTTTTTCGATATGTTCACCTAGAGTGAGACTTATCGAAAGTCGATAAGGGAGGTTGTTGGTGAACACGCGTCTGACCCGGACTGTGGGGTCGGTGTCCATGCTGCTGGCCGTGGTGTTCGGGCTGGCCTACGCCGCCCGGAGCACGTTGCGCCTGATCGACGACGGGACCGTATGCGCGAAGACCGGGTTCTGGGTCAACGCGAAACTGGAGGGCGGCCTGCCGGTCGGGGCGGGCGTGGAGGCGTCCAGCAGCCAGGCGAACCTGTGCCAGCAGGATCCCTCGTTCGCCCAGCGGATGGCCGGTGTGGGGGACGAGCTGACGTGGGGCCTGTTCGCGGCGGTGGCGCTGCTGATGTTCGCCCTGCTGCTGAAGGCGATCGTCGAGAACGGGCCGTTCACCGACGCCGCGGCCCGGCATCTGACACGGTTGGGCTGGGTGGTGACCCTGGGGGCGCCACTGGCCTCGCTGGTCACCGGGTGGTCCCACGCGTGGCTGGTGGACAGCATGGCGCCGATGGTGGGCATCGACATGCACACGGACGGACCGCTGGAGCTCGTCGTGGCGGGTCTGGCCGCCCTGATCCTCGGTAAGATCATGCGTCAGGGCGTGGCCATGCGGGAGGACCTCGAAGGGACGGTGTGATGGCCGAGGAGGAACTCCACTCCATCCACATCCACCTGGACCGCCTGCTGGCCGAGCGCGGGATGACCCTCACGGAACTGTCGGCGCGGGTGGGCATCACCGTGGTGAACCTGTCCATCCTCAAGAACGGCCGCGCCAAAGCGATCCGCTTCTCCACCCTGTCGAAGATCTGCGACGTCCTGCACTGCCAGCCCGGAGACCTGATCACCCATCACCCCGTAGACCGGGCCTGACCTCGGGATGCGGCGGGCTCAGCGCGAAGGCGCCGGGTCGAGCGCGCGCCCGCCGTGAGGCGCGCCCCCCATGGATTCCACCTGCTGGATCCCGGTGTACGATCTCCATGTAACTCCGGTGCAGGGCACGGGAGTCACGCGTCTGTGGTCCAAGGAAAGACGTCCATCATCCGATGGGAAATGCAGGTGCAAGGCCTGCCGGGCGCTCCACACGATGGCCCCCTCCGCGGAGGGGGCCATCGCTGTTTCCGGGTGCCGGTCCGGATCGGCCTGTGATCAGCCCTCCAGCGCCATGTAGAGGCGGGTACCACGCGGGCGGAAGCCCACGCGTTCGTAGACCCTGCGGGAGCCCTCTCCCCCGTACTCGAGCCACACCGAGTCCGCGCCCTTGGCGAACATGGCTTCCGCCAGGGACGCGGTGACGGCCCCGGCGACACCCCGGCCCCGATGGGCGGGGCGGGTCCCCACGCCCGCCAGCTCGGCGGTGCCCACCGCGGGCGCCGAGCAGGAGGCGGCCCCCGCGCATCCGCGGTCGGCGGACCGTACGAAGCGGACCTCGCCGCCGCCCTCCTGCGTGCGCCGCAGCCGGGCCACGCCCTGCGGACTCGGCGGGAACTCACTGCCGTACGCCTCGGACAGCGCGATGTCGATGGCGGTGAAGTCGGCGTCCGTGACGGGGGTTTCGACGACGAGCCGCCCGTCGGGGGTGCCCGCGCGGGTGGCCGGGGTGCAGACCAGGTACGTGTGCACGGCCTCCGTGGTGAAGCCCGCCCGGCGCAGGGCAGGCGCCACCTCGGGCGCCGCGTGCGGCGCGAATTCCAGGCGCGGCTTGAGACCGCGCTCGCGGAACACCCCGATCAGGGCCGCGATGTCGTGCTCGGCGGGCCGGGCGCCGGGCACGGGGGTCGCGTAGTTCACGTACGCGCTGGTGGTCGTGGGGTCGATGCCCACGACGAAGCCGCCGGCCTCGATGGCCTGGGGTCGGCGGCGGAGATTGATGACGGTGAAATTCTGGACGTCGATGTCCATGACGATGATGACCTCACACAAAGGGCATGGCGAAGCGCGCTCGGACCGCTGCGGCGGATCGTGGAGTCGCGCGGGGACGTGGTCGCGGTGCGTGGGCACCGCGTCGTCGGGCCGCCGTGAGGATCGCGGATACGACACCGGGGATCCTGCCGCCCTGGGGCAGCGGGCTCAGTGCCGTCGGCGGCCGCTGGGGGACGCCGTGATCAAAGGCTTCAGTCCTTTGTGGTGAGGAGGGTGCAGACGAGTGCGGTCACACCGTACATCACGGAGCCGCGACTCCGGGATGCCTGTCGCGCACGCCGGAGTTGGTCACCTCCGGGCGGTGCCGACAAGGGGACGTACCGCCCGGAGGTGGTGGGAGGCGGCGCGGCTACAGGCCCACGTCGCGGCTGCGGATGTCCTCCAGGGACTCGCGGCGGATGAGGACGCGGGCGCGGTCGTCGCGTACGGCGATCAGCGGCGGCCTTCCCACCAGGTTGTAGCCGGAGGCCATCGACAGGTGGTACGCCCCGGCGACGGGCACGGCGAGCAGGTCGCCCGCGCCCACGTCGTCGGGGAGCTCGACGTCGTCGGCCACCACGTCACCGGCTTCGCAGTGCCGGCCCACGACGGTGACCCGGGCCCGGGTCGCGCTGCCGCGACGGCCCACCAGGCGGGGCGCGTACCGCACTCCGTACAGCGCGGGCCTGGGGTTGTCGCTCATGCCGCCGTCGACGGCGACGAACGTGCGGCCGCCGGTGTGCTTGACCGTCACGACGCGGTAGAGGGCGATGCCCGCCGGTCCCGCGACGGCCCTGCCCGGTTCGATGAGCAGACGGGGCACGGCGAGTCCGGCCCGCGCGCACGAATCGGCCAGTTCGGCGCGGACCTCGCGGGCCAGTACGGCGACGTCCAGGGCCTCTTCGCCGGGGCGGTAGGCGATGCCGTGGCCGCCGCCGAGGTCGAGCTCCGGCAGGACCACCCCGTACTGCTCGTACAGACGGGCCAGCAGGCCCACCATGCGCCGCACCGCCGACAGGTACGGCTCCACGTCGGTGATCTGCGAGCCCAAGTGGCAGTGCAGGCCGGTGAGTTCCAGCTGCGGCTGGTCGAGGATGCGGGCGATGGCGTGCTGGGCGTAGCCGTCGGAGATGGACAGGCCGAACTTCTGGTCGTCCGTGCCGGTGCGGATCTTCTCGTGGGCTCCGGCGCTGACGCCGGGCACCACGCGGACCATCACCTTCTGGTGTCCGCCGGTGCCGACCGCCGCGGCGAGCCGGGCGATCTCCGACGGGCTGTCGATGACGATCCGGCCGACGCCGAACCGCAGGGCCTTCTTCAGGTCGTGCGGTGTCTTGGCGTTGCCGTGCAGGAGGATCCGCTCCGGCGGGAACCCGGCGGCGACCGCGAGTTCCAGCTCGCCCGCGGAGCAGACGTCGAGCCCGAGCCCCTCCTCCTCCACCCAGTTGGCCATGGCCCGGCACAGGAAGGCCTTGGCGGCGTAGTGGACCTCGGCCTCGGGGAAGGCGTCACGGTAGGTGCGGCAGCGTCGGCGGACCTCGTCCTCGTCGAGGACGTACACCGGTGTCCCGAAGCGGTCGGCGACCTCCGCGAGCGGTACGCCGCCGACGCTCAGGTCCCCCGGGCGGGGCTCGGCGGTGGAGACGGGCCACACCGACAGCTCATCGGCCGGGGTGGTGACGGCTGGTTCGTGAACGATGGTCATCGCGGCACCCCTCTCAGCCGAGCCGGTACGACAGCGACGCGCGGCAGTGGCCGCCCCCGTTCGACCGGAGATCCTCGTCGTCCTGCGGCTCCCTGCCGCTCCCGCGCGGCGTGCGGACGGGCGCCGACTCCTCCTCGCGGGTCGGCGCGGGCGCGGTGAGCTGGGGGTCCACCGTGACGGTGGCGGCGCCGAGCGGCTCGGTCACGGCACGCAGGGCGGCCTCGTCGAGCCTGATCCACGGCTGGCCGCCGCCGAGCGTGGCGGTGAGCTGCCGCACGGAGGTGAACCCGACGGCCGTGCGGTCACCGAGCGGGGTGCGGAACAGCCGGGTCGCGCACCCGAAGGGCCCCGGCCGGACGGGGACGTACAACGGCCCGGCCGGGAACCGATCGGACGGTTCGGGGTCGTCGCCGCAGAGAAGTTCTGCCATGGGGTGCCTCCTGGAGGATCCGAGCTGGTGCGAGGGGCGCCGCGGTCCGCGGGCCGGTCCTGGCGCGGTCCCGGACAGGGTGGCCGGGACCTGCCGAGGACGCTATGCCCGCCCGCCCCTGCCGTCGGCCCGCCCCTGACGGGATGTTGACGCGGAACACGGTGACCCTGACGGGACGGTGACGGGCCTCCGCACCGGCGGGAGGACGACCGTCAGAAGTGCGCCAAGAAGTGCCGCGGAGCCTGGGCGGAATTCCTGGTGCCGACGTCAGATGGGGACAGCCTTGGCCGGAGCCGACGGCAGGATGCTCCGCCCGGGGCACACGATGGACACGAGGAGAGGGAAGCCATGCCCGGACCCGAAGCGGCCCCGACGGCCGCCCGTGTGGTCGTCGGGGTGAGCGGCACCCCCGGCAGCCTCACCGCCCTGTGCCGGGCCGCCGCCGAGGCCCGGCAGCGGGGGACCGAACTCTGGCCCGTCCTGGCCTGGCAGCAGCCCGGCGGAGACCTGGGCGCCCGCCGGGCCACGGACGCGCCCCTCACGGCCGACTCCTGGGAACGTCTCGCCCGGCGTACGCTCGTCGCCACGCTCCGCGAGGTGTTCCCCGAAGGCCCCGGCGTCCCGATGCGCGCCCTGCTGGCCCGGGGCACTGCGGGCCGGGCGCTGGTGGAGACCGCGGACCGGGAGGACGACCTCCTCGTCATCGGCGCCGGGCACCGCGGCCAGCTCCACCGGGCGCTGCACCCCTCCGTCAGCCGCTACTGCCTGGCGCACGCCACCTGCCTCGTCCTCGCGGTGCCACCGTCCCCGCTGGAGGCCGAGCTCGCCGCGGTCCACCGCCGCAATCTGTGGCGACTGCGCCTGGACGCACGGCACTTCAGCAGGGAAATGACACCGACGCCGCCCGCCGCCTAGGGCCTGTGTGAGGGGGCGCCGCGCCGGTCCGCCGGGCCGGGCCCGGCGAACACGTACGGAAGCCCGGTGAACACGCACGGAAGTCGGCGCACTGAATCGCTCCGCCGTGGGCACTCTAACGACATGAAGATCCTCTTTCTCTTGGCGCTCGTCGGCATCGCGGTCACGCTCTGGTCCATGCGGTCGAGCAAGCGCAAGCAGCAGTGACCGGCGTGCCTCGGGGGCGTAGGTGGCGCCGCCGTCGGCCGGGGCGCGTCCGCGGGCAGCCGCCGGGTGTTCAGGCCGCGGGGCAGTCGAAGCGGTCGCCCCACGTCTTGGGGTTCAGGGTCTTCGTCATCGCGCCGCAGACCGCCTGCGCCCGGCCGTCGCCGCTCATCACGAACACCAGCTTGTCGGGGGTGAAGCGGCCGCCGCCCGCCGCGCCGGAGGCGTCGATGCGGCCGGTGGCGCCGTTGAAGCCGCCGCCGCCCAGGCCCTGGTAGAGCACGGACTGCACCTGGTCGGCGCCGAGCCGGTCCTCGTTGCCGCCGAGGGTGGCGCGGGCCTCGTCCACGGCCTCGGACAGATAGCGCAGGGCGTCCCAGGCGAGCACGGGGTGACCGTCCGCGCGCATGGCCCTGCCCCACTGGTGGCGCCGGTTCACACGGTCGTAGGCCTGCAGGAACTCCTGGGCCTCGATGGCGGAGCGGCCCGCGGCGCGCCGGAGTTCGGGGGCGCTGCCGTGCGCGATGTAGTACAGGGTGAGCCCGGGGAAGCGGCGCTGCGGGGGCTCGCCCTGGAGCAGGGAGTTGGTGACGTCGTCGCCGCCGAGGACGGTCAGGCGCGGGCACTCGCCGCTCAGGCGGTTCATCTCGTCGAGGAAGGCCGTGAACTCGTTCGCCCGCGCCGTCCACACCAGCGCCGTGCGCGGCTCCTTCACGACGGCCCGGCACACCTGCCGGGCGAGGTCGGGGGCGCTGGTGGCGAGCGAGCCGCGGACGGCGTTCGGCACGCGCGGGCCGCCGGTGTCGTCCTGGGGGGTGTGCTCCCACACGGTCGTCGGGGTCCGGCCGACGGACTTCAGGAACTCCCTGGCCAGGTCGTTGCTGTACACGTCGGTGGGGTCGGCGACCAGCTCGATCCGCTCGGCCGTGCGCGACCCGTCGGCCACGGTCCTCGCCTGCCGCGTGAAGGCGGCCATGACCTGGGCGAGGCGGGCGTTGGTGGGGGCCAGCTGGAAGTAGTAGGGGCGGCCGGTGCGCAGCAGCTCCGCGGCGGTGCCGGAGGTGCCCACCATGGGCAGGCCCGCCTTGTTGAGCACCTTGATGGCGTCCAGGGTGCCGGGCCTGCTCTGCCCGAAGCCGACGACGCCCACGACGGCGGGGTCGCGCCGGGCGAGCTGCGCGATCTGCTGGGCCACCTTCTCGGCGTCCTGGAAGCGGTCTCCCGCGTTGGCGGTCAGGACGCGCAGGGGCACGCGGTCGTGGCTGGCCCGGGCGAGCTGGTTGATCCGGGCCTGGGCGAGGGCGAGGCCGCGCAGCTCGGGCAGGGTGCCGCCGCGCACCGGGTCCTGGGCTCCCCGGCCGCCGCTGAGCGGGCCGATGTAGACGACCGTGCGGGGCCGGGCGCCGCCGCCCGCGGCTTCCTTGTCCCGGGCGGCCGCGTCGACCTGGCTGTTCTGCGCCTCGATCATCCGCAGGGCGTCGCGCACGCCCTGGTCGTCCTTGCTCGTGCCGAAGCCCCTGGCGCCCTCCGCCACGCCCACGCAGGTGCCGTCGGTGCCCAGGAAGGTCTTTCCCGCGCAGTCGTCCCGCTCCGCCCGGTCGAGGGGCCGCCACGCGAAGAGCCCGGCCAGGACGACGAGGACGAGCGCCAGGCTCCCCACCGTGCCCACCACCTCGGCGCCCGGCGAGAAGCGCTGGGCGGGCGGCACGAGCCGGGGCTGGTGCCGCAGCCAGTACGCGGCCCGCTCGTCCGGCGGCTCGTCCTGTGCGGGTGCGGGCACGGTCATCCCGCTCGGCCGCCCCGGCCGCATCCCGCTCTCCACGATCAGGTCGAGCTCGGCGCCCGCGTGGGCCAGGTCGGACGGCTCGATGTCCGGGACGCGCGCGGCGAGCGAGCGGACACCGGCCGCCACCACGAACACCGACGTGGTGCCGAGGTCCGCCGACGCCGTCCGCAGCTCCCGCACGAAGCGCTGGGTGCGCGAGTCCGCGGGTCCCAGCTCCTCGAAGAGCACCACGAACCGTGTCGTACGGCGGCGCCGCCAGGGGTTGAACCGGCGCGCTCGCGCGGCCGCGTCCAGGTCGGCGAGCAGCGCGTGCATCAGGACGCGGTCGACCTGCTCGGGGTCGGGGGCGTCCGGAGCGTCGTGGTCGTGCGGTACGAGGTCGAGTGCGGAGCGGAAGAAGTCCGTGGGCGGGGAGCCGTGCTGCTGCCGGTACCACTGGGCGTACCAGCGGCGGTTGCGGCCGTGGCCGAGGATCCGGCGGGTGGCGCGCAGGCCGAACAGGGCGCAGGGCAGCTGCTGGAAGAGGGGGCCCGAGAAGAAGTTCCACAGCAGCTCGATGAAGCCGGCGCCGCTCGTCTGGTCCCCGCCGCCGAGGCGCCACAGCGCGGCGGACAGCGGTGACCACTGGCGGTGGTCGGCGTAGCAGTGGTCGCGCAGGGCGTGGTGGCGCCGCTCCACGGGCCCTTCGAAGCGGGGGGCGCTCAGGACGGCGTGCAGGAGCCGGTAGCCCGGCAGCTTCAGGCGTCCCGCGCCGGGCGGCATGGAGTCCGTCAGCTGCTGGGTGATCTGCTCGAACAGCTCCAGGTGCGGCGCGTCGTGGCCGTCCGGGGCCGGGGGGACGCAGGCGTGCGGCGCCAGCATGACGTTGTCGCCGCGCAGCCGCGCCCGCAGCCCCGCCACGATCCGCCGCCCCGCGAAGCCGCCGCCGGGCTCGGTGAGCAGCACGGCGGGAAGGCGGCTGCGGCTGCGCCGCGGCTGCACCACCAGCTTGTCGAACGCGCCGACGAAGCGGTCCATGCCTGCGTACGGTGGAATGCGGTCCATCGATCCCCCACTGACACGCCGCCTACTGCTGCGGCCCCCGTGTAGCCAGCACGTGTCAATGATAGGTCAACGCCTTCTCCCAGAGGGGTAGTTGGCGATGACGGATGCCGCCCGGGCGGCGAGGGGGTGGAGGGGAGAGCCGTCCGCGCCTCGTGGGCGCGTCAGGACCTGCGGACCGCCGTCACGTCGAACTCCAGGGTCACCTTCGGGCCGACCATGAGGGTGGTCATGCTGTTCCAGTTCACGCCCCAGGTACGGCGGTCGATGGTGGTGCTGCCCGTGAAGCCGAGCCGGACGCCGCCGTCGGGGGCGGTGGCGGCGTCGGCCAGGGCGACGTCCAGGGTGACCGGTGCGGTCACGTCCCGGATGGTCAGCTCTCCGGCCACCTTGTAGCGGGTGCCGTCGACCTGGCGTACGTGGACCGAGGTGAAGGTGAGGGCCGGGTGGTGGTCCGCGTCCAGGAACTTGTCGCGCAGCAGGTCGTCGCGTTGCTGGTTGCGGGTCAGGATGCTGGCCGCGCTGATCGTGAGCCGGGCGCTCGACCGCTCCGGACGGTCCCCGTCCAGGACGGCGCCGCCCTCGAACTCGCCGAACTCCCCGCGCACCCGGGTGGACATCGTGTGCCGGGCGACGAACCGGATCCGGGTGTGCGCGGTGTCGAAGACGTAGTCGCCGGTCAGCTCGCTGAGCTCCGTGATGGTGGGCATGGTGGTCACTCCTGGGCAGGCGAGAGGTGGTTGGTCCCAGGAGTACGACGAGACGGCCCGGCGGAATGTGAGGTCGCGGCCTCGCCCTTTTGCCGGGCTGTGTCCTCAGCGCGGCCGGGTGCGGCTGCCCCGGGCGCTCAGGGCGCGGATCGGCCCGATCAGCCCGCGGTAGACCGGCCGTACCACCCGGCCGGGAAGGTGGCGGTGGCGTTCCTCCTGCCAGACCCTCCCCCGCTGATGTGCCGCGATGGGCGACCACCGGTCGGGGTCCGGCGGCGCGGTGGTGTGGAACTCCATGCGGCAGAGGTGCTTGGTGCTGATGAAGCCGTACTGGCTGGGGCTGACGAGGCGCAGCGGAGCACCGTGGTCGCCGTCGAGCGGCCGCCCGTCGAGCCGGTCGGCGATGAGCACGTCCTCGGCCCGCGCGTCCTCGAGCAGAGCGACCGAGCGGTAGCCGTCAAGGCCTTCGAAGACGACGTGGCTGATCACGGTGTCCGGCGCGAGCAGTGGTACGACGTGGGTGCGGTAGACGGCCTCGAAGGCGACCCCCTCCCACAGCAGGCCGGTCGCCGACCACCCGGCGACGCAGTGGAAGTCGGCTCCCAGCTCGCGCCGCGGCAGTTCGGCGAGGTCGCCCGTGGTCAGGGTGACGCCCTTGGCCAGGGCTCCCCCGATCGTGATCACCGGCTCCGCGGGCACGGGCGGTGGCGGGTGATGGAGGTGCGTACCGAAGCGCGGGAATCCGTCGACGGCACGTTGGCCTGGGGGAAGCGTCATGTCGGTCCTCCA
This sequence comes from Streptomyces sp. YIM 121038, assembly GCF_006088715.1. Lineage (NCBI taxonomy): Bacteria > Bacillati > Actinomycetota > Actinomycetes > Kitasatosporales > Streptomycetaceae > Streptomyces > Streptomyces sp. YIM 121038. The sequence goes on from NZ_CP030771.1 coordinate 735,111, forward strand.
CTGAGCGCGTGTCACGTGGTGTCGCCTGAGAGGTGCGGCTGCGCGTACGGATCGCTGGCCACAGTCTTCCCTTCACGGTCGAGCGCGTCGATGGTCCGTGCGCGGACTCGTCGTGCGGCTTTTCCGGGCACGGGTGGCGGAGGAGGTGAGGTGTCGAGGCCTGCGCGGGAGGGGACGGCGCGCTTCCGGCGCCGTGGGGCTCAGAGGCCCAGGTCCGCGGCGAGGCAGTTGAAGGTCTTCCAGGAGCTTTCGGGGTTGTAGTCGTGCCGGGCCGGGTCGTCCGGTGTCGCGGTCTCTTCCTCGACCATGTCCTCGAAGCGGATGCGCTCGGGCAGCTTGCCGAAGCGCTCCTGGCGCGCGACGGCGGCACTGTCGATGGCGTTCTGGCCTTCCATGGTCGAACTCCGTTCGGTCACGTCCAGCAGTGTGTGGGATGACTTTCCCACGCCACCCGTCACCGGTCAAGGGGGTGACTCATGGAGGGGGCGCACCTCCGGAAGCGAGCCCCGCCCCACCCCGTGGCGCGACCCGCACCTTAAAGTGGCCGGTCGGCCGTGGCCCAGTGGGCCACGGGCCGTTGTCGCGGATTTCTCAGCCAGGAGCTCTTCTTGTCCATACGTGCAGGCGTGCCGTCGTACGCCCCCTCCGTCAGGCCGTCCCTCGTGGTGGCCGGTCTCGCCGTCGCGGCCTCGCTGCTGGCCGGAGCCCCGGCCCACGCGGGGGACGGCGGCGGGGCGCGGGCCGCCGCCCCGCTCGCGTCCCCCGTGCCCGCGCCCGCGCGGACCGTGGTCACGGAGGGGCAGGTGAAGGAGGCGGGGCCCGGCGGCAGCCTGCTGTACCCGAGCGTCACGAGCTGTCTGACCCTCACGGTCCAGCTGCGCCCGGGCGGCGCGGTGGGCGCGCACGCGAGCCTCTTCCAGGTGCCGGGCGAACTGCGCTCGGATCAGATCCTGGACCGGATCAAGGCGGTGGCGGGCGGTCGCGCGGTGACCTCCGTGGACGTGCGGGGCGCGGTCGGCGCCTGGCACCCGGGCTACTTCACCAAGGCCATCGAGAGCTACGGCGAGGGCGAGGAGGTGCCCGTGCCCACGGGGCAGGACGCCGCCGGGATCGCGGCCGCCGTCGCGCGGGGGCTCGGCGTACCGACGCGCCTGGTGACGGTCACGGACGTACCCGACGGCGACCAGATCGCCGAGGTCCCCCGGATCCGGAGCGGAGGAGCCCCCCGGAGCTGAAGCGGGACCGCCCGCGCCGCAAGGTCCTGACCGGCCGTCAGGCCGTCTCCACCGCCTGGCGGTCGGTCAGGGCGCGGGCCTTCGCGTTCTCGATGTGCCGGCGCATCAGCTTCGCCGCCCCCTCCGCGTCCCCCGCCGCCATCGCCTCGTGGACGGCCCGGTGCTCGCGCGCCGGTGACTCGGCCTCGGACGAGCCCAGTTCCGTGAAGAGCCGGAAGCGCTGGACATGCCCGCCCAGGGAGCGGTAAGCGGCCTCCAGGAACGGGTTGTCGCACTGGGCGGCGATGCGCAGGTGGAAGCGCTCGTCGGCGGCCCAGTAGGAGCGCACCGAGGCCGAACGGGGCGCGTCCGCACAGCGCTTGAGCGCGTCGATGCTCTCCTCCAGCTCCGCCAGGAACTCCGGCGTGGTGCGGCGCGCGGCCTCGTGCGCCATCGCGGGCTCCAGGACGAGCCGCGCGTCCATCAGCTTGACCAGCTCGCGCTCGGTGAACAGCGGGGCGACGCGGTAGCCCTTGAGCGCCTCGCGCCGTACCAGCCCCGTGTGTTCCAGGCGGGCGAGGGCCTCGCGCAGCGGCGTCTGGCTGACGTCCAGCTCGCGGGAGAGCGCCCCGATGTTGAGGGGCTGCCCCGGCGACCACAGGCCGTCCATGAACTGCCCCAGCAGCACCTCGTACATCTTGTCGGCCAGGGGTTGCCGGGCGGACGGGCGCGTCGTAGCCATCGTGCCTCCTTCGCTGCCCGACCTTAGCGCAGCTCCTCACCCCTCTTGATCACCTCTTGATCGCCGCTGAATCCTATACTATTTTGCTTATCACTATAGTATAGCCAGCGATCGTGGAGGATCCCGATGCCTGACGACGGCTCGTACGTGCTCGTGACCACGGCGTATCTCCAACCCGGCGACGAAGTCGACCAGTTGCTGCGGAGGGCAGGGCTCCGCACCGTCTTCGCGCGGCCCGACGACCGGCGCGCGGCGGGCCGCTCGCTGCGGGCGGCCGTGGCGGACGCGGGTGCCGCGGGCATCGTGGCGGGGACCGACGCGTTCACCGCCGAGGTGCTCGGGGCCTCCCCCGGCCTGCGGGTCATCGGCCGCTGCGGCGCCGGATACGACAACGTGGACGTGGCCGCGGCCACCCGGCGCGGCATCGCCGTGACCCACACCCCCGGCGTGAACCGGCAGTCGGTCGCGGAGTACGTGCTCGGCCTCCTGGTCGGCTGCGCGCGGGGCATTCCGCGCAGCGTCGCGGACGTACGGGCGGGCGGCTGGTCCCAGCCCAGCGGGCGCGAGCTCGCGGGCGCCACGCTCGGCGTCGTCGGGCTCGGCTCGATCGGCAGGACCGTCGCGCGGCTCGGCCTGGCGCTGGGGATGCGGGTGGTGGGCCACGACCCGCGCCCGGACGCCGGTTTCCTCGCCGAGACGGAGGTCGAGGCCCTGCCGCTGGATGCCGTGCTCGCCGCGGCGGACTTCGTCACGCTGCACCTCGCCCTCGACGCCTCGACCCGCCACCTGATCGACGGCGCGGCACTGCGGCTGATGCGGCCCGGCGCGTACCTCATCAACACCGCGCGGGGCGGTGTCGTCGACGAGGAAGCCCTCGCCGACGCGATCGCCTCGGGCCATCTCGCGGGCGCGGCCCTGGACGTGACGGAGCGGGAGCCGCTGCCGCCGGACTCCCGGCTGCGGGCCTTCGACAACGTCCTGGTCACCGGGCACATCGCGGGCGCGACCGTCCAGGCACGGGCCCGCTCCGGCCGCTCGGCGGCGGAGCAGGTCATCGCGGTGCTGTCCGGGCACGCACCCGAGCACGTGGTGAACCCGGGGTGGGCCGCGGGACGGGCGGGGGTGCGGTGATGGGGGTGGCTGGGCGGCCGCTGGGTGGGTCGTCGGGTGGGCCATCGGGTGGGGCACAGGGTGAGTCGTCGGGTGAGCCGTCAGGTGGGCCACTAGGTGCGTCGCCGGGTGGGTCACCGCGGCTCGGCCCGGCAGATCCGGGAGGGGCGGAAGCGCCGCGGCCCGGTCCGGGAGGGGCGGGGGCGGCCCAGCCGCGCCCTGGGGCGCTGCGGCTCGGTCACGGGGTGGAGGGGCCTCTCCTCGCGGCCAATCTCAAGTGGCTCTTCACCGAGCTGCCCTTCGAACGGCGCTTCGCGGCGGCGGCCGACGCGGGCTTCGCCGGAGTCGAGTACGCGGCGCCCTATCCGTACCCACCGGCGCGGCTGCGCGCGTTGCTGCGTGCCGCGGGGCTGCGCCAAGTGCTCATCAACTCCCCTGCTGGTGAACCCGGTTCACCCGAGCGGTCCGGGGTGGCCTGTCACCCGGGGCGCACGGCGGACTTCCGCGCCGGGGTCGAGCGCGGCCTGGAGTACGCCACCGAACTCGGCGCCGGACTCCTGCACGTGCTGGCCGGGGTCGTGCCGCCGGACGTGAGCGCGGAGCACGCCTTCGACACCTACGTCACCCACCTCGGCTGGGCCGCCGAGCGCGCGCACGGCACCGGGGTGCGGCTCGTGATCGAGGCGCAGAACGGCCGCGACGCGCCCGGCTACTTCCTGCGCACCCAGGCCCGGGCCGCGGCCGTCGCCCAGGCGGTGGGGCGCGACCGGGTGGGGCTGCTGCTCGACCTGTACCACGCGCGGATCACCGAGGGGGATCCGGTTCGCGCGCTGCACACGTATCTGCCGTACGCCCTGCACCTCCAGCTCGCCGACCCGCCCGACCGCACCGAGCCGGGCACCGGCGACATCCCGTGGCCACGCGTCGTCGCCGCCCTGCGCACGGCCGGGTACCAGGGCTGGGTCGGATGCGAGTACGCGCCGGTGGACGGCACCGTGGCAGGGCTCGGGTGGGTAGCGGAGGTCGCGGCGTCGGCGGAGGTGACCCCGTGAACGGGAACGGCCGCGCGCGCGGTCCCGGCGCACCCGGCGTCCGCATCGCCCTGGTGAGTGCCACCGCGGCGGCCGTCGGACCCGCCGTCGCCGGGCTCGGCGCCGCGTTCCCGGAGGCCCGGCCGTGGAATCTCCTCGACGACGCGCTGCTCACCGACGCCGACGCGGCCGGTGGGCTCACCCCTGCGCTCGCCGACCGGATGCGGCGGCTCATCGCGTACGCCGTCGAGGGCGGCGCCCGGGGCGTGTTGCTGACCTGCTCGCTGTACGGGCCGGTCGCGGCCCGCGCGGGCGTGGAGGTTCCGGTGCTCGCCGCCGATGCCGCCGCCTTCGCCGCGGCCCTCGGCGGCGGTCACCGCGAGGTGCTCGTCCTCGCCACGTTCGCGGCGGCCCTCGACGACTCCCTCGACCGCTTGCGCGCGGCCGCGCGCGCCGCCCGCTCCCCCACGCGGATCGTGGGCCGGGTCATCGCGCCGGGAACCGTGCCGGACCCCGGTGCCGCCGACGCCGTGCTCCTGGCCCAGTACTCCTTGGCTCCGCACGCCGACGCCCTGGCCGAGGCCCTCGGGCTGCCCGTCCACGCGGGACCGCACGCGGCGGCCCGCGCGCTGCGCGCGGCCGTCAAGAACGCCGCCGTCAAGAACTCCGCCGCGCCGAGCGCCGCCGCGCCGAGCACCGCCGCCGCGCCGAGCGGCGCCGAAGGCCCCGAGGAAAGCCCCGTAGAAGCCGGGGAACGCCCCCTGGAAGGAGACACCCCGTGCTCGGAGTGATCGCGGACGATGTGACCGGGGCCTGCGACGTCGCCCTGGCCCTGCGTGAGAGCGGGCTGCGCACCGTCCTGTACTTCGGTGTGCCGGGCCCGGACGTGCCACCGCCCGACGGCTGCGGAGCCGTGGTCATCGCCCTCAAGAGCCGCATGACCCCGTCCGCACAGGCCGTCACGCGGTCCCTCGCCGCGCTGCGCGAGCTGCGCGCGCACGGGGCCCGGCGGATCTACTTCAAGTTCTGCTCGACCTTCGACTCCACCGCGGACGGGAACATCGGGCCGGTCCTCGACGCGCTCGCCGACGCCCTGGACGTGCCGGTCGTGCTGCTCACGCCCAGCTCGCCGCAGCACGGCCGCACGCAGTACGAGGGCCATCTCTTCGTGCACGGCGTGCCGTTGGCCGAGTCCCCGATGCGCCACCACCCGGTGACGCCGATGACGGACTCCTCCCTGCCCCGGCTGCTGCGCGCCCAGACGCGGCGGCCCGTCGAACTCCTGCGGTGGGACACGGTGCGCGCGGGCGCGGCGGCCGTCCGCACGGCCGTCGACGGCGCGGCCACGCGCGGGGTGCGCTATCTGCTGGCGGACGCGCTCGACGACGAGGACCTGCGGACGCTCGGCCGCGTGGCCGCCGACGCACCCCTGGCGGCCGGTGCGGCCGGCCTCGCCGAAGGGCTCGCCGCGGCCGTCCCGGGCAGCGGCGCGGCCCCGTACGAGGAGGCGGACCCGCTGTCCGTCGGGCCCGCGGCCGTGCTCTGCGGAAGCTGCTCGGCCCGCACCCTGGAGCAGCTCGACGCGCTGCGCGCCGCGGACCGGCCGACGCACCGGCTCGACCCCGTCGCCGAGCCGGATCCGGCGGCCCTGGCCGCGCGGGCCCTGGCCTGGTACGACGCGCTGCCGACCGGCCCGTCGCGGGGCGCGCCCGTCGTCCACTCCTCCGTACCGCCCGGCGAACTGGACGCCATTCAGCGGCAGTTGGGGGCCGAGCGGGCCGCCGCCGTCCTGGAGGAGGCCACCGGGCGCGTCGCCACCGGGCTCGTGGCGCGCGGGGTGCGGCGTGTGGTCGCGGCGGGCGGGGAGACGTCGGGCGCCGTGGTGGCCGCGCTCGGCGTCACCGGTGCCCTGATCGGCAGGGCCGCGGCGCCGGGCGTGCCCTGGATCCACCCCACGTCGGGGCCCCGGATCGCGCTGCTGCTCAAGTCCGGAAACTTCGGCGGCCCCGACTTCCTCACCGCCGTGTCGGGGCCGCCGCCGGATCAGCCCCCGCCGCCCCCTGCCCCGCACGGACGACGTCAAGGAGCCCGCCCATGACCACCGCCTCCGCCCCCTCCCTCCCTTCCTACACGGCGGGGCGCGCGGCCGTCGTCACCACCGCCCGTGCCCTGGCCGCGCGCGGCCTCGCGCACGGCCGCACCGGCAATGTGTCGCTGCGCACCGGCGACGGCCGGATCCTCGTCACCGCCACCGGCGCCGACCTCGCGGCCCTGGGCCCCGGCGACCTGTCGCTCGTCGACGCCGACGGCCACCACCTGGACGGGCCCCCGCCGTCGAAGGAGGCCTTCCTGCACGCCGCCGTGTTGCGTGCCCGGCCCGACGCGCGCGCCGTCGTCCACACGCACTCCCCGCACGCCGCCGCCGTGTCCTGCCTCAACGGCCTCGACGCCGACGACGCGCTGCCGCCGCTCACCGCCTACCACGCGCTGCGCGTCGGGCGGCTCGCGCTGGTGCCGTACTTCGCGCCCGGCGACCGTCAACTCGCGGTCGCGGCCGAGGAACGCGCCCGTACGCACGCGGCGCTGCTGCTGCGCCACCACGGCCCCGTCGTGGCGGCTCCAGGGCTCGACGCCGCCCTTGAGGCGGTGGAGGAGCTGGAGCAGACCGCGCGGATCCTCCTGCTGCTCCGCGGCACCGACCATGCCCGGCTCACCGAGGAGCAGCGCGCCGCGCTGCGGCCGCGACCACCGCGCCCGGTCGCCCTGTTCAGCGCGCTCGCCGTCAAGAAGGCCCTCGACGACTCCGTCCTGGAGTCCTTCACCAGTACGGCCGGCGTCGACGTCGACGGCGTGTACGAGCCGACGAACGTCCTGCTCCGGAAGATCGAGGCGGGCGGGCGCCCCGACGTGCTGGTCGGCGTGACCGGAGCCCTGGCGGAGCTGGCCGCCTCCGGGGTGCTCAGCGCGTCCTCGCTGCGGCCCCTGGCCCGGGTCGGCATCGGCGTGGCCGTGCCGCCGGGCGCGCCCGCCGTGGACATCGCGAGCACCGGCGCGCTCGTCCGGGCCCTGACGTCCGCGCGTTCGGTGGCGTACTCCCGCACCGGTGCCAGCGGCGTCGCGTTCGCCGCCCTGCTCGACCGGCTCGGCATCGCGGAGGAGGTCAACTCCCGCGCCACCGTGGTCGAGAAGGGCTTCACGGCGCTCGCGGTGACGGACGGCCGCGCGGACCTGGCGGTGCAGCAGCTGAGCGAGCTGCGCTTCGTGCCGCGGGCGCGCGTGGTCGGGCCGTTGCCCGAAGAGGTCCAGCACTACACCGAGCTGTCGGTGGGCCTCGGCGCGCACGCCGCGGGCCGCGCCGAGGCCGCCGCGCTGCTGCGCCACCTCACCTCCGCCGCGGCGCGCGACGCGTACCGGGCGGCCGGTCTGGAAGACCCACGCCGGTGAACGCGATCCTCGCCCTGGTGGCGTTCATCGGGGTCATCATCGTGTGGAACGTGGCGTTCAAAAGGAACATAGGCGAGGCCATGGTCCTCGGGTTCCTCGCGTGCGCCGCGTTCGGGGGTGCGGACGCCCCGCGCGTGGCCCGGGACAGCCTGGTCGCGGGCCTGAAGTCGGAGATCACGTTCGCGGCGCTCGCGTTCGTGTTCGTCAGCGAACTGCTCACCCGCACCGGCCTCGTGCAGCGGATGATCGACATCCTCAGCTCGCTGCTCGGCCGCCGCCGGGGCGGCTCCGCGTACGCGGCGACCGTCGCCTCCGGCCTGTTCGGCGCGGTGGCGCACAACGGCGCGGCGATCGTCGCCACCGTCGGTTCACTCGCCATCCCGTGGATGAAGCGCTCGCGGGCCAGCGGGGAGACGGCCGCGCTCGTCCTGTCGGGGAACGCCGGTGTCGGCGCGACCTTCCCCTTCAGCGGCGCGTTCTTCGTGCTGCTCGCCGCGCCGACGGTGCTGCCCGTGCTGTCCTCGTCCGACGTCGTCGGCACGCTGTTCGTCACCGGGGCGTGGATGGTGGCGATGCGCCTGGTCGTCGCGTACGCGATCGTGCGGTGGCGCGGCGTGGGCACCATGGCCGCGCGGGACATCAGGCCGCTGCGCGCCTCGTTCGGGGCGGGCTGGACCTCGCTGCTCGTCCTGGCCGCCGTGGCCGTGCCCGTGCTCTTGACGTCGGGCCCCGTCGGTGACCGGGCGACGGACCGGCTCGGCGGGCTCGACACCTCGGACGCGGTGCCGCTGCTCGTGTGGCTGCCGGTCGTGATGCTGATCGCCGGGCTCCTCGTGGAGCGCGGGACGCTGCCGCACGGCGGCGCGGCCTGGTGGCGGCTGCTCGGCGAGGTCGGCCCGCAGCTCGGTCTGGTGGGCGTGACCATGGTGTCCGCGTTCGCCGCCTCCGAGGTCCTGGACCGGCTCGGCCTCGGCGCGGAGCTCACCCCGTACCTGGAGGACCTGCGGGACGTGCCTCCGCTGGTGGCCGCCCTGGTCGTGGGCCTGATCCTGGTGATCGTGGCGGGTCCCCTCAACACCACCTCCACGCTCGCGGCCGTCGGCCCCGTCGCCTTCGCCGCGCTCACCGCCTCCGGGATCCCCGCGCACGTGGCCTTCGCCGCGGTCATCGTGTGGGCGTCGTCGGAGGGCTGCTCGCCGCCGGGCGCCGCGCCGCTGTACGTGGCCGCGAGCATCGCCGACATCGACCCCGCCCGGATCTTCCTGCCCGTGGCCCTCTACTACCTCGTGCCGACCTATGTGTTCGGCGTCCTCATCGCGACGGGCGCCCTGTGGATCCCGGGCTGAGCACCTCCGCGACACCCGGAGCACCCCGGAGCGCCTCTGAACCCACCACCCCTTTCACCGAACGGAGCACCCGCCGTGCGCACCTTCCTCCGTCCCTTCCTCCTCGGCGCGACCCGCCTCCTCCTGATCGCCTTCCTCCTCGGCGGCCTCACCGTGGTGGCGGGCCAGACCGTCGCCCTCGCCCTCGGCGACCGCCACCTCATGGAGCTCTTCGGCACGGACGTCACCGAGGTGGTGTGCGTCGTCGCGGGGGCCGCGGGCATCTGCTCCTTCCTCCACTCGTACGTCCACTCGTCCGTCCCGGAGGGGGGCCGGGCCCCGGACGGCGACGCAGTAACGTGACCGCATGATCATTGAATCCGGGGACGACGGGATCGTCGAGCGGGTACGGGAGTGGGCGCGCGGGCGTGAGGACGTCCGGGCCGTGCTGCGGACGGGCTCGCGGGCGCGGCGCGACGGGACGGTGGACGCCTTCTCCGACCACGACATCGAGCTGTACACCACCGACCCCGACCGCTACGAAGACGGCGCGTGGGTCGAGGAGCTGGGCCCGGTCGTGGTGCAGGTCGGCCTCGAAGGGCCGTGGGACAACCCGGCCAGGCTCGTGCTCTTCGAAGGGGACGTCAAGGTCGACTTCCAGGTCGTGCCGGCGGGCCTGCTCACGACGATGGCCGCGGACGGCCTCGACGACCTGCACGAGCGCGGCTACGAGGTGCTGTGGGACCCCGACGGCGCCGCCGCCCGCCTGCCCGCCGCCACGGGCGAGGTGGCGGCGGAGCTCCCCGACGCCGAGGAGTTCGAGGAGCTGTGCGCGGAGTTCTGGTTCGAGATGGCGCATCTGCCGCGCTGTCTCGCTCGGGGCGAGCTGTGGGTGGCCAAGTCCCGCGACTGGACCACCAAGGAACTCCTGCAGAGCGTCGTCGAGTGGCACGCCCTGACCCGCGAGGGCGCCGGCCACGACGTCTGGTACGGCGGCACCCGCATGCGGCAGTGGGCCGCACCGGAAGTGTGGGAGCGCCTGCCCGACACCTTCGGCGGCTTCGCCGCGGCCGACGCCCTGCGCGCCGCCCGCGCGACCGCGGACCTCTTCGCCGACCTGGCCAAGGAGGTGGCCGAGACCCACGGCTTCCCCTACCCCCACAAGGCCGAACAGACCATCCGCCCGGCCTTGGACGCACTCCCCCGGGCCTAGCCCCGGCCGGTGCCCCTGCGCTCCCTGCCCGCTGCCGCGGTGCGGCGGGCCCACGGGACGCGTGGGAGGTGGTCAGGAACGGTCTCTACGGTGCAACTTCGGTCAGGGGCTGCGGAAAGTCGCCAGTGGCTGGATGATGACCCAGCGAGTATCAGGGGGCGCGTTCCGGGGGGTCGCGATGGTTGAGGGCGGGCAGCCATTCGGTGACAGGTTCCAGCTGATCGAGGAGCTGGGGCGGGGTGGCATGGGAGTGGTGTGGCGGGCCGTCGACACGCTCCTCGGGCGCGAGGTCGCCGTGAAGCACGTGCGCGGGCCCGGGCAGGGGGCCGCGCCCCTGGACACCAAGGCCACCGCGCGGCTGCTGCGCGAGGCCCGCGCGGCGGCGAAGCTCAACCACCCGGGCGCCGTCACCGTGTACGACGTGGTGCGCTCCGGCGCCGAGGTCGTCATCGTCATGGAACTCGTCCGAGGGACCACCCTGTCGGCGCTCGTGGCCCGGGAGGGCCCCCTGCCGCCCGCCCGGGTGGCGTCGATCGGGGCGCAGCTCGCCGAGGTCCTCGGCGCCGCCCACGCCCTCGGCGTGATCCACCGTGACGTCAAGCCCGAGAACGTGATGCTCCTCGCGGGCGGCCGGGTCAAGCTGGCCGACTTCGGGATCGCCCGGCTCTCCAGCGACGTCACCACCACGACGAGCGTCTTCGGCACCCCGGCCTACATGGCGCCCGAGCAGATCCGCGGGACGCCCGTGCCCGCCACGGACCTGTGGGCCCTCGGCGTCACGCTCTTCCACGCGGTGGAGGGCGTGTCGCCCTTCGCCCGCCCCGCCGCGGTGGAGTCCATCGCGGCGGTGCTCTCCGACCCGCCGCCCTGGCCGCGGCGCGCCGGGTCCGCCCTGACGGCCGTCCTGGACTCCCTGCTGGCCAAGAACCCGGAGGACCGGCCGCACGTCGCGCAGACCGCCGCGGAGCTCCGGCAGATCGCGGAGGGCCGCGCCACCACCCTGATGGCCGCCCCGACGGCACCCCGGCGTCCGGCACCCGTGGCGAGCGTCTCGCCCATGCCCGCGCCCCTGCCGTCACCGCCGCGGACGCCCTCGCGGCGGCCCGCGCGGCCCGCCTCCCTCGTGCACCCCGTCCTGCCGGGGCTCCTCGGCCTCGGCACGGTCGGCCTGTGGGTCCTGTCCTGGTTCCAGCTCGACGGGCACGCCGTGCTCACCGGGCCGGGCCTCCTGGTGTTCCGTACGCGCCCCTTCGAGACGTGGTGGATCGACGCGGGCCACACCCCCGACGCCTCCGGCCTCGAATCCCCCTGGGCCACCATCGCGGCCGGCTACCCCTTCGGGGACGACGGGGTGCTCAACGCCCTGCTGGTCCTCACCCACCTGCCCTTCCTGGCGCTGCTCGTAGGCTCCTGGGCGAGTCTCGTCTCGACGCGTCGGCGCGCCTGGGCCGGGCTCCTGGCAGGCAGCAGCGTCCTCGCCCTGACCAGCGGTTTCGTCATCAACGGCGTCCACAGGCACTTCGACGCACCCGGCCATGACGTCTGGCTCAACAGCGGGCCCTACCTCCTGGCGGGAGCCGTCGGCCTGCTCGCCGCCGCGCACCTGGCGCGGCACGGCGGGAGGCGGACCCTCTCCCTCGACCGCCGCCACCTGCTTCCGGTGGCGGCCGGTGCCGTCACGGGCGCCGTCGCCGCGGGCATCGCCGTGCCGGGGCTGATGAGCGGCGCGGCGGCCGTGGTGGGCACCCTCGCCGTGCTGCTCTGGGCGGGCCTCGTCCTGCCGCACCGCCTCGCCTCGTCGGTGCTCGGCGGCTGGGCGCTGGCACTGGCCGTTCCGCTGGTCCTCGGGATCACCCTCGCCACGCACCCGGATCCGGCCGCGGCCTCCGCGCCCGTCGCCACCTGGCGCCTGGTCGTCCTCGCCACGGCGGTGGCGGCGGTGGGCTGCTGGGCCCTGGTCCGCTCCCACCAGGCGCGGGAGGCGGAGGCGGCCCACGCCGCCGCGTTCCTGCGGAACCAGCCCTGGTGACGGGCGGCGCCGCTACGGCCTGCGGCGCGGCTTGCCGCCCTTGGCGCCCTTCGGGCCTCCGGAGCCGCGGCGCGCGTTCTTGGCGGACGGCTTGCCCGCCGCCTTGCCGGTGCCCCTGGCGTTCCCCTTGCCCCCGGCCTGCTGCCGTCGCGCGCCGCCCTTGTCCGGGCGCTTCTCCTTGGGCTCGGCGTCGGCGCGGCGGCCCCGGGTGCTGTTGACGGTGCGGCCGCGGACGATGCCGATGAAGTCCTCCACCCTGTCCGTCGTGGCCTCCTGCGGCCACGACAGCGCCACGCGGGACGTCGGGACGTCCGTGACCGTGCGGTAGGTGAGGTCCTTGCGGTGGTGCAGCCGCGCGAGGGACTGGGGGACGATCAGCAGGCCGACGCCCGCCGCCACGAGCTCGATCGCGTCGGCGGTCGTGGCGGGGCGCTCGATGGCGGGGCGCCCCGGCGGGTGCTCCCAGTCCAGGGTGTCGTCCAGCGGGTGCAGCACCAGTTCGTCGTCGAGGTCCGCCACGGCCACCTCGTCGGCCGCCGCGAAGAGGTGGTCCTTGGGGACCACGACCACCGTCGTCTCCTCGTAGAGGGGAATCGCGCTGAGGTCCTCGCCGTCGACCGGGAGCCGTACGAACCCCGCGTCGGCCTCGCCCCTGCGCAGGACCCCGCAGGCCTCCGGCGCGGTCACCTGGAGGAGGGTCAGGGGGATGTCGGGCAGCCGCTCGTTCCAGATGCGCACCCACTTCGAGGGCGTCACCCCGGGGACGTAGGCGAGCCGGAACGCGGGAGAGTCTTCCGAGCCTGTCACCTCGCCAGACTACCGGGCGTAGTCAGTGGCCGACGCACCGGCGGGCGCCGCCGCCACGGGCCCGCCGTGGTCAGCGGTCGCGCATTCGCTCGATACCCTTGCCCTATGACGTCGCACCACTCCACCCAGACCATGAAGCCCGCCACCGCGGCGAAGAAGCTGGGTGTGTACCTCGAAGCCACCCCCGCCGAGTTCCAGGAGGGCGTGGTCTCGCGGACCGAGCTCAACGCGCTGCAGGCCGACCCGCCCCAGTGGCTGCGCGACCTGCGCGCCAACGGCCCGCACCCCCGCCCCGTCGTCGCGGCGAAGCTGGGCGTCTCCGTGTCGGGCCTGGCCCGCGGCGGCGTCACGGAGGCCCTCACCACGGAGCAGATCGACGCGCTCAAGGAAGAGCGCCCCGAGTGGCTGGAGCGCGAGCGCGCCACGCAGGCCGAGGTCCGCAAGGAGACGGTGCGCCTGAAGGCGAAGAGGGCGGAGCAGGCCGAGAAGGCCGACAAGGACTGACCCTGGGGCCGGGGCCCGGGGTGCCTCGGCGCCCCGCCCGGCACCTCCGTCCCCTCCGCTCGCGCCCCGGGGCCGCGTACCGTCACCGTCCGCGCACGAGGGACAATGGAGGCGTACGACCGCCGTACGCCGCCGCCCACCGCATCAGGAGCCACCGCCTTGTCCGAGCGCACCTCGCACGCCGCCCAGACCGACCTGCAGGCCGACTGCGGGAACTGCTTCGGTCTGTGCTGCGTGGCGCTGCCCTTCTCGCGCTCGTCGGACTTCCCGGTGAACAAGTCCGCCGGGACCCCCTGCGGGAACCTCCAGGAGGACTTCCGCTGCGGCATCCACGAGCGGCTGCGCGACAAGGGCTACAACGGCTGCACGGTCTTCGACTGCTTCGGCGCCGGGCAGAAGGTCTCCCAGGTCACCTTCAAGGGCGTCAGCTGGCGCGAGGAGCCGGACTCGGCCCGCGCGATGTACGAGGTCTTCCCCGTCGTCCGCCAGCTCCAGGAGCTCCTGAAGTACACCGCGCAGGCCCTCGACCTGCCCGCGGCCCGGCCCGTCCACCGCGATCTGCGGCGCGCGTACGAGCAGATCGACGCGCTCACCCGGGACACCGTCGAGACCCTGATGGCCGTCGACGTGGACGCCCTGCGGGGTGAGGTGAACCCGCTGCTCCTGCGCGCCAGCGAGCTGGCCCGGGCGGCGGTCCCGGGGCGGAAGAAGAACCACCGGGGCGCCAACCTCATGGGCTCGCGGCAGCGGGGCGCGAAGCTGCGCGGCGCCAGCCTGCGCGGCGCCCTCCTCATCGCGGCCGACCTGTCCGACGCCGATCTGCGCGAGGCCGACCTGATCGGCGCGGACATGCGCGACACGAACCTGTGCGGGGCGGATCTGCGCGGCGCCCTGTTCCTCACCCAGCCCCAGCTGAACGCCGCGCGGGGCGACGCCCGGACGAAGCTCTCCCAGCCCCTGGAGCGCCCCGCCCACTGGGCGGCCTAGTCCCCGCCCCGCCCCGCCGGGTACTCTCCTGCTCTCTTCCTTGTCACGTGCCGCCGGTCCTCCCGGCGGCACTACTGTGACCTGCGAACTCTCATCCAACCGGGGCCGAGGGCCAAGGCGGTGGATCCCTGCGGATCCGCGCCGGGGGGTCCCTCACGCCGGTGCCACCACAAGGAGCACGAGATGACCGGGGGCGTTCTCCCTCAGGAACAGATACCGCTGTTCAACCCCTTCGCCGAAGGGTTCACCGACAATCCCTACCCGCAGTACGCGACGCTCCGCGAAGTCGCCCCCGTCTATCCGCACCCTTTGGGGTTCTGGGTGGTCACCCGGTACGAGGACGTGTTCGGCCTGCTGCGCTCGGGCGCGTCGGTCGAACTGCGTAACGTGAACTCCGGCGCGCTGGAGAACCTGCGACAGAAGGACGAGTCGCGCAAGACCCCGCTCATCGACGGCTTCTCGATGATCGACCGGGACGCCCCGGACCACACCCGGCTGCGGCGCCTGGTGCAGAAGGCCTTCACGCCGAGGTCGATCCAGGCGCTCGCGCCCCGCATCGGCGAGCTCGTCGACGGCATGCTCGACCGGATCGCCGACGAGGGCGGCGCCGACCTGGTGCCCGCGCTCGCGTCGCCGCTGCCGTTCACGGTGATCGCGGACATGCTGGGCGCCCCGCCCACCGACCACGAGCGGATCCGGGAGCTGAGCGGCACGATCGTGCGCTCCCTGGAGCCCGTCGCCGACCCGGCCGTGATGCAGGAGATCGAGAACGCGGACGCGGAACTGGCCGTCCTCACCGCCGAGATGATCGCCTGGAAGCGGCGCAACCCCGCCGACGACCTCATGACGGCCCTCATCGAGGCCGAGGAGGACGGCGACAAGCTCAGCGACGACGAACTGGTCGCGCAGATCCAGCTGCTGTACATCGCGGGCCACGAGACGACCGTGAACCTGCTCGCCAACGGCACCCTCGCGCTCCTTCGCCACCCCGAGCAGCTCGCCGCCCTGCGCGCGGACGCCGACCTGATGCCCAACGCCGTCGACGAACTGCTGCGCTACGACAGCCCGTTGCAGTCGAGCCGGCGCATCACGCTGGAGCCGACCGTGCTCAGCGGCGTCGAGATCCCCGCGGGCGCGATGGTGGTCGCCGGTCTCGCCTCCGCCAACCGCGACGCGGCGCGCTGGGGCGAGGACGCGGACACGCTGCGCCTGGACCGCGAGGGCGCCCGCGCCCACCTGGCGTTCGGCTCCGGCTCGCACCACTGCCTCGGCGCGGCCCTGGCGCGCCTGGAGGCGAGCATCACCTTCGAGCGGATGCTGAAGCGGTTCCCGGACCTGTCCCTGGCCGGTGACGTGACCTGGAACGGCCGCATCAACGTGCGCGGCGTGGCCTCGCTGCCGGTGTCGGTCGGCTGACACGGCTGACCCCGGCACGCGCCTGAGCAGGCGTCAGGGGGCTCACCGCCGCGGCGGTGAGCCCCCTTTGCCGTTCCCGGGGTCAGACCAGGGCGGGCTGGGCGGCCTGCTCCAGGCCCTCGCGCAGCCGCCGCATCGACGCCGCGTTGTTGCCGAACTGGTTGATGGCGAACGCGCCCCGGTAGTCGGGGCCGTAGCCGTGCTTGAGGAAGTTGACGAAGGAGCCGCTGGCGCTCAGGTCGACGAAGTAGTGGCGCGCCGGGTCGCGGAACGCGGTGGCCATCAGCGCGTCGAAGCGCACGCGCCCCCGGATCACGTCCCACGCGTAGTCGTCCCAGCCGGTCAGCGCCGCGCCGTCCAGCTCGCCGGCGTACGCGCACGAATAGACCGGCAGGTCGGGCGAGTTGACCGTGACCGCGCGGCCCAGGCTCCGGCACTCGTGCCGGATGTCGTCGACGAGGCCGGAGTGGAAGCCGTGGCGCACGGGAAGGCGGACGGCGATCACTCCTTCCGCGTCGAGCGCGGCACGGGCCTCGGCGACGCGCTCGGCCTCGCCGCTGACGACGAAGTTGCCGGTGGCCTCGCCGGTGAAGTTGACGCCCGCCAGGGCGAGTCCGGCGAACAGGTCGCGCCGCCGCTGGTAGAGGGAGGGCGGGGCGAGGACGCTCAGCATGCCGCCGGGGCGGCAGCGCGCCTGGAGGAGGTGGGCCTGCTTCATCACGAGGTCGAGGCCGTCCTCGAAGGACATCGCCCCGGCGACGGTGGCCGCGACGTACTCGCCGAGGCTGTGGCCGAGGACCGCGTCGGGGCGGAAGCCCTCCGCGCGCAGGGCCTCGGTGAGGCTCCAGCCGATGCTGTAGAGCGCCGCGTGCGTGTGCAGGACGTCGTCGAAGTCCTGGCCGCGCCGGGAGTCGTCGTACAGGGCCGGCACCAGGGACGTGCCCTGCGCGGCCGCGAAGAGCGCGTCGCACCGGTCCATGGCGTCCCGGAACGCCGGGTGGGTGTCGTACAGCTCCTGGCCCATGCGGTAGTACTGCGTGCCCTGGCCGCCGTACATGAAGACGACCTCGGGCCGCCGCAGGGGCCGGTGGGGGGCGGGGGCCGCCCGGGGCGACGGGGCCGCGGGTTCCTCGAAGGACAGCGGCTCCTCACGGATCTTGGCGGTGAGCTTGGTCAGGACGGTGCCGGGGCCGATCTCCCGGAAGTCGCCGTGGCCGCGCGCCATCAGCCAGGAGAGGGACTCGTACCACCGCACGGGGCTCGATATCTGCCGCACGAGGAGGTCGGAGTAGCCGGTCGTGGGGTACGGCCGCGCCGTGCAGTTGGCGATCACGGGGAGGCGCAGCGGGCGGAAGTCGACCCCCGCCAGATGGCGGGCGAACTCCTCCTGGACGTCGGCCATGCAGCGCGAGTGGAAGGCCGCGCTCACGTTGAGGGGGACGAACCGCGCCCCCGCCTCGGTGTAGGCCCCGCGGACGTCCGGGGCGTGGAGCTCGTCGTAGGCGCCGGAGAGGATGCACTGCTGCCGGGAGTTGATGTTGGCGATGTCGATGCCGGAGTACGGCAGTGCCGCCAGGATCTCCGCGACGCGCTCCTGGTCGAGGTTGACGACGGCGGCCATCGCGCCCTTGGGGGCCCGGCTCATCAGCTCGCCGCGCCTGCGCACGAGGTCGAGGCCGGTCGTGAAGTCGAAGGCGCCCGCGGCGAACAGGGCGCTGTACTCGCCCAGGCTGTGCCCGGCGACGACGGCGGGCGGGGCGCCGCCGGAGTCGACGTGGTCGAGGTACTGCAGGGCGCTGACCGCGTAGAGGGCGGGCTGGGTGTACTCGGTGCGGTTGAGGACCCGGTCGGGGTCGTCGACGCACAGGTCGCGCAGCGAGTAGCCGAGCAGCCGGTCCGCCCGGGCCACGAGGTCGGGGTACTTCTCGAACAGCTCCTTGCCCATGCCCTTGCGCTGGGAGCCCTGCCCGGGGAATACGTACACGGAAGTCATGTGATCACTCAGCCGTCGCGAGAGGTGCCGGTCCGCCAACGGCGGTGTCGGGCGTGGGTGGTGTGCTGTCGGCGGCCAGGGCGCCGTAGGCGGCCAGGCGCTCGGTGAGCAGGGCCGCGGTCTCCCGCAGCAGCCGTTCGGCGATGACGTCGACCCTGCGGCCGCGCCACGGTTCGAGGTCGGTGCCGCGCACCCAGGTGTTGAAGGCGCCGAGGGCGGGGCCGCAGTGGATCTGGTAGTCGACGCGCTGGTCGGCGCCGCGCAGCGCCAGGCGCGTGGAGTGGACGAAGTACCAGCGGAAGACGTGGGCCATCTTCTGCTTGGGGCTGCGCTCGACGTCCGCGAGCCGGGCGGGGGAACGCCGGGCGAGGTACGCCCGGGTCTCCTCCCACACCTCGTCGAGGGAGCGCTTGAAGTACTTGGTCTCCAGGGTGGCCCGGGTGCGCGGGTCGAGGTCGTCGAGGGAGTCGTGGCGTACGTAGAGCTCGTACAGCTTCTGGGCGCGGGCGGGGAAGAACGTGCTCTTCCTGACGGCCTGGACGCGGGCGCCGACCTCGAACATGTCGCCCGCGGGCGCGTACTCGGTGTCGTGCACGCCGAGGCCCTGGAGCAGGTCCTTGACCGCGTCGCTGGTCCCGGCCTCCACGGTGCACTGGTTGATGGAGCCGGTCACGAGGAACTCGGCGCCCAGGGTCAGGGCCGCGAGGGCCGCGTCGGGGGTGCCGATGCCGCCCGCCGCGCCGACGCGCACGGCGGCCTCGCCGCCCTGTGCCGAGTAGCCCTCCTCGCGCGTCACGCGGTCGCGCAGGGCGCGCATCGCGGGCATCAGGACGTAGGCGTTGCCGCCGTCGGTGTGGCCCGCGGAGTCCGCCTCGACGCACAGGTCCTGGGCCAGCGGCAGGCGGGCCCCGAGCGCGGCCTGCTCGGGGGTGACGAGCCCGTCGTCGAGCAGGCGGCGCACCAGGGGTTCCGGGGCGGGGCGCAGGAAGTGCTCGGCGACCTCGGTGCGCGAGACCTTGGCGATGATGTGGTGGTCCTGCCGCAGGCGCCCCTCGGCGTCGGTGCCGAGGCCCGCGAGGCGGTAGTGGACCAGGGGCAGCGTGGGCCGCAGATAGGCGGACGCCTCGACGGAGCGCACGCCGTGGCGCAGGTACAGCTCGACGGTACGGGCCTCCAGGTCCGGGTCGTCCGGGTGGTTGAGGAGGTTCATGCCGAAGGCGCGGCCGGGGTCCAGGCCCTTCCGGATGCGGGTGATCGCGTCGTCGACCTCGTCGAGGGGGAGGCCGCCGGTGCCGAAGAAGCCGAGCATGCCCGCGTTGCCGAGGGCGGTGACGAGGTCGACCGAGGCGATGCCCTTGTACATCGCTCCGGCCGCGTAGGCGTAGTCGACGCCGTGCGCCGCGCGGAAGTGCGGGCTGCCGAGGGCCCGGGGCGACAAGGCGGGCGGCGTGGCGGGGTGCGGCGGGGCGGGGTGCGGGGGCTGTGGTTCCACGGTGGTCTCGCTCGGGGACGGCTGCGGGCGGGGCGGGGGCGCGGGCCGGGCCGCCGGGGCCGTGGCGGGGCCAGGGGCCGTGCCTGGCTCCGGGGGCGCGCTCTCCCAGGGGAAGACGCCCTCCTCGGCGTAGCGCCGGATGGCCCGTACGTTGTCGGGGTCGCCGAAGACCTGGCGGTTGGTGGCGAGCGCGACGTCCTTGGTGTGCTCGGTCAGCGGGGACAGCTCGCGCAGATACGCCTTGTAGCGCGCGACGCCCTTCTTCGACAGGCGTCCCAGGCGCTGGAGGTGGCGCCGCAGGAGCGCGTCGCTGGGTGTGCCGAGGGCGTCGACGAGCCCCCACTCGTGGGCCTGGCGGGCGTCGACGGTCTGGGTGGTGGCGGCGAGGTAGTGGGCGCGCTGGAAGCCGGTCCTGCGGATCAGATAGGGCAGCACGACGGCCGGGATCAGGCCGAAGAGCAGCTCGGAGAGGCTGAAGGTCGCGCTCTCGTCGGCGATCACCACGTCGCACGCGGCGACGAGGCCGACGCCGCCCGCGTTGGCCTTGCCGCGCACGTGCGCCACGGTGAGCACGTCGGCGTAGGCCATGCGCCGGAACAGCTCGTACATCGGCTCGGGGTCGAAGGACGTGTCCCGGCCCGAGCGCGCCGCGTCGCTGATCACGCCGAAGTCGGCGCCGAAGCAGAAGACCTCGGGCAGGCCTTCGAGGACGACGACGGTGGTGTGCTCCGCGCCGGCGGCGCGCGCGAAGACGTCGTCGAGCTCGTGGACGAGCGTGGCGTTGATGGCGTTGCCCGCGTCGGGCCGGTGGATCTGCGCGAAGAGGACGCTGCCCTGTTCGCGGACGCGCAGGGTGGAGTAGGTCAGTCGATCCATGCGTACTCCCGGTGGAACTCCTTGATCGCGCGCAGGACGAGGCGCGGCGACGAGCCCGTGCCGCGCGGTGCGGTCCTGGCGACGAGGTCCTGGTTCACGACGGTGTCGCGGGTGCCGACGCGGACGAAGGCGCTCTCGCGCAGGAGCTGGTCGTACTCGTCGAGGGAGAGCTGGTAGCGCCCGTCGAGGTGGTCCTCGATGCCCATGGCCCGCAGCCGCTCAGCGCCGTCGGGGGTGACGACGCCGCTGTAGAACTCCGAGCAGCAGCCGGATCCGTAGGAGAAGAGTCCGACGCGCCGCGGGTCGGGGTAGCTGCCGGTGCAGATGGTCCCGGCGAGGGAGAGGAAGACCGTCGCGCCCATGATGTTGCCGACGCGGCCGCAGTAGCTGAGGCCCGGGGCGACGCGGCGCTCGAAGTCCTCGGCGACCTCGGCGCCCTTGGCCCCCGCGACCTTGCGCATCATGGTGCGGTGGGCGCCCTTCACCATGCCGCCGAAGGGGGTGTGGAAGGCGAGGTACTGGAAGGTGTCGCGGTAGTCCGCGCCCTCCACCTTGGCCTCGTAGGCGCGGTAGGCCTGCTCGCAGCAGTCGAGGTACGACATCAGGGAGAGGTCGACGTCGCCCGCCTCGCTGTCGGGGGCGGGGCGGCAGGTGTCCATCACCTCGTAGCCGTAGGTGCCGCTGGCGCCGACGTCGAGCTGGAAGACGTGCGGCTCGGCGCTGACCAGCAGGGCCACCGCGCCCGCGCCGCCGCTGGGCTCGGCGTAGGCCCAGTCCTGCGCGGCCACGTCGTCGCCGTCCTCCAGGATGTAGCGCGAGATGTCCGTGGCGATCACCAGGGCCTTGGCGCCGGGCGAGGTGCCCGAGAGGATGAAGTTGCAGGCCATCTGGAGCCCGGCGGTGCCCGCGTAGCAGGCCTGCTTGAGCTCGAACATGCGGCAGTTGCGGCTCAGGCCGAGCTGGTCGTGCAGATAGGTGCTCGCCGACTTGGAGAAGTCGAAGCCCGACTCGGTGCAGGTGATGAGGAGTTCGATGCGGCTCTTGTCCTCCTCGCTCATGCGGTCGAGGAGCGGCCGGGCCGCGTTGGCCCCGAAGGTGACCGGGTCCTCGAAGGGCAGCGCGACCGTCTTCTCCTTCATCAGGAGGTTGTTCAGGCGCGCGAGGTCGAGCTCGCGGTGCCGCGCCAACTGCATGACGTCGAGCACGGCCGAGCCGCCGAACACGTTCATCGCTTCGATACCGACGCGGGACATGGGGTTCGCTGTTCTGCTCTCTATGCGGCGCACGCGCTCAGGCACAGTGCGGTGTTGATGCCGCCGAAGCCCATGCTCAGGCTCAGGCAGTGCTGGATGTCGGCCTCGACGGCCGTCTCGCGCACCCAGTGGAGGGCATCGTCGACGGGTTCGGCGAGGTTGCGCGTGGGGTGCAGCCGCCCGTGCCGCAGTTGCAGCAGGGACGCGGCCGCCTCGACGGCTCCGGCGGCCGTCAGGCCGTGGCCGGTGATCGACTTCGTGGCGTTGACGGCGGCGTGCGTGAGGCCGCAGGCCTTGAGCGCCGCCACCTCGGTCTCGTCGCCCGTCGGGGACGCGGTGCCGTGCGGGTTGACGTAGTCGATGTCCCGGGCGGTGAGCCCGGCGCGGTCCAGGGCCTGGCGGATCGCGGCGCTCTCGCCCGCGAGGGACGGGTTGGGGTTGCGGTTGCCGTCCAGGCGCACGGACCAGCCGCCGATCCGCGCGTACGGGGCGGGGGCGTCGGGGCGGGCGCCCCGGCGCTCGATCACGAGGGCGGCGCAGGCCTCGCCGTAGACGAAGCCGGACCGCGCCGTGTCGAAGGGACGGCAGGCCGCGGCGGGCGCGTCGGCGTGCTCCTCGCCCGCCATGGCACCCATGGCGTGCAGGCCGAGCAGCTCCCAGTACGACAGGTCGGCGAGCGCGCCCAGGGCGACGCACACGTCGACGCGGCCCGCGGCGACGGCCTCGGCCGCCTCGATGACCGCGAGCTGTCCGCTGGCCGACGCGCCGCCCACGGTGTGGGCGAGGCCGCGGATCCCGAAGGCGCTCGTGCACAGGCCGCACAGGTCGGTGTCCAGGTACGACAGGCCGTAGCTGGGCCGCAGGAAGTGCGGCTTGGCCCGGTGCCGGTCGTGGGCCAGGACGAGTTCGCGCTGCTGGAGGTTGCTGCCGCCGATGACGAGCCCGACCCGGTCCGGGTCGTACCCGTCGAGTCCCGCCTCGGTCCACGCCTCTTCGAGGGTGGCGAGGGCGACCTGCCCGGTGAGCGACGCGGTGCGCAGCTCCCGGGCGCCGAGCCGGGTGGGCGGCGCCTGGGCGGGCAGTTCGGCGCCCACGAACCGGGTGCCGGACTGCCGCCCGGGCCGGTCCATGACGGCGAACCGGTGCTCTCCCGCGAACAGTGACCGGGTGAAGGCGGCCTTGCCCCGGCCCACGGCGGTGGTGACGCCGATGCCGGTGACGACGAGCCCTGCGGAGTCGCTCACGTCACCCGGCCTTGACCGCTGCCGTGTCGCTGAGGTGCTGCGCGAGCTCGCCCAGGTTCTGCGGCCCGTGGGTGTCGACCAGGGGTATGTCCAGGTCCATCTCCTCCAGGACGGTCATCACGATCTCCGCGCGGTCCATGGAGTTGGCGCCGAGCGCGTCCAGGGTGTCGGTCTCGGTGAAGTCGTGGTCGGCGAGTTCCGGGAGGATCTCGCGGACGGCGTCGACGATCAGGGCGAAGGTCTTGTCCTTGGTCATGTGCGCGCTTTCGCTCGGAGGGACTTGCGGAGGGGCTTGCGGGGAGGGGTCAGGTCGGTGGCCGGGGCGGGGACGGTGCTCATCCGGGCCCGCCGTCCGCCGCCGCCTCGCGCAGCCGCGCGAGGCTCGCGCCCGGCTGCGTGACGATCTTGAGCAGCAACCTCTCATAGGTGGCCGCCAGGGTCCGGGCCGTGCTCCTGGCGTACAGGTCGGTGCTGTACTCCAGGTAGCCGCGCAGTCCCTCGGGGGTCTCGCGGACGACGAGGTTGAGGTCGAACTTCGCCGTGCCGCTGTCGGTGGGCAGCGGCACGAAGCCGAGCGCGCCGGGGTCGGCGGCGTCCCGGGGCGCGGCCTCGGCGGCGGGCACCAGGTTGAACATGGCCTGGAACAGCGGCGAGTGCGCCGGGTCGGGCTCGGGCACCAGGTCCTTCACGAGGTCGGCGAACGGGACGTCCTTGTGCTCGTGGGCGGCGGCGGTGACGCGCCGGGCCTGGGCGAGGAGGTCGTCGAAGGCCTGCTCGGGCCGTACGTCCAGGCGCATGACCAGGACGTTGATGAAGTAGCCGACGAGGCGCTCCAGCTCCGGCCGCGGCCGGTTGGTCACCGGCGAGCCGATGGCCAGGTCCCGGTCCTCGGTGTGCGCGCCGAGCAGCGTCGCGAAGGCCGAGAGGAGCGTCAGGTAGAGCGTGCCGCCGCGCTCCTTGCTGACCCGCTTGAGCTGGTCGAGCACCGCGGCGGGGACGTTCACCTCGACCGACGCCCCCTGGTACGACTTCGCCGCGGGCCGCCGGTAGTCGGTGCGCAGCGCGGTGCGGGCCGGCAGGCCCGCGAGCCGGGAGCGCCAGTAGGCCTCCTGCCGGGCGCGGGCGTCGGCGTCGACGACCTGGTGCTGCCAGTGCGCGAAGTCCGCGTACTGCACGGGCAGTTCGGGCAGCGAGGGCGCCTCGCCGCGGCTCAGCGCCTGGTACAGGGCGTTGAGCTCGGCGATGAACACGCCGGTCGACCAGCCGTCGAAGATGCCCCAGGGCCGGGTCACGACGGCGACGTGCTCGTGCGGCGCGAGCGTCAGGATGTGCACGCGCAGCATGTGCCGGTCCTCGGGGTCGAACGGCCGCAGCCGTTCGGCCCGCAGGTACTCGGCGACCGCGCTGTCACCCGCGACGTCCTCGAAGGCGACGGTGAAGCCGGTGGCGTCGTTCACCCGCTGCACGTAGGTGTCGCCGCGCCTCGGGTAGCTGGTGCGCAGCACGGCGTGGCGGGCCACGAGCCCTTCGAAGGCGCGCGCGTAGGCCTGCCGGTCGAGGGGGCCGATGATCCGGTAGGCCATCTGCACGTTGTCGTACGACGAGCCGAGGTGTGCGCGCGGGTTGAGGAACCAGAGTTCGCTCTGCTGGAAGGAGAGCGGGCTCTCGTCGCCGGGGCCGGTGACGGGCACCAGCGGGACGGTCCCGTCGGCCGCGGGGCCCGCCGCCGCGTCGAGTGCGGCGGCCAGCTCGCCGAGGGTGGCACCGGCGAGGATCGACTGGAGCGGCAGCTCCTTGCCGGTCTCCTGCTTGACGCGGATGGTGAGCCGGGTGGCGAGCAGGGAGTGCCCGCCAAGGTCGAAGAAGCCGTCCTGGAGCCCGACGCGGTCGAGGTCGAGGACGTCCTGGACGAGGCGGCACAGCGCGCGCTCGGTGGCGGTGCGCGGCGCGACGTAGACCTCCTTGTGCACGTCGGCCTCGTCGGGCGCGGGCAGGGCCCGCTTGTCGACCTTGCCGTTGGGGGTGAGCGGCAGCTCTTCGAGGGCGACGAAGACGCTGGGGACCATGTACTCGGGGACGCGGCCCGCCAGGTGGTCCTTCAGCTCCCGGGTCAGGGCCTGGCCGGTGGTGGCGATCTGCGGCACGTTCGCCAGGTGGGTCGCGCGGTAGGCGGCACGGGCCAGGGCGGTCGGCCGCTCGCCCTTGGCGAGGATCAGGTCGAGGCCGTCGAGGCGGTCCTGGGACCAGGTCAGGGCGGTCCGGTAGCCGAGCTCCTCGGCGTACCCGAGGACGTCCTCCAGGTCGCGCACCCGCTGGGCGGCGGCGTCCGAGAGGCGGTGCGCGCCCAGGGGCTCGACGTGCTGCTGCGCGGTGGTGCCGCGCAGGCCCTCGGCGGCGCGGACGTCGTCGGCGACGCGCGGGTTGTCCAGGCCCGTGACGCCGAACCGGGTGCGGGCGCCGTCGGCGAGCAGGGCGCGCAGCTCGTCGGGCGTGGTGGCGGTCAGCCACGGCAGGTCGCTCTCGGCGGCGGCGGGGCCCTTGGTGAGGACCACGTCGTAGCGGTAGCTGAGCATCTCGTTGCCGCCGGTGCCGCGCTTGACGGCGATGTCGACGGAGCCGACGTCCGCGAAGCGCTCGGGCAGTCCGGCGAAGTAGCTCGGGCTGACCAGGAGTTCGGTCTCCTGCTGGCGGCGGCGCTGCACCTGGCGGGCCAGGGCGGTGACGGAGGTGCGGGCGGCGAGGCGGCTGCGCTCCACGGCCGTGACGTGCGCGGAGAACAGGTCGAGGTTCCTGATGTCGCCGAGGAGGATCCGGCCGCCGTCGGCGACGAGCGGCAGCAGCCGCTCGATGACCTCCTCCAGGTAGAGGCGGTTGGGGAAGTACTGGGCCACGGAGTTGATGACGACGGTGTCGAACTTCTCCGTGGCGGTGAGGCCTTCGGGCACCGGCACGGACCGGGCGTCGCCCTGCGCGAGGGTGACGTGCGACCAGCCGCGGCGGTCGGCGCCGCGGCGCACTCCGGCCAGGGCCGACGCGGAGATGTCGACGGCGTGCACGGCCTCGCAGGCTCCGGCGTAGCGGAAGAGCAGCAGTCCCGTTCCGCAGCCGACCTCCAGGAGCCTGCGGGGCCGCAGCTCCTCGATGCGGCGGACGGTGCCGTCGATCCACTCGCGCATCTCGTGCTCGGGGATGGCGTCGCCGGTGTAGCTGCTGTTCCAGCCGACCAGGTTGAGGTCGTCCCCGGAGCCGTCCGGGCCGCCGGGGTTCTCGGTGGTGTGCGCCTGCTCCTGCGCGTCGGTGCCGTACTGGTCCTCGAAGAGGTCCTGCCACTGCTCCAGGCGGTCGGCGTTCTGTTCGCGCGCGGTGGCGTCCAGCCAGCTGGTGGTGGGCCGTACGTGGGCGACGAGCTTCTTCGTCTCGCCGTCGGCCAGGGTGGTGACGACGGCGCCGCGCACGGCGGGGTGGGCGTGGAGCGCGTTCTCGATCTCGCCGAGTTCGACGCGGAAGCCGCGCACCTTGACCTGGTCGTCGACGCGGCCGACGAACTCCAGGGCGCCGTCGGGCAGTCGGCGCACCAGGTCGCCGGTGCGGTAGAGGCGGGCCCCGGGCCGCGTGGCGAAGGGGTCGTCGACGAACCGCTCCTTCGTCAGCTCGGGGTTGCCGAGGTAGCCGCGGCCGACACCCGCGCCGCCCACGCACAGCTCGCCGACGACGCCGAGCGGCACGGGCCGCAGGTGTGCGTCGAGCACGTGGGCGGTGGACTGGGCGATGGGCCTGCCGATGGGGATCACCGCGTCCTCGGCGATGTCCCGGGGGATCACGTGGCAGGTGGAGGCGATGCTGTTCTCGGTCGGGCCGTAGGCGTTGACGACGGTCAGGCCGGGGTGGGCCGCGTAGAGGCGGCGTACGTCCTTGGCGGAGAAGGCCTCGCCGCCGACGCCGAGGTAGGTCAGCGGCAGCCGCCGCCCCTGCGCGGCTTCGGCGAACGCGGGCAGGAAGGCCGCGGACAGGGCCATCGTCGTGACGCCGGAGCGCTCGGCGCGGTCCAGGAGCGCGCCCACGTCCTTGGAGTCGCCGTCGTGCAGGACGAGCCGGCCGCCGCACAGCAGCGGGCCGAGGACCTCCTGGGAGCCGACGTCGAAGGAGATCGAGGAGTGGTGGAGCACGACGGTGTCGGGGTCCGTCGGGAAGTAGTCCGGGTTGCGTACGAGACGGGCGACGCCGCGCTGTTCCACGAGGACGCCCTTGGGGACGCCCGTGGAACCCGAGGTGAAGATGGCGTAGGCCAGATGCTCGGGGGTGAGGCCGAGTTCGGCGCGCGTCAGGTCGTGCTCGGGGCGGTCGGCGAGCAGCTGGGTGCCGTCCCCGGCGCGTTCGCCGGTGTCGAGGTGGACGACCTGGGGGCGTTTGCCCCCGTCGGCGCCGTCGAGCGCCTCGGAGGGGAGGTGGGACTGGCTGAGCACGATGTCGACGCCGGAGTTGGCCACCAGGGTGCGGATGCGCTCCCGGGGGTAGTCCGGGTCGATGGGGACGTACGCGCCGCCCGCCTTGAGGATGCCGAGCAGGCCGGTCACGAGCTCCGGGGAGCGGCGGGCGCACAGGCCGACCAGGGTGTCGGGGCCGACTCCCTGCGCGCGCAGCCAGTGGGCGACGCGGTTGGCGCGGGCATTGGTCTCGGCGTAGGTGAGGCGCTGCTCGCCGTGTTCGACGGCGATGGCGTGCGGGCGCTGCCGTACGTGCTCCTCGAAGAGCTCGAAGAGGCAGTGGTCGTCCGGGTAGGGCTTGTCGGTGTCGTTCCACTCGGTCAGCAGGCGGTGGCGTTCCGCGGCCGGGAGCACGTCGATGTCGAGGGCGCGGGTGCCGGTGCCGTCGTCGGTGGCCAGGGCGTCGACGAGGCCGGTCACCGCCGCCTCGACGTAGCCGAGGACGGCGTCCGGCGAGAGCGTGGCGTCGACCTGGGCGTTGAGGGACAGTTCGGTGCCGGTGTCGTCGACGGACACGCCCACCGGGTAGTTGGTGCGGTCCAGGGAGCCCAGCCAGCGGATGCCCAGGTCGTCCAGGGTGGCCGGGCCGAGGTCGCCCTGGCGCGGCTCGAAGTACCGGAAGTTGATCATCGAGCTGAACAGGGTGGCGTCGCCGTCCAGGCCGCTGGAGCGCTGGGCCAGGGTCAGCGCGCTCTGCTCGTAGGCGATGAGGTCCTTCAGGGAGGCGTCCACGGCGGACACCAGGTCCTTGACGCTGCGGTCGGCGAGGCGGACCCGCAGGGGCAGGGTGTTGATGAAGTTGCCGAGCATCCGCTCGACGCCGGGCACGCCCTGGAGGCGGCCGGACAGGACGGTGCCGAACACCACGTCGTCGCGTCCGCCGGTGGCCGCCGTGACCAGGGCCCAGGCGGCGTGGAAGAGCGCGGCCGGGCTGATCCGCAGCCGCTGGGCCTGCTCGCGCAGCCTGCTCGTGAGGGCGGGCGGCAGGGAGCGGCGCAGGTCGCGCACGCGGCTGCCGTCGCCGTGCACGTCGACGAGCTGGAAGGGCGTGGTGGGCTCGGTGACGTCGCCGAGCTCGCGGCGGAAGTACGCCTCGGCGTCATGGGCGTCGAGCTGGTGCAGGGTGTGGCCGACGAAGTCGCGGTAGGCCGGGGCCGGGGGCAGTTCGTCGGCGCGGCCCGCCATGTGCGCGGCGAGCTCTTCGAGGATGAGGCGCAGCGAGGTCGCGTCCTCGATGAGGTGGTGGACGCGCAGCAGCACGAAGTGCCGGGCGGAGTGCGGGTCGGCGGCGACGGCGAGCCGCAGCAGCGGCGCCCGGTCGAGGGCCATGCTCCCCGGGTCCGCGAGCCAGGCGCGGGCCTGCTCCTCGGCGGCGGCGGAGTCGGCGGCGTTGAGCGTACGCCGCTCGACGTCGAGGCGGACGTCGCGCAGGACCACCTGCACGGGCTCCCCGAGGCCTTCGGTGACGACGGCCGTGCGCATCACGTCGTGCCGGTCCACCACGGCCTGGAGGGCCGCCACGAAGGCGTCGCAGGTCTGCCGGTCGGGGGCGGTGAGCAGGATGGGGATGACGTACGGGTCGTTGGCCGGGTCCATCAGGTGATGGAAGAGGATGCCCTCCTGCGAGGGCACGAGCGGGTAGACGTCCTGCACGTTGGGGGCGCCGCCGGGCACGCGGGACACGACGGCGTCGACGGCGGCCTGGTCGAGCCCGGCCAGCGGCAGCATCTCGGGCGTGAGCCGCTCGCAGCCCTCGGGGATCGCAGGGGCGGGCACGGTGTAGCCGGTGGCGGCCGGTCCCGCACGGTCGATGTCGGCGGCGAGGTCGGCGAGCGTGGGGCTGCTGAAGACGCTGCGCACGGCGACGTCGAGGCCGCGCTCCTTGAGGCGGGCGATGAGGACGGTGATGAGCAGGGAGTGGCCGCCGAGCGCGAAGAAGTTGTCGTGCGCGCTGATGCGGTCCTCGTCGAAGCCGAGGAGTTCGGCCCAGGCCGCGGCGAGCGTCCGCTCGGTGGCCGTGCTCGGCGGCGTGTACGCGCGCTGCGCGAAGGCCTCGATGCCGGGGGCGGGCAACGCCTTGCGGTCGAGCTTGCCGTTGCCGGTGATGGGCAGCCGCTCCAGGGCCACGAAGGCGCTGGGGACCATGTAGTCGGGCAGGGTCCTGCGCAGGTGGCGGGCGAGTTCGGCGCGGTGGTCGGCCTCCTGCTCGGGCGTGCCCGCGCCGGGCGTGCCGGGGCGCGGCACGGTGTAGGCGACGAGCTGCCGGTCGCCGGGGGTGTCCTCGCGGGCGATGACGCGGGCGTCCTGGACGGCGGGGTGTTCGGCGAGGCGGGCCTCGATCTCGCCCAGCTCGATGCGGAAGCCACGGATCTTCACCTGGTCGTCGTTGCGCCCCAGGTATTCCAGCGAGCCGTCGGGCAGCCAGCGCGCCAGGTCACCCGAGCGGTACATCCGCGCACCCGGCTCCTCCCGGAACGGATCCTCCAGGAACCGCTCCGCCGTCAGCTCAGGCCGGTTCAGATAGCCGCGGGCCACACCCTCGCCCCCGACGTACAACTCCCCCACGACACCGACCGGTACGGGCTGGCCGTGTCCGTCGAGGACGTAGGTGCGCAGGTCGGGGATGCGTTCGCCGATGGGGCTCACGGTGCGGTCCGCGTCGGCCTCGGTGATCAGCCGGTACGTCACGTGCACGGTGGTCTCGGTGATCCCGTACATGTTCACGAGCTGAGTGCCCTGGTTGACCGGGCGGCGCAGCCACGGCTTGAGCGAGGCGACCTCCAGGGCCTCGCCGCCGAAGACCACGACGCGCACCGCGTGCGGCCGGGCGTCGTCGCCCTGTGCGGTGATCAGCTGCCGGAAGGCGCTCGGGGTCTGGTTGAGGACCGTCACGCCCCTCTCACACAGCAGCCCGTAGAAGTCCTCCGGACTGCGCGTGACCGCCTGCGGCACGACGACCAGACGGCCACCGTGCAACAGCGCGCCCCAGATCTCCCACACGGAGAAGTCGAACGCGAAGGAATGGAACAACGCCCACACATCATGCTCATCGAAACGGAACCACTCGTCCGTCGACGTGAACAGACGCACCACGTTGCGGTGTTCGACCACCACGCCCTTGGGCACACCCGTCGAACCCGACGTGTAGATCACGTAGGCCGCATGCGAAGGGCCCACACCCGTGCCCGTGACATCGTCCGCCGACAAGGCCGCCCACTGGTCCGCGTCCGCGCGGACGTCCACGACCGGGACCGACGGGACAGCCAGGCCCTCGGGCAGCACGCCGTCTGTCACGAACACCTGGGGGGCGCTGTCGTCGAGCACGTGGGCGAGGCGGTCGGCGGGGGACGCCGGGTCCAGCGGCACATAGGCGCCGCCCGCCTTCAGGACGGCGAGCACGGCGACCACGAGGTGTTCGCTGCGCGGCAGGCACAGCGCCACCAGCACGTCCGGACCCACACCCAGACCCCGCAGATGACGCGCGAGACGGTTCGCCCGCGCGTTCAACTCCCCATAGGAGAGACGGCAGTCCTCGAACTCCACCGCCACCGCGTCCGGAGTCCGCGCCACCATCCGCTCGAAGCCCTCATGCAGAGGCCCCGCCACCGGCTCCGCCGCAGGCACCTCGTTCCACTCGGCGAGGACCTGGCGGCGCTCGGCGGCGTCGAGGGTGCTGAGCCGGGAGAGCCGCTCCCCCGGTGCGGCGACGACGGCGTGCAGCAGCGCGGTGTAGTGCCGGACGAAGCGCTGGACCGTCTCGCGGTCGAAGAGGCCGGTGTTGTACTCGAAGGCGCCGATGAGACCGTCGGGGGTCTCGCGCAGGTCGAGCGTCGCGTCGAACTTCGTGATGTCGAAGTCGAAC
This sequence comes from Streptomyces sp. YIM 121038, assembly GCF_006088715.1. Lineage (NCBI taxonomy): Bacteria > Bacillati > Actinomycetota > Actinomycetes > Kitasatosporales > Streptomycetaceae > Streptomyces > Streptomyces sp. YIM 121038. The sequence continues at coordinate 766,137 of NZ_CP030771.1, forward strand.
TCGATGAGGGAGACGTCGAGGTCCCCCAGGCGCACCTCGCGGTCGGTGTGCGCCTCCTGGAGCACGAACGCGACCTGGAACAGGGGCGAGTGGCTGAGGCTGCGCTCCAGCTGCAAGGCGTCGACGACCGCTTCGAACGGCACGTCCTGGTGGCTGAAGGCCCCGAGCGCCACGTCCTTCACCCGGCCGAGCAGATCGGTGAAGGCCGGGTCGCCCGACAGGTCGGCGCGCATCACCAGGGTGTTGGCGAAGTAGCCGATGAGCCCTTCGGACTCGATGCGCTGGCGGTTCGCGACGGGGGTGCCGATCGCGATGTCGGTCTGCTCGCTGTAGCGGTGCAGCAGCAGGGCGTAGACGGAGAGCAGCGTCATGTAGAGCGTGACGTCGTGCTGCTCGGCGAGGGCCTTCAGCTGCCGCAGGAGCTCCTCGGGCAGGTGGAAGCGCTCGTGCGCGCCCGCGTAGGTCTTGATCGCCGGGCGGGTGCGGTCGGCGGGCAGGGGCAGGCGCGGGTCGACGCCGTCGAGCCTGCGCGTCCAGTAGCCGAGCTGGCGGTCCTGCACCTCGTCGACGAGCCACTGGCGCTGCCAGCGGGCGTAGTCCGCGTACTGGATGGGCAGCGGCGCGAGCGGCGAGGCGTGGCCCGCCTGGAACGCCTCGTACAGCGTGACCATCTCGCGGAAGAACACGCCGAGCGACCAGCCGTCGGAGACGCTGTGGTGCATGGTGACGAGCAGGACGTGCGCCTGCTCGGACTCGCGCAGGAGGCGGACGCGGATCAGCGAGTCGCGGGCGAGGTCGAAGGGGGCCACGGCCTCCCGCTCGCAGATCGACGGCAGCTCCGCGGGGTCCGTCAGCTCCTCCTCGCCGACCGTGAAGTCACTGCCGTCGCCCATCTCCTGGTACGGCACGCCGTCGCGCTCGACGAAGCGGGTGCGCAGCGCCTCGTGGCGCTGGACGATCGTCGACAGGGCGCGCAGCAGGGCGGGGCGGTCGAGCGGGCCGCTCAGCCGCATCGCCATCGGGATGTTGTAGTACGCGCTGGTGCCGTCCAGCTGCGCGAGGAACCACAGGCGCTGCTGGGCGAAGGACAGCTGGACCGGCTCGTTCCCGGTGTGCGGGCGGGGGCCGATCGCCTCCAGGGCGGACAGGTCGACGCCCTGCTTCTTCAGCATCGCGATGAGGGCGCGCTGCTTGTTGGCGGGCAGCGACTTGATCTTCCGGATCAGGTCGAGGGAGGTGCCCTTGTGCGGGGTGCTCATCGGCGTCGTCGTGGTCACTTGATCCGGCCTTCCAGCGCGTCCAGCTCTTCTTCGCTCATGTTCTCGATCAAGTCGATGCTCTCCAGGATCGCGGCGACGTCGAGTGCCTCGCCCTGGGGTGCCCCGGGGGCGCGCCGCTCCAGCTCGGCGGCCATCGCGGCGAGCGTCGGTCCCTCGAAGACGGCCTGGACGGTGAGTTCGGCGCCCGTCGCCTGGGCGAGGCGGTTGACGAGGCGGGTGACGAGCAGCGAGTTGCCGCCGAGGGCGAAGAAGTCGCTGTCGACGTCCAGGGCGGCGGCGTCGGTGCGCAACAGCTCGGCCCAGACGCCCGCGACGGTCCGCTCGGCCTCGGTGCGGGGCGCGACGCGGCGCCCGGCGGGCCGCTGCCGGTCCTCGGGGGCGGGCAGGGCCCGCAGGTCGAGCTTGCCGTTCTGGGTCAGGGGCAGCTCTTCGAGGAGCACGTGCGCGGCCGGGACCATGTACTCGGGCAGCGCCGCGCCCAGCTTGTCCCGTACGTCGGCGACCAGGGCGGCCCGGCCCGACCAGCGCGGGGCCGCGGTGGCGGACCCGACCGTCCTCGGGGTGCTCTGGCCGTCGGCGCGGCGGGCGTAGACGTTGTAGAGGGTGGTGCCCCGCAGCAGGCGGTTGTCCTGCTCGCAGACGACGTCGTAGCCGAGCGCCTTGAGGAGGGTGACGACCTTCTCCAGCTGCCCGTCGACGTCGTGGAGTTCGACGACGAGCTGCCGGATCTTCGGCCAGTCCCGCCAGTGGATGCCCTTGAGCACCTCGTACTCGGCGTTCTCCACGTCGACCTTCAGCAGGTCGATCCGGTCGAGGGCCTCCTCCGCGATGACGTCCGAGAGGGTGCGCAGGCGGCAGGTGAACTGCTCGCTGTCGAGACGGGCGTCGACGACCGCGTCGACGAGGTCGTCCCCGGCGGTGGTGTCGTCCGCGCCCTCCCCGGTCAGCTCCTCCTGGTTGCGCAGATAGGAGCGCACCAGGTCGTGGGCCTGTTCGGCGGTGGTGACGCTGGAGGAGATGACGGTGTTGTGGCGGTAGAAGGTGAAGGTCTCCTCCTTCGCCTCGGCCGCGAGGCCGCAGTCGTGCACCTTGGCGTTGAGGCCGTGGAGCGCGACGTTGCGGCGCAGCGAGTCGAAGACGGGCGGGATCGGCTCGAAGGCGTGGATCCGGGCGCCGGGGCAGCGGCTGCCCGCGAACAGCGTGAACAGGCCGATGTTGGCGCCCACGTCGAGGATGGTGTCGCCGTCCTCGATGGTGATGCCGTTCCGCAGGTACTCGAGGTGCGTGAAGATCTCGTCGTAGACGAAGTCGGTCTCGCTCCTGTTCTGCTGGAACACCGTCATGCCGTTGGGCAGTTCGTAGGTCCGCGCGAGCGCTTCCGGCTCGGTGCGGTCCAGGCGCAGGAGTTCGCGTACGGCCGGAGCGTGGTCGGCCGACGGGACGACGTAGGCGACGAGGCGCTGGTCCTGGTCGTCGTAGCCGCGCACCAGGACGCGGGCGTCCTGGACGGCGGGGTGTTCGGCGAGGCGGGCCTCGATCTCGCCCAGCTCGATGCGGAAGCCGCGGATCTTCACCTGGTCGTCGTTGCGCCCCAGGTATTCCAGCGAGCCGTCGGGCAGCCAGCGCGCCAGGTCACCCGAGCGGTACATCCGCGCACCCGGCTCCTCCCGGAACGGATCCTCCAGGAACCGCTCCGCCGTCAGCTCAGGCCGGTTCAGATAGCCGCGGGCCACACCCTCGCCCCCGACGTACAACTCCCCCACGACACCGACCGGTACGGGCTGGCCGTGTCCGTCGAGGACGTAGGTGCGCAGGTCGGGGATGCGTTCGCCGATGGGGCTCACGGTGCGGTCCGCGTCGGCCTCGGTGATCAGCCGGTACGTCACGTGCACGGTGGTCTCGGTGATCCCGTACATGTTCACGAGCTGAGTGCCCTGGTTGACCGGGCGGCGCAGCCACGGCTTGAGCGAGGCGACCTCCAGGGCCTCGCCGCCGAAGACCACGACGCGCACCGCGTGCGGCCGGGCGTCGTCGCCCTGTGCGGTGATCAGCTGCCGGAAGGCGCTCGGGGTCTGGTTGAGGACCGTCACGCCCCTCTCACACAGCAGCCCGTAGAAGTCCTCCGGACTGCGCGTGACCGCCTGCGGCACGACGACCAGACGGCCACCGTGCAACAGCGCGCCCCAGATCTCCCACACGGAGAAGTCGAACGCGAAGGAATGGAACAACGCCCACACATCATGCTCATCGAAACGGAACCACTCGTCCGTCGACGTGAACAGACGCACCACGTTGCGGTGTTCGACCACCACGCCCTTGGGCACACCCGTCGAACCCGACGTGTAGATCACGTAGGCCGCATGCGAAGGGCCCACACCCGTGCCCGTGACATCGTCCGCCGACAAGGCCGCCCACTGGTCCGCGTCCGCGCGGACGTCCACGACCGGGACCGACGGGACAGCCAGGCCCTCGGGCAGTACCCCGTCCATGACCAGGACGCGGGGTGCGCTGTCGTCGAGGATGTGGGCGAGGCGGTCCGCCGGGGACGCCGGGTCCACGGGTACGTACGCGCCGCCCGCCTTGAGGACGGCGAGCACGGCGACCACGAGGTGTTCGCTGCGCGGCAGGCACAGCGCCACCAGCACGTCCGGACCCACACCCAGACCCCGCAGATGACGCGCGAGACGGTTCGCCCGCGCGTTCAACTCCCCATAGGAGAGACGGCAGTCCTCGAACTCCACCGCCACCGCGTCCGGAATCCGCGCCACCATCCGCTCGAAGCCCTCATGCAGAGGCCCCGCCACCGGCTCCGCCGCAGGCACCTCGTTCCACTCGGTGAGGACCCGGTGGCGCAGGGCGTCGCTCAGGACGGGCAGTTCCAGGGCGGGGCCCTGCTCGGCGCCCTCGGTGGTGAGGGCACCGACGAGGCCCTCCATGGCGGTTTCCAGGTAGCCGATGACGAGTTCGGCGTCCTGGGCCCGGTCGATCTGCGCGTCGAGCGAGAAGGAGTGCCCGAGGTCGTCGACGGACAGGGCGATGGGGTAGTTGCTGCGCTCGATGACTCCCGCGAGGGACTTGACGCCCGCGCGCTCCAGCTCGGAGTCGTCGATGCGGTCGTCGGACTCCAGGTGCCGGTAGTTCAGGATCGCGTTGAACAGCGGCGTCTCCGGCGGCACGGCACTGTGGCCGTGGGCGACGGCCAGCGGGGTCTGCTCGTGGCGCACCAGGTCCCGCAGGGTCCGGTCCGTGGCGCTCACCAGGTCGCGCACGCTCGTGCCCGTCAGGTCGACGCGCACGGGCAGGGTGTTGATGAAGTTGCCGAGCATGCGCTCGATGCCGCGCGGGCCCTGGAGGCGGCCGGACATGACGGTGCCGAAGACCACGTCGTCGCGGCCCGCGCACGCCGCCACGACCAGGGACCAGCCCGCGTGGAACAGCGTGGCCGGGCTGACCCGCAGGTCCCTGGCGCAGGCCCGGATCCGCTCCCCGAGGCGGGCGTCCAGCGGGCGGCGCAGGTCGAGGACGCTGCGGCCGTCGCCGTGGACGTCCTGGAGCCCGAACATCACGGTGGGTTCGGTGACGTCGCCGAGCCGGTCCCGGAAGTGGTCCGCCGGGTCGTACTCACGCGCGCGGTGCTGCACCTGGGCGATGAAGTCACGGTACGGCGCGGGCGGCGCGAGCTCCCCCGCGCGGCCCGTCATATGGGCGACGACCTCCCGGAACAGCAGGCCGAGCGAGGTCGCGTCGTCGATGACGTGGTGCAGGTTGAGCGCGGCGTACCAGGTGGCCGTGGCGGGCTGCCGGGCGGCGCGCAGCCGGATCAGCGGGGCGCGGTCGAGGCGCATCGCCTGCGGCCGGGCCAGGAGGGCGCGGATCTCCTCCTCGGCGTCGCCGCCCGCGGGCACCTCGAACTCCTCCAGGTCGAGCTCCGCGCGGCGCACCACGACCTGGACGGGCCGCGACAGGCCCTGGGTGAGGATCGCCGTGCGCAGCGCGTCGTGCCGGGCGACGGCCGCGCGCAGGGCGCTCACGAAGCCGTCGAGGTGGGACCTGCTCTCGAAGGAGAACACGCCGGAGAGCACGTACGGGTCGCGGCCGCTCTCCTTGAGGTGGTGGAAGAGCATGCCTTCCTGGAGGGCCGCCAGCGGGTACACGTCCTGGACGTTGGGGGCGCCGCCGGGCACCGCGGCCACGATCGCCGCCAGTTCGTCCTCGGTCAGGGAGACCAGGGGGAGCATGTCGGGGGTGAGCCGGTCGCAGTCCGCGGGGATGCCGTTCGGCGGGGCGGTGAAGGCCGTCCCCGCCGGGGCGGCGTCCCGTGCGTCGGGGTCCTCCGGGGCGTGCGCCGCGTCGATGGCCGCGGCCAGGTCGGCGAGCGTGGCGGCGGCGAACACGCTGTGCAGCTCGCAGTCGAGCCCCGCGTCGTGCAGGCGCGCGGTCAGCTTCGGGATGAGCAGCGAGTGCCCGCCGAGGGCGAAGAAGTTGTCGTGGACGCCGATGCGCTCCTCGTCGAAGCCGAGCAGGCCCGCGCAGACCTTGAGCAGGGTCCGCTCGGTGGGGGTGCGGGGCGCGACGCGGTCACCGGCCACGGCGTACGCGTCGGCGTCGGGGGCGGGCAGCGCCTTGCGGTCGAGCTTGCCGTTGGCGGTCAGCGGCAGGGCGTCGAGGCGGACCAGGGCGCCGGGCACCATGTACTCGGGCAGCGCCTGGCCGAGGTGCTGCACCAGGGCGTCGTGGAACTCCCCCGTGTGCGCCTGCGGGTGCGCCTCGTCGAGGACCACGTAGCCGACGAGCCGCGGGTTGCCGGGGCTGTCCTCGCGGGCGACGACGGCGCAGGCCCGCACCGCGGGGTGGCCGGAGAGGCGGTCCTCGATCTCGTCGGGTTCGATGCGGAAGCCGCGCAGCTTGACCTGGTTGTCGATGCGGCCGAGGTACTCCAGGGTGCCGTCCGGCAGCCAGCGCACGAGGTCGCCCGTGCGGTACATGCGGGCGTCCGGGTCCTGGGCGAAGGGGTTCGGCACGAAGCGCTCGCGGGTCAGGCCGGGGTTGTTCAGATACCCGCGGGCCAGGCCGACGCCCGCGATGTGCAGCTCGCCCGCGCAGCCGACGGCCTGCCGCCGGCCCAGGTCGTCCAGGACGTACAGCTGGATGTTCTGGATCGGGCGGCCGATCGGCACCGTGCGGTCCGCGCCGTCGGGCGGGCAGGCCCAGTGGGTGACGTCGATGGCGGCTTCGGTGGGGCCGTACAGGTTGTGCAGGAGCGCGCGGTGCCGGGCGTAGTGGCGCGCGGGCAGCTCCGGCGGCAGGGCCTCGCCGCTGCAGAAGACCTGGCGCAGCGACGTGCAGCGGGCCCAGCCCTCGTGGTCGAGCATGAGGCGCAGCATGGGCGGCACGAAGTGCGCGGTGGTGACCTCGGCGGCCCGGATGAGCGACACCAGGTACGCGGGGTCCTTGTGGCCGCCCGGTGCGGCGACGACCAGGCGCGCGCCGGTGATCAGGGGCCAGACGAACTCCCACACGGAGACGTCGAAGCTGAACGGCGTCTTCTGGAGCACGACGTCGTCGGGGGTCAGCGCGTACTCGTTCTGCATCCACTCGACGCGGTTGACGGCCGCCCGGTGCTCGACCATGACGCCCTTGGGACGGCCGGTGGAGCCGGAGGTGTAGATGACGTACGCGAGGTCGCCGGGCGCGATCCTGGCGGGAGCGCCCGCGCCACGGGTGTCCGGGGCGCCGTCGGGGACCGGCCGGCCTTCGGCGTCCAGGCGGAGCACCGTGCGCGCGCCGGTGAGGGCGGACGTGTCGGTGCCGGACTGGGTGAGGACGAGGGCGGCGCCCGAGTCCTCGATCATGTACTGGATGCGTTCGGCCGGGTAGTCCGGCTCCAGGGGGAGATAGGCGCCGCCCGCCTTCATGACCGCCCACAGGGCGATCACCATCTCCAGGGAGCGTTCCATGGAGATGCCGACGACCGTGTCCGCGGTGACGCCGCGGCGGCGCAGCTCGGCGGCCAGGGCGTCGGTGCGCTCGGCGAACGCGGCGTACGTCAGGGAGCGCTCGCCGTACACGAGGGCGGTGCGCTCTCCGTGGCGGGCGACGGCGTCGGCCAGGAGGCCGGGCAGGCTGCGCTCGGCGGAGAAGGGGCGGGCGGTGTCGTTCCACGCGTCGAACCGGCGCAGCTCGTCGTCCGACAGGTGCGAGGCCTCGGACAGCAGCTGTTCGGGGGCGTCGACCAGGGCGCGCAGCAGGGTCTCGTAGTGCCCGAGGAACCCCTGGACGTCCGCCGCGTCGAAGCGCGCGGCGTCGTACTTGAGGTGCAGCGTGTAGGCGTCGGCGGCGTGCTCGACGACCTCCAGGTGGAGCTTGAACTCCCCCTCCTGGGATATCTCCTCCACGAACCGCAGCGAGCGGGCCAGGTCGAGGCCGTGCACGTCGCCGTCCGTGAGGTGCATCATGCGCTGGTTCTGGAAGACGTACGAGACCTGGAAGACCGGCGAGGTGTCGGGGTCCGTGCGCAGGTTCAGGTCCTGCACCATGCGCGGGAACGGGTACGCGGCGTGGTCGAGGCCGTCGGCCATGACGAGCGTCAGGTCGCGCACGAAGTCGGTGAACGGCACGTCGCCGCGCACGCCGTGGCGCACGGGCAGCATGTTCACGAAGTAGCCGACCGCCTCGTCGTAGGTGGCGTCCGGCCTGCCCAGGGACGGCACGCCGACGACGAGGTCGCGCTCGCCGCTGTAGCGGTGCAGGAGCAGTTCGTACACGGCGAGGAAGAGCACCGCGGGCTTCGCGCCGCGGGCCGCGCACAGGTCGCGCACCCGCGCGGCGAGGGCCGCGGGCAGCGGCAGGGAGACCGTCTCGCCCACCACGGCGGTGCCGGGCGCGGGGGCGCGCTCGATGCCGAGGCGCAGCACGGGCAGGTCGCCCGCCAGGGTGTCCCGCCAGAACGCGCGGTGGCGGGCGCCGTCGGGACCCGCGAGGAAGTCCGCCTCCCAGCGCACGAACGCGTCGTAGGCGTCGTGCCGCGCGGACGCGGGCTCGGGGACGTCGCCCCGGAGCAGGGTGTCGTAGGTGTGGAGCAGGTCGCGCAGCAGCACGGGGGTGGACGCGCCGTCGAACACCAGGTGGTGCAGGACGAGCAGCACGAGCGTCCGCGGCGCGTCGGCCGTGCCCGCCGTGTACACGACGGCCCGGGCCGGTCCTTCCTGGTGCAGGTCGAAGGGCGCCTTGGCCTGTTCGCGCGCCAGGGCGAGCAGGACGTCGTCGGGCAGTCCGTGCGGCACGGTCTGGTGCCGGAAGGGCGCCTCCTCGCCGTCCGGGCGCCGCACCAGGTACGGCGTGCCCTCGTCCTCGACGACCACGCTGTGCAGCAGCGCGTGCCGGGACGTCACCTGCCGGAAGGCCTCCGCGAACACGTCGACGTCGAACGGCGCCGACGTGCGGAAGCAGACGGGGACGTTGTACACGTCCGACGCGGGCCGCAGCTTGTGCAGCAGCCACAGCCCCTTCTGGCCCTCGGAGAGGGCACGCCGGTCCGTGACGCCCGCCTGCGCGGAGTCCTGGAGTCGTTCGTAGAACGCGAGCACGTCCTCAGCGGTGTAGAGGCCCGCCTTGAAGCCCGCCAGAATCTGATCCTCGTTCACGCGCCCGGTGCTTCCTTCATGAGTGACTTGAGTTCTTCGAGTCCGACGTGACCCTGGCGGAACTCCTCCAGGGCCTTGGCCCGTGCTTCGCGTACGTCCGGTGCTTCGGGTGGCTGCGGGGTCCCGGTCCCGCGCTTCGCGGCGAGCCGGTCCGCGATGCGCTCCAGGGTGGTGAGCTCGACGATCTCCCGTGTGGTGAGGGTGAGGCCGAGGTCGGCCTCCACCGCGCGCCGCAGGCGCACCCACAGGACCGAGTCGGCGCCCAGGCTGTGCAGGTCCTTGTCCAGCGGGAGTTCGCCGGGGGCGAAGCCGAGGGCGTCGCTGAAGTAGTCCGCGAGGTAGCGCAGGATGTCGCCGTCGCGCCCTCCGTCGGGGTCGGGGTCGGGCAGGTCGGTGTGCGGAGCGGCGGCGGGCGCCGGAGCCTCGGCGGGTGCGGGGGCCGCGCCGGGCGTGGGAGCCGCGTCAGGTGTGGGGGCCGCGTCGGGCGTGGGGGCCGCGTCGGGCGTGGGAGCCGTCGTCGGGGTGCCCGTGTGGCCCACCCAGTACCGCTTGCGCCGGAACTCCGTCGTCGGCAGCGCCACGAGTCGGCGTCCCTGCCCCGCGGACAGGCCGCGCCAGGGGATCCGGCCGCCCCGCACCCACAGCTCGGCGAGCCGGTCGAGTTCCCCGTCGGTGAGGAGCGCCCGGACGAACGCCTCGCCGTGCCCGCCCGAGAGCAGGTCTCCCAGGGTGGCGGCTCCGGCCTCCGCGTTGCCCCGGTAGAGCTGGGCGTGCTCCGGCCGGTCGGCGAGGAACTCCGTGAGCGCGCGCAGCAGGCCCGCGCGGGACTCCGTGACGAACGCCAGGCGCTCGGCCAGGGCTTCCCTGCCCGTCCGCAGCGTGTGGGCGACGTCCGCGAGCCAGGCGGCGTCGTCCGCGTCCGGGACGTCGGCCCGCGCGACGAAGTCGTGCAGCAGGCGGGCCGCGGTGCGCAGCCGCTCGGGGTCACCGGCGGACAGCACGATCAGCTCCGGCCGCCTCGGCTGCGGCCGCGCCGCCGCCACGTGCTCGGGCTCCGGCGCCTCCTCCACGACGAGGCTGACGTGGCTGCCGCCCGCTCCGACGGAGTTGAGCAGCGCCCGCCGGGGCGAACCGGTGCGCGGCTGCCACGGCGTCAGCGTCTCGCACAGCCGCAAGGGGCCCTCGTCCAGGCGGAGTTCGGCGTTGGGCGTGCCGACCGACGTGCGGGGTGCCAGCTCCCGGTGGCGCAGCTGGAGGACGACCTTGGTGAGCTGGGCGATGCCGGAGGCCGCCTCGGGGTGGCCCAGGTTGGACTTCACCGAACCGAGCGCGACCGGCTCGGTGACGCCGGCGAACACCTCGCGCAGCGCGCCCGCCTCGACGGCGTCGCCGAGCGCGGACCCGTTGGCCGCGGCCTCCACATAGCCGATCGACGCGGGGTCGCAGCCCGCCTTCTCCAGGGCCCTGCGGGCCACGTTCACCTGGGTCCTGCGGCTGGGGGCCATGAACTGGCCCGCGCGGCCGCCGTGCAGCGAGGCGCTGCCCTTGATCACCGCGAGGACGGTGTCGCCGTCCCTGCGGGCGGCGGCCAGCGGCTTGAGCAGCACGGCGCCCACCGCCTCGGCGGGCAGATAGCCGTCCCCGTCCCGGAAGCTGCGGCTGCCGGGGTGGCTGCCGAGCAGCCCCGCCCGGGACAGCGCCCGGTACTTGTCGGGGTGGACCGTCAGGTTCACGCCTCCGGCGATCGCCAGCTCGCTGTCGCCGCGCAGCAGATCGGCGCAGGCCAGGTGGATGGCCGCCGCCGAGGACGCGCACATGCCGTCCACGGCGAGGCTCGGGCCCTCCAGGCCGAAGAAGTGCGAGACGCGGTTGGCGATGAGGTTGTACGACGCCGCCGACGTCAGGGCGGAGCGCACCACGTCGGCGGTGTCGGCCCGGTACATCTGGTACATCGCGCCGACGTACACGCCGACCCGGCGGCCGTACGTGCGCTCGACGGCCTCCTGGGTGACACCGCTCCGCTCCAGGAGCTGCCACACCGTCTCCAGGAACAGCCGCTGCTGCGGGTCCATGGTCTCGGCCTCGCGCGGCGAGATGCCGAAGTGCAGCGGGTCGAACTCGTCGACGCCGTCGAGGAAGCCGCCCCACTTGCCGTAGCTCTTGCCGGGCGCGTCGCGGTCCGGGTCGAACACCGCGTCGTGGTCCCAGCGGTCGGCGGGGACCTCGGTGACGCAGTCGGCCCCGGTGCGCAGCAGGCCCCACAGGGCGTCGGGGTCGGCGGCACCCGGGTAGCGTCCGGCGAGGCCGATGACGGCGATGCCCTCGTCGCGCGGGTCCCGGGCGGGCCGGGCCTGTTCGCGCCGCGCGGGTTCGGGGGCGGGCGGTGCCGGTGCGGGAGCGGGCTCGGTCGTAGGTGCCGGTGCCGGTGCCGATGCGGGCGCGGGTGCCGCGGCGGCGGTGGCCGGTTCGCCGAACAGCGCGCGCAGCGCGTCCCCGTGCTCGGCCACGAAGTACTCGGCCAGCTCGCGGACCGTCTGCACCTCGAAGAACAGGGTCTTGGGCAGCGTGCCGAAGTCCGTCTCCAGCTGGGCGATCAGGTTCATCGCCACGACGGAGTCCATGCCGTAGCGCTCCAGGGGCACCTCCGCGTCGAGCCGGTCGGCGCCGAGCTTGAGGCCCGCCGCCAGGTGCGCGCGCAGATGGCGGCGGGTGCGGTCGAGCAGGGCACGGTCGTCGCCCGCCGTGCCGGACTTCGGCCCGGAGGCCGCGGCCTCCGGCTCGGCAGCGGCGTACGGCTCGGTCACGGCGGGCGACTCGGCGTGCGGTTCGGCCTGCCGTGCCCGCCCGGGTCGCGCGGTCAGGCGCGGCAGGACCGCCTCGCGCCGCCCGGCGACCACGAGGAGCTGGCCGTCCGCGAGGCCGGTGCGGCGTGCGGCCACCCCGGTGTGCAGGGCCCGCAGGCCGCTCACGGTGTCCAGCGGGACGAGGTCCATCCGCCGCAGCCGCTCCTCGGTGGCGGCGTCCACGCCCATGCCGCCCTCGGCCCACAGGGGCCAGTTCAGGGACAGGGTCAGGCCGTGGCGCGCCCCCGCGGCCGCGAGACGGCCCCGGTGGGCGGCGTAGGCGTCCATGAAGGCGTTGCCCGCCGCGTAGTCGGCCTGGCCCGCGTTGCCCAGGGCGCCGGACGTCGACGAGTAGCACAGGAACAGTTCGAGGGGCTGGTCCCGGGTCAGCTCGTCGAGGTGGACGAGGCCCGCGACCTTCGGCGCGAGGACGCGCTCGAACTCCTCCGGCGTCTTGTGCGCGACGAAGGCGTCGCGCAGCACGCCCGCGGCGTGCACGACACCGGTCAGCGGCCCGTGGGTCCGCGCGATGTGCGCCACGAGACGTTCGACGTCGGCGCGCTCGGTGACGTCGGTCCGCTGGTGGTCCACGGTCAGGCCCGCGGCCCGCAGCTCGTCGAGCGCCTGCCGCTGGGTGTCGCCGAGCGCCGAGCGCCCGGTCAGGACGACGGTGGCGCCCGCGGCGGCCGATGCGATGTCCCGGGCCGTGACGAGGCCGAGGGCTCCGGTGCCTCCCGTGATGAGGTACACGCCGCCCGCGCGCCACGGGGCGGTGCCCGCGTCCGGCGCCGGGGGGAGTTCCGCGAGCCGCCTGACCTCGCGGCGGCCCGCGCGGTAGCGGACTTCGGGCGCCGTCCCGGGGTCCGTCTCCGCGCGCAGCCGCTCGGCGACGAGGGCGGGCGCGGCACCGTCGAGGCAGTCCACGAGCTGGGTGCGCAGCCTCGGGTTCTCCAGGGCCGCGGTCCGCAGCAGTCCGCTGAGGCCGGTGAACGCCGCCCGGCCCGCCGCCTCCTGGCTCGGGCCGCCGACGAGCACGACCTGGAGCAGGGCTCCGCCGCGCACGCCGTCCGTCAGCAGGGCGCGGGCCCGGGCGAACACCTGCCGTGCCGCCGTCAGATACGCGGTGTCCAAGGGGGCGTCGTCCGCCAGGGCCACGGTCTCCAGGTGCGCCGTGGCCGTCAGGGCCGTGGTCAGCGCGGACTCCTCGCCCGGCGCGAACCGGCCGACGACGATCACGTGGCGCTCGGCCGCGGCCGCGGCCGCGGCGCCGTCGGTCTCCTCCGCCTCCCACACGGGGTGCGTGAGGAGCACGTGGTCGGGCGTGGCGGACCCGCCGCCCGGCGCGCCCTCCAGGTCGAGCCAGTGGCGCTCGCGGGCGAAGGGGTAGCCGGGCAGGCTGAGGCGGCGCGTGCGGGCCGTGCCGTCCGCCGCGTACAGCCGGTCCCAGTCGACGGCTTCGCCGCGGGCCCACCGTTCCGCGTACTCCTGGGGTTCCGTGGCCGTGCCGTCGGCCTTGACGGGCGGCTGGTCGGGCCGGACGCGGCCGCGTGCCCAGGCGCCCACGGCGGCGGGGTCGGCGAGGAACGCGTCGAGGGTGTGCCGGACGGACTCCAGGGAGTCCGCGGTGAACGCGAGGCGCTCCTCCAGGGCGACGCGGCCGGTCTGCAGCGTCCGGGCGAGCGCGGTGAGGTCGTCCTCCGCGAGCTCGTCCGCACGGGATCGCAACCGCCGCGCGACCTCCACGAGTTGGCCCTCGGTCGCGGCCGACAGCGGTACGACGACGGGGCGCGGCGCGGCGGCGGGAGCGGGGTCGGCCTGCGGCTCGTACGCGGCCAGGACCACGTGCGCGTTGGCGCCGCCCGCGCCGAAGCTGGAGACGCCCGCGACGCGCGGCCCGCGCCACGGCTGAAGGGTGCGCTGCACGGTGAACGGCGTCCCGGCGAAGTCCAGATGGGGGTTGAGCGTGCTCGCGTGCAGGCTGGGCACCAGCTCGCCGTGGCGCATCTGGAGCAGCACCTTGGTGACGCCCGCGATGCCCGCCGCGCTCTCGCAGTGGCCGATGTTGGACTTCACCGAGCCGATCGCGCAGGTCGGCCCGGCCGCGCCCGCGGTGCGCCCGAACGCCTTGACCAGGCCGGTCAGTTCGATGGGGTCGCCGAGGGAGGTGCCGGTGCCGTGCGCCTCCAGATAGCCGAGCTCGTGCGGCGCGACGCCGGCGCGGGCGAGCGCGCGGGTGATGACGTCGCCCTGGGCCGCCGGGTTGGGCACCGAGAAGCCGTGGGTCCTGCCGCCGTGGTTGAGGGCCGTGCCCTTGATGACCGCATGGATCGTGTCGCCGTCGGCGACGGCCTTCTCCAGGGGCTTGAGCAGGACGGCGCCGACGCCCTCGCCGGGCACGTAGCCGTCGCCGCCCTCGCCGAAGCTGCGGCAGCGGCCGTCGCTGGAGGTGAACTTGCCCTGGCTCAGCATCACGTACTTGTTCGGGTGGACGCTGACGTTGACGCCGCCCGCGACGGCCGCCGCGCACTGGCCGCTCCTGATCGCCTCGCAGGCGAGGTGGATCGCGGTCAGCGAGGACGAGCACATGGTGTCCACGGCCATGCTCGGGCCGTGGAAGTCGTAGAAGTACGAGATCCGGTTGGCGATGGACGAGGGGCTGCCGGAGAGCGCCACGCCGTGGCCGCGCGCCTGCGCCTGGGCGCCGTGGAGCTGGTACTCCTCGTACATCACGCCGACGAACACGCCGACCTTGCCGGTGGCGAGGAGGCCCGCGCCGGTGTCGGTGCCGTCGGAGGGGACGGTGGACTGCCGGGACAGGGTCTCGCCGGTGTATCCGGCGTCCTCCAGGGTGTGGTGGACGGTCTCCAGGAAGAGCCGCTCCTGGGGGTCGAGGAACTCCGCCTCGCGCGGCGAGATGCGGAAGAACAGCGGGTCGAAGCGGTCGACGCCGTCGAGGAAGCCGCCCCACCGGGACGTGCCCGCGTGGTCGCGGGGGTCCCAGCGGTCCGCCGGGACCTCGGTGACGCAGTCCCGGCCGGAGCGCAGGTTCCGCCAGAACGCGTCGAGGTCCTCGGCCAGCGGGTAGCGGCCGCTCACGCCGACGATCGCGATGTCGGTGACGTGCTCCGCGCGCGGCGGCGCGGGCGTGGTCCGCGCCGGAGCCGGAGCCGGTGCCTCGGCCTCGGGGGCCGTCGCGCCGAGTGCGGCGCGCAGCCGCCGCGGGTACTCCTCGGCGAAGTGCTCGCTGAGCGCGCGGACCGTACGGACCTCGAAGAACAGCGTCTTCGACAGCTCCCCGAAGGTGTCCTCCAGGTGGTGGGTGAGCTCCATCGCCATCATGGAGTCCATGCCGTAGAACTCCAACGGCGTGTCGACGTCGAGGCGTTCCGCGTCGACTTCGAGCGCCGCGGCGAGCTGGTCGCGCAGGTACGGCAGCGCGCGCCCGGCGAGCGTGGTGTCGCCGCCGTCGGCCGCGGCGGGGTGCTCCGTGGCGGACGGGGCCGCCGCGGCAGGGTGCTCGGTGGCGGACGGGGCCGCCTCGGCGGGCAGCACCCGGGCGAGCAGGCCGGTCAGTTCGGCGCACACCCGGCCCTCGGTGTCGAGGAGGGTGAGGTCCAGCTTCGCGGACGTGTCGCCGGGGCGGCTGCCGTCCTGATACCGGATCCAGGCGTACGCCGTCGCCGGGGTGGCCGCCAGGACGTCCACCTCCTGGAGGGCGAAGGGCAGCGCGGGCCGCGCGGGGGCCGCGCCGTGGCCGTCGCCGCCGAGCCCGAGGCCGATCGTGGCCTGGAGGGCGCCGTCGAGGATGCTCGGGTGCAGCGCGTAGGCGGCGGTGGTCTCCGCCGCGCGGGGCAGACGCAGTTCGGCGAGCGCCTGGGGGCGGCCCGCGGCGTCGGTGCCGACGGCCAGCGTCGTCAGGGAGCGCTGCGCCGGGCCGTACTCCATTCCCACGCGGTCGTATAGGGCGTAGAGGTCGGCGGCGGCGAAGGACGTTTGGGCGCAGGCGGCGCGCAGGTCCGCGAGCGGGAGCGCCGGACGCTCGGCGGGCGCCTCGGCCAGCCGCGCGCGGCCCTGGCTGGACAGCGTCCGCTCGCCGTCGGGGCCGACGGTGTGGAGCGTGTACGCGTAGGCGTCCGGGCCCGTCGGCTTCAGGTCCAGGCGCACGTCGAGGCCGTCGTCCGCGGCGCAGGCGGCGGGCCGCAGCCACACCACGTCGCTGAGCCGGACGCGGCCCGGCGCCGCCGTGGTGCGGGCGACGGCCGCGCGGGCCATCTCCAGGTGCGCGGCGCCCGGCAGGACGCGCAGACCACGTACCTGATGGTCCTTCAGAAAGGGTTCGGAGCCGTCGAAGACGGTGCGGTACGCCGTCGGGGTGCCGTCCGGGGCGTGGTGCAGCATCGGGTGCGCGCCGGGCGCGCCGTCCGGACGCGCGGCCGAGGGCGCGGTGGCGCGCCCCGCCCAGTAGCGCTCCTCGGCGAACGGGTACGTCGGCAGGCCTGTCCGCACGGGCCGGTCCCCCGGCCCGTACAGGCTCTGCCAGTCGAGGGGGTGACCGGCCGCCCACCGGGTGAGGGCTTCGTCGTACTCCCCCTCCACGAGGGGGTGCCCGGTGTCCTGTGCGGTGTTTGTCCGGCGGGACACGCTGCCGCGGTGCCAGCCGTCGTGGGCGCCGGGGTCCGTCAGGAACGACGTCAGCCTGCGCTCCAGGTCGGCGAGCGAGGTGACCCGGGTCGCGAGCCGCTCCTCCATCGCGTCGCGTCCCACCTGGAGCGTGAACGCGAGGTCGGCGAGGCGCCCCTCGTACCCGGCCCTCAGGTGGTCGCGCAGCGCCCGTGCCCGCGCGACGAGTTGCTCCTCGGTACGCGCGGACAGCGGGATCAGCGCCACGGCCGGCGCGGGTGCCCCGGCCCGGGGCGCGGTGCCCGTGTGCGCGTCGGCGTGCGTTTCCATGGCCGCGTGTCCCCCGTGGTCCTCGTCGTGCTCATCGACGTACTCCTCGATGACGACGTGCGCGTTGACGCCGCCGAAGCCGAAGGAGCTGACACCCGCCCGGCGCGGCAGCGCCCGGCCCTCGGCGTCGTGTGCCCGCTGCCACGGCCGCCGCTCGCGGACGACCTCGAACGGGCTGTCCGTGAAGTCCAGGTAGGGGTTGAGGTCCGCGCAGTGCAGGCTCTCGACCAGGGTGGCGTGGCGCATCTGGAGCAGCACCTTGATGACCCCGGCGACGCCCGCGGCCAGCTCCAGGTGCCCGATGTTGCTCTTGACCGAGCCGAGGCCGCAGCGAGCCGGTGCGTCCAGGTGGCCCGGTGCTCCCTCGGTCTCCGCGTACAGCTCGCCGAAGGCGCTCTTGAGGCCGTTCAGCTCGACGGGGTCGCCGAGTTCGGTGCCGGTGCCGTGCGCCTCGACGTAGGTGACGGTGCGCGGGTCGACGCCCGCGTCGCGGTAGGCGCTCTTGAGGAGGTCCGCCTGGGCGCGCGGGTTGGGCGCGGTGAGGGAGTGGGCGCGGCCCCCGTGGTTGACGGCGCTGCCGCGGATGACGCCGAGGATCCGGTCGCCGTCGCGCCGGGCGTGGCGCAGCGGCTTCAGGACCAGGACGCCGACGCCCTCGCCGCGCACGTACCCGTTGGCCCGCGCGGAGAAGGTCTTGCAGCGGCCGTCCTCGCAGAGCATGCCCGCGCGGCTGTAGCCGATGTGCAGGTCGGGGCTGACGATGGTGTTGACGCCGCCGACGAGCGCGAGGCCGCTGCGGCCCGAGCGCAGCAGCTCGACACCGCGGTGCAGCGCGACGAGCGAGCTCGAACACGCCGTCTCCACGGGCTCGCTGGGGCCGTGCAGGTCGAGCAGGTAGCTGACGCGGTTGGGGCCCACGGAGCCGGAGACTCCGGTCGCGGCGTAGCCGTCCTCGCCCGCCCGCTCCCCCGTGACGAGGCTGCCGTAGCCGCTCGGCGCGGTGCCGATCAGGACGGCGGTGTCGCTTCCCGCCAGGCCGGAGGGCGCGTACCCGGCGTCCTCCAGCGCCTGCCAGGCGTGGGTGAGCAGCAGCCGCTGCTGCGGATCCATGCTGCGCGCCTCGCGGGGCGAGATGCCGAAGAACAGCGGGTCGAACCGGTCGACGCCGTCGAGGAACCCGCCCCAGCGCACGGCCTTCTTGCCGCGCGGGACATCCGGGTCCTGCTCCAGGGCGCGCCAGTCCCAGCGGTCCTCGGGTATCTCCGTGATGCAGTCCTTGCCCGCGTGCAGGTTCTCCCAGAACGCCGACAGGTCGGGCGCCTGCGGGAAGCTGCCGCTCATGCCGATGACGGCGATGGGCTCGGCGGTGCCGAGGCCGTCGGCGGCGGGCTCGTGGGCGGCGGGCTCCTCGCAGGGGCGTGCCTCTTGCGGCTGCTCCTCGTACGACTCGTTCCGGTACGACGCGTTCTGGTACGACTCGTTCTCGTACGGAGTCTCCGGGGCCGGAGCCGTCGGTGCGGGTGCCGTGGCCGCCAGGTGTGCCGCCACGCTGTCCACGGTCCGGTGCTCGAAGAACACGGTGGGCGCCAGGGGCGTGCCGAAGCGGTCGCCGAGGCGGTTCGCGAGCTCGGTCAGGCTGATGGAGTCGAAGCCGTACTCACCGAACTCCCCGTCGCCCTCGATCTCCTCGGCGGGGACCTTCAGCTGCCCGGACACCTCCGCGATCACGGCCTGCCGGATCGCGTCCAGGCCGGGCGCCGCGACCAGGCCGGGCGCCTCGACCGGGGCGGGTGCGGTGACCGGGGCGGGCTCCACGGCCGGGGCGCCGTGGTCGGCGGGCGTCGTGGACGCGTGCCCGGCGATGTGGGCGGCGAGCGCGCCCACGGTGGTGTGCTCGAAGAAGACGGTGGGCGCGAGGCTCAGCCCGTGGTCGTCGTTGAGGCGCCGCGCGAGCTCGCTCAGGCTGATGGAGTCGAAGCCGTACTCACCGAACTCCCCGTCCCCGTCGATCTCTTCGGCGGGGACCTTCAGCTGCTCGGAGACGGCGGCGACCAGCGTGCGTTCCCACGCGTCGCGGGTGGGGCGCGCCGCGGTGGCGGGCGCCTGCGTGGCCGGGGCGGGCGACGGCCGCTCCGTGGTGATCTGCGCGGACAGGCGGTCGAGCAGCCGAGCGCGGTCGCCGCAGAGCAGGAGGGTGTGGCGGGAGTCGCCCGCGACCGCCTCGGTCAGGGCCCGCAGGCCCGCCTCGGTGGGCAGGGGCGTCACGCCGATCCCGCGCAGCCCTTCGAGGGCGGCGTCGTCGAGCCGCATGCCGCCGTCGGCCCACAGCGGCCAGCCGACGGACATGGAGCGGCCGGACCTGAGGCCGCGCGCGGCCAGGTCGGCGCGGTAGCCGACGTAGGCGTCGAGGAACGCGTTGGCCGCGGCGTAGTCGCCCTGCCCCGCGCTCCCGAGCGCGGCCGCCGTGGAGGAGAAGACGACCAGGTGGTCGAGGGGCTGCCCGGCGGTGGCCTCGTCGAGGTTGACCAGGCCGGTGGTCTTGGGGGCGAGGACGGCGGCCAGGTCCCCGTCCTTCTTGGTGGCGAGGTAGCCGTCGCGGAGCACTCCGGCGCAGTGCACGACGCCGTGCAGCGCGCCGTGGCGGGAGACGACGTCCGCGACGAGCGCGTCGACGGCCTGGCGGTCGGTGACGTCCGCCTGCCGGTACTCGACGCTGACGCCCGGCGTCGCGAGGGCGGCGAGGCGCGGCCGTGCGTCCTCGGCCGCGGAGCGTCCGACGAGGACGACCGTGCCGGTGCGCAGGGCGCGGGACAGCTCCCGGGCGACGTGCAGGCCGAGCCCGCCGGTTCCGCCGGTGATCAGGTACACGCCGCCGTCGCGCCACGGCGACGCGGCGGCCCCGTGCGCGGGCCGCGCCCCGGCCTCGGTGAGCCGCCTGGCGTACCGCTGGCCGCCCTGCTGCCGGACGTGCTGCTCGGTGTGGGCGCGGGCGCCCGCCTCGACGGCTTCGGCGAGCGCCGCCGCGGACCGCTCGTCGGCGGCGTCGAGGGGGTCGAGGTGTTCCAGGAGCTGGGTGCGCAGCCACGGGTGTTCCAGGGCGGCCGTGCGCAGCAGCCCGGACACTCCGGTCAGCACCTGGGCGGCCGGGGCGCCGTGCCCCAGGACGACGATCTGGGTGAGGCCGCCGTCCGGCAGGTCACCGGCCGCGATCAGGGTGCGCAGCTCGCCCAGGACGTCCCGCGTCAGACGGGCGTACGCGACGTCCAACGGACGGTCCGCAGCTACTTCGGACGTGTGCAGGACGACGCTGCGGGGCAGCCGGGCGCGCAGCGTCGACGCGGCCGCGTCGGCTCCGGGGCCGACGAGCCAGACGACCCGCTCGGCCGGTTCGGCGTCGGGGGCGGCGGACGGCTCGGGCAGCGGCGTCCAGCAGGGCTCGAGCACCAGCAGGTCACCGGGGGCGTCCTGGCGTCGCGGGGCCTCGGACGGCGGTGCGTCGACGGCTGCCGCGGGGGCTTCACCGGCCAGCCAGTAGGAGTCCTGCGCGAACGGGTACGCGGGCAGGGAGAGGCGGGCCGGACGCCGGTCGGGCGCGTACAGGAGCTCGAACGCGACGGCCGCGCCCCGGGCGTACTCCGCGGCGAGCGTCAGGAGCCGGTCCGGGTCGGTCAGTTCCCGGGCCGCCCGCACGTCCGGCCGGGCCGGGCGCTGGGGCTTGTGGTCACCGGTGTGGGCGGACGGCGCGCTGCCCGTGTCCAGCCAGGTGCGCAGTCGCGCGGCGGCCCCCGCCGTGGTGTCGGCGACGAACGCGAGGCGGTGGCGGAAGTGCTTGCGGCCCCGGCCCAGGGTGTGGCTGACGTCGCGCAGGCTCAGGCCGGGGTGCGCTTCGAGGTGGGCGGCGAGCTGGCGTGCCCGGTCCTTCAGCTGCCCGGCCGTGCGGGCGGACAGCGCGATCAGGCGGGAGCCGTCGTGGGGTGCGGCCGCCGGGGCCGTCTCGGGGGCCTCGGCCAGGACGACGTGGGCGTTCGTGCCGCTGTAGCCGAAGGAGCTGACGGCGGCCAGGCGCGGCCGGTCGGCGGGCCGCCACGCGCGCGCCCGGGTGTTGACGTAGAAGGGCGTGCCGTCCAGGTCGATGTGCTCGTTGAGGCGCTCGTACTGGGCGGTCGGCGGCAGCGTCGCGTGCTCCAGGGCGAGGGTGGCCTTGAGGACCCCGGCGACGCCCGCGGCGCACGCGGTGTGGCCGATGTTGCTCTTCACGGAGCCGATGGCGCAGTGGCCGCGGCGGTCGGTGCGCGCGGTGAAGCTGTCGACGAGGCCGTCGATCTCGACGGGGTCGCCCAGGGCGGTGCCGGTGCCGTGCGCCTCGACGAGCTCGATGTCGCCGGGGTCGATGCCGAACTTGTCGTAGACGTGCTTCTGGAGCCGGGCCTGGGCCTCGGCGTTGGGGGCGGTGATGCCGTTGGACCTGCCGTCCTGGTTCACGCCCCAGCCCTTGATGACGGCGTGGATCCGGTCGCCGTCCGCCTGCGCGTCGGCGAGCCGCTTCAGGAGGACGACGCCGACGCCCTCGGCCGGTACGAAGCCGTTGGCGCGCTCGTCGAAGGCGTAGCAGCGGCCGTCGGGCGAGAGGGCCCGCAGCTGGCTCATGGCCACGTGGACGCCGGGGCCGGGGATGACCCAGACGCCGCCCGCGAGCGCGGTGTCGCTGTCGCCGAGGCAGAGGCTGTCGCAGGCCTGGGCGATGGCCACCAGCGACGACGAGCAGGAGGTGTCGATGGAGAGGCAGGGGCCCTTGAGGTTCAGGGCGTAGGAGACGCGGCTGGCGAGGATGGCGCTGTTGGTGCCGAGGTTCTGGTGCGCGCTCAGGCCCGCCGCGTCGGCCGTGGCGCCGTAGCCGTTCACGGAGCAGCCGACGAAGACGCCGCACTGGGTGCCGGAGAGGTCGTCGGGGTCGTAGCCCGCCTCCTCGACGCAGCGCCAGCTCTCCTGGAGCAGGAGGCGCTGCTGGGGGTCCATGGCCGCGGCCTCGCCGGGCGAGACGGAGAAGAAGAGCGGGTCGAACCGGTCCGCGTGCTCCAGGACGCCCATCCACTTGCTGGAGGACTTCCCGGGCACGCCGGGCCGCTCGTCGTAGAACCTCTCCACGGGCCAGCGCGAGGACGGGACTTCGGATATGCAGTCGCGGCCGTCGAGGATGTTCCGCCAGAACGCGTCGAGGTCCGCCGCCTTGGGGAAGGCGCCGGACATGCCGATGACGGCGATGTCCACGAGGCCGGGGACCCGCCGGGACCCGGCGGCGGTGGCGGGCGCGGTGCCGGCTTCCGGGGCCGCCTCGGCGGTGGGCCGCGGCGCGGGCTCCGGTGCGGGCGCGGGCGCGACGGGGCGCTCGGGCGCCACGGCGGGCTCGGGCTCGACAGCGGCCGTGGGCTCCGGCTCCACGGCGGGCGCGGGCTCCGGCTCGGGTGCGGGGTCCGCTGTCACGGTGGGCTCGGGCCGGGCGGCCGCCCCCTCGTCGGGGGCCGAGGCGCCGTGCTCCCGCGCCAGGTACCCCGCCAGGTCACTGATCGTCGGGTGCCCGTACACCGTGGTCGCGGACAGCGAGAGCCGAAGGCGCGTGTTGAGGGTCCGGGTCCAGGTGACCCCGGAGATCGAGTCGAGGCCCAGCTCCACGAAGGGCGCCTCGTCGTCCAGTTCGGACGCGGTGAGCTCCAGCTCCTTGGCGAGGCTGGCCCGCAGCCAGGCGGCGAGCGCGGCCTCGGTGGCGGGGGCGGCCTCGGTGGCGGGCGCGGGCTCCGCCTCCTTCACGGCCACCGGCGCGGGCTCCTCGACGGGCGCCGGGCCCTCGTCGCCCGCGCCGAGCAGCTCGGCGAGGTGGCCCGCGAGGTCGTCGACCGTGGGGTGGCTGTAGACCTGGGTCGCGGAGAGCGACAGCTGGAAGTGCGTGTTCAGCTTCCGGGTCCAGGTGACACCCGTGATCGAGTCGAGGCCCAGCTCCACGAAGGGCGCCTCGTCATCGATGTCGGCCGCGACGAGTTCGAGCTCCGCCGCGAGGCTCTCGCGCAGGTGCGCGGCGATGTCCGGGCGCCCCGGCGCGGACGTACCGCGGGCGGCCGAGGACCCAGGGGGTGTGGCACTCATCTGTTCTCCCATGGCGCCCTCGAACAGGGCGGACAACGTACGGAACGTGGGGTGACCGCAGACCTGGGCCACGGTGACGGACAGCTCGAGGGTTCGGTTGACCTCGTGCAGCCACTGGGCGCAGCCGAACGAATCGAGACCCAGCTCCACGAGGGACGCGTCGTCACGGCTCGGAGCCACTTCGGTTCCAAGGACGACGGCCAGCGTGTCGCGCAGGTACCGATGCAGGTCGCTTTTCGCGTGGATCTTAATACGTGGCGCGGGCATCAGGAATCGGCCCCTTCCACCGGGGCTCCGGGCTCGCTGCCGTTCTGACCTGCGGCGACGCCCGGAGCGATCTGCTCCAGATGGCGCCGCAGCGTGGCGTTGAAGGTGAGCGGCGCCTCCAGCATCACGAAGTGCCCGACGCCGTCGACCAGTTCCACCTCGACGCCGTAGCGGCGCGCGGCGGTCAGGTTCGTCGGCATCCAGGACGTCGAGTTGATCAGTACGAGCGGCGCGTCGACGTGCTTGGGCACGTCCTGGAGGTAGGTGAGCATCTCGCGGAACGCGGCGGAGACCACGGCCGCCCCGGTCTCCTCGCGGGTGCGCGCCACCAGGGCGACGAGGTCGTCGCGGGCGCCGTCGAGGAACAGCTCCCGCGCCTGGACCGGCTGCTCGCTGAAGGTGCGCACGAACCGGTCGAGCTGCTCGGCGGAGAGCGCCTTGGGCTCCAAGTTGTGCAGCGTGTCGACGCCGACCAGGCCGCGGACCCGGCCCCCCAGGAGCCGCTCGGCGGCCAGCATCACGGGCCCGCCGAGGGAGTGGCCGACGAGGACCACGTCGTCCAGGCCCTCCTGCTCGACGACGGCCACGACGTCCTCGGCGAACGCCTCGACGGTCCACCGCCGCCGCGACCTGCCCGAGCCGCCGTGCCCTGCGAGGTCCGGGGCGATCACGGTGTACCGGTCCGCGAAGTGCTCCAGCTGGCGGTCCCAGTACGAGGCGTCGCAGCCGAGGCCGTGGATGAGGACCAAGGCCGTCGGCCCGTCGCCGCGCACCCGGTAGTGGATGCGGTTGCCGTCGGCCGACGTGGCCGTGGCGGCGGGCGGAGTAGCCGATTCATCCGGTTTGCGGGCGATGACGCCCACGTGCTCCATGTCGGGGGCGGGCGCGCCGTAGGACTCCCGGTCCACGCCCACGGCGCCGAAGAACCCGGCCCGCTCCACGACGAGCCCGGCGGCCTCGCACTCCCTGCGGAACACGTCGGGGTCGATGGCGTTGATCAGCGGCGGACCGCCGACGACGTGGGCCGCCTCGAAGTGCGCGGCGACGTCGTCGATGTAGCCGGGCCACGGGTCCCCCGCGGCCTTGCGAGCCTCGTAGTCGGCGGCCTTGGGCGCCCAGTAGCCGAAGTACGGCGAGTCCGAGCTGAGGAAGACCTTGCCGCCCGGCGCCAGCCAGTCGTACATCTTGCGCAGCGTGAGCCGGAAGTCGTCCGGGGCGAGGAAGTGCATCACGCGGCTGGCGTGCACGGCGGTGAACCGCCCGGCCTCGAAGTCGACGTCGGGCAGCATGCCCTGGCGCAGGGACAGGCGCTCCCTGGCCTCGTCGTTGACGCGCTGGCCGAGGATGTCCAGGTGCTTCTGCTCCATGTCGAGCGCCACGACGCGGGCCCCGCGCTCCAGGGCGGCGATGCTCGCCACGCCGTACGCACAGCCCAGGTCGAGGGCCTCCCCGCCGCTGTCCCCCGCGTACGCGGCGAACTCCTCGGAGTACGGGATCAGCCGCTCGACCATCACGCCGGTGCGGTTCAGGGTCGCGACCATCCCGCCGAAGTCGAGGGCGGCCGCCGCCTTGAGGTCATCGAGGACGTCGTGGTCACGGGTGACGGGGCGCGCCGGGGCGGCCTCGGGCGCCGGTACGGCCAGAGGAGACGCGGGAGACCCGGGCGTCAGCGGCGCCAGGGACACCCGCGGCCTCGCGGCGGCGGGAGAGGCGTCGGCATCGATTCGGTGCGGTATGTCCGCCAAGTTCCGCAGGACCACGGGCTTGCGGGGCTCCACCACGGACCGCGCGGGGGTGTGCTCCGGCTCCGCCGCGGGCACGGCGGCGGCCTGGGCGGGCTGCTCGGCGCGCACCCAGTAGCGGTTCCGCGCGAACGGGTAGGCGGGCAGCCGCAGGCGCGGCACGGGGTGTCCGTCGGGCCGGGCTACGGCGGTCGGGACGGTGTGCCCCGCGACGTAGCCGCGCGCGACCTCGACGAGGGCGGCGCGCCGCGCCGCCGGGTCGAGCCCGGTGTCCCGGGCGGTGTCGGCCGCGGCCCGGAGCCGGTCGGCGTCCTGCGCCGACGCGGTGAAGCCGCGCGGCACGACGCCCTCGAAGCAGGCACCGGCCGGAGCGGTCCGCGCACGGCGCCGGGCGCGCCAGAGCGCGGCGGCCTCGTCGAGGGAGCCCACGACCAGCGCGTACCGGTAGCGGAAGTGGTGGCGTCCGGTCAGGAGCGTGGCGCTGAGCCGGGGCAGGTCCGCGTCCGTCAGGGCGCCGCTCGCGATCCGGTCGAGCAGACCGTCGACGATCTCCTCCAGGGCCGCCTCCGTCTTGGCGGAGACCGGTAGGAGGTAGGCGGACCGGGCCGGGCCGGTCGTGACCGGCCGGCCGGTGTACTCCCGTACGACCACGTGGGCGTTGGTGCCGCTCATGCCGAACGCGCTGACCGCGCCCGTCCGGTGGCCGTGCCGCGGGGCGGGCCACTCCTTCGTGGCCTTGTTGACGTAGAAGGGGCTCGCGCTCCAGTCGATGTACTCGTTGTCGCGCTCGCAGTGCAGGCTGGGCGGGATGGCGCGGTGGCGCAGCGCCTCCGACAGACAGATCAGGCCGACCAGGCCGGAGGCCGCGAAGGTGTGGCCGACGTTGGGCTTGGTCGAGGTGAGGGCGCAGAACCCGCGCTCGTCCGTGTGCCGGGCGAAGGCCGCGTGCAGCGCGCCCACCTCGACCGGGTCGCCGAGCTTCGTGGCGGTGCCGTGGGTCACGACGTAGCCGATGTCCGCCGGGTCGATGCCGCCCCGCTCGTACACGGACTCCAGGAGGGCGCGCTGGGCGTCGCCCGAGGGGGCGGTGATGCCGTTGGTCCGGCCGTCGTAGTTGAGGCCGCTGGCCGCGATGACGCTGTGCACGGGGTCGCCCGCGGCCTCCGCCTCCGCCAGCGGGCGGAGGACCAGGGCCGTGACCGCCTCGCCGGGGACCATGCCGTCGGCGTCCTGGTCGAACGTGGCGCACTTGCCGGAGGCCGACAGCATGCCCGCGTCGCTCATGGCGGCGAGCGCCTGCGGGGTCAGGACGAAGTTCGCCGCCGCGACGACGGCGATGTCGCACTCCCCCTGGAGCAGGCTCGTGCGCGCCTGGTGGAGGGCCACCAGGCCCGAGGAGCAGGAGGTGTTGACCGCGAGGACGGGCCCCTTCAGGTCGAGGAAGTACGACAGGCGCGCGGCGAGGACGCCGTCGTGGTGCGAGGTGAGGTTGCCGCCCGCGCCGTCGAGGAGCTGGTAGTCGCCCTGCTCCACGCCGACGAACACGCCGACCGTCAGGCCCTCCAGCTCCTGGGCGCCGAGGGCGGCGTCCTCCAGCGCCTTCCAGCACTCCTGGAGGAGGTGGCGCTGGCGCGGGTCGAGCGCGCGGGCCTCCTTCGGGGCGATCTCGAAGAACGCGGCGTCGAACTCGTCCGCCCAGTCGATGCTGCCCATCCACCGGTAGGGCTCCGGCGCGTCCTCGTCCCGCGGCGCCACCGGCGCCGCGCCGAAGCGGACGGGCGGCAGCTCGCGGACGAGGTCCTTGCCGTCGGCGAGCGCGGCCCAGAAGGCGTCCACGTCGCGGCAGCCGGGGAAGATGCCGCTCATGCCGATGACGGCGAGGGCGTCGGCGGCGGGCCGCCGGGCCGCGGAATCCGCCGGGACCGCGACGGGCTCGGCCGACCCGGCCCGCTCGACCTGCCCGGCTTGCCCGGCCTGCTCCACCGGTCCCGCCGACTCGACCGGCTCGACCGGCTCGACCGGCTCGGGAAGCCGGACCCCCGTGTCGTGCACCAGGTGATCGGTCAGGCGCCGTACGGACGGGTGGTCGTACAGGACCGTCGGCTGGAGCGGTGTGCCGAGGCGCTCGGCGAGCCGGTGGGCGAGCTGGGTGAGGCGGATGGAGTCCAGGCCCAGGTCGTGGAAGCCGCTGTCGTCGTCGAGCTCGTCCACGGGCGACTTCAGGACGTGCGCGACGACCTCGCGGACCGCGTCGGCCAGGGCCGCGCGACGCCGGTCGTGCGCCTCGGCCGACTCCCGCGCGAAGGCCGGCTCCCCCGCCACGGACGGCTCCCCCGCGGAGGCCGACTCCCGCGCGGCGGCCGCGCCTTGTGCGGAGGCCGCGCCCTGTGCGGAGGCCGTCGGCTGCGTGCGGCGCGGCGCGGGTGCGACCGCCCGCTCGGCCAGGGCCCCGGCCCGCTCGGCGGACGCGTGCAGGACCAGGGGCGCGGCCGGTCCCGACCGCTCCGCGAGCAGCCGTTCGAGGACGGCGAGCGCGGTGTCGGCGGTCAGCGGCCGCTGACCGCTGGCGGCCAAGTAGGCGGTGACGTGGTCGTGGTCGGCCGCGCGCTGGGCGGCCGCGCCCATCCCGCCGTCCTCCCACAGCGGCCAGGCGACGGCGAGCAGCCGTCGCTCGCCGCGCTCGGCGAGGGCGCGCGCGTACGCCGACTGGAAGCGGTTGGCGACCGCGTAGTCGCAGCTGCCGAAGTCGCCGAGGGTCGCGGAGCTGGACGAGAAGAGGCAGACGAACTCCGCGGCGCGCCCGGCCCGGGTGCGGGCCAGGGCCCGTTCGAGGGCGAGCGTGCCGTCCACCTTGGCGGCGAGGACGCGCAGCGCGGCCTCGCGGGTCGCGTCCGTCACGGCGAGCCGCTGTGCCGTCCCCGCGGCGTGCACGACGCCGTCGATGGCGCGCAGCGCGGGCGGCAGGGTGCTGAGCGCCTCGACCAGGGCGTCCTCGTCGGTGACGTCGGCGCGGCGGCACACGACCGTGCCGCCGTGCTCGCCGAGCCCCGCGGCCCAGGTCTCGTCGGCGGGGCTGAGCGGCGAGCGGCCGAGCAGGACGAGGTTCGCGCGGTAGGCGCGGGCCAGGTGCTCGGCGACGCGGCGGCCGAGGCCGCCGAAGGCGCCGGTGATCAGATAGGTGCCGCCCTCGCGCAGGGCGGCCGGGGCGGGTGCGGGGGTGCCGGGCAGGCTCCGCACCTCGCAGACGTGGCGCTGTCCGCCCCGGTACAGGGCGGCGGCCCGCCGCTCCTGGTGCTGCTCGGTCAGGAGCAGTTCCGCCCAGCGGCTCGCGGGCGCCGCGCCCTCGTGCAGCACGACGCGCAGCGCGGTGCCGGGCAGCGGCCCGGACAGGGAGCGCTCGTAGCCGATCAGGGCGTCGAGGGCCGCCTGGCCCACGGCGTCGTCGAAGTGGCCCGCGACGAGGACGTCGGGGACGGGGCGGCCGGTGGCGGCCACGGCCCGCACGAGCGCGCCGACGTCGGCCAGTTCACGCAGCGGCGGACGGCCGTCCGCGCGCTCGGTGGGCCACAGGTAGTGGACGGCGTCGAGGGGGCCGTGGGCCTCGGCGACGGCGGTGAGCGCCCGCGTCAGGGCCTGCTCGTCGGCGGGGTCGACGCGGTGCACCGACGGATCGGCCGCCCCGGGCCGCGCGGGCTGCGGGGTGCCGGCCCCGGCGAGGAACACGAGGCGGGTGCCGGGCGCGTGCCGGAGCGTCGCGGCCCGGTAGGCGTCCTGGGCCGCGGGGTCGGACAGGAAGGCGACGACCACGCGCCGGGCTCCGGTGTCCGCGACCGCCGTGGCCTCGCGCGCCACCCAGCGCTCCTCGAACAGGTGGGGGGCGACGGCGTCGGCCGCGCGCTCCTCCGTCGGGTCCCGCCGCTCCGCGCGCAGCCAGAAGTGCTGCCCGTCGAACGGGTAGGCGGGCAGGCTCAGGCGGCGCGGGCGCGGCCCGTCCGCGTGGAGCTGCCGCCAGTCGACGGGCTCGCCCGCCTCCCACAGGCGGGCCACCTTGTCGAGCCTGCGCTCGGCGAGCCACTGGCCCACCAGGGTGCGGCGGTCCTCCTCGTCGAGGACGCCGAGGACGGCGGGCGTCCGCGCGGGTGCCGCCGCGCGCTCGGCGAAGTCCTCCAGGGCCGTGACGAGTTCGGCCACGGTCTCCGCCGTGAACGCCGCCCGGCAGGCCATGGCGGTGCGCCCGGCCTGGAAGGTGAAGGCGACGTCGGCGAGGTCCGGCGTCTCCGGCTCGTCGGTGAGGTGGCGCGCCAGGTCGCGGGCGTAGCGCCGCAGGGCGTCGGGGGTCCGTGCCGACAGCGGGACGAGGTGGGGCCCGGGCAGCGGCGTCCCGTGGCCCGCGCGCGGCGGGGCCTCTTCGAGGACGGCGTGGACGTTCGTGCCGCCGATGCCGAAGGAGCTGACGGCGGCGCGCAGCGGCACGTCCGAGGGCGGCAGCGGGGTGAGCCGGTCCACCACGTAGAACGGGGAGTTCGCGAAGTCGATCTGCGGGTTGGGTGCCGTGTGGTTGATGGTCGGCGGCACCGTGCGGTGGCTCAGGACGAGGGCGGACTTGACGAGGCCCGCGAGGCCCGCCGCCGCGTCGAGGTGGCCCAGGTTCGCCTTCACCGAGCCGATGCCGCAGAAGCCGGTGGCACCGGTGTGGCGCCGGAACGCCTCGGACACGGCGTTGACCTCGACGGGGTCGCCGATGACGGTGCCGGTGCCGTGGGCCTCCAGATAGCGGACGGAGTCGGCGCGCACCCCGGCGCGGTCGAGGACGGAGGTGATCAGCTCGCTCTGCCCGGTGCGGCTCGGCGCGTAGTAACCCGCCTTGCGGGCGCCGTCGTTGTTCATGCCGACGCCGCGCACGAGCGCGTGGATGTGGTCGCCGTCGCGCACGGCCGCGCGGGCGTCCTTCAGGAGGACGACGACGGCTCCCTCGCCGCCGACCATGCCGCGGGCGTCCGCCGCGAAGGGCTTGCAGTGCCCGTCGGGCGACAGCGTCATGCCCTCCTCGTAGAGGTAGCCGACGGTCTCCTCGCCGTACATCGCGCAGCCGCCGACCAGGGCGTGCGTGGTCTGGCCCGACTGGATGCCCTGGCAGGCCAGGGCGAGACCGGCGAGCGACGACGAGCAGTTGCTGTGCACGAACAGGCTGGGGCCGCGCAGGCCGAGCCGGTGCGACACGGTCGTCGGCACGCTGCCGGGCTGGGCCTGGAGGAAGCCGACGAGGGCCTCGGAGTCGCGGCGGGCGCCGGGGCCGGTGACGGGCGCCTGGTAGAGGGAGTTGGCGGTGGACATGTACACCGCCGCGTCGGCGATGTCCTCGGGCAGGTACGCGGCGTCCTCGACGGCCTTCCAGGCGTGCTGGAGCAGCTGGCGCGCCTGCGGGTCCATCAGCTCGGCGTCGCGCGCGGAGACCTGGAAGAAGGCGTGGTCGAACAGGCCCTTGCCGCGCATGCTCGCGCGGACGGGCACGTGCGCCGGGTCCTGGATCAGGCGTTCGTCGACGCCGAGGCGGCGCAGCTCGTCCGGCGGGCACAGCTCGACGCTCTCCGTGCCCGCGACGAGGTTGCGCCAGAACGCGCGGTGGTCGTCGGCGCCGGGGAGCCCGACGGACACGCCGATGACGGCGACGGCGCCGTCGAGACCGGCGGGCAGGTCCGGGGCGGCCGGGGAAGCCGGTGCGGTACGGGGCGTGTCCGCGGCGCGGGCCGCGGTGTCAGGACGGTGTTCGGTGCCGGGGCCCGCGCCCAGGTGGGCGGCCGTGCCCGCGGCGTGCACGCAGCCGAAGACGTCCGCCGACGTGAAGGGCACGCCGAAGCGCTCGGCGACGCGGTCGGCGAGCACCACCGCCAGGACGGAGTTGCCGCCCGCGTCCAGGAAGGCGTCCGTGGGGCGCAGCCCGGCGACGCCGAGCACGTCGCGCCACACGGCGAGCACGTCACTGACCTGGACGGTCGTGACGGCACCGCTGGTGGTGACGGCGCTCGGCCGGGCCGCGTCCCGCTCCGCGGCGGGCCCGTCCGGCAGCGTGATCGGCCGCCGCGCCAGGGCGAGCCGGTCCACCTTGCCGTTGGGGGTCTGCGGCAGCGCGTCGACCGGCAGGACGAAGGCGGGCACCATGTACGCGGGCAGGGTCCGGCGCAGCTCTTCGGTCAGCTCGCGCGCGGTGGCGGCTCCGCCGGTCCAGTACGCGACGAGCTGGGTGGCGCCGGTCGCGGGCTCGGCCCTGGTGACGACGGCGCACTCGCGCACGGCGGGGTGCCGGGCCAGGGCGTGCTCGATCTCGCCCGGCTCGACGCGGAAGCCGCGCACCTTGACCTGGGAGTCGATCCGGCCCAGGCACTCGATGGCGCCGTCGGCCAGACGCCGTGCCAGGTCGCCCGTGCGGTACAGCCTGCCGCCCGGGGTGAAGGGGTCGGCGGGGAACCGCTCGGCGGTGAGCTCGGGCTTGTTGAGGTAGCCGAGCGCGAGCCCGTCACCCGCGATGCACAGCTCGCCCGGCACGCCGACCGGGGCCGTGGCGCCGCGCCGGTCGAGGATGTGGATCCGGGTGTTGTCGATGGGGTGCCCGATGGTGACGCGGCGGTCCGCCTCGACGCGGGCGACGGTGGACCACACGGTGGTCTCGGTGGGCCCGAACAGGTTCCACACCTCGCCGCCGAGCGCGGTGAGGCGCTCCTTGAGCGTCTCGGACATCGCCTCGCCGCCGCACAGCACGCGCAGGCCCTCGGCGTTGGTCCAGCCCGCGTGCAGCAGCATCGTCCACGTCGCGGGGGTCGCCTGCACGACGGTCGGCCGCACGCGCGCGATCAGCGCGGCGAGCCGGTCCCCCGAGCGCGCGGTGGCCGGGTCGCTGAGGTGGCACTCGGCGCCGGTGACCAGCGGCAGATAGAGCTCCAGGGCGGCGATGTCGAAGCTGTGCGTCGTCACCGCGAGGACCCGGTCGGCCGCGCCGAGGCCCGGCCGCTTCGCCATCGCGCACAGGAAGTTGGTGAGCGCCCGGTGGGGCACCACGACGCCCTTCGGCAGGCCGGTGCTGCCGGAGGTGTAGATGACGTAGGCGGGGTCCTCGCCGCCGGGCGCGGCGTCGCCGGAGCCGGTGTCCGGCGCGTCGGCCACGGGGTCGGCGGCCGGGTCGTCGAGCAGCAGCAGCTGACCAAACCGGTCCGCGTCGGAGAGGCGCCCGCGCAGGGCGCTGTGGCTCAGCAGGACGGCGGGCGCGGCGTCGGCGAGGATGTGGGCGATCCGGTCCTGCGGGTAGTCCGGGTCGAGGGGGATGTAGGCGCCGCCGGCGCGCAGCGTGGCGAGCAGGGCGACGACGAGGTCGACGGAGCGCTCCAGGTGGACGGCGACGAGACGGCCGGGGCCCACGCCGAGCCGGCGAAGGCGTGCGGCGAGCTGCCGGGTGCGTTCGTCCAGGCGCGCGTACGTCACGGACTCGGTGCCCGCGACGAGCGCGACCGCGTCGGGCGTGCGGGCCGCCTGGTCGGCGAACAGCTCGTGGACGCACCGCTCCGGCTGGGTGACGGCGGTGTCGTTCCACTCCACGGCGAGCGTGTGCAGCTCCTGCGGCGAGGCCGCCGAGCAGTCGTCGAGCCGCCGTCGCGGGTCGGTGGCCGGGGCCGACTCCAGGAGGTGGACGTACTGGCGCAGCAGCCGGTCCACCGTCGTGGCGTCGAACAGGGCGGGGTCGTACTTCGCCTTGACGGTGTGGGCGCCGTCGGCGGAGTGGGGCGCGATGACCTCGAGGACGAGTTCGTACTCGCCTTCTTGGTGGATGCCCTCGACGTGACGGACCCCGGGGGTCCCGGCGGTGACGTCCTCGTGCCAGTCCTGGTACATGAAGGCGTGGCGGAACACGGGCGCGGAGCCGTCGGCCGCGCCCGGGCCGAGCTCGCGGACCAGCGGGCCGAACGGGTAGGCGTGCGCGAGGGCGTCGAGCAGCGTCCCCTGGACGTCCGCGCACAGCTCGGCGAACGTGGCGTCGCCGGACATCCGGCTCCGGACCGGCACCATGGTGACGAAGTGGCCGACGGTGTCGTCGAAGCGGCGGCCCGGCCGGGTGCTGACCGGCATCCCGACGACGATGTCGTCCTGCTGGGCGTACTGGCGCAGCAGGACCTGGTGCGCGGCCAGGAACACCGCGGACGGGTAGACGCCGTGCTCGCGGGCGAACCGCGCGAGGCGGTCGCCGAGGTCCGCCGGGAGCCGCACGGCCTCGGTCGCGCCGTGCCGCCCCTGGTCGGGGGCGGAGCGCGGCCGGTCCGTGGGGAGGGCCGTGGCGGGCGGGAGGGCCGCCAGCTGCTCGCGCCAGTAGGCGAGCCGGGCCGCGCCGTCGTCCCCGGCCAGGAGGGCGGCCTCGGCGGCGGCGAACTCGGCGTACGGGGCGGGCTCGTCGGCCGGGAGCGCGGCACCGCGGTAGGCCGCGAGCAGGTCCTTCACGAGCACGACGGCGGAGGCGCCGTCGAGCACGAGGTGATGGGCGTTCAGCAGGACCCACGCGCCGGTGCCCCGGGCGTCGCGGAAGACGCTCAGCCGGCACAGCGGGCCGTGCTCCAGGTCGAAGGGTTCCCTGGCGTGCGCGCGCAGCCGTGCGCGCACCTCGTCGGGGTCCGTCGCGGTCAGCCCGTGCTCGGTGACCGCGGCGGGCGTGGCCGTGGGCCGGGCGAACACGAGGCGGTCGCCGTCCCGCCGTACGACGGCGGTGAGCAGCGGGTGGCGGGTGCGGACGCGGTCGAAGGCGGCGCGCAGGGCCGGGAGGTCGAGGTCCGCCACCTCGAAGCACAGCGGCACGTTGTACGCGCTCGCCTCGGGCGCGGACTTCTGGAGGCTCCACAGGCCCCGCTGCCCTTCGGAGAGCGGGTGCGGCACGAACTGTGCGGGCTCGTCCACCGGGAGCTCCTGAGCCGTACGCGGGCGTACGCCGTCGAGGTGGGCGGCCAGGGCGTCGACGGTCCGGTGCTCGAAGAGCGCGGCCGAGGCGAAGTCCGCGTGGAGCTCGCTCCGCACCCGCCGGGCGAGGCGCACCAGGCCCATCGACGCCAGGCCGAGCGCGGTGAACTCCCGGTCGGTGGCCACCTCGTGGGGCGCAGTGTCCAGCTCCTCGGCGAGTGCGGCGCGCAGCCAGGCGCGGACGTCGGAGGCGGCCGACCCGGGGCGGGGTTGTGGCCGCGCGGTCTCGGAGGCCTCGGTCCGGACCGGCTCCGCGCGCGCGTGGTCGCTCCGTGCGGGCGCGTACCAGTGGTCGCGCCGCGCGAAGGGGTACGTCGGCAGGCTGACGCGGCGCGGCGGGTGCCCGGTGTACAGCTCGCCCCAGGTGACGCGCGCTCCGGTCAGCCAGCTCCGTGCCGCCGCGTGCGGGTCACCGGTCGCGCCGCCCGCCGCCGAGGCGCTCGCGGCCGCGTCGGTGAGGTCGGCGTACCGGTCGGGGCCCGCGACGCCGTCGGCGCTGAACTCCGCCAGCGCGGTGGCCAGTTCGGCGGTGGAGCGGACGACGAGCGCCAGGCGCACCGGCAGCTCGTCACGGCCGGTCTGGAGGGTGTGCGCGATGTCGCGCAGCGGCGTCCTGCGTCCCTCGCGCTCCGCCTCGCGCAGGTGTGCGGCCAGCCGTCCGGCCGCCGTGCGCAGCCGCTCGGGCGTGTGCGCCGACAGGGGGACCAGGCAGGTCTCGTCGGCCGCCGCCTCGATGGAGCGCGCCTCGTCGTCGGCCATGTCCTCGTATTCCTCGATGATCAGGTGTGCGTTCGAGCCGCCCGCGCCGAAGCAGGAGATGCCCGCGCGCCGCGGCACGGGGCGCCCCGCGGCGTCGGCCGGGTTCCAGGGGGCGAGCTCCCGCTGGACGTGGAACGGCGACTGCTTGAAGACGATGCCGGTGTTGAGGTCCTCGGCGTTGATGGAGGGCGCGAGCGCGCGGTGGCGCAGCTGCATCAGGACCTTGGTGAGGCCGGCGACGCCCGAGGCGCTCTCGCAGTGGCCCAGGTTGGACTTGAGCGAGCCGACGGCGCAGTACTGCCCCGGGCGGTCACCGGCGAAGGCGCGGCTGAGCGCGGAGATCTCCAGGGAGTCCCCGAGCGGGGTCGCCGTGCCGTGCGCCTCCACGTAGCTGACCGTGTCCGGCGTGACCCCGGCCCTGGCCAGGGCGCGGGTGACGACGTCACGCTGCGCGTCCAGGCTCGGCATGCTGTAACGGCTCGTGCGGCCGCCGGAGTTGACGGCGCTGCCCTTGATCACGCCGTAGACGTGGTCGCCCGCGGCCACCGCGTCGGCCAGCGGCCGCAGCACCACGGCGCCGACGCCCTCCGCGGCGAGGAACCCGTCCGCGTGTTCGGAGAAGGGGCGGCACCGCTCGCCGGACGACAGCAGGCCGTGCTCCTGGAGCACGTCGAAGTGGTCCGTGCCGAGGAGCAGGTTGACGCCGCCCGCCACCGCGCAGGCGCTGTCGCCGGAGAGCAGGCTCTGCACGGCCAGGTGCAGGGCCGTGAGCGACCCGGAGCACGCCGTGTCGACGGCCACGCTCGGGCCCTGGAAGTCGAAGAGGTACGAGGTGCGGTTGGCGATGGACGAGTAGGCCGTACGGCCGTTGTACGTGGCGTTCATGACGCCCACGAACACGCCCACGCTGCCGTGCCCGGCGAGCGCGGCGGGCGTGTAGCCCGCGTCCTGCACGGCGCCGTGCGCCGTCTCGATGAACAGCCGCTCCTGCGGGTCCATGGCCGCGGCCTCGCGCTCGTCGATGCCGAAGTACGCGGCGTCGAAGGAGGCCACGTCGCCGAGGAAGCCGCCCCAGGGGCGCTCCCGGTCCCGCCAGTCGCACCACCAGCGGTCGGCCGGGTAGGGCGCGGTCGCGCTCTCGCCCCTGGCCAGGTTCTCCCACAGGCGCGCGGGGCTGTCGGCGCCGGGGTAGCGCCCGGCGAGGCCCACGACGGCGATGTCGCCGGAGTGCGGCTCGGGCTGCCGCGGCGCGGCCTCAGGCCGCGCCGCGGCGGTGCGAGTCGCCGGACGGGTGTCTTCCGTCGGAAGCACCATGGGCGTCGCGGTGCCCAGGACCTCGGCGAGCCGCGCGGCATGTGTCGTCGCGAAGTACGCGGCAACGTCGCGGACCGTCGTGTGGTCGAAGAAGAGCGTGCTGCTGAGGTCCTCGAAGGCGCGGCCGAGGGTGTTGTTCAGCTGGACCACGAGGATGGAGTCCAGGCCGAGGTCGAAGAGGTCGGCGTCCGCGTCGAGCCGCTCGGGATCGAGCTTGAGCGTCTCGGCGACGAGGCCGGTGACGTACGCGACGGCCCGGTCGGCGAGGGAGGCCGCGGACGCCTGGGGCGCTTGCGGCACCTCGGGCGCTTGAGACATCTGGTGGGCTTGAGGCACCTGGAGTGCCTGGGGCGTCTCGGCCCGTTCGTCCCGGGCGGCTGCCGCGTCGAGGCCGAAGAGCGCCCTCAGCTCCGGGCGCCGCCGCTCCACGAAGTGCTCCACGAGCTCGTCCAGCGTGCGCAGTTCGAAGAACAGGGTGCTGCTGACGTCCTCGAAGTCCCGGGCCACGGCGCTGTTCATGCCGGACACGAGGATGGAGTCGAGGCCGTAGTCGTGCAGGTCCTTGGCCGGGTCGAGCTCCCCGGCGGCCAGGCGCAGGGCCTCGCGCAGCAGCCGCTCGAAGTAGTCGGCGGTACGGGCGCGCAGCTCGCCCGCGTCGTCCGCGAAAGGCGCTGCGGAAGCCGCCGCGGGAGGCGCCGCGGGAGGCGCCGTCACGGCGGCCGCGGGGGCGGTGGCGCGGGACGCGGCCCGGCCCCGGGGGCCGTCGGCCGTGCGGAACCGGCCGTCGCTCTCGGCGACGAGCAGCATCTGCCCCAGCACGTGGGCCTCGGTGTCCGGCTGGGCGCCGGTGCGGAACCCCTCGTCCTCCAGGACCTCGCGCCAGCTCTCGGCGGAGAGCACCGGGCTGCCGGGGATGCGCAGGGCGGCGTCCCGGTACAGCCACCAGCCGTCCAGGAGGCCGAAGGTGACGTGCGCGAGGAGGGTGTTGCGGCTCATCTCGTTGAGGAAGAGCAGGCCGCCCGCCCGCAGGGTCGCCTTGACGTTGCGCAGGGTGCGGGAGATGTCGGCGGTGGCGTGCAGGACGTTGGTGGCCACGACGACGTCGAAGCCGCCGAGGTCGACGCCCTGCGGCCCGGGCGCGTGCTCGGCGTTGAAGATGCCGGTGGTCAGGTGCGGGTAGCGGGGCTTGAGGCGCTCCTCGGCGCGGAACAGGAACGCCTTGGACAGGTCGGTGTAGCGGTACTCGGCGATCCGGTCGCCGAAGGGCTCCAGGGCCTCCAGAACCTTGACGCTGGTCGCGCCGGTCCCGGCGCCGACCTCCAGGACGCGCAGCCGCCGCCCCGGCTCGGCCGCGCCCCAGGCGCGCACCGCGTCGGCGAGGACCACGCCGAGCTGGTCGTTGAAGTAGTCGACGACCGGGTCGCCCCGGTAGACGCCCTCGACGCGGGACAGCGAGGAGCCGGGGAAGAGGATCTCGGTGCCCTGGCGCGCGCCGGTCAGGACGTCCGCCAGGGCCTGGAGGCAGGACTCGACGAGGTCGACCTGCGCGCGCTGGTTGGCGTTGGGCTGCCAGCCGTCGCGCTCGGCCCGCCACTGGCGCCACAGGGCGGCGGCGTCCAGGTCCCGGGCGGCGAGGGCGGGCCCGGCCTCGGCGAACAGCCGGTGGCTCTCCGCCAGCCAGCGCGCGTACCGGGGCAGGACGCGGTGGCCCGTGCCGTCCGGGCGGGCGGCGCCGAGCTCACGGAGCGTCACGTACAGCAGGTTCAGGGTGAGTTCGCGCATGCGCGGGTGCGGCAGGAGGCCGCGCAGGCGCTCCACCTCGCCGTGCGGCGCGCGGTGCGCGGACACGACGGCGTCGCGTACGGAGGGCAGCGCGGGGCGGTGGTCGCCCTGGTGCTCGTCCAGGGCGAGGCCGCGCAGCGCCTCGTCGCCGAAGGTGCGCATCAGCGTGACCTGGCTGTGCTCGCCCGCGAGGAAGGACTCCAGGGCGGTGAACGCCTCGTCGGGGTCGAGCGAGTCCACCCCGGCGGCGGCCATCCGCTCGCGGTAGAAGGCGTCGCTGACGACACCGGCCACGCCCCAGTACCCCCAGTTGACCGTCTTGGCCACGGTGCCGCGGCGGCGCAGGGCGTGCGCGAGGGCGTCCTTGAAGGTGCACCCGGCGGCGTAGTTGGCCTGTCCGGGAGCCCGTACGAAGCTCTCGACCGAGGAGAAGAACAGCAGGAAGTCCAGCGGCTCGGCCCCGAACACGTCGGCCACGTGGACGCCGACGTCGGCCTTCGCGGCGAGGGCGGCGCGGAAGCGGTCCTCGTCCATGTGCGCGAGGGTCTTGTCGGCGAGGACGATCGCCGAGTGCACGACGCCGTCGACGCGCGGGTGGTCCCGCTTGATCCGCGCGTGCGCGGCCAGCAGGCTCGCGTGGTCGCGCGCGTCGGCCTGGACGTAGGAGGGGGCCGCCGCGCCCGCCGCGCGGGCCCGCTCGGCGAGGTCGGCGAGGCGCCCCTCGACCTCGCCGGTCAGGGGGCGGCGACCGATCCACACGATCGTGGCCCGGTAGCTCTCCACCATGGAGCGGCTCCACAGCTCGCCGATGCCGCCCGCGCCGCCGATGACGACGTAGACGCCGCCGTGCCGGTAGGGGCCCGCGGCCGGTTCGAGGGCGGTGGTGGGCAGCAGCTCCTGGGAGAACCAGCGGCCGCCGCGCAGGGCCACGGTGGTGCCGGGCCGCACCCCGGTGAGGTGCCGCTCCTCCCCCAGGTGGTCGCCGACGCCGTCGCCGGAGTCCGGGTGCGGCAGGTCGACGAGGTCGACCGTCCAGCGCGCGTGCTCCCGGGCGAGGCTGCCCGCAAGGCCGTGGACGCTCGCGTGCGTCGCCGCGACCGCGTCCCGGTCCCGGACGGACTGGGTGCCGAACGTGTAGAGGGACCAGGCCAGGTCGCGCGTGCCGTGGCCGAGGGCGAGCAGCGCCTTGACGATCCGGAAGACCTCGACCGCGCCGCGCTCCTGGCCCTGGACCATGCCGTCGGGCGTCTCGGTCGGTGCGACCCAGACGACCCGGGCGACGCGCCCTTCGGTGGCGGCGCAGGCCGTGCGGACCAGCCCGGCGATGGCCTCGGGCGAGGCGCCTTCGGGCAGGTCGACGCGCTGGTGGCCGGGGTGGAGCGCGGCGAGTTCGGCCCGCAGCCTGCGGTCGGCGTCGAGGACGAGCACCGTGCCCTGAGGGCGCTGCGGGGCGGGGGCTTCGGCGGGGTGCCGGGGCTCCCACACCGGAAGGAGCGTGCGCAGCGCGGAGGCGGCGGACGGCGCGGGGCGGCCGGGCGCGGTCAGGGCGCGGTAGGCGAGGCCGCGCAGCGTGGCGCAGACCCGGCCGGCCGGGTCGAGGAGGTCGATGTCGAGGACGCGTTCCGCCGCCGTGGAGCGGTGGGCCGCCGGGCGCACCCAGGCGTACATCGTCTCGCCGAACGGCGCGTGCGCGTCGAGCCGGTCGAGGGCGAAGGGCACCCGCGTCGTCCCGTCCGTGACGGCCCGGACCGTGGCGGAGTCGAACGCCGGGTCCAGGCCGAGCGAGGCGTGGACGGCCGCGTCGAGGAAGCTCGGGTGGAGCGCGTACGCCGCCGCGGTGGAGCGCAGGTGCGCGGGAAGGCGCAGCTCGGCGAGGACCTCGCGGCGCCCGTCGTGCTCGCCCCGGTGCAGGACGTGCACGAGGCGGAAGCCGGGGCCGTAGGCGACGCCCGCGCGGGCGATGTGCGCGTAGACGTCTTCGCCGGGGAGGGGCCGCAGGCGCAGTCGGTCGCGCAGCTCCGCGAGGTCGACGCGGGCCGGCGGCGCGGCCTCCTCGGTGGTGGCGCGGCCCTGGACGCACGGCTGCTCGCCGTCCGTCAGGAGGGCGAAGCCCAGCGCCCCGGACGGTGCCGCGTCGTCGCGGGTGAGGGTGAACTCCACCTGCCTGCCGCCGTCGTCCACGACGACGGGGCGCGCCCACGTCACGTTCTTCAGGACGGTACGCCGCCCGGCCGTCTCCGGCAGGGCCTGCCGCAGGGCCGCGCAGGCCATCTCCAGGCTGGCGACGGCGGGCAGCAGCTTCCTGCCGTCGACGACGTGGTCGCGCAGGACGTACTCGTCGCCGGAGAAGGACGAGCGGTGGCGCTGTCCGTCCCGCGACGCGTTCTCGTGCAGCAGCGGGTGTGCGGGCGGCGTGCCGGGGGCCGCGTCCGGGCGGGGCGCGGTGGACGTGGCGGCGGCGCGCGGCGCGCGGGCCGGGTACGGGTGGCGCACCGGTGCGAAGGCGTACCCGGGCAGGCTCACGCGGCGGGCGGGCCGCTGCCCGGCGAGCGGGCTCCAGTCGGCCTCGGCGCCGCGCACCCAGGCCTTCGCCGCCTTCTTCAGCTTGCCCTCGGCGAGCCTGCGGGCGAGCTGCGCGGTGCGCTTGCGGGTGGCGTCGCGGTCGGCCGCGGCACTTCCCGCGGCGGGCCCCGCGAAGCGGCGTGCGGTGTCGTCGCCGTCGGGGTCCTGGACGAACGCCTCCAGCTCGGCGGCCAGTTGCGCCAGGTCGCGGACCACGAACGCCACGCGGCAGGCCATGGCGACGCGGCCCGTGCGCAGGGTGTGCGCGACGTCGTCGAGGCGCAGCGCGGCGGCGCGGGGCCCGGTCAGATGCCGGCGCAGCTCGGCGGCCGCGCGCACGAGGTCCTCGCGCGTACGGGCGGACAGCGGCACGAGCTGCGGCGCGCCCGCGCCGTCGGGGTGTGCCGGCGCGGCGGCGGGGACGTACTCCTCGAAGACGGCGTGGGCGTTGGTCCCGCCCAGGCCGATGGAGCTCTGCGCGGCGCGGCGCGGCCCCTCGGCCCGGGGCCACTCGCGCAGCCGGTCGACGACGTGGAACGGCGAGGTGTCCAGGCGCAGTTGGGGGTTGGGCTCGCGGTAGTGGAGGGTGGGCGGGAGCTGCCCGTGGTAGAGGCTCAGGAGCACCTTGACGGCCCCGGCGAGTCCGGCCGCGGTGTCGAGGTGGCCGAGGTTCGTCTTCACCGAGCCGATGCCGCAGTAGCCGGTGTCGGCCGTGGCGGCGCGGTAGGCCTCGGTGAGCGCGGCGACCTCCACGGGGTCGCCGAGCTTCGTGCCGGTGCCGTGGGCCTCGACGTAGCCGATGGTGCGCGGGTCGACGCCGGTGCGGTCGAGTACCTGGCGGATCAGCCGGGACTGGCCGTTGACGCTGGGGCTGTAGAAGCCGGTGGCGTCGCCGCCGTCGTTGTTGACGGCGATGCCGCGCAGCAGGCCGTAAATGTGGTCGCCGTCGGCCACGGCGTCGGCGGCGCGGCGGATCAGCAGGGCCACGACGCCCTCGCCGCCCGCCATGCCGTCGGCGTCCGCGTCGAAGGCCTTGACGCGGCCGTCGCCGGAGAGGTTGAGGCCCGCCTTGTGGACGTAGCCGAGGCCGTCGACGCTGTTCGCCGAGGCCGCCGCCACCAGGGCGAAGTCCGTCTCGCCGGACTGCACGGCGCGGGCCGCGAGGGCGAGCGCGCTCAGCGAGGAGGAGCAGTTGGAGTGCACGGACATGCTCGGCCCGCCGAAGCCGAGCTGGTAGGAGACCATGGAGGCGACGGTGCCGCTCTGGCTCATCACCCACGACAGGTACTGCCGGGGGTCCTCGATGACCGCGGCGGGCGTCTCGCCGGTGTCGTCGGGGGCGCCGTAGTGGTGGTTGCCCGTGGAGACGTACACCCCGGTGTTCGGGATCTGCCGGTGGTCGCGGCCCGCGTCCTCGACGGCCTTCCAGGAGTGCAGCAGGACCTGGCGGAACTGCGGGTCCATCAGCTCGACGTGCTGGGGCGAGAGCCGGAAGAACGCGCCGTCGAACTCGTCCTTGCCGTCGAGCCCCGAGCGCAGCGGCACGAAGTCCGGGTCGCCCAGGACCCGTTCGGGCACGCCCGCCGCGCGCAGCTCGGCCTCGCTCCACCGTCCGGCGGACGCGTGGCCGCGCTTGAGGTTCTCCCAGAACTCCCAGTGGTCGCGGGCGTCGGGGAAGCGGCACGAGATGCCGACGACGGCGACGGCGTCGTCGGGCAGCGCCGCGGGCTCCGACGCGGGAGCTGAAGCGGGAGCCGATGTGACGGGCTCCGTCACGACCGCCTCGCCCGCGTGGTCCGCCGCGTCCGGCGTCCGCTGTCGTACGTACGCGGCGACGGCGGCCGCGGTGGCGTACTTGAACAGGTCGGCGGCCGTGAACGCGACGCCGAGGCGGCGGCTGATGAGGTCCGCGAGCACCACGGCCGACAGGGAGTTGCCGCCGGACTCGAAGAAGGAGGCGTCCGGGGTGAGGTCCTGGAGCTTCAGCACTTCCCGCCAGCAGGCGAGGACGTCCCGCTCGACGTCACGGGACGGCTGCGCGGCCGCCCGCGCGGGCGCGGCGGGTGCGGACACGGGTGCGGCGGGCGCGGGTGCGGGCACGGCCGACACCTCGCGCCGCATCAGGGCCGTGCGGTCGACCTTCCCGCTGCCCGTCAGCGGGACGGTGTCGAGCGGCACATAGAAGTCCGGGACCATGTACGCGGGCAGCAGCGCGCGCAGGTGTTCCTTGAAGGCGTCGGCGCGGGCGCCCGCGCCGCGCGGCACGTAGTAGGCGACGAGCTGCTTGGCGCCGTCCTCGCCGCGCGCGACGACGACGCACTCGGCGACGTCCTGGTGGCGGCCCAAGTGGTACTCGATGTCGCCCAGTTCGATGCGGTAGCCGCGGATCTTCACCTGGAAGTCCTTGCGGCCCAGGTAGTCGATCTCGCCGTCCTCGGTCCAGCGGGCCAGGTCCCCGGTGCGGTAGAGCTTGCCGCCGGGCACCAGGTCGTGGTCGACGAACTTCTCCGCGGTGAGCTCGGGGCGGTTCACGTAGCCCTTCGCGAGGCCCTTGCCCGCGATGCACAGCTCGCCGGTCCCGCCGTGGGGCACCGGGCGCAGGTCCTCGTCGAGGATGTGGACCTGCGTGTGGGCGACCGGCCTGCCGATGGTGGTCGGCCGGTCGTGGCGGACCGGGCCGCCGGTGGAGTACACGGTCGTCTCCGTCGGCCCGTACAGGTTCCACGCCTCGGTGCCGGTGTCGCGGAAGAACTCCTTGAGGGTCCGGGGCAGCGCCTCGCCGCCGCAGAAGACGCGCACGCCCTCGGGGTTGCGCCAGCCCGAGTGGAACAGCATGCTCCACGTCGCCGGGGTCGCCTGCATGACGGTGGGCCGCACCCGGGCGACGCGCTCCTTGAGCCGCTCCACGTCCTTGATCGTCGGGCTGTCGCAGACGTACACGCGGGCCCCGCACACCAGCGGCAGGAGCAGTTCGACCTGCGCCATGTCGAAGCTGACGGTGGTCACGGCGAAGAGCGTGTCCGCCGCGTCCATGCCGGGCTCACGGCGCAGCGAGCCGAGCAGGTTGGTGAAGCCGCGGTGCGGGATCATCACTCCCTTGGGGCGGCCGGTGCTGCCCGAGGTGTAGATGACGTACGCCAGGTCGTCGGCGGCCACCGCGGCGGCGGCCGGTCCGGAGCCGAGGGCGGCCGTGAGCGCGGCCCGCTCCGCGTCGAGCACGAACAGGGCGGGCGCGGCGGCGCCCTCCGCGAGGCCCCGGGCGCGGTCCTCGTGCCGGGCCTGGGTCACGATCAGCGGGGTGCCGCTGTCCGTGACGATGTCGGTGAGCCGGGCGGCGGGCAGCTCCGGGTCGAGCGGGACGTAGGCGGCGCCCGCCTTGAGGATGCCGAGCAGGGTCACGACCAGCTCGGGCGAGCGGTCGAGCAGCACGGCCACCAGGTCGCCGCGGCGCACGCCCCGCGCCGCCAGGCAGGAGGCCAGCGCGTCGCTGCGGGCGCTGAGCGCCTCGTACGTCAGGACCTCCTCCTGACCCGCCACGGCGACCGCGTCCGGGGTGCGGCGCGCCGTCTCCTCGACGAGGTCCTGTACGCACCGCTCGCCGCTCCGCCGCCGCAGCGCGGCCACGGTGGTGTGCGGGTCGTCGCACACCACCGCCAGGACGCCGAGGAAGCGGGCCGCCAGCTCCTGGACGAAGGCGGGCCGGTAGAGCTCCGGCTGGTACTTCCAGTACAGCGCGTAGCCCGCGCCGCTGCGCCACACCTCCACGGAGAGTTCGTACTCCCCTTCCTGGTGCAGCTCCTCGACGAGCCGGTAGGGCCGGTCGGCGTCGGCGATGCCGTCGAGGACGTCCTGGAAGACGAACGCCGTCTGGAACACCGGGGAGCGCCCCGCCGGGGTGTCCTGCGCGAGGTCCCGCACGAGGGCCGGGAAGGGGTGGCCGTGCAGCAGGTCGTCGGAGACGTCGCGCTGGGCGCGGGTGACGAGCCGGTCGAAGGGCTCGTCGGCGGGGAGCGCGACGCGCACCGGCACCATGTTGATCATCAGACCCACGGTGCGGGCGAGGGCGTCGCCCTCGCGCTCGTTCACCGGCATCCCGACGACGAGTTCGGCGGCGTCGGAGTACGTCGCCAGGGTCGCCGCGTACGCGGTGAGCATGGCCGTGGACACGA
Source organism: Streptomyces sp. YIM 121038 (assembly GCF_006088715.1). Lineage (NCBI taxonomy): Bacteria > Bacillati > Actinomycetota > Actinomycetes > Kitasatosporales > Streptomycetaceae > Streptomyces > Streptomyces sp. YIM 121038. The sequence continues at coordinate 810,577 of NZ_CP030771.1, forward strand.
AGGTCCGGCGCGCGGTGGCGAACTCGGCCACGCGCGCGGCCAGTTCCGCGGGCACCTCGGTCACGAGGGTCTTCCCGGCGAAGCGGTCGGCGAGGGCCGTGTGGGGCCGCTCGGCGGGCAGGTCGAGCACGGGCAGGGGCGGGGCGAGCCGGGTCCGCCAGTACGGAAGGCGCTCGGCGCCGCGCCCGGCCAGGGTGCGGCGCTCCTCGCGGACGAAGTCGTGGAAGCCCGCGCCCGCCTCGGCGCGCGGGGCGCGGCTCCCGGCCGGGGCGCCGCCCACCCGCGCCTCGTACTCCTCGAACAGCGTGCTCATCAGGAGCGTCGCCGACGTGCCGTCGAAGACGATGTGGTGGACGACGATCAGGATCAGCGACTCGCCCCCGGGGCGGTCGAAGACCCGGACGCGGAACAGTCCCCCGCCGTCCTGCGTGATCGTTTCTCCCGTCCCGGCCAGCGAGAACACCCGCTTGCTCGCGCGCTCGACGACGGCGAGCGCCTCGCCCTCGTCGGCGGTGCCCGTCAGGTCGACCCGCGCGAAGTCGAGCGCGCGGGCCGGGTCGACGGACTGCGTCGGCTCCCCCGCGTCCTGGCGGATCACCGTGCTGAGCGCGGGGTGGCGCACGAGCAGCGCCCGGCAGGCGTCCTTGAACGCCGCCGCGTCCAGGCCGCTGACGCGGAAGCACAGCGGTACGTTGTACGCCGCCATGTCCGGGTACGCCCGCTGGAGCGCCCACAGTCCGCGCTGGCCCTCGGAGAGCGGGTAGGCGAACTCCCCGGCGGGGCGCGGGGCTTCCCCGGCCCCGGCCTCGGCCCCGGCCGCTGCCCGGGCGCGCGGCTCCGCCGCCTGGTCGCGCAGGTCGCGCAGGAGGTCGCCGACCTCACGGGCGCCGACGCGGCCCGCCTTGTAGTCCGCGATGAGGGCGCTGAGCTCGTGCTTCACTTCTCGTAACTCTCTTCGTCGAGGAGCGCGATGGCGTCGTCGAGGTGCAGGGCGCCGGCGCGCAGGCACTCGAGGACGTCCAGGACGTCGGGCGCGGTGGGCCGTTGCTCCGGCCCGGCGGACGGCCGGTCCGGGTCCGGGGTCTCCGGGATCTCCGGGGCCTCGGGGGCCTCGGGGGTCTCCGGGATCTCCTGCGGCTCCGGAACGCCGGGGGCCTTGGGGCGCGTGGCGACCAGGCGCTTCAGGCCCGCGGGCCACCGGTCCGCCAGATGTCCGGCGAGTTCGGCGACGGTGCCGTACTCGAACAGGGCGCTGGGCACGAAGCCGGGCGCGACCGTCGCCGCCAGGTCCTTGCTGAGGCCGACGGCGCCGAGCGACGTCAGGCCGAGCTCGATCAGACCCGCGTGCGGGCCGATGTCCTGCGCGGGCCGTCCCACGCGGGCGGCGACGAGCTGACGCAGATAGCCGCGGGCCTTCTCCTCCACCGGAGGCTCGGCCCGGTGGACGGAGACGGGCGGCTCCGCGCCGTCCGGAACGAAGCACCAGCGGACAGCGTCCGTCACCGGGGCCCCGGCGGCGGGTGCCGCCACGGTGGGGGCGGTCGTCGTGGCGGGCACCGTCGCCCTGGCGGGGACCGCCGTCGTGACCCAGTGGCGCCGCTTGGCGAACGGGTACGTGGGCAGGTGCACGCGTCGCGGTGCCGCCGCGCCGTGCGGGGCGGGCCAGGCGACGGCGTGACCGCCGAGCCAGAGCTCCGCGACCTTGCCCCACTTGCCCTGCGCCGCCCACCGGCCGACGAGCTCCGCGCGTACGTCGTCCTCGTCGAGGAGCCGGGACTCGGCGGTCGTCTCCGTCACGCGGCCGCGCCACACCTGGACCCCGGTGCCGTCGGTCCCGGTGCCGCCGGCCACGGCCTCCAGGCCCTCGCGGACCTCGTCCAGGTCGTGCGCGAGGATCACCGCCCGCTCGGCCAGGGCCACGCGCCCGGTCTGGAGGGTGTGGGCCAGGGCCGCGGGGGCGAGCGCGGCGCCCTCCTTGGTGTCCAGGAAGCGCAGCAGCTTCTCCGCGTAGGCGCGCAGCCGGTCGCCGTCGGTCGCCGACAGCGGGACGAGCACGGGGCCCGTCGCCGCGCCGCTCAGTGCCTGGTCGGGCACCGGCGGCGCCTCCTCGACGACGACGTGGGCGTTGGTGCCCGTGGCGCCGAACGCGCTCACTCCGGCGCGGCGCGGCGTGCCGGGACCGCCCGCGTCCACCGTCCACTCCTCCAGGTCCGTCTGGAGCCGGAAGGGCGAGTCGGCGAGGTCGAGGTACGGATTGGGCGCGGCGGCGCCGACCAGCGGCGTCAGGGTCCGGTGGTGCAGCTGGAGGACCGCCTTGGTCAGCCCGCTGATCCCGGCGGCCGCCTCGGCGTGACCGATGGCGGACTTGACCGAGCCCAGCGCGCAGAAGCCCTTGGCGTCGGTGTGCTTCTCGAACGCCCGCCGCAGCCCCTGGACTTCGATGAGGTCGCCGATCTCGGTGCCCGTGCCGTGGGCTTCGAGGTAGCCGATCGTCCCGGCGTCGACCCCGGCGCGCTCCAGGCAGGTCTCGATGAGCTCCGCCTGCGCGGCGACGGACGGCACCCGCATGCCGGGCGTCCGGCCGGAGTGGTTGACCGCGGTGCCCTTGATGACGGCGTACACGGCGTCGCCGTCGGCGAGCGCCCGCTCCAGCGGCTTCAGGAGCACCGCGCCGACGCCCTCCGCCGCCACGTAGCCGTCGCCGCCCGCGCCGAAGGAGCGGGCGGGCGCGTCGCCCGCCAGCAGGTCGAGGCCTCCGTACGTGCCGTACTTGGCGGGGTGCAGCGAGAGGTTCACCCCGCCCGCGAGGGCGGCGTCGCACTCGCCGCGCCGCAGGCTCTCCACCGCCAGGTGCACGGCGTTGAGCGACGAGGCGCACACGGAGTCGACCGCGAGGGACGGGCCGCGGAAGTCACAGACGTGCGAGACGCGGTTGGCGACGGCCGCGGCGTTCAGCGCCAGGGGCGGGCCCGCCGGGTCGCCGTCCGCCGCGTCGTGCTGCACCAGGACGTAGTCCTTGTGCATGACCCCGGCGAAGACGCCGACGGTCCCCCGCCGTCCGCCGTCCTCGGCCCCGGAGAGGCCCGCGGGCGTGTATCCGGCGTCCTCGACGGCCTCCCAGCACACTTCGAGGAACAGCCGCTCCTGCGGGTCGAGCCGGGCCGCCTCGGCGTCGGATATCTGGAAGAACTCCGCGTCGAAGCAGTCGGGGTCGTCCAGGAAGCCGCCCAGGTGGGACACCGGCCGCCCCGAGGGGGTGCGCTCGCCGCCGAAGGTGTCGCGCGGCCAGCGGTCCTCGGGCACCTCGCCGACGCAGTCGCGCCCGGACTTGAGGTTCTCCCAGAACTCGGCGAGGCCGCGCGCCTTCGGGTACCGGCCGCCGATGCCGACGATCGCGATGTCCCGCGTCCCGCTGCGGTCGGGCAGGGCGGGGACCGGGGCCGGAGCCGGGGCCGGGGCGGCGGGGGCCTCGGGGGCGGCGGAAGGCTCTGCCGACTCCCCCGACTCCACGGCCTTCGCGGCCTCCACCGGCTCGGCCGGCTGGTGGTGGCGCGCCAGATGCCCGGCCAGTGCCGCCACCGTGGCGTGCTCGAACAGCAGCGTCGGCGCGAGCCGCGTGCCGAGCCGCTCCCCGAGCTCCGCCGCGACCCGCAGCAGCGTCGCGGAGTCCAGGCCCAACGCGTAGTAGCTCGCGCCCGCGTCGACCCGCTCCGCGGGCACGCCGAGCCGATCGGCGACGACCGACCGTACGAGGGCCTGCATGGCGTCGGCCGCCGGTGCGCCCACCGGCACGGCCGTGACCGAGGACTCGGCTGCCGCCACGGCCACCGGCGCCGCTTCCCGCGCGGGGGCGATGTGTCCCGCGTCGCGCACGGCCTTCGTGGTCAGGCCCGTCAGCTCGGCCAGCTTGCGCCCGTGGTCATCGAAGAACTCCATCCCGAAGGTGAGGAGTTCGTCCCCGCGCGTGATCGTGTCCCGCCGCACGCGCGTGTGGCAGGCGCGGCCCAGCGGGCCCGTGGCCCGGAACGAGGCGTAGTGCAGGGGCAGGAAGAGCCGCGGCTCGCCGCCCAGGGCGACGGCACTGGCCGCCACCGCGCTCCCGTCAATGAGAACGGGCTGGAACGAACGTTCTATCCAATCGTGCAACAGGAAGCCCTCGTCGACCGCCACGCTCACCCAGATGTCGTCGGGCGTGGTGCGCACGGAGCCGACGGCCTTCATCGCGCCCGAGTGCACGAGTTCCTGGGACCGGAAGCTCCGGTAGATCTCGCTGAGGTCGCGCGCGTCCTCGCCGGGGGCGTGCAGCGCGTCGAGGACGTCGGCGGGAACCTCCGTGGCGAAGGCGGTGGGGTGGTCCGTCAGGTGGACATCGGCCGTCACGTACGGGGCCGGGGCCCCGCCCTCGCCCCGTACGGCGTCGGTGACGGTGATCCGCCAGGCGTCGGCGGCCGTGGCGCGGGCCTCGACGCGCAGGTCCACGGCGGCGCCCTCGTCCACGCCGAGCGGCCGGTAGATCGACAGGTCGCGCAGGACGAGCCGGGCGGGCGACGCGTCGGGCGTCAGCTCCGCGCAGCACCCGTAGAGGAGGTCGATCCAGGCGAGACCGGGCAGCAGCCGCCGTCCGTAGACGCGGTGTCCGTCGACGACGGCGTCGCGGGCGTCGACGCGCCGCGTCCACACCCGTGCCTCGGCGACGGGAGCGCCGGTGCGCACGTCCCGGCGGTCGAGTTCCGGGAGCGCCAGGGGGCGCCGTCGCTCCTCGCCGGGGCGCGGGGCCGCGGGGCGGCCCAGGACGACGTGCCCGTTCGTGCCGCCGTCGGCGAAGCTGCTGACCGCCGCGTACGCCAGGTCCACCGGCTCGGCGTGCCGGGGCAGGCGGAGCACGGCGGGGTCGATCGTGAAGTGCTCCATGGGCTGCTCGCCCGACAGGAACGGCACCGTCCGCTGATGGTGCACCATCAGCGCCACCTTGATGAACGCGGCGATGCCCTCGGCGCACAGCGGGTGCCCGATGTTGGGCTTCATCGACCCGACGTGCAGCGGCGCGGCGCGGTCCACGCCGTATACCTCCTGGACGGCCTTGAGCTCCAGGAGGTCAGTCAGTTCGGAACCGGAGCCGTTGACGTCGAGGTGGCCCACCTGGTGCGCGGGGCAGCCCGCCTGGCGCAGCGCTTCGCGCATCACCTGCTTCTGGGCGGTGAGGTTGGGCGTGGCGGGTCCGGCGGTGCGGCCGTCGTTGTTGACGGCGAGGCCCTCGACGACGGCGTACACGGTGTCGCCGTCGCGCTCGGCGGCGGCCAGCGGCTTGAGCAGGACGACACCCGCGCCCTCGCCGAGGACGACGCCGCCCGCGCGGCGGTCGAAGATGTGGAACGCGCCGTCCTCGCGCAGCAGTCCGCGGCGCCGGAACAGCTCGTGCGCCTCGGGGTCGGCGAGCAGGCTGACGCCCGCGACCAGGGCCAGGTCGACGGAGCCCGCGGCCAGCGCGTCGGTGGCGACCTTCATCGCCGTCAGCGCGGACGAGCAGGCGGTGTCCGTCACCATGGCGGGTCCGTGCCAGTCGAAGAACTGGGAGACGTTGGCCGCCAGGTAGTTCTGGCCCACCGTCATGATGGGGTTGCGGGCGCCGTCCACCAGCGTGCCGTCGGGGCGCTGTCCGCTGCGGGCGCCCACGTACACGCCGGTGCGCGAGCCCTCCAGGTCGGCCGCACGGTAACCGGCGTGGTGCACGGCCTTGAGGCTCTCCTCCAGGAGGACGAGCGCCTGCGGGTCCATCGCGCGGACGTCCTCGTCGTGCAGCATGAAGTGCCCGGCGTCGAAGCCGTACACGTCGTCGATGAGCCCGGCGCGGAAGCCGGTCGGCCGCCCCCAGCGCTCGGCGGGGACCTCGCGCACGGCGCGGCGGCCCTCGGACAGCAGCTCCCAGTAGGCGTCGAGACCGGGGGCGCCGGGCAGTCGGCAGGCCATGCCGACCACGGCGACCCGGCGGTCACCGGCACGATCCGTGTCCTCGTTCGAGGCGCGCGTCTCGGCAGGGGCGGGCACGGCCGCGGACGGCGTCGGCCCGGGCCGCACCGGCTCCGCGCCGAACCGCGCGGCGACCTCCGTCGGATAAGTGTCCAGCAGCCAGGTCACGAGCTCGCTCAGGGTCGGGTACTCCAGGAGGACCGACGGGTCGAGCGGCACGTCGAGGCGCTGCCGGATCCGCTGGAGGATCTGCGCGAGCAGGATCGAGTCGGCGCCGTAGTCGGCGTACGAGGTGTCCGTGTCCAACTGGCCGGACTTGAGCCCGAGTTCACCGCTGAAGGTGTCACTGAGGAAGGCGGTGAGCCGCGCCCCGAGGGACTCGCTCGCGGCGGAGTCCTCCTGGACCTCGACGGGACGGGTCCGGGGCGCCGGGGCGGCCGGGGCGGCGGGGCGCGCGTCCAGGAGGGCGGTCGCGTCGAAGCGGGCGGCGTCGACCCGGACCGGCATGACCACGGGGCCGCGCGGTGCGGTGAGGATCTCGTCGAGAAAGGCGAGGCCCTCCGCGTTGGTGATGCTGAGCAGGCCCGTGTCGGTGTACGCCTTGTTGGTGACCTCGCCGAAGCCGGTCTCCCGCCAGCTCGGCCACTGCACGCTGGTGACGGGCAGTTCGTGGGCGCGGGCGTGGGCGAAGTAGTCCATGAAGGCGTTGCCCATGGCGTAGTCGCTCTGCCCGGCGCCGAGGGTCGGCAGGGCGGCCGAGACCGAGGAGAAGAGGACGGCGAAGCGCAGGGCGCGCGGGTCGAGGGCCGCGAGCAGGTTCACGGTGCCGTCGATCTTGGGTGAGACGACCCGGGCGACGTCGGCCACGGGCTTGCGGACGAATGCCGGGTTACTCGTGTCCACGAGCCCCGCCGCGTGCAGCAGGCCCGCGATCGGCCCGAGCGTCGACTCGACGGTGGCGACGGCCGCCGCGACCGCGTCCGCGTCGTCCAGCGGCAGCGCGAGCACCCGCACCTCGACGCCTTGTGCCTCCAGGGCGGCGACGGCGTCGGTCTTCGCCCGTACGGCGGGCGGGCAGGCCTGCGGGTCCGTCCACAGGTGGCGCGGCGGCAGGGCCTCACGGCCCGTCAGGACGAGCCGTCGTACGCCGTGGCGGGCGACGAAGTGCCGCGCGCACAGCAGCCCGATGCCCCGGGTGCCGCCGGTCACGAGCAGGACCTCGTCGGGGGCGAAGGCGGGCGGGGTGCGCCGGGACCCCGCGGGTGCCGGGGACGCGGCGAGCACGGGCGCGAGCCGGGCGCCGTCGCGGTGGCAGACCTCCGGCGCGCGCCCCTCGTCGAGGAGCTCGCGGTGGACGACGGCCGCGAGGGCGGCGAGGTCGCGCACGGCGGGGTCGAGGTCCACGTGGCGGGACGTGAGGCTCCGGTACTCGCTCTGGAGCAGCCGGTAGAGCGCGGCACGGGCGGCCCCCGCCAGCGGCACGCGACGGGACTCACCGCGCTCGGCCGCGTCGGCGCTCTCCAGACCCTGGGTCACGAACAGCAGCCGGATGTCCCGCGACGCCTTCGCGTCGAGCACGCGGCGCAGCAGCGCGAGCGCGCGCCCGGAGGGGCTGTCCTCCGCGATCCGGTCGATGCCCCCGGCCGGGGCGGTGTCGTCGCCGGTCCCGGTCAGGTCGATCAGGGCGGCGCACGCGGCGGCACGCCGGTCGACGAGGCTGTGCGCGCCGGGGTCCGTGGCGTCCACCAGCACGGCGCCGTCGAGCAGTTCGGCGATCCGCTCGGCGAGCCGCCGGGTGGCGGGGCCGTACAGGACGAGGGCGCCGGACGGCCCGGAGGAACCGGGCGCGGACGGGGCCGGGCGCCACTGCTTGGTGAGGAAGAGCTCCGCGGTGGACGCCGAGCCGGAGGAGGCGGCGGCGGACGCGGGGGCGGCGGGCGTCTCCCCGGCAGCCGCGGGAGAGACGGGCGCGGCCTCCGGGACCCAGTGCCGGTCGCGGGCGAACGGGTACGTGGGGGCGCTGATCCGCCGCGGCGCGACGGCCGCGGCGGCGTGCAGGGCCTGCCAGTCGGGCGCGGCGCCGCGCGCCCACAGCTCCAGGAGTTCGGCCGACTTGCCGCGCCGCGCCAGGGAGGCGACGGTCTCGGCGAGTTCCTCGGCGGGGACGATGGCCAGGGCCTTCCGGTCGCGCTTGGCGTTGCCGCGGCAGACTCCCTCGACGGCGGTGTCACCGGCCAGGTGGCGCTCCAGCTTCTCGGCGAGCGAGGCGAAGGAGTCGGCGACGACGCCGAGGCGCTCGTCCATGGCCTCGCGCCCGGTCTGGAGGGTGTACGCGAGGTCCGCGGGGGTCACGTCGGCGAGCCCGGCCGTGTCCTTCGCGAAGCGCAGCAGCCGCTCGGCGTAGGCGCGCAGCCGCTCGTCGTCCTTGGCCGAGAGCGGGAAGAGCTGCGGGCCGTGTGCGGCGGGGGCGGGGCGGCGGTCGGTGTGCTCGGCCACGATCAGATGCGCGTTCGCGCCCCCGGCGCCGAAGGAGGAGACACCGGCGATCCGCGGCTGCGGGCGCCCGTCGACGACGGGGCGCTCCCAGTCGCGCAGCTCCTGATTGACGACGAACGGCGTACGGGAGAAGTCGATGTGGGGGTTGAGCGTGGCGGAGTGCAGCGACGGGGCGATCTGGCCGTGCTGGAGCTGGAGCAGGACCTTGGTGAGCCCGGCGATGCCCGCGGCGCTCTCGCAGTGGCCGATGTTGGACTTCGCCGAGCCGAGGTGGCAGGGGGCCGCGGCGCCCGCGCCGTCCGGGGTCGCGGCGGTGAAGGCCTGGCTCAGGCCGGTGATCTCGATGGGGTCGCCGAGCTTGGTGCCGGTGCCGTGCGCCTCGACGTAGCTGATGGCCCGCGGGTCGACGCCGGACTCGCTCAACGCGTCCTGGATGGCGGCCTGTTGGGCACGCGGGTTGGGCACGGTGTAGCCGTTGGTGCGCCCGCCGTGGGACAGGCCGCTGCCCTTGATGACGCCGTAGACGTGGTCGCCGTCGCGCTCGGCGTCGCGCAGGGGCTTGAGCAGGACGACGCCGACGCCCTCGCCGGGTATGTAGCCGTCGCCGCCGACGCCGAAGCTCTCGCAGTGGCCCTGGCTGGAGATGAACTGGCCGGTGCTCAGGCCCAGGTACTTGTTCGGGTGCACGGTCACGTTGACGCCGCCCGCGAACGCGAGCCCGGTGCGGCCCCGGCGCAGATCGCGGCAGGCCAGCTCCACGGCGGTGAGCGAGCTGGAGCACATGGTGTCCACGGTCATGCTGGGGCCGTGCACGTTCAGGACGAAGGAGACGCGGTTCGCGACGCTGGCGTAGCTGCTGCCGAGGGCGTGGGGGTTGCCGCGGCCCGCGCCGCCGTCCGGGAACAGCAGTTGGTACTGCCCCCACATCACGCCCGCGTACACGCCGACCCGCCCGGCGGCGCCGTCGCCGGTGGCGCGGCCGAGGCGCTCGCGGGTGTAGCCCGCGTCCTCCATCGCCGTCCAGGCGTGTTCGAGGAACAGCCGCTCCTGCGGGTCCAGATAGTCGGCCTCGTGGGGCGCGATGTTGAAGAACAGCGGGTCGAAGCGGTCCACCTCGCTGATGAAACCGCCCCACTTGCTGTAGTGGCGGCCGGGCACGGTGCGGTCCTGCTCGTAGTACTCCCGCCAGTCCCAGCGGTCCTCGGGGACCTCGACGACGCAGTCGCGTCCGGCGCGCAGGTTCTCCCAGAACTCGCGTACGTCCCGGGCTTCGGGATAGCGGCCCGACAGGCCGATGACGGCGATGTCCAGGGCGGAGTCCGCCACGGCGGGGGCGGCGTGGCGCGCCTCGGTCCCGGGGGCTTCCTGGGCGACCGCCGCGCGCGCCACGGCAGCGGGCTGCCGCTCCGGCTGCGCGGGGGCGTCCGCCCCGGGGGCGTCCGCGAACATCGCCTCCAGGACGGTCCGGTGCGCGCCGGCGAAGTAGCCGCCGAGCTCGGCGAGCGTGTGGTACTCGAAGAGCAGCGTCTTGGGCAGCGAGCCGAACGTCTTCTCCAGGCCCGCCGTCAGCTCGGTCGCCAGGATCGAGTCCATGCCGTACGCGCCCAGGGGCTCGGCGTCGTCGAGCTCGTCCGGCGGCAGCTGGGTGAGGCGGCAGAGCTCCGCCTTGAGGAACTCCACCGTGCGGGCGCGCAGGGCCCGTTCGTCGGGCGCGGGGACGGGCTCGGAGGCAGGCGCGGTGGCGGGCGTGGAGCCAGCTGTGGAGGCAGGCTCGGGCCGCCCGGCGTCGGCGGCGGCCGGGGCGGCCTCGGGGGCGGGCGCCGCGTCCAGGAGGGCCCGCTCGCCCGCCGAGCGGTCTCCGGCCCAGACGACGACGTGGGGCTCGGCGCTGTCCAGGGCGCGGTGGAAGGCGTCGATCCCGGCGTCCGTGGCCATCGGCAGGAAGCCGCCGCGCAGCCGCAGGGCCCGGCGCGTGTCCTCGTCCGCGCCCATGCCTCCGCCGTGCCACAGCGGCCAGGCGACGGACAGGGTGCGGCCCTTGCGCTCGCCCGTGGTGACGCGGGCGCCGCGGTGGTGTGCGAACGCGTCGAGGAAGGCGTTGGCGACGGCGTAGTCGCCCTGGCCCACGTTGCCGGTCGTGCCCATGACGGACGAGAACAGCGCGAAGAAGTCCAGGTCGAGACCCTTGGTGGCCTCGTCGACGGCGCGGCACCCGGCGAGCTTGGGGGCGAGCACGCGGCGGAACTCCGCGTCGGTCTTGCGCTGGAGGAAGGCGTCGTGCAGGACTCCCGCGGCGTGCAGGACGCCGTGCAGCGCCTTGTGGCGCCGCGTCAGCTTGCGGACGAGGCGCTCGGTGGCGCGCCCGTCGGTGACGTCGAGGACGTGGTACTCGGGGCGGGCGCCCGCGGTGCGCAGCGCCGCGAGTTCCGCCTCGACCGCGGGGCCCAGCGGCGACCTGCCGGTCAGGCACAGGACGGCTCCGGGGGCGCGGCGGGCGATGTCCCTGGCGAAGATCCGGCCGAGGCCGCCCGCGCCGCCGGTGATGAGGTACACGCCGCCGGGCCGCCACGGCACGGGTGACGCCCCGGTCGCGGCCGTCTCGTCCAGGGGCTCCCAGGCGAGTACTTCGCGGGTGCCGTCGCCGCGGTGGATCCGCTGGTCGCCCGGGTGGCGGCGCTCCGCGTCCAGGGCCTCGGCGAGGTCTGCCGCCGTCGCGTCGGCGGGCACCGCGATGACCTGGCCGAGGAGGGCGGGGTTCTCCAGGCGGGCCGTGCGCAGGAGTCCGGACAGGGCCTGGTGGAGCGCCTGCTCGCCCTCGGCGTGGGTCAGGACCTGGAGGAGCACGGAGCCGGTCGGCCTGCCGATGAGCAGGCCCCGTACCGCACGGAGCAGTTCGACGGCGTGCTCGGCCACGGAGTCCGCCACCGGGCGGCCGGAGGCCTGCTCGGGCGGCTCAAGAAACGTCACTTCTGGGGCCAGCGCGCGCAGTTCGCCGAGCCGGTCGTCGAAGCCGCAGGCGAGCACGAGCCGCGCCGTGTGCGTGGGGGCCTCGGGGCGGGCCTGGATGTCGGCCGCGCGCCACACCGGGCGGAACAGCGTCACGTCGTGCGTGGCCCCCGGCTCGGCGGCGGGCTCCGTCGTCTTGCGCATGGAGTAGCCGCGCAGCCGCGCGAAGATCCTTCCCTGGGGGTCACAGAGGTCGAGGTCCCAGCGCCGCACCTGGCGCGAGGTGGTGGGCACCGCGCGGACCCACGCGTACGCGGAGCGCGGCGTCGGCCCGTGGACGTCGATCCGGTCGAGGGCGAAGGGCAGCGCGAGGCCGCTCCGTTCGGCCGCGTGGGTGTCCGGCGCGAAGGCCGCCTGGAGCGCGCCGTCGAGCACGCTGGGGTGGAGTACGCAGGCGTCGAGGGTGTCCGCCACCTCGTCGGGCACGGTGAGCGCGGCGAGGATCTCGCCGTCGCCGAGGCGCAGTTCGCTGACCGCCCGGTGCGCGGCGCCGTAGTCGAGCCCCGTGGCGCGCAGGGTGGCGTAGAAGTCGTCGACGTCGAGCGTGGCCGCGCCGGTGCGCGTCTTCAGCGCGTCGAGGTCGAGGGGCTCGGGCGGGGCCGTCCGTATCCGCGAGGCCACTCCACGCGCGTGGGCGGCGTCGGCGGCGCGGATCTCGAAGGCGACGGGGCCGGGCCCCGGGGCCGGGGCGTCCACGGCGGCCGGGCCCTCCCCGGGAGCCGGGCGGTGCGCACCCGCGGTCACCACCGTGCGGACCGTCCGCGTCCCTTCGCGTACGACGACGGGGCGCGACCACACCACGTTCTCCAGGCGGAGCACCTCGACCGCGCCGGCCGGGCCGGAGTCCGTGCTGTCGGCGGCGGGCAGCGTGCGGCTCGCGGCCTCGCGCGCCATCTCCAGGGAGGCGACGCCGGGCAGCACGGGATCGCCCGCCACCCGGTGGTCGCGCAGGAAGAGGTCCTCGGCGGAGAAGGCGGACGCGAAGGAGGCGAGGGCGTCGGTGTCCTGGATCGCGCGCTGGAGCAAGGGGTGCCGCGGGGCGGCGGACGGGTCCGTGGCGGGCGCCGCCGGGGCCGCGGGGCGGTCCGCGGCGCCGCGCGGCCGGGCGTCGGCGGGCTCGTCGGCGAGCCAGTAGTGGTCGCGGTCGAAGGCGTGCGTGGGCAGCGGAACGCGGCGCGGCCGGGCCCCGCCCGCGTGGCACGCCTCCCAGTCGACGCGGGCGCCGCGCACCCACGCGGCCAGGACGTCCTCGGCCGCCGCGCCGGGGGCGGCGGACGCGGCGTCCCGCTCGGCGCGTCCGCGCAGCACGGCGGGTGCCGCGCCGGCGCCCGCCACGAAGTCTTCGAGGAGCGCGCCGAGGGAGGCGACGCTCGTCACCGCGAGGCCGAGGCGCTCGGGCAGCTCCGCGCGGCCCACCTGCGTGGTGTACGCGATGTCCCGCAAGGCGGTGTCGGCCGGGCGCTCCTGTCGCAGGTGGTCGAGCAGACGCCGGGCCTGGCGCAGCAGTTGGGGCGTACTGCGGGCGGACAGGACGACCATCGCGGGCTCGTGGGCGCCGCCCTGGCCGTGGGTGGTGTCCGGCGCGGCCCCGGCGCGCGGGAACTCCTCGACGACGACGTGGGCGTTGCTGCCGCCCGAGCCGAAGCTGCTGATCCCGGCGCGGCGGAGGGGGCGCCCGTCGAGGTGCCAGTCGCTGAGCCGGGTCACGACGGAGAACGGCGAGGCGTCCAGGTCGATGTGCGGGTTGGGGCGTTCGTAGTGCAGCGAGGCGGGCAGCTGCCGGTGCTGGAGGGCGAGGACCGTCTTGAGCAGTCCGGTGATGCCCGCGGCGGCCTCCAGGTGGCCCAGGTTCGTCTTCACCGAGCCGAGCGCGCAGGGCGCGTCGCTGTCGGCGAACGCCTTGGTGAGTCCCTGGATTTCGATGGGGTCGCCGAGGGCGGTGCCGGTGCCGTGCGCCTCCACGTAGCCGATGTCGCGCGCGCCGAGGCCCGCGTCGGCGAGGGCGGCCTCGACGAGGCTCGCCTGGAGGGCGGCGCTGGGCACGGTCAGACCGCCCGCCTGGCCGCCGTGGTTGGTGGCGCTGCCCTTGATGACGGCGTGCACGGGGTCGCCGTCGGCGAGCGCGGCGGCGAGCGGCTTCAGGAGCAGGGCGACGCCGCCTTCGGAGCGCACGTAGCCGTTGGCGGACGCGTCGAAGGTCTTGCACTGTCCGTCGGGCGACAGCATGCCCGCCTGGTGGTAGGCGACGCTGTTGGCCGGGTGGGCCAGGACGTTGACGCCGGCGACCAGGGCGGTGTCGCACTCCCCCGCGCGCAGCGCGCGCAGGGCCGTGTGCACGGCGACGAGGGAGCTGGAGCAGGCCGTGTCGAGCTGGACGCTCGGGCCGCGCAGGTCGAAGAAGTACGAGACGCGGTTGGCGATGACGGCCATGGAGGTCGCGAGTCCGCTGTGGGCGCGCACGGGCAGGCCGCGGGTGTCCATGACGCGCTGGTAGTCCGAGCCGCTGGCGCCGACGAAGACGCCGGTGCGGGTGCCCGCGACGCCGCTCGGCGCGTATCCGGCGTCCTCCAGGCAGGCCCAGGCCAGCTCCAGCGTCCAGCGCTGCTGCGGGTCCATGTGCCGTGCCTCGTACGGGGTGACGCGGAACAGGGCCGCCTCGAAGGCCCCGGCGTCGGTGACGAAGCCGCCCCGGTCGATGCCGGGGTGGGTGTCGGGCCCGGTGCCGTCGGGCCACTGCCAGCGCCCTTCGGGCAGGGTGCCGATCGCGCTGGTGCCGGTGGTGAGCAGCTCCCACAGTCCGGCGCGGTCCTCGATGCCGCCGGGCAGCCTGCAGGCCGTGCCGATGACGGCCACGTCACGGGAGTCGTCGGCGCCCGCGGGCCGTGCGGCCGCGGCGGAGGGCGAGGCGTCCGGTGTGTGGCCTGTTTCTCCCTCCCTGAGATCTTCCAGATAGGAAATGATCAAGGCGCCGGTGTTGTGCTCGAAGAAGAAGAGGGGCGCGAGGGCAATTCCGTATCGGGACTCGATCTTTTCCTGAAGATCCAGAAGCCCGGCCGAGTCGAATCCCAGCTCGAAGAGAGGGCTTTCTAGCGGGTGCTCGATTCCCTCGTAGTCAACGCCGAGTATAACGTCGAAGAACTCCCGTATTTCTACGGCGAGTTGCGCGCGCGGCGGAATGGGTGCCGCCGCGGACTTCTCTCCTTCGCTTTGGAGAATTCGCACTCGTTCCTGACGGTCCGACAGATCGTAGACGACGAGTACGCCGTTTCCCTCGTTGACCAGATCCCCCGGCCGATATCCCGGGACGAGCGCGCGGATCTCGGCGCCGTGCAGCTGGTGCATGCGCAGGACGGTGTCGAGGCAGCGGCCCCGCGCGTTGGTCGCGCGGAGGTACGCGGCGAGGTCCGGCTCAGGGTGCCTGCCGAAGTCCCGGAAGCGGGTAACGCCGACCGCCGCCCCGATGGACGTCTCCTCTTCGGCGCAGGTCAGCAGGTGTTCCAGGAGCATGTCACCGAAACGGAAGCTTTGCTTCGAAGGGTCGACGTTGAGCGAGAGGACCTGGGCGACCGGGCCGTCGGTCCGGTGCAGGCGGTCGGCGGTGTCGAAGGTCGCCGCGAACACGTCGTCCGGGCTCCCGATGCGCTGGGAGTAGATGACCGCGTGCACCGCGCCGTCGGACTCGACGACGAACTGACCGACGGGATAGGAGAAAAGGCGCCGCCGGATGACTTCTGCGGAGACTCGCAGCGGCTCGGCCCAGCACAGCTCCTCGAGTTCGAGAAGTCGGGGCATGTCGGAGAGGCGAGCATGACGAATGACATCGTTGCGCTGCTGAACCATGTGTACGTACGCCCCGTCCCCCGTGCCCGGCGTTTCCCAATCGTCGAGCAGTCGCCCTACTCGCCTACTCACTGACGACTGTCCCGCAACACTGCGTCACGAATGGGCCGACCGTCAAGCACCAATTTCCTGGCCGCACCCGCCGTCGCGAGTTCCGCCTGTCCGGAATTCATGGTGGACCGAGGATGGAGGGGGTACGAGCTGCGGGGACGGAGTCACGGGCCGGTCGCCGCAGTGGCTCGAAATATACCTCAGCGTGCCCGGCCCCCCTCCAGTGTCACGTCGGGGGCGCGGGGAGCTTAAGGTAGCCCTCGCCCGCGCACCACTCCCGCGCGAGCACCACCCGCAGGACCGGGTACCACCCGGCTGACCTGCACCACCGGCACGAAGCGGAGAAGAGGCACCGTGGTGGCATCGACCGGCAGCGCCTGGGTCCGGCGGTTCCATCCGGCACCGGAGGCGGGCGCCCGCCTCGTCTGTTTCCCGCACGCGGGCGGCTCGGCGACGTACTACTT
The DNA here is from genome assembly GCF_006088715.1 of Streptomyces sp. YIM 121038. Taxonomy (NCBI): domain Bacteria; kingdom Bacillati; phylum Actinomycetota; class Actinomycetes; order Kitasatosporales; family Streptomycetaceae; genus Streptomyces; species Streptomyces sp. YIM 121038. The sequence continues at coordinate 826,401 of NZ_CP030771.1, forward strand.
CCCGCTCTCCGCCGCGCTCGGCGAGGCGGCGGACGTGCTGGCCGTGCAGTACCCCGGCCGACAGGACCGCCTCCAGGAACCGTGCATCACGGACATATCAACCCTCGCTGACCGTCTGGCCGCTGAGCTCACGCCCTGGACGGACCGGCCGCTGACGTTCTTCGGGCACAGCATGGGCGCCACGGTCGCCTTCGAGGTGGCCCGGCGCCTGGAGGAAAGCGGTGTCATCCTGCGCGGCCTCTTCGCGTCCGGGCGCCGGGCGCCGTCGCGCCACCGCGACGAGCGGGTGCACCTGCGCGACGACCAGGGGCTCGTCGAGGAGCTGCGACGGCTGAGCGGCACCGACGCGGAGCTGCTCGCCGACGAGGCGGTCCTGCGGATGGTCCTGCCCGCCATGCGCGGCGACTACCGCGCCATCGAGACCTACCGCTACCGGCCGGGGCCGCCCCTGAACTGCCCGGTCGTCACGCTGACCGGCGACAGCGACCCGCTGGTGGACGTCGCCGAGGCCCGGGCCTGGGCGCAGCACACCGTGGCGCCGTTCCGGCTGCGCGTCTTCACCGGCGGACACTTCTTCCTGGGCGAGCACACCGAGTCCGTCGCCCGTGAGCTCACCGAGCACCTCGGCGCCACGGCTCCGGGCCGCTGAGCCTGCCGCGTACGCGAGCGCACACGGCACAGACACAAGCGCACACGACACACACGACCGCAACGGGCAGAACGAGGAGCTGGGAGCGCTGGAGCTCGACGAGTACGCGTCCTTCGACGCGGTGGGCCTCCGTGAGCTGATCCGGACGCGCGAGGTGAGCGCGGCCGAGGTCGAGGCCTGCGCGCGGCGCGCCCTCGAACAGGCCGACGGCGAGCTGAACGCGCTGACGCAGCCGCTGTTCGACCCGTCCCTCGCCCATGAGCCCGAGGGCCCCTTCGGCGGGGTGCCGTTCGTCATCAAGGACAGCGGGCCCTTCGCGCAGGGCGTGCCGTTCACCCTCGGCAGCCGCTCCATCAAGGGCGCGTACGCCCTGGTCGACCACGACCTGATGGCCCGGTTCCGCGCCGCGGGTCTGGTGGCGCTCGGGCAGAGCACCGCGCCCGAGTTCGGCCTGAGCTTCGCCACCGAGTCGGTGCGCTACGGCCCGACGCGCAACCCCTGGAACCCGAAGCGGGGCGTGGGCGGGTCCAGCGGCGGGGCGGCCGCCCTGGTCGCGGCGGGCGCCGTGCCGTTGGCGCACGCGAACGACGCGGGCGGCTCCATCCGCGTCCCCGCGTCCTCGTGCGGCCTCGTCGGGCTCAAGCCCGGCCTGGGGCGCACGCCGTGCGGGCCGACCAGCGGCGAGATCGCCTTCGGGCAGCTGGTGGAGTTCGCGGTCACGCGCACCGTGCGGGACACCGCCCATCTCCTGGACGCCGTCTGCGCGCCCGCCGTCGGCGACAAGTACCAGGCGCCGCCGCCGACGCGGCCGTACGCCGAGGCGATCCGCACGGACCCTGGGCGCCTGCGGATCGCCCTGACCACCGTGCCGTGGACGGGCGGCACCGTCGACCCCCAGGTCGCCGACGCGGCGGTCACCGCGGGCCAGGTCCTGGAGTGGATCGGCCACACGGTGACCGAGGCCGGTCCCGACGTCGACGGCGGCGCCGTCGTCGAGGCCGCGATGCTGACGGTGGTCACCACCGGCGGCGCGGTGCTGCGCGGCGCGCCCCGCAGGCCCGACCCGGCGAAGCTGGAGGCGGTGTCGCGGCGCGTGCTCACCGAGACCGAGGACTTCACGCTGCTCGACGTGATGGCCGCGACCGAGGCGCAGAACGTGGTGACGCGGGCGGTCGGCCGCTTCTTCCAGGAGCACGACCTGCTCCTGACGCCCACCCTCGGCCGGCTGCCCGCGCCGCACGGGACCCTCGACTACGACCACGAGGGGCACTCGGCACGCTCGTGGCTGCACCGCCTGTTCACGTACGGGCCGTTCACCGCCACGTTCAACGTGTCGGGCAACCCGGCGATCAGCCTGCCGCTCGGCCAGAGCCGCGAGGGCCTGCCCATCGGCGTGCAGCTGGTGGCCGCGCACGGCCGCGAGGACCTGCTGCTCCAGGTGGCCGCGCAGCTGGAGCAGGCCGTTCCGTGGCGGGACCGCACCCCTCAGGTCTCCGTCGGCTGAGCGCACGTGCGCTCCGGCAGGCGTACGCCGCGGTCCCCGCTCTCGATGCGCCGCAACAGGGCCTGTACGGGGGCGACGGCGTCCTCGGTGGCGAGGTGGCCCGCCACCAGCTGGGCACGCTCCCGGTGGCGGGGGTCGCTCGTCGCCCGGATCAGCGCGTGGGTGAGGCGCTCGGTGGTCAGCCGGCGCAGGGGCAGCGGGTACGGGGCCGCGCCCAGGGCGGTGAGGCGGTCGGCCCAGAACATCTCGTCGAACTGAATGGGCACGGGCACGGCGGGAACGCCCGCGCGCAGGCCCGCGGCGGTGGTGCCCGCGCCGCAGTGGTGCACGACGGCCGCGGTGCGCGGGAAGAGCAGACGGTGCGGGACGTCGTCGATGGTGAGCATGTCGTCACCGGTGGCGGACAGGCCCGCCCAGCCACGCTGGATCACGCCGCGCAGGCCCGCCGCGCGCAGGGCGCCGACGACCTGGCCGCAGAGGCGGGCGGGGGCGGGGACGGTGGCGCTGCCGAGCCCGACGTAGACCGGGGCGGCGCCCGCGGCCAGGAAGTCCTCGAGGTCCGCGGGCAGTCGGTCCCGGAGGTCGTGCGGCCACCAGTAGCCGACGACGTCCAGGCCGGGACGCCAGTCCGCGGGCCGGGGCACGACCCGGGGGCTGAAGCCGTACAGGACCGGCCAGTTCTGCCGTTCGCGGGCGCGGCGCGCGGCCGCGACGCCGAGCGGCGGCAGCCGCAGGCGGCGGCGCGCCTCGCGGGCGGCCCGGGTGAAGATCTGCTCGATGAGGGCGGTGACCGCGTGCCCGGCCAGGCGGTTGCCCGCCGGACCTAGCGAGCGCGCGGTGGCCAGCGGGGGCGCGAAGGCGCGGGTGGCGTGCATGGGCTGGAGGTTGACGCCGACGCTCGGCAGCTTCAGGCCCTCGGCGACGGCGCAGCCGAGGGGGGCCACGACTCCGCCCAGGATCAGGACGTCGCTGTCCTTCGCGACCTCGATGAGGCTGTCGGTGAACTGCCCCACGACGGCTCTGCCCATCGCCATGGCCCGCAGCAGCTTGCCCGCGCCGGTGCCGCTGCGGTGCAGGCCCTGGCCGCGCTCGGAGTGCAGCTCCGCCCGCGGGTCGACGGGGAGCGGGTGGAAGCGGACGCCGGAGCCCTGGACCAGGGGCTCGAACATGGCGTGCGTCACCAAGGTCACGTCGTGTCCGGCCCGGACGAGTCCGGCGCCGAGTCCGGTGAACGGGGCGACGTCGCCCCGGGAGCCCGCTGTCATCATCGCAACCCGCACGGCGGACAGTATGGGTGCACGGCGGCCCGTTCCCGAGGCGAACGCGCGGAGAACGACGGAAAGGTGCCGGCGCGCGCCCGAACCGCCGCGCCCCCTCCTGGCGGGGCCCGGCGGCTCGGGTGGGGGTCAGCAGCTCAGGTTGTCGCCGGGGGTGGTGCCGAGGACCTGGACGAACTCCTTGTAGCGGTTGATGCGGCTCTGGACCTGGGCGGGGTTGCCGCCGTTGCACTCCAGGGTGCCGTTGATGCTGCGGATCGACTCGCCGAAGCCGTGGCCGTCGACGATGGCCTGGTGGCCCGTCACGGTGCCCGGGCCCTTCTGGGTGTTCCAGTACCACAGGCCGGTCTGCCAGGCGACGGCCGGATCCCGCTCGACCAGCCACGGGTTGTTCAGCAGGTCGATGCCGAGCGCGTCGCCCGCGGCCTTGTAGTTGAAGTTCCAGCTGAGCTGGATGGGGCCGCGGCCGTAGTAGGCGTCGTTGCCCGCGGGGCAGCCGTAGGGCTGGGTCTTGTCGCAGTAGTGCGGGTAGTTGGCCTGGTTCTGCTCGACGACGTGGACGAGCCCGCCGGTCTCGTGGCTGACGTTGGCGAGGAAGGCCGCGGCCTCCCGCTTGCGCACGGTGTCGCTGCCCGTCCTGGTGAACTCCGGGTAGGCCTTCAGCGCGTCGACCAGGCCCTGGTAGGTGTAGAAGGGCTTCCTGTTCGGGAACATCCGGTCGAACTGGGCCTGGCTCACGATGAAGCCGCTCGGGTCGGGGTTCCCGCCCCCGGTGCCGCACTCCCCCTTGTCCACCCAGACTCCCCACTCGCCGGTGGTACCGGGGGTCTCGCCCTTGGTCCACCACTTGGCCTGCCAGTTGCGCTGCCCGTGCGACACGGTGGAGCCGTTGGTGTAGACGGCGCCGGAGTCCCACGCGCCGGCGCAGGCGGGTGCCGCGGCCGGGGCGGCCGACGCCGACGACGTGGGGATCAGGGTGGCCAGGAGGGCCGCGACGCCGGTGGCGGCCGACGCCGCGAGCAACGGCCGCAGCCGTCGCACGCGTTCGCGGACCCGGGCGGCGACGCCTCTCTTCGGCTTGCGCTCGTTCAATCTCATCACTCCTCGATGCGGCAGCGAGCCACGCTGGGGGGTCGAGACGGACTGGGGCGCAGTCAACCCGGCTTGGTCTATACCAGTCAAGGTGCAGACCAGTGGGAATTCCTTTAACTCCCCTTGGGGAAGCCTTGGTTCGCGGCCAGGACCCCGTCGGTGGTGGTGACCACGGCGCAGCGGCCCGCGGCCCAGCGCAGGGCCATCGCGTGGTCGTCGGCGGAGAAGTCGGCCACGGCGTCGGCCACCACGAAGGCCTGGATGTCGCGCATCCAGGCGTCGCACGCCGTCATCAGGACGCCGATGTGGGCGTACACGCCGACGATCACCAACTGGTCGCGGCCCTGGGCGCGGAGGTCGTCGGCCAGGGACGTACGGACGAACCCGCTGTACTTCCACTTCGTGAGGACCTGGTCGCCCGGGCCCGGGGCGACGGGCCCGGCGATGGCGGCGGCCTGCGGGTCGTCGGGCAGGCCCGGCCCCCAGAAGTCCTGCTGGAGGCCGCGTTCGGCGGGGGTCTGGCCGCCGGGCTGCGCGGTGTAGACCACCGGGACGCCGACGGCGGCCGCGCGCTCCTTCAAGACGCCCACGTTGCGCAGCAGTTCGGGGACCGGCGCGGCCTCGGCGTCGTACGCGGACAGGAAGTAGTTCTGCAGGTCGTGCACGAGGAGCACGGCGCGGGCCGGGTCGACCGTCCAGTCGACGCGGTTGGCGGGCAGGTCCGCGGCGGCGGGCATGGGATAGGGGGTGATGCGGGGCAGGGCCATGGTGCGGTGCGTTCCGTCCGGGTGGGGTGCGAATCGGTGGGTCGGGTGGCGAGGGGGCAGACCCCGTCAGGGCGCGGCGGGCCGTTCGGCGGCGGCCGCCCTGAGGTCCTTCTTGGAGATCTTGCCGACGCCGGTGTGCGGGAAGGCGGTCACGAACTCGACTCGGTCGGGGACCTTGTACGCGGCGAGGCCCCGCTCGCGCACGAAGCGCTTCACGGCGACGGGCTTCAGCGGCTCCGCTCCGGGGCGCAGGATCACATAGGCGCAGGTGCGCTCGCCGAGGTAGGGGTCGGGTTCGCCGACGACGTTGGCGTCGTGGACGGCGGGGTGCGCCAGGAGGTGGTTCTCGACCTCCTCGGCCGCGATCTTCTCGCCGCCGCGGTTGATCTGGTCCTTGGCGCGGCCCTCGACGACGAGGTGGCCGGTGTCGGTGAGACGGACGATGTCCCCGGTGCGGTAGAAGCCGTCGGCGGTGAAGGAGCGGGCGTTGTGCTCGGGGGCGTTCCAGTAGCCGCGGATGGTGTACGGGCCGCGGGTCAGGAGGTGTCCGGTGGCGCCGGGCGGCAGGTCGTTGTCCTCGTCGTCGACGACGCGTATCTCGTCGTCGGGGGAGATCGGCCTGCCCTGGGTGGTGACGATCACCTCCTCGGGGTCGTCCAGGCGGGTGTAGTTGACCAGGCCCTCGGCCATGCCGAAGACCTGCTGGAGCGTGCAGCCGAGGGCCGGGCGGACCCGCCGGGCGGCCTCCTCGCTGAACTTGGCGCCGCCCACGAGGAGGACGTCGAGGCTGCTCAGGTCGTGGGCGGTGGTGGCGGCCGCCTGGGTCCACAGCAGGGCGAGCGGCGGCACGAGCCCGGTGAGGGTGACGCCTTCGGCCGCGATGAGCGAGAAGGCGGTCTCGGGGTCGGGGCGCGGGCTGAGGACGACACGGGCTCCGGCGTACAGCGCGCCGAGCGTTCCGGGCGAGGACAGCGGGAAGTTGTGGGCGGCGGGGAGCACGCACAGATAGACGCTGTGCTCGTCGACGCCGCACAGTTCGTTGGAGCCGCGCAGGGAGTAGAGGTAGTCGTCGTGGGTGCGCGGGATCAGCTTGGGCACGCCGGTGCTGCCGCCGGACAGCTGGAGGAAGGCCAGGTCGCGCGGTGCGGGCCCGGTCATGTCCACGGGGCCGCCGGTGTCCTCGCGTACGTCGTCCAGGGGTGTGAGCGGCCCCGGTTCGCCCTGGGCGACCCACACGTGCCGCAGCGTCGGCACCTCGGCGCGGACGGTGGCGGCGAGGGCGCGGTAGTCGTAGCCCCCGTGCTCGGCGGCGATGACGTAGGCGGCGGCCTCGGTGAAGCGGCAGAAGTAGGCGATCTCCGTCTCGCGGTGCGCGGGCAGCGCGAACACCGGAAGCGCGCCGATCCGGAAGAGGGCGAAGACGACCTCGAAGAACTCGGCGATGTTGGGGAGCTGGACGACGACGCGGTCGCCGGGCGCGATGCCGCGGGCGAGCATTCCGGCGGCGAGCCGGTCGGCGCGCGCGTCGAGCTCGCCGTACGTCCAGCGGCGGTCGGTGGCGGGGTCGACGATCGCGATCCGGTCCGGGTGGGCCGCGGCGCGCTCGCGCAGCATGCTCCCGAAGGTCTCGCCGCGCCACCAGCCCGCCGCGCGGTAGCGGGCGGCGAACTCCTCGGGCCAGTCGGGTGCCAGGGACCGGGCGGTCAGGGGCGTTTCGGTGCTCACAGCTCGGCTCCCACGGCGGCGAGGAACGTACGGAACTTCGCGGCGGTCTCCGCGGTCTCGGCCGCCGGCTCGGACGCGGCGACGACGCCCGCGCCCGCGTACAGGCGCAGGGAGTTCCGCTCGGCCTCCGCGCAGCGGATGGTGACGACCCACTCGCCGTCACCCGATGCGTCGCCCCAGCCGACCATGCCGGTGAAGAAGCCGCGGTCGAAGGGCTCGCTCTCGCGGATGACCTCGCGGGCGGTGGCGGTCGGCGTGCCGCACACGGCCGGGGTGGGGTGCAGGGCGCAGGCGAGTTCGAGCGCGGAGGTCTCCGGCCTCGCGAGGGTGGCGGTGACGGTCGTCGACAGGTGCCACATGGCGGCGGTGCGGATCAGGGTGGGCGCGGCCGGGACCGTCAGGTCCGCGCAGTACGGGGCGAGCGCCTGGTGCACGGCGTCGACGACGACGGCGTGCTCGTGCAGGTCCTTCGAGGACCGCAGCAGGGCCGCCGCGCGGCGCACGTCCTCCGCCAGGTCCTCGCTGCGCGGGACGGACCCGGCGAGCGGGTTGGCGACGACCTGGCGGCCGCGCCGGGACACCAGGAGTTCGGGGCTGGCGCCGATGAGGGTGCGCTCGGGGCCGGTGGGCAGGGCGAAGGTGTAGCCGCCGGGGTCGCGGCGGGCGAGGCGCTGGAGCATCGCGGCGACGTCGACCGGCTCCGCGCTGTCGAGGGCGTCGAGTTCGAGGGTGCGGGCGAGCACCACCTTGCTGAACTCGCCCCGCCACATGCGGTCGACGGCGGTGGCGACGGCCTTGCCGTAGTGCTCGGGCGCGGGCACCTGCCGGATGCGCCAGTCGGCGGCGGCCGGAGCCTGGGCGGGCAGGGCGACGAGCGGGTCGGCGGCCAGCGGCGGCGCGCTGTGCAGGGCTGCGGGCACGGCGAGCGCCGCCGGGGCGTCCTGGTCGAAGGGCACGGCGCCGATGACGACCGGGGCGTCGACGCCCGCCTCCCGGGCGGCGGCCAGGGTGTGCGCGACGCGCGCGGCCAACGGTCTTCCGTCGTGCGGCACTTCGCTGTGGACGCCCTGTCCGAGCAGGGTCCGGGTGGGGCTGCCGAGGAAGCGGGCGCCCGGCGCGTAGTCGGCGAGGAGCGCGGTGGCGGCCCCCACGGCGGGGTGGTCCGGGTCGGCCTCCACCGCCCGGCGGGCCTGGTCCGCCGCCCTGGTGGGGGCGGCCGGGGCCGGGGCGTGCGGGGCGACATCGGGTGCCGTCGACACGAGGGTCTCCGTTTCTCTCACGGTCCGTGGGCGTGCGGGCGTACGGACGCGATGGGCGTGCGGGTGCGGGTGCGGCAAAGAAGTGCGGCAAAAAAGAGGTGTGGCAAAGGGGTGTGGCAAAGGGGTGTTGTGGGCGGTGGAGCCTCAGCGGAGGGTGGCGCCGCCGTCGACGTAGAGCTCCTGCATGGTGATGTGGCGCGCCCGGTCGGAGACGAGGAAGACCACGGCGTCCGCGATGTCCCGGGGCTCGGCGATGCGGCCGAGCGGGATGCCGGTGCGGTAGGTGGCGGGGTCGCCGTCGATGACCCGCCGGGGGGCGCTTTCGTCGGTCCACAGGGCGCGTTGCATGGCGGTGTCGGTGGAGCCGGGGGCGACGACGTTGCACCGCACGCCGCTGCGGGCGAGCTCCAGGCCGAGGCACTTGGTGTACATGGCGGCCGCGGCCTTGGACGCGGCGTAGGCGGCCATGCCGGTGCGGGGCACTCCGGCGGCGTTGGAGCCGACGGTGACGACGCTGCCCCGGCCGCGCGCGGCCATGCGGGGCGTGACGGCGCGTGCGGTGTGGAGGACGCCGCTGGTGTTCACGGCGAAGGTGTCCGCCCAGTCGGCGTCGGTGAGTTCGGCGGCGGGCCCGGGGCGGAGGATTCCGGCCACGTTGACGAGGATGTCGAGCGGTCCGTGCGCGCGCTCGGTGGCGGCGACCACGGCCTCGACGGACGCGGCGTCGGTGACGTCCATGACCTGGGCGGTGATGGTGCCCGCGCCCCCGCCCCACCGGGCCGGGTCGGCGGCCCAGTCGGCGGCGAGTTCCTTGACGCCGCCGGCGTCGCGGTCGGTGGCCACCACCTGGGCGCCCTCGGCGGCCAGCGCCTCGGCGACCGCTGCGCCGATGCCCTGTCCCGCCCCGGTGACCAGGGCGGTTCTGTCGGCGAGCGCGGCGCGGGCGCCGGGTATGTGGTCAGGCATGGGCGACTCCCCCCGTATCGGTTAGGTAAGCCTAACCTAATGCAGTCGCAATGATCACCCAAGGCGCGCACATTCGGGGAACTCCTTTGGTAAGGCTAACCTCACTTGCGGCGGGCGCGATACGAGGTCGCTCCCCCAGGTCTCCGCTGAAGGGTCGCTGAAGGGCCCTTGGTCCGGGGGAAGTTCATGGCCGCCCACCGCGCCGCCCCTGCTCACACACGGGCCAGCCTGGGGTAGTCGCGCGTGAACGCCTCGGGTCCCGGGGCGGCGCCGCCGCCCTCGACGAGCAGGGCCAGATAGCCGCGGGCCGCGTGCGGGGCGAAGTCCGGACCCGCGTCGCGGTAGGCGGCACAGGCGGCGGCGAACTCCTCGGCCGTGCCGATGACGATGTCCGCCAGATACGCCTCGCCGCCCTCCGGCGACAGCGGCTCGGAGCCGAGGCGAGCGACCGTCATCGCCCTCGTCCGCTCCAGGAGCGGGACGAAGAAGTCGGCGTACTCCTTGGCGCGGTGGACGTCCGGCGCGATGACGTGGACACCGGCGCCCCGGTGGACCGCGTGCCCGGCGTCCCGCGAACCGAGCGCGTACAGATGGCTCACCAGGAACAGCGCGGTCAGCTTGGCCTGGCCGCGCAGCCCGCGCACCGGTCTCTCGTCGCCCTCGCACAGGGCCAACGCGGCCGCCACGACGGCCTCCTGGGGCGGCCGGGACACGCTGATCAGACCGTAGGCGAGGGCGAAGGAACTGCGGCGCACGTCCGCGGAGAAGTCCTCGGCCGTGAGCGCCTGGGCGGTCCGGGAAGAGCGGAGGGAGGAGCCCACGGAGGACAGCCGAGCCGGGCCGAGCGCCACCCTGCGCCCGCCGAGCAGCGTCAGCAGCGCGTCGAGCGGGAAGGGCCGGCTCACGTCGAGGAGCGTCGTCACGGCGATCAGGACCTCCCCCGACTCCCGTGCCGCGGCGGCGACGTCAGCCCCGATCGGGACGTCGTGCCAGGCGTGGACGACGCCGCCGCCGTGCCGCACGTCGACGGAGATCCGGTCCCCGTCGAGCACGGCGGACAGGGCCGGGACCGCGGGCGGCCTCCTCGACGGGAAGTCCAGGGCGAGGCCCAGCGACACGAAGGGGTCCAGCGTGGCCACGCGCCAGCCGCCGTCCCGCGCCCGGCGCAGCAGCGCGCACTCGTACGACGGGTTCACGACGAAGGTCGGCACGCCGCCCGGAGGCAGCAGGGCGCAGCCCGCCCGCCAGGACAGCAGCGGCCGCTGGGCGGACGTGCCGGGCGGGTGGTCCTGCCAGGCGGGGCGGCGGCAGCGCGGATGGTGCAGCGCGGCGGCGGCGACCGCGTCCCGTGCCTCCACCTCGAGAGCGGCCGCCGTCCACCGCCCCAGCGGGCGGCCGCAGCTCTGGCAGTCGACCGGCCACAGCTGCGCCTTGAGTTCAGCGATGACGGCCGGGCCGAGGCTGCCCTTCGTCACCGCGTCGGTCCGTAACCGGGAAACCGCCATCGCTCCGCCCGCCCCATCTCGACGTCGTCGGTCGGCGCACGCGGGCGACGGGGCCGTGCGGCGGACGCCTGTCCCCCTCCGGCGGGCGTCCGCCGCCGGGCTCCGTTCCTCGTCCGGGTACGCCGTGGCAGTGTCCTGCGCGGGGTTCGGGAGGGGTCCCGCACCCGGCGGGGCGCGTGGGTCCGGCCGGCGGGCGGGCCCTCAGCCGGCCATCGCCGGGCGCAGCACCAGTTCGCACCACGCGCGGAAGGCCGTCGGGCTCGCGGTCGCCGGGGTCCGGGGCACGCCGTCGTCGAGGCCCTCCTCCTTGGCGCGCTTCATCTCGATCAGGCCCTGGACGAACGCGTCGCCGAGGCCGTGGCCGGTGAGTTCGGCGGCGAGAGCGTCGTACGACCGGCGTTCGTAGCGAACCGGCCGGCCGAGGGTCTCGGACATGACGCGGGCCATGTCGTTCGGCGAGAGGTCCTCCGGGCCGAGGACCGGCACCTCGCCGGTGCCCGACCAGGACCGGTCGAGCAGCAGGCGGGCGGCGGCCGCCGCGATGTCCCGCGTGCTGGCCAAGGGGGCCTTGCGGTCGGCGGCACAGGTGTCGGTGAACACCCCCTCGTCGCGCAGGGAGCCCACCTCGCCCAGCAGGTTCTCCATGAACGACGGGCAGGCGAGCGCCCGGTAGGCCACGCCCGTGCTCGCGATGAGGTCGTCCATGGCCAGCGACGCCGTGACCAGTCCGGCGCGCCCGGCCAGGGGCGTGCCGCCGCCGAGCGCCGAGACGCCGACCACGTGCCGCACGCCGTGGGCCGCGAACGCCCGCGCGGCGGCACGGGTGAACCCGCTGTACGCGGACTCCAGGGTCGGCGCCGCGGGGTCCGGCGGGACGATCCACAGCACCGCGTCCGCACCGGCGAAGGCCCGGTCGACGACCTGCGGGTCGCGGTGCGAGCCGGGCACGACGTCGACGCGTGCGCGCAGCGGGGCGGAGAGCTTGGCGGGGTCCCGTACGACGACGCGGAGCGCCTCGTCGTGCGCGGGAGCCCCGTCGAGGAGGGTGTGCAGGACCTGGTTGCCGATGTTCCCCGTCGGAGCGGTGATGACGATCATGCGTCGAGTCTCGGCCGCGGCCGAACGCGCCGTCCAATACCTTCTGTTGACGATTGATACGCTCAGGGTATGGATCTTGACTTGCGCAAGCTCCGCTACTTCGTCGCCGTGGCGGACCAGCGGCACTTCGGCCGGGCCGCCGAGCGGCTCCACATCGCCCAGCCCGTCCTCAGCCGCCAGATCCGGGCCTTCGAGCGGGAGTTGGGCTGCGCGCTCTTCGTTCGTACGACGCGCAGCGTGGAGCTGACCGCCGCGGGCCGGAAGCTCCACGAGGAGGCGCGCGGGCTCACCGCGTCCGTCGAGGCGGCGCTGCGGCGGGTGCGGGACGCCGACCGGGGCGCCCGGCGCCTGGCCATCGCCTTCTCGCCCGGGCTGCACGTGTCCGAGGCGATCGTCGCGTTCACCGCGCGCCACGCGGACCTGGAGGTCGACCTCGTCCCGTCACGCTGGTGGGAGGGCGACGCCCCGCTGCGGGACGGCCGGGCCCACGTCGGCTATCTGCGCGGGCCGTTCGACACGGCGGGGCTGCGCGTCGTGCCCGTCGGGCGCGAGCCCCGGGTCGCCTGCGTGCCCGTCACGCATCGCCTCGCCCGGCGCGCGGAGTTGCTCTCGGCGGACCTCGAAGGCGAGCCGGTCCTCGACGCGCGGCGGCGGCGTACGTCGTCGGTCGAGGAGAAGTTCGAACTCATCGCCGCCGGGCACGGCGTGGCCCTCGTACCGCTGAGCGTCGCGCGGTCCTATCCCCGGCCCGACCTCGTCCACGTGCCCGTGACGGACGCCCCGCCGGTCGAGACGTGTCTCGCCGTGCCGGAGGGCGGCTGCGAGGGGCCGGTGGCCGACTTCGTGGAGGTCGCCACCACGGTGCTGCGGCAGCGTGCGGCGGCGCACGTCCCCCGGCCCGCGCGCGAGCACCCTGGAGCACCATGAGCGCCCGCCCCGCCTCAGGCCACGGCCCCGGTGCCGTGGCGGCCCGGCTCACCGGACTGGCGGCGACCGCCGAGCGGCCGCTGTCGGCCGCGCTCACCGAAGTCGTCCTCGACGGCGGGCGGGTGGTCGTGGTCAAGCGCGACGACGCGCCCGGCGCGGCGCGGGCCGAGGCGGCGGGCCTGCGCTGGCTCGCCGCCACCGGGACGGTCCGCGTGCCCGCCGTGCACGGGCGCGAAGGAGGGTGGCTGGTGATCGACCGCGTACCGACCGGCCCGGCGAGCGCCGACGCGGCGGCGCGGTTCGGCCGGGACCTGGCCGCCCTGCACGCCACCGGAGCGCCCGCCTTCGGCGCACCGCCGCCCGGCGGCCTTGAGGACGCGTACATCGGGCTCGCCCCCATGCGCAACGTTCCCGGCGACGACTGGCCGAGCTGGTACGCCGCGCACCGGGTACTGCCCTATCTGCGCCGTACCGTCGACGACGGTACGGTGCGGCCCGCCGAAGCCGCCGTGGTCGAGCGCGTCTGCGCGCGCCTTCCGGAGTTGGCCGGGCCCGCCGAACCGCCCGCCCGGCTGCACGGGGACCTGTGGAACGGCAACGTCCTGTGGGGCGCCGACGGACACGTCCGGCTGATCGACCCGGCCGCCCACGGCGGACACCGCGAGACCGACCTCGCGATGCTGGACCTGTTCGGCTGCCCGTGCCTGGAGCGGATCCTCGACGGCTACCAGCGGGCGGCGCCGCTCGCCGACGGCTGGCGGGACCGCGTCGGCCTGCACCAGCTCTTCCCGCTGCTCGTCCACGCCGTGCTCTTCGGCCGCGGGTACGCGGAGCGGGCCCTGGCCTCGGCCCGGTCGGTTCTGGCGCGCTGAGCGGCCCGTGCGGCGGCCGTAGGGGATGCGGCTTCCGCTTCCCCTCCCCGACTCCGGCGCGCCATACTGGTGGCGTGGACACTGGGGCGTCGACCGATCCGCCGCGTCGGACCGAAGGCGAGTCCGAGCGGCGAGAACTACTCCTGCGTGAGCGTGAGGAGGCCGTCGACGAACGGGAACGCGCCGCCGATGCGAGACAGGCCGCGGCCGAGACCCGCGACGCCGACGCGGAGGCACGTGACCACGCCGCCGACGCACGCGAGGACGCCGCGAACACCCGCGAAGACGCCGCCGACGCGCGCGATGGCGTCGCGAACGAACGCGGCCTCATCGCCAACGCGCGCGAGACCGCCGCAGACGCGCGCGAGGCCGCCGCAGACGCGCGCGAGGCCGCCGCAGACGCGCGCGAGGCCGCCGCAGACGCGCGCGAAACGAAAGCGGACGCGCGCGAACGCGGTCTCGACGCCCGCGAAGCGAGAGCGGACCTGCACGGTCGCGCCCTGCGCCAGGTGGTGCCCGCCGAGCGGCAGCGGTCCTACGAACACATCGCGCGGGCCCAGACCCTGATCGCCTCCAGCCAGGCGAGGCTGGACCGCAGCGAGGCGAGACTGCGCCGCGCGGACGCCCGTGACGTGCGCGAGCAGAAGGCGGTGGACCAGGAGGTCGCCGCCTCCGCGCGCCAAGCCGACGACCAACGCCGTTCCGCTCGGCCCGGGGACGCCGCGTCACGACCCGACCAGGGATAGACGGCCGTCGGCCCGCACCCTCCGCAGGGATCACCCGGCCGTGCTCATGGCAAAATCACCGGGTGCAGATCGGGATGCTGGGTCCACTGGAGGTTCGCACGGACGACGGCGTCTCGGCCGACGTGCCGGGCGCGCGGTTGCGCGGGCTGCTCGTCGCCCTCGCGCTCACACCGGGGCAGGTGGTCCCGAAGGCGTCGCTCGTCGACTGGATCTGGGGCGAGCGCCCGCCCGCCGACGCGACGAACGCCCTGCAACGCCTGGTGTCCCGGCTGCGCAAGCTGCTGCCGGACGGAGCGGTCGAGGGGCAGCCCGACGGCTATCGGCTGCGCGTGGAGCCCGACGCGGTCGACGCCGTGCGGTTCGAACGCCTCCTCGGCGCGGGCCGGGCCCGCACCGAGGACGCCTCCCGGCGGGTGCGGGTGCTGCGCGAGGCCCTCGGCCTGTGGCGCGGTGCGGCCCTGCAGGACGTCGGCCTCCAGGACAGCGAGGCGTGCGCCGCCGCGGCCGTCCGCCTCGAAGCGCTGCGCCTGACCGCCACGGAGGAGCGCGTCGACGCGGAGATCGCCCTCGGGCACGGCGCGGAGCTGGTCACGGAGCTGACCGACCTGGTCGCCGCGCACCCGGTGCGCGAACGGCTCGTCGCCGCGCTGATGCGCGCCCTGGTCGCGGCCGGTCGCGACAGCGAGGCGCTTCAGGCGTACCAGCACGCCCGGGAGGCCCTGGCCGACGCGCTCGGCGTCGACCCCTCACCGGACCTCGCCGCGCTGCACGTCGCGCTGTTGCGGGGCGAGCTGGGGCGCGACGAGCGGAAGCGGGAGCGGGCGGAAGCGGGGCGCAGGACCAATCTGCGCGCCGAGCTGACCACCTTCGTCGGCAAGGGCGGCGACGTCGCCGCGGTCCGCGAACTCGTCGCCGAGCACCGGCTGACCACGCTGATCGGGCCGGGCGGCGCGGGCAAGACGCGGCTGGCCACGGAGACCGCGCGCACGCTGCTCGACGACGTACCGGACGGGGCCTGGCTGGTGGAGCTCGCCGCCATCGGCCCCGAGGGCGACGTGGCCCAGGCGACGCTCGCCGCGCTCGACCTGCGGGACACCCTGCTCGGCGAGGCCGCGAACGCCGAGCCGACGGACCGGCTCGTCGCCGCGATCCGCGAGCGGGACGCGCTGCTGATCCTGGACAACTGCGAGCATCTGATCGAGTCCGCGGCGGTGTTCGCCCACCGGCTGCTCGGCGAGTGCCGGCGGCTGCGGATCCTCGCGACGAGCCGGGAACCGCTCGGCATCACCGGGGAGGCGCTGTGGCCGGTCGAACCGCTGGCCCTGCCCCAGCCGGACGCGGACCCGGGCGCGATCGCGTCCTCGCCCGCCGTCCAGCTGCTGCGGGACCGGGCCGGAGCCGTGCGCCGGGACCTCGCCGCCGACGCCGCCACGCTGGCGACCATGGTGCGCGTGTGCCGGGCCCTCGACGGGATGCCGCTGGCGATCGAACTGGCCGCGGCCCGTCTTCGCACCCTGTCCGTCGAGCAGCTCGCGCACCGGCTCGACGACCGGTTCCGCCTGCTGACCAGCGGCAGCCGCACCGCCCTTCCGCGGCACAAGACGCTGCGCGCGGTGGTCGACTGGAGCTGGGAGCTGCTCACCGAGGCCGAGCGGACGGTCCTGCGCAGACTGTCGGTGTTCGCGGGCGGGGCGAGTCTGGAAGCGGCCGAACGGGTCTGCGCGGACCACCCCGACACCGCCGCCGACACCGCCGCCGCCGACGGTGTCGGCTCCGTCGCGCCGGAGCAGGTCCTGGAGCTGCTCACCTCGCTGACCGAGAAGTCGCTGCTGCGCGCCGGGGGCGACGGCGCGCCGCGCTACCGCATGCTCGGCACCATCAAGGAGTACGCCGGATTCCGGCTCGCGGAGGCCGGTGAGGCGGAGTCGGCGCGCCGCGCCCACCTGGCCTACTGCACCGAACTCGCCGAGACCGCGGAGCCGCATCTGCGCCGCGCCGAGCAGTTGGAGTGGCTCGCCGTGCTGCGGGCCGAGCACGACGACATCGGGGCGGCCATGCGCGGCGCGCTCGCGGCGGGCGAGGCACAGGCGGCGATGCGGCTCGCGGCGGGCGCGGGCTGGTACTGGTGGCTCAGCGGGCACAAGACCGAGGGCCTGGAGCTGATCACCGCGGCCACGGAGACGCCCGGCGAGGTCACCGACGCGTACCGGGCCACGGTGTACGCCCTGGGCTCGATGTTCGTGACCTCCGGCCTCGGCGACGAGCACCTGGCCGCGGAGTGGATCCACCAGGCGTACCGGTTCAGCCGCGGCGCCGCGGCCGGTGGGCAGCGCCACCCGGCGATCGGGCTCGTCGCCCCGATGGAACGCCTGTTGCGGGCCCCCGACGCGTTCCTGCCCGCCTGGGAGGCGCTGCTCGCCGACGAGGACCCCTGGGTGCGCGCCCTCGCCCGGCTGCACCTGGGCAAGTTCCGGGTCGTGTTCGGCCACAAGGGGCAGGACGCGGACGCGTATCTGGAGCGGGCGCTCACCGAGTTCCGGGCGCTCGGCGAGCGGTTCGGGATCTCCTTCGCCCTCAGCGAGCTCGCGGAACGCATGGCCGTGCGCGGCGAGTTCACCACCGCGTGCGCGTACTACGAGGAGGCGGTCGAGGTCGTCACCGAGGTCGGCGCCGGGGAGGACGTCATCCGGCTGCGGTCGCGCCAGGCCCAGCTCTACTGGCTGCTCGGCGACGAGGCCGCGGGCGCCGCCGCCCTCGCCGAGGCACAGCGGTGCGCGGAGGGCGTCACCTGGCCGGGAGCGCTCGCCCTGCTGGCCCTCGCGAAGGCGGAACTCGCCCGGTGGGACGGCCGTGCCGAGGAGGCCCGGCAGCACCTCGACGCGGTGACGGCCGTGCTCGGCCGGGAGGCGGAGCAGGCGAGCATCCGCGCGGTGACGCACGACCTGCTCGCCTATCTGACCGACGACCTCGACGAGGCGAGGGCGCACCGCGCCACGGCCTGCGCGGCGGCGTCCGAGTCGGGGCACGCGCCGCTGCTCGCACAGGTGCTCGTCGGGGTCGCGGACCTGGCGCTGCGTCATGACGAGTACGCGCAGGCGGCGCGCCTGCTCGCGGCGGCCGCGGACGTGCGGGGCCTGCCGGACCGCTCCCACCCGGACGTCGTACGGATCGAGCGGACGGCGCGGAGCCGCCTCGGCGACGCGCGGTTCGCCGAGGCGGCCCTGGAGGGGGCGGGGACCGGCTGGTCCCGGTTGGTGGAGGTCACGCTCGCTTCTTGAAGGTGGCGAGGGCCCACACGTATCCGACGAGGGCGAGGCCGAGGCACCAGGCGACGGCCGCGAGCGCGTCGCCGGTCGACGGGTCGCCCGCGAGGAGCCCGCGCAGCGTCTCGATGATCGGGGTGAAGGGCTGGTACTCGGCGAACTGCCGCACGCCCGCTCCCATCGTGTCCGCCGGGACGAACGCGCTGCTCAGGAACGGCAGCATGATCAGCGGCACGGTGGCGAGCCCCGCCGACTCCGCGCTCTTGGCTGCCAGGCCCAGGGCGACGGTGAGCCAGCTGGCCCCGAAGGTGAGCAGGACGACGAGGCCGAGCACGCCGAGCCAGTCGAGGGCGCTCGCGGCCGGGTCGAACCCCATGGCGAAGGCCACCCCGACGATGGCCGCGTTGGCCACCAGGCAGCGCACGGTGGTGACGACGACCTGGCCGGTGAGGACGGCGCCGCGGGAGACGTCCATGGCCTTGAAGCGGTTGATGATGCCCTTGGCCATGTCGTCGTGGACGGCGGCCGCGGTGGAGCCGAGGCCGTAGCTGACGGCCATCACGAGCATGCCCGGCGTCGCGTAGTCGATGTAGTCCTCGCCGACCGCGAAGGCGCCGCCGAACACCTTGACGAACAACAGCATGATCACGATGGGGAACAGCACCGCGTTGAAGAGCACGAGCGGGTTGCGCAGGGTGTGCTTCAGATTGCGGCGCAGCATGATCGTCGAATCGGTCAGGGCCGTCTGGAGAGTACTCACTGGGCGGTCGCCTCCGTGCTCGGGCGCCCGGTCAGGGCGAGGAAGACATCGTCGAGGTCCGGCGTGTGCACGGAGAACTCCTGGGCGTTGATGGTGTGCCGGTCGAGCCGGTCGAGCAGGGCCCGCAGCGACTTCGACTCGCCGTCGCTCGGCACCCGCAGGATCAGCTCCTGCTCGTCCCGCGCGGCCCCGGCCAGGATCCGCGCCGCCGCGTCGAGCCCGGACCGGTCGGCGAAGCGGAGCCGGACGTGGGTGCCGGGGACCTGGCGCTTGAGCTCCTCGGGGGTGCCCTGGGCGACCAGGCGGCCCTGGTCGAGCACGACGATCCGGTCGGCGAGCTGATCGGCCTCTTCCAGGTACTGGGTGGTGAGGAAGAGGGTGGTGCCCTCGGCCACCAGCTCGCGGACGATCCCCCACATCGTGCGCCTGCTGCGCGGGTCGAGACCCGTCGTCGGCTCGTCGAGGAAGATGATCCGCGGGCTGCCGACCAGCGTCATCGCCAGGTCCAGCTTCCTGCGCATGCCGCCGGAGTAGGTCGCGGCCAGCTTGTCGGCCGACTCCGCCAGGTCGAACCGGTCGAGCAGCTCCCCGACCACCCGGCGGCCGGAGCGCACGCGCTTCAGGTCCGCCATCATCCGCAGGTTCTCGCGGCCGGTGAGCAGCTCGTCGACGGCGGCGAACTGTCCGGTCACGCCGATGGCCGCGCGCACCTCCTTGGTCGCGGCCGCCACGTCGTGCCCGGCGACGCGGACCGTCCCGGCGTCGGGCTCGGCCAGCGTCGCCAGGACGTTCACCGTCGTGGTCTTGCCCGCCCCGTTCGGGCCGAGCATGGAGAAGACCGATCCCTCGGCGACGTCGAAGTCGATGCCGTCGAGCACGACCCGGTCGCCGTACGTCTTGCGCAGCCCCGAGACTGCGATTGCCGAACTCTTCATGCCCCTACCGTCGCGGCCGGGCCTGACACGCCCCTGTCACTGCCCTGACACGGCGGCCGACACGGCTGACACGGCCGACACGGGGGGCGGAGTCGACGACTGTCACGCGGGGTCGGAGTCGACGGCCGACAGCACCTCCTTGACGACGGGCCCGGCGGAGGCACCGCCCGTGCGGCCCTTCTCGACGACGGCGGCGATGGCGACGTTGCCGCGGTGGGCGACCATCCAGCCGTTGTTCGGGGTGCCCTCGGCGACCTCGGCGGTGCCGGTCTTGGCACCGACCGCGCCGGACAGCCCGGCGAGGCCGCGGGCGGTGCCGTCGGTGACGGTCGTCCGCATCAGGGACCGCAGCGCGCCGGTCACCTCACGGGGCAGGGCCCGCGTCCTGGTCGTGTCCTTCTGCCCCGGCACGAGGGTGGGCTGGCGGAAGGTTCCGGAGGCGGCGGTGGCCGTCACCGACGCCATCACCAGCGGGTTCGCCAGGACACGGCCCTGCCCGATCATGGCAGCGGCCTTCTCCGTCTCGTCCCGGGGCGCGGGCACGGCCCCGTCGAAGGACGGCACGCCCGTGCGCCAGCGCTGCCCGATGCCGAAGTACCGCTTCGCGACGTCGCCCAGGCCGTCGTCGGGGAGCTTGCCGCGCAGCCCGATGAAGGCCGTGTTGCAGGACTCGGCGAAGTCCTCCCGGAAGGTGGCGCCGCGGTGCTCGGACTTCTCCACGTTGTGGAACTGCTTGCCGACGGTGAGGTAGCGCGGGCAGTCCACGGTGTCGCCGGGCGCGACGGCGCCCTTGAGGAGCAGCGCGCTCGTGGTGACGACCTTGAAGGTGGAGCCCGGGGCGTAGGTGCCGGACAGGGCGCGGTTGAAGCCGGTGGCCGGGGAGTTGGCCACGGCCAGGATCTCGCCGTTGTCGATCCGCAGGGCGACGAGGGCGGCGTCCTTGCCCTTGGCCCCGGCCGCGAGGGCCCGTTCGGCGGCGGACTGCCAGGCGGGGTCGAGGGTGGTGGCGACCGGCTTCGTGGGGGTGCGGGCGCGCCGCGCGCCGAAGGTGGCCTCCGTGCCGGTGACTTCGCCACTGGTGCGGTCGACGCGGTGGATCGCGCCGCGGGGCCCGGCTCCGGCAGCGCCGGACAGCTGGGCGAGGACGGGCGCCAGGGACGGGTGGGTGTCGCCGGAGAGCGCCGCGCCCCTGCGGTCGTTGACCCTGGCGGCGCCGGTGTCCTCGCGCTCCAGGCGGAACTTCTGCGTGTCGCTCAGCTTCGGGTGGACGACGGACAGCTTCCAGTCCACGGCCCAGGTGCCGTCGTCCCGCTCGCGCAGCGGGAGTCGGGAGCGGTAGGTCCAGGTCCCGAGGCCGGTGACGGGCATCGTGGCGGTGAAGGGCACGGTCACGGTGCCGTCCTCGTCGGCGGTGGCCTCGCCCGCCCGCAGCTCGGGCTCGGCGATGTCGAGGCCGGTGGTGAAGTTGCGCAGCACGCGCTCCGCCTGCCCGGGGCTCGACGTGAGCCGGGCCGCCCGCGCCAGGCGGCCCGCCGACCAGTCGGCCAGGAACGCCCGCGCCTGCGCGGTGGCCTCGGGCGCGGCCTTCGGTGCCTTCGGCGACTTCGGCGCGAAGGGCCCGAGGTCGGTCGCGTACGCCGTACCGGCGGCGAGTGCGACGGCCGTGCCCGCCGCGACGGCCGCGCGGGTCCCGCGGGCCCTGCGGGCAGGGGCGCCGCGGCCGTAGGTGGTGCCTTCGGTGTCGTTCATCAAGGGCTCCCTGGTGGCGGCTACGCCATCGAGTCGGCGACCACGGACGCGGCCTCGGCGATCAGCTTGTCGTCGGGGGCGGCGTCCTTGTCGCCGCGGTGCGACAGGATCGCCACGACGAGGGGAGCGGCGTCGGGGCGCCACACGACGGCGATGTCGTTGCGGGCGCCGTAGTAGCTGCCGGTTCCCGTCTTGTCGCCGACCACCCAGTTCTTGGGGACCCCGGCCTTGATGACGTGGTCCCCGGTGGTGTTGGTCTTCAGCCAGGTGGCGAGCTGGGCGCGCTCGGGCCCGGCGAGGACGTCGCCGAGTACGTACGCGCGCAGGTCCTTCGCCAGGGCGCGTGCCGTGCTCGTGTCCCGCTTCTCGCCCGGCACCCACCGGCTCAGCAAGGGCTCGACGCGCTCCATCCGGGTCACGTCGTCGCCGATCCGCTCCAGGGCGGCGTCCAGGCCCTTGGGGCCGCCGAGCTTGTCGAAGAGCAGGTTGGCCGCGGTGTTGTCGCTGTAGCGGACGGCCGCGTCGCACAGCGCGCGCAGGGTCATGCCGGTGTCGACGTGCTTCTCGGTGATGGGCGAGTAGGTGACCAGGTCGTCCTTGGAGTACTTCACCACCTGGTCCATCTTGTCCGGCGCGTACGAGCGCAGCGTCTCCCCGGCGGCCAGGGCCTTGAAGGTGGAGTTGTACGCGAAGCGGCGTCCGTCGTGGTACGCCACCTCGCGGCCGGTGCCGGTGTCGACGGCGTACACGCCGAGCCGCGCGTCGAACTTGCGCTCCAGCTTCTTGAACGCGCGGGCGTACGACGCGGTGTCCGCCTGCGCCGCGGACCTCTCGGTCCGCTGCGCGGGCTTCTCGCCGCGGTCCGCGGTCGGCCGCTCGGCCGCCGAAGCCGGGGAGTCGCCCTGGCCGCAGGCCACGAGCGGCACGAGGACGAGGGCGGTGACGGCGCCGAGGGCGGCGCGCCGGACGCGGGAGTGCTGCATGGTCAACCTCCAAGGAGCCCCGCTCGCGGGGCACGGGGAACGGAGCGGCACGGCCCCGTTCCGGCGTGTGGTGATCAGTGCCGGGACCACCCTCGCCCGAGGCTTCCCATGCGGTCCAATACGCTTGTGCGCGGTTCCATGCCGATCTGGCATAGGGTGCGGGCGTGGATCTCGTAGGAGCGTGCCGGGCGTTCGTCAGCGTCAGTGAGCGCGGCAGTTTCACCGTGGGAGCGGCGGCGGCCCGCATGTCCCAGTCGGTGGCCAGCCGCCGCGTCGCCGCGCTCGAGGAGCGCTTCGGCGAGCCGCTGTTCGAGCGGACCTCGCGGCGGGCCGTCCTCACGCCCTTCGGCCGGGACATGCTGCCGACGGCGAGGCAGCTGGTGCAGGCCGCGGACGTGCTGCTCAGCGAGGCGGAGGCCGCACGGCGCAAGCCGTGGCGGCTCGCGGTGCCCGGGATCTGCCCCACCGCCGCCCTGGCCCGCCTCGTCGCCGAGGCGCGCGAGCACGAGGTGACGCTCGATCTGCGCGTGGCCCCGCCGGCGCAGCGCCGGGAGCTGCTCCACGCCCAGCAGGTGCGGGCCGCGCTGCTCGCGGTGCCCGCCGACGAGGCCACCTGGTCCGTGCCGCTCGGCGTCGCCACCGCCCAGGACCCCGGCGTGCGGCGCGTCTATCTGGAGACGCTGCGGCTCGGCCGCGGCGCGACGGGCCCGGCCCGCCGCGTCTGGATCCAGCCCGAGGACGACGTGCCGCACATCCGCGACCCGCTGACACGGCTGCGCGACGCGCTGGGCCTGCGGCCCGCGCAGCTCGTCGCCGCGGCGGACCTGACGGGCGCCGCCGCCGAGGCCCTGGGCGGGCACGACCTGCTGCTCTGCTCCCCCGCGCAGGCCGCCGAACTCGGCCTGGTCTGGCGGCCGATCGGCGAGCTCGCGCTCAGCCGGGGGTTCGCGCTCGCCGCCGCGGCGGAGGGCAACCCGCAGCACCTCCGGGCCCGCCTGGGCGAAGCCATCACGCGCTGCCTCGGCGCCGCCGTCCAGGCGCCCGTACCGGAGGGCCAGGCGACCGCACCGGAGATCCAGACGATCAATGGGGGGATCCGCCCCCGCACCCCGGAAGGGACCCGTCCCCGCACCCCGGAAGGGAAGACCACGTGAACCCCGAGGCGCTCCTGCGCGAGCTGCGCCAAGAGCTGAGCGACGGCGGCCTGCACGGCTGCTTCCTCGTACGGGACCTGCACACCGGTGACGAGCTCGGCCTCGAACCCGACACCCAGCTCCCCGCCGCCTCCCTGGTCAAGATCCCGCTCGCCCTCGCGACGGCGGAGCGCATCCGGCGCGGCGAGCTCGACGGGGCGACGGCGCTCGACGTGCGGCCCGGCCGGATCACCACGCCCGGCCCGACCGGTGTGAGCCGCTTCCGTCACCCCGCCCGCATCGCGATCGACGACCTGCTGTACCTGAGCACGTCCGTGAGCGACGGGTCGGCCGCCGACGCGCTGTTCGACCTCACCCCGCCCGCCCGGGTCGCCGCCGTCCTCGACGACCTCGGCCTGCGCGGCTTCGCCGTCCGGCACGACACGCGCGAGCTGTCCGACACCCCCACGGAGCGCTTCGCCGCCGCGCAGGCCCACCTCGCCCACGCCCTGGCCATCGACGCGGGCACCAGCGGCCGCGGGCACCGTCTTCCGCAGCTCGACACCACCCGCGCCAACACCGGCAGCGCCCGCGCCTACGTCGACCTGCTCCAGGCCCTGTGGACGCCGTCGGCGATCCACCCCGAGGTGGCCGGGCGCGTGCGCGAGCTCATGGGCAACAACCTGATCCGGCACCGGCTCACCCCCGACTTCAGCTCCGACGCGACGACCTGGTCGTCGAAGACCGGCACCCTCCTCAACCTCCGCCACGAGGTCGGCGTGGTCGAGCACGCCGACGGCCAGGCCTTCGCCGTCGCCGCCCTCACCGAGTCCCTGGTCCCGGCCTCCGCCCAGCCCGGCGCCGACGCCCTCATGGCCCAGGTCGCCCGCTCCCTGCGGGACCACCTGCGCCAGCTCTAGTACCGCATCGCGACTCCGGTTCAGCCGACCTCGTACGTCCGGGCGAGCGCGCCCACCGTCGCCGCCATCGCCTCGCGCAGCGCCGCCGGGGCGACGGCCTCCACGTCGGTGCCGAGGCGCAGGAGTTCGCCGCGGGCGTGCTCGACGCTCTCGATCGGGACGACCGCCTCCACCCAGCCGTCGTCGCCGACCGGCGTCGCGGTGGCCTCGACCGCCCGCACGACCTCCGGCGGCGCGTTGTCCGGCAGCCGGCGGCGCCCTCGCGGGGACAGCCGTACGGTGGCCGTGCCGGTGTGGCGCCGCTGCTCGAAGTCCTCGACGTAGGCGGCCCAGTAGGCGCCGAGGTCGAAGCCGTCCGGCCGCTCGAACCGCTCGTCGGCCGGTACGGCGTCCAGGACTTGGGTGACCCGGTAGGTCGCGACGCGGCTCTCGGTGAGGGCGGCCACCAGGTACCAGACGCCGGACTTGAGCACGAGTCCGTAGGGGCGCAGCCGGCGCCGCACCTCCTGCGGCGCGCGCCAGCGGCGGTAGCGCACGTCCACCGCGCGCCGGGTGAGCACCGCGTCGACGAACAGCGGCAGGTACGGCGTCTCCTCGGCCTCCCGGTACCAGCTGGGGGCGTCCACGTGGAAGACCGCCGCGGTCCGCTCCGCCTCCGCGCGCGGCCCCTCGGGCAGCGCCGCCAGCAGCTTGAGCCGTGCCGCCGCCACCTCGTCGCCCAGGCCCAGGTCGGCGGCGGGGCCGGGGAGTCCGGCGAAGAACAGGGCCCGGGCCTCGCCCTCGCTCATGCCGGTGAGCCGGGTGCGGTAGCCGTCGAGCAGCTGGTAGCCGCCCGCGCGGCCCGGCTCCGCGTACACCGGGACACCGGCGTCCTGGAGCCGCGCCAGGTCGCGGTAGGCGGTGCGCACGGACACGCCCAGCTCGTCGGCGATCCCGCGCGCGGACATGCGGCCGCGGGACTGCAGCAACAGGAGCACCGAAAGCAGTCGACCGGCAGACATGCGGGCATCCTCCCGCGAAACACTGACAGCCCCTGGCACACGGCCCCCTTAACGTCGGTCCGCGACACCCC
Organism: Streptomyces sp. YIM 121038; assembly: GCF_006088715.1. Lineage (NCBI taxonomy): Bacteria > Bacillati > Actinomycetota > Actinomycetes > Kitasatosporales > Streptomycetaceae > Streptomyces > Streptomyces sp. YIM 121038. The sequence goes on from NZ_CP030771.1 coordinate 851,603, forward strand.
CTGTCCCCTTTCCTCCGGTCTGCCAGGAGCCCTCCATGCCGCGCACCACCCCGCCCGCCGGTCCCGCCGACCGCCCCTCGGTGATCGAACTCCGTCAGTACACGCTCCGCCCCGGCCGCCGCGACGAACTCATCGCCCTGTTCGACCGGGAGCTGGTCGAGCCCCAGGAGGACACCGGGATGGCCGTCCTCGGCCAGTTCCGCGATCTGGACGCCCCCGACCGCTTCGTGTGGCTGCGCGGGTTCCGCGACATGGCGACGCGCCACCGGGCGCTGACGTCGTTCTACGGGGGTCCCGTCTGGGCCGAGCACGGGCCGCGGGCGAACAGCACCATGGTCGATTCCGACGACGTCCTGCTGCTGCGCCCCCTGGCGGACGGGAGCGGCCTCGCGCCGCGCCCGGAGGCCCGGCCCGGTCGTGACGCGGCCGCGCCGGACCGCTTCGTGTCCGCCACCGTCTGGTCCTTCCCGCCGGGGCGCGACACGGGCGTCGAGCTGATCCGCGGCGGACTCCTTCCCGCCCTGGCGGCCACGGGGCCCGCTCCCCTGGCCGCCCTCACCACCGAGACGGCGCCCAACACCTTCTCGCGCCTTCCGGTGCGCACCGGCGAGAACGCCGTCGTCGTCCTCACGTCGTACGCGGACGAGGACGCCTGCCGACGCCACCGTGCCGCCGTACGGGCCGACCGGCTGGTGCGCGACGAGATCCTGCCGGGCGTCGAGCGGGAACAGACCGCGCCTGCGCAGCAGTTGCGGCTCGCGCCCACGGCCCGCTCGCTCATCGGGACCGCGCGCTGAGGGGCGCCCGAACCGGGATCCCTCGAACGTGAGGCCCTCGAACTCAACTCGATCACCCCCGACGCGCCGCTATGCCCTGCGGACCACGTCACAGGGGTGGGACCGTGGGAGGCGAGTGGAAGGCCGGTCCAAGAGGCCTGCCGCCACCTCGACGGGAAGGTCGGCCGCGGATGGGATTCGGCTTCACGCAGCGACGCGGCGGGCAACTGCCCGTGGAGCGGACGGGTTTCGTCGGGCGGTCCGACGACCTCGCCCGGGTCCAGGAGGCGTTCGCGCGGGCTCCGCTGGTCACCCTGGTGGGTCCCGGCGGCGTCGGCAAGAGCCGCACGGCGCTGCGCGTGGCCGCCGCGGTCACGGAGGACTTCCCCGACGGAGTGTGGCTCGCGGAGCTGTCCGGCCTGCGCGACCCCGAGCTCGTGCCCGCGACCCTGGCCGCCGTGCTCGACCTGCCCGAACAGCCGGGGATGGAGCCGCTGGACGCGGTGGTGGCGCATCTGCGGGCGCGCCGTCTGCTGCTCGTCCTCGACACCTGCGAGCACCTCGTGGACGCGTGCGCGCTGCTCTGTGACGTCCTGCTGCGGGAGGCCGCGGGCGTGGCGGTCCTCGCCACCAGCAGGCAGCCGCTGGACGTGCCCGGCGAGCGGTGTCTGCCGCTCGCGCCGCTCCCGGCCGACGACGCCCTGGAGCTGTTCGCGCAGCGCGCGGCCGCCGTCGTACCGGACTTCACCGTCCACGACAGCAACCGGGCGCAGGTGGGGGCGCTCGTGGAGCGCCTCGACGGCATTCCCCTCGCCCTCGAACTGGCCGCCGTACGACTGCGGGCCGTGCCGCTCGCCCAGCTCGTCGCGCGCCTCGACCAGCGCTTCGGGGTGCTCACCGGCGGGCGCCGCACGGAGCTGGCCCGGCACCAGACGCTGCGTACGGCGATCGACTGGTCGTACGAGCTGTGCGCGCCCGCGGAGCGGCTGCTGTGGGCGCGCCTCTCGGTGTTCGCCGGCCCCTTCGAGCTGGCGACGGCGGAGCGGGTGTGCGCGGGCGGCGGCCTGGGGGCCCGGGACGTCCTGGAGGCGCTCGTCGGGCTCGTCGACAAGTCGGTGGTGCAGCACCTGGGCGGAAGCACGGGCCGCTACCGCCTCCTCGACACGATCCGCGCGTACGGCGGGGAACGGCTCGACGACCCCGACGGCAAGGGGCACGCGGACGACGCGGTGAGCGTGCGGGAGCGGCACTTCGCGCACTACCAGGAGCTGGGGCAGCGGCTGTGGGACGAACTCCTGACCCCGGCGCAGGCCGCGCTGTACCGGGAGGCGCGGGAGGCGGTCGCCGATCTGCGGGCGGCCCTGGGGCACGCGTTCGCCACCCCGGAGCGCGCCCCGCAAGGGCTGTGGCTCGCGGCGCAGTTGGCGCCGTTCTGGCGTGCGGTGGGGACGCTCTCGGAGGGGCGGTACTGGATCGACAAGGGGCTCGACCTGGTGCCCGAGGAGCGTGCGGAGCGGGCCTGGGGCCTGTTCCTCTCCGGGGTGCTCGCCGTGTGGAGCGGCGACCTCATGGCGGCGCCGGGCCTGTTCGAGGAGGCGCGTGAGGTGGCGGTGCGCTGCGGCGAGCCGCGCGTGGTGCTGTTCACCGAGCCGTATCTGGGGGCCATGCGCGCGCTGTGCGGCGAGGTCGACGAGGGCCTGGCCGAGCTGGAGCGGGGGCGGCGGCGGATCGTGGAGGCCGGGGACCTGCTCGGCATCGGCGTGGTCCACTACGAGGGCGCCCTCCTGCGGGCCGTCCTCGGCGACGTCGACGGCGCCCTGGAGCTGTGCGCGACCGGGCTCGCCCACCTCGAGGACACCGGGGACCGGCAGCTCTACGCCTCGACGCTGATGGTGCAGGGCGTCGTCCTGTGGCTCGCCGGGCGGCACGACGAGAGCGCCCCACCGCTGCGCCGGGCCCTCGACGCCGTGAGCGAGGTCGGGGACGTGCTGGTCGCCGCGCTGTGCTGTCTGGGGCTCGCCGGGCACTCCGCCCAGCAGGAACGGTACGCCCGCGCCGCCTGGCTGCTGGGGTACGCGGAGAGCGCGCGGCGGCTGACCGGGGATCCGGTGGCCATGCTGCCCTCGCTCCTGGACGAGCAGGAGGCGGTGCAGCGGGCCGTGCGCGGCGCCCTGGGCGAGGCGGTGTTCGCGCGCTGGCACGGGCTCGGGGCGCGGCTCACGGGCACGGAGGTCCTCGCGGCGGTGCGGGCCGACCTCGACGTGCCCGCGTCGGCGCGGTCCCTGCCCGGTGCCCGCCGGGGCCACGCGGCCGACGCCCTCACCCCCCGCGAGCGCGAGGTCGCCGCGCTCGTCGCGCGGGGCCTGTCCAACCGGGAGATCGCCGAACGCCTGGTCATCTCCAAGCGCACCGCCGACACCCACGTCGAGCGCATCCTCGCCAAGCTGGACCTCACCTCGCGCGCCGACGTCCGGGCGGCGCTGGAGGACTGATCCACCGGCATACGTACGTACGCGGCCGCCCCCACGGCCGCCGCGGGGGCGGCGTGGCCCGCGCCCGCACGCGCCGCGTACGTATACGGATCGTGGCAGGTCACGGATGCCGGGACGCCCCGGAGCCCGGGACAGTGGGCAGAGCCAGCCGGGACGCGGTGCCGGGCGCCGGCAGCGTCGTACGCACGCCTGCCAGGCACGGGCGCCCCGCACCGCCTCCCCCACCGGGCTCGCCGTCCCGGCCCGGCCGGACGCGGCCCGCCGGTGAGACACCCGGAAAACCGGTGGAGCGGCGCCGCCGTCCTGCCCTACCGTGCTGGCGAACCGAGTCGCCTGGGCAAGGACGTGCCGTTGTACACCGTGTGAGACCTCCCGAGAGCTGATCTGTCGCGCGTCGCGCCTGCGTGCCGCGCTCCTTTTTGCTGCGGACTTCTCACTGGAACCGGTGTACTTCTGTGCTCACTAGCTGGGTGGTCATGCCCACCTGCCTGCCGACCGTCCTCCGCCGCTGCGCCGCGTGCGCGTCCGGCCGCTTCCGGGCGAACGGCAAGTTCCGTGTCAACGCCCACCACAAGCTCCTCGACGCCTGGCTCCTCGTGCTCTGCACCGCCTGCGGGGACACGGCGAAACTCACCGTCCTGGAGCGGACGAACGTGCGCTCCATCCACCCCGGACTCCTTGGCCGGATGCACGACAACGACCCTTCCCTGGCAGCCGAACTGCTCCAGGACCCGGTCCTGCGGCGCCGCAACCGCGTCGCCCTCGACTGGGACGGGGCCTGGCGTCTGGACACCGGCGGATCGGATCACCTGGACCGCGAGGTACTGGACGTCTCGGTCCGCTTCGCGGCCCGGATCCCCGTCCGTCCGGCACGCCTGATCGCCGAGGGCTGCGGCCTCTCGCGGGCCGAGGTCGAACGGCTCGTAGCGGAGGGGAAGCTCGTCTCGGCGGTCCGGCTGAGCGGCAAGCACTCCAGCGACTTCACCTTCACGCTGAAGCGCTGAGCCCTCCCCCGCGCCAGGGCCCGTCCGGCACGACCTGCGGACAGGCCCTGGTGGTCGCGGAGTTCCCGTGGCACGCGCCTCCGCCCCCTCCCGCTCAGAAGACGGTGCCTCCGGCGTCGACGTGGAGCGTGGTGCCGGTGATGTAGCTCGCCCGGGGCGAGGCGAGGAAGCAGATCGCCTCGGCGATCTCCTGGGACGCGGCCGTGCGCTGGAGCCCCAGCTCCTTGGCCACGCCCTCGTTGCCCTCCTCGCCCCATGCGGCGAGGACGCCTTCGGTGCGGGTCGGGCCCGGGGCGACGCTGTTGACCCGTACGCCGCCCTCGGCGAACTCCGCCGCCCAGGTGCGGGTCAGCGAGTCCAGCGCGGCCTTGGAGGCGCTGTAGACCGAGGCGCCGGGGATCGCCTTGTGCGCGGCGAGCGAGGTGACGTTGACGATGCTGCCCCCGCCCCTTTCGCGCATGTGCGGCACGAGCGCGGCGACCAGGAAGTAGGCACCGCGCACATGGGTGTCGAAGACCCGCTCGTAGTCCGCCACGCTCTGCTCGACGGTGAGCGAGGTGGGGAAGACGCCCGCGTTGTTGACGAGGATGTCCACCGGACCGCTCCGGCGCGCCAGTTCCGCCACCGAGTCCAGGTCGGCCACGTCGGCGGGGACGAACCGGACCGCCCCGTCCTCCTGCGCGGCGTGCGCCGCGTTCTTGCCGCGCCGGGCGTCGCGGCCGGTGATGACCACGTCGGCACCCGCACGGGCCAGCGACCGGGCCGCCGCAAGGCCGATACCGGAAGTGCCTCCGGTGACCAGCGCGACCTTTCCCGTCAATTCCATGACGTGTGTCCTCTCTGTATGCGTAAGGGGAGGGGCGATTCAAGTGCGATGGCCGTGGCGGAAATGCGACCACCTCCGCTATTCCGGTAGATCATTCCGGCCGGATCTCCAGCTCTGCTCTTCGGGTCGGCGTTTCGGAATTCCCGCCGTGTCAGCCCCTGGGGAATTCGCCGCCGTCCACGACGAGGCTGCTCCCGGTCAGCCAGCTCGCCCGGGCGGAGAGGAGGAACAGCACCGCGTCGGCGATGTCGTCGGGCTCGCCGTCGCGCCCCAGCGGCGGGGCGGTGAGGTCCTGGCCCGGCCCCTCCGACAAGTGCGCCCACTGCTCCCGGGTGCGCTCGCCGCCGGGGGTGGCGGTCCGGCCGGGCGACACCGTGTTGACGCGGACGCCGAACGGGGCCAACTCCTGGGCCAGGCCCCTGCTGTAGTTCTCCAGCGCCGCCTTCGCCGCCGTGTAGTGCAGGAACGGCGGCGCCACCGTGGGGACCGCGGCCGAGGAGACGTGCACGATCGCCCCGGAGCGCCGCTCCCGCATCTCCGGCGCCAGCAGCGCGTCCAGGCGCACCGAGGCCAGGAAGTTCAGGTCGAGCGCGTCCTGCCACTCTTCGTCGGGGATGGCGAGGGCGCCCCGGTGCGGCCCCGCCCCGCCCGCGTTGTGGACGAGCATGTCCACCCCGCCGAGGGCCTCCCGCGCGGCCGCGGCGAGCGCTTCGGCACCGGCCCGTGTGCGCACGTCGGCCTCCACGAACACGGCTCCCTCGGGCACCGTGTCCGCCGCCGACCTGGCCGTCGTGAGCACCTGGGCGCCCGCGTCAAGGAGCTGCCGCACCACGGCCGCCCCGATGCCACGGGACCCGCCCGTCACCAGGGCACGCTTCCCTACGAGTTCCCACGTTCCCGGTCCCGCCGTGTTCTCCATAGTGGTCATGGTCGACCGATCCTCTCCCCGCAATGTCGGCATGGAACGCTCGACGGAAGAAATAACGACGTACGCGGCGCGTGCCCCCGCGGAGAATGCGCGGTAGGGGGCGCCTCGTCGAGCGGTTTCACCGTACGTACGGAAAGGAGCGAGGAGCAAAGACGAAATGCCAACAGGCGCTATAGGAAGGCCCTATGGCCTCCTCGACCGCCCCGGCGCCGCGCCCGGCGCAGCGTGGCGATGAGGGCGGCGGACGCCGTGACCATCAGGGCGGCGAAGACGGGGTGCATGTCCTTGGACAGGCTCTCCGCGGCGTCGGGGCGCGTCAGCCAGACGACGAGCGGGACGAGGTAGGTGACGGCGAGCACGGTGGCGGCCCGGCGTGCCGCCGGTTCGCGGACGCGGCGGACCGCGCCGACCAGTGCGACCGCGACCGGGAGGCCCGAGACGAGCGCGAACTGACCGATCACCATGACGGGCACCGCCCAGGCGGAGACGGTCACGGAGCGGGGGACTCGGCGGGTGGGGCGGGCCGGGGCGCGGCGTGCGGCGACTGTGGTGGTCATGGGGTTCCCCTCGTCTGCTGGAGCACGGCGGCGCGCGGCCGCACCGCGCGCCCCACACTGAGATAGATGTCAGCGTGTTCGTTAGATGTTGTAACTCAGAGGGGAGTGAGGGGTCAACAGGCTGCGTGATAGCTTCTAACTAAATCGCGAAGATATAGCCGTAGGGCGCGGAGGGTGCAGGCCATGGCGAAGGCAGAGCCGGAAGCAGGGACGAAGACTCCCAGGGAGCGCTACCGCGCCCAGGTGCGCGCGGAGGTCAAGGAGCACGCCTGGGAGCAGATCGCCACGGCGGGGGCCACCGCGCTCTCCCTCAACGCGATCGCCAAGCAGATGGGCATGAGCGGACCCGCGCTGTACCGCTACTTCGCCAGCCGCGACGAGCTCATCACGGAGCTGGTCCGGGACGCGTACCGCAGCCTCGCCGACACCGTCCGCGCGGCCGCCGCCGACGGTGCCGACCTCGCCGGACTCGCCCACGCCCTGCGCGGGTGGGCCCTGGCGGATCCCCAGCGGTACTTCCTCGTCTACGGCACGCCCGTGCCCGGCTACCACGCGCCGGAGGACATCACCGGCATCGCCTCCGAGATCATGGCGACCCTGCTCGACGCCGGCGCGGCCCTCGCCCCGGACGGCTCCGCGACGCCGTTCCGCGCGCACCTGGAGGACCACCGGGCCTGGGCCGGGGACCACCCCGCCCCGCCCGCGGTCCTGCACCGCGCCCTGTCCTTCTGGTCCCGGCTGCACGGCGTCCTGTCGCTCGAACTCGCCGGGCACTTCACCGGCATGGGCTTCGACCCGGCCCTGTTCTTCGCGGCCGAGCTGGACAGCCTGCTGCCGAAGGGGACGTGACCCGCCTCAGGCCGTGCGCGCCGCGTCCGCGAGGACCTCGGCGACGACGTGGCGCGCCACCGTCGCCATCCGCCGGTTCCTGTCCCGGTAGTAGCTCAGCTCCATCAGGGCGATCGACAGGGCCCAGCCGCGGCCCCGCGCCCAGGCGGCGTCGTCCGGCGGCAGCGCGGCCCGGAAGGCGTCGCGCACCTCGGCGGGCAGGACGTACCACGCCACGATGAGGTCGACGGCGGGATCGCCGAGGCCCAGGCACTCGAAGTCGATGACGGCGCTCAGCCGCCCCCGGTGGAGCAGCAGGTTCCCCGGTTGCAGGTCCGCGTGGATCCACACCGGCGGGCCTGACCGCTCGGGGGCGCGCAGGGCCGTCTCCCACGCGGCGGCCGCCGCGGCCGTGTCGATGACCCCGTGCAGGTCCGCGAGGGCGTCGCGGGTCTCCGCGTCCCGGTCCTTCAGGGACCCGCCGCGGTACGAGGGCGGCCCGCCCGCGGGGTCGACGCCCCGCAGCGCCAGGACGAACTCCGCCAGGGCGGTGGCGAGCGCGCCCGGTTCGGCGATCCGGCCGACGACCGGGTTCTCGCCCTCGATCCAGCGGTAGACGGCCCAGCGCCAGGGGTACCCCTCGGCCGGTATCCCCTCCCCCAGCCGCACGGGCACCGGCACGGGGAGCGACGGCGCGAGCCTCGGCAGCCACACGTCCTCCTTGGCGACCTCGTCGGCGGACCCCGACTCGCGCGGCAGCCGCACCACCAGGTCCTCGCCGAGCCGGTACATGACGTTCGACGTACCGGCCGAGTCCACCGCCTCGACGGCGAGGCCCACCCACTGCGGGAAGTGCGCGGCGATCAGCCGTCGTACGAGAGACGCGTCGACGCGCGGGGTGCCAGAGCTCATGGATGCCCTTCCGAGGCGGGTTCCTCAACGTGCGCGGGGGCGTGCGGACGCGCAGGACATCCGAACGCTCCGGGGCCGGGCGCGTCAACCGAAATTCGCCGGGGGCGCGCGGTGTCAGCCGCGCAGCCGCGAGTTGAGCCGGGCCGCCTGGCGCGTGAGGTGGTCGCGTTCGGGCAGGGTGGGGGCCGAGCGGGCGGCTTCGGCGTAGAGCCGTGCGGCGGTCACCGGGTCGCCGTCGCGCTCGTGCAGATACGCCGCGACGGCGGTGTGCCGGGGCAGGGCGGGGTCGAGCTCCGCCAGGGCGGCGAGGCCCGCCCGCGGGCCGTCGGCCTCGCCCACCGCGACGGCCCGGTTGAGGCGGACCACGGGACTGTCGGTGAGGCGCACCAGTTCGTCGTACCACTCGACGATCTGCACCCAGTCGGTCTCCTCGGCGGCCCGGGCGTCGGCGTGCAGCGCGGCGATGGCCGCCTGGGCCTGGAACTCGCCCAGGCGGTCGCGGGCGAGGGCCTCCTGGAGGATGGCGATGCCCTCGGCGATGAGCGAGGTGTCCCACCGGCCGCGGTCCTGCTCGGCGAGCGGTACGAGGCTGCCGTCGGGGCCGGTCCGCGCCGCGCGCCGGGCGTGGTGGAGCAGCATGAGCGCCAGCAGGCCCGCGACCTCCTCGTGGTGGGTCCTGGCCGCCAGTTGGCGCGTGAGCCGGATCGCCTCGGCGGCGAGGTCGACGTCGCCGGAGTAGCCCTCGTTGAAGACCAGGTAGAGCACGCGCAGCACCGTGGCGACGTCGCCGGGCCTGTCGAGACGGACGCCGGAGACGGTCCGTTTGGCCCTGCTGATGCGCTGGGCCATGGTCGCCTCGGGCACCAGGTACGCCCGGGCGATCTGCCGGGTGGTGAGGCCGCCGACCGCGCGCAGCGTGAGCGCGACGGCCGAGGCCGGGGTCAGGGACGGGTGCGCGCACAGGAAGTACAGCTGGAGCGTGTCGTCCACCCCCGCGCCCGGTCCGGGCGCGGGCTCGGCCTCGACGCGCTCCTCGCGCCGCCGCCGCGAGGTGTCGGCGCGCACGGCGTCGAGGAACTTGCGCCAGGCCACCGTGACCAGCCAGCCCTTGGGGTCCCGCGGCTCCCCGGCCGGCCACCCCCGCACGGCCTCGACCAGGGCCTCCTGCACGGCGTCCTCGGCCGCCGCGAAGTCGGCCCCGCGGCGGACGAGGACACCGATCACCTCGGGCACGAGGTCGCGCAGCAGCGACTCGTTCACTCGGCGGTCGGGCAGTGCTCGCCGTAGACGGGGCGCAGCTCCAGCCACTCGTGGATCGGCTCGCCGCCCGCGCCCGGAGCGGCGGACAGCTCACCGGCCAGTTCGACCGCCCGGTCGTACGTTTCCACGTCGATCATCATCCACCCGGCGATCAGGTCCTTCGTCTCCGCGAACGGGCCGTCGGTGACCGGCGGGCGGCCCTCGCCGTCGTAGCGGACGAACGTGCCCTGCGGGGAGAGCGCCTGGCTGTCGACGAACTCACCGGTCTTCTCCAGGCGGGCGGCGAAGTCGTTCATGTACCGCACGTGGGCGGTGACCTCGTCCGGCTCCCACTGGTCCATGGGCACGTCGTTGACCGACGCCGGGGCGCCCCGGTAGTGCTTGAGCAGCAGGTACTTCGCCATCGTGAGCTCCTTGGTGAGGTACGGCCCATTGTGGCCGTGTTCCGCTCCTGGGACGGAGCCGCACACGGGTTCTCGACATCCCCCCGCGAAGTTCTTCCGACGGATTTCACAGCCTCCGCGGGCTAGCCGTGGAACGCCTTGCGCAGGGCTTCGCCGAACGCGCGGGGGTGCGTGGTCAGGCCCGTGTGCCCGCCGGGGAAGCTCAGCAGGCCGGTGCCCAGGCGCTCGGCCAGGCGGGCGGTCGCGCGGTGGGGCAGTTCGCCGTGCGAGTCCTGGCCGCCCGCGAGCACGAGGCGGTCCGCCAGCGCGCGCAGCCGGTCGACGTCCGGGGTGTGGGACATGAACGGCGGCACGACGCGCGTGACGAAGTACGGCAGGTCGGCCATCGTCCGTTCGGCCCGCGCCGCCGCCCGGGGCGGCAGTGCGGGCGGCGCCTGGGGCGCGGCCTCCCGCGCGGCGGTGGCGCCCCGCGTGAGCCCGGCGGCGAACACGGTCATGGCCGCCCTCAGCCCCTCCGCGTGGAAGGTCTCCTGTACGCGGGCGACGAGGGCGCGGTGCTCGGCCGCGTCGGGCAGGAGCTCCACCAGCGGCGGCTCGTGCGCCACGAGGCGTTCAACGCGCTCGGGGTGGGTGCCGAGCAGGTGCAGGGCCGCGATCGCCCCCGAGCTGGCGCCGAAGACCCGGGCGGGCCCGGCGGGCGAAAGGCGTTCGAGGAGCCGGTACGCGTCGTCGGCGTGCTCGGCCACGTGCTGCGCGGCGCCGGGGTCGTCCAGCGGGCTGCGGGACAGGCCGCGCGGGTCGTAGGTGGCGACGGTGTGGTCGGCGGCCAGGTCGTCCGCGACGCCGTCGAAGGCGGCCGCGCCGCCCGACCCGCCGGGGATGAGCAGCAGGAGCGGGCCCCGGCCGCGCACTTCGTAGTGCAGGGTCGCGCCGGGCACGCGCAGGCTGCCGGTGGTCGGTCCGGTCATCGGGGGTCTCCTTCTCGGGACGGGGGCCAGTGCTCCAGGAGGGTGTGCAGGGCGTCGAGGGCGCGCTCCCAGGTCCGCTGCGGCGACCGCTCGTGCGCGAAGGCGCCCGCGGCCTCCAGGGCGACGAAGCCGTGGAAGGTGCTGCGCAGCACGCGGACCGCGTCGGTCAGATCGGGCTCGGCCAGGCCGTAGCCGCGCAGCATGCCGTACGTCAGCTCGACGGCGCGGCGCGGTCCCGCGGCCCGGGCGGCCAGTTCGGGGTCGATGGGGATCGGGGTCTGCGTCGCCGTGTAGCGGCCCGGGTGCGCGTGGGCGTACTCCCGCCAGGCGTTGGCGAACGCGACCAGGGCGTCCTTGCCGGACCGTCCCACGGTCGCCTCCGCGATGCGGAGGGTCTTCTCGTCCGCCGCGAGGAGCGCGATGCGGCCGCGCAGGTCCTCCAGGCCGCGGACGTGCCCGTACAGGCTCGCGTCCTTCACCCCGAGCCGCCGCGCGACCTGCGACATCGTCACGCGGTCGAGGCCGACCTCGTCCGCGAGCTCCGCGCCCGCCCTCGTCACCGACTCCGCCGTGAGCCCGGCCCGCACCATGCGCCCTCCCGCTTTCCTAGGGATCCTAGTTTTAACCTAGGACCCCTAGGATGGCAAACGGAAAGCCTTCCCTTTCCGGCCCGCCTCGCACCGGCCAGGGGCGGGCCCGCGGTCCGCCGGGAAGCCCGCGCCCGCGCCTTGCGCCCGGCGGATCCCGGGGCGCGGCGGCACGCCCCGCCCGACCGGCCCGGCGGGGCGCCTTCCAGCCAGAGTCACCGCCGCTCGCTCACGCTCAGCGATCAACCCCTTGCTCACCGTTCAGGAATCTGACTAGCGTCCTTCGCCTACGGGGCGCGCCCCGCGCCGACGTCCGTACGCGCGCCACGCCCTCACCCCCAACCCCGAGGAGGCAGCCGCATGCCCCAGCCCGTCGAGGTGTCCTCGTCCGTCGCGGAAGCGAACCGCGCACAGGGCGTCCGGCAGGACGCGGACGACTTCGAGGACGCCACGCGCGGCCATCTGGCGATCCCGCCCCTGCCCGCCGTCCCGGCCCGCACCCCCGGCGGCGCGCCGGTGTGGGACTTCGCCGGCTCCGCGTTCCTGCACCGCAGCGACACGCCCCCGCCCTCGGTCAACGCGCACGTGTGGCGCCGGGGCCAACTCGCCGCCATCGCCGGTCTCTTCCTGGTGACGCGCACGCCCGAGCACGCCCTCTACCAGGTGCGCGGCTACGACCTCTCGAACATGACGATCGTCGAGGGCGACGCGGGCATCGTCGTGCTCGACCCGCTGGCCAGCTACGAGACCGCGCAGCACGCCCTCAAGCTCTACCGCGACACCACGGGCAGCCGGAAGCCCGTCGTCGGCGTCCTCTACACCCACAGCGACGTCGACCACTTCGGCGGCGTGCGCGGCCTCTTCCACGAGCGCGGCGGGGAGGTGCCCGACATCCCGGTCATCGCTCCCGACGGCTTCCTGGAGCACGTGACCGGGGAGCAGCTGGGCGCGGGCCCGGCCGTGGCGCGCCGCGCCACGTACACGTACGCCGCCGGGCTCGACAAGAACCCGTACGGTCAGGCCGGTTCGGGACTCGGCCTGACCGTCTCCACCGGTGAGGTGACGCTGATCCCGCCCACCGTCAGCGTGGGCGACGCCGACCACGGGCCCGTGCCGCGCGAGCAGTGGTCGGGCGAGGACGTCATCCCCTGGCGGCCGGGCCTGTACCGGCAGGTCGTGGGCGGCGTCCGGATCGTCATCCAGCGGGACCGGGGCGCCACCGAACCGGCGGCCATGAACCTCTACTTCCCGCAGTTCAAGGCCCTGTGCATGGCGGACAGCGCGGCGCACGCCCGGCCCGGCGGGCGGGTGCGCGACGCCCACACCTGGTCGCGCCGCCTCACCGAGGCCGTGCAGAGCTTCGCGGGGCACACGGAGGTCGCCTTCGCCTCGCACCACTGGCCGCTGTGGGGCCGGGAGAGGATCACCGAGTTCCTGAGCGTCCAGCGCGACGTGTACGCGTACCTGAACGACCAGACGCTACGGCTGATCAACGGGGGCAGGAACGGCCCGGAGATCGCCGAGGAGCTGCGGCTGCCCGCCGTCCTCGCGGACCACTGGTACACGCGCGGCCGCCACGGCCCGGTCGGCCAGGACGCGAAGGCCGTCCACCAGCACTACCTGGGCTGGTTCGACGGCAACCCGGCGCACCTGTGGACGTATCCGCAGGCCGAGGCGGGCCGCCGGTACGTGGAGGTGATCGGCGGGCCCGACGCCGTGGTGAGCGCGGCACGCAAGGCCTATCAACAGGGCGATCCGCGCTGGGCCGCCGAGCTGCTCAACCACGTCATCTTCGGCTGCCCCGAGCGGAGCGGCCCGGCCAGACGGCTCCAGACCAAGGCGCTCAGCCAGCTGGGCTACGGCGCGGAGAGCGGCACGTGGCGCAACCTCTGCCTCAGCGGCGCCCGCGAACTCGCCGTCGGCGTGCGGCAGTACGCCCGCCCGGCCACCGCCGACCTCATCGGGAGCCTCAGCGTCGAACAGTACTTCGCCGCGCTGGCCCGCCGCCTCGACGGCCCCCGGGCCGCCGACGAACAGCGCTCCCCCCTCGTCCTGCGGTGGCGCGTCACCGGCGCCCCCGAGCAGGAGTGCACCACCACGCTGCGCCACGGCGTACTGATCCACGTGCCGGGCAGGGACCGCCTCGCGGGCACCCCGCAGGCGACGATCACACTCTCCCGGGCCGTCCTCGACGACTTGTGCCTCGACGGCCCGGACTTCCGGCGCAACTTCACCGCGGCGGTCGGCAGGGGCGAGATCACGCTCGGCTCGACGGATCAGCTGCCGTACGCGGAGGCGGTGTTCGCGTACGTCACGGCTCCGGACCCGGGGTTCCCGCTCGCGGCCCCGGCCGTGCCGCGTCAGGCGCCGGTCCCCCCGAGGGCGGGCAGGAACTGGTCGTAGAAGTCCGTCTTGAGCCGCAGGGAGCGCTCCTCCATCTCCTGGAAGCCGTCGGCCGAGGGCTCGCGGGCGAGCAGTTCGCTCAGGCGGCGGCCGAGGCGGTCGGCGTGGGTGGTGGAGAGCAGGGAGACCCGGGCGAGCGGGTTGGCCTTCGCGTCGTGCGAGTGGTGCGGGTAGTAGAAGCGCGAGCGGTTCTCGCCGTCCCGGGTGAGCAGGGGCCCCATGCGTTCCCACAGGCGTCCGTACTCGACGGACACCAGGATCTCGCCCCAGAAGCGCAGGAGCGTCAGCATCCGCACGTCGGCGTCCGGCTCGGCGCCCGCCTCGGCGATCATGTCGAGGGAGTCGAGGATGACCTTGCGGGTCGTCGCGGAGGGCTTCGACGTGACGATTCTCCGCTGCGGGATGCCCAGTTGGCGCAGGTCCTCGGTCATGTCCTCGCGGTGCGAGCGGGTGTGGCCGTGGCTGTCGGGGTACTCCTCGCGCAGGATGACCCGGGCGATCCGCAGGCTCACCTCGTCGCTGAGGAGGTCGATGGCCAGGTCGTAGCACGGGGTGAAGGCGAGGGACACGAAGCGGCGTTGCAGCAGGACCTCGGCGAAGGCGTCGTCCGGAAGGAGCGCGATGTTCGCGAGCACCGGGTGCCGGTCGAACCGCTCGACCAGGGCGTCCTCGAAGGCGTCGAGGCGGTCGAGCCCGCCCGCGGCGCCCGGCGCGCCGAGCACGCCGGTCACGGCCGCCGCCCCGGCACGTCCGTCACGTCGGTCCGATCCGTTCTGTCGCTGCATGGCCGTGCTCTCTCTTCCCGGGTCACAGGTTGATCCTTCCGACGGATCCGCGCCAGTCGCTCATGTCCACGGCGCAGCCGATGCTCCAGAGCGTGTCCACCTCCCGCTGCACCTCCCTGCCCATCACGGTGGCGCAGCCCTCGATCTCCATCTGGGTGGAGCGGATCGCGAGCCGTCCGTGCAGGAACGAGCTCACCAGGTAGTGCTCGTCGGCTTTGTAGACGGCGACGGACGGCAGGGAGTTGTACACGCGCACTTCGAGGCGGGCGCGGTCCTCGTCGCCCGCGTCGTGCACCAGGGAGGCGAGGGTGGACAGGCACTGCTCGATGTTGGCCCTGACGTCTCCGTCGCGGGCGGGGTCCCGCACCGTGCGCAGGGCCTCGCTGCGCAACCCGGCCACCGGCGACGACGGGTGCAGGAGCAGGACGCGCACCCGCACCTGGCGCTCCACGATGGCCTTGCGCAGCCCGCGGTCGAACTCGTCGAGGTTCGGTATCCACGTCTGCAGGATGGTCACCTCGCGCGTCGCGCCGTCCACGAGCGTGGCGAACCGGTCGTCGGGGAACCGCTCGTGCACCCGCACCACACCGGCGTAGTGCCGCTGCCTCAACTCCTGCGCGAGGGCGTCGATGTCGAGCTTGGACAGCTGCGCGTGCACGTCGTCGAGCACCTTGAGCCGGTCGAACTCCAGGAGCAGGAAGAGCGTGACGGTGCTCAGGATGAGCAGGGTGACCTTGGGCAGGGTGCTCCCCGGCGCCAACTTGTCCAGCCAGCCCAGCAGATCGGCGAGCACCACCACGATGCCCGCCCCGGCCATCACGGCCAGCGCGATCCGCTCGGCCCGATAGCGCATGCCGCCCCGCATCCCCCGCTCCCACCTGCCGATCGGCGCCGTCGGCGACGATGCTAGCCGGGGGGCGGGGGCAGCGGAGGGCGTTCACGTAGTACGACGACCATCGAAGTTTGACAGTCGTCGTACTTTCGGCTTGGGTGATCCACGGTGCCGCACGGCGCGGTGCCCCAACTGGGGGAAGGACGGCGCGTGATGGCCAGGACGGTGCGGTTCCACGAGTACGGCGGGGCTGATGTGCTGCGGATCGAGGACGTGGCGGTCGGTGCGCCCGGCGCCGGTGAGGTGCTGATCCGCGTGGACGCGATCGGGCTCAACCGCGCCGAGGTGCTGTTCCGCGGCGGCCACTACATCGAGACGGCCAGGGAGTTCCCCGCACGGCTCGGCGCGGAGGCGGCGGGAGTGGTCGAGGCCGTCGGCGCCGGGGTGACGGGCTTTCGGACCGGCGACGCGGTCAGCGTGGTGCCCGCCTTCTCGATGAACGACTACGCCGAGCGCGCGCTCGTCCCGGCGGCCGCGCTGCTGCACCGCCCCGAGGGCCTCGACGCGGTCGCGGGCGCGGCGGTCTGGATGCCCTATCTGACGGCGTACGGGGCTCTGGTGGAGGTCGGGGGGATGCGCGCCGGGGACACGGTCGTCCTGACCGCGGCCTCCAGCAGCGTGGGCCTCGCCGCGATCCGGACTGCCCGCAGGGTGGGAGCCGTGCCCATCGCCACCACCCGCACCGGCGCCAAGAAGGAGGCACTGCTCAAGGCGGGTGCCGCGGCTGTCGTCGTCACCGAGGAGGAGGACGTCGTCGAGCGGGTGCGCGCGCTGACGGGCGGCCGGGGCGCCGAGTTCGTCTTCGACGCCGTCGCCGGTCCGGGCGTGGTGGACCTGGCGAAGGCCGTCGCCCCCGGTGGCACGCTCTTCCTGTACGGGGCGCTGAGCGGCGAGGTCACCCCGTATCCCGGCTTCGACCTCGGCATGCCCGCGCTGAACATCCGCACCTACACCCTGCACGAGGTGACCACCGTGCCCGAACGGCTGCGCCGCGCCGAGGCGTTCGTCGCCTCCGGCCTCGCCACCGGCGCGTTCGAGCCCGTGGTCGACCGCACCTTCCCCCTGGAGGAGATCGCCGACGCGCACCGCTACATGGAGGCGGGCCGACAGGTGGGCAAGATCGTGGTGACCGTGGGGGCACACGCCGTGGGGACACACACGGACGGCGACGGCGCTGTCGTCTGAGCGGTTCCGCGGAGGGGCCTAGCCGCCGCGCACCGCCCCGCCCGGGGGTGCCGTCCGGAAGTCCCCCGGCGTCCACCCCGTCGTCCGCCGGAAGAACTTCCCGAAGTTCGCCGCCTCGTCGAAGCCCAGGCGGCGCCCGATCGCGGCGGCGCTCAGGTCGGTGTGGACCAGGAGCCGCTTGGCCTCAAGGGCCACGCGCGCGTCGATGACGGCCTTCGCGGGCCGTCCGGTCGCGGCGAGGCAGGCCCGTGTGAGGGTCTTGGGGGTGGTGGCGAGCCGGTCGGCGTACACCGCCACCGAGCGTTCGGCGGCGAAGCCCTCCTCCACGGCCGTACGGAACCGGCCGAACAGTTCGCCGGGGCCGACCGGGGCGGGCTCGCCCTCCGGCTCCGGGAGCAGCGCGATCCGCAGGAGCAGCGCCGCCAGGGTGTGGCGCAGCAGATCGGTGCCGAGGCCGCGCGGCCCCGTCTCGTACGCGTCGTGGGCGGTGCCCAGCAGGTCGGTGAGGCGCGTGAGGTCCCTGAGGTCGGGGCCTCGCGCGCGCCAGTGCGCGGGCGCGAAAGGGTCGTCGAGGAGGGGTCCGATCCGCAGGGGCGGCGGGAAGTCGGGCGTGAACAGCACGAGGCGGGCGCCGAGCCCCGGCTCACGGGCGTAGGCGTGGACCTGACCGGGCCTGATCCACAGCAGGGTGCCGGGGCGGCAGTCGTGGCCGACGAAATCGACCATGTGAGTGCCGTGCCCGCGCGTGACCAGGACGAGCAGGTGGAAGTCAAGGCGCTGCGGCCCGCCGCTGCCCTGGTCAGGGGCGTGCTCGCGCTCCTCGGCGAGGGTCCGCACGTCGATGCCGAGGGCCGGGCAGTGCGGGTTGCGATAGCTGATGTCGCTGATCGGCGCCGCAGACGGTTGTCCGTTTTTGACCATGACTGCTCCCGAAGATACCTCGTGTTCCGGGTGGGGCGCAGCGAGTGTGGAGGGGTGCCGGAAAGCCCTCCGGCCCCGCAACGGGAGGACGGCCGAACGCCTTCCCCCTGGCATCGCCCACGGAGGCCGCGATGACCCTGACCTCGCCCACTCCCTCCGCCCCGCCCCGGGCACCCGCCGTGCGCGGCCGCCTCCTGCTGGCCGCCCTCGCCGCGGCCCCGGCCGTCGTGCTGCGGCTCGGCGGGGCCGAGCCCGGCCCCGCCGTGGGCATGCTGGTCTTCGGCCTGGGCGTGCTCGCCGCCGCCGTGCTCCTGATGTGGGCCGCGGAGACCGCGCGCGCCGACATCTCCGGCGCGCTCGCCCTGGCGCTCCTCGCCTTCATCGCCGTCCTGCCGGAGTACGCCGTGGACCTGTACTTCGCGTACACCGGCGGCAGCGACCCCGCCAACGCGGCGTACGCGGCGGCGAACATGACCGGCGCCAACCGGCTCCTGATCGGCGTGGGCTGGCCCCTGGTCGCCCTCGCGGGCTATCTGGCCGCCCGCAGGAGCGGGGCCCGCCCGGCCGTCGCGAGCACCACGCTCGGCGCGCACCGGCGCGTGGACATCGGCTTCCTCGCCGTGGCCGCCGTGTTCGCGTTCGTCCTGCCCCTGACGCGGCAGATCGCCTGGTACGTGCCGCTGCTCATCATCCCCTGGTACGGCTTCTACCTGTGGCGCGTCGCCCGCTCGGGCCCCGGTGAGGAAGAGGAGTTCACGGGCGTGCCCGCGCGGCTCGCCCGGCTCCCCCGGCGCCGGCGCAGGCTGACGACCACGGCGCTGTTCACGGCGGCGGCCGCGGTCGTCTTCGCCGCCGCCGAGCCCTTCGCGACCTCGCTGATCTCGGCGGGCGGTTCCCTGGGCGTCGACCGGTTCCTGCTGGTGCAGTGGGTCGCGCCGCTCGCCACCGAGGCGCCCGAGCTGATCGTCGCGGTCGTCTTCGCCTGGCGGCTGCGGGCGGACGACGGGCTCGGGGCGCTGCTCTCCAGCAAGGTCAACCAGTGGACGCTGCTCGTCGGGCTGCTGCCCGTGGCGTATCTCGTCGGCGGCGGCGGCTTCGGGATGCCGCTCGTGGGGCGCCAGGTGGACGAGGTCGCGCTGACGGCCGCGCAGACGGTGCTCGCCGTCGTCATCCTGCTGGACCTGCGCTTCCGGCTCTGGGAGGCGGCCACGCTGTTCGGCCTCTTCGCCGCCCAGTTCCTGCTTCCCGCGGAGAGCGCCCGCCTCGTCCTCACCTACGTCTACCTGGGCCTGGCCGCCGTCCTCCTCGTGCCACGGCTGCGGCACGTGGCGCCGTCACTGCGGGCGATCGGCGGCCGGTGAGCGACCACGGCCGTGGCACACGCCGTCCCTGGAGGCCCTCACGCGTCCCGGGGCACCCTCGCCGGATCGACCCGGGCCAGGGCCGCGGCCCTGTCCAGGCGCCAGCCGCTCTCGTACGCCTCGGCGAAGCGCTCGGCTCCGAGCTCCGCCCGGCCGCGGCCGCTCACCGCGCCGACCTGGGGGTCGGTGGGGTCGTGCGCGCCGCGCAGCCGGGCGGCCGCGCCGAGCAGGACGGCGGCCTCGTCGAAGCGCCCGCGCAGCGCGGCGAGGCCCGCCACGGTCACCGCCACGATCGCCACGACCGGCATGTCCCGGCTGCTGACCGCCATGGCGTACGCCCGGCCCAGTGCCTCTTCGGCGCCCGGGCCGTCGCCGAGCGCGAGGCACAGCGCGCCCCGCAGGGCACCGAGCACCGCCTGGCCGTGGTCACAGTCGAACAGGGCCCGCTCGGTGCGGGCGGCGGCGATCGACTCGGCCAGGTCGCGCGGTCGGGGCAGCGCTCCGGTGCCTATCGACAGAGCGGCTTCCCACGCGTCGAGCAGCACGGCCGTCCCGGGCAGCGCGGAGCGCAGCACGCGCTCCCGGGCCACGGCGATCGTCTCAGCCGCCCGCGCGGCCTCACCGAGCCGCACGTACAGGTCGATCAGGCGCAGGTCGACGTACACCTCGTCGGTGAGGCTGAGCGAACCGAACGCGTCGGCCAGCCGTTTGGCCTCGTTCAGGTCGGCCACGGCGCCGCTGAGGTCACCGTCGTACTGCCGCGTCAGGGCGCGCAGGGGCAGCGCCCTGGCCAGGCCCCAGCGGTCGCCCGCCCGGGTGAAGCACTCCAGGGCGGCCCGCACGTCGCCGCCCACTTCCTCGAAGCGGCCGTCGTTCTCGGCGAGATGGGCCCGCAGCAGACGGGCCGTCCCGGCCGTCCAGGCGTCGGGCGCGGCGGTCAGCTCCGCGAGGAGCGTGGCAGGCACCTCGGTCCCGACGAGCGGGGCGAGGCCGACCACGGTCAGGACGCCGCAGAGGCCCGGCAGGTCCGGTCGGCTCAGGCGCTCGGGGCGGCTCAGCAGGCGGCCGACGAGCGCCCGCAGTTCCGCGCGCCGCTCATCGGGCCAGTGGCCGACCCGCTCTCCGCCCCGGGGGACGAGGGTGTTGAGCACCAGCAGCCCTTCGGCGACTTCGCACCGCACGTCCGGCCGCTCGACCGGCAGGGCGACCGCCTCGGCCAGCCAGTAGGCCGCGTCGGCGTGCCGCCCGAGCATCTGCCAGTACCAGCTCAGGTCCAGCGCGAGCGTGAGGGCGCTCGCGGCGTCGCCGGTGGCGCAGAGGTGGCGCAGGGCGGCGAGCACGTTGGCGTACTCGGCGTGCAGCTCGTGCAGCGCGTCGAGTTGCACGGGGCCGCGGAGCAGCGGGTCCTGGTGGGCGGTCCACGCGGCGAAGTAGCGCGCGGCGAGGTCGCGCACGCCGGTCAGCACGCCCTGCTCGGCCAGCCGCTCCTGGCCGTACTCGCGGAGGGTCTCCAGCATCCGGTACCGGCCGGTGTCCGGCGCCAGGTGCAGCAACGACCGGTCGACCAGGGCGGCGAGCAGCTCCGGGACCTCGGCGGCGGGCACCGGGGTGCCCGCGCAGACCGCCGCCGCCGAGGCCGGGGTGACGCCGCCGGGCAGGACCGAGACGCGCTCCGCGACCGCGCGGGCGTCGGGGCCGAGCAGGTCCCAGCTCCAGGCGATGACCGCGCGCAGCGTGCGGTGCCGGGGCAGCGCGGTCCGACTGCCGGTGGTGAGCAGCCGGAACCGGTCGGAGAGCCCGGCGGCCAGGCCGGTCAGCGACAGCGTGCGCAGCCGGGCCGCGGCCAGTTCGAGGGCGAGCGGCAGGCCGTCCAGGCTGCGGACGACGCGCAGCACGTCGTCGAGGTTGTCCTCGTGGACGTCGAACCCGGGCCGCACGGCCGCCGCCCGCTCGGTGAACAGGCGCACCGACGGCGCCCGGCGGGCCTGTTCGGCCTCCGCGTGCGGCCCGGGCAGGGCGAGCGGGCCGAGCGGGACCAGCGCCTCGCCGTCGACCGCCAGGGGTGCGCGGCTCGTGGCCAGGACCCGCAGCGCGGCACAGCGGGTCAGCAGCGCCGTGACCAGGTGCGCCACGGCGTCGATCAGGTGCTCGCAGTTGTCCACCACGAGCAGGCTCTCGCGGCCGTCCAACTGGTCGACCAGTACGTCGAGTTCGTCGGCCCGGTGGCCGCGCAGCCCGGCCGCGGCCGCGAACAGCGCCGAGCCGCGCAGCCCGATGGCGGCCAGCAGGGCCGCGCCGACCTTGGCGGGCTCGGTGACGGAGGCGAGGTCGATCAGCCACACGCCGTCGGGGTGGGCGTGCCGGTGGCGGCGGGCGGCCTCGACCGCCAGGCGCGTCTTGCCCGCGCCGCCGGGACCGACCACGGTCACCAGGCGCCCGGTGGCGAGCAGGGCGTCGATCCGGGCCAGGTCGTCGTCGCGGCCGATGAAGCTGGTCAGCGGCGCGGGCAGGTTGCCGCTCCTGATCCGGGTGGCGTCGGGGGCGGGCCGCTCGGCGCGCAGCAGCGACAGGTGGCGTGCGCTCAACGCGGCGCCCGGCTCGGTGCCGAGGGCGTCGGCCAGGCTCTCGCGGACCCGCTCGTACAGGGCCAGGGCGTCGGCCTGGCGCCCCTGGGCGGCGAGCGCGTCCATCAGGAGCGCGGCGGCGCGCTCGTGGACGGGGTGTTCGGCGAGCAGCGCGGCGAGGCGGGCGGCGGCCGCCTCGGCCCGGCCGAGGGCCAGTTCGGCGTCGGCGAGGTCGGTGACGGCCTCGACCGAGGCGTGGGCAAGCCGGACCGCGACGGCGGGCGCCACCGCGGCGACGGCCGCGGGTTCGGTGCCGGGGCGGTCGCCCCACAGCGCCACGGCCTCGCCGAGCAGGCCCGCCGCGCCAGACAGGTCACCGGCGCGCAGCCGGTCGCGGCCCGCGCCGGCGAGCTGTTCGAAGCGCAGCGCGTCCACGTCGGCCGCGTCCACGGCCAGGTGGTAGCCGCCCGCGAGCTGGGTGACGGCACCGGCCGAGCCGAGGGTCCGGCGCAGCCGCGACACGAGGGCCTGCAGGGCGTGGCCCGGACCGGACGGCGGATCCTCGGCCCAGATCGCCTCGATGAGGGCGCTCGCCCCGACCGCGTGGCCGCCCGCGAGGGCGAGTCGTGCGACCAGGGCCCGCGACCGGGCGCCCGGCACGGGCAGGACCGCGTCGCCGCGGCGCACCTGGAAGGCGCCGAGCAGCGTGACACGCAGCCGCGTGCCGCTCGCGGCACGGACCCGCGCGTCCGTCGTGACACGAAGCCGCGTCCCCCCGTTCATCCTCCGATCCTCACACACAAGCGGGCGGTTCCTCACGTCAGGGCCGCGCCCCCGCGCCCGCTCGTCAGCACCGCGTGTGCCCCGTGTGAAGGGCCCTCAAGAGCCTTGGCGCGTCCCCGAAACCGGCTTCGGACAGAGGAGTTTCGTCATGCACGACGTGGTGATCGTGGGCGCGGGCCCGGTCGGCCTCTTCCTGGCCTGCGAACTGGGCCTCGCGGGCTGCTCCGTCCTCGTCCTCGAACGGGAGCCGGAGCCGGGCTCGCCGGGGCGGGCGTACCCGCTCGGGATGCGGGGCCTGTCCCCCGGGTCGGCCGAGGCGTTCCACCGCCGCGGCATGCTGCTCCCCTTGCTGGCGGCGTCGGGCGCCCCCGACGCCGTCGGCCAGGACGCCGACGCTGACGCCGACGCTGACGCTGACGAGCCGTCACCTCCCCGTGGCGTGGGCCACTTCGCCGGCATGGTGCTCGATCCGGCCGTGGTCGACCTCGCCGCCCTGCCGTTCCGGCTCCCCGGCCCCGCGGCGGACGGCCTGTTCACGCACCTCGAAGCGGTCGAGAGGGTGCTGGCCGAGCGGGCGGACGAGCTCGGTGTGGAGATCAGACGGGGCGTCACGGTCGAGGACGTCGTACAGGACGACGGGAGCGTGGTCGCGCACACCGGCGAGCAGGGGTACGAAGCGCGCTGGCTCGTCGGCTGCGACGGCGGGCGCAGCGCGGTGCGCGGCCGCGCGGGCTTCGCGTTCGTGGGCACCGAACCGCAGTTCACCGGCTACGTCATGCTCGCCGATGTCAGCGACCCCGACGAGCTGGCCATGGGGATCCATCTGACGCCGCAGGGCATGTACCTCCGCTTGTCCCCCGAGCACATCGGCGTAATGGACTGCGACGGCGGCGCGTACGACCGGACCCGGCAGCCGACCGCCGAGCACCTCCAGACGGTGCTGCGGCGCGTGTCCGGCACCGGTGTGACGCTGGGCGCCGTCCATCGCGCCTCGACGTTCACCGACCGGGCGATGCAGGCGACGACGTACCGGCGCGGGCGCGTCCTGCTCGCGGGGGACTCCGCGCACATCCACTCCCCCACCGGTGGCCAGGGGCTCAACCTCGGCATCGGCGACGCCGTGAACCTGGGCTGGAAGCTCGCGGCGACCGTGCGCGGCCACGCGCCGGACGGGCTCCTCGACACCTACACCCGCGAACGGCATCCGGTCGGCGCCCGGGTGCTCGACTGGACGCGCGCCCAGGCCGCGGTGATGAGGCCGGACCCGCACGGCTGGGCGCTCCGGGAGGTGCTGCGCGACCTGCTCGCGACCCGTGACGGCACGACCCAGGTGTTCGAGCGGGTGTCGGGGACGTCGATCCGCTACGACCTCGGCAGCGAGCAGCCGCTGGTCGGCCGCAACGCCCCGGAGTTCCGTCTCGAGAACGGCACCCGCCTCGGCGAGTTGCTGCGGGACGGACAGGGCGTCGCGCTCGACTTCAGCGCCGGCCGCCGTCTGCGTGCCGCGACGGCGGGCAGGCGGGGCCGACTGCGGTACGCGGCCGGGGCCGCGCGGAACGACCTCGGACTGGACGCCGTCCTCGTCCGGCCGGACGGCGTCATCGCCTGGGCGGGCGCGCGCGACTTCGGCCCCGCGGACCTCGAAGGGTTCGAGCGGGCCGCCGACAGGTGGTTCGGCACGTCGTGACACCCAGAGACGGTACGGCCCCCGGGCGCGCTCGGAGTGCCACGCCGTCCCGCACGGCCCGAAGACCCGGGCCGCGCGGGACCTCACAGGGCGATGAGCCCCGCGGGCGTGGGCCGGAACCCGCAGGCGTCGAAGTAGAACGGCGCCAGCCCGTCGTCGAAGTCGACGTGCAGCCACTCGCACCCGGCCGCCCGGGCGCGCCGCGCGGCCTCGGCGACGAGCCCCGCACCGACCCCGGAGCGCCGCCGCCCCGTGGCGACGACCGTGTCCAGGACGAAGGCGTGCACGCCGCCGTCCCACGCCACGTTCACGAAGCCCGCCAGGTCGCCGCCGTCGCGCGCGCAGACCCAGCCGAGGCTGTGGCGGCGCACCTGGCCGAGCCAGTCGATGTACAGGACCGGGTGGCCGAAGCCCTGCGCGTGCAGCGCGTTGACGGCCGCGTTGTCGAAGTCACCGCGCCATTCGTACGTGATCGTCATGGCGCCGAGGCTCTCATGCGCCGCCGGGACGGCCCGACCGTGCCCCACCGCGCCGCACCACGCCGCGCCTGCGAACCTCGCCGTTCCTCCGCCGAAGCCCGATGCCCCTGACTAAAGTCAGAGAATGGCTGACGACGCGCAGATCGCCCAAGTACGCCGCTTCAACCGCACCGTCACCGAACGCGTGGGCGTGCTCCACGACCACTACTTGGGCCTCGACCGGCCCATCGGGGAGGCCCGGCTGCTGTGGGAGATCGGTGCGGACGACGCCGGGCGGGACGTACGGCGGCTGCGGGAACGGCTCGGGCTCGACTCCGGGTACATGAGCCGGCTGCTTCGCGCCCTCACGGCCGACGGGCTCGTGGCCGTGCGGCCGAACCCGCGCGACCGGCGGGTCCGCACCGCCCGGCTGACCGCCGCGGGACGCGCGGAGCGCGCCCTGCTGGAGCGGCACAGCGACACCCTGGCCGGGACCCTCCTGGAACCGCTCAACTCCGCGCAGCGCGGCAGGCTCGTCGCCGCGATGGCCGAGGTGGAGCGTCTGCTCACCGCCGCGACCGTCACGCTCGACGCCGTCGACCCCGGCCACCCGGACGCCCGCTCCTGTCTGACGTCGTACTTCGCCGAGATGCGGGAGAGCTTCGAGACGGGCTTCGACCCGGCGCTCAGCCTGCTGCCCGACGCGGGGGAACTCCGGCCGCCCCACGGTGTGTTCCTCGTCGCGCGGCTGCACGGCGAGCCCGTGGGCTGCGCCGGTCTGAAGCTGCCCGCCGACGCGCCCGCGGAGATCAAACGCATGTGGGTGGAGCCCCGGGTGCGCGGCCTCGGCCTCGCCCGCCGGTTCCTGGCCGAGCTGGAGGACCGTGCCGCGCGGCACGGCCACGACCGGTTGCGCCTGGACACCAACAAGGCCCTGACGACGGCGATCGGCCTGTACCGCGCCTACGGCTTCGACGAGGTCGCCGCCTTCAACGACGAGCCGTACGCCCACCACTGGTTCGAGAAGCGGGTCACCGGGCCCGCCCCGGAGGACGCCGCCGGGCGGCGGCTCACGTAGACCCGGCGAACGGGCGCGGCGACGGCCGGGCCGCCGCGGGCACCGGCGCGGACCGGAACAGCGGCATGGCGAGTGCCACCGGAGGGAACGCGCGCGGCGCCCCCGCCGACCGTCGCGGCGCTCCGGCGGGCCGGGCCCGGTCGCGCGGGCCGGGGTGGCCGTCGGCGCGCGTCCGGAGGGCTCGGTCGGCCGCGTGCAGCACCTCGCAGCGGCGCTTGGCGCGCTTCCAGGCCTGGCACCACTGTTCCCACGCGCTGCCCGTCACGTCGCACACGTGCAGGAACGCGTAGAGCTGCTGGAGGTCGAACATGGACGTGCCCGCCAGCATGCGCCGCACCGTGCTGTGCGGCAGTTCGCCGTGGTCCCCCGCGCGGTGCTCCATCTCGTCCATGGGCATCGCCCCGGCCTTGTAGTAGAGCTGTTGCAGGGCGTGGATCAGCTCGCCCTTGTTGTACACGCGGTCAGGACGCGGCACGCGCGCGCCCGGGTTCCGGTGCCGGTGCTCGGCGTAGCGGGCCGCGCGCCACAGCCTCCGGGCGTGGGTGACCGAGGCTCCGCAGGCCCGCGCGTACGCCTCCACCACCGGGAGGCGGGGGATCCGGGTCCCGGTGGTGGCCCGCGAGAACGTGGTGTCGGAGAAGGCGTGCGCGGAGCGTCCCGCCAGCTCCCGGTGGGTCAGGCCCGCGGCGTGCCGCTGGGCCCGCAGCCACTGGGCCAGCTCCTCCAGGCACGCGTTGGCGGTGGCCACCGGCCGCTCCGGGCGTCCCACGGCCGCCCCTGTCACCGCTCGGCCGGCGCGAGCGGGGCGCGCCGGGCCAGCTGGGCGGCGACCAGGCCCGCGGCCGTCAGCGCTTCGGCGATCACGACGACGGGCAGTCCGGCGAGGGCGAGCGCGGCCCCGAGGACGAGGACCACGACGACGATGACGGTCTGCTCGCCGGTGGGCCGGGCCGGGGGCGTGGGAACGACACACGGCAGGCGTCGACGCGACTTGTCCATGAACTTCCTCTGGATCTCGGAGTGCTGATGTTCCTGGGCCCCGCGACACCAAAGGTGCGGGGCCCGACCGGGCGACGGCGTACGCCCGTTGCGCAGCATGGTGGCACCGGATGCGGGCCCGCGCCGGAGTTGATGCATCCCCGCCCCGTCTGCGCGACGGCCCCCTCGCCCGGCAGCCGCCGACGCGCCTGCCGGGCCCCGGACGACCTGCGCGGATGCCGTGCGCCGGAACGTCTGGGGCGTACGGCGGCGGAATTGATGCATCGAGGAGTACGTCCGCCTCCGCCGCCCCGGTCCGCCTCTTCGCCCCCTCCCCCTGAGTACGTCCCCGCTCACAGCTGGCCGTCGGAGCCGATCCGCCGCCACAGCGCCGCCAGCGCGTCATCGGTGTCCGTCTGGGTCACCGTCCGGGAGAGGGCCTGCTCGGTCTCGTGGAGCATGTCCCGCACCAGGTCGCCGCCCGCGTCGAAAGGGTCCTCGCCCGGAGCCGCGAGCGCTGCCCGCAGCTGGGTGAGGGCCTCGGCGTGGAGGCGGTCGACGCCCTGTGCCGTCAGGCCGAGCACGCCCGCGATCTCGGCCCGCGTCAGCCCTTCGTAGAAGAACAGCGTGACGACGGTCTTCTCGCGCTCCGGCAGCGCGTGGACAGCGTGCGCGAGCAGCCGGAGCAGCTCGCGGTCCTCGGCGGCCGCGCCGGAGTCGTCGGCCACGGCACCCAGCAGGTCGTGTTCCTCGGCGCCGGAGTCAAGGAGCTCCTCCAGCGACGCGTCGCCCGCGGGCGACCACCGGCGCAGTGTCCGCAGCTCGTCGATCATCGCCCGGCGGATGCGCAGGACCGCGTACGTCTCGAACCTGACCCCCCGGTCGAGGGTGAACCCCCGGACCGCGTCGAAGAGTCCCCACATCCCCGCGGAGACGAGGTCCGCCTGGTCCGCTGGGACGGGCGCGCCGACGCTCACGCGGTCCGCCACGTACCGCACCAACGGCATGTAGTAGTGGATCAGTTGGTCACGCAGGAGCCGCTCATCCGTCGCCTTGTACGCGCGCCACAGCTCGTCCGGTGTCGTGGGCACGGCGGGCAGTTCGGCGAGGCGAAGGTTCTGGCGGTGCGTCACTGCTCCCCACCTCGCTCCCCGTCAAGCAGACCCATGCGCCGCAGCTCCTGCGACAGCGGCGCGAGCGTGCGCCGCGCCTGGCTCAGGAGGGCGCGTACGGTCGACTTCTCGATGCCCATCGTCCGGGCGATCTCGGCCGTGGGCAGGCCCGCGAGATGGCGCAGCGCCACGGCTTCGCGCTGCCGCAGCGGCAGGCGCGCGATCGCCCGGCACACCTTGAGGTAGCCCTCCTTCACATCCATGAGCGCGGCCGGCTCGGGGGCGCGAGCGGGGCGGTCGACGTCGTCAAGAGGGATGCTGCCCGAGTGACGGCGGGACAGGCCGATCGCCTCGCGGACCACCGTGGTGGTGAGCCAGGCGTCCCACGCGCGCACCGGCTCCGCGTCCGGGTCGTTCATGCGGCGCCAGCACTGGTAGAAGGCTTCCTGGACGGCGTCGTGCGCCAGCGCGGGCATGCCCCCGCACACCAGGGCGGCCTTGCCGAGCAGCCTCGGCCGGAGGTCCCTGTACAGGGCGTCGAACGCGGCGCCGACGGGCCGCCCCGGCTGACCGGGCATTCACCGCTGCTCCTCGTCGTGGACCGTGACGGCCCAGGAGACGCCGTCCTGTTCGGTCACCTCGGCGGAGCCGCCGCCGCGTGCGAGACCGTGCAGCATGGCCGTCATCGTGTCACGCCGCACCCGCTCGCGGACCCGGTACGCGTAGGCCCGCGCCACGATCCCGACCGCGGCGCTCGCCCCGGCGCCCAGGTACACCCACCCCCACACTGTGAGCACGGTGGTGTTCTCCTCTCCGCTCTTCCCGACCCGCCGGGAGACCCCGACACTGCGTAGAGCGGAGCGGCCTCGAAAGCGCTTAGGGGAGGCCGGGGGACCACCTGTCCGGGCGACGCGCGGAAAACCCGTGCGAGTCCGGCGATGAGTTTCGGGGGCGAGCCGGGTCCAGAGAAGCACGGGCCGTTGCAGAGAGGAATCGATCATGTCGAGCGCGCAGACGCCGCGGAGTGCCGGGACCCCTGGTACGTCATCGCCGACGGGCACGGAGCGGCAGGCCGCCGCGGGGAAGGTGCTGTGGCACTTCACGATGTCCCTCGACGGGTTCGTGGCGGGGCCCGACCACACCGTGGACTGGATGGAGGGGACCGCGTTCCGCCCCGGCCTCGTCGACGAGTACGCCGGGACGACGGGCGCCGTCCTCGGCGGCAGGGACGGCTGGGACGCCTTCCCCGACGCCGGCGGCATCTACGGCGGCCGCTGGCGGGGACCGGTGTTCGTCCTCACGAACCATCCGGAGGACGCGAAGCCCGCCGACGGCGTCACGTTCCTGTGCTGCGACGTCGCCGAAGCCGTCCGCGTCGGCCTCGAAGCCGCCGGGGGCAAGAACCTGGAGGTCCTCTCCGCCTCGATCGGCCGGCAGCTGCTCCAGCGCGGCCTGATCGACGAGATCGCCCTGCACGTCGCGCCGGTGCTGCTCGGCGACGGGATCCGCCTGTTCGACAACCCCGGCGGCGCCCCCGTACGCCTCGAACTGCTCGGCGGCGACGCCCCCTCGGCCGCCGTGGACGTGCGCTACCGCCCGGCCCCGGCCCGCTGAACCTCCCGCACGAGGCCGTGTACACCAGGGCTCCCCGGGTACCCGGCGGTCTCCCAGCTGCGCGTACGGGCTCAGTACACGACATGAGGGAGGACCGGCATGACCAGCGGCACCGAGACCGGTGACGTCACCGGCACGCGGGACAAGGACTACAACCTGCTCTGGTACGTCGAGGCGTGCCTGAGCAACGCCCTGCGGCTCGAGGCGTACGTCCGGGACGCGGAGCGCGCCAAGGACACCGAGGTCGCGGAGTTGTTCCGCAAGGCGCAGGCCGACAGCCGCAAGGGCGCCGAGCTCGGCAAGAAACTGCTGCGCTCGCGCCTGCAGGAAGGCTGACGGGCACGCGGGAAGGCCTCCTCACCCGTGCGGTGAGGAGGCCTTTTCGCGGCCGCGGGGCCGCACCCGGCTGAACGCCGCGCCAACGGACACCGGCCTCACGACGCGTCAGAAACGTCCCGCTCCCTCCGCCCTATACGATCTCGATCACATGTGGGCTCCTGCGGGCCCCGACCATTTCGAGACGCAGGCAGGCTGGGGGAATTCCCATGGTGAGAAGCGGGTTCGTACGGACGGCCACGGTGGCCGTGACCGGTGTCATGCTGGCGGCGGTGGGCACGGCCCAGGCGTCGGCCACCGACCGGGCCGCGGAGCCGGTGCCGGACGCGGCGGGGGTCCAGGCCGCTCTCGAGCGCACCGTCGCGGCGGGCGCGCCCGGCGCGTTCGCGGTGATCCGGGACCACGACACCCCGGGCGTCGACCGGACCGTCGCCGTCGGCAAGGCGAACCTCGACGGCACTCCCATGAACGGCGAGTGGCGCTTCCGGGTGGGCAGCAACACCAAGATGTTCACCGCCGCCCTCGTGCTGCGCCTGGCCGACCAGGGCCGCATCGACCTGGACAAGCCGGTGCGCGAGTACCTCCCGGCCGGCACCCTGCCCGCCGACTGGAACATGACCGTCCGCCAGGTGATGCAGCACCGCTCCGGCATCTACGACCACACCAACGACCTCCTCGAGCAGCCGGGCGAGGAGACCACCGACGCGTTCGAGAAGCGCATCCGCAACACCGTGTACAAGCCCGCCGACCTCGTGGCGCGCTCGGTCAAGCACGGCCCGCAGAGCACGCCGGGCACGAAGTACTCGTACTCGAACACCAACTACGTCGTGCTGGGCCTGGCGATCGAGCACCTCACCGGCGACACGTACGCGAACGTGCTGCGCAAGGAGATCATCAAGCCGCTGGGCCTGAAGAAGACCTCCTACGTCGTCCCGAAGAAGACCATCTCCGGGGCGCACGTCACCGGCTACCTGACGAACGACGACCGCTCCAAGCCGCTGCTCGACTCCACGAAGCAGAACGGCTCCTGGGTGGGCAGCGCGGGCGCCGTCATCTCCTCGGCCGCCGACATGGACCGCTTCCTCACCGCGCTCCTCTCCGGCGACTCCGGCGAGCTGATCTCCGACAAGTCGCGGGGCGAGATGACGACCGTGCTGCCGACGCCGACGGCGAAGGTCAGCTACGGCCTCGGCCTGCGCGAGATCGCCCTGTCCTGCGGCAAGGTCTACGGCCACGGCGGCATCGTCCAGGGCTACCAGACGCAGTCCTTCTCCTCCCGCGAGGGCGACCGCACGGTCGTGGTCTTCGCCAACGCGTCCAACAACAGCGCGGTGACGCAGGGCCTGACGAACACCCTCGAACCGGCCTTCTGCGGCACCAAGCCGTCCCCGGCCGCGAAGAGTTCCCAGCGCGCCCCGCGCTCGGCGGACGTGAACACCACCCCGCGGGTGCCGGCCGTCGAGGATAGCCGCATCTGACACTCACCGGGTGAGCGGCCCGCGGGCGGGGGTGCGCCCCGCCCGCGGGCCGTAGCGGATTTCAAGCCTCCGCTACGGCCTCCAGGGGGCTGGGGGCGGCCGCCCTGCGGTCCGGGACGGCGTCCCCCAGGGCAGCCGCAGGGAGTACTGCTCCAGCGCCCCGTTGGCCAGTGAGCCGACCGCCCAGGTGCCGAACAGGCCGGCCGCGAGGCCGCGCGCGGTGCCGAACGCGGCGACGGTGACCGCCTCGACGCGGATCATCCGCCGGATTCCCGCGCGGTCCATGCCGAGGGCACGCGGCGCGCCGATCTCGCGGGTGCGTTCGGTGACCGATATGGCCAGGGTGTTCACGATGCCGAGCGCGCAGATGACGACGCCGATGGCCGGCATCCCGTACACCACGTTCAACAGGTCGGCCATGGGCCCCGCGGCCTCTCGGGCGAGGACGTGTTCCGGGCGGCGGTGGACGGCCTGTGCCGGGCCGCCTCCGTACGGACGCCTCAGCGCGACAGGGGCCCGGATCCGATGGGCGATCAAGCGCTTCCTGATACGTGGCCAATACACAACAGGCCCCCGGACCCGCCCGCGTGATCACCGTAGGATCGCGGTGAGCGGACCGCCCCGGTGCCGTAAGGGGCCCGTCCGAGGGGGATGGCGGTCGACACCTGCGGAGGCACGATGGACGAGCGCCGGGCACTCCCCGACGACGCGCTGGCGGAGGCGGCGGACGCGTTCCAGCGGCTGCGGCCCCGGCTCTTCGGCATCGCCTACCGCGTCCTGGGCAGCGTGAGCGAGGCCGAGGACGTGGTCCAGGACGCGTGGGTGCGCTGGCAGGGCACCGACCGGGACACGGTCGTCGCGCCGGGGGCGTTCCTCGCGAAGGTCACCACGCACCTGGCGATCAACGTGGCCCAGTCGGCACGAGTGCGCCGCGAGGCGTATGTGGGGCCGTGGCTGCCGGAGCCCGTGGACACCAGCGTGGACCCGCAGGTCGGCGCGGAGCGCGGCGAGGCCGTCGAGCTCGCCGTGCTGCTGGTCCTGCAGAGCCTGAACCCCGTGGAGCGGGCGGCCTATGTGCTGCGGGAGGCGTTCGGCTACGCGTACGACGAGATCGCGGACATGCTGGGGCTGAGCCAGGACAACGCGCGGCAGGTCGTCAGCCGGGCCCGCAAGCACCTGGCCGCCGGGCGCCGCGCACCCGTCGACGCGGCCCAGCACCGGCGGCTCCTCGAAGCCTTCGTCGCCGCCGCGCGCGACGGGGACGTCGCCGCCCTGGAGGACGTCCTGTCGGCCGACGTGGTCGCCTACGCGGACGGCAACGGCATGCGGGGCGTGGCGCGCCTTGAGGTCGTGGGGGCCGGACGCGTGGCGCGGATCAGCGCCTTCGCCAAGAAGTTCTTCCCCGGGGCCGAGTACGCCCTGGTCGAGGCCAACGGCCGCCCCAGCCTGCTCCTCGTCCAGGACGGCGCCGCCGTCGCCCTGGTGAGCGTCACGGTGGGGCCCGACGGGATCGACGGGCTGTACTGGGTCCTGGCGCCCGACAAGCTGCGGGCGTACGAGCGGTCGGTCCGCGCGCGCACCGGCAGGCCGTAGCGCGGGGGCGGCATCCGCCGGTGCCGGTCAGTGCCGGGCGAGCCAGTCCTCGTAGCGGGTGGCGGCGGTGTGCGCCGTGCCGTCGCCGGTGAGCACGTCGGGGAAGCCCGCGAACAGTCCGGCGCCCTCGTCGGTGACGACGGAGCGGCCGTCGGGCTTGGCCGCGAGGGTGATCTCGCCGAGCCGGTCGAGCCGGTGGACCTCGGGGCCCGCGACGTCGCGCACGCCGTTCGAGGGCGCGCCCTGCGCCGCGTCGGCGACGGCGGCCGCGACGTCGGCGGAGGCGATCGGGCGCAGCGGAAGCGAGGGCAGGCGCACCTCGCCGCCCTGGGTGGACATGTCCATCACCGGGGCGACGAACTCGAAGAACTGGGTGGCGCGCACGATGCTGTACGGGACGCCGCCGCGCACGGCTTCCTCCTGGGCGACCTTGGCCCGGTAGTAGCCGTAGTCGGGGACCTGGTCGACGCCGACGATGGAGAGCGCGACGTGGTGGCGGACGCCCGCCGCCCGCTCCGCCTCGGCCACGTTGCGGGCCGCGCGCGTGAAGAAGTCGAGCGCCGCCCCGCCCTCGAAGGACGGGGAGTTCGACACGTCCACGACCACGTCCGCGCCCTTCAGGGCCGGGACGAGGCCCTCCCCGGTGAGGGTGTCGACGCCCGTGGACGGGGAGGCAGCCACGGTCTCGTGGCCGCGCTCGCGCAGCAGCGCGACCACCTGGGAGCCGACGAGGCCCGTACCGCCGATGACCACGATCTTCATGACTGTCTCCGTTCGCTGCTCCGGCTCGTGCCCGGCCGCGGTGCGGGTGGCACCTCGGTGGGCCCGGTGCGTGTGTGCACATCAACAGGACAGGGCAGCGGCCGTTTCTGTGACAGCCGGATACGCGCCCTTTCCGGAGCGGGGCGGCCGGGGTCCGGGGCGCCGGGCCGCACATCACGGCCGTCCGGAACGCAGCGCCTCCCCGGGGCCCGCCGGGGGGTGAGACGGCCGTCACACGTACGGATGTCACAGGCGGCCGGGCCGTCTCGTCCAAGGGTGTGTCACCGCAACGACGACACAGGAGCACACCATGACCGCTCGCCTGAACTTCTTCACCAACGCCGTCGCGACCGCGTTCGCCCGGCACCTCGTCGCGGCGGACAGGGCCCTGGCGGATTCGGGGCTGCCCGCCGCCACCCAGGAACTGGTGAAGCTGCGCGCCAGCCAGATCAACGGCTGCGGCTTCTGCGTGGACATGCACGCCAAGGACGCCGCGCACGCCGGGGAGAGCGCGACGCGCCTGAACCTGGTCGCGGTCTGGCGCGAGGCCACCGTGTTCACCGACGCCGAGCGGGCCGCCCTGGAGCTCGCGGAGCAGGGCACCCGCATCGCCGACGCGGCGGGCGGGGTCACCGACGAGGCCTGGGCGAACGCCGCCAAGCACTACGACGAGGACCAGCTCGCGGCCCTGGTGTGCGCCATCGCGCTCATCAACGCCTTCAACCGGGGCAACGTCATGGTCCAGCAGCCCGCCGGTGGCTACGAGCCCGGTCAGCTGCACTGAGACGGGTGACGCGCGGTCAGCCCGCGGTCTCCGCGCCGTCCCCGGCGGGGAAGCGGGCCCGCACCGCCGGGTCGTCGAGCAGCCGGGGCGGGAAGCCGGGGCCGATGCGCACGGTCACGTCCTCGTGGCGGAGGGGTTCGTCGCAGGACGAGCAGACGACGCGGGCCCGGGTGTCGTGACCGCAGGTCGTGTGGCGCAGGACCGTGGGCACGCCTTCCTCCCCCGACTGCCACCGGTCTCCCCAGGCGTTGATCGCCGCGAGCACACCGAAGAAGTCGCGGCCCTTGTCCGTCGGCAGATACGCGTGGCGGACGGGGTCGCTCTGGTAGGCGCGGCGCTCCAGGAGGCCCGCGCCCTCCAGGCGCCGCAGGCGGTCGGTGAGGGTGTTGCGGGCGATGCCGAGCGTCCCGATGAAGCCGTCGAAGCGCGACTCCCCGTAGAAGACCTCGCGCAGCACCAGCAGCGTCCAGCCGTCGCCCAGGATGTCGACGGTGCGGGCGATGGAGCAGGGCCAGCTGTCGAAAGAGGTCCGTCTCATCCGCCCAGCTTATCGGTTTCATGATGAGACCCACTTGTGAGCATGCCCGGGGACGACTACCGTCCAGTAGGTCTCATCATGCAACTGACGAGGAGGGCTGATGGTTTCCACGCCTGCGGACACGGCCGCGGTCACCGTCGAACGGGACGGGCACGTGCTGTTGATGGGCCTGAACCGCCCCGCGAAGCGCAACGCGTTCACCCGGCAGATGCTCATTGAACTGTCGCTCGCGTACGGCCTGTTGGAGCGGGACGACGACCTGTGGTGCGGAGTGCTCTTCGCCCACGGGGAGCACTTCACCGGCGGCCTCGACATGCTCGACGTCGGCGCCGAGCTGGCCGCCGGGGAGTTCCCCGCGCCCGAGGGCGGCCGTGACCCGTGGCGCCTGGACGGGCCCTGGACCAAGCCCGTCGTGGCGGCCGCGCAGGGCTGGGTCATGACCCTCGGCATCGAGCTGCTGCTCGCCGCCGACATCCGGGTGGCGGCCCGGGACGCGCGCTTCGCCCAGCTGGAGATCCGGCGGGGCATCTACCCCTTCGGCGGGGCGACGTTCCGGCTGCCCCAGCAGGCGGGCTGGGGCAACGCCATGCGGTGGCTGCTCACCGGCGAGGAGTTCGGCGCCGCGGAGGCCCGTCGCATCGGCCTGGTGCAGGAGGTCGTCGACGACGGTCCGGCCGCCCGCGCCCGGGCCGTCGAGCTCGCCGCCCTCATCGCGGCGAAGTCCGCGCCGCTGGGGGTCCGTACGACCCTGGAGTCCGCGCACCGGGCGCGCGAGCACGGCGACGCGCGTGCCATCGAGCGGCTGCGCCCCGACGTCGCGCGGCTCGTCGCGACCTCCGACGGGGCCGAGGGGGTCCGGTCCTTCGCCGAGCGGCGCGACGCCGTCTTCACCGGCACCTGACGGCCGACGGGCGGAACGACGGGGTGGCGGCCCGACCGCCTCCCGGCCCCGGCAGCCGTCTGAACTGCTGGGTCACCTTGAGGTGCCCCAGTCACCAAAAAGTGCATCCTTCCACGTCAGCGGCTGCTCTCCTACGGTTCCCGAGTAACCACTGGAGAGCACACGCGTCTTGGTTTCGGAGGCATCATGGCCATCACCCTCGTCAACCCCGCCGGACTGCCGGAGGTCGACGCCTACCGGCAGGTGTCGATCGCGTCGGGGTCGAAGCTGGTCTTCGTCGCCGGGCAGGTCGCCTGGGACACCGCGGGCGTGACGGTCGGCGAGGGCGACCTCGCGGCCCAGGTCGAGCAGTGCTACCTCAATGTCGGCACCGCCCTCGCCGCGGCCGGCGCCACCTTCGGCGACGTCGCGAAGCTGACCGTCCACGTCGTCGACTGGGCACCGGACAAGATGCCCCTCCTCCTGGAGGGGATCGCCCGCGCCGCCGCGAAGCTGGGGGTGACACCGGTGGCGCCGGGCACGCTCCTCGGGGTCGCGGCCCTCGACACGCCCGACCACCTGGTCGAGGTCGAGGCCACGGCCGTCATCGACTGAAACGGCCGCCATCGGCGGAAGAGGTGCCGCCCGGGCCGCCGTGGCCCCGCCCCCGGGACGGGGCCACGGCCCGCGCTAGTCGTTGCTGACAAGAACGTTGAGCCGGTAGTTCAGAGGATCCGACCACTCGATGTTGACCCAGATGACGTACTGGCCGTCCCTCGGCGCCACGTTGTGCACCGTCATGCGCGCACTGCCGACGAAGGAGTCGCCGTTGGCGTCGACTTCGGTGATGGAGGCGACGATGGTGCTCCCCTTGAAGGCGACAGGCGAGTTGATGGGCTGCACGAAGCTGCCGCGTCCCCTGCCGTTGAATACCCGTCGGATAACCGTGCTCATGTCCCCTCTTTCCGCTGCTCGTGCCCTATCCGCTCCTGTGGTCCTGCCGCTCCCCGCGTCCGCGCGCCGAGGTCACACCGCCTCGTCCTCGGCGACTTCGAGCACCGCGGGGGCCACCGCGCTCTCCGCGGCGTCCGCGGCCTGGTCCGCGCCCTCCGACAGGGCGCTGGGCGGGGCCACGCCCGGGCCCGCGGGTTCGTCCTGGCCCGCTCCGGCCACTTGCGGCGCGGGCTCCCCTACGTGGCTGCCGCTCACACCGCTCCCCTTTCTGTAGTTTTCTGCAGTTCTGCGGATCTGTGCGGTTGTGCGGAACGTCCGTGGGACCCCTTCACGTCCGGCGCCGGGTCCCCGGGGCGCGGGGCACCCGGTCCGAGGACGCGAAGGGGCGTAAGGAGTTGCTGGCGAGTCGCTACTGTCCCCCCGGCGCGGGGGTGTGTCCATCACCCACAAGGAGCACAAGGGGGTACGGGCCAACCAGTCTCGGACAAAAGCACTATGGCGAACCGTCAGGGACCTGTCCGGATCGCGGGCCCGGTGTGCCGCGCCGACCGCCCGGAACCGGACCGGACAGCCCCGCGACGACCGGCCACACCAGGACGCCGGGCTCGACCCGACCGCCGATCAGGCCATTGATCAGGCATTACGTGAGTCTTACGGATCCCGTCCCGGGCCGGATCCGGGCCCGTGGTGAGGTGTGCTTGCGTCATGAACCTCTCGCCGCGACGCCGTGTCGTCGTCCCCGCGCTGCTGGTCACCACCCTGGTGGCAGCCTTCGCGCTGTACTTCTTCCAGCCGTGGCGCGCCTTCACCAACACCACCGTCAACGAGTCCCTGCCCACGGCGACGGCCGGAGGCGGCGAGGACGCGGGCGGCGGCAGCGCCCCCGCCGCCGTCAGGGAGCTGGCCCGCGGCAGCCTCGTCGCACACGAGCACCCCACCAGCGGCACCGCCCGCACCCTGCGGCTCGCCGACGGCCGTCAGCTGCTGCGCCTGGAGGACCTCAAGACGTCGGAGGGTCCTGACGTACGGGTCTATCTGTCCACCCGGCCCGCCTCAAAGGCCGCCGACGGGCTCGGCGCGGGAGCCGTGTGGCTCGGCCGCCTCAAGGGCAATCTGGGCAACCAGAACTACACCGTGCCGGACGGCTCCGACCCCGCCGGGTTCCGCAGCGCGGTCGTCTGGTGCGAGCGCTTCGGAGTCTCCTTCGGCGCCGCCGACCTCACCCCGTCACCCGCCGCACCACGCTGATCACACGACCACCGCACCCGGGTACCGGGCCGCGGGCCCTCCTTCCTGCGGCCCGGCCGGCACGGCCGACCACACCGCGAGCACCGTGGGGTCGCGGAGCACCGGGGGGTCACCGGAGCCGGGCACGAGCCCGTGGATCGCGTCGACCTCGGCCGCGAGGAGCCGCTTCTCGTCCCACTGCATGAGGTGAGGCTAACTGCCGCGTGCAGCCCGCCTGTTCCGGTTTCGAAGGGTGCCCCTCGTTCCGGACTCCGGGCCCCCGCCGCTGAGGCGGCGTTCGAGGGGAGTGCGGTAGCAGGGGGTGACGCGGGTGCCGTCGAGGAAGGCGGTCAGACGTCCGATGGCGTCCTCCACGGCCGTGCGGGCCTCGCGGCCGGGGTCGGCGAGGAGGTGGTGGCGCACGTGTCCGTCGGGCCCTTGGGACCAGGCGCCGATGACGCGGCCGCCCCACCAGACCGTGGGGCCGATGTTGCCGTTGCGGTCGAAGAGTTCGGGCGTGTACGCCGGGTCGAGGTACCAGTCGCGGTGGCGCCAGCCCATCGCGGTGGGGTCGAGGCCGGGCAGCAGCGCGGCTTCCGGCGCGGCGGCGGGGAGCGGGTCGACGTCCTCGGGCAGGACGTGGCCCGTGCCCTCGGCGAGCTCGACGGCCTGCGCGGCGGTGGCCGCGAGCGCGGCGCGGGTGGCGGTGAGCGTCCATCCCGTCCACCACTTCAGGTCGTCGACGGTGACGGGCCCGAAGGCCGCCAGATAGCGGCGGGCCAGCTCGGTCCGCGCCTCGGCGGCGGGCAGCGGCGGCTGCGGTCGCGCCGGGGCCCAGCGGAACTGCCCGGACGTCCACGAGCCCACCGGCCGGGCGCGCCGCACGCGCCCCTCGGCGGCCAGCAGGCCGAGCACCGGCGAGGCGGCGCGCTGCCGCGACGCGTAGGGCTTCTCGGGGCTGACGACGAACTGCTCGCCCAAGTCCGGCACATCGGCGGCCAGTTCGGCAGCGGAGGCCTCGCCGCGTGCCGCGAGGGCGTCGAGGAGCGCTCGCTCCACGGCGGCGCGGCGCCGCTCGTCCCAGCCCAGGGCGTCGCGCAGCTTCGCCGTGGCGTCGGCGCGGTGCGGGTCGCTGCTCTTGGCGGTCGCGTGCCAGACGGTCGGGGCGAGCGCGGCCGGGACCACGAACAGGGTGCGGCGCATGCACCGTACGCGCGCCAGTTCCGGCTCGGCCCCAGGGCCGGTGTCGTAGAGCGCGGCGTCGATGGCGGCGACGGTGGGCGTCCGCATCCGGGCGGCCGCCGCGAGGAAGACCGTCGCCGGGTCGGTGGCGTGCAGCCCGGTCAGGGCGTGCGCGACCTCCTGGGCCGAGGTGACCCTGGTGGCGGCGGTGAGGAGATGCCGCCGGGCCAGACGGGTGCGGCGTTGGGCGGCGGTGACGCCGGGCAGGGCGGTCATGCGGGTTCCCTGGGCTCGTGGTCGGTCGCGGCGGGGGTCAGCGGGCGCCGTGGACGCAGAACGGCTGGCCCGACGGGTCGAGGAGGACGGTCCAGTCCGTGCCGCCCGGCTGGAACGCGGGCTTGGTCGCGCCGAGTTCGAGGAGGCGTTCCTCCGCCGCGCGCGCGTCGTCGAAGGCGAGGTCCAGGTGGAAGGGCAGCGGGTCCTCGGGCCAGTTGGGGGCGGTGAAGTCCTCGCTCGCAGAGAAGAGGTACAGGGCCGTGCCGACGTGGAACGCGTGGGCGACGTCGGTGCCGTGCTCGTCGGGGAAGGTGTCGCTCACCTCGGTGCCGAGGGCGGCGGCGTAGAAGTCGGCCAGCTGCCGCCCGTCCTTGGCCCACAGCGCGTGGCAGATGACCTTGCCCGCCAAGGGGGTGCTGGGTGTGTCGGTGCTCGTCATGGCGTGTCCTTGCGGTCGCGTGGGCGGCGGGCCGCTCAGCGCACGACCTTGATGCCGAAGTGGCCGCCGAACCGCTGGCCGAGGCCGAAGCCGATGGCGGAGTGCATGTGGGCGTACATCTCCATGCCGCGCGAGCAGACGAGCGGGCCGAGGTCGAGGATGTCGGTCCAGCCGTAGGACGTGAGCAGGTCGGTGACGGTCCGCTTGGCGTCGTCGTGGTCGGAGGCGACGAACATGGTGTGGTCGCCGTCGCCGACCGCCTTCGGGTTGACGACGGTGGACTGCTCCTGCGTGACGAAGCTCTTGACGACCTTCGTGTCCGGCAGGGCGCGCTGGATCCGCTCGCCGAGGCTGTCGGTGTCGCAGGGGTCGAGCTTCGGCATGACGCCCCACGGCGTGGGCCAGGGGTGCTCCGACGCGTGCTGGTACACGAACGGCACGGCGTAGTCGATGAGGGTCTTGCCGCTCAGGCTGCCCGCGATGCCCGTCAGGGCGGCGACGGCGTTGTGCCCGTCGATGCCGTTGATGACGACCCTCTCGGCGGCCTCGGCGGCGTCGCCGAAGCTCAGCAGGGTGACACCGGGGTGGTCGGCGAGCCACTGCCCGTAGGGCGCGTTGCCCATGACGTCGGGCTCGGTGCGGGCCAGGGTGGCCTCCGGGTCGCGGGTGCCGACGAACACCTCGTGGCCGAGCTCGACGAGCTTGGCGGTGTGCTCACGGGCACCGCCGCCGGTACCGAGAACGGCGATCTTCATGACGGAGCCTTTCGGTGCGGTCAGGGCCCTGGTGGCGAGCCCCACGCTTGATTAGTACATACGTACTGTACATCGACGCCAGCAAGCTCGCCATACGGACATCACCCCCACCGCACCCTCCACAGAACCACTGACCAGCGCACACTCGGCCACGAAAAGGGGGATACACGCCGGCCCACTTACGCCGCCCACTCAGCAGTACATACGTACTAGACAGGAGAAGGGCAGCCGGTCGGGGCGCAGAGTTGCCAGGGGCCCCACGGGCCGCCGGGAGCCGTCTGTGTGATCTGCCAGTGGCGGTCCCTGTTCCACTCGCGGACCGAGACGTTCAGCCGGTCGTCGGCGAGCTGGGTGACCCGGTCGGGGTGGCTGAGGCCCACGTTCGGCTCGGGCAGGGGGCCGAGCGACTCCACCGGACCCCACACGTCGCCGGGGCTCGGCCGGCGGCGCAGCTCCAGGGAGCCGCCGCTCGGCCGCGCCGACGCGAAGGCGTCGATGCTGCCGTCCCGTTCCGTGAAGAGCACGACACCCCCGTGGTACGGCATGGGGGCCAGGCCGAAGGGCTCCGGGGCCGTCCACGCGTGATCGCCCGGCCGCTGCGCGGAGTGGCAGAAGGTGCCGTACGCCGAGAAGAGGAGTTCCAGGCGTCCGTCACCGTTCTCGACGGCGGTGACGTAGTAGCTCTTGGGCCCTACGGTCGCCGCGCTCACGCGTTCCCAGGGGCCGAACCGGCCTCCTGGCGCCTCCTGTTCTCGGTGCCACACGAAGGGGAGGCGGGCCGTCGCCGTCGTGTCGTAGAACTGCTGGAACTGTGCCACGCGCCCGTCGGACCGCGGTACGGAGACGAGGCTGTCCGGCACCGGGGTGCTCGCCAGGCCCTGGGCCCGGTCGTCGGTCGGGCAGGCGGCCGTGGCCGCGCGGGCGGGGGACGGGGCCGCGAGGCCGCCGCCCAGGGCGCCGAGCAGCAGCGCGGCGACGGCGAGCAGGGTGCGTAACGGAGAGGTTCGCGTCATCCGGGCATTGTCGTGGCGCCGTGGGGTGCGGGGTGGAGAGCGGTTCCGGTCACCACCGGTAGGAGAAGCGCAGGGCGCCGCCCTCCTCCCGGTAGCGGCCGCGGCCCCGTCTGCCGAAGGGGTTCGGGAGCATGCGGACGCTCACCCGCTCCGGCTCCCGGACCGAGGTGACCACCAGGAGCCGCCAGCGGTCGCCCGCCGCGTGCCGCTGGGCCGCGCGGACCTCGCTCTCGCCGAGCTCAAGGCGGCCGCCGTCCCCCTGGGTCGCCTTCACCTCGAACATCAAGGGCCGCGGGCCGGAGCCCACCGCGAAGTCGTAGCCGAGGCCGTCGTCGCCCGCCGGGCCGGGGAAGAGCCGCCTGCGGTTCGAGGACACCCAGCTCGTCTCGTCCGCCTCGGGGTAGCCCCGGCACAGCCAGTGGTAGGCGTACCACTCCCCCATGTATCCGATGGCGTCGCGCTGGGCCGGGGAGAGCCCGGCGTCCGCGCCGCCGTGGCGGCCGCCGGGCCCGCGCCGCCCGCCGCCGGACGGGCGGCGGGCGGGCGGCAGTTCCTGGGGTCGGGTGAAGGCGACGCGGCCGCCGCCGAGGGCGGGGATGGCGCCCCGGTCCAGGGCGCCCTGGAGTGCGGCGGTCAGGTCGCTGAGGTCGTCCGCGCGCAGGTCGATGTCCCTGCCGCCGACGGAGAGGGTGCGCCGGCGGCGCTCCTGTGCGCGGCGCTCGTGCTCCGCCGCGTGCCGCACCCGGTCCAGGGCGACCGTGGTGAGCCCGTGGGCGTCGAGGTCGACGGTCGCGGGCATGCCGTCCGGCCAGTGGCCGAGCGCGGCGAGCCAGCCGACGACGTCGTCCGGGCCGAGGAGCCGGAAGTCCAGGGCTCCGGCCGCGTCGAGGAGGCCGGTGACGGCCTCGGCCGGG
This sequence comes from Streptomyces sp. YIM 121038, assembly GCF_006088715.1. Taxonomy (NCBI): domain Bacteria; kingdom Bacillati; phylum Actinomycetota; class Actinomycetes; order Kitasatosporales; family Streptomycetaceae; genus Streptomyces; species Streptomyces sp. YIM 121038. The sequence goes on from NZ_CP030771.1 coordinate 894,097, forward strand.
TTCGCCCCGGCCAGGGGTTCGGGCGGGGGGTGCCGGGCCGCCTTCACCAGGGCCACGAGGTCCGCGACGGCGTCGGCGACCGCGCGGCGGTTGCCGCTGCGGACCTGGTCGACCGGGGGCAGGTGGGCGCCCTCGCGGGGAGCGGGCGCGCCCAGGCGCAGCGTGAGCTGGGCCTCGATGTGGGACGCGATCAGCGGGGTGTCGGCGGTGTCCACGGTGTACTCCCACGCCTTTGGGGCCGTGATCCAGTCCAGGGTGCGCAGCACCGGCCAGTCCGGCAGCGGCTCGCGCGCGTCGAAGGCGTCCTGCGCGGCCCGGCGCAGCCGGTTCACGAGGGTCTTGCGGTGCAGGTCAAGATGCCCGCGCACCGCCTCTTCGTGGGCCTCGGCGTGGCTGATGCGGCCGGGGCGCGGCAGGGTGCCCAGGGTCTCGTTGAACGCGGCGAAGTCGATGTCCAGGAGCAGCCGCAGCTCGTCGAGGTCGCGGGCCGTGCGGGCCAGGCGGATGAACTCCTCCGGAGGCAGGGGCAGTTCGTCGCCGCGGCCGTCGAGGGCGCTCTGGAACTCCCTGGTGTCGCGGGGCGGCGGCACGGTCAGGTCCTCGGCCGCGGCGGAGCCGAGGAGGTGGACGAGGAAGGGGAAGCAGCGCTCCAGGACCCCGCCGATGGCTCCGTCGATGCGGCGACCCGTCTCCTCGACCTGGGAGCGCGTGACGCCGAGGGCGTCGGCGAGTTCGTCCGGCGCGGGCGTGCGCGGATCGGCGTGGCAGGAGGCGAGGTGGAGGGCCGCGAGGCGCAGCCGGATGCCGAAGTCGCGGTGGCCGAGCAGATCGGCGAGGGCGGGTGCGAGCCGGGCCGTCTCCGCCCAGCCGGGGTCGGCGTCCCGGGTGAGGAGCAGCGGGTGCTTGGGGTCGGGCAGGGGCAGGACCCCGCCGAGCCGGTCCGGCATGGTGACCGGCCTGCCGTCGAGCCCGATCTCCCAGGTGCGGTAGCGGTGCAGGCGGATCCGGCGGACCGTGGCGGTCAGCCCGGCCAGTTCGGCGTCGCTCGGCCGGGGGCCGTCCGCCACGTGGTCGGCGAGCACGCCCGCCGCGAGGGTGAGCCAGGGCAGCTCGTCGACGAGGGGCTCGCCGAGGGCGGCCGCGTTCACGACCTCGCCGTCCACGGTCACGGAGAACGCGGCGTCGTCGACGTGCCGGACCCCGTCCGGGCGGCCGAGGCGCGCGGCGGCCTCGGCGGCGACGCCGGGCACGACGAGCAGCGGCCGCCCCATCTCCCGTACGAGCCGGGCGGTGAGGCTTTCGCGCTCGCCGCTGACGTACAGCACGGAGTGCGGGCCGCCGGGGCCGGAAACCGGGCCGCCGGGGCCGCAGGGCCCGTCGCCGGATGCGGCAGGCGTCTCCCCGGCCGTGGAGGACGCGGTGGCCGGGCCGCCCAGTTCGGAGAGCCGCACCGCGATCAGCCGCTCCCCCGCCTCGGCGAGGACGCACGCGTCGTCCGGCAGGGTGCCGGACGTCTGCCTGACGAGGTGCTTCCAGGCGCGTTCGTTGGCGCGCTGCGCGGCGGGCCGGTCCTCGCCGCCGACCTCGCCGTCGGCGACGAGCCGCCCGAGCGCGGCGACGAGCCGGACGCTGTCGCGGGGGTCGTCCCACGTCGGAAGCCCCAGGGAGCGCAGCCGCGCGCCGGTCTGCTGCGGTTCGACGAGGGGGCGGACGCGACGGTCGACGCCCGGCGCGTACAGCGGCTCCTCGTCGAGTCCCGGCGGGCAGTACCAGGCGTCGGCGGGGCGTACGAACCGCACGGTCCTGCCGCGTCCGCGCACCGGGAGCCACGGCTGCTCCCTGAGGAAGGCGGCCAGCGGGGTCCGCACCCGCTCCCGGTCGTCCCTGCGGCTGCCCGCGCTGGACCACGTGCTGGTGAAGTACCGGTCCGTCCACTCGGCGAGGCCGTGCAGGACCAGTCGCGCGTACGCGAGGCGGGCGCTCTCGCCGAGCCGTCCGACGACGTCCTGCCCCGGCAGCCAAAAGGCGGGGCTGCCCTCGTAGGGCGTCTGCGGGTACCAGGCGGTGGAGGCGGCCCTGCCGATGTGCGGCTCCCACTGCGCGGCCACCCCCGGGGGCACGTTGGCGAGGCGCACCAGGCGGGCGGCGACCAGGTCCTGGCCGTACTCGCGGCGCACGGCGTGGGCGGCGTACACCGGCGAGAGGCCGTCGCCCACGCCTGCTTCGCGGAGGAACTCCCGCCACTCCTGGGCGGTTTCGCCGCGCCTGAGGAACGCCTCCGGCGGGGCGGTCAGGCGCCTGCCGATCCGCTTGAGGCTCGGGGAGGCCTCCTGGCCCGCTTCGACCACGACGACGAGGTCGTCCCCGCAGGTGCCGTCCCAACCCCGGCCGAAGACCGCTTGGGCGGCCCTGACCGGCATCCCGTCGGCGGAGGGCACGTAGAGGCCCAGGCCGCCGACGGCCATCCCGCTCGTCGTGCGGCGGGAGCGCCACAGCCGGAAGACGAAGCGGAGCGCCTGGTCGCGCAGCTTGCGGTCCTTGCTCTCCGCGAGGGCCCTGCGCACGTGTTCCAGCAGGCCCTTCACGTCGAAGGGGCGTACCAGACCGGCGTGTTCGAGGAAGAAGCGGGCGGGCTGGCGGCGGACGTGCCGCGCCGTGCCGGTCCAGGTCAGGCCGGGGTGCAGGGAGAAGAGCCGCTTGCCGAGCACGGCGGGGACGGCGAGGGCGTCCGCCTCGCCGCCGAGGTCGCCGCGCACCGGCTGGAAGAAGGCCTCGCGTCGGGCCCGGCGCCCGCCGCGCCCCGCGGGCCGCACCTCGCCGTTCGCGTGCCGCAGCGTCCCGTCGTCGGCCAGGAGGATCCGCCGCCCGCGCAGGACGGTGCCGTCGTCCTGGAAGAGGGCCGCCATGTCGTCGTACGCGCCGTCCCACGCCTCGGCGGTGTCGCCGGGCCCGGGCAGCGGAAGCGTGGCGATCATGCGCTCCACGTGTTCGGCGAGCGCCTCGGGCGCGGGTTCCCAGGGGCAGCCGAGGGCCTTGCAGACGGCGGCGAGGCGCTTGAGCCGCTCGCCGCCGACGTCCGGGTCCGCGACCACGGCACCGGCGTCGTGGGCGCGCCGCGCGGTGAGGACGGCCAGGTCGTGGTCGGGCCACAGGACGGCCTGCCGGGGCGCGGCCCAGGCGGTGTGCGGGGGCGCGCCGTCGGCGGCGAGCACGGGGACGAGCGGCACGTCGGCCAGTTCGCGGCCGTGCACGTGCCGGGCCGCCGTGACGAGGAGACCGGCCTTGCGCCTGCCGGACTCCCAGCTCACCAGGTCCACGGCGAGGCGGCGCAGCCGCGGGTCCGGTGCCGCGCGCAGGCGCTCGGCGGCCGCGAGGCAGGTCTCGGCGAGCGCGTCGAACAGCATGGCGTTCAGGGGGTGTTCGGCGTCGAGGCCCGTCCGGTCCATCTTGGTGAAGAACGGCGCGTTGACGTGGGCGGCGAGGGGCGCGGTCGCGCCGTCGCCCAGCGGCAGGAACGTGTACGTCTGGCCGCGGCGCGCCTTGCCCGCGGCGAGCGGCACCGCGACCTCGATGACGGCGGGTTCGCTCCACTCCAGCCAGGCGTCGTCGAGGAGGCCGAGGCCGGTCGCCTCGGCGAGGGTGCGCCGCAGCCGCTCGGGCGAGACCTGGCCGCGGGCGACGAGGAACTCCCCGGCCCCTTCCAGGGTGACTTGGGCCAGGGCGACTTCGGGGTGGGGCTCGGCGGGGCGGGGCACCACGGGGTGGGGCTCGGCGGCGCGGGACGGGAGCGCTTCGGGCGCGGCGGGCCGGAGGGGCCTTCCTGACCGGCTGGGCCTTCCCGGCTGTCCGGACCCTCCTGACCGGGGGGCCTCCTCCGACGGGAGAGGCCCCCTCGACGGGGGAGGCTCCCCCGACGGGAGGGGCTCCCCCGACGGGAGGGCGAACGGCTCCTCCGCGCGGGCGAGTTCATGCACCTGCCGCACCTCGCCGCCGCCCCGCCACTCCAGCGTCAGTCCGGCGAGCCGGTCGAGGAAGAGCATGACCGGCGTCCTGGCCTCGGCCAGGTCCCGCAGGCGCAGCCGCACCTCGTCGCGGGCGGCCTCGCCGCGCAGCGGAAGCCGGACCACCGTGACGTGCCCGAGGGCGGCGAGCTCCGCGCAGACAGCGGGCACCTCCGTGACGGGGAACGGGACCTGGAACGGCGGCAGCTCGTCATGGGCCTTGCGCGCCGTCCGCTCGTCCTGAAGCAGTTCCACCAGGTCGTCCCGGCGCGCGAAGCGGAAGCGGTAGCCGTCCAGCGGGCCGGGCTCCCGCCGCGCCGACGCGGCGCTGTAGATCTCCGGGGCCTCGGTGATCTGGAGGATGCTGCGGAACCCCACACCCTTGTTGCCGATGCCCTCCCCGATCGGCTTGTCGCTGCGGGCGAACTTGCACACGGCCTCGACCCTGGACCAGGTGAAGGGGGTGCCGCCGTTGGCGACGTAGAGCGTGCCCGCCTCCCCTTCGTCCTCGTCGAGCAGGACGTGCACCCGGCCGTCGCCGCGGTCCTTGGGGTGCGCGTCGTGGGCGTTCTGCAGCAGCTCCAGGAGGAAGCGCCCCGCGTAGTCCCGGGCGTTGCTCAGCGAGGCGGCACGCAGTTGCAGACCGGGCTGCCAGGTCGGAGCCAGCTGCCACTCGTGCAGCACCTTGAGCGCGTACTCCCGCAGCCGGGCCCCATACGCATGGTCAGTCATGGTCCCCCCTAGGGCCTGTCCGCATGCTCGGCGCAACGGTAGCGGGGTGACCGCGGGGCGGTGACCGAGACCCACACCGAGCAGGGACGTGCCCCGCGCTCCTGCCGGTGCCGACCGCTTCTCAGCGCCGGGCGTGGCGGACCTTCAGCCGCCCGAACCCCATGGCTCCGCTGATCCGGATCGTCGGCCCGCCGGGGGCGGTGCGCCGCGGGGCCGTGTAGCGCGGCGCCTTCCACCCGGCCTGCAGTGCGCCGATGTCGACGATCGCGTCGCGCGGCACCGTGATCTTGGCCCTGCCCGAGCCGAGTGCCAGCTCGATGTCCACCACCGGATGCTCGATCACCGCCCGGGACAGGTCCAGGTGCACCTTGCCGAACGCCGACGCGACCTTGAGGGTCCTCGGCACCCGCCACGCGCCCCGCCGCTTGATCCGCCCGCTGCCGGCGGAGATCGTGGACGCGGCCTCCGCCGCCGGCTCCGGAAGCGAGGCCAGCGCCGCCGCCAGGTCCTCCCGCGTCCTGGCGGTGAGCGCCCGCTGGAGGCGGTCGTCCATCTCCTCGTGGGCGATGTATCCGTCGGCGTACGCCTCCTGAAGGCGCGTGGCCGCCGCTTCGCGGTCGCCATCGCCGATCAGGGTCGACGGGCCTGCGGACAGGCCTGTCGGCGCGTCCGCCGACGCCTCTGCCGGTATGTCTGTCGACGGGTCGTTCGGGGGCGAAGTCACCGTTTCACTTTAGTGCCAAGCCAGTTGACGCCACCGCCGCGCGCCACGCGGCGGCCCAGGCCACCGCCCCGGCGGGTCCACACCCGGGCACGACGGGACAGCGGAACACCGGGCCCCCGCACCCATCCACTTGCCCGCCCCGCCCGCCCCTGACAAGGTCACGCCCATGCCTACGTTCTCCTCGTACGACGGAACCAAGATCGCGTACCACGTCTCCGGCGCCGGGTCGCCGCTGGTCTGCCTGCCCGGTGGCATGCGGGACTCCGTCTACCTCGGCGATCTCGGCGGGCTCTCCGCGCACCGGGAGCTGGTCATGCTCGACCTGCGCGGCACCGGCAGGTCCGAGGTCCCGGCGGACCTCGGCAGCTGCCGCAGCGACCGGCTCGTCGCGGACGTCGAGGCGCTGCGCGAGCACCTCGGCCTGGAGACCATGGACCTGCTCGCGCACTGCGCGGGCGCGAACGTGGCGGTTCAGTACGCGAGCGAGCACCCGGACCGCGTCGGCACCCTCACCCTGATCACGCCGAGCGTCCTGGCCGTCGGCATCGAGATCAGCGCGGACGTGCGCCACAGGACCGCGCGCCTTCGCGCCGACGAACCCTGGTTCCCCGAGGCGTACGCGGCCCTGGAGGCGATCACGGCCGGGCGGGCGACGGGCGGCTCCTGGGAGGCCATCGCCCCCTTCCTGCACGGCCGGTGGGACGAGGCCGCGCAGGCCCTCCAGGCCGCCGACGCGGAGCAGAAGAACAGCGAGGTCGTACGGGCCTTCAGCGCGGAGGGCGCCTTCCGCCCGGCCGAGACCCGCGAGGCGCTGGCCCGCTTCACCGCGCCGGTCCTGCTGCTCGCCGGAGAGGTCGACCTCAACTCCCCGCCCCCGGCCATGGCCGAACTCGCCGCACTGTTCCCGCGTGCCGAGCTGGTGACGCAGCCGGGCGCGGGACACCACCCGTGGCTCGACGACGCGCAGCTCTTCGTGAGCACCGTGACGTCGTTCCTGGACTGATCAACCACCCCTTGCCGTAAGCGTTCACCACGACCTAGGGTCATTACATGTCGCGCATACGCCAGGCAGTGGGGGACGACGTCCCGGAGCTCGTACGCCTGCGGGCGCTGCTGTTCGAGACCCTCGGCGGCGCGTTCTTCAACCCCACGGCAGGGGACGAGGAGTGGCGGCACCGACTCGCCGCGGTCCTCAAGGAGCAACTGGGTTCGGACGCCGTACGCATCCTGGTCGTGGACGGCGGGGACGGGCTCGCCGCCTGCGGCATCGGCACCATCGAGCAGCGGCTGCCGGGCCCGCACCTGCGCAACGGCCGGATCGGGTTCGTCCTCGGCGTGGTCACCGACCCCGCCCACCGGCGGCGCGGCCACAGCCGCGCGATCATGCGGGGGCTGCTCGACTGGTTCCGCGAGCAGGGTGCCGCCCGCGTCGACCTGCACGCCTCCCCCGACGGCGAACCCCTCTACCGCGACCTCGGGTTCACCGACCACCCGGACCCCGCGCTGTACTGGCGGCCGTGACGCGCCCCGCCGTCAGAGCTCGCCGGCACCCCGTGGCCCGCGCACTTGTGGCAGTGCGGAAAGCCGGGTAATCGAATCATCCGGGACGTAGCCGAGACGCGGAGGCGGCATGGACTGGGCCCGGTTCGGACAGCAGATGGCGGGCATGGCGCGGGACCTCCTGGCGCAGACGTCGGTCGACGGCACCCTGCGGCGGATCACCGCGTCGGCCACCGAGCTGGTGCAGGGCTGCGACGCGGCGGGCATCCTCGTCCTGCACGGCGCGGACGTGGAGACGCTCGCACCCACCCACCAGCTGGTCGTGGACAGCGATCGGCTCCAGGAGCGGGTGCGGGAAGGGCCGTGCTTCGACGCCGCCCGCAGCTCCCTCGGCGCCCAGGTCTTCCGCATCGCGGACTTCAGCCGGGAACAGCCGCGGTGGCCCGCCTACGCCCCGCGGGCCCACCGGCTCGGCGTGGGCAGCATGATGGGCTTCCTGCTGTTCACCGAGGACACGGACCTCGGCGCGCTGAACCTCTACTCCCACGAGCCCGGCGCCTTCACCGAGGCCAGCGAGCTGGCCGGCTGGCTCCTCGCCTCCCACGCGGCGGTGGCCCTCTCCAGCGCCCGTACCCACGCCCAGATGGAGCAGGCCGTCGCCACCCGCCACGTCATCGGCGAGGCCATGGGCATCCTCATGGGCAGCCACCGCCTCACCGAGGAGCAGGCCTTCGACGTGCTGCGCCGCTACTCCCAGGAGAACAACGTCAAGCTCCGCGAGGTCGCCCGGCTCGTCTGCGAAGGCGGCACCCTGTGACCCTCCGGCAACGGCTCCGCGGCGACGGCGCATGACGGCTCCGGTACCGGGTACCCGCGGCGGGCGGTGACCTCCGGGTACGAGCCCATCAGGGAATCCCACGCCCCCCTGGGTACCCGTCGAGGAGTGCGTCCGCAGGCCGAGTGCGCCTGCGGACGCACGCGGCCGCCACCACCCCCGGTGACGGCCGCCGTCCCGTCGGCATCGCCTCCGTACGGGACGCCCCGGGCAGCGGCCTGCGGAGGCCTCGAGGGAGCCGTGGCCTCGGGCGGCACTGCCGGCCTCGGGCGCACACCGCGCCATGCCTCCGGTCTACTCCCCCGCGCCCGGCTCGGACAGGGGGCAACCGGCCTCCGGTACGGCACGGCGGCGGCCCGACGGACACGGCCTCCGCCTCGGTGCCCCTGGAGGTGACGGGGCAGTCATTCGAAGGACGTACCCGAAGGTCGTCCTCGGCGTCGATCCGATGCCGGAACCCTCGGCCGAGCATGGAAGTGACCCCCCGGACAAGGCGGTGACCCCTCATGCTGCGCGACGGACTCCCTTCCCCCGTCGGTCCCCCCGATCCCCTCGATTCCCTCCTCGACGAACTGGCCCGCGTCTCGACGCTTCCGCTGGAGCGCGGCGAGACCCTTCCGGCCCGGGCCTACACCAGCGACTCCTTCCACGCGTGGGAGCGGGAGCGCGTCTTCCGCGGCGACTGGCTGTGCGTCGGCCACGTCAGCCAGGTCGCGCGACCCGGTGACTATCTGCGTACGGACGTCCTCGGCGAGCCCCTGGTGATCACGCGGGACGAGAGCGGCGGCCTGCACGCGCTCTCGCGGGTGTGCCGCCACCGCTTCATGGACGTGCTGCCACCCGAGACCACCCCCGAGCAGGGCACGCTCAAGCGGCTCACCTGCCCGTACCACACGTGGACGTACCGGCTGAACGGCGAGTACGCCGGGCAGTTGGCCGGGGCGCCGCTGATGAACGAGGTCGACTTCGACCGTGCCGCGTGCCGACTCCCCCGCCACCGCCTGGAGGTGTGGAACGGGCTGCTCATGGTCAACGCCGACCCCGGCGCACCGGCGCTCGGGCCGCGGCTGACCCGGCTCGACGCCGTGCTCGCGCCGTACCGCATCGCGGATCTCGTCGTCGCGTACACGGCGCGCTGGGAGAACGTCCCGGCGAACTGGAAGGTGGCCTTCGAGAACGGCTCGGAGAACTACCACCACATGGGCACGCACGCGGCCACCCTGGAGCCGGTCGTGCCCGGCAAGGACACCGTCGTCGAGGAGTGCGACGGGCGCGGCTTCAGCATGTTCACGCCGTTCGCCGACGAACCGCCCGGGGAGCCGACCGCCGAACCGGGCGCGGAGCCGACCGTGGAGCCGGGGGCGGACGGCGAGCCACGGGTCGGCACGCTCATCCCCGGGCTCGGCGCCCGGCAGTCGTCCGGGATGACGGTCGCGGGCCTCTTCCCGAACCTGGTCCTCGCCCTCGTACCGGACAGCGTCACGTTCCTGCGCTGGATTCCGACGGGTCCGGCCACCCATGACGCGCTCGCGACCGTGCTGGTTCCGGCCGACGCCGCCGACCAGCCGGACTACGCGGCGTATGTGGCCGCGTCGCGGCGGCAGTTGGAGCTCATCCAGGAGGAGGACCTGGTGGCCATCCGCGGCGTCCAGCGCGGTCTGGCCGCCGAACCGGGCCCGTCCGGCGGGCGGTTCTCGCATCTGGAGCGCCCGCTGTGGCAGTTCCAGCGGTACTTGGCCGACCGGCTGGTGGACCGCTCGGCGGCGCCGCCCCAGGCCGGTGCCACAGCTGCGGCAGGGCAGCGGGGAAACCAGTAGCCATGGGGTGCCCCGCTGGGCCTCACCCGGCGTTCCCGCCGAGTACCTGGCCGCCGCCGGGCGGGTCCTCGCCGTGGTCGCCGAGCGCGCCGACGCGGAGCCGGCGGCGCTCGACGCCCGGCGTCATGGCGGCTGCCGTACGTTCCCGGCTAGCTCAGCTCGACCGGGGCCTCCTCGTGGGCGAGCGGCTGCGGCATCGGCAGACCGGTCTTCGTGGACAGCTTCATCAGGTGGGCCCGCACGGTGGCGTCACCCTGCTCGTAGCGGGCACCGGTGCCCTTGCTGCTGTTGGTCCACTCGCGGACCTGGCCGTCGCAGACCGCGGCGGTGCCGCCGATGCCGGTGGACTCGTCGCCCTGGATGAGGGTGCTGCTGACGAACACCGGACCCGGGGAGCCGTCCGACAGACAGCGGTACGTGCCGGAGAGCGTGATGGTGCCGTCGGAGGCGATCGTGCCGGTGCCGTTGACGGCCACGTCGTCGAACGGGCCCGCGTGGGCGGGCGTGGCGGCGGCGAGGCCCGCGATGAGCAGGGTGTTCGCGGCGGCACCGAGGGCGAGACGGACGCGCATGACTGGCCTTTCGGGAGGTGGGGGGCGGTATTGCCGCCGCCAGGCATACCGGAACGCACCCTTTGTCGCTCGTAACCTCACTCGTTCGGGGACGAGTTGCGGGCCCGGGGGACGCATCCGGAGGCCCGGCCGCTCACTCGCGCGCGGCGCACCCGGATGCCCGCCCTTGCCGCGTGTGGCGGCTCCCCGCAGGGCCCCCCGCCGCCTTCCGGCCTAGGCTGAAGGCCGTACCTGAGGGACAGGAGACCGAGGTGGCCGAGACGACGCCGACCGGGACGACGGTCGCCGAGGTGATGGCCGAGCTGGCCGCGCTGGAGGACCCGAAGACGCGCGCGGTGAACGAGAGGCACGGCGACGACCACGGGGTGAACCTCGGCAGACTGCGGGCGCTCGCGAAGCGCCTCAAGACCCAGCACGAACTCGCGACCGGCCTCTGGGCCACGGACGACACCGCGGCGCGGCTGCTCGCGCTCCTGATCTGCCGCCCGAAGGCCTTCACGCGCGACGAGCTGGACGCCATGGTGCGCGCGGCGCGCGCACCGAAGGTGCACGACTGGCTCGTGAACTACGTGGTGAAGAAGAACCCGCACGCCGAAGAGCTGCGGCTGGCCTGGTCCGCCGACACCGACCCCGTGGTCGCGAGCGCGGGCTGGGCGCTGACCACCGAACGCGTGGCGAAGAAGCCCGCGGGCCTCGACCTCGCGGGACTCCTCGACGTCATCGAGGCGGAGATGAAGGACGCCCCCGACCGCCTGCAGTGGGCGATGAACCACTGCCTGGCCCAGATCGGCATCGAGCACCCCGGCCACCGCGCCCGCGCGATCGCCATCGGCGAGCGCCTGGGAGTGCTGAAGGACTACCCCACGTCCCCCGGCTGCACGTCTCCGTTCGCACCCGTCTGGATCACCGAGATGGTCCGCCGCCGAGAGGGCGAGCCGACGGCCTGATCGGCGGCGGCCCCGCGCGGCGGACCGAGCACGGACCGGGCGGCGGTGACCCGGCTGCGGCAGGTGGTGGAGCTGGAATGGGAAACTCCGCGGCCTACAGGTCGGCCCATCTGCGGCATCCCGAGGGCATCGCGGCTCTCCAGGCGCGTATGGCGGACACCGGGGAAACCGCTGTGCCGCGGATCGTGCTGGCCCGCGTGCTGACCGATGTCTGTGCCCCGCACGTCGCGGAGGCGATGACGGAGCTCGTACGCGACGACCTGCCGCTCGATGTACGGAGCAAGGCGCTCGCGGTGCTGACATCCCTGGCCCGCACCACTCCGCGGGCCACTGCCCTGCTCGCGGTCGCGGCGGCGGAGCCTGGGCTTCCGGCGGAGTTGCGGATCGAGGCGGCCGGTGGCCTCCCGAACCGGGCAGAGCAGGAGCAGGCGCTTCTGGCCGCGGCCGAAGCCCCGGCGGCCCGACGCCGAACGGCGGGGGCTGAGCGCGGAGTTGACGTACGCATGGGCATGGAGGGCCCTCACCGGGCTGGCCTCGTCGGCGACGCTACCCGGCGCGCTGCGCCGCATGGCCGCGCGTGCGGCGAAGCAGACGCGCCCGGCTGACGACGTGCCCGATCCGCGGCTGAAGCTGATGCGGGACGCGACGGCGGAGCCGCGCCCCCGCCCCGCGGCGCTCCTCGAGGCCCTGTGGGAGCGGGCCGTCCCCCTCGCGCTCCCCACGCGTTGGGCTCCTACCTCGCGGCCGCCGTTCCGTGGGACGGGGAGCTGCGGGTCTGAGGCCGCCGCCCCTAGGGCAGGGCGGTCCACTGGGGCGCCGGTGCGGGGCCCGGTCGTACGGTGATCTCCCCGCCCTTGGCCCAGTCGCGGTACTCCACGCGGAAGGCGTCGGCACCGGAGCCCGACGGCACCTCGGTCTTCAGGGACTCGGGCAGGTCGCGCGCCGTCACGACGAGGGTGAAGCGGACGGCGCCGTCCCGGCGCCCGGCCGCGTACGGGCGGTAGAGGCGGCCGACGGCCGGGTCCGCGGCGAGGGTGCGCACGGGCGTGCTGCCGGTGAAGGTGCGCAGGCCACGGGCGCGTCGCGTGGTCAGTTCGGTGGCGCCGTCGAGCAGCGCCGCGAGATGCGCGGGCTCGGCCAGCCACCGGGCCTCCAGGGCGTTGCGCAGCGCGACGTCGTCCCGCGCCGCGGCGGTGGCGTCGGGCTCGGTGCGGTACGCGCCCTGCGGGCCGTACTCGGGGCCGGTCATCTCCTTGTCGGGGGTGATGACGGCGCGGTTGCCGATCAGCACGACCTCCGGCGGGTACCAGGCGTGGCCCTCGCCCATGTCGTACAGGACGTGCGTCGCGGCCCGGGCAGAGGAGCCGTCGCGCAGATCGAGGCGGGCCTGGCCGGTGAAGAAGTCGGGGTCACCGCCCTCGCGGGCCACGACGTCGACGCCGACCCGCCGCTGGGCCAGCATCGCGGCGCGTACGGCCTCGGCCCGGGAAGGGGCCTGGGCGGCGGCCGACGACTGTGCCCGGCCGCCACCGCCGGGGCCGTCGGCGTCGCCGGGCCACAGCAGATGGGCGCCCAGTCCCCCGGCGGTGCCCACCAGCAGGCCGACCGCGACGGCCACGGCCGGCGCGCGGCGCCGGGGCGCCGCGGACTTCGGAGAGATCTCCTGGTCGCGCACGGCCCAGCCCCTTCCGCACCGCCCCGGCCCGTCGACGCGGGCCCGCGCCGACGAGAGGACTACACGGTAGGGGCGTACGGGACGGGCGTACGGCACTTCTCCGGATTCCCGGCGGAAGGGGTGAACGGCCGCCGCCCCGAAGCGAGATCGTCCGTAACGCGCTCTCTCTTCCTTGTACCGCACACGGGGAGGGATTGACCGATTCGAGCTGGGCACCTGCCGCAATGGCCAAATCCGGAATATCTCCTTCTTATCTCCCCATGGAGGTGACCGTGTTGTACGCTCGCCGTGAGCCTGACGTCCGGCCGAGGGGTGGCATCTTGGGTGTGACAGAGGCGCTCACGCGCATGGCTGATTTTCCCCGTCGGCCCTAGCGCAGCCGGGGGCGGCCCGCATGGCCGGATACCGGCACGAAAACTCAGACCAGCGAGGGGTACGCGTCGGACAACCCGCACGCGAACCCCCACTGTGGCGCTTCGCACTCGCTCCGCACCGGTTCAGCACTGATCGCCCCGATGCCGTGAAGAACTGCGCTATGCCGACGGTTCATGGAAATGGCTCGCATTGCCGCCTTTCCGCCCAAAGCAACGGCAATTGCGACGCATTGACAGGTCGGCACCATCTGACCTTATTCGATCTTGTGGCCGCTCCGACGCCCGGCCTCCACAGAGGCCCCGGACGGCCATACGGGGGAAAAGGAAGCCGCACATGGCTCAGATACGACTGCTGATCGCCGATGACCGCATCGTGACCCGATCCGGTCTCGTGGCGATGAGCAGGGAAGCTCCCGGACTCGATGTGGTCGGCGTGGCCCAGGACATGGCCGGCGTCGTGACCGCCGTCGACTGCCTGGACCCCGACATCGTCCTCCTCAATCTCCGCAAACTCTCGGGGGACGGCCTGCGCCGTCTCGCCCAACTCATCGGCGCACACGTCTCGATCATCGTGCTCTGGTGTCATGATTCCGCCGTCACCGTCCAGGACGCGTTACGGGCCAAGGTCGCCGGATTCATGGCCCTGGAGATCCTGCAAGAGGAATTCGCCGGTGTGATCGCCCTGGTCGACCGCGGCTGCGCCGCCTATCTCTTTCCGCGCGAACGGATCCGCGATATCAGCGACGGCTGTTCGACGCCGGTGACCTCGGGGGCGATGTCGACGCTCACATCACGGGAGAGCGACGTACTGCACCTGCTCGCGGGCGGCATGACGAACAAACAGATCGGTTCCGCCCTGCATATCGCGGAGAACACGGTGAAGAAACACGTGCATCGTGCGATGGGAAAGATATCGGCCTCCAGCCGCGTGGAAGCCGCACTCCTGGTATCCCGGCTCGGCCCGCTGAACGTGACGGCCCACGGCCGCGCCGCCGCGGGTCAGCAGAAAAGCGATTTGAGCAGCACCTCATAGGTCCGTCCGGCACCGGCGACCGCCGACGCGCCCTGCATCGCCACCTCGTGGCCGAGTGACGTCAGCGCGCCGAGCAGCGCGAGCGCGAGCCGCCGGGACCCGTCGGCGCCCGCGTCCGCCGCGCCGGGGCAGCCGCGTGCGAGACGGGCCCGCTCCACCAGGCGGACCGTCGGCGACAGCCACCACTGCTCGTCGATCCGGCGCCACCGCTCGTAGCCGAGGACCGCGGGCGCGTCGAGCAGGAGCACACGGGCGACGGCGGGGTCGGCGCAGAAGCCGAGGAACTCCAGGCCGGACCGCAGGAGGAGCGGGACGGGCGCGCCCTCGGTGACGCGGCCCTTCCCGCTGCCCTCGACGGCCCGCTCCGCCCCGCCGCCCTCGGTCGCGCGGTCCGCCCGGCGCCCCTCGGCGACGCGGCCCGCCCCGCTGCCTTCGGCGGCCCGCTCCGCCTCCCCGTCCTCCACGGCGCCGACCGACCCGCCGGACCTGATCCGGACGGCCAGCTCCCGATGGATGTCGTGCACGACGTCCACCAGCAGCGCCTCCTTGCCGGGCCAGTGGTGGTACAGCGCCCCGGTCGTGAGCCCGGCGCTCCGCGCGATCTCCGCGATGGTCGTGGCGGAGTACCCACGGTCGCCGAACAACTGACGTGCCGTATCGATGAGTTGGGCCCGGGTGGTCTCGGTGCGCTCTGCGTTGGATCTGCGCGGCGACATACCTAACGATGCTATGTTCCTTCGATGATGGATGTCGACGCGGCCCAAGCTGTCCTCGATCACAGCCCCTTCGGCCCCTGGTGGGGATTCAGGGTGGAAGCCGTCGCCAAGGGGCACGCCAAGGTCTCGCTGCCCCAGCGCCCCGAACTCTTCCGCCCCGGCGGCGTCCTGCAGGGCGGATGCGCCATGACGCTCGCCGACGTGACCTGCTGGATCGCGATCATGTCGCTGTTCGGCGAGGACGACCCGTCCGTCACCCAGCAGATGACGACGAGCTTCCTCGGCCCGGCCCGCACCGATCTGATCTGCGAGTCCACCATCGTCAGGCCCGGCCGTCTGATCGTCTACAGCACGGCCGAGACGACCGACACGGCGGGCAAGCTCGTCTCCCACCACACCCTCACCTACATCCGGCCGCCGCGGCGCGACAGCGCCTGAGGCCGGGCACTCCCCCGGCCCGCCGGGCACTCGGCCGGATCCCGGAAAGCGCCCGGAGTACCACCAAAGAGCCATCGGAATACCCCCATCGTGCCCCAGTGATATGGCCCCAACGTGGCCTGTCGACCTCGCGAGTCGGCCGGATAGTCTCCATTTCTCGGCTACCCGGAGGAGATTCGTATGGGAGACGTCTTTTCGGAGACTGTAAACCTGGAGAGTGTCGGTGAACTCCCCGAGGAATACCACGAGGTACTGACACATCAGATGCTCGCCAATGGCGAGGGCGAGCTGAGTGCAGGCGACACCTACGTCGATTCGTTCTACCCGCTCGCACCCAATGCCGACGAGCGCTATGTGTGCCTCAAGTTCGGCATGGAAGAGGTGGACCATTTCCGCCGCTTCGCCAAGCTGCTCACGCCGCTCGGCATCGACACCTCGCACATGGTGAACCAGGCCGTGGCGGACCGGCGCTATTTCCCGGCCGAGAGCATGACCACCCAGGTCACCGTCTGGGAGGAGCGCGCCGCGTTCAGCTTCCTCTGCGAGCTCGAAGGGCACTTCCAGATCAAGGAAATGACCACGAGCACCTACGGGCCGCTGCGCGTCGAGGCCGACGCGATCCTCAAGGAGGAGGCCCGGCACTTCGGCTACGGCAAGCGCCTGATGCAGGAGGCGTACGACACGGGCGGGCAGTCCCGTGACCGGGCGCAGAAGGCGCTGGACAAGTTCTACCCGATGGCGCTCGACATGTTCGGGCGGCCCGACTCCCGGCGCGGCCGCCTCGCCGTCAAGTGGGGTCTGCGCAAGCACGACAACGGCGAGCTGCGCGAGCTCTACAAGGCCGCGATCGCCCAGCACATCGAGAAGATCGGCTTCTCCGTGCCCAAGATCGACCCCTCCCAGCTGCAGTACGCCTGAGCGGCGTCGGCCCGCCCTCCCCGGCGCATCCGCGCTTCCCCCCGGGCCCCACCCACCTCACCGGAGTAGGAATCGATGACGACGACCGACACGCTGATCGACCGGATCAAGACGCACCGCGTCTTCGACCACCCCCTCTACGACCACTGGGCCGCACGGCCCCCGACGGCCGAGGTCTCGGGCGCCCTCTTCCACCAGGTGCAGTCGTTCTGCGCCTCCACCCGCCCCGGCGGCGACTTCCCCACCGCCCTGCGGGGCATCGGCTGGGACGAGCAGGCCGTCCTCATCGAGGAGATCGTCGACAGCGAGTCGGGCCACGGCCCCGAACTCGCGACGATGGCGGGCCACATCGTCAACCGCACCGGTTCGCCCGTCTTCGACGACGTGTACGACACCGAGCGGGTCGAGGCGTGGCTCAAGACGTCGTCGGACCGGCTGCTCGCCGGGCTGCCCGGCTACGACCGCGAGACCGGTCTGACGGCTCAGGCCACGGCCGCCATCGAGGTGTTCAAGCGCCGCTTCTCCTCCGACACGGACACCACCGTCCGCAACCTGGGCACGGCCCTCGCCCTTGAGATCATCTCCAACCAGTCCCTGATCCCCGGCGAGAAGCGCGCCCTCATCGACTCCGGTCATTACAAGACCGACCTCGAAGAGCCGGAAATGCACTACATGGCGGAGCACTGGGGCGACGCGGGTGCCGAGCAGCAGCACGAGGCGAATGTGATCCAGGCCGTCTCGTCCGTCATGGACGCCTCGAACAGCGACCAGATCGCCCAGGGCGTGGAGGACTTCCTGGAATCGCTCTGCGCGTTGTGGGACGTCCTGGACGCGGCACTGCTCTCGTCCGGACTTCAGCCGACCGAATAGTTCACTGCCGGACGGGCCGGCGGTTCACGCCTGACGGCGGGGCCGCCGGTCCGGCCGTCACCGGACGGAATTCTGGGGTGGGTCATGAGTGTTTTCGACGAAATCGACGGCCACGAGCAAGTGCTTTTCAGCACCGGCCCCGGCGGGCTCCGGTGCGTCATCGCCATTCATTCGACGCTGTTGGGCCCCGCGCTCGGCGGCGTCCGTTTTCTTCCCTACCGCGACGACGACCAGGCGATCAGCGACGCGCTGCGCCTCTCCCGGGCCATGACGTACAAAGCGGCGTGCGCGGGACTCGACATCGGGGGTGGCAAGGCGGTCATCTTCGGCGGCTCCGGCGTGGAGAAGTCCGAGCCGCTGCTCCGCGCCTTCGGGCAGGCCGTCGAGAGTCTTTCCGGCCGATTCATCGCCGCCTGCGACATGGGCATCACCACCGCCGACCTCCGGGTCATGCGCAAGGAGTCCCAGTGGATCCGCGGCCTCGACGCCGAGGAGGGCGGCTCCGGTGAATCGGGGGCGATGACCGCGTACGGCGTGAGCCTCGGCATCCGCGCGTGTCTGCGGCACCTCGACGGCGACGGGAGCCTGGAGGGCCGGCACGTCGCCATCGACGGCGTCGGCAAGGTGGGCGCCCGGCTCGCGACGCTCCTCGCGGAAGGGGGCGCGCGGCTCACGGTGGCCGACATCGACCAGGAGAAGGCCGAGCAGGTGGCCCGGGCGTGCGGGGCGGAGGTCGTCAGCCGGGAGAAGCTCTACCTGCTCGACGTGGACGTCCTCAGCCCGAACGCCATCGGCAACGTCATCGACGCCGACCTCGTGGACCGGCTCCGCTGCCGGGTCGTCGCGGGCGGGGCCAACAACCAGCTCACCGCGCCGACGGTCGCGGACCGGCTCGCGGCACGCGGCATCCTCTACGCGCCGGACTTCGTCATCAACGCGCTCGGCCTGATCCAGGTGGTCGACGAACTGCACCCCGCGGGCCACGACATGGACCGGGTCAGGCAGCGCGCCGAGCTCATCCCGGAACGCCTCGGCGAGATCTTCAACCGGTCCCGGCACCTGCGGATCAGCACCGCCGCCGCGGCGATCAGCATGGCCAGGGACCGCCTCGCGGCGGTGCGGACGGTGCGGTCGTTCTGGCTGCCGCCGCGCTGCGCCTGAGCCACCGCCCGCCGGTACGGACCGAGGCCCTGCCCCCGACGAAAGGACGCCCGACCACCATGAGGAGCGACCGCTGATGGAGTTGGAAGCCGCGATACGCACGCGCCGCAGCCAGCACCGGCTGATCGACCCCGCCCCGAGCGACGAGGAGTTCGTCGATCTGCTCGGCTGGGCCGCGACCGCGCCGGATCACGGCCACCTCCGCCCCTGGCGGTGGATCCTCGTGCGCGGCGAGAGCCGGGCGGCGCTCGGCGCGGCCTTCGCGTCCGGCGCCACCGACGCGGAGGCCGTCCAGCGCGAGGCGCGCAAGCCGCTGCGCGCCCCGCTCCTCGCCACCCTGGTCCTCGTCCCGCAGCGCAACCACCGCGTACCGGACTGGGAGCAGCTGGCCGCGAGCAGCGCCATGGTCAACTCGCTGATGCTGCTGCTCCACGACCGCGGCTTCGGCAGCATGTGGCGCACCGGCCCCTCGGTCGACTCCACGGGACCCCGCCTGCTCCTCGACCTGGCCCCGCACGAACGCATCATCGGCTGGCTCTACGTGGGCACCCCGGACCCCACCCGCCGCTCCGCCCCCCGCGCTCCGGTCCCGGTCGGGCACCGGGTCTCCCTGTTCACCCCGCCGCGGCCCGCGCCGGCGGGGGCCCGCCTCGCGGAGGGGATCACCAGCCCCGTCCCGTAGCCGGGGCGCCTGCCCATCCGGCCCCCGCGCGGGGGAAATTGACTCGCCGCGCCGCCGGAGCGGATGACAGGGTGCGGCACATGTCATCCCTTTACCGGATTCGTGCTGACTACGACGCGCGCACGATCGTGCTCTATCAGGCGTACTCGCCCGCCATCGCCGACGCGGCGCTGCGGGCGGGCCGCTTCGTCGCGCCGTTCTCGTTCCACCGGATGACGTGGATCAAGCCCTCGTTCCTGTGGTTGATGCACCGCAGCAACTGGGCCCGCAAGTCCGGTCAGGAGCGCGTCCTCGCGGTACGCGTGAGCCGTGAGGGCTGGGAGGAGGCGCTGTCCCGGGCCGTCCTGACGACCTCGGATCCGGCGGCCGTGGCACAGGCGGCCGTGCACGTCCAGTGGGACCCGGAGCGCTCGCCGCGCGGGGCGGCGCTGAACCACTACAGCATCCAGGTCGGCATCGGCCGCCATCTGATCCGTACGTTCACCGACGACTGGATCGTCAGCCTCACCGACCTCACCCCACAGGTCCGCAAGGCGGCCGCCCTCATCCAGAACGGCCACGCCGCCAAGGCCCCACGACTGTTCCCGGCGGAGCGCGTCTACCCCCTCCCCCGCGCCTTGGAAGACCGCCTCTGCCCCCGCAGGTGAGGCCCTGGCGGTGCGCTGCGCGCTCCCAGCCGGCGCAGACACTCCCCCACGGCGCACCGCGTCACTACGGGCTTTCGCGGATACTGCCACGGGTACGACTGAGCCGTGTCGGGCCGATCAGGCCCGAGGGCAGGAGGAACAGGTGCGCAGGATCGCGATCGTGGGAGCGGGGCAGGCCGGGCTCCAGCTCGGCCTCGGGCTCCTCGGGGCCGGGTACGACGTCACGCTCGTCGCCGAGCGGCGGCCGGACGAGGTGCGCGGCGGGCGGGTCACCTCGACCCAGCTCATGTTCGGGCCCACGCTGGCGATCGAGCGGGCGGCGGGCCTCGCGTTCTGGGACGACACCGCGCCGGTGATGCCGGGCTTCGAGCTGAGCAACTGGGATCCACAAGGCGAGCCGGACGCTCCGGTGCGGCGGTTCACCGCGGCCTTCGACGACGAGGTGCGCTCGGTGGACCAGCGGGTGAAACTCGCGGCCTGGCTGGAGCTGTTCGAGGAGCGCGGCGGACGCGTCGAGTACCGCGCGGTCGGCCCCGCCGAGGTGGCCGCGCTCGCCGCGGCGCACGAGCTGACCGTGCTCGCCACCGGCCGCGGCGACCTGTCGGCGCTCTTCGGCCGCGACGACGCCCGGTCCGTCTTCGACCGCCCGCAGCGCTCCCTCGCCTGCTTCTACGTGCACGGCGGCGCCCACGAGGACGCCGACCCGGCGGCCGCGTACGTACGCAACACAGGGGTGCCGCCGACCGGTGACGTGATCATGCTGCGGGCGCTCACGGTCGGCGGGCCCTGCGACATCCTGCTGTTCGAGGGCCGGTGGGGCGGGGCCTACGACTGCTGGAGCGACCGGCCCGAGCCCGCCGACGGGCTGCGGCGGGCGCTCGGCCTGCTGCGGACGTACGCGCCCTGGGAGTACGAGCGCTTCCGCACGGCGGAGCTCACCGACCCGGGTGCCGCCCTGTACGGCGCGGTCACCCCGGTGGTCCGCCACCCGGTGGCGCGCCTCGACGGTGGCCTGTGCGTCCTCGGCATGGCGGACGTCATCGCCGTGCACGACCCCATCACCGGGCAGGGGTCCAACAACGCGGCGCGGGCGGCGTCCCGTTACCTCGCGGCCATCGTGGAGCGGGGCGGGCGGCCGTTCGACGAGGACTGGATGCGGGAGACGTTCGCCGCGTACTGGGAGACCGCCCGGCACACGCACGCCTTCACCGACATGATGCTGCGCGATCCCCAGCCCGAGCACGTGGGACGGGCCATCGGGGCCGCCTTCGACCACGCGGAGACCGCCCACCGCTTCGCCAACGGCTATGCCGATCCGCTCACTTACCGCGACTGGCTGATGGACCCGGCCGGAGCGGAGGCCTATCTGGCCCGGCTCGACACATAGGCGCCGAGGCGGGCCAGGCCGTCCGCTGCCTCGCTGTCCTCCCCCGCGCTGAACACGTGCACCACCATGCCCGTGACCTCGGGAGCGGCCTGGACGTGCAGCGGCTCGAAGTCCAGTGTGAGCAGCCCGGCCACCGGGTGCCGCAGCCGCTTGCGGCCCGCTTCGCACATGACGACCTCGCCGCTGTCCCAGATGCGCGCGAAGTCGTCGCTCCGCGCGGTCAGTTCGGCGATGAGGGCGGCGAGCTCCGCGTCGTCGGGGTAGCGCCCGGCGGCGACGCGCAGCTGGCCCACGGCTTCCGCGGCCCGTGGCTCCCAGTCGGGGAAGACGTCCCGGGACGCGGGGTCGAAGAAGAGGAACCGGGCGTTGTTGGGATCGCGGCGGCCGGGCTCGGCGAGGCCGCCGAGGAGTTCGGCGCCCAGCGCGTTCCACGCGACCACGTCCAGGCGGGGGTCCGTCGCGAAGGCCGGGAAGCGCGCCAGGGAGTCGAGCATCCCGCGCAGCAGCGGGCTGGCCCGGACGCTGGGCACGGGGCCGCGCCGGGCGTCGGCCAGGGTGACGAGGTGGGTGCGCTCGGCCGCGTCGAGCCCGAGGGCGCGGGCGAGCGCGTCGAGGACCTCGGGGGACGGCTGGGTGGCCCGGCCCTGTTCGAGGCGGACGTAGTAGTCCACACTGATGCCCGCGAGCTGGGCCAGTTCCTCGCGGCGCAGGCCCTGCACGCGGCGGCGCCGACCGCCGGTGAGCCCGACGTGCTCCGGCGCGACGCGCCCCCGCCGGGCGCGCAGGAAGCCGCCGAGGGCCCGCCCGGGGTCGCCGATGCGCTCCGCCGGGCCGCCCCCGGTGCCGGTGCCGTTCACGCGCTCGATGTGGTTCACGCCGTTCATGCGCTCCAGTATGCGTGGCCCTGCCAGTACCAGGATCGGCGATCCACTGGTTGAACAGGGTGCTGGCTGCCCGCGGCGGTCCGTACGAACGTAGAGGCATGAACACGATCACCCCGCAGCGGTCCAAGAAGATCCTCGTCGTCAGCGCCCACCCGGACGCCCGGTCCCTCAACGCCTCGCTCTCGTCCTTCGCGGTCGAGCACCTGCGGGCCGCGGGCCACGAGGTGCGGGTGTCCGACCTGTACGCGATGAAGTGGAAGGCGACCGTCGACGCCGACGACTTCCCGGAGCACGGCCCGGACGAGCGCCTCCACGTCATGGACGCCTCCGAGCGGGCCACGCTCGCGGGCCACCTGTCCGCGGACGTCGCGGCCGAGCAGGAGAAGCTGCTGTGGTCGGACGCGGTGATCCTCCAGTTCCCGGTGTGGTGGTTCTCGGCGCCCGCGATCCTGAAGGGCTGGATCGACCGGGTGTTCACCGCCGGGTTCGCCTACGGCCCCGAGGTGGCGCCGCCCTACAGCGAGGGCCCGCTCGCGGGTCGGCGCGCCCTGCTGTCGGTGACGGCCGGGGCCAGGGAGACCTCGTTCTCCGACCGGGGCATCCACGGCCGCCTCGACGACGTCCTGCACCCGCTGCAGCACGGCCTGTTCTGGTTCACCGGGGTCCAGCCGCTCGACCCGTTCGCGGTGTACGGCTCGAACGCCATGACCGAGGAGCAGTTCGCCGCGGCGCGCGAGGCGTACGGGCGGCGCCTCGACGGGCTGTTCACGGACGAGCCGGTCCCGTTCCGCACCCTTGTGGGCGGCGACTACGACCACGACATGCGGCTCCTGGACGGTGTGGAGGCGCCGGGGACGAGCGGGCTCGACCTGCACGTCCGCCCGCGCGTCGGCCGGTAGCCCGAAGGCCCGCACACCGGACTGTTCACCGGATTCCTCTCAACCCCTCGGGCCCTGTCCACGGTCTCGGTACACGAGCGGCCCTCGCGCACCCCGGGGAGCGACACTCCCGAGGCGCCTCCCGGGCCGCAGGAGTACGGACGTGCGCAGCCGACCGTGAGGAGTACGTGATGGCGTTACGGAAGAGCACGAAGGCCGGTGGGGTGGGAGTCGTGGCGGCCGCGCTGGCGGCCACCGCCTTCGTGGCACCCGCCCAGGCGAGACCGGACGCACCGGGTCCGGGGGCCGGGCACAAGGCCACGCAGCGCGCGATGGACGCGGCCGTGCGCGCGGGCATCCCCGGCGTCACGGCCCAGGCGCGTGACGGCCGTGGCATCTGGAAGGCGGCGTCGGGCGTCGGCGATCTGACGTCGGGCAAGCCGCGCGGCAAGCACGACAAGTTCCGCGCCGGCAGCATCACCAAGGCGTTCGTGGCGACCGTCCTGCTCCAGCTGGAGTCCGAGGGGAAGCTCAGCCTCGACGACACCGTCGAGCGCCACCTGCCGGGCCTCGTGCGCGGCAACGGCAACGACGGCCGCAGGATCAGCGTCCGGCAGCTGCTCAACCACACCAGCGGCCTGTTCGACTATCTGGCCGACCCCGAGTACAGCAGGACGTACATGGAGGGCGACGGCTACCTCACCCATCGCTACGACACCCTGCCGCCCAAGAAGCACGTGCGCGTCGCGCTCTCCCACAAGCCTCTGTTCGAACCCGGCGCCAAGCACGCGTACTCCAACACCAACTACGTCCTGGCCGGGCTGATCATCGAGAAGACCACCGGCAGGACGTACGAGGACGAGGTCCGCGACCGCATCATCGAGCCGCTGGGCCTCAAGGACACCTCCAACCCCGGCAACAGCATCCGCCTTCCCCGGCCCAGCAGTCGCGGCTACTCCAAGCTGTTCCGGGCGGCGCCCGACCGGATCGACGACATCACCGAGATGAACGGCTCGCAGGGCTGGGCCGACGGCGACATCATCTCCACCGCGGGCGACCTGAACCGGTTCTACCGCGCCCTGCTGCGCGGCAAGCTCCTGCCGCCGAAGCAGCTGAAGGAGATGAAGACCACCGTCGCCACCCCCGGATCGTCGTACACGAGGTACGGGCTCGGCATCTCCCGCCTCAGGACGAGCTGCGGCACCACGCTCTGGGGCCACGGCGGCGGCATGATCGGCTGGCTCTCCATGGTCGTCTCCACGGAGGACGGCGGCCATCAGCTCGCCTACAACTTCAACGGGGACTGGGACACGTCACAGATGCCGAAGATCGTCGACGCGGAGTTCTGCGGCACGTCACGCTGAGGCACCCGGGGCCGGACCGCGGTGGAGCGTCCGGCCTCGGGCGCGCCGCGCCTCTGACATCGTTGTCGAAGGCGCGGCGCGCACGATCGCGGCCTACGGGTAGCGGCGTGCCCCGAGGAGGCACCACAGGCCGGGGCGCGTGGTCGCCCTACGGCGTGTAGACGGCGTCACTGCCGTACAGCTCCCTGGTGAACGCGGAGACCTCGGCGCTGCGGTCGGTGCCGTTGAGGTTGTACGTCAGATAGACGCCGTAGCCCTCGCTGACCGTGCGGCGGGCGAGCGCGGCGGACGTGCTCTGCGAGGTCCGGCCGATCTCGACGGCCGCGGGCGAGAGCTTCGCCTTGGGCAGGGCGATGCCGGGGACCTGCCAGGAGCCGTAGTACGGGTTCCAGGCGTAGTCGAACTTGGACGAGACGTTGACGCCGCCGTAGGACAGGCGCGAGGCGGACGGGCCGATGTTGTAGAGGCTGATGATCTTGTTCGGCATGTTCGCGCGCAGCGCCGTCACCAGGTGCACGAACGAACTGGCGTTGGGCTGGCCGGTGCCGTTGTTGCCGTACTCGGCGTACTCGTCGTCGAAGTCGATGCCGTCGAGCCCGTACTTGGTGACGGTGTCCGACAGCTGCTTGGCGAACGCCGAAGCCGCCTGCTGGTTCGGGAAGTTGGCGAAGCCCGCGCCCTGGTGGTTGCCGAGCACCGAGAGGACGACCTTGATGCCCTTCTGCTGCAACGGCCGTATCTGCGTGGCGGCGTTGTCGAGGACGCGCTGCACGTTCTCGTTGAAGTGCAGATACGCCGCCTTCTTGCCGGTGTCGTAGTTGATGTTCGCCGCGAAGATCACGGCGACGTCGAAGACGTTGGCGCCGCCCTTGGCGAGGGTGTACTTGCCGACGTTCAGCATGCTGTTGTCGTTCACCTCGACGTACGCCACCGAGGTCGGCCCCTGTTTCGCCGGAGCCGGAGCGGGGGCCGCCGCCGCGCCGGTCGAGGTGGTCGCACCGAAGGCGAGGGCCGCGACTGCCGAGAGCGCGAGCGCGGCCACCCGCACTCTGCTCCGTACCAGAGTGAACATCGTTGATCTGTCTCCCATCGCATGGGTCGGCGCCCGACCTGTTCGAAAGCGCCGAGTGAGCGCTCCGAGTTTTCCGCGCTGGTGACCGAATCCCAAGATTCGCACGCAATCTCTTCACGACTCCCACGCATCTCACGCCACAGATCAACACACGCGGACCAGGGGGCCGCAGGACGGGAGCCTGCTGGCCATGCCGTCGGCCCCGCCGTGGTGGACGGGCCTACTCGGTCACCAGCTCCAGGCCGTGCTTTTCGAGGTAGATGTCGAGGGGGGCGTACCAGCCGACGGAGGCGCAGTTGCGGTCCGTGTCGCCTTGGCAGCTGGCGGGGAAGGCGGCCTTGTCGGAGGACGAGACGATGCCGTTGGCGTAGACGTCGGAGCCGTTGGGCTGGGAGATGGGGCCGCCGCTGTCACCCGGACCCCAGATCGGCTGACCGGCGGGCTTGCTGACCTTGATGGTGCGGTAGATCGTTCCGGAGTTGGTGACGACGGTCTGTTCGGTGGCGTCGATCGTGATGTCGCAGATGTTCCCCGAAGCCGCTCCGGAGGAGCACACCTTCTGACCCACGTGGTTCTGGTGCAGGCCCTTGACCGGCCACGTCTGCTGATCGCCACCGCCGTACGCCCAGGGGCCCCACCACATGCGGGACTGGAAGAAGCCCGGGTTGGACGACTGTTCCGGGTAGAGGAGGTTGACGTCCCGTTCCGTGTCCCGCTGCCCTATCCAGCCGAACGGCCTGCTGTCGGGGAACTCCGGGCTGTACGCCTTGACGTTCTGACCGCCGCAGTGCGCGGCGCTCGTCATCAGCCGTGCCGTGTTCGCCGGGTACCGGACGGCGAACCCCGTGGAGCAGTTGTACCGACCGTCCGGCCCCGGGTAGACCCACCGGGCACCGCCGAACGCCTGCTCCCCGACCCGCCCCGCGGCACGCACGGCCCCCTTCGGGGACTTCCCGGTCGCGGCCTGCGGATTCTCGGTCCGTACGCGGGTGAGGGCGATGCCGCCGGTGATGTCCGCGACGCTGCGGGTGAGCGAGGCGGTCTCCCGGCCGGACAGGGCGGTCCCGCGGTCCGCCTGGGCGACACCGATGAGCAGCCCCTTGCCGTCCGCGCTGGGGCCGACGGAGGTGAGCTTCTCGGGGAGGCGCTCGCGCTGGGCGAAGACGCGGTCCCGGGCGGTGCGGAGCTGGCGCTGGGTGTAGGGCGCTCGCTCCACGCTCACCTTCACACGTCCGTCGCTGCCCGCGGCCCGGCGCACCGCCGCCGGGACCCGGCCCTTCCAGTACACGGTGATACGGGACTTCTCCGGGGCGGTGACCAGACCGCCGTAGCCGCCCTGCTTCGGCAGCGTCCGCGAGGTGGCGACAATCGCGTCGGCCACGTCGCCGACCGCCTTCTGCCGGGCCCAGAAGGCGGGGCCGGGGTTGTCGACCCCGGCGACGCTCGGGCGGGTACTGGCTCTCTCCGCGGGCCGGTCGCTCCCGGCGGGCCCGGCCGAGGCCGGGGAAGCGAGCGCAGTACCCGCCGTTAACGTGAGCAGGACGACAGAGGCGGCAGTGATTCGACGCACGAGATCCCTCGTTTCGCTTCGACACGACTGATGGCGAGGCGACGCTAGGGACCACTGGTCAACGATCGGTCAACAGCGCTTGCACGGGCGGTCAACGCGCGCGGCCCCACCCGGTGTTCGTGCGGCGTCACCCCGGCCCGGCGAGACCCGGGGCGTCCTGCCGGGACCGGCCCCAGGTGGCCGGAGGCCGCTCGTCGGCCCCGGCCGGTCAGGTGAGGTCACGTCAGGTCGAGGAAGCTCCACCGGGCGTCCGGCCGGGCTCCGCTCAGCCACTTGCCGCAGTTCTGGAGCACGACCGGGCTCGACGTGATGTGCTGCGTGCCCGTCCCGAGGTCGCGCAGGAAGCGGTCGACCGGGCCGCGGCGGATCGCCGCGGAGCCGGCCCAGCGGTGCACGGTGCGGCCCACCTCGTACGCGGTCGAGGTCGTGTGGTTCAGGACGAGACGGATCAGGGTGTCCTGCTCCGTGCTCGCCACCCCGCCCCGGTCCAGGGTCTCTTCGACGTCCCGCCAGACGTCGTGCACCCAGGCCCGGGCCGCCCGGAGGCTTGCCTCCGCCGTCGCGTACTCGGCGTGGAACTGGGAGGTGTCGACCGCGGCGCCCCGCGAACCGGTCCGCGCCGCGGCGACCCGCTTCAGCTCGTCCAGGAGCCGCCGGCCGACGCCGAGGGCCCAGCCCGTGTGCCCGATGGCCGACATGTTGACCAGGCCGAGGCGGTAGAGGGCGCCGCCGTTGACGGGGGTGTCCGTGGTGGCGACGTAGGTGTACTCGTGCGGTACGAACACGTCGTCGCAGTGGTAGTCGACGCTGTGGGTCGCGCGAAGGCCGAGCACGTCCCAGTTGCCGTCCAGGGTCACCTGCGACTTCGGCATCGTGAGGACCCGCAGCTCGCCGGTGCCCTCGACCAGGATCGCGCTGTGGACGTGCGTGGCGTGCGCCATCCCGGAGGCGAACTGCCACTGGCCGCTGACCCGGTAGCCGCCCGCCACGGGGACGGCCCGGCCGGGGCGGGTGCCGTGCCCGGAGAGCAGCGCGTACTTCCCGTTCGGCACGTCGGGGAACAGGTCGGCCGCCGCGTCCCCGGCGAGGTACGCCGCGGTGGTGCCGGTCATCATCTGCAGCGCGAACATGGTCCACCCGGCCGCGGCGTCGTGGTAGCTCGCCCGCTCCGCCACCTCGATCAGCTGCCGCGGCGCGAACTCGTATCCGCCCAGGCTCAGCGGGAGTTCGGCCCGTACGATCCCGGTGGCGAGGAGCGCCCGCGCCGTGTCCTCCGGCAGCCTCCCCAACTCGTCGGCGGTGTCGGCCCGTTCGTCGAGCGTCCCGCCGAGCGCGTCGATCCGCTCCAGCACCCCCGCCAGTTCCGCACTGACATGCAGCTGCCCCTCGCCCGCCATGACACCCCTCTCCTCGTGGCCCGAATCCAGATCGTCCCACGCGCGTCTCCCGCACCGCGCGGGGGTTCCCCGGCAGGGCCGCCGCACCCCCGTCGCGGCGGCCCCCCTCCGGGCTCAGCGCAGCCGCGTGGCGGCGTACGCCTCGATGGCGGCCCGCTGGTAGGCGGCCAGGCCCGGGGCGATCGCCTCGTACCACGCGTACCAGTGCTCGTTCTCCACGCAGGTGCGTCCGATCGCTCGGTACTCCTCAGCGGTGGCCGCCCTGATCCGGGCCAGCGTCCGGTACTGGGTGTCGATCTCGGCCTGCACCGCTTCGGCGTCGGCCGGGAGGCCCGCGGCCAGCAGCTCGGCCAGGCGGAGCATCTGCGCCGTGCGCTCGCGCTCGTCGGCCTTGAGCTCGGCCTCGCTCAACGCCGAGTTGTGCCGTTCGACGGCCCCGGCCAGCTCCGCAGAGCCGTCCAGGGCCTTCATGCACTGGGTGGACCGGATGCCCTCGAACAGGTTCTCCGGACGGATGATGCTGATCATGTCTGTGCCGTCCTTCCTGGACTGCTCCAGTTCGGTGATCGTGTGGGCGACGGTGCCGGCCAGGGCGTTCAGGCGGTCGCGTTCGGCGAGCAGCCGACGGTGGTGGCCCCGCAGGGCCTCCACCTCGTCGACCTGCGCGGCCAGGATCCGGCCGATCTCCGGCAGGCCGAGGCCCAGCGCCCGCAGCACGAGGACCTGTTGCAGCCGCAGCAGTTGGCGCTCCTCGTAGTAGCGGTGGCCGTTGGACCCGATCCAGGCCGGTGGCAGCAGTCCGATCTCGTCGTAGTGCCGCAGGGTCCGGGCCGTCACGCCCGACATCCGGGCGACCTCCGCGATCGGCCAGGCCATCGCCGCCTCCCTCACTCGTGCTTCACCGGGCCGGAATCTCCGGCCCTGCTCAGGACGGTAGAGGCTGCCGCTGCGGCAGCTTCAAGTCCGGCTCTCGGGCTGCCGGTTCGTGCGCCGATCCGGCGACCGCCGGGACGGTGATCACGATGAGGCCCGGCACCACCGTGTCGTGGGAAACCGATTGACGCCGGGTTTTCATTCGTGAACCATTCCGGACCGTGACGACGCATATCGATCAGGACCTGACGCCCCACGGAGAAGGCTCGTCGGCCGACCGGCCGCTCGCCCTGATCACCGGGGTGGGCCGCACCGTCGGGATCGGCGCGGGCATCGCCCGTCGGCTTGCCGCGTCGGGCTGGGACATCGCCTTCACCTACTGGACCCCTTACGACGACCGCATGAGCTGGGGCAGGGAGTCCGGCGCGACCGAGGCGATCAGCCGGTCGCTGGCCGAACACGGCGCGTCCACCACCGCGGTCGAGGCCGATCTCGCCGACCCGGATGCCCCGGCGCGCGTCTTCGACGAAGTCGAGCGGCAGTTGGGCGGCGTCACCGCGCTGGTCATGAGCCACTGCGAATCCGTCGACTCCGGACTGCTCGACACCACCGTCGAGAGTTTCGACCGGCACTTCGCCGTCAACGCGCGTGCCACCTGGCTGCTCATCCGCGAGTTCGGACGCCGCTTCGCCGCGGAACGGGGAACCGGCCGGATCGTCAGCCTCACCAGTGATCACACCGTCGGCAACCTGCCCTACGGGGCCAGCAAGGGAGCCATGGACCGGATCACCCTGGCCGCCGCCCACGAACTCGCCCACCTCGGTGTGACCGCCAACGCGATCAACCCCGGGCCGGTCGACACCGGGTGGATGCCCGAGGAGGTCCGGGACGAGTGCGTCCGCAGCACCCCGCTCGGCCGGTTGGGCACCCCGCGGGACACCGCGCACCTCGTGGACTTCCTGTGCTCCAGGGAGGGTCAGTGGATCAACGGTCAACTGCTGATGAGCAACGGCGGCATCGCATAGGGGCTGGCGCGGGCCCCTGCCGCACCCGGGCGTCGCGCCCGTGCCGCGAGGGGCCGCGGCACCGGCTGCGGCTTCTGCCCGGCTCGCCCCTGGCATCGGCCCTGTTCAGTGGGTTACGTTAGGCCGTGATGACTACCGGGACGGCTCCGCGCCACACACGGATTGGTGACCCGGCGCTCCTCTGAGCGCCGTACGGGCCGGTGTTGGCCCGCTGCGGGAACGAGGGCCCGGCGCCGCCGCACGGGCTCCGCCTCCTGTCGTGTTGATCTCAGCTCGACACGTCAACCACGACAGGAGAACTCATGCCCACCAAGACGCTGCACACCGAGACGCTGCACATCCCCACCGCCGACGGCCGGGCCGACGCCTTCGCCGCCTTCCCCGACGGTGGTGGGCGGCACCCGGGGGTGCTGATGTACCCGGACGGCTTCGGCATCCGGCCCGTACTGCGGGAGATGGCCCGCGAACTGGCCCGACACGGGTACTACGTACTCGTCCCCAACTTCCTCTACCGGCACGGCCCGGCACCGGTGATCGAACTGCCCGCGTACATCGGAGAAGAGGCCCGGCCCGCGGTCTTCGCCCAGCTGATGCCCCTGATCGAGGCGCACACCGCCGAACGTACTGTGCGTGACGCCGACGCGTACCTCCGCTTCCTCACCACCCGGCCCGAGGTCGCCGCCGGACCGGTCGCGGTGACCGGCTACTGCATCGGAGGCCTGCTGGCGCTGCGCACCGCCGTCGCCCATCCCGGCCGGGTGGCCGCCGTCGCCGGATTCCACTGCCCCGCGGGCGCCGACGGGCCCGACGGCTTCGCCGCGCTGACCGCCCGCGTGCACCTCGGCCACGCCGAAGGCGACATGACGCCCGAGGCCCTCGGCGAACTCAACCGGGCCTTGGACGCCGCGGGGGTCGACCACACCTCCGAGATCTACCCCGGCACCGTCCACGGCTTCACCATGTCCGACACCGACGCCTTCGACCCTGCCGCGCTACGCCGTCACTGGGACCGTCTGCTGCCCCTCCTCGACCGCACCCTGACCAACGGCTGAGGCTCCGCGGACGGTGCTCACCCCGCCGTGCCGTCGGTCTTGCCCAGGGCATCGGTCAGGGCACGGCAGAAGGCCGGGAGGTCGTCCGGCTTACGGCTGGTGACCAGGACGTTGTCACCCGCGGTGCACACCTGCACCTCCTGGTCCACCCACTCGCCGCCCGCGTTGCGGATGTCGGTGCGCAGGCTGGGCCAGGAGGTGAGGGTGCGGCCGCGCACCACATCGGCCTCGATGAGCGTCCACGGGGCGTGACAGATAGCCGCGACCGGCTTCCCCGCGGTGAAGAAGTCCTTGACGAACGCCACCGCCTTGTCGTCCAGGCGCAGGGCGTCGGGGTTGGCGACGCCGCCGGGCAGGACCAGGGCCTCGAAGTCGGCGGCGGACGCCTCGGCCACGACCTGGTCGACCGGGAAGGAGTCGGCCTTGTCCAGGTGGTCGAACCCCTGGACGCGGCCCGGCTCGGTCGACAGCAGGACGGGCTCGGCCCCGACGGCCTCGACGGCCCCCCACGGCTCGGTCAGTTCGATCTGCTCCACGCCTTCGGGCGCGGTGAGAAAGGCGACACGCATGGCGGCTCCTCTCGTGGTGGTGCTGATGCGGTCAGCTGTTCCGGGCCGCTTCGGCGGCCTCGCGTTCGGTGGACTTCCCGCCGGTGGCGAGGGTGCCCTGGGCGCTCTCCAGGTGGGCCCGGACGAACCACTGGAACTGGTCCAGGTCCCGCACCTGCTCGATCAGGATGTCCTCGGTGGCCGGATCGAGCTTGCCGACCTCGTCGATGGCGGCGCGATAGGCCTCGATCACGCCGGTGTACACGAGGTCGAGCGCACCCAGATGGGCGATCGCGTCCGCCCGGCCGATGCTGTAGTCGTCCCAGGTGCGCTCGGCCACCAGGGCGCCGGGAGTGCCGTGCGGCACGCCCCCGAGGGCGGAGATCCGCTCGGCGACGTCGTCGGCCATGGCACGGACGCGGTCGACCTGCGGGTCCAGCATCTCGTGCACCGCGATGAAGTGCGGGCCGACGACGTTCCAGTGCACGTGCTTGAGCGTGAGGTGCAGATCGTTCAGGGCGTGCAGACGCATGGAGAGCGCCGCGATGAGCTTGCCGCCGTCCTCGACGCTGATGCCGGGGACGGTGTAGCGCGGAGTGGTCGTACGAGCCATGGTGCGCTCCTCACAGGGGTCGGGCACCGACGCCTCCGGCGCGGGCCGTGGCATCGATACCGGAATACGGGTACTGGGGACGACCGGGTCGTCGTCCTCCTCTGGCACGCCTTCCCCCGACCAGTGACACATAACGTGTGAAATGACTCAAAGGCCATATAAGCGATGCCCGCGAGGCAGGCGCAGAACGTAGGGGAAGAAGGGGTGGACACCGTGTTGATGCCGGATCCCAAGACACTGAGAGTCATGCTCGCCCGTTATGCCGACCTGCGCATCGCGGCGCCACCGACCGAGGCGGCCCGGCGTGCCCTGGAGGACGTGAGCTACACGCTGTGCGTGCTGACCGGGGTGACCCGGGTCGACGACGCGCTCCGCGTCGCTGACGCGCTGCTCGCGGAGGCCGGAGCGAGGTCGGGGCGGCCGGGTGCCGGATCGCCTCGGGCCGGGGTAAAGCAGGCCCGTCCGGCATCCCCCCGGGCCGGGGCGCCGGGGGTGCCCGGTGCGCGGCCGGGCTCCCGGGCGGACGAGTTCCCGCTCCCCCGGCCCTCCGCCGCCCCCGAGTCGCTTCCGTCCGCCGAGCCCGCTTCCGGCCCGGCGGACGACAGCCCGGGCGATGTGTCGCTGGCCGTCTGAGCCGTCCGGGCGGGGGGGCGTAGGCGCGGCGGGAGGCGTGCGGGCGGCGGGGGCGTGCGGGCGACGGGAGGCGTGTTCGCGGCGCCCCGCCGGAGCCGCGCGCCCTCGGTCCGCACCGCGGAGTCGGGGCCTCACCGGCGGTGTCAGAGCCTCACCGGCGGAAGGCGTCCTTCGCCTTCTCCTTCGCCTGCCGCAGGTCACCCTTGCCCTGCTCGGCGCGCCCCTCCGCCGTCAGACGCTCGTTGCCCACGGCCCGGCCCGCCGCTTCCTTCAGCTTGCCCTTGGCCTGCTCGACCTTTCCCTTGGCCTTCTCGTCGCCAGCCACAGTGCTCACTCCTGAATATCGACAACAGGTACGTCCAGGCGCCTAACCGGGCTTGCTCTCCCTAAACGCGTGCGTCATGGCGGACGCGTCGAGAATGGCCCGAGCAGACCTGTGTCATGCCGGGGATCGCGGGAACTCGCAGCACTGGAGGTGACGGACCATGGTGCCTTTGTTGCTTGTTCTTCTTATCGCCGTCGTGTTGTTCGGTGCGGGATTCGCCGTGAAATTCCTCTGGCTGCTCGCCGCCCTCGTACTGCTGGCGTGGGTGCTCGGTTTCATCGTCCGCCCCGCGGGCACGGGTGGACGCAGGAGCCGCTGGTACCGCTGGTGACGGCGGTCGGAGCACGGGCCCGGCCGCCTCGCGACGGGGTGTCCGGGCCGCCGCGACGGCCTCCGCATGCCGTCCGTCGGGGATAGGCCATGGGCCTACATCCGTTTCCGCGCCCGTATAGGGCACCGCATATGACATACGACCTATGACCCAAGGCCGTTGAATTGGTCAGCGCTCGGCGAAGACCGGCCGGGCCGAAGTCGCCGACAACGTCCGTGGATTCACTGGCAGCGTCCGTGGATTCACCGAGGAGACGTACAGAGGAGGACAGTGTGAGCACGATCAAGGAAACAGTGGACGTACAGGTCCCGCTCAGCACCGCGTACGGCCACTGGACGCAGTTCGAGGAGTTCCCGAAGTTCATGGAAGGCGTCGACGAGGTCCGGCAGATCGACGACGTACACAACCACTGGACCACGAGCATCGGCGGCGTACGGCGCGAGTTCGACACGGAGATCGTCGACCAGATGCCGGACGACCGGATCACCTGGCGGACCATCGGCGGTGACACCCAGCAGCAGGGATCCGTGCGCTTCCGTCAGCTCGACGCGACGCGGACCCGCGTGGAACTGGTCATGGACGTCGAGCCGACCGGTGTCGCGGAGAAGGGCGCGGACGCGCTGGGCATGATCGAACGACGGGTGAAGGGCGATCTGCACCGGTTCAAGGACCACGTCGAGCGCTCTGGGGAGAGCGGCGCCTGGCGCGGCCGCATCCGGCCGGGCGACCCCGGCCCCATTGCCGGACCCGGCCCCGTCCCCGGTCCTGGCCCCGCCCCTGGCACCGGACCTGGCCCCGTCCCCGGGCCTGGCCCCGGCCCCGGCGCTGGCCCCGGCCCCGGCCCCGGCATGCCTCTCTGATCCGATCTGATACGACGGCCCGAGCCGTTGTGTCCGACGGACCCCCGCGAGAACGGGCAGGCACCGCCGCGCGTGGCGGTGCCTGCCCGGGCCCACCCCGTCACTGCTCGGCGCAAGGCCTTCAGCGCAGGGCGCACGTGTTCCTCTCCCGCGGCCGGACGCGCCCGCCCGTCGGCACCCGGCGTCCGACCGCCGCCCCCATCGCCACGCGCACCTGCTCCGGGAGCCGCCCGCCGCGCGGCCAGCGCACGACGTGTTCCGCGATCTCCCGCAGCTTGGTGTTGGTGTTCTGGGAGACGTCCCGCAGTATGTCCCACGCGGTTTCCGGTCGCACTCCGCTCCAGGCCATCACGACGCCGATGGCCTGGTCGACGACCGCGTGCGAGTCGACCGCACGCTGGAGCTGCGCGATCTCCTCCTGGAGAGCGGCGACCCTGCCCGCGCGTTCTTCGTCTTCTGGCATCGTGAGCGGAACTCCCTGGTGAGACGGCCATGACGGTCACTGTCACGCCTGCCCGCGATCGGCGCCGGTGAAGGCGCGCACAGCGAACACTTGCCGCTCTGCCTGTCCAGAAAGCGCAATGCCGGTCGGGGTGCCGCCCCAGGCACCCCCGCGCGGCACGTACCGTCCTTCGAGCAGCCCCGTTCTCCACGGCGTGCCCTTCCCGCCCGAGCGTGGCCGGCGGACGACAGGCGACGGGCGGCGGACGACAGGCGACGGGCGGCAACCGACAGGGAGCACGGCGGCCCGGCCGCGCCCGCTCCCCCACCCCGGAGGTGACGCCGTGAGTTCGCAGACGTTCGAGAGCGACGACCTGGAGGTGACGGAGGACTTCCTCTGCCGCGCCTACGCCAGGATGCGCATCGGCAGCGGAACGCCCGAGGCGAGCCACGCGCGCATCCACCGCGACAGCACCGCGTCGGTCAGCGTGGACGAGCTGGACCTGAACTTCGACATGTCCTACTCCGTGACCCCGCTGGGCAGGATCTGTCTGTGCGTCGTCCACGAAGGCACCGTCCGCGACCACGCCTTCCACGGCGTCCGGGACGACTTCGGCCCCGGAGACGTCGTGCTGTTCGCGCCCCCGGACCTGCCGTACGCAGGGCGCATCTGCGGTGCCCGCTACAACATCACGATGCTCGACCCCGGCCTGCTCGACCAGGTCGCGGCCACCGCGGGAAGGCCGCTGGGCGAGCCCGTGCGGCTGACCGGGCACAGACCCTCGTCCGCCGCCGCGGCCGCCTACCTCAAGAAGACCATCGTTCATCTGCGCGACGACGTCCTGGCCGACCCGGCCGTCGCGGCGCAGCCCCTGGTCGTCGCGGCCGGCCAGCAACTCCTGGCCGCGAGCGTCCTGGCGGCCTTCCCCAACACCGCGAGCACCGACCCCACCGCCCAGGACCGCACGGACGCGCACTCCACCACGCTGAGGCGTGCCGTCGCCTACATCGACGACCACGCGGACCAGCCCCTCACGGTCGCCGACGTCGCCGCCGCCGCCCATGTGACGATCCGCACCCTCCAGTACGCCTTCCGCCGTCACCTGGACACCACCCCGCTCACGTATCTCCGCCGGGCCCGCCTCGCGCACGCGCACCGCGACCTGCTGAACGCCTCGCCGCAGAGCGGCGCCACCGTCGGAGGCATCGCCGCCCGCTGGGGTTCCCGCACCCGGGCCGCTTCGCCGCGCTGTACCGGTCGGTGTACGGCACCAGTCCCTCCCGCACCCTGCACACCTGAGGGCACCACGCACGGCGGCCCCCCTCGGCGATCGCCGAGGGGGGCCGCGGAGGCAGGGGTCAGTAGAGCTTGTTCACGGCCTTCTTGGCGGTGGTCTTGAAGCCGCTGACCGGCGCGTGCGACAGGTCACCGAGCTGACCCCAGCGGACGAGCGTCACCGTGCGCCCGTCACGGCCCACCGCGAAGAGGTTGGCGTCCGAGGCCCCCGAGTTCCAGGCGGTGTGCAGGCCGTAGACGTGGACGCCCTCCTCGACGTCCAGCTTGCCGTAGTACTTCTGCTTCGCCTTGACGTCCGGGTGCTCCCGCTCCAGGCGCGCGGCGCAGTCGTCGAGCTTCTTGCGCAGGAGCCCGGCGAAGTCCTTGGCCCGCTGGGTGCTCCGCTCCACCACGGTCACCTGGACGGCGTTGGTGTCGAGGTCGGTCCAGAAGGTGCGGTGCACCGACGTCGACGGCAGCGCCTCGCCCGCGCACACCGGCAGGGCCTCGGGCTGGCCCGCGGTCACCCGCCCGGCGTGCCACGGCGACGAGGGGTGCGGCGGCAGTTCACCGGCGCTGAGGAAGCGCGGCTCCCCACCGCCGGACGGGGCCGCCGCGGCGGGTGCCGCCACGGCGGCGGCCGTGGCGGCCACGCACAGGCCGACCGTCATCGCGGCCAGGGCACCTCGGGTACGCATGCTCATCTGTCTCCCCCAACTCCGGCTGTTTCCGTGCCGATCGGCACTTTCACCCCGTTCGACCCGCCAGGACCGCGGGACGTTGCACGGCTGATCGTCACAGCCTCGTCGCGTATGTCACCGGACGGAAACAGGAGTTCGGGCGTGCCGGAGGGCAGGTCCGCAGGGTGCTCAGGCGTCCTGCTCGTAGTAGCGCAGCTCCACGGTGTTGCCGTCGGGGTCCTTCACGTACAGGGAGAGGCCGGTGCCCCGGGCGCCGAAGCGCTTGCCGGGGCCGTCCACCACGGTGAAGACGCCGGAGTCGATGACCTCCTGCCAGTCGAGCGGCTCGACCGCCAGGCAGATGTGGTCGACGTTGGCCCCGCGCGACTCCCCTTCGGGTCCCTTGAAGAGGTCGATGATGGTCGTGGGGCTCACCCGCACGGAGGGGAAGGAGACCTTGCCGGCGCGCCACTCCTCCACGCGCACCGGTTCGAGCCCCAGCGGGCCCGTGTAGAAGGCCAACGACCGCTCGATGTCGGTGACGTTCAGGACGATGTGGTCGAGGGCGATCACGCGCATGGTGGTCTCCGCTGGTTCGGGGCGCCGGGCGCCGGTGGTGGTCGTACGACGGGACCGGTGCGCCCGGTCCCCGCAGGATCTCGCCGGGAACCGGGCGGTGGCCGGCCGGTGATCCGTCACCGACCGCCGTGCCCCGCCGCTGACTTCATGATCACCCGGTGGATATCCATTAGTCCAACACATGCTTGTCATTGATATCCATCGTGATTCACGCTGGGTCCATGGACCTCCAGCAGATGCGCTACGTCCTCGCGGTGGCGGAGACCGCCAGCTTCACGCGCGCCGCCGAGCGGTGCCACGTCGTCCAGTCCGCGCTCAGCCACCAGGTGGCCCGGCTGGAGAAGGAACTGGGCGCCAGGCTCTTCGAGCGGACCAGCCGCAGGGTGCGGCTCACCGCCGCCGGAGAGGCGTTCCTGCCCGCCGCGCGCCAGGCCCTGGAGGCGGCCGAGCGGGCCCGCGCGGAGGTGGCGGCGGCCGGCGGCGAGGTGCGGGGCAAGCTGACCGTCGGGGCGATCCCCACGGTGACGGCGGTGGACCTCCCGGCGACGCTGCGGGACTACCGTCGGCGCTATCCCCAGGTGCGCATCAGCCTGCGCGCCGGCTCCAGCGAGCAGCTCGTCGAGCGGGTGCGCGACGACCAGTTGGACGCGGCGTTCCTCGGCGTGCGGCCCGACTTCCGGCCGCGGGGCGTCCACGACCGGGAGCTCGCCCACGGGCGGCACGTCGCCGTGGTCGCCCCCGACCATCCGCTCGCCGCGCACCGCGAGGTGGATCTGCGCCGACTCGCCGACGAGGCCTTCGTCGACTTCGCCGAGGGCAGCGCCGCCCGTGCCCAGTCGGACCGGGCCTTCGCGGCGGCGGGGCTGCGGCGCGAGGTGGCCTTCGAGGTGTCCGGCGTCGAGCTGATGGCCCCCATGGTCCGCCAGGGCCTCGGCGTCGCCCTGCTGCCCGGGGCGTTCGCGGCCGAACTCCACGGCCTGCGGAGCGTGCGGGTCATCGACGGCCCGGTGCGGGTGGAGCGCCTCATCTGGAGCCGCTCCACCCCGACGCCCGCCGCGTCCGCGTTCCTCGCCCTGCTGGGCATCGGTGACGGGGAGGCCGTGCCGCCGCCCCGCTGAAACGGCCCCGCCCGGGCTAACCGCGCGGCACGCCCAGGCTGTCGACGATTGCTTCGACGATCCTCATCAGCCGGGCCCCCGCCTGGTCGACGCTGCCGTTCTGCGTGCTGACCTGTGCGCCTTCGAGTACGAAGGTGATCTCGGCCGCGGCCTGTTCGGGGTCGGAGAGACCGGCGCGCGCGCACATGGCGACGAGCCTGCGCAGCTGGTGGGCCTTGTGCTGCTCGATCACCTGCCGTGCGGGATGGGAGCGGTCGGGCAGCTCGGCGAGGGAGTTGACGAACGGGCAGCCCCGGTGCGAGACGGCGGGCAGGCCGTCGGCGATGAAGCGGGCCAGTCCCAGGATCTGTTCCCCCGGGCGGTCCGGGTGCTCGGCCTCGACGCGGTCGAAGGCCGCCTGGTAGTCGGCGGCGAGGATCCGCAGCCACTCCGCGACCAGCGCGTCCTTGGTGTCGAAGTGCCGGTAGATCGCCATCTTGGTGGTCCCGGCCCGTTCCGCGATCGCCTGGACGCCCACCCGCTGGATCCCCTCGCTCTGGAAGAGCTCCTCCGCCGCGTCGAGGATGCGCTCGCGCGGCGGCAGTTTCGCCACCCTGCCCGGCCTGCTGGCGGTCGATGCCATGACTTCTCCGTGACGTCCGAACGGTCGAGGGGTTCCCACCTCCTGCTACGGTACCTCTCAGTTCCAGGCGATACCGATCGGTATCGTTTGGGACTCAACGGTACCGTTCTTTCCGCTGGGAGTGACAGTGAGAGTCAGCGAGTACGTGCACTACGACGCCGTCGGGCTCGCGGAGCTGGTGGCCGCGGGCGAGGTGACCCCCGCCGACCTGGAGGCGGCCGCACGCGAGGCCGCGGGGGCGGTCGATCCGCGGATCAACGCCATCGTGGAGACGTGGCCGACCGACGACAGGCCCCTCCCCGGCAGCGCGCCGCTGGCCGGGGTGCCCTTCCTGATCAAGGACATCGGCGTCGCCATGGCCGGGAGGCGGATGGAGCTGGGCAGCCGCCTCGCCGCGGGCCACGTGTCCGGGGCCGACTCGACGCTGATGCGGCGCTTCCGCCGCGCCGGCCTCGTGACGTTCGGGCGCACCACGACGCCGGAGCTGGCCTACAGCATGGCGACGGAACCGGTGCTGTACGGCGCGACCCGCAATCCGTGGGATCCACAGCGGAGCGCGGGCGGGTCCAGCGGGGGCGCGGGCGCGGCCGTCGCCGCCGGGGTGGTGCCGATGGCGCACGCCACCGACGCCGCGGGGTCGCTGCGCGTACCGGCCGCGCACAACGGCCTGTTCGGCCTCAAGCCCACCCGCGGCCGGGTCTCGATGGGGCCGGACATCGACGAGATGTTCAACGGCCTGGTGGTGCACGGCAGCGTCAGCCGGACCGTGCGTGACAGCGCGGCCCTGCTCGACCTGATCCGCGGCCCGGAGCCGGGCGACCCCTACTTCGCGCAGGAGCCGCCCCGGCCGTACGCGGTGGAGGTCACCCGGCCCCCGGGCACCTTGCGGATCGGTGTCCGCACGCACGCGTGGGGCGGCCGCCGCACCACGGCGCCGGTGGCCGCCGCCCTCTCCCGCACCGTCCTGCTGCTGGAGTCGCTCGGGCACGAGGTGACGGAGGCCGATGTCGGTCTCGGAGTCGGCCAGGAGGAGTTCCTGCTGGCCAACGCCCGTCTGATCACGGCGAATCTCGCGGCTCTGGTGGACGGGCTCGCCACCGCCCTCGGCAGGCCCGTCGACTCCTCGACCCTCGAACCGGTGACCCTTGCCGGTTACCACTACGGGCAGCGGGTCAGCGGCCCC
This sequence comes from Streptomyces sp. YIM 121038, assembly GCF_006088715.1. NCBI lineage: Bacteria > Bacillati > Actinomycetota > Actinomycetes > Kitasatosporales > Streptomycetaceae > Streptomyces > Streptomyces sp. YIM 121038. The sequence continues at coordinate 934,450 of NZ_CP030771.1, forward strand.
CAGTTCGCCACCGCCTTCGAGGTGCGGAACCGGGTCGCCCGCAGCCTGGCACGGTCCTTCGACGCGTACGACGTACTGCTCACGCCGACCCTGCCGGAGCTTCCGATGCCGCTGGGGACCTTCGCCGAGGGCGCGCAGGGGCTCGACGGGCTCGGCTGGATCGGCCGCCTCAACGAGCGCTCGCCGTTCACCATGCCGTTCAACGTGGCGGGCACGCCCGCCATGTCCGTACCGGTGACGGCCGACCCCGGGACGGGGCTGCCGATCGGCATGCAGTTCGCCGCCGGTTACGGGCGCGAGGGCCTCCTCTTCCGCCTCGCCGGACAGCTCGAACAGGCCAGTCCGTGGGCGGGCCGGACCCCGGCGGTGTGGGCGGGGAGCCCTACGGGCTGCTGAGGAGTGCCCGTAAGGGGGCTCCCGAGGAGTGCCCGGAGGGGCCCGCTCACCAGCGGACGGCCGTGAAGTCGATGGGCTGCGGGCGCAACTGGCGTACGCGTTCGGTCAGGAGGCCGAGCCGTCGGGACATCTCGTCGGCGGGGAGGCGGCGGCGGTCGCCGTGCCCCGGCAGCACCCACTCGAAGCGCAGGCGCCCGGCGGTCCGTGCCAGGGAGGCGGCCAGCTCCTCGATGGAGTACCAGGTCACGCTCTCCGCGACCTCCAGGTCACCGGTGCCGCGTGACCAGTAGAAGCTGTCGCCGCTGAAGCAGTACCGGTCGTCGGCGAGGTAGAGCACGCTGCCCTGGGTGTGACCGGGCAGCGGGTGGACGGTGACGCCCGCGCCGACCTCCACGGGTTCGAGGCCGCGGACGACCCGGTCCGCGTCCGGGGCCGCGTCGAGGTCGCCCTCGTGGATCCACAGCCGGGCCCCGAAGTGGTCGGCGTAGCGGCGGCCGTGCGCGGCGTGGTCGCGGTGGGTGAGCAGCACGTCGGTGACCGGGCCCCGGGCCGTGCAGCGTTCGGCCAGGGCGCGGCTCCAGCGGGGCGTGTCGATCATCATGGTGGTGCCGGACGGCCACCGGAGCAGATAGGAGTTGGCCCCGGCGGTCCGGGTCGCGTTGTGGCCGCAGATCAGGACGCCGTCGTCGAGCGCCATCGGGAAGGGGTCGAGCGCCCGGTCCGGCTGCCCGGACGCCGGGCGGATCGACCGGGTGGGGCAGGCGAAGACGGCGGCGTGCAAGCGCCGGTTCTCCGCCGCGTCGCGCGGCGGCCGCAGGATCCGCGACTTCCCGTCGGCCTCGCCGATCAGGTCGGGCGCGAACTGCCGCGCGACATCGCAGTTGGTGCAGCGGTCGTCCACGTACCATCCGTCCACGACGGGCTCCTTCGCGGGAAGAGGGCCCGGGCGGAGGATTCCGCCCGGGGGCTCTTCCAGGAATATCCCGCCCGTGAGCGGAACCGGTAGGCCGTGCCGACCTTGTGTTTCGGGCCGCAGGGCCTTCTGACGGCCCGCCAAATGCGGAGGAATCGTGACGCGGCGGTCGGACGGCCGTCAGTCGAGGTAGCCGGAGTCCCCTCCCTGGAACCACAGTTCCCGGTCGAGGGTGCGCAGCGGCGCGCCGGTGCGGAAGCGCTCGACGAGGTCGGGGTTGCCCAGATAGGCACGCCCGTAGCTGACCAGGTCCGCGCCCCGGGCCAGCCAGTCCTCACCCTGCGCCCGGGTGCTTTCGTCCGGGCCGATCTGGCCGCCGGGGTTGATGATGAAGGCGGTCGGCCAGCTCTTGCGCAGACCCATCAGGACGTCGTCGGGCGCGGTCGCGAGGACGTGGACGTAGGCGAGTCCCAGCGGGGCGAGGGCGTCGAACAGCGCGGCGTACAGGCCCGGCACGTCGTCCTCGACGATGTCCCAGACCTGGCCGCCGGGGGACAGGCGGATGCCGACGCGCTCGGCGCCGATGGCGTCGGCGGTCGCCTCGACGGCCTCCACGGCGAAGCGGATGCGGCCCGCGACGGATCCGCCGTACGCGTCGGTGCGGCGGTTGGCGTTGGACGACAGGAACTGCTGGATCAAGTAGCCGTTCGCGCCGTGCAGTTCGACGCCGTCGAAGCCCGCGGCCACGGCGCGCCGGGCCGCGTCCGCGTACGCCGCCGCCTCTCCCCCGACCTCCTTCAGCGTCAGGGCGCGCGGCACGGGCGCGGGCTTGCGGCCGCCCTCCCCGCCGAACCCGACGAACACCTCGCCGCGCATCGCCACCGCCGAAGGCCCCACGGGGTGCTGCCCGGCGACGTCCGGGTGCCCCACGCGTCCGCCGTGCATGATCTGGGCGAAGATGCGCCCGCCGTTGGTGTGCACGGCGGAGGTGACGGGCCGCCAGGCGGCCACCTGGGCCTCGTCGTACAGGCCGGGCGTGTTCGGGTTCGACTGGCCGAGCAGGCTGGGCTGGACGCCTTCGCTGACGAGGAGTCCCGCGGTGGCGCGCCGGGCGTAGTAGGCGGCGGTCGACGCCGTCGGCAGCCCGTCCGCGCCCGCCCTCGCCCGGGTCATGGGAGCCATCACCACGCGGTTGGGCAGGGCGAGTTCACCGAGGCGGAATCCCTCGAAAAGGCTGGTCATGATGGTGCCTCTCAGGCCGCAGGAGCGCGGGCCGGGGGCTTCCGGCCCGTTCGTCGGCTACGCTAAAACCTGACATCGACGTCAGGGGCAAGGTGAGAGAGGCCACAGGGGGGCCACATGCGCATCGGCGAACTCGCGACCCGCACCGGCGTGAGCGTGCGCTCACTGCGGTACTACGAGGAACAGGGCCTGCTCAGCGCCCGGCGCAGCCCGAGCGGCCAACGGCACTACGGCGCCCGTGCCGTGGACCGCGTCCAGCTGATCCAGCAGTTGTACGGCGCGGGGCTGCCGAGCAAGTCGATCCGCGAGGTCCTGCCGTGCGCGGCCACGGGCGAGGCGACACCGGAGCTGATCGCCTGGCTCGCGGGCGAGCGGGACCGGATCGACCAGCAGATCGGCGACCTCAAGGACACCCGGGACCGCCTCGACGGCATCATCTCGACGGCGACCACCGCGCTGCACACCGGGCAGCCCTGCACGGTGTCGTGACGGGCCGTCAGGGCCCGGTCCGGGCGGAGAAGGTCACCGCGCCCCGCCCGTGAGGGCCGGTCGTCGGCGAGGGGTCACTCCTCGTAGGTGATCCCGTGCGGGGCCGCGACGCGGTTGAGCGCGGCCGCGTCGAGCCTGCCGCCGCCGGCCTTCGCGCCGGCCTCGAACGTCGCCTCGACGAAGCGCTCCCAACCGCCGGGCGCCGAGATCTGGAGCACCCTGGGCGGCGGCGTCGAGCCCGGCCGCAAGGCGTGCGGGACGCCGTGCGGGAGCAGGACGAACTGCCCCTCGGCGGCGGTGTGCACGCGGCCGTCGTACTCGACGGTCAGCTCGCCTTCGAGTACGTGGATGGCCTCGTCGGCCTCGTGGTGGACGTGCCGGGGTATGTCCTGGGCGACGACGACCTCCAGGAGCGAGAAACGGCCCTCGGTGTCCTCCGTACGGGCCTTCACGCAGAACGCGGGCGGCACCGCGACGCGCCCGGGGCGCGCCTGCCCCCGGTCCAGGACGATGAACCGGTCCGGGTCGCCGGACCCCTCGGCCACACCGCCGAGGCGCGTCGGGGTCCGCCCCGGCACCGGCGCGCGCAGGGGCTCCTCCCGCGCCCCCGGCGCCACGAGATACAGGGCACGCACCGGTGTGGCGGACGGGTCGTGCACGCGGTGACTCACCCCGCGCGGCAGCAGGGCGCACATGCCGGGGGCGAGCCGGTGCGTGACCCCGTCGCGGTCGACGGCCAGCTCCCCTTCGAGGACGTAGACGAACACATCGCACTCCTCACGGTCGTACGACGGCACGGGGTGTCCGCCCCGGCCCTCCAGCAGGGTGAACCGGCCTTCGGTGTCGGCCGCGTCGGCCTTGACCAGGAGTGACAGCGGCGACGACGGCGGTGGGGTGCGGCTGGGGCGGGACGCGTCGGCATCGAGCAGAATGAAGCGATTCTTGGACATGCGATACCCTTCCAAACGGAATCGGATTCCGCTTCCGATTCGGTTCGACTATGTAGAGGACCCCGCCCTCATGTCAACCCCGCCCCGGCGCCCGCGCGCCGACGCAGGACGCAACCGAACCCGCGTACTGGAAACCGCTGTTGCGCTCTTCGCCGAGCGCGGCGCGGAGGTGCAGATGGCCGAGGTGGCCAAGGCCGCCGGTGTCGGCGTCGGCACCGTCTACCGGCACTTCCCCACGCGGCAGGCCCTCGTCGAGGCGGTCGCCGAGCAACGCTTCGTGGAAATCCTCGCGTTCGCGCGGACCGCCTGCCCGTCGGCTCCGACGGCGCGGGCGGCCCTGAAGAGCCTCATGCTCCACATCGGCCGGGTCCACGAGCAGGGCCGTACGCTCTCGCTCGTGATCGAGTCGGCCCTGGGCGCCACGTCGCCGCGCGGCCAGGTCGGCGCCGAACTCAAGGACGTCGCCACCGAGATCCTCGACCGGGGCAGGGACGACGGCACCCTCCGCGCCGACGCCACGTTCGGCGACCTCTACATGATCGTGGGCGCGCTCGCGGCAGTGGCCCGCGCGGACCTGGGCGACTGGAAGCGGTTCGTCGACATCACGCTGACCGGCCTCGAACCGCAGGTGACGCCGCCAGGACCGGGCACCGCTCGGCCGGCGTCGTGACGCCCGCCGAACACCCTTCCGCAGCAGGGCTGTTGAGCGGGCGTTGAGCCGGCGTCCATCGCCAACTGGACTACTGGGAGAGCCAGTTCCCCCTCAGCGGCCTTGGAGGCCCTTCATGCTCAGGCAGGCAGTTCGATCAGTGGTCGGCTTGGCGGCGGTCTTGGCGCTGAGCGCCATGGGCACGTCGGCCTACGCGGACCCGGCCCCTCGCGCCGCGGTGGAGGCCGCGAGCACGGTGACGCCCACGGGCTGCTCCGGTAGCCCGTCGGGCTGCACGTGACAGGTCCTGGCAGGAGCCCATCAGGCCGGACGCGGCCTCGTGGGCGACCGCTGCCGCGCTACTCCGCGGTGCGCGGCGGCAGGTGCTGGGTGATCCGGTCGAACAGGTCTGTCAGCGGCTCGCTGATGTTCTTGCCGAACTCAGTCAGACCGTAGGTGACTTGGGGTGGGGTCGTCGGCTCGACCTCCCGCCAGACCAGGCCGTCCTGGACCAGCGCACGCAGGGTCTGGGCGAGCATCTTCTCGCTGATGCCCCGGATGCTGTCACGCAGCTCGAAGAAGCGAAGGCTGTTGCTCCGCAAGGAGATCAGCACCCAGATGCCCCACCTGCTGGTCACGTGGTCGACCACGTCACGCGCGGGGCAGTCAGTGTGAAACACCTCATACCGAGGCCCCGCCTCGGCCTGTGCCACCTGCGCGCCTTCTCTCATGTCCGGAGCTTACCTCCGGGTATGTTCTTACGAAAGGTAAGCCCGGCTCCTAGCGTCAAGTGCCTTACCGCACAACGAACGAGGAGCTCGACATGATCGTGGTGACCGGCGCCACCGGCAATGTGGGACGGCCCCTGACGCAGGCCCTGGCCGAGGCGGGCGAGCAGGTGACAGCGGTGTCACGGCGCACGGCGGACGTACCCGCCGGGGTCCGGCACATCCGGGCCGACCTGTCCGAGGCGCAGGGCCTCGCCCCCGCGCTGGACGGGGCGAAGGCGCTGTTCCTGCTGCTGTCCGGCGATCTGCACGCCCCCGACGCCAGGCCGGCCGACCTGATCGACCAGGCCGCGGCCTGCGGGGTCCGCAAGGTCGTCCTGCTCTCCTCGCAGGGCGTGGCGACCCGTCCGCAGGGCCCCTCGCGGGTCGCGATGCGCGCGCTGGAGGACACCTTGCGCGGCTCCGGCATGGACTGGGCCGTCGTGCGACCGGGCGGCTTCGCCTCCAACGCCCTGGCCTGGGCGGAGTCCATCCGTACGCAAGGAACGGTCGCCGCGCCCTTCGGCGACGCCGGGGTCCCGGTCGTCGACCCCGCCGACATCGCCGCGGTCGCGGCGGCCTGCCTGCTGGACGACCGCCACACCGGCGGGATCTACGAGCTGACCGGCCCCGAGGTGATCACACCGCGTCAGCAGGCGGAGGCCATCGCCACCGTGCTCGGCTCGCCGGTGCGGTTCCACGAACTCACCCGCGCCGAGGCCAAGGCCGCGATGACCCGGGTCGTACCGGCGGAACTCGCCGACGACACCCTGGACATCATCGGCGCGCCCAACGCCGCCGAACTGCGCATCAGCCCGGACGTGGAACGCGTCCTCGGGCGCACGCCGAACTCCTTCGGCGACTGGGTCGACCGCAACATCGCCGCGTTCCGCTGAGGTCGACGCCTTTCGCAGAGGCAGGCTCACGACGAGGCAGGCTCACGACGAGGGCGGCTTGATCTCCCCCGCGAAGACGATGATCTGGTCGATGAGGCTGCGCCGCAGATGGACGACGTCCGTGCCCGCGAGGCGGGGGCCTCCGTCCGGTGTGGTGAACACCCACTGGTAGCGGGCCCACTCGTCCGGCATGTCCACCCCCGAGCAGCGCACCATGGTGCCGGTGCCCGCCGGGTGGCGCCGGATGTCGAGCACGAACCGCTCGACCGCCTCGATGCCCTCACTGCGGCCCAACGGCCCCCAGAACACCACGTCGGAGGTCAGGGCCTGGGCGAGCAGCGAGGTCACGTAACTGTCGTTCGAGGCGTTGAAGGCGGAGATGAACGTGTCGATCGCGGACCGCGCGGTCTCTTCCTGCATGCACCAGTCATACCAGGCGCCTCGCGGACCGCGCCCGCCGATCCCGGGAGCCGTCCCGGGATCGGCGGCGGGCCCGGGACGGGGGTGCCGCGCCGAGCGGCCCCGCGAGACGCGGGAGCCCCGGCTGGACGGGGGAGACCAGCCGGGGCCGTGGGTGGTGACAGCGGAGGGCGGTCGCCTCTCGGCGGGGGGCTCCACAGGGCTTCAGCCGAACGATCGTCCCTGTGGGCTATAGGTGAGGCCCGGGGACACTGTCCCCTCCGCGGTCACGTGGAGAAGAACGGTGAACGGCCGCCCGTTGTTCCAGCCCTCCGGGCGCTCGGCGGGTGAAGTGGAGCACACCCCGCCGGTCGGCGGTGCAGGGGGCACCCGGTCGGCCGACAGCACGTGCGTCCTCCTTGTTCAGAAGCTCCCGACCGGGAACACGCCCTTCATGACGAATCAAGGCCCTCATCTGACCGAGCTCGGCCTTCCGGACACCGTCCGGGCCTGCCTCTTCGACCTCGACGGCGTGATCACCAAGACGGCCGTCGTCCACGCCGCCGCCTGGAAGGAGGCCTTCGACGCCTTCCTGCGCGTGCGGGAGGGCGACGGCTTCCGGCCGTTCGACCCGGTCGCCGAGTACGACGAGTACGTGGACGGCAGGCCGCGCGCCGACGGGGTGCGCTCCTTCCTCGCCTCCCGGGGCATCGACCTGCCCGAGGGCAGTCCCGACGACCCACCGGACCGGCCCACGGTCCACGGCGTGGGCAACCACAAGAACGCCCTGCTCCTGGAGAAGATCCGCACGGGCGGCGTCGAGGCCTACGACGGCACCCTGCGCTACGTCGAGGCCGCGCGCGCCGCGGGGCTGCGCACGGCGGTGGTCTCCTCCAGCGCCAACTGCCGCGACGTCCTGCGCTCGGTCGGGGCGGAGGCGCTCTTCGAGGTGCGCATCGACGGGGTGGTCGCCGCCGAGCGGAAGCTCCCGGGCAAGCCGCGGCCCGACACCTTCCTCGCGGCGGCGGGTGACCTCGGCGTCGAGCCCGCGCGGGCCGCGGTCTTCGAGGACGCGCTCGCCGGCATGGACGCGGGCCGCTCCGGCCACTTCGGCTACGTCGTCGGCGTGGACCGCGTCGGCCAGGCGGACGCCCTGCGGGCCCACGGCGCCGACCGGGTCGTGGGCGACCTCGCGGAACTCGGGGGCGCGGCATGATCACTCACGCGTCCTACGGCGTCGAGCCCTGGTGCCTGCGCGAGAACGTCCTGAACCTCGACGTCCTGCCGCAGAGCGAGTCGGTGTTCGCCCTGTCCAACGGCCACGTGGGCTGGCGCGGCAACCTGGACGAGGGCGAGCCGCACGGCCTGCCCGGCTCCTACCTCAACGGCGTCCACGAGACCCACCCGCTCCCCTACGCGGAGGCGGGCTACGGCTATCCGGAGTCCGGACAGACGGTCATCAACGTGACCAACGGCAAGGTCATCCGTCTCCTGGTGGACGACGAGCCCTTCGACCTGCGCTACGGCCGTCTGGTCGCCCACGAACGGGTCCTCGACCTGCGCGCGGGGGTGCTGCGGCGCACCTGCGAGTGGACCTCCCCGGCCGGTCGCACCGTGCGGGTGCGCTCGACCCGTCTGGTGTCGTTCACGCAGCGTTCGGTGGCCGCCGTCGCCTACGAGGTCCAGGCCGTGGACAGCCAGGTCCGCGTGGTGGTCCAGTCGGAGCTGGTGGCCAACGAACAGCTGCCGAGGCCCGCGAAGGACCCCCGCGCGTCGGCCGTCCTGGAGTCGCCGCTCGCGCCGGAGGAGCACTTCGCGCGGGACGGGCGCCTGCGCCTCGTGCACCGCACCCGGCGCAGCGGGCTGCGGGTCGCCGCGGCCGCCGACCACACCGTCGACGGACCCGACAGGACCCGGACGGGCAGCGAGTCCGGCGACGACGTCGCCCGGCTCACCGTCACCTCCGTCCTCGAACCGGGCCAGCGGCTGCGCCTGGAGAAGGTCGTGGCCTACGGCTGGTCGAGCACGCGGTCCCTGCCCGCCGTGAGCGACCAGGTCGACGCGGCGCTCGCGGCGGCCACCGACACCGGCTGGACGGGCCTCGCGGACGAGCAGCGCGCCTATCTGGACGCCTTCTGGGCGCACGCGGACGTCGAGGTCGACGGCGCGGAGGAGATCCAGCAGGCCGTGCGCTTCGCGCTCTTCCACGTCCTCCAGGCGGGGGCGCGGGCCGAGCAGCGCGCGATCCCGGCGAAGGGCCTGACCGGTTCCGGCTACGACGGCCACGCCTTCTGGGACACCGAGACGTTCGTCCTGCCGCTGCTGACGTACACCGCTCCGGACGCGGTCGCCGAGGCGCTGCGCTGGCGGCACTCCACGCTGCCCGCCGCGCGCGAGCGGGCCGCGCAGCTGGGGCTGCGGGGAGCGGCGTACCCCTGGCGCACGATCGAGGGGTCGGAGGGGTCCGCGTACTGGCCGGCCGGGACCGCGGCCTTCCACGTCAACGCCGACATCGCGGACGCCGTGGTGCGCTATGTGCACGCCACCGGCGACGGGCAGTTCGTCCGCGACACCGCGGTCGAACTCCTGGTGGAGACGGCCCGGCTGTGGCGGTCGCTGGGCCACCACGACGCGCACGGGGCGTTCCACATCGACGGCGTGACGGGCCCGGACGAGTACAGCGCGATCGCCGACGACAACACGTACACGAACCTGATGGCGCGCACCAATCTCCTCGCGGCGGCCGACTTCGCCGAGGCCCATCCCGAACCGGCCGCCGCGCTCGGCGTCGACGACGAGGAGAGCGCGGCCTGGCGGGACGCGGCGGAGGCCATGCACATCCCGTACAACGCCGACCTCGGGGTGCACGAGCAGCACGCGGGGTTCACCCGCTACCAGCGCTGGGACTTCGCGGCCACCCGGCCCGACCAGTACCCGCTGATGCTGCACTTCCCCTACTTCGACCTCTACCGCAAGCAGGTCGTCAAGCAGGCCGACCTCGTGCTCGCCATGTACACCTGTGCCGCGTTCTTCGACGAGGAGCACCTGGACCGCAACTTCGCCTACTACGAGCCGCTCACCGTCCGCGACTCTTCTTTGTCCGCGTGCAGCCAGGCGGTCATCGCGGCCCGGACCGGCCATCTGTCCCTCGCCTACGACTATCTGGTGGAGGCGGCGCTGATGGACCTGGAGGACCTGGAGAACAACACGCGCGACGGGCTGCACATCGCCTCCCTGGCCGGGACGTGGACGGCGCTCGTCGCGGGCTTCGGCGGGATGCGGCGCCGCGGCGAGACGCTGGAGTTCACCCCCCGGCTGCCCGAGCGGCTGAGCCGGGTCGCCTTCAAGCTCCAGCTGCTCGGCCGGTGCCTGCGCGTGGAGGTGCGGGCGACGGCGGTCACCTACACGGTCCTCAGCGGCCCGGAGCTGACGATCCACCACTACGGCGAGCCGCTCACCCTCAGCCCCGAGGAGCCGCGCAGCCGGGAGCTCCCGGACCTCAAGCCCCGGCCCGCCCCCGACCAGCCGCCCCACCGCCGCCCGCACGCCCACCCCTGAGCGGGGGCGGCCGTCAGGGCGCCACGAGCGGCTCCGCCTCGTAGGCCTTGTGCAGCAGGTCCAGGAAGGCCGGGGCCTCGGGCAGCGGTGCGGAGCCGATGCGGTGGACGGGGACGCCCGGTGTCCAGGAGTTCATGACGACGGCCCCGGCCAGCGTCGGCAGGTCGGCGGGGGTGATCTCCCGCTCGCGCTGCGGGACACCGAGGCGCTCGAGGCGGCGGCGGACGATGCTCATCGTGGTGCCGGTGAGGACGTCGGCGACGGGCCAGAGCACGGTGGAGCCGTCCCAGAAGGCCAGGTTCCAGATGGTGGCCTCGCTGAGGCGGCCCCGGCGGTCGAGGAAGGCCGCGTCGTCGAAGCCCGCCGCGACGGCCTGCCGCAGGAGGTGCGTCTTGGCCACCTCGCCCACGTGCTTCACGCCGGGCAGGTCCCGCTCGTGGGCGACGGTGGCGAGGGACAGCGGGCCCTCGGGGCCGGTGGCGGCCGGGCCGGTGCGGACGAGCACGGCGGGCTCGGCGGCGGGCCCGGCGGCGGTGAACTCGCCCGCCCGTGAGTACACGGTCGCCGTCAGGGAGTGGTCCCCCGGCCCTTCCGCTGTCGCCGCCCGCAGCAGGGCGCGCATCCGCTCGTCGGGCAGCGCCCGGCCGAACAGCCCCTGCGAGGCGTGCCGCAGCCGTCGTAGGTGGAGGTCGAGTCCCCGTATCCGGCCGTCGCGCACCTGTGCGGCGGTGAAGTGGGCGAAGCCCGCGAAGGCGAGCGGCGCCAGCTCGTCGGCGGTGGCCGGGCGGCCGTCGATGTGGGTGACGAAAGAGGTCATGGCTGCGCTCCCGTGGTGTGCGGTGCCGGGCGTGGAATGCCGGGTCACGGGGCGACGTTAAGGCTTCACATCGGTGACAAGGTCAAGGGCGGACGAGGCGGGAGCAGATGCTGATCGGGGAGTTGTCCGGGCGTACCGGCGTCAGTGCACGGCTGTTGCGGTACTACGAGGCCCAGGGCCTGCTCGAGGTGGAGCGCGGCCCGAACGGCTACCGCGAGTACGGCGAGGACGCGGTGCTCACCGTCCGCAAGGTGCGGGCCCTGCTGACCGCGGGCCTGACCACCGAGGTGATCCGTGAGGTGCTGCCCTGCACCCGGGGCGAACAGCCCGGGTTCGACTGGTGCGCGGATCTGCGGGAGCTCCTCGACCGGGAGCTGGCGGCCATGGACGAGCGCATCGACGACCTCCGGCGCAGCCGGGGCGCGCTCGCGGGCTATCTGACGCAGCCCTGACCCGCCGGGCGGGCGCCGCGGGGCGCCCGCCCGGGGGATCAGACGGTGGCCAGCAGGAGGTCTTCCCCGGTCGACGGGCGCAGGCCGTCGGCGCGGTCGGCGAAGTAGCGGGCGGCCAGCGCGTCGGCCGAGACGTGCCGGGCGTCGGCGAAGCCCGCCTCACGGGCGAGTTCGAGCATGTCCCGCGGGGCGTAGAAGCTGATGAACGGCGTGCCGGACGCGCGGGCGCCCTCCGTGCTCGCCCGCAGGCCGGGGCGGTCGGCGGGGTCGACGAGCTCCGGCGGCAGCATGAAGGTCATGGCGAGCGTGGTGCCGGGGGCGAGTCCGGCGACCTCGCGCAGCGTCGCCGTGGTGGTCTCCTTGGTGAGGTACATGCTGACGCCGGTGGAGGCCACGACCGCCGGTCGGCCGGGGTCGAAGCCCGCGGCGGCCAGCCGCTCGGGCCAGGGCTCGCCGGACTCGAAGTCGACCGGCACCAGGTGGAGCCACTCGGGGACGTCGAGGCCGAGTTCGGCCAGGCGGCGGCGCTTCCAGGCCTGGGTGGCCGGCTCGTCGGCCTCGAAGACGCGCAGGCGCGCGGCGAGTTCGGGCCTGCGCTGGGCGAAGGTGTCCAGGCCCGCGCCCAGGATGACGTACTGGGTGACGCCGTGGGCGGCCCGCTCGGCGATGAGGTCCTCGACGAAGCGGGCGCGGGCGACGATGGCCGCGCGGAAGCCGCTGGTGGTCCGCGGGTCCATGTCCGGCCGCTCGCGCCAGCCGTCGGCGGGGGCGGCGAGCCGCAGGCCGACCTCGTCCTCCAGCACGTGCGGCGGTGCGTCGACCTCCAGGTGCAGGGCCCGCCACAGGGCGGTGCGCACCGCCGTGTTGTCCGGGGCCCCGGTCTGCTCGGCGGTCCGCTCGACTGACATGGTGCGCCCTCTCGTCGTGGTCAACGGTCAGCTCCTACCCGGGGCCTGGAGGCTCCACAGCCGTCCGTCGGGGTCACGGACGGTCATCTCCCTGGTCCCGTAGTGGGTGTCCTCGAAGGGCGTGACCACCTCGACGGCGGAGTCGACGGGGAGCGCGTCGTAGCCCAGCTCCTGGAAGGACTTCGCCACCTTGCCCCAGTTGTGCGTCTCCAGGAAGACGGCTTCGACTCCTTCGGTCGCCGTGTCAGGCCTCCCTCTCAGTCCGCCCCGCCCGATCGCTGCTCCCGCGCATGGGCGTCGTCGAGGTAGGCGGTCAGCGCCTCGGCGGTCAGCGCCGACAACGAGCAAGCCAGCTCGCCAGGATGCTCGACTGCGGGAGGCCGCGGGAGTCAGGGCGCCGCCACCCTGGCGAAGAGGCGGCCGCCGAGGTCGATGCCGGTGACCGTGCCGTCGGCGTCGCGGGAGAAGTAGCCGCGCTCCCCCTTGAGGCCGCCTTCCAGGACGAGGTACTCGTCGCGGCCGCCGGGGAGGAAGGCGATGGCCGCGGGCGGGTAGCCGGGAGGCATCTCCTCGTCCGAGGCCTCGCGGATCTCCGGCTTGATCTCGACGGCCAGGGTGAGGCGGGTGCCGTCGGCGGCGACGTCGACGTACATGGCGTCGATGTCGTAGCGCCCGGCGACCCGCCGGGCCGGTCCGTCGTCGTACGGGAGCGGCTCCGGCTCCTTCCCTACGACGCCGAGGTAGTGCTCCAGGGCCCACTTCACCACGGACTGGTTGCAGGTGTAGCCGTCCGGGCCCGCGTTCGACAGGGCGACCACCGCGAAGTTCCGCTCGGGCACGACGAGCAGTTCGGCGAACTGCCCGTTGCCCGAGCCGCCGTGCCCGATCCCCCGGACGCCGTCCAGGTCGTGCAGGAACCAGCAGAGGCCGAAGCCGTCGCCTAGCGAGCTGGAGCGCAGGTCGACCGTGCGCTCCCGCATGCGGTGCAGCGCCTCTGCGGGCAACACGCCCTCGCCGTCGCCGAGGTGGAAGCGCGCCCAGCGCAGCAGGTCGCTCGCCGAGGAGGCGATGCCGCCGCCGGGGTTGTCGCCGCGCGCGCCCTCCCTGAAGGCCCCCCACGGCCGGGCGGGCCGCAACGCGCCGTCGTCGCCCCGGTTGTAGCCCACCGCGAACTTGCGGACCATCACCTCGGCCAGGCCGTAGACGGTGTCCGGGAGGCCCACCGGCTCCAGGACGAGCGAGGCCACCGCCTGCTCGAAGGGGAGGTCCGTGACCTTCTCGACGATCCGCCCGAGCACGTTGTACCCGGCCTGGCTGTACGAGGCGCGGGTGCCGGGCGGCGCGATCAGCGGCAGCTCGCGCAGCTTCGCCACGAGCCCGGTCAGGGAGCGGTCGCCCCGGCCGTCGTCGATCAGGTTCCAGTCCAGGCCCGACGTGTGGTTGAGGAGGTTCAGGACGGTGATCCGCTCCACCGCGTCCTCGTCGGCGAGCCGCAGTTCGGGGACGTAGCGCCGCACCGGAGCGTCCAGGTCGACCTTCCCCTCGGCGACCAGGCGCATCAGGGCGGTCGCGGTGAACGTCTTGGACACCGACGCCAGGTGGAACAGCGTCTTCTCGTCGACCGGCGCCGGGGCGGCGAGGCTCGTCACGCCGTGCGACGCGAAGACCTCCCGGCCGTCCACCAGGATCCCCACGGACATACCGGGAACCCCGAACTCCTTGGCCCGCGCCTCGACCGCCTCGGCCAGTTCCTCCTGCGACATCGCTCCCCCTCCAGGAACTTGAACTAAGTACGAGTGGAGCGTAGACCGCATCTTGAACTAAGTGCAAGAGCGGGCATGAACTAAGTGCAAGTAGGGTGCCCCTCATGGTGCGAGACACGCTCACCGCAGACCGGATCGTCCGTGCGGCCATCGAGCTCCTGGACGACGAGGGCCTCGACGGTCTGAACATGCGCAGCCTTGCCGGACGGCTCGGCTCGGCCGCCACGGCCGTCTACTGGCACATCAAGACCAAGGACGAGCTGGTCCGGCTCGCCAGCGACGCGGCCTGGCAGGAGGTCGAGCTGCCGGACCCCGACACCACCGACTGGCGCACGGCCGCCACCGCCCAGGCCACCGCCATGCACGCGATGCTCACCCGGCACCCCTGGCTCGGCCAGGCGTTCGGCAGCCACCTCATGCACGGCCCGGGCCAGGCGCGCTTCGACGACCTCAGCCTCGCGGTCTACGAGAAGGCGGGCTTCGCCGCCGACGACGCGGACCGGGCCGCCGCCACGGTGTTCGTCTTCGTCCTCGGCAGTGCGCTCGGGCCCGCCGCGGAGGTCTCGCTGAAGCGCCGCCTCGGCAAGAACGGCGCGGACGCCGAGCAGTTGATGGCCGACGCCATGACCCGGGCCGCCGAGGCCGCCGAGCCCCACCCGCGGCTGCGCGCACGCCTCGGCACCGCCTCCGCGGAGCAGTACACCGCCGCGCCCGACGGCAGCTTCGCGTTCGGGCTCGGGGCCATCCTCGACGGCTTCGAGGCCCGGCTCCGCGCGGAGCGCGCGGCCGCCGCCGCGCGGCGCGGGTGAGCGCGGGCGGCAGCGCAGCGGGAGCCCCGGGCCGGTGACCGGCCCGGGGCGGGGTCCCGGCGTTCGCCCACGAGCCGGGGAGGCGGTGGCGAGGTCCGCGGGGATCCGTCAGAAGCGCACGTCGGAGCAGGCGTAGAAGGCGTTGCCCGTGTCGGCGATGGTCCAGACGCCGAGGATGAGGTGGCGGCCGGTCTTCTGGGGCAGGGTCCCGGCGTGGGTGACCGTGGAGCCGGGCAGACGGCCGCCGAAGGCCACCGTGAGGAACGGCTGCGGGTCAAGGTCGGCCCTGGTCAGCGGCTTGGTGGCGTCCCAGCCGTCCTTGGTGATGTAGTAGCGGAAGTCGGTGGTGGCGTGGCGGGCGGTGATCCGCCAGACGAAGGTGTGGCTCTGGCCCGCGGTCAGGCTGGTCGTCGGCCAGTTCCCGCCTCGCGGGTCGTCCAGTTCGTGGAAGCGCCCGATGCCGCCCGAGCAGATGTTCCCGTCGGCGGGCCCGCGCGCGGGGAACCCCTTGGGCCCCTCCACGCTCGGCGGCTCCCACTGGATCTGCCCGCAGTTGCGGACGGTGCCGTTGCCGCACAACTGCTGGCGGCTGACGGGCGAGTCGGTGTAGCCGTGGCCCTGGGCACTGCCGCTGGTGGCGAGCACGGCCGTGCCTGCGAGACCGAGGCCCAGGAGTAACGAGGTGAGCTTTCTGCGCATGCTGCGCTCCCGTGGTCCGAGGGTGCGGGTGGGGGCGGACGCGCACCCTCGGACGTACCGCCTGGTCGAACAGTGAGGGCAAGGCGGCGGCACGGAACAACCGGAGGGCACACGTCCGACGCGGTCTAGACCAAGTCCGAGACTAGCCCCAGGATTTGGGCATGTCCATACCAATGACAGCCCGTCAGGGCAAGCCGAGCGACCTGACCACCTCGCGCGTCGACCGCGCGCCGCCCCCGTCGTCGCCGCCGCGCGCGGCCCGGCTCAGCCCCAGGTCTGCCCCGCCGGTTCCTTGATGGTGCGGTTGATCCGGTTGAAGAAGTTGGTCAGCGCGATCTCCAGATTGAGCGCGCCGATCTGCTCCTCCGTGAAGTGGGCGTTGACCTCGTCCCAGGCCGCGTCGGTGACGCCCTCCGCACCGTCCTGCAGCCGGGTCGCGCCCTCGGCGAGGGCCAGTGCCGCGCGCTCGGCGTCGGTGTAGAACGGCGTCTCACGCCACGCCGCCACGCCGTGCAGCCGCTCGTCGGTCTCACCGGCCTTCTTCCCCGCGGTGACTCCGGCGTGGACGCACGCCGAGCAGCCGTTGATCTGGCTGGCACGCACATGGACCAGCGCGAGCAGCTTCGGGTCGACTCCCCCGGCCGCGATCGCCTTGTGGAGGTGCTGGATCGCGGTCCACACGTCCGCGTTGTTCGCCTTCTTGTTCTTGAGCCGGTTCTCCATGCGAGAGTGCACTCCTCCATCGGGTTACGTTGCCGGGCTCGTGCCCGTCACCCCTATGACGGAGCAGCTTCGAGAGAGGTAACACCATGTCCGGCACCCACCCCGCGGATCCGATCGCCGATGCCTTCGAGGCCCACCGCGACCGCCTCCGGGCCGTCGCCCACCGCGTGCTCGGCTCGCACGCCGACGCCGAGGACGTGGTCCAGGAGGCGTGGCTGCGGCTGCGGCGCCAGGACGCCGGCACCATCGACAACCTCGGCGGCTGGCTGACCACCGTGGTCGGCCGCATCAGCCTCGACGTGCTGCGCTCGGGCCGGACCCGCCCCGACGTCCCCCTCGACGACCGGCTGCCCGAGTACACCGTGACGCTCGACGACGCTCCCGCCCCCGAAGAACTCGTGGCGCTCGGGGACTCCGTCGGCCTCGCGCTCCTCACGGTCCTCGACTCGCTGCGCCCGGACGAGCGGCTCGCGTTCGTCCTGCACGACGTGTTCGCCGTGCCCCACGGGGAGATCGGCGCCATCCTCGGCAAGTCCGCGGACGCGACCAAGATGCTCACCAGCCGCGCCCGCAGGAAGGTCCGCACGGCCCGGCAGCCGGAAGCCACCGGCCGGCGGGAACGGGAGGTGGTCGGCGCCTTCCTGGCCGCGGCCCGTGCGGGGCAGTTCGAGCAGCTGTTGCAGGTCCTGCACCCCGAGGTGGAGTTCACCGTGCACGCCCCGGGCGGCCGGTTCGTCACGATCGGAGCCACCGAGGTCGCCGCCCGCGCCCGAGTGGCGGGCAGCGCGGCTCGGGGACGTGCGGCGACCGTCAACGGCCGCCCCGGCGTCATCTCCTGGAACCAGGACGGCACCCCGGCGTCCCTCCTCGCCTTCACCGTCGCCGACGGCCGCATCACCGCGATCACCGCCGTCGTCGACCCGCCCCGACTCGCGCTCATGGACCTGCCGGAGCCGGAGTGACCCCCTCCCGGGGACGACGGCTCGCCCTTGGGGGGCGGCCCCGCGGGAACGGGGCCGCCCCGCACACATGACACATGTCATGCCATACGCACGACAGCGGTCTCTGCCGCCCGGACGTGCGGCTCGGCCAGGCTGTTCCTGTCGCCGAGAGCACGCCGTCCGACCTCGAAGGAGCCCGTTGTGAACAGCCGCCGCAGCCCGTTGTGGGAGAGCCTGACTCCGCTGATCGTGGACGCGGGCGCCCCGATGGCCGCGTACTACGCGCTCAAGGGCGCGGGCGTCGGCACGTTCACGGCGCTGGCGGTCAGCGGTGTGTTCCCCGCGGCGCGAACGGTGTGGGGCCTGGTGCGGGACCGGCGTCTGAACGCCTTCGCCGCGCTCGTCCTCGCGGTGAACGCGGTGGGCCTCGCCCTGTCTGCGGTCAGCGGCGACCCGCGGCTGATGCTGGCGAAGGACAGCGCGGTCAGCAGCGTGATCGGCGTCGGCATCCTGGTGTCGGTCGCCTGCGGCCGCCCGCTGATGACGACGGCGCTCAAGCCGTGGGTCACCAAGAACGTGCCGGACAGGACCGCGGCGTGGGACCGGCTGCTGGCCGACGACCCCCGCTTCCGCCGCTACGAGAGGCGGTTCTCCCTGGTCTGGGGCGCGGCCCTGGTCACGGAGTGCGTGCTGCGCGTCATCGGCGCGTACACCGTGCCGGTGGACACGATGGTGGGCCTCGGCACCGTCGTCCTCGTCGTGACCCTGGCGGCCGCGGCCGTGGTCTCCGGCGGGTGGGCGGCCGGTCCCATGGAGGAGTTGGTCACCCGGCGCGCGCACCGGCCCGCCGCGGACCAGGACGTGGCGGTGCCCACGCCGGGCGGCCTCGCCACCGCGACGGTCTCCTCCGGCCGCTGAACCGGACGTACGAGGGCCGGGCGCGGGGCGGGTCAGCCGCCCTGGCCCGCGCTGCCGATCGGGCCGACCGTCACCGGCGAACCGGAGCCGTCGGTGACGGGCAGGGTGCCCTTGCCCGGCCACTCGATGCCGAACGACTTCGTCTCGCCGGGCGGGGTCACCACGAGCCCGGTGACGCGGACACCCGAGCCGCCCGAGTCGTTCACCGGGTCGTTGATGCCGAAGGACACCGACTTCCCGGCCTTGAGGACCATTCGGTCGGCGGGCTGACCTGTGCGCTCGGCGGACAGATTCCCCTCGCTGGTCTTCAGGTCGACACCCGCGAACCCCGCCATCGTGCAGTCCCGGCCGCCGTTCTCCATCGGATGGGGAGTGTGCCTGCCGCCCGGTGCGCATCGCCACGAGCGGGCAGGGCCTCGCCCGCACCACCGCCCCCGCACACACCCCGCACGACGGGCCGGGGCGACGGTTCCCCCTGCTTTCGCGCACCCGTTCGCGGCAACTGCCCGCTGGGACGGACCCGTTACCCGTCTGCCCTTGACCGGGTCCGGCTGGACGCCGCCTCGTACGCCGCTTCGGCACGGCCGCACGGCGCGGCACCCTCGATTTGCTTGTACGCTTACAATGATTTCACTAACACAAGTAAATCGGAGCTCCCTCATGCCCGACGCCCCCTCTCGGCGGCCCTGGCTCGTGCTCGCCATCTGCTGCATGAGCCTGCTGATCGTCAGCCTCGACAACACGATCCTGAACGTCGCCCTCCCTTCCATCCAACGCGATCTGCACACCTCGGTGTCCGGACTCCAGTGGACCGTCGACGCCTACACGCTGGTCCTGGCAAGCCTGTTGATGTTCTCCGGGTCGACCGGCGACCGGGTGGGCCGCCGCCGGGTCTTCCAGGTGGGCCTGGTCGTGTTCACCGCGGCCTCGCTCCTGTGCAGCCTCGCCCCCGGCCTCGGCTGGCTCGTCGTCGCGCGGATGCTCCAGGCGGTCGGCGGCTCGATGCTGAACCCGGTCGCCATGTCGATCATCACCAACACCTTCACCGACGCCCGGCAGCGCGCCCGCGCCATCGGCGTGTGGAGCGGTGTCGTGGGCATCAGCATGGCCGCGGGACCGATCGTCGGCGGAGCCCTGGTGGAGTCCGTCGGCTGGCGGTCCATCTTCTGGCTCAACGTGCCGATCGGCCTGGCCGCGCTGTTCCTGACGCGTCGGTACGTACCGGAGTCACGGGCCCCGCGGGCCCGGCGGATGGATCCGGTCGGCCAGGTCCTCATCGCCGTGCTCCTCACCTCGCTCACGTACGCGATCATCGAGTCGCCCGAGCGCGGCTGGACCTCGCCCGTCGTGCTCGGCTGTGCGGCGGCGGCGCTGTGCGCGCTGCTCGGTCTGCTGTGGTTCGAGCCCCGGCGCAGCGATCCCCTCATCGACCTGCGCTTCTTCCGTTCCGCGCCGTTCTCCGGAGCCACCGCGATCGCGGTCGTCACGTTCGCCGCGCTGGGCGGCTTCCTGTTCGTCAGCTCCCTGTACCTGCAGAACGTACGGGGGTACGACGCCCTGCACGCCGGGCTCTTCATGCTGCCGATGGCGGTCACGGCGCTGCTGGCCGCACCGGTGTCCGGCCGTCTCGTGGGCACGCGGGGGCCGCGCCGTCCACTGCAGCTCGCCGGGGCGGCGCTGTGCGCGAGCGCCGTGCTCCAGGCGCTCACCTACGCCGAGCGTCTTCCCACGTCCGTGCTCGTCGTCGCGTATCTGCTCTTCGGCACCGGCTTCGGCCTGGTCAACGCGCCCATCACGCATACGGCGGTGTCGGGGATGCCCCGCGCGCAGGCGGGGGTCGCGGCGGCCGTGGCCTCCACCAGCCGCCAGATCGGCCAGACCCTCGGCGTGGCCGTCGTCGGCGCCCTCATGGCGGGTACGGCCCGCACGGACGCGGGGGCCTTCGTCGCCGCGGGCCGGACGGCGTGGTGGATCGTCGCCGGGTGCGGCGCCGCCGTGCTGATCCTGGGTACCCTCACTACCGGCCGCTGGGGCCGGGCAACGGCGCAGCGCACCGCGCGGCAGTTCGCTGCCGAGGAGACCAAGGAGAAACTGAACGCCTGATGGAGC
Organism: Streptomyces sp. YIM 121038; assembly: GCF_006088715.1. Lineage (NCBI taxonomy): Bacteria > Bacillati > Actinomycetota > Actinomycetes > Kitasatosporales > Streptomycetaceae > Streptomyces > Streptomyces sp. YIM 121038. The sequence goes on from NZ_CP030771.1 coordinate 954,848, forward strand.
GCCTGCACGCCGACAAGGGCCCCGAGAAGGACGACGACACCGCCAGGGCGGCAGCCCGCGCCTGGCAGGGGCTGCACACGCTCCTGCTGGAGCGCCACGACCTCCGCAAGGCCGTGTCCGAAGCCCTCGGCATGAGCTTCAGCCGGGTGCGGGCGCTGCGTCGCCTCGTCGCGGGGCCGATCAGCCTGCGGGAGCTGGCCGAGCGGCTCGGCGCGGACCCGCCCTACACCACGGTCATCGTCGACGACCTCGTGCGCCGCGGCCTGGCGGAACGCATCACCAACCCCACCGACCGCCGCTCCAAGCTGGTCCACCTCACCGAGGACGGCCAGGAGAAGGCCGAGCTCGCCGTCGCCATGCTCACCACCCCGCCCGACGCGCTGCTCGCCCTGCCCCGGGAGGACATCGAGGCGCTCGACCGCGTCGTGGCGAAGCTCCTGGACTGAGCCCTCGTGGCGGCACCCGGCGTCAGAAGTTGACGATCTGGAGGGCGAATCCGGTGTCGTCGACGTAGTTGGCCCCGGAGATGTAGAGCGTTTCCTCGTCGGGCCCCACGGTCAGGCCGTACGCGCGCTCCACGTCGAAGTCGGTGACCGTCTCGTCGGTGACCTGGGTGTGGGTGTCCGTCGCGTAGGACAGCACCTTCGGCGCGGTGCGGTGGTCGTCCACGAGCACGTAGAAGCGGCTGCCGTCCTGGCTCACGGCCGGGCTGGAGACCGGGGAGAAATCCGACCGGAAGTCGATGGCGGTCAGGACGCTGTCCCGCGTGAGGTCGACCACGGCGGCGTGTCCGTCCGGCTTGGACAGCGCGTACAGGCGGCGGCCGTCGGGGGTGAGCGCCAGTTCGTCGACGAAGCCGGTGGCCGTGATGGTGCGCACCACCTTCGGGACGCCCGCCGAGGCGTCCAGGCGGGTCAGGCCGGCGTCGCCGCTGACGTAGACGTCCTTGCCGTTCGGCCGTACGACGATGTCGCGCGGGCTGTCGCCGGGCAGCGGTACGGTCGCGGTGAACGCGCGCCGGGCCGTGGAGAACACCAGGAGGCGGGACGGGCCGACGCCCGGCCCGCCGTCGTGCGGGCCGCTCTGGTCGAGGTAGATCGTCGCCCCGTCCGGGCTGATGGCCATGCGTGACAGCGATCCGGGCCGGGAGCCGGGGGGCCGTGGCTGGTCGGGGACGGGGATGCTGGCGCGCAGGGTGTGGGTGGTCGTGTCGACGACGTTGAGGGTGCCTTCGGTGACCAGGTAGATCAGTCGGCCGCGGGCGCCGAACACCATGGGCCCGGCCCACCCTCCGGTGCCTGTGGACACCTCCGCGGTGACCTCCCCGGCCTGGGTGTCGACGACGTACAGCTTGGTTCCGGTGGCCTCGGCCGCTCCGACGTACGCCTGGGTGCCGTCCGCGCTGACCAGCGGGGCACGCGCGTGCCGGGCCGCCGGGAAGGGGATGAGGTTCTCCACGCCCGGCACCGGCTCCGGTTCCGCGGCGGCGGCGCCCGCGCCGGTGACCATCAGCACCCCGGCGGCCACCAGCGACGTCAGCCAACGAGCTCTGGAACCAAGGGACTTCATGCCACCCTCCCCCACGGAGAACACCGCGCCCTCGCGTCGGCGGGGCCAGGCTACGCCGACGCGCCCGGCGCGGCGCGGCCGTGGGCCCGCCGCAGGCGCCAACCGGTCACCCTAGGGCGCCCGGGGCCCGCCCACCGCCGCCACGCTCGCGCCCTCCGCGGTGCGGCCGCGCACGGTGAGGGTCGCCTCCTTGGGGGCGCGGACGGCGAGGGTGTTGCCGTCCTCGGTGGCGCGGGCGTCCCCGGTGACGGTGAGCCGGCGGATGTCCCTGCTGCCCGCCGCGAGGACGTAGCGGCGTCCGGAGTCGGTCGTCCAGGCGGTGCTTGCCACGACGTGCTGGCCGAAGCGGCTGCAGGTGGCGGTGGACCGGTCGCGGGCGACGAGGCGGGCGGGGGCGGTGGCCGTGCGCGCGGGCGGGCGCAGGTGCACCTGGATGTCGCCGGTCCCGGCCCACGTGGAGACGCGGGTGCAGGACCAGACGGCGCGGCCGCCGCGCTCGGGCAGGTCCTGCTCCGCGAAGTCCCACAGGTTCACCGCGCGAACGCCGTCGTCGCGCAGGGCGCGCAGCTCGCACGCCGTGCGGGCCCAGGCCGTGAGCGCGGCGGGCCCGGTGGCCTCGCGCGGCTGCCGCGCGGGGGCACCGGAGTGCGGGGACGGGGTGTAGCTCAGGTGGGTGGGGGTGAGGCCGCCGAGGTCGGTGACGAGGAAGGCGTGCTTCTCCACGATCCGTACGGACGAGCGGAGTTGGAGGACCGGCAGGCCCGAGCAGGCGCCCGCGGTTCGGGGTGTGTCGACGGGGTCGGTGACGCCGTCCTTCGTGGTGTGCAGCGGGCGTCCGGGGGTGTCGGGGCGCAGCAGGTCCCGGGTCTGCGCCTCGGCGATCCAGGGTGCGGTGAGGTAGCGCACGGCGCCGTCGTGGCGCGCGACGACGAGGGCGGCCGCGGTGGTGACTCCGGCTTCGTCGGCGCGCGCGACGTCGAGTGACGGGCGGCCCGGGGAGTCGAGGGGTTCGCTGTACCGCACGACCCGGTCGTTGTCGTGGAGCAGGACCACGGCGCGGCCGTCGACGTCGCCCGCGTACAGGAGGCGGGCGCCGCGCGTGGGCGGCACCGGGGCGGTGGCCCTCGTCCCGGCCGCGGCGGTGCCGGGGGGCGGCGCGGCCCAGGTGTCCAGGGCCCGGGTGAGGAGCGCGTCGTCGTCGGTGCGCCCGCCTCGGGCGGGCCAGGCGGTGAAGTCGACGCGCGCCGTGTCGGCCCAGGCGGCGGAGGAGGTGTGCACGAGATGGTCGGGGGTGACCCGCGGCGCCCGGACCGGGCGCGTCCGCGCGTCCTCGGGAGGGCCCGCCGGGGAGGAGGAGACGGTGAGCACCGTGCCGCACGCCGTCACCGCCGCGACGAGGCAGCCGAGTCGGACGCGGTGCCTGCGGCGCAGCAGGTCGGTCGGGCGGGTGCGGACGGAGCAGGCGTCGAACTCCGCGGAGCCCAGCAGGGTCCGCGGGTCGGTGCCCGCGTGTGCGCGCAGGTCATCGGCGGCGGCCAGGGCGGCGGCCGGATCCTTCTCCCCGACGGCCAGGAGCAGTTCGCGCACGCGCTCGTCCGGCATGTCGTCGCCGCAGCGCAGGGCGAGGGCGGCGCGCGCGGCGGGCGGGGCCTCGGCGAGCATCCGGCTGAGCGCGATCTCCTCGGCACCGCCCGCGTGCGGTGTGAGGCGCAGCCCCCATACCACCGGGAGGCGGGGCCGGAGTGCGCGCGGCGGGGGTACGCGCGCGGGCCAGCCGCGCGGGCGCCGGTCGTACGCGAGCGCCGACCGCAGGACGCGGGCGTACAGCCAGTCCGCTTCGGCGGCCGCGCCGTCAGTGCGCTGCCGGGGCAGGAGCGCGGCGGCGGGCAGGCGCGGCAGCGCGCGCTGCACTAGTGCCTGCGCGACAAGGACCTTGCGGTGTCTGCCGAGTTCGGGAGGGAGCGTGAGGTAGGCCAGGCGCACCAGGTGTGCGTACCGGTCGACCAGGGTGGCCTCGGTCCGTTCCAGCCGGCCGGTGGAGGGCGGGGGTGCCGTGCGTCGCCGTGCTGAGGACATTGATCACAAAGCCTTCCAACGGCTGTAGGCGAGTTGCTGTCACCCCCCTCCCAACGAGTGAATCTTGGGATGGTCACCACGACGTCCATCCGCGCGTTCGCCTGTCGTGTTCGCCGTCGTGTTGTGTTCGCCCACCGCGTTCGCCCGCCGTACGGCGCCCGCGTCACGCCGTGGTCAGTAGACGACGGTGCACCAGCGGTTGAAGGCGCACGCCTCGCCGTCGTCCCCTGTCCCGCGCGTCGCCTGCGCGGCGGTCGAGGGCGCCGGATCGGCGCCGGTGCTCCGTGGCCGGGGAGGGGGCGCGGCGCCGAGGGGGCGGTGGGGTGCGGGGTCCGTGTGCGGTCCGTTGATCACATCTTTCGCAGGCATGCGTACTTCAACGACCGCGCGGAAAGCGAGGACACGCGCGACGGACCGTCGCCCGCCGTGCGCCCCCACCGTGCACTCCCGCTGTGCGCTCCCGCCGTGCGGGGAGGGCGACTTGGCCCGCGTACGTCAGGCGGCAGCGCTCCCCGCCGCCACAGCCGCCTTCGCCGCGGCCACGAAGGCGGCGATGGACGGATGGCCGGCGCCGCCCGCGCGGAAGGCGACCTTCGAGCGGCGGAACAGCGGCAGTGCGGTCAGGACCAGGCCCGCGGGCCCCTGCGCGGTGGCCGTTTCGGGGACGAGGCCGGCGCCTTGGCCGGTGGCGGCCAGGGCCAGGACCGTGCGGAAGTCGTTGACCTGGTGGCGGATGCGCGGCTGGAACCCGGCCGCCTGGCAGGCGCGCACGGCCATGGCGTGGCCGGTGGTGCCGTCCCGTGCGGTGATCCACGGGGCCTCGGCGTAGGGCCCGAGCAGGTCCGCCAGGGTGTCGCCGCGGCCGGTGGCCCGGGTCGCGGCGCTGGTGACGAGGTACATCGGCTCGTCCACCAGGGGGATCGCGTCGACCGTGGTGTCCGGTGCCGCGGGGACGAAGTCGTAGTCGTGGACGAGGGCCACGTCGAGTTCACCGGCCCGCAGGCCGTCGGAGACGCGCGCGGAGTCGATCTCCCGCACCATCGGCTCCAGCGCGGGATGCCGTCGGGCGAGCTCGGCCAGGGCCGCGGGCACGATGGTGTGTCCGCCGGAGGGGAAGGTCCCGATGCGCAGCGGCCCGCCGACGCCCTCCCGCGCGCTGGCCAGCTCGGAGACCGCCACCTCGAGGCGTTGCAGCACCGCGTCGGCGTGGGTGACGAGGGTCCGGCCCGCGGGGGTGAGCACCACGCGCCTGCCGCTGCGTTCCAGCAGGGGCACGCCCGCCTCGCGCTCCAGGACGCCCAGTTGCTGGGAGACGGCGGACGCGGTGAAGGTCAGCGCCTCGGCCACGGCGGCGATGGTGCCCCGCCGGTCCAGTTCGCGCAGCAGGGAGAGACGACGTACATCAAGCATAAGTTCAGCTTAGGCATGGGGATAGAAATCAGAAATGGATCTACCGGGTCCGGGTGCGCCAGGGTTGAGCCATGAAGCCCGAACCGAACTTCCACGGCCTGTACGTCCCCTTGGTGACTCCCTTCACCGACGACCTGCGCCTGGCCCCCGACGCGCTCGCCCGCCTCGCCGACGAGGCGCTCTCGGCCGGTGCCTCCGGGCTCGTCGCCCTCGGCACCACCGCCGAGGCGGCCACGCTGACCGAGGCGGAGCGGCAGACGGTGGTGCGCGTCTGCGGGGCCGCCTGCCGGGCGCACGGTGCCCCGCTGATCGTCGGGGTCGGCACGGGTGACACCGCGGCCGCCATCGGATCGCTGCGCACGCTCGCGGCCGGCGGCGACGCGGCCGCGGCGCTGGTCCCCGCGCCGCCCTACGTCCGGCCCGGCGAGGCGGGGACGGTGGCGCACTTCACCGCGCTGGCCGCGGAGGGCGGCGTACCGCTGATCGTGTACGACATCCCGTACCGCACCGGGCAGTCCTTGAGCGCGGGCACGATCGCCGCGCTCGGCAGGCTGCCGGGAATCGTCGGGACCAAGCACGCGACCGGCGCGATCGACGCGGCGACGGTGGAGCTGCTCGGCTCTCCCCCGCCCGGCTTCGCCGTGCTCGGCGGGGACGACGCCGTCATCTCACCGCTCGTCGCCGCGGGCGCGCACGGCGGGATCCTCGCGTCGGCCAACCTCCGCACCGCCGAGTACGCCGAGCTGATCGCGCTGTGGCGCCGCGGCGCCGCCGGGCCCGCCCGCGCGCTCGGAGCGGATCTCGCCCGGTTCTCCGCCGCCCTCTTCGCCGAGCCGAACCCGACCGTGATCAAGGGTGTGCTGCACGCCCAGGGGCGCATCCCCAGCGCGGCCGTCCGGCTGCCTCTGCTGCCCGCCTCCCCCGACGCGGTCCGTCGGGCCCGGGACCTCGCGCGCCACCTGCCCCGGCTCGATCCGGCCCTGGTGTGACGCACCGGACGAGGGCGCCTCGGACGAGGGCGCTTCGGGCTGCGGGCGGAGGAACTCCCGGGCCTGGACCGCGGCGCGGGCGATGCCCGCGCTGACGAAGTCGGCGAAGCGGGCGATGCTCTCCAGGCGCGCGGCGGCCGGGGTGCCGGTGCCGAGGACGCCGATGCCCTGGCGTGCCGTCGTCCCGAGCTGGGCGGCGCTGCGGGCTCCGGCCATCGTCGACTGGTACCAGACGTCGTCGTCGACGACGTAGCGCTCGCGGCGGCGTTCGTCGCGCTCCCGGCGGACGAGGCCCTGGTTGTCGAGGAACGCGATCGCCTTGGACACCGACGCCGGGCTGACCTGGAGGCGCCGGACGAGTTCGGACGCGGTGAGGCTGCCCGCGTCGGTGAGGGTGAGGCAGGCCATCACCCGGGCCGTCATGGTGGGCATGCCCGACACCATGAGGACGGTGGTGAACATCTCCTCGTACGCGTGCACCGCCTCGGCGTCGCGTCCGTAGGGCTGCGGGGACACGTCCGCCCCGCGGGACGCGGTCTGTCTGCGCCGCCGGGCGCGGCGCTCGGTGGCGCGGTGGGCCAGGTCGGCGCGGTAGGTGGTGGGGCCGCCGTTGCGCATGACCTCGCGCGTGACGGTCGAGGTCGGCCGGTCGAGGCGGCGGGCGATCTCCGCGTAGGCGAGGCCGTCGGCCAGTCCCAGCGCGATGTGCTGACGCTCCCGCTGGGTGAGTCTGCCTCCCGGCATCGCGGTCTCCTTCGTGCTCCGTGGTGCCTCCACCGTAGGGTCCAGCGTCGTTCCAGTGCAACGATCAGGGCGTGTTCGTTGCACCGGAAGTACGGGCATTGCAACGCGAGTTGGGCACTAGCTGGGCACATGGAAGTCTGATGCAACGAACGTGTCGGGGCGAGCCCTGAACACAACGTAGCGTTTCTGTATTTGGAAAACCGGATCGGGAAACATCGGGAAGCAACTGTCGCGGTCGCCTCCGCGGTCCGGCTCGCCGCCAGGCTCGCGGAGGACGGTGTGCCCACGCGGACGGCCCGCGCCCGTCCCGTACGGACTCGTCAGGCGACGTGTTCGGCGAAGGCCCGCGGGTTGTCGAGCATGATGTTGTGCCCCGCGTCCGGGACGGTGACGACGCGCACCCCCGCGGCTTCCAGTTCGGCTCGGCCGGTCAGCGGCTGGGAGCGCGCCCCGAGCAGGACCGTACGCGCGATCGTCAGCTCGGCCAGCAGGTCGCGGGCGGCGGGGGTGGTTCCCGCGCGCAGGCCGAAGGCGCTGCGGTGCAGGGCGACGGGGTCGGCCAGGCGCAGGGTCGCGGCCCACAGCGGGTCGACCCGCTCCAGGAACCGGGCCATCCCGTCGGCGGCGAACTCCCGCTCGGTGAAGGCGGTGATGCCGAAGGCGCCGGGTGCGGGCGGAGGCACCGGGTCGAGGACGGGCTCGGCCAGGACGAGGCGGGAGACCAGGTCCGGCCGTCGGGCGGCCAGCGCGATCGCGACGGCGCCGCCCATGCTGTGGGCGACGACCTCGGCGCCTTCGATGCCCGCGCCGTCCAGGGCCCGGGCCACGGCGTCGGCGTGGTCCTCAAGGCCGTGGCCGAAGTCCGCGGGCCGATCGCTGAGGCCGAAGCCGAGCAGGTCCATCATCAGGGTGCGCCGCCCGGTCAGCGGCGGCAGCGTCATCACGTGGGTGAAGTAGGCCGCCGCCTGCCCGCCCGCGCCGTGGAGGCAGAGCCGGGCCGGTTCGTCCCCGGCGATCTCCACCCAGCGGATCCGGGCGCCGCCCGGTCCGGCGTGTGCGTCTCGCATGATTCCTCGCCTTCGGACGGGCCGCTGTGGCCCGGTGTGGTGTGCCGCGGTGCGGGGTCCGCCCGCCGCCGTACGCGGTCGGCGGGCGGACCCCCTTGCCGTCAGACCGGCTGGTAGCTCAGGTCGAGGACGCCGGTGGAGAAGGTCGTCGAGCGGGTGAGCCGGAGCGGCACCCGCTCGGAGCCCTCGGGGAAGAGCCGCGTCCCGGTCCCCAGCACGATCGGGTGGACCAGCAGGCGCAGTTCGTCGACGAGCCCGGCCGCGACCAGGGTGCGGGTCAGGCCTATGCTGCCGGTCAGGGTGATGTTCCCGCCCGGCTGCCGCTTGAGCTCCTTGACCGCGGTGACGACGTCGCCCTCGATGACTGCCGAGTTGTTCCAGTCGGCGCCGGTCATCGTGGTGGAGGCGACCAGCTTGCGGATGTTGTTGATGGCGTCGGCCAACTCACCGCTCTGCTGCGGCCAGACGGCGGCGAACGACTCGTAGGTCTTGCGGCCCAGGAGCAGCGTGTCGGCTCCGGCGTACATCTCGCCGACGGCGGCGTCCATCTCGTCGTTCAGGTACGGGAAGTGCCAGGTCTCCGGCGCCTCCACGACGCCGTCGAGGGAGATGAACAGCCCGGTCACGATGGTGCGTGGTGCGGTCATGCGGTTCCTCCTGGTGGTGGGTCTTCCTTCGGGTCCCGCCGGGCCTCGTCGGGTGCGGGGTCCCGGCCGGGCGCGATGGCGTGCCCGGCCGGAGGCGCCCCGGTCCGGCGGGTGGCTCAGCGAAGCTGGTGGTGGTGTGCCCAGGCGGTGACGGCGGCGGCGATCGCCCGGGGCTGGTCCTCCGGGGTGTGGTGACCGGCGACGGCGTCGCTGTGCTCGATCTCCAGCGCGGCGATGTTCTGGGCACACCAGTCCACGAGCGCCGGGCCCATCATGGTGCCGGGCCCCGGCGCGAAGGTGATGAGGAGTTTGGGCACGTCCCGGCTGGTCGCCAGCCAGGTGTCGTAGGCCTCGATCCGGGCCACGACGTCGGCGGGTTCACCGCCGAGCGGCATCGAGCGCGGCCACTGGAGCAGCGGGCGGCGGCTCTCCCGCGTCGGGTAGGGGCGGCGGTAGACGTCCAGGTCCGCCGGGGCGAGCGGGGTGGCGACGGTGCCGGGCAGCGCCTGCTCGACGAAGGCGTTGTCGTCGAGGATCATGGCCTCGCCGACCTGGGGCGTCTTGATCGCCTCGAACAGCGGGCGGCCGCCTTCGGGGAACTCCTCCCACGTCATGGGTTTGACGATGGTCTCGGTGAACGCGATGCCCCGTACGCGTCCGGGGTGCCGGGCGGCCCAGTCGAAGGCGAGGGCGCCGCCCCAGTCGTGGCCGACCAGGACCACCTGGTCGAGGCCGAGCGCGTCGCACCAGGCGTCCAGGTATCGGGCCTGGTCGGCGAAGGTGTAGGCGATGTCGGGCTTGCCGGACTCCCCCATGCCGATCAGGTCCGGGGCCAGGAGCCGGCCCGGTCCGCCGACGGCGGGCAGGACGTCCCGCCACAGGTGGGAGGAGGTGGGGTTGCCGTGCAGGAAGACCATGGGCGCACCGGCGCCGGGTTCGCCGAGTTCCCGGTGGAACATGGTGGAGTCGAGTACGGGCTGGACAGGCACGCGAGAGCCCTCCCCCTGGTCGTTGGTGGGTGTGCGTCGATGGCCGGTTCACGGGCGTGGTGAGCGGGTGACCCGGGTGAGCGGGTGACCCGCAGGCCGTCACGGCAGCCGTGGGTCGCCAACTCGCCGCGTGACAGGTCTACTTGGGCTCGTGGCCGACCGGCTCGGACACGAGGCAGCGCGATGACGCGGGTGAAGGCCCCCGCCCCCGGGCCGGTTCCCGACCCGGGACGGAAAGCTATGTTGCGTTCACAGGCGAGTCAAACAATTGAACGCCCCTCTACGACATTTCCCCAGGTGAAGAGCCGCTAACCGTTGCAACGGATATGCCGGTGAACGCAACCGAACCGGCCGGGTTTTGCAATGACCTGACGATGAACGCACACCGACCCGCACTATGCCGCGAAAGACGGAACCCGTGCGATCAGTCCGCCTGGCGCAGGCCCGCGACGAGGAGTGCGACCAACGGGCGGGGGTCGTAGCGGGGGTCGCCCTCGGAGCCGATGCAGAGGTTCCCGATGCCGCGCATCAACGGGTAGGCGTCGAGACCGGGCCGGATCTCGCCCGCGGCGACGGCAGCGTCGAGGAGTTGGGCGCACACCGGCAGGAGGCGGTCGAGGAAGTAGGCGTGCAGCGCCTCGAAGCCGGTGTTGTCGCTCTGCATCGCGGCGGCCAGGCCGTGCTTGGTGACCAGGAAGTCGACGAAGAGGTCGGCCCACTTCCCGAGGGCGGCGTGCGGGGTGGGACCCGCCGCCAGCAGGGCCGGGCCCGCCTCGGCGCAGGCGTCGACCTGATGGCGGTAGACGGCGATGACCAGGTCCGCCCTGGTCGGGAAGTGCCGGTAGATCGTGCCCATCCCGACCCCGGCCTCGGCCGCGATGTCGCGCACCGGGGCCTCCACCCCCGAGGCGACGAACACGGCGGCCGCCGCGTCCAGGAGCGCCTGCTGATTGCGCCGGGCGTCCTTGCGCCTGGGCCCCGCCGCGCCACCCTCACCCGGGCCGCTCTCGTTCACCGCGGTACTCCTCTCGAACGGAACTCGAACCGAACCTTGCGAAGCGGAACAGTGCTCCGTATCGTTACTGGAGCAACGTTCCGCTTTGCTCATGATGCCAGAGCGGGGGCGCGGCCCCGAGGGCTGCCGTGCGCCCCCGCACCCTCCGGCTCCTGCTCCCGCGCCCGCCCCGGCACCCCCTGTGTGCCGGGCCCGCCGCACCACGTACACCGAACGGAAGCACCCACCGACATGCCCCACTCGCAGAGCACACCCGTACAGAAGACCGCGCGCACACCCGCCACGGTGGTGTCCGCGAAGCCCGTCGTCCTGCCCGCCCCGGGCCGCGGCGAGGACCTCCACGTCCGCGTGTCCGCCCCCGCGACGGGCGGCGACCTGCCCGTCGTCGTCTTCTCGCACGGCTTCGGCTGGTCGATGAACGGCTACGCGCCGCTCGCGGACCACTGGGCCGCGCACGGCTTCGTGGTCGTCCAGCCCACCCACCTCGACTCCAGGACGCTCGGCATCCCCGCCGACGACCCCCGTACGCCACGGATCTGGCGCTTCCGCGTCGAGGACCTCACGCGCGCCCTGGACGGACTCGACACGCTCGAAGCCGCCGTGCCGGGCCTGAGCGGACGCGTCGACCACGGCCGCGTCGCCGTGGCGGGCCACTCCTGGGGAGCGCAGACGGCGAGCACGCTGCTGGGCGCGCGCGTCCTCGACGCCGACGGCACGCCCGGCGAGGACCTGTCCGACCCCCGCGTCACGGCGGGCGTGCTGCTCGCGCTCACCGGGCTCGGCGACAGCCTGACCCCGTTCGCCGTCGAGCACCTTCCCTTCATGAGGCCGTCCTTCGCCGCCATGACCGCGCCCGCGCTCATCGTCGCCGGGGACAGCGACGACTCCGCCCTGTCCACGCGCGGACCGGACTGGTTCACCGACGCCTACACGTACAGCCCGGGTGACAAGAGCCTGCTCACCCTGTTCGGCGCGGAGCACTCCCTCGGCGGCATCCCCGGCCACGAGGCCGCCGAGACGACCGACGAGAGCCCCGCGCGGGTCGCCCTCCTCCAGCGGCTCACCACCGCCTTCCTGCGCGGCACCCTCCACCCCGAGGACACCGCGTGGCGGGATGCGGTCACCGCACTGGCGGAAGAACCCGATCCGCTGGGAAAGGTGCAGAGCAAGTGAGGCCCGATCGCGCCCCGGTCGCCCGGCGGCCGAAATGCCCACCGGCGCTTATGAATTGACCCACGAGAACCGGACCCCGGTGTTACGCTGAATCGGCAGAATCCCCATTTTGTGCGCCTCGCAGAGAAGGGCATCGCCCCATGGCTCACCAGGTCGATTCCACCGACACACTCCTCTCCTACGTCCGTGACGTATCTCTACGGGACGACGACGTCCTCAGAGAGCTGCGGGAGGAAACGGCACTGCTGCCCGGTGGTGCTGCCCTGCAAGTCATGGCGGAGGAAGGCCAGTTACTGGGGCTGCTCGTCGGACTCGTCGGCGCCCGCGCCGTGCTGGAGATCGGCACCTTCACCGGATACAGCACCCTGTGCGCGGCCCGGGCTCTCCCCGCCGACGGCACGGTCGTGACCTGCGACATCAGTGACCGGTGGCCGGACGTCGGCATTCCGTACTGGAAGCGGGCCGGCGTCGACGACCGGATCGACCTGCGGGTCGGGGACGCGGTGGACACCCTGGACGGGCTGCTCGCCGAGCGCGGTCCCGGCGCCTTCGACCTCGTCTTCATCGACGCCGACAAGGTCAACTACCGCACCTATTACGAGAAGTCACTCGCCCTCACCCGCAGCGGCGGCCTCATCGTCATCGACAATACGCTGTTCTTCGGGCGGGTCGCCGACCCGGAATTCGACGACGCCGACACGGTGGCCATCCGTGAATTGAACGCGGCGCTCGCCGACGACGCGCGTGTGGATATGTCGATGCTCGTGATGGCGGACGGCATCACCCTCGCGCGTAAACGCTGAGGCACAGCCGGCGGAATGGCCCGGTACGAGTGGCGCTCGTACCGGGCTTTCCCGTTTCCAAGCCGTATTCCAGACCCGCGTTTCAGACCCGCGTTTCAGACCCGCTTTCCAGACCGGAGTTCCAGGGCGGGTTTCCGGAGCGGCTTTCCGGGGCGCGGCTCCGTCCTTCTAGCTCAGATCCACCGCGTTCACCGTGATCGTCGTCGATGCCGGGCGCCGCTCGGGGCGCAGATGCAGGCGCTGGAGGTGCTCGTCCGCCGTCTGCGGGAGCGTCGCCACGCAGGAGCAGGGGTCGTCGTCCGCGAAGCCCGCGAAGCGGTAGGCGATCTCCATCATGCGGTTGCGGTCGGTGGGACGGAAGTCGGCCACCAGATGGGTGCCCGCCCGGGCCGCCTCGTCGACCAGCCAGTTGAGGAGGGTGGCGCCCGCGCCGAAGGACACCACCCGGCAGGACGTGGCGAGGAGCTTGAGGTGCCAGGCCTGCGGTCGGCGCTCCAGGAGCAGCACACCCACCGCCCCGTGCGGGCCGAACCGGTCGGTGAGCGTGACCACCAGGACCTCGTGATCGGGGTCGGTGAGCAGCCGCCGCAGATCGGCGTCGGAGTAGTGCACGCCGGTGGCGTTCATCTGGCTGGTGCGCAGGGTGAGTTCCTCGACCCGCGACAGCTCGTCGCCGGTCGCGCGGCTGATGCGCATGTCCAGGTCGAGGGAGCGCAGGAAGTCCTCGTCGGGCCCGGTGGCCTCGGCGCGGGCGGCCTCGCGGCGGAAGCCCGCCTGGTACATCTCGCGCCGCCGCCGGGAGTCCACCGTCCGCAGCGGCGGGGTGAACTCCGGCAGGCCCGGCAGGTCCAGGGCCGCGTCGGCCGGGTAGCAGCGGACCTCCGGCAGGTGGTAGGTGACCTCGGCCCGCTCGGTGGGCTGGTCGTCGATGAAGGCGATGGCGGTGAGGGCGAAGTTGAGGGTGTCGGCTATCCGGCGCACGGACTGCGACTTGGGGCCCCAGCCGATCTGCGGCAGCACGAAGTACTCGGCGAGGCCGAGCTTCTCCAGGCGGGCCCACGCCGTCTCGTGGTCGTTCTTGCTCGCCACCGACTGCAGGACGCCGCGGGCGTCCAGCTCCACTATGACGTCACGGACGGCGTCGGGCAGGGTCACCTCGCCGTCCTCCAGGAGGGTGCCCCGCCACAGGGTGTTGTCGAGGTCCCAGACCAGGCACTTCAGTACGGGAGCGGGGGGCGCGGCGGACGCGTCGCGCGTCCCCGTCGTCACCGCGGTCGTGTTCGCTCTGGTGGTCGTCACTCCGGTTCCCTTCACGCGCTGCTGAGGACGTGCCGCGCCAGCATGAGCTGGCACATCTCGTTGCTTCCTTCGATGATTTCCATCAACTTCGCGTCGCGGTGGGCGCGGGCCACGGGGTGGCCGTCCTGGGCCCCGGCCGAGGCCAGGACCTGGACGGCGGTGGCCGCGCCGCGGGCCGCGTTGCCCGCGCTGACGTGCTTGGCCAGGACGGTGGCGACGACCTGGTCGGGTGAGCCCTCGTCCCAGCACCGCGAGGCGTGTTCGCAGGCCCGCGTCGCCGTCCGCTCGGCGACGTACAGCTCGGCGAGGTGGCGGGCCACGAGCTGGTGCTCGCCCAGCGGGGCGCCGAACTGCTCCCGGGTGGCCGCGTGCCGGGCCGCCGCCGTGAGACAGCCGCGCAGGATGCCCACGCACCCCCACGCCACGGACATGCGCCCGTACGCGAGGGCGGTGGTCACCAGGAGCGGCAGGGGCAGCGCCGCGCCGCCGAGCACATGCGTCGCGGGCACCCGCACCCCGTCCAGGGAGATGTCGGCGTGCCCGGCCGCGCGGCAGCCGAGCGGGTCGGCGACGCGGGTCACCCGGACGCCGGGGGTGTCCGCGGGCACGACCACCGCCACGGCGTCGTCCCCACCGGCCGCCCCCGAGTCCGTCTCCGCGTGCTCTGCGTGCTCCGTGTACTTGCCGAACAGGACGAGGAGGTCGGCGTAGTGCGCGGCGGTGACCCAGACCTTGTGGCCGTCGAGGACGACCGTGTCGCCGTCCCGCCGGACCCGGGTGGTCATCGCGGAGAGGTCGCTGCCCGCGCCGCGCTCGCTGAAGCCCGCCGCGGCGAGTTCGCCGCCGGTGAGCCGGGGCAGGAACGCCGCCTGCTGCTCGGGGGTGCCGAAGCGCTCGATCGTCCAGGCGGCCATGCCCTGGGAGGTCATGACGCTCCGCACCGAACTGCACAGGCTGCCGACGTGCGCGGTGAACGCGCCCGCGGCCGCGCTGTCCAGGCCCCAACCGCCGTACGCCGCCGGGACCTGGGCGCACAGCCGTCCCTCGGCGCCGAGGCCGCGCAGCAGGTCGACGGGCAGCAGGCCCGCACGGTCCCAGGCGTCGGCCCCGGCGGCTATCAGGCCGGTGACGGCGGCGCCGGCCTCGTCCAGAGCGGCCGGGGAGCCCGGGCCCGAGGGGGCGGTCAGGGGGCGGTCACTCACCGGCTCCCCCGTCCGCCGCCGCCCGGAGGCGCCCGACGAGCGCCGTCATCGAGGCGACCGTACGGAAGTTGTCCAGGCGCAGATCGGCGCCGCGCACGGAGACGCCGAACGACTTCTCCAGGTGGACGACCAGTTCCATCGCGAACAGCGACGAGAGGCCGCCGGAGGCGAACAGATCGACGTCGGCCTCCCAGGAGCGCTTGGTGCGCGCCTCCAGGAAGCGCATGATCTCCTTCTCGGTGGCCCCGGTGTCGAAGCTGTTCATCAGTTCTCCTCCTGATACGCGTAGAATCCACGGCCGCTCTTGCGGCCGAGTTCGCCCCGGCGGACCTTGTCGAGCAGCAGGTCGCAGGGGCGGCAGCCGTCGTCTCCGGTGCGCTGGTGCAGGACTTTCAGGGAGTCCACCAAGTTGTCGATGCCGATGAGGTCGGCGGTGCGCAGCGGCCCGGTGGGATGGCCGAGGCAGCCCTCCATGAGGGCGTCGACGTCCTCGGCGGTCGCGGTGCCCTCCTGCACCACCCGGGCCGCGTCGTTGATCATCGGGTGCAGGACGCGGCTGGTGACGAAGCCGGGGGCGTCGCGCACGACGACCTGCTGCCGCCCCAGCGCGGTGAGCAGCGCGCCGGCGGCGGCCATGGTCGTGCCGCCGGTCCGCGCGCCCCGGATGACCTCCACGGTCGGGATGAGGTACGGCGGGTTCATGAAGTGGGTGCCGATGACGTCCTGGGGGCGCTCGGCGTACCCGGCGAGTTCGTCGATGGGAATGGACGAGGTGTTGGAGATCAGCGGGGTGCCGGGGCGCACCCGTGCCGAGACCTCGGCGAGCGCCTTGGCCTTGAGTTCGGCGACCTCCGTGATGGCCTCGATGACGGCGGTGGCGTCGCCGACGCCGTCCGTTCCGGTGGCCCGGGCCAGGGCTCCGGTGGCGGCGCCCGCCGGGAGCCGTCCCATGAGCTGGGCCATGCGCAGCTCGCGGTCGATGTCGTCCTGGGCCCGGTCGAGCCGCTCGGCGTCGACGTCGACGAGCAGGACCGGGACGCCGTGCCCGAGGGCGAGGGCGGTGATGCCCACGCCCATCACCCCGGCGCCGAGGACGGCGATCCGGTGCGGGCCGTGGCCGGTGTCCGGGTCGGGGCCGGTGTCCGGGTCGGGAGCGGTGTCTGGATCGCGAGCGGTGTCCGGGTCGGGGGCGGTGGGCGTCTCGGGGGCTGTGGGTGGCGCTTGCGTCATGCGCCTCTCCTAGGTCGCTGATGGGTGGTCAGGGCGTGGTGCGGGGTGGGAAGTCGACGACCTCGGCGAGCCAGTCGGAGACGGCGTCCGCGGTGGTGGTGACGTGCTCCTCCATTAGGGAGAAGTGGTCACCGGGCACGTCCACGACGGACCGCGCGGTGGGCCAGGTGGCGCGCCAGTCACCCGCGTCGGGGTCCGGTTCGCCGAGCGGCTCGCAGGCGCGGACGAGCAGGGTGGGCGCCCGCACGGCGGGGGGTGTCCAGGTGTCGAGGAGGCGGAAGTAGCGGCCCATGGCGGTGAGCCGGGTGCCGTCCATGGGGGTGGCGCGCTCCTCGCGGGCGAACATCCCGCCGACCAGGACGTCGTTGAACTGCGTCATCCCGGCGTTGTCCGACAGGTACGTGTCGAGCAGGACCACGGCGGCCGGGCCCGCGCCCAGCTCCTCCAGACGGGCCGCGACGCCGTGCGCGAGCGTGCCGCCGGAGGAGGAGCCCAGCAGGACGAGGGGCCGCCCGCCGAGCTCCGCGCGCAGGGTCCCGGCCTGGAAGTCGAGCAGCGCGGCCAGGTCGGCCGGGACCGGTTCGCCGGGCAGGAAGCCGGGGGCAGCGAGGGCGCTGACGCCGTACCGGCCGCGGAACCGCGCGGCGAAGCGGGCGTACTGGTGGGCACCGCCGAGCGCGACGACGGAGCCGAAGCAGACCAGTTCCGGGGCGCCGTCGTGCGGGCACAGGCGCAGCAGTTCGGGCTTGGCCGGGGCCGCGAGGAGTTCGGCGCCGGTGCGGAAGTCGGGGCGCAGCGCGGCGGCGTTCTTCAGGAGGGCGATGCCCTCGTCGACGCGGCCGAGTTCGCAGGCCTGGCGGAAGAGGGTGCCGACGGGGTCCGTGGCCGGGCCCGGCGCGGGCCCGTCGGCGGCGGCCGGTGCCGCCTCCTGGGCCAGTTCGCCGCGGAGCCGCTCGGCGAGGCGGGCGGGGGTGCCGCTGTCGAGGACCGTGGTGGGGCGCAGCCGCAGACCGGTGCGGGCGGCGAGGCGGTTGCGCAGCTCGACGGCGGTGAGCGAGTCGAAGCCGACGGAGAGGAACGCGTCCTCGGCGCCCAGGGCCTCGGGCGTCGCGTGGCCGAGCACGTCGGCGGCCTGGGCCAGGACGAGGCCGAGGAGGATCCGCCCGTGCTCGCCCGGCTCCGCGGCGGCGAGGCGCTGCCGCAGCGGCGCGCTGTCGGCCGCGGGGCGGGGCCCGGCGGGCGCCGCCTTGACGAGGCCGCGCAGCAGCGGCGGCACGGCCTGGTCGCGGTAGGCGGCGAGGTCGAGGTGGACGGGGACGAGGACGGGCTCGGCCAGGGCGAGCGCGCGGTCGAACAGGGCTGCGCCCTCCTCGGCGGAGAGGCCGCGCACACCGCTGCGGCGCATGCGCCGCAGGTCGGTGTCGGACAGCTCCGCGGTCAGGGCGCTGCGCTGCTCCCAGAGGCCCCAGGCCAGCGAGGTGGCGGGCAGGCCGAGGCGGTGGCGCTCCGTCATGAGGGCGTCGAGCGAGGCGTTGGCCGCGGAGTAGGTGGACTGGCCGGGGCTGCCGAAGACGCCCGCTGCGGACGAGTAGACGACGAAGGCCGTCAGGTCGGCGGCCCGGGTCAGGTCGTGCAGGTGCCGGGCCCCGTCCGCCTTGGGCCGCAGCACGGCGCTCAGCCGTCGGGGCGTCTGCGCGTCGAGCAGCCCGTCGTCGAGGACGCCCGCGGTGTGGACGACGGCCCGCAGCGGGTGCTCCGTGGGGATGCCGTCCAGGGCCTGGGCGAGGGCCGCGCGGTCGGCCACGTCGCAGGCCGTGACGGTGACGTGGGCGCCGGACTCCCCCAGTTCCCGGGCCAGTTCGGCCGTGCCCGGCGCCTCGGCGCCCCGGCGGCCCAGCAGCAACAGGTGGCGTACGCCGTGCCGGGTGACCAGGTGGCGGGCGATGATGCCCGCGAGGACGCCGCCCCCGCCGGTCAGCAGGACGGTGCCGTTCGGGTCGAAGGCGGGGCTCGCGGTGTCGGGGGCCGCTGCCGCCCGAGCGAGTCTCGGTGCGTACAACACACCATCGCGTAGGGCGAGTTGGGGCTCTTCGGCGGCCAGTGCCGCGGGCAGGGCGGCGGCCGTGGCGGCCGGGTCGTCGGTGTCCAGGAGGACGAAGCGCCCGGGGTGTTCGAGCTGGGCCGCGCGCAGCAGCCCCCAGACGGCCGCGCCCGGCACGTCCACGGGCTCGGCTCCGGCTCCGGGCCCAGCTCCGGGCCCGGCCGCGCCCCGGGTCAGGACCACGAGCGGAGCCGACGCGGCCGCGGGGTCCGCAAGGCGGGCGCGCAGCCGCTCCAGGACGTCCGCCGTGGCGGTGTGCACCGCTTCGGGCCCTTCGGCCCCGGCGAGGGGCGGGCAGGGCAGCAGGACCGCGTCGGCCTCGGCAGGGTCCGACCCCGCGAAGTCGTCGGGCAGGAGCCGCGCGTCGCGCTCGGCGAGGAGCGCCCAACGCGCCCCGGCCCCGGGCGCGGGCACGGCGGGCCGGTCGACCGGCGACCAGTCGACGCGGTACAGCGAGCGGTCGGCGACGCGCAGCCCGTCGTACGACGCCGCACGCAGCGTCAACGCGCCGATGTCGGCGACGGTCCGGCCGTCCTCGGTGGTGACGCGCACCGTCACGGCGTCGTCGCCGTCGGGCCGCAGGGCCACGCGCAGGGTCCGTCCGGTGCCCGGGCCGAGGGTGACCCGGCTCCACGAGAACGGCAGCGGCACGGCGTCGCCGGTGGCCGCCGCGGTCCGCAGGCCGGTCGTCTGGAGGGCGGCGTCGAGGAGCGCCGGGTGGGCCACGGCGAAGGTGTCCGGCGTTCCGTCGGGCAGGGTCACCTCGGCGTAGAGGTCGTCCCCGTGCCCCCAGGCGGCGCGCAGCCCGCGGAAGGCGGGCCCGTACGCGACACCTCGGGAGGCCATGGCCTCGTACAGGTCGTCGACGTCCAGCGGTGTCGCGCCCGCAGGGGGCCAGGCCGTCCGGGCGGGGGCCGCCCGCTCCGCCGGGGCGGGGGCGAGGGCGCCGCCCGCGTGCTGGGACCAGGGCTCGTCCGCCGCCGCGTCCTCGGCCCGGGAGTGGAAGGCGAGCGTGCGCCGGCCCTCGGTGTCGGCCGGGCCCACGGCGAGCCGGAGGTGGACGCCGCGGGCCGCCTCGTCCCCGTCGGGCAGGAGCAGCGGCGCGGCCAGGGTCAGCTCCTCGACCTGGGCGCAGCCGAGCGGCGCACCGGCGTGGGCCGCCATCTCCAGGAAGGCCACGCCGGGCAGCAGGACGGCACCGGCGACGGCGTGGTCGGCGAGCCAGGGGTGGGCGGCCACCGAGAGGCGGCCGGTGTAGAGGGTGCCGCCGTCCGGCAGGTCCACGGCCGCGCCGAGCAGGGGGTGCCCGGCGGCGCTCTGGCCCGTCGAGGCCGGGTCGCCGGAAGGGGCGGGCGCGTCCAGCCAGTAGCGCTGCCGCTGGAAGGCGTACGTGGGCAGGCCGACGCGGCGCGCGCCGGTGCCCTCGTAGGCGGGCCGCCAGTCGACGGGGAGCCCGGCCGCGTGTGCCTCGCCCAGGGCGAGCAGCAGGCGGTGCGGGCCGCCGTCGTCGCGGCGCAGCGTGCCGATGACCTCGACGTCGGCGGCGTCCGCGTCCGCCGCCGTGTCCGCGATGCCGTAGGTGAGCGTGGGGTGCGGGCTCACCTCGACGAAGGTGCGGTGACCTTCGTCGAGCAGGCGGCGCACGGCCGGGTGGAAGCGGACGGGCTCGCGCAGGTTGCGGAACCAGTACCCGGGGTTGAGGTCGGCGGCGGTGAGCCAGTCGGCGTCGACGGCGGAGAGCAGCGGGATCGCGGGCGTGCGCGGGGCGATGTCCGCGAGCGCGGCGTGCAGTTCGTCGCGCACGGCGTCGACGGCACCGGAGTGGGACGCGTAGTCGACCGGGATGTGGAAGGCCATGAGGCCCTGCCCGGTCAGGTCGGCGACGAGGTCGCGGACGGCGGCCGCGGAACCCGCGACGACCACGACGCGCGGGCCGTTGACGGCCGCGACCGACACCTCGCCGCCGCGCGCGGCCAGCAGCTCCTCGGCCTCGTCGCCGGACATCATCAGGGTGGCCATGCCGCCCCCGCCGGTGACCCGGGACAGGGCGCGGCTGCGCAGGGCGATCACCCGGGCGGCGTCCTGGAGGGTCAGGGCCCCGGCGACACAGGCCGCGGCGACCTCGCCCTGGCTGTGGCCGACGGCCGCCGCGGGCTCGACGCCGTACGAGCGCCACACCTCGGCGAGGGAGACCATCACGGCGAACAGCGCGGGCTGGAGGACTTCCACGCCGTCGAGGAACGGCGCGTCGTCCTCGCCGCGCAGCACCCCGCCGAGCGACCAGTCCAGGTGGGGGGCGAAGGCCTGCTCGCACTCCGCCACGCGGGCGGCGAACACCGGCGAGGCGTCCAGGAGTTCGGCCGCCATGCCGGGCCACTGGGCGCCGAGCCCGGGGAAGACGAACACCGCCTTGCGGCCGCCGCGCGGGGCGGTGCCCGTCACGCCGTGGGTGAGCGGCTCGCCGCGCGCCAGCGCGCCGAGCCCGTCGAGGAGCGCGCCGCGGTCGGCGCCCACGACGACGGCGCGGTCGGCGAACCGGGAGCGCCCGGTGGCCAGGGAGAGGCCGATGTCGGCGGGGCGCAGGGCCGGGTCGGCCAGGACGTGGGCGTGCAGGGCGGCGGCCTGGCCGCGCAGGGCCGCCGGGCCCTTGGCGGACAGCGGCCAGGCGACCGGGCCCGTGGGCGCCGCGGGCTCGCCGTGCTCCTCCGCCGGTTCCTCGGGCGCCGGTTCCTCGGGGGCCTGTTCGAGGACGAGGTGGGCGTTGGTGCCGCTGGCCCCGAAGGAGGAGACCCCGGCGCGGCGCGGGCGGTCCGTCGCGGGCCACGGCGTGGCGGCGGTGAGCAGCGAGACGGCGCCCTCGGTCCAGTCGACCTGCGGGGTGGGCCGGTCGACGTGCAGCGTGCGCGGCAGCAGGCCGTGGCGCAGGGCGAGGACCGTCTTGATGACGCCGCCGACTCCGGCGGCGGCCTGGGTGTGGCTGAGGTTGGACTTGAGCGAGCCGACCCACAGGGGCCGCCCGGCGGGCCGGTCCTGGCCGTAGGTGGCGAGCAGGGCCTGCGCCTCGATGGGGTCGCCGAGGACGGTGCCGGTGCCGTGCGCCTCGACGGCGTCGACCTCGGCGGGGGCGAGTCCGGCGCTGTCCAGGGCCTGCCGGATGACGCGCTCCTGGGCGGGGCCGTTGGGCGCCGTCATGCCGTTGCTCGCGCCGTCCTGGTTGACGGCGGAGCCGCGGACGACGGCGAGCACGGGGTGGCCGTGCCGCCGGGCGTCGGAGAGGCGCTCCAGGAGGACCATGCCCGCGCCCTCGCCGAAGCCCGCGCCGTCGGCGGCGGCGGCGAAGGACTTGCTGCGCCCGTCGGGGGCCAGGCCGCGCTGCCTGCTGAAGCCGACGTAGAGGCCGGGCGTGGCCATCACGGTCACGCCGCCCGCGAGGGCCAGCGTGGCGTCGCCGGAGCGCAGGGCCTGGCAGGCCAGGTGGATGGCGACCAGGGAGGAGGAGCAGGCGGTGTCGAGGGTGACCGCGGGACCTTCGAGACCCAGGGTGTAGGCGACGCGGCCGGAGGCGACGCTGGCGATGGAGCCGGTGCCGAGGAAGGCCTCCAGGTCGTCGGGGACCCGGTCGAGGCGGGAGCCGTACTCGCTGTAGATGACGCCCGCGTAGACGCCGGTGCGGCTGCCCTTGAGGGAGCGCGGATCGATCCCGGCACGCTCGACGGCCTCCCAGGAGGTCTCCAGGAGGAGGCGCTGCTGGGGGTCCATGGCGAGGGCCTCGCGCGGCGAGATCCCGAAGAAGCCGGGGTCGAACGCGCAGGCGTCGTGCAGGAAGCCGCCTTCGCGGGTGTACGAGGTGCCGGGGGCGTCCGGGTCGTCGTCGTACACGCCGTCGAGGTCCCAGCCGCGGTCGGCGGGGAAGGCGGTGACGGCGTCGCGCTCCTTGACGAGCAGCTCCCACAGGTCCTCGGGCGAGCCGACGCCGCCGGGGTAGCGGCAGCTCATCGCCACGACGGCGACGGGTTCGCGGGAGGCGTCGGCGAGGCCGCGGTTCTCCTGGCGCAGCCGCTGGTTGTCGAGGAGGGAGGCCCGCAGGGCCGCCACCACCTGGTCGTCGGTGGACATGTTCTTCCTTTCCTTGCGCGCCGGATCAGGCACGATCGCCGCCGCCCAGTGCCATGCGCACGAGGCCGTCCAGTTCCATCTCCCTGATCGCCGCGGGGTCGTCCGCCGGGTCCGCTCCCCCGCCGTCCGCCCCGGCCGGGGCCCGGTCCCCGGGTTCCGTGAGGCGCAGCAGGGCGTCCAGGAGCCCTGCCTCGCGCAGCCGTGCCACGGGGACGGCTGCGAGGCGGCGTTGGAGCTCCCGGTCGCCGTCCGGGCGGCGGGGGGCGGCGGGCGCGGTGGCCGGGGCGAGGCGCGCGGTCACGTACGCGGCCGCGGCGGCCGGGGTGGGGTGGTCGAAGACGAGGGTCGCGGGCAGGCGCAGGCCGGTCGCCGCGTTGAGGCGGTTGCGCAGGTCGACGGCCGTCAGGGAGTCGAACCCGAGGTCCTTGAAGGCCTGTTCCGGGTCGATGGCGTCGGGGCCGCCGTGCCCGAGGACGTCGGCGACGCGGGCCCGCACCACCTCCTCGATCCGCTCCCGGCGCTCCTCGGCGCCCAGCCCGGCCAACTGCTCGCGCAGCGAGGCCACTTGGGTGGCATCGGTGCCCGTGGCCGCGGGCCGGGCGGCGCGGACGAGGCCGCGCAGGAGCGGGGGCACGGTGCCGCTCGCGGCGCCCGCCCGCAGCCGGGCGGCGTCGAGGCGCACGGGCACGAGCAGGGCGTCGGCGCGGCGCAGCGCCGCGTCGAACAGCGCGAGTCCCTGGGCGTCGGACAGCGCGGTGACACCGCCGCGGGTCATCCGCCGCAGCCCGGTGGCGTCCAGCGTGCCCGTCATGTCACCGGCCTGCTCCCACAGGCCCCAGGCGAGGGACTGGGCGGGGAGCCCGGCGGCGCGGCGGTGCTGGGCCAGGGCGTCCAGGTAGCCGTTGGCGGCGGCGTAGTTGGCCTGGCCCGCGTTGCCGATGACGCCCGCGGCGGAGGAGAAGAGGACGAACGCGGACAGCGGCAGGCCGCGGGTCGCCCCGTGCAGGGCGAGGGCCCCGTCGACCTTGGGCCGCAGGACGCGGTCCAGGCGCTCGGGCGTGAGCGAGGCGAGGACCCCGTCGTCGAGGACGCCCGCGGCGTGCACGACCGCGGTGAGCGGATGCGCGGCGGGCACGCCCGCGACGAGCCGCGCCACGGCGTCCGGCTCCGCGACGTCGCAGGCCGCGAACTCCGCCTGCGCGCCCAGGGCCCGGAGGTCGGCGAGCAGCGCGTCGGCGCCGGGTGTGCCGGCGCCGCGCCGCCCGGCCAGGAGCAGCCGGCGCACCCCGTGCCGGGCCGCGAGGTGGCGGGCCACGAGCCCGCCGAGCGCCCCGCCCGCGCCGGTGATCAGGACGGTGCCGTCCGGATCGAAGGGCACGGGGCCTTCGTCGGCGTCCTCCGGTGCCTCCACCCGGGCGAGCCGGGCGACGCGCACTTCTTCGCCGCGTACGGCGATCTGGGGCTCGTCCAGGTCCAGGGCGCCGGGCAGCACGGCGAGCAGCGCGTCGTGGTCCGGCGCGTCGGCGAGGACGAAGCGGTCGGGGTGCTCGGACTGGGCCGAGCGCACCAGTCCGCGCAGCGCGGCGGCGGCCGGGTCGCTCACCGCGTCGCCCGGCCCGGCGCACACGGCCCCGCTGGTGAGGAACACCAGGCGGGCGTCGGCGAACCGGTCGTCGGCGAGCCAGTCCTTGAGGAGCGTGAGGGTGTCGCGTACGAGGGTGTGGACGGCGGTCGCGTCGTCCCCGGCGGCTTCGGAGCGGGGCACCAGGACCACGTCGGGCACGGGTGCGCCCCGGTCGACGGCCGCGGCGAGGCCCGCGAGGCCCGGGTAGGTGTCGGGCAGCGCCAGGCCGGGGCCGAGCGCGGCCCAGCGGGCGGGCGGCACGGGACCCGCGGGCGCCGGGGCGGGCACGGCGGTCCACTCCAGGCGGTACAGGGAGTCGTGCGCCGCGGGTGCGGTGGCGCCGCGCAGGGCGGCGACGTCGACGGCGCGCACGGCGAGGCCGGTGACCGTGGCCACGGGGCGGCCGGAGGGGTCGCTCGCGGTGAGCGACACCGAGCCGTCACCGCCCTGGGTCAGGCGCACCCGCAGCTCGGTGGCGCCGGAGGCGTGCAGGGTGACGCCGGTCCACGCGAACGGCAGCCGCGCGGTGCCCGGTTCGAGGTCCGGGCCGCTTGCGGTGCCGGGCGCGAGCCACAGGCCCTGGAGCGCGGCGTCGAGCAGGGCGGGGTGGATGCCGAAGGCGGCGGCCGCCGGGTGCTGGTCCTGGCCGAGGGACACCTCGGTGAACAGGTCGCCGCCGCGCCGCCAGGCGGTGCGCAGGCCCTGGAAGGCCGGGCCGTAGCCGTATCCGGACGCGGCGAAGCGCGCGTACAGGTCGCCGACGTCGACGGGCTCGGCACCGGCCGGGGGCCAGCTCCCGGCCGGTGCCGGCGTGTCCTGCCCGGCGGCTTCGGCCAGGGTTCCGGTGGCGTGCGCCGTCCACGGGGCGTCGGTGGCGTCCTCCGGCCGCGCGTGCACGTCCAGGGTCCGGCGGCCGGTGGCGTCCGGGGCGCCCACCCGCACCTGGAGGCGGACGCCGCCGGACGCGGGAAGCACCAGCGGTGCCTGGAGGGTGAGTTCCTCCACGACGGGGCACCCGGCCTCGTCGCCCGCGCGCACCGCGAGGTCGACGAACGCGGCGCCGGGCAGCAGGACCACGCCGGACACGGCGTGGTCGGCGAGCCAGGGGTGGCTGCGCACCGAGATCCGGCCGCTGAGCAGGATCTCACCGGTCTCGGCGAGTTCGACGGCCGCCGCGAGCAGCGGGTGCCCGGTGCTGCCGAGGCCCGCGGCGGTGACGTCGCCGCCGGTCTCCGGGCCGGGCACCGCCCAGTACGCCTGGTGCTGGAAGGCGTACGTGGGCAGCTCGACGCGGCGGGCGCCGGTGCCCGCGAAGAGCGGCGACCAGTCGACGGGGACGCCGTGGGCCCAGGCCTCGCCGAGGGAGCGGAGCAGGCGTTCGGTGCCGCCCTCGCCGCGCCGCAGCGTCCCGAGCACGGCGGCGTCGGCACCGGCCGACTCCAGGGTCTCCTCGACCGCGGGGGTGAGCACCGGGTGCGGGCTGACCTCGATGTACGTGCGGTGTCCTGCGGCGGCGAGCGCGCGCACCGCGGACTCGAAGCCCACCGTGCGGCGGAGGTTGGCGTACCAGTAGCGGGCGTCCATCCGGGAGGTGTCCAGCCACTCGTCCGTCACCGTGGAGTACAGCGGGACGTCGGCGGTGGCGGGTTCGACGTCCTTGAGCGCGCTGAGGAGTTCGGCTTCGAGGCGGTCCATGTGGGCGCAGTGGGAGGCGTATGTGACGTCGACGCGCCGGGCCCGTACGCCGTCCGCCGCGCAGGCCTCCATGAGTTCGTCCAGGGCGTCGGCGTCGCCCGAGACCACCACGGCCGACGGGCCGTTGACGGCCGCGACCGACAGGCGTCCGGCCCAGGCGGCGATCCGGTCGGTGGCCCGCGGCGCGGGCAGCGCGAGCGAGACCATGCCGCCGTGCCCGGCGAGCCTGGCGATCGCGCGGCTGCGCAGGGCGACGACCTTCGCCCCGTCCTCCAGGGTGAGCGCGCCGGCCACCACGGCGGCGGCGATCTCGCCCTGGGAGTGTCCGACGACGGCGTCGGGGACCACGCCGTACGCGCGCCACAGCCGTGCCAGCGACACCATCACGGCGAACAGGACGGGCTGCACCACGTCGACGCGGTCCAGGCCGGTGCCGTCGCGCACCACGTCGAGCAGGGACCACTCGACGTGCGGGGCCAGCGCGGCCGCGCACGCGTGCAGGGCCTCGGCGAACTCCGGTGCCTCGTCGAGGAGTTGGCGGGCCATGCCGGTCCACTGCGAGCCCTGTCCCGGGAACATCAGGACGGTGCGGGCGTCGGGGTCCGCGAGGCCGGTCACGGCGGGGGCCGCGCCCGTGACCCACTCCCGCAGGGCGGGCAGGAGCCGGTCGTGGCCGCCGACGAGGACGGCGCGGTGCGGGAAGGCGGTGCGGCCGGTGAGCGAGAGGGCGACGTCCACCGGGTCGGGCGTGCACCCGCCCGCTTCCGTACCCGCGTCCCCTTCCGCTTCCGTGCCCGTGCCCGTCATGGTGTACGCGGCTGTCGGCCCGTCCCCGCCCGTCAGGTGCTGGAGCAGGCGTCCGGCCTGGTCGCGCAGGGCGTCGGCCGACCTGGCCGACAGGATCCACGGCAGGGCGGGGGCGGTGCGGGTGCGCTCGGACTCCGGGGCGGCGGGCTCCGGGGCCTGTTCCAGGACGACGTGGGCGTTGGTGCCGCTGAGCCCGAAGGAGGAGACGCCCGCGCGGCGGGGCCTGCCCGTGTCGGGCCACTCCTCGGCCTCGGTGACGAGCGCCACGTCGCCCGCGCTCCAGTCCACGTGGGTGGTGGGCTTCTCGGCGTGGAGCGTGGCGGGGACGGTGGCGTGGCGCAGGGCCAGGACCGTCTTCATGACGCCCGCGACGCCCGAAAGGGCCTGGGTGTGACCGATGTTGGACTTCAGGGAGCCGACGAGGAGGGGGCGCCCCTCGGGCCGGTCCTGGCCGTAGGTGGCGAGGAGCGCCTGGGCCTCGATGGGGTCGCCCAGGGTGGTGCCGGTGCCGTGGGCCTCCACCACGTCGACGTCCGCGCCGGAGAGTCCCGCGTCGGCGAGCGCGGCGCGGATGACGCGCTGCTGGCTCGGTCCGTTGGGGGCCGAGAGGCCGTTGCTGGCGCCGTCCTGGTTGACGGCGGAGCCCCGCAGGACGGCGAGGACGGGGTGGCCGTGGCGGCGGGCGTCGGAGAGGCGTTCGACGAGGAGCACTCCGGCGCCCTCGCTCATGCCCATGCCGTCGGCGGTGTCCCCGAACGCCTTGCAGCGGCCGTCGGCGGCGAGGCCGCGCTGCCGCGAGAAGCTGACGAGGGCGCCGGGCGTCGCCATCACGGCGACTCCGCCGACCAGGGCGAGCGAGCAGTCCCCCGCGCGCAGCGCCCGGGCGGCCAGGTGCAGGGCGACCAGCGAGGAGGAGCAGGCGGTGTCGACGGTGACCGCGGGCCCCTCCAGGCCCAGGGTGTAGGCGACGCGGCCGGAGACCACGCTGGGCGCGCTGCCGGTGAGCAGATGGCCCTCGCCCTCCGTGGAGCGGGCCACGGCGGAGGCGTAGTCGCTGTAGTTGACGCCGGTGAAGACGCCGGTGCGGCTGCCGCGCAGGGCCTGCGGGTCGAGGCCCGCGCGCTCCAGGGCCTCCCAGGAGGTCTCCAGGAGGAGGCGCTGCTGGGGGTCCATGGCGAGGGCCTCGCGCGGCGAGATGCCGAAGAACGCCGGGTCGAAGTCGGCGGCGTCGTGGAGGAATCCGCCGTGCCGGGTGGTGACGGTGCCCGGGTTCTCCGGGTCGGGGTCGTAGAGCGCGTCGAGGTCCCAGCCGCGGCCTGTGGGGAAGCCGGTGACGGCGTCCCCGCGGTCGGCCAGGAGCCGCCACAGCGCGTCGGGGGTGGTGATGCCGCCGGGCAGGCGGCAGCCCATGGAGACGACGGCGAGCGGCTCGTCGGCGGCCCCGGGGACGGGCTCCCGGGTCTCCCGCGCCGCTTCCTCCGCTTCCTCCGCTTCCTCCGCGCCGAGCAGGCGGGTCCCCAGGTGGTCGGCGAGGGCGGTGGCCGAGGGGTGGTCGAAGACGAGGGTCGACGGGAGGCGCAGGCCGGTGGCCCGGGTGAGGCGGTTGCGGAGTTCGACCGCGGTCAGGGACGCGAAGCCGAGCTCCTGGAAGGCCCTGCCGGGCGGCACGGCGTCGGCGGAGTCGTGGCCGAGCACGGCGGCGGCGTGCTCGCGGACGAGGCCGAGGAGCAGCCGGGACCGGTCGGCGGGCCGCCGCAGCGCGGCGAGGCGTCCGCGCAGCTCCGCGGCGGCCGGGGCCCGGTCGTCGCCGTCCTGCCCCGCCAGGGCGCGGCGGGCCTCGGCGACGCCCGTCAGGAGCGGGCTGGGGCGGCCGGAGGTGAACACCGGGGCGAACTGGGCCCAGTCGACGTCGGCGACGGTCACGAGCGTCTCGTCGTCGTCGAGGATGTGCTGGAGGGCGGCGAGGGCCCGCTCGGCGTCGATCCGGGGCAGTCCGTGCTCCTCCAGGTTGAACAGGTCGGCGTCCGCGCCGGTGGCGGGCGGCGCCCACGGGTTCTCGGCCCGCCAGATGCCCCAGTCGACGGTGGTCGCGGTCAGACCGCGGCCGCGCCGGTGCTGCGCGAGGGCGTCGAGGTGGGCGTTGGCCGCGGAGTACGCGCCGTGGTCGCCGCTGCCCCACACGCCCGCGATGGACGAGAAGAGGACGAACGCGTCGAGCTCGCGGTCGAGGAGCGCGTCGAGGTGGGCGGCGCCCGCGGCCTTGGCCGCGACGACGTGCTCGTACGCCGCGACGGGGATGGTGTCCAGCGGGGCCAGCGCGATGTACGCGGCGGCGTGCACGACGGCGGTGACGGGGGTGCCCTGGGCGTCGAGTTCGGCGAGGAGCCGCTCGACCTGGGCGCGGTCGGCCAGGTCGCAGCAGGGCATCGTGACCGTCGTACCGAACGCGGCGAGTTCGGCGGTGAGCTCGGCGGCCCCGGGGGCGTCCGCGCCGCGGCGCCCGGGCAGGACGAGGCGGTCGGCGCCGGCGCGCGCGAGCCAGCGGGCGAGGTGGGGGCCGAGGGCGCCGGTGCCGCCGGTGAGCAGGACCGTGCCGCGGGGCCGCCAGGTGCGGCCGGGGCGGGCCGCGGGGCGGGGCGCGCGGACAAGGCGCCGGGCGTACAGGCCGCCCGTGCGCACGGCGAGCTGGTCCTCGCCGCCGACGCCGCCGAGCGCGGCGCACAGCCGTTCTCCGGCGCGGGCGTCGAGTGCCTCGGGCAGGTCGACCAACCCGCCCCAGCGGCGCGGGTGTTCGAGGGCGGCGACCATGCCGGTGCCCCACACCTGTGCTTGCGCGGGCGCCGTGACCGGGTCGCCCGCCCCCGTGGAGACGGCTCCTCGGGTGGCGCACCACAGCGGCGCGTCGACACCCGCATTACCAAGGCCCCCGAGGTCCCCGAGCGCCTGGACGAGGGCGAGGGTGAGGGCGGTGCCGGTGGGGAGCCCCGGGTGGCGGGGGTGCGGCCGGTCGTCGAGCCCGAGCAGGGAGAGGACTCCGGCGAGGGGGCGTCCGTCGGCGGCGGCGGTGAGGGCCTCGGCGAGCCGGACGCGGTCGCTGTCCCCGTCGCCGTCGCCGTCGCCGGTCACGGTGACCTCGGCCGTGAGGACCTCCGCCCCGTGCTCGCGCAGGGCGCGTACCGTGCCGTTCTCCTCGTACCCCTCGGGGGTCAGGACCAGCCACGTCCCGTCGAGCGCGGGCGCTGCCGGGTCGGGGACGGGCTGCCAGTCCACGCGGTAGCGCCAGTCGTCGTACGGGTCCGCGGCGGTGCGGCGCTCGGCGTCGGGCGTGGCGGGCGTGAGCCAGTGGCGGCGCTGCTGGAAGGGGTAGGTGGGCAGGTCGACGCGCCGGGCGCCGCGGCCCTCGTACACGCGGGACCACCGCACGGGGACGCCCCGGACCCACAGTTCGGCCGCGGAGGTGAGGGCGCGGCGCAGGCCGCCCTCGTCGCGGCGGAGGGTGCCGGTGACGACGGGGGCGACGGCGCCCGCGGCCTCGGCGGTGTCCTGGACGGGTCCGGTGAGGACGGGGTGCGGGGACACTTCGAGGAACACGCCGTGGCCCTGCTCGGCGAGGGCGCGGACGGCGGGGGCGAAGCGCACGGTCCCGCGGAGGTTGCGGTACCAGTACGCGGCGTCCATCGTCGTGGTGTCCAGCCACTCCCCCGTGACGGTGGAGAGGAGGGGGATCCGCGCGGCGGCCGGGGTGATCCCGGCGAGGGCCGTCAGGATCTCGTCCTCGACGCGCTCCACGTGGGCGGAGTGCGAGGCGTAGTCGACGGGGATCGTGCGGGCGCGGACGGCGCGCTCCGCGCACCGGGCCGTCAGCTCGGCGAGGGCGGCCGCGTCGCCGGAGACCACGACGGCGGCGGGCCCGTTGAGGGCGGCGACGGACAGGCGTCCGCCCCACGGGGCGATCAGTTCGTCGGCCCGTTCGCGCGGTACGGCGAGGGAGACCATGCCGCCGTCGCCCGCGAGCGCGGCGATGGCGCGGCTGCGCAGGGCGACGACCTTCGCCCCGTCCGCCAGGGACAGCGCACCGGCGACCACGGCCGCCGCGATCTCGCCCTGCGAGTGCCCCACCACGGCGTCCGGCACGACGCCCCAGGAGCGCCAGAGCGCGGCCAGGGACACCATCGTGGCGAACAGCGCGGGCTGGACGACGTCGACCCGGTCGAGCGGCGCCGCACCCGGCGCGGCGCGGACGACGTCCCGCAGCGACCAGTCCACGTGCGGGGCGAGCGCGTCCTCGCAGGCGGCCATGGAGCGCGCGAACTCGGGTGCGCTGTCGAGGAGTTCGCCGCCCATGCCGGGCCATTGGGAGCCCTGCCCGGGGAAGACCAGGGCGATCCGGCCGGGCGCGGGTTCGGCGGTGCCGGTGACGGCGGCCGCGGCGTTCTCCGGGTCGCGGGCCACCTCCGTGAGGAGGGAGAGGAGTTCGTCGCGGTCGGCGGCCGTCACGGCGGCCCGGTGCGTGAAGGCCGTGCGCGTGGTGGCGAGCGCGTGGCCGATGTCGACGGGGCGGGCCCGCGGGTCGGCGGCGACCCGCGCCTTGAGGCGTACGGCCTGGTCGCGCAGGGCGGCGGCGGTGCGCCCCGAGAGCAGGCACGGGACGGCGGGGGGAGCCTCCCGCGTCGGCCGCGGCTCGGGGCCGGGGTCCTGCTCCGGGGGCTCGGGGGCCTGTTCCAGGATGACGTGGGCGTTGGTGCCGCTCATGCCGAAGGACGAGACGCCCGCGCGCCGCGGTCTGTCCGTGGCGGGCCACTGCCGCGCCTCGGTCAGGAGGGAGACGGCGCCCGCGGCCCAGTCCGCGTGCGGCGTCGGCTCGGTGATGTGCAGGGAGCGCGGCAGGAGGCCGTGGCGCAGGGCCAGGACGGTCTTGATGACACCAGCGACTCCGGCGGCGGCCTGGGTGTGGCCGATGTTGGACTTGAGCGAGCCGAGCCACAGGGGCCGTTCGGCGGGCCGGCCCCGGCCGTAGGTGGCGAGCAGCGCGTCGGCCTCGATGGGGTCGCCGAGAGTGGTGCCGGTGCCGTGGGCCTCCACCGCGTCGACGTCCTGTGCCGCGAGTCCGGCGTCGGCGAGGGCGGCCTGGATGACGCGCTGCTGGGAGGGGCCGTTGGGGGCGGTGAGGCCGTTGCTGGCGCCGTCCTGGTTGACGGCGGAGCCGCGCAGGACGGCGAGGACGGGGTGGCCGTGGCGGCGGGCGTCGGAGAGGCGCTCCAGGAGGAGCACGCCGACGCCCTCGCCCCAGCCGGTGCCGTCGGCGGCGGCGGAGAACGGCTTGCACCGGCCGTCCCCGGACATCGCGCCCTGGCGGCTGAACTCGGTGAACACGGAGGGCCGCGACATCACCGTCACGCCGCCGGTCAGGGCCAGCGAGCACTCGTCGGCGCGCAGGGCCCGGGCCGCCTGGTGCAGGGCGACGAGCGACGCGGAGCAGGCGGTGTCGACGGTGACGGCGGGGCCTTCGAGGCCGAGGGCGTAGGCGACGCGCCCCGACATGACGCTCATCGAGTTGCCGGTCATCAAGAAGCCCCGCACGGTGTCGGGCGCGCCCGTGCCCAGCTGGGCGTAGCCCTGGTCGATGGCGGCGGCGAACACTCCGGTGCGGCTGGCGCGCAGGGACGCCGGGTCGATGCCCGCGCGTTCGATCGCCTCCCAGGCGGCCTGGAGCAGCAGCCGCTGCTGGGGGTCCATGGCTACGGCCTCGTGCGGGGACACGGCGAAGAACTCGGCGTCGAAGTCGGCGGCGCCGTCGAGGAACGCGCCCCGGCAGGGCACGCCGTCCGCCGTGAGCAGCTCGGTGTCCCAGCCGCGGTCGCCGGGTACTCCGGTGACGGTGTCGCGGCCCGCGACGAGGAGGTCCCACAGCTCCTCGGGGGTGCGGACGCCGCCGGGGAAGCGGCAGCTCATCGAGACGACGGCGATCGGCTCGTGGCTCCTGGCCTCTGCCTCGCGCAGCCGTCGGCGGGTGTCGCGCAGGTCGATGGTGACGCGGTTGAGGTAGTCGCGCAGCTTCTGCTCGCTCTGCGGGCCCTGGACGGGACTCACGAGATGCCCAGCTCCTTGTCGATCAGGTCGAAGATCTCTTCGTTGGTGGCGGACTCGATGGCGTCGGCCGCGTCCGGTCCCTCCCGCTCCGTGCCGTCGGCCGCGGCCGGTTCGAGGCGGGCGAGGGCGCCGCGCAGCCGCCGGGCGAGGTCCGTGCGCCGCCGCTCGCCGTCGGGGCCGGCGGCGGCCAGTTCGCCGACGAGGGCGTCCAGGCGGTCGAGTTCGGCCGTCCCCGGGGAACCGCCCGCGGGGCCGCCGGTGTCGGCGAGGAGCCGTTCGGCGAGGTGACGGGCGAGCGCTTCGGGTGTGGGGTGGTCGAAGACGAGCGCGGCGGGCAGCCGCGTCCCGGTGCCGGAGGCCAGCCGGTTGCGGAGCTCGACGCCGGTGAGGGAGTCGAAGCCCAGGTCCTTGAACGGCCGCTCCCCGCCGATCAGTTCGGTGGAGGCGTGGCCGAGCACGGCGGCGGCGTGGCCGCGCACCAGGTCGAGCAGGACGCGGTGCGCCTCGGCGGGGGCCAGGTCCGCGAGCTGCGCGGCGAGCGAGGGCCCGGCCGGTGCGGCGGCCGGGCGCGGGGCGGGGGCGCGCCGGGCGGTCGGCAGGAGTCCGCCGAGCAGCGGCGGCAGCGAGGATCCGGCGGCGGCCGCCACCCGCAGGGCCGCGGTGTCGACGGCGGCGGCCAGGACGTGCGGCTGTGCCGCGGTGAGGGCGGCGTCGAAGAGGGCGAGCGCCGCGTCGGTGGTGAGGGCCCCGACGCCGCCGCGCGCCATCTTGCGTACGTCGGCGTCGCTGAGGTGCGCGGTCAGGGCGCTGCGCTCCCGCCACATGCCCCAGGCGACGGACACGGCGGGCAGGCCCGCGGCGCGGCGGGCGGCGGCCAGGGCGTCGAGGGCGGCGTTGGCGGCGGCGTAGTTGGCCTGTCCGGCGCCGCCGAGCAGCGCGGCACCGGACGAGAACAGCACGAAGGCGGCCAGGTCGTGGTCGCGGGTCAGCTCGTGCAGGGCGAGTGCGGCGTCCGCCTTGGGGGCGAGGACGCGGTCGAGCCGCTCGGGGGTGAGGGCGGCGACGGTGGCGTCGTCGAGGGCTCCGGCGGCGTGGACGACCCCGGTCAGGGGATGGGCGTCGGGGACCTCCGCGAGGAGGGCGGCCAGCGCGGCGCGGTCGCCCACGTCGCAGGCGGCGACGGTCACCTCGGCGCCCGCGTCGGTGAGGTCGCGCACCAGGTCCCCGGCGCCGTGGGCCGCCATGCCGCGGCGCCCCGCCAGGAGCAGATGGCGGACGCCGTGCGCGGTGACCAGGTGGCGGGCGACGCGCCCGCCGAGCGTGCCGGTGCCGCCGGTGATCAGGACGGTGCCGTCGGGGTCCAGGGGCGCGGGCAGGGTCAGGACGTTCTTGCCGATGTGCCGGGCCTGGCTCAGGTGCCGGAAGGCCTGCGGGGCCTGCCGCAGGTCCCAGCAGGTGACGGGCAGCGGCGTGAGGACGCCCCGCTCGAACAGGGACAGGACCTCGGCGAGCATGGCGCCCACCCGTTCCGCGCCCGCCTCCATCAGGTCGAAGGCCCGGTAGCGCACGCCGGGGTGGTCGCGGGCCACCTCGTCGGCGTCGCGTACGTCGGTCTTGCCCATCTCCACGAAGCGTCCGCCGCGCGGCAGGAGCCGCAGGGAGGCGTCCACGAACTCCCGTGCCAGACAGTCCAGTACGACGTCCACGCCGCGGCCGCCGCTGGCGTCGAGGAACCGCTCGGCGAAGTCCGGGGTGCGCGTGGAGGCGATGTGCGCGTCGTCCAGGCCGGAGCCGCGCAGCACGTCCCACTTGGCGGGGCTCGCCGTGCCGTACACCTCGGCCCCGGCGTGCCGGGCGAGCTGCACGGCGGCCATGCCGACGCCGCCCGCCGCCGCGTGCACCAGGACCGACTGGCCCTCGCGCAGGCCGCCGAGGCCGAACAGGCCGTAGTACGCGGTGAGGAAGACGATCGGCACCGAAGCGGCCTGCGCGAAGGTCCAGCCCGCGGGGACGCGGGCGAGGGTGCGCCGGTCGGCGACCGCCGTGGGCCCGAAGGACCCGCCGAAGACGCCGAGGACGCGGTCGCCGGGCGCGAGGTCGGCGACGTCCGCGCCCACCTCCAGGACGACGCCCGCGCCCTCGCTGCCGAGGACCGCCTGGTCGGGGTCGAGCCCGAGCGACACCACCACGTCGTGGAAGTTGAGGCCGGCGGCCCGTACGGCGATCCGGACCTGGCCCGCGCCGAGGGGTGCGAGCGCGGCGGGGGCGGGGACGGCCGCGAGCGAGTCGACCGCGCCGTCCCCGGCGAGCCCGACCGTCCAGGCGGCCTCGGAGCCCGCGGGCGGCACGAGGGTGTCCCGGCCAGGGCCCGCGGTGAGGCGCGGTACGAGCGCCTCGCCGTGCCGTACGGCCGTCTGCGGCTCGGCCCCGGCGAGCACGGTGGGCAGGGCGGCGCGGGACTCCGGCAGCCCGTCGAGGTCCACGAGCACGAAGCGGCCGGGGTGCTCGGTCTGCGCGGTCCGCAGCAGCCCCCACACCCCGGACTGCGCCAGGGCGGCAGCGCGGTCGCCGGGCGCGGTGCGCACCGCGCCCCGGGTGACGACGGCGAGGGTGGCGTCGGCGAACCGCGCGTCGGCCAGCCACTCCTGCACCAGGGCGAGGCCGTGGGCGGTGGCGGCGTGCAGCGGCGCGACCTCGTCCCCGGGGTCTTCGGCGCCGTCGGGCCACGGGCAGTCCGCGACGACCACGGCGGGCACGGCGGCGTCCGGGTCGGCGCGCAGGTCCGCCAGGCGGACCCAGCTCCCCTCCCCCAGCGTGACGTCGGCGTCGGGCGCGGGCACCCACTCCACGCGGTGCAGTCCGTCCCTGTCCTGTCCGGCCCGCCGCAGCCCGCCCGCGGCCAGGGGCCGCAGCGCGAGCGAACCGGCCGACAGGACCTCCTGCCCCGCCAGGTCGTACACGGCGAGGGCGACGGCGTCCGGCCCGTCGGCGGTGAGCCGCACCCGGACGGCGGTGGCTCCCGGGTCGCGCGCGGTGACGTCGCTCCAGCTGAACGGGAGGCGCGCGGTGTCGTCGCGGCCCGGCAGCAGCGCGGCCGTCTGGAGGGCGGCGTCGAGGAGCGCCGGGTGCACGGCGTACGCGGGCGCGTCGGCGTGCTGCCGCTCGTCCAGGACGAGTTCGGCGCACACCTCGCCGTCCCGCGCCCAGGCGGCGCGGATGCCCTGGAACGTGGGCCCGTACGCGTACCCGGCGGCGGCGAACCGCTCGTACAGGTCCTCGACGTCCACGGCCTGGGCGCCGGGCGGCGGCCAGGCGATGAGCGCGGGCCCGGCGGGCCGCCCGGCAGGGGCGACGGTGCCGGAGGCGTGCGGCGTCCACGACGGCTGCCCGCCCTCGGCTTCGCGCTCGGCCTCGCGCTCGGCCCGCGAGTAGAGGTCGAGCGCGCGCCGCCCGTCCGGGTCGGGCGCGCCGAGCCGTACCTGTACGAGGACGGCGCCCTCCTCCGGCAGCACGAGCGGCGCGCCCAGGGTGAGTTCGTCCACCGTGGCGCACCCGGCTTCGGCGGCGGCGCGCAGGGCGAGTTCCAGCAGGGCGGTGCCGGGCAGCAGGGCGACGCCCTGGACGGCGTGCTCGGCGAGCCACGGGTGAGTACGCCGTGAAAGCCTTCCGGTGCACAGGAGTTCACCCGTGTCGGCGATCTCCACGGCGGCACCGAGCAGCGGGTGCCCCGTCGTCCCCAGGCCCGCCGACGCGACGTCCCAGCTCGTCGTCGGGACGTCCAGCCAGAGGCGGCGCTCCTGGAAGGGGTAGGTGGGCAGCTCGACGCGGGTGGCATCGGTGCCCTCGAACAGCGGCGCCCAGTCCACGGAGAGCCCATGCACATGCGCCTGCCCGAGCGCGAGAAGCATGCGCTCCAGACCGCCCTCGTCCCGGCGCAAGGTGCCCAGGACCACCGCGGTGCTCTCGGCCGACTCCAGCGTCGCTTCGACCGCCACCGTCAGGACCGGATGCGGACTCACCTCCACATACGCGCCGAAACCCTGCTCCGCCAGAGCGCGGATAGCGGGCTCGAAAGCCACCGTACGGCGGAGGTTGGCATACCAGTACCCGCCATCCATGACCGAGGTGTCCAGCCACTCACCCGTGACCGTGGAGAACAGAGGAACCTCTGACGAGGACGGTGCGATCCCCTTCAAGGCCTCCAGAAGCTCTGTCTCAATGCGTTCCACATGGGCCGAGTGCGAGGCGTAATCCACATCGATACGACGCGCCCGCACCCCCTCCGCCTCACACCCCGCCACCAACTCACCCAGAGCATCGCTATCACCGGACACCACCACCGCAGAAGGCCCATTGACAGCCGCGACCGACAACCGGCCACCCCACCCAGCCAGCCGCTCCTCCACCTCAGCCGACGACAAAGCGAGCGACACCATCCCGCCACTGCCCGCAATCCGCACGATCGCACGACTGCGCAACGCCACCACCCGCGCCCCGTCCTCCAACGACAACCCACCCGCCACCACCGCCGCCGCGATCTCCCCCTGCGAATGCCCCACCACCGCATCCACCACCACACCAAACACCCGCCACAACCGCGCCAACGACACCATCACCGCAAACAACACCGGCTGCACCACATCCACCCGCTCAAACCCCACACCCGAACGCACCACCTCCACCAAAGACCACCCCACATACGGCTCCAACGCCGCCCCGCACTCCCCCATCAACCCCGCAAACACCGCCGACTCATCCAGCAACCCACGCGCCATCCCCACCCACTGCGCCCCCTGCCCCGGGAACACAAACACCGTCCCCCCACACACCAACCCCCCACCCGACACCACACACCCCGACGGCTCACCCACCGCCAACGCCCGCAACCCCGCAAGAAGTTGCTCACGACCACCAGCCACCACGGCCCGGTGCTCGTGGAGTGCCCGGGTCTCGACCAGCGACAGCGCGACGTCGGAGATCCGTACGTCCTCCTCGCCACACACCTCGAGCAGCCGCTCCGCCTGCGCCCGCACCCCCTGCGGCGACCGCGCCGACACCACCCACGCCACCGGCCCGCCCACCCCGCAAGCCCCGGCGACCACGGACTCCTGCGGCACCTCCTCCACGATCACGTGCGCGTTCGTCCCGCTCACGCCGAACGACGAGACACCGGCTCGTCGCGGCCCGCCCCCGGTCTCCCAGGCGCGCGCCTCGTCGAGCAGGCGTACGTCGCCGGTCGACCAGTCGACCTGCGGGGTGGGTGCGTCGACGTGGAGGGTCTGCGGCAGCAGGCCGTGGCGCATGGCCAGGACCATCTTCATGACACCGGCGACACCGGCCGCCGCGGAGGTGTGGCCGATGTTGGACTTGAGGGAGCCCAGCCACAACGGCCGCCCCTCCAACCGCTCCTGACCGTACGTCGCCAGCAACGCCTGCGCCTCGATCGGATCACCCAAGCGAGTGCCCGTACCGTGCGCCTCCACCGCGTCCACGTCCTTCGCCGACAACCCCGCGTCCGCGAGAGCCGCACGGATCACCCGCTGCTGCGAAGGACCGTTCGGAGCCGTCAGACCATTGCTCGCACCGTCCTGGTTCACCGCACTGCCCCGCACCACCGCCAGCACCGGATGACCGTTGCGACGGGCATCCGACAGGCGCTCCAGGACGAGGATTCCAGCGCCTTCGCCGAAGCTGGTGCCGTCCGCGGCGGCCGCGAAGGACTTGCAGCGGCCGTCGGCGGCGAGGCCTCCCTGGCGGCTGAACTCGACGAAGAGTTCGGGGCTCGACATCACGGTGACGCCGCCCGCGAGCGCGAGCGCGCACTCGCCGCGGCGCAGCGACTGCACCGCGGTGTGCAGGGCGACGAGGGAGGAGGAGCAGGCCGTGTCGATGGTGAGGGCCGGGCCTTCGAGGCCGAAGGCGTAGGCGACGCGGCCGGAGACGACGCTGCCGGAGTTGCCGGTGCCGAGGAAGCCCTCGACGTCCTCGGGGATGTGCGGCAGGAGGCGTACCGCGTAGTCCTGCTGCATCAGGCCGACGAAGACGCCCGTGGGGGTTCCGCGCAGCGCGGCCGGGTCGATGCCCGCGCGTTCGAAGGCCTCCCAGGTGATGGTGAGCAGCAGGCGCTGCTGCGGGTCCATGGCGATGGCCTCGCGGGGCGAGATCCCGAAGAAGTCGGCGTCGAAGTCCCCGGCGCCGGTGAGGAACCCGCCTTCGCGCACGTACGAGGTGCCGGTGTGGCCGGGGTCGGGGTCGTAGAGGGCGTCGAGGTCCCAGCCCCGGTCCGTGGGGAAGTCACCGATGCCGTCGGCGCCGGAGGCGACGAGGCGCCACAGGTCGTCCGGGGTGCGGACGGAGCCGGGGAAGCGGCAGCCCATCGCGACGATGGCGACCGGCTCGTCCGCGGCGGACGCCACGGGCACGGGTGCGCTCGCCCCGGTGGCCGTCCCGGCCAGCTCGTCCCGCAGGAGCCCGGCGAGGGCTTCCGGGGACGGGTGGTCGAAGACCAGCGTGGCGGGCAGGCGGAGCCCGGTGGCGGCGCCCAGGCGGTTGCGGAGTTCGACGGAGGCGAGGGAGTCGAAGCCGAGGTCGCGGAAGGCCCGGGCGGGGGCCACCGCGTCGCCGGAGGTGTGCCCGAGGACCGCGGCGGCCTGCGCGCACACCAGTTGGACGAGGGTGCGCCGCTGTTCGGCCTCCGGCAGTGGGGCGAGGCGCTCGGCCAGGGAGGTGCCCGTGTCCGCGGTGGGCGCGGCGGCCGCGGCCCTGCGCACCGGGACCCGTACGAGCGCGCGCAGGAGCGGGGGCACCGGTTCGCCCTCCGCGGCCCGGGCGCGCAGGGCGCGGCGGTCGAGCCGGAGCGGTACGAGCGCGGGCGCGTCGACGGTGAGGGCAGCGTCGAAGAGGGCGAGGCCCTGTTCGGTGGTGAGCGCGGGCATGCCGGAGCGGGCCAGGCGGCGCACGTCGGCGTCGTCGAGGTGGCCGGTGAGGGCGGAGCGCTGTTCCCACAGGGTCCAGGCGAGGGACTGCGCGGGCAGGCCGCGGGCGTGGCGCCACTGGGCGAGGGCGTCGACGTAGGCGTTGGCGGCGGCGTAGTTGCCCTGTCCGGGGCCGCCGAAGGTGCCCGCGGCCGAGGAGAAGACGACGAAGGCCTTCAGGTCCAGGTCCTGGGTGAGTTCGTGGAGGTGGAGCGCGGCGTCGGCCTTGGGGCGCAGGACCGCGTCGACGCGGTCGGGCGTGAGGGAGGTGACGACGCCGTCGTCGAGGGCGCCCGCGGCGTGCACCACGGCCGTCAGGGGGTGGTCGGCGGGCACGCCGTCGAGGAGGGCGGCGAGCGCGGCGCGGTCGGCGGCGTCGCAGGCGGCGACGGTGACCTGGGCGCCGAGCGCGACGAGTTCGGTGACGGCCTCGGCGGCGCCCGGCGCGTCCGGTCCCGAGCGGCCCGCGAGCAGGAGGTGGCGCACGCCGTGGTGGGCCACGAGGTGGCGGGCCACGCGGGAGCCGAGCAGGCCGGTGCCGCCGGTGACCAGGACGGTGCCGTCCGGGTCGAGGGCCACCGGTGCCGGGGCGTCGGCGGGGACCTTGCCGAGGCGCGGGGCGAGGAGGGCGCCGCCGCGCAGGGCCAGCTGCGGCTCGTCGGCGGCGAGGGCCGAGAGCAGGGCTTCCGTGTCCGCGTCGGCGTCCAGGTCCAGTAGGACGAACCGGCCGGGGTGTTCGGACTGGGCGGAGCGCACCAGGCCCCACACGGCGGCGCGGGCCGGGTCGGCGGGGGCCTCGCCGGGGGCCGCGGCGACCGCGCCGCGGGTGACGACGGCGAGGCGGGTGCCGGCGAGGCGCTCGTCGGTGAGCCAGGTCTGGAGGGCTGCCAGGGTCCGGTGGAGGGCGTGGCGCGCCGCGCCCGTGTCGGCGCTGCCCGTCCCGCCCTCGCCGCCGGGGAGTTCCGCCAGCAGGACCGTGCCGGGGGCGGGGGCGCCCGTGTCGAGGGCGGCGAGGAACGCGGGCAGGTCGGGGTGCGGGTGCGTCAGGCCGAAGGAGTGCGGGCCGACGGCCACGGGGGTGGTGTCCGTCCCGGCCCGCGGGCGGGCGACGGGGGTCCACTCCACGCGGAACAGCGCGTCGTGGTGGGCGCGGCCCGTGCCGGGTGCGGGCGCGGCCGGGCGCAGGGTCAGGCACTCCACGGAGGCGACGGGGCTGCCCGCGGTGTCGGTGACGTCGAGGGCGAGGGTGTCGGTGCCGGTCACGGTCAGGCGCACGCGCAGGGCGGTGGCGCCCGAAGCGTGCAGGGCGGCCCCGGACCAGGCGAACGGCATCCGGCCGCCGTCGGCCGCGGCGGCGGTGAGCCCGGTGGCGTGCAGGGCCGCGTCGAGCAGCGCCGGGTGCAGGGCGAACCGCGCGGCGTCCTGGCGGAGTCCGGCCGGGAGTTCGGCCTCCGCGTACAGGTCGTCGCCGAGCCGCCACGCCGCCGTGAGGCCCTGGAAGGCGGGGCCGTAGGCGAAGCCGCCCGCGGCGTAGCGGGCGTACATGCCGTCGAGGTCGAGGGGGGTGGCGCCGGGCGGGGGCCAGGCGGTGGGGGCGGCGGGGGCCGGGGCGGGGGTGCGCGGGGCGAGGACGCCGGTGGCGTGGCGGGTCCACTCCTCGTCCGTGTCGGGGTCGTCGGGCCTGGCGTGCAGGGCGAGGGTGCGGGTGCCGTCGGGGGCGGGCGCGCCGACGGAGAGGCGCAGGACCGCACCGCCGTCCTGGGGAAGCGTCAGGGGCGCTTCGAGGGTGAGGTCGTCGACGCGGGGGCAGCCGGTGTGGTCGCCCGCGAGGACGGCGAGTTCCAGGAAGGCGGTGCCGGGCAGCAGGGCGGTGCCCCGCACGGCGTGGTCGGCGAGCCAGGGGTGGGTGCGCAGCGAGAGCCTGCCGGTGAGCAGCAGTCCTTCGGTGTCGGCGAGGGTGACGACGGCGCCGAGGAGCGGGTGCCCGGAGGGGGTGAGCCCGACCGAGGCGGGGTCGCCCGCGGGCGCGCCGGAGTCCTCCAGCCAGTAGCGCTCCCGCTGGAAGGCGTAGGTGGGCAGGTCGACGCGGTGTGGCCGGTGCCCGGCGAGGGCCGCGTCCCAGTCGACGGACACGCCCCGTACGTGCAGTTCCGCGAGCGCGGTGAGCAGCCGTCGCGGGCCGCCGTCGTCGCGGCGCAGCGTGCCGAGGGCGAGCGCGTCGGTGCCGGTGGCGTCGGCGGTGTCCTGGAGCCCGGCGGTGAGCACGGGGTGCGCGCTGACCTCGACGAGGACGCGGTGCCCGTCGGTGAGCAGGGCGCGCGCGGCCTCGTCGAAGCGCACGGTGCGGCGCAGGTTCTCGTACCAGTAGGAGGCGTCGAGGCGCGCGGTGTCGAGGAGGCCGCCGGTGACGGTCGAGTAGAAGGGGACGTCGGCGGCGCGGGGCGCGATGCCCGCGAGCGCCTGCGTCAACTCGTCCTGGATCTCCTCGACTTGGGGGCCGTGCGAGGCGTAGTCGACGGGGATGGGGCGGGCCCGTACGCCGTCGGCGTCGAGGGCGGCGAGGAGTTCGGCCAGTGCCCCGGGGTCGCCGGAGACGGCGACGGAGGAGGGGCCGTTCACGGCGGCGACGGCGATCCGCTCGCCCCAGGGCGCGACGCGCTCGCGGACCCGGTCGGCGGGGAGCGACACCGACGCCATGCCGCCGCGTCCGGCGAGGGCCCGCAGCGCCTTGGCGCGTACGGCGACGACCTTCGCGGCGTCGGCGAGGGTGAGCGCCCCGGCCACGCACGCGGCGGCCATCTCGCCCTGGCTGTGCCCGACGACGGC
Organism: Streptomyces sp. YIM 121038; assembly: GCF_006088715.1. Lineage (NCBI taxonomy): Bacteria > Bacillati > Actinomycetota > Actinomycetes > Kitasatosporales > Streptomycetaceae > Streptomyces > Streptomyces sp. YIM 121038. Next base: position 997,294 of record NZ_CP030771.1, read on the forward strand.
GGCGGGCTCGACGCCGTGGGCGCGCCACACCTGTGCCAGCGAGACCATCACCGCGAACAGGGCGGGCTGGACGACGTCCACGCGGTCGAGGGAGGGCGCGTCGGGGGCTTCGCGCAGGACGTCGAGGAGCGACCAGTCGGTGTGCGGGGCCAGGGCCTCGGCGCACTCGGCCAGGCGGGCGGCGAACACCGTTGAGGTGTCGAGGAGTTCGCGGGCCATGCCGGGCCACTGGGTGCCCTGCCCGGGGAAGACGAAGGCGACCGCCTCGCCGGTGCGGGCCGTGCCGCGCGCGCAGCCCGGCGGCAGCGGGTCCGTGTCGCGGGCGAGCGCGTCCAGGGCGTCGAGCAGCGCCGGCCGGTCGTCGGCGACGAGTGCGGCGCGCTCTTCGAGGGCGGCGCGGCCGGTCGCCAGGGTGTGGGCGACGTCCGCCGGGTGCAGCGCGGGGTGCCGCGTCAGATGGGCGTGCAGCGCGGCGGCCTGGGCGCGCAGGGCCCGGGGGTCGCGTGCGGAGACCAGCCAGGGCACGGGTCCGGTGCGGTCGTCCTCGGCGGCGGGCCCGGCGGTGGGCCCGGCGGTGGGCCCGGCGGTGGGCTCGGCGGTGGGCTCGGCCTGTTCGAGGACGACGTGGCCGTTGGTGCCGCTGACGCCGAAGGAGGAGACGGCGGCGCGGCGCGGGCGTCCCGTGGCGGGCCACGGCGTGGCCTCGGTGACGAGCCGCAGCGTCCCCGGCGACCAGTCGACCTGGGGGGTGAGGTCGCCGCCGTGCAGGGACGGCGGCACCTCGCCGTGCCGCATGGCGAGGATCATCTTGATGACGCCGCCGACCCCGGCGGCGGCCTGGGTGTGGCCGATGTTGGACTTCAGCGAGCCGAGCAGCAGGGGCTGTGCGGCGGTGTGCTCGCGCCCGTACGTGGCGAGCAGGGCCTGGGCCTCGATGGGGTCGCCGAGCGGGGTGCCGGTGCCGTGGGCCTCGACGACGTCGACGTCGGCCGGGGTGAGCCGGGCGTTCGCGAGGGCCTGGCGGATGACGCGCTGCTGGGAGGGGCCGTTGGGGGCGGTGAGGCGGCTGCTGGCGCCGTCCTGGTTGACGGCGGAGCCGCGGACCAGGGCGAGCACGGGGTGGCCGTGGCGGCGGGCGTCGGACAGGCGCTCCAGGAGGAGCATGCCGACGCCCTCGCCCCAGCCGGTGCCGTCGGCGGCCGCGGCGAAGGACTTGCACCGGCCGTCCGCCGCGAGGCCGTTCTGCCGGCTCATCTCGACGAACGGCACCGGCGTGGACATCACCATGGCGCCGCCCGCGAGGGCGAGCGCGCAGTCGCCCTGGCGCAGCGCCTGGCAGGCCAGGTGGAGGGCGACGAGCGAGGAGGAGCAGGCGGTGTCGACGGAGACGGCGGGGCCTTCGAGGCCGAAGGTGTAGGCGACGCGGCCGGAGGCGACGCTGTCGGAGCTGCCGTTGCCGAGGTAGCCCTGGACGTCGTCGGGCACCTGGCGCAGGCGCACCGCGTAGTCCTGGTACATCACGCCGGCGAAGACGCCGGTGCGGCTGCCGCGCAGGGCGTGCGGGTCGATCCCGGCGCGCTCGAAGGTCTCCCAGGTGGTCTCCAGGAGGAGGCGCTGCTGCGGGTCCATGGCGAGGGCCTCGCGCGGCGAGATGCCGAAGAAGCCGGGGTCGAACGCGGCGGCGTCGTCGAGGAAGCCGCCCTCGGCGCTGTACGTGCTGCCGGGCCGCTCCCCCGTCGGGTCGTGCAGGGCGGCCAGGTCCCAGCCGCGGTCGGCGGGGAAGGGCGTGATCGCGTCGGTGCCCGTGGAGACGAGCCGCCACAGGTCCTCGGGGGTGCGGACGCCGCCGGGGTAGCGGCAGCCCATCGCGACGACGGCGATCGGTTCCCGGTCCCGCGCCTCGGCCTCGCCGAGGCGCTGCTTGGTCCGGTGCAGGTCGGCGGCCACCCGCTTGAGATAGTCGCGCAGCTTGTCGTCATTCACCGTGCATCGTCACCTTCGGTACGCGGGGCGGTCGGAGGGAGGGCGTGGGGCGGCGGGGTGCCGTCATGGCCTGCCGAGTTCGTTGTCGATGAAGGCGAAGAGGTCGTCGTCGGTGGAGCCCATGCGGTCCTCCACGGCGTCCGCGTCCGGCCCGGTGCCGGGGCGGAGGGTCTCCAGGAGGCCCTGGAGGCGGGTCGTGAGGGCGGTACGGGCGGCGTCGTCGGGCAGGCCGTCGCGGACCGCGGCCTCCAGGCGTTCGAGTTCGGCGAGGGCGGCGGGGCCGGTCCCGGCCGTGCCGTCCTCCGGGGCGATCTCGTCGGCCAGGTGGCGGGCCACCGCGGCGGCCGTCGGGTGGTCGAAGAGCAGGGTCGCGGGCAGGTGCAGGCCGGTGGCGGCGCGCAGCCGGTTGCGCAGCTCCACCGCGGTCAGCGAGTCGAAGCCGAGGTCGAGCAGGGGCTGTTCGGTGCTGAGGGCCGCCGGGTCGGGGAAGCCGAGGACCAGGGCGGCGTGGGTGCGGACCACGTCGACGAGGACCCGGGCGCGCTGTGCCGGGGGCAGTCCCGCCAGACGGCCGCGCAGGGCGTCCGCGGCGTCGGGCCCCGGCCCTTCGCCCGCCGCGGCCCGGCGCGCCGGGGTGCGGACGAGGCCGCGCAGGAAGGCCGGCACGCCACCGGCGGCGGCCTGGGCCGCCAGCGCCCCGGTGTCCAGGCGCAGGGGCAGCAGGGCGGGCGCGTCGAGGCCGGTGGCCGTGTCGAAGAGGGCGACGCCGTCGGCGGGGGTGAAGGCGACGATGCCGCCGCGGGCGATGCGGGCCAGGTCGGCCTCGCCGAGGTGTCCGGTCATGCCGCCGCCGGTGGCCCACAGGCCCCAGCCGAGCGAGGCGGCGGGCAGGCCCCGGGCGCGGCGCCGGTGGGCGAGGGCGTCCAGGAAGGCGTTGGCCGCGGCGTAGTTGGCCTGGCCCATGCCGCCGAAGACACCGGCGATGGAGGAGAAGACGACGAACGCGGACAGGTCGAGGTCCGCGGTCAGCTCGTGCAGGTGGACGACGGCGTCCACCTTGGGGCGCAGCACCCGGTGGAGCTGGTGCGGGGTCATGTCGGCGACGACGCCGTCGTCGATGACGCCCGCGGTGTGCACGACGCCGCGCAGCGGGTGCTCCAGGGCGCCCAGGACCTTCTCCAGGGCCGCCCGGTCGGCGGCGTCGCAGGCGACGATCTCGGCATCGGCGCCGAGGGCGGCCAGTTCGGCGCGGAGCGCGTCCGCGCCGTCGGCGGCGGGGCCGCTGCGGCTGGTGAGCAGCAGGTGCCGTACGCCGTGCTCGCCCGCGAGGTGACGGGCGAGCAGGGCGCCGATGGAGCCGGTGCCGCCGGTGATCAGGACGGTGCCCTCGGGGTCCCAGCCGGGTGCGCGCGCGGGCGTGGAGCCGGGCACCCGGGCGAGGCGCGCGGTGTGCGGCTGCCCGGCGCGCAGGGCGAGTTGGGGCTCCCCCGTGCCGAGGGCCGTGGCGAGCACCGCGGCGAGGGCGGCGTCCGAGGCCGGGGTGCCGTCGGTGTCGAGCAGGACGAACCGGTCGGGGTTCTCGGTCTGCGCGGAGCGAACCAGGCCCCACACGGCGGCCTGCGCGGGGTCGGCCACGTCGTCGTCCGGGCCGACGGGCACGGCTCCGGTGGTGACGAGGGCCAGCGTGGCGCCCGCGTACCGCTCGTCGGCGAGCCAGGCCCGCACCAGCTCCAGGGCGCTCGCGGTGAGCTCGTGGACGGACGCGGCGAGCTCCCCGGTCGTCGGCGGCAGCGCGGTCACGACGAGGGCCGGTACCTCGGCGCCCGCCTCGATCGCCGCTCCCAGGGCGGCGAGGTCCGCGTGGGCGGGCGCGAGGCCGGGCAGGGCGTCGCCGAGCACGGCGCAGGACGCGGGGGCGGTGTCGGCCACCGCGAGGGCGGGCCACTCCAGGCGGAACATGTCCGCGTGGGTGCCGGTGCGGGACTCCTGGATGCGGTCGGCCGTCACGGGCCTGAGCACCAGGGAGCGGGCCGAGGCGACCGGGGCGCCCGTGGGGTCGGCCACCGTCCACGCGACGGCGTCGCGCCCGGCCGGTGTCATGCGCAGGCGCAGCGCGGTCGCGCCCGCGGCGTGCAGCCGTACGCCGCTCCAGGAGAACGGCAGCCAGCCCTGGTCACTGCCTTCGAGGACGCCGAAGGCCAGCGCGTGCAGCACGCTGTCGAGGAGCGCGGGGTGGAGGCCGTAGCGTCCGGCGTCGGAGGCCTGTGCCTCGGGCAGGCGGGCCTCGGCGTAGACGGCGTCGCCCAGGCGCCAGGCGGCGCACAGGCCCTGGAAGGCGGGGCCGTAGGCGAAGCCGCCGTCGGCGAGGCGCGCGTAGAGGCCGTCGACGTCGAGGGGTTCGGCTCCGGCGGGCGGCCAGGCCGTGAGGTCCTCGGGCGGTGTGTGGCCGCCCGGGCTCAGGCGGCCCGTGGCGTGCCGGGTCCAGGGCTCGTCCGGCGCGGCGTGCTCGGGCCTGGCGTGGAAGGCGAAGACGCGGCCGCCGCCCGCGTCGGGGGCCTGGACGGTGAGCTGGAGGGTGACGGCGCCCCGCTCGGGCAGGGTCAGGGGCGCTTCCAGGGTGAGTTCGTCGACCTCGGCGCAGCCCAGCTCGTCGCCCGCGTGGACGGCGAGTTCCAGGAAGGCCGTGGCGGGGAACAGCGCGCCGCCGAGGACGGCGTGGTCGGCGAGCCAGGGGTGGGCGGCCACGGAGAGGCGGCCGGTGAACAGGTGGCCGCCGGTGTCGGCGAGCGGGGCGCCCGCGCCGAGCAGCGGATGCCCGGCGGGGAGCAGACCCGCGGCGGGCATGTCACCGGTGGGCGGGGTGGGCGGGAGCCAGTAGCGGGCGCGCTGGAAGGCGTACGTGGGCAGCTCGACGTGCCCGGCCGGGACCCGTGCGAACAGCGGCGCCCAGTCGACGCGCACGCCGTGGACGTGCAGACGGGCAAGGGCCGCGGTGAACGCGGCCTCCTCCGGCGCGTCCTTGCGAAGCAGCGGGACCGCGGCGACGCCGTCGGCGGGCCCGGTCAGGCACTCCTGGCCGAGCGCGGTCAGGGAGCCGTCGGGGCCGAGTTCCACGTACGCGGTGGCGCCTTCGGCCTCCAGGGTCCGTACGGCGTCGAGGAAGCGGACGGTGGAGCGGACGTGGCGGACCCAGTGGCCGGGGTCGCGCAGCTCCTCGGCGGTGGCGACGGCGCCGGTCAGGTCGGAGACGACGGGGATCCGCGGCGCGTGGTAGGTGACCCGTTCGGCGACGGCGCGGAAGTCGTCCAGCATGCCGTCCATGTGCGGGGAGTGGAAGGCGTGGCTGACGGTGAGGCGCCGGGTCTTGTGGCCCTTCTCCCGCCAGTGGGCGGCGATCTCCTCGACGGGCGCCGCGTCGCCGGACAGGACGGTGGCGGCGGGCCCGTTGACGGCGGCCACCGCGATCTCGCCCTCGCGGCCCGCGAGCTGGGGCAGCAGGTCCGGCTCGGGGACGGTGAGGGAGACCATCGCGCCGCCGCCGGGCATGGCCTGCATCAGGCGGCCGCGCGCGGCCACGAGGGCGGCGGCGTCCGGCAGCGAGAGCACCCCGGCGACGTGCGCGGCGGCGAGCTGTCCCACGGAGTGCCCGGTGACGAGGTCGGGGCGCACCCCGTACGACTCCAGGAGCCGGTGCAGGGCGACGCCGACGGCGAACAGGGCGGGCTGGGTGTAGGCCGTGGTGTGGAGCAGGGCCGCGTCCGCGCTGCCCTCAGGCGCGGTGATCACGTCGCGCAGCGGGCGGTCGAGGAGCGGGTCGAGTTCCGCGCACACCGCGTCGAAGGCGTCGGCGAACGCCTCGAAGCGCTCGTACAGTTCCGCGCCCATGCGCAGGCGCTGGCTGCCCTGCCCGGGGAAGAGGAAGGCGGTCCTGCCCGCCCGGCCGGTGGCGCCCTCGACGACGTCGGTCGAGGGGGTGCCGTCGGCGAGCGCGGCCAGCGCGGCCAGGAGGCCTTCGCGGTCGGCGGCGACGAGGACGGCCCGGTGTTCGAAGGCGGTGCGGCCGGTGGCGAGGGCCTTGCCGACGGCGTCGGGGTGCCGCTCCGGTGCGGCGGTGACGCGGTCGAGCAGGCGGCGGGCCTGGGCGCGCAGGGCGTCCTCGCCGCGGGCGGCGAGCAGCCAGGGCAGACGGCGGCCCGTCGGCGGCGCCGCGACGGGCGGCGCGGGGTCGGGGACGTGCTCCAGGATGGTGTGCGCGTTGGTGCCGCTCACGCCGAAGGACGACACGCCGGCGCGGCGCGGGCGGTCCCCCTCGGGCCAGGCGGTGTGCTCGGTGACCACGTGGACGCGGCCCGCGGTCCAGTCCACGTACGGCGTCGGCTCGTCGACGTGGAGGGTGGCGGGGAGCGCGCCGTGCCGCATGGCCAGGACCATCTTGATGATGCCCGCGATGCCCGCGGCGGCCTGGGCGTGGCCGATGTTGGACTTCAACGAGCCCAGGTACAGCGGGGTTTCGCGCTCCTGCCCGTAGGTGGCGAGCAGGGCCTGGGCCTCGATGGGGTCGCCGAGGCGGGTGCCGGTGCCGTGGGCCTCGACGGCGTCGACGTCGCCGGGGGCGAGGCCCGCGCCCGCGAGGGCCTGGCGGATGACGCGCTGCTGGGAGGGGCCGTTGGGGGCGGTGAGGCCGTTGCTGGCGCCGTCCTGGTTGACGGCGGAGCCGCGGACCAGGGCGAGCACGGGGTGGCCGTGGCGGCGGGCGTCGGACAGGCGCTCCAGGAGCACCATGCCCGCGCCCTCGGCCCAGGCGGTGCCGTCGGCGGCGGCCGCGAACGGCTTGCAGCGGCCGTCGGCGGCAAGTCCGCGCTGGCGGGAGAACTCGACGAACGCGCCGGGCGTGGCCATCACCGTGACGCCGCCCGCGAGCGCGAGGGAGCACTCGCCGGAGCGCAGCGCCTGCGCCGCCATGTGGACGGCGACGAGCGAGGAGGAGCAGGCCGTGTCCACGGTCACGGCGGGGCCCTCAAGGCCGAAGGTGTACGCGACGCGCCCGGAGGCCACGCTGCCCGCGCTGCCGATGCCGAGGTAGCCCTCGAACTCCTCGGACGGCTCGGTGACCCGGGAGCCGTAGTCGCGGTAGCTGGAGCCGACGAAGACGCCGCCGTCGCTGCCCTTGAGGGTCCGCGGGTCGATGCCCGCCCGTTCGAAGGCCTCCCAGGCGGTCTCCAGGAGGAGCCGCTGCTGGGGGTCGACGGCGAGGGCCTCGCGCGGCGAGATGCCGAAGAAGGCGGGGTCGAAGTGGGCGGCGTCGTAGAGGAATCCGCCCTCGCGGGCGTAGGTGCGGCCGACCTTCTCCGGGTCCGGGTCGTAGAGGCCCTCCAGGTCCCAGCCGCGGTCGGCGGGGAACGCGGAGACGGCGTCGGTGCCGTCGGCGAGGAGCCGCCAGAAGTCCTCGGGGGTCTGTACGCCGCCGGGGAAGCGGCAGCTCATCGCGACGATCGCGACCGGGTCGTCGTCGGTCGCGGCCGCCGCGGCGGGTACGGGGGCCGTCGTGGGGGCGGGCGCCGTGCCGAGCAGTTCCTCGCGCAGGTGGTCGACGAGCGCGGCGGTGGTGGGCCGGTCGAAGACGAGCGTGACGGGCAGGCGCAGGCCGGTGGCCCCGGCGACGCGGTTGCGCAGCTCCACGGCGGTCAGCGAGTCGAAGCCGAGGTCCTTGAAGGCACGCTCCGGTGCGATCGCGGCGGGGTCGTCGTGCCCGAGCACGTCGGCGGCCAGGGCGCGCACCAGGTCCGCGAGTTCCTGGGTGCGTTCGGCGTCGCCGAGCCCGGCGAGCCGCGCCACCAGGGCGTTCTCCGCGGCGCCCGGCGCGGCGGCGCGCTCGGCGAGGGCGCCGCGCGCCTCGGGCACGTCGGCGATCAGGGCGCTGGGCCGCAGCGCGGTGTAGGCGCGGACGAAGCGGTCCCAGGCGAAGTCGGCGACGATCAGCCGGGTCTCGTCGTCGGCCAGGGCCTGCCAGAGGGCCTCGACGGCGAGTTCGGGGTCCATGGCGGGCAGACCGTCGCGGACCAGGCGTTCGCTGGTGGCGCCCGCGGCCAGGCTGTCGCCGCCCCACAGGCCCCAGGCCACGGAGGTGGCGGGCAGGCCGTGGTCGCGGCGCGTCTGCGCGAGGGCGTCGAGGAAGGCGTTGGCGGCGGCGTAGCTGCCCTGTCCGGTGCCGCCGAGGGTGCCGGCGAGGGAGGAGAAGAGCACGAAGGCGGTCAGGTCCGCGTCCCGGGTGAGTTCGTCGAGGTGGAGCGCGGCGTCCGCCTTGGGGCGCAGGACCCCGGCGGCGCGCTCGGGGGTGAGCGTGTCGAGGACGCCGTCGTCCAGGACGCCCGCGGCGTGGAACACGGCGCGCAGCGGGCGTCCGGCCGGGACGGCGGCGAGGAGCGCGGCGAGGTCGTCGCGGTCGGCGGCGTCGCAGGCCGCGATGGTGAACTCGGCTCCCAGTGACGTGAGTTCGGCGGCGAGCGCGTCGGCGCCCGGGGCGTCGGGGCCGCGGCGGCTGGTCAGGAGGAGATGCGCGGTGCCGCTCCCGGCGAGCCTGCGGGCGAGCTGGGCGCCGAGGCCGCCCGTGCCGCCGGTGATCAGGACGGTGCCGTCGGGCGTCCAGGCGGGCCCTTCGGGCTCGGTCCTGGGCGCGGCGTGGGCGAGGCGGCGGCCGAACACGCCGGAGGCGCGGATCGCCAGCTGGTCCTCGCCGTCCGGGGCCGCGAGGACCGCGGCGAGCCGGGCGCGGGCCCGTGCGTCGAGGCGGGCGGGCAGATCGACGAGGCCGCCCCAGCGCTCGGGGTGCTCGACGGCGGCCACCCCGCCGAGGCCCCAGTGCAGGGCGCCCAGGGGCGCGTCGAGGCGGTCGGAGCGGCCCACGGCGACGGCCCCGCGGGTCGCGCACCACAGCGGCGCCTTCACCGCGGCGTCGCCGAGCGCCTGGAGCAGCGCGGTGGTGAGCGCGAGGCCGACGGGCAGGGCGGTGCCGTCGGCGTACGGGGCGTCGGCGAGGACGAGCAGGGACAGGACGCCGTCGGCCGGGGACTCCTGGGCGAGGGCGCGCAGGCGCCCGGCGAGCGGGCCGCGTCCGGTCTCCCCGGCGTCGTCCGCGCCGAGTTCCACGACGACGGGGTGCGCGCCGTGCTCGCGCAGGGCCTCGACGCAGGCGGTGACGGCCGGGTCCGCGGCGACGGCCTCGGGCACGGCCACCCACCAGCTGCCGCCGAGGTCCGCCGCGCGCTCCTGGGGCAGGGGCTTCCAGGTGACGCGGTGGCGCCAGGAGTCGAGGGTGGTCCGGCCGCGGCGGCCGTGCAGCCACTGGGAGAGCGCGGGCACGACGGTGCTCATGGCCGCGCGTACGTCGTCGTCCTCGATGCGCAGGTGCCGGGCGAGGGCGTCGGGGTCCTGCCCGGCGACGGCGTCCCAGAAGCCCCGGTCGACGGGGTCCGTGCCGACGGGGGCGGTGGCGGCGTCCCGGGGTGCGGGCCGCATCCAGTAGTGGCGCCGCTGGAACGCGTAGGTGGGCAGGTCGACGCGGCGGGCTCCGGTGCCGTCGAAGACGGCGTCCCAGTCCACGGGGTGGCCCAGGACGTGGAGTTCGGCGAGCGAGGCGAGCACGCGGTCCCGGCCGCCCTCGCCCCGGTGCAGGGTGCCGACGGCGCCGCCGCTGCCGCCCGCGGCCTCCAAAGCCTCCTGGAGCCAGACGGTGAGGGCGGGGTGGGTGCTGGTCTCGACGAACAGGCGGTGCCCGTCGGCGATCAGGGCGCCCAGGGCCCGGTGGAAGTCGACGGGCTCGCGCAGATTGCGGTACCAGTACGCGGCGTCCAGGGCGGTGGTGTCGAGGGCGGCGCCGGTGACGGTGGAGTAGAAGGGCACGCGGGACGGGCGCGGGGCGATCCCGGCGAGCAGGGTGCGCAGTTCGCCGTGGATCTCCTCGACCTGCGGCGAGTGCCCGGCGAAGTCGACGCCGGGCAGCGGCCAGCACAGCACGCCGTCGTCGGCGAGCGCGGCGTGCAGCTCGCCCAGGGCTTCGGGGTCGCCCGAGACGGTCACCGTGGTGGGTCCGTTGACGGCGGCGACGCTCAGCCGGTCCGTCCAGGGGGCGAGTCGGGCCTCGACCCGCTCCGGGGGCAGCGGGATGTACAGCATGCCGCCGCGCCCGGTGAGCGCGCGCAGGGCCTTGCTGCGCAGGGCGACGACGCGGGCGGCGTCCTTGAGGGTGAGCGCCCCGGCCACACAGGCCGCGGCGATCTCCCCCTGGGAGTGCCCCACCACGGCAGCGGGCTCCACACCGTACGAACGCCACACCTCCGCCAGCGACACCATCACGGCGAACAACACCGGCTGCACCACGTCCACCCGCTCCAGCGACGGCGCCTCAGAAGCTTCGCGCAACACGTCCAGCAACGACCACTCCGTGTACGGAGCGAGCGCCTCAGCACACGCCGTGATCCGCGCGGCGAACTCCGGCGAGGAGTCCAGGAGTTCACGCGCCATGCCCGGCCACTGCGAGCCCTGGCCGGGGAAGACGAACACGGCGCGCCGGTCCTGGGCGGTGGTGCCGCGCACGGCTCCGGGTCCGGTGCGGCCGTCGATCAGGGTGTCGAGCGCGGCGAGGAGGGCGTCCCGGTCGCGCCCGACGGCGGCGGCGCGGTGCTCGAAGGCGGCGCGCGTGGTGGCCAGGGAGTGTCCGACGTCGGCGGGGCCGAGGCCGGGCCGGGCCGCGACGTGGGCGCGCAGGCGTACGGCCTGCTCGCGCAGCGCTTCGGGGCTGCGCGCGGAGAGCACCCACGGCACGGCCGTGTCGGGGCGGCCCTGCTCGGCCCCGGCCGGTTCCTCGTCGGCGGGCGGCTGCTCGACGACGACGTGGGCGTTGGTGCCGCTGAGCCCGAAGGAGGAGATCCCGGCGCGCCGGGGGTGGCCGTTCGCGGGCCACGGCGCGGCCTCGGTGAGCAGCGACACGGCGCCCGCGGACCAGTCGACGTTGGGGGACGGCGCGTCCACGTGCAGGGTCGCGGGGAGCACCTCGTGGCGCATGGCGAGGACCATCTTCATGATGCCCGCGACTCCGGCGGCGGCCTGGCTGTGCCCGATGTTGGACTTCAACGAGCCCAGGCGGAGGGGGTTTTCGCGCTCCTGTCCGTAGGTGGCCAGCAGCGCGTCGGCCTCGATGGGGTCGCCGAGGGTGGTGCCGGTGCCGTGGGCCTCCACCACGTCGACGTCGGCGGCGGACAGGCCCGCGTCGGCGAGCGCCTCGGTGATCACGCGCTGCTGGGCGAGGCCGCTGGGGGCGGTCAGGCCGTTGCTCGCGCCGTCCTGGTTGACGGCCGAGCCGCGCAGGACGGCGAGGACGGGGTGGCCGTTGCGGCGGGCGTCGGACAGGCGCTCCAGGAGGAGCAGGCCGACGCCCTCGGCCATGCCGAAGCCGTCGGCGGCGGCCGCGAAGGACTTGCAGCGGCCGTCGGCGGCGAGGCCCCGCTGACGGCTGAAGCCGGTGAAGGTGAGCGGGGAGCCGATGACGGTGGCGCCGCCCGCGAGGGCGAGCGAGCAGTCGCCGTTGCGCAGGGCCTGCGCGGCGGTGTGGACGGCGACGAGGGAGGAGGAACAGGCCGTGTCGACGGTCACGGCGGGCCCTTCGAGGCCGAGCGTGTAGGCGACGCGGCCGGACAGGACGCTGGTGGAGATGCCCGCGACGAAGAGGCCCTCCAGCTCTTCCGGTACGTCGTCCATGCTGCCGCCGTAGCCCTGGTAGGCGGCGCCCGCGAAGACGCCGGTGCGGCTGCCGCGCAGGGTGTGCGGGTCGATCCCGGCGCGCTCCAGGGCCTCCCAGGAGGTCTCCAGGAGGAGGCGCTGCTGCGGGTCCATGGCGAGGGCCTCGCGCGGCGAGATGCCGAAGAAGCCCGCGTCGAAGTGGCCCGCGTCGTAGACGAAGCCGCCCGCCGCCGCGTAGCTGGTGCCGGGCCGGTCGGGGTCGGCGTCGTAGAGCGCGTCGAGGTCCCAGCCCCGGTCGGCGGGGAGTCCGGCGACCGCGTCGCGGCCCTCGGCGACGAGCTGCCACAGCTCTTCGGGGGTGCCGACGCCGCCCGGGTAGCGGCAGCTCATGGAGACGATGACGATCGGGTCGTCGTCGGCCTGCGCGGCGCGCACCACCGGCGCGGTGGCCGCCGGGGTCCGGTCGCCGAGGAGTTCGGCGCGCAGATGACGGGCGAGCGCGCCGGGCGAGGAGTAGTCGAAGACGAGGGTGACGGGCAGGCGCAGGCCGGTGGCCGCGGTGAGCCGGTTCCGCATCTCGACGGCGGTCAGCGAGTCGAAGCCGAGGTCGCGGAAGGCGCGTTCGGGCGCGATCGCCTCGGGCGCGTCGTGGCCGAGCACGGCGGCGGCCTCGGTGAGCACCAGGTCGGACAGGGCGCGTTCGCGCTCGGGTCCGGTCAGGTCGCGCAGCTGGGCGCGGAGGCCGCGGGACGGGTCCTCCGCGGTGTCGGCGGGGGCGGGGTCCGGTGCGAGGGCGGCGCGGGCCTCGGGGACGGTGCCGATGAGGGGGCTGGGCCTGCTGGTGGTGAAGACGGTGGCGAAGCGGTCCCAGTCGATGTCGGCGACCAGGACGAGGGTCTCGTCGTGGTCGAGCACCTGCTTCAGGGCGGTGACGCAGGTGGCGGGCGGCATGAAGAGCACGCCCTGGGCGCGGAGTTGGTCCTCGGCGAGGTTCGCGGCCATGCCGCCGCCGTCCTCGGGGCTCCAGATGCCCCACACCACGGAGGTGGCGGCCAGGCCCCGGGCTCTGCGGTTCTCGGCGAGCGCGTCCAGGTGGGCGTTGGCGGCGGCGTAGGCGCCGTGGATCGCGCTGCCCCAGACGCCGGAGATGGAGGAGAACAGCACGAAGGCGTCGAGCGTGTCCCGGTCGAACAGGGCGTCCAGGTGGTCCGCGCCGAGGGCCTTGGCGTGCAGCGTGTCGGCGAACTCGGCCGCGTCCGTGTCGTCGAGCGCCACGAGGGAGCCCCCGGCGGCGGCGTGCAGCACGGACCGGATCTCGCAGCCGTCGGCCACGAGGCCCGCGACGAGGGTGGCGAGGGCGTGCCGGTCGGTGATGTCGCACGCGGCGACGGTGGTGCGGGCGCCCAGCTCCGTGAGTTCGGCAGCGAGTTCGGCCGCGCCGGGGGCGTCGGCGCCGCGGCGGCTGATCAGGACGAGGTGTTCGGCGCCCTCGCGGGCGAGCCAGCGGGCGATGTACGCGCCGAGGCCGCCGGTGCCGCCGGTGATCAGCGTGGTGCCGCGCGGGGTCCAGGCGCGGCGGGGCGCGGCGTCGCCGAGCGGGGCCCGGACGAGCCTGCGGCCGTGGACTCCCGTGCCGCGCACGGCGAGCTGGTCCTCGTCGCCGGGCGCGGCGAGCACCGCGCACAGCCGGGACGCGGCGCGGGGGTCGAGCTCGGGCGGCAGGTCGAGGAGCCCGCCCCAGCGGCGCGGGTGCTCCAGGGCGGCACACCGGCCGAGGCCCCAGGCCGCGTGCTGCGCGGGCCGCACGGGCGGGTCGGCGGGGCCGACGGCGACGGCGCCGCGCGTGGCCCACCACAGCGGCGCGTCGACACCCGCGTCGCCGAGGGCCTGTACGAGGGCGAGGCTCAGGGCGGTGCCGACGGACACGGCGGGGTGCCGCGGGTGCGGCCGTTCGTCGGTCGCGAGCAGGGACAGGACTCCCGCGGGCGCCCCACCGGCGTCGGAGAGGGCGTCGCGGAGGAGGTCGCGGAGGACGTCGGCGAGCCGGTCGCGGAGCGGACCCCTCTCGGGGTCGGCCACGTCGGGGTCGGCCACGTCGAGGGCCGCCACGTCGAGGGCGGCGCTCACCACGGTGGCCCCGGCGTCCTGGAGGGCGCGCACGCAGGCGAGGGACTGCGGGTCGAGGGCGAGCGGCGCGGGCAGCAGCACGAGCCAGGTGCCGCGGAGCCGGGCGGCGGCGGCCTCGGGCAGCGGCTGCCAGTCGGGCCGGTAGCGCCAGGACTCGACGGTGGTGAGCGCGGCGCGCCGTTCGCGCCAGGCGGCGAGCGCGGGCAGGACGGCGCTGAGCGGCTCCTCGGGCCCGACGCCGAGGGTGGCGGTCAGCTCCGGCAGGTCACCGGCGCGCACGGCCTCCCAGAAGCGGTCCGCCACGGGGTCGGCGGGCGGCGCCGCCGCGGGCGCGGGCGCGGACTCCGGCTCCAGCCAGTACGGGCGGCGCCGGAAGGCGTACGTGGGCAGGCCGGTCGCGGCCGCATGCCCGGCGAACACCCGGGACCAGTCCGGGAACAGGCCGCGGGTGTGGGCCTGGGCGAGGGCGAGCAGGAAGCGCGCGCGGCCGCCCTCGTCGCGGCGGAGCGTGCCGAGCACGGCGACGGGCCGCTCCAGGTCGGCGGCCTCGGCGGTCTGCTCCACGCCGATGGTGAGCACCGGGTGGGCGCTGACCTCGACGAAGTGGCTGTAGCCCTGGCCGAGGAGGCCGCGTACGGCCTCCTCGAAGCGCACGGTCCGCCGCAGGTTGCGGTACCAGTACGCGGCGTCGAGGGCGGCTCCGCCGTCCAGCGGGGCGGCGTCGACGGTGGAGTGGAAGGGCACGTCGGCGGGGCGGGGCGCGAGGTCCGCGAGCGCGGTCAGGAGGCGCTCCTCGATCGCCTCGACGTGGGCGGAGTGCGAGGCGTAGTCGACGGGGATGACGCGGGCCCGCACGTCCTGGGCGACGAGGGCGGCGACGACGCCCTCGACGGCCTCGGGGTCGCCCGACAGAACCGTGGTCGCGGGCCCGTTGACGGCCGCGACGGACAGCCGGTCGCCCCAGGGCTCCAGGTGCGGGCCGAGGTCCGCGGCGGGCAGCGGCACGGACGCCATGCCCCCGCGCCCGGCCAGGTCCGCGAGGGCCCGGCTGCGCAGGGCGACGACCTTGGCCGCGTCGTCCAGGGACAGCGCGCCCGCGACGCAGGCGGCCGCGATCTCGCCCTGGGAGTGCCCGACCACGGCGTCCGGCTCGATGCCGTACGACCGCCACAGCTCCGCCAGGGACACCATCACCGCGAACAGGGCGGGCTGGACCACGTCGACGCGGTCCAGGGACGGCGCGCCGTCGGCGCCGCGCAGCACGGCCTCCAACGACCAGTCCACGTACGGGGCGAGGGCCCGCTCGCACGCGGCGGCGCGAGCGGCGAACACCGGCTCCGCGTCCAGGAGCCCCACCGCCATGCCGGGCCACTGGGAGCCCTGTCCGGGGAAGACGAACGCGGTCTTCCCGTCGGGCCCCGTGGTGCCGCGGACGAGGTGCGGGGCGGTGCCGCCGGAGGCGAGCGCGGTCAGGCCGTCGACGAAGCCCGCCCGGTCGTCGGCGACGACGGCGGCGCGGTGCTCGAAGGCGGTACGGGTGGTGGCCAGGGCCCGGCCGATCGCACCGGCCGTGGTGTCCTCGCCGGTGCCTGCGCCTGCGTCGGTGCCCTCGATGTGCGCGAGCAGGCGCGTGGCCTGGGCGCGCAGGGCGTCCTCGTCGCGGGCGGAGAGCACCCAGGGCAGCGGGCCCGTGGCGGGCTCGGGCGCGGTGGCGTCCGGCGCCGGATCGGCGAGGTCCTGCGGGGTCTCCTCCTCCAGGACGAGGTGCGCGTTCGTGCCGCTCACGCCGAACGCCGACACCCCCGCCCGGCGCGGGCGCCCCGGCGCCTCCCAGGGGCGGGGCTCGGCCAGGATCCGTACGGCGCCCTCCGACCAGTCCACGAACGGCGTCGGCTCGTCGACGTGGAGGGTGCGGGGCAGCCGCCCGTGGCGCAGGGCCATGACCGTCTTGATGACGCCTCCGACGCCGGCGGCGCCGGAGGTGTGGCCGATGTTCGACTTCAACGAGCCGATCCACAGCGGCCGTTCGGCGGGCCGGTGCTTCCCGTACGTGGCGAGCAGGGCCTGGGCCTCGATGGGGTCGCCGAGGCGGGTGCCGGTGCCGTGGGCCTCCACGGCGTCGACGTCGCCGGGGGCGATCCTGGCGTCGGCGAGGGCGTCGGCGATGACGCGCTCCTGCGCGGGTCCGTTGGGCGCGGTCAGGCCGTTGCTGGCCCCGTCCTGGTTGACGGCGGAGCCGCGGACGACGGCGAGGACCTGGTGGCCGTTGCGGCGGGCGTCGGACAGGCGCTCCAGGACGAGGACGCCGACGCCTTCGGACCAGCCGGTGCCGTCCGCGGCGGCGGCGAAGGCCTTGCAGCGCCCGTCGGCGGACAGGGCGCGCTGACGGCTGAAGGCGACGAACGCGTCCGGCGTCGCCATCACGGCGACGCC
Source organism: Streptomyces sp. YIM 121038 (assembly GCF_006088715.1). Lineage (NCBI taxonomy): Bacteria > Bacillati > Actinomycetota > Actinomycetes > Kitasatosporales > Streptomycetaceae > Streptomyces > Streptomyces sp. YIM 121038. Next base: position 1,013,572 of record NZ_CP030771.1, read on the forward strand.
GCCCGCGAGGGCGAGGGAGCACTCTCCGGAGCGCAGCGAGCGCACCGCGAGGTGCACGGCCACCAGCGAGGAGGAACAGGCGGTGTCGACGGTGAGCGCGGGCCCTTCGAGGCCGAGGGTGTAGGCGACGCGCCCGGAGACGACGCTGGCGGCCGTGCCGGTGTCGAGGAGCCCCTGGAGTTCGGGGACGTGCCGCGACGTGCTGCCGTAGTCGTTGCGCATCGCGCCGACGAACACGCCGGTCCTGGTCGCGCGCAGCGCCTCCGGGTCGATGGCGGCGCGCTCGACGGCCTCCCAGGCGGTCTCCAGGACGAGGCGCTGCTGCGGGTCCATGGCGAGGGCCTCGCGCGGCGAGATCCCGAAGAAGGCCGCGTCGAAGTCCCCGGCCCGGTGCAGGAATCCGCCGTGCCGCGTGAAGGAGGTGCCGGGGTGGTCGGGGTCGGGGTGGTAGAGCGCCTCGGTGTCCCAGCCGCGCCCCGCGGGCCACTCGGTGATGGCGTCGGTGCCGCTGTCGACGAGGTCCCACAGGGCTTCGGGGGTGTCGGCTCCCCCGGGGTAGCGGCAGCTCATGGAGACGATGGCCACGGGGTCGTGGCGGGCGTCCTCCGCCTCGCGCAGTCGGCGGCGGGCGTCTCCCAGGTCGGCGGTGGCGCGCCTGAGGTATTCGAGGAGCTTGTCGTTGTCCGGCATGGGTGTCTCGCTTCTCCCTCAGGCCCCGTAGTTGTTGTCGAGCAGTTCGAAGAGTTCGTCGGCCGTGGCGGTGTCGACGGCGGGTGCGCCGTCGACACCGCTGCCGTCCTGCGGCACCCGGTCGTTCCAGGCGCGCAGCAGGTCCCGCAGGCGGGTGCCGATCGTGTCGGCGCCCGGTGTGTCGGGCCCGGCGGCGGCCAGCGCGGCGGCGAGCCCGTCCAGGTGTTCGTGGACGGGGCGGTCCGGCCGGTCCGGTGCGGAGGCCGCGCACAGCCGCTGGTGCAGGTGGTCGGCGAGCGCGGCGGGCGTGGGGTGGTCGAAGACCGCGGTGGGCGAGATCCGCAGCCCGGTCGCCTCCCCGAGCCGGTTGCGGAACGTCACGGCGAGCATCGAGTCGAACCCCGCGGCGGTGAAAGGCCGCCGTGCCTCCACGGCCGCGCCACCGGAGTGGCCGAGCACGGCGGCGGCGTGCGCGGTGACCAGGTCGAGGACGGCACGGCGCCGGTCGGTGCCGCTCAAAGGGGCGAGCCGGGCGGCGAGTTCGGCCGCGGGGTCGCCGTTCGGCACGGGCGCGGGGGCCTGCGCGGGTGCGGTGGCGGCGACGGCGGCGGTCCGGCCCGGTGTCGCCAGCCAGTAGCGCTCGTGCTGGAAGGCGTAGGTGGGCAGGGGGACGTGGGTGCGGGCGGGCCGGGGCAGGGCGGCGGCCCAGTCCAGGGGCGCGCCGTGGGCCCAGGCCTCGGCGAGCGCGGTGAGCAGCCGGTCGGTGCCGCCGTCGTCGCGGCGCAGCGTGCCGACGGCGGCGACGGGCCGCTCCGCGCGCTCGGCGGTCCCGGTGAGGGCGGCGGTCAGGACGGGGTGCGGGCTCGTCTCGACGAACAGGTCGTGGCCCGCGGCGAGCAGGGTCTCGGTGGTGCGGGCGAACTCGACCGGCTCGCGCAGATTGCGGTACCAGTAGGCGGCGTCGAGGGCGGTGCCGTCGATGACGTCGCCGGTCACGGTGGAGTAGAGCGGGATGCGCGAGGGCCGGGGCCGCACTCCGGCGAGGGCGGTGCGCAGCGCGTCGCCCACGTCGGCGACCTGGGCGGAGTGCGCCGCGTAGTCGACGGGCAGCCGCCGGGCCCGTACGCCCGCCCGCTCGCAGTCGGCCTGCAGGCCGGTCAGCGCGTCGGGCGCGCCCGCGACGACGACGGCCCCCGGTCCGTTGACGGCGGCCACGCCGATCCGCCCGTCGTAGGGCAGCAGCAGTTCCCGTACGTGCTCTTCGGGGGCGGCGAGCGAGACCATGCCGCCGCGGCCCGCGAGCCGCCGCAGCTCCCGGCTGCGCAGGGCGACGACCAGGGCGGCGTCCTTGAGGGTGAGCGCCCCGGCCACACAGGCCGCGGCGATCTCCCCCTGGGAGTGCCCCACCACGGCAGCGGGCTCCACACCGTACGAACGCCACACCTCCGCCAGCGACACCATCACGGCGAACAACACCGGCTGCACCACGTCCACCCGCTCCAGCGACGGCGCCTCAGGAACCTCCCGCAACACGTCCAGCAACGACCACTCCGTGTGCGGGGCGAGCGCCTCAGCACACGCCGTGATCCGCGCGGCGAACTCCGGCGAGGAGTGCAGGAGTTCACGCGCCATGCCCGGCCACTGCGAGCCCTGGCCGGGGAAGACGAACACGGTCCTGGCCTCTCCGGCGCGGCCGGTGGTGGCGCCGGGCGCGGGCGCCCCTTCGGCCAGCGCCGCGAGCGCGGCGAGGAGTTCGTCCCGGGTGCGCCCGGTCACGGCGGCGCGGTGCGGGAACGCGGTGCGCGTGGTGGCGAGCGCGTGGGCGAGGTCCGTGAGGGGCAGGGCGGGGGCGGCTTCGGCGTGCTCGCGCAGGCGGCGGGCCTGGGCGCGCAGGGCGGGCGCGGAGGCGGCCGACAGGGGCAGCGCGACGGCGTCCGTGGCGATCGGATCGACGGCGGGGGCCGGGGCGGCGGGCTCCAGCGGCGGCTCGTCCGGGGCCTGTTCGATGACCGCGTGGGCGTTGGTGCCGCTCATGCCGAAGGAGGACACGCCCGCGCGGCGGGGGCGGCCGGTGTCGTCCCACGGACGGGCCTCGGTGAGCAGGCGCACCGCTCCCCCGGACCAGTCGGCCTCGGTGGTGGGCATGTCCACGTGGAGGGTGCGGGGCAGCAGTCCGTGGCGCAGGGCCATGACCGTCTTGATGACCCCGGCGACGCCCGCGGCGGCCTGGGTGTGGCCGATGTTGGACTTGAGCGAGCCGAGCCACAACGGCCGCTCGGCGGGCCGGTCCTGGCCGTAGACGGCGATCAGGGACCGCGCCTCGATGGGGTCGCCGAGTACGGTGCCGGTGCCGTGCGCCTCGACGAGGTCGACGTCCGCTCCGGTGAGCCCGGCGGCGGCGAGCGCCCGCCGTAGGACGCGCTCCTGCGCGGGGCCGCTCGGCGCGGTCAGGCCGTTGCTCGCGCCGTCCTGGTTGACCGCCGAGCCCCGGACCACGGCGAGCACGGGGTGGCCCCGGCGGCGGGCCTCCGAGAGCCGCTCGACCACGAGCATGCCGACGCCCTCGCCCCAGCCGGTGCCGTCGGCCGCGGCGGCGAAGGACTTGCAGCGGCCGTCGGGCGCGAGGCCTCGCTGACGGCTGAACTCCACGAACACGTCGGGCGACGCCATCACGGCCGCGCCGCCGACGAGCGCGAAGGAGCACTCCCCCGCGCGCAGCGCCTGCCCGGCCAGGTGCAGGGCGACCAGGGACGAGGAGCAGGCGGTCTCGACGGTGACGGCCGGGCCCTCGGTGCCGAGGGTGTAGGCGATGCGGCCGGAGGCGACGCTCGTGACCGTGCCGCTGAGCAGATGCCCCTCGACGGCGGCGGCCGGGTCCTGCGGCCCGGTGCCGTACCCCTGGGCGGCCACGCCGAGGTAGACGCCGCCCTGGCTGCCGCGGACCGAGCCCGGGTCGATGCCCGCGCGTTCCAGGGCCTCCCAGGCGGTCTCCAGGAGGAGGCGCTGCTGCGGGTCCATGGCGAGGGCCTCGCGCGGCGAGATCCCGAAGAAGGCCGCGTCGAAGTCCCCGGCGCCGTCGAGGAAACCGCCGCCGGTCGTGTAGAAGGTGCCCTCGCGCTCGGGGTCCGGGTCGTAGAGGTCGTCCAGCGGCCAGCCCCGGTCGGCGGGCAGCGGGCCGACGGCGTCGCGCTCGCCCGCGACGAGGTCCCACAGGTCCTCCGGGCCGCGGACGCCGCCCGGGAAGCGGCACGCCATCCCGACGACCGCCAACGGCTCGTCGGTGGTGGCGGGCCGCACGGGCTCGTCCTGCGGTGCGGGCGTGGCGCCGGTCAGTTCGGCGTGCAGATGGCCGCCGAGCGCGGTGGCCGTGGGGTGGTCGAAGACGGTGCTCGCGGGCAGGGTCAGGCCGGTGGCGGCGGCCAGCCGGTTGCGCAGTTCGACGGCGGTGAGCGAGTCGAAGCCGATGTCGTGGAAGGGCCGGGCGGCTTCGACGGCGACCGCCGCGTCGTGGCCGAGGACGGCGGCCGCCTCGGCGCGCACGAGGTCGGTGAGCGCCCGCGGTCGCTCGGCGGGGGGCAGCGCGGCGAGCCGGTCGCGCCAGCGGGCCGCGGCGCCGGACAGCGCGTCGTCCGTCTCCCGGCCCGGTTCGGCGGCGGCGTCGGGGAGTTCGGCGAGCAGCGCGCTGTCGCGGCCCGAGCGGAAGGCCGGGGCGAAGCGCGGCCAGTCCATGTCCGCGACGACCATGCCGCTGTCGTCGCGCTCCAGGGCCCGCCACAGCGCGTCGAGCGCCGCTTCGGGCGCCATCGGGACCAGGCCGAGGCGGCGCAGGCCGTCGCCGGTCGCGCCGTGCGCCATGCCCGCCCCGGCCCAGGGCCCCCAGGCCACGCAGACCGCCGCGCGGCCATCGGCGCGCCGCCGCTCGGCGAGGGCGTCCAGGTGGGCGTTGGCGGCGGCGTAGGCGGCCTGGCCCGCGCTGCCCCAGGTGGCGGAGACCGACGAGAACAGCACGAACGCGTCGGGCCCTTCGCCGAGCAGGTCGTCCAGGTGGGCGGCGCCGCGCACCTTGGCCGCGGTCTCCTCGGCGAGCAGCGCGGGGGTGCAGTCCGCGACGCGGGTGTCGGAGGTGACGCCCGCGGCGTGGAAGACGGCCCGTACGGCGTCGCCGTCGGCGGCGAGCCGGTCGAGCAGCTCCGCGAGCGCGTCCCGGTCGGCCACGTCGCAGGCCGCCACGGTGACCCGGGCGCCCAAGGCCTCCAGGTCCGCGGCGAGTTCGGTGGCTCCGGGCGCGTCCGGGCCGCGCCGGCTCGTCAGGACGAGGTGCTCGGCGCCGTCGCGGGCGAGGCGCCGCGCCACATGGGCGCCGAGACCGCCGGTGCCGCCGGTGACGAGGACGGTGCCGCGCGCGGACCACCCGGGCTCGCCGCTTCCTGTCGTACGCGCGTCGTCGGCTGCCGTACGCGAGCCGTACGCCGGTGTCGGCGCGGCCCTCAGGAGGCGGCGTCCGTACAGGCCGTCCGCGCGGAGGGCCACCTGGTCCTCGGCGCAGCCGCCGTCGGTCCGTACGGATCCGGACAGCAGGGCGCACAGGCGGCGCAGCGACGCGGCGTCGGGCCGCTCCGCCAGGTCCGCCAACCCGCCCCAGCGGCCCGGGTGTTCGAGCGCGGCGACCCGGCCGAGCCCCCACACCTGGGCCTGCTCGGGCCGGTCGGGGCCCCGGCCGTCCAGGGCGACGGCGCCGGTGGTGACGCACCACAGCGGGGCGTCACCGCCCGCGTCGCCGAGGGCCTGGACGAGCAGCAGGGTGGCCTCGGTGCCACCGGCGGGAGCTGTGGCGAGCAGCGACAGGACACCGCTCGCTCCGAGCGGTACGAGCGCGGCGAGCCCGGCCCGGTCCGTGCCGTCGGGCACGGCGAGGACGGACACAGCGGCGCCGTGCCCGGCGAGCGCGGCCCGGCAGGCGTCGGCGAGCGGCGTGCTCGCGGCGGCCCCGGGCACGACGAGCAGCCAGGTACCGGTGAGCGCGGGCGCGGCGGCGGGTTCGGGCAGGGCGCGCCAGGCCACGCGGTAGGTCCGGGCGTCCGCCGCGTCGGCGGCCTCGGCGGGGCGCGGGGCCGGCCAGTACCTGCGGTGCCGGAACGGGTAGGTGGGCAGGTCGTCGAGGCGGGGCAGCCGGTCGGGGCAGCCCACGGACCAGTCGACGGCCGCGCCCCGCACGTGCAGCGCGGCGAGGGCGCCCGTGAACGACGCGGTCTCGGGCCTGCCGTCGCGCAGCAGCGGCACCGCGCGGCAGGCGTCGCCGTCGGTCCCGCACGCCTCGACGAGGCCGGACAGGACGCCGCCCGTGCCGAGTTCGAGGCAGCTGGTGGCGGACTCGGCGAGCAGGGTGCGGGCGCCGTCGAGGAAGCGCACGGTGCCGCGCACGTGCCGCACCCAGTACTCCGGGTCGCACAGTTCGTCGGCGGTGGCGCGCGCCCCGGTGAGGTTCGAGATCACGGGGATGCGCGGCGGCGCGTACGTCATCTGCCGGGCCACGGCCCGGAAGGCGTCGAGCATGCCGTCCACGCGCGCCGAGTGGAAGGCGTGGCTGACGGCGAGCTCCTTGGTGCGGCGCCCGCGCGCCCGGAAGGCCTCGGCCAGGCGCAGTACGGGGGCGCGGTCGCCGGACAGGACGGTGGCGCGCGGCCCGTTGACGGCCGCGACGCAGACGCCTGGCTCCCCGGCCTCGGCGAGCAGGGCGCGCACCTCGTCCTCGTCGGCCTCCACGGCCGCCATGGCGCCGCCGCCGGGCAGCGCGTCCATGAGCCGGCCGCGCGCGGCGACCAGGGCGCAGGCGTCGGGCAGGTCGAGGACCCCAGCCACGTGTGCGGCGGCGAGTTCGCCGATGGAGTGGCCGAGCAGCAGGCCGGGCCGCACGCCCCAGTGCTCCGTGAGCCGGAACAGCGCGACCTGGAGCGCGAACAGCGCGGGCTGGGTGCAGCCGGTGCGGTCGAGGAGGGCCGCCGCGCCGGTGCCGGGCGCGGCGAACATGACGTCGCGCAGCGGAAGTTCCAGATCCGGCGAGAGGTGCGGGGCCAGGTGGGTGAGGACGGCGTCGAGCGCGTCGGCGAAGACCGGTTCGCTCCGGTACAGCTCGGCGCCCGCGCCCGCCCGCTGGCTTCCCTGCCCCGGGAAGAGGAAGGCCGTGCGGCCTGGCGCGCCCGCGTGACCGGTGACGAGGCGTCCGGCGGAGTTCCCCTCGGCCAGCGCGGCGAGGGCGGCGAACACGGCGTCGGGGTCCCGGCCGAGGACGGCGGCGCGGTGGTCGAGCGCGGCGCGCCGGGTGGCGAGGGCGTGGGCCGTGTCGGCGAGGGCGCCGGGGGCGGTCCCCTCGTCCGGCGGCCGGTGGCCCGGCTGGTGGCCGCCGAGATACGTACGCAGCCGTGCGGCCTGCGCGCGCAGGGCGTCCGGCGTACGGGCGGAAAGGAGCAGGGGGACGGCGACACCGGTGCGGGGGGCGTCGGGGCGGGGGGCCTCGGAGCCCGGGCCGGGTGCCTCCGTGCGGGGGGCTTCGGCGGCGGGGCCGGGCTGGTCGGCGCGGGAGGCTTCGGCGGCGGGGACGCCGGGCGTGCCCGCCGCTGCCGGGGCGTCGGCGGGCGGTGCCTGTTCCACGATCACGTGGGCGTTGGTGCCGCTGATGCCGAACGAGGAGACCCCGGCCCGGCGCGGCTCGCCCGTCTCCGGCCACGGGGTGCGCCCGGTCAGGAGGCGCACGTCGCCCGTGGACCAGTCGACGTGCGGGTTGGGCTCCTCGGCGTGGAGCGTGCCGGGCAGTTCCCCGGCCTGGAGGGCGAGCACCATCTTCATCAGCCCGGCCACCCCGGCGGCGGCCTGGGTGTGTCCGATGTTGGACTTGACCGAGCCGAGCCACAGCGGTCGTCCGGCGGGCCGCCCCGCGTGGACGGCCTGGAGCGCCTGGGCCTCGATCGGGTCGCCGAGCACGGTGCCTGTGCCGTGTGCCTCCACGGCGTCCACCTGGTCGGCGCGGAGCCCCGCGTCGGCGAGCGCGGCCCGGATGACGTCCTGCTGGGCGGGGCCGTTGGGGGCTGTCAGGCCGTTGCTGGCGCCGTCCTGGTTGACGGCCGAGCCGCAGAGGACGGCGTGGACGGGGTGGCCGTTGCGGCGGGCGTCGGAGAGGCGTTCCAGGAGCAGGACTCCGGCGCCCTCGCCCCAGGAGGTGCCGTCGGCGCCCGCCCCGAAGGCCTTGCAGCGGCCGTCGCGGGCGAGGCCGCGCTGGCGGCTGAACTCGACGAAGAGCCGGGGCGTGCTCATCACCGTGACGCCGCCCGCGAAGGCCTGGTCGCAGTCGCCGCGCCGCAGCGCCTGCGCGGCGAGGTGCACGGCGACGAGCGACGAGGAGCAGGCCGTGTCCACGGTGAGGGCGGGGCCTTCGAGGCCGAGGACGTAGGCGACGCGGCCGGACAGCACGCTGGCCGTGTTCCCGGTGAGGAGGTGGCCCTCGGACACCTCGGGGTCGGCTCCGGCGAGGGCCATGTAGTCCTGCCCGTTGGTGCCCACGAACACGCCGACGCGGCGGCCGCGCAGCGCCTCGGGGTCCTGTCCCGCCCGTTCCAGGGCCTCCCAGGAGGTCTCCAGGAGGAGGCGCTGCTGCGGGTCCATGGCGAGGGCCTCGCGCGGCGAGATCCCGAAGAACTCGGCGTCGAACCCGGCGGCGTCCGTGACGAACGCGCCCCGCGTGCAGTAGGTCGTGCCCGCCCGGTCCGGGTCCGGGTCGTAGAGCCCGGCGGCGTCCCAGCCCCGGTCCGCGGGCCAGTCCGTGACCGCGTCCCGGCCCTCGGCGAGCAGCCGCCACAGGTCGGCGGGGCGCTCGACCCCGCCGGGGAACCGGCAGCCCATGCCGACGACCGCGATGGGCTCCGCGTCGTACGCGGACGGCGCGCGGCCCGCTTCCCGGGCGCCGTCCTGCGGGCTTTCCGCGCCCGTCTCGCCGAGTTCGTCCAGGAGGTGGGCGGCGAGGACGGCCGGCGTCGGCCGGTCGAAGAGCACGGTGGCGGGCAGGCGCACACCGGTGGCGGCCGCCAGGCGGTTGCGCAGCTCGACCGCCGTGAGGGAGTCGAACCCCATGTCGTTGAAGGCCCGTTCGGGCCGTACGGCGTCGGGGGTGGGGTGCCGCAGGACCGCCGCGGCGTGCGTACGGACGAGGTCGGTGACGAACCGCTCGCGCTCGGCGGCGGGCACGGCGGCGAGCCGGTCGCGCAGCGTCCCGTCCGGTGAGCCGGGCGCGCGCTCGCCGCCGTCGCCGTCCGGGCCGGTGTACGCGGCGAGCAGCGCGGTCGCGCGCGGCCCCGTGGCGGCGGCGAAGCGCTGCCAGTCCGCGTCGGCGACGACCACGTGCCCGTCGTCCTCGGCGAGGGCGCGGCCGATGGCCGTCACGGCCGCCGCGGGGTCCATGGAGGGCAGGCCCCGGTCGCGCAGGCGTCCGGCGACGCCGTCGTCGAGCATGCCCTCGCCCGCGGCCCAGGCGCCCCAGGCGAGGGCCGTGCCGGGCAGACCCGCGGCGCGCCGGGCGGCGGCGAGGGACTCCAACGCCGCGTTCGCCGCCGCGTAGTTGCCCTGCCCGGCGTTGCCGACGACGCCCATGACGGAGGTGAAGACGACGAACGCGGAGAGGTCCAGGCCCGCGGTCGCCTCGTGCAGGACGCGGGCGGCGGTCGCCTTGGCGCGCAGCGACACGGCGAGCCGCGCCGGGGTGAGGGCGTCCACCATGCCGTCGTCGAGGACGCCCGCCGCGTGCACGACCGCGGTCAGCGGGTGCTCCCGCGGCAGCGCGTCGAGCAAGGCCGTCACCTGGCCGGGGTCCGCGACGTCGCACGCGGCGACCGTCACCGCGGCGCCCGCGGCGGCCAGTTCGGCCCGTAGTGCGGCGGCCCCGGGCGCCCCCGGCCCGCGCCTGCTGACGAGCAGCAGCTGTCCGGCGCCCTGTGCGGCCAGCCAGCGCGCCACGTGGGCGCCGACGCCTCCGGTGCCTCCGGTGATCAGTACGGTGCCGGTCCCGAAGCCCTCCTCCACGGCGGGGGTGCCGCCGCGCGTGACGGGTGCGGGCAGCAGCCGACGGCCGTGCACCCCGGTCGAGCGGACCGCGACCTGGTCCTCGTCGGTCACCGATGCCAGGACCGCGCACAGCCGTCGCAGGGCCCGCTCGTCCGGCTCGGCGGGCAGGTCGGCCGACCCGCCCCAGCGGTCGGGGTGTTCGAGGGCGACGCACCGGCCGAGACCGGCGACGGCCGCGTGGGCAGAGGGCCCCGGCCGCTCCCCCGCGCCGACCACGGCCGCCCCCCGGGTCACGCACCACAGCGGCGCGTCGATCCCGGCGTCGCCGAGGGCCTGCACGAGCGCGAGGGTCAGGGCGAGCCCGCCGGGCAGGTCGGTGTGGTCGGGGTGCGGGCGGCGCTCGTCCGCGAGCAGGGACAGGACTCCGGCGACGGGCCGCTCCGCCACGGCGTCCGCGAGCGCGGCGGCCAGCCCGGCGCGGCCCTGTCCGGGCCCTCGGGCGGTGACCACGGCGAGGTCGAGCCCGAGCGCGCGGAGGCCGCGCACGATGTCGTCGGCGGATCCTGCTTCGGGGTCTGCCGCCCCTTCCGCGTACGGGGCTCCTTCCGCGTACGCGGGTTCTTCGGGGCGTACGGCTTCAGGGCGTACGGCTTCGGGGCACACCGCGAGCCAGCGCCCCTCGGGCACCGAGCCGGGCGGCAGTTCGAGCGGCTGCCACGCCACGCGGTGGCGCCACGCGTCGACGCTCCGCTCCCGCGCCCGCTCGGCACGCCACGCCGAGAGCGCGGGCAGCACCTCGTCCAGGGCCTGCGGGGTCACCTTCAGCGTCTCCGCGAGCCGGGCGGGCTCCTCGCGTACGAGGGCTTCCCAGAGGTCGTCCGTGTCGGGCGCCGGGGCCGCGCTCTCCTGAGGGCCCAGCCAGTAGCGTTCACGCTGGAAGGGGTAGGTGGGCAGCTCGACGCGGGTGGCATCGGTGCCCTCGAACAGCGGCGCCCAGTCCACGGAGAGCCCATGCACATGCGCCTGCCCGAGCGCGAGAAGCATGCGCTCCAGACCGCCCTCGTCCCGGCGCAAGGTCCCCAGGACCACCGCGGTGCTCTCGGCCGACTCCAGGGTCGCTTCGACCGCCATCGTCAGGACCGGATGCGGACTCACCTCCACATACGCGCCGAAACCCTGCTCCGCCAGAGCGCGGATGGCGGGCTCGAAAGCCACCGTACGGCGGAGGTTGGCATACCAGTACCCGCCATCCATGACCGAGGTGTCCAACCACTCACCCGTGACCGTGGAGAACAGGGGAACCTCTGACGAGGACGGTGCGATCCCCTTCAAGGCCTCCAGAAGCTCTGCCTCGATGCGTTCCACATGGGCCGAGTGCGAGGCATAGTCCACATCGATACGACGCGCCCGCACCCCCTCCGCCTCACACCCCGCCACCAACTCACCCAGAGCATCGCCATCGCCCGACACCACCACCGCAGAAGGCCCATTGACAGCCGCGACCGACAACCGGCCACCCCACCCAGCCAGCCGCTCCTCCACCTCAGCCGACGACAAAGCGAGCGACACCATCCCGCCACTGCCCGCAAGCCGCACGATCGCGCGACTGCGCAACGCCACCACCCGCGCCCCGTCCTCCAACGACAACCCACCCGCCACCACCGCCGCCGCGATCTCCCCCTGCGAATGCCCCACCACCGCATCCACCACCACACCAAACACCCGCCACAACCGCGCCAACGACACCATCACCGCAAACAACACCGGCTGCACCACATCCACCCGCTCAAACCCCACACCCGAACGCACCACCTCCACCAACGACCACCCCACATACGGCTCCAACGCCGCCCCGCACTCCCCCATCAACCCCGCAAACACCGCCGACTCATCCAGCAACCCACGCGCCATCCCCACCCACTGCGCCCCCCCGGGAACACAAACACCGTCCCCACACACCAACCCCCACCCGACACCACACACCCCGACGGCTCACCCACCGCCAACGCCCGCAACCCCGCAAGGAGCTGCTCACGACCACCAGCCACCACGGCCCGGTGCTCGTGGAGTGCCCGGGTCTCGACCAGCGACAGCGCGACGTCGGAGATCCGTACGTCCTCCTCGCCGCACACCTCGAGCAGCCGCTCCGCCTGCGCCCGCACCCCCTGCGGCGACCGCGCCGACACCACCCACGCCACCGACCCACCCACCCCGCAAGCCCCGGCCACCACGGACTCCTGCGGCACCTCCTCCACGATCACGTGCGCGTTCGTCCCGCTGATTCCGAAGCCGGACACTCCGGCCCGTCGTGGCCGGTCGCTCTCGGGCCAGGGCGTCGGTTCGGCGAGGAGGCGGATGTCGCCCGCGCTCCAGTCCACGTACGGAGTCGGCTCGGTGAGGTGGAGGGAGCGGGGCAGCAGGCCGTGGCGCATGGCCAGGACCATCTTCATGACGCCGCCGACACCTGCGGCGGCCTGGGTGTGGCCGATGTTGGACTTGAGGGAGCCCAGCCACAACGGCCGCCCCTCCAACCGCTCCTGACCATACGTCGCCAGCAACGCCTGCGCCTCGATCGGATCACCCAAGCGAGTGCCCGTACCGTGCGCCTCCACCGCATCGACGTCCTTCGCCGACAACCCCGCGTCCGCGAGAGCCGCACGGATCACCCGCTGCTGCGAAGGACCGTTCGGAGCCGTCAGACCATTGCTCGCACCGTCCTGGTTCACCGCACTGCCCCGCACCACCGCAAGCACCGGATGACCGTTGCGACGGGCATCCGACAGACGCTCCAGGAGCAGTACGCCGACGCCCTCGGCGAGGCCGAAGCCGTCGGCCTGTGCGGAGAACGCCTTGCAGCGGCCGTCGGGGGCCAGGCCGCCCTGGCTGCTGAACTCCACGAACATGCCGGGCGTCGGCATCACCGTCGCTCCGCCCGCGAGCGCGAGCGCGCACTCGCCGCGCCGCAGTGCCTGCACGGCGAGGTGCAGGGCCACCAGGGAGGAGGAGCAGGCCGTGTCGACGGTGACCGCGGCGCCTTCCAGGCCGAGGGCGTAGGCGACGCGGCCGGAGGCGACGCTGCCGGTGTTGCCGGTGAGGAGGTGGCCGTTGCCGTCCGTCGCCTCGTGCAGGCGGGGGCCGTAGTCCATGGTCATCGCGCCGATGTAGACGGCGGTGCGGCTGCCCCGCAGCGTGTGCGGGTCGAGCCCCGCGCGCTCCAGGGTCTCCCAGGAGGTTTCCAGGAGGAGACGCTGCTGCGGGTCCATGACGAGCGCCTCGCGGGGCGAGATGCCGAAGAACTCGGCGTCGAAGCGGTCGGCGTCGTGCAGGAAGCCCGCCTCGCGCTGGTAGTGGCGGCCCGGTCCGGTGTCCTCGGGCGCGCAGGCGCCCGCGGTGCTCCAGCCCCGGTCGCCGGGGAACTCCGTGACGGCGTCGGTGCCGTCGGCGAGGAGGCGCCACAGGCGCTCGGGGGTGTCGGCGCCGCCGGGGAAGCGGCAGCCCATCGCGACGATCGCCACGGGGTCTTCGTGCGCGGCCGTCGCGGGTGCCTCGGCGGGTGCTTCCTGCCGGGCGCCGCCGAGGAGTTCGTCCCGCAGCGCCTCGGCGAGCGCGCGCGGTGTCGGATGGTCGAAGACGGCCGTCACGGGCAGCGCCGCGGCGCCCGTGGCGGCGGCGACGCGGTTGCGGATCTCCACGGCGGTGACGGAGTCGAGGCCGAGGCCGGTGAAGGTGGCGTCGGGGTCGACGGGGCCCGGTTCGCCGAGCACGGCGGCGACTTCGTGGCCCACCAGGCGCAGCAGCCGTTCGCGCTGGGCCGTGGCGGTGAGGGGGGCCAGTTCGTCGCGGAGGGCCGTGCGCGGGTCCTCGGTGCCGGGGTCGTCGCCCGCCTCCAGCAGCTCCGCGGGGAGGTCCATGGGCCGGGCGTCGAGCCCTTCGCAGAGGGTGTCGGGGTCGGGTGTCGCGCCGCCGTGGACGTACACCTCGCCGAGCGCGGTGAGGAATTGGGTGCGGTCGCCGTGGCCGCGGCGGAGCGTGGCGCCGACGTGGGCGGTGACGCCGTGCTCGGCGGCGATCGCCTGGAGCGCGGTGGTGAGGACCGGGTGCGGGCTGATCTCCAGGAGGGTGTGGTGGCCGTCCCGGAGCAGGGCGGCGGCGGCCCGGTCGAACCGGACGGTGCGGCGCAGGTTGCGGGCCCAGTAGGCGGCGTCCAGGGCCGGTTCGGGCAGGAGGTCGCCGGTGAGGCCCGAGTAGTACGGCAGGTGGGCGGTGAGCGGCCGGACGGCGGCGAGATCGGCGTGGAGGCGGGGCACGATGGCGTCGATGTGCGGGGAGTGGGCGGCGAGCCCGACGGCGATGCGGCGCGCGTGCAGGCCCGCGGCGGTGAGCCGGGCGGTCAGCTCGGTGGCGGCGTCGATGTCACCGGACACGATCACGGAGCGCGGGCCGTTGACGGCGGCGACCCCCACCTGCCCTTCGTAGCCGCCGAGTTGGGCTTCCACGTCGGCGAGGGGCGCCATCACGGAGACCATCTCGCCGCGCCCGGACAGGGTCGCCTGGGCCTGGCTCCACAGGGCGACGACACGGGCGCCGTCGTCCAGGGAGAGGGCGCCACCGACGACGGCCGCGGAGATCTCGCCGCAGCTGTGGCCGAGCACCGCGGTGGGCTCCACGCCGTGGTCGCGCCAGAGCCCGGCCAGGCCGACGCCGACGGCGAACAGGGCGGGCTGGACGACGTCGGGCCGCTCCAGCGGGGGCGCGCCGCCGGCCGCGCGCAGCACGTCCATGAGGGACCAGTCGACGAAGGGTTCGAGGGCTTGCGCGCAGGCGTCCACGCGCGCCCCGAACCGGGGTGCGGAGTCGAGGAGCCGTGCGGCCATGGCGGGCCACTGGGAGCCCTGTCCGGGGAAGACGAAGGCGGTGCCGCCGCCGGGCCCGGCGGGCCCTTCGGCGAGGCCGGGGGCGCCGCGCCCGTCGGCGAGGGCGTCGAGGCGCTCCAGGAACGCGTCGCGGTCACCCGCCACCAGGGCGGCGCGCCGCCCGGTGGCGGTCGCGGCGCGGGCGAGGGCGAGGCCGACGTCCGCCGGGCTCCACTCCGGCAGGGCGCGCAGGTGGTCGCGCAACCGCCGCGCCTGTGCCGTCAGGGCGCCCCGCCGTGCGGCGGACAGGGTCCATAGGAGGGGGGTCCCGGCGGGGGACTCGGGCACGTTCACGCCATGGCTCCTCAGGACGTACGGGACAGGGACGGCTGGGCGCGCGCCGGTACGGCGCGGCCGTGCGGGGGCCCGCCGGGGCACGGCGGATCCGCGCGCCCGGGTACGGGCACGGCGCGCGGGCACCTCAGCGGGCGGAGGCGGGGTGACGGGGTGGGGGTCGGTGGGGGCGCTGCGTCAGTACAGGCCCTCGGGGGCGGAGTTGGTGACCTGGAGCGGACGGACGTCGGCGACGCCGTCGCAGGGCCACTGGCTGTCGATGTGCCGTACGGCCTGGTCGCGTTCCAGGACGTTCGGCAGGAAGAGGTCGTCGTGCAGGACGGTCAGGCGGACCTGTCCGCCCGCGCCGGGTGCGACGACGGCCCGCCAGTCGTCCTTGCGTACGACGGCCATCGTCACCTGCGGGTAGTTCGGCATGTACGGGATCGAGCCGCCGTCGTCCGGCACGCCGAGGCAGGCGGCGTTGCCGAGGGTGTTGCCGTAACTGATGCCGCAGAGGCCGCCGTTGAGGGCGGTGCGGAAGTCGCGGTACATGGCGGTGTTGATCTGGGTGCCGCTCAGGCGCACTCCGGCGAGGGCGCCGACGCGCTCGGGGGCGCGTCGGCACAGGGCCGCGAAGAGTGCGGGGGTGGTGTTCACGTAGTCGACGGCGCCTTGGTCCAGGGCGTCCACGATCTGGTCGAGGAGGTGGTCGGTGTACTGCTGGACGTCGGCCATGCGGCCTTCGCGGATGAGGCGTTTCACCCAGCGGGGGTCCATGTCGATGGCGTACACCCGGCCCGCGTACAGGTCGGCGACCTCCCAGACGCCGTGTCCGATGAGGTGCGGCCCGGTGGGTGTCGCCTGGAGCCAGGCGCGGCCGGGCGCGAAGCCTTCGTGGACGAAGGACCAGCGGCGCCAGAGCGCGCGGTGGCGGATCATGGCGGGGGTGTAGAAGACGCGGCAGGGCGTGCCGGTGGTGCCGCCGGTGTCCCAGACGCGCCCGGCGAGGGGCCGGGGCTCGGACCGGGGCACGAGGTCCGCGGGGTCCAGGGTGCGCAGTTCCGCCAGCGGGAAGGGGCCGAAGGCCGTGAGGTCCGCGTAGCGCGTGATGTCGAGCGGCTCGAAGTCGAGCCGCTCACGACGGCGCAGCCAGTACGGGCTGCCGTGGTCGGGGTGGAAGGTTCGCCGGACGACTCTGCGGGTCCATTCGTCCATGTCGATGCCGAGCCACTGCTGTACGACTAAGTCGGGGTCGACTTCGCACGGTTGTTCCCGCACGCCTCCTTGTACGGCCGACCGCATATCAGACTCCCTGCATGCCGGAGCCGACGAAGGAGAAGTCGATCCCCAAGTCGTAGGCCTGGCTGACGGCGAGTCGAATATGTTCTGTTGATTCCACGTGAACAACAGGGAACGGGAAGGCGAGAACGCCTTCAGGAATGGACGGGCCCACGACGATACCCAGGCGCACGTCCCGCTCCCGCATCCCCTCGTATACGTCGACGAGGCTGATCGGGTCCGTGGAATTCCGCTCGAACATATGACGTACGTCGTCCGCCGTTCTCAGTTCCCGGCGCTCCAGACAGGAAAGCAGCGGAATTCTGGGGGCAGTGAAGGGCATCTCCGCCAGATGGGGCGAGATGAAGTCGCGGAACGGCCGGCGCAGCGGGGAGTGCACGCCGATGGCGCGGTCGGGCAGCGGCACGATCGTGCCGGGCGGCGCGTCGGCGGCCAGTTCCTCGATGGCCGTACGGTGCCCGGCGAGCATCATGATGCGCTGCGACGCGTCGGCGACGGGGCCGAAGTCACCGGCGAGGTGGAGGTGCGCACGCCCGCGCCAGGGCCGCGCGGTCTCCGCGTCCTCGGTGGGCACGAAGGCGAGGGCCATGCCCTCTTCGGGGTCCGAGGGCCGTGGACCTGGGGCGTTCGCCGTCCGGGCCAGCATCGTGAACAGGGATCTGCGGTCCAGGCCCCCGGCCAGGCAGCTGGCCGTCATGGCTCCCAGGCTCAGGCCTCCGACCACGTCCGGGCGCAGCCCGGCCGCCGCGAGCAGGTCGTGCACGGCGAGGGCGAGCGCCGCTTCGCGGATGGTTCCCGCGCTCTGCCGCCGCTCGCGCCCCTCGGGCAGTTCCGCGCGCAGGATCTGCTCGGGGGTCAGTCCGGTCCACTCGGATATCTCTTCGTACAACGTCCGCACGGGAGCCGACGACTCATACAGCTCGATCCCCTGCGGTTCAGAACCCACACCGCCACCGAATAAGTACCCCAGAGCCATGCTCACTCCTGTTGCGCTTTGAACATCTCTTACCGCAGATGCCGCATGGAAGCAGCACCGACTTCCGCCGTCGCCACGGCCTTCGCAGGCCCGGGGGAGGAAATCCACAACACCCAAGAAATACGGCACAGGCCACCATCAAGTGGCTTGATCTTCAAAATTTGAGAAACGAACCTCTTTGGAGACGGGCGGGTCGAAAGCCCCTGCCAAGAAATCGAGGGCCGCCCCGAAGGGGCTGGTTTCACAGGATCGCGATTAACGTTTGAGGCAGCGACCTTAACACCGAGGCCACGGCCCCGAAAGGGCGCCTTTCAGATCCGGCCACAGCGTGCTTTTGACGCCTCTCGGCAATGCGATGCGACAAACAAGCCAGCGCCCCGCGTTCCACGCGCCACCGCACGCGCTCACCCGCCGCTGAAACACCGGGCCGCACGGCATTCGGGGCCCTCGTCCCGGAGGCCGAAACCCGCCTCTGGCATGTGCTGGGCACAGTTGCCGAGTGTGCCTCGCGACGCCCATCGAGACCGCTGGTCTATACCCACCGTCTCGGCGAGGTGACGCAAAGCCACTTGCCCCCGGCCCGGCGGGACGTCCGCACCCACCCTCACCTTCGAACACGGGGCCGCATCGCCGACACACCTCACATCGCGGTACCGGGGGCGTCAGCGGAACATCAGCCGGACGTGAGCGGCGGGCGCCAACCTGGTGGGCGACACCACGTGGCGCCGCTTGGTGCGCGAACGCGGCAGCTGCTTACCTGACAGCGGAGGAGCGAGCGGTGGACGCAGGTGGCTCCCGCCGCCTTCGCACCTCTGGACCCCCGTGGAACCTGGAGGTGCTCTAGCCCATGCAGCCGCGCGTTGAGAGCGTTCCCACGACGCAGCCGGTGCTGGTCACCGTGCACGCGTCGGACCCGATCTCCCGGGCGGGGGTGGTGAGCCAGCTCCGGCAGTGCGCCGAGATCGCGTTGACGGACGGCACGCGGCACGACCGCGCCCATGTCGCCCTGCTCGTCGTCGGCGCCGTGGACGAGGCGACACTGGTGAGTCTGCGCAGACTCGTGCACGCGCAGAGCGCCCGGGTGGTCCTGGTGGTGGACCGGATGCGCGGGGCGGACGTGCTGGATGTCGCGGGCTGCGGTGTCACCTCGATCGTGCGGCGGCGGGAGGCCACACCGGCACGGCTGCTGCGGGCCGTCCTCGCGGCCCACCGCGGCCACGGTGACCTGCCGCCCGATCTGTTAGGCAGGCTCATCGCCCAGATGGGGCGGCTCCAGAGCAGCGCGCAGGGCCCCGCGCACCTCACCCCGGCGGAGATGACACCGCGGGAGGTCGACATCCTCCGGCTGGTGGCGGACGGCCTCGACACCGCCGAGGTCGCCGCCAAACTCGCGTACTCCGAGCGGACCGTGAAGAACGACCTGCAGAATCTGACCTCGCGCCTTGGGCTGCGCAACCGGACCCACGCGGTGGCCTACGCGCTGCGCGCGGGCTACATCTGAGGCCCGCGGGCCACGCCCGAAGCCGAACGGGGGCCGGACGAGCGAGTCGTCCGGCCCCCGTTCCCGTTCCCCGCTCCGCTAGCCGACGGCCACGGCTCCGCGCAGCGCCTCGCCCACCACCGCGATCACCTCCGGCGCGCGCGAGCTGAGGTAGAAGTGGCCGCCGCGGAACTCCCGCAGCCGGAACGCGGCCGTGGTGTGGGCGCGCCACGCGTCGGCTTCCCCGACCGTCGACTTGGGGTCGTCGTCGCCCACCAGGGCGGTGATCGGGCAGCCGAGCACCGCGTCCACGGAGCCGTACGTCTCGATGGCCCGGTAGTCGCTGCGGATGGCGGGCAGCACCATGCGCAGCAGTTCCTCGTCGCCGAGCACCTTCGCGTCGGTGCCGCTCAGGGTCTTCACATCGGCCAGGAGCCCCTCGTCGTCCCGCTGGTGGACGTTCTCCACGCGCCGCGTCGACGGTGCCCGCCGGCCGGAGGCGAACAGCATCGCGAGCGTGTGCCCGTCCTCCTCCAGCCTGCGGGCTACCTCGAACGCGAGGATCGCGCCCATGCTGTGGCCGAAGAACACCACGGGCCGGTCGAACAGCGGTGCCACCACGGGCGCCATCCGGTCCGCCAGTACGCCGATGTCGTCCACGTTCGGTTCGTTGCGCCGGTCCTGGCGGCCCGGGTACTGGAGGGCCACCACGTCGCCACCGCTCGCGAGCGCGGCCGAGACGGGGTGGTAGAAGCTCGCCGATCCGCCCGCGTGCGGGAAGCAGACGAGCCGGACCGGGGCGTCCGGTGCGGGGTGGAACCGGCGGAGCCAGAGGTCGCTGCCGTCGGTAGGTGTCATGTGCGTCGTCCGTTCTGCTGTCGTGGCCGGAGCTGAGTACTGCTGTCGTGGTCGAGTCGAGTGCTGCTGTCGCGGTCGGAGCCGCGTACTGCCGTCGTGCTCGGGGCCGCGTCGGACGCGGGTCGGTTCGGTCGCGTCCGACGCGGCTCGGGCCTGGGTCACCGGTGAAGCTGGGGCCGGTGGGTCAACCGAGGGTGTCGAACCGGGCGTCGTCCAGCCAGGCCCGTACGGCGAGCGCCGTCGACTCGGAGTGCACGTCCATGATCGTGAAGTGGTCGCCGGGGACGTCGGCGTCCTCGTGGCGGTGCGGCCACTGGGGCTGCCAGGCGTCCTCGGTCTCCAGCGCCTCCGTCTCCCCGGGCGGGAACGTGGCGTGCACGAACAGCGTGGGGGCCCCGACCGGTTCGGGCTTCCAGTCCTCGAACACCCGCACGTAGCCGCTCTGTCCGGTCATCTGCGCGCCGGTCAGCAGGTCGAAGGCCTGGCTGGTGGACATGCGCTCCGACAGTGCCGCTTCGAGCCGCTTCTCGAACGAGTTCGTCGCGATGTACGTGTCCAGGAGCACCACCGCCGCCGGTGCGCGGCCCTGCCGCTCCAGGAGCGCGGCGACGGCGTTGGCCATCCAGCCGCCCGAGGAGTAGCCGAGGAGCACGTACGGCCGGTCGCCCGCCTGCCGCTCGACGGCATCGGCCTGGAAGCGGATCACCGCCTCCCGGGTCGCGGGCAGCGGCTCCCCCGCACCGAAGCCGGGGTGGGGCAGCAGGGTCACGTCCCGCTGCCCCGCGAAGACGGGGGCGAAGCGGGAGAAGTAGTGCGGCCCCGAGGGTGCCATGGTCGGCGGGAAGCACAGCAGCGGGACGCCGGGGCCGGTGGCCAGCGGGACCGGCGGCAGCGCGGCCACCTCGTCGGCCTTCTCGAACACCGGCCGCAGCCGTGCGGCCGCGTCCACCATCAGCCATCCCTCCTTGGCGATGCCGAGGTCGTAGGACTGGCGGACCAGGCCGACGAGGGTGTCCTCGGCGGCGAGGGCGGCGGGTGCGGCGGGGGCGTCCCCGGCTGTCGCGGCGAGTTCGCGCCGCAGGTATCCGGCGAGCGCCGGGCCCGTCCGCTGGTCGAACACGACGGTGGTGGGCAGGCGCAGTCCGGTGGCGCCCGCGAGCTCGTTGCGCAGTTGCAGCGCGGTCAGGGAGTCGAGGCCGAGCTGGGTCAGGGCGCCGGAGACGTCGAGCTCGTCGGGCGCGTAGCCGAGTACGGCCGCCGTGCGGTCCCGGACCAGACCGAGGAGTTCACGCTCCTGCTCCTCCTCCGTCAGCCCGGCGAGGCGCCGGGCCGGCGGCTCCTCGGCCGCGCCCGCCGCCCGGGCGGCCCGGGGGCGCGCCAGGCCGCGCAGCAGCGCGTGCACCTCGTCGGGTCCGCCGCGCAGGCTGCCCGCGTCGAGCCGCATCGGCACGACGACCGCGTCGCCCGCCGCGCAGCCGAGGTCGAACAGGGCGAGCCCCTCCTCCTCGGTCAGGCCCGTGACGCCGGAGCGGGACATCCGCGCCACGTCGCTGTCGGCCATGGCGCCGGTCAGCGTGCTGGCCGACTCCCACAGGCCCCACGCCAGCGACGTGGCGGGCAGGCCCGCCGCCCTGCGGTGCTGGGCGAGCGCGTCCAGGAACGCGTTGGCGGCCGCGTAGTTGCCCTGGCCGGGGTTGCCGAACGTACCGGCGGCGGAGGAGAACAGGACGAACGCCGACAGGTCGAGATCGCGGGTCAGCTCGTGCAGGTGCCAGGCCGCGTCGACCTTGGGCCGGAAGACCGTGTCGATCCGCTCGGGCGTCAGCGAGGCGAGCACGCCGTCGTCCAGGACGCCCGCCGAGTGCACCACTCCGGTCAGCGGGTGGTCCGCGGGCACCTCGGCCAGGAGCTTGCCCAGCGCGGCGCGGTCCGTGACGTCGCAGGCGGCGAGCGTGACCCGCGCGCCGAGTCCGGCCAGCTCCGCGCAGAGCGCGTCGGCGCCGGGCGCGGCGGCGCCCCTGCGACTGGCGAGGACGAGGTGCCGGACCCCGTGCTCCGTGACGAGGCGGCGGGTGACGAGGCCGCCGATCATGCCGGTGGCCCCGGTCACGAGGACGGTGCCACCGGGCGCGAAGGCGATCGGGGACTGCGGCGCGGACGGTCCGAACCGTGCGAGGCGCGGCGCCCTCGCGTCACCGGCGCGCACCGCCACCTGCGGCTCGGCACCGGTGAGGATGCCGGGCAGCGCCGCCCAGGACGCGTCGTGCCCGTCCACGTCGACGAGGACGAACCGGCCGGGGTTCTCGGACTGGGCCGCCCGGATCAGGCCCCACACCGCCGCGTCGGCGACGTCGGGCACGTCCTCGTCGGGACCGGCCGCGACGGCCCCGCGGGTCACGAAGACGAGGCGGGAGTCGAGGAACCGGTCGTCGGCCAGCCACTCCTGGGCCAGGCGCAGCGCGCGGAAGGCCGCGGTGCGGGCGGCGGCGACCGGCTCAGGACCGTCCTCCGCGAAGTCAGGACCGTCCTCCGCGAAGGCGGCGAGAACGAGGCCGGGCACCCCGGCCGCGGCGAGGGCCGCGAGGTCGTGGTGCTCCTCGACGGCGGCCCCGGACGCGGCGAGGCCCGCGCGGGCCTTCAGGTCGTCCGGGCCGATCACGGCGCAACCGCGGGCGGGAGCGGGGGTGGCCGCACGGGTCGGTGCGGCCACCCACTCCAGCCGGAACAGCGCATCGCGGTGGCGCGCACCCCAGTGATCCGCGGCGATCGGCCGCAGAACGAGGGATGCGACCGTCGCCAGGGGTTGCCCCTGTGCGTCGGCCAGCTCAAGGGAGACGGCGTCGGGTCCGGCCGGTGTGAGCCGGACCCGCGCCGTGGTGGCGCCGGTCGCGTGCCACCGGACGCCGTTCCAGGTGAACGGCAGCCGGGGCCGGCCGGCGTCCTCGACGAGGCCGCCGAGCGTGCAGGCGTGCAGCGCGGCGTCGAGCAGCGCCGGGTGGAGGCCGAACGACGCGGCGTCCCGGTGCTGGTCCTCGTCGAGCGCGATCTCGGCGTACACGGCGCCGTCGCCGCGCCACGCCGACCGCAGGCCCTGGAAGGCGGGTCCGTACCCGAACCCGGCTTCTTCCAGGCCGTCGTAGAGGCCGCCGAGGTCGACGCGCGCGGCGTCGGCGGGCGGCCACTGGGTGAGCGCCGCGGGGGCGGCGGGCGCCCCCGTGGTGAGGAAGCCGGTGGCGTGCCGGGTCCAGTCGGCGGCGTCCGGTTCTTCCGGGCAGGAGTCGACGTGCAGCGCCCGGCGGCCGGAGCCGTCGTCGGCGCCGACCGTCACCCGCAGGCGTACGCCGCCGCGTTCGGGCAGCACCAGCGGTGCGGCGAGGGTCAGCTCCTCCACCTCGTCCAGGCCGAGCCTGCCGCCCGCGGCGAGCGCGATGTCCGCGAAGGCCGTGCCGGGCAGCAGGACCGTCTGCGCGACGGCGTGGTCGGCGAGCCACGGGTGGGTGTCCGTGCCGATCCTTCCGGTGCACACCAGGCCCTGCCCGTCGGCGAGTTCGACGGCGGCGCCGAGCAGCGGATGGCCCGTGCCCGCCAGGCCGAGCCCTCCGGCCGCTTCCTCGACGCTCAGGTCGCGGGGCGCGTCCAGCCAGTAGCGCTGGTGCTGGAAGGGGTAGGTCGGCAGGTCGACGGGGCGTCCTGCGGGCACCGCGGCCCGCCACTCGAAGGGCAGGCCCTCCACGTACGCCTCGGCGGCCGACAGCAGGAACCGGTCGAGGTCGCCGTCGGTGCGGCGCAACGTGCCCACCACGACGGCCTCGGCGTCGACCGCCTCCAGGGTCTCGCGCACACCGAAGGCGAGCACGGGGTGCGGGCTGCACTCCACGAACACACCCACGCCCCGGTCCAGCAGACCCCGCGTGCCCTCCTCGAAGCGCACGGTGTTGCGCAGGTTCTGGTACCAGTACGCGGCCCCGACCTCGGTCCCGGTCAGCCACTCCCCCGTGACCGTGGACAGCATCGGCACCTGCGCGGCCTTGCCCTCGACTCCGGCCAGCAGGGTCGCGAGCTCCTCCCGGACGGGTTCGACGTACGGCGAGTGCGAGGCGTAGTCGATGAGGACCCGGCGGGCCCACACGTCGTCGGTCGCGCATGCCTCCAACAGCTCGTCCAGGTCGTCGGCGCCACCCGCCACCACGACCGAGCGGGGGCCGTTGACGGCGGCGACGGTGATCCGCCCCTGCCAGCGGGCGATCCGCTCCCGCGCCGCGTCGAGCGTCACCGCGAGGGACACCAACCCGCTCTGCCCCGAAAGCACCAGGGCCGCCTTGCTGCGCAGCGCCACGACCTTGGCGGCATCGGCGAGGGACAGCGCGCCCGCCACGTGCGCGGCGGCGATCTCCCCCTGGCTGTGGCCGACGACCGCGTCGGGCTCCACACCGTACGAACGCCACAGCGCGGCCAGCGACACCATCACCGCCCACAGCGCGGGCTGCACGACGTCCACGCGCTCCAGCGCGGCCGCGTCGTTCAGGACGTCGTACAACGACCAGTCCACATACGGCGCCAACGCCTGCGCACACGCGTCGAGGGAGGCACGGAACACCGGCGAGGACTTTGCCAGTTCCACCCCCATGCCCAGCCACTGCGACCCCTGACCGGGAAACACGAACGCCACCTTCCCCGCAGGCCGCGCGACACCGACCGCCACCCGAGCGGACTCCGCCCCCTGAGCCACCGCCGCCAACGCCTCGGCACCACCCCCCACCACCACAGCCCGGTGCTCGAACACCGACCGGGACAGCAGGGTGTCCGCCATGTCAGCGGAAGCGACCTCCTCCGCGGCGACGGCGAGTTGGGAGGCGTGCGCGCGCAGGGCGTCCTCGGTGCGCGCGGAGAACACGAAGGGCACCGGCGCCGACGGCGGGTCGGCCGGGGTCTCCGGGGTGGCCGGGATGTCGTCGGGTGCCTGCTCCAGGACGGCGTGGGCGTTGGTGCCGCTGATGCCGAACGAGGACACGGCGGCGCGCCGGGGGCGTGCGACCTCCGGCCACGGCGTGGTCTCGGTGACCAGCGACACCGCGCCCGACGACCAGTCGACGTGCGGCGTGGGCTCGGTGATGTGCAGGCTCCTGGGCAGCACGCCGTGGCGCAGCGCGAGGACCATCTTGATCAGGCCCGCGACGCCGGAGGCGGCCTGGGTGTGGCCGATGTTGGACTTCAGCGAGCCCAGCCACAGGGGCCGGTCCTCGGCGCGGTCCTGGCCGTAGGTGGCGAGGAGCGCCTGGGCCTCGATGGGGTCGCCGAGGGTGGTGCCGGTGCCGTGCGCCTCGACCGCGTCCACGTCGGACGTGGTCAGGCCCGCGTTGGCGAGGGCCTGCCGGATCACGCGCTGCTGGGAGGGGCCGTTGGGAGCGGTCAGGCCGTTGGACGCGCCGTCCTGGTTGACCGCGGAACCGCGTACGACCGCCAGGACCCGGTGGCCGTTGCGCCGCGCGTCGGACAGCCGCTCCAGGACGAGCATGCCGACGCCCTCGCCCCATCCGGTGCCGTCCGCGTCGGCGGAGAAGGCCTTGCAGCGGCCGTCCGGGGCGAGCCCCCGCTGACGGCTGAACTCCACGAACGTCGCCGGGCTCGCCATGACGGTGACGCCGCCCGCGAGCGCGAGGGTGCACTCGCCGGAGCGCAGCGCCTGCGCCGCCAGGTGCAGCGCCACGAGGGACGACGAGCACGCGGTGTCCACGGTCATCGCGGGGCCTTCGAGGCCGAACACGTACGAGATCCGGCCGGAGGCGACGCTGCCGGAGCTACCGACGCCGAGCTGGCCCTCGAAGCCCTCGGGGGCGCGGCGGAGCCGGGAGGCGTAGTCGTTGTACATCACGCCCGCGAACACTCCGGTGGGGCTGCCGCGCAGCGCCTTCGGGTCGAGGCCCGCGCGCTCCATCGCCTCCCACGACGCTTCGAGGAGCAGCCGCTGCTGGGGGTCGACCGCGAGGGCCTCGCGCGGCGACATGCCGAAGAACACGGGGTCGAACTCGGCGGCGTCGTGGAGGAAGCCGCCACTGCGGACGCTGCTGGTGCCGGCGTGGTCGGGGTCGGGGTCGTAGAGCGCCTCCACGTCCCAGCCCCGGTCGTCCGGGAAGTCGGACACGGCGTCGCGGCCCTCGGCGACCAGGCGCCACAGGTCCTCGGGCGAACGGACGCCGCCGGGGTAGCGGCAGCTCATGCCGACGATGGCGATCGGCTCGTCGTCGGCGGCTGCCGTGCGGAGCGTCGCTGTCCCCGCCGTTTCGCCGCCGAGCAGTTCGGCGCGCAGATGGCCCGCGAGCACCTGGGGCGTCGGGTGGTCGAAGACGAGCGTCGCGGGCAGGCGCAGGCCGGTGGCCGCGTCGAGCCGGTTGCGCAGCTCGACCGCCGTGAGCGAGTCGAAGCCGAGCTCGTCGAAGGCCCGCTCGGGCTCCACCCCGGCGGCGGAGGCGTGGCCGAGCACGGCGGCGACGGACGTGCGCACGAGGTCGAGCAGCGCCGGGAGGCGCTCGTCCTCCGGCAGCGCCGAGATCCGTGCCGCGAGGCCCCCGGCGGCCTTGGCGGCCTCGGGGCGTGCCGTGCGCACGAGGGCGCGCAGCAGCGCCGGGACGGCCTCGGGGTGCGCCCGCAGCGGCGCCAGGTCGAGGCGCGTGGGCACGGCCACGGCCGACGGCAGCGCGACGGCGGCGTCGAAGAGGCGCAGCCCCTCCTGCGGGGTGAGGCCCGCGGCCCCGGTCTGGGCCATCCGCGCGCCCATGCCGTCCGCACCGGCCCACAGGCCCCACGCCAGCGAGGTCGCGGGCAGGCCCGCGGCGCGGCGGTGCTGGGCCAGGGCGTCGAGGAACGCGTTGGCCGCCGCGTAGTTGCCCTGGCCGGGGTTGCCGAACGTACCGGCGGCGGAGGAGAACAGGACGAACGCGGACAGGTCGAGATCGCGGGTCAGCTCGTGCAGGTGCCGGGCGCCGTCCACCTTCGGCCGGAACACCGTGTCGATCCGCTCCGGAGTGAGCGAGCCGATCGTGCCGTCGTCCAGGACGCCCGCGGTGTGCACCACGGCGGTCACCGGGTGCTCGGCAAGCAGCGCCGCCACCTCGTCCCGCTCCGCCACGTCACACGCCACAACAGCGACCTCGACACCGAGCCCGGTCAACTCGTCGTACAGCGCGCCCACTTGGCCGCGCCGACTCGCCAGCACCAACCGCCGCACCCCGTGCCGCACCACCAAATGCCGCGCCACCAGACCACCGAGCATCCCGCTGGCACCCGTCACCAGGACCGCACCCTCACCGAAGCCCGACTCCGGGGACTCCGCGGGGCGGGCGCGAACGAGCCGCGGCGCGAACCAGTCGCCGCCCCGCAGGGCGAGTTGGGGCTCGTCCGGCAGCTCCTGGAGCACCGCCGCCGACCGGTCGTCGGCGTCCACGAGCGCGAAGCGGCCCGGGTGCTCGGTCTGTGCCGCGCGTACGAAGCCCCACACCGGCGCGCAGGCCAGGTCCGGGACGTCCTCGTCGGGGCCCGCCGCCACCGCGCCGGTGGTGACGAACACCAGCCGCGCCGCGCCGAACCGGTCGTCGGCGAGCCAGGCCCGCGCGAGGGACAGCGCCCAGTGCGTCGCCTCCGCGGGGCCCGCGGCCGCGGGTACGGGGGCGAACACGAGGCCGGGCACCTCGTCGTCCGCGAGGGCGGCCAGGTCCGGGTACGCGCGGGCCTCGCCGGAGAGTCGGAGGCCGTCGCCGAGCACCGCCCGGCGGGCCGGGGCACAGGCGTCGGGCCGCACCCGCGTCCAGTCCACCCGGAACAGCGAGTCGAGCCGGTCCCCGGCCAGGGCGTCCGCCGTCAGGGGCCGCAGCGACAGTGCCTCGACCGAGGCGACGGGGGCGCCCGTGCCGTCGGCCAGGGTGATCCCGACGCCCGCGGCGCCCGCCGGGGACAGCCGCCCGCGCAGCACGGACGCGCCGCTGCTGTGCAGCCGCACCCCGCGCCAGGAGTACGGCAGGTGCAGCCGCTCCGCGTCGGCGACGAAGTGGCCGAGCCCGATGGCGTGCAGCGCGGAGTCGAGCAGCGCGGGGTGCAGGCCGAAGGAGCCCGCGGCGTCCTCGTCGGCGAGCTCCACCTCGACGAACACCTCGTCGCCCCGCCGCCACGCCGCGCGCAGGCCGCGGAACGCGGGCCCGTAGCCGAGCCCCGCCGCGGCGAGGTCGTCGTAGCGGCCCGCGATGTCGAGCGGCTCGGCGCCCGCGGGCGGCCAGGTCGCCCCGAGGGCGGCCGGGGCCCGGTCACCGGCCGCGAGCGTGCCGAAGGCGTGCCGCGTCCAGGGCTGGTCGTCGGGCGCGTCGTCGGCCCGCGCGTACGCGCTCAGGGCGCGGCGCCCGGCGGCGTCCGGCGCGCCGACGGACACCTGGAGGCGCACCGCGCCGTCCTGAGGCAGGACCAGGGGCGCCGCGAGGGTCAGCTCCTCGACGAGGTCGAGTCCGACCTGGTCGCCGGCCCTGATCGCCAGCTCCACGAGGGCGGCGCCCGGTACGAGGACCACGCCGCCGACGGTGTGGTCGGCCAGCCACGGGTGGGTGGCCAGGGAGAGCCTGCCGGTGAGCAGGGCGCCCTCCTCGTCCGCGAGGGTGACCGCGGCGCCGAGCAGCGGGTGGTCGGCGGGCCGCAGGCCCACCGACGCCATGTCGCCGGCGGGCACGCCCGTGTCCAGCCAGAACCTGGTGCGCTGGAAGGGGTAGGTGGGCAGGTCGACGCGCCGGGCGTCGCGGCCCGCGAACACGGCGTGCCAGTCCAGGGCGACGCCCCGCACGTGCAGGGCCGCGACCGCCGACGTCAGCACGGTGCCCTCGGGCCTGTTCGCCCGCGCGGCGGCCACCAGGAGCGCGCCCTCGTCGACGCAGTCGCGTCCCGCGGCGGCCAGGACGGCGTCGGGGCCGAGCTCCAGGAAGTTCGCCACGCCCTGCTCGCGCAGGCACCGCATGCCGTCGAGGAAGCGCACGGCCTCGCGGGCGTGCCGCACCCAGTGCTCGGGGTCGCGCGCCTGCTCCGGGGCCAGGACGGCGCCGGTCAGGGTGGACACGATCGGGATGGCCGGCGTCCCGTAGGTGACGTTGCGGGCGACGGCGCGGAAGTCGTCGAGGACGGCGTCCACGTGCGGCGAGTGGAACGCGTGGCTGACCCTCAGGTACCGGGTCTTCCCGCCGCTCTCCCGCCAGGCCGCGTCGATCGCGGCCACGGCGTCGGCGTCGCCCGCGACCACGGTGGACTCGGGGCCGTTGACCGCGGCGACGTCCACCGTGCCGCGGCCGTGCTCGGCGAGCAGGCGCCGGACGGTGGGCTCGTCGGCGCGCAGTGAGAGCATCGCCCCGCCCTCGGGCAGCGCCCCCATCAGCCTGCCGCGGGCCGCGACGAGGGCGCACGCGTCGGTGAGGGAGAACACGCCCGACACGTGGGCCGCCGCCAGTTCGCCGATGGAGTGGCCCGCGAGGAACTGCGGGGCGAGGCCCCACGCGGTGACGAGGCGGAACAGCGCCACCTCGATCGCGAACAGCGCGGGCTGCGTGTACGTGGTGAGGTCCAGCAGGGCGGCGGCCTGGGTGTCGGGCTCCGCGAAGAGCACCTCCCGCAGGGGCCGGTCCAGATGCGGGTCCAGACCGGCGCAGACCTCGTCGAGGGCCCGCGCGAACACGGGGAACTCGCCGTACAGTTCACGGCCCGTGCCCGCCCGCTGGCTGCCCTGGCCGCTGAACAGGAAGGCGAGCCTGCCGCGGGTGCCCACCGTGCCGCGCACCAGGTGGGGCGCTTCGCCGCCGGTGGCCAGGGCCTCGACGCCGCGCAGCAGTTCCGCGCGGTCCGTGCCGACGACGGCGGCCCGGTGCTCCAGGGCGGTCCTGCTCAGGGCGAGGGCGTGGCCGACGTCCACCGCCCGGTCGTCGCGGCCGTCCAGGTGGCGCAGGAGGGCGGCGGCGCGCTCGCGCAGCGCGACGGGGTCGTTGCCGGAGAGGACCCACGGCACCGCCTCGGTCAGGACCGGCTCGACGGGCTCTTCCACGGCGTCGTCGGCGTCCTCGGCCGGGGCCTGTTCGAGGACGACGTGGGCGTTGGTGCCGCTGATCCCGAACGACGACACCGCCGTCCGGCGCGGCTGCCCCGTCTGCGGCCACGGCCGCGCGTCGGTCAGCAGCTCCACGGCGCCCTCCGACCAGTCGACGTGCCGGGAGCGCTCGCCGACGTGCAGGGTGGGCGGCAGGACGCCGTGCCGCAGGGCCATGACCATCTTGATCACGCCCGCCACTCCGGCGGCCGCCTGGGTGTGGCCGATGTTGGACTTCACGGACCCCAGCCACAGCGGCTGTCCCGCGGGGCGCTCCTGGCCGTAGGTGGCGAGGAGCGCCTGGGCCTCGATGGGGTCGCCGAGGGTGGTGCCGGTGCCGTGCGCCTCGACGGCGTCGACCTGGGCCGCGGTCAGGCCCGCGCTGTCCAGGGCCTGGCGGATCACGCGCTGCTGGGAGGGGCCGTTGGGCGCGGTCAGGCCGTTGGACGCGCCGTCCTGGTTGACCGCCGAGCCGCGTACGACGGCCAGGACCCGGTGGCCGTTGCGCCGCGCGTCGGACAGCCGCTCCAGGAGCAGCATGCCTGCGCCCTCGCCCCAGCCGGTGCCGTCGGCGTCGTCGGAGAACGACTTGCACCGGCCGTCCGCGGCGAGGCCGCGCTGCTTGCTGAAGCCCACGAACGTGTGCGGGGTCGTCATCACCGTGACGCCGCCCGCGAGCGCGAGGGTGCACTCGCCGGAGCGCAGCGCCTGCGCCGCCAGGTGCAGCGTGACCAGGGACGACGAGCAGGCGGTGTCCACCGTGACGGCGGGCCCCTCCAGCGCGAACGTGTACGACACGCGCCCGGAGGCGACGCTGCCGAGCCCGCCGGTGCCCAGGAAGCCCTCCAGGCCCTCGGGCACCGACCGCAGGCGTGCGGTGTAGTCGTGGTACATCACGCCTGCGAACACGCCCGTCCTGCTGCCGCGCAGGGACGACGCGTCGATCCCGGCCCGCTCGAACGCCTCCCAGGAGGTTTCGAGCAGTAGCCGTTGCTGCGGGTCCATGGCGAGGGCCTCGCGGGGCGAGATCCCGAACACGCCGGGGTCGAAGTCGCCCGCGTCGTGCAGGAATCCGCCCTCGGTGCGGAACACCCGGTCGGGGTCCTCGGGGTCGGACAGCTCGACGTCCCCCCAGCCCCGGTCGGCGGGGAAGGGCGTCACGCCGTCGCGTCCTTCGGCGACCAGCTGCCACAGGTCCTCCGGGGAGCGTACGTCGCCCGGGTAGCGGCAGCTCATGCCGATGATGGCGATCGGTTCCTGCTCACCGGCCTCGACCTCGCGCAGCCGCCGCCGCGTCTCGCGCAGATCGCCGGTGACCCGCTTGAGGAAATAGCGGAGCTTGTCCTCGTTTTCCATGCTGTCTCTACTCCAGGGAACGTCGAGCAAGTGGGGTGACCGGACGGGTCAGGAGATGCCGAACTCTTTGCCGAGCAGGTCGAACACCTCGTCGTCCGTGGCGGCGTCGAGGTCGTCGGCCGTCTGCGGGACGGCGTCGGCGCGGCCGTCGCGCCATGCGGCCAGGAGGGCCGACAACCGGGCGCCGACCCGGTCGTCCTCGTCGTCGCCGGGCTTGATCGCGGCGAGGCTCGCCTCGATGCGGCTCAGCTCGGCGAGCAGCGGCGCCACTCCTCCCGGCTCGTCGGCGGCGAGCGCTCCGGTGAGGTGCCCCACCAGGTCGAGCAGGG
The DNA here is from genome assembly GCF_006088715.1 of Streptomyces sp. YIM 121038. NCBI lineage: Bacteria > Bacillati > Actinomycetota > Actinomycetes > Kitasatosporales > Streptomycetaceae > Streptomyces > Streptomyces sp. YIM 121038. Next base: position 1,044,899 of record NZ_CP030771.1, read on the forward strand.
TCGGATGGTCGAAGATGAGCGTGGCGGGCAGGCGGAGCCCGGTGGCCGCGTTGAGCCGGTTGCGCAGGTCGACGGCGGTCAGCGAGTCGAAGCCCAGCTCGGTGAACGCGCGCCGCTCGTCGACCGCTTCGGGTCCGGGGAACGCGAGCACGGCCGCGACCTGCGCGCACACCAGGTCCGTCAGGGCGGACGTCCGCTCGCCCGGCGTCAGCGCGGCCAGGCGCTCCCGCAGCGCGGCGGCGGGGTCGCCTCCGGCCTGGGCCGCCCTGCGGGACGTCGTGCGCACGAGGCCGCTGAGGACGGGCGGCACCGCCGGGAGTTCCCGCACGGCCCGCAGGTCGAGGCGCATCGGCACGACGACCGGGTCGGCCCCGAGGGCCACCGCGTCGAACAGTTCGAGGCCTTGTTCGGCGCTCAGGCCCACGGCTCCGGTCTGGGCCATCCGCGCGCCCATGCCGTCCTCCGTGGCCCACAGGCCCCAGGCGAGGGAGGTCGCGGGCAGGCCCTGGGCCCGGCGGTGCCGGGCGAGGGCGTCGAGGAACGCGTTGGCCGCCGCGTAGTTGGCCTGGCCGGGCGAGCCCAGCGTGCCCGTCACCGAGGAGAACAGGACGAACGCGGACAGGTCGAGATCGCGGGTCAGTTCGTGCAGGTGCCGGGCGCCGTCCACCTTCGGCCGGAACACCGTGTCGATCCGCTCCGGAGTGAGCGAGCCGATCGTGCCGTCGTCCAGGACGCCCGCGGTGTGCACCACGGCGGTCACCGGGTGCTCGGCAAGCAGCGCCGCCACCTCGTCCCGCTCCGCCACATCACACGCCACAACAACGACCTCGGCACCGAGCCCGGTCAACTCGTCGTACAGCGCGCCCACTTGGCCGCGCCGACTCGCCAGCACCAACCGCCGCACCCCGTGCCGCACCACCAAATGCCGCGCCACCAGACCACCGAGCATCCCGCTGGCACCCGTCACCAGGACCGCACCCTCACCGAAGCCCGACTCCGCGGACTCCGGGGACTCCGCGGGGCGGGCGCGAACGAGCCGCGGCGCGAACACGTCGCCCGCACGCACGGCCAGTTCGGGCTCCGGGCTTCCGACGGCCGCCTTCCAGCCGTCCGCGTCGTCGACGTCCACGAGCACGACCCGGTCCGGGTTCTCCGCCCGCGCCGTGCGCACCAGGCCCCACACGGCGGCCGCCGCCAGATCCGGTACGTCGTCCTCGGCCGCGACGGCCACCGCGCCGCGGGTCACCAGGACGAGGCGCGACGCCGCGCACCGCTCGTCGGCCAGCCAGCCCCGCACCAGCTCCAGAGCGGCGTGCACCTGATGCCGCACCGCGTCCGTGCCGTGGGGCTCGGCGCAGTGGACCACGGCGTTCTCCGGCAGGGTCTCCCCCGCTTCCAGGGCCGAGCGCAGCGCGGCCCAGTCCGTGAACTCCGCGACCGACCGGGCGCTTCCGGACGCCGCCGCGGCCGGCACCCAGTCGAGGCGGAACAGCGACTCCCAGGCCTGCCGCGACACCGTTCCCGACACCGGGCGCAGGACCAGCGAGTCGATCGTGGCCACGGGAGCGCCCGTGCCGTCGGCGATCGTCAGGGACACGCCGTCCGAGCCCGTGGGCGCCAGGCGCACCCGCAGCACCGTCGCGCCCGAGGCGTGCAGCCGCACGCCCGACCACGAGAACGGCAGCCTGCCGGGGCCGTCGGCGTCGCCCATCAGCCCGATGGCGTGCAGGGCCGCGTCGAGGAGCGCCGGGTGCAGACCGAAGCCGCCCGCGTCCACGCCGTCCGGCAGGGTGACCTCGGCGAGCACGGCGTCGCCCGTGCGCCAGGCCGACCTCAGGCCCTGGAACAGCGGCCCGTAGTCGAACCCGCCGTCGGCCATGCGGTCGTAGAGCCCGTCGAGGTCCACGGCCTCCGCGTCCGCGGGCGGCCAGGCGGCGGAGTCGGCCGGCGGCACGTCAGGGGCGGCCACGAGCGCGCCGCTCGCGTGCCGGACCCACACGTCCGCGTCGTCGCCCCGCGCGTGCACCGTCACCGTGCGGCGGCCGGAGTCGTCCGCGCCGCCGACCCGCACCTGGACGCGTACGCCGCCGCGCTCGGGCACCACCAGGGGCGCCTCCAGCGTCAGTTCCTCCACCGCGGCGCAGCCGACCCGGTCACCGGCGTGGACCGCCAGTTCGAGGAAGGCCGTGCCGGGCAGCAGGATCGAGCCCTGGATCACGTGCTCGGCCAGCCACGGGTGGGACTCCAGCGAAAGCCGGCCGGTGAAGAGCTCCTCGTCGGAGTCGGCCGTGTCGATGATCGCGCCGAGCAGCGGGTGGCCCGCCGAGCCGAGCCCGGCGGCGTCCAGGTCGCCCGCGCCCACCCCGGCGTCCAGCCAGTAGCGCCGGTGCTGGAAGGCGTACGTCGGCAGGTCCACGCGGCGCGCGCCCCGACCGGCGAAGAAGGCCTCCCAGTCCGGCCGTACGCCCCGCGTCCACAGCTGTGCCAGCGCGGACGTCAGCGCGGACTCCTCGGTCCTGTCGGCCCGCAGCACCGGCACGAACCCGGCCTCCGGCGCCGACTCCTGTCCCAGGGCCGACAGCGTGCCGCCCGGGCCGATCTCGACGAAGGTGGTCAGGCCCTCGTCGACGAGCGCGCTGACGGCGTCGGCGAACCGCACGGACTGGCGTACGTGGCTCACCCAGTACTCCGGCGAGGCCAGTTCCTCGGCGGTCGCCCGCACGCCCGTGAGCGTCGACACGATCGGCATCGCGGGCGCCGCGTACGACACGCCGTCCAGGACCGTACGGAACTCATCGAGCATCGGGTCCATCAGCGGCGAGTGGAAGGCATGGCTCACCCGCAGCTCGGTGACCTTGCGGCCCGCCGCACGCCAGCGCTCGGCCACCGCCTCGACATCGGCGGCGACACCGGAAATGACCACGGACGACGGGCCGTTGACCGCCGCGACTCCGACGGTCTGCGGCAGCTCGGGCGCGACCTCGGCCTCCGTGGCCCGGATCGCGGCCATCGCGCCGCCCTCGGGCAGCGCCTGCATCAGCCCGGCACGAGCCGACACCACCTTCGCGGCATCGGCCAGCGACCACACCCCCGCGACGTGCGCGGCGGCCAGCTCACCGATGGAGTGACCGGCCAGGACGTCGGGGCGGATCCCCCACGACTCCAGGAGGCGGAACAGCGCGACCTCGACCGCGAACAGCGCGGGCTGGGTCACCCCCGTCTCGTTCAGCGCGTCGGCGTCCTCGCCGAACAGGACCTCGCGGACCTGGGGATCGAACTGCGCGAGCACCTGCTCCAGGGCCTCGGCGAACACCGCGTACCGGCCCGCCAGTTCACGCCCCATGCCCAGGCGCTGCGAGCCCTGGCCCGAGAACAGGAAGCCCACCCCGCCGACGGCGACGGAGCCCGCGACCAGACCGGGCGACTGCCGCCCCTCGGCCAGGGCGGTCAGGCCGTCGAGGAGCGCCGTGCGGTCGTCGCCCACGGCGACGGCCCGGTGTTCGAAGGCCGAGCGCGTGGTCGCCAGCGAGTAGCCGACGTCCGGCAGGCCGAGCCGCGGCTCGGCGGCGACGCGCTCGCGCAGCCGGGCCGCCTGCTCCCGCAGCGCCTCCTCGCTCCGGGCCGAGAGGACCCAGGGCACCACGCCGTCGGCCGGAGCCGGGGCGCGGTCGTCGTCCGGCGCGTACTCGATGATGGTGTGCGCGTTGGTGCCGCTCACGCCGAACGACGACACGCCCGCCCGCCGCAGACGGCCGGTCTCCGGCCACGGCCGGGGCTCCGTGAGGAGCTCCACGTCGCCCGCGGACCAGTCGACCTTCGACGAGGGCTCGTCCACGTGCAGGGTGCGCGGCAGGACGCCGTGGCGCATCGCCATGACCATCTTGATGACACCGGCGACACCGGCGGCGGCCTGGGTGTGGCCGAGGTTCGACTTGATCGAGCCGAGCCACAGCGGCTGGTCAGCGGGTCGGTCCTGGCCGTAGGTGGCGAGGACGGCCTGGGCCTCGATGGGGTCGCCGAGGGTGGTGCCCGTGCCGTGGGCCTCGACCGCGTCCACGTCGGAGGTGGTCAGGCCCGCGCTCGCCAGGGCCTGCCGGATCACGCGCTGCTGCGAGGGGCCGTTGGGCGCGGTCAGGCCGTTGGACGCGCCGTCCTGGTTGACGGCCGAGCCACGGACGACGGCCAGGACGGGGTGGCCGTTACGCCGGGCGTCGGAGAGGCGCTCGACGAGGAGCATGCCGACGCCCTCGCCCCAGCCGGTGCCGTCGGCGCTGTCGGAGAACGACTTGCACCGGCCGTCGGAGGAGAGGCCGCGCTGGCGGCTGAAGTCGACGAACGTGCTGGGGGTCGCCATCACGGCGACACCACCGGCCAGCGCCATCGTGCACTCGCCCTTGTGCAGCGCCTGGATCGCCCAGTGCAGGGCGACGAGCGAGGAGGAGCACGCGGTGTCGACGGTGACGGCGGGCCCTTCCAGGCCCAGCGCGTAGGCGACGCGGCCGGAGGCGACGCTGCCGGACCCGCCGGTGCCGAGGTAGCCCTCGACGTCCTCCGGGACGGAGCGGAGCCGCGACACGTAGTCGTGGTACATCACGCCCGCGAACACGCCCACGGCCTTGCCCCGGGCGGAGTTCGGGTCGATGCCCGCCCTCTCGAAGGCCTCCCAGGAGGTTTCGAGGAGGAGGCGCTGCTGCGGGTCCATGGCCAGCGCCTCCCGGGGGGAGATGCCGAAGAACGCCGGGTCGAACAGGTCGGCGTCGTGCAGGAAGCCGCCCTCGCGGGTGTACGAGGTGCCGGTGCGTTCGGGGTCCGGGTCGTAGAGGGCGTCCACGTCCCAGCCCCGGTTGGCGGGGAACTCGCTGATGGCGTCGGTGCCGTCGAGGACGAGCCGCCACAGGTCCTCGGGGGAGCCGACCCCGCCGGGGAACCGGCAGCTCATGCCGACGATGGCGATCGGCTCGTCGGTCACCGCCACCGCCGTGGGCGCGGGCGCGGCCACGGCCGGGGCGCCCGCGAGCTCGGCGCTGATGAACGCGGCGAGCGCGGCGGGGTTCGGGTGGTCGAAGACGAGCGTGGCGGGCAGCCGCAGCTCGGTGGCCGCGTTGAGGTGGTTGCGCAGCTCGACGGAGCTGAGCGAGTCGAAGCCCAGCTCCCGGAAGGCCCGGTCGGGCTCGACGGCGTGGGCCGAGCTGTGGCCGAGCACCGCCGCCGCGTGGGTGCGGACGAGGTCGAGCAGCGCCTTCTCCCGCTCGCTCTCGGTCAGGCCCGCGAGGGACTGCGCGAGCGCGGACCGGCTCGCGGGATCGGCGGTCCTGCGCGCGGTGTTGCGCACCAGGCCGCGCAGCAGGTGGAACACGGGCTGGGTGCGTGCCTGCCGCCGCAGCACGGCGAAGTCCATCGGCACGGGCGCGAGCAGCGCCCGCCCGGTGGAGCCCGCGGCGTCGAACAGGGCCAGGCCCTCGGCCGGGCCGATCGGGAGGGCGCCGCCGCTGGTGATGCGGCGTACGTCGGTGTCGTCGAGGCTGCCCGCCATGCCGTCGGCCGTGTCCCACAGGCCCCAGGCGAGGGAGGTCGCGGGCAGGCCCTGGGCGCGCCGGTGCTGGGCGAGGGCGTCGAGGAAGGTGTTGGCCGCCGCGTAGTTGCCCTGGCCGGGGCCGCCGAAGACACCGGCGGCGGAGGAGAACACCACGAAGGCCGACAGGCCGGCGTCCCGGGTCAGGTCGTGCAGGTGCCAGGCCGCGTCGACCTTCGGCCGGAACACCGCGTCGATCCGCTCGGGCGTCAGCGAGCCGATCGTGGCGTCGTCGAGCACACCGGCGGTGTGGACGACGGCGGACACCCGGTGCCGGGCCAGGAGCGCGGCCAGCGCCTCGCGGTCGGCCACGTCGCACGCCGCGAGGACGACGTCGGCGCCCTGCGCGGTGAGTTCCTCGCGCAGCGCCTCGGCGCCCTGGGCGGCGGCGCCGCGCCTGCTGACCAGGAGCAGACTGCGCACGCCGCGCTCCGCGACCAGGTGCCGGGCGACCAGGCCGCCGAGGGTGCCCGTCGCGCCGGTGACGAGCACCGCGTCCGGGCCGAAGCCGGGGTCGTCCACCACGTTCCGCCGCGCCCTGGCCAGGCGCGGGGCGCTCGCGGCCCCCGAGCGCACGGCGAGCTGCGGTTCGCCCGTCGCGAGGGCCGACGGCAGCGCGTCGACCGAGGCCGCCTCCTCGTCGAGGTCGACCAGGACGATCCGGTCGGGGTTCTCGGACTGGGCGGAGCGCAGCAGGCCCCAGACGGTGGCGTGCGCGAGGTTCGGCACGTCCTCGTCGTCGGCGGGGGCGACCGCGCGCCGCGTCACGACGGCCAGGCGCGCCGTGCCGAACCGCTCGTCGGCCAGCCAGGTCCGCACCGCGGCCAGGGCCCAGGCCGCGGCCTCGTGCGCGCCGGCGGCCGGGTCCTCGGTGGCCGCGACCGGGCACGCCAGGGCGACGAAGCCGGACAGTTCGGCCGCGGCCGACCGCGCCAGGTCCGCCAGGTCGGTGGTCCACTCCACCGCCGGGGCCCCGTCGTCGGACAGCGGTACCGGCACCCAGTCGACGCCGAACAGCGCGTCGTCGCGGTCGTCGGCGGCGGCCCGGACCGGGGCGGCCGGGCGCAGCACCAGGGAGTCGACGGTGGCCACCGGGGCGCCGGAGGCGTCCGCGACCGTCAGGGACACCCCGTTGGGGCCCGTGGGCGCGAGGCGCACCCGCAGTGCCGTGGCGCCGGCGGCGTGCAGGCGCACACCGGACCAGGAGAACGGCAGCTTGCCGGTGGCGTCGGCCGCGCCCGTGAACCCGGTGGCGTGCAGCGCCGCGTCGAGGAGCGCGGGGTGCAGGCCGAAGCCGTCCGCCTTGACGCCCTCGGGCAGCGCGACCTCGGCGAAGACCTCGCCGCCCGCGCGCCACGCGGCCCGCAGCCCCTGGAACACGGGGCCGTAGCCGAACCCTCCGTCGGCCATGGCCTCGTAGAACCCGTCCAGGTCCACGGCCTCGGCCCCGGCGGGCGGCCAGGCGGCCAGCGCGTCGCCCTCGGACCGGCCGCCCGCGCGCAGCACACCGGTGGCGTGCCGGGTCCACGCGCGTTCGTCCATGTCGCCGGTGCTGGAGTGGAAGGTCAGCTCGCGCCTGCCGGACGCGTCCTCGGCGCCGACCCACACCTGTACCCGTACCGCACCGCTCTCGGGCAGTACGAGCGGCGCCTCCAGCGTCAGTTCCTCCACCAGGTCGCAGCCGACCTGGTCCCCCGCGCGGATCGCCAGGTCGAGGAACGCCGTACCGGGCAGCAGCACCGAGCCCATGACCGCGTGGTCGGCCAGCCACGGGTGCGTCCGGACCGACAACCGGCCCGTCAGGAGCGCCCCGTCGGTACCGGCGAGGGCGACGCTCGCCCCCAGGAGCGGGTGCTCGGCCGCCCCGAGCCCGGCCGCCGATACGTCACCGAACAGAGGCAGCACGTCGGGCCAGTACCGCTCGCGCTGGAACGCGTACGTCGGCAGGTCCACGCGGCGCGTGCCCCGGCCGGTGAAGAAGACCTCCCAGTCGACGCGGACACCACGAATGTGGAGCTGCCCGGCGGCCGCCGTGACGGCCACCGCTTCGGGCCGGTCGCCGCGCAGCACCGGCACGAAGGCCGCGTCCGGCGCGGACTCCTGACCGAGCGCCGACAGCGTCCCGCCAGGGCCGACCTCGACGAACGTGTCCACACCCTCGCCCGCCAGCGCGCTCACGGCGTCAGCGAACCGTACGGACTCCCGTACGTGGCGGACCCAGTACTCCGGCGACGCCAACTCCTCAGCGCTCGACCGCGCGCCCGTGAGCGTCGACACGATCGGGATCGCGGGCGCCTCGTACGACACGCTCTCCAGCACCCGGCGGAACTCATCGAGCATCGGGTCCATCAGCGGCGAGTGGAACGCATGACTGACCTTCAACCGGGTGACCTTACGGCCCGCCGCACGCCAGCGCTCGCCCACCGCCTCCGCGTCAGCAGCGACACCCGAAATCACCACCGAGGAAGGCCCGTTGACCGCCGCGATACCCACCGTCTCCGGCAGGTCCGAGGCAACCTCTTCCTCGGTGGCCTGGATCGCCACCATCGCACCACCCGACGGCAGCGCCTGCATCAGACCCGCACGCGCAGACACCACCTTCACCGCGTCCGCGAGCGACCACACGCCCGCGACGTGCGCGGCGGCGAGTTCACCGATCGAGTGACCCGCCAGTACGTCCGGACGTACACCCCACGACTCAAGAAGACGGAACAGCGCCACCTCGACCGCGAACAACGCAGGCTGCGTCACCCCCGTCTCGTTCAGGGTTGCCGCGTCCTCACCGAACAAGACCGCGCGGACCTCGGGATCCAGGAGCGCCAGGACCTCGTCGAGGGCTTCGGCGAACACCGGGTACTGGTCGGCCAGTTCACGGCCCATGCCCAGGCGCTGCGAGCCCTGCCCGGAGAACAGGAAGCCCACCCGGCCGGGCTCGTCCGCCACGCCCGAGACCACGCCGCCGGACACCCGGCCCTCGGCCAGCGCCTCCAGCGCGGCCAGCAGTTCGTCGCGCTCGGCGCCGACCACCACCGCGCGGTGCTCCAACACCGCACGCGAGGACACCAGCGAACGCCCCACATCCGCCGGGGACAGCTCAGCCGACGCCTCCACGAAGGACCGGAGCCGCGCCGCCTGGTCCCGCAGCGCCTCCACGCTCCGGGCCGAGAGGACCCACGGCACCAGTCCGCCGCCGTACGCGGGCTCCGAGGCGGTCTCCTGTTCCGCCTCGGGGGCCTGCTCCACGATGACGTGCGCGTTCGTGCCGCTGAATCCGAAGGAGGACACGCCCGCGCGCCACGGCCGGTCGACGGCGGGCCACCGCCGGTCGTCGGCGAGCAGTTCCACCGCGCCCGCCGACCAGTCCACGTGCGGCGACGGCTCGTCCACGTGCAGGGTGCGCGGCAGCACGCCGTGGCGCATCGCCATGACCATCTTGATGACACCGGCGACACCGGCGGCGGCCTGGGTGTGACCGATGTTCGACTTCACCGACCCCAGCCACAGCGGGCGGTCCTCGGGGCGGCCCTGGCCGTAGGTGGCCAGGAGCGCCTGGGCCTCGATCGGGTCGCCGAGCTTGGTGCCCGTGCCGTGGGCCTCGACCGCGTCCACGTCGGAGGTGGTCAGGCCCGCGCTCGCCAGGGCCTGACGGATCACGCGCTGCTGCGAGGGGCCGTTGGGCGCGGTCAGGCCGTTGGACGCGCCGTCCTGGTTCACCGCCGAACCACGGATCACGGCGAGCACCTCGTGGCCGTTGCGCCGGGCGTCCGAGAGGCGCTCCACGAACAGCATGCCGACGCCCTCACCCCACCCTGTGCCGTCCGCGCCCGCGCCGAAGGCCTTGCAGCGGCCGTCCTCGGCGAGGCCGCGCTGGCGGCTGAACTCGATGAACGAGCTGGGCGTCGACATCACGGTGACGCCGCCCGCGAGGGCCATCGCGCACTCGCCCTTGTGCAGCGCCTGCACCGCCAGGTGCAGCGCCACGAGGGACGACGAGCACGCCGTGTCCACCGTGACGGCGGGGCCTTCGAGGCCGAAGGTGTACGAGAGGCGGCCCGAGGCGACGCTGGCGGCGTTGCCGGTCGCGGCGTAGCCGCCCACGTCCTCGGTGGCACCGGCGAGGACCCACCCGTAGTCCTGCATGTTCGAGCCGACGAACACGCCGACCCGTTCACCGCGCAGGGAGTCCGGGGCGATGCCCGCCCGTTCGAAGGCCTCCCAGGAGGTTTCGAGGAGGAGGCGCTGCTGCGGGTCCATGGCGAGGGCTTCGCGCGGCGAGATCCCGAAGAAGCCCGCGTCGAAGGCGCTCACACCGGAGAGGAACGCGCCCGACCGGGAGTAGGAGGTGCCCACGGAGTCCGGGTCGGGGTCGTAGAGGCCCTCCAGGTCCCAGCCGCGGTCGGCCGGGAAGTCCGACACCGCGTCCCCGCCCGCCAGGAGCACCCGCCACAGGTCCTCCGGGCTCGTCACGCCGCCGGGGAACCGGCACGCCATCCCGACGATCGCGATCGGCTCGTCGGACACGCCCGCCACGGTGACCGGGGCGGGCGCGGCCGGGGCCGCGCCGCAGAGCTCGTCCCGCAGATGGGCGGCCAGCGCGGCCGCGTTCGGGTAGTCGAAGACGAGGGTCGTGGGCAGGGCGGCCCCGGTGACCTCGTTGAGCCGGGCGCGCAGCTCCACCGCCGTGAGCGAGTCGAAGCCCAGCTCCCTGAAGGCGCGCGTCGCGGGGAGCGCGTCGCCGGAGGCGTGCCCGAGGACGGCGGCCGCCTCGTAGCGGACGAGGTCGGTGAGCTGCCGCTCCTGCTCGGCCTCGTCGAGACCGGCGAGCCGCTGCGCCAGGGCCGACGAGCCCTGTTCCACCGCGGCGGTCTCGAACGCGGCCCGCACCTGCGGCAGTTCGCTCAGGAGGGGGCTCGGGCGCTGCGCCATGAACGTGCCCGCGAACCGCTCCCAGTCCACGTCGGCGATGGCGACGTTCCCGTCACCGCTTTCGAGGGCCGTGGCCAGGCCCACGATCGCGACGGCCGGGGCCATCGACGGCAGGCCCCGGCGCCGCAGCTGCGCGGCGGCGTCCCGGCCCGCGTTGGCGACCATGCCGCCGTCGGCCCACGGGCCCCAGGCCACCGCCGTGGCGGGCAGACCCGTGGCCCTGCGGTGCTCGGCCAGCGCGTCCAGGTAGGCGTTCGCCGCGCCGTAGGCGGCCTGGGCGCCGCTGCCCCACACGCCGGAGATCGACGAGAACAGCACGAACGCGTCCAGCGGCGTGTCCGCGAGCAGTTCGTGCAGGTGCCTGGCGCCGACGGCCTTGGCCGCCAGCACGTCGGCGAACCCGCCCGGGTCGGCCGGGTCGACGTCCGCGAGGAGGGCGGAGCGCTCGATGCCCGCCGCGTGCACGACCGCGTCGAGCGCGGGAACACCGGCCAGCAGCGCCGCCACCGACGCGCGGTCCGTCATGTCGCAGGCGGCGAACGTCACCCGCGCGCCCGACTCCACGAGGGCGGCTTCCAGCTCCGCGGCGCCCTCGGCCTCGGCGCCGCGGCGGCTCGCGAGCACCAGGTGCTCGGCGCCGTGGGCCGCCAGCCAGCGCGCCACGTGCCCGCCCAGGGCGCCGAGGCCGCCGGTGACGAGGACCGTCCCGCGCGGCGTCCAGCCCGCCCCGGACGCCTGGCCCAGCGGCGCGGGCACCAGCCTGCGGCCGAGGATCCCGTCGCCCCGCACGGCGACCTGGTCCTCCCCGCCCGTGCCGGCGAGCACCGAGGCCAGCAGGTCACCGGCCGACTCGTCGAGTGCCTCCGGTACGTCGACGAGGCCGCCCCAGCGACCGGGCTCCTCCAACGCGGCCGCCCGGCCAAGGCCCCACACCATCGACTGCTCGAACCCGGCCACGGTGTCGGCCGGGTCCGCCGCCACCGCGCCCGACGTGACGCACCACAGCGGAGCCGGGGCTCCGTCGGCACCGAGCGCCCGCAGCAGCCCGACCGTGGCGCCGACGCCCGCGGGCACCACCGACGCGCCCGCGTCAGCGAGCGCGAGGAGCGAGACCACCCCGCTCACCGCGGGCGCCTCGGCGAGGCGCTCCGCCCAGTCGACGGCCTCCGGGTCCACGCGCAGGACGCGCGCCTCGGCGCCGTTGCGGGCCAGCGCGTCCCGCACCCACTCGGCCCGGTCCTCGCCCGTCGGCGCCACGACCAGCCACGTACCGTCGAGGTGCCGGGAGGCGGCGGCCACCGGCCGCCACTCGACGCGGTACCGCCAGCCCTCCACGGCGGTCCGCCCCTGCTGCTCCCTGCGCCACGCGGAGAGCCGGGGAAGGACCGCGCTCAGCGGGGCGTCGGACGACACGTCCAGCGTACGGGCGAGATCGGCGATGTCGCCGTCCTCGACGACGCCCCAGAACCGCGCCTCCACCGGGGACAGCGCCTCCACGGCCGCATCGGCGGGCACGGCGTCCAGCCAGTACCGCTCTCGCTGGAAGGCGTACGTCGGGAGGTCCACGGGCCGCGTGCCGCGACCGGTGAAGAAGACCTCCCAGTCCACCCGGGCACCACGCACGTGGAGCTGCCCGGCGGCCGTCGTGACGGCCAGGGCTTCGGGCCGGTCGCCGCGCAGCACCGGCACGAAGGCGGCCTCCGGCGCGGACTCCCGCCCCAGGGCCGACAGCGTCCCGCCGGGGCCGACCTCGACGAACGTACCGACGCCGTCTCCGGCCAACGTACCGACGGCGTCGGCGAACCGCACCGACTCGCGGACGTGCCGGACCCAGTACTCCGGCGACGCCAAGTCCTCAGCGCTCGCCCGCGCGCCGGTGAGGGTCGAGACGATCGGGATCGCGGGCGCCTCGTACGATACGCCGTCCAGGACCGTACGGAACTCATCCAGCATCGGATCCATCAGCGGCGAGTGGAACGCGTGGCTGACCTTGAGCCGGGTGACCTTGCGGCCCGCTTCGCGCCAGCGCTCGCCCACCGCTTCCGCGTCAGCGGCGACACCCGAAATCACCACGGAGGACGGGCCGTTGACTGCCGCGATGCCTACGGTCTCCGGCAGGTCCGCAGCGACCTCTTCCTCGGTCGCCTGGATCGCCACCATCGCACCGCCTGCGGGTAGCGCCTGCATCAGCCCCGCACGCGCCGACACCACCTTCACCGCGTCCGCCAGCGACCACACACCCGATACGTGCGCGGCAGCGAGTTCACCGATGGAGTGACCGGCCAGGACGTCGGGGCGGATCCCCCACGACTCAAGGAGACGGAACAGCGCCACCTCGACCGCGAACAGGGCGGGCTGGGTCACTCCGGTCTGGTTCAACGCCTCGACGTCGTCGCCGAGTAACACCTCGCGCACGGACGGGTCGAACTCCGCGAGCACCTGGTCCAGGGCCTCGGCGAACACCGGGTACCGGCCCGCCAGTTCACGGCCCATGCCCAGGCGCTGCGAGCCCTGCCCGGAGAACAGGAAGCCCACCCGGCCGGGCTCGTCCGCCACGCCCGAGACCACACCACCGGGCGTCCGGCCCTCGGCCAGCGCCTCCAGTGCGGCGAGCAGTTCGTTCCGCTCGGCGCCGACCACCACCGCGCGGTGCTCCAACACCGCACGCGAGGACACCAGCGAACGCCCCACGTCCGCCGGGGACAGCTCAGCCGACGCCTCCACGAAGGAGCGGAGCAGCGCGGCCTGCGCCCGGAGCGCCTCCGCGCTCCGGGCCGAGAGGACCCACGGCACCGGCCCGCCGCCGTACGCGGGCTCCGAGGCGGTCCCCTGTTCCGCCTCGGGGGCCTGCTCCACGATGACGTGGGCGTTGGTGCCGCTCACGCCGAACGAGGACACACCGGCGCGCCACGGCTGCTCCGTCTCCGGCCACGGCCGGGACTCCGTCAGGAGTTCCACCGCACCGGCGGACCAGTTGACGTGCGAGGACGGCTCGTCCACGTGCAGGGTGCGCGGCAGGACGCCGTGGCGCATCGCCATGACCATCTTGATGACACCGGCGACACCGGCGGCGGCCTGGGTGTGGCCGATGTTCGACTTGATCGAGCCGAGCCACAGGGGGCGCCCCGCGGGGCGGCCCTGGCCGTAGGTGGCCAGGAGCGCCTGGGCCTCGATCGGGTCGCCGAGCTTGGTGCCCGTGCCGTGGGCCTCGACCGCGTCCACCTGTGCCGCGGAGAGCCGCGCGCCCGCGAGCGCCTGACGGATGACGCGCTGCTGCGAGGGGCCGTTCGGGGCGGTCAGGCCGTTGGACGCGCCGTCCTGGTTGACGGCCGAGCCGCGGATCACGGCGAGCACCTGGTGGCCGTTGCGCCGGGCGTCCGAGAGGCGCTCCAGGAGCAGCAGGCCGACGCCCTCGCCCCATCCGGTGCCGTCGGCGCCGTCGGCGAACGCCTTGACGCGGCCGTCCGCGGCCAGGCCCCGCTGGCGGCTGAAGTCGATGAACACGCCCGGCGTCGACATCACGGTGACGCCGCCCGCGAGGGCGAGCGGGCACTCGCCGTGCCGCAGGGCGTGCACCGCGAGGTGCAGGGCGACCAGGGACGACGAGCAGGCGGTGTCGATGGTCAGCGCGGGGCCTTCGAAGCCGAAGCTGTAGGCGACGCGGCCCGACAGGACGCTCGCCGCGTTGCCCGTGCCGAGGTAGCCCTCGTAGCCCTCCGGGGCGCCGGTCGCCATGCGGGCCAGGTAGTCCTGGCCGTTGGTGCCGACGAACACGCCCGAGCGGCTGCCCCGCAGCGCGTTCGGGTCGATCCCGGCCCGTTCGAACGCCTCCCAGGAGGTTTCGAGGAGCAGCCGCTGCTGCGGGTCCATCGCCGCTGCCTCGCGCGGCGAGATGCCGAAGAAGCCGGGGTCGAAGTCCGCCGCGTCGTGGAGGAACGCGCCCTCGCGGGTGTAGCAGGTCCCCTGCCGGTCGGGGTCGTCGTCGAAGAGGGACTCCAGGTCCCAGCCGCGGTCGGTGGGGAACGCGGAGACGGCGTCGCGGCCGTCGAGGAGGAGGCGCCACAGGTCCTCCGGCGACCGCACGCCGCCGGGGAACCGGCAGCTCATGCCGACGATCGCGATCGGCTCGGCCTCGCGCTCCTCGGCCTCGCGCAGCTTGCCGCGCACCTCCTGGAGGTCCACGGAGGCCCGCCGGAGGTAGTCGAGGTACTTCTCCTCGTTGGACATGTGTTCGGACCCTTCAGGTGTGTTCATCAGCTCAGGACCTACCGAGTTGTTCGTCGAGCAGCGAGAGCAGCTCGTCCGCCGTGGCCGTGCGCGCGTCCGTGGCGGACTCGGCGGGTTCCGTGCGGGTGTGCGCCTCGTCCCACATGGACAGCAGCGCGCGGAGGCGGGCGCTGACGGCGGCGTTCTGCTCGTCGTCCGGCGTCAGGAGGGACAGTGCGGACTCCAGGCGGTCCAGCTCGGCGTCGATGGTCGGCGCCCCGCCGCCCGGCAGTTCGTCGAGGACGTGCGCGGCGAGCGCGGACGGCGTGGGGTGATCGAAGATGAGCGTCGCGGGCAGGCTCAGACCGGTGTGGGAGTTGAGGAGGTTGCGGAACTCGACCGCGGTGAGCGAGTCGAAGCCCAGCTCCTGGAAGGCCCGGCCGGGCTCCACCAGTTTGGTGCCGTCGTGGCCGAGGACGGCGGCGGCCTGCTCCCGTACCAGGTCGAGGACGGCGCGCTCGCGCTCGGGGCCGGAAAGGGCGGTGAGCCGGGCCGCCGTGTCGACGGGCGCGGCCGTCTCGGCGGTGGCCCGGTCGCGCTGCCCGCCGGACAGTTCCGCGAGGAGCGGGCTCGGCCGCACCGACGTGAAGCCCGCGGCGAAGACGTCCCAGTCGATGTCCGCCACCATCGCCGTCGGGTCGCCCTGGCGGACGGCCCGGTCGAGGGCGGCGATGGCCTGTCCGGGCTCCATCGGGGGCATGCCGCGGCGGCGCAGCTGGTCGCCGAGCGGCCCCTCGGCCATGCCGCCGCCGCCCCACGGCCCCCAGGCGACGGCGGTGGCGGGCAGGCCCGCGGCCGCGCGCCGGTCCGCGAGCGCCTCCAGGAAGGTGTTGGCGGCCGCGTAGTTGGCCTGCCCGGGGCCGCCGAGCGCGCCGGACGTCGAGGAGAACATGACGAACGTCGACAGGTCGTGCGCCCGGGTCAGTTCGTCCAGGTTGACGGCGGCGTCGACCTTCGGCCGCAGCACGGCGTGCAGGCGGTCCTCGGTGAGCGCGGACAGGACGCCGTCGTCCAGGACGCCCGCCGCGTGCACGACCCCGGTGAGCGGGTACTCGGCGGGCACCGAGGCCAGCAGGTCCGCCAGCGCGTCCCGGTCGGCCACGTCGCACGCGGCGATCGTGACGCGGGCGCCCAGCGCGGTCAGTTCCGCGCGCAGTTCCTCGGCTCCGTCGGCCTTCGGCCCGCGCCTGCTGGTCAGGAGCAGGTGCTCGGCGCCCTGCGCGATCAGCCACTTGGCGATGTGCGCGCCGAGGG
Organism: Streptomyces sp. YIM 121038; assembly: GCF_006088715.1. NCBI lineage: Bacteria > Bacillati > Actinomycetota > Actinomycetes > Kitasatosporales > Streptomycetaceae > Streptomyces > Streptomyces sp. YIM 121038. The sequence goes on from NZ_CP030771.1 coordinate 1,060,917, forward strand.
CGCCGGTGCCGCCGGTGACCAGGACGGTGCCGGTGGGCGCCCAGTCCTTGGCGCGCCCGGCGGTGGCCCGCACGATCCTGCGGGCCACCACTCCGCCCGCGCGCAGCGCGACCTGGTCCTCCCCGGTCCCGCCGGACAGGACGCCCGCGAGGCGGGCGCCGGCGCGCTCGTCCAGGGTGTCGGGCAGGTCGACCAGGCCGCCCCAGCGCTCGGGGTGTTCCAGGCCGACGACCCGGCCGAGCCCCCACACCATCGCCTGGTCGGGCCGGACGGACGTGTCGGAGGTGCCCGTCGCGGCCCCGCCCCGCGTCGCGCACCACAGGGGCGCGGCGAGGCCGGTGTCGCCGAGGGCCTGGACCAGGGCGAGGGTCGCGGCGAGGCCGCCGGAGGGCAGCGCGGGGTCGAGCGCGAACAGCGACAGGACGCCCGCGACGGGTTCGCCGGTCGCCGTCCGGGCCGCGAGGGAGGCCCGGTCCACGGCCTCGCCGGTCCTGACCGGAAGGACCTTCGCGCCGTGCCTGCTCAGCGCGGCGGCGACGGGTTCCTCACCGGTGCCGTCCCGGCTGACCAGGAGCCAGGTGCCCGTGAGCGCCGCGGTGGGCTCGCTCACCGGCCGCCAGGCGACGCGGTAGCGCATCCGGTCGACCGCGGAGCTCTCGGCCTGCTCGCGCCGCCACGACGAGAGCCGGGGCAGCACGTCCCCGATCGGGTCGTCGGGGGAGACGGCCAGCTCGTCCGCGAGCTCACCGAGGTCTCCGTCCGCCACGGCGGCCCAGAACCGCGAGTCGACGGAACCGGTGACGTCCCCCGAAGGTGCGGCGGCCGGGGCGGGCCAGAACCGCCGGCGCCGGAAGGCGTAGGTGGGCAGGTCGACGTGCGTGCCGTCGGCGGTCAGTTCGGCCCAGTCGACGGCGGTGCCGAGCACGTGCAGCCTGCCCACAGCCATCACCAGCTCGGCCGCCTCGGGCCGGTCGCTCCGCAGCGCGGGCACGAACACGGCGTCGGCCGCGGTCTCCTGGCCGAGGGCCGTGAGCACCCCGCCGGGACCGATCTCCAGGAACACGTCCGCGCCCTGCGCCCGCAGCGTGCCGACGGCGTCGGCGAACCGCACGGACTCCCGTACGTGCCGCACCCAGTACTCCACGGATCCCAGTTCCGCCGCGGTGGCCTGGCCGCCCGTCAGCGTGGACACGATCGGCATCGTCGGCGCCTGGAAGTCCACGCCTTCCAGGACGCGGCGGAAGTCGTCGAGCATCGGTTCCATGAGCGGCGAGTGGAACGCGTGGCTGACCTTGAGCCGGGTCACCTTGCGCCCCGCCGCACGCCACCGCTCGCCCACCGCCTCCGCGTCGGCGGCGACTCCGGAAATCACCACCGACGTCGGCCCGTTCACCGCGGCGATGCCCACGGTCCCGGGCAGGTCCGCCGCGACTTCGGCCTCGGTCGCCTGGACCGCGATCATCGCGCCGCCCGCGGGCAACGCCTGCATGAGACGGCCCCGGGCCGACACCACGGCGGCGGCGTCCGCCAGTGACCACACGCCTGCCACGTGGGCGGCGGCCAGCTCGCCGATGGAGTGCCCCGCAAGCAGGTCGGGGCGCACCCCCCAGGACTCCAGGAGGCGGAACAGCGCCACTTCGACCGCGAACAGCGCGGGCTGCGTCACCCCGGTCTCGTTCAGCGCGTCGGCGTCGTCGCCGAACAGGACCTCCAGGAGGGGCCGTTCGGAGTGCGCGTCGAGGTGGCGGCGGACCTCGTCGAGCGCGTCGGCGAACACCGGGAAGCGCCCGTACAGTTCGCGTCCCATGCCGAGGCGCTGCGCGCCCTGTCCGGCGAACAGGAACGCCAGGCGGCGTCCCGCCGCGACGCCGGAGACCAGGCCGCTCGCGGCCCGCCCGTCGGCGAGCGCCTTGAGGGCCGTGAGCAGGCCTTCGCGGTCCTGCCCGACGACGACCGCCCGGTGGTCGAGGGCGGCCCGGGACCCCGCGAGCGTGGTGGCGACGTCGGGCAGGTCCAGCTCCGGGTGCGCCACGAGGTGGGCGCGCAGCCGGTCGGCCTGCGCCCGCAGCGCGTCGTCGCCCCGCCCGGAGAGGAGCACCGGCAGCGCGGACGTGTCCGGCGCGGGCCCGCTCGCCGACGTGCCGGGCGCGGGGGCCTCCGTGACGGGCGCCTGCTCGATCACGGCGTGCGCGTTGGTGCCGCTGAACCCGAAGGAGGACACGCCGAACCGGCGCGGCCTCGCGGCGTCCGGCCAGGGGCGGGCCTCGGTGAGGAGCTCCACGTCTCCGGTCGACCAGTCGACCTGCGGGGTGGGCTCGGCGACGTGCAGCGTCTTCGGCAGGACGCCGTGGCGCATCGCCATGACCATTTTGATGATGCCGCCGACACCGGCGGCGGCCTGGGTGTGGCCGATGTTCGACTTCAGCGACCCCAGCCACAGCGGCCGGTCCTCGGGCCGGTCCTGGCCGTAGGTGGCGAGGATCGCCTGCGCCTCGATCGGGTCGCCCAGCATCGTGCCGGTGCCGTGGGCCTCCATGACGTCCACGTCGGACGCGGTCAGGCCCGCGCTCGCCAGGGCCTGCCGGATCACGCGCTGCTGCGCCGGACCGTTCGGGGCGGTCAGGCCGTTGGACGCGCCGTCCTGGTTCACCGCGGAACCGCGTACGACGGCGAGCACCTGGTGGCCGTTGCGCCGGGCGTCGGAGAGCCGCTCAAGGACGAGCATGCCGACGCCCTCGCCCCAGCCTGTGCCGTCCGCGTCCGACGAGAACGGCTTGCACCGGCCGTCGGCGGACAGGCCGCGCTGGCGGCTGAAGTCCAGGAACGCGCCCGGCGTCGACATCACCGCGACGCCGCCCGCGAGGGCCATCGCGCACTCCCCCTGGCGCAGCGCCTGCGCGGCCAGGTGCAGGGCCACGAGCGACGACGAGCACGCGGTGTCCACCGTCACCGCGGGGCCCTCCAGGCCGAAGGTGTAGGACAGCCGGCCGGCCATGACGCTCGCCGCGTTGCCCGTGCCGATGTACCCCTCGACGCTCTCCCCGCTCACCACCAGCGCCGTGACGTAGTCCTGGATGCTGGTGCCCGCGAAGACGCCGATGTCGCGCCCCCGCACCGAGTTCGGGTCGATCCCGGCCCGCTCGAAGGCCTCCCAGGAGGTTTCGAGGAGCAGCCGCTGCTGCGGGTCCATCGCCAGGGCCTCGCGCGGCGAGATCCCGAAGAACGCCGAGTCGAACTGGTCGACGTCGTGCAGGAAGCCGCCCTCGCGGGTGTACGTGGTGCCCAGGTGGTCGGGGTCCGGGTCGTACAGCGCGTCCAGGTCCCAGCCGCGGTTGCCGGGGAACTCGCTGATGGCGTCGGTGCCGTCCAGGACGAGCCGCCACAGGTCCTCGGGCGAGTCGACCCCGCCGGGGTAGCGGCAGCTCATGCCGACGATCGCGATCGGCTCGTCCGTCACGTCCGCGACCGCGTGGGCGGGCGCCGCCGCGACGGGCGTGCCCGCCAGCTCGGCGCCGATGAACGCCACGAGCGCGGCGGGGGTCGGGTGGTCGAAGACGAGCGTGGCGGGCAGCCGCAGCTCGGTGGCCGTGTTGAGCCGGTCCCGGAACTCGACGGCGGTCAGCGAGTCGAAGCCGAGCTCCTTGAACGCCCGCTCGGGGGCGATGACTTGGGAGGAGCCGTGGCCCAGCACGGCGGCCACGTGGCCGAGCACCAGGTCGAGGAGCGCCTTCTCCCGCTCGGCTTCGGTGAGGCCCGCGAGGGACTGTGCGAGCGCGGAGCGGGCGGCCTCGGGTGCGGCGGTCCTGCGTGCCGTGCCGCGTACGAGACCGCGCAGGAGGTGCGGCACCGGCTGGGTACGCGCCTGGCGGCGCAGGGCCGGGAGGTCCAGCGGCATCGGAGCCACCGTGGCCCGTCCGGTGGAGCCCGCCGCGTCGAACAGGGCCAGGCCCTCCGCCGGGCCGATCGGGAGAGCGCCGTTGACCGCCGGTCGTACGTCGGCGCCGTCGGGGCTCTCGCCCGTACCACCCTGGGCGACCCACGGGCCCCAGGCGAGGGAGGTCGCGGGCAGGCCCTGGGCACGCCGGTGCTCGGCGAGCGCGTCCAGGAAGGTGCTGGCCGCCGCGTGGTTGCCCTGGCCGGTTCCGAAGACGCCCGAGGCCGAGGAGAAGAGCACGAACGCCGACAGCTCCAGACCGGAGGTCAGTTCGTGCAGGTGCCAGGCCGCGTCGGCCTTCGGCCGGAACACCGCGTCGATCCGCTCCGGCGTCAGCGAGGCGATCGTGCCGTCGTCCACCACGCCCGCCGTGTGCACCACGGCAGAGACCTGGTGCCCGGCGAGCAGGGCCGCCACCGCATCGCGGTCCGCTACGTCGCAGGCGGCGAGCACGACTTCGGCGCCCTGCGCGGTGAGTTCGTCGCGCAGGTCCTCGGTGGCCGCGTCAGGTCCGCTCACCAGGAGGAGGCTCCGTACGCCGCGCTCCGCGACCAGGTGGCGGGCGACCAGACCGCCCAGCGTGCCCGTCACGCCGGTCACCAGGACCGTGCCCGTACCGAAGCCCGGGTCGTCCACCGCGGACTGCGCCGCCCTGACCAGGCGAGGTGCACGGGCCTCGCCGGAACGCACCGCGAGCTGCGGCTCCCCCGTGGCCAGCACCGAAGGCAGCACCTCCAGCGAAGCCGCCTCATCATCCAGGTCGACCAGCACGATCCGGTCGGGATTCTCCGACTGAGCCGACCGCACCAGACCCCACACCGCGGCCTGCGCCAGATCCCCCACACCCTCATCAGGAACGGTGCTCACAGCTCCCCTGGTCACGAGGACCAGACGCACCGCCGCCAACCGCTCGTCGACGAGCCACCTCTGCACCACGTTCAACGCCCAGCACGCGGCCTCACGCGCACCCACCACCGGACCGGAAACGGAGTCCACCGGGCACGACAGCACAACGAAGTCCGACAGCTCGCCGTCCTGTGGCTGAGCCAGTGTCTCCAGATCGGACCACTGAGTCGTCGGTACGTCTCCGTCGGGCAGGGCGACCGGCGTCCAGCCGACGCCGAACAACGCGTCGCTCGGCTCGTTGCGCACGGCCTCGTCGGGCGCGGCCGGGCGCAGGACCAGCGAGCCGACCGTGGCCACGGGAGCACCCGCCCCATCAGCGATCGCCAGCGACACCCCGTCTGCCCGGGCGGGCGTCAGCCGCACCCGCAGCACGGTCGCCCCCGCAGCGTGCAGGCGCACACCCGACCACGAGAACGGCAGCCTGCCCGCCCCATCGGCCTCACCCATCAACCCGATGGCATGCAGCGCCGCATCAAGAAGCGCCGGATGCAGACCGTAGCCCTCCGTCTTCACGCCCTCTTCCGGCAGCGCGACTTCGGCGAACACCTCGTCGCCCGCGCGCCACGCGGCCCGCAGCCCCTGGAACACCGGTCCGTAGCCGAAGCCACCGTCGGCCATGGCCTCGTAGAACCCGTCCAGGTCCACGGCCTCCGCCCCGGCGGGCGGCCACGCGGCCAGGGAGACCCCGTCGGCAGGCCGACCCTCACGCAGCACGCCGCTGGCATGCCGGGTCCACGCGCGCGCCTCGTCCACCTCGCCGGTGCTGGAGTAGAGGGTCAACTCGCGCCTGCCCGCAGCGTCCTGGGCGCCGACCCACACCTGCACGCGCACCGAGCCGTCCCCGGGCAGCAGGAGAGGCGCCTCCAGCGTCAGCTCCTCCACCAGGTCACACCCGACCTGGTCCCCCGCACGCACCGCCAGCTCCACAAAGGCCGAACCCGGAAGCACCACCGAACCCATGACCTCGTGATCAGCCAGCCACGGGTGCGACTGCACCGACAACCGGCCCGTCAGCAACACACCATCCGTCCCGGCCAGCGCGACACTCGCACCCAGCAACGGATGCTCCGCAGCACCCAGACCCGCCGCCGACACATCCCCCACCGACGGCAGCACGTCCAGCCAGAAACGCTCCCGCTGGAACGCGTACGTCGGCAGGTCCACCCTCCGCCCACCACGACCGGCGAAGAACACCTCCCAGTCCACCCGCACGCCCCGGGCGCACAGCTGAGCCACCGCCGACACCAGCGCGGACTCCTCAGGACGATCGCCACGCAGCACCGGTACGAACCCGGCCTCCGGCGCGGACTCCCGCCCCAGGGCCGACAGCGTCCCACCAGGCCCGACCTCGACGAACGTGCCCACACCCTCGTCCACCAACACGCTGACCGCGTCGGCGAACCGCACCGACTCCCGCACGTGCCGGACCCAGTACTCCGGCGAGGCGAGGTCCTCAGCGCTCACCCGCGCACCCGTGAGCGTCGAAACGAGCGGAATCGCGGGCGCTTCGTACGAGACGCTCTCCAGCACGCGGCGGAACTCATCCAGCATCGGGTCCATCAGCGGCGAGTGGAACGCGTGGCTGACCGTGAGCCGGGTGACCTTGCGGCCCGCCGCACGCCAGCGCTCGCCCACCGCCTCCGCGTCAGCGACGACACCCGAAATCACCACCGAAGAAGGTCCGTTGACCGCCGCGACACCCACCGTCTCCGGCAGGTCCGAGGCAACCTCTTCCTCGGTCGCCTGGATCGCCACCATCGCACCACCCGACGGCAGCGCCTGCATCAGACCCGCACGCGCCGACACCACCTTCACCGCATCCGCCAGCGACCACACACCCGCAATGTGCGCGGCGGCCAACTCGCCAATGGAGTGACCCGCCAGCACATCCGGGCGCACCCCCCACGACTCCAGGAGACGGAACAGCGCCACCTCGACCGCGAACAACGCAGGCTGCGTCACCCCCGTCTCGTTCAGGGCAGCCGCGTCCTCACCGAACAAGACCTCGCGGACCTCGGGATCCAGGAGCGCCAGGACCTCGTCGAGGGCCTCGGCGAACACCGGGAATCTGCCCGCAAGTTCACGGCCCATGCCCAGGCGCTGCGACCCCTGGCCCGAGAACAGGAAGCCCACCCGGCCGGGCTCGTCGCCGACGCCCGCAACCGCAGCACCGGTCGTCCGCCCCTCGGCCACGGCCTCCAGCGCGGCCAGGAAATCCGGCCGGTCCGCAGCGACCACCACCGCGCGGTGCTCCAGCGCCGCCCGCGAGAACACCAGCGCGCGGCCCACGTCCGCCGCCGACAGGCCCGACGACGCCTCCACAAAGGACTTCAGCCGCGCGGCCTGCTCCCGCAGGGCTACCGGGCTCTTGGCCGACAACACCCACGGCACCACCGCACCCTCGGGCAGCGGCTCCGGAGCTTCCTCCCCCTCAGTGACTGGGGCCTGCTCGATGACGGCGTGCGCGTTCGTACCACTGAACCCGAACGACGACACACCAGCCCGCCACGGCCGATCCACCACCGGCCACGCACGCTCACCCGTCAACAACTCCACCGCACCCGCCGACCAGTCCACATGCGAGGACGGCTCATCCACATGCAGCGTGCGCGGCAGCACACCATGACGCATCGCCAGCACCATCTTCATCACACCCGCCACACCAGCGGCAGCCTGCGTGTGACCGATGTTCGACTTCACCGACCCCAACCACAACGGCCGGTCAGCAGGACGGTCCTGGCCATAAGTCGCAAGCAGCGCCTGCGCCTCAATCGGGTCACCCAACTTCGTACCCGTGCCATGCGCCTCCACCGCATCCACATCGGACGGAGACAGACCCGCACTCGCCAGCGCCTGACGGATGACGCGCTGCTGGGAGGGGCCGTTGGGAGCGGTCAGGCCGTTGGACGCGCCGTCCTGGTTCACCGCGGAACCGCGTACGACGGCGAGCACCTGGTGACCGTTGCGCTGCGCGTCCGACAGGCGCTCCACGACCAGCATGCCGACGCCCTCGCCCCAGCCGGTGCCGTCCGCGTCGTCGGAGAACGCCTTGCACCGGCCGTCCACCGAAAGCCCCCGCTGACGGCTGAACTCGATGAAGGCACCCGGCGTCGACATCACCGTCACACCGCCGACCAGTGCCAGTTCGCACTCGCCCGACCGGAGCGCCTGAGTCGCGAGATGGAGCGCGACGAGGGAGGACGAGCACGCCGTGTCCACCGTGACGGCGGGGCCCTCGAAACCGAAGGTGTAGGAGAGGCGGCCGGAGATGACGCTCGCCGAGATGCCCGTACCGGCGTAGCCCTCGACGGTCTCCCGCGCGGCCATCAGCAACGCCGCGTAGTCCTGGCCGTTCGTACCGACGAACACACCCGAGCGGCTGCCCCGCAGTGCGTTCGGGTCGATCCCGGCCCGCTCGAAGGCCTCCCACGACGTCTCCAGGAGCAGTCGCTGCTGGGGGTCCATCGCCAGGGCCTCACGCGGGGAGATCCCGAAGAACGCCGGGTCGAAGTCCGCGACGCGGTCGAGGAAGGCACCCATGCGGGAGTACGACGTTCCCGTGCCGTCGGGGTCGGGGTCGTAGAGCGCCTCCAGGTCCCAGCCACGGTCGGACGGGAACTCCGTCACGGCGTCGCCGCCCTCGGCGATCAGGCGCCACAGGTCCTCCGGGGACTCGACCCCGCCGGGGAAACGGCAGCTCATCGCGATGATCGCGATCGGCTCGTCGGTCACGCCCGGCGCCGCCGGCCCGCCGGACACGACGTCGACGACTCCGCCCAGGAGCTCGGCACCCAGATGTGCCGCGAGGGCGGCAGGCGTCGGGTAGTCGAAGACCAGTGTGGCGGGCAGGGCCAGCTCCGTCGCCGCGCCGAGGCGGTTGCGCAGCTCGACGGAGCTGAGCGAGTCGAAGCCGAGCTCCTTGAAGGCACGTTCGGGCGCGATCGCCTGGGCGGAGCTGTGCCCGAGCACGGCGGCCACGTGGCCGAGCACCAGGTCGAGCAGGGCGTTGTCCCGCTCGGCTGCGGTGAGGCCCGCGAGGGACTGTGCGAGCGCGGAGCGGGCGGCCTCGGGTGCGGCGGTCCTGCGTGCCGTGCCGCGTACGAGGCCGCGCAGGAGGTGCGGCACCGGCTGGGTACGCGCCTGGCGGTGCAGCACCGGCAGGTCCAGCGGCACCGGCGCGAGGAGGGCCCGTCCGGTGGAGCCCGCCGCGTCGAACAGGGTCAGGCCCTCGGCCACGCCGAGTGGCAGCACTCCGCTCCTCGCCATGCGTCGCACGTCGCCGTCGTCGAGGCCGCCCGCCATGCCGTCGGCCGTGTCCCACAGGCCCCAGGCGAGGGAGGTCGCGGGCAGGCCCTGGGCGCGGCGGTGCTCGGCGAGCGCGTCCAGGAAGGAGTTGGCGGCCGCGTAGTTGCCCTGCCCCGGGCCACCGAACACACCGGCCGCGGAGGAGAAGAGGACGAACGCGGAGAGGCCCAGGCCTGCGGTCAGTTCGTGCAGGTGCCAGGCCGCGTCGGCCTTCGGCCGGAACACCGTGTCGATCCGCTCCGGCGTCAGCGAGCCGATCACACCGTCGTCCAGCACGCCCGCCGTGTGCACCACGGCAGAGACCTGGTACTCGGCCAGCAGAGCCGCCACCGCATCGCGATCCGCGACGTCACAGGCCGCGAACATGACTTCGGCGCCCTGCGCGGTGAGTTCGTTACGCAGCTCCTCGGCGCCCTCGGCCGCCGCGCCACGACGGCTCACCAGGAGCAAGCTCCCTACGCCGCGCTCCGCGACCAGGTGCCGGGCGACCAGGCCGCCCAGCGTGCCCGTCGCGCCGGTCACCAGGACCGTGCCCGTACCGAAGCCGGGGTCGTCCACGACGGGCTGCGTGACCCGGGCCAGCCGGGGCATCCGGGCCTCGCCGGAACGCACCGCGAGCTGCGGCTCCCCCGTGGCCAGCGCGGCGGGCAGCACCTCCAGCGAAGCCGCTTCGTCGTCGAGGTCGACCAACACGATCCGGTCCGGGTTCTCCGACTGAGCCGACCGCACCAAACCCCACACCGCGGCCTGCGCCAGATCCCCCACACCCTCATCAGGAACGGTGCTCACAGCTCCCCTGGTCACGAGGACCAGACGCACCGCCGCCAACCGCTCGTCGACGAGCCACCTCTGCACCGCGTTCAACACCCAGCACGCCGCCTCACGCGCACCCACCACCGGACCGGACACGGAGTCCACCGGGCACGACAGCACAACGAAGTCCGGCAGCTCGCCATCCCGCGACCCGGCCAACGCCTCCAGATCCGACCACTCGACCCTCGGAGCATCGCCGTCAGACGCGGGTACCGACACCCAGTCGATGCCGAACAGCGCGTCCCGGTCCTGCCGCGTCAGCGTCTCCGGCACCGGGCCCAGCACCAGCGATTCGACTCCGGCGACGGGAGTGCCCGCCCCGTCGGCGACCGTCAGCGACACCGCGTCCGGCCCGGCGGGCGCCAACCGCACCCGAAGGGCCGTCGCCCCCGCAGCGTGCAGCCGCACGCCCGACCACGACACCGGCAGCCGAGCCGGATCACCGTCGCCGTCCGCCGCACCCACCACGTGCAGCGCCGCGTCGAGGAGCGCCGGATGCAGACCGTAGCCCTCGGCCTCCGCGTCCTCCGGCAGTGCGACCTCGGCGAACACCTCGTCGCCCGTGCGCCACGCGGCCCGCAGCCCCTGGAACACCGGCCCGTAGTGCACACCGCGACCGGCCACGCGGTCGTAGAACCCGTCCAGGTCCACGGCTTCCGCCCCGGCAGGCGGCCACGCGACCAGGGAAGCCTCGGCGGGGCGCCCGCCCTCGCTCAGCACGCCCACGGCATGCCGGGTCCAGGAACGCCCCTCGTCCGGTTCGCCCGCGCTGGAGTGGAGAGTCAGATCGCGCCTGCCCGAGGCGTCCTGGGCGCCGACCCACACCTGCACGCGCACCGAGCCGTCCCCGGGCAGCACCAGAGGCGCCTCCAGCGTCAGCTCCTCCACCAGGTCACACCCGACCTGGTCCCCCGCACGCACCGCCAGCTCCACAAAGGCCGAACCCGGCAGCACCACCGAACCCATGACCTCGTGATCAGCCAGCCACGGGTGCGACTGCACCGACAACCGGCCCGTCAGCAACACCCCATCCGTACCGGCCAGCGCGACACTCGCACCCAGCAACGGATGCTCCGCAGCCCCCAGACCCGCCGCCGACACATCCCCCACCGACGGCAGCACGTCCAGCCAGAAACGCTCCCGCTGGAACGCGTACGTCGGCAGGTCCACCCTCCGCCCACCACGACCGGCGAAGAAGGCCTCCCAGTCGAGCCGTACGCCCCGCGTGTACAGCTGTGCCACGGCCGACACCAGCGCGGGCTCCTCGGCCCGGTCGGCCCGCAGCACCGGCACGAACCCGGCCTCCGGTGCGGAGTCCTGTCCGAGGGCCGCCAGCGTCCCGCCAGGGCCGACCTCGACGAACGTGCCCACGCCCTCGTCCACCAGCGCACTTACGGCGTCGGCGAACCGTACGGACTCCCGCACGTGCCGGACCCAGTACTCCGGCGACGTCAACTCCTCGGAGCTTGCCGCCCTGCCCGTGAGGGTCGACACGATCGGGATCTCCGGAGCCGCGTACGACACGCTCTCCAGCACCCGGCGGAAGTCATCCAGCATCGGGTCCATCAGCGGCGAGTGGAAGGCGTGGCTGACGCGGAGCTTGGTGACCTTGCGGCCCGCCGCACGCCACCGCTCACCCACCGCCTCCGCGTCAGCGGCGACACCCGAAATCACCACCGAAGAGGGGCCGTTGACCGCCGCGATACCCACCGTCTCCGGCAGGTCCGCAGCGACCTCGGTCTCCGTCGCCTGGATCGCCACCATGGCACCGCCTGCGGGCAGCGCCTGCATCAGACCCGCACGCGCCGACACCACCTTCACCGCGTCCGCCAGCGACCACACACCCGACACGTGCGCGGCGGCCAACTCGCCGATCGAGTGGCCCGCCAGCAGGTCGGGGCGCACACCCCACGACTCCAGGAGACGGAACAGGGCCACCTCGACCGCGAACAGCGCGGGCTGCGTCACCCCCGTCTCGTGCAGCGCGTCCGCGTCCTCACCGAACAGGACCTCGCGGACCTGCGGAGCGAACTCCGCGAGCACCTGTTCCAAGGCCTCGGCGAACACCGGGAACCGGTCGGCCAACTCCCGCCCCATGCGCAGGCGTTGTGAGCCCTGGCCCGAGAACAGGAAGCCCAGCAGGCCCTTGGCGACGGTCCCGGTGAGGGCTCCCGCCGTCTGTGTGCCCTCGGCCACAGCGGTCAGAGCGGTCAGCCGGGTTTCCGGGTCGTCCGCGATGACGACCGCGCGGTGGTCGAAGGACGCTCGCGTCGTGGCGAGGGAGAGACCGACGTCCACGGGGTGCAGTCCGGTCACGCCCGAGCGGAGCCGCTCGGCCTGCTCCCGCAACGCCTCGGCGCTCCGGGCCGAGAGCACCCACGGCACCACGCCGTCCGCCGGACCGGGCGCCGCTTCGGGAGCGGACTCCTCGGCGTCGGGGGCCTGTTCGATGATGGTGTGCGCGTTGGTGCCGCTCACGCCGAACGACGACACGCCCGCGCGCCGCGGACGGCCCGTCTCCGGCCACGCCTTGGCCTCCGTCAGGAGCTCCACGGCGCCCGCCGACCAGTCCACGTGTGTGGAGGGCTCACTCACGTGCAGGGTGCGCGGCAGCACGCCGTGGCGCATCGCCATGACCATCTTGATGACACCGGCGACACCGGCGGCGGCCTGGGTGTGACCGAGGTTGGACTTCACGGAGCCGAGCCACAGCGGGTGTTCGGTCCGGTCCTGGCCGTAGGTGGCGAGGAGCGCCTGGGCCTCGATGGGGTCACCGAGGGTGGTGCCGGTGCCGTGGGCCTCGACCGCGTCCACATCGGTGGCGGTCAGGCCTCCGCTCGCCAGGGCCTGGCGGATGACGCGCTGCTGGGAGGGGCCGTTGGGAGCGGTCAGGCCGTTGGACGCGCCGTCCTGGTTCACCGCTGAACCGCGTACGACGGCGAGGATCTGGTGACCGTTGCGCTGCGCGTCGGAGAGGCGCTCGACCAGGAGCATGCCGACGCCCTCGCCCCAGCCGGTGCCGTCGGCACTGTCGGAGAACGCCTTGCACCGGCCGTCGGAAGCGAGGCCGCGCTGGCGGCTGAACTCGATGAAGGCACCGGGCGTCGACATCACCGTCACACCACCCGCGAGCGCCAACTCGCACTCGCCCGACCGGAGCGCCTGAGTCGCGAGATGGAGCGCGACGAGGGAGGACGAGCACGCCGTGTCCACCGTGACGGCGGGGCCCTCGAAACCGAAGGTGTAGGAGAGGCGGCCGGAGATGACGCTCGCCGAGATGCCCGTACCGGCGTAGCCCTCGACGGTCTCCTGTGCGGCCATCAGCAACGCCGCGTAGTCCTGGCCGTTCGTACCGACGAACACACCCGAGCGGCTGCCCCGTAACGCGTTCGGGTCGATGCCCGCGCGTTCGAAGACCTCCCAGGAGGTTTCGAGGAGGAGGCGCTGCTGCGGGTCCATGGCGAGGGCCTCGCGCGGGGATATCCCGAAGAAGCCCGCGTCGAACCGCATCGCCTCGTGCAGGAATCCACCCTCACGCGCGTAGGTGGTGCCCGAGTGGTCGGGGTCGGCGTCGTACAGCGACTCCACGTCCCAGCCCCGGTCGGCCGGGAACCCGGACACCGCGTCCGCACCGGACTCGACGAGGCGCCACAGGTCGTCCGGCGACTCGACCCCGCCGGGGAAGCGGCAGCTCATGCCGACGATCGCGATCGGCTCGCTGTCCTTCTCCTCGACCTCGCGGAGCCGTTGCTTGGTCTGCCTCAGGTCCGCGGTCAGGCGCTTCAGGTAGTCGAGGACTTTGTCGTCGGTCGACATGTGCTTGCTGCCCCTTTGGGTGAGATTCCGTACCCGTGCTGATGAGGGTCCGTGCCGGATGGTCTTGCTGACGGTCCGAGAACCGGCTGGTCAGGACTTTCCGAGCTCCTCGTCGATGATGTCGAAGACGTCGTCGAGGGTCGCCGAGGTCAGATCGTCCGCCTCGGCCTCGGGCTCCTTGTCGTCCCACGTGGACAGGAGCGACCGGAGCCGGAGCCGGATGTCTCCGGCGAGTTCGTCGTCCGCGTCGAGCTTGGAGATGGTGACCGACAGTTTGTTGAGTTCGCTGAGCACTCCGGCGGCGGCCGTGCCGCCGTCGGCGAGCACCGTCGTCCGCAGGTGGGCGGCGAGCGCCGCCGGGTTCGGGTGGTCGAACACCAAGGTGGCGGGCAGGCGCGCGTCCACCTCGGCGTCGAGCCTGTTGCGCAGCTCCACTCCGGTCAGCGAGTCGAACCCGAGCTCCTTGAACGCCCGGTCGGCCTCGACGGCGTCCGGTCCCGCGAAGCCGAGCACGGCCGCGGTGTGGGTGCGTACGAGGTGCACGAGCGCCCGGTCCTGCTCCGCCTCGGTGAGCCCGGCGAGCCGCTGGGCGAGCGGCACCGTGCCGGAGCCGGAGCCGGACCGCGCGGCCCGGCGCGCGGGGGTGGGCACCAGGCCGCGCAGCATGGGCCCCACCCGCTCGGGGTGGGCCCGCAGCGCGGCCAGGTCGATCGCGGCGGGCACCGCGGTCGCGGCGCCGCTCGCGCGGGCCGCGTCGAACAGGGCCATGCCGTCCTCGGAGGACAGGGGGACCATGCCGCCCCTCGCCATCCGCTGTACGTCGGCGTCGTCGAGGTGGCCGGTGATGCCGCTGGCCTCGGCCCACAGGCCCCAGGCCAGCGAGGTCGCGGGCAGTCCGGCGGCCCTGCGGTGCTGGGCGAGCGCGTCGAGGTAGGCGTTGGCGGCCGCGTAGTTGCCCTGGCCGGGTCCGCCGAACACACCGGCGACGGCGGAGAACAGGACGAACGCCGTGAGGTCCGTCCCCAGGGTCAGCTCGTGCAGGTGGTGCGCGGCGTCGGCCTTGGGGCGCAGCACCGTGTCGACGTGCTCCGGGGTCAGGGACCCGATCACGCCGTCGTCCAGTACGCCCGCGGTGTGCACGACGGCGGTCACGGGGTGCTCGGCGAGGAGGGCGGCGACCGCGGCGCGGTCGCTCACGTCGCACGCCACCACCGCGACCCGCGCGCCGAGTTCCGCCAGCTCCCGGCGCAGTTCCTGCGCGCCGGGCGTGGCCGCGCCGCGCCTGCCGGTGAGGACCAGGTCGCGGACGCCGTGGCGGGTCACGAGGTGCCGTGCGGTCACGCCGCCGAGCACGCCGAGACCACCGGTGATCAGCACCGCGCCGTCGGAGGCGAACGCCGCCGGCTCGGGCGCGTCGGCGGGCACGGCGAGCCGGGCGAGCCTGGCCACCGTGGCGGTGCCGTTCCTGACGGCGATCTGGGGCTCCCCGGTCGCCACGGCGGCGGGCAGCCTGGTCAGGGACCTCTCGTGCTCGTCGACGTCGACGAGCACGAAGCGCGCGGGGTGCTCGGACTGTGCCGCCCGCACCAGGCCCCACACGGGGGCGCGCACCAGGTCCGGGACATCCTCGTCCGGTCCGGCCGCGACCGCGCCGCTGGTCAGCAGCACGAGCCGGGACTCGGCGAACCGGTCGTCCGCGAGCCACTGCTGGAGCAGGCCGAGGGTGCGGCCCGTCGCCTCGCGGGGCGTCGTCGCGCCCTCGCCGGGCGTCACGGCCACGCACCGGGGCACGGGCACACCGGTGTCGACGGCGGCGATGAGCTCGGCGAGGTCGCCGTACTCGTCGACGGGTTCCCCGGCCGCGGTGAGCGCGTGGGCGGGCCTGGCGGTGTCGCCGCCGAGGACCGCCCAGGTGCCGCCTTCGGGAGCGGCGTCCGGCACGGGGACCCACTTGACCTCGAACAGCGAGTCGCGGTGGGCGGACCGGGCGAGGTTGAGCTGGTCGGCCGAGAGGGGCCGCAGGCTCAGCTCGTCGACGGCGGCGACCGGCTCGCCGGTGCCGTCGGCGACGAGGACCGCCACGGCGTCCACGCCGACCGGCGTCAGCCGGACCCGCAGCGTCGTCGCGCCGGTCGCGAGGAGCCGTGCTCCGGCCCACGAGAACGGCAGGCCGTGCGCGCTCACTCCGAGTCCGACGGCGTGCAGCGCGCCGTCGAGGAGGGCCGGGTGCAGGCCGTAGCCGTCGGCGGCGACGCCGTCGGGCAGCGTCACCTCGGCGAACACCTCGTCGCCCTTGCGCCAGGCCGTGTGCAGGCCTTGGAAGGCGGGGCCGTGGTCGACGCCGGAGGCGGCGGCGACGGTGGCGCGGTGGTCGTCGAGGTCGACCGGTTCGGCCTCGCTCGGCGGCCAGGCGACGAGGTCGTCGGTGACGGGCTCCGCCCCGGCCGCGAGGGCTCCGGTGGCGTGGCGGGTCCAGTCCCCGCCTCCGTCGCCGCGGGAGTCCACGGTGAACGCCCGCCTGCCCGACGCGTCCGGCCCGTCGAGGCTCAGCCGCACCTGGACGCCGTCCCGCTCGGGCAGCACCAGGGGTGCTTCGAGGACCAGGTCGTCCAGGGACGCGCAGCCGACGTGGTCACCGGCGCGCAGCGCGAGGTCCACGTAGGCCGCGCCGGGCAGCAGCGCGGCGCCCAGGACGCGGTAGTCGGCGAGCCACGGGTGGGTGCGCAGGGAGAGCCTGCCGCTGAACACGAGGCCTTCGGAGTCCGCGAGTTCGGTGACGGCCACGAGGACGGGGTGGTCCACGTGCCCCAGGCCCGCCGAGGTCACGTCACCGGAGGCGGCGTGCGAGGCGGTGGGCCAGAAACGCTCGCGCTGGAACGGGTACGTGGGCAGGTCGACGCGCCGCGCACCGGGCAGTTCCCAGTCGACCCGGCCGCCGCGGACGAACAGGCCGCTCGCCGAGGCCAGCAGGCGGGCCGGGCCTCCGTCGCCGCGCCGCAGCGATCCGACCACCACGCCGTCGGGGCCCGCCAGTTCGCCGAGACCGGCCGCGAGCACCGGGTGCGGGCTCGCCTCGACGAAGGTCGTGAAGCCCTCAGCCACCAGGGCGGAGACGGAGTCGGCGAACTCCACCGTCTGCCGCAGGCTCCGGTACCAGTACGCGGCGTCCAGGTCCCGGGTGTCCAGCCAGCCGCCGGTGAGCGGGGAGAAGTACGGCACGTCGGCGGAGCGCGGGGCCACGTCCGCGAGGCCCGCGAGGAGGTCCGCCTCGACCCGCTCGACGTGGTGGGAGTGCGGGGCGTAGTCGGCCAGGACCCGCCGCGCCCACACGCCCTTGCCGGCGCAGTCCCGCACGAGTTCGTCGAGGGCGTCGGCGTCGCCGGAGACGACCACCGAGGCGGGGCCGTTCACGACGCCCACGGCGAGCCGCCCCTCCCAGGGTTCCAGGAGTTCCCGTACGGCGTCGACGCCGAGCGCGACCGACACCATGCCGCCGTGACCGGCGAGGACGGTCAGCGCCTTGCTGCGCACGACGGCGAGGCGCGCCGCGTCCTCCAGGGACAGGGCGCCCGCGACGCACGCCGCCGCGATCTCGCCCTGCGAGTGTCCGAGGACGGCGCTCGGTTCGACGCCCCACGACCGCCAGGCGGCGGCGAGGGACACCATGACCGCGAACAGGGCGGGCTGGACGACGTCGAGGCGTTCCATCAGCTCGGGGTCCCGGATCGCGGCGAGCAGCGACCAGTCGACGCGCTCTTCCAGCGCCCGCGCGCACTCCTCCATCCGCGCGCGGAACACCGGCGAGGAATCGAGCAGCTCCAGTGCCATGCCGACCCACTGCGAGCCGTGGCCGGGGAACACGAACACCACACCGGAACCGCGGTCTTCGGCCACACCGGTGACGACGTTCGGTGCCTCGCGGCCGTCGGCAAGGGCGCTGAGGCCGGAGAGGAACTCCTGCCGGTCCAGGCCCACCAGGACGGCCCGGTGGTCGAACGTGGAGCGGGCGCGCAGCGAGTGCGCGACGTCGGCGACCGAGACGTCCGGCTCCTGGTCGAGCCGCTCCCGGAGCCGCTTCGCCTGCTCGCGCAGTGCCTCGCCGGAGCGCGCCGACAACACCCACGGCACGACACCGTGTGCCACCGGCTCGGCGTCGTCGACGGACGTCGCCTCGGGGGCCTGCTCGATGACGGCGTGCGCGTTCGTACCACTGAACCCGAACGACGACACACCAGCCCGCCACGGCCGACCCACCACCGGCCACGCACGCTCACCCGTCAACAACTCCACCGCACCCGCCGACCAGTCCACATGCGAGGACGGCTCATCCACATGCAGCGTGCGCGGCAGCACACCATGACGCATCGCCATGACCATCTTGATGACACCCGCCACACCAGCGGCGGCCTGCGTGTGACCGATGTTCGACTTGACCGAACCGAGCAACAACGGCTGACCCGCAGGCCTGTCCTGGCCATAGGTCGCAAGCAGCGCCTGCGCCTCGATCGGGTCACCCAACTTCGTACCCGTGCCATGCGCCTCCACCGCATCCACATCGGACGGAGACAGACCCGCACTCGCCAGCGCCTGACGAATCACCCGCTGCTGCGAGGGACCATTCGGAGCCGTCAGACCATTCGACGCACCGTCCTGATTCACCGCAGAGCCACGAACGACAGCCAGAACCTCATGACCGTTGCGCTGAGCGTCCGACAGACGCTCCACGACCAACATGCCGACGCCCTCACCCCAGCCAGTGCCATCAGCACCGTCGGAGAACGCCTTGCACCGGCCGTCCACCGAAAGCCCCCGCTGACGGCTGAACTCGACGAACGCGGCGGGCGTCGACATCACCGTCACACCACCCGCGAGCGCCAACTCGCACTCGCCCGAGCGCAGCGCCTGCACGGCCAGGTGGAGCGCGACCAGGGACGACGAGCACGCCGTGTCCACCGTGACGGCCGGACCCTCGAAGCCGAAGTTGTAGGACAGGCGGCCGGACATGACGCTCGCCGCGCTGCCCGTCGCCACGTGTCCGCCCACGTCCTCGGCGGCCCCGTCGAGGACCATTCCGTAGTCCTGCACGTTCGAGCCGACGAAGACGCCCACGCGCTCGCCGCGGATGGTGTTCGGGTCGATGCCCGCCCGCTCGATCACCTCCCAGGAGGTTTCGAGGAGGAGGCGCTGCTGCGGGTCCATGGCGAGGGCCTCGCGCGGGGATATCCCGAAGAAGCCCGCGTCGAACTCCGCCACGCGGTCGAGGAAGGCGCCCCTGCGCGAGTACGTCGTGCCCACGCCCTCGGGGTCGGGGTCGTAGAGCGCCTCCAGGTCCCAGCCGCGGTCGGCCGGGAAGTCCGTCACCGCGTCCCCGCCCGCCAGGAGTACGTCCCACAGGTCCTCCGGGCTGGTCACTCCGCCGGGGAAGCGGCAGGCCATCGACACGATGGCGATCGGCTCGTCGGTCTTGCCCGCCACGACGGTGTCCCGCGCCGGGTGCGGGCCGCCGTGCGGTTCCACGACCTCCGTCAGGAGGTGCTCGGCCAGTGCCGCGGGGCTGGGGTAGTCGAAGACCACGGTCGCGGGCAGGGCCAGGCCGGACGCGACCGTCAGCCGGTTGCGCAGCTCCACGGCGGTCAGCGAGTCGAAGCCCAGCTCGCGGAAGGCCCGGTCGGGTTCGACCGCGCCGGCCGAGGCGTGCCCCAGGACGGCGGCGGCCTGCGCCACCACGAGGGCGCGCACCAGGTCCCGCTGCTTCGCCGCGTCCAGGCCGGTGAGGCTGCGGCGCAGTTCGGCGCCCTCCTCGTCCTGCTCCTGGGGCCCGGCGGGCCGGTCCGCGACCGCGGCGCGCGCCTCGGCCACGCCGTCGAGCAGCGGGCTGGGCCTGCCGATCGTGAACGCGGGGGCGAACCGCTCCCAGTCGACGTTCGCCACGACCGTGCTCGCCGTGCCGCTGCCGACCACGTCGGCGACGGCGCCCACCGCGAGCTCGGGCGGCAGCGCCTGGAGTCCGCGCCGGGACAGCTGCCGCTGCGCCTCGCCGTCGGCCATGCCGCCGCCGGCCCAGGGGCCCCAGGCCACCGCGGTCCCCGGCAGGCCGTGCGCGGTGCGGTGCTCGGCGAGCGCGTCGAGGTAGGCGTTCGCGGCGCTGTAGGCCACCTGGCCGCCGCTGCCCCACGTACCGGCGATCGAGGAGTACGACAGGAACGCGTCGAGGGGCGTGTCGGCAAGGAGTTCGTGCAGGTGCGCGGCGCCCGCCACCTTGGCGGTGACCACGTCCGCGAAGCCCGCGAGGTCGGTCTCCGCGGCGGGGACGCTGTCGTTGAGACCGGCGGTGTGTACGACGGCGCGGACCGGGTCACCGGCGGCCGCCAGGCCGTCGAGCAGGGCGGCGAGCCCGTCCCGGTCGGCGATGTCGACGGCCGCGACGGTGACGCGCGCGCCCAGCTCGACGAGCTCGGCCCGCACCTCAGCGGCGCCTTCGGCCGATTCGCCCCGGCGGCTCGCCAGGACGACGTGCTCGGCGCCGTTCGCCGCCAGCCAGCGGGCGGCCCGGGTGCCCAGGGCGCCGAGCCCGCCGGTCACCAGGACCGTGCCGCCCGGCGTCCAGCCGGAGCCCGCGGCGGCCCGTTCGGCCCGCCGGAGCCTGCGGGCGAACACTCCGGCCTCGCGCACGGCGACCTGGTCCTCCGCTCCGCCCAGCAGCCCGCACAGCCGTGCGGCCGCCCGGTCGTCCACGGTCTCGGGCAGGTCGACGAGGCCGCCCCAGCGGCCGGGGTGCTCCAGCGCCACGGTCCTGCCGAGGCCCCACACCATCGACTGCCCGAAGCCCGTGACCGTGTCGTCGGCGACGGCCGAGACCGCGCCCGAGGTCACGCACCACAGGGGCGCGGACACGTCCGCGTCACCGAGGGCCCGGACCAGCGCGAGGGTGGCCGCTACACCGTTCGGTACGGCGGGGTGGCCGGGGTGCGCCGACTCGTCGAACGCCAGCAGCGACAGGACTCCGCTGATCTCTTCTCGTGCCTCTCCTCGCGTGAGGGCGGCGCGCAGTGCGTCGGCCAGCTCCGCGCGGTCCGTCGCTCCGGTGGTGACCGTGACGAGCGCCAGGCCACAGGCCTCGAGGAGCTCGCCGAGCGCGTCGGCACGCCCGTCGTCCTGGGGCGTCACGACCAGCCACGGGCCCGAGGGAGGTGTCGTCGCCGGGTGGCCGAGGGCCTGCCAGCCGACGGTGTAACGCCACTTGTCCACCGCGGACTTCTCGCGGCTCTGGCGCCGCCACGACGACAGCAGCGGCAGCACGGTACGCAGCGAATCGCTCACGCCGTCGTCGGTGATGCCCAGGGACGACGCGAGTGCCGTCGCCTCCTCGCTGTCCACCGCGGCCCAGAACCGCGCCTCGTCCTCGTCGAGGACGGCCTCGCCCGCGCTGGGCCGGGCATCCAGCCAGTAGCGCTGGTGCTGGAAGGCGTACGTCGGCAGGTCCACGCGCCGTGCGCCGCTGCCCGCGAAGTAGGCACTCCAGTCGACCGCCACGCCCCGCGCGTGCAGCGCGCCGACCGTGGTGACGAGGGCGGCCTCCTCCGGCCGGTCACTCCGCAGCACCGGCACGAAGGCCGCGTCCGGCGCGGACTCCTGACCGAGCGCCGACAGCGTCCCGCCAGGGCCGACCTCGACGAACGTGCCCGCACCCTCGCCCGCCAGCGCGCTCACGGCGTCAGCGAACCGTACGGACTCGCGTACGTGCCGGACCCAGTACTCCGGCGACGCCAACTCCTCAGCGCTCGCCCGCGCGCCCGTGAGCGTCGACACGATCGGGATCGCGGGCGCCTCGTACGAGACTCCTTCCAGAACCGTACGGAAGTCATCGAGCATCGGGTCCATCAGCGGCGAGTGGAAAGCATGGCTGACCGTGAGCCGGGTGACCTTACGGCCCGCCGCACGCCACCGCTCGCCCACCGCCTCCGCGTCAGCGGCGACACCCGAAATCACCACCGAAGAGGGGCCGTTGACCGCCGCGATACCCACCGTCTCCGGCAGGTCCGAGGCAACCTCTTCCTCGGCGGCCTGGATCGCCACCATCGCACCACCCGACGGCAGCGCCTGCATCAGACCCGCACGCGCCGACACCACCTTCGCCGCATCCGCGAGCGACCACACACCCGATACGTGCGCGGCGGCCAACTCGCCAATGGAGTGACCCGCCAGGACGTCCGGACGTACACCCCACGACTCCAGGAGACGGAACAGCGCCACCTCGACCGCGAACAACGCAGGCTGCGTCACCCCCGTCTGGTTCAACGCCTCGACATCGTCCCCGAACAACACCTCACGCACCGACGCGTCGAACTCACCCAGCACGCCATCCAGCGCCGCGGCGAACACCGGGAACCGCTCAGCCAACTCACGCCCCATGCCCAGGCGCTGCGAGCCCTGGCCCGAGAACAAGAAGCCCACCCGGCCGGACGCATCCCCCGCACCCGTGACCACAGCGCCGCTGGCCTGGCCCTCGGCCACAGCCGTCAACGCGGCAAGGAGCTCGGACCGGTCGGCGCCGACCACCACCGCGCGGCGCTCCAGCGCCGACCGTGACGTCGCGAGCGAGTAGCCGACGTCAACGGGTGCGTGCTCGTCCACCACGGACAACAGCCGCTGGGCCTGGCCGCGCAGCGCTGCCTCGTCGCCCGCCGACAGCACCCACGGAACGAGGCCCTCGTAGGCAGGCTCCGTTGCCGGTCCCTGCTCAGTGGCCTGCACCGGGGCCTGCTCGATGACGGTGTGCGCGTTCGTACCACTGAACCCGAACGACGACACACCAGCCCGCCACGGCCGATCCACCACCGGCCACGCACGCTCACCCGTGAGCAGTTCCACAGCACCCGTGGACCAGTCCACGTGCGAGGACGGCTCATCCACGTGCAGCGTGCGCGGCAGGACGCCATGACGCATCGCCATGACCATCTTGATGACACCAGCAACACCGGCCGCGGCCTGCGTGTGACCGATGTTCGACTTGATCGAACCGAGCAACAACGGCTGGCCCTCGGGCCGGTCCTGGCCGTACGTCGCAAGCAGCGCCTGCGCCTCGATCGGGTCACCCAACTTCGTACCCGTGCCATGCGCCTCCACCGCATCCACATCGGACGGAGACAGACCCGCACTCGCCAGCGCCTGACGGATCACGCGCTGCTGCGAGGGGCCGTTGGGCGCGGTCAGGCCGTTGGACGCGCCGTCCTGGTTCACCGCTGAACCACGTACGACGGCGAGCACCTGGTGCCCGTTGCGCTGAGCGTCCGACAGGCGCTCGACCAGGAGCATGCCGACGCCCTCGCCCCAACTGGTGCCGTCGGCACTGTCGGAGAACGCCTTGCACCGGCCGTCCTGCGCGAGGCCGCGCTGGCGGCTGAACTCGATGAAGGCACCGGGCGTCGACATCACCGTCACACCACCCGCGAGCGCCAACTCGCACTCGCCCGAGCGCAGCGCCTGCACCGCCAGGTGCAGCGCCACCAGGGACGACGAGCACGCCGTGTCCACCGTGACGGCCGGACCCTCGAAACCGAACGTGTACGACAGGCGGCCCGAGGCCACGCTGGCCGCGTTGCCGGTCGCCATGTAGCCGCCCACGTCCTCGGCGGCGCCGCCCACGACGAGCCCGTAGTCCTGTGCGTTCGAGCCCACGAAGACGCCGACGCGCTCGCCGCGCAGCGACGCCGAGTCGACCCCGGCCCGCTCCAGGAGTTCCCAGGAGGTTTCGAGGAGGAGGCGCTGCTGCGGGTCCATCGCCAGGGCCTCGCGCGGCGAGATCCCGAAGAAGCCCGCGTCGAACCCGGAGACGTCCGACAGGAAGGCGCCCGACCGCAGGTACGTGGTCCCCACCGCGTCCGGGTCCGGGTCGTAGAGCGCCTCCACGTCCCAGCCACGGTCGGTCGGGAACTCCGACACGGCGTCGCCGCCCTCGGTCACCAGGCGCCACAGGTCCTCGGGCGACTCGACCCCGCCGGGGAATCGGCAGCTCATCGCGACGATCGCGATCGGGTCGTCGGTCGTGGCCGCGACGGGCCCGCCGACCGTGACGTCGAGGGCCCCGCCCAGCAGCTCGGCGCGCAGGTGTGCCGCGAGGGCGGCAGGCGTCGGGAAGTCGAAGACCAGCGTGGAGGGCAGGGCCAACTCGGTGGCCGCGTTGAGGTGGTTGCGCAGCTCGACGGAGCTGAGCGAGTCGAAGCCGAGCTCCTTGAAGGCACGTTCGGGCGCGATCGCCTGGGCGGAGCTGTGCCCGAGCACGGCGGCCACGTGGCCGAGCACCAGGTCGAGCAGGGCGTTGTCCCGCTCGGCTGCGGTGAGGCCCGCGAGGGACTGTGCGAGCGCGGAGCGGGCAGCGGCGGGTGCGGCGGTCCTGCGTGCCGTGCCGCGTACGAGGCCGCGCAGGAGGTGCGGTACCGGCTGGGTACGCGCCTGGCGGCGCAGGGCGGGGATGTCCAGCGGCATCGGAGCCACCGTGGCCCGTCCGGTGGAGCCCGCCGTGTCGAACAGGGCCAGGCCTTCCGTCGGGCCGATCGGGAGGGCGCCGCCGCTGGTGATGCGGCGTACGTCGTTCTCGTCGAGGCTGCCCGCCATGCCGTCGGCCGTGTCCCACAGGCCCCAGGCGAGGGAGGTCGCGGGCAGGCCCTGGGCACGGCGGTGCTCGGCGAGGGCGTCCAGGAAGGCGTTCGCCGCCGCGTAGTTGGCCTGGCCGGGGGTCCCGAAGACGCCCGAGGCCGAGGAGAAGAGCACGAACGCCGACAGCTCCAGACCGGAGGTCAGTTCGTGCAGGTGCCAGGCCGCGTCGGCCTTCGGCCGGAACACCGCGTCGATCCGCTCCGGCGTCAGCGAGGCGATCACACCGTCGTCCAGCACGCCCGCCGTGTGCACCACGGCAGAGACCTGGTGCCCGGCGAGCAGAGCCGCCACCGCATCCCGATCCGCGACGTCACAGGCCGCGAACATGACTTCGGCGCCCTGCGCGGTGAGTTCGTTACGCAGCTCCTCGGCACCCTCGGCCGCCGCGCCACGACGGCTCACCAGGAGCAAGCTCCCTACGCCGCGCTCCGCGACCAGGTGCCGGGCGACCAGACCGCCCAGCGTGCCCGTCGCACCGGTCACCAGGACCGTGCCCGTACCGAAGCCCGGGTCGTCCACCGCGGACTGCGCCGCCCTGACCAGGCGAGGCGCACGGGCCTCGCCGGAACGCACCGCGAACTGCGGCTCCCCCGTGGCCAGCACCGAAGGCAGCACCTCCAGCGAAGCCGCCTCATCATCCAGGTCGACCAACACGATCCGGTCGGGATTCTCCGACTGAGCCGACCGCACCAGACCCCACACCGCGGCCTGCGCCAGATCCCCCACACCCTCATCAGGAACGGTGCTCACAGCTCCCCTGGTCACGAGGACCAGACGCACCGCCGCCAACCGCTCGTCGACGAGCCACCTCTGCACCACGTTCAACGCCCAGCACGCGGCCTCACGCGCACCCACCACCGGACCGGACACGGAGTCCACCGGGCACGACAGCACAACGAAGTCCGGCAGCTCGCCATCCCGCGGCCCGGCCAACGCCTCCAGATCCGACCACTCAGTAGTCGGAACATCACCATCGAGCATCAGGGCAACCGGCGCCCAGTCGACACCGAACAACGAGTCACCGCGATCGTCCCCGGCGAACTGGTCCAGCGACACCGGTCGCAGCACCAGCGAGTCAACCGTGGCGACCGGAGCACCCGCCCCATCAGCGACCGCCAGCGACACCCCATCCGCCCCAGCGGGCGCCAACCGCACCCGCAGCACGGTCGCCCCCGCAGCGTGCAGGCGCACACCCGACCACGAGAACGGCAGCCTGCCCGCCCCATCGGCCTCACCCATCAGCCCAATGGCATGCAGCGCCGCATCAAGGAGCGCCGGATGCAGGCCAAACCCTCCTGCGTCCACGCCTTCCGGCAGTACGACCTCGGCGAACACCTCGTCGCCCTTGCGCCACACGGCCCGCAGGCCCCGGAACACCGGCCCATAGGCGAAGTCGGGGTCGGCCACGCGGTCGTAGAACCCGTCGACGTCCACGGCCTCCGCACCGGCGGGCGGCCATGCGACCAGGGCGGGCCCGGCCGAGCGGCCGCCTTCGCGCAGCACGCCCACGGCGTGCCGGGTCCAGGAGGACGCCTCCTCCACCTCGCCGGTGCTGGAGTAGAAGGTCACCTCCCGCGCGCCCGAGGCGTCCTGGGCGCCGACCGACACCTGCACGCGCACGGAACCGCCCTCCGGCAGCACCAGAGGCACTTCCAGCGTCAGCTCCTCCACCAGGTCACACCCGACCTGGTCCCCCGCACGTACCGCCAGCTCCACAAAGGCCGAACCCGGAAGCACCACCGAACCCATGACCTCGTGATCACCCAGCCACGGGTGCGACTGCACCGACAACCGGCCCGTCAGGAGCACACCATCCGTCCCGGCCAGCGCGACACTCGCACCCAGCAACGGATGCTCCGCAGCACCCAGACCCGCCGCCGACACATCCCCCACCGACGGCAGCACGTCCAGCCAGAAACGCTCCCGCTGGAACGCGTACGTCGGCAGGTCCACCAGCGGCGCCCCGCTGCCCGCGAAGAAGGCGCTCCAGTCGACCGTCACGCCCCGCGCGTGCAGCGCGCCGACCGTGGTGACGAGGGCCGTTTCCTCGGGCCTGTCGGCGCGCAGCGCGGGCAGGAACACCGCGTCGGGCGCGCTGCCGTCGCCGAGCGCGGACAGCGTTCCCCCCGGGCCGACCTCGACGAACGTGCCCACGCCCTCGCCCGCCAACGTGCCCACGGCATCGGCGAACCGCACCGACTCCCGTACGTGCCGGACCCAGTACTCCGGCGAGGCGAGGTCCTCAGCGCTCGCCCGCGCACCGGTCAGCGTCGACACGAGCGGAATCTCGGGCTCGCCGAACGACACTGCCTCCAGCACCTGTCGGAAGCCGTCCAGCATCGGGTCCATCAGCGGCGAGTGGAACGCGTGGCTGACCCGCAGCCGAGTCACCTTCCGACCCTCCGCACGCCACTGCTCCGCCACTACCTCAACATCAGCGGCGACACCCGAAATCACCACGGAGGAGGGCCCGTTGACCGCCGCGACACCCACCGTCTCCGGCAGGTGCGCAGCGACCTCTTCCTCGGTCGCCTGGATCGCCACCATCGCACCGCCTGCGGGCAGCGCCTGCATCAGACCCGCACGCGCAGACACCACCTTCACCGCGTCCGCCAGCGACCACACACCCGACACGTGCGCGGCAGCAAGCTCACCGATCGAGTGACCCGCCAGCATGTCGGGGCGCACACCCCACGACTCAAGAAGACGGAACAGCGCCACCTCGACCGCGAACAACGCAGGCTGCGTCACCCCCGTCTGGTTCAACGCCTCGACGTCCTCGCCGAACAGCACCTCACGCACCGACGCGTCGAACTCACCCAGCACGCCATCCAGCGCCTCCGCGAACACGGGGAACCGCTCAGCCAACTCACGCCCCATGCCCAGGCGTTGCGACCCCTGGCCCGAGAACAGGAACCCCACCCGGCCGGGCTCATCAGCCACGCCGGTGGCCACCGCGCCGCCGGCCCGCCCCTCGGCCACGGCCTCCAAGGCAGCAAGCAGCTCCGGCGAGTCGGCGCCGACCACCACCGCGCGGTGCTCCAGCGCCGCCCGCGAGAACACCAGCGCGCGGCCCACGTCCGCCGCCGACAGCTCAGCCGACGCCTCCACAAAGGACTTCAGCCGCGCGGCCTGCTCCCGCAGGGCTACCGGGCTCTTGGCCGACAACACCCACGGCACCACCGCACCCTCGGACAGCGACTCCGAGGCCTCCTCATGCTCCGCCACAGGGGCCTGCTCGATGACGGTGTGTGCGTTCGTACCACTGAACCCGAACGACGACACACCAGCCCGCCACGGCCGATCCACCACCGGCCACGCACGCTCACCCGTGAGCAGTTCCACCGCACCCGCCGACCAGTCCACATGCGAGGACGGCTCATCCACGTGCAGCGTGCGCGGCAGAACGCCATGACGCATCGCCATGACCATCTTGATGACACCCGCCACACCGGCCGCGGCCTGCGTGTGACCGATGTTCGACTTGACCGAACCGAGCAACAACGGCTGACCCGCAGGCCGGTCCTGGCCGTACGTCGCAAGCAGCGCCTGCGCCTCAATCGGGTCACCCAACTTCGTACCCGTGCCATGCGCCTCCACCGCATCCACATCGGACGGAGACAGACCCGCACTCGCCAGCGCCTGACGAATCACCCGCTGCTGCGACGGACCATTCGGAGCCGTCAGACCATTCGACGCACCGTCCTGATTCACCGCAGAACCGCGTACGACGGCGAGCACCTGGTGACCGTTGCGCTGCGCGTCCGACAGACGCTCCACCACCAACATGCCGACGCCCTCACCCCAGCCAGTGCCATCAGCACCGTCGGAGAACGCCTTGCAGCGGCCGTCCACCGAAAGTCCCCGCTGACGGCTGAACTCGACGAACGCGGCGGGCGTCGACATCACCGTCACGCCGCCCGCGAGTGCGAGCTCGCACTCGCCCGAGCGCAGCGCCTGCACCGCCAGGTGCAGCGCCACCAGGGACGACGAGCACGCCGTGTCCACCGTGACGGCCGGACCCTCGAAACCGAACGTGTAGGAGAGGCGGCCGGAGATGACGCTCGCCGCGCTGCCGGTGCCCAGGTAGCCCTCGACGGTCTCCGGCGCGGCCATCATCAGCGTCGTGTAGTCCTGGCCGTTGGTGCCGACGAAGACACCGGACCGGCTGCCCCGCAGTGCGTTCGGGTCGATGCCCGCGCGTTCGAAGGCCTCCCAGGAGGTTTCGAGGAGGAGGCGCTGCTGCGGGTCCATGGCGAGGGCCTCGCGCGGGGATATCCCGAAGAAGTCCGCGTCGAAGTCCGCGACGCGGTCGAGGAAGGCGCCCCTGCGGGAGTACGACGTACCGACACCGGCGGTGTCCGGGTCGGGGGCGTAGAGCCCCTCCAGGTCCCAGCCGCGGTCGGCCGGGAACTCCGTGACCGCGTCCTCGCCCGCCAGGAGTGCGTCCCACAGGCCTTCCGGGCTGCTCACGCCGCCGGGGAACCGGCAGGCCATCGCCACGATCGCGATCGGCTCGTCGGTCGCCCCGGAGACGGCGAGGGGCGCGGCGGCCGCGGGGGCCGCACCGGACAGTTCGGTCCGCAGGTGGGCGGCCAGGGCGGCGGCCGTCGGGTAGTCGAAGACCACGGACGCGGGCAGGGCGAGACCGGTCGCCTCGCCGAGCCGGGCGCGCAGCTCCACCGCCGTGAGGGAGTCGAAGCCCAGCTCCCTGAAGGCACGCGTCGGTGAGAAGGCGTCGCCGGAGACGTGCCCGAGCACGGTCGCGGCCTCGTAGCGGACCAGCTCGGTCAGCTGCCGCTCCTGCTCGGCCTCGGTCAGGCCCGCCAGGCGCCGGGCGAGCGCCGAGGTGCCCTCGTGCTCCGCGGGGGCCGCGTCGAACACGGCGCGGGCCTGCGGCAGTTCGCGCAGGAGCGGGCTGGGCCGCTGTGCCGTGAAGGTGTCCGCGAACCGGGCCCAGTCGACGTCGGCGATGGTGATCTGCCCCTCGCCGTGGTCCAGGGCGGTGCCGAGACCGGCGAGGGCCGCGTCGGGGGCCATGATGGCGAGGCCCGCGCGCCGGAGGTGTCCGGCCTGCCCCGAGTCCGCGACCATGCCGCCGCCGCCCCAGGGCCCCCACGCGACGGCGGTGGCGGGCAGGCCCGCCGCCCTGCGGTGGGCGGCGAGGGCGTCCAGGTAGGCGTTGGCCGCGCCGTAGGCGGCCTGGCCGCCGCTGCCCCACACTCCGGCGATGGACGAGAACAGCACGAACGCGTCCAGCGGCTCGTCGGCCAGCAGTTCGTGCAGGATCCTCGCGCTGTCGGCCTTGGCCGCCAGTACGTCGGCGAACGCGGTGAGGTCGTCCGGGTCGAGGTCGGCGAGCGCGGCCGGGTGCTCGACGCCCGCCGTGTGGACGACGGCGGTGAGCGAGGGGACGCGCTCCAGGAGCGCCGCGACGGCGTCCCTGTCCGCCGCGTCGCAGGCGGCGATGGTGACGCGCGCGCCGAGGCCGACGAGTTCGGCCTCCAGCTCGGCCGCGCCCTCGGCCGCCGCGCCGCGGCGGCTCACCAGGACGAGGTGCTCGGCCCCGCGCTCCGCCAGCCAGCGCGCCACACGGCCGCCCAGGGCGCCGGTGCCGCCGGTGACCAGGACGGTGCCGCGCGGCGACCAGCCGTCGCCGGGAGCGTCGCCCAGGGGTGCGGGCAGCAGCCTGCGGCCGAGCAGCTGCCCGCCGCGCACGGCGAGCTGGTCCTCACCGGTCGTCCCGGTGAGGGCCGACGCGAGGAGGTCCCCGGTCGTCTCGTCCCGCGCCTCGGGCAGGTCGATCAGGCCGCCCCAGCGTCCGGGGTGCTCCAGCGCGGCCACCCGGCCCAGGCCCCACAGGGTCGACTGGGCGAACCCGGCCACCTCGTCGCTGTCGGCGGCCGCCACCGCGCCCGAGGTCACGCACCACAGCGGCGCGGGCACGTCCGCGTCACCGAGCGCCCGCAACAGGCCGATGGTGGCCGCGACGCCCGCGGGCACGGTCGGCCCGTCCGCGGCGGCGAGCCCCAGCAGCGAGACCACTCCGTCGGGAGCGGGCGCGCCGCCGAGCCGCTCCGCCCAGTCGGCCGCCGCCGGGTCCACGTACAGGACGTGCGCCGCGGCGCCGTTCCGGGTCAGCGCGTCGCCGACCCACTCGGCGCGGCTCTCCCCGGCCGGAGCCACGACCAGCCAGGTGCCGTCGAGCCGCCGGGGTCCGGCGGCGACCGGCCGCCAGTCGATCCGGTACCGCCAGGCGTCGGCGGTGGAGCGGTTCCGCTGCTTGCTGCGCCAGGCGGAGAGGCGGGGAAGCACCGCGCTCAGCGGGTCGTCGGACGACACGCCCAGCGTCCAGGCGAGGTCGGCGGGGTCGCCTTCCTCCACGGCCTCCCAGAACTTCGCCTCGGCCGGGGACATCCGCTCGACGGCCTCGTCGGCGGCCGGGGCGTCCAGCCAGTAGTGCTCCCGCTGGAACGCGTACGTCGGCAGGTCCACCCGCCGGGCGCCGCTGCCGTCGAAGCAGGCGGCCAGGTCCACCGCGGCACCGCGCACGTGCAACTGGCCCACGGCGGTGGTCAGCGCGACGAGTTCGGGGCGGTCGCCGCGCAGGGCGGGCACGAAGGCGGCCTCAGGGGCGGCGGACTGTCCGAGACCGGACAGCACGCCACCGGGACCGACCTCCAGGAAGACGTCCACGCCCTGCTCACGCAGCGCCGTGACCGCGCCGTGGAACCGTACGGACTCCCGTACGTGGCGGACCCAGTACTCCGGCGACGCCAGCTCCTCAGCGCTCGCCCGCGCGCCCGTGAGCGTCGACACGATCGGGATCGCGGGCGCCTCGTACGACACGCTCTCCAGCACCCGGCGGAACTCATCGAGCATCGGATCCATCAGCGGCGAGTGGAACGCATGACTGACCTTGAGCCGGGTGACCTTACGGCCCGCCGCACGCCACCGCTCACCCACCGCCTCCGCAGCGGCGGCGACACCCGAAATCACCACCGAAGAGGGCCCATTGACCGCCGCGATACCCACCGTCTCCGGCAGGTCCGCAGCGACCTCTTCCTCGGTCGCCTGGATCGCCACCATCGCACCGCCTGCGGGCAGCGCCTGCATCAGCCCCGCACGAGCCGACACCACCTTCGCCGCATCCGCCAGCGACCACACACCCGATACGTGCGCGGCAGCAAGCTCACCGATCGAGTGACCCGCCAGGACGTCCGGACGTACACCCCACGACTCAAGAAGACGGAACAGCGCCACCTCGACCGCGAACAACGCGGGCTGCGTCACCCCGGTCTGGTTCAACGCCTCGGCGTCCTCGCCGAACAGCACCTCACGCACCGACGCGTCGAACTCACCCAGCACGGCATCCAGCGCCTCCGCGAACACCGGGAACTGCTGGGCCAGTTCACGGCCCATGCCGAGGCGCTGCGACCCCTGGCCCGAGAACAGGAAGCCCAGCCGGTGGGGCTCCGCCTCGCCGACCACGACGCCGGGGGCGCCGCGGCCCTCGGCGAGCGCGGTCAGCCGGTCCGTGGTGGTGGTCGGGTCCTCGGCCAGCACCACGGCGCGGTGTTCGAACGCCGTCCGTGTCGTGGCCAGCGAGAAGCCGACGCCCACCGGGTCGAATCCGGCGGCTCCCGTCACGGTGGACAGCAGGCGCTGGGCCTG
Source organism: Streptomyces sp. YIM 121038 (assembly GCF_006088715.1). NCBI lineage: Bacteria > Bacillati > Actinomycetota > Actinomycetes > Kitasatosporales > Streptomycetaceae > Streptomyces > Streptomyces sp. YIM 121038. The sequence continues at coordinate 1,093,021 of NZ_CP030771.1, forward strand.
GGCGCGCAGGGCGTCGGGGGTGCGGCCCGACAGCGCCCACGGCACGACGGGCGCGGCGGGCAGATCGGCGGCCGGGGGCACCGGCTCCGCGGCGGGCGGCTCCTCCAGGATGACGTGGGCGTTCGTGCCGCTGACGCCGAACGAGGACACACCGGCGCGGCGCGGTTCGCCGGCCTCCGGCCACGGCTGCCGCTCGGTGAGGAGCGCCACGGTGCCCGCGGACCAGTCGACGTGGCTGCTCGGCTCGTCGATGTGCAGGGTGCGCGGAAGCACGCCGTGCCGCATCGCGAGGACCATCTTGATGATGCCGCCGACACCTGCGGCGGCCTGGGCGTGGCCGATGTTCGACTTCAGCGAACCCAGCCACAGGGGCCGGTCATCGGGCCGGTCCTGGCCGTACGTGGCGATGAGGGCCTGGGCCTCGATGGGGTCGCCGAGCGTGGTGCCCGTGCCGTGGGCCTCGACCGCGTCGACCTGCTCCGGGGTGAGCCGCGCGTTCGCCAGGGCCTGGGTGATGACCGCCTGCTGGGACGGTCCGTTGGGGGCCGTCAGGCCGTGGGACGCGCCGTCCTGGTTCACCGCGGAGCCGCGGACCACCGCGAGGACGGGGTGGCCGTTGCGGCGGGCGTCGGAAAGGCGCTCGACGAGGAGCATGCCGACGCCCTCGCCCCAGCCGGTGCCGTCGGCGCTGTCGGAGAACGCCTTGCACCGGCCGTCCCGGGCGAGTCCGCGCTGGCGGCTGAAGTCGACGAACGTGCGCGGCGTGGACATGAACGTGGCGCCGCCCGCGAGCGCGAGGGAGCACTCCTCGCGGCGCAGGGCCACCATCGCCAGGTGCAGGGCCACGAGGGACGACGAGCACGCCGTGTCGACCGTCACCGCGGGTCCCACGAGGCCGAGGGTGTAGGCGATGCGGCCGGAGGCGATGCTGCCCGCGCTGCCGTTGGCGAGGAAGCCCTCGAACCCTTCGGGTGCCTGCGGGAGGCGCGCCGCGTAGTCGTTGTACATCACGCCCGCGAACACGCCGGTCCGGGTGTCCCTGGCCTGCTCGGGGTCGATGCCCGCGCGTTCGAAGGCCTCCCAGGAGGTTTCGAGGAGGAGGCGCTGCTGCGGGTCCATCGCCAGGGCCTCGCGCGGGCTGATCCCGAAGAACGCCGGGTCGAAGCCGGTGGCGCCCTGGAGGAAGCCGCCGTGCCGGGTGATCGAGGTGCCCGCGTGGTCGGGGTCGGGGTCGTAGAGCGCCTCGACGTCCCAGCCGCGGTCGGCCGGGAACTCCACCACGGCGTCCCCGTCGTCGGCGAGCAGCCGCCACAGGTCCTCGGGCGACTCGACGCCGCCGGGGTAGCGGCAGCTCATGCCGATGATGGCGATCGGCTCGCTGTCGCGCTCCTCGACCTCGCGCAGGCGCCTGCGTGCGCTGCGCAGGTCGGTGGTGGCCCGCTTGAGGTAGTCGCGGAGCTTGTCCTCGTTCTCCATCTGGCGTGTGCTCCTTACAGCGGTGCGGACGGGTTCGACGCGGTCCGACCTGGTCACGAGGTCTCGAGTTCGTTGTCGAGGTAGCCGAAGAGTTCGTCGTCGGTGGCGGCGGAGACGTCGGACTCGATGTCCGCGTCGTCGTCCGCGTCACCGGCCCGCGCGTCGCTCCACTTGGCGAGCAGGGCCCGCAGCCGCAGGTCGACCTTCGTGGCGGTGCCGTCGTCGGCGAGGGCGAGCAGTGAGCTCTCAAGCCGGTCGAGCTGGGCGAGCACACCGGTCTCCGGCTCGGGCTCGGTGCGCGGGAGCAGGGTGAGGACGTGCCGGGTGATCGCGGCGGCCGACCGGTGGTCGAACACGAGCGTCGAGGGCAGTCGCAGGCCGGTGGCCGCGGTGAGCCGGTTGCGCAGCTCGACCGAGGTCAGCGAGTCGAAGCCGAGGTCCTGCAGCCCGCGGCCGGGATCGATGTGGGTGGCCGCGGAGTGGCCGAGCACCGCCGCGACCTGCGCGCAGACGAGGTCGAGCACGGTCTGCTCGCGCTCGGCCGCGGACTGGCCCGCGATGACGTCGGCGAACGCCGTGGTCGCGGCGGCGGGAGCCGTCGTGGCGCGGCGGGCGGGGGCGCGGACCAGGCCCCGCAGCATCGGCGGCAGGGTGCCGTCGGCCGCTTGGCCGCGCAGGGCCGCGGCGTCGAGGAGGACCGGCACGAGCTCGGCGCGGTCGTCCCGCGTCCCCGCGTCGAGCAGCGCGAGCGCGTCCTCGGTGGGCAGTTCGAGGATGCCGGAGCGGCCGAGCCGGGCCCGGTCGCCCCCGTCGAGCCCCGCCGTCATGCCGCTGGCGGCGGCCCACATGCCCCACGCGAGGGAGACGCCGGGCAGGCCGAGCGCGTGGCGGCGGCGCACGAGGGCGTCGAGCGCCGTGTTCGCGGCCGCGTAGCTCGCCTGGCCCGCGCTGCCGAGGATCCCGGCGGCCGAGGAGAAGACGACGAACGCGGACAGGTCGGCGTCCCTGGTCAGTTCGTCCAGGTGCAGCAGCCCGTCGACCTTCGGGCCGAACACGCGGTGGATCCGCTCGGGCGTCAGGGACTCCAGTACGCCGTCGTCGACGACGCCCGCCGCGTGCACGACCGCGCCGAGCGGCCGGTCGAGGGAGGCGAGGAGCGCCGCCACGGACGCGCGGTCGGCCACGTCGCACGCCGCCACGGTCACCTCGGCGCCGAGCGCGGCGAGGTCGTCCCGCAGCTCCGCGGCACCGTCGGTCGCGAGCCCCTTGCGTCCCGCGAGGACGAGCCTGCGGACGCCCCGGTCGGTGACCAGGTGCCGGGCCACGAGGGCGCCGAGCGTGCCGAGGCCGCCGGTGACCAGGACCGGGCGGTCCGGGTCGAGCGGTGCGGGCACGGTCAGCACGGCCTTCGCCGCGCCGAGGTCCTGGCCGAGCCCGCGGAACGCCTCGGGTGCGCGGCGCACGTCCCAGGTGCGGACGGGCAGGGGGCTCAGGGCGCCCGCCTCGAAGAGGGCGAGGACCTCGGTCAGGATCTCCTGGAAGCGGTCGGGGTCCGGCTGAGGGCTGTCGTACGCGAACTCCAGCGGATCCGGGAGGGCTTCGGCCTCCGCCGTCGGCGGGGTGAGCAGGACCTCGGCGTCGCCGCCGGTCCCGGTGGTGTGCACCCGCGCGCCCCAGTGCCGGGCGAGCTGCACGGCCGCCGTGCCGATGTCACCGGCCGCCGCGGGCACGAGGACGGGCTGTCCCCGGTGCAGCCCGGCCAGGGCGTGGTGGGCGGTCACGAAGGCCTGGGGCAGGGCGGCGGCGCACGCGAAGGTCAAGGCCGCGGGCATCGGGGCGAGCAGCCTGCGGTCGGTGACCGCGAGCGGCCCGAAGGCGTGGGTGGCGGCGCCGAGCACGCGGTCGCCGACCGCCAGGTCGGTGACGTCCGTGCCGACCTCGGTCACCACGCCCGCGACCTCGCTGCCGAGGGCCGCGTCGGCCTCGGTGCCGAGGGCGGTGCGCACGTCGCTGGGGTTCAGGCCCGCCGCGCGGACGGCGACGCGGACCTCGCCGGGCGCGAGGGGCGCGGCGGCGTCGGGGTGCGGCACCAGGGCGAGGTCGTCCGGGGAGCCGCCTGCCGCCGCGCTGAGCCGCCAGGGGCCGTCGGCGGGCGGGGTGAGCAGGCCGTCGGTGGTGGCACGGGCGAGCCTGGGCGCGTCGACCCGTCCCGCCCGTACGACCGTCTGGGGCTCGTCGGAGGCCAGCGCGGCGGGCAGGGCCAGGGCGGAGTCGTCGGTGTCGTCGAGGTCGACCAGGGCGAAGCGGCCGGGGTTCTCGGTCTGCGCCGAGCGCACCAGGCCCCACACGGCGGCCTGCGCCGGGTCGGGCGACGCGGTGGCGACGGCGCCGCGGGTCACGAACACCAGGCGGGTGTGCGCGGTCCGCTCGTCGGCGAGCCAGTCCTGGGCGAGGGCCAGGGCCCAGGCCACCGTCTCCCGCACCGTCCGCGCGTCCGCGGCGGACGGTCGGGGGCAGGGCGCGAGCAGGTCGGTCACGCCGTCGAGGGCGCCGAAGTCGGCCACGGTCGGCGCGTGGGCGCCGAGGTCGTCGGTGCCGAGGACGGCGAGCCCGGCCGGGCTCGCGCCGGAGGTCTCGACGGGCACCCACTCCAGGGCGAACAGGGCGTCCGCGGCCGGGGCCGCGGCCTTGCGGAGGTCCGCGGGGCGCATCACGAGCGACTCGACGGTCGCCACCGGCCTGCCCGCCGGGTCCGCGACGGCCAGCGCCATCGTGTCCTGCCCGGTGGGCGTCCAGCGCACCCGCAGCGTCGAGGCGCCGACGGCGTGCAGGCGTACGCCCGTGAAGCCGAACGGCAGGCGGGGGCCGCTGCCGGTCTCGTCCAGGGCGCGCAGGACGGGCGCGTGCAGCGCGGCGTCGAGCAGGGCGGGGTGCACGCTGAAGCCCTCGCCGCCCGCCGGGTCCTCCAGGGCGACCTCGACGTAGACGTCGCCGCCGAGGCGCCAGGCGGCGCGCAGGGCGCGGAACACGGGCCCGTAGCCGTAGCCGAGTGCGGTGAGCCGGTCGTAGACGTCGTCGACGTCCATGGGCGTCGCGCCCTCAGGCGGCCAGGCCGCGAGGTCGGTCGCCGGTGCGTCGCCCGTGGTGAGCCTGCCGGAGGCGTGCTCGGTCCACGGCGCGTCCCGGTCGGCGTCCTCGGCGCGGGCGTGCACCCGGATGCTCCGGCCGCCGTCGGTCTCCGCGCCGACGGCGACCCGCAGGGCGACGCCGCCGCGTTCGGGCAGGACGAGGGGGGCGTGCAGGGTCAGTTCCTCGACGGTGTCGAGGCCGCAGTGGCCCGCGGCGTGCAGGGCGAGGTCGAGGAAGCCCGTGCCGGGGAACAGGACGCGGTCACCGACGCCGTGGTCGGCGAGCCACGGCTGGGTCCGCGTGGACAGCCTGCCGGTGAACACCACGCCGTCGGAGTCGGGCAGGGCGACCGCGGCACGGAGCAGCGGGTGGTCGCCCGTGGCGACGCCGAGGGCCGCCGTCGCTCCGTCGCCCGCGGGCGCCACGGCCGCGGTGAGCCAGTACCGCTCGTGCTGGAAGGCGTAGGTGGGCAGGTCGACGCGGGCGCCGCGGCCGCCGAGGGCGGCGGCCAGGTCGAAGCGGGCGCCGCGGACGTGGAGGTGCGCGGCGGCGCGGGTCAGGGCGTCCGCTTCGGGCCTGTCGGAGCGCAGCGTCGGGACGAACACGGTGTCGGGGGCGCTGTCCTGGCCCATCGTGGCGAGCACGCCGCCGGGCCCGCACTCCAGCATCGTCGTCACGCCCTGCGCGACGAGCGCCGTGACGCCGTCGGCGAACCGTACGGGCCGGCGCACGTGCCGCACCCAGTGGTCCGGCGACGCCAGCTCCTCGGCGTCGACGGGCGTGCCGGTGAGCGTGGACACGATCGGGATCCGGGGCGCCGCGAACGACACGCCTTCGAGGACCCGGCGGAACGCGTCGAGCATCGGCTCCATCAGCGGCGAGTGGAAGGCGTGGCTGACCCGCAGGCCCGTCACCTTGCGTCCCTGTGCCTTGAGGCGGTCGGCGAGGGCGAGCACTTCGAGGTCGCTGCCGGACAGGACGAGGGAGTTCGGGCCGTTGATGGCGGCGATGCCGACGTGCTCGGAGCACTCCGGCGCGATCTCCTCCTCGGTGGCCTGTACGGCGACCATGACGCCGCCGGTGGGCAGCGCCTGCATGAGCGCACCGCGCGCGGCGACGATCGCGCAGGCGTCGGCCAGCGAGAACACGCCCGCGACGTGCGCGGCGGCCAGTTCGCCGATGGAGTGCCCGGCCAGGGCGTCGGGCCGCAGGCCCCAGGACGTCCACAGCCGGTACAGGGCGACCTCGACGGCGAACAGCGCGGGCTGGGCGTACTCGGTGCGGTCGAGGACGGCCTGGTCGGCGCCGAAGACGACGTCGCGCAGCGGCAGGTCGAGCAGCGGGTCGAGGTGGGCGAACACCTCGTCGAGGGCGTCGGCGAACACGGGGTGCGCCTCGTACAGGCCGCGGCCCATGCCGACGCGCTGGGAGCCCTGGCCGGAGAAGAGCACGGCGAACGTGCCGCCGTCGGGGGCGCCGTGCACCACCGCCGGGTGGTCGGTGCCTTCGGCCAGCGCGTCGAGACCGGCCTGGAGTTCGGGCGCGACGGTGCCGAGGACGACCGCGCGCCGGTCGAGCGCGGCCCGGCCGAGCGCGAGCGTCGCGGCGACGTCCACCGGCGACAGGCCGGGCCGCTCGTCCACGGCGGCCGCGAGGCGGACGGCCTGCTCGCGCAGCGCGGCGGTGTCGCGGGCGGACAGCGGCCAGGCAAGGAGTCGGCCGTCGGGCTCGGCCGCCGGGGCCGGGGCGGCGGGTTCGGCCTGTTCGAGGATGACGTGGCCGTTGGTGCCGCTGACGCCGAACGCGGAGACGGCGGCCCGCCTCGGCCTGCCGGACTCCGGCCACGGCCGCTGCTCGGCGAGGAGTTCGACGGCGCCGGTCGTCCAGTCGACGTGCTGGGAGGGGCGGTCGAGGTGGAGGGTGCGCGGCAGCACGCCGTGCCGGAGCGCCTGCACCATCTTGATGACGCCCGCGATGCCGGAGGCGGCCTGGGTGTGGCCGATGTTCGACTTCAGGGCGCCGAGCAGCAGCGGCCGCCGCGCGGGGCGGTCCTGGCCGTACGTGGCGAGGAGCGCCTGTGCCTCGATGGGGTCGCCGAGGCGGGTGCCCGTGCCGTGGCCCTCGACGGCGTCCACGTCGGCGGTCGTCAGGCCCGCGTTGGCGAGGGCCGCGCGGATGACGCGCTGCTGGGCGGGGCCGTTGGGCGCGGAGAGGCCGTTCGACGCGCCGTCCTGGTTGGTCGCGGAGCCCCGGACGACGGCGAGGACCTCGTGGCCGTTGGCGCGTGCGTCGGAGAGCCGCTCCAGCAGGATCAGGCCCGCGCCCTCGCCCCAGCCGACGCCGTCGGCCGCGTCGGCGAACGGCTTGCACCGGCCGTCGGGGGCGAGGCCGCCCTGGAGGCTGAACTCGGCGAAGGCCGTCGGCGTCACCATGACGGCGGCGCCGCCCGCCAGGGCCATCGAGCACTCCCCGGACCGCAGTGACTGCACCGCGAGGTGCAGGGCGACCAGCGCCGACGAGCACGCGGTGTCCACGGTGACGGCGGGCCCGCGCAGGCCGAGGGCGTAGGCGACGCGGCCCGACACGACGCTCAGCGCGTCGCCGGTCAGCCGGTAGCCGTCCATCTCGGGGGCCGCCTGCTCCAGGGTGCCCGCGTAGCTCTGCGGTGAGGCGCCGACGAACACGCCGGTGAGGCTGTCGCGCACCGAGGACGGGTCGATGCCCGCCCGTTCGAAGGCCTCCCAGGCCAGTTCGAGCACCTGCCGCTGCTGGGGGTCCATGGCCAGGGCCTCGCGGGGGGCGATGCCGAAGAAGCCCGCGTCGAAGCCGCCCGCGTCGTAGACGAAGGCGCCCTCCAGGGTGCGGCTGCGGCCGTGGGCCTCCGCGTCGGCCGGGTACAGCCGGTCGGTGTCCCAGCCCCGGTCGTCAGGGAAGGGCCCGATGGCGTCGCGCCCGGCGAGGACGAGGTCCCACAGGTCCTCGGGTCCGCCGACGCCGCCGGGGAAGCGGCAGCTCATCGCCACCACCGCGATCGGCTCGTCCGCGGCGCGGGCGGCGACCCGGCCCGCCGCGGCGGTGTGCCGCTCGCCGAGCACCACGGTGTGCAGGTGCTGGGCCAGCGCCGTGGGCGTGGGGTGGTCGAACACGACGGTCGTGGGCAGCCGTACGCCGGTGGCCGTGGTGAGGCGCTTGCGGAGCTCGATGGCGGTGAGGGAGTCGAAGCCCAGCTCGCGGAACGCCCGGTCGGGGGTGACGGTGTCGGCGCCGTCGTGGCCGAGGACGGCGGCCGCGTGGCCGCGCACCAGGTCGAGCAGGAGCCGGTCGCTCTCGGCTTCGGTGAGCCCGGCGAGCCGGTCGGCGAGCGCCCCTCCGGCGGCGGGCTGTTCCGCCGCGTCCCGCTCGGCCAGCGCGACGACGTCGGGTATCTCGCCGATGAGCGGGCGCGAGCGGGCCGCGGTGAAGCCGGGGGCGAAGCGGGCCCAGTCGACGTCCGCGACCGTGAGGGTCGTCTCGCCCGTCGCGAGGGCGGTGGCGAGCGCGCCGACGGCGAGTTCCGGCCGCATGGGGCGCATGCCCCTGCGGCGCAGCTGGTCGTCCAGGTCGCCGGTCACCATGCCGCCGCCCGCCCACATGCCCCAGGAGACCGAGGTGGCGGGCAGGCCGTCGGCGCGGCGGCGCTGCGCGAGTCCGTCGAGGAAGGCGTTGGCCGCGCCGTACGCGCCCAGTTCGCCGCTGCCCCACACGGCGGAGCCGGAGGAGAACAGGACGAACGCGTCGAGGTCGCGCCCGGCGCACAGCTCGTCGAGGTGGGCCGCGCCCGCGGCCTTCGCGGCGAGGGCGTACGCGAGGTCCGAGGTCTCGGTGTCGGCCAGCGGCAGGGACGGGACGGTGCCCGCCGCGTGGAAGACCGAGCGGACGGGTGTGCCGTCGGCGTCGAGCCGGGCGAACAGCTCGGCCAGGGCGGTGCGGTCGGCGGCGTCGCAGGCGGCGACGGTGGTCCGGACCCCGAGCGCGGTCAGCTCGGCCGCCAGCTCGGGTGCGCCGGGCGCGTCGGCGCCGCGGCGGCTGGTCAGCACGAGGTGCTCGGCGCCGTTGCCCGCGAGCCAGCGGGCGACGTGGCCGCCGATGGCTCCGGTGCCGCCGGTGATGAGTACGGTGCCCGTGGCCCGCCAGGGGGGTGCCGCCGCCGGCGCGGGGGCCGGTGTGAGGCGGCGTACCGACACGCCGGAGGCGCGGATCGCCAGCTGGTCCTCGTCCGCCCGGCCGGCCAGGACGGCGGCGAGCCGCGTCGTGGTCCGGGCGTCGGGGGTCACGGGCAGGTCGACGAGTCCGCCCCAGCGGTCCGGGTGTTCGAGGCCGACGGTGAGGCCGAGGCCCCACACCTGGCTCTGCGCCGGGTGGGTCAGCGGGTCGGACCGGCCGACGGACACCGCGCCCGTCGTGGCCAGCCACAGCGGCGCGCCGATCCCGGCGTCGCCGAGCGCCCGTACGAGCGCCAGCGTGCCGGAGAGGCCGCTCGGGACGACGGGGGCCGCCGGGTCGGGCCGTTCGTCGAGGGCCAGCAGCGACAGGACGCCGCTGGGTACGACGTCCACGGCGCGCAGCGACTCGGGCGAGCCGTCGGCCTCCAGGACGTCGGCGCCGTGGGCGCGCAGCGCCTCGACGGCCGCCGTGTGCCAGGGGTGTTCCGCCTCGGCCCGCGAGCCGACCACGAGCCAGGTGCCGGTGAGGGCGGGCGCGGGGGCGGCGGCGAGCGGGCGCCAGGTGATCCGGTGGCGCCACGCGTCGGCGGCGGACCGCTCCTGGCTGCGCCGCCGCCAGTCGGCCAGGCTGGGCAGGACGTCGGTCAGGGGGGCGTCGGCGGGCACGTCGAGGGTCGCGGCGAGGTCGCCGCGCTCCACCGCGGACCAGAACTCCGCGAAGGCGGGGTCGTCGCCCGCCGTCGTACGGGCGGTCTCCTCCAGCCAGAACCGCCTGCGCTGGAAGGGGTAGGTCGGCAGGTCCACGTGCTGCCCGGCGGGCACCGCGGCCCGCCAGTCGAAGGGCAGGCCCTCCACGTACGCCTCGGCGGCCGACAGCAGGAACCGGTCGAGGTCGCCGTCGGTGCGGCGCAGCGTGCCCACCACGACGGCCTCGGCGTCGGCCGCTTCCAGGGTCTCGCGCACGCCGAAGGTGAGCACGGGGTGCGGGCTGCACTCCACGAACACACCCACGCCCCGGTCCAGCAGACCGCGCGTGCCCTCCTCGAAGCGCACCGTGTTGCGCAGGTTCTGGTACCAGTACGCGGCCCCGACCTCGGTCCCGGTCAGCCACTCCCCCGTGACCGTGGACAGCATCGGCACCTGCGCGGGCACGGGCTCCAACCCGGCCAGCACGTCGGCCAGTTCCTCCTGGATGCGCTCGACGTGCGGCGAGTGCGAGGCGTAGTCGACGGGGACCCGGCGGGCCCGTACGTCGTCGGCGGCGCATGCCTCCATCAGCTCGTCGAGGGCGTCCGCGTCGCCCGCCACGACCGCCGAGCCGGGGCCGTTGACCGCGGCGACGGAGATCCGGCCGTCCCAGCGGGCGATCCGCTCCCGCGCGGCCTCGACCGTCACCGCGAGCGACACCATGCCGCCCTGCCCGGAGAGCGCAAGGATCGCCTTGCTGCGCAGCGCCACGACCTTGGCGGCATCGGCGAGGGACAGCGCGCCCGCCACGTGCGCGGCGGCGATCTCCCCCTGGCTGTGGCCGACGACCGCGTCGGGCTCCACACCGTACGAGCGCCACAGCGCGGCCAGCGACACCATCACCGCCCACAGCGCGGGCTGCACGACATCCACGCGCTCCAGTGCGGCGGCATCGTTCAGGACGTCGTACAACGACCAGTCCACATACGGCGCCAACGCCTGCGCACACGCGTCGAGGGAGGCGCGGAACACCGGCGAGGACTCCGCCAGCTCCACCCCCATGCCCAGCCACTGCGACCCCTGACCGGGAAACACGAACGCCACCTTCCCCGCAGGCCGCGCGACACCGACCGCCACCCGGGCGGACTCCGCCCCGTGAGCCACCGCCGCCAACGCCTCGGCGCCACCCCCGACCACCACGGCCCGGTGCTCGAACACCGACCGGGACAGCAGGGTGTCCGCCATGTCGGCGGAAGCGAACTCCTCCGCGGCGACGGCGAGTTGGGAGGCGTGCGCGCGCAGGGCGTCCTCGGTGCGCGCGGAGAACACGAAGGGCACCGGCGCCGACGGCGGGTCGGCCGGGGTCTCCGGGGTGGCCGGGATGTCGTCGGGTGCCTGCTCCAGGACGGCGTGGGCGTTGGTGCCGCTGATGCCGAACGAGGACACGGCGGCGCGCCGGGGGCGTGCGACCTCCGGCCACGGCGTGGTCTCGGTGACCAGCGACACCGCGCCCGACGACCAGTCGACGTGCGGCGTGGGCTCGGTGATGTGCAGGCTCCTGGGCAGCACGCCGTGGCGCAGCGCGAGGACCATCTTGATCAGGCCCGCGACGCCGGAGGCCGCCTGGGTGTGGCCGATGTTGGACTTCACCGAGCCGAGCAGGAGCGGGCGGTCCGCCGTGTGCTCCTGGCCGTACGTGGCGAGCAGCGCGTCCGCCTCGATCGGGTCGCCGAGGCGGGTGCCGGTGCCGTGCGCCTCCACGGCGTCGACCTCGGCGGCCGACACGCCCGCGTCGGCGAGCGCCTGCCGGATCACCCGGCGCTGCGCGGGGCCGCTGGGGGCGGTGAGGCCGTTGGACGCGCCGTCCTGGTTGATGGCGGTGCCCTTGATCAGCGCGAGGACGGGGTGGCCGTTGCGCCGTGCGTCGGAGAGGCGTTCCAGGAGCACCATCGTGGCGCCCTCGGCGAGGCCGAAGCCGTCCGCGCTCGCCGAGAACGCCTTGCACCGGCCGTCCGGGGCCAGCGCGCGCTGCCTGCTGAACTCCACGAACATGCCCTGCGAGGGCATGACCGTGACGCCGCCCGCGAGGGCGAGGGGGCACTCGCCGCGCCGCAGCGACTGCACGGCGACGTGCAGGGCGGTCAGCGACGACGAGCACGCCGTGTCCACGGTGACGGCCGGTCCCGCGAACCCGAAGGTGTAGGAGAGCCTGCCGGACGCGACGCTCGCGGTGTTGCCGGTGAGGAGGTAGCCCTCCAGGTCGGCGGGCGCCTCGTGCAGACGGGGGCCGTAGTCCATCGTCATGGCGCCCACGAACACGCCCGTCCGGCTGCCCCGGACCTGGGCCGCGTCGATGCCCGCCCGCTCCAGGGCCTCCCAGGAGATCTCCAGGAGCAGCCGCTGCTGGGGGTCCATCGCCAGGGCCTCGCGCGGCGAGATGCCGAAGAACTCCGGGTCGAACTGGGGGGCCTCGTGCAGGAATCCGGCCTCGCGCTGGTAGTAGCCGCCCGCCCGTTCGGCGTCCTCGTCGTAGCGTCCGTCCAGGTCCCAGCCCCGGTCGGCGGGGAAGGCGGTGAGGCCGTCGCCGCCCTCGGACAGCAGCGTCCACAGGTCCTCGGGGCTGCGTACGCCGCCGGGGAGGCGGCAGCTCATCGCCACGACGGCGATCGGCTCGTCGTCCTCGACCGCGGCGAGGGTCACCGGCTCGTCGTCCTCGGTGGGGGTGCCGAGGACGATCCGGCCGATGTGCTCGGCGAGGCCGCGGCACGTGGGGTTGTCGAAGACCGCGGAGACGGGCAGGTTCAGGCCGGTGGCCGCGTTGAGCAGGTTGCGCAGGGTCACCGCGCCGGCCGAGTCGAGGCCGAGTTCCAGCAGCGGCGCGTCCACGTCGGCGGCGGTGCCGAGGGGCCCGACGACGGCGGCCAACTGGGTGCGAACCAGGTCGAGCAGGAGTTCCGGGCGGTCGGGGGCGTCCGCGAGCCGGTCGGCGAGCGAGGCGGCGGGGGCGGCCTCGGGCACCGTGTGCAGGGGGTAGGCGGGCAGGGGCACGGCGCGGGCGCCCCGGCCCGCGAACACCGCCTCCCAGTCGGGGAGTGCGCCGTGCGCGTGCAGTGCGGCGAGCGCGGCGGCCAGGTGGTCGGCGCTGCCCTTGCCCCGGCGCAGCGTGCCGACGACGGCGGCCTCGACGGCGGCGTCCTCGATGGTCTCCTGCACGGCCCGGGTCAGGACGGGGTGGGGGCTCGACTCCAGGAGCAGCCGGTGTCCGGCGGCGAGCGCGGCGCGGGTGGCGCTCTGGAAGTCGGCGGTGCCGCGCAGGTTGCGGCACCAGTGGTCCGCGGTGAGGGTGAGCGGGTCGACCCGGGCGCCCGTGGTGGCCGTGTAGATCGGCACGTCCGTCGGGCGGGGGGTGAGGGGGGCCAGGTCGGTGCCCATCAGGTCGAGGACCGCGTCGACCTGGCGGCCGTGGGCCGCGAGGCGGATGTCGATGCTCCTGGCCCTGATGCCGTCGGCGGCGAGGTCGGCGAGGAGTGCGGTGGCCGCGTCCTCGGTGCCGGAGACCAGGACCGAGCCGGGGGCGTGCACGGCGGCCAGGTCGAGGCCCTCGTAGCGGGTGAGGCGCTCGCGCACCTCGTCGGCGGAGGCGAGGACCGAGACCATCACGCCGCGTTCGAGCAGGTGCACCTGGGCCTGGCTGAACAGGGCCACGGCCCGCGCGCCGTCCTCCAGGGACAGCGCGCCCGCGACCGTCGCGGCCGGGATCTCGCCGACGCTGGAGCCGATGACGGCGCCGGGCCGCACGCCCCAGGACCGCCACAGCGCGGCCAGGGACACCATCATCGCCCAGAGCGCGGGCTGCCCCACGTCCGGCCGGTCGAGGGAGGGTGTGTCCGTGGTGCCGCGCAGGACGTCGAGGACGGGCCAGTCCACGTACGGCGTGAGGGCGTCCGCGCAGGCGTGCAGCTGGTCGGCGAAGACCGGGTGGGCGGCGAGGAGTTCGTCGGCCATGCCCAGCCACTGCGGTCCGTGCCCGGGGAACACGAAGGCGATGCCGTCGGTGGGGTCCGCGGCCGGGAGCGCCGACGCCGTTAACGCCGGGCCCGGCACCACTAAGCGGCCCTCGCTGAGGGCGAGCAGCTCGTCGGTGAGCCGTGCGCGGTCGCCGCCGGTGAGCGCGGCGCGGCGGGCGAGCGCGGGCCGGGTCGTCGCGAGGGAGTAGGCGAGGTCGACGACGGGCAGGCCGGGCTCGGCGGTGAGCAGCGCGTGCAGGTCGGCGGCCCGTGCCCGCAGGGCGCCGGGGCTGTGCGCCGACAGGGCGACCGGGACCGCGGGTCCTTCGGGGGCGGTGCGCCCTGCCCCGGGGCGGCCCGCGCGCAGGGCGGCCTCGACGAGGGCGGGGACCGAGTCGGGCCACGCGTGGTCGTCGTCGAGCCGGTAGGCGAAGGCCGCGGTCCGGGCGTCGTCCCGGCGGGCGAGCACGACGAAGGCGCCGTCGGCCCCGACCAGGGCCGTGGCGCACGCGCCGGACCGGAGGGCGGCGACCGCTTCGGCGAGGGGGGCGCGGCCGGTGCGGCCGGTGCGGTGCGGGTTCGCCGGGTCGGGGAGGCCGAGGATCCGCGCCAGCTCGCCGGCGCCGTCCTTGCCCGCGTCCTCCGCGCCCGTCTCCTCCGCGCCCGCGCCGGTCGCGCTCGCTTCGGCGGCGCCCGTTACGACGGCGTCCGCTTCGGCGGCGTCCGCTTCGGCGGCGTCCGCTTCGGCGGCGTCCGCTTCGGCGGCGTCCGCTTCGATGGCGCCCGCGTCGGCCACGGCTGCTTCGGTCGCGCCCGCGTCGTCGGCCGCAAGGAAGACATCGATGTCCGCACGGTCGCGGGTGCCGATGCCCGCGTCCTCACAGGCCGTCCACGCCGATTCCGCTTCGGCCGCCCGGTCCGCGGGCAACGGCACACCGGTCAGCTCGGCCAGTACACCGGGATCCTGCCGCGCCCGCACCGGTGCCGCGGGTGCGGCACCGATGACGGCGACAGCGCTGGTGTCCACTCGTACCGATTCGCACATGGCGGTCTCCGCCCCCGTGAGTCGTCCATTAGTACTGAACTGATGGTTGCTCGGCCCGGATTGGATCGAGCCTTTCTCAGCCAATCCTCCGCGACAACGAGTGCAAGTCAAAACCAGCGCTTCGAAAAATGTCAACCGACGAACATTTTCAGCCTGGGGCGCGAACGCCGCCGTTTACACCCTACTTACAAGGCGTTTACGAGCGGCGGGCGGGTGGGAATGGCCGTAGCCCCGCGGACTCGCGGAATTCACCGAGCGGACTTCCGTAATCTGCGCGCCCCGCAGCGGTCGCAGAGGAGACGAGCGAGCCTCTCCCATGCCCCATGGCGCAGTAAGGCTTGCCCTTTCGGGCAGAAAGCGCCTGGCGTTCCGGATGGCTGGAAAACCCATGTCAGAGGCGTGTTTCGGTGCCCGAAGACCATGCAGCCACACCATTCAGGCCACCAAGGTCACATTATCGCGCCAACCCGGAAATCATTACTGGCCGGGGACGTCGGCGGCGGGCAGGGCTGCGGCGCTTGCACGGCGGCGATGTTCCCGGGTACGCGTTGCCCTGACGGCCGGGATGGAGCGCGGCCCCGCGTGGAGCGCCCCGGTCCGCGACGCTCACACCTCCGAGAATCCGCACGTCCCAGGGCCATTGCGCGGCTGCCGAGCGCGGGGCGCACGGCGGGCTCGGGGCGGGCCGGCACCGGCGCCGCCCACCGGGGCGAGCACTTCGCGCCACCGCGGGACGGTCGGCCGGGGCGACGGGGCGGCCACTGGAGTCACAGCGGCAGGAAAAAATAGGAGGGAAGTTGGCCCGATCAGCGCGCACCAGGTAAAAGGGCGACAAGCAAACTGCCATTAGCCCCGACCAGAGACAGGCCGGGGTTAGGAACGGTGATATGGGAGCCCTATTCATAGGGGCGCGCTCAGCCCGCCCCGGTCTCCAGGGGCAACGGAAACGGCACACAGGAAAAAGGCCAACACTTATACGGTCGACTGCCGGGCTCGGGCGTCTTTTTCGCATGCCCCCGTGCGAGCACCGGCCTCAAGGAAGATATTCCGGCAAGGCGATCCACCGGGAAGTCCGATGGGATGTGCAGCCGGATCGTGCGAGGTCAGAGGATTACGTTATCCGAACTCTCGTGTTGCGACCAACCATATCCCCGTGGGCGCTGCCCGCACCAGCCTCTCTTTTTGTGGCCGTCGCGAGCGAAAACAACACTCCCTCGCGGCCCTTCACGGGCGGCGCCGGGGGTCGTTTACGCGCTGACAAATATGCGGCAGCGAATCATTCACACCCACTCCACCTGGTGTTACTCTACGTAATTTTGCGACCGCGATAGATGACTTTGGCATATGCCCTACGTCCTGCGCGGCTCCCGCGGGCCGCGCCTCCGCGCCACGCCCATGCCCGTTCGGCCACGATCAGGCTCCGTTTCCTGCCCGTTTCGGGCCCCCATACCCACTCTCCGTGGCCCACCTCACACTCTCCGCGCCGCCCGGCGACGCCCGGCCGGGGCGCGGGCACCTCTCCGGAGCCCCCCGTCGCGGCCGGGCCCGCCACCGGGCCGTTCACCCGGGCCGCGCGGCCCGGGTGAACGGCGGACCGACGGCGACCGTCCGCACACCGTCCGCGCGGTGAAGCCGGACCCGCCCCCCACCAGCACCAGGTATCCGCAGGTCGCAGGCGTAAGCCCGAGATGCCCTGGAGGGCGCGAAGCCCAGCCGCCCGGTGCAGTACGCGGTGCCCGAACAGCGGGAAGATCATGCACGTTCGGGCGGCGGCCCCCCTCGGCATCGGTGGCGCCCACGCGCCCACGGCCGCGCCCGCCTCACCGGCCATGGCCTCCGCCCCGGCCCCAGCGGGCCGTCCCGGCGTCTCGCCCGCCCCGTCGGCCGGTCCGGCGCGCCCGCGACGGAGCCCGCCCAGGCACCGCCGGTGTCGCCCGCGTTCGTTCACCCACCGTCACGCGTGTGCGGCGGTTCCACACGGGAGAGCCAGGTCGTGAGCAGTGCTTCGAGCGACGCCGCTTCGTCGGGGGTCAGGAGGTCCACCAGCTGACGTTCGTTGCGCATGTGGTCGGTGAACGCCTCGTCGATCAGTTCCCGTCCGGGCCCGGTGAGAGCGACGATGCGGCCGCGCTGGTCGTCGCCGGAGCGGCGCCGGGTGACGAGTCCGGCCCGCTCAAGGCGGTCGATCCGCTTCGTCATCGCCCCGGTGGTGACCATGGTGTGCGCGGCCAGCTCGCCGGGCGCCCGCTCGTAGGGCGCTCCGGCCCGGCGCAGCGCGCACAGCACGTCGAACTCGCCCTCACCGAGACCGTACTGCCCATAGACGAGGCAGAGTTGCTCGGTGAGCCGGTCGGCCAGGCGGTGCAGCCGGCCGATCACCCCCTGCGGGGTGACGTCGACATCGGGCCGCTCGCGGCGCCAGTCGGCCTGGATGCGGGCCACGCGGTCCCGCGGCTGGTCCCCCCTGCGCACATCGTCCATCCGCACATACTAACTTCCCAGGAAGCTATATTAGCTTCCATGGAAGCCAATGTGCGATGGGTGGCACTGACCGCGATCGCTCCGGTGGCCTGGGGCACGAACTACTTCGTCACGCACGAGTACCTCCCCGCGGACCGCCCGCTGTCGGGGGCCGCACTGCGCGCGCTGCCCGCGGGCCTACTGCTCCTCGCCGTGCGCGGGCAGCGGCCGCGCGGCGCGTGGTGGTGGCGCTCCGCGGTGCTCGGCCTGCTCAACGTGAGCGTGTTCTTCGTCCTCGTCTACGTCGCCTCGCAGCTGCTGCCGACGAGCGTCGCCGCCACGGTCATGGCGGTGTCCCCGCTGACGATGATGCTGATCGCCTGGCTCGTGGTGTCCGAACGCCCCAGCGCCACCCACCTGTCGGGCGCGGTCGTCGGCCTCGCCGGGGTCTGCCTCATGCTGCTCACGGGGGTGGAAGGGGTGAGCGTGCCGGGCGTCCTCGCCTCGGCCGCCGCCATGCTGATGTCGTCCTTCGGCTACGTCCTGGCCAAGCGCTGGAGCGCCGACGCCGACGTGCTCGCCTCGACCGCCTGGCAGCTCACCGCCGGGGGCCTCTTCCTGCTCCCGGTGGCCGCCGCCGTGGAGGGCCCGCCCGCCGCGCTCTCCCTCTCCGAGATCCTCGCGTTCGTCTACGTCGGCCTGATCGCCACGGCCCTGGCCTTCGCCGCCTGGTTCACGGGGCTGCGCCATCTGCCCGCGGGGACGGTGGGTCTGATCGGACTGCTCAATCCCTTCACGGGCGTGCTGCTCGGCACGGCGGTCGCCGCGGAGGTGCTGACCGTGCGGCAACTGTGCGGGCTCGCCCTGGTGCTGGCGGGGGTCGTCCTCGGCAGGCCCGCACGCGCGGGGCGGCGCGGCGGCGGCCGGACACGCACGCGTGCCGTCGCCGACGGGCGGCCCGGCTCCGGCGAGGACTCCGCACGCGATCCCTCTCGGTGCGGCCCCGGGTGAAGGCCGCACCGAGGCCCCAGGTCAGGCGGATGGGGTGGCGCCCCGCCCGTCGAGGCCGGTGCCGCCGAGGCGGGTCAGCGCGGCGGACAGGGAGGCGACGTCCTCCGTCGCCCACGCGGGCGGCGCGAAGACGTCGGCGGCGACCCGCTCGGCCGTGGCGAGCATCTCCGCCAGGCGTTCACGGCCCGTGTCGGTCAGCGCGGCGTACGCCACCCGGGCGTCGCGGGCGTTCGCCTCGCGCGTGACGAGGCCGATCCGCTCCAGCGGGGCCAGGCCCCGGGTCACTCCGGACGCGGTCAGGCCGAGCGCCTCGGCCAGGTCCACCCGGCGCATGCGGTCGCCGGGCGCCTGCCCCAGGCGCAGGAGCATGGTGAAGTCGGCCAGGCTCACGCCGTGCAGGCCGCCCAGGGCCGCGTCGAACCGCTTCACCAGGGCGGTCTGGGCCCGTACGAGACGCAGCGACGCGTCGAGGGCATCAGTCATTGCTTCCTCCTTGACTGCTCAAGCTTAAGGCAAAGCTTGAGCAGTCAAGAATCGGAGTCGGGTCAGGTGCGCCGCTGGGCGGCGGCCCGGCGCCGCCGCTTGCCGAGCGGCGCCTGCGAGAGGTCCTCGGCCTGGGACCGGAGGTTCTTGTAGCCGTAGCCGCCCCGCGCGAGCCACGCCTTCGCGGCCGCCTCGGCCCGGTCGGCCGCCTCCAGGATGTCCTCCTCCGCCTCCCCCTCGGCCTGGAAGCGGAAGGTGAAGGCGGGCCGGGCCGCGATGTCGTAGCTGAGGTGCCCCTCGGGCGTGAAGGCGGCGCGCAGCACGTCGTGCTCCGCAGCCCGCGCCAGCAGCTCGGCCCGCTGGTCGGGCGTCAGTCCGTCGAAGACACCGCGCACGGTGATACGGAAGGTACGAGTAGTCATCCGGCGACCTTAGCCAGCGGGAGCGGAGGCGCTCCACCGCGTTTCCCGGCGGAGCGACCGGCTCCGCCGGGGCGGTCACGCGTCGCCGGAGCCCCCCGCCGCCTCCATCCGGCGGCGCACCTGGTCCTCCTGGGCCAGGCGCCGCAGGAGTTCGAGTACGGGGCCGGAGAGGGCGAGGACGACCACGGCCTGCTCGGCGAGGGCGGGCGAGTCGTCGAAGTCCGCCGCGCGTTCGAGGTCGAGGCGGGCGATCGACCGGGCCAGCTCCCCATAGGCGGCGAGCCGGTCCAGGCGGTAGTTGGCGTCGAGGCGTCTGAGCTCCCGCAGCACCGTCGTCAGCCCCTGGACGTGCGGGGAGTCGTCGGGGACCTGCCAGTCCATGGCGGCGATGAGGTCCGCGGCGTCCGCCTCCGCCGCCGCCTCGGCCGCCGCCTCCCGCTCCCCGTCCCCGGCCGGGGCCTGCGCGACGGGCACCGGCAGTGCGTAGCTGATCGCCTTGAGCGTGCCGTCGGTGCTGTCGGCCCGGTCGACCGCCGCGAGGACGTCGCCGGTGGCGGCGATGGACAGGCCGCCGAGCGTGGTGAGCGCCTTGATCAGGCGCAGCCGCTGGACGTGCTCCTCGCCGTACTCGGCCAGCGTCGCGGCCGTCGCGCGGCCCGCGGGCAGCAGCCCCTGGCGCCGGAAGTACTTGATGCTGGCGACCGGTACGCCGGTCCTCTGGCTGAGCTCGGAGATCTTCACGCGGCTTCCTCGACGACGGGGGACGCGTCCCGGCAGCCCCTCACGGCAATTGGACACCACCAACTCGATACTGTCACTATCTAGAGCTGGATACCTTAAGTATCTAGTTACGTAGCGTCAGTGCACTGGAGCGTCCATGCCTTCCCCTCAGCCCTCGTCCGCGCTCCGCAGCCCCCGGCTGTGGATCGGCACGGGCATCATCGTCGCGGTGGTCTCCACCTTGTTCGCCCTGCTCTACGTGGGCGGCAACGTGAACCCCAAGGGCAACCTGCGTGACCTGCCCGTCGCGCTGGTCAACAACGACCGCGGCGCGGGCACGGGCAAGCAGCACCTCAACGTCGGCGACCAGGTCGTCTCCGGCATCAAGAAGGCCGCCGCGGACAACGACAGCATCGACTGGCAGGTCCTCAGCCAGGCCGAGGCCGACAAGCGCCTCGGCCAGGGCAAGCTCTACGGCGCGCTCGTCGTGCCCAAGGACTTCACCGCCACGGTCGGCGGCCTCAGCAGCGCGCAGCAGAAGAACCCCGCCGCGCCGACCCTGACGGTGCTGACCAACCAGGCGGCCGGAAGCTTCGGCTCCTCCATGGCGAGCCAGGCCACGCAGAAGGCCGCCCACGCCGCGTCCGCGCAGCTCGGCAAGGAGCTCCTCGGCCGCGCGAGCGAGCAGAAGGCGCCGCTCGCCCCCGCCGCCCGGCTGATGCTCACCGACCCCGTGACCGTCCAGGTCGCCGACGGCCACCCGCTGGAGACGCACAGCGCCATGGGCCTGAGCGCCTTCTACTACGCCCTGGTCCTGCTGGTCTCCGGCATGCTCGCCGCCAACGTGATCCACTCCCAGGTCGACACGGCGCTCGGCTATCTGCACTCCGACTTCGGCCCGTTCCGCCAGCGCAACCCCCTGCGCCGCACCAGCCGCGTGCGCACCCTGGCCATCAACTCGGCCCTGATGCTGGGTCTCTCCGTGGTCATGGGCTCCCTCGTGGAGCTCGCCACGGTCGGCGTCCTCGGCATGGACGCGGACCACCTCGGCCTGCTCTGGCTCTACTCCGTGGGCACCATCGCCGTCGTCGGCCTCAGCGCGCTTGCGCTGCTCGCCGTCTTCGGCACCCCCGGCATGCTGCTCTCGACCATCGTCTTCGTCGCCATGGCCGTCCCGTCCTCCGGCGCCACGGTGCCGCTGGAGGCGCTGCCCGGGTTCTTCCGCGCGCTCGCCGAGTTCGAGCCGCTGCGCCAGCTCACCGGGGGCCTGCGCGCCATCCTGTACTTCGGCGCCCAGGGCGACGCCGGACTGACCCGCGCCTGGATCTCCATGGGCATCGCCCTGGTCGTCTCCCTGCTGTTCGGCTTCGGCATGACCCGCCTGTACGACCGCAAGGGCCTGCACCGGGTGCCCGCCGAGCCCGCCGAGGCCACCGAGGCCGCGCCGGAGCCCGCGACGGCCTGATACCCGCCCCGCCCACGGCCGGGCCGGAACGGTATGCACCGTTCCGGCCCGGCCGTCGTCATTCCCGGCGTTCGGCGAGCACCAGGCGCGGCCAGTCCGCGAGGTCCCGCAGGAGCCGGCGGTCGTGCGTGGCGACGACGACGGCCGCGCTCGTCCCCCGGACGGCGTCGGTCAACTCGTCGACGAGCGCCGCCGACAGATGGTTGGTCGGCTCGTCGAGCAGGAGCAGACCGGGCCGCGCGGCCAGCGCGAGGGCCAGGTCGAGGCGCCGCCGCTGCCCCTGCGACATCCGCCCGACCGGGGTGCGCAGCGCCTCGGCGTCCAGCAGGCCGAGCGCCTTGAGCGGGACGGCGTCGGCGTCGCGCAGCGTCCCTCCCGCCACGAGCCGCCCCACATGCCGGGCGTGCGCCTCGCGGGCGGTGAGCGCGGGGTCCTGCCCCGCCGTCTCCTGGGTGAGCCGGACGACCCGCGCGCCCCGGGCCGTCCGGACGTACCCCTCCGTGGGCGCGAGCGCACCGGCGAGCACCGCGAGCAGCGTGGACTTCCCCGCGCCGTTCGGCCCGGTGACGAGCAGCCGGTCGCCGCCGTCGACGCTGAGGCCGACCGGGCCCGCCAGGCGTCCTTCGACCGCGACGCCGTGCGCCCGCAGCTGCGGCGCCCCCGGCCGGACGCCCGGGTCCGGCCAGCGCAGCGCCGCAGGCGGCTCCGGGACGTCGATCCGGTGCGCCTCCAGGGCGTCCTGCTGCCGCTTCAGGGCCTGGACGACGCCCGGCGCGCGGGACTGGCGCTGGTGCTTGCCGGTCCCCTTCTCCGGCCGCCAGCCGGTGGAGAGCCGGTCGCGGGCCCTGGACACCGCGTCCTGCAGGTGCCGGTGCTCGGCCTGCTGCTCCCGGTGGTCCTGCTCCCAGCTCTCGCGCTCACGGCGCCGGGCGTCCTGCCAGGCGTCGTAGCCGCCGGCGTACAGGCGCGGCCTCGCGTCCCGGGTCGCGTCGAGGTCGAGGAAGCGGTCGGCGACGTCGCGCAGCAGCGCCCGGTCGTGGCTGACGACGGCGAGGCCCCCGGCGTGCTCGCGCAGCCTGCGGGTCAGGAAGTCCAGGCCGTCGGCGTCGAGGTGGTTGGTCGGCTCGTCGAGCAGCAGGACGTCGTGGTGCGCGCCGAGCAGACAGGCCAGGCGGACCCGGTAGCGCTGCCCCACGGAGAGGGTCGCCAGCGGGCGCTCCCGGTCGGCGGGGGCGCCGAGGGCCTCCAGGGCGACGTCGACGCGGCGTTCGGCGTCCCAGGCGTCGAGCCGGGTGGCGGCGTCGAGCGCGGCGGCGTAGCGGTCGTCGGCGCCGGGGCGGCCCTCGGCCAGGGCGTGGGTCGCCCCGTCCAGGGCGGCGAGGGCCGCGAGGGAGGCGGCGAGCGCCGCGGACGTCAGGGTGCCCACGGTCGCGCCGTCGGGTACGGCGAGCTCCTGGCGGGCCAGGCCGATGGTGCCGGCCCGGTGCACGCTGCCCTCGTCGGGCGCGATCAGTCCGGCGAGGACGTGAAGGAGCGTCGTCTTGCCCCGGCCGTTCTCGCCGACGACGGCGAGCCGCGAGCGGGCGGGGACGGTGACCGAGACGTCGTGCAGGACGCGGCGGGATCCGCGGGTGACGGTGACGCCCTCGGCGCGGACGTGTGCGCTGCCGCCCGCCTCGACGGGCAGGGGCGGGGTTTCGGGGGTGGGCGTGAGGTTCACGGGGTGCTCCGCAGCTCGCAGGGAGCCGGGCAGCGCACAGCGGCCGCCCGGCGGGAACCGGGACGGCGAGCGCGGATTCAGCAGAGGAAGGCGCCGCCGTCAGCGGGCGGAGCGGACCTTCTGCGACCAGATGCCTCGTGCCATGCCGATCACGGTAACAAGGGCGGCGCCCCGGTTCATCCGAATTTCCGCCGGTCATGGCGCGGCCCGCGCGGCCGCGCCGCACAAATCCGGTGAACGGCTGTGGTGGGGCGGGCCCGCCGCGCTGCACCCTGGTCGCTGGATCGCCGCACCGGGACGGCGGTAGGCGGAGAGGCAGGCACATGGGGCAGGCATTCGGTTCCTACCAGAACGAGATCTACCTCGAAGGGCTCGGCGGGGTCGTCCCGCGCTTCCCGATGGACTTCGCCGGGTGGGAGGCCAGGGCCCGGGCGGCGCTGCCGCCTTCGGTGTGGTCGTACGTCGCGGGCGGGGCGGGGGACGAGCGCACCCAGCGCGTCAACGTCTCCGCGTTCGACGGCTGGGGGCTCGTCCCGCGCATGCTCGTCGGCGCCGCGGAGCGCGACCTGTCCGTCGGACTCTTCGGGACGAGGCTGCCCTCGCCCGCGCTCATGGCGCCGATCGGCGTGCTCGGTCTGTGCGCGCAGGACGGGCACGGCGACCTGGCCACCGCGCGGGCGTCCGCCCGTACCGGCGTACCGATGATCGCCTCCACGCTGTCCGTCGATCCCCTGGAGGAGGTGGCCGCCGCGCTCGGGGACACGCCCGGCTTCTTCCAGCTCTACACCCCGAGCGACCGGGACCTGGCGGAGAGCCTCGTCCGCCGGGCGGAGTCGGCCGGATTCCAGGGCATCGTGGTCACCCTCGACACCTGGGTGACGGGCTGGCGTCCGCGCGACCTGAGCGTCAGCAACTTCCCCCAGCTGCGGGGCCACTGCCTCGCCAACTACTTCTCGGACCCGGTCTTCCGCGCACAGTTGAAGCGGCCGCCGGAGGAGGACCCGCAGGAAGCCGTCCTCAACTGGGTGCGCGTCTTTCCCCACGCGCTCACCTGGGCGGACCTGCCCTGGCTGCGCTCGCTGACCGATCTGCCGCTGATCCTCAAGGGGCTCTGCCACCCCGACGACGTGCGCCGGGCCAAGGACGGCGGGGCGAACGCCGTCTACTGCTCCAACCACGGCGGCCGCCAGGCCAACGGCGGGCTGCCCGCCCTGGACGCGCTGCCCGGCGTGGTGGAGGCCGCCGACGGGCTGCCGGTGCTCTTCGACTCCGGCGTCCGCAGTGGCGCGGACATCGTCAAGGCGCTCGCCCTGGGCGCCACCGCCGTCGGCATCGGCCGCCCCTACGCGTACGGGCTCGCCCTCGGCGGCACCGACGGCATCGTCCACGTGCTCCGCTCGCTCCTCGCCGAGACCGATCTGATCATGGCCGTCGACGGATACCCGGCGCTCGGCGACCTCACGCCGGAGGCGCTCCGCCGCGTGGTGTGACACGACCGCGTGTCGAGCCGGGGAAGCGGGGTACTGGGATTCTCACGCCGCCTCGACGACGCGACCGCGCGGTCGCGTCGAGCACGGCGGCTCCACGTCCGGTGGCCCGTGCCACCGGGCGCCCTCCCCCGACGACACAGCCAGTACGTCGCCCCCGGCCCGGCCGGTACGGCATCACACCGACGGGCGCATACTGGAATATATCCGCACATTGGAGGACCCAATGATCGCGATCGGCCTCGTCCTGCTCGTCATCGGCCTGGTGGCCGGCATCTCGATCCTCTGGACGATCGGTGTCGTCCTCGTCGCCGTCGGCGCCGTTCTCTGGCTCCTCGGCGCCGTCGGGCACGCGGTGGGCGGACGACGTCACTACTGGTAGCAGCGCACCGCACGACCGCCGCGGCCCCCCGGGGCCGCGGCGGCGCCCGCACCCGGCCCCCGAGGGGAACCGTCATGCAGCGCACCGCAGTTGTCGACGAGTCGTACTGGCTGGCCACGACGCCCGAGACCCGCTACCCGGCCCCCGACACGGATCTGACGGCGGACGTCGCGGTCATCGGCGGCGGCATCGCCGGTCTCTGCACGGCGTGGGAGCTCACCCGCTCCGGCCTCGACGTGGTCCTCCTGGAGGCGGACCGCGTCGCCGCGGGCGTGAGCGGGTACACGACCGCCAAGCTCAGCGCCGCGCACGGCCTGCGCTACGCGCGCCTGGAGGCCGAGCACGGCGCCGACGACGCCCGCCTCTACGCCCTCTCCCAGCAGGAAGCCGTCGAGCGGACCGCCGGACTGTGCGCCGACCTCGGTATCGACGCGGACCTGGAGGGCGCCCCCGCCCTCACCTATCTGCGCGACTCCGAACGCGTCCACGAGCTCCGGGACGAGGCCGCCGCGGCGCGGCGGGCCGGACTCGACGCCTCCTTCGTGACCGACACCGAACTGCCCTTCGCCATCGCGGGCGCGGTCCGCGTCGAGGGCCAACTCCAGTTCCATCCGCGGAAGTTCCTCCTCGCCCTGGCCGAGCACCTCACCCGAGCCGGCGGCCGCGTCTTCGAGCGCGCCCGGGTCACCGGCCTCCACGACGGCCACCGGTGCCGTCTGACCACCGAGGCCGGTGGCACCGTGCGGGCGCGCGACGTGGTCATCGCCACGCACTACCCGGTCTTCGACCGCACCCTGCTCTTCACCCGGCTCACCCCCCGCCGGGAGCTGGTGCTCGCCGCACCCGTGCCGTCGGCCGCGGCCCCCACGGGCATGTACCTCACACCGGAGGACGGGGTCCGCTCACTGCGCAGCGCGCCGTACGACCAGGAGCGGCGCCTCGTCATCGTCACCGGGGAGTCCTTCACGCCGGGAACGGGCGACGTGCGGGAGCGGTACGCCCGGCTCGACGCCTGGGCCCGCGCCCACGTGCCGGACTTCGCCCGGGCGGACACCGGCTACCGCTGGGCGGCGCAGGACAACGACTCGCTGGACCACCTC
The DNA here is from genome assembly GCF_006088715.1 of Streptomyces sp. YIM 121038. NCBI lineage: Bacteria > Bacillati > Actinomycetota > Actinomycetes > Kitasatosporales > Streptomycetaceae > Streptomyces > Streptomyces sp. YIM 121038. The sequence goes on from NZ_CP030771.1 coordinate 1,118,817, forward strand.
CCCTACGTCGGCCACGCCCACCCCGGCACCCGGCACGTCTATGTGGCCACCGGCTTCGGCGGCTGGGGCATGAGCAACGGCGTCATGGCGGGCGGGCTGCTCACGGCCCACATCACCGGCGGGCCCCGCCCCGCCTGGACCGACCTGTACGACCCGCGCCGGCTGCCGCCGGTCCGCGACGCGGGCCGGCTCGCCGCCCAGCAGGCGGCCGTGGCCAAGCACTTCGTCGGCGACCGGCTGCACACCGCGCACGTCGACTCGATCGCGGACGTCCCGCCCGGCAGCGGAGCCGTCATGCGCCTGGAGGGCCGCCGGTGCGCCGTCCACCGCGACGCGAGCGGCCAGGTCAGCGTGGTCTCCGCGCGCTGCACCCACCTCGGCTGCCTGGTGCACTTCAACGACGCGGAACAGGCCTGGGAGTGCCCCTGCCACGGCTCCCGCTTCGCGACGGACGGCTCGGTCCTGCACGGCCCCGCCACCCACCCCCTCGAACCGCGCGGGACGCCGGACCCGCCCGCCTGACGGCCCCTCGCCCCGGGGGCCCGGGCCGCTCGTATGCCGTACCGGCGAATGGTTGTACGTGACGCACGTGGCGATCGCCACGGTGATGAAGATGTGGTGAAGACCGTAAGGTCACTTCGTTCACATCTATCGCCGGGCAGCGCTCGCGTCCCGGCACCATCCGTGGGGGACTTGTCATGCAACACCGCACTCGCATCGCCGTGTTCGGCTCCGTGCTCGCCGCGGCCGCCGTGGGCTTCACCGCCCCCGGGGCCCTGGCCGCCGCGCCCGAGGGCATCTCGATCACGAACGTCACCGTGAACGACGGCAAGCCGGTCGTGCTCGGCACCACCGCAGGCAAGACCTTCAAGGTCTCGGTGACGGCGAGCACCGACTCCGCGATCACCGAGTCCGACATCACCCTGTTCGGCCCGAACTCGAACGTGGCGCAGCCGCAGACCACCCCCAAGTGCACCACCGAGGGCACGAAGGCGACCTGCACCGGGACGTTCACCATCGACCCCGACGTCGACTTCTACGACAACACGCCCGCGGGCACGTGGTACGTCAACCCCCTGCTGGTCTCCGACACCGACAGCATCTACGCGGAGAAGGCCGGGAAGTTCAAGGTCCAGCGCGAGTCGAAGCTGACGGTCGACGCCTCGCCCGAGCCGATCAAGAAGGGCAAGACCCTGACCATCACGGGCGCGCTGACCCGCGCCAACTGGGAGACCCACAAGTACGCCGGCTACACCGGCCAGTCGGTGACCCTGGAGTTCAAGAAGAAGGGCGCCACCGCCTACACCGCGGTGAAGACCGTCAAGACCGACACCAAGGGCAACCTGAAGACCACGGTCAAGGCCTCGGTCGACGGCTCGTACCGCTACGCCTTCGCGGGCAACGCCAGCACCGGGGCCGTCAACGCCGCCGGTGACGCCGTCGACGTGCGTTGATCGCCACGTCGTAGGCACCGGTTGAGCGGCGGGCGCGCGGGGCACGCCGCGCGCCCGCCGCGCCGTTTCACAGGGTCGGCCGCTCCTGAGCCCACGGAGCGGCCGACTCCAGTTGTCCGGCGAGCGCGAGCAGCAGCCCCTCGCTGCCGAGCGGCCCGCCGAACTGCACCCCCAGGGGCAGGCCCTCGGGCGTGCGGTACAGCGGGACCGACATGGCGGGGCGGCCCGTGATGTTGGCGAGCTGGGTGAAGGGGTTGGGCGCGAGGTTCTGGACGACGGCCTGCTTCCACAGCCTGGTCCTGCTGAGCCTGCCCGCCACCCCGGCCTTGAGCAGCGCCTTGCCGACCTGCCGGGTCAGCCAGGGCGTGTCGAGTTCGCCGATCCGCACCGGCGGCCGGGCGAGCGTCGGCGTGAGCAGCACGTCGTACGTCTCGTGGAACGCGGTCAGTTGACGGGCGTAGGTGTTCCACCGGGCGTTCCGCACGGAGTGCTCGACGGCGCCGACCGCGCGGCCCGCGGCCGCGATGAGGTGGGTGTCGAGCTCGAACCGGTCGTCGCCCGCGCCGGTGCGGTGCTTCAGCTCCGCCAGCGTCGCGGCGTTCTCCACCGCGTACATGGTCATGAAGTCGTCGGCCATGCGCAGGCCGTCGACGGCGGGCTCCGCCTCTTCCACGTCGTGGCCGAGCGCGGTCAGGAGCTTGACCGCCACGTCGACGGCTTCGACCGCCTCGCGCGCCACCGGGGTGCCGATCGGCGAACGGGTGCTCACGCCGACGCGCAGCCTCGGCGGTGTGCGCCGGGCCAGTTCGGCGTACGGCGCCTCGGGGCGGGCCGCGAGATAGGGGCCGCCCGGGTCGGGGCGGGCGGTGAGCACGTCGAGCAGGGCCGCGCTGTCGCGCACCGTGCGGGAGACGACGCCGTCGCTGGCCGCGCCCGCGAGCAGCTCCCCGTGCGCGGGGCCCGCGGGCACCAGGCCGCGCCCCGGCTTGAGGCCGAAGAGGCCGCAGCACGCGGCGGGTATGCGGATCGAGCCGCCGCCGTCGTTGGCGCCCGCGGCCGGGACGATGCCCGCGGCGACGGCGGCCGCGGAGCCACCGGACGAGCCGCCCGGGGTGTGGCCGAGGTTCCACGGGTTGCGGGTCGCGCCGTTGGCCTCGGGCTCGGTGATGCTCTTGATGCCGAACTCGGGCGTGTTCGTCTGCCCGAACACGACGAGCCCGGCGTCGAGCCACCGCCGCACGGCCTCGCTGTGGCGTGCCGCGACGAGCCCCGCGGCCGCGCGGGAGCCGCGCCCCGTGGGCCGCCCCTCGTAGTCCTGCATCAAGTCCTTGATCAGGAACGGGACTCCGGCGAAGGGTCCCGTGAGCTCGCCCGCGGCGCGCTCGCGCGCGATGCTCGGCATCGGGCGGACGATGGCGTTGATCTTCCCGTTGACGGCCTCGGCGCGCGCGAGTGCCGCCTCGAGGAGCTCGGCCGGTGACGCGTCGCCCCGCGCCACCACCTCGGCGAGCCCGACCGCGTCGTACTGCTTGTAGTCCTCGTAGTCCACCGCGCACCCCACCTGACTCGGCGTCATAGATCCCCGGGAGGTTAGATCGTCCGCGCCGTGGGCGGCAACGGTGTCCCGCAGGCCCCGGCACGAAGGCGGTGGCCGCGCGCGTCAGCCGGGCACGCCCATGCTCTGCGTGCCGATCACCGAGAGCAGCCGCAGCGCCTCTTCCGACGGCGAGCCGGGGACGGCGCTGTAGACGAGGACCCGCTGGTCCCGGTCGGTGAGGTCCAGGACGTCGCCGCGCACGGGGACGGGCCCGACGAGGGGGTGCGCGAAGGTCCCGCAGAACGTGGGCCGGTCGGCCACGTCGTGCGCGGCCCACAGCCGGGCGAACTCCTCGCTGCCCGCGAGGAGTTCGTCGACCAGGCCCCGCACCTCGGCGTCGTCGGGATAGCGGGCCGCGGCGGCGCGCAGGTGCCGGGCCGCGGTCCGGGCGAAGTCGTCCGCGTCGGAGAGGCCGTACAGCCTGCGGCCGTGCCGGTGCGGGCCGAGGTAGGCGCGCCGGACGAGGTTCCGGTCCCGGCGCGGGAGCGCGGAGAAGTCCTCCATCAGGGCGGCCGCGAGGTCGTTCCAGGCGAGGACCTCGTACGTCGCCGACAGGACGACCGCCGCCGCGTCCGGCATCCGCCGCAGCAGGTCGACGATGCTCGGCCGCACCTCCCGCGACGGTCCCGGCGGCTCCGGCGGGACACCGGCGAGCCGCAGCAGGTGGTCGCGCTCGGCCTCCGTCAGCCGCAGCGCGCGGGTGAGCTGGGCGAGGACCTCCCGCGACGGATGCGGGGCCCGGCCCTGTTCGAGGCGCGCGTAGTACTCGGCCGAGATGAACGCGAGCTGCGCCACCTCCTCGCGGCGCAGCCCCGGGGTGCGGCGGCGCGGCCCCGCGGGCAGCCCCACGTCGGCGGGGGTGATGCGCTCCCGCCTGCTGCGCAGGAAGTCGGCGAGCTCTCGTCGTTCACGTTGATCCACACGTCCAGTGTGGACGGTCGGCCAGGTGCTCATCCAGGCACTGTCAGTGCCTGGATGAGCGGGACGGGCGGCAGCAGGCTCGTCGGCATGAACGACACAGCAATGACCTCCAGCACCACCGCGAGCCTGCTCACCGGCAAGGTCGCCCTCGTCACCGGCGCCGGGCGCGGCATCGGCGCCGCCGCGGCCCGTCTCTTCGCCCGGGAGGGCGCCCGGGTGGTCCTCGCGGCCCGCACGGAGACCGAGCTCGAGGCGGTGACCGAGGAGATCAGGGCGGCCGGCGGCACCGCGGCGCACGTGGTGTGCGACCTGGCGGACCCGGCGAGCGTCCGCGCCGCCGTCGACCGGTGCGTGGAGCTGTACGGCCGGCTCGACGCGGCCTTCAACAACGGCGCGGCGGGGCAGCGGCCCGGCCCGATGGACCAGCTCCCCGAGGCCGACTTCGACCACGTCTGCGCCGTGAACCTCAAGGGCCCGTGGCTGGCCATGAACGCCGAGATCGCCGCCATCCGCGCCACCGCGGGGCGCGGCGCCATCGTCAACACCTCCAGCGTCGGCAGCCTGATGGCCAACCCCGCGCTGCCCGTGTACGCCGCGACGAAGGGCGCCCTCAACAGCCTGACCGCGTCGGCGGCCGCCACGTACGGCCCCGAGGGCATCCGCGTCAACGCCATCGCGCCCGGCACCACGCTCACCGAGATGCTCCAGGAGTGGGACGCCGAGTCCCCCGGCACCATCGAGCAGCTCAACGCCCTGACGCCGCTGGGCCGTGCCGCCGCACCGGAGGAGATCGCCGAGGCCGCCGCCTGGCTCCTCAGCGACCGCTCCTCCTACGTCACCGGCACGGTCCTGCGGGTCGACGGCGGCATGCGGGCCTGAACCACCGCCCGCCCGGGGCGGCTACGCGCGGTCCGCCGTGGCCCTGGGGCCCTGGTCGCGCCTGCCGCGCCGGTGCGCGATCTCGCCCAGGAGGACGTCGACCGCGATGAACGCGGCCAGCGGGATGCCGAGCAGCGGCACGAAGTAGCCGAGCACCGCGATCGCCGCCATCAGCGGGACCAGGACGTACGCCGGGACGTGCTGCCAGGCGCCGCGCGGCAGCGGGCGGCCGAACGCGCTGCCGCTGCCGCGCAGCCACCACATCCGGTAGCCCCACACGATCAGCAGGACCAGGGCGAGGGCGAGGGCGGCGAGCGCGATCTGGTTCGCGAGGCCGAAGAGGGTGCCGGAGTGCGCGTCGATGCCCCAGCGGGTCAGCTTGGCGAGGACCGGGAAGTCGTCGAACCGCAGGACGTCGGTGACCTCACCGCTCTGCGCGTCGACGGCGACGGAGTCCTGCTTCTCGGGCCAGCTGCGCTGGATCTGCTTGACGACGTAGCCGGAGGAGGCGTCGGCGGGCGGGACGATCTCCACCGGGTTCGTGAGGCCCTCGGCGCGGGCGGCCTTGAGGACGGTGTCGAGCCCGACGTCGCCCGTGCCGCCGGACCCGGTCCTCGCACCGCTGCCGCCGCCGTGTCCGGCGTGCTCCCCGGCGCCCGCCCCGGCCGCGCTCGCCGACACCGCGGGCGTCGTCTGGCCGAGGGTCTCGCGCAGGTCGCCGATGCTCTCGCCCGCGTACGTCGACCAGGTCAGGCCCGTGGCGGACAGGAAGAAGAGGCCTCCGGCCGCCCACACGCCCACCGAGCCGTGCAGCGAGAGCAGGCGCCGGCGGCCCGTCGTGCCCCGCAGCCCGCGCCGGGCCCGGCGGCGCCCGAACCACAGCACGACGCCGCCGCCCGCGATCACCCACAGCCAGCTCGCGGCGAGTTCGCTGTACAGCCGGCCCGTCTCGCCCAGGTGCAGATCGCGGTGGAGACCGGAGATCCAGGTGCGCAGCGGCAGCGAGCCGCTGGAGCCGTAGCTCTCCTCGGCGCCGCGCACCTCGCCGTTGTACGGGTTGACGAACACGGCGAGGGTGCGGTCCTCGGCGACGCCCGGCACCCCGGAGAGCAGTACGCGGGTCGTCGCGCCGTCCTCCGCCGAGGGCCGCACCGCGGCGACCGTGCCCTCGGGGTGGGCCTTGCGGGCCGCGGCGACCTGCCGCTCGATGGGCAGCTCCCGGTCACCCACGGGCACCGTCAGCTGATCGGCGTACACGACCTTCTCCGCCGTGTACGAGGCGGCGTAGAGGAATCCCGTCGCGGCGGCCACGAGCAGGAAGGGGGCGATGAGCACCCCGGCGTAGAAGTGCAGCCGCAGGACCAGCGGGCGCAGCGTGGACCACACGGACGGCCGCGGGGCGGGCTCCGCCGTGGCGGCGGGCCGCCCGTCGGGCGGTGCGGGGGCAGGGGGCTGGGCGGACATGTCGTGCTCTCCTGGTGCCGGTCGGTGGTACGAGGTGCTCCGGTGCTGACCGGACCGGTCCATGGGTCGAGCGGCGCGCAGGGCGAGTTCCCGGATGCCTATGTGATCTATGACACTCCCGTGCGGTTCTGCGGTACGACAACACCGCACGTCATCGGCACGGGCGGGTGACACGGTCCCTCCCCTTCCGCTCGACCGGGAGCCAGCCATACCCTTGCTGACCTCAGGCGCGAGCGCGGGCCCGGCCCGCCGCAGGGAATCAGCTTGTGAACAGGGGTAGTTCGCAGGGTGAAATCCGCGCGACGATGGGGCGCATGACGGCGGCGCAACGTGCCATGACCCAGCTGGAGTCATGGCCGAACCTCGTGAGCGGTTCCCCCCGGTGCGCGGTGGGACGTTCCTTCGGCACACCGGGCACACCCGCGCGAGCGGGCTACGAACTGGTCCACTTCCACTGCGACGACGCCGCGGACGTCTGCCTCACCCGCGCCGCCGTCGACCGGCTGCGGCCGCAGCTGAGACACAGCTCCGCGATCCGGGTGCGGCCCGGGGCGTCGTGGATCACGGTGCTGCTCGACTGCGACATGGACATCGCGCTCCTGCTCACGCTGGTCAGCGTCGGGCTCAAGGCGCACGACGACGCGCTGGCCGTGCTCCGGGGAGAGGAGCAGCGGGGCCGGTCGGCCGACTGCCCCTCTCCCCCGTGCGACTGGGAGGCCCGCGCCCAGCCCGTGGCCCACGCCGCGCTCGCGCCGGCGACGCCCCCGCCGCCCGTCGAGAGCCGCCGCGGCCTGCGCGCGACGTGGCGGGCGGTCGAGCGGCTCATCCCGCACGGGCACTGAGCGGCGCGGCGTCGCCCTACGCGTTCTCCTTCCGGGCCCGCCACGCGGGCGCGAGCACCGACCAGATCTCCTCGTCGTGCCGCACGCCCCGGTACAGATAGCTCTCCTTGAGCACACCGTCGCGCGTCATGCCGAGCCGCCGCGCCACGGCGATGCTCGGCGCGTTGCCGGACGAGACCCACCACTCCACGCGGTGGATGCCGCGCTCCTCCACGGCCCAGTCGATGAGGGCGCGCGCGGCGCGGGTCACCAGGCCCTTGCCCGCCGCCGACGGCTCCAGCCAGCAGCCCGCCTCCGCGGTGCCCTGCCCGACGTCCATCCGGCGCAGGATGACGGCGCCGACGAGCCTGCCGTCCCAGTGGATGCCGCAGATCCGCCCGGCGTCGGCGGCGGCCTTGTCCGCGTACGCCTGGAGGTAGGCGCGGCTCGACGCGAGGTCGGTGATGATGTCCGGCAGGCCGTTGTGCCGCCCGATGAACTCCCGTCCCCGGTCCACGTGCGCCAGGAACTCCTCGGCCTGCCACGGCTCCAGCGGGCGCAGCTCCGCGCCGTCGTCGCCCAGGGATATCGCGTACATCGTCATCTTCTGCCTCCGGTGGTGAGGAGTGAGAGGTCCATCGCGTCCGCCATGGCCTCGAAGCCCGCGTCGTTGACGTGGAGGCCGTCGCCGCTGCCCAGGTCCGGGTGGATGCGCTCCGGGTCCCGCGGGTCGGCGACCGCGGCCGCGGTGTCGACGTAGGCGTCGTAGGGGCTGTCGGCGCCGCGGATCCAGGCGTTGACCTCGCGGGCGACGGCCCGGCCCGCCGGGCTGTCGTAGCCGTCGAAGATCGTGCCCTTGTAGGGGCCGATGGTGGTGGCGATCGCGGTGAGCCCGGCCGCGTGCAGCCGGTCGGCGAGGGTCGTCAGGCCCGCGATGAGTTCGTCGGCGGTGGGCGGGGCCGCGGGCTCGGGGTGGGCGAGCTGGCCGGGCGTGCCCAGGTCGTTCACGCCGAGGTGGACCAGGACGTGGGTGGCCCCGGGCACGGAGAGCACGTCGCGCTCCAGGCGGTTCAGGGCGCTGTCGCCGACCTCGTCGGTGAGGAGGCGGTTGGCGGACAGGCCCTGGTTGACCACCCAGCCCGCGCCGTCGGGGAGCCGCGCGTTCAGCAGGTCGGTGAGGCGGCGGTCGGTATCGGGCGTGCTGCCGAAGCCTTCGAGCCAGGAGTCGCCGAACGCCACGGTGACGGGCGTCCCGGCCGGGGCGAGGACGTCGACGCCGGTGAGGTAGTGCCGGGTCACCAGGAGTTCCAGGCCCTCGGCGCTGTCGAGGGACGCGGTGGCCAGGGCGTTCCCGGGGACGGCGTAGCCGGTGGTGTTGGGGACGGCCGCGTAGGTGCTCAGGCCGGTCTCCTCGGGCAGGTACAGGCTCAGTGCCCACTCCTCGCCCGCGTGCACCGCGCGTTCGACGGCGTCGCTGATCACTTCCGCGCCCGGCGCGACGACGACCTCGGTGGCGCCGTCGAACAGCACCGGGGTGTCGGTCGCGGTGTCGACGGCGCTGTGCCGGGTGCGCCGCGCGAGACGGGCGCCCGCGACGCGCAGCGGGGCCGTGCCGTACTGGTTGCTCAGGCGTATGCGCAGGGCGCTGCCGCCACCGGCGAGACGGATGACCTGACGGACGGTCTGGTCGGCGAAACCACGGCGTTCGAAGAGCTCGATGGACTCGTAGGGGCTGAGGACCGCGGAGCGGAAGGCGGCTGTCCAGGCCGTCTGCGAGGCGGACGGGTCGAGCGCTGCGGGCGGGCGCCCGGTGGATCGGGGGGTGTGCGGTGCCGGGGTCTCTGCGTTCATGATCGACTGAACCGGAGGGGGCGGGGAGATATTTCCGGTGGGAGAGGCTCGCCCCCTTTCCCCACAGACTTCCGTCCACACAACCCGTTCGTATGATCGTCAGTGACTCCTTGATCCCTTCGGCTGTTGGGTACGACGAGGGGGCCGGAGCAGCCGGTCCGCCGGGCCGGGTGGGTCCCCTCGGCCGGACGAGGCAAGGAGCAGGTTGTGAACGGCAGTCGGGTGAGGAAACTGTCCCGCTGGGCGCTGGTGGCCGCGGTCGCCGTCGGGCCGGTCGTCGTGTCGGCAGGCGCGGCGCACGCCGACGAGACGCACCGCGACTCGCACAACGCGCCGGTGGTGGCACTGATCAACACCGGCCAGATCGACGACCCGATGGAGGACGTCCTGGAGCACACCCTGAACTTCGGGGACGGCTACAGGTGGGACTGACGCCTCACGAGCAGTGCCCCGCAGGGGCGTGGGCAACCGCGCGACCGGCCACGACGGACCCGCGGACGCCCGACAGCACGGTGCGGCAGATCCAGCGAAGCGCCTAGGTGACGCGCTGCGCGTCAGGGCCGGACGGCAACGCCGTCCGGCCCTCGCGCTCCCCGGCGGCCTCGCGGGCGGCCCGCCCCGTCGGCGCCGCCCGGTGGTCCCGCTCCACCGCCTGCCCCCAGTACGTGCCCACGACCATCAGCCCCGCGCCGAGTGCGGCGAACGGCGTGAAGCGCTCGCCCCCGAGGCCGATGCCGACCGCGACGGCCCACACCGGCTCGGTGCCGAGCAGCAGACTGGCCCGGCTCGCCGAGCTGTGCTGCACCGCCCACGTCTGCGCGAGGAACGCGAACACGCTGCAGAACAGGGCGAGATACACCAACTGCCCCCACACGGCGGCGTCCGCCGAGCCCAGCGCGGGCAGCCCGTGCGCGGCGGGCACCGCGAACACCGCGGAGCCGACGACGGTCTGGACCGTGGTGAGGTGCAGCGGCCGCACCGCACGGCCCGCCGTCAACCGCCCCACCAGGGCCACGTGCGCCGCCCGCACCACCGCGGCCGCCAGCATCAACAGGTCGCCGCCGCGCAGCCCGTGGAAGCCGCTGCCGGACATCAGAAGGCCGACGGCCACCAGACACACCCCCGCCGCAGCGAAGAAGCGCGGTGGCAGCCGCCCCGCGCCGGACGTGCGGTCGAGGAACGGCGTGAGCACGATGGTGAGGCTGATGATCAGGCCCGCGTTGGCCGCGCTGGTGTGCGCGACGCCGTACGTCTCCAGGACCAGGACGGCTGCCTGCGTGAGCCCGAGGAGCCCGCCCGCCGTCCACTCGTCCCGGGTGAAGCGCCGGTCCCGGCGTCGCACGGCGACCAGCGGGAGGCAGACGGCCGCGGACAGCACGTACCGCGCGCACAGCACCACCATGACGGGCAGCACGTCGACGGCCGTCTTCGCGGCGAGATAGCTGGAGCCCCACACGAGGGCGACGAGCAGCAGGACGGCGTCGGCGCGACCGGCCGGAAAACCGAGGTTCTGGGACACCCCGCACACGCTGCCCGCTCATGATGTTGAAGCCAAGAGCGTGCTTCTTCAGCAACAGTGAAGTATCACTACATCGTTGCCTACGATGGGCCGATGAACGAGCGGCAGCTACGGATCCTGCGGGAACTCGGCGAGCTGGGCAGCGTCACCGCGGCCGCCGAGGCACTCCTGATGACGCCTTCGGCGGTGTCCCAGCAACTGCGGCTGCTCCAGCGCGCGATCCCCGTGCCCCTCACCGAGCGCGCCGGGCGGCGCCTGGTCCTCACCGACGCCGGGCAGGCCCTGGCCGACGCGGCGGCCGGCGTGGAGAGCGCGCTCGCCCACGCCCGGCACACCATCGACGCGTTCCTCAACGAGCCGGACGGGCCGGTGTCCGTGGCGGCCTTCCACAGCGCGGCCGGGGCGTTCTTCCCGCTGCTGCTCCGCGATCTGGCGGGCCCCGGCGGCCCCCGGCTCGCCCTCGCCGACGAGGACGTGGCGCAGGACCGCTTCCCGGTGCTCACCCGGGACTACGACCTCGTCCTCGCCCACCGCCTGGACCCCGCGCCGCCGTGGCCGCGCTCGGTCACCGCCACCACGCTGCTGCGCGAACCCCTGGACGTGGCCCTGCCGGTGGACCATCCGCTGGCCGCCAAGCGCCGCCTCACGCCGCACGACGTGGCGGACCAGCCCTGGATCACGGTGCACGACGGCTTCCCGCTGCTCGCCACCATCGACGCCATCGCCACGGCCGCCAACCGGCGCCTGGACATCGTGCACCGCGTCAACGAGTTCACGGTGGTCGCCGAGGCCGTCGCCGCGGGCGGCGGCCTGGCCCTGATGCCCCGCTGGACCACGCGCCCGCACCCGGCGCTGACCCTCAAACCGCTCAGCGGCGTGCACGCCCGGCGCCACATCGACGTGCTCCACCGGCCCGAACGCGCGGCGCGCGGTGCCGTGCGCACGGTGCTCGCCGCGCTGCGCCGCGCCGCCGTCACCGTCCGGGACCGCGACGCCGCGCGGGCTCCCCACCGGCCCGCGCGCGGCCCCTCCGGGTCACCCGCGCACGGTCCCGCCGGGGCAGGCGAATCCCCGTAAGCGGCACGATCTTGGCTGATATACGCTGCCGCTACTTTCATGGCAGCCATCCCGGGGGGGAACTTTTCCATGACTCTGCAGTCCCGCGCGCTTCTGGGGAGCGCGCTCGCACCCGTACTCGCTCTCGCCGTCGCCGCGCCGAGCGCGCACGCGGCGCCGCCGCAGGCGGCGGCCAAGGCCGCCGAGGCCGCTCCGCGCGGGCCCGTGGGCCCGTGGACGGCGCCCGCGGCCCTGCCCGGCGTCTCCCAGGTCCACGACCTCAAGACGAACCGCGGCGGCACCGTCGTCGGCCTGTTCACCCAGGACGGCAAGCGCGTGGTCGCCCTCAGACCCGCGGGCAGCACTGCCTGGCAGCCCGCCCGGCCCGCGGAGAAGGGCTCGCTGCACCGGACCGACGACGGCGCGGTCTCGCTCCTGACGTGGGAGGAGCCCGCTGACGGCGGCCCCGGCGGGCTGCGCGTCTCCCGGCTCGGCCCGGACGCCACCGCCTTCGGCCCGGCCGAGACCGTGCCGACCGGCGGCCCGGCGCACTCCCCCGTCGCGGCCGCCGACGCGGCGGGCCGCACGGCCGTCGCGTGGATGGACGGCGACCGCCGGCTGAGGGTCGTGGAGCGGTCGGGCCCGGGTGCGGAGTGGACCGCTCCGGTCACCCTCGACCAGCTGCCCGAGCCGATCGAGCGGCCGGACCACTCCTACTACTACCGGCTGCGCGACCTGCGCCTCGCCGTCGCCGACGACGGCACCGTCGGGGTGGTCTGGGGCGGCAACAGCTCCTACGAGGGCGACGGCGTCGACCACGACCCGACCGCGCACAAGTGGCACTACAAGTACCTGGAGAAGCCCGCGGGGTCCGGCTCCTGGAGCGCGCCGCGCGATCTGCCGCAGCTCGGCGAGTACCCCGACCAGGTCACGTTCGCCGCCCACCCCAAGGGCGGCTTCCACCTGTTGTCCCACGGCGCGTACGCCCGCAAGCCCGCGGGAGCGGACTGGGGCACCACCCAGGCCACCGGGGCCGGCGGCGACGCCACCCGCCCCGCCGAGCTGTTCACGGCCCCCAACGGCGACGTCACGGCGGTCGGCCGCGGCGGCTGGGGCCCTCATGTGGCCACGCTCCGCGCCGCCACGGGGCGGTGGACCGAGTCGCGCCTGCTCGACCGCAACGTGCCGGACGACTCCGTGAGCAGCGCCCGGACCGCGACCGGCGCGCTGGTCATCACGTACGCGCGCAAGCGGTACGTCTCCGGCTCCGTGGTCCGCGTGGACTTCGTCGCGCAGACCTTCGGCGACCACGGCGTCTCCAAGCCGCGGATCCTGAGCGGGTCCGCCGACGGCCGCTCCAGCAGCGGGCGCGTGACCGCCGACGGCCAGGGCCGCCCCGTGGCGGTGTGGACCGAGGCCCAGGGCCGCGACGACCGGCAGACGTTCACCGCCACCACCGGCGAGCGCGCCCGGCCCAAGTGGCACGACTACGCCGACGACTCCAAGGCGGACCTGATCGGCCTGTCCACCACCGGCGCGCTCAACCTGTTCACGCAGGACGGCTCGCCGCGCCCCTTCCAGCTGCGGACCTGGCCGGAGAAGACCCGCCTCGTGCCCTTCGGCGACTTCGACGGCGACCGCTGCAACGACGTGGTCGCCCGGATGCCCGACGGCGAGACCCGGCTCTACACCCCGGTGTGCGGCGGCATGCCGCTGCCCGAGTCGCCGTACAAGAAGCTGGCGCGCGACTGGAGCAAGTACGACACGCTCCTCGCCTCCGGCGACCAGACCGGCGACGGGCGCCCGGACCTGCTGGCCCGCGACAAGGCCACCGGGCACGTCTATCTGTACGCGCACGACGGCCGGGACGGCTTCGCGCCGCGCGTGAAGATCCGCTCGTCGTGGACCGGCTACCGGCGGGTCATCGGCGCGGGCGACCTGAACGGCGACGGGATCGGCGACGTCCTCGCCCTCGACAAGTCCGGTGAGCTGTGGCGCTACGACGGCACCCGCACCGGCCGCCTCAAGGACCGCGTCCGGGTCTTCAAGGACTGGGGCGCCTCCTACAAGGACGTCATCGGCGCCGGTGACGTCGACGACGACGGCAAGTACGACCTGGTCTCCCGCGACACGTCCCACCGCCTGTGGCTGAACGCGGGCAACGGCAGGGGATCCTTCGCCGGCCGCACCCAGATCGGTGACAAGCCGTACTGGAGGCAGTGGGCGTCGATCGGCTAGGGCCGCACCGCCCGGGCCCCCGGCGGGACGCTACCGCGCGCCCTTCCAGCCGTACGCGTACGCGGCGACCCAGGTGATCTCCAGCTGGGCGCTGCTGCCGGGGGCCGCCGGCGGGCCCTCCAGGGCGCTCTCGTTCTGGAGCACCCAGGACAGCGGGCGGTCCGGCACGTTCCGCGTGTCGCGGCCCACTTGGCGGCCGTCGACGAAGAAGCGGACCTGGCCGGGCGTCCACTCGGTCGACACGGTGTGCCACCGCGTCCAGTCGTCGGCCCCGTGGTACGTGCCCTGTTCGCCGCCGCCGCAGGGGTGGTGGAAGGCGGTCAGGGAGCCCGTCCACTCGCCCTCGGGGTGGTCCATCTCGCAGCCGCCGCCGTAGTGCAGCCACGCCGACTTGTACCCGGCGGCGGGCTTGGTCACCTTGATGCGGGCGCTGTACTTGCCGTACTTCAGCTGCATCACGGCGCGCGGGACCACCGCCGCGGCGTGCACGGGACCGCCGTCGGCGGGCCGCCACATCCGGATGCGCATGCGGCCGTCCCCGTCGGCGGCGGGGCCGACGCTCACGGTGTCCTCCGGGTGGTAGACCCCCGCCACGCTCCGGCCCCGCTGCCGCTCGTTGGCCGTGTCACGCCAACCGGTCGGGTACGCCCACCAGTTGTTCCGGTACGCGCCCCGCAGCCCGCCGCAGTAGGCGGCCGAGGTGTCGACGTGGTGGGCGCAGTCGCTGAACGCGCCGAGCGGCACCCGGTCGCCGTTGAAGTCCTCCGCGAGGACCTGCCAGTACGGGCCGCAGTCGCCGTGCGGCATGGCGGCACCTGCGGTGCGGCAGGCGTCGGCGGACCGGGGCGCCCCGTCCGCGCGCGGGAGGCCGAGCAGTCCGGCCAGCAAGGTGACGCCCACGGCCGCGAACAGCGCGGGTCTGCGGCGCCGGTGCGGTGCTGCGTGTGTCCCCATGGCAGTGCGCTTCCTCCCGGGCACGGGATGCGGCTCCGGCGCGGTGGTGTCGGTGGTGCGCCGGGGAGAAGGGCATCTTTGCCGGGCGGGAGGGAGAGCGCCATCCCCCGAGACGGCTCATTCCAGTCCTTGTCCCGCCGCCGATTTCAGGTGTGGGATACACGCGACACTCGGGTGCGGACACACGGGCCGGGCCGTGACCGCGGACAACTCGCGGTCGTCCGCGCCGACATGCACCAGCTCTTCGGCCATGGCCGGGGCAACGGGCGGGCCCGCCCGAGGGGCACCGTCCGGCGTGGTGACCCGCTGCCCGTACGCAGGGCGTACAGCCGCCGTCGACGCCGTCGGCGTAGTCCGATCCCCGCGCCGCGCCCGGCCTCGTCCGCACCGGGCCACCGGTCCCGGCCTCCCCCGCCGCCGTCCGCCGGTCCCGTCGACGGCGTACCCCTTGTGGTCGTCACCGCCGACGTGCGCCGCTTCCCTTCAGGGGGTGTCCCCGCGCCAGTCCCACAGGTTCCGCGCACCGGCGCGCGGTCCGTACTCGGCGCGGCCGCCCGGGCCGTACCGGCCGATCTCGGTGTCGAGCAGCGCGCCCTCGGCGAGCCGCCCCGCCGTCCATCCGGTGACGTCGAGGAGCAGGCCGTCGAGCGGGCCGCCGACGAGCTCGCGGTAGTCGTGGCCCGGCTGCGGGCCGGGGTCCGGTGCGTCGTGGTCCGTGCCGTACACGCGGCGACGGCGTATCACCTCGTCCATGCCCCGAGCCTCGCATCCGGCACTGACAATCGCCCGGCCGGGGAGGCGAAGACCCGCACGCCGTGGCCGTCTGTGGGTCAGATCACGGTGACCTGCGGGACGCCCGCTCCTACGATGCGTGGCCAAGGCACCTATCCCCGCGCCTTCCCGCCCCGCCAAGGAGATGCATCCCGTGACCACCGGCGACGTCGCACGCGAGAGCTACTACGAGCGGACGGGCGAGGACCTCTACAAGCCCACGGCTCACGCGGGCGGCGCGTGGAGCGCGGACGAACAGCACTTCAGCCCGCTCGCGGGGCTCATCGCGCACGCGATCGACCGGCACCTCGCGCGGGACACGGCGGCCGCGGCGCGGCCCGCGCCCCTGGCCCTCGCGCGGATCAGCTACGACATCCTCGGCCGCATCGCCCTCGACGAGTGCCGGGTCACCGTGGAGACCGTGCGCCCCGGCCGGACCATCGAACTCCTCGAAGCGACCGTGGTCATCGGCGACCGCCCGGTCGTCCGGGCCCGCGCCTGGCTCCTCGCGTCCCTGGACACCTCGGCCGTGGCCGACAGCCCGCACGACCGGATGCCCGCACCGGAGGCGCTCGCTCCGTGGGCGATGAAGGAGAAGTGGCACGGCGGCTACATCTCGTCCGTCGACGTCCGCCGGACGCCTCCGTCCCGCAGGGGCCGCGCGGCCGCCTGGGTGTCCTCGCGCCTCGACCTGGTCGCGGACGAGCCGAGCACCGCCCTGGCCTCGTACATCGCGCTCGTGGACACCGCGAACGGGATCGCCGTGCAGCAGGACCCCGCCGCGTGGATGTTCCCGAACCTCGACCTGACGATCCATCTGCACCGGCAGCCGCGGGGGCCGTGGACCGGCCTGGACACGACCGTCACGTTCGGCCCGTCGGGGCAGGGGCTCACCAGCAGCGTCCTGCACGACGTCGACGGACCCGTCGGCCACGCCGAGCAGATCCTCACCGTCCGCCCGCTGGCCGACGGCTGAGGGGACCGCACAAAACGGGTGGACCGGGCGGGGGCGCGGAACCTACACTCACGGCGCTGCGGGAAGCGACGGTGCCGGTACGGCGCGACGGCTCCCGGAGCCACCCGTACCAGGGGCGCCGGATGCCGTGGGGCCGCCCCGTGCGCACAGACGAGGAGGTGTCGCCGTGAAGCGGCGAACCTAGCCGCCCGCCCGGAAGGTCCGGGAGCCCGGGCGGCGGTTCCGATGGGAACACGATGTCCCGCACGGACAAGACCAAACCCCTCTGGGTGCGCCACGAGGAGCACCGCCCCCGGCCGGTCCACGACCACCGCCACGGCCCCTGCGACCTGCCGCCGCGGCCCACGCGCGAGGCCCCGGAGACCCGCTGCCGGTGGGAGCACCCCGGCGCGCTGCTGTTCGGCCACACCTGCTGCTCGGGCTGCGCCCGGCGCGGCTGCGTCACCGAGCGCAGGCGGGAGGCCGGGGCCGACCGCCGCAAGGAACGCTACGCGGGCCGGCGCGAGGCCCGCCGCGCCGCCGGGGACGACACCGCCTGAGCGGCACGGCCTCCGCCCGCGCCCGCCGTACCCGGTGCGGCGGGCGGGCGGCAGGGGCGAGGCCCGTGGACACGGGCCCCGCTCCGCCGCCCGCCGCGCTGACCTATCGTGAACGCATGATCGATCTGCCCCTCTCCGCCCTCGAGGTCTCCCTCGTCGAGGAAGGCGCCACGCCCGCCGACGCGCTGCGCAACTGTCAGTCCGTCGCCGGGGAGTTGGCGCGGTTCGGCTATCACCGGCTGTGGTTCGCCGAGCACCACCACTCCCCCGCCATCGGCGCGTTCCCGCCCGTGCTGCTCGCCGCGGACACCGCCGCGACCACCGCCGCGATGCGGGTCGGCTCGGGCGGCGTGCTCGCCCCCAACCACGCCCCGCTCACCGTCGCCGAGCAGTTCGCCACGCTCGCGGCGCTGCACCCGGGCCGGGTCGACCTGGGCATCGGCCGGGGCCCCGGCACCTTCCACGAGCCGACGGCCCGCGCGCTGCGCCGGGGCGCCGGGCCCGCCACCGACGCGGAGTACCGCGCGGACGTCGAGGCGATCCTCGGCTTCCTGGGCGAGGAGAACTTCGGCGAGCTGCCCGAGCCGTGGCTGCTCGCCTCCAGCGACGCCGGGGCCGGGCTCGCGGCGGACCTGGGGCTGCCGGTCGCCTTCGCCCATCACATCCGCCCCGACAACACCCTGCGGGCGCTGGAGCGTTACCGGTCCGGCTTCCGCCCGTCCCGCTGGAGCGCCGCGCCGCGGGTCCTGGTGTGCGTCGAGGCCGTGTGCGCCGACACCGAGGAGCGGGCCGCCGAGCTCGCGCGGCCGATGGACGTCATCAAGGCGGGGCTGCTCAACGGTCTCGCCGAGACGCCCTTCCCGACCCCCGCCGCCGCGGCCCGGCACGAGCTCGGCGAGCGGGACCGCGAGGCCGTGGCGGGGTTCGTCGCGCAGCAGGCCCGCGGCACCAAGGAGTCGATCGCCCCGCAGCTCACCCGGATCGCCGAGGCCACGGGCGCCGACGAGCTGATGCTGGTCACCCCGGTCTTCGACCCGGCCGCCCGGGTCCGCTCCTTCGAGCTCATAGGGGAGCTGCGCACGCGTGGCGCGCGTCAGCCCGCCTGAGTACGCAGGCGGGCTGACGCGCTTGACCGGTGGCGGGACCCGGGGCGCCCGGGTCCCGTCACCGGAGTCGTCAGAAGTGGACCTCCGCACAGGCGCGGCCGCGGGACTCCATGCGGTCGCCCACGTGCTCCCAGCCCTCGGCGCACAGCACGGCGCCGTTGGGCAGATCACGGTGCACGGGCACCGTGAACTTCTGGTGGTAGCCCCAGAAGCCGGTGGCGCTGTTCTGGTCGATGCCACCGCCCCAGATGTGGAAGTGCCCGGTGAAGTCACCGTTCCACGTGGTAGCCGCCTGCACCGTCTCCACGCGCAGGCCGCTGCCGTCCACGCGGATGCAGGTCCGCTGGTTGCACCCCGAAGCCCCGGCGAACGCCGACGGCGCGGCGGCTGTCACAGCCACCCCCAGGCAGACGAACGTCGTCACCGTCCGTACCAGCCACCGCGCCTTCGCACCCATTCCGTTCACGTGCCACCTCTCTGGAGTCGTCAGCCATGTCGAAAAGGCGTGACGATCTTGGCAGTGACGGCGGGCCCGACCGGCGCTCCCGCGCGCCGGTCCACCCTGACGGGGGATCAGGGGCGTTCCGGGTGACTACTGCGGCACGTTCAGGACGAAGTCGAACTCGGCCTCCTTCGTGTTGCCGACGTCCCGTACGTTCATGAGCAGACGGGAGTCGAAGATGGGGTCGGTGTTGTTGCGGGGTTCGTTGGGGAAGTAGAGCTGGGTCGTGAGCACCGGGCGGCCGGGGGCCTGGAGCTTCACGTGGATGTGGCGGGTGCGCCCCGGGTACAGGCCGGGGAACACCGTGGTGAGGGTGAAGGCACCCTGCGCGTTGGTGAACTGGTGCCCGCGGAACTTGAAGCCCCTGTTGTCGTACGCGCCCCTGCTGTCGGCCTGCCAGAAGTCGAGGAGCACGTTCCCGATCGGCTTGCACCTGCGGCCGAAGACATAGCCGGTGACGGTCAGGCGTATGCCCTGGGTGCCGGGCTCGATGAGGTTCGTCCGCAGCGGGGAGTTGGGCTTGAAGTACGGTCCCTCGGTCTGCGGCGGGGTCGGGTCGTCGCCGTCGTCACAGGGCGGGGTCAGCTCCAGGGGCGCGCTGGTGCCCGCCTTGGAGCGGGCGAGGGCGGGGGCCGCCCCCATCGCCACCGGTACCGCGATGCCCGCGGCCAGGGCCGCGCGCAGCACCGTCTTGCGGCTCGGGCCCGGGCGGGGGGCGCCCGCGGCGGTGCCGAGGCCTTCGCCGTCCCTGGGCTCGTCCGCGTCGTGCCCGTTCACGTGGGTCTCGCCGTCCATCGCTCCTCCTGGGGGTGGGGGGATCGGATCGGCTATGAAGCTATGCGGAGGACCGGGCCCGGGCGATGGACGGAAGTCGGTGGTCGTGGTGAATATCACCACCGCCGCGGCGGAAGTCGCCGGGGCTCGTCCCCGTCTCGCGGCGGAAGAACCGGCAGAAGTAGGCGGGGTCGGTGAACCCCACCCGGTCCGCGACCTGTCGTACCGTCAGCTCGGTGCGGGCGAGGAGCCTCTTGGCCTCGTGGGCGCGGGCCTGCCGCAGGAGTTCGCCCGGGGTGCGGCCCATGGCCGTCTTCACCGCCTCGTTGAGGTAGCTCACGGAGACGCCGAGCCGGGTGGCGCATTCGCGCACCGACCACAGCGGTGTTTCGGCCATGTCCACGAGCGTGACGAAGTCGGCGGCGACGGAGGCGGGGCGGGCGGGCGCCGCCTGGCGGGCGGCCCGTTCGGGGGTGAGGAGGCGGGCGGCGCGTACGACGAGGACGTGCAGCAGCGCCTGGAGCACGCTGGGGAAGTCCTCGGCCCCCGTCCGGTACTCGTGGTCGAGGTCGCCCACGAGGTGGTGCGCCCAGGCGGCCTCCGTGTCGGAGAGTTCGAGCCAGGAGCGGCGGCCGAGTCTGCGCAGGGTCTCCTGATCCCCCGGGTTCTCCAGGAGGAAGTCGTCGGTGAACAGGATCAGACAGCCTTCGAGGTCCCGGACGCCGTCCCAGTAGTGCACCTGGCCCGGGGTGATGAAGCACAGGTGGGGCGGGCGCAGCGTGAAGCGGGCCAGGTCGACGACGTGGCTGCCGGTGCCGCCGGTGACGTACACGATCTCGTGGAAGGTGTGCCGGTGCGGGAAGGAGGCGCGCGACATGGGGCCGATGGTGTCGAAGGTGCCGATCGCGAAGGGCAGCGCGTTCGGTCTCGGCACCTCGAGCCGGTGGATCGGCAGCCCTCCCCTCTCCGGTTCGCTGCCGTTCGCCCGGCCGCCGGGCAAGATGGTGGTCCCGCGCATGCGTACGCTCCTCACCCTGACGCGGCCCGCCGCGATCACACGACCCTTGTCAGGTCCAGACCAATCGATGGGTCCACGATGACACGCGGGACGGAGCGTCTCCCACGCATCTCAGGCCAATTTGCGGCTCAACGAGCTTGACTGCCGCGGCCACGGCCGTACCCCCGTACCGGTCGTGGCCGCAAGCAGCCGCCCGTGTCCGCGCGGTCGGCGCGACGAATCAGTGCCGTCGCGGCGACCGCGCGGGGTCTCAGTGCCCCATGCCCGCGCCGCCGTCGACCGGGATGACGGCCCCGGTGATGTAGGCGGCGTCCGGCGAGGCCACGAACGCCACGGCGGCGGCGACCTCCTCGGGGCGGGCGAGGCGGCCCAGCGGGATCTGCCGCACCAGGGCCTCGCGCTGGTCCTGGGTCAGGGCCTCGCTCATGGCGGTCTCGGTGAGGCCCGGCGCCACCACGTTCACCGTGATGGAGCGCGAGCCCAGCTCGCGGGCCAGGGAGCGGGCGAAGCCGACGAGGCCCGCCTTGGACGCGGCGTAGTTGGCCTGGCCCGCCTCGCCGCGCAGGCCCACGGCCGAGGAGATCACCACGATGCGGCCGCTGCGGGCGCGGAGCATGCCGCGGGTGGCCCGCTTCGCGACGCGGAAGACCCCGGTGAGGTTCGTGTCGATGACGGAGGTGAAGTCCTCCTCCGTCATCCGCATGAGGAGCTTGTCGTTGGCCACGCCTGCGCAGGCCACCAGGACCTCGACGGGCCCCTGCTCCTCCTCGACCCGCTGGAACGCCAGGTCGACCTGGTCGGTGTCCGTGACGTCGCAGCGCACCGCGAGCAGGCCCTCGGGGGGCTCGCCCGAACGGTAGGTGACGGCGACGCGGTCACCGGCGGCCTGCATCGCGCGGGCGATGGCCAGGCCGATGCCGCGGCTGCCGCCGGTGATCAGTACGGAGCGGGACACTGAGAACCTCTCTGGTCGTGGTGGGGGGACGTGCGGTGGGCGGCGGCGTCACGTGGGGCGGACTCCGGCCGCGGATCAGCCCGCGTGCCGGACCCGGGTCCGGGTGAGCAGGCCGCTCATGGAGGCCGCCGTGTCCATCACCGCATGGACACAGCGAGTGCGGGTGACCGCGCCGCGCAGCTGCCGCCGCGGCGCGACCAGGGCCACGGCCCCGGCGAGCACGGAGCCGCGCCACACGGGGGCGGCTATCGACTCCCACTCCGGGAGCGGCGAAGGACCCACCGCGTGACCTTGCTCACGGATGCGGTCGAGCGGCGCACCCGGCGACGAGGTGCCGTCGAGACAGGCCAGGATGGCCAGGCCCGCGGCGTCGGCGTCCAGGGGCGCGCTCCACAGCCGCCGCAGCGCCGACCGGGGCGCGGCCTCCAGCGTCGCGGCGTGCGCACCGACCGCGCGGTCGATGCAGAACCGCAGTGCGGCACCCACCAGCAACGGAGCGTACAGGAGCGACACTTGCCCGGTACGTGACTGTAGAGTGACGAGTTCAGCACGCAACGCAGGCGAGGTCTGACCGACTTTAGTATCCGTGACCTCATCGACGAGGTGGGTGGATCGGTGCGGTGTCTCCGTCAGCGCGTAGTGGCCCCGAGGACCGCGCTGCTCGACGGCCCCTTCCCTGGCGAGGGCCCGCACATAGCGGTGGGCGGTGGGTGCGGGCAGCTCCGCGCGCGCGGCGACGACCGCCAACGGATGCGCTCCCGGGCCCAGTTCCCGCAGCGCGCGGAGCACGGCCAGTGTGCGGGCCACCGCACTGCCGGCGGGTTCCCGCACCGCCGTGGTGGCCACCGGTCGCAGCACCGCGCCGTCCTCCTCACTGGCACGGCTCGTCGCCACGCCCCGCCTGTTCAGGTCCTGACGCCATTCTCGTGGCAGGACCGGGAGGATCACCAGGCCGTGATTTTTCCGGTCCGCATTTTTCAGGAAGTTCAACTTCCGATGAAAATGTTTCCTACGGAACGGTGCGAGCGACCACCCCGCACAGCGCGGAGAAAGGTTGGAAATTGAACAACAAGGAGGCGCTGCAGCAATTGCTGCAGTTCAAGCGCAGCCAGATCAGCCCCACCGAGCTGGGCTCGCCGCGCCGCACCGGGCGCGGCCGGCGCTCGCACGGACTCTCGCAGGCCAGGGTGGCGCAGGAGCTGTTCGTCTCCGAGCGGACCTACGCGCTCCTGGAGCGCGGAGAGATGGCACAGCCGTCGGCCGAGTTCCTCGACAACGTGGCCACGGTGCTGCGGATGGAAGAGCCCGAACGCACGGCGCTGTACGTCTACGCGCTCGGATATGAGCCGCCCTTCCCGATGGACCCGCTGGCGGGCACGCACGTGGGCCCCGCGTGGCTGACGGCCGTGAATCGGGTCAAGGGCCAGCCGTGTTACATCAATGACGTGGCCTGGAACGTACTGGCGTGCAACGACGACTTCATCCGCATGTTCCCCCAGGTTCCCGGGACGACGCCCCAGTTGCCCGAGCGCAATCTGATGCGGTGGATGCTTCTGTGCGAGGCGGCACGGGAGTGTCACCTCGTCGACTGGGAGGAGAACTGGGCGGTCAAGGTGTCGGCCCAGCTGCGCACCGCGATCGCCGCGCACCCGCACAACAAGGACCTCCAGCAGATCGACGAGGAGGTCAACGACGACCCCGTCGCGGGCCCCATCTACCGTCGGCACGACGTGGCCTACGTCCACCCCGACGGGGACGCGCGCCCCATGCGGCACGCGGGGATAGCGTCGCTCGGCGTGGACCGGGACGACGCCAGCCGGTGCTGCGCCCGGCACGAGCCGTCGGTCCTCGGCTCGGTGACGATGTGCACCGCCCAGCCGCTGAAGTCCCCGGGGTCCCGCTTCTTCTTCCTGGTCTTCGCGCCCACGCTGCCGGGTGAGAATGCATGACCATGGAATCCGATCCGCGCCTCGTCCCCCTGGCCACCGGCGTCCACGTGTGGTCGCCCGACGCGGCGGGCGCCTGGGGGCTCGCCAACTGCGGCCTGCTCACGGCCGCCGGAGAAGCGGCCCTGGTGGACACGCCGTACACCCTGGACCGCACCGACGACTTCCTCGCCGCGGCGCGCGAGGCCACCGGGCCGGGCACCCGGATCTCCACCGTGTTCACCACGCACGGCAACGGCGACCACGGCTGGGGCAACCAGCGGGTGACCGGCGCGGAGATCGTCTCCACCCGGCGCACCCTGGAGCACCAGTGCTTCGAGCCGACGCCCGAGCAGCTGCGCTTCCTGGTGGAGGACACGGACCCGGGCGAGCCGCTCGGCTGGTACTTCCGGCGCCACTTCGGCCGGTTCGACTTCCGCGGCATCACCGTCCAGGAGCCCACGCGGACCTTCGAGGGCCGTCTCGACCTCCACGTCGGTGACATGCCGGTGGAGCTGCACGACGTGGGGCCGGCGCACACCGTCGGCGACATGGTCGTGCACCTGCCCGAGGAGCGCATCGTCTTCGCCGGTGACGTGGTGTTCGCCGGTGACCACGCGTGCCACTGGGCCGGTCCGCTGGAGCGGGTCGTCCTGGCCTGCGAGCGCGTGCTCGGCTGGAACCCCGAGCTCGTCGTCCCGGGCCACGGTCCGGTACTCGACCAGGAAGGCCTGCGGGGGCACGTCGCCTATCTGCGGGACCTGTCCGAGCAGGCGCGGTCCCTGCACGCGCGCGGCCTCACGCCGACCGAGGCCGCGCGGCACCTCATCGCGGAGGACCGCTATCCGGATCTGCATCTGCCCGAGCGCCTGGTGATCACCCTGGCGTCGGAGTTCCGGCATCTGGACCGGGCCGACGCGGAGCCCGACATCCTGGCCCTGATGACCGACTGCTCGCGGATCGCCTGGCAGCGGGACGGCGGCGAGCAGGCCCTGTCCGCCGCTCCGGCGGGCTGACGTCGCAGGGCGGCGGACGCGCCGCGGCAAGGTCCCTGGATTCCGGCTGCCGGAATCCAGGGACCTTCCCTTTCGCCACGTGAAACGCGCGGGCGTCCGGCGGTGCCGGAGTGTTGCGCGGCGGCGCGATGCGGGATGGGGTGAGCCTGTCGGCAGGCCGCTACAGGTTCCAGCGGGCGCCGACCGGCACACCGGGCAACGGTTCTCCCCCACGTTCGGTGTGCGCAGGGGCGGCGGGACGCCGTCGGCCCTGCGTGAGAATGCCGTCGCCGATCCCCCGGCGGCGGCATTCGTGCGTACCGGCACGTGTCGGCCCCCTCCCGCACGGGAGGGGGCCGGCGTGTCAGGCCGCGCACTGGTTCACCCGCCCGTCGCGGGCCGCACCACTGACCGGAGTGCTGGGCGCCGCCCCGGCCCCCGGGGGCCGGGTGCGGTGCGCTCAAGGTGTCGGATTCGGTGGCGGGACAGGATCCGGTCGGCTCGGGCCTCTCCCTGGCACGGGGTGGCGCCCCCGTGTGCGCCGCTCAACCGGCGGCCGTGCGGCGGTGGCTCACACCTCGACTTCGAGGCAGACCAGTCGCTTCTCCCGGCGGGCGGTCAGGGCGGCCTCCCACATGGGTTTGACGAACGGCGAGACCAGCGACGCGTCGACGCGCTGGGGCGGGGCGAAGCGGTAGCAGACGTCCCCGTCCTCGCACGGGGTGAGGGCGCGCCGCTGTTCGGCGTCCACCTCGCCCGCGTCGAAGATGTAGCAGACGCGGGGCATCGGCCCGCCGGAGTCGACCCAGGCGACCACGAGCAGGTCCCCCATCGTCACGTCCAGGCCCAGCTCCGCGCGGATCTCACGAGCGCACGCGGCGCTCGGATCCTCCCCTCCCTCGACATGCCCCCCGGGCAGATTCCAGTACGCCGTGTAGAGCGGCTTCACCATCAGCACATCACCGTGCTCATCGGTGATGATGGCCCCGGCCGATGCGGCCAGGGTCGTAGCAGTAGCATCCATGGCATCTTCCTGAATTAGCCCCGTCATGATCTGAGCACCGGCTCATCAGGAACGGGCAGCTCGGCGAGCGGAGTCCCCAACTCCCCCCGACGGGTACGCGCGCAGACGTCGCGTGCACCCCCCGGCAGCGGCTCGGCTCTCCGGGCCAAGGCGCCCCCGCGCCCCGGAGGGAACCATGACCGCGGCCGTGTCCAAGGCCGTACTGCCAAGGAGCGCGCCGGCGGTAAGCGGTGTCGCCACCAGTCCATCGCTCCTCCCCTGCACCGCCGCGGTCCGGGTCGGGCCGCGACAGCCCCTGGCATCACCTGATAGAACGCTCGTTCCATTCGCAGGGGCCAACCAGTCCCCGGGGATTGACTCCGCGGCGTCGGGCGGGCAACCCGTGGCCGCCGCGGGGCGGCATCGCTGCCTTCCGGGGCATGAGCAGGACCGTCGGCCGCTCGCCGAGCACTCCCGCCCCCACGGGAGAAGTCACGACAACGACCATACGGACGAATGGAACATCCGGGCAGGTTTCCTTCCCCGTCAGAGCCAACCTGCCCCCGGCTCTGGCGTAGACAGATCCTGATGCACTATCACAGGCGGTGTCAACGATTGAGAACGACGCATGTCATGGCGTCGGCGACTGCGGCAAGTCGGTACAGAGCACCGCACAGTGTTCGGCGCGGAACGCCGCACGGTGTACGGTGCCGCACGACAACGCGCGTAGCGCCCCGGCCCGGCGCGCCCCGCCCCGGTCCGGCCGGGCCCGCCGCCCGGACCCGAGCGACCTCCTCGACCGGACCTACGCGGACGCGTCGTCCGGGCCGGGGCCCTCGCCGGGCTTCCGCTCCTGGATCGCCCTGACCAGTTCGTCCAGGGCGGGCAGCAGGTCCCGCAGCGTGTCGATCTGCGCCCCGTCCGCGGTGCTGCGCAGGGCGACCGACCGGGCACCGAGCTCCTGGAGCACCGCGTGCGTCGCCAGCTTGGGCAGGTCCTCGTGCACCATGCGCCTTAAGTAGGCGACCAGGGCGGCGCCTTCGGTGCGGGAGCAGAAGCCCTCCGGCACCCGGAAGAACAGTTCGAGGCGGGCGGCGTGGTCGTGGTTCGCGCCGCGCTCGCCGTTCAGGAGGTTGGACACGTGCTGGGCGGAGATGCCGGTCGCGCGCGAGATCTCCCTGAGGCCGTACGGCTCCCTGCCCGCCGGGGTCTCCTTGAGCCGGGTGCGCTGGAGGAACCGCAGCCGCTGCTGGAAGAGGGCCTTGCGGAACGTCTCGCGCGCGTACTTCTCGCGCGGCTCGTCCTCGGGAGGCTCGCCGTTCAACAGGGCCCGCACCCGCTCGGGTTCGATCCCCGTGGCGCGGGAGATGAGCGTGAGGTCCAGCAGCCGCCCGCGCGTGGTCCCCAGGCGCGCGGCATAGGCGTCGACGTCATCGAGGAGACGGGCGATCACGTGTCCGGGCGCCGGTTGGTGGTCGGCTGCGTTCACCTGAGGGTCTCCATGGGCCACGGAACTCGTTGGGCGCCCTGAGAGTATCCGTCCGAACCATCCCCGGCCAGCACTGTCTTCAATTGTTGACACCATAACCGGCCGTAAAGCGTTCGACTTTCGGTCAAAACTGGCGGTCGAGCGGCAGCAGCTTCCGTTTCGTGCTCTCCGCCGTGTCCTGCCAGCCGTACAAACGGGCGGCGGTCACACGCCGCCGCGCGGCCGATACCCACCAGCGCACTCGCTACTCAACTCACCTCCGCACCACGGGAAAACACCACACTCGCACTGTCACAACGCCAGCCGACGCCGCCGTATGAATCCAGCCTGATAATGTCCCAGCGCAGGTCAGCGGGCACACGTCTGTCACAGGGGCGGAACGGGGAGTGTGAAGGGCCTATGAGAACCGCCAGCGCACGGGCGCCGCGCCCGTGTCTCGCGACGCACCCACGAAGAGCCGCGCCGGGGCCGGGAATCGCCCCCGTGCCACCCCCCTCACGGCCGACCCGGGAGAGCTGACCCGTGCTGTTCGCGGGCGCCTCCGCATCCTGGCGCCACACCGGCGAGGCCCGCGTCACCGACGCCCCGGCCCGCATCCTCGACGCCGTCCGCAGGCGCCGCGCCTGGGTCCGCGCGCGGCGGCGGGCCGTCCGCATCATCCACGACGACCTCGGGCTGCGGCCCGGCCAGGGCCTCCAGGAGCTCCTGCAGGCCGTCGTCCGGCGGCGCCGCCGGCCCCTCACCGTTCTGCGGGTGCCCCTGCCCCCGCACGTCAGCGGCTTCTGTGTGCGCGGCGACGTGGAGGACACCATCGTCGTCACCGCCAACACCAGTGAGCGGCAAGGGCTGCACGTCCTGCTCCACGAGCTCTACCACCTGCTGTGCGGCCGACCGCCCGCTCCGAGCCCGTACGCCGTCGCGGCCTGCGACCCGCCCGGTCTGGGAGCCGTGAGCGCACAGATGCCCTCCCTGCCTCCCGCCGTGGTCGAGGAGGTGCTCCTGCGACCCGCCCGGCCACGCGCCGGGACGCCGGTGCGCGCGGACGCCGCGGCGCCCGCGGAGCAGGGGGAGGACGAGGAGTGGGCCGCCGAAGTCTTCGCCACCGTCGGCCTGTTGATGCTGTGCCTCGACCCCGCGGTCAGCTATACCGGCGCCCTGACCTCGTCCTTCGCCCACCGGCGCGCCGACGTCTGATGTGGCACGCCCTGCTGGCCTCGGTCAGCCTCACCGTCGCCGCCGTCAGCCTGGCCCTCGGCACCGTCAAGGCGCTCGCGGCCCGGCGCGAACCGGCCCTGGTCCTCAAGCTCACCGCGTCGTCCCTGTTCCACTCGGCGGCGCTCTTCCTGCTCGTGACGCCCCCCGTCTACCACGCCGTCGGCGAGCTCACCGGCGTGCCCCATCTGGCCGCCCTGCTCATCGACTGCGCGGCCCTGCTGCGCGTCGGCCACGCCCATCTCCTGACGCATCTGTGGCATCCGCCGGACCGTGGCGGAGTGCCGCTGCGGCGCAAGGTGCGGGCCTGGGCGCCGCTGTACGGGGGCACGCTCGTCGTCCTCGCGGCCCTGTTCGCCCTGACGGACTTCGACGGGCCCGCCCGCCCCTTACTGTTAGCCACCGACCACGCGCGCGTGCCTCAGATCGTGGCGCTGCACGTGCTCTACTTCCTCGCCCTGTCGACGGCCGTGACCGCCACCGTGCTCAAGTGCCGCTCGCTCCTGGCCCTCGGCGCCCCCGGGCTCACGCCCGAACTCGACCGGTCCGTACGGGGCTTCGCGGTGGCCGTCGCCCTGGACCTGGTGCACGCCGTGTGTCTCCTCGTGGCCATGGCGGGCGCCGCGCACGGCCGCGGTCTCGACGCGCTCGCCGAGGGCGCCTGGCTGACCACGGCGGCCAGCGCGCTCGTCGCCACCCACAGCCTCGTACGCCTCTCGGTGCACGCCCGCCGCCAGGAGCGGCGCGACTACTTCGCGCTGCGGCCGCTGTGGCAGACCGTGGTGCGCGGCGATCCCCGTCTGGTGCTCACCCCCGGCCTCGCGTGGGACCGCTGGGACACGCGCATCGCCCTGTCCCGCAGGCTCGTCGAGATCCGGGACGGCGCCCGCGGCCTCCGGCCGTGGATGACCGCGGCGCCCGCCCACGCCGTGGCCCAGCTGGCCCGCGGGGGCGCCCACCCCGGCGTCGACGTCGTCGCGGCGCAGGCGGCCGCCACGCTCCTGTACGCCGCCGGGCGGCGCGGCGCGGGCAGACCGCCCGCCCCGGCCGACTCCGGCTTCCCCGGGCTGCCGGGCGAGGACGTCCCGGCCGCCGGGGAACGCGCCCATCTCGTCCTGGTCGCCCGCTACCTCGACCATCCGATCGTCCTGGAGGCCCTGACGCTGCCGTGCCGCCGGCCCCGGGCGATGTGCGACAGCGGGCACGCGTAGCCGGCCGCCTCACGTCCCTTCGGCGACCGCCGCGTCGAGGAGCGGGCCGAGTTCGGCGACCGCCGCCGTCAGGGCCCGCGCGTCCCGTTCGGCGCGGGCGATGAGCAGCGCGCCCTCCAGGGTGCTGATCATGAGGGTCGCGAGGGCCTCGGCGCGCGCGGCGGGCACGCCCATGTCCGTGAGCGCCCCGGCCACCGCCCCGCTCCAGCGGCCGAACGCGGCCGCGGCGGCGGCCCGGGTGGACTCCGTGGAGCTCCCGCGGTCGACGACGGCCGCGGCGACCGGGCAGCCGGTGGCGTCCGGGGCGGACTCCAGCTCATCGGTCCACTGGCGGACCATCGCGGCGAACAAGCCGCTGGGCGAGGGTTCGGCGAGCCCGGCCACGAACCGCCGCACGCGCCCCGCCGCATAGCCCCCGCCCCAGGCAACGGCCTCGTTGACCAACTGCTCCTTGCCGCCGGGGAAGTAGTGTTGGAGCGAGCCCCGCGGCGCGTTCGCGCGCGCGGCGACGTCCCGCATCCCGGCGGCGGCGACGCCGCCGCCGCGCATCAGCTGGGCCGCGCCGAACACCATCCGCTCGCGCGGCCCCCTCTCGGACCCCATCGCCGCTCCCCTTCTTCTCTTCCCGTACCGCCTGCCGACCGCCCCCGCGCGGGACTACTATGACAGCCGTCATAGCTATGACGGCTGTCATAACCGCGGCCGCGAGGCCGGAGCACGGGGGTGCGCGCGTGGACGTGGGATTCGTGGGACTCGGCGTCATGGGGCAGCCCATGGCACTCCGCCTCGCCGGTGCCGGCGCCGAGCTGATCGTGTGGAGCCGCACCGCCGCGAAGTGCGAGCCGCTGCGCGCCGCGGGAGCGCACGTCGCGGCGGACCCCGACGAGGTCTTCCGGAAGGCGCCCGTCGTGATCCTGATGCTCGCGAACGGCGACGCGATCGACGCCGTCCTCGGGCGGGGCACGCCGGACTTCGCCGCGCGCGTCGCCGACCTGACCGTCGTCCACATGGGCACGACGTCGCCCGAGTACTCCCAGGGCCTGGCGGCCGACGTCCCCGCGGCGGGCGGACGGTACGTGGAGGCCCCGGTGTCCGGCTCCCGCGAGCCCGCCGAGGCCGGGCGGCTCGTGGCGATGCTCGCGGGGGAGCCGACGGACGTGGAGCGGGTGCGTCCGCTCCTTGCGCCCCTGTGCCACGAGGCGTTCGCGTGCGGCCCCGTACCGAACGCGCTGGTGATGAAGCTTTCGGTGAACCTCTTCCTGATCACCACGGTCACCGGGCTCGCCGAGTCCTTCCACTTCGCCGAGCGGCACGGCCTGGACACCCGGCAGTTCCTGGAGGTCCTCGACGCCGGGCCGATGGCCAGCGGCGTCTCGCGGATGAAGGCGCCCAAGCTGCTCGCCCGGGACTTCGGCGTCCAGGCGGCGGCGCTCGACGTCCTGAAGAACAACCAGCTCGTCGCGGCCGCCGCCCGCGCGACCGGCGTGGCCTCACCGCTCCTCGACGTCTGCCACGCGCTGTACGCGGACACCGTGGCGCTGGGCCACGGAGGCGCGGACATGGTGGCCGTCCTGCACGCCATCGAGGCACGGACCGGGAACGCATAAGAGTTGCCTTATATAAGGCAGGGGTGGCACGCTGGGGCCGTGCACGCATTCGACGTGCTGGGCGATCCGGTCCGGCGCCGCATCCTGGAACTGCTCGCCGAGGGCGAGCGGAGCTCCGGCGCGGTGACCGCCGCGATCCGGGAGGAGTTCTCTATCTCCCAGCCCGCCGTGTCCCAGCACCTGCGCGTCCTGCGCGAGAGCGGGTTCGCGACGGTGCGCGCCGACGGCGCCCGCCGGCTCTACGCCGTGGACGCGGCGCCGCTGCGCGAGGTGGACGCCTGGCTCGGGCGCTTCCGCGGCTTCTGGGAACAGCGCCTGGACGCGCTCGGCACGGAACTGGCCCGGGGCAAGCGGGCCCGGCGCTCGCACGACGGCACACCAGGGGGTGGTGAGCGCGGTACGCGACCTCGTACCGCCACGGAAGAGAACGAGGAGACCTCCGATGGCTGACATCGCCGACCTGATCAACGCCATGCACCGCCAGGTGCGCGACACCGAGACCCCCCAGGGCACCGGCCGCGGCATCGTCATGAGCCGCACGTACGACGCCCCCGTCCACGACGTCTGGGAGGCGTGCACCGACGCGGAGCGCCTGGGGCGCTGGTTCCTGCCCGTCACCGGCGAGCTGAAGCCCGGCGGGCACTACCAGCTGGAGGGCAACGCGGGCGGCGAGGTGCTGCGCTGCGAACCGCCCCGCCTGCTGCGGGTCAGCTGGATCTTCGGCGAGCCGCAGGAGGGCGGCTTCAGCGAGGTCGAGGTGCGCCTGACGCCCGAGGGCCAGGAGCGCACCCGCTTCGAGCTGGAGCACGTGGCCGTCGTCGACCCGGCGTTCTGGGGCACCTACGGCCCCGGCGCCACCGGCGTCGGCTGGGACCTCGGCCTGGTCAGCCTCGGGAAGTACCTCGTCGAGGGCGAGGCCTTCGACCGCGAGGCGACGCAGGCCTGGAGCGAGTCCGACGAGGCGCGCGCGTTCCTCACCGCGAGCAGCGAGGCCTGGGGGACGGCGAACGCGGCCTACGGCACGCCCGCCGCGACCGTCGCGGCGATGACGTCCGCCACCACCGACTTCTACGTGCCGCCCGCCTCCGGCTCCTGAGCGCGCCGCGGGATCAGTACGGCCGGTCGCCCGCGATCGCCACGCGCTCGGCGACCCGGCGGGCGGCCCCGTAGTCGGCGACGGCGTAGTGCTGGGTGGCGCGGTTGTCCCAGAACGCGACGTCGCCCGCCTGCCAGCGGAACCGCACCTGGTACTCGGGCACATGGGCCTGCTGGAACAGCAGCCGCAGCAGCCGGTCGCTCTCCGCCCGCTCCACACCGAGGATCCGGGTGGTGAAGGAGGCGTTCACGAACAGCGTGCGCCGGCCCGTCGCCGGGTGCCTGCGCACGACCGGGTGGCGCACGGGCGGGAAGGCCTCCTGCCACCGGGCGAGCCGCTCGGGCCCGTAGAACCGCCGGAAGCCGGGCAGGAAGTCGTGCTCGGCGACGGCGCCCTCGACGCGCTCCTTCACCTCGTCCGCGAGGTTGTCGTACGCGGCGGCCATGTCGGCCCACAGGGTGTCGCCGCCGAACGGCGGGACCTCGCGCAGCTGGAGCACCGCGCCCAGCGCGGGACGCTCCCGGAAGGTCACGTCCGCGTGCCAGACGTTCTCGAAGGTGGGCACGGACGAGGCGCCCTTGTCGAACCGCGCCACCTCGTCGCTGTCGCCGCTCTCCAGCAGCGGGTTGGTCTCCAACTCGCCCCAGTGGCGGGCGAACGCGCGCTGCCGCTCGCCGCTCAGGTGCTGCCCCCGGAAGAACAGCACCTTCCATTCGAGCAGGGCCCGGTCCACCTCCTCGCGCAGGGCGGGCGACAGCGGCCGGGCGAGGTCGACACCGCGGATCTCGGCGCCGATGGTGGCGGCCCGGGGGACGACCTCGAACAGCTCGTAGGGCCGGTCCCGCCAGCCCTGCGGGGTGCGGCGCAGCACGCGCCGCCCCTCGTACAGGCCGTCGGCGGGAATCAGCGCGGGGCGCAGCGGGCCGGGGTCGGCGGGGTGCGGGGCTTCCGCGACGGACATGGGGCACCTCCGGAGCACAGGGGGCAGGCGTGTGACGCGTTGCGGCCGGGCCGCACGGCGGACGGCCGACGGGGACAGGCGGCGAGGGACCCGAGGTCCGCTACAAGCCGCCGCGCGCGCAGCCACATCGGTCCGGCACGGTGGCCGTTCCGAACGCGTGGGCGCGGTGCGTGAACATGCCCTCATCATGCGCCCCGTGGATCACCGGATCAAGGCCGGGGCCCGCGGGAGCGCGGCCGTGCGGACGCGCCGTCAGCGGACGCGCCGTCAGCGGACCAGGGTGCCCAGGACCGCCACGCCCTCGCGGATGTCCGTCGGCGTGCTCGCCGCGTAGCCGAGGACGAGGCCCGGCGGCTGGGGGCGCTGGGCGTGCCAGGACAGGGGCTGTACCTTCACGCCCCGCTCCAGGGCCGCCGCGGCGAGCTCGGTGTCGGCGCCCGCCGCGGCCCCGTGCGCGAAGGTCACCATCAGGTGCAGGCCCGCGGCGGCGCCGTGCACGACGGCGCCCGGCAGATGTGTGCGGATGGCCTCGATCATGGCGTCGCGGCGGGCGCGGTGCCGTCGGCGCAGCAGCCGCAGATGGCGCTCCAGGTCCCCGGACTCCATCAGCCGGGCGAGGACCAGCTGCGGCAGCGCCGCGTTGCCGAGGTCCGCGAAGCGCTTGGCGTCCACGAGCGCGGCGTGGTGCGCCCGGGGCGCGAGCAGCCAGCCCACGCGCAGGGCGGGCGCGAGGAGCTTGGACACGCTGCCCGCGTACGCGACGCGGTCGGGGAGCGTGGCCCGCAGGGCCGGGACGGGCGGCCGGTCGTAACGGTGCTCGGCGTCGTAGTCGTCCTCGATGATCAGCCCGCCGTCGCGGGTCCACCGCGCGAGTTCGCGCCGCCGTACGCCGTCGAGGACCACGCCGGTGGGGAACTGGTGGGCCGGGGTCAGCAGGACGGCCGGGGCCCCGGTGGCGCGCAGCGCGTCCACGCGGATGCCGTCGGCGTCCACGGGCACGGGCGGCGCGTCGAGGCCGGACACGCGCAGGTGCTGGCGGAGCCCGAGCGAGCAGGGGTCCTCCACCGCGACGCGGGAGATCCCCACGCCCTGGAGCACGGTGGCGAGCAGGCCGAGCGCCTGGGCGGTGCCCGCGACGACGAGCACCTCGTCCGGGTCGGCCGCGATGCCTCGGTTGCGGGCCAGCCACCGGGCCACGGCGCGGCGCAGGGCCGGGGTGCCGCGCGGGTCGCCGTAGCCGAAGTCCGAGGGCACGAGCCCGGCGAGCACGGACCGCTCGGCGCGCAGCCAGGCGGCGCGCGGGAACGCGGCGAGGTCCGGCAGGCCGGGCGACAGGTCGACCCGGGCGGGCGCGGCCCGCAGCGCGTCGAAGACGTCGGTTCCGGGCGGCGTCCTGAACAGCGGGGAGCTGCCTGACGGTACGTCATGTGCCTTGACACAGGCGTTAGTTGGCGAGGCCAGCGGTGCGGCCACGACCACGGTGCCGCCCCTCCCCCGCCCGGCCACGTGCCCGTCCTCCGTCAGCCTGCGGTACGCCTCCGTGATCACGCCGCGGGAGACGCCGAGCTCCGCGGCGAGCACCCGGGTCGCGGGCAGCCTGCTGCCGACCGGCAGCAGGCCGTCGGCGACCGCGCGCCGGACCTGGCGGGCCAGCCAGTCGGCCATGCCGCCCCGCGGGGCCTCGGCGGTGTTCAGCTGGAGGAAGTCGGAGGCGGTGGAGGACTCGGGTCCGCCGACCGCTTTGGACCTGTCAGGGGGAGATCCATTGGACCTGTTCACAGAACCATTGTGACGACAGAGTCAAGGCATGGAATTTCTGCTCACCACGCTCGTGATGACCGTGACGCCGGGCACCGGGGTCCTCTACACCGTCTCGGCGGGCCTCTCGCGCGGCCCTCGCGCCAGCGTCGTCGCGGCCGTCGGCTGCACCCTGGGCATCGTTCCGCACATGCTGGCGGCGATCACGGGCCTGGCCGCGCTGCTTCACACCAGCGCCCTCGCGTTCCAGACGCTCAAGTACCTCGGTGTCGCCTACCTCCTCTTCATGGCGTGGAAGACGCTCCGCGACCGGAGCGCGCTCACCGCGGACCGGGACGACGCGCCGCGCTCCTCTTTCCGGGTGATCGTCGACGCCGTGCTGCTCAACCTCCTGAACCCCAAGCTCACCCTGTTCTTCTTCGCGTTCCTGCCGCAGTTCGTGCCCGACGGCCATCCGCACGCGGTGCTCCGCATGCTCGAACTCAGCGGCTACTTCATGCTCCTGACGTTCGTCGTGTTCGCCGCGTACGGGCGGTTCGCGGCGGCCATGCGCGACCACGTCATCGCGCGGCCCGCGGTGGTGACGTGGCTGCGGCGCGTCTTCGCGGGCGCGTTCGCCGCGCTGGGCGCGAAGCTCGCGCTCTCGTAACGGGCCCTCAGCGGCTCCGCCCTCGCCTCCCCTCCCGTTCCTCCTCCCCCTCCCCCTCTGCCGATGGGAATCACCGTGTACTTCCAGCATGAGCCCGCCCTGTGGCGGGACTTCCCGGCCCTGGTCCCCGGCGTCCTCCACGCCCGTGGCATCACCCCGGACGTCCCGGTCGACGCGCCGGTCGCCCGGTACGCGGCGGCGGCGGCCGAGCGGCTCGCCGCCGCTCCGGAGAGCGGTTTCCCCGAAGTCCAGGCCTGGCGGCGGGCGTTCTCCACGCTCGGGATCAAGCCCACCCAGTACCGCTGCGCCTCGGAGTCCCTGCTGCGGCGCTTCCGCAAGGACGGCTCGCTGCCGCGCATCCACCCGCTCATCGACCTGTGCAACGCCGTGTCCCTCGCGTACGGCATCCCGGTCGGCGTCTTCGACCTCTCCCGCGTCGGCGGGGACCTCGAAGTCCGGTACGCCACGGGGGACGAGGCCTACGAGACGTTCTCCGGCGGCGTCGAGCGGCCCGACGCGGGCGAGGTCGTCTTCGCCGACGGCCGGGGCCGGGCCCACTCCCGCCGCTGGACCAACCGCCAGAGCGGCCGCTCGGCCGTGCGGACCACCACGTCCGACGTGCTGATCATCGCGGAGGCCCTGCACGACACCGCTCCCCAGGACGTGCCGAAGCTGGTCTCCGCGCTCGCCGACGAGCTGCGCGCGACGTGGTCGATCGAGCCGACGACGGGGGTGCTGACCCGGGAGGCTCCCGGGTTCACCTGCTGAGGGCGCGTCCAGCTCCCTCGGGTCAGTCGCCGTACTCGACCAGCTCGGTGGGGAGCACCACCCGTCGCGCGGCCGCGACCGGGCCGTCGGCCGGGTCGCGCCCGCGCATGCGGTGGCGGAGCAACCGGCCCGCCTCGCGGCCCAGTTCGTCGCTGTCGTAGGCGACCAGGGTGAGGGGCAGACCGAGGGCGTCGGCGAGTTCGAAGTCGTCGAAGCCCGCGAGTGCGGTGTCGGTGCGGCGCGCGCGAAGGGCCCGGAACGCCCCTATGGTGTTGCGGTTGTTGGAGCAGAACAGGGCCGTGGGCGGGTCGGGCAGGCCCAGGAGTTCGGTGGCCGCGCGCTCCGCCTGGCCGGGCCGGGTCTGGCCCTGGCGGACGTGCCGTTCGTCGACGGTCAGGCCCGCGTCCGCGAGGGCGGAGCGGTAGCCGCGCAGCCGCTCGGTGCCGGTGTAGACGGTCGGCGGCGAGCCGAGGAAGCCGATGCGGCGGTGGCCGCGTGCGATCAGGCGCGCGGTGGCGGCGCGGGCACCGCCGAAGTCGTCGACCAGGACGCAGTCCGCGGCGAAGCCCTCGGGCGGGCGGCTGGCGAGGACCACGGGGACGCCCTCGGCGGCCGCGGCGGCGAGATGACGCTGGTCGTCCCCCGCGGGCACGGCGATGATGCCGTCCACGCGGCGGCCCACCAGGTCCTCGACCAGGTCCCGTTCGGCGTCCAGGTCCTGCCCGGTGTTGCCTATCACCGTCTTGAGTCCGTCCGGGGCGAGCACGGAGTCGACGCCGAGGGCGAGCCGGGAGTAGAAGGGGTTGGCGAGGTTGGTGACCACCAGGCCGACGAGGCCCGTCCCCCGGCCGAGGCGCAGGCGGCGGGCCAGTTCGTTGGGCCGGTAGCCGAGCGCGGCGGCGGCCGCACGGACCCGGTCGCGGGTGGCCGGGTGGACCCGGGGGTCGTCGCGCAGCACCCGCGACGCGGTCATCGCGCTGACCTCGGCGCGCTCGGCGACGTCCCGGAGGGTGGCCTTGCCGCTCCTGGACTCGCGCGGGGCGGGGCCGCGCGCGGGCGCTCCCGTCCCGCCCTCGGGCTCGTGCGGAGTTCCGGGCATCCGGGCCTTCCTTTCCGTTCCCCCCGCTGCACGGTGTCCCCCGTCGCGGCGGGGCATCCCCCCGCCGGCTCCCCTAGCGCGGCCGCGCGTACAGCGCCGCCCCCACCAGCGCCGCGTCCCCGCCGAGCGCGGCCGCGCGCAGCGCGACCGGGGTGTCCCCCAGGCCGTCGCGCAGCGCGGGGCCGACGAGGTCCCAGGACGCGGCCATGCCGCCGCCCACGATAAGCGCCGTGGCCCCGAAGTCCCGCACGTACGGTGCGAGGACGGCGCCGAGGGGACGCAGGGACTCGTACAGGACGCGGGCGGCCCGGCCTTCGCCCGCGCGGGCACGGGCGGCGATGTCCCGCACGTCCGCGGCACGGTCGCCGTAGCGGGCGATGACGGCACGGCGCGAGACGGTGCCCTCCAGCGGGCGGCCCTCGGCCCGGGTCAGGTCGACGCGGCCGAGCGGCGGCACGCCGGGGCCGTCGCGGCAGACGGCGCCGTCGGCGAGGAAGGCCGAGCCGACGCCCGTGCCGAGGGTGACGCCGACGCATCTGCGGTGGCCGCGCGCGGCGCCCGCGTGCCACTCGCCGAGCGCGAAGGCGTGCGCGTCGTTGAGGAACGCCACGCCCCCGGGCCGGGGCCAGACGCCGTCGAGCAGGACGGAGCCCACGTCGATCCCGTACAGGTCGTCGAACTTGCCGACGCCCTCGTAGCGGGCCACGCCCTTGTCGTAGTCGAAGGGGCCCGGCAGGGCGACGCCCCACACCTCGCCCGGCGCCGCGTCGAGGTCGGTGGCGCAGCGCACCACGGCGCCGAGGACGTGCTCGGCGCTGCCGCGCGCGTCGACGCCGCGGCGCACCCGGCGCACGACGCGGGCCGCCTCGACGAGGGCCGCCGTCACATGGGTGCCGCCCAGCTCCAGGACGGCTGTCATGAGCGGCCCGCGGCGGGCGCGCGGACCAGCGCCTTGACGACCCGCACGGGGCCGCCGCGCGCGGCGATGCGGTACGGGCCGACGGCCGCGGGCACCGTCAGCGTCTCCGCGTACGACAGCGGATGCGAGGCGCCCGCCGCCGTGTGGAGCTCCACGCCCTCGCCCTCCACGACGTTCAGGACGTGGAAGCGCCCCGCGGTGTCGTCGGTGGCCTCGGCGCCGGCGTCCAGGGTGAAGCGCCGCACCTCGTAGAACATCTCGTCGAGGGCGCCGATGAGGTCCTCGCGCCAGCCCGGGCCCGTGCGCAGGGCGCGCGGCTCCTGGACGAGGTCGCGGGCGACGGCGTCGCCGCGCCGGACGGTGTCCAGGTTCGCCAGGCCGTGTGCGTAGGGCAGCGCGCGCGGCCTGCCGTCGGCGTCGGGGCGCAGCCAGTCGTAGAAGCGCAGGCTGTACAGGTACGGCGTGGCGCTGATCTCCAGGACGAGGTTGCCCGCGCCGCTGGCGTGCGGGGTGCCCGCGGGGATGAGGAAGAGCCGGCCCTGTTCGGCGGGGAAGGTGAGGACGTGGTCCTCGGGGTCCATGGGCACGCCGTCCTCCGCGGCCTCCTCGACCTCCTTGCGGAACAGGTCGGGGTCGGCGTCCTCGCGCAGGCCGAGGAACACGCGCCGGTCGGGTCCGCCGAGCGTCAGGTAGTACGACTCGTGCTGGGTGTAGGGCCAGCCGAAGCGCTCCCGCATGTACCGCTCGCGCGGGTGGCAGTGCACGGACAGGTTGCCGCCGTCGACGGTGTCCAGGTAGTCGAAGCGGATCGGGAAGGAGGTGCCGAAGCGGGCGTGCGCGTCGGCGCCGAGCATCTCTTCCGGGTGCAGGACGCACAGCAGTTGGAAGGGCACTTCGGCCTGGCGGTCGGGGCCCGTCCCGATGAGGACGCCGGATTCGGGGGCGATGAGTTCGTAGCCCAGCGCCGTGTTGCGCGCGCCCGCGGCGAAGCCGAGCCGCCGCCGCGCCCAGTGTCCGCCCCAGGGCGTGGAGTTGAAGTACGGGCGGGTGCGCACCGGCCTGCGCGCGAGGCGGGCCAGGGTGGCGCGCAGGCCGTCGCCGTCGAGGTGGACGGGCCGGTCGGGGTCCTGGACGTCGAGCCAGGCGTCGACGCGCGGGGCGAGGCTGTCGCGGTGCCGGTCGAGCACGGGCCAGTCGACGTAGAAGAGCCGCCGCAGGTCGCCCGGTTCGTGCGGCAGGCCCAGGTTGCGGCCGGTGCCCGCGGCGACGGCGGCCTCCGCGTACCGCTTGGGCACGTCGGCGTACCACAGGACGTCGTGCGGGACGAGGGACGCGCCCGGGCCGTACACGAGGCACAGGGCGTCCGGTGCCCCGGCCGCGCGCGGCAGTTCGTCGAAGAGGTCGCTGAGGGGGTTGGCGGCGAGCTTGCAGTAGTACGGGTCGCCGGTGCCGTCCTCGGTGCGCGCGCGCACCGAGGACGGCGGCGCGTAGTGCGCGCGCACGTCCAGGGTCCGCACGGGCCCGGCGAGGTGCGCGGCGAGCCGGGCGGCGAGGCGGTCGAAGTCCACGGACGGGGGCCCCTCCACGGCCACCGTCCGCGGACCGCCGGGCAGTCGTGCGGCCACGGCGGGCCAGCCGGTGGCCAGGACGGCCCCGGGCGCGGGGCCGTAACGCGGGTCGAGCCGGTACACACCATCTCCTTACCGCCGAGGCAGCGACGGGCCGGCTCTCACCGGCGCACGAACAGGACCGCCGCCGTGCCGAGGGCGGGCACGTCGACGCTCACCTCCCCGTCCTCCAGGGGGAGTTCGGATCCCCTGCCGCCCAGGTAGCCCGCCCGGTGGGCGGCGCGCGCGGGGAAGCCGATCCGCACCCGGCACGCCACCGGCTCCTCGGCGAAGGACTGCAGCCGCAGCAGCGTCTCGCCCGCCCGGGGCGTGGTGGCGCCGACCAGGCGCACCCGCGGGTCGTCCAGGGCGGCGAAGCAGTGCGTGGCCGGGGCGTCCCCCGTCGCGCCCCGGGCCCGCACCGCCCGCAGCGGCCTGCTCCACGCCGCCGCCGTCCGGGTCCCGAGCCCGGTCGCCGTCGGACCGCAGGCGACGCTGTAGCGGAAGGTGAACGCGAAGCCCTGCTCGCTGGGGAAGTTGGTGTCCCACAGGTTGTTGTGGATCCAGGAGAAGACGGTGGCGGGCTCGTCGTGCCCGAGCGTCCTGGGGAACGGCGCGTACGGCAGCGCGATGTTGCCGAACTGCACGAGCGGCGCGTCCTGCGTGGACCAGGCGACCGCGAGCCCGTCGTCGGCCAGGGTCACCCAGCGGCGCACGGCCCGCATGTGCCGCGCCGAGCCCGGCACCACCGGGAGCCCGGTGCCGGTGGCTCCGCCGGAGGCCTCCATGCGGACGACGGGGTGGTCGAAGGCGAAGGGGAAGGCGAAGTAGGCGCTCTCCTTGCCGAGGGTCCGGTCCTTGTCGAGGCGGTTCTCGACGTCTAGCCGGGGCACGCCGCGCGGCAGCGTGAGCGTGACCCGCAGGCGGTTCGCGCCCACCGGACGGGTCTCGTACGTGATCGACTCCGCGGTCGCCGTGGAGGTGCGGCCGATGAGCGCGGCGGGCGGGGCGACGGCACGCCGCCCCAGGTGCTCCAGGCGCTCGGAGGCCGTGGTGCGGCTGGAGTTGTGGTTGAAGGCCCCGGCGGTGGTGTAGCTGTCGTGGACGTATCCGTTGAAGCCGACGATCGCGTCGGCGCGCACGAGCTCGCGGCCGGTCGACTTGTCGATGATCGAGGCCACGCAGGCCTGGGCCAGGTCGACGCGGACGGCCAGGTACTCGTTCTCCAGGAGCGTGGGGTCGGGGTGGGCGGCGGCGCGCGCGGCGCTCTCTGCGGGGTCCTCGCGCTCGGTGCCGCCGGTGGGGTTCCAGCCGGTGGCGGCCTTGGCGACGGGGGGCGCGGCGCCTGGCTCGGCCCGCCCGGCGGCGGCCCGTACGTCGAGGCGCACCGAACCGGCGGACGGCACCTCGTCCACGCGGACCAGCAGGAAGCGGCCCGCGTCGCGGTGGTCGTCGTTGGTCTGCGGCCGCTCCTCGTGCGCCAGCGGGCGGCCGTCGCGGGCGTCGTGCACGGTGACCCGCCGGTCGAGCGGGACCGTGCTCTCCGGCAGGAAGATCCGTACGACGTCGGTGCGCGGCCAGGAGCAGGTGTTCACCACGTGGTACGTGGCCAGGGCGCCGGGCGCGGCGGCGAGCCGCTGGCCGAGCCTGGCCGAGGCGCGGCGCAGCAGCGCGGCGCCGTCGTCGTGGGCGCGCATCGCCTGTCCGTACTTCCAGTGCCACTGGTGCTCGCCGGAGTGGCCGCCCTCGTCGCCGTGCGTCCACGGGTCGCCGGCGCCCCAGGTGTGCTCGTCGAAGAGCGACACC
The DNA here is from genome assembly GCF_006088715.1 of Streptomyces sp. YIM 121038. Lineage (NCBI taxonomy): Bacteria > Bacillati > Actinomycetota > Actinomycetes > Kitasatosporales > Streptomycetaceae > Streptomyces > Streptomyces sp. YIM 121038. The sequence continues at coordinate 1,160,317 of NZ_CP030771.1, forward strand.
GCCTCGTACACCCCGGCGGCGTCACGCGTGTCGTCCTCGGCCCCCGTGGCGTCGAGGAGAGCGGCGAACGTGCCGATGGTCTGGGCGTCGGCGACCGTGGACTGGGCGGTGCGGGCGAGCGACAGCGGGCGCGCGCCCGCGCCCACGCCGTCCACCCACCAGTCGGTCCAGTCGCCCTCGAAGGTGCGGATCCCGTCGCCGATCCTGGCCTCGGCGTCACGGAAGAAGTCCTCGTTGCGGGAGAGCCTGAGGCGCGGGTACGCCCAGGTCTCGTTCCAGCGGCGCACGGTCTCGGCGATGACGCGGCGCGGCGGCGCGTTGTCGCCGAACTTGCCCTGCACGCGCAGGTGGAGCACGTCCCACGGGTACGGTTCGCGCTTGACGTCCACGTGGTCCATGGCCCAGCCGAAGATGCCGCCCCGGTAGGGGTAGGGGTGGGTCGCCAGCGAGGTGAGGTAGGCGGGCAGCAGGTCGTCGACGTCCGCGTACGCGGTGTCGAAGCCGAGCAGCGGGCCCTCCATGTAGGCGAGGCCGTGCGGGGTGTCGGTGACCCACACCAGGACGCTCGCGCCGCTCGGGGCGCGCCAGCGGAAGAGGCGGGGCAACAGCTCGCCGCCGACGAGGTGCGGCACGGAGCGGCCCGCCCAGTTGTGCGCGACGGACAGATAGCGGACGCCCGCCTGGGCGAGGGCGTCGACGAGCCCGACGACCGCGCCCGGCACGTCGGTCTGCATCGCGGAGGTGAGGGTGATGCCGTGGCGTTCACGGAGCTCGTGGGCCGGGCGCAGCAGTTCGTGCAGCTCGTCCGTGGAGCAGGTCTCGGTGTGCAGGTTGAACGGCATCGCCGTCAGCTCGATGCGGCCCTCCCGTACGCGGCGCAGCAGTTCCTCGACCTGCTCGGCGGGCCGGGCGTCGGCCCACTGCCCCAGCGACCACAGGGACTCCACGCACCAGCGGAAGCGGGACTCGGAGGGCCAGTCGTCGGTCGCCCGGGTCAGCTCCAGACAGGAGTCGAGGAACGACAGGTGTTCGTTCAGGACCTGGCCCTGCGGGTCGGTGTAGCCGATGTCGAGGTGCGAGTGGTGCACCAGGTGGACCGTCCAGCGGCGCTGCGGGGTCAGCTGGACGGCGATCCCGTCGGCCCCCTGCGGCAGGCCCACGGTGAGGCGCGTCGCCGTGTCCACGGCGGGCACCAGGAGCCGGGCGCCGCCGCCGGGCCCGGCCACGCGCTCCGCCCGCACCGCCGTGCCCGAGGCGGTGCGTACGGCCAACTCGGCGGGGACCCGGGCGCCGTCCACGGGGTCGATCCGCAGCGATTGGAGCAGGGTGCCGTCGGCCGCCTCCCGCAGCAGGGGTTCCTCGCTGAGCCGGAGCGCGGCGCCGTCGAGGGTGCCCTCGGCGCCGACCACGTCGGAGCGCAGGCTGGCGCGGACGCGGTCGTTGTCCCAGTCGGCGGTGCGGACCAGGGCCCGTGTGGTCATGCGGATCTCCCCGGGTGGCGGGCGGTCAGCGGACGGACGCGGCCATGCCGCGCAGGAACAGGCCGCGGAACACGAGGAACAGCAGCAGCGTGGGCACGGACACGACGAGGGCGCCCGCGAGGATCACGGGCGGCCCGCTGGAGGCGTAGGTGGCGCGGAGGGTGGCGAGCGAGGCCATGACCGGCTGGACGTCGCGGCTGCGGCTGAGGGTGAGCCCGAGCAGCAGGTCGTTCCAGACTGCGGTGAACTGGAAGAGGAAGGCGGCGCCGAGCCCGGACCGCATCAGCGGCACGTGGATGCGCCAGAAGACGCGAGTGAAGGAGGCCCCGTCGATGAGCGCCGCCTCCGTCAACTCGGGCGGCATCGTGGTCATCTGATTGCGGATCAGGAAGAAGGCGAACGGCACCGCCCAGGCGACGTAGACGAGCATCAGGCCGAGCCGGGTGTCGTACAGATCGGCGTCCGCGTACAGGCCGAACAGCGGCGCGAGGAAGACCTGCAGCGGGAACAGCGTCCCGGAGTAGATCAGCCAGAACCAGAAGGCGGGCCGCGGGATCGGCAGGACGACCACCGCGAACGCCGCCATGGCCGCGACGAGCACCGCGAGCAGGCCGCACACGACGGCGTACAGGAGCGAGGCCTGGAAGCTGTCGCCGATGCCCGCCTCGTCCCAGGCCGTCCTCACGTTGTCGACGAGCGCGAAGCCCTGGAAGGTCCAGTCGGGCTTGCCCTCGTACGCGGCCACGGGGGTCAGCGCGTTGACGACGAGCAGGTACAGCGGGAGCAGCCAGAGCGCGACGCACCCGGCGACGAAGGCGTGCAGTCCTATGCGGCTAAACCGCCGCCGCTCTCGCGGACCCCACTCCCGCCATCGTGGTTCCTCAATTGATGGTTGCGGCGCATCCGCCATGAAAAATCCCTCCCTCAGGCCCTCGACCAGCCCGTGTCGGGCATCTGGCGGCTCAGATAGAGCCAGGACGAGGCGACGACGACCACGGAGAGCACGAGGGCGATCGCCGAGCCGTAGCCGACGTGGAAGAGGCGGAACGTCTCGCGGTACATGGTCAGGGCGAGGGTCTCGGAGGAGCGGGACGGGCCGCCCTGGGTGAGGATCCAGATCATGTCGAAGGCCTTCAGACTGTTGACGATGGCCATGCCGACCACGACGACGGTCACGGCGCGCAGCTGCGGCACCGTGATGTACCGGAACATGCGCCAGCCGCTCGCGCCGTCCAGCTGGGCCGCCTCGACGGTGTCCCGGGGGATGGCGCGCAGGCCGATGGCGAAGAGCACCACGTTCAGGCCGGTCGCCTGCCAGGTGCTCGCGACGATCAGCGCCAGGGTGTTCTGCGGCCACTCCAGGAGCCAGGTCTGCGCCCACGCGTCGAGGCCGACGGCGCGCAGGGCCTGGTTGACGGCGCCGTCGGAGGTCAGCATGAAGTACCACAGGGCCGCGGTGGCGGTCCCGGAGATCGCGAAGGGCAGCACGATCACCAGCTGGGCGACGCCGCCCCAGCGGAGGCGGTGCGTGGCCAGGGCGATGACGAGCCCGGCGAGCACCGGCAGGAGCAGCGTCCCGGCCACCCACATCAGGGTGTTGAGCAGGGAGCGGCCGAAGACGGGGTCGTCGGCGAGCCGGGTGTAGTTGTCGAGCCCGGTGTAGCTGCTCGTGAAGCCGTTGTCCTCGAAGAAGCTGCCGTACACGCTGCGCAGGAACGGGTAGACGAGCAGCACGCCCACGAACGCGAAGGCGGGCAGGGCCCAGGGCAGCGCGGTCAGCGGCCCGCCGAGCCGGGCGCCGGGGCGTACGGCGTGGTGCGGGGTGCGCAGGGGCACGCGGCGCCGGACGCGGCGTTCGCGGGCGCCGCGCGCCGGCGTCCCTGCGGGGGTCACGGTCCCGGTCATGTCTCGCCCGCCTCCCGCCACACCTTCCAGGCCTCGTCGGCGCGGCCCTGCATGGTGCGCAGGACCTTCCGGTACGAGGAGGGGTCGAGCAGGAATCCGGCGAGGTCGTCGACGGTGGCCTCGACGAGTTCGGGCGGGCCCTGCTCCCAGAAGCGGTTGAGCAGCCACAGGCGGTCGCCGCGGACCTTCTTCTGGAGTGCGGCGATCACCGGGTTGGCGGGCGTGACCCGGGGGTTGGGGCAGCCGTCCTGGAGGGTGTGCGAGAAGGCCTTCATCACGGCCGGGTGCAGCCAGGCTCCGGTCGCCCGCACGGCCTCGTCGTGGTCGGGTCCCTTGACGGTGGCGACGAGGGCGCTGGACTCGAAGACGACGCTGGGGCGGGCCCCGGGCTCGGCCATGGGCAGGACGAAGGCGCTCATGTTCCTGCCGGGCTCGGCGCCCGCGGCCACGAGCGTGGAGCCGAGCCAGGTGCCGCAGGGCACCATGCCGACCCTGCCGTGCACGAGCGCCGCGGCGGCGTCGACGTGGTTCATGTCCATCGGCGTGAACCAGTCCCGGTCGAAGAAAGAGACCAGGGTGCGCAGGGCGCGCTCGGCGCGCGGGTCGGTGTAGCGCGCGCGGCCGTTCATCAAGTCGTCGTAGAAGCGCGGGTCCTGGCGGCTGAGGACCTCCTGGAACCAGATGAAGGCGGGCCAGCGGCCGTCGGCGGTGCCGTGCAGCGGCGTCACCTCGTTGCGCTTGAGCCGGGCGCAGGCGGCGAGGAAGTCGTCCCAGGTGCGCGGCGGCTTCAGGCCGTGCTCGGCGAACACCTCGGGGTTGTGGAACACCACCCAGTACGCGAGGTTCATCGGCAGGCCGTAGACGCGCCCCCGCTCGGTGAACGCGGAGCGCAGCGAGGGGTCGGCCCAGCCCTTGCGCTCGGCGCGGTCCCACGCCGCGGAGAGGTCGACGACGCCGCCGGTGCGGGCCAGGTCCTTGAGGCGGTAGCCGGACCAGTACTTGAGCAGGTCCGGGGTCTTGCGGGTGCGCAGCGAGGACTTGACGACCTGCTCGAAGGATTCGAGGAGCGGGTTGACCTCGGGGACGAGCCGCAGCCCCGCGACGTCCTGCATGGCCTTGCCCGCGGCCGTCATCGGCGCGGCCCAGGCGGCGCTGTCCCCGAACACGCCCACCTTGCCCCGGGGTTGGCCCGTGGCGGTGCCGCAGGCCGTGGCGAGGGCTCCGGCGGCGGCCGCGGCGGCGCCGGTGATCAGCGTGCGACGTGCCGGAGCGGGTGGCGCGGTGGGCGTGGTACCTGACATGGGCGGCCCCCAAGTGGGTCCCGTGCGTCCCGGGTCGTCCCCCGGGTTGTACCGGCGTGTACCGAGCGGCACCGGGTGCGCCCGGGGCGTGCCCCGGCCCGGTGTTAGCGTTAACACGAGCGAGTTGGAGCGTCGCGGCGGCGGGGGCGGATGTCAAGGCCCGTCGCACCGTTCAGGCCATTTCGCCCTCCTGACGGTTCGGCCCGGTCAGCGCTCGGTCAGCGGCCCGGTCAGCGGAGGTCGCGGATGAGGGTGCGCAGGACGGAGTCCACCCTCGCCTCGTCGAACTCCTCGGAGCCGACGAGCAGGGTCACGGCCCGGCGGCCGTCGTCGGTGACGGCGTTCCTGATTTTGTGGCCGGTCTCCATGAAGCCGCTGTGCCCCCAGGTGACGAAGCCCTTGGTGTGCTCGTGGCGCTCGGCGCCCAGGCCGTAGCGCGCGCCCCGCTCCGTGGGGTCGGGGACGGTCCGCTTCATCTCGGCCAGCTGGGCCGGGGCCAGCAGCTTCCCGGACATCAGCGCGGACCAGAACGCGGTGACGTCGGCACCGGTGGAGACGAGCGCGCCCGACGCGTCGGCCCCGGAGGTGTTCCACTCCGTCCAGTCGAGGAGCTTCCCGGACCGCTTCACATAGCTGCGCAGGTCCGGCTCAGGGAGCGTGGTCCGGTCGCCGGGCCAGTACGTGCCGCGCAGTCCCAGGCGCTTGACGATCCGCTCGGTGATCTCGGTGCCGATGCCGCGCCCGGTGACCTTCGTGACGATCAGTCCGACCAGGTTGTAGTTGGTGTTGGAGTACGAGAAGGGCTCGTCCTCGGGCGGGGGCAGGGTCAGCGCCTGCTTGACCGTCCGCAGGGGGTCCACGTGGTCCCAGCGGTGGGCCAGTTCGTCGTCCCAGAACGGCGCGTCCAGGTAGTCGGGCAGGCCGCTGGTGTGCTGGAGCAGCTGCCGGATCGTGATCCTGCGCCCGTCGTAGGGCCCGGACCGGACCAGACCGGGAAGGTGGTGGTCAACGGTGTCGTCGAGCCCGAGTCTGCCTTCGCCGACGAGCTGGAGCACGACGGTGGCCGTCCAGGCCTTGGTGTTGCTGGCGATGCGGCTGTGCTCGCGGCCGGTCGCCTCGCGGCCCGTCCTGAGGTCGGCGAGGCCCACGCCCCTGGTCAGGAGACCACAGCGAGGGCTCTTCACCGCCACGCCGATCCCCGAGGCACCGGCCCGCGCCAGCTCCTTCAGCGCCGCCCGGACGGGCTTCACGTCACACCCCGGTGCCGTGGCCGACGCGGCCGGAGCCGTCAGCAAGGAGACGGTGACCGCCAGAGCGGCGACACCGCTCGTCCTCCGGCGTGTCCCGCGCCTTGTTCCACCTGTGGTCCCACCTCTTGTCCCACGTGTGGTCCCACCTGTTGTCCCACGTCGCATGAAGTCTCCCTCTTTCCTGCGCGGTCGCTCGCGGCGCGACCGGTCACGCCCAGCGTCGGGCCCCGACCGGACAGGGGCATGCGGCAGCCGTCCAGGGATTCCGCGCGCGGTTTGTGCGCTCGGCCAACAGGCCGTCGCGTCCGGTCTGCTAGACGGCAGGGCGGCGGGTGGACGGCCGGACGGCCAGGGGGTGAAAACCGGTTGCCCGGCCCCCTGCCGGGGCCGCAAGCTCAGCGCATGGTCCTCGCACCCACACCCACGTTGCCGCTCGCCCCCGCCGACCGTCCGGCGCGTGGCCAGCAGCAGCCCGGCCGTCCGTGGAGGTCCGCGCCGCCGCTCCGGTGAACGGGCACCTGGTCGCGGGGCTCGTCGCCGGGTACGGCATCGCCATGCCGGTGGGAGCGGTCGCGACGTATCTGGTGGGGCTCACCGCCCGGACGTCGTGGCGGGTGGGGGCGTGCGCCGCCCTCGGGGTGGCGACGGCCGACGGGCTGTACGCCCTGGTCGCCACCGTCGCGGGGGCCGCCGCGGCCCCTGTCGTCGCACCGGTGATGGGCCCGCTGCGCTGGGTCTCCGCCTGCGTCCTGGTCGTCCTCGCGGCACGCGCGGCCACGGCGGCCGTCCGCCGGTACCGCGCCCCGCGCACGGCCGCGCCCCGCGACGGCGCCCCGCCGACCCCGGCTCGCGCGTACACCGCCTTCCTCGGCATCACCCTGCTCAACCCCACCACCGTCGTGTACTTCGCGGCGCTCGTGGTGGGCAGCGGGTCCGGCGCGGACCCGGACCGCCTCGGGCAGGCGGTGTTCACGCTCGCCGCCTTCGTGGCCTCCGCGAGCTGGCAACTGCTGCTCGCCGGGGGCGGGGCGCTCCTGGGCCGCGTCCTGACGGGCCGCCGGGGCCGCCTCGTCACGGCGCTGACGTCCAGCGCGGTGATCACGGCGTTGGCGGTGCGTCTGCTGGTGGCGGGGTGAGTCCTCCTCCCGGCCGTGGGCCCGAGGCCGCCATGGCCGAGCGGGGCCGGATAGTGTACCTACTAGTATGTACACGATCCGGCCCGGCCCCGGGCGCACCGCACCTCCAGAAGGAGTCCCGCCATGCCCCTCGTCCGCATAGACGCCCTGCGCGCCGACGGGGCGCGCCTCGACGCGCTCGGGCGGGCCGTCCACGCCGCGCTGGTGGAGACGATCGGCATTCCGCCCGACGACCACTTCCAGATCCTGACCAGTCACGACGGCACCGGCAGCACGCTGCGGCACGGGACCTATCTGGGCGTGCGCCGCGACGACGGGATCGTCTACGTCGTGATCACCATGCGGGCCGGACGCACACCCGACCAGAAGCGCGCCCTGTACCGGCGGATCGCCGAACTCGCCGAGGAGTACGCGGGCACCGAGCCGCGGAACGTGTTCGTCACCGTGCTGGAGAACGCGTCGGCCGACTGGTCGCTCGGCCACGGCGAAGCCCAGTACGCCCCGGCCGAGCGGCCCCGGGACGTCCCGCCTCACCAGAACTGCGCCAGCGTGCCCTCCGCATAGGGCTCCGGGCTCACACTGATCCCACCCGCGAACGGGCGGTCGAGCACGAGGACGAGCAGCAGGCTGAAGCCGATGAGGGCGGCGATGGCGCCGACGAACAGTAACCGGACCTTGCGGCTCCTGTTGCCGTACAGAAAGGTCAGGGGTATGATCACCAGCGCGCCGCCGTACACCAACACCTGGAGCAGCGGGGGCAGTTCCTGGTGGGACTGGGTCAGCCGGGCCCGGCGCTGGGCCACCACGTCGTTGAGGTGCGTGATGGACTCGCGGTAGAAGGCCCGCTGCGGCCCGTCGTCCGGCTCGTACGCCTGGAGGACGGCGTAGATCCCGTCGATCTGGCGCTGGGTGACGGTGTGCTCGGCCTTCCCCGCGCGCATGAGCGGCCACTGCCGCTCCACCACCGCGTGGACGTACACGCTGACGGCGGCCTCCATCTGGCTGCGCTCGGCGGGTGGGAAGGCCCGTACGTTCCGCACGACCTGCTCCAGGTCGGACGCCTCGGTGGAGACGACCGTCTCGGCCTCCTCCAGCTGCGTCCAGAGCGTCACCACGACGAACGCGAGGATGATGCCGTAGATCGCGCCGAAGACGCTGAGCACCACGCCGACCATGTCGTTGTGCGCGCCCTCGGCGAGGGAGGGCCAGCGGCGGTGCGCCAGTTCGCTGCCGGCGAGCGACAGGGCCAGGATTCCGCCGACGACCATCGCCACGAGCGACAGCATGGAGAAGTTGTTCAGCAGCCAGACTCCCACGGGCACTCCCACGCGGCAGGCAACGGTGGACGTCCCGTTGTTCTGCGCCGGGCCCGCCACCGGTATGCGCCGTCCGCCGGGCACCACCCGTACGGGGACGGAGCGCGCGGGGCGGGGCCGCCCCGGGGTGGTGCCGGGTCAGTGGACGCGGCGGGCGCCGCGGTGCGTCGGGCCGTGGCCGCTCGGGCAGTGCGGGGCGGCGGAGGCGGGCGGCGTCGCGGCGGCGGCCGGGTCCTCGTGGTCGATCTGGAGCGTGGTGTGCGTGAGCCCGTACGCGTCGGCGAGGCGCTTGTCCAGCTCGCGCCGCACGGCGTGGCAGTCGCCGCCGGGGTGGACGAGGACGTGGGCCGACAGGGCGGGTTCGCCGGACGTGATGGTCCAGATGTGCAGGTCGTGGACCTCGGCCACGGAGGGCATCCCGGCGAGTTCGCCCCCGATCGCGTCCGGGTCGAGGCCCGCGGGCGCCGCTTCCAGGAGGATGCGGCCGGAGTCGCGGAGCAGCCCGCAGCCCGCCTTGACCATGAGGGCGACGACGAACAGCGTGGCGATGGTGTCGGCGCGGGCGAAGCCCGTGGTCATGACGATGACGCCCGCGACGGCGGTGCCGATGAAGGCGTACAGGTCGTTGAGGATGTGCTGGTAGGCGCCCTCGACGTTCAGCGACGAGCGGTTGGCCTTGGACAGGCACCAGGTCGCTGCGAGGTTGACGGCCACGCCGGAGAGCGCGGTGGCGAGCACCATCCAGCCGGTGACCTCCGGCGGGTGCAGCAGCCGCTGCACGGCCTCGAAGCCGAGCCAGGCGGCGGCGAGCAGCAGCGTGAGCCCGTTGGCCTGGGCGGAGAGTATCTCCGCCCGCTTCAGGCCGAAGGTGTACGTGCCCTTGGCGGGCCGCGCGGCGAGCCGCATCGCGACGAGCGCGAGCACGATGGAGAAGGCGTCCGTGAGCATGTGGACGGCGTCGGATATCAGCGCGAGGGAACCGGCCATGAAAGCGATGACCGTCTCGACGGCAATGAAAACGCCAATCAATACGAGGGCGAGCGAAAGCCATCGCCGGTCGGCGTCGGCGGAGACGCCGTGACTGTGCCCGGCATGACCTCCGCCCTCGTGGTCGTGTGTGTGCTGATCCGTATGAGCGTGCCCCACGGAGTTCCCCCCACGTGTGCCGACGGTGACTGCCGCAGGGGAGTCAAGCGCAATTCCACCACTACCGCAAAGGCTGCATCGGTGACCGTTTTCAATTCCGGTTCGCGCCCTGCTTCTTGGCGGCCCGCGTCTGGAATTTCGGGCCGGGGTCGGCTCAATTCAGTGCGTTTGACCGCGAGGACGGGCGCGCACGACCCGGCCCTCCCCCCCTCGCCACCCGCCCTTACCCGGCGTGCCGCCTGGACTTCGGGCGGGCCCTCCGCTCCAGCTGGAGAGGAAGTGGGACAAGAGGGCTTATACGGCTGGAAGGGGAGAAAGATTCTCCAAGCGTCCTACTTCCCCCCATCACGGCCCTCAACTTGTGACCCACACCACGCCGAATGGATAAAGGATCTTGTTCCGCGTATCCACACGGCGGGATCCCGTGTGCCACGATGCCAGCGTGTTGCTCGACCACTCAGGAAATCACCCACTGAATCAGCGGTGACTCCACTGATGACTTCTTGAACATTCGGCTGGCCGTCATACGGGGGACGAGAATGCCGACCATTATCGCCATCGGGCATCGGGACGACCTCGATCGGGCATTGCGACGCCGGGGCCTCGATCCCTTCTACATCGTGCAACAGCCGACGCGTTCGCTCCGTGGCGTCGACTGCACACGTGTCACCGACATCGAGAACGCCCAGGAAATCCTGCGAGCGGTGCTCTCCGCGCGCGTCCGTGATGCCGTGGGAGTGCTCACCGTCCACGAAATGGGCGTGTTCGGAGCCGCTTTCCTGCGGCAGCAGTTGAACCTTCCGGGAAACACGGACTCCGGGACGGTCCCCTACTTCCGGGACAAGTACCTGCAGAAGAGCGGACTGCCCGCGGGCATCGCGCGGGCGCGCTGTCGCTACGCCACCCCGGACACCACGTTCGCCGATCTCGTCGACGACCTGGGCGACACCTTCGTCGTCAAACCCGCGACCGGGGCCGGGTCCCTGCGCACCAGCGTCGTCCGCTCTCCCGAAGAGTACGCACGCGCTCTGGAGCCGTTTCCCGGCGACTCGGACGTCGCCGTCGTCGCCGAATCGTTCATCGCGGCGCCGGAAGTCTATATCGACGGCATCTGGGAGAACGGCGACCTCCGGTGGTCGTCGATGACGCGCTATCACGACGCGCCGCTGCGCGCCGCGCAAGGCGGCGTTCTGGCCGCGCACCTCCTGGACAAGAGGCGGCACGAAACGCTGTTCTCCCAGGCGGAGACGCTCGCCCGGCAGGTACTCAGCCACCTCGGCGCGCCGTCCTGCGTGTTCCATCTGGAGGCGTTCGTCCAGGAGTCGGGGCTGACGTTCGGCGAGTGCGCCATCCGCCTCCCGGGGGCGCTCTCCCCGCAGATCAACCACATGACCTACGGCGTCGACCTCTTCGACGTCGAAATCAGCCTCGCGCTCGGGGAAGGAGTCACGCAGACCCTCGACGACCGTACGCCGGATCGCTTTCACGGCTATCTGCTGCTGCGCCGCCCGAAGCGGGGAAGACTCACCCGCGAGGACTTCGAGCGGAGCTTCCTCTTCGACGAGATCGAGTACTCCTCCGCGCCCGATACGCCGCTCGGACCGTACGGCAAAGTGGGCCATGCGATCGTGTCCGACCACGATGAGCTGAAACTGCGGCAGACGATCGAGGAAATCGTCCAGTTCAACGAGGGCGACTGACACCGTCCCGCTCCGAAGCCCCGGCTTCCCGGGCGCTTCCCCGGGCATCCCAGCGCACCCCGGCCACGTCCTCCGTGCGGGGCAGTCGCGGATTCGCCCTCCCCTTTTCCCTCTCACTGCATGCGCTCACGGCTCTTCCGCGCTGTTTTTGGCTGGAGGTTCGTTCCGATGCCGGATCAACGTTCTTCTTTGACTGCTTCGTATGTGACTGTTGCTCATGTGCTCGAGCGTGCGGCCCATGACACGACTCGTGGTGTCACCTTCGTCGGCGGCTCCTTCCTCTCCTACGCCGAACTGTGGGATTCCGGCCGCCGGATCGCGCGGGGGCTGCGCGGCCTCGGCGCCGCGCCGGGCGACCGGGCGCTGATCGCCGCCCAGGACCCGGAGGGCTTCGTCCGTGCCTTCTGGGGGTGCGTGCTCAGCGGTGTCGTGCCGTGTCCGGTCGCGCCGCCCGCCGACCCCGCGCTCCGGCACGCGCGCCTGGCGCAGCTGCGCGCGCTCCTGGGCGACCCGCTGTTCCTCGTGCCCAAGGCCGCGCACGGGGACCTGCCCGAGACCGGCCTGCGGACCGTCACCGTGGAGGAGCTGAGCCAGGCCTCCCCCGAGGACGACCGAGTGCGCTCCCCCGCCGTCGGCCCCGCCCCCGACGACCTCGCCCTGCTGATGCTCACCTCCGGGTCCACCGGCGCGAGCAAGGCGGTCGAGCTCACCCACGCCAACCTCCTCGCGGCGGTGGCGGGCAAGGCCGGAGCGCTCGGCCTCGGGCCCGACGACACGATGATGAACTGGATCTCGGCCGACCACATCGCCGCGGTCGAGGCGCACCTGCTGCCGATGTCCCAGGGCGCGGAGCAGGTCATCGCGACACCGGAGACGGTCCTCGCCGACCCGGTGGAGTTCCTCAGGCTGCTCACGGCGCACCGGGTGCGCGTGGCCTTCACCCCCAACTTCCTGTTCGGGCAGATCAACCAGGCGCTCGCCCAGGGGCCGGCCGAGCGGCCGGACATCGACCTGTCGCAGGTGCGGCACATCATTTCCGGCGGCGAGGCGACGGTGACCGCCACCGTGCGGACCTTCCTGGACGCCCTCGCCCGCCACGGGCTGCGCGAGGACGCCGTCGTGCCCGCGTTCGGCATGACGGAGACCTGCGCGGGCAGCGTGTTCAACCGTGACTTCACCGCCCGCGACGGGGAGCCGGAGTTCCCGTCGCTCGGCCGTCCGGTACGGGGGCTGCGCATACGGATCGTCGACGGCGACGGCACGGTGCTCGCCGCCACCGGCGAGGAAGCCACAGCCGACGAAGCCTCCGCCGACGAAGCCACCATCCGGGGAGCCACCGCCATCCGGGGAGCCACCGCCGGAGAAGCCTCCGAACCCGGTGAGGTGCAGCTGCGCGGCACCATGGTCACCTCGGGCTACTTCGGCGACGAGCAGGCCACCGCACGGGCGTTCACCGCCGACGGCTGGTTCCGCACCGGCGACCTGGGACACCTCGACGCTGAGGGGCGGCTGACGCTGGTCGGCCGCGCCAAGGACTCCATCATCGTCCACGGCGTCAACTACTACAGCCACGACCTGGAAGCGGCCCTGGACGGGCTCGGCGAGGTGCGGCGCGGCCAGGTCGCCGCCTTCCCGGTGCGGCCCGAGGGGGCGGACTCCGAGCAGCTCGCCCTCGCGTTCGTACCGGCCTGCGATCCCACCGACGACGCGGCCGTGTACCGGGCGATCGTGGCGATCCGCAGCTCCACGGTGCTGCACTGGGGGTTCCGCCCCCGGCTGATCCTCCCCGTCACCGCGGCCGACATCCCGCGCGGCAACCTCGGCAAGGTCCAGCGCGCGCGGCTGCGCGCGGCCGTCGAGGCCGGGGACCTGGACGGCGCGGCCCGCCGGGCCCAGGAGGTCAGCGCCCGCTTCCTCGGCGCCCACACGGCCCCGGAGGGCGCGGCCGAGTCGACGCTCGCCGCCCTGTACGCCCGCGTCCTGAACACCCGCGAGGTGTCCGTGACCGCGAGCTTCTTCGACCTGGGCGGCACCTCCCTCGACGTGCTGCGGCTCAAGCTGGAGATCCAGGCCGCGTTCGGCATCGACGACGTACCGATGGCGACGCTCCTCCAGGCCCCGACCGTACGGGCCCTCGCCGCGCGCCTGGCCGCCGGGCGGGGCGGCGGCGACGCGGCCTACGACCCGCTGGTGCCGCTCCAGGTGACCGGGGACGGCACCCCGCTGTTCTGTGTGCACCCCGGCCTCGGCGAGGTCCTGGTGTTCGTCAACCTCGCCAAGTACTTCACCGGCGAACGGCCCTTCCACGCGCTGCGGGCACGCGGGTTCGGGCAGGGCGAGACCCACTTCGCGTCGTTCGCCGAGATGGTCTCCACCTACGTGGCGGCGATCCGGCGGGTCCAGCCGCGCGGGCCGTACGCCGTCGCGGGCTACTCCTACGGCGGCGCGGTCGCGTTCGAGATCGCCAAGCGCCTCGAGGCCGACGGCGACGAGGTCGGCTTCGTGGGCGTCTTCAACCTGCCGCCGCGCATCTCCGCCCGCATGAACGAGATCACCTTCACCGACGGCGCGATCAACCTGGCGCTCTTCCTCGAACTGATCGCCGCCGCCGACGTGGAGCGGCTCACCGCGACCCTCCGCCCCCTGCCCGAGGCCGACCAGCTCGCCTACCTCGTCGCGCACGCGCCGCGGCGCCGGCTGACCGAACTCGACCTCACCGTCGAGCGGTTCACCGCGTGGGTGCACCTCGCCCAGAACATGGTGCGCCTCGGCCGTACGTACGAACCGTCGGGGTCGGTCGGACAGGTGCGGGTCTTCTACTGCACGCCGCTGCGCGGCACCACACAGGAGTGGCTCGACGGCCAGCTGCGCCACTGGGACGCCTTCACCCGCGGCCCCAACCGCTACGTCGAGGTCGCCGGGGAGCACTACACCCTGATGAGCCCGCAGCACGTGGGGACCTTCCAGGCGACCTTGCGGCAGGAACTGACCCGCGCGCTCGGCCGATGAGCCCGGCCACGACCCCCGCCACCGCCGACACGAGCAGGAGCCGCTGACCATGCGAGGCAAGAAGATCCTCATCACCGGCGGGACCGGGCAGGTCGCCCGGCCCGTCGCCGAGGCGCTCGCCCCCGGCAACGAGGTGTGGTGCCTGGGCCGCTTCGGCGACCGGGCCGCCCGCGCGGCACTGGAGGAGCGGGGCGCCCGCACCTTCACCTGGGACATGGACTCCGGCGGCCTCGACGGCCTGCCGCGCGACTTCACCCACGTCCTGCACTCGGCGGTGCACCGCGGCGAGAGCGGCGACTTCGACGCGGCGGTGCGCGTCAACTCCGTCGGCACCGCGCGCCTGATGACGCACTGCTCGGCCGCGGAGGCGTTCCTGTACGTGTCGTCCGGAGTGGTCTACGACCGGGCGGATCCCACCCACCGCTACCGGGAGGGCGACCCCCTCGGCGTGGGCGCGCCGTGGCTGCCGACGTACCCCGTCGCCAAGCTCGCCACCGAAGGCGTGGTGCGGGGCCTGGCCGAGGCGCTCGCGCTGCCCACGGTCATCGCCCGCCTCAACATCGCCTACGGCCCGTACGGGCACGGCGGCGTACCCATGATCATGTTCCGGGAGATGCTGCGGGGCCTGCCGTGCGCGGTGCCGCGCGAGGGCCAGAACTACTGCAACCCGGTGCACACCGACGACGTCGTGCGCCAGGTCCCGCTCCTGTGGGAGACGGCGCGGACCCGCGCGCGGGTCGTCAACTGGGGCGGCGACGAGGAAGTCGGCATGACCGACCTCCTGGAGTACATGTCCGCGCTCACCGGCGTGCCGGTCACGCTGGACCGCGGCGACCGCAGCCGGGGCACGGCGGTCTTCGACCACACGCTGCGCCGCAGTCTCATCGGCGACTGCGCGGTCGGCTGGAAGGCGGGCATCGCCCGCACCCTGGCCGAGCTGTTCGGGGAGTACCGCGACCGCATCGACGCGTCCGTCGGACCGGGCGCGGCCCGGTGAGGGGAGCCGGGGCGTCCCGGCGGGCGGGGCCGGGACGGGCGGGACGCCGGGATAGGCGGGAGAACCACGTGCCCCATGTGACGAACACGAGCCCCATGTGACGAAGAGGAGTGCCCAGCGTGCGCAGGACCGCAGACATCGACGCGCTTCAGGACGTGCTGTGCGCCGCCCTCGGCTCCCGCGAGCCCGTGTGTTCGCTGGGGCACCTAGCCCAGGACACCGCCGCGTTCGCCACCCTGGACCCGGCGGTCCTGGAGCGCCCCACCCTGGTCAGCGGCGGGGCGCCGTACGCCCCGACCGGTCCGGTGCCCGCGCGCCCCGCGCTCGACGAGCTGCTGGGGCGGGCCGAGGCGCTGGACGTGCCCCAGGTCCTCGTGCCCCGGGTGCGCCGCAGCGACGACACGAGCGTGCTGCGCCGGGCCGGTTTCGTCCCCGTCGCCGTGGACCCCGAGTGCGTCTTCCGTCTCGCCGGGGACGTGGACGAGGCGCTGCGGACCCGCGTCGGCGCCGACCGGCTCGACGAGCTGCGCCGCCGCCACGCCGAGGCGGCCCGCGAGGTCCGCTGGGAGCGGGTGCCGCTGCGGGGGCTCGGCGGGCGTGCCGGGGTGCGCGAGGCCTTCGTGGCGCTGCACGAGGACACCGCCCTGTACACCGCCGACGCCCTCGACGCGCTGGCCCGCGGCCCGTTGGCGGAGCGCACCGAGATGCTCGTGGCCCGCCGCGGGAGCGCCGTCGTGCAGGCCGGTCTCCTGACGAGGTCCCACAACGGCCGGGGCGTGTACTGCCTGGCCCTGGCCACGCTGGACGACGGTCCCGGTGCGGACCTCGACCTCCAGGAGGCGGGCCTGTACGGGGTGTACCTCGACGCCCGGCGGGCCGGCCTCGCCTGGGTGCACCTCGGCGGGGGCGACGCCGGCCGGATGCGCGGTCTCGGGGCCGATCTGTTCGTGCCCGTCGACCACTGGCTGCGGGCCCCCGGCCTCGCCCCCGCCGAGGCGGACGCGGGCGAAGCGGTCCTCTCGGCCTTCGCGGCGCCGCCGGTCGCCGCGGTGCCGGTGCCGGGCCCGGCCCGGTTCCGGCGTCAGCCGCGGTTCGACGTGGTCGACCTGTCGAGCAACACCAATCCGTTCCTGGGGGCCGCGAGCCACTACCCCGAGCTCGACACGGCGGAGCTGGCCCGGACGTATCTGTCGACGGTGGCGCGGCTGCCCGGCCACGCGGGGGTCGGCGCGCTCACCGCGGACCACGTGCTGTTCACGAGCGGGGCGGTCGACGGCGCCCTGCTGCTCCTCTCGGCGCTCGCCTCGCCCGGCGAGCGCGTCTGCGTCACGTCGCCGACGTTCCCGCTCTACGAGCACTTCGCGCGCGTGCTGCGGCTACCGGTCGTCGACGTGCCGCTGCGCGGCGAGGACCTGGACGAGCTGGACGTCGAGGGGATCCTGGCGGCGGAGCCGCGGGTGACCCTCCTGTGCGACCCGAACAACCCGGTCGGGACCAGGCTCGACGCGGCGCGGGTGCACGCCCTGGTGGCGGGCCGCCAAGGGCTCGTGGTGATCGACGAGGCGTACGTCGAGTTCAGCGAGAAGCCCTCGTACGCCGGACTCGTCGCGCGCTACGACAACCTCGTCGTGCTCAGGACGCTGTCGAAGGCGTGGGGGCTCGCCAGCGCGCGCTGCGGCGTCGTCCTGGCCCGGCCGGGCGTCGTCGACGCGCTGCGGCGGGTGCAGGTGCCCTTCGGGTTCACCGACGCCTCGCAGCGGGCGGTGCGGGACCGGCTGACCGACGCGCCGCGCGTGCTCCACAGCGTCCGGCGCGTGCGCGCCGAGCGGGAGTGGATGGCGGCCGCCCTGGCCGGCCATCCCGCGGTGGAGCGCGTCTTCCCCTCGGAGACCAACTTCCTGCTGGTCCGGCTGCACAAGCACGAGCGGGTCATGGACCGGCTGCGCGACGCGGGAATTCTCGTCGCGGACACCGGGCGCGTCATTCCCGATACCTGCCGCATATCCATCGGCGAACGGCACGCGAACCATTCCCTGCTCGCCGCGCTCACCGCCGCTCTCTGAATCAGTGCCGCTGTGCCCCGGTGAGTTCCAGGGGTTCGTTCGGCCCGGCCTTTTCCTCTATCACCAGGAAGGAGAGGACTTCCTCGCCGATATTCCTCATGTCGTGGAGGTGGAACGCGCCTTCGGCGATACGGAAACGCTGGGTGTGGCCGCGTTCGTACGCGATCTCGCGGCTGGACCCGTCGCCCAGGTGCTGCCGGGCCCGGCCGCTGGTCAGGGCTATCCAGACGTAGTCGAGGACGTGGCGGTGGACGGGGATCCGCTCGCCGGGGCCGAGGCGGGTCTCCCAGATCCGTACGGACGCGGTCTCGGCCAGGAGCGAGGAGCCGACGCGGCCGTTGTGGGCGTTCTTCTCGAAGTCCTCGTGCAGCGGCGGACTCCAGCGGTCGAATGCCTCGGCCACCACGGTGCTGACCAGCGGGAGAACGGCGGGAATTCCTTGACCCATGAACCGGATCCTTTCGGTTTCGGGCGTGCGCCGGTGTCCCGGGAACGGGCGGCCGACGATCCGGCCCAGGCTATCCCCGGCGGAATTGCGGCGACAAGGATCAGTCGGGGAACACGTAGAGGACCTGTGGTTCGCCCCAGGCCACGAAGTGGTCGGCGGGGGTGGCGCCCAGGCTGTCCAAAAGGTGGCGGGAGCGGGTGTTGGCGCGCTGGGTGACGGCCACCACGCCGGGGATGGCGGAACGTATCGCCTGCCGGGCCCAGCCGACGACCGCGTGGACCGCCTCGCGGGCGTAGCCCTGGCCCCAGTGCTCGGGCAGGAGCTGGTAAGAGACCTCGGTGCGGCCGTCGTGGCCGTCGGGCTCGGCCACGACCAGGCCGAGCACCGCGCCGTCGTGCCGCTCGACGGCGAACGCCCCGGGCACGCCCACGCAGTGCTGCTCGCGGGCGCGGACGACGTCGGCGCTCACGGGCCCGCCGAGGTGCCGCCGGACCTGTGGGTCCGTCCACAGCCTGACGGCGTGCGGCACGTCCGGCTCCGCGACCGGGCGCAGGGTCAGGCGCTCGGTCGCGAGCGTCGTCGGCCAGTCGAGCACCGGGCGCTCCGGGGCCTTGTCCGGTGCTGTGGGTCGTTCCGCTGTCGTGCCCCCATCGGATGTCATGGGCCCATCGAAGCAGAGGCAAGATCGTGGTTCACAGGGGCGGTGTCGCCGGGGCCGGGCCCAGCGTGGTCGTCCCGGGTGCGGCCCGGTGGCCGAGGCCCGTGCGGTAGGCGTCGAGGGCGGCCTCGACGCGCCCGGTGCGCCGCAGCAGGTCGCCGAGCAGCCGGCACAGGTCGGCCAGGTCACCGGCCGCGCTGGAGCGCTCCAGGAGGGACAGGGCCGCGCAGTAGTGCTCCTCGGCGGACTCGGTGTCGCCGCGCTCCTCCGCGATCAGGCCGAGCAGGCGGTGCGCGCCGCCCGCGTGCACGGCGCCGCGCTCGGCGCCCAGCGGCCCGGTGTCGGCGCCGTCCGCGCCGGAGACGAGCAGCGGTCGCAGCAGGGCCTCCGCCTCGTCCGCCCGGCCGCGCCGCCGCAGCACGTCGGCGAGCTCGACCTCGACCTGCTCGGTGAAGAGCGCGGCCCGTTTGGAGGCGAGCATGTCGCGGGCCGTGCGCAGCTCGCTCTCGGCACGGTCGAGATCGCCGTCCTGGGCGTGGACGTAGCCGCGCATCCAGTGGCAGTGGGCGAGTTCGGTGCGGATGTGCAGCTGGCGGTAGAGCTCCTGCGCCTTGGCGAGGGACGCGTCGGCCTCGGCGGTGCGGCCCTCGGCGATGAGCGTACGGGCGACGCCGCGGTGCATGTGGGCCACGAGCGCGGGGTCGCTGACGCTCGGGGCGAGGGCGAGCGCCAGCTCGGCGGCGTGGGCGGCGCGGGCGTGCGCGCCCATGTCCATGTACGGCGCGATGGACGCCGTGTACAGGAGCAGCAGCGCGTCGGGGTCGTGCAGGCCCGCGGCGTTGAGCTCGTCGAGGGTGGTCTCCAGGAGGTAGCAGGCGTAGCGCAGTTCGCCGGTGAGCAGGTGCGCGGTGGCGCGGCCGCGGATGGCGGGGACGCGGCGCGGCAGCGGCTCGTCGGCGAGGAGGCGCTCCACGGCGGCGAAGCAGTCGCGGGCGTCGGTCAGCTCGCCGGACTCCAGGAGGCAGTCGCCGAGGCCCTGGAGGGCGGCGGCCTGCTCGGAGGGCAGGGCGTGGGCGACGGCTTCCTCGTGCAGGGTGCGGAAGACGGCGGCGGCGTCCTCGGGCGCGCCGGTGGCGAGGGCGCGCCGGGCGTCGGTGAGCCGCAGCCGCAGATCGGTGGCCAGGCGGGCGGGCCGCCCGGTGGCCAGCTCCTCGTAGCCGACGCCGAGGCGGCCCGCGAGGTGTCTGAGGGCCGCTTCGGAGGGCCGTACCTTGCCGGACTCCAGGGTGGAGACGTACGCGGGCGTGTAGGCCGGTTCGGCCAGCTGCCGCTGGGTGAGCCCCCGTTCGGTGCGCAGCCGCAGCACGCGGCGGCCGATCTCGGCCGGGTCGTCGAGCCGCGCCCCCTCGGGGCTGATTTCCGCCACCTCTCCCCCTCCGTGGATCCTCCGTAGGTCCGTGACCTGAGCTAAGTCGATGGGCGCGGGGGTTGGATAGGGGCCGGACGGGTTTGCCCGGTGGCGTGAAGTCACCCTCAACTCATGTGCCTCAAGTGAAACTTCACGTACTCATTGCCTCTTCCCTCGCGGCCCCCTACGTTGAGCGGCGCGTTAATCCTACTTAACTCGCCGCTTAATAAGCGGCCTTGAGGAGGCCCCCACATGGCCAGCGACACATCAGGCATACCGACCCGTACCAGACGAAAGCGTCTCCGGGTCGCCCTCGCGGCGGGCGTCACGCTCGCGGCGACCCTCTCCGCCACGGGCGGGGCGGTCGCCCACCCGGAGCCCTCCGCCGCCGAACCCTCCCGGAGCGTCGAGTACTTCGGCAAGGACGGCCACCCGCGCCACACGGAGGTGCCCGCGCCCGCGCCGCTCACGCGCGAGGAGCGGTCGGAGATCGCGGGCGGCGCCGACGGCGACGTCGTGCCGATCGTGCAGAACGGCCCCGTCGGCACCAAGGCCGACGTCGTCTTCATCGGCGACGGCTACACCGCCGCCCAGCAGGAGGACTTCCACGCCGACGTCCGCACCAAGTGGGCGGAGGTCTCCAAGGTCGAGCCGTACGCCTCGTACAAGAACCTCTTCAACGTGTGGGCGGTGGACGCCCACTCGCGGCAGTCGGGCGTCTCGGGCGACCCGACGAGCAACGTCCGCAAGGACACCGCGCTCGGCTCGTCCTTCTACTGCGACAACATCGAGCGCCTGCTGTGCGTCGACACCAACAAGGTCGAGGCGTACGCCCGCAAGGCCGCGGACCCCGACGTGGTGATCGTGCTCGCGAACTCCACGAAGTACGGCGGCGCGGGCTACAACGACATCACCTCGCCCTCCGGCTACGACGGCATCGCCACCGGCTCCTCCGACAACGCCCAGTCCTCGCAGGTCGTCGTGCACGAGCTCGGCCACTCCCTGGGCAAGCTCGCGGACGAGTACTGGTACGACGAGTACGGCACCTACACGGGCGCCGAGCCGTCCTGGCTGAACAGCAGCAAGCTCACGGCCGCCCAGCTGACCGCGCAGAAGAAGAAGTGGTACCGCTGGATCGGCCAGGCGTCCCCCGACGGCGGCACCGTCGGCGCGTACGAGGGCGGCAACTACTACCCGCGCGGCCTGTACCGGCCCACCGACAACTCGATCATGCGCACGCTGGGGCGGCAGTTCAACCTGCCCGGGCGCGAGGCGATGATCGCGGGCTTCCACCGGCACGCCTCGGTGGCGACCAGCGCGACGCCCACCGGCAGCGAGGTGCGCCGCAAGCAGCGCGTCGCCGTCGAGACGGGCGCGGGCGTCCGCCTGCGGTGGTACGTCGACGGCCGCCCGGCCAAGAAGGGCGACGACGCGCGGGCCGTCACGCCGCGCTCCCTCGGCGTGCCCGCCGACGGCCGCGCCCACACGATCTCCGTGCGCGCCAAGGACACCACGAAGGCGGTCCGTGACCCCGCCCTGCGCAAGCTCCTGACGAGCGAGCTGACCTGGCACGTCACCCGCTGAACCGCGGACCTCGCATGACGGCCCCCCGGGCGGGGCAGCCTTCTGGCCCGCCCGGGGCGGCCCACAGTCGCCCCGCCCCGTTCACCGGAGGTGGCACGCCATGACCGCCGACGACCCGCGGCCCCTGCTGGCACAGGCCCGTGAGCTGCTGCCCGGCCTCGTGACCACGCGGCGCGCCCTGCACCGCGCGCCGGAGCTCGGCCTGCGGCTGCCGCGTACGCAGGCCACGGTCCTGGCCGCCCTGGAGGGCCTGCCCCTGACGGTCACCACGGGGCGCGCTCCCTCAGCTCCGTCGTGGCCACCCTGGAGGGCGCGCACCCGGGCCGGACGGTGCTGCTGCGCGGCGACATGGACGCCCTGCCGCAGCGCGAGGACACCGGCCTGGAGTTCGCCTCCGAAGCGCCGGACGCCATGCACGCCTGCGGGCACGACCTGCACACGGCGATGCTGATCGGCGCCGCCCGGCTGCTCGCCGCGCGCCGGGAGGAACTGCGCGGCCGCGTCGTGTTCATGTTCCAGCCGGGCGAGGAGGGCGACGGCGGCGCCCGGCACATGATCGACGAGGGGGTCCTCGGGACCCGCGGGGAGGGCGGTGTGGACGCGGCCTTCGCCCTGCACGTGTCGACCCGGCTCGACTCCGGCACCGTGCACCTGCGTCCAGGACCCGCGCTCGCCGCCCACGACACGCTGCGCGTGACGGTCCGCGGCCGCGGCGGCCACGCCTCGGCGCCGCACCGGGCCCTGGACCCCGTGCCGGTCGCCTGCGAGATCGTGCAGGCCCTCCAGACGATGGTGACGCGCACGGTCCACGTCTTCGACCCCGCCGTGGTGACCATCGGCAGGATCGAGGCGGGCACCACCACCAACATCATCCCGGAGACCGCCGAACTCCACGGCACCCTCCGTACGCTGACCCCCGCCACGCGGGAGCTGCTGCGGGAGAACGTGGCCCGCGTCGCGCACCACGTGGCGGCCGCGCACGGCGCCACGGCCGAGGTGGAGCTGCCGGAGGGCTATCCGCCCGTCGTCAACGACCCGGACCGGACCGCGGCCGCGCGCGCCGCCGCGACCGCGCTGCTCGGGCCCGACCGGGTCCACGAGCTCGCCGAGCCCGTCATGGGCGCCGAGGACTTCTCGTACGTCCTTCAGCGGGTGCCCGGCGCCATGGCGTTCCTCGGCGCCTGTCCGCCGGGGACGTCGCCCGACGAGGCGCCCGACATCCACTGCAACCGGGTCGTGTTCGACGAGGACGCCATGGCCGTGGGCAGCGCCGTCCACGCGGCCGTCGCCCTGCGCTTCCTGGGCGACTGACCGCGCGGACGGCCCGGGCGGCGGGCCTCAGACCACCGCGCCGTCGCCGCTCCGGCGGCGCCCCGCCTCCAGCGGGCTGCGCGGACGGGGGCCTTCCGAAGGCCGTGCCGGACGCCGGGGCGCCGGGCTCCGCCGCTCCAGGAGGACCGCCGCGGGCACCGCGACGGACACCGTCGAGGCCATGCCGAGCACGACACCGGCGATCAGGGCGAGCGAGAAGTCCGCGAGCGAGTCGCCGCCGAGGACGGCGAGGGCGGCCAGGACGAACAGCGCTCCCATGCCGGTGTTCACGGTGCGCGGCAGGGTGCGGACGACGGCCTTGTTGGCGAGGTCCGCCAGCTCGGCCCGGGGGTCGCGGCGCCGCGCCTCGCGCACCCGGTCGAAGACGACCACCGTGTCGTTGACGGAGTAGCCGATGACCGTGAGGACGGCCGCGAGGAAGACGCTGTCGACGGTCTTGCCCAGCCAGGCGAACAGGCCGACCACCAGGAGCACGTCGTGCACCATCGCGGTGACGGCGGCCGTCGCGAACGTCCACCGGAACCGTACGCTCAGATAGACCAGCTGGGCGGCGACGGCGATGCCGAGCGCCACCAGGGCCTTCTGGCGCAGCTCGGCGCCGAGGCTCGGGCCGATGCGTTCGTCGCGTTCGACGGTCACCTCGCCGCCGGGGCCCGCCAGGGCCTTCTTGATGCGCTCCTGTTCGCCGTCGCTGAGTTCACCGGTGCGGACCGTGATGTCGTCCTCGCCCGACTCCTGCACCACGGCGCGCGGGAAGCCCGCGTCCGCGACGGCCTCGCGGGCGGTGTCGGCGTCCAGACGCTGGCTGGTGCTGTACTCGACGAGGCGGCCGCCCGTGAACTCGACGCCCAGGTCGAGCCCGCGCACCACGATCCCCGCGACCGCCACGGCCACCAGGAGCGCGCCGGCGCCCAGCCAGCGGCCCCCGTGGCGCACCGGGCGGGGGTTGCGCCGGGCGAGCAGGGTGCGGACGCGGCCCGTGGTGGCCAGGCCCGTGAGCCGCGGCCGGGCGCGGACGAAGCGGCGGCGCACGGCCGCGTCGGCGAGCGCCCTCGTGACGACGAAGGACGCGACCATCGACACGAGGACGCCGATCGACAGGGTCACGCCGAAGCCCTTGACCGGGCCGGTGGCGAAGAAGAACAGCAGCCCCGCGGCGAGCAGCGTCGTGACGTTCGAGTCGACGACGGCGCTCCAGGCCTTGGTGAAGCCGGTGTGCAGCGCCTTGGCCATGCTGCGCGGCGCCCCGGCGGTGCGGGACTCCCCGTCGGGACGGAGCGCGCGGGGGCCCAGGTACTCCTCCCGCGCGCGTTCGAAGACGAGGACGTTGGCGTCCACCGCCATGCCGATGGCCAGTACGAACCCGGCGAGGCCGGGCAGCGTGAGGGTGGCCCCCACCGCGAGGAGCGCGGCGTACGACATGAGTCCGTACAGGGCGAGCGCGAGGGTCGCGAGGGCGCCGAGCAGCCGGTAGACGACGATGATGAACAGGCCGGTCAGGACGAGGCCGATGAGCGCGGCCTGGGTGCTCGCGTCGATGGCGGCGGCGCCGAGCGTCGGGCCGACGGTGCGCTGTTCCACCACGTCGACGGGGACCGGCAGGGCGCCGCCCTTGACGAGGGCGGCCAGGTCGCGGGCCTCGCCCTCGTCGAAGCCGCCGGTGATCTGGGTGCTGCCGCCGGTGATGCCGGTCCCGCAGCGTACGTCGGCGTTGACGCCCGGCGCGGAGATGACCTTGCCGTCGAGGACGATGGCGACGCGCCGCTGCGGGGCGTCCCGCGGCGCGCAGGCCGCCTCGCCGGTGACGCGGGCCCAGTCGTCCGCGGCCTTCTTGCGGAAGTCGAGGGTGACGTACCAGCCGTTGAGGGCCTGCTGGTCCAGGACCGCGTCGGCGTCCTTCACGCCGTCGCCGGTCAGCGCGGTCGGGCCGAGCCGCAGGTGGCCGCCGGGCCGGTCGGGGTCGGGCAGGGTGCGGGAGCCGTCGGCGGCGGGCGCGGCCTTGCCGGGCCGGTCGGTCGCACCGGTCACCGGGTGCACGGTCAGCTGCGCGGT
The DNA here is from genome assembly GCF_006088715.1 of Streptomyces sp. YIM 121038. NCBI lineage: Bacteria > Bacillati > Actinomycetota > Actinomycetes > Kitasatosporales > Streptomycetaceae > Streptomyces > Streptomyces sp. YIM 121038. The sequence continues at coordinate 1,185,103 of NZ_CP030771.1, forward strand.
GCGGCCGATGACTTCGGCGGCCTCGCGCGGGTCGCGGACGCCGGGCAGTTCGACGACGATCCGCTTGGCGCCCGCCTGGGCGAGGCTCGGCTCGGACACGCCGAGGGCGTCGACGCGCTGGCGCAGGACCTCGACGGCCCTGCGGGTCGCGGCCTCGTCGGCCTTGACGGTGGGTGAGTCCTTGGTCTCCAGGACGATCTGGGTGCCGCCCCGCAGGTCGAGGCCGAGGCGGGGTGACTGGGTGAGGGCGAGGAACAGCGAGGCGGCGACGGCGACCAGGGCGACGATCGCCCGCCACAGGGGTGCGCGGGGCATGGGTGTACTCCACATCCACGATGAGGGCATGACGAAGGGGGACGGCGCGGCGGCCGGGCGCGCGAAGCGCCCGTCAGGCGGCGTCCTGAACGGTGTCGTTGCTCATCGGTGGCGGTGGGCCGCGCGGCCGCGGCCCGGCGTCGGGGTGCTGCCGGGCCGGGGCCGTGCCGCGCGCGGGCGCGGCGGGTCCGCCGACGGGCCGGTGCGGCGCGCGGTCGGCGGCCGTGGTGGCCGGGTACGGCGGGTGCGGAAGGTGCGCGTGGTGCGGGTGCGCGACCGTCGCGTGGACGACGCGCGGGAGGTCCGGGGCGTGGGGGCCCACGCTGTCGCTGTGGGAGCGGTCCGGGGCGGCCAGCGCCGTAGGGACCGCGGGGACGGCCCCCGGGGCGCGCGACGGCACGGCGAACGCCAGGACCGCGACGACCACCGAGAGGACCGAGGCGGCGAGCCGGGCGGACCGGGCGCGGTACTGCACGCGGGCCTCCTGGCCGGGTCGGCGGTCGTCGGGAGCCCGCGGCCGGGGGCGGCCGGGTTCGGGGTGCCAATTCGCTCAACGCGGAGGAGAACGGGGAGGTTCCCGCCCGGGCGGCTCGGGGGCGCGGGGCTCACCGGCCTTGTCCATGTGGGGCGCACGGGCCCGGGCCACGCGAGGCTCGCGACGAACTCCTCGGCGGAGCCCGACCCGCCGTCCAGACCCCGCGCGGCGACGGCTCCGGACAGCCACGGCTCCGGACGGCGACGGCCTCGGCGGTGGAGGACCCCGGGCGGCATCAGGCACTGCGCTACGCCAGCCGCAGACGACCTGAGTCTCCGCACGGCACCAGCGGCGAGCGGCGTCGGCGCCAAGCGTCAGCCCTGCACGTCCGCCCCGCGCGGCGCCAGCCCCGGACGGCCTCGCCCCGCGTCACCTCAGCCCCGCGCGGCACCAGCCCCGCGCGGCGCCAGCGCTGAGCGGCACCAGCGCTGGGCGGGACCAGCCGTGGACGTTCGCCCCGCGCGGCCCCCGCCCCCGCTTCGCCCGAGGCAGAACGTACTTCGCCCATGGCAGAACATCGCCCCCGCGGGCCCCCGCGCTCCTACGCTGAGGCCGTGACCAGCCATGCGACGAACGCCTCGCCCCCTCCGCCGCGGCCGGACCGGGACGCCCGCGTCATTCCCCTGCGCCCGGCCGCGCCCGCCCCCGCCGTCAAGGAGCCCCTGTGGCGTGACGTCGTCGGGACCGTGCTGCGACGCGAACGTCTGGCCCAGGAGCGCACGTTGAAGGACGTGGCGGACGCGGCGCGGATCTCGGTGCCGTATCTCTCGGAGGTCGAGCGGGGTCGCAAGGAGGCCTCGTCGGAGGTCCTCGCGGCGGCGGCGCACGCGCTCGGCCTCGGCCTCGGCGATCTGCTGGGGCTCGCGCACCACGAGCTGACGGCCGCCGCGCGGCGGGCACGCGGCGGACTGCACGGGCCGGGAGCCGCGGGCACCCGGGCGCCGCGGGCCGTGGTGGCGCGCACCACTGTGTCGCAGACCTCCGTGGCGCAGACCTCCGTGTCGCAGGCCAACGTGTCGCAGGTCTCCGTGGCGCGGCTCGGGAGCGGTGGCCCGCACCAGGGCCAACTGCGGCTGGCCGCCTGACGCGCAGGGGCCCGTGGGGGCCCGCGTCCGTCGTCGGGACGCGGGCCCCCACGGGCCCGGAGCAGGGTTACGCCTTGGGCCACCACGGGGCGGTGGTGTCCCGCAGCGTGTTGGTGCCGCAGTGCACCTCGCCCATGCCGATGTGGTACGTGTACCAGTCATCGATGTAGGTCGTGGTGAATCCGGCCTTGGCGTACACGGAGTTCACGGCCTCGGTGAAGATGTCCTTGCCGCCGATGACCGGGCCCCACTGCTGGGGCGCGAGGTAGCGGGTCGGGCTGAGCAGGACGCCGTTGACCGCGCCGGGGATGTAGGCGCTGTTCTGCCAGGCCGCGGCGGCCCGGGTACGGCCCTTGCCGCCCGCGTCGGCGCGGTTGTCGTCGCCGCGCAGCTGGTTGAACTTGCGCAGCGAGTCCGGGCCGAGGCGGCGCAGCTTGCGGCTGTTGCTCAGGCCGCTGCCTCCCTGGCCGTCGCGCACGTACAGGCCCGGCACGCGCACGATCTCGGCGTCGGTGACACCGGTCTCGCGCTTGAGGGTCGCCAGGTTGGCCTCGATGCGCTCGGCGGCCAGCTTGTTGTCCGCCTTGAACTTGGCGGAGCCGAGGACCTTGTCGATGGTCTCCTTGGGCGCCGGGACGTCCGAGCCGCGCGGCACCGAGAACATCTTCTTCGCGCCGTGGCCCTCGCGCTGGGCCTTGCGCAGGAGTTCCACACCGGCCTTCGGGTCGGCCACGCCGATGCGCCAGCCGCGCTCGGTGTCGGCGGGCAGGAACTGGACGAACTCGTCCACGTGCCCGACCGACAGCCAGGACGTGTCGAGCAGCAGCGGGTCCTGGGCACCCTGCGACTTCAGGAAGGTCCGCATGGACTTGGCGGGCTTGGAGCCGTTGTCCTTGCGGTAGCCCTGGATGATGCGCCCGGCGGGGTAGTCCTTGTTCCCCAGCTTGTACGGCGGAATGGTCTCCAGGTTGCCCATGGAGTTGAGCGTCCACTCCTCGTTGGCGCCGGCCTTGGCGACCTGCACCACGCCGACGTCGGGGCCGCGCAGCTTCTCGAACAGCTCGCGGCCCGCCGGACGGTCGAGCTGCGCGGAGCGGATCAGCACGCGCATCGTGCGCGGCTTGCCGTCCGGGCCCGGCATGCTGGCGTAGCCGGGCTCCACGAAGTCCTGCGCCCAGATGTCGCCGTACTTGGTGAAGGTGGTCAGCGGCTTGCTGATCCCGGCGTCCTTGACCTGCTTCGCCAGGTCCTTGACGAACTTCTGCTGGGCCTTGCTGTACGCGTCGCGGCCCGGCACCTTGGTCACCAGGACTTCCTGGGCCTTCTGCAGGTGGTGCTGGGTGAGCACCGGCGCGGTGCGCAGCACGACGTCGTCGGAGCGGGCCGGGCCGTCGCCGCCGCCGACGGTGAACCGGACGGTGATGTCGCCGTTCCACTGCGCGGCGTCCCGCACCACGTCGGTCGCCTCGATGCCCAGCTCGACGCCGGAGCGCAGCTCCTTGACGGTGAGCTTGTCGGTGGGCTTCAGCAGGGACCAGCGGCCGTCGCGGTGGACGAACAGACGGGCCTTCTTGGCGCCCGCGCCCACCACCTTCACGGTGCCGTGGCTGCCCGCGGCGGCGTCGGGCAGCGGCACGGTCCGCAGCCGGGCCAGGTCGAGGGCGTCCTTGGCGCCGTTGACCTTGGTGTCGGACGCGTCGTTGCACCGGGCGAGCTTGGCGCTCGACAGCGGCCGTCCGTTGCTGTCCTTGACGGGGCAGCGCTTGGCGTCGTCGTCGATGTTCGGCAGGACGATCGCGCCGCGCTCCCGCGTCCAGGTGTTCTCGCCGCGGCTGTCGCTGTCGCCCTCGACGTCGACGCGCCCGTCGCGGTTGACGTCCGCGCGCAGGTCGGGCTTGTTCGCCGGGGCCGGGGTCGCGGCGTCGGCCATGGCCGTGGCCCCCGTCGCCACGAGGACCCCGGCCGCGCCGGCCGCCAGGGCCATCTTTCTCCAGCTGTGCGTGTGCACAGTTCCCCTCTCCTTGTCAGGGCCCTCTGGTCGGTGGGTCGGTCGGCGAGGGCCGCTGCTGGAGAAGAGGCCGCGCGGGGGCCGCGGGTTGCCCGGAACCGGAGGACATCGGGGGTCACACGTGCACTTACTTCCGCTGACAGCCGGACCAACAGGCCGATATCAGGCACCGGGAATCCCCGGGTGGCCGTCGGGCGTCCCCGACAGCGGCCCACCGGACATTCCCCACGGCGGCCGTCAGATGGACCCGAGGTCCGAGGAGATCCACCGCTGCGGGCGCAGCCGGACGACGATCTGCTCGCCGTGCCCCTTCCAGGCCTCCTCCACATAGCCGTCGACCTTGTCGGCCGGGAGGTAGCGGGCGGAGATCTCGTGCAGCTGCTCGCGGGTCGCGGGCTCCGTCGCCACGACCGGGCCCTCCACCGACACGTACCGGACGGACGGCTCCACGCGCTCGACCATGAGCGTGAACCGCCCCGCCGCGGCGATCAGTTGCGCCTTGCGCGACTCCTTGCCCGTCATGATCCAGATCTCGCCGCCGGGCTCGTACTGGTACCAGATCGGGACGGTGACCGGCGCCCGCCCCTCCTCTCCCGCGTCCACGGACAGCGCCGCGATGTGCGCCTGCGCCAGGAACTCCTCGCGCTCCTCGGGTGTGAGGGCCATCTGCGTCTCCTTCGTACGTACGTCAGGACCGTGCGGTCGGCACCCCGGACGGCGGGGCCGCGGGGCGTGCCGCGACATCCCTACCCCGCCGAAAGCCCGTTTGATTCCCCCTCGGCCGGTCTTCGCGCGGACGGAGCGGCGGGGCGCGGCCGTCAGCGCTTGGGCGGGGTGAGGCCGTAGCGCCGTACGACGTCGTCGAACCAGTCGGGGTGGCCGTAGGTCAGCCCGTACTTCTCGGCGAGTTCGTCGAAGGCGCCGCGGTCGCTCGTGCTGGCGGCCACGAGGTCGGCGATTTCCTGGAAGTAGCGCTCGAAGCCGCCCGGGGTGATGATCTCGATGATGCGGCCGGGGGTGTCGCCGGCGTTCCACATGGCGTGCATCTGGCCACGGGGTTTGATGATGTAGCCGCCCGGGCCGATCACGGTCTCGGCGTCGTCGGAGCGGAAGCCGATCTCGCCCTCCAGGACGATGGAGTACTCGTCCTCCCTGGTGTGCAGGTGGGGCGGGGTGATCACGCCCACGCCGAAGGGGTGCTCGACGATGGACAGCGGGCCCCCGGAGGCCGCGCTGCTCAGCTTGAAGTCGGCGCCGAAGCCGGGGATGGGCGCGTGGTGGCCCTCCCCCGGCTGTACGACCGTGAGGCGCGGGACGCTGGTGCTCATGGGGGCGTTCCTCCCTGACCGGGTGCGGGGTGCGCCCCGGGGCCCAAGGCGCCGCGCAGGGGCGGACGTTGGACCGACGGCTTCCGGACTTGCGGGCTCCGGGCCGCCGTGGCGCGCTGCCTGACGCGGGCCACCCTGCCCTACAGGTTTCGTTACAGTCAATGATTGAAACTCCACCACGGGGTGCGCGAGGGGGCTCCGGTTAGGGTGATCCCGGACAGGAGGAGCACGTCATGAGCAGCAAGGACGCGGGGGCGCCCGCGCCGCGCCCCGGCGGCAGGCCCCGGGATCCGGCGATCGAGGAGGCGATCCTCAAGGCCACCCGGGCGCGGCTCGCCACCGACGGCTACGCGCGCCTGACGATCGGCGACGTCGTCGCCGACGCCGGGGTCACGCGCCCGACCCTGTACCGGCGCTGGGCGAACAAGCGCGAACTCGTCGTGGACGCCCTCGACTACGGCCTGCGCAAGCAGCGCGAGGCCTATCCGCCCATGGACCTGGAGCGGATGACTCCGCTGGAGGCGTTCACCGAGGCCGTACGGCGCCTCGACCCGCGCTACCACAACGAGCGGGCCATGGCCCTGCACGGCAACTTCATGGGCGAGGCCGAGCGCGAGCCGGAGCTGTTCACACAGCTGCGCGAGCACGGGAACGAGCCGCGCTGCGCGGAGCTGACGCGCACCCTGCGCCACCTCCAGGACGTGGGCGCCGTGCGCGCGGACGCCGATCTCGACGCCGTGGTGACCCTCTGCTTCGGCAGCTACTTCGGCGACTACCTGCGCGCGGGGCGGAGCACCCCGGCCGACCTCGCCGACCGGGTCGTCGCCGTGCTGTGGCCCACCCTGCGGGCGCACGAGCGGCCCGAGGCGTAGCCGAAGGCGCCAAACCTCCCGCTGGCAAAGGGAAATCCGGCCAATGATGCGGCTGAGGTGCCGTTGTCATGTCGACGGGACTTCCGCCACTCTGGACGCCACATCGCAGAGGTCACCTGGAATACCGGCCGAGTGCGGTGCCTCACGCAGCACAGCGGTCACAGCGATTGCACTGCCTCTTCTTCGTCTCCCCGAGCGTGCGCCAGGGCCTTGCGGGGTGCCTCTCCGGAATCGACCGAGAACCGCCGGGGTAAGCAAAACCATTGCCGGTATAGGTGAGTTGCCGCTCCTTCACTCCTGGAGCTGGTGGAAATCACGGCACGTTGCAGGAATTCGCGCATCAGCAGCGGGGCGGATCGGATCCAGCGGGGCCGGTCCGGCATGCGACGAACAGGAGCGGACGCAGGTGATCCCTTTGCTTTCGGTGCAGGTGTTTTCGGCGCAGGGCGGGGCGTGGTTCACGGAGCGGCGCGGGGACGGCCGGGCCCCGCACGGGCGGACCCTGGAGCTGCGCCTGCACGGCGAACCGGACGCGGAGGCACTGGCGTCGGCGGTCCGGGACGTCACGGCCGCCGGGGGCACCGGGACGGTCCGGCGCGTGGCCGGCGGTCACGTGGTCGCCCTCGCCGTGCCGCCGCGCGGCGACGGGCGGCTCGCCCCGCTCGTACGGGACCTGGAGGCCGCGTACGCCGCCCGGCGGCGGGGCGGCAAGGCGCCTGGGCGGTCCGGCGCGGCCGAGCCGGAGGGACCGCCGCGCACCGCTGTCGCCACGGTGGAGTTCCGCCTCGACCACGACCTGCTGCGCGCGGTGGAGGCGGCGGCCCGCGCGTGCGGGGTCACGGCTCCCGTGCTGCTGCGGGCGGCGTTCGCGGTGCTGCTGCGGCGGCTCGGCGACGGCGCGGGCCCGGTGCTGGGCCTGGGCCTGCCGGTCGCGGGGCGCCACAGCGAGCCCGGGGAGCCCGCCGAGTCCGAGGAACCCGCCGAGTCCGAGGGGCCTTCGGAATCCGGGCTTCCAGGGGAGGGCCCGGCAGAGCTCGTGTGGCGCGTCACCGAGACCCCGGCGCTCCCCGCGGACCTGTGGCGGGACGACCCGCCCTTCGCCGCGCTGGCACGGTGGCTGCGCGACCGGGAGGCGGCCGCGGACGGCGGTGCGGCCCTTCCGCTCGCGCTGCACCACCCCCTCGACGGCCCCGGCGGGAGCGGGCTGTCCGGCGTGCTCCCGTACGACACCGCCCTGGGCGACCGGGAGGCGGCGGTGGCGCTCGCGCGGCAGTTCGTGCGGGTCGTGCGCCAGGTAGCGGCCGGGCCCCGGCGGCGGGTCACGGCGGTGGGCGTGTCCCTGGCGCCGGTGGATCCGGGTGACCTCGACGCGTGGGAGCGGCGGTATCCAAGGCTCGTGGAGGTCTGGCCGCTCACCCCCGTGCAGTCGGGGCTCCTCTTCCACGCCCAGCTCGGCGACCCCTCCCAGGACGCCTATCGGATGCAGTTCGTCATCGGGCTGCGGGGGCGGGTGGAAAGCGAGCGGATGCGGGCGGCCGGACAGGCCCTGCTCGACCGGCACGCGAATCTGCGCGTGGCTTTCGTGGCAGGTTCCGACGGGGATCCGGCACAAGTCGTGGTGGAGGGAGTGCGACTGCCCTGGCGTGCCGTGGACTTACGTGAAAGCAGCACGGATTCGCCTGCCGGCGGGCCCCTTGCCGCGTTATTGGCCGAGGAATCACAGGCGCCCATCGACGTGCGTGTTCCGCCTTTGCTGCGCATGGCATTGGCGCGCACCGGAGAAGAGCGGTACGACCTCGTTCTGACGGCTCATCATGTCCTTTTCGACGGGCTTTCCCTGCCGCATCTGGTCAGGGACGTCCAGCGGCTTTACGAGGCGGGCGGGGACGGCTCCTCGGTGCCGCGAGGGCCCGCATACCGGGATTTCCTGGTGTGGCTGTCCGAGCAGGACCGGGACACCGCCGCGCGGGCGTGGGCCGAGGAGCTGGCCGGGATGACGGAGCCGACGCTGCTGGCGCCGGTCGTCGGGGCGGGCGCCGCCGGGGCGGTGGGAGCCCCGGCGGACGAGCTCGCCGCCGAAGGAGCAGTGAGCGCCTCAGAGGCCGAGCGCACTTCAGCAGCCGAGCCCGCCGAAAGCGCCGCAGAGGTCGAAGTCGCCCTCACCGGCACGACCGTGCGGGCCCTGGCGCTGCGGGCCGACGAGCTGGGCGTCACCGTGGACACCCTCGTGCGGGGTGCCTGGGCGCTGCTCCTGAGCGGCCTGACCGGGCGGCGGGACGTCGTCTTCGGCACGACCGTCCCCGGGCGGCCCGACGCGGTGCCCGGCGCGGCCGCGATGGCCGGTCTCTTCGTCAACACGCTTCCGGTGCGGGTGCGCCTCGCGCCCACGGACACCGTGGCGGACGTGCTGCGCGGCCTGCGGGAGCGACAGGAGGCCCTCCCCGGCCACACCTGCGGCCTCGCCGACATCCACCGGGCCACCGGCACGCCCCTGCTGTTCGACACCCTGGTGACGTCCGAGCCGTACACCGTGGAACACGGCGGCCAGGACATCAAGAACGGCAAGAACGGCCCGGGCGTCAAGGACGGCAAGGACGGCGGCGGTTTCGCGGTCACCGGGGTCCGCGCGTGCGCCGGGACCCACTATCCGCTGACGGTGACCGTCACCACCGAGCCGCGCCTGCGCCTCGCGCTCCAGTACCGGCGCCCCCTCGTCGGCCGCGGCGCCGCGCAGACCGTCGCCGACCGTCTCGCGCGCGTGCTCCGGCAGATCGCCGCCGACCCCGCCACCGCGGTCGCCCGACTCGACCTGCTCACGCCCGTCGAGCGCGCGGACCTGCTGACCGGGCCCGACGACACCGCTCCCCCGGTCGCGGCGGACACGGTCCCCGGGCTCTTCGCGCGGCAGGCCGCCGCCACCCCCGAGGCGGTGACGCTGGAGTACGGCACCGAGTCGGTGACGTACGCGGAGCTGGCGGCGCGCGCCAACCGCCTCGCGCGCGAGCTGCTCCGGCGCGGGGTAACGACGGAGACGGTGGTGGCGGTGGCGCTGCCGCGCTCCCCCGACCTGGTGGTGACGCTGCTCGCCGTGCTCACGGCGGGCGGGACCTATCTGCCGGTGGACGCCGCGTACCCCCCGGAGCGGATCGCCTATCTACTGGCGGACTCCGGCGCGCTGCTCGTCGTGGCGGACGGCGCGACGGCGCGGCGCCTTCCCGAAGGGGCCGTGCCCGTCCTGCGCCTGGACGATCCGGAGGCCGTCGCGTCGGTGGCGCGGCTCGACGACCGGCCGGTCGCCGACGACGAGCGCGGCGGGCCGCTGTCCGTCGCCCAGGCCGCGTACGTCATCTACACGTCGGGCTCGACGGGGCGGCCGAAGGGCGTGGCCGTCACGCACTCCGGCGTGGCCGCGCTCGTCGCGTCGCAGCGGCGGCGGCTCGGGCTCTCGGCCGCCACGCGGGTGCTCCAGTTCGCGTCCCCGAGCTTCGACGTATCGGTGTACGAGGTGTGCATGGCGCTGCTCACGGACGCCACGCTGGTCCTCGCCCCGCAGGACGAGCTGGCGCCCGGCGCCCCGCTGGCCGGGACGATCGCCGCGCGGCGCGTCACGCACGTCTTCCTGCCGCCCGCCGTGCTCGGCGCGCTGCCCGCGGGAGCACTGCCCACCGTCACCTCCCTGGCGGTCGGCGGCGACGCGGCGACGCCCGAGCTCGTGACCGCGTGGACCGGAGGCCGGGACCTGGTCAACGCCTATGGGCCGACCGAGACCACAGCCATCGTGACCTTCAGCGACCCGCTCGTCCCCGACGGCCGCACCCCGCCCATCGGCCGCCCCGTCGCCCGCACCGAGCTGTACGTCCTGGACGACGCGCTGCGCCCGGTGCCCCCGGGCGTGGCGGGCGAGCTGTACGTGGCGGGCGACTCCCTGGCACGCGGCTACCTCGGCCGCCCGGGGCTGACGTCGGGCCGCTTCGTCGCCTGTCCCTACGGCGCGCCCGGCCGCCGCATGTACCGCACCGGGGACGTGGTGACCCGGCGCCACGACGGCCAGCTCGTCTTCCACGGGCGGGCCGACGACCAGGTGCAGATCCGCGGCTTCCGCGTCGAACCCGGTGAGGTACAGGCCGCGTTGAGCGAGCACCCTGGGGTGGCGCGGGCGGTCGTCGTCGCCGACGAGCGGGACGGCGACCGGCGCCTCGTGGCCTATGTGGTGCCGTCGGCGGGCGCCGCCGGTCCCGCCTCCGGGGAGCTGCGGGCCTTCGTGGCCGAGCGGCTGCCCGCGTACATGGTGCCGTCGGTGGTCGTGCCCCTGGCCGCGGTGCCGCTGAGCCCCAACGGGAAGCTGGACCGGCGTGCGCTGCCCGCGCCGGAGCCCGGCGGCGGCGCGGCGCGGGGGCGGGCGCCGCGCAGCACGCGGGAGCGGGCCCTGTGCGCGCTGTTCGCCGAGGTCCTCGGCGTCGGGCACGTGGGCGTCGACGACAGCTTCTTCGACCTCGGCGGGCACTCCCTGCTCGCCACCCGCCTGGCCAACCGGGTACGGGCCGCCCTGGGCGTGGACCTGCCGATCCGGGCGGTGTTCGAGTCGGCGACCGTGGCGGGCCTGGCGGAGCGCGTGGGCGCGGCGGCCCGCTCGTCCCGCCCGGCCCTGCGCCGGGCCGACGCGCGCCCCGCCCGCGTTCCGCTGTCGTTCGCCCAGCACCGCCTGTGGTTCCTGCACCGCTACGAGGGCCCTTCGGCGACGTACAACCTGTCGTACGTCCTGCCCCTGAGCGGGGACCTGGACGTGCCCACTCTGGCGGCGGCGGTGCGGGACGTGGTCGTGCGGCACGAGAGCCTGCGCACGCTGTACGTCACCGACGACCGGGGCGTCGCGGCGCAGGTCGTCGTGCCCGGGGCCGAGGTCGCACTCGGCGTACCCGTACGGAACGTCGTGCCGGATGCGGTGGACGCGGCCGTGGCGGAGGAGGTCGCCTACCGCTTCGACCTGGCGGCGGAGCTCCCGGTGCGGGCGAGCCTGCTGCGCCGCGCCCCGGACGAGCACGTGCTGGTCCTGCTCCTGCACCACATCGCCGCCGACGGCGAGTCCATGGGGCCGCTCTCCCGCGATCTGGCCACCGCCTACGCCGCCCGCCGCCGGGGCGGCACACCGCAGTGGGCCGAACTCCCCGTGCAGTACGCGGACTACACCCTTTGGCAGCGCCACCTCCTCGGCGACGAGGACGACCCCGACAGCCTGCTCTCGACCCAACTCGCCTACTGGCGGGCGGAGTTGGCGGGCGTCCCGCAGCCGCTGCGGCTTCCCCTCGACCGACCGCGGCCGCCGGTGGCCGGGCACCGGGGCGACACCGTCGCGTTCGCCCTGCCCCCCGACGTCCTGGCCGCCGTCGAGGACGTGGCGCGGGCACAGGGCGCCACCGTGCCGATGGTGCTCCAGTCCGCCCTCGTCGTGCTGCTGCACCTGATGGGCGGCGGCGACGACCTGACGCTCGGGGTGCCGATCGCGGGGCGGACCGACGAGGGGCTCGGGGAGCTGGTCGGGTTCCTCGTCAACACCTGGGTGCTGCGGGCGGACCTGTCGGGCGACCCGACGTTCGCCGACGTGGTCCGGCAGGTACGGGACAAGGCCGTGTCCGCGTACGACCACCAGGACGTGCCCTTCGAGCGCCTCGTGGAGGCCCTCAACCCGGAGCGCTCCACCGCCCACCACCCGCTGTTCCAGGTGATGTTCTCCTGGCGCACGACGGACCACGAGGCCTTCGACGTGCCGGGGCTGCGGTCGGCCTTCGAGCTGGTTCCCACCCGGACCGCGAAGTTCGACCTCGTGTTCGCGCTCGCCGACACGCCGGGGCGCGGCGTCGTGGGCGGTCTGGAGTACGCCACCGACCTGTTCGACCGGAGCACCGCCGAGGCACTGGCGGCGCGCTTCACGCAGGTCGTACGGCGGTTGGCGGTCGATCCGGGGGCGCGGCTCGGCTCCGTGGACGCGCTGGTGCCCGGGGAGCGGGAGCAGCTGCTGCGCGCGTTCAACGACACGGACGTGAACACGCCCGACCTCACGGTCCCCGAGCTCTTCGCGCAGCGGGTCGCCGCCGCGCCGGACGCCGTCGCGGTGGTGTGCGGCGCGACCTCGCTGACGTACCGGGAGCTGGCCGCACGGGCCGACCGGATCGCCCGTGAGCTGCTGCGGCGCGGGGTCGGCCCCGACGCCCTGGTGGCGGTCGCGCTGCCGCGCTCGGCGGAGCTCGTCGTGGCGCTCCTGGGGGTCGTGCGGGCCGGTGCGGGCTACGTGCCCGTCGACCCCCGGCACACGAGTGCCCGCCTCGGCCAGGTCCTCGCGGACGCGGACCCGCGGCTCGTCCTGACCGACGCGGCCACACGGCACGCCCTGCCCGCCGGCCTCGAAGGGGTGCTGCTCCTGGAGGAGTTGACCGGTCCGGACGGGCCCACCGGACCCGGCAGGGCCGCGCTGTCGCCGCAGCACCTCGTCTATGTGATGCACACCTCCGGCTCCACCGGCACCCCGAAGGGCGTCGGCATCACCCATCGGGGCGTGGTGCGCCTCGCCCTCGACCGCGCGTACGCGGGCACCGGTCACGAGCGCGTCCTGATGCACTCCACGCAGGCCTTCGACGCCGCCACGTACGAGCTGTGGGTGCCGCTCCTGAACGGCGGCACGATCGTGGTGGCCCCCGACGGGCCCCTCGACCCGGCGGCCCTCGCCGCGCTGGTCGCCGAGCACCGGGTGACCGGACTCCTGGTGACGGCGGGCCTCTTCCGGGTGGTGGCCGAGGAGCTGCCCAAGGCGTTCACGGGCGTGCGCGAGGTGTGGGCGGGCGGTGACGTGGTGCCCCCGGACGCCGTCGAGCGGGTCCTGGCCGCCTGCCCGGGCACCACGGTCGTCGACGCCTACGGGCCGACGGAGGCCACCATGGCCGCGTCGGCGCACACGATGCGCGAGCCCGCCGACGTCGGGGCCGTCGTCCCCATCGGGCGGCCGCTCGACCACACCCGTCTGTACGTCCTGGACGCGGCGCTCCGCCCGGTCCCCGCGGGCGTGCCGGGCGAGCTGTACATCGCGGGCGACCGCCTCGCCCGCGGCTATCCGGGCCGTCCCGCCCTGACCGCGGAGCGCTTCGTGGCCTGCCCGTTCGACGGGCCCGGTGACCGCATGTACCGCACCGGGGACCGCGTGGCGTGGACGCCCGGGGGCCGCCTCGTCTTCCAGGGCCGCACCGACGCCCAGCTGAAGGTGCGCGGGTTCCGGATCGAGCCCGGCGAGGTCGAGGCCGCGCTGACCGCGCACCCCGGCGTGGCGCAGGCCGTCGTGGCCGCCCGGGCCGGGGCGGGCGGCGGCGCGCGGCTCACGGCGTACGTCGTCCGGGTCGGCGAGGGCGGCATCGCGGGCGTCGGGGACATCGACTTCCACGTCGGCGTGACCACGGCGGAGCTGCGCCGGTTCGTGGCGGACCGGCTGCCGGAGTTCATGGCCCCGGCGGCGTACGTGCTCCTCGACCGGCTGCCGCTGACGCCGCACGGCAAGCTGGACCGGGCGGCGCTGCCGGAGCCGGAGTTCACCACCGGCGCGTACCGGGCGCCCCGGTCCCGGCGCGAGCAGGTCCTCGCGGACGTGTACGCCGACGTGCTCGGCCTGGGCCGGGTCGGCGTCGACGACGACTTCTTCGCCGTGGGCGGGGACAGCATCCGCTCGATCCAGGTGGTCTCCCGCGCCCGGGCGCACGGCGTGGAGGTCACCCCGCGCCAGGTCTTCCAGCACCGGACGGTGGCCGCTCTCGCCGGGCTCGCGCCCACCGGCCCCCACGGCGGCGCGGGGCCGCGGCCGCGCGCGAGGCTCGCCGAACTCGACGGCGGCGGCACGGGCTTCCTGCCGCTGCCGCCCATCGCGCGGTACGTCCGCGAGCGCGGCGGCGGCATCGACCGGTTCGCCATGGCGGTCCTCCTCGACCTGCCCGAGGGCATCGACCGGGCCGGGCTCGTCGCCACCCTGAACGCGGTCGTCGACCGTCACGACGTGCTGCGCGCGCGCCTGGTGACCGACGGCGACGCGGGCGCGGGCCTGCTGGTCGGGCCGCCGGGCTCGGTGGACACCGGCGCGCTGCTGCGCCGCGTGGACCGTGCCGGGCCCGGGGGCGCGGCGGACGAGAGGTGGTGGCGGAGCGCGGTCGCGGCGGAGCGGGGCGCGGCGGCGGACCTCCTCGATCCGGCGGCCGGGGTGATGGCGCGGTTCGTGTGGTTCGCGCCGGACCCCGCCCCGGACCCGCCGACGGGCGCGGCGCCGGGCGCGGGGCGGCTCCTCGTCGTGCTGCACCACCTGGTGGTGGACGGCGTGTCGTGGCGCGTCCTGCTGCCCGACCTCGCGGCGGCCTGGGCGGACGTGCGCGCGGGCCGGACGCCCGCGCTGCCCGGGGTGGGCACGTCGTTCCGGCGGTGGGCGCACGCCCTCGTCGCGGAGGCGGGCAGCGACCGCAGGGCGGCCGAGCTGCCCCGCTGGCTGACCGTGGTGGAGGGCCCCGACCCGGCCCTCGGCGCCCGGCGGTTCGACCCCGCCGTGGACGTGCGGTCCACGGTGGACACGGTGCGCCTGCGGCTGCCCGCCGGGGTCACCGAGGCACTCCTGACCACGTTGCCCGCGACCTTCCGCTGCGGGGTCAACGACGGGCTGCTCGCGGGTCTCGCCCTCGCGGTCGCCCGCCTCCGCCGGGCACAAGGAGTCGACGAGCGCTCGCTGCTGCTGGCCCTTGAGGGCCACGGGCGCGAGGAAGCGGCGGTCCCGGGCGCCGATCTGTCGCGGACGGTCGGCTGGTTCACCAGCCTGTTCCCCGTCCGCCTCGACGTGTCCGGCTGCGACGTCGACGAGGCCTTCGCGGGCGGGGCCGCGGCGGGCGGCGCGGTCAAGGCCGTCAAGGAGCAGCTCCTCGCCGTGCCCGACGGCGGCATCGGCTACGGGCTCCTGCGCGAGCTGAACCCCCGCACCGCCGCCGTGCTCGCCCCGCACGGCACCGGGCAGATCGGCTTCAACTACCTGGGCCGGTTCTCCCCCGCCGACATGCCTCAGCGGCTGCGCGGCCTCGGCTTCACCCAGGTCGCGGGCCTGGGCGAGCCGACCGCCGAGTCGGGCGGCGCCATGTCCGCGCTCGCCGCGGTGCAGATCAACTCGATGGTCGTCGACACCCCGCACGGCCCGTGCCTCGACGCGGAGTTCGAGTACGCCACGGGCGCGGTGTCCCGCGCCCGGGTGCTGGAGCTCGCGGAGCTGTGGGCCGCCGCCCTCGACGGCCTCGCCCGGCACGCCGCGGGGCCCGGCGCGGGCGGGCTCACGCCCTCGGACGTGCCACTGGTGCCGGTGCGCCAGGGCGACATCGAGGCCTGGGAGCGCCGGTATCCGGGGCTCGCGGAAGTGTGGCCGCTCACCCCGCTCCAGTCGGGTCTGCTGTTCCACACGCTGTACGCCGACGGCGAGCCGGACGCGTACCACGTGCAGTTCGTCCTGCGTCTGCGCGGGCCCGTCGAGGCCGCCCGGATGCGGGCCGCCGGGCAGGCGCTCCTCGACCGGCACGCGAACCTGCGGACGGCCTTCGTCGCGGGGGCCGACGGGGACTCCGTACAGGTCGTCGTGGACGGCGTGGAGCTGCCGTGGCGCGAGCTGGACCTGGCGGGGGACGGCGACGGGGCGCGGGCCGGGCAGGGCGCGGTGCTCGACGCACTGCTGGCCGACGACGTGCGGGAGCCCTTCGACGTGGCGGTGCCGCCGCTGCTGCGGATGGCGTTGGTCCGGCTCGCCCCGGAGCGGTTCGAGCTGGTGCTGACCGCGCACCATCTGCTGTTCGACGGCTGGTCGTTGCCGATCCTCACCCAGGATCTGCTGCGGCTCTACGGCGCGGAGCGCGACGGCTCCGCGCTGCCGCCCGCGCCCCGGTACCGGGACTTCCTGGCGTGGCTGGCCGGGCAGGACCGTCAGGCGGCGGCCCGGGCGTGGGCCGAGGAGCTCGCGGGGGTGGCGGAGCCGACGCTGCTGGCTCCGGTGGCGCGGGCCGCCGCACGCGGGGCCGCGGCCCCGCCGCACCCGGCGCGGCCCGAAGGGTTCGGCCAGGTCGAGGTGCCCGTCCCCGTGGACCTGGCGCGGGACCTCGCGGCCCGCGCGGCCGGCCTGGGCGTCACCCTGAACACCGTGGTGCAGGGCGCCTGGGCGCTGCTCGTCGGCGGCCTGACGGGCCGGGACGACGTCGTGTTCGGCGCGACGGTGTCCGGCCGCCCCGGCGCGGTGCCCGGCGCGGACGCGATGGCCGGGATGTTCATCAACACGCTGCCGGTACGGGTGCGGTGCGGGCCCGCCGACAGCGTCGCCGAGGTCCTCACGGGCCTCCAGGACCGGCAGGCGGCGCTGCTCGACCACCACCACTGCGGCCTCACCGAGATCCACCGGGCCACGGGCACGAGCGTCCTCTTCGACACCCTCCTCGCCTTCGAGTCGTACCCCGTGGACCGGGTCGGCTTCGGCGAGGCGAACGCGGCGGCGGGCATCGAGGTCACCGGCATCCGCCCGCTGTCCGGCTCGCACTACCCGCTGACCGTGCTGGCCGCCGCCGACCCGCAGCTGCGGCTGACGCTCCAGCACCAGCGGAGCGTGGTCGGCCACGACGCGGCCCTGGACCTCGCGGACCGCTTCCGGCGCGTGCTGGCCCAACTGGCCGCACGGCCCGATGTGTTGGTCGGCCGGCTGGAGGTGCTGACGGCGGCGGAGCGGGAGCGGCTGCTGCACACGCTCAACGACACGGCCGTCGGGGCGCGGGAGCGTACCGTCGTCGACCTCTTCGAGGAGCAGGTCCGGCTGCGGCCCGACGCGCGCGCAGTGGTCTGCGGCGCGGTGTCCCGCACGTACGCCGAGCTCGACGCCCGCGCCGACCGGCTCGCGCGGGCCCTGGCCGGACTCGGCGTGGGCCCGGAGACGGTCGTGGCGCTCGCGCTGCCGCGCGGCGCGGACCTGGTCACCGGCATGCTGGGCATCCTCAAGGCGGGCGGCGCGTATCTGCCGCTCGACCCCGGGCACCCCGGCACCCGCATCGGCCACATCCTCACCGACGTGGGCCCGGAGCTGCTCCTCACCGACGCCGCCACGGTCGGCGGGCTGCCCGCGACCACCACCCGTACCGTCCTCCTCCACGACACCGGCATCGACAGCCCCGAACCCGTCGGCGGCGGGCCCGCGTCGCCGCGCCGCCCGCGCCCCGAGCACCTGGCGTACGTCATCGCCACGTCGGGTTCGACGGGGCGGCCCAAGGGCGTGGCCCTCGCCCACGCCCACCTCGTCAACCCCTTCGCCCGCCTGGCCGAGCAGGTCGGCGTGGCCGGGCGGCGGATGCTGACCGGCACCTCCATCGGCTTCGACATGGCCGCCTTCGAGATCTTCTGCACCCTCACCCACGGCGGCTGCGTCGAGATCGTCCGCGACGTGCTCGCCCTGGCCGAGCGCGACAGCTGGGACGTCGACGTCATCAGCTCCGTGCCGTCGGCCTTCGCCGAGCTCGTCGACCGGATCGGCGACCGCGTCCGCCCCACGACGCTCGCGCTCGGCGGTGAGGCGCTGCCCCCGGCCCTGGTCGCCCGGGTGCGCGCCCGGTGGCCCCGGATCCGGATCGTCAACGGCTACGGCCCCAGCGAGGCGTTCTACGCCACCTCCCACGTCCTGGACCCCGGCCGCGACTACTCCGGGGCGGTGCCGATCGGCCGCCCGCTGGCCGACGTGCGCGCCTACGTCCTGGGCCCCGGCCTGACGCCGGTCGCCCCCGGCGCCACCGGCGAGCTGTACCTGGCGGGCGCGGGCGTGGGCCGGGGCTACCACCGGCGCCCCGCCCGCACCGCCGAGCGGTTCGTCGCCGACCCGTTCGGCGCGCCGGGCACCCGCATGTACCGCACGGGCGACCTGGCCCGCCTCGACGACCGGGGCGAGCTGGAGTACGCGGGGCGCGCCGACGACCAGGTCAAGATCCGCGGCCACCGCGTCGAACCGGGCGAGATCGAGGCCGCCCTCGCCACACACCCCCGGGTGGGCCGGGCGGCCGTGGTCGTCCAGGGCGCCGCCGCGGCACGCCGCCTGGTCGCCTACGTCGTCCCCGCCGACGGGGGCGAGGGGCCGCCGCCCGCCGGGCTGCGCACGTACCTCGCCGGGCTGCTGCCCGACTTCATGGTCCCCGCCGCCTTCGTCGCCCTCGACCGGCTCCCCCTGTCCCCGCACGGCAAGCTCGACCGCACGGCGCTGCCCCGCCCCGCGTTCACCCGCGACACGGCCTACCGCGCGCCGCGCACGCCCCGGGAGCAGGTGCTGTGCGCGCTGTTCGCCGAGGTGCTCGGGCCGGAGAACGTCGGGGCCGCGCCCGTGGGCGTCGACGACAGCTTCTTCGACCTCGGCGGGCACTCCCTGCTCGCCACCCGCCTGGCCAACCGGATGCGCGCGTCCCTCGGCGTGGACGTCCCCATCCGGGCGGTGTTCGAGTCGGCGACCGTGGCGGGCCTGGCGGAGCGCGTGGGCGCGGCGGCCCGTTCGTCCCGCCCCGCGCTGCGCCGGGCCGACGCGCGCCCCGCCCGCGTTCCGCTGTCGTTCGCCCAGCACCGCCTGAGGTTCCTCGACGCCCTCGAGCCCCTGCCGACGTACCACCTGCCGCTCGTGGTCCGGCTCCGCGGGGACCTGGACGTGCCCGCTCTGGCGGCGGCGGTGCGGGACGTGGTCGTGCGGCACGAGAGCCTGCGCACGCTGTACGTCACCGGCGACCGGGGCGTCGCCGCTCAGGTCGTCGTGCCCGGCGCCGACGTCGAACTCGACCTGCCGGTACGGGACGTCGCGCCGGAGGCGGTGGCCGCGACGGTGTCCGGGGAAGTGGGCCGCGCCTTCGATCTGGCGGCGGAGCTCCCGGTGCGGGCGAGCCTGCTGCGCCGCGCCCCGGACGAGCACGTGCTGGTCCTGCTCCTGCACCACATCGCCGCCGACGGCGAGTCCATGCGCCCCCTCACCCGCGACCTGGCCACCGCCTACGCCGCCCGCCGCCGGGGCGGCACACCGCAGTGGGCCGAACTCCCCGTGCAGTACGCGGACTACACCCTCTGGCAGCGCCACCTCCTCGGCGACGAGGACGACCCCGACAGCCTGCTCTCGACCCAACTCGCCTACTGGCGGGCGGAGTTGGCGGGCGACCCGCAGCCGCTGCGGCTTCCCCTCGACCGGCCACGGCCACCGGTAGCCGGTCACCGGGGCGACACCGTCGCCTTCCGGCTCGCGCCGGAGGTGCGCTCCGCACTGGAGGACGTGGCCCGGGAGCACGGGGCGACCGTACCGATGGTGCTCCAGTCCGGCCTCGTCGTCCTGCTGCATCTGCTGGGCGGCGGCGACGATCTGGCCGTGGGCTCCTCCATCGCCGGGCGCACGGACGAAGGCCTGGCGGAGCTGGTGGGGTTCTTCGTCAACACCTGGGTACTGCGGGCCGATCTGTCGGGCGACCCGACGTTCGCCGACGTGGTCCGGCAGGTACGGGACAAGGCCGTGTCCGCGTACGACCACCAGGACGTGCCCTTCGAGCGGCTCGTGGAGGCCCTCAACCCGGAGCGCTCCACCGCCCACCACCCGCTGTTCCAGGTGATGTTCTCCTGGCAGCGGGGCATGGGCGACCTCGAACTCGCCGAGCTGAAGGCCACCCCGGAGCCGGTCGTGACGGGGACCTCCAAGTTCGACCTGCTCTTCCAGGTCGACGAGCCGTCGCCGGGCGGCCGGCAGGCCGGGCAGGGCCTCTCCGGGCTCGTCGAGTACGCCACCGATCTGTTCGACCGGAGGACCGCCGAGGAGCTGGCCGACCGGTTCACCCGCCTCATGGGCCGGTTGGCGGCGGACCCCGGGGCCCGCCTCGACGCCCTGGACGCGCTGACGTCCGCCGAGCGGGAGCTGCTGCGCGACCTGAACGACACCGCCGCGCCAACCCCGCCGGTGACGGTGCCCGCGCTCTTCGAGCAGCGGGCCGCCGCCGCGCCGGACGCCGTCGCGGTGGTGCACGGCGAGGGCTCCCTGACCTACCGGGAGCTGAACGCGCGCGCCAACCGCCTCGCCCGTCTCCTGGTGCGGCGCGGCGTGCGCGCGGACGCGGCCGTGGCCGTCGCCGTGCCGAGGTCGCCGGAGTACGTGGTGACGGTGCTGGCCGTCCTCAAGGCCGGTGGCGCGTACGTGCCGCTCGCGCACGACCATCCGCCGGAGCGTCTGGAGCGGCTGCTGCGGGACGCCCGCCCGGCGCTCCTCGTGAGCACGTCCGACGTGGCGGCCGACCTCCCCGACGGGCCGTGGCCGCGCCTCGTCGCCGACGCTCCCGACACGCTCGCGGCCCTGGCGGACGAGCGGGACGACGACCTGCCGGACCGCGGGCTGCCGGACCGGCTCGCCTACGTCATCTACACCTCCGGGTCCACGGGCGCGCCCAAGGGCTCCGGGGTCAGCCACCGCGGCGTGGTGGACATGGCGGCGGACCGGATCTGGCCGGGCGGCGCCCACGAGCGGGTGCTGCTGCACAACACGCCGACGTTCGACATGTCCGTCTACGAACTGTGGGTGCCGCTCCTGGGTGGCGGCACCGTCGTCCTCGCCCCGCCCGGCAGGCTGGACGTCGACGCGTACGCGACGCTGCTCACCGAGCGGCGGGTGACCGCGCTCCTGATCACCCCGGGGCTCCTGCCCCTGCTCACCGACGCCCGCCCGGACGCGCTCGCCGGGCTGCGCGAGGTGTGGACCGGCGGCGAGACGGTGCCCCCGGAGACGGTGGCGCGGCTGCTGCGCGCGTGTCCGCGGACCGTCGTCGTCAACGCGTACGGGCCGACGGAGGCCACGGTGTTCGCCACCCGCCGCCGCGTCACCGCCGCCGACCGGCTCGGCCCCACGGTCCCCATCGGCCGGCCCATGGACAACACGCGCGTGTACGTCCTCGACGACCTGCTGCGCCCCGTGCCGAGGGGCGTCGCGGGCGAGCTGTACCTCGCGGGCTCGGGCCTGGCACGCGGCTACGCGCACCGCCCCGCCCTCACCGCGGAGCGGTTCGTGGCCTGCCCGTTCGGCGGGCCCGGGGAGCGCATGTACCGCACCGGGGACGTGGTGGTGTGCACGCGGGACGGCGAGCTGCTCTTCCGCGGCCGCGCCGACGACCAGGTCCAGATCCGCGGCCACCGCGTCGAACCCGCCGAGGTGGAGGCGGCCCTCATGACGCATCCGGGGGTGGCCGCGGCCGTCGTGGTCGCCCGGGAGAGCCCTGGCGGCGGGGGGAAGCGGCTGGTGGCACACGTGGTCCCGACGGGTCTGGGGGCGGGCGCCGGGGCCTACGGGGACAGGGGGGCCGACGGGGCCTGCGGGGGCGGCATGGCTGACGCGGGCGGCGCGGGCGGCGCGGCTGACACGGGCGGCGCGGGCAGCGCGGCTGACACGGGCGGCGCGGGCGGCGTGGCTGGCGTGGCGTTCGGGTTCGCGGGGCTGCGGGAGCATCTGGCCCGGCGGCTGCCGCCGTACATGGTGCCTGCCGTGTTCGGCACGCTCGACGCCCTCCCGCTCACCCCGCACGGCAAGGTGGACCGCCGCGCCCTGCCCGAACCGCCGGATCCCGGGGCCGCTCCGGTGCGGCCGCGCACGGCCACCGAGCGGGCGGTCGCCGCGATCTGGGCGCAGCTGCTCGACCGGGACGAGGTCGGCGTGCACGAGAAGTTCTTCGAGGCGGGCGGGACCTCCCTCTCCCTCCTCGCGCTGAGCCGTCGCCTGGCCGGACTCGGCCCGCGCACGGTGCCGTTGAGCGCGCTGTTCGAGCACACCACGGTCGAGGCGATGGCCCGCCTGGTCGACGGCCGCCCCCTCGGCGCACCCTCCGACGAAACGAGGTACGAGCTATGACGCATCCGAGCCCACCAGGCCCGGAGGCCGTGGCGGTCATCGGCGTGGCCCTCGCCCTGCCCGACGCCGACGGCCTGGACGCCCTGCACCACAACCTCGTCGAGGGCAGGGTCAGCGTCCGGGCGCCGGGCCGGGACCGGGTCCACTACGCGGGCGCGGCCGCGGACGACGCCTACCTCCCGCTGGCCTATCTGGACCGGATCGACCTCTTCGACCACCGGTTCTTCGATCTGTCGCTGCGCGAGGCCGAGTTGATGGACCCGCACCAGCGCGTGACCGCCCAGCTCGCCCACCAGGCGATCGAGAACGCCTGCTACGCGCCCCGCGACCTGAAGGGCTCGCGGACCGCGGTCGTCCTCAGCGCGCCCGAGCCGCACTACGCGGGCCTGTACCCGGACGACGACCCGCAGCAGCTCCTCGGCTCGCACCCGTCGGCCACGGCCGCGCGGATCTCCTACCTCTTCGACTTCGCCGGGCCCGCGCTCGTCGTGGACACCGCGTGCAGCAGCAGCCTGACCGCGCTCGCCCTCGCCGTGGACCAGCTGCGCGAGGGGCGGGCGGACCTGGCGGTCGCGGGCGGGGTCAGCCTGTACCCGGTGCTGATCCGCGAGCGCGACTACGTGCCGATGCTCGGCATCGTGTCCGCCGACGGGGTGTGCCGCCCCTTCGACGCCGCCGCGGACGGCTCCACCGCGGGCGAGGGCGGCGGGCTCGTCGTGCTCAAGCGCCTCTCCGACGCGCTCGCCGACGGCGACCACGTCCACGCCGTGGTGCGCGGCGTCGCGGTCAACCAGAACGGCTTCCGCGCCACGAGCATGAGCGCGCCCAGCGCCCGTGGCCAGTCCGACGCCATCGTCGAGGCCTGGCGGCAGGCGGGCGGGGCGCCGCCCGACTACGTGGAGTGCCACGGCTCGGGCACCCGGCTCGGCGACGTCATCGAGGCCGAGGGGCTGCGACAGGCCTTCGCCGAAGCCGGAGTCGACGGCGACGCCGGAGTCGGGGGCGGGCTCGGAAGCGGCGAGCCCTGTGGGATCAGCAGCGTCAAGGGCAACATCGGCCACATCAACCATGCCGCGGGAGTCGCCGGGCTCCTCAAGGTCCTCGCCGGGCTCCGGCACGGCACGCGGTACCCGAACCCGAACTTCAGCACGCCCAACCCGCTGATCGACTTCAGCGGCCCGGTCCGCATCGACACCGGGGCGAAGGCGTGGGAGCCCGCGCCGGGCTCGCCGCGCCGCGCGGGCGTCAGCTCCTTCGGCCTGACGGGGACCAACGTGCACGCCGTCGTCGAGGAGCCGCCGCCCGTGCCCGAGGCGCCCGCCGCGCCGGAGCCGGGCACCGAGCTGGTCACCCTCTCCGCGAAGTCCCCCCGGGCACTCGCCGTCTACGCGCGGCGCGTCGCCGACTTCCTCGACGAAACCGGGCACCGGCTGCCCGACATCGCCCACGCCCTGAACCGGGGCCGCGACGACCACCCGTACCGCTGGGCGGGCACCGCACGCGACCGCCGCGAACTGGCCGCCGCGCTGCGCTCGGTCCGCCACGCCGAGCGGGAGCCGTCCCCGGCGGCCCCCCTCGTCCTGCTCTTCTCCGGCGACGCGGAACTCGGCGACGCCACCTGGGCGGCCCTGGGCGCGGCCTTCCCCCGGCTCGCCGACACCGACGCCGGCGCGGACGACGGCTCCCCCGGCGCCCGCCTGTTCGCCCGGCAGCTCGCGGCCCACCGCCTCGCGGGCGCCCTCGGCCTGACGGGGGCGCGCCTGGTCGGCTCCGGCGTCGGCAATCTCGCCGTACGGTCCGTGCAGAGCCCGGCGACGGCGGACGAGGCCCGCCGCAAGGCCACGGACACGCCGATCACGAGCCAGGTCGACGAGTCCGGGCTGCGGCGCGCGGCCCGCGGCCTCGTCGACGAGGGCGCCGTGGTGGTCGAGCTGGCCGCGGACGGCACCCTGGCCCGGCAACTCGCCCGGGTCGCCCCCGAGCTGCCCGTCGTCCGCCTCTACGCCGACCCTACGCGCGACGGCGTGCTCGCCGCGCTCGGCAGGCTCTACGCGCTCGGCGCGGACATCGACTGGAACGCGTACTACGCCGGGGCCCGGACCCGCCGCATCGAGGCGCCGACCTACCCGTTCGACGCCGACGCGGTGTCCTGCTGGTGCCTGCCGCCGGGCGGTCCGCCGCGGGACCACGCTCCGGCGCCCGCCCACGCCCCGGCACCGGCGCGGCAGACCGAACCGGGCGACACCGAGGCCGCGTTGGCCGCCCTGTGGACGCGCGTCCTCAAGGCCGACGGGGTCGGCCCCGACTCCAACTACTTCGAGCTCGGCGGCACGTCCATCGCGGGCATCACCGTGCTGCGGGCCGCCGAAGAGCGCTTCGGCGCCCGGCTGACCTTCGCCGACCTGCACCGCAACCCCACCCTGCGCGCCCTCGCCGCACGCATCGACGCCGTGCGCGCGGCGGGCCCCGAGCGGGACGACTGGACGATCACCCCACTGCCGCGCCCCGGCCGCCTGCCGCTCTCCTTCAACCAGGAACAGCTGTGGTACCTGGACCGGCTCAACCCGGGCAGCCCGCTGTACAACATCCCCGCCAACACCCGCTACGTCGGTGACTTCGACCTCGGCGCGTTCCGCGGCGCCCTGCGCGACGTCGTGGACCGGCACGAGGTGCTGCGCACCCGCCTCCCGGACGAGGACGGCACGCCCTACGCCGTGGCCGATGTGCCCGAGCCGCAGGTGGAGTTCGTCGACCTCACCGCGCTGCCGGTGGGCGAGCGCACCGAGGAGCTGGCCCGCGCGATCACGGCGGAGGCGACGGCGCCCTTCGACCTCGGGCGGGGCCCGCTCCTTCGGACCGTGGTGGTCAAGGCCGCCGAGCGGGACCACGTGGTCCTGCACACCGTGCACCACATCGCCTTCGACGGCTGGGCCCCCGCGGTGTTCTTCCGCGAGCTGTCGGCCTGCTACACCGCCCGGCTCGCCGGACGCAGGGCCGACCTGCCCGAACTCCCCGTGCAGTACGCGGACTTCGCGGCCTGGCAGCGGCGGTGGCTCGACGCGGCGCGCGTGGAGCGCGGCCTGACGTACTGGCGCGGGCAGCTGCGCGACCTGGACTCCCCCGAGCTGCCGCTCGACCGCCCGCGCCCGCCCGCGCAGTCGTACCGCGGCGGCTCTGTGAAGTTCACGCTCGACGAGGAACTGGCGCGGCGGCTGCGGGCGTTCAGCGCCGGTGAGAGCACGACGAGCTTCGTCACCATGCTCGCCGTGGTCGACGCGCTCCTGCACGTGTGGGCGGGCCGCCGGGACGTGGTCGTGGGCGCCGCGACGACCGGCCGGTTCAACCCCCTGACGCACGACCTGATCGGCTACTTCAACAACCTGCTGCCGTTCCGTACGAAGGTCGACCCGGGGATCGGCTTCCGCGAGCTGGTCGGCCGGTGCGCGGCCACCGCCACCGGGGTCCTCGACCACGAGGAGATCCCGTTCGCGAGGATCGTCGCCGACGCCGACCACCGCGACCCGTCACGGCACCCGGTGTTCACGGTCTGCTACACCCACCAGAACACCGCCGCCGCCACCCTCGGCCTGGAGGGCCTGCGCCCCGAGGCCCTGCGGGGCGACCTCGCCGGGGTCTCCGGAGTCGCCCCGGGCACCTCGAAGTTCGACCTCACCTTCGGCCTGTACGACCAGGACGACAGCCCCATGGACGGGTACCTGGAGTACGCGGTCGACCTGTTCGACGCGGCCACCGCGCACCGGCTGGTCGGCCTCTTCCAGGGCATCGCCGAGGCCGTGGTGAGCGACCCGGACCGGCCGCTCGCGGACCTCTCCCGGCTCCTCGACGCGCCCGCAGGACCCGACCTCACCGAGCCCTCCCTGCTGGTCGGCGAGCGCCGCACGCTCCCGGACGTACGCCTGGTCAGCGAGGTCTTCCAGGAGCACGCCGCGCGGCGCCCGGACGAGGTCGCGGTGATCGACGCCGCCGGGGAGCACACCTTCCAGGAGATCGACCGGCGCGCGAACCGCCTGGCCCGGCAGCTCATCGCCCACGGCGCCGGCCCCGAAAGCACCGTCCCGGTGCTCGCCGCGCGCGGGGCGGGCCTGGTCGTCGGCTGGCTCGGCGTCCACAAGGCGGGGGCGGCCTTCGCCTCCCTCGACCCGGCCGTTCCCGCGCGGCGCGTGCGGTCCGTCCTCGCCGGGGTGGACGCCGCCGCCGTGGTCCTGGGCGAGGGCATGACCGT
Organism: Streptomyces sp. YIM 121038; assembly: GCF_006088715.1. Classification (NCBI taxonomy): domain Bacteria; kingdom Bacillati; phylum Actinomycetota; class Actinomycetes; order Kitasatosporales; family Streptomycetaceae; genus Streptomyces; species Streptomyces sp. YIM 121038. The sequence continues at coordinate 1,211,408 of NZ_CP030771.1, forward strand.
CCCGGCCACCGACGGCGTCCCGCTCGTCAGGATCACGGACGCCGCCGGGGACCCGGCCCCGGACGAGGACACCGCGCCGCCGCAGCGAGCAGGCGTCCGCAATCTGGCCTACGTCGTGCACACCTCGGGCTCCACCGGGCTGCCGCAGGGCTGCGAAGTCGAGCACGGCGGACTGCTCAACGCCCTGGCGTGGTACGCCGACGAGGCCCGGCCGCGGCCCGGCGACCGGCTCGCGCAACTGGCCGCCACCGGCTTCGACCTGGCGGTGTTCGAGGTCATGGCGGCCCTGCGCCACGGCACGCCCCTGTACTTCGTCACGGACCCGCTCCAGACCCCGGACAAGCTCCTGGGGGAACTGGCCGAGCACGGCGTCACGCTGGCCTGCATGCCGACGCCGCTCGCCGAGACGGTCCTCGCCGAGCTGCCCGACGCGCCGGATCCCGCGCTGCGCCTGGTGCTCGCGGGCGGCGACCGGCTGCGGGTGCGCCCCCCGCGGCGGGCGCCGTTCGGCCTGGTCAACGTCTACGGCCCGACCGAGTGCACCGTCTGCGTGACCGCGAGCCGGGTGGCCGACGCCGAGACCGCCCCGGACGTCGTCCCGGACATCGGCAGGCCCCTGCCCCGCGTCCGCGTCCACGTCCTGGACCCCCGGCTCAAGGCCGTGCCGCGCGGCGGGCTCGGCGAGGTCTACGCCGGGGGCGCGCACGTCGGCCGCGGCTACCACGGCAGGCCGGGCGCGACCGCGGCCCGGTTCGTCGCCGACCCCTACGCGGACGAGCCGGGCGCCCGGATGTACCGCACCGGCGACCTGGCCCGGGTCCGCGCCGACGGCACCCTGGAGTTCCACGGCCGCGCCGACGACCAGCTCGAACTGCGCGGCCACCGGGTGGAACCGGCCGAGGTCGAGCGCGCACTGCTCGCCCACCCGCGGGTGCGCGAGGCGCTCGTCCACGCCGCCCAACAGCCCTCCGGCGCCCCGCTCCTGGTGGCGCACGTCGCGGGCGACGACGTACCGGAGGAGGCCGAGCTGACGCGGTGGGCGGCCCGCGCGCTGCCGGAGTACATGGTCCCCGGCCGGGTCCTGCGCCATGCCGCGCTGCCCAGGACGGGCAACGGGAAACTCGACCGCCAGACGATGAGGAAGAGGGACATGTCCGACCGCGACACGACGAACGAACTGACGGCGGTGGTCACGGCGGTGACCCCGGGGGCGGTCCTCGACGACGCCGGACGCGGGGCCGAGCGGGTCCTCGCCACGATCTGGACCGAGCTGCTCGGCGTCGCGCGGGTGGCGCCGGACGACAACTTCTTCCGCATCGGCGGTGACTCGCTGCTGAGCGTGGGCATCGCCGCGCGGGCCACCCGGGCCGGGCTCCCCCTGACCCCGCACGACGTGCTGAGCCATCCGACGCTGCGCGACCTCGCCGCGGTCGCCGCGAAGGGCGCGGGGCCCGGCGCCGCGCCCCGCCCGGCGGCCGCCGTGCCCGCGCCGCGCGAGCCGGTCCCGCCCGCGCCCCTGGTGCAGGCCCTGCTCACCGCGGCGCCGGACGGGGCCAGGGACTTCATCACGCCCGTCCTCCTGGAGACGGCCGCGGGCATCGGCGCGGACGCGGTGCGGGCGGCCTTCGACCGCCTCGTCGAGGTCCAGGAGCCGCTGCGCTACCGGTTCCTCCACAACAGCCTGGGCTGGCGCATCGAGTGCGCCGAGCACGAGGGCGCCCGGATCGTCGACCACCGGGTGCTGCCGCCGCTGGACGAGGAGCAGCTCCAGGCGTATCTGGAGGCCGATCTGGACGAGCTGCTCGCGGACGTCGACCCGGGGCGCGGACCGGTGCTGCGGGCCAGGTTCTACGACCGGGGCGCCGACCGGCCCGGCGTGGTCGTCCTCGCGGTCCACCACTTCGTCTTCGACTCCACGTCGTTCGTGCCGCTCATCGAGGACCTCAACGCCGCCTTCGCGGACAACGCCCCGGCGGCGCCGCGCCGGGCCGCCTGGCGCGCGTGGACACACCTGCTGCGCGCCATGGCCGCCTCCGACGAGGTCGCCGGTGAACTCCCGTACTGGAAGGGCGTCCTGAGCGCGGGTGCCACGGCGCGGCCCGTGCCCGAGAAGGGCGCCGACGGCGCGCCCTCCGGCCTGCTGCGCCGCCGGGTCGCGCCGGACCGGGTCGCGGCGCGGCTCACCGAGAGCGGGCCCACCGGTCAGAGCGCCGCGCTCGCCGCGGTCGCCACGGCCTGGTCCCGGTGGCGCGGGGAGCCCGACGCGTTCGTGAGCACCGTCGGCATGGGCAGCTCGCCGAACGCGCTGTGGAACGGCGACCGGAGCGATGCGGTCGGCTGGTTCACGCATCTGTTCCCGGCCCATCTGCGCGTCGCGGCCGGCGCCCGGGTCGCCGACGCCCTGCCGGGCGTCGCCACGGCCCTGCGCTCCGTGCCCAACGACGGCATCGGCTACGGCGTCCTGCGCCACCTCAGCCCGGCGACCCCGGCGGTGGCGGGCGTCCGCGCGCTGCCCGAACCGCAGGTCCTGGTCGAGCACGTGGCCAACGCCAACGACGGCCTGACCAAGCTGGGCGGGCCCCATGTGCGGCCCCGGCCGATGACCCTGGTCACCGTGCCCCACGCCCTGCTCACCCAGGTGCCGATCGTCGTGGAGACCCACGTCCTGGCCGGGGCGCTGGAGCTCGGCGTGATCCACCGGGGGTCCGTCGCCGCCGCCGACATGGAGGACTTCGCCGACCACCTGGTCGAGGCGTTCGCCGAACTCGCCGCCGACGAGGGCCGCTGAGTGCCCCCGGTGACGGCCATCAAGGCGGCCGCCTGCTACCACCCGGACCGGGTCCTGCCGGTCGCGGAGCTGCCGGGGCTCGCGGAACTCGGCGACGGCGAGCGCGAGACCTGTGCGCGCCTCGGCATCGACGAGGTCCGCGCGGACGAGACGCTGAGCGCGTTCGACCTGGCCGTGCGCGCGGCCCGGCAGACCCTGTCGGAGGCGCGGCTCGACGCGGCGGAACTGGGCGCGCTCGTCCTCATCGACGCGCGCGTCCCCGACACGCTGATGAGTTCGGCGGCCACCCGGCTGCAGGCGCTGCTCGGGGCGGAGCGCGCCCTGACCTTCTCGGTGGGCGGCCTCGGCTGCGTCTCCCTCACCCCGGCGCTGCTCACGGCCCGGGGCCTGCTCGCCGCCGACGGGGACCTGGACCACGTCCTGGTCGTGCACGGCAGCAAGCCGCCCACGCCCCTGCGCTACCGCCACCCGGTGACCGTCAGCGGCGACGGCGGCGCCGCCGCGGTGATCTCGCGCCGCGGCCCGGTGCGCGTCCTCGACGTCGTGCAGGAGACCAACGGCGCCCACTGGGACCTGTTCCGCGTCGACTACCGGGACCGGCCCACCGCGCGGTGGCGCGAGGAGTGCCGCGACATCCCGCAGTACTCCTTCCGGCTCGCCGTGGAGTCCCGCATCCGGCTGCGCGCGCTGCACCAGCGCCTCCTGGACCGCAACAACCTGGTGCCCGGGGACATCTCCCGCTACCTCAGCCACAACCTCTCCGAAGGCACCTTCCGGTTCACCGAGGAGGCCCTCGGCATCAAGATCAGTACGGCGTGCTTCGACAACCTCCGTCACTACGGGCACCTCGGCCCGAACGACGTCCTGCTGAACCTGCGCACCGAGCTCGACCGCGGCGGCCTGGCGGAGGGGCAGCGCGCGGTGCTGCTCAGCGCGAGCCCGGTCGCCGCGTGGAGCCTGCTGCTCGTGGAGATCGGCGACGGCGCCACGACCCACTACCTGTGAGAAAGAGGGCCCACCCATGGACACACCGAACGGGACGGACGCCGCCGACGCGGCGTCCGTGACCGAGGAGCTGCGCGCGTATCTGTCCGGCGCCCTGGGGCGGGAACCGGGCCCGGACGAGGACTACTTCGCCCTCGGCCTGGTGACCTCCCTGTTCGCGATCGAGCTGGTGAACTTCGTCGAGCAGCGGTACGGCATCGAGGTCACCGTCGACGACCTCGACCTGGACCACTTCCGCACCCTCGGCCGGCTGCGGGAGTTCGTCCTCGCGAAGGCCGCGGGCCGGGGCGCGGCGGCGTGAGCGGCACCGTCACGGCCGACCCTGCGGCCGTGGGGGCGCGGTTCGCCGACGCGGTGCGCCAGGACGCCGCCGCCTGGGACGCGCGCGGTGAACTGCCCGCCGAGGTGCGCCGCGCCCTCGCGCGGGACGGGCTGCTCGGCGCCGATCTGCCGCGCCGCCACGGCGGGCTCGGCGCCACGCCCGCCGAGCTGGGCGAGGTGTGTGCCCGGCTCGGCGGGGTGTGCGGCTCGCTGCGCGGCCTGGTCACCGTGCAGGGCATGGTGGGCGCGGCCCTGCTGCGCTGGGGCACCGCCGGGCAGCGCGAGCGGTGGCTGCCCGCGCTCGCCCGGGGCGAGCTGATCGCGGCCTTCGCCGCGACGGAGGCGGAGGCGGGCAGCGACCTGGCCGCCGTCGCCACCGCGGTCGAGCGGCACGGCGAGGCGTACGCGGTGAGCGGCGAGAAGCGCTGGATCACCTTCGGGGAGATCGCGGACGTGTATCTGGTCCTGGGCCGTACGGGCGGCCGCCCCGCCGCGGTGCTCGTCGAGGCCGACCGGCGCGGCGTGCGACGGGAGCCGGTGCGCGGCCAGCTCGGTCTGCGCGCCGCCCAGCTCGCCCACGTGACGTTCGACGACGTGCGCGTACCGCCCGAGAACCTGGTCGCTCCGCCCGGGTTCGGCCTGTCGCACGTGGCGGGCACCGCCCTCGACCACGGGCGGTTCACGGTGGCCTGGGGCTGCGTCGGGATGGCCGAGGCGTGTCTGGGCGCGGCCGCCGAGCACGCGGTGCGGCGCGCGCAGGGCGGGGTGGTCCTGGCCGAGCACCAGCAGGTGCGCGCGCTGTTGGGGCGCGCGGTGGTGGACGGCCGCGCCGCCCGGGAGCTGTGCCTGCGGGCCGCCCGGCTGCGGGCGGCCCGCGCCCCGGAGGCCGTGGCGGAGACCGTCGCAGCCAAGTACGCGGCGGCGCGCGCGGCCACCTCGGTGGCGGGGAGCGCGGTGCAGATCCTGGGCGCGGCCGGCTGCGCCCCCGACAGCCTGGTGGGCCGCTGCTACCGGGACGCCAAGGTCATGGAGATCATCGAGGGTTCGGCGCAGGTGTCCGAGCTGACCATCGCCGACCACCTGCTGCGCGCCCACGGACACGGGCGGGCCGGGCGGCGGCCCGAGGACGAGGGAGAGGGCCGATGAGCACACCGCCCCGCGGACCGCACGGCACGACGGCGGCCGGGCCGGGGACGGATCCCGCGCGGCCCCCGGAACCGACGGTGAAGTGCCTGGTGTGGGACCTCGACGACACCCTGTGGGACGGCGTCGTGCTCGAGGGCGACGCGCCCGTGCCCTTCGCGGCCGCCGTACGGACGGTACGCGCCCTCGACCGGCGGGGCGTCCTGCACGCGGTGGCGAGCCGCGGCGAGCACGACGTGGCCGCGGCACATCTGGCCGCGCACGGGCTCGACACCCTGTTCACCGTCCTGGAGGTGGGCTGGGGCGCCAAGTCCCGGGCCGTCGAGCGGATCGCGGCCGAGCTGAACATCGGCCTCGACACGGTCGCGTTCATCGACAACGACGCGGTGGAGCGCGCCGAGGTGGCCGCCGCGCTGCCGGACGTGCGCTGCTACCCCGCCCACGAGGCGGAACTCCTCACCTCCTACCCGGAGTTCACGCCGCGGTTCCTGACGGACGAGTCGGCGCTGCGGCGCGACCTCTACCGCACCGAGCGGCGGCGCAAGGCCGCCGAGGCCGAGCACACCGGGCCGCCCGCGGGGTTCCTGGCCTCGCTCGGCCTGGTCCTGACGGTCCGGCGGGCCACCGGCGCCGACCTCGCCCGCGCGCACGAGCTGACCGTGCGCACGCACCAGCTCAACACCACCGGGCGCACCTTCGGCCCGGACGAGCTGCGCGGCCTGTGCGCGGACCCCGGGCACGAGGTGCTGGTGGCCGGGCTCACCGACCGGTTCGGCTCCTACGGCACCATCGGGCTCGCGGTGACCGCGCTCCGGGACGGCGCGACCGTGCTCGAACTGCTCCTGATGTCCTGCCGGGTGATGTCCCGGGGCGTCGGCGCGGTGCTCATCGACCACATCGTCGCGACGGCCCTGGCCGCGGGCCGCCGCCCGGTCGCGGAGTTCGTGCCCACCGACGTCAACCGGCAGATGCTGGTCACGCTGCGCTTCAGCGGCTTCGCGGTGGTGGCGGACGCCGGTGACCGCCTCACCCTGGCCATCGACCCGGACGACCCGCCGCCCGCCCGCAAGCACCCGGTACGGGTGGTCACCGCATGAGCGGCGCCCGCCGCGGCACCGGCAGGAACGAGGAGGATCCCATGGTTCAGGACGGCGTCGGAGGCGGTGTCGTCGGCGTGGTCGGCGCCGGGACGATGGGCGTCGGCATCGCGCAGTGCCTCGCCGAGGCCGGGCACCGCGTGGTGGCCGTCGACCCCGAGGAGGCCGCCCTCGCTTCGGCCCCGGCCCGGCTCCGCGACGGCGTCCGGCTGGCCAGGATGGTCCGCGGGGCGACCGCGGCGGTCCCGCCGGACCAGGCCCTCGCGGCGGTCACCTGGACCGCGCGCCTGGAGGACCTGGCCGAGGCGTGGTTCGTGCTCGACTGCGCGCCGGAGCGCATACCCCTGAAGGAGAAGCTGTTCCGCGACCTCGACGAGGTGTGCCCGCCCGGGGCGGTCCTCGCCACGGGGACCTCGGCCATCCCGGTCGAGCGGCTCGCCGCGCGCACGGGGCGGCCGGACCGGGTGCTCGGCCTGCACTTCATGAACCCGGCGCCGATGAAGGAGGCCGTGGAGGTGGTCCGCGGCCCGCGGACGTCCGACGAGACCCTGGACACGGCCCTCGCCCTGCTCGCGGGCATCGGCAAGAAGGGCATCGTGGTCGCCGACGGCCCCGGGTTCGTCTCCAACCGGGTCCTCATGCTCACCATCAACGAGGCCGCCACCGTGGTGCGGCAGGGCACCGCGGACCCGGCCACCGTCGACCGGATCTTCGAGGAGTGCTTCGGGCACACCATGGGGCCGCTGGCCACCGGCGACCTGATCGGCCTGGACACCATCGTGGACACGCTGTACGTCCTGCTCGAATGCACCGGCGACCAGCGCTTCCAGCCCTGCGAGGGGCTGGAAGCGCTGGTCGCCGACGGTCATCTGGGCCGCAAGAGCGGCCGGGGATTCCACCGCTATCCGGCCCGCGCGCCGAGGTGACCCCCCGGCGCGCGGCGCCCTGGTGCGGTGCGGGCCCGCCCTAGGGGGCGAGCCGGTAGGCGTTGCTGATCGTCTCGGTCATGGTGTTGCCCGAGGTGTCCTTGAGGTACACCCGGTACGACACGGCCTTGGCCGTCGCCGGGTGCCGCACGCTCGCCGTGCGCGCGCCCGCGGCGTCGGTCGTGACGGGGGCGGTCTTCCAGGTCCTGCCGCCGTCGTAGGAGACCTTGACGGTCAGCTCGGCGACCTTGCCCCGGCCCGCGGCGGCCCCGGCCACCTTCAGCGGCACGGTCAGCGTGCCGCCCGCGGGGGCGGTGCCGTTCAGCGCCAGCTTCGGGGCGAGGCGGACGGTGGAGAGGGGCAGGTCGGTGGGCGGCTCGTCGGGCGTCTTCGCCGAGGTGAACGTCCAGGCGACGGCCACCTTCGTGCTCGTCGTGGCGTCCTTGGCCGGGCGGCTCGCCTCCATGGTCAGGCGGTACGGGGCGGAGGCGGCGGGGAGTTCGGCGTTCACCGCGCCGGGCGCGCCCTTCGCGATCAGGCGGCCGCCGGACTCCAGGCGGGTGGAGCCGCCGCTCACGGGAGAGGTGCCCGAGTGGCCCGCGCCGTCGCTGAACAGCTGGACGTAGGCGTCCATGGAGTTGCCCGCCCGGCGCGCGCCCTGGCTGCTGTCCGCCTTCAGGTCGGGGCCGACCACGCCGGTGTTGAAGTTCAGCGTGTAGCGCTTGCCCGCCTTGTACGCGACCGGGTCCGTGCCGTAGCTGATGCTCGGCTCACCCGTGTCGTCGAGCTGCTCCATGGACCAGCTCCAGCGCAGGCCCTTGGTGGTGACGTAGCTCGTGCCGGAGGCCGGGAGGTTCAGCTTGGTCGGCGACAGGAGGTTCGGGCCGTAGCCGTTCGTGCCGATGGGCAGGGCGGCGAGGGTGCCCTTGCGCCGGGCGGCGGAGGAGCCCGCGCCGATCTTCATCTCGGCGAGTTCGGCCTTGGTGGTGGCGTGCTTGAGGCCGGTGAACCAGGTGCCGGTGCGGCCGAAGGCGAGCCGGTAGTCGACCTTCTTCGTCGCGCCCGGGACCTTCCAGAGGCCGCTGTACTGGGCGTGGAAGGTGGGCGACTCCGGGCCGAGCCCGGCGGTGCGGACGGCCGTGGCGTCGGTGAGGCTCCAGCTGCCGGAGATGCCGGTCGCCTGGTCCTCGTAGCTGATGTGCGCCTCCGCCAGGCGCGCGGTCCTGTCCGGGGTGGTGACGGCGAACGGCTTGGCCTTGCGGGCGTCCAGCGTGATCGACTTCTTGGCGCCCACCGTCAGCTTCGGCTGGACGAAGACCGTGAGCCGCCCGCTCGGGTCGTAGACGGAGCTCTCCAGCGCGTAGGTGCCCTTGGGCACCCGCAGCGTGGCCTCGCCGTCGCGGTAGGGCACCTGGAGCTTCTTCTGCGTGGCGGGGTCGGTGAGCGTGGTGACGTAGGTGGACGCGCTCTCGCCGCCGGCGTCGAGGTGCCGGAACGTGACGTCGTACGACTCGACTTCGCGCTCGACGACCAGGCCGGTGCGCACGGACTGGCCGTCACCGGCGGCCAGCAGGCTGCCGCCGTAGGTGCCGTCGGCGGTGCCGAGCTTCGTGTTGACGGTGACCGTGGTCTTCGCGGTGCCGCCCGCCGGAACGGTGAGCTCGGTGTCCGCCGCGGTGAACAGGGCGGCCGGTCCTGGGCGGCCCGCCGGGTCCACGCTGGTGGTGGACAGCTTGAGGGTGACGGGCTTGGTGCCGTAGTTGCGGTAGGTGACGGTCTTGGCGACCGGCTTGTCGTCGGTGTGCGGCCACGCCTGCGTGCCGAAGGCGAGCGTGCCGGGCTGGGAGACCACGGAGGCGGTGATGGCGCGGGTCAGGTCCACCCGGCCCGCCCCCTGCTGGTACGGGTTGAGCTTGGGGTTGGGCTTGGCGGAGCCGGTGAGCGCGGCCTTGAGCTGCGGTCCGGTCCACGTGGGGTGCTGCTGGAGGAGCAGGGCGGCCGACCCGGAGACGTGCGGGGCCGCCATCGAGGTGCCGGACATGGCGACGTAGCCGTTGCCCTCGGTCCCGGCGGGACCGTCGGTGGAGGCGGCGGCGGTGATCTCGACGCCGGGGGCGGAGACGTCCGGCTTGGCGACGCCGTCGGCCGAGGGGCCGTGGCTGGAGTCCTCCGCGATCCGGCCCTGCTTGTCGACCGAGCCGACCGTGAGGGCCGCGGGGGCGCTGCCGGGGGTGGTCAACGTGCCCGCGCCGGGGCCCTCGTTGCCCGCCGACGCGACGAACAGGGCCTTGCCGGAGAGCCGGGCGACGGCCTCCTCCATCGGGTCGGTGCCCTGGGTGTCGAGGCTGCCGAGGCTCATGTTGACGATCTTGGCGCCGTTGTCGACGGCCCACTGCATGCCCGCGATGATGTCGGAGTCGTAGCCCCCGCCCACCTCCTCGGAGATGACCTTGCCGTCCAGGATCCGCACGCCGGGGGCCACGCCCTTGTACTTGCCGCCCGACTTGGCGCCGGAGCCCGCGACGGTCGAGGCGACGTGCGTGCCGTGGCCCATGCGGTCCTTGGCGTCGGGTGCCGTGGTGAAGTTCTTCTCGATGACCTCGACGCCCTTGAGGTCCGGGTGCGTCTGGTCGACCCCGGTGTCCAGGACGGCGACCTTCACGCCCTTGCCGGTGTATCCGGCCTGCCACATGGTGGGGGCGCCGATCAGCGGCACGCTCTTGTCGAGCGCGGGGCGGACCTTGGCGTCCAGCCAGACGTGGGCGACGGCCGGAACGGCGGTGGTGCGGACGTTCGCACGGCCGCCCGTGCCGCGGGTGAGCGCCGACCACAGGTCCGCCGTGTCGGACTTGGGCGTGCTGAACGCCTCGCCGCCGAGGGTGGGGAGCTCGCGGCGGTCATGGGCGCGGCCCTTGAACGTGTCGGCGGCCCGGAAGCTGTTGGCCTTGCCCGGCCGGTAGCCGACGATCAGCGGCAGCGACGGGCTGCGCGCGTCGTCGTACCGGTCCTTGACGAGCTGTGTGACGTCGAAGAGCCGCCGGTCGAGCCGGCCCGCGGTGATCAGCTCCTGGGCGTCCTGCGGCACGGCGAACACGTGCCCCGCCTCGCGCCGCACCGAGATCGTGACCTCTTCGCGGCCCTTGCCGCGGATGAGGCGGACGACCTCGCCGCCGCCCCTGGCGACGACCACCCGGTCGCCGGTGATCAGCGTGACCGTCGCCGTCTTCCCGGCCCGGTCCCCCCGACCGCTCTTGGCGGCCGCGGCCGCGGCGCCGTCCCGCGGTGTCCCGGTGTCGGCTGCCGCCGCCCCCGTGAGCAGTGCTCCGGACAGTACGGCGGCCATCGCCGCCGCCCCCACCCTCGATATGCCTGTCACCCGAATTGCCTGTCCCTTGAACGTGCCGATGCGCCCCCCGTGAGACGCGATCTTGGCACGGGCGGTTCTCAGGAGACGATTCCGGCCGGGCGGCCCCGTCCGTACCGCCTCCACCAGGGACGTCAATACCGGTATGAATCCACCGCAATCCGGACGAACGAGCGGATCAGTGGGTTGGTGTCCCCCTCGTTCCAGGCCACCAGGACGCGGCTGGGCTCCATGTCGGCCAGCGGCACCACGGTGAGGCCCCGGCCCGGCTCGTGACCCAGGGGCGTCATGCCGACCGTGCCGTTCCACAGGACGGCCTGCCGGCACTCCTGGACGGCGCGCACCACCGGGCCCTCGCGCGGTTCGCCGCCGCTCCAGTACGTCTGCCAGACGCCGTCGGTGCCCTGCGGGAAGAGGAACCAGCGGCGGTCGGCCAGATCGGCCAGGCGCAGGCGGTCGCCGCGGGCCAGCGGGTCGTCGGCGCGCAGCAGCGCGCCCACCGGGTCGGCCCGCAGCTCCCGGGTGCTCAGGCCCGTCTCGTCGAACGGCCCGCGGGTCAGGGCGACGTCGACGAGCCCGGCGTGGAGCCCGCAGGTGGGATCGGTCAGGTCGGTCTCGCGGACGCGGACCTCGACGTGCGGGTGGCGCCCGCGGAAGGCCTCGGCCAGGCGGGCCGCGTCCGGGTCGGCGCTGTCGCCCAGGATGCCGACGGTGAGGGTCGCGGCACCGGCCGCCGCGGCCACCCGGGCGTGCACCTGCTCGGCCCGCTCCAGCAGGGCGCGCGCCTCGTCGAGGAGCACCGAGCCCGCGCCGGTGAGCCGGACACCGGCGGACGACCGCACGAACAGGGCGGCGCCGAACCCGGTCTCCAGCTGTTTGATCGCCCGGCTCAGCGGCGGCTGGCTCATGTGCAGCCGGGCGGCGGCCCGCCCGAAGTGCAACTCCTCGGCGACCGCCACGAAATAGCGCAGCGTGCGCAGCTCCATGACAGCACGATACCCGTGGGGTATCGAGGGCACGGAAGGGGTCTTGGACACCCCGGGCGCACCGGCGGTGGAATCGACGCATGACAGAGACACCGAAGACCGCTGCCACACCCGACACCGGTACGCCGGACGCCGACCCCGCCGTGACCGTGGTCGGTCCGGGCGAGGGCGAGGTCATCGTCCTGGGCACCACGCGCATGCGCGTCCTGGAGGACGGCGCCGCCACCGGGAACCGCCTGGGCTGCACCGAGTCCGTCCTCGCACCGCACACGCCCGGACCGCCGCAGCACCGCCACGCCCGGCACGACGAGGGCTTCTACGTCCTCTCCGGCTCGGTGCGCTTCACGGTCGGCAGGCAGGACCACGACGTGCCCGCGGGCGCGTTCGTGACGGTCCCGCCCGGGGCCCCGCACACCTTCGCCAACGTGACCGGCGAACCGGCCGTCATGCTCAGCGTGTTCACGCCGTCCCTGTACGTGCAGTACTTCCGGGACCTCCAGGCGGCGGCCGCCGAGGGCCGGAGCCTGACCCCGCAGGAGCACCTGCGGACGATGAGCCGCTACGCCACCGAACCGGCCACCGACGTCGCCCCGTGAACGTCGCCTACGGAGTCATCGCCGCTCTGCTCGCCCTCTTCTACCTCTACGGCGGCGGGTTGAAGGCGGTCCGCAGCCGCGAGCGGCTCCTGCCGATGATGGCCTGGGTGGACGACACCCCGATGCCGGTGGTCAGGAGCCTCGGGGCCGTGGAGGTGCTGGGCGCGCTGGGGCTCGTCCTCCCGCCGCTGACCGGGATCGCGCCCTGGCTCGGCTCTGCCGCGGCCGTCGGGTTCGTGGCCCTGCAGCTCGCCGCGATCAGGGTGCACCTGCGCCGCGGCGACCGCGCGGTCGCCCTCAACGTCACGCTGCTGCTCGCCGCGGCCGCCACCGCCGGGCTCTCGACGGCGTGGTGGTGACGTCGGCGCGCCCCCGGGTCACGGTGTCGAGCACAGGTCGCCGCGCAGGTCCGTGCTGCCGACCTCGCCGTTCAGGATGTGCAGGGAGAACTGGAGGTCGCGCAGGCCGCCCAGGGAGCCGAGGTCCCGGGCCATGTGCCCTTCGAGGGCGCGCAGATGGGAGCGGACGGTGAATTCGGAGAGGCCGAGGGCGCGGGCGGTGGGTTCGATGTGGGCGTCGTGCGCGAGCCAGACCGTCGCGGTGGCGAGCAGGTTCCTGCGGTCGCCGCGCGCGCCGCACAGCAGGTTGTCCGCCCAGGCCCTGGCTTCGGGCGAGGCGAGGAGCGACTCCAGGGTGGGCGTCGCGCCGCCGACCAGGGTGAGGGAGCGCTCGGGCCGGTGCCGGTCGGCGAGCAGGTCGAGGGCGAGCCCGACGGTGGCCCGGTCCCGCACGGTCGCGAAGTCCATGTCCAGGAGCTCGGCCGCCTTGGCCACGCGGCGCCTGACGGTGTTGCGGTGCACGCGCAGCCGCCGGGCCGCCACCGCGTAGGGGAAGGCGAGGGCGGTGGGCAGGGTGTCCCGCATCTGCTCCCCCTGCGCGTCCGGCCCGAGGAGCGGGTCGAGGAGCCCGCGGGCCCAGCGCCGCGCCGCGTCCCGTGGCAACACGCTGACCAGGTCGGTGCTCTGCGCGGACAGCGCCACCGCGTCGGGGCGGCGCAGCGCGAACCGCTGTGCGGTGATCGCCTCCTGGAGGGCGTCGGCGAGCATCACCATCGGGTGCGTGCCGCTGCCGCCCAGCGAGGCGTCGGCGCCCAGCTCGGCGACGAGCCGGGTGAGCGCGGTGGCCACCGCGTCACCGGTGCGGCGCGGCCGGATCGGCTCGACGACCAGGATCCGGCGGTCCTCGCGCGGATCGGCGACGACCAGGGCCCGGCCCGCCGTTCCCGCCTCGCAGCGGAGCAGGACGGCGTCGCGCCGGTCCTGGGGGGTCTCGACGACGAAGACGCGGACGGCGTCCGGGGTGAGCAGTCCCGGCGCCTGGGTGGCCATGACCCGGCGCGCCTTGTCGACCTCGGCGTCCAGGAGCAGTTCCACGGCCGCCATCCGGGCCGCGTGCGCGGCGTCGGCGGCGGCGCGGTGCTCGCGGCGCGCCTGGTCGAGCAGGCCGAGCAGGCGCGCGGCGTGCCGCATGAGCCGGAGGTCGGCGTCGTCGAAGGGGGGCGAGCGACGGGCGACGGCCAGCACCGTGTTCCCGGCGTCCGCCGCGGAGACGGCGCCGACCGCGGCGAGGTCTCCGGCCGTGGCGCCCCGGCCGCCCCAGGCGTCGTCGGCGGGGGCGGGGGGCTGTGCGTCGCCCGCCGACGAGAGGGGGATGAGCCGGGTGTGCGGACCCTGTGACCGGTCGTGCGCGAGGCCTTCGCGGTGGCCGCGCAGGAACGCCTCCGCCAGGGCCTCGGCCGCGGTCTCGGGCGACGCGGCGAGGACGCTGCCGGGCTCGCTGACGAGGACCTGCGCCCGCAGGGCCCGCGCCAGCCAGTCCGCGATGCGCTGCATGGCCTCGGGGTCGGCGGCCCGGGTGGGCAGCTGCTGGACGAGGGTGGTGAGCTGACCGGCGCGGGCCTCGGCCTCGGCGAGCCGTCGCTCGGTGAGGTCGCGGCCCGCCCTGACCCACTGGCGCGGCGGCGCGGTGGTGGTGAGCAGGGGGACGCCGAGTGCGGCGGACACCTCCCGCACCGCCAGGGAGAACGGCTGGTGGGCGCCGGACAGGACGCTCACCGCGAGGCCCGCGCACCCGTCGAGGGCCAGCTGTTCCAGGAGCGTCTCCAGGGCGACTTCCGCGCGCCCCCGCAGCCGGAACGGCATCTCGGTGAGCAGGACGAGGGAGCCGGGTTCGAGGCGGCGCTGCGGCTCGCCCTCCAAGAGCTGGGGCAGGGTCAGGGTCGCCAGTCCGGCGACCCTGACCGCCTCGTGCGGTGTGGCGGCGACGCCTCCGGCGAAGGCAAGCTCGAGTTCGACCCTGCCGACCAGTGCGCCCAGCGTCAGCACGTCATCTCCCCCGTATTCCCCCGTGCGTACGACGTGTTGTCCGCCCCGGTTGTCCCGGCCGCTTCACCACAGCGCCTACTCAACGGGTTGCGTCCAGGGATTGCAAGCGACAAGGTGTGCACTGCCCACAAGTTGCGGAGACTGTCGGAAGGAGGGGCGCGTGGCTCGCGAACGATCCGGTCGGACCGTCGCGCACCTCGTGCTCGCCACCCGGCTGAAGGTCCTCCGCGAGGCCGCCGGGCTTTCGCTCAAGCAAGCCGCTTCGGCCCTCGGCGCGCACCCCGCCACGGTCCGCCGGATCGAGCAGGCCCAGACGTCCCTGGACGTGGGTCAGGTGTCCGTGCTCCTCGCGGCGTACGGGGCGGCGCGGGTGGAGACCGAGGAGTTCCTGGGCAAGTTGGCGAGTGCCAACGCCCCGGGGTGGTGGCACCCCTGGCGCGCCGTGATGGACCCGTGGCAGCTCGACCTGATGAGCGTGGAGTCCGCGGCCGGAATCGTACGCACGTGGGAGCCCGCACTCGTTCCGGCTCTGCTGCGCACACCGTCGTACGCGCGCGCCGTCGACGACGTGCTGCGCCCGGACCTCTCCCCCGCGGCCAAGGACCGCAGAACCGATCTGCTGGTCCAGCGCCAGGAGCGGCTGCGCACCCAGCAGACCCGCATCTGGGCCGTGATGTCAGCCGCGGCCCTGCACACCCGCGTCGGACTGCCGGGGGTGATGACCGAGCAGCTGGAGGTGTTGCGCGCCACGGCCGAGCGGCCGGACGTCACGCTGCAGATCCACCCGCTGGACGGGCCCCCGCACGCGCTGACCGGCAAACCGCCGCTGACCCTGTTCCGCGTCGAGGTGCCGGAGATCTCCGACCACGTGGTCAGGGAGGGCGGCCTGGCCGGCACCGCCGACGTCTGGGACGCGCCCGACACGGTGACGGCCTACCGTCTGCTCCTCGACTACTCCTGCGCCACCGCACTCCACCCCGACAAGTCGAAAGAGGTACTGGACCTGTCATGACCGAACCGATGAGGCTCCCCCCGCGGTTGGACGAGATCGACAGTTCCGTCGCCCACAGCGCGCGCGTGTGGAACTACTGGCTGGGCGGCAAGGACTGGTACGAGGCCGACAGGGCCGCCGGTGACGCCTACCGCGACAAGTACCCCCTGATCGAGCCGTTCGCCCAGGAGTCCCGGGGCTTCTTGGTGCGCACCGTCACCTGGCTGGCCAAGGAGGCCGGGATCCGGCAGTTCCTGGACGTGGGCGCGGGCCTGCCCACGGCCAACAACACCCACGAGGTGGCCCAGCGCATCGCCCCGGAGAGCCGGGTGGTGTACGTCGACCACGACCCGCTCGTGCTCCTGCACGTCCAGGCGATGGGCAAGAGCACCCCCGAGGGGGCCATGGACTACGTGCTCGCGGACATGCGCGACACCGAGGCGGTCCTCACGGGCACGGCCAAGACGCTGGACATGACCCGGCCCGTCGCCCTGGTGATCAACGACGTCCTCGGGCACATCGTGGACTGGGAGGAGGCCCTCGGTCTGGTGCGGCGCCTGGTGGCCCGGCTGCCCTCGGGGAGCTATGTGTCCCTGAGCCACTCCACGGCGTCGGACGACAGGCACCGCGAGGTGCAGGAGGAGTACAACAACTCGGGCGCGATTCCGTACGTCTTCCGTGAGCCGGAGGTGACCGTCGCGTTCTTCGAGGGCCTGGAGATGGTCGAGCCCGGCTATGTGTCCTGGCCCCACTGGCGGCCCGAGGCGACCACCGGCACCCTCACCGCGCGAGCGGGGTGGGGTGGGGTCGCGCGGATACCGTGATGACGACGCGCGGCCCGGGCCGTGAGCCGCACCCCGCACGGACCCCGGCCCCGTCCGCCGTGGAGCACGCGCAGGTGGTGCGGCGGCTGACACGTGCGGCGGCCCGCTCCGGCGCGCTCCTCGTCGCCGAGGTCGCCGCCCTGGCCGAGGGCTGGGCGGCGCTCGTGGACCCGGCGGCCGGCCTCGTGCACGCCACGCCGGACTCGGCGGGGCCCACGGCGCTGCGGGCCGCCGCGCACCCGCAGGCGCACCCGCACGTGAGCGTCCATCAGGTGCCGGGGGCGCAGGGCACCGTCCTCGTGGTCTGCCCCGGCGTGGCGGCGGCCCCGCCCCTGACGGCGCTCGTCACGCAGTGCGCCGTCGACCTGCTGCGCCTGCGGGCCCGGCACGCGGAGGAGACGCGCGGCGCCGAACAGCGCGTGCACACCGCCGTACTGCGGCTGCTGCTGCGCGGCCAGCACCGGCTCGCCGCCGAGGTCCTCGGCGGGGAGACCGCCACGCACGCCACCGTGTACCGCCTCACCGGGCGGGCCCTGCACACCGCCCACCACGCGCTGTGGCGGGCGACGCAGCCCGACCTGTCGAACGGCACCCGCACGCTGGTCAGTCTGGACGGGGCGGAGCTGACCGTCGTCGCCCTGCACGGCGCCCGCGACCTGCCCCGGGCCGACGCCGGTCACCCGACGCTCGCGCTCGTCGCGCGCGTCGCCGACCGGCACCAGCTGACCGGGGGCGCGGCGGCCCCCGCGCCCCTGGACATGTTCGTCACCGCTTGGGCCGAGGCGGGGAGCACCCGCAACAGCACCTCCATCGGCCGCCTCACCTCGGTGACCGGCCTGGGGGCGCACGGGCTGCTCCACGTGATACCGCCGGACCGCCTCGTCACCTGGTCCGCGGCCGTGCTCCAGCCGCTCGACGGCAGGGAGCGGCGCACCCTGGAGGCCTGGCTGCGCTCGGGCTCCGCACAGGCCGCCGCCCCCGCGCTCGACGTGTCCGAGGGCACGGTCCGCTCGCGGCTGCGCGGCATCGGCGTCCTGCTCGCGGTCGACCTCGACCACCCCACCGTGCAGGCCCAGTCGCTGCTCGCGCTGCGCGCCCCGGCCGCACCCGTCCCGGCCGCGGCGGCGCAACCCCTGCTGCCGAGCCCGCCGTTGCCCGCCGCCCTGCTCAGCGCCGAGCGGGCGGGGCGCTGGGCGTCCGGGCTGCTCCAGCCGCTCGACCCGCGGCTGCGCATCGCGCTGCGCTGCTGGCTCGCGCACCGCGGCCGCACCGCGCCCGCCGCCACCGAACTGGCCCTGCACCGGACCACCCTCAGCACCTGGCTGAGCGAGTGCGGCCGCCTCCTGGACCTGGACCTGTCGGCCGCGACCGTCCGGACGGAGCTGCACCTGGCCGTGGAGACGGCCGCGGCCACCGACGACGTACCGGCGGCGCTGCCGCGCCGGGGCGGCCGGACGTACCGCGAGCCGGGGCGGTAGCCGCCCGCCCACACGCCGTACCGGCGCCCCCGGCGGTAACAGAATTCGCCACGACGCTTCTCCTGGTTCACACGGGGCTGGTGGGCTGACCGCGCCCACATCACCCATCTCAGGAGGCGCGCGTGAATCTCGTCGTCAACGGCGACGCGGAGAGCGGGGCGGGCGGCAGCGCCGACCCCGTCACCACCGTCCGCGGCTGGAAGGTCGTCCAAGGAGCCCCGGCGCTCGTCCCGTACAGCCTGGGCGGCGGCTATCCGACCCCGTCGGACCCCGGCCCCGCGCGGCGCGGCAGCCGCTTCTTCTCGGGCGGCAACAGCCCGCGCACCGCCCTGGTGCAGGACGTCGCCCTGCCCCGGAGCGGGCCGACCGGACGCAGGGCCGTCGACGCGGGCGAGGTGCGCTACGCCGTGACCGCCTGGCTCGGCGGCTACGCGGGGCAGGAGGACGGCGCCCGCCTCTCCGTGGAGTTCCGCGACGCCAAGGGCACCCCGGTGGCCCTCAGCGTGCTCGGCCCGGTGAGCTCCGCCGAACGCGAGGGCCGCACGGCGCTGCTCGAACGCGCGGCGGCGGCCCAGGTGCCGCCCGGCGCGCGCACGGCGCGGGTCCTGCTGGTGTTCACGCGCAGTGGCGGCGGCACCTCCAACGACGGCTACGCCGACGCCGTCTCCCTCACCCTCGAGCCCACCGGAGACCGCTGATGACCGTGAACCGCCGTGACCTCCTCAAGGCCGCCGCGGCCGCGGGCGCGCTCAACCTGGCCTGGCCGCTCGCCCCGGGGCTCACCCCCGCGCAGGCCCGCGAGGCCGCCGAGCGGCTCGGCGCGGAGTACGACCGCGCGCCGTTCACGCTCGGCGTCGCCTCCGGTGATCCGCAGCGGCACTCGGTGCTCCTGTGGACCAGACTCGCGCCCGAGCCGCTGGCCGCCGAGCAGCAGCTCCCCGAGGTCGTCGAGGTCGAGTGGGTCGTCGCCAAGGACGCCCGCCTGCGCCACGTCGTCGCGCGCGGGACGGCTCCGGCGTCGGCGACGCTCGGGCACAGCGTGCACGTGCCGGTGAGCGGGCTCGCCCCCGGCCGCCACTACTGGTACGCGTTCAAGGCGCTCGGCAGGACCAGCCGGGTCGGCCGGACGCGGACCGCGCCGCGCGGCCGGGTGAAGAAGGTGACCTTCGCCGCCGCCAACTGCCAGGCGTTCCACGACGGCTTCTACGCCGCGCACCGGGGCATCGCGCAGGAGAACGTCGACTTCGTCGTGCACCTCGGCGACTACATCTACGAGCACGGGCAGGTCGGCGGCGTGCCGGAGAAGCACGTGCGCGACCACGACGGGCCGGAGATCCTCACGCTCGCCGACTACCGCAAGCGGCACGCCCTGTACAAGGGCGACAAGTCGCTGCGCGAGGCGCACGCCGCGCACCCGTGGTTCCTGACCTGGGACGACCACGAGGTCGTCAACGACTACAGCGGCACCGGGGGCGGCGCGCCGTTCATGCGGCGCCGCGCGGCCGCGTACCAGGCGTGGTTCGAGCACATGCCGCACCGCGACTCCTTCGGCGGTTCCGCGCTGCCGGACCCGGAGATCCACCGGGTGCGCCGCTGGGGCGACCTGCTCGAACTCACCGTCCTCGACCTGCGGTCGTACCGCTCGGCGCAGAACCTGCCGGACGGAACGATCCTCGGCGCCGAGCAGAAGGCGTGGCTGAAGAAGACCGTCGACAGGGCTCCGGACTCCTGGCACGTGTGGGCCAACTCGATCATGCTGAGCCAGCTGCGCGGCAGGCCCGGCGGCTCGTACATGTTCACCGACCAGTGGGACGGCTTCCTCGCCGAGCGCAAGGAGGTCCTCCAGCACGTGCACGGCAGCGGCCTGGAGGACCTGGTGGTCATCACGGGTGACTGGCACTCGGCGTTCGTCGACGACATCCGCACCGACTTCGACGCGCCCGACTCCCCCTTGGTCGGCACGGAGTTCACCGCGCACTCGGTGACGTCGGGCGCGTACTCCCCGGAGTGGAACGCCGCCAACGGCCCCGTGATGGGCAAGGCCAACCCGCACCTGAAGTACTTCGAGGGCAACCGGTACGGCTACGACGTGTACGAGGTGACTCCGGAGCGCTTCAGCACGCACATGCGGGTGATCGGCGACCGCCGCGACCCGCGCTCCCCCGTCACCACGCTGACCACCTTCCACGTGGACCGGGGCAGGGCGGGGTCGTACGAGGACGACGCCACGAAGGCGTCACCCGCGCAGTACCGCAGGGACCCGGCGGGTTAACGTCCCTACGCCTGATGAGCTGCGGGTACGTGTGACTCGTTCCATGTGAGTGCACATCGCGTGCACATGACCCCGATGGCAACAGCTCTTGGCACGTGAGGACACAGCAACAGCAGGACGTGATGCGGCGTCCACGACTCCAGGTGTTCCGCCGCCTCTCACGTCCACGCGTGTGCGCCACCCACCACCAACTAAGAGGTCAATCAGGCTGCAGATGCCCGGAAGGCGCTCGACGGGCGAGCCGATCGCCACTTGGAGTTCCACGCGTGCAAGGTTGGCCCCCAGCCAGAAGTGGGGGCCGTGCCCGAAGGCGAGGTGCCTGCTTTCGGCGGTCCGGTGGATGTCGAACTCATCCGGGTCGGCGAAGTGCCGCGGGTCGTAGTTGGCGGCCACCACCGGCACCAGGACAGCTTGCCCCTTCCGCACCGTGCCACCGGACGGGAGGGGCAGGTCCGCGGTGACCACGCGCAGCAGGCCTCCGTGCCCGGGCACCTCCGTGCGGAGGATCTCCTCGACGGCTCCAGGCCGGCCCTCGCGCGCTCGTCAGCGGCGTGAAGGGCCGACCAACGCCTGCAGTCGAGGACGGAGACGAGGCCTTGCGGAGCACCTCCGCGGATGCGGAGCGGCCTCTGGCTCTGGCTCTGGCTCTGGCTCTGGCTGCTCACTCGGCGGGGTGAACTTCTACCCGTATGCCCGCAGTTGCCTTCATCCAGGTGGTTTTGAACCGTCGTACCCGGCCTAGACTCCGCGCTCATGTCGCTCTGGCTGCTCAACCACTTCAGCACCTTCACGCTAGCCGTCATCACCGTGGGCGGAACCGTTCTCCTGGCCGTCGGCGGCAGTGTGCTGCTGCGGCGCAGGTACCCCTCGCTGATCCAAGGGGAGCACAACGACATGGTCGGTGTGACCCTCGGAATGTTCGGCGCGATCTACGGGATCATTCTCGCGTTCGTGATCGTCACCCTGTGGACGCAAGTGGAGGACACCCAGACCATCGTCGCCACCGAAGCCACCGACGCGGCCCTCATCGCCCGCGACGCCGCCGCGTTCCCGCCGCCGGTGCACGCCCGCCTCGACTCAGCGATGAGCGGCTACGTCCACGCAGTCGTCGAGGACCAGTGGCCCCGGATGCGCGAGGGGAACCCCAGCTACGGAGCGACCGAGACACATCTGCGGGCCGCTTACGAGGTCCTCCAGGCGTACGACCCGACAACCGATCGGGAGCAGGTCTTCTACGAACAGGCCGTCGGCCATCTCGACGACGTCGCCACGCAGCGGCGCGCCCGCATCACGATGGCGCGCCAGGAACTCCCCGTGCTGCTCCAGGTATTGGCGTTCGGCGGCGCACTCGTCCTGGTCCCGCTGACCTTCCTCTACGGCCTTCGCAAACTGCGGGTCCAGATGCTGTTCGTCGCCTCGGTCGCCGCGCTCGTCGGCTTCAGCCTGCTACTGGTCGTCGTCCTGGACCGCCCCTTCGCCGGCGACCTCGACGTCAGCCCCGCCCCGTACCGCGAGGGAGCGCTTGCCCAGTACTGGGTCAAGTGACGCAGTGAGCATGGCCGGTGCCTGGCCGGATGTGTTCTCCGGGGCGTGCGGGGTGGCGGGTCCGGGGTCCGGGGGTGGCTCCGGGTGGTGGTACGGGTGGGTGTCGCCCGCCCCGGGCCGTACGCGGGAGCGGGGATGGCGCTGCTGGCGTGTGGGCTGCGTCGGTGTGCTCCGCGCGCCCTGCCCGGCGGGGCTTGCCGCGTGATCGTGCACGCGTCACGTTGAACGGTGAACCCTGCACGGGCTGCGGCTGCGGCGAGGCCGGTAGCGGTGGTCCGGTGTTTTCAGCGGGCGCGGCCGGAGGCGAGGTCCAGGGATGGCGGTGCGGGCGGCGGGGCTGCTGGCGACGGTCACGGTGCCGCAGGACGTGCGGGCCCTGCCGCCGGAGGCGCTGCCCCAGCTGGCTCACGAGATCCGCGCCTTCCTGGTGAAGAAGGTATGCGCGGCCGGGGGGCATCTGGGGCCGAACCTGGGGGGTGGTGGAACTCACCCTCGCGCTGCACCGGGTCTTCGATGCCCCGCGCGACACGCTCGTCTTCGACACGGGGCACCAGACGTATGTGCACAAGCTGCTGACCGGACGGCAGGGCTTCGACCGGCTGCGGCAGCAACACGAGGGCGCTCCTTCTGAGGGTAATGCACCACGTGGAAGCTGCTCTGCAACGGCTGCTCCCGGGCCGATCAGGACCACGATGACGGAGGACACCATGGCTCAGCCGGCTTCTGAGAACCTGCTTTCCTTCGCCTTCCCCGCTTTGACCAAGCGTTTCCCTCCGGGCCGGTTGCATCCGCTCGCCGACAGGGAGGAGGAACGTACCGGAGCGTGGTGCCGCGAGCATCTGTCCTGGCTGCTTCCTCATTCCGGGCAGATGGAGGCTTTCCTCGCTGACCAGTGCGCGCTGGTCGGGCTGTACACCCATCCGGATGCCTTGCCCGACCGCATCACCCCGATCTGTGACATCTACCAGTTCTTCGGAGCGGTCGACAACGTCCTGGACAATGTCGACATCGCGGACCGCGGCACCCCCGCCATACGCGCCGTGGTCCAGCAGCTGCTCGACTCCATGCGCACGGGGGCGGGCGCAGCCGGTGACTCCTTGTACGCCAAGGAAGTCACCGAGCTGGTCTGTCGTTTCCACGCACACATGAGCGTGGCGCAGCGGCAGCGGCTGCAGGAGGCCCTCGCCGAGTACGTGCACGGGTGCGCTGTCGAGGACCCTCTGCGTACCGGAAATTCCGATCTGGACTTCGCTACCTTCATCGGGATTCACCTGAAGTCGGGGACCCGGGCCCTGGTCCAGCTCATGGTGGAATTCGGGCTGGGCATAGACATGACCGCCCCGCTGGCCGCCTGCCCGGCTTTGCAGGCGGCGGCCGATGCCTCGGTCAAGCACTGTCTGCTGACCAACGACCTGTTCTCCTACCGCAAGGAGCACTTCCACGGCGACGCGACCATGAACGCCCTGACCGTCTTCCTGCGGGACGGTTGCCATACCCTCCAGCAGGCCGTGGACCGGTTGTGCGAACAGGTGCACACGGCCGAGGAGGAGTTCTACACCGCCCAGGGAGAGGTCCTGGACAGCGCCGTCGGACAGTGCCCCGATGTCCGTGCCTATCTGCACGGTCTGGAGATGTTCTCGGCCGGGTTCGTGTGCTACGGCTTTACTTGCGGGCGCTACAACGGTCCGGGCCACCGGTGGAACGGTGTGGAGTCCGGTCTGATGGTCTTGCACCCGGACCGGACCGAGTACCGGTAACCCCTTTCGGGATCTTTCCGATGACCTCGCAGGGAAACGTCATGGAAACGGCACACGCCCCTGTCCTCGCACCCGGGGCACTGCCCCTTCTCGGGCACGCCCTGGCGCTCAGCGCCCCGCTGCGATTCCTGCGGTCCCTGCCTGCCCACGGCGACCTGGTGGAGGTGAGGGTCGGTCCGCTGCGGGCCGTGGTGGTCTGCGATCCCGCGCTCACCCACCAGGTCCTCCTCAATGACCGGGTGTTCGACAAGGGAGGCCTGGTGCTCAAACGAGGCCGGGAGATCGCCGGCAACGGGCTGGGCACCTGTGCCCACCGCGACCACCGGCGCCAGCGTCGCCTGGTCCAGCCCGCCTTCCACCGCCACCGGATGCCGCACTATGCGTCGGTGATGGTCCGACAGGCCAGCGAAGTGATGAACGCCTGGCGTCCCGGCCAAATCATCGACGTCCTCGACGAGATGGGCACCGTCAGCATTCGGAGCATCGCAGCTGCGGTATCCGCCGCGCTGCCGCCCGGGCGGGCGGACAGCCTGATCGCGGACTACTTCAGCCTCGAACAGGTCCTGTACCGGCGCATGCTCACCCCGCCGCCCTTTGACCGGCTGCCCACCCCCGGTAAGCGCCGTTACGACCGGGCCCGTGCCCGGCTCCAGCAGACCGTCCAGGAGATCATTGCTGTCCACCGGGAAGGAAAGCCGGACCGCGGTGACCTGATGTCGATGCTACTGCTGGCCCGCGTTGCCCCCTCCGATACGGACGACGGACGACGGCTGTCCGACCGGGAAGTCAGTGACCAGATCGTCTCGTTCTTCTTGGCCGGAGCGAAGACCGTCGCCGAGACCCTGTCCTGGTCCGCGCACCTTGTCGCCACGCATCCGGAAGTGCGGCAGCGGCTGCACGCCGAGGTGGACACCGTCATGTCCGCCAGCGTCCCACTCTATGGGGACCTGCACAGGCTCAAGACCACCGAGAACATCGTCAAGGAGACCCTGCGACTGTACCCGGCCGCCGCCCTGACCCGGACCACGACGACGGCCACCGAACTCGGGCGGTACCGCCTCCGTGCCGGGACCACCGTCGTCTACAGCCCCTATCTCCTCCACCGTCACCCCGGCCTTTTCCCCGATCCTGAACATTTCCGGCCCGAGCGCTGGCTCAGCATCCCCGCAGCTGACGCCCGCGCCGTCTATCTGCCCTTCGCTGCGGGCCCGCGCAAATGCATCGGGGACACCTTCGGGTTCATGGAGTGCACCCTGGTACTGGCAATGCTGGCGGCCCGGTGGCAGCTGGAGCCGGTGGGGGACTCGGACTCCTCCCCGGTGTTCGGCGCCACACTCCGGCCGCGGCGGCTGCGGATGCGGCTCATTGCCCGGACCGGAACGGAAGACGAGCCGCCTGCGAGCCCTGCCTGAACCTGGCTCGCCCCGGGGCACGGGCCTGCTCAACCGGCGGTCGGCCTACGGGACCGACTGGCGGGTGCCGGAATCCGGGCGGGGTGCATGGAGACCGGCGCGGCGCAGGAAGATCACTCCGGCGGCGATGATCCACGCATAGACACCGAACCACAGCGCGACGGCGAACAGCGACCCGGGTGCCCAGGGGCCGGATGGCACGAAGAGCGAGCCAGCGGCAGCCACGCACAGCACGGCGACGCCCGCTGTGCCCCACCGGCCGAGCACCGGCGGCAGCAGTGGCCACCGGTGGTTCGCGGCAAAGACCGCCACCCACACCAGGGAGAGCTGGAACATCGACAGCGTCGCCAGGATGTTGCAGGCCCCCCACAGCAGAGTGATGAGGTCCCGTTCGGCCTGGCCCGTGCCGAACCCGGGATGATGGCGTGCCATGTGGATGAAAGCGATGTCCAGTGCCGGAGCAATGACTTGCACGGTGGTGACGCAGATCATGTTGTAGGTCATGACCTTGACGGCCGCGGTGGTGCGGCCGGCGCGTCGGGTGTAAGCGACGCCCAGCAGGATCATGAACTGCAGCAGCAGCCCCCATCCGACAGCCCAGCCGATTCCGAGGATCTCCATCCGGCGGCCGGGCAGCCCCCAGGCGAGGAAGGCCGCCCCGTCAGAGCCATTGTGCGGGTACGCGCCGGCGGCAGGGCTTTGTGCCAGTTGCACGAGAGCGCCGGCCACGGCGCTCATGCCTGCCCAACGCAGGCAGGTGTGCTCCGTGCTGCTCATATGTCCTCCTTCGGCCCCTTGGGGCCCGGGCGGTCCGTACGTGCTTGCTGCGCGCTGGGTGCGCCGGTCGGGCAGCGGGTGAGGGGGCATGGGGCAGGTTTCTTTGGGGGAAGCCGGGCAGGCTGCCACGGCAGCGAGCAGGACGGCGCCGACGGCGGTCCGCGCAGCGGTGTGCAGTCCGTTCAGGAAGTACTCCCGGCCGACAGAGCAACCCCGAAGGAAGTGGGAACCGGCCGTCGGCAGCAGCGGATCGGACGCGGGGCCGTGTGCTGTGGCACGGGTGTACAGAGCGGTGGTCAGGACGGTGCCGAAGCCGGCGATGCGCCGCCGACTTCGCACAAGAGGTCGTTGAGCACGGTCCCGGTACTGGACCGCTCCGGGGGGATGGCATTCATGACGGCGTCGGTGGCTGGCGCGGTGGCCAGGCCAGCCCCCCGCTCCGGCGAGGAGTTGGAAGGCCAGGACATACCCGTACGCTCCGGAGTGAGCGGGCGTCCAGGCCAGGACGGCGAACCCGGCAACGACGAGCAGCATGCCAGCCACTACACCCTGACGCCGCAGCATGCGGTGGTGGGCAGGGACAGGGCGGCACCAAGGGCGGCGGCTGCGGCTAGCGGCAGGATCCTGAGGCCGTCCTGGAACAGGGAGTAGCTGAGCACGAGTTGCAGGTGCAGGGTGAGGACGTACAAGGAGCCGAAGAGGGCGAAGAGCAAGACGCCGAGCACGCCGGCCGCAGCGGAGAAAGGGCGGTTGCGCAACAGGCCGGGCGGCAGTAACAGCCCCGGACTGCGCCGCTGCCAGCGGGCCAGCACGATCAAGATGAGGACGGCGCCGGTGAAGCCGGGCTGGACCAACCGGCCGCCCCAGCTGCAGGACGGGCCTTCGACGACCGCCCACACCAGCAGGCGCAGTCCCGTTGTGGCCGCGGCCACGGCAAGGGGCGCAGGGGGGCCGCGACTGGGGGCGCGGTACTCGGGCAGCCACAGGCAGGCTCCGGCGAGGGGGGCGATCACGACCGGGAGATTCATCCAGAGGCCGGCTCACCACGAGAAGTACTCGATCAGTAGTCCCCCGGCCAGGGCCAGGGTGTAGGCATTAGCGATCCACTGCAATCCCGTCAGGGTCGGGCGCAGGCCCGTCTGCAGACTCGTCAGGGCCGTATTCATGACGGTCATGCCTAGACCGAACAGGAGCAGCCTCGCACGCAGTACGGCCAGTGCAGCCGTCGGATATCCAGCCGTCGTCCCGGTTGCTGCGGGAGCGGCCTTCTGGACGGGCACGGCCGGTGCACGCTCCTGCCGGGTCACAGGGCGCGCTCCGTGAGACTCAGCGCCTGCTGGCGCAGCACTTCACGTGCGGACGGCCGCAGGGGGGCCTGATCGAGGGCGTCCAGGGCGCGACGGTGCCGTTCGGCAATCATCTGTTCGACGGCTGCGCGGGCCCCCGTGTCCTTGAGTACCTGCCGTACAGCAGCGGCATCGGCGGGAGTCAGCCCCCGGACCCCGAGATGAGTGCGCAGTACCTGCTCCTGCTCGGCGGTCGCGCGGGCAAGGGCGGTGGCGACCAGGACGGTGTGCTTGCCCTCACGCAGGTCGTCCAGCACGGACTTCCCGGTCTGTTCCGGGGTGCCGAAGACGCCGAGCAGGTCGTCGCGCAGCTGGAATGCCTCTCCCAGCGGCAGGGCGTAGGCGGACAGGGCACGCAGCTGACCGGGGCGGGCTCCGGCGAGTACGGCGCCGATCTGCAAAGGACGTTCGACCGTGTATTTGGCGGTCTTGTAGCGGATGGCCCGCCAGGGCAGATCCGGATCGGTGACCGGCGGGCGGGTCGTGACGAGGTCCAAGTACTGGCCGACAAGCGTCTCGACCCGCATGGTGTTCAGCAACGGCCACGCCCGGATGAGTGGGTCCGCTCCGGCATCGGTGATGCGCAGGAGATCGTAGGACCAGCCCAGGGCAAGGTCACCCAGCAGGATGGCGGCGTTGATACCGAGGCTTTCCGCGTCGTACCGGTCGGTGTGAAGGGCAGCCAGGGCTCGCTGGGCAGTGGGGTGCCCGCGCCGGGATGCGGAGTTGTCCATGATGTCGTCGTGGATGAGGGCGAAGGTGTGGAACAGCTCCAGAGATGCCGCAGCCCGGTAGACGGCCGGCAGCGGGGGCTGCTCGGTGGTGGCGTACCAACCGGTGACACACAGCAGAGGGCGGATGTGCTTGCCGCCCGCCGCCAGGTGTTCGCGAAGTACACCCGTGAACAGGCTCAGCTCCGGCAGAGACGATGCCTGCTCCTGCGCGGTGAGGAAGTCCTCGAGCGTTCGGTCGACCACGTCACGGACCTTGTCCGCGTTCAGCGACGGAGAGGACGCGGCGAGCGTCATGACGTGCCGCTCCCGGCTTCTGACGCCTGCTCGGTCAGGCGCAGGGCCTGGTCCAGCAGGGCGTCGACGATCTTGGCTTCGGGGACGGTGGTGATGACCTGGCCGCCCCGGAAGATCTGGCCTTTGCCGTTGCCGCAGGACACCCCCAAGTCGGCCTCGCGGGCCTCGCCGGGCCCGTTGACGATGCAGCCCATCACCGCGATGCGCAGGGGATGGGGGAAGCTGCTAAAGGCGGCTTCGACGCGGGTGGCGAGGCGGTGGAGGTCGACCTGGAGGCGGCCGCAGCCGGGGCAGGAGACGATCTCCAGTCTGCGTGGGCGCAGGCCCAGGGAGGTCAGGATGTGGTTGCCGGCCTTGACCTGTTCCACGGGGGTGTGGAGAGGGAGACGCGGATGGTGTCCCCGATGCCTTCGCCCAGCAGTACGCCGAAGGCGACGGCGGACTTGACGGCTCCCTGGAGAGACGGGCCGGCTTCGGTGACTCCCAGATGGATCGGGTAGTCGCAGCGGTTCGCCAGGAGGCGGTTGGCGGCGATCACTGTGCGCGGGTCGTGGTGCTTGACCGCGATCTTCAGGTCGGTGAAGCCGTGCTCCTCGAACAAGGAGGCCTCCCACAGCGCGGATTCCACCAGGGCCTCGGCGGTGGCTTTGCCGTGCTTGGCCAGCAGCCGCGGATCCAGGGAACCCGCGTTGACCCCGATCCGGATCGGCACTCCGGCCGCCGAGGCCGCCTGGGCGATCTCGCCGATCCGGTCGTCGAACTTCTTGATGTTGCCGGGGTTGACCCGCACCGCCGCGCACCCGGCGTCGATCGCGGCGAAGACGTAGCGGGGCTGGAAGTGGATGTCGGCGATCACCGGGATCGGGGACCTCTGGGCGATCGCGGGCAACGCGTCGGCGTCCTCCTGGGTGGGGACGGCGACGCGGACGATGTCGCAGCCGGCCGCGGTGACTGCGGCGATCTGTTGGAGTGTGGCGTCCACATCAGCGGTGTTCGTGGTGGTCATGGTCTGCACGCTGACCGGTGCACCGCCGCCCACGGCGACGGCACCGACCTGGATCCGCCGCGAGGTGCGGCGTGCCGGAGTCATGACGGGCAGGGGCAGGCCGGTGGCCGTCATCGGCTGTCTCCTCCTGGAACGGGGCGGGCGGAGCCGCCGGGCGCCGTACCGGGCTGCTGGACGAGAGCCTGCCGGGCAGCGCGGGCGATGCCCGCCGCGTCCAGGCCCGCCTGGGCCAGCAGGGCGGCCCGGGAATCGTGCGGGAGGAAGGCGCGCGGCAGGCCGAGCACGATCAGGGAGGCGGCGGTGCCGGTGTCCTGGCAGGCCAGGGCCAGGGCAGCGCCGACGCCGCCGGTGCGCAGGCCGTCCTCGACCGTGACCGTCAGGCGGTGCCGGGCGGCCAGCGCACCCAGTGCGGGGTTGACAGGCAGCACCCAGCGCGGGTCCACCACCGTCACCCCCAGCCCCTGCGCCTCCAGCAGCCCGGCTGCCACACGGGCGGGGTCGGCGAGTGGGCCGACCGCTACCAGCAGCACATCCAGGCCCCGGTGCGCACTGCGGTGGAGGATGTCCAGACCGTCCATCCGCGCCAGCGCCTCCAGGCCGCCCGGGGCCTGGCCCTTCGGGATACGGATCGCGGTGGGTCCGTCGTCGGCGACAGCCTCGCCGAGCAGTTCCCGCAGCCGGGTGGTGTCCCTGGGGGCGGCGATGCGCAGGCCCGGCACCGCCGCCAGCACCGCCAGATCCCACATGCCGTGATGGGAGGGCCCGTCCGGGCCGGTGACCCCGGCCCGGTCCAGCACGAAGGTGACCGGCAGCCGGTGCAGCGCCACGTCCATCAACACCTGGTCGACAGCACGGCCCAGGAAGGTGGCGTAGATGGCGACGACAGGGTGGAAGCCGCCCATCGCCAGACCTGCCGCACTGGTGACAGCGTGCTGCTCGGCGATGCCGACGTCGAAGACCCGCCAGGGGAACCGTTTGGCCATGACGTCAAGGCCGGTCGGGCGCAGCATCGCCGCCGTGACCGCGACAATGTCCTCGCGCTGGGCGGCCAGCTCGGCCAGCGTCTGCCCGAACACGCCCGTCCACGACGGCCCCGGGCCGCCGCCGTCCGGGCGACCGGTGGACGGATCGAGGACGCCCACCGCGTGCAGGCAGTCCGCCTCATCCCCCTCAGCGGGCGCGTACCCCTTGCCCTTGACCGTCAGTACGTGCACGACCACCGGACGGCGCAGCGCCCGCGCCTGGCGCAGGACGGTCTCCAGCTCGGCGGTGTTGTGGCCGTCCGCCGGTCCGAAGTAGGCGAAGCCCAGCTCGGTGAACAGGTTCTGGCAAGCCCTTGCTCCTCGGCCGGCCTTCACGTCGGCCAGGCGGTTCGCAAGGGCCCCGACGGTGGGGGCGTAGGAACGTCCGTTGTCGTTGACCACCACGACCACCGGGCGCTCGCGGGCCGCGCCGAGGTTGTTCAGTGCCTCCCACGCCATCCCGCCGGTCAGGGCGCCGTCCCCGATGACCGCCACTACCGCGCGGCCCCGCTCGCCCGCCAGCTGGCGGGCCTTGGCCAGCCCGTCCGCATATGAAAGCGCCGTGGAGGCATGCGAGTTCTCCACCAGGTCGTGCACCGACTCCGCCCGTGAGGGATAACCGGACAGGCCGCCTGCCTGCCGCAGCCGGTCGAAGCCCTGCCGTCCGGTCAGCAGCTTGTGCACATACGTCTGGTGCCCCGTGTCGAAGACGAGCGTGTCGCGCGGGGCATCGAAGACCCGGTGCAGCGCGAGGGTGAGTTCCACCACCCCCCAGGTTCGGCCCCAGATGCCCCCCGGCCGCGCATACCTTCTTCACCAGGAAGGCGCGGATCTCGTGAGCCAGCTGGGGCAGCGCCTCCGGCGGCAGGGCCCGCACGTCCTGCGGCACCGTGACCGTCGCCAGCAGCCCCGCCGCCCGCACCGCCATCCCTGGACCTCGCCTCCGGCCGCGCCCGCTGAAAACACCGGACCACCGCTACCGGCCTCGCCGCAGCCGCAGCCCGTGCAGGGTTCACCGTTCAACGTGACGCGTGCACGATCACGCGGCAAGCCCCGCCGGGCAGGGCGCGCGGAGCACACCGACGCAGCCCACACGCCAGCAGCGCCATCCCCGCTCCCGCGTACGGCCCGGGGCGGGCGACACCCACCCGTACCACCACCCGGAGCCACCCCCGGACCCCGGACCCGCCACCCCGCACGCCCCGGAGAACACATCCGGCCAGGCACCGGCCATGCCCCACGCCACACTTCGCCGAGCGGCCAGGCCCATACCCCACTCCAGGCCGACAAACCGAACACTGCCCGCCAGGCGGTCGACGCAGCGGTCACGCCCTACAACTGCGCAGGGCCCACCGCACAGGACCTGCCCCGATGTACCGATTCCCACGGCGAACGCCCGAAGCTGCCGTCACCTGGGTGGATGCCGCCTCGCCGGTCACCGGGCAGGCCATCGAGCAGCGGCGCGGGGTGGGCTCCACCCACAGCACGTGGCTGATCTGCGCGGCCGACTGGCTTCCAAGTATCAGATCGTGCTCGCCGCAGCGCTGTTGTCTGCCGGCGAAGTTCGGCCTGCTTCTCCATCCAGACCCTCGCATCCTCAAGGACGGCGTCGATCCGCGTACGGGTCCCCTGGTCCACGCCGTCTATTGCGGTGAGGGTGCTGCTCACCCTGTTCACCACGACCAAGGCCCCGATGGTGCGGGCCTCCTCAAGGCGGCGGAGGAGGGCCTGAGCCTGGGCCCGTGAGTCCGGCGTCTGCCATTCCCCGACGGCCAGCGGGTCAGCCGGGCTTGCTGCACGCACGGACGACCCGTTCGAGCGCTCCAGTCGACAGGCCCCGCTCGGTCATCTCGCAGTCGTCCAGCGCGAACCACTCGGTGGGCCGGACGAAGGCCTCGGTGCCGATGCGGACACGCCGCGCCGTGCCCTGGCTGTCCAGGCGGATGCGGTGGACGTACCAGCGCTGAATGAGGGTGCCGCGGTCGGCGGGCACGGACAGACCCAGCACCGGCTCGCTCGGCCCGTCCCACACCGGGGGCACCGCCTGGTCCAGGTGCACGCGCAGGCGGCGCCCTCGGTGTGGGAGCTGGATGTCCACGACCGAGCCGATCGGCGCCCCCTCCGGCCGGGCGAACTCGAAGTCGGCATGCTCGCAACGGTGGTGCAGCCACGCAGCGGCAGCGGCCTTCACATACAGGTGGTCGACGCGGGAGATGCCGCGTGCCCGGCGGCCGCACACCTGCAGATGCCCGTCAGGGCCGGGATGGTGCGCGAAGTGGCAGACCCGGTCGGTGTACAGCTTGATGGTCAACCGCAGCCCGCAGCGGTCGAGCAGGATTCCGCACCAGAAGGTGTCGCCTCCATGCCTCTGCCGGAAGGCCCCCAGCTCGATCGCTTCCAACGGCAGCACAAGCGGCTCCTCAGACTCCGCACTGCCCGGGACCGCCGTTTGGATCTACCACTTGTCAGCCTGCACGCCATCCTCCCTCCATCCACCCAACTCAGCGTGCCGCCAACGGCGTTGACTCCACAGACGATCGGTGTGCCCGACGAGGCAAGCGACAGCTCCGGCTTGCCATGAGAGCGCTGGTGCCTTCGGGCTGAGGCTGGCCGACTTGGTGTTATAGACAACAAGTCGTCCTGCAGTCACGCTGGGTGTGCTCGATCGGTGTGGGGCCAGGGGAGGGAACCATGCGGAGAGTCGACGAGTTGCGGGAGCGGACCGTTTGGAAGAGCGATCCGCACACCCAGGTGAAACACCTCGTGTACCGCCATTACCTGCAGTGCTGGATGGGTAAGATCCTCCAGACGTTCTCGGAAGCCACCATCGTGGATGCCTTCGCAGGGCCCGGTGTCTACACCGACGGCCCGCCCGGCTCCCCCGTCGTGGTTGCCAAGACCTTCCTCGAGCACACGGCGCATCGGCGCTTCAACAAGCTCCACCTGGTCTGTCTCGAGGAGCGGCCCGACCGGGTGGAGGAACTCCAGCGGCAGTTGGCCAAGCTGCCCCCATCACCCCAGCTGAACATCAGCGTGCAGCCGCCCGGCGTCTTCGCCGAACAGCAGCCCCGGCTGTCCGCACTCGCCCACCGCGGCCGCGCCGACACCCCCGTGCTCTGGCTGATCGACCCGTTCCGCCTGAAGAGCGCACCGTTCTCGCTGATCAGGCAGTGCCTTGCCGGACCACGTGACGAGGTGCTGTTCACCCTCTTCACGAACGAGTTGCACCGCTTCTGCCAGCGCGAGGGCTACGACAAGACCATGACCCCCTACTTCGGCGGCACCCACTGGACATCCGCCGTGACCGAACGGCGCGGCCGCAGAGAGGCCTTCGCCACGGCCTACCAGCAGGGCCTGACGGATCAGGGCCTGTTCACAGGCAGCTTCGGCATCAAGGTCAGCAGCCAGAGTGCCCGGTACCACCTGGTCCTGGCCACCCACAGCGAAGCGGGCCTGAAGTGCTGGGCCCCCGTGACCTGGAAACTGGATCACTACAGCGGTCAGGGCGCCTCCGCCGAGACGGCAGGCGCCCTGTCGCTGTTCGACGAGACCTCGGTCGTGGACCGGCTGGATGTCGCACTGCGCGCCCATGCCGGCACCGCCCAGCGGCGGGAGACGCTCTCCAGCCAGGCAGCCCGGCTGAATCACATGGACAAGCACCTGCGCCAGGTCCTGGACACCCTCGCCGCCCAGGGCCTGGCGTTCCGCGTCGACCCGGTCCGCGCGCGCACCTCCTGGCCGGAAGGGTGCACCGTGCGCTTCTACGCCCCCGAGGACGTCGCCGACGAAGCCTCCTAGCGCGCAGGAAGCACCAGCTGCTGAGGCATGTCGTCCCAGGTACGGCCGTCCAGCTCACGGCCGCCGGCCTTCGGCGTGCGGCCGCCCCACTGCTTGAAGAAGAACGCCACCCCAGCGGTCTGGCAGGTGTCACGGATCTGCGTCACCCACGCCTGGTCAAGCGGCCGGTGCCCGGGACCGGACTCCCCTCCGGCGATCACCCAGTCGATCGCCGTGAGCTCCAGCCCGTCCAGCGGCCCAAGCAGCGGCTCGCACGACAGGAACCTCACCGCCGCCGGCACCTGCCGCAGATCATCCACGCGCGGCAGTTCCTTCGCGCTCTCCACCGACACGCCCATCCACACGTTCGCCGGCCACTCCAGCTGGCCGGCGACCTGCCGGAGCCGACGCGCACGCTTGGTGAGTACCTGGTAGGTGTGCTGCGGGGTGCCCGCCATCACCTCGAACACACGGCGCACATAGTCAAGCGGCACCCGGGCGTGGAACAGGTCGCTCATGGAGTTCACGAACACCGTCCGCGGGCTCTTCCACCCGTACGGCACGGCGAGCGCCTCCGGGTGCAGCGTCAAGCCGAACCCGGGCCCCGACGTGCGCGGGTCGCCGTCGTTCTGGTACTTCGCCGAGCCCATCGCCTTCAGCCGCTTCGCCAGCGTCAGCGCGTAGCAGTTGTCGCAGCCCGCTGAGACGCGGTCGCATCCCGTGGTCGGATTCCACGTCGCCTCGGTCCACTCGATCGCACTGCGATCACTCACCGCTCGGCCCTCCATCCCCGCCAACCGAGCCCTGCCACAGGCACGGCACCGACGTGACTCATGCCCAACGAGCCACCAGAGCAACGGTCATCGGCATCCAATCAGGCGCCGCCCGCAGGCGTGGCCTCATCACCCAACTCGAACATTCGCACCCATTTCCGTGAAGGTTTCTCGGCACAAACCAGCCACACGGCAGCAGCACCGACACACTGCGCCACCACGACCCGGACCAGGCCAACGCCGCTCACGCAGGCCCCCACGGCGTGTAGCCAAGGTCCAGATGCCCAACAAGGCCGGACAACCGCTGCACCCGCGTGAACAGGCGCTTGGCCGACGCCTCGCCGTACCGGTCGATGTGGTCGAACACGACCTGGTGGTCATGCGCGGCACGGGTGCGCCAGTCGAGCATCTGCTCGCGGGACAAGTCCGCCAAGACCACCTCCCGCTCGGCGTCGTCGACGTCCACGCGCTTTCACTCCGGGGCCGGGGTGACGGCGGCGGGACGGGGAGCGGGCAGCACGCTCGGGGCCGTCACCGGCGCGGCCGGGACCAGGACCTCGGGCCGCGCGGCCGCGGCTTCGGCACGGGCCTGAGCCGCGGCGGCCTGCCGGGCACGGACCTTGTCCCACTCGTGCGCCTGCCCACGCCCTGGCCGTCACGTCCTGGTGCAGCTGCTGCTCGGCCGCAGCACGCCGCCCCGCCTCCGAGGCACCGGGCAGCGCGCCGGAAGCGGACGGCGGAGGGCGCCAAGCCGCCCGGGGCCGGGGTGTGATCTTGGTGTAACTCCGCTGCAGGGCAGGGGGCCACGCGTCTGTGGTCCAAGGAAGGACGTCCACCACCCGATGGGAAATGCAGGTGCAAGGCCTGCCGGGCGCTCCACACGAAGGCCCCTTCGTTCGAGGGGGCCTTCACCGTTTTCCGGGTGGCGGTCCGGCTGCGGGTCCGTGGCGGCACCGGCGCTCGGGCGGCAGGTCCAGGTGGCCCGCTCAGGCGCTCCTGGGCGGCTTGCGGGACGCGCCCTTCTTCGCCGCGGTCTTCTGGCGGTGGTCTTCTTCACGGGCCGTTTCGGCTGGAGCTCGTGGACGTCTGCTTCGCCGCGCGAGGCGCGTGCGCGCTGGACGGGCTGCTCCAGCGCGGCCATCAGGTCGACGACGTTGTCCGCCAGGGCTTTCTTCAGACCTGCTGCTGGGGGCCTGCTCACACAGGGGTATGGAGGCGCCTACAGCCAGGTGACGTCGTCGCCGTCGACGATCAGGTTGTCCCAGGCGGGAATGCGGTAGAACTTCTTGTTCTCGCCGCCGCCGAGGACGTCCTTGCGCCAGACCCCGACGCCGTCGGTGAGGGTGTAGCGGCCCTCGTAGACCTTGTCGTGGGCAGGCACGAAGGTCCCCTGCTCGCAGGTGATGTCGGTGGACCACATGCCGTGCCCTCCGGAGTACTCGTTGTACCGGCGCGGCATGGCGTCGCGGTGGTAGTGCCCGGCGTACTCGGGCTGGGGCTGGGGGTCGGCTTCGCTGGCCGCTGCGGTCACCACGGCCAGCGGTGCGCCGGGCAGGCGGGCGGTAGCGGATGCCTCTGCGGCGTCGGGGGCGATCACGGTGCAGGTGTGGTCGGAGTAGGCCACGCACACGGTGCCGTCGGGGGCGACGGCGACGGCCGGGGCTGTGTCCGGGGCGCTGGGGAAGGTGCCGGTCTCGGTGAGGTCGGCGGCGTTGAGGATGCTGCCCGTGCGGTCGGCGTGGACGGCGCAGAGGTGGGTGCCGTCCGGGGACAGCGCGAGGGCGGTCGGGGCGGGGCCCTGGGCGCGGGCGGTGACGGTCAGGGTGGCGGTGTCGATGGCGACCAGCGGGTCGGCCTGATGGGGCACGAACGCGTACAGGGTGGAGCCGTCAGCGGCGAGGAGCACCTGGACGGCGTGGAACTTCTCCGCGGGGGCGGCGATGTCGACCACCTGCCCCGGCCCCGGATCTGTCTCCTCCGCGCCGTCTTCCTGCCCGGTGGTCCCTTCCTGGGTCCGCTCGGGTAGGTCCATGGCCAGTGCACAGGGCGTCACCTTCTGGTTCGTGTTCCCACCCTGCCTGCCCAGGTAGAGGCGTTTGCCGTCCGGGGACACCGCGATGGTGCCCCAGGAACTGAAGACGGGCTTCTGGGGAATGGGGTGTTCCTCCTCCTTCCCCGAGGCGGTGTCCACCTTGAGCACGACGGGGCCCTGGGGCAGAAACAGACGGCTGCCGTCGGTGTTCACCACGACGTCGGTTGCCCAGGGGCCCTCTTGACTGGAGTAGAGGGTGTCCGTCTCCAGGGTCCGGGTGGCGACCGTGCTGACGTGGTGGCCTCCCTCGGGCAGGACGTACAGCATCGTGGAGGCGCCGCCCAAGGGAGCGGCCAGGCCGCGGTTGCCCATCAGGGCCTGGGTCGCCCTGATCCGGCCGGTGGCCGTATCCAGCACCGCGATGCCGCCCGGCTCCGGCCCCGTCTGCCGGTAGGCGATGTAGAAGTGAGACACACCCGGCTGCGTCATGCGACGTCCCTCCCGAACGGCGAACGGCCCCGGCCGCCCCATGCGCCCGCGCCCTGCCACCCCATGCCGCGCACCGTAGCCAGCCCACCGTCGCCCGGGGAGGCCACCAATCCGCCCATAACCGGTACTTGGCCGCATTCGACTGGAAACCGACGCCCGCCGCATCAGCCAAGTCCCCAAGCCCATCAGCCGCAAGGAGGCAGCCCGCCCGACGCCTCGTGAGCCGCGGCATCCTCGCCGAAACACGTCTGTTCAGCATGCCCCGGCCGACGAGGTGGACCCGCGCGAAGCCTCGCAGAACACCCAATCGGCCAGCGCCCGCGCCCAGCGTGTGGCCGGCCAGAGCGCCACGTCCTGCCGCCCGCCCTGGTCTCGGAGCGCGGGCAGTGACGCTCGCGGGCAGTTCCTCTCCTGCTGCGGTGCGATGGCGGCCGCGATGTCCGGTCGGCGGTTCAGGGCGTGCGGCGACGGGGCGGCGGAGCTGTTGCGCCGCGCCGTCCGGCTTGACCGTCAAAGGACACAGCGAAGGCCTGCGCGGACTGCTTTGCCCGCAGGGGCCTTCGGCGAGTGCCGGAGCACAGCCTCCTGGTGCGGCGCCCGCGGTGTGCCATGCGCCATGGCGCATCCCCACCCGATCAGGTGATCATGTGGTGACGTCACGTCACATTCGATGACCGAAAGGCTGTTCACGATGCTGGTCGACTGGCCCACGGAAACCTTCGTACTACGGCTGCACCGCATCCCCGGCCTGGTGGCGGGGGCCGCGGCGGGGAGCCCGGAGGGCACCCCCGTGGTGCTCGGGCCGGAGAGCGGCGGCGACGGTGAGCGGTGGGTGGCCGAGCGGTTCCGGGTGATCAACCACCGGATCCGGCACGCCGCCACCGGCCTCTACCTGACCGCCGAGGGAACGGGCAGGGGCGCCGCCGTCACCCTGCGGCCCAAATTCTCCGACACCGGCAGCGATTCCTCGTACTGGCGGCAGGCGTGGCGGGCCTTCGTCCAGCGTGACACCGGTCGGCTGATGGCCCTCAACGACGCCTCCGACTGCCTCCTCGGCCTGGCCGACCCGGCTGCCGAGCGGCCCGGTGGACCGCTGGTCCTGGAGAAGGGCGCCGGGGCCGAGGACCGGTCCTGCACGGCCTGGGCTCCCGCCCCCGTCGCACCGCCGGCGCCCGCACCCGCTCCGGCACCCAAGGCCACCGACCTGCCGGTGGGGACGGGACGGGTCCGGGTGCCGGCCCGCCGCTACGAGAAGGACCGGCGGACCATCGAGCAGATCTTCGATGAGACCACCTTCCGGGAGGTCCCGGGCGAACTCCTCGCCCCGGGCACCCGCATCGCAACCTTCGACTTCGACCAGCACTCCCAGGGCGACTGGTACAAGGAGGGCCGCGAGGGACGTCTCGTGGCCTTCACCGACAGCTATGAGGGTGCGGGTGCCGTGCGCAAGGCCTTCCACCGGCTGCCCGGGGAGCCCGCCCGCTACGTCGACGGCGACGAGGTCGACGTCCACTACGTCCCGCCGAAGCTCGTCGCCCGCACCAACTTCCCCGCCGCACTCTTCGCCGACGTCAGCGGCGCCCTCGTCAGGACGCCGCACCGGCTGGCCAACGGGCACGGCTTCTACAACCAGCCGCAGCGCCGCGAGGGCCTCTACTACCCCAGGCGCGACGGCGCCGGCACCGTCGTGCAGTGGAACAAGACCTGGATGGCGGACAACGACACCACCTCCAAGGTCTTCCTCTGCTTCGACGGCCGCTACTTCATCGACGAGATGGACATCACCTGGGCCGAGGACGGCAAGAGCTGACCCGCCCGCCGGCACCCCGACATGTCCGGGGGGAGAGCAGCAGGTGTTCCAACTCCTCCAAGCCGCACACCGGGAGGTCAAACAATCTCGCTGATCGCGGACTCTGGCGATCACGAGGCCGCACTCACGGGCGCACGGCATTTTCATCCACGTTGTCGTCAAGGCGCCTCCCGTGCGGCAGCCGTGCGCCCCGCCCGGCTCTGCACCCGCGGCACTGGGTAGCCCGGCGGCCAGAAGATGAGTACGCCGACTCACGCCCGGACCGCGCCCGCCACCGACGATGAAGATCAACATCGTGGAAGCCGGGAGACCACTCATGCTCAGCCGCATCGCCGACCTTCTGGTCCCCGCCGTCGGCCGCCTGTCGGTGACCGCCGACCCCCGCGCCGAGCTCGCGCCGGGCAGTATCATCGCCGCGAACCACACCTCCCTCGCGGACCCGGCCATCGTCATCGCCGCCCTTCGCCGCCTCGGCGCCGAGCCGGTCATCATGGCGGCCGCCGGGCTGTGGCGCGTCCCGCTGCTCGGCCGTGCCCTCGCCCGGGAAGGACACGTCCCCGTCATCCGCGCGGACCGGCGCGCCGCGGACGCGCTGGATGCGGCAGCCGACGCCCTGGAGCAGGAACGGATGGTCCTCATCTACGCCGAGGGCGGGCTCCCCCGACGCCGCAACGCCGCGGAAGCCGCTCCCGGGGCCTTTCACAGCGGCCTGGCCCGACTCACCGAGCGCACCGGCGCCCCCGTGGTGCCCGTCGGCCAGGCCGGGGCCCGGCGGATCACCTCCGGCCACACCATGAAGCAACTCGCGGGACTCCTCACCGCTCCCGTGCGCCGCCCGCGTCTGCACGTTCATGTGGGCGCGGCACTGGAGCTGACCGGCGAGCGTGCCGTACGGACAGCGCGTGCCCGGACCGCGGTGACCAGCGCGTGGCGGACGGCGGCCGCCCAACTGGGTGAGCCCGCCGCGCTCGCCGCGTGACTTCTACCCGCGCGGCACCGGGCCGGGACCCGCACCCGGCCGGGGCAGGCCATCGTCGCCCGCCTGGACGCGGCCCTGGGCGAGACTGACGCCCTGCACAACCACGTCGATGCCCCGCAGCCAGCCATCGTCTGAACCCCGGCTCCTCCCCCGCCGCACGCTGGCTGATCATCTGCCTGACACGGCCTCAGCCTCCGTGGCAGGGGGCGGTGATCGGATCGGCAGACGGCAGGGGGCTCCTGTGGAAGCACGGATGTGGACCGGACTGGCCGGCATCGCGAAGAAGACGTACACCACCACGACGTCGCCACCGCCTGCGAGCTGCCCATCGTCGGCCCCGCGCCGTGCCTGAACATGGTGCTCGCCACGCATGACGGGCACGTCCTGCACCCGCCTCCCTGCATCGAGCAGTTCCTGTCCCGCAGCCCCGAGGGCTGGGCAGGGGTCCCCCCGGCTGCCGACCGGCCAGCCCGGTGTGCGGCCCCTCACGGGTCCGGGCGGTCCGAACGGAGTCGGGCAGGAAGATCCCCGCTCGTCCCGCAGAGGGCCGCGCCGTTCCCGCCCGGTGCAGGACCGGGCGGGAACGGCGCGGCGATTGGTCAGTTGCTCCCCCGCGGGCTCGGGACCGGCTCGCAGGGTGCTGCCTTGCCCCGGATGCCGTAGAAGCTCGTGGAGGCCATGTCATTGCCGGCGTAGAACCCGGTGCCGCGCTCCATCACCATGGTGTCGCCCCGGTGGAAGACCAGCTTCCACACCTTGGCGTACGGTCCGCCGGGCTTGCCCTCGCGCATCCCGGCCGGGCCGGGCTTCACCTTCTCGCGCCCGTCGGCGCCGTCGCCCTTGTCGTGACGCTCGGCGTTGAGAAGGCTGATGACGGTGTTGCCGATCATCTTGCCCCGCGGCATGTCGCAGACCTTGCCCTTGGGCAGCTCGTCCACCGACACCCGGACCCCGGCCGCGCGCAGCTTGTCGGCCAGCGCGTCCTGCTCGCCGGTGTCGAGCGTCAGATCGTTGACGGTGACCCGCACCTGACCACCGGGAAGCCGCTCCACGGCATACGCCGACGAACCTCCATCGCCCCCCGGCACGACGATCGCCGCCACGGTCGCCGCCGCGCAGGCCGCCAGGACCGCACCGGCCCGCACCGGCGTCACCAACCGCCGGCGCACCGGCACCACAGCGGACCGCGAGTCCGCCCCTGCGCCCTGCAGCCGTGCCTCGCGCTGCAGTTCTTCCAGCAGCCGGTCCTCGAATGTCTGGGTGCTCATGACTCTCCCCCCGCGTAAGCGATCGTGGTGGTACGTGACTCGGCCTGCCGCGCCTGCCCGGCGTGCCCTGCGCGTTCGTCCTGGCGCGTGCGCGCGACCGGCTTGTGGTGCCCGGCCTGGGGCACCTCCTGCCGCTCCCCCGCGAGTTCCTCGGCACCACGCAGCTTTCTGCGCGCGCGGTGCAGCCGTACGCGGGCGGCGACCTGGGTGGTCCCCAGGGCCGCCGCCGCCTCGCTGACGGTCAGCTGGTCGACGGCGACGAGTTCGAGCACGGCGCGCTCGCTCTCGGGCAGCTCGGCGAGCAGCTCAAGGGCCCGCCGTCCGCCCCGCTCGGCGTCGAGCTTCTCCTCCAGCCGCGCGATGTCGTCGTCGTCGAGCAGCCGCCGCCCCGCAATCCGCGCGCCCAGCCCGGCCTGCCGCGAACTGCGCCGGTACTCGGCGCGCACCACATTGCGGCCTATGCCGAACAGCCAGGCCGCCTCGCTCCCGCGCCCGGGCCGATACCCATCAGCCGAGTCGACCACCGCGAGAAAGACATCGGCGGTGAGATCCGCGACGGTGTGCGGATCACTCACCCGCCGTGCCACGAACCGCGTCACGGCGTCCACATGCCGCCGGTAGAACTCCTCGAACGCCTGCGGATCCCGCAGCCCGCCCCCGGACGGCCCGCCTCTGCTCCTGCTCTCGGTCCCCATCACTCTCCTCGGCACCCTGATCAATCATCACCAATGCTGCGTACGACTGTTTTTGGACGGAGAGGACCCTGGCGTTACATCCCCACCGGTGCGGAAGCTCCGGCGTCGCCGACGGCGAGCTCGCGGTCAGCCGGTGTCGGTAAGGCCACCGTGTTGCCACGGGCGGTGGCGAACCGCAACGGGACGCCCGCCCAGACCTGGCGATTCTGGGACACCGGAGACGACGGCCACCTCACCGAAACCGCCGTGCCCAACGGCGGTTTCGATGAGGTCCTCAACGCCGACACCGCCAACGCACAGGCGGCACCGATCCGCCTGTCTTCGGTGAGTGCCCGCGCCGTGCCCTCGACGCCCGTTAGCCCGCGGCCGCACGTTCGGCCTCCGCCCGCTGCGCCGCTGCCACACGGGCCGCATCCCGGCGGGCCTGCTCCGCGCGGGCCTGCTCCTGCCGCCAGGCGAGGTCCTCCGCCTCGCCAGCGGCGTGCTCGCGCAGCCGATCCTCGCGGACGCGCCGCCGCTCGCCGTCGGACAGGCCGGGCAGCTCCCGGTCGGCGCATGGTGGAACGCCTGAACAGAGTCCAGCCACGGGCCCGCCGAGGTCGCCACCGCACACCGGAGCAGCCGCGCGCCCACTGCGGAGAGCGGGCTGTCAGTGGCGGCGACAATCTAAGGTTCGGCAGTCACCCCACCGGTCGCCCTCGCCCACCGTTCCGAAGCGCCACTCGCCCACGTACCCGCAGGTCAGCGCACGCGACCTCGCGGCTTCAACGCCACCGGCGGCAGCTCCGCGGCGGGCAGTGGCCGCCCCTCGTAGCGCTTCACCTCGCCGAAGCGCGTGCCCGTCATCCAGTCGGTGCGGGCCTGTTCGATGTCGGCCTGGGTACGGCCGATGAAGTTCCACCA
The DNA here is from genome assembly GCF_006088715.1 of Streptomyces sp. YIM 121038. Lineage (NCBI taxonomy): Bacteria > Bacillati > Actinomycetota > Actinomycetes > Kitasatosporales > Streptomycetaceae > Streptomyces > Streptomyces sp. YIM 121038. Next base: position 1,254,202 of record NZ_CP030771.1, read on the forward strand.
CATACCCAACTACGGGAGTGTTTTCGCAGATCAGGGCCATTCCAACCTTAAGAGCTCGTAACACGATCTTGTGGATGTGTGCTGGTGGGGCGTGACCGGTACGACGAATCAGCCGTTCGTGAGGTGTGGGGAGTCGGCCGTGGATCGTGGAGGATGAACTGTGGGCGCTGATCGAGCCGTTGCTGCCGCCCTGGCCGCAGAGGGCGCCCGGCCCGAAGCCGGTGGATGACCGGCGGTGCCTGCAGGGCGTCCTGTACGTGCTCTACAACGACATCAGCTGGCAACTGCTGCCGCTGGAGCTGGGGTTCGGCTCGGGACAGACCTGCTGGCGTCGGCTGGACCGGTGGCACGAGGCTGGCGTCTTCGAGACGCTGCACCGCATCCTGCTCGCCGAACTCCATGCGGCCGACGCCCTGGACTGGACGCGGGCCTGCGTGGATGCCTCCCACATCCGCGCAAAAAAGGGGGGCGAGGCCACCGGCCCGTCGCCGGTCGACCGCGGGAAGACGGGCAGTAGACACCACCTGATCTGTGATGGGAAGGGCACCCCGTTCAAGGTCATCACCACCGCGGCCAACGTCAACGACGTCACCCAGACCCTGGCCCTGGTCGATGGCATCCTGCCCGTCGCCGGGAAGCCGGGCCGTCCGCGCAAGCGCCCCGACGCGCTGCTTGGCGACAAGGGCTACGACAGCAACCTCAACCGGCGTGAGCTGCGCCGACGCCGCATTCTGCCGGTGATCTCCTGCAAGGGCGCCCCGAACATCAAGGACCTGGGCAAGCTCCGCTACGTCGTCGAGCAGACCTTCTCGCTCCTGCACCACTTCAAGCGCCTGGCCGTTCGCTGGGAAAGACGCCTCGACCTGCACAACGCCTTCGTCTCCCTGGCCTGCGGCCTCATCTGCTGGAGACGCCTCAAGAAAGCCCGCCCATGATCGTGTTACGAGCTCTTAGGGAGCGGTCCTGGCTCAATTCGTGCACGAGCTTCGGCCCCACTGCCCTTCTGTGGGAGTCGCTTCCAGAGATTTTGGGCCCCACCCTCGCAGCAGGCCAGTCCCGTTCGGCGTGGGGCCGATGTCCATTGTCGATCAAGCCCATCAGAGCCGTCATGGGGCCAAATACCGCGCGAAGGTGGAGCCGTTCTCGTCCGTCAAGCCGCTGCGTCGGCGCCCGTGCCGCGAAGCCTCCGCCTGGAGGGGCCCGTGCGCCTGCGCGACCTGATCACTGACGTATGGAGCTGGCTCGTCTACGGGCCAGCCATGGCCGACCCACGCCGTGCCGGTCGCCGCAACGAGTGGGCGAGCCTGACCGGCTGTGGGTACCGGACGAGGAGCTGCGCCGTCTTGTCGCGTACCGGATGCTGGCCGCCTACGACTCCAACCAGGCCGGGCAACTCACCGCTGTCAGGGGTAGCGCCGAGGTAAGCCCAAAAGCCGCCAGAGCTTGATCTTGGTGGGTCTTTTCAGCTCCGGGTGTGAGCCCCGAGGGCGTTGACGCGGTTCTCGTACTCGCGGCAGGCCTTCCGCTGGGCCGGGATCGCCGCGGTGCCGTCGAGAGGCTGGCAGCGGTCGAGGAGTTGGCGGTGGACCGCGGGAGTGGCGGTAACGCGGAGGGTGTAGCCCGCGCCGCGTCGTACGGCCTGGCCGTAGGCGAGCGAGACTCGCTCGGCGTCGTCCAGCTCGGTGGCGCGGAGGAAGTCGGCGACCTTGCCGGGCATATCGAGGGTGACGGGCGCTTCCGGGGCCGGGGCACTCTTGTTGGCGGCGACGTGCTCGGGCAGGAGGTCCGCGACGGCCGTACGGACGGCGCCGCGGCTGACGCCGTGCTCGCGAGCCAGGGCGGCGATGGACCGGCTCTCCAGGTACGCGGTTCGCATGTCGTCGACCTTCGCGGCCGGGACAGCGGGACGGCGACCGCCCTTGTTGCCCTTCGCCGCAGCGGCCCGCAGCCCGTTGTACGTCAGCTCCCGCTGGAGATCGCGCTGGAGCTCCCCGGCGGCCGCGAGGGTCTGCACCATGAACTTCACGGTGGACAGCAGCTCGCCGGTGCGCGGGTGGCGGGCGGTGAGATCCATGCCGGAGAACGCGCCGTCGTGGATGCGCAGGGCGAGGTGGTCGCGGTGCAGGACGTCGAGCACGTCGAGGATGTGCACGGTGCCGCGTACGAGGCGGAACATCTCGGAGACGTGCACGGTGTCGCCCGGTCGCGCGTACTCCAGTAGCGTGCCGAACTTCGGCCGCTGGAGCGGGTGAAGTCGACTGGAGGTGCCGGCCTCCTCCTCGAAGACGACCGGTTCCTTGATCCCGGCCTCGTCCAGGACGAGATTCTGGCGGTCGGTCGACTGCTGGTCGGTCGACACCCGCTTGTAGACCAGATTGGCCACGCTGTTCCTCGCTTCTGCCGGCGCATCGGACCTCGGGTGTCATCTAACCCTGTCGCCAACCGCCATCGGATCTCATTGGATCTGAGCTGCCGTCAGGCTCCGGAATCGCCGGGTCCATTGGACCGTCGTCGCCCCTGTCGGCAAAGGTTCCTTTGCCGACAGGCAGCGGATGCGGCGTCGGTCGTGCGTGTGGGCGTTCCAGGGGTGTGGAGTGTGCGGGTGCCTTGGGGCTGTCGTGGTGGCTACTGGGGTTTGAAGGTGTCGGGGGGCAGGCGGCGAGTGAGGACGGCGCGGGCGAGGTGTGGCAGGGGTTGGTCGTGTGTGGCGGCGTGGGCTCTCAGGAGGTAGAGGGCTTGGCCCGGGGGGATGCCGAGTCGGTTGGCGAGGAAGCCGGTGGCCTGGTGGATTTCGGCGCGGTACAGCCGCAGTCCGGTGCCCGGTCCGCGGGTGCTGGCCGGGGTGGTCAGTTCGGTGTAGAGCAGGAGGAGCAGGGTGCGGCCCAGATGGTCCAGGCCGTGGAGTTGGGCAGTGGTGAGGGGGTCGGGGGTGGTGCGGTAGCCGGTGAGGACGCCGATGGTGGCGGCGCCGAGTCGCAGCGGGGTGGCGGTGACGGCACGGAGGGGGGTGCGGGCGGCGGCTGGCAGGAAGAGGGGCCAGCGGGCCGGGTCGGTGGCAGGCAGGTCTGGTTCGATCACCGGGTGGTCGTGCTGTGCGGCTTCGAGGGTGGGGCCGTCGCCCAGGGTGTATTGCAGGGTGTCCAGGTCGGGGCCCAGGCCCGTGTCAGGGTCGCACCACAGCAGTTCGAGGTGGCCGTCGTGGGCGAGCATGTTCAGGGTGAGAGCGTCCAGGCCGAACTGGCGGGCGGCGCCGGGCGGGACGGCGCACTCCGCGCCGTGTCCGTTGCGGGCGGCCAGGTGCGCGCGGGCCAGGAATGCGGTCAGGCCGTCATGAGGGAGAGGGGCGTCGCCGGTGGCGCCGTCCCGGTCGTCGCGGGGCATGTCACGGTGTCATGGTGAGGTCGGCCGGGATGTCTCCGTGCGCAACGTTGGATGCCAGCACGGTGAGTTTCTGCTGACGGGAACGAGCGTGGCGGCGCGGCCGGGCGAATGCCTCGTCCATGTCGATGCCCAGCTGCGAGGCGAGTACGCCCTTGGCCTGTTCGATCACGATGCGGGATTCCAGGGCGGTCTCCAGCTGGCCGATGATCTCCTCCTTGGCGAGCAGGGCCTGCCGGTGGTGCTGGCTGATCCCGGCAGCGTCGGCCAGCGCCTGCGCCAGGCGCAGGTCCTCCCGTGTGGGCACGCGCGCGGTGCTGAGCAGGTTGAGGGAGCCGAGCGGATGGTGGGGGGTGCGCAGCGGGACGGCGGCGACGCTGGTGATGCCAGCGCGCAGGGCGCGGGGGGTGAAGCGGGGCCAGCGCTGGTGGGCGACGCTGGTGTGCAGCAGGGCCGGGGCCAGCGCCTTGCTGGTGCGGGTGCTGTCCAGGCAGGGACCTTCGTCCAGTTCGATCTGGTCTTCTTCCAGACGCCGGCACGTTTCGTCGGAGGCGGTGAGGTAGTCGACCTGGCCGGTCTCGTCGAGGATGGTGAGGGCGGAGTGCACACCCAGCTGGCCGACCACATGTCCGGTCAGATCATGCAGCAGTTCGAGGACGTCGAAACCGTCCGCACGCCAGGCCAGGTCGAGCACGGCCTGGGAGGCGAGGACGCCATGGCGGGTGACAGACATCGAATGTCCGTTCCGTCGCCTCCCGGACACGCGGCAACGAGCGGGGGCCGGGCACGCCGTGAACGCACGAGAGGCGAGCCTAGATGAGGGCTGGCTCAAGGAGCCGTGTCATGCCCGCTGACGGAACGTTCGGATGTCGCCTCGATTCGCGTCTGTCCGCCGGAGTCGCCGCTGTGGCCAGTTCCATCCAGCCTGGACAGCTCACGGTACGTAATCGAGCGTACTCTTCCGGGGCCGGTAGGGAACCGGCCCCGGAGCCGACGATTCAGCCATGCGTAGCGAGTCTCTCCCCTGCCCGGTCAGGCCGCTGTGCCGAAACCCTCGGCTCGCAGGTCCCGGTCACGGAGCTGGGTGAAGTCGACGTCGAGCTTGGGGTCGTACGGGCCGGGCTGGATGCCGAGTTCGTGGGTGGAGTACTCGCCGAACCGCTTGATGTGCTCAGTCAAGTACGGGGAGATGTGGGCCAGGTCCTCCGGGTCGATCTCCCAGCCCTCCTCCAGGAGCTGACGGACGATCTCCGCGATGTCCAGGGCGTTGTGGAAGATCACCGCGTTCGTGAGCAGGGCGTTGAACTTCATCGCCTTCTCCTGCTCGATGGGGTCGTTGTCGGCGAGGACGCCCTGGTTGCCGAAGCCGACCCACTGGGAGAACCGGTTGAACGACTCGACCTTGTTCGTCGCAGCCGTCACCCGCCGGCGCAGCGGCGCGTCGGTGAGGTAGCGCAGCAGCTGCACCGTGCAGATCACACGGCCGACCTCGCGGAACGCGGTGTAGGTGGAGTTCTTGTGCGAGCCCGAGCGCAGCCGCTTCAGCAGGGTTGAGGAGGAGATGGCGCCCTCGCGCACGGACACGGCCACCTTCATCAGGTGCCGGAACTGGGACTCGATCAGGTCGAAGTCGATGACGTGTCTGCCCGGCTCACCGAACAGCGAGTCGATGTGGACGTAACTGCTCTGTTTGGACGGGCGGTAGAAGGTCAGGCCCTTCCAGTTCCTGATCCTGGGCATCAGGTCGAAGCCCAGCAGGTGCGCCAGGGCGAAAACGGGCACACTCTGGCCCTGTGTGTCGGCGTGCACGGTGGTCGGCTTGACCTCGCTGGTGTTCTTGAGGAGGCCCTCGATGATGTAGACGGCCTCCCATACCCCGCATGGGATGAAGTGCGTGAACAGCGCGATGTAGGTGTCGGAGATGTGGTGGTAGGCGATGCCGCCCGCCTTGCCGTAGCGCACGCTTGTCTCGGCGAGCAGGTTGTTGAGGTAGGTGTCCATGTGGGTGCCGTCCGCGGCCACGGCGGTGCCGTCGCCCCAGGCCTGGGAGATGTCGAGGCGGGCGTGCACGTTGACCAGGTCGGCGACGGCCTCGTTCAGCAGTGCGATGGAGAAGTGCCGGTTGGCCACGTACGACAGCTCGTGCCCGGACACCCCGGGGATGTGCCTGACCGCCTCGTACGGGCCCATGTTGGTGCCCTTGACGAACGTGGTCAGCACGTAGCGGCCGAACGGGTCCTTCAGCCTGGGGTCGTTGCCCGACGGTGGGCCGAAGCGGCGCCACCACTCCACCCAGTATGCGGTGCGGGCCACGATCCCCATCAGCGTGCGCTCCGGCATCCGGGCCTTGACCTCCTGCTCCAGGCGCTTCGCCGAGGGCCGCTGCCCCTCGGAACGGTGCGGCTTGAGTGAGGGGATGCCGGTCTCGGGGGCGATGACCAGGCCCTCGTTGTCCGGATACCCGGCATCGGCCGCCGCGGCGGCGCCGCGCAGCTTGTCCTCCAGTTGTCGGCGGAAGGAGCCCGCGTCGAAAGCACTCGCCTCGCCCTCCTCGCACAGCCCGACCTCCACGAGGTAGTCGGCCAGCTTCTCCTGGATGTCCTCCCATGCGAGCAGCTGCTCGGACCAGTCGGCGTACTCCTCCGAACTGACCACGGCGACGTCCCCGGTGCGCAGCTCCTCGGCGAGGTGGGTGAAGACCATCGCCTCGAAGTGCTTGCGGGCGAACCGGCCCGGCCGCGTCTTGTCGAGCACGGCCTTGCGCCAGTTCTGTGTGGCGAAGGAGATGTCGATCTGCTTGCCATGCTCGCCGAGCGCGCTGATGTACTCGCCGCGGGCGCTCTCGTGGCGCATCGCGTGCGCGAGCGCGGCCAGCACCCGACCGTCCTCGGAGGTGGTGGTGAACTCCAGCTTCTCCGCCAGGTCGAACATGACCGACCGGTCCCGGCCGAGCTGACCGTACAGCAGCACTTCCCAGAAGTTGCCGTGATGCGCGGCGACCTTCTCGATTCTCTCGTACTGCCCCGCGAATCCGCCGAAGACCTCCACCGCCTTGGTGACCGCCCCCAATCCGCCGGCCTGCACCAATTGGGCCTTCGCCAGGGCGAGCACGGCCGGGGAGACCTCGCCTCCCAGGCGCCGGGCGACCTCCTCCACCGGCGCCGCCTCGTCCAGCGCGTCCAGGGCCTTCACGGCCTCGGCGGTCATCGCCGCGGCCTTCGCCAGCGCTTCCTGGGCGGGGCCGCCGTCGTCGAGGTTCTTGAGCACGGTGCGGTAGTTCCCGATCAGGGCCTCGACGATCTCCCGCTCGGCCAGCCGGATCTCCTCCAGCTCCTCCTTGGCCTTCTTGATCTTCATGGCGACCCGCTCGCAGAACATCGTCGCCAGATCGTCCCGTACCCGCGTCCGGGCCTTGTGGGCGAGGCAGGCCAGCAGCGCGATCCGCTTCATGGTCGCGTAGTCCCGCAGTTCGGAGGCGTCCGCCGCATCCGCTTCCCCGGCGAAGTCGGTGACTTTCGGCGCGGCGACGCCGTCCACCCACACCGCGGTGTCACCGAGCTCGTCCAGCCACTCCATGTGCGTGAACAGGCGCTTGAAGTGCGACCAGCTCGGGCCCTGGGCGGTCTGCTTCAGCCGGTTGAACCGCGTGGTGCCGTCGCTGTCACGCTCGTCCAACAGCCGCAGCATCCCCGCCTGCTCGGCGAGGCTCATCCGGTCGTGGATGCCGCAGTAGATCGAGGTGTTCACCTCCGTGCGGGTCGTGGAGGCCATCGTGTCGAAGGTGGAGAACGCCGGCAGCTCCAGCCCGGCCGCCACCACCTTCTCCAACGCGATATTGATCAGGTCGGCGGGCCGGTTCTTCGACACGGCCTCCTTGCGGATCGCCGCCTCGGCGATCTGCCGGGCCTGGGACTGCCTGTACTTCGTCCCCACCCGCTGCCGCACCTCCGCACGCTGACGCTCAGCGGTGCGGCCCGTCTCGTACAGTGGGAGCGTGCCCTCCGGCAGCTCGACCGTACGGCGGACGAAGTCGACCACCATCGCCGGATACTCGTCCGACTTCGGGAACCGGCCCATCCGCTGGTACGACTTCAGTGCCAGCAGCAACGCGAGCTGACGGCCGTCAGAGTCCATCCGCTCGGCGGCCCACGCGGCCTCCTCCCGCGTCGGAGCGAAGAAGAGATGCAGCTCATGCGCGGTGATCAGCCGCCTGAATCGCGGATACGCGGTCCGCTCGATCGAGGTCACAAGTCCCGCCCCAGGCCCAGAGATCAGTCGGTACCAGCACCAACGACCTTCGGCCGAATGGGTGACGGCGCGACCGCATAGGACACCAAGATCAGGATCTGGCGGCTTTTGGGCATACCTCGGCGCTACCCCTGTCACGGGTGACGACGAGCCGGGGCTGGAGCGCCGTGAACTCGGGTCGCCTCCAAGGTCGTCGACACTGCTCTCGGCTACCTCCTTGGCTCCGAGCAGACCATCAGCGTCGCCGGGGCCGAGCATGCCGACGACGAACCGAGCCCCGAGGCCGCCGCGGCGCTCGCCGTGCAGGACCGGCTCCGGGCATGGGCGGAGAAGGAACTGCTGCCGCTCCGAGTCCAGCAGGCCGAGCGCACCGCGATCCTTCTCGGCGACGCCGTGTACTCCCTGGCCTGGGACCCGGGCTTGTACTTCCCCGAGTGGCCAGAAGACGGAGTGCGGCGCATGCGCCATTCCTGGCCATAGGCACAGTCGCCGGTCACCCAGGCAATGGGCAAGGGCGAGGCCAGGCCCCGCAGAATCATCACGCGGGCCAGCTCGCCCTTGGTCGCGAACCGTCGGTTCTGCGGAATGCCCGCCGCCCGGCACCGGTCCGTGTCACTCGTCCAGGACTTCGGCAGGTAGAGCTCCCGGTCTACCAGTGCCCGGCCCTTGGGCGAGGCATAGGCGGCGAAGACTCCGACCTGGCTGTTCTCGGTACGGCCTGCAGTGCCAGAGTACTGTCGCTGGACACCGGCTGAAGCGGTGCCCTCCTTGATGAAGCCGGTGTCATCCACGATCAGCACACCGTCTGGGCAGCCGAGCTGTTCGGCGACGTAGAGCTGCACGTCGTCCCGCAGCGTGTCGGGGTCCCAGGATGCACCGTTGAGCAGATGCTGAAATCCAGCAGGGCCGCGGTGGCCGGCGTACTCGGCCAGTTGCCAGCCGTTCTTCCGCTCCACCGGCGCCAGCAGTCCCCGCACGTAATCACGCATCCGCCACCGCAGATCCACCCGCGAGAACCGGCCCGCCACCCTCGCGAACACCGACTCCAGCTCGGCCGCCCACAGACCCGCCTCGTCCATCCCCACCATACCCAGGACAACGAAACCAGCCAGCTCAGGCAACGATCTCTGACTGGAGTACTAGGCCGCCTCAGCACACGCCGGGCCGCGCCCGGCAACGGCCCCGCCGTGCGGATGCGCGGCGGGGCCGTTGCCGGGCGTCCTGCCGCCCTACGGGAATGGGTCTTAGGGATCCTCAGAACCCTGACCACTGATACGTGGAACGGGTCGATAGGGACCCAACTGCGGCCGCTGAGTTCTCCAAAGATGCCGATGCCACAGTTTGATGGACCAGATAGCGCATGAGATCGGCACGAAGGACAACAGCGTAGGGACGGCCAGCGGTAGCCACGGCCAGACGGAAATTGGCCAAACCACTGCGACGACGATGGGAAGTACGAAACTCTGACCGAGCAAGAGCGCCCCCCATCCGTAGTCAACTCGAGACCACCATGATCGCTCCTCAAGGAACGGCTCGAACCGCAGCATGACGGCGATCACCAGCGCCACAGCGGGTGCAATGATCCAAGGAGAAGTGGGCATACCCCGATTGCCGATGAGTTCACCGATAAAGGTGGCAGGCATGTAAGCCACCAGAAGGAACATGGCCGTATAGAGAGCGCCTCCGGCTAGGGCCCCAAGTTCGCTATCCGATTCAGAGGCCGGAATCTTTGATTCGCCATTCACGGCGCCCACTTCCTCTCGTCAGCCTACAAGCACGCCTCTGCAAGCGCTGGAAGCCCCGTCGAGTTAACTATAAGATTAACGATGTCTTCATCGATGCCAGTAGGACGCTTCTTGTGCTTGATGTAGTCCCAGACAGCCTTGATTACCTTCTTGCCCCCCTTGGTAATCTTGTACACCTTGGCGATGCCGATTCCGTTCTCGGCGGCGAACTTCGCCACTCCAGTTACGCAGCTAAACCATCCACGTGTGGCAGGCTTAGAATTCAGGAAATCCACCACCTCCTGGACCGCTCCCTGGTCGCCCGTCTCGATGCGCTGGATCAGCGACTCGGGAATTGAGCCAATAATGTCGAACGCTTGCTCAAGTGCAGCTATACCCTTCTCGTCACTGATGTCAGCAAGGCTGTCAGAGCGTACGGCGGCAGAGCCCGTATCCGCAGCTGACTCACGTTCCGCGATATGAACCACGGCATTCCGCAAGATCTGTATCGCATCCGCAGAGGCCACCGCAGGCGCCGCCTCTACTTGCACGTGCGTCCGGTCAGCAGCCGCCGCCGACGCGGACGTCACAGTGCCAATCATGGCTGCGGCGACGAGAGTGGCAACTCCTGCCCCGAAGCGACGACGGATAGTCCTGTTCTGCAGCACGACACTCCTATTGGTTTCCATTTAAGGCGCGGGTTGGCGGCATCGATTCCCGACCGTACTGTCGGCGGCCGCAATCGCCTGTCGTCATCGAACCCTATTTCGAGGCCCAGCTAAGGTCTAATAGGAATATCCGGCGTGGCGATAGGAATTCCCTTTCGCTGCTTCGCCTCTCGCTGCGGAAGGGCCGGGAGTCATAACCGCTGCCGATAGAGACTCCCCGCGCCTTGAAGCGAGAGTTGCCCAAGAACTTCCCTCGGCGAGCCCCAGCGCTCCCCGACGCCGACCGCCACCACACCGACCACGAGGCATCTCGCGGCGGCTGGCACTCCGCCTAGTACTCCAGTCAGAGATCGTTGCCTGAGCTGGCTGGTTTCGTTGTCCTGGGCATGGTGGGGATGGACGAGGCGGGTCTGTGGGCGGCCGAGCTGGAGTCGGTGTTCGCGAGGGTGGCGGGCCGGTTCTCGCGGGTGGATCTGCGGTGGCGGATGCGTGATTACGTGCGGGGACTGCTGGCGCCGGTGGAGCGGAAGAACGGCTGGCAACTGGCCGAGTACGCCGGCCACCGCGGCCCTGCTGGATTTCAGCATCTGCTCAACGGTGCATCCTGGGACCCCGACACGCTGCGGGACGACGTGCAGCTCTACGTCGCCGAACAGCTCGGCTGCCCAGACGGTGTGCTGATCGTGGATGGGTGTAGCTCTCTTCCGGGGACAACCCCGATGGTTTGATCTGGGAGATCGTGGTTGTGGGTGATGGCGGCGTGGTCGGGTCTCTACCGTGTGGGTGGAGGAGGCGACGCTGATGGGGTCGTTGATCGGGGAGTTGGAGGCGCGGGAGGCGGCGGCCCGGGCCGGGTGCGGTCGCCACCGTCCTCGACGAGTGACGGAACCGCCGGGGCCGCACCGTGTCGGGGGCCGAGCGGGGCGGGCCGCCCACCGACTACCATCGCCGAGTTCGTGCCACCCACCGGCCCGGGCATCGCGGCGCGGCGTACAGGGGAGCTGACACGGCATGAGAACGAAGAGCGCAGCGGCGTGGGCGGTAGCGGTGCTGATGCTCGGCGCAGCCGTCGGCGGCTGCGCCGAGCAATCGGACAAGGGACCGTCCGGCAGCAGCGCGAAGCAGACGAAGTCCCACCGCGAACCCGAGGACAAGCCTGATTCACGGGTCGTCGAGCACGACGACGACCACACCGTCCTCGAACTGTCCGACGGCCGGCAGGTGTCCCTCCGCTTCACTCGCCGCGGCCTGCAGGCACAGCATCGCAGCGCCTCTGACGACGCCTGGTCCGCCCGGAAGACGGTCTATGAGACCGGCACCAAGCCGTGCCACGGCATCAGGGCAAAGGCGTACCGGGACACCGTGTGGCTCGCAGCCGGCTTCGGCGCGTACTGCAGGGACGGCGAAGAACCGCAGGAAGTGATCGCGGCCGTCGCCACCGGGGACCTCTCCTCCTGGACCACCGACCCGACCAAAAACTACATCGCCTGGCCGAAGGCCCGCATCCGCGACGGTGGCGCCCGAGTGGACTTCGTCGATAGCGGCATGCTGCGTACCACCACGCTGACCTGGCGCAAAGGCTCCGGATTCGCCGAGGTGGCAGCGAAGTACAAGCCCATCCACCCCTGGTTCGTGGGCCGGTGGCGAGCCACGGACGGCAGCCAGGAGCTGACCATCCACCAGGCCGAGCCGGGCAGATCCGCACGCGTGGTCATCGAGTCCCGCACCGGCCCGCGATGCAAGGGCAGCGGCGCTGTCTTCGGCATCAACCAGTACGACCTTTACGTGAGCAACTTCAAGCTCGATCAGGGCACCAGGACCTTCACCTGCCCGCCGGAGGAGACCAAGTACTCCTTCGACGTGAAGTCCTCGGACGGCCCGCTGCGCCTACGCAAGATCGGCAACCACCCGAAGACCGTCCTTACCTATGAGCGGGCGGGCTGACGTAAGACTGCGCATGAGGGGCGGCGGCGTGGTCGGGTCTCTACCGTGTGGGTGGAGGAGGCGACGCTGATGGGGTCGTTGATCGGGGAGTTGGAGGCGCGGGAGGCGGCGGCCCGAGCCCAGGTGGAGGCGCTCGAAGCGGAGCTCGCCCGACTGACGGCCCGTCTGGAGGACGAGCGGGAGGCATGGTCGCGGCTGCGGATCGCCCGGGAGACGGTGGCCGAGGTGATCATGGATCTGAACGGGTCCGGAGCGACCGCACCGGTGGCCAGCGGCGTGGAGCCGGAGAAATCGGTGCACCCCGGGGGGCGGGTGGTCGGGGCGATCACAGTGCCGCACTGGCGCCAGGGGCTGTCGGCTGCGGTGCTGCCGGATGTCTACCGGGACATCATCGAGGTCCTTACCGACGCCGAGAAACCGATGCAGGCCAAGCAGATCGTGCCGCGGATCGGGCTGCCCGCGGTGACCGGAAAGATCGAGGGGACGCGGGGGAAGCTGAAACGGCTGGTGGAGCGGGGCTGGCTGACCGAGGACAAGCCCGGACGGTTCACGGTGGCCCACCCCGGCGACGGCGTGGAACCGGTGAACTCCCGGAACGATAAAGGCTCTTCTCTCTAGCTTCGGAGGTAACCAACCAGACCGAAGCACCCAAGAAAGAAGAGCCGTGGTGGAACCCTACGACGCCTTGTCCGCCATCGATCCGTTCGCCGCCGCCGCAAGGGCCTTCGACCGCCTGACCGAGGAGTTGGCCGACCCCGCCTCGGCCGTGCTGACCCATCACGATCTGGAGGACCTGATCGAGGCGCGGGGCCGCGAGCTGCTGCTCCAGGCCCATCTCGACCTGCGGGAGCGGGCCGAGCGCGAGCAGGGGGAACGCGCTGGCCGCCCGGCGGTCCGGGGTGCGGACGGACAGGTTCGCCCGCATCGCGAGGTGGGCCATTGCAGGCGTCTGGCCTGCGTGTTCGGCACCGTGACCGTGACGCGGACCGCGTGGCGGGGCAGGTCGATGACCAGCGTCCGCCCCCTGGATGCGGACCTGTCGCTACCCGCCGGGCTGCACTCGCACGGCCTGCGCCGCCGCGCGGTTGCCGAGGCGGTGCGCGGTTCCTACGACCAGGCCAAAGAGGCGATCGAGCTGCGGTGCGGGAAGGTCCTGGGCAAACGGCAGGCCGAACATCTGGTCGCCTGCGCGGCCGTTGACATCGACGGCTTCTACGCCCGTCGCGTCCCGGCGCCGTCGACCGCTCCCACGACGCTGGTGATCCAGGTCGACGGCAAGGGCATCGCGATGCGACCGTCCGGTCTGCGGCCGGCCACGCTCAAGGCGCACCTGAAGACCCCGCGGGCGATGCGCACCCGCCTGGCGCCGGGCGAGAAGCCGCACCGCAAACGGATGGCCATGCTGGCCTGCGTGTTCGACGCCGACCCCGCCCCCCGGCGCCCGCACGACATCATCGCCCCGCCGGAGGGCCGCAGCGGCCTCCGGCCTCCGCGCCCGGGACCGAAATCGCGGGCGAAGTGGTTGACCGGCTCGGTCATACACCCGCCCGAGCACACCATCGCCGCGGCCTTCGATCAGGCCCAGGCCCGCGACCGCGACCACGTGCGGACCTGGGTCGTCCTGGTCGACGGCGCCCGCCACCAACTCGACCTGATCCGCGCCGAAGCCGACCGGCGCGGGATCACCGTGCAGGTCCTGCTCGACATCGTGCACGTCAGCGAGTACGTCTGGGCTGCCGCGCACGGCTTCCACCGGCCCGGCACCCCGGCAGCCGAAGCCTGGGTCGCCGGGCATCTGACCACGATCCTCCACGGCCGGGCCAGCCGCGCCGCCGCGGAGATCACCGCGCAGGCGGAGCGGGCCGGCCTGCGCGGAGCGAAACGCGAAGCCGCAGACACCTGCGTCCGCTACCTGGCGGGCCACCTTGACCAACTCTGCTACGACACCGCGTTGGCCGAGGGCTGGCCGATCGCCACCGGCCCAATCGAGGGCGCGTGCAGGCATCTCATCGGCGACCGTCTGGAGACCACCGGGGCAAGGTGGGGGCTGAGCGGCGCCGAGGCCGTCCTCAAACTCCGGGCGGTGAAGGACAACGGTGACCTCGACGCCTACTTCGCCTTCCATCTCACCCGCGAGCACGAACGGCTCTACTCCACCTCTGACCAGCACGACTACGACCTCACGGTCTGAACCACAGGCGTCCCCCGGGGAGAGCTACACCCAACCTTGAAGGCGACCAACGAAGCGCGTGCGCACTGCCTGGACTTGCTGCGCGAGACGTACGGGCTGCCCGTGTTGCAGCTCGACGCCCGCGGGAGGGCGCCGTCCCGGCCCACGACGGCGGCCAGGCCCAGTGCCGACAGCGCGAACCACTCGCCCCCGGCAGCGGCGTCGCCGCACTGAGGGCGCCGCTGCACGTACACCGCTCCCTGATCACGAGCGAGATGGAGCAGCAGTGCCACCAATTCCCGGCACGCGGCGCAGCGTCCAGGGTGAGCACGCGGGGACTGCCGCTGAACGCACAGTTGGTCGAGCGGGCCCACGACCTCGAAGCTGTGGATGAGCCTGCACCACGCGCTCTGCCCGGGCCCGCCACAGCGCCGCGGTATGGAAGACCTCGCCCTGGCAGCGGCGCTCGATCGGGGCTGGCACGTCGTCTGCGACGACGTCGGGCTCGAGGAAGGCCCGACGGAACAACCCGCGCAACGCGGCGGTCTGCCGCTCCATCGCCTCTGCGATGGCCTGGTCCGGGTCCACCCTCGATGGCGCGGCAGCCTGGCGGTGCGCGGCGATCGCGCGGTGGTAGCCATCCGGCGAGGGGCGGCGCTCCACCGGCGCGTCGGGGATGACGTCCAAGCGGCCAGTGTCCGGGCCGAACACCACCGCCTGGACGCGCTCGGCGAGTTCGGGCACCGCCGTGGCGAGGACGCTGTCGCCCACGGCTGGGGCGGCCAGGCCGCGCTCGGTCATCATCATGCCGATCGCCGCGCCGAGCCCAAACAGCTCGCACCCGTCCACCCGCCGAGTGCTTCGCACTGGACCCTCACCAGCCAGCAAGAACCCCTCGCTCCTCGCTGTGATCCGGCGGTCAGGTGGCGGGTTCGTAGGTAACGGTGGTGGCCGGGCCGTCCGGACGGAGAGGGCCAAAGGCCGGGCCGTGGCATGATCCTGGCAACTTCCGGTTGGCGGTTTTCACACGTTCGGCGCCCTTTGCTCTTATTTGCCGCCCGTGGCCGTCGTACGGCTTCACCCGTGGGGGGTGGCGCGTGACGGCGCGTGCGGGGGTTACGGCTGTGACGTCGATCACCCAATACCCCTAAGAGGTATAGACCCTTCCGGTAAGCGCCCCATAAACGGGCGGGTCACATTCCGCTACTGACGGGTGTGTCATCACGGGCTGCTGCGGCCCATGATCGCTGTGTGATTTCTCGTTCCTTACACATGCGTGTTCATCCGTTCGGCGGGGTTGAGTGGCCGTCATCAGTGGGCGGCGCGACAGGCGTTGACGTTCGCCCTTCGCCTGCCGCCTCAACGAAGAGGACTCATGACCGAAGATGCCCACGCGCAGGACGACAGCAGCCCAGTCGTCGCGGCCGTGCTGCCTCTGCCGCTGGAGTTCGAAGCGCTCTACCTGGCCAACCAGGAGGCGTTTCACGGGTACGCCGCCACGTGCCTGGGCAGCGACGCGGCTGCCGAGGACGCGGTGCACCGGGCCTTCCTGGAGATCCTGTCCCACTGGGAGGGCCTGCTGGGGGAGAGCAACCTCCAGCAGCAGGTGTGGTCGATCCTGCGCCGGGTCGTCATATCGCAACGGCTGGAGGAGTTCCGACATGAGCTCGCCGGGCTGCACGGCGACATCGGCCTCTTCACCGCCATGAGCAGCCTGCCGCCCCGGCAGTTCGACGTGATCGTGCTCCGCCACATCCTGAAGTACGACACCCAGCGCATCAGCTGGTACATGGGCGTCACACCCAGCACCGTCGACTACCACGCCGCAAGGCCAAGGAGCGCCTCGAGCCCGCTGTGTCCTCGTACATCAAGATGGAGGGGGAACCGAAGTGAGCAGTGTGGAAGAGCGATTGCACCAGGCGGGGAAGAAGCTGGCGATCCAGCGCAGGCCGTTCGACGTCGGCGCGGGCCTGCGCCGGCTCGCCGAGGACGGCGGATACGTCCTGCCCGCCACCCACGTGTCCTCAGTCTCCAGGGCCGGCCACCAGCTCTCGGTCGTCGTGCGCTGGTTCCTCAACCAGCCCCGCGCCACGGTCCACATGGAGCGCCTCGCCACGGCCATCGGGAACGGGGGGCCCGAGGACGGGACCGAGCCGCTGGCGGACCTCGACATACACGGCGCGCACGTCTTCGCGTGCATGCTCCACCTCGCCGACCATCCCGAGAGCGCGCAGTTCTGGTGGCAGCTCGCCGCCGGGGCCGGGCACCGCGGCGCGGCCTACTGCCTGCACCTGCACCACCTCGGACGCGGCGAGACCACCGAAGGCCAGCACTGGCTCCACGAACTCCAGCACGCCCTGGACGGACCCGACATCGACTTCGTCATCGGCATGGGGCAGTTCGCCGTCTACATGCGCGACAACCACCCCCCGGTGCCCCAGGGCGCCGGACTCACCGCCGAGGTCGAACGCCTCGCCTCCCGCGGCGACGCCGAACCCGTCCTGGTGTGCAGGCCCGAACGGGAGATCGCCGACCGGCTGCAGCACTTCGCCCAACAGCCCTGAGCACCCCGGAAAAAGCGAAGAGCCCCCGGCGGTCTCCGGTTTCCAGGCCACCGACCGCCGACAGGCTCCTCAACCCGGCACAGCCCTCCAGAAAGGACTCACCGCGATGCAGCGTACGCCCGCGACCACCCAGACGGCCATCGTCTCCCTCGACAAACCCCCACCCACCCGCACCGTCCGCATCCGCCGATGGCTGCGCCGCCGACGCCGCTACGCCGCCCTCCACCTCCCGCGCGGCCTCTGCTACGGCCTGGGCACCGGCCTGGCCGGCATCGGCTTCTACTGGCTCCAGCACCACCTCTGACCCGACAGATCCATGCGCCCACGCCCCTGAGCGAAACGTACGCGTACCCGCGCGTACGCCTGCGCAAGTCGCGCAACAACCAGGGGATACGGTGGCGCAGTGCCGCCGACCTGCTGCTCGGCGGCACGGACACATCGGTCATCGCAGTCGTCGCACGGACCGAGACGCTGCGTGTCGCCCATGTCGAACTGCGCGCGGCCGCTTCCGCCGACGGCCGACCGCGCTCGGTCATCATCAGGCCGAGCGACGCGCCGCACCTAAGCAATTCACGTCGGCGCCAATTCCGAGCCGAATCCGGCGCTACGTTTTGGTCAGGAGATTGCGGGTGCAGACAGGCCTGGTGTGTGCCCGAGAGCAGAGATCCGAGCTCACGGAAGTGCACTCGGCGTGACCGCACACCATGCCACTACTGCCTGGTTCAACGAGATATCGATACTCAGGGACGCTTCGACTTTACGAGATCTTCTATGGTGCAGCCCTCGCCCTCTCTCGCAAGAATCCTGAGGAGGGCCCCAGTCGCTGAGAAGCGGAGACGACTCCAGTAGAGAGCCCGGACATTGGTCACCCCCGTAGAGATGATCCAGAGTTCCTGAACGTCGACGAGTTCACCGAAAGCCGGGGCGCTGTGCCGCGCGGCGAAGATCTGTGATGGTGAGCTGTTATCGATGGCGTCCTTCAAGGAAACCAGAGACAAACTCGGCCCATCAGACACCTCTTCAAGCTGACCGGACAATAACGCGTGACAGGAAACGAAAAGCAGCACGGAAAGACGCCTCAGGAATCCAGCCGGCTCCACCTCCCATAGCGCACATCCTTCCTGGAGCCATGACGAGATATCGTCGTCGCCTTCGATGTACGCCGTGATGGTCCTGCTGATCTCCCGGCAAGACCGTACGAGGGGATCTTCCATGAGCTGACGCCCTTCAGAGTGCCCTGGCCGCGTGTGGGGAGGAGCTGTCCAGCACTATCGTGCACGGCTGCCGTCCTCGCCAGACCGGTGCTGCTCCCGCACCGCCCGCTGGCCGGCAGGGCGAGGGCCTTGCCGGGCAGCGGGCGGCAGAGGGATTCCAGCAGTGGCCGGGCCGGTGCCGGGCTTCACAGCGGGCCGCGTGCAGTGCCCACGACCAGCTCCCACTCCCCCAGAGCTGACGTCACCGAGACCACTTAGAAGCACTTCACCTCGAGCACCGCGCTCGTATCCGATCCCGTGTAGACGTTGCACCCGTCAACGACCGAGCCGTGCGCCTGGGTCCGGTAGCTGTATTCCTTGGGCGCTGGACGGCACCCGCCGCTGACGGATTTCGACCGTGCCGGGGGCGGGCACCCCTGACCTGTGCCGCTCTCCTGGCGCGTGGTCCACACACCTGGGCCAGGACCGGTCTGCTCGTAGAACTGTAGCTCTGTTTGATAGCTGCAGGTATCAGGCTTCCTGGCACACGCCTTGATCCCGCCAGTGGACGTGATCTTAGACCCGCTGTAGTTCGGCTTGTTCGCGAACCAGGCGCAGTCCGGATTCGCCTCTGCCCTTCCGCTGCCAGTCCTTACCTCGCCATGAGATTGACCTTCACAGGCATCTGCATGTGAAATCCCCCCACTGAACAGGACGGTAACGCAGGTCACCGAAAGGATGACCATGGGGCGTAGGATGCTTCCTCTCGCGCCTGCTGTCCGGAGAATCACGGTTCCCACTCCATTCACGTTCGCAATTTCTGCTCAAGTCAGCCCACACCAGGATCAAGGGAAGCGCAACCCTCGGCAGCAGATTCGCACAGCATGGCGAGAAATGGGCGCGGAAGTGGAATTGAATATCTCCATTCCGGCTTTGCAGGAGCTTTGGCCCGAGAGGTTCATCACCCGATATCAAGCACAAGCTCCGACGGCACGCAGTGTGGTGTGAGGGCGGCCGAGATGTCCGGCCAGTGCTCCAGGACGCTGCCGCCGACGGCCGGGAGATCCCAGGTCCGCTCGGCCATCAGACCCTGGAGCATGGCGGCGAACCCGGACGCCTCCTGGCTGTCGCGCCGCGCGTTCCGGGCCCGGGCGGCACCGCGGGGCGCGGGCCTCGCTCTGCCCGCGCTGCTTGGCGGCCTCCCCCGCGGACCGGAGCCTGACCCGGGCGGGTCGACTCCGGACACCTCCTTGCCGCTCATGCCTGCACCCACGGGGTGTAGCCGAGGTCCAGGTGACCAAGGGCCTGCGAGACGCTGCACGGTCGCGACGAACGACCTGGGTGAACAGGCGCTGTGCGGAGTGCTCGCCGTACCGGTCGATGTGGCCGTGGACGAGCTGGTGGTCGTGCGCGGCGCGCGTGCGCCAGTCGAGCACCTGCTCACGGGTCAGTTCCTCGAGGACCAGCTCCTGGTCGTCGTCGACACCGGCGGGCTCCGGCTCCGGAGCGGGGACGACGGCGGCCGGGCGCGGTGCGGGCGACACGACCGGGGCCACCGGCTCGTCCACGACGGCGTCGGCCGGCTGCGCGGCCGCGGCTTCGGCGCGGGCTTTGGCAGCGGCGGCCTGCTGCTCGCGGACCTGCTCCCACCGGCGGGCCTTGGCCCACGCTTCGGCCGTCACCTCCTGGTGCAGCTGCTGCGCGACGGCCGCGCGGCGCTCGCTCTCGGAGGCGCCGGGCATCGCGGCCTCGACTGCGGCCGCGACCACGCGGCGCTGGACACGGCGGTCGGCCTGCTTCTCGGCCCCGAACTCCTAGCGCAGACACCGGGGGACAAGTAACCCGCCGGTAGTTCCTGGGAGGTCTGCACGCGCCGTTTCCCGGCGCTCCGTGCCCTCGTTGAGCTGACCGGGTGAATGCCCGTGGGGTCCAACGGCAGGGGACTGGTGTGCGGCAGGAGTGGTCACCGGAAGACGTGGTGGCGTGCTGGACCTTGGTGGACGGCGACTGGGAGCCGGTCGCGAACAAGTCGGGTCCGACCCGGCTGGGCTTCTGTCTCATGCTCAAGTTTTTCGAGATCGAGGCCAGGTTCCCGGAGTTCGTCGAGGAGTTCCCGCAGCCCGCGGTGGAGTACGTCGCCGGGTTGGTGAAGGTCCCGGCGGCCGAGCTCGCGAAGTACGACCTGGCGGGCGCGAAGCGGCACCGCAGGCAGATCCGCGAAGTGCTCGGGTTCCGGCCGACGGCGCTCGCGGACGAGGAGGCACTCACCGGGTGGCTGGCCGCGGCAGTCTGTCCGGTCGAGTTGGCGGAGGACCGGCAGCGCGAAGCCCTGCTGGTCGAGTACCGGGCGCGGAAGATCGAGCCGCCGGGCCGGACTCGCGTCGAGAAGATGCTGGTCGCGGCCCGGGGCCGGTGGGAGGCGGCGTTCTGTGCCCGCGTCATCGACCGCCTGGGCGAGGTGGGCACGGCCCGGCTGCTGTCTCTGGTCGCGGAGGACAACGAGGCGGGCACCTCCCTGCTGGCCGCGCTCAAGCGCGACCGCATGTGTCAACGGCCACTCCTAGTAGGACTCCGTTAGGTCTTCCTGTCGGTTTGGTTCGGGAGCATGTTGGGTGTGTGGACGCACATGACGTGATGCGTGTTCGGGCGAAGTTGGCGTTGTTCGTGGCGGATGTGTTCGCCTCGGTGCCGCGCAAGGACCAGCGGGCCAAGGGTGACTGCTATCTGCGGGGCCTGATGCTGGACGGCCGGCGCAAGTCGATCCAGGCGATGGCTTCTCGGCTGCCGGACGGCAACGAGCAGAACCTGCAGCAGTTCGTGGACCAGTCCACCTGGGACCCGATGCCGGTGCGGCGGCGGATCGCCGAGCGGATGACCGGGCTGATCGGCCCCGAGGCATGGGTGGTCGATGACGTGTCCTTTCCCAAGGACGGCCGGATGTCGGTCGGTGTCGCACCTCAGTACTGCGGTGCGCTGGGCAAGCGGGCCAACTGCCAGGTCGCGGTGAGCGTGCATGCCGTCACCGCCACGGCCTCGTGCCCGTTGCAGTGGCACCTGTTCCTGCCCAAGGAGTGGGCCGCTGATACCGAGCGGCGCACCGCCTGCAAGGTACCGGCGGACATCGGGCACCGCGAGAAGTGGCTGCTCGCCCTGGACATCCGCGACGAGCTCACCGCCTGGGGCATACCGCCCCGCGTCGTGCTCGCCGACGCGGCCTACGGGACCAACGCAGCCTTCCGCACCGCGCTCACCGAGCGCGGCCTGGGCTATGTGCTGTCCATCCACGCCGACGCCACCGCCCGCCCCTTCGACGCAGTCCCCGAGGCGCCCGCCCGCAAGGGCACCAACGGGTGCTGGCCCCATCCCCGCTACCGACAGGCACCCCTGGCCGTGTCCGCGCACGCCGCCAACCTGGGGCACCGCGGCTTCACCGATGTCACCTGGCGCCAAGGCTCCCGCGGCCCACTGCACTCCCGCTTCGCGGCCCAGCGGGTACGCCCGGCAAGTAACTCCATCGTCCGCCCGCTCAGGTCCCGGGCTTCGGCCGAACAGGGCTGGTGGGACGGCGTCCTGTCCGACCTGTGGCTGCTGGTCGAATGGCCCGCCGGCGCCGAAGAGCCCACCGAGTACTGGTTCTCCAACCTGCCCGCCCACACCAAGCTGGAAGACCTGGCCGGCTGGGCCAAGCTGCGCTGGCGCGTCGAACACGACTACCGGGAGCTCAAACACGGCCTGGGACTGGACCACTTCGAGGGCAGGTCCTGGCCGGGCTGGCACCACCACGTCACCCTCGCCACCGCCGCCCACGCCTTCCTCACCGAACAGCGGCTCTCCCCAAAAGCCCCCACGCCGGCCCCACCCTCTACCTCGTCCTCGACCTCCTCCAGGACACGCTGAGGTGCTGGACCGGCATCTGCACCACCTGCCACCGCCCGCTACCCCGCCCCTACCAGCGGAAAGTAACAAGACCCCCTGCAACCTAACGGAGTCCTACTAGGAGACTTCGTCCGAACCGGCACCGAACCTGTTCTGGACGGGACACCGATGAGTTGACTCCTCGTACACCCGGGACCGGCATTGACGGACTACCCAGTGGCTCGCCCCTACCAGCTGCCCCTCGCCGGCTTCCTCCCGCTCCTCCACCAGGTGGTGCCCTACGCGGTCCTGACCGCTGGCGTGTGAGCACCACACGAGCCCGCTGCTGCACTCTCCCCCGCCTGCGGTGCGAGGTGACCGCCACGTCCTCGGAACCCCGGTTCAACGCCCGGGTCGCCGAGCGGCTCCGTGACCACACCGGTTATCGGGCCATCCAGCAACTGCCGGGCATCGGGACCAGCTAGCCGCAGTGCTGGTTGCCGAGATCGGCGACGTGCACGCACTGATCTACCTCGTCCCGGATCTGGCGCAGCGACGGCGCGGCGGTCGTCAAACGGTGCTGTCCCTACCAGGGCGGGACCAGAACCTACGCCTCCTAAGGGACTCTGCTGCGCTCGGAGCGGCGGAAGGTGTTCCCCGTGCATCAGGGTGAGGGTTGCCGAGCACAGCAGTCCGCACGGCCAGCCAGTTTTGGGTCCGCCACCAGTTGAACAGCTGGCCGGTGGCGAGCACTGGAAAGGTGAGCGCGTCGACGAATTCTCTACGCTGGTACACCTCGGTAGGGCGCTCGGCAGGGTCGAGCCGGTGCTGATGGTTGACGATCAAGGCCGCGCAGGTGACCGGTTGGCTGGGGCGTAGCTTCGGCCATGTCTCCAGATGTCGTTGAAGCTGAGAGGTCAGTTTCTCCGGTGCTGCGCCGGACGCGGCTTTCACCTCGACCAGGCATGTGGCCCCGTCCAGCACGACGAGCAGGTCCGCCGACCGGGTGGCGCCCAGTTCGGTATCCAAATCGGTGACGGTGAATCCGGCGGCGCGCAGCACGACAGCCACAGCATCGACCAGTTCGCTGCCGCTGGCGTACAGGAGCCCGGACCGCACCGGTTCAGCCGCCTGGCGCGCCCGCTCGACGTCGGCCTGGAAGCGAGCCTTGTCGTCGAGGTAGCGGCGCTCCAACTCATCAAGGGCGACGCGGGCCTGCGTCTCCGCGGGCGTCTCCAGGTCGGCGTCGATGCTGTGGCGGGAACGGACACGACGCAGCGCGGCCGGGACAAGTTCGGGCAGGGCGCGCTGGACGATCCAGTCGACCACGGTGTTCCAGTCGACCGCGTCCGGGATCAGGTACCAGATCTGCTGGCCGTTGCTGGGCGTCCAGCGAGCAACGATCGGTTCGCCCAGGCTGTCCACCAGGATCGGCACCAGTTCCCCTTCGGGCGGGTGGACAGTGGTCCCCTGAGGGCCCACCAGAGCCGTCGACTGCAGCGTCATGGCCCACCATGGGGCGTCGGCCGGGCGGTTCCGCAGTCGTAGGCCCAGGTCGCGGTCGGTCGCGTCCAGATCGGAAGCCAGGGAGACCTCCGCTCCTGCGGGCAGGCGCTTCCCAGCGATCGAGCCGGTGAAGCTGCGGAAGTGCACACTGGCGTCGTAGCGGCTGAAGACGTTTCGGAGGCAGTCATCATCCACGTTGCCCATCGTGGCAATGATCAGCGCGGGCTCGCCACGCGAGGCCGCGCCGGACAGGAAGCGCTCGAACTCGTCCGCACCCCGGCTGGCGAAGTGGCTCGGGTTGATGGCCACGGCGCAGGTACTGGTGTCCATGCCGAGCCAGCGTGGCTCAGCCCCTGCCTCGGTCCAAGAGATGTCTGCGTACTTGGCGGAGGCCGCGAAAAGCTGGTGCGCGTAGTCGGCTGCCTGCGAATCGGGCTCCGCCATCTCCGCAGGATTGTGAACAGCAACGTGGACAGCAATCAGGCCGTTCGAACCTTGGGAGTGTGCAGCCATGACAGCACCGTAGCGGCCGGGTATGACAACGCAGCCACACTTCTCCCTCCCCGACAGTGCGCGGCCCTGCCGGTGGCACCAGCCCGTTCGACAGCATGTCGACCCGTTTCCCTTCTGGTCATACCGCCCTTGCAGTCGATCAGCACGATGGTTCAAGTTGCGTCACGACCAGCGCGGCCGCCCATGGCTATGAGCACCACGGGCAGGCGCCAACGCGCGTGGCGGTGCCACTCGCTGCAGACGCTCAAGGCGCTCACAGACGCCGCATCGGTATAAGCGGACCTCGCCGCTGGCGAACGCGAGGCCCCCTGCCAGCATCTGGCCGGCAGGGGGCCTCAGAGTCCATCACGTGTCACGTCGCTGTCACCAACCCCGTCGAGGGCGAAGTGATCAAGGCCCCGGATTAACCAACAGCGTCCGGGACGGTGCCGGGGCCGCCGTGGTGGTGTGGTCAGATCCGGACCCGGTGTGCCGGAGCCGTGCCTGCGGCGATCCGGTCGGCTGCGATCCAGCCTCCGGAGTCTCCGCCGTTGTTGACCCAGGCGCTGATGCTTCCGTCGCTCTGCGACAGGAGGTAGTCGGCTTTGCCGTCGCCGTTGATGTCAGCGAAGCTGACATCGGCGCCGGAACCCGGCCCGCCGGGGCCGGAGGCGAAGGTGCCGTATTCGGTGAAGCCGCCCTTCCCGTCGCCTCCGTTGTTGATCCATGCTGTGACCGCGCCGTCGTCCGCGACGGAGAGGTAGTCGGCCTTGCCGTCGCCGTTGATGTCGGCGAAGCGGATGGTGGATCCCGGCTTGGCGCCGGAGGCGAAGGTGCCGCGGTCGGACCAGCCGTCCTTTCCATCGCCACCTCGGTTGAGGTGGGCCCGTACCGATCCGTCGTCCTCGACGACGAGGTAGTCGAGAAGGCCGTCACCGTCGATGTCGGCGAGCCGGACCTTGTCACCGGGGGCGCCGACGCCCGAGGCGTAGGTGGTGGGGCTGCTCCAGCCGCGGAAGGTGGGCTTGCCGGACACCGAGGTGGGCGGGTTCCAGCCCTGGTGAGTTCGGGCCGTCACCGATCCGTCATCCCGGACGACGAGGTGGTCCGTGTACCCGTCTCCGTTGAGATCCATGAAGTAGACGCGGTTGGTCTCGTGGTCCTGGAAGGTGATGAACTTCTCGGACTTCGTCGTGCAGCCGATCCACTCCGTGGCGCCGGTCTCATCGACGACGAAGCAGTCGTCCTTGCCTCCGTTGAAGTTGATGCCGGTATGAACCGCGGAGCGGGCTCCGGGTGAACCTGCCGGTGCGAGTTTCACCGGGTCGCGCCACCCGGGCTGGGTGCTGTCGCCGCCGTTGTTGATCCATGCGGTCAGCGCACCGTTTTCCGCAAGGACGAGGTAGTCGGCCTTGCCGTCGCCGTTGACGTCGGCGAACCGGACGTTCTCGCGGGTGGCCTGCACGGGGGTAGACGGACCGGAGGCGAACTTCCGTGGGGCTTCGAAGCCACCGTGTCCGTCCCCGCCCTTGTTCGTCCAGACCCAGGTCTCGCCGGTGGATCGCACGACGAGGTAGTCGGCTTTGCCGTCGCCGTTGACGTCGGCGAAGCGGACGTTCTCGCGGGTGGCTTGTTCGGGCGTGTCGGGCCCGGAGGCGAAGGTGCCGTGGTCGATCCAGCCGCCGTGTCCGTCGCCTCCGTTGTTGATCCATGCTTTGACGGCGCCGTTGTCTTCGAGGACGAGGTAGTCGGCCTTGCCGTCGCCGTTGATGTCGGCGAAGCGCACCGTTTCGGCTGGGGCGACGCCTGCGGCGATTTGGCCTGCTTCTTCCCAGCCGCCGCCGCCCTTGGCGTCGGTGCCCTTGTTGATCCATGCTTTGACCGCGCCGTTGTCCTCCAGAACGAGGTAGTCGGCCTTGCCGTCACCGTTGATGTCGGCGAAGCGCACTCTTTCGGCTGGGGCGACGCCTGCGGCGATTTGGCCTGCTTCTTCCCAGCCGCCGCCGCCCTTGGCGTCGGTGCCCTTGTTGATCCATGCTTTGACCGCGCCGTTGTCCTCCAGAACGAGGTAGTCGGCCTTGCCGTCACCGTTGATGTCCACCGGGCCATCGCCCAGGTGGCCCGTGCTGCTCGGAGCGGACTTGATCTCCACGTTCTCGGTGATCCAGCCGTCCGCGGCCGCGGCGGCGACACTGTCGCAGAAGGCGTCGGCCAGCTTCGTGTAGCCGCTCGCGGTGGGGTGCAGGCCGTCGCCACCCTTCATGTCGCCCGCGTCGACGGCGCTCATGTTCACGAAGCGGATCTTCATTCCCTTGCTCCGCCAGGTGTCCACCAGGGGCGGCAGGAGCTTGTTGTAGGCGGTGAACAGCGGCTGGAAGCGCGCCCACTTGGTGTCGGGGTCGGTCGGGGCGATCGAGCCGAGCAGCACCGTCATGTCCGGCGCCATGGCGTGGATCTTCCCCAGCAGGGTGTCCATCCGGTCCCGCGCGTCCTGAGGACTGGTCGCGGCCCCCCGGTTGAGGTCGTTGGTGCCCGCCATCAGCGTGATCACGTTCGGCTTCGCTGCTGGCAGCCATCGGTCGAGGTCACCCTCGGAGTAGCCGGCGTTGTCGGCCAACTCGTCGATCCGCCAGCCCGGATGCCCCTCGTGGTCGCCGTCGAAGGTGCCGTCACCGTTCTTGCGGGAGCCGACGAAGTCCAGCTTGCCGGTGTGGCCCTCCAGCGCCTCCCACAGCTCCTTGCGGTAGCCCAGGCTGTCGTTGGAACTGCCGACTCCCTGGGTGATCGAGTCGCCCAGCGGCATCACCGTAAGCCGCGGCACCTCCCACGGGTCCCGATTCTCCAGGCCCGTGTGCTTGACCTTCACTCCGCTCGGGGCCACCGCGGGGCCGCCCTGGCACGCGAAAGCCCCGTACTGCTCGTGCGCGTCGTGCTGCCGCACCGTCTGGCTCAGGCACTCCGAGAGGGCCTGCTGCCCGAAGGCGTTCGGATGGACGAACTCCTGGACCTCGCCTTGCGGCTTCCGGGAACCCGGCAGGTTCGGCAGATCCGGCAGATGGTCGACCCAGCGCACCCATTCGGCCACGTTGGCGGACAGCGGGGACTGACGCGAGTTGTTCTCGTCCGCCAGCTTCGCGTGTTTGGAGTTCAGCTCGTGCCCTGAAAGAGCACGCCCCAGATCGAGGAAGACGGCCTTCTTCTCGATCGCGGCTCCCTTGAGAGCATCGGCGATCTTCGGGACGACGGTGCGGTTGGTCCAGGTGGCGTCCTCGTCGTAGAAGGGGAATCCGGCCTTGGAGTACCGGGCGTAGGTGTCGCCGGTCTCACGCATGTCCTCGGCACGCGGCAGCGGACTCGGGTAGGACTGGATCACCAGCGTGTAGTCCCCGTCCTCTCTCCCCGCCGCTCTCATGGCCGAGCGGATGGCGTCGACCGTGCCCTCGACGCTGCCTTTCAGGCCCGCCAGCTTCTCCTTGAGGGGGCCCTCCTCTCCGCCGTGGCAGGCGCCCTGGTTGAACATGAACCTGCGAGCACAGCGCTTCAGGACCCCGGAGAAGTCGAGGTCGTTCCCGCCGATGGACAGCGCGATCACCTTGATGTCGTGGCTGCCCGCCAGGGCACGCAACTGCTGGACTTGCGGTTCCTCACCCTTGAGACCCACGCTCCGTACGTGCTTCGTCTCGGCGCCGGAACAGGCGATGTTGATGCGCCGCTCCGGTGGAATGCCGTAGATGTCGCCGCCTCGGATCTCGGCCACGTCCGACCGATCACACCCATTGCCGCCCTGGTAGGAGGTGTCTCCATACACGGTCGTCAGGTCGTGCTCGCATCGCGTGTCGTCGTCGTTGCACTTGATGGCGGCCCGGTCGGTTCCCCACGCCGAGCCCGCGGTGCGGCTCGTCGGGTCGGCGTTACCGGCCCAGCGGCCGCCTTCACCGGAGATGAAGCTGTCGCCCATGGACACGATCGTGTCCACTCCACAGGCATCCTCATCGGCGGCCGCACGAGCGGCGCGGCCCGGAGCACCATACAGGGTGCTCTTGTCCCAGGAACCGCTCTTGCAGCTGGGACGGTCGGCCGGGGCCGACCTGATGGGGAAGTGGTCGGAGGTGTCCCTGTTGCCCCGGGACACGGACAAGTTGGCGAGTGCGTCGTCGGCGACCAGGAAGTCCAAGGCGTAGCCGCCGCCCGCGCCGGCTTGCTGTGTGATGGCAGGAGGGCCGTCCGGCTTGCCGTTGTCGGTGACGTAGTAGGTGTGGGGCACGCCGAACGTGGACGGGCCGCTGTTGAAGTCGCCGACGATGCGCCAGTGGGCGCCCCCGACAGCGTCGCGGATGGCGTCGACCAGGGCGCGTGCGTGCGGGTTGGGCTTGTCGTCGGTGCGGATCGAGGCGGCGTGGACGCTGAAGTACCAAGTGTGGCCGAACCGTACGCCAAGCGCGGGCCGCTGCCGGATCCACTTGCGGTCGTCGCCGGTGACCCGGACGACTCTCACCTCGTCGGGGGCCTCCTTGGTCCAGATCGCCATGGACTTGCCCGCGTTGGAGCGGCCGGTCGTGGGGCGGTCCGGCTCGTCACCGGTTGTGGGGTCCGGCTCGTCATTCGGATCCTGTTGGTCTCCGTCCGACCCCCAGTCCTTCTTGTCCAGGATCTTCAGGTAGTACAGGTGCCCGAGATTCCTGTCGCGCGCGGTGGGGCGCCCCCATTGCTTGTGAAAGACCTGGTACTTCAGGCTGGGAAGCCCTTTCGCCGTACGGCCGTTGGCGCTGGTGTCGCTGGTGTAGCTGAGGTTCCGTTGCTCGTCAGGCGAGACGTAGTCGCTTGGTGGCTTCTGCGCCTCCTGCAAGGCGACGACATCACCCTCGGGTAGCAGGTTCTGTCGCGCGTAGGTCCACTTGTTGCCGCCCTGCATGTTCCACGAGATGACACGCTCGTCGTTCCCCGTCAAGGTGATCTGGGCCTGTGCCGGTTGGATGCCGGCAGCACTGAGCAAGGTGGCCACCAAGGCCAGCGTCAGAGTGACCATGGCGCTGATGCGTGCCATGGGTCTCCCCGTCCCGCAGGGCGAGCGTTCCCAGTGTCCGGGTGTCCGGGGTATGGGTGGTGTGTTCATGTGTCCGTTTCAGTCGCGGAGTGCCCGCTGTAGCAGCGGCCATCGGCGTTCGGGGTGGGGGCTGCACACGACCGTCGGCGCGTCGGCTTCATCTGGACTTCGCCTTTCGCCGTGCCCTTCCAGCGGAGGCTCGCGCCTGCTCAGCGTCTGGGTGTGCGACGGCCTTGCTGGACGGGCCGAACGGGCCGATCGTCGAGGTCATGCGTCGCGGGCGGACGGGCGTGCCCTTGTCAGCGTGGATCTCCACGACCGCCCGTGCTCATCGCGACGCCGTTCGAGGCTTGTCGGTCGGCGGGGGACCGGCGCACTCAGTCGGCTGCGCGGTCCGTGTCGGTTGTTCAGGCCTGCGCGGGTTGTGCGAGCCAGTCGTCGAGCGGGACCTGGCACGTGTTGAGGATGCCGGCGATCAGTGCGTAGGTGCCGGTGAGGGCGAGCAGTTCCAGCAGTTGTGGTGGAGAGTGGTGTGTGGTCAGTTCCTGCCAGGTGGCGGGGGACACCATGTGTTGCTCGTGGAGCTCGTCGACGGCCCGCAGTAGTGCCCGGTCGGCTTCGTCCCAGCCGGGGTCGTCCGGTCCCGCGAGGGCACGGGCGATCTCGGACTCGGTGAGCCCGGCGGCGGCGCCGATGTGGACGTGGTGCTCCCACTCGTAGGCCGAGCCGGTGCGGTGGGCGGTCCGAAGGATCGCTAGTTCCCGCTGGCGGGGCGGGATCAGTCCCTGGGCGAGCTGGGTGAGCAGGGGTGCCAGCGCGACCAGCAGGTCGGGGTGGTTGCCGATGGTCGCCAGGACGTTGAGTACCGGGCGACCCACCAGCGGCCCCGCGCCGCCTGCGAGGATCTGGGCCGCGGGGCCTTCCAGGCGTGGGGCCAGGGCGGCGATCTCGGACGCGGGGCGCGGCGCGATGCGCGGGGGCGTCTCGGCGGGGCGAGGCGCGGCGTATTCGTCGAGGTGGCCCATCAGCTCCTCCTCGGCGGGGGTGCCGTCGCCGTTGAGCTCGCGGTAGACCGCGCCGATGTTGAGCACCAGGCGTTCCGGGTCGTCCCAGTTGGGGAAGCCGTCCAGGTCCATCTCGCGGGCGGCTTGCAGTACGGGTACGCCCGCCTGGTGCGCGCGGACGGCGTGGTCGCGGACCCGCTCCAGGTAGTGCCGGAAGGCACGCACTTCGGGCTTGCCGACGACCGGGCCGTGTCCGGGCACGATCGTTTCGACGTCCAGGCCGAGGATCAGGTCGCAGGCGGCGATCCAGTTCTCCACCGGGCCGCTGTGGATCACCGGGTGGCCGCCGATGAACAGGATGTCCCCGGCGAACAGCACGGCGGCGTCCGGCACATGGACCAGTACGTCCCCGGTGGTGTGGGCCGGGCCGACCTCGATCAGCCGGACGGTTCGCCGGCCCACCGTCACCTCCAACTCGCCGCTGAAGGCCCGGGTCGGCAGCGTCGGGGTGATGCCGGTGAAGTCGAAGGTCTCGCGCATGTCCTCGGCGACCCGCGGGAGCGGGACCGTGCCGGGCGAGGCGAACAGTTCGTGGAGCCGGTCGCGGCGCATGGCGGCCGCGGCGGCCTCGGAGGCGAGGATCGCGGCATCCGGGAGCAATTGGTTGCCCCACCAATGGTCGCCGTCGCTGTGGCTGTTGACCAGAGTGTTGATCGTGAGCCGGGGCAGAGCCCGCGTCATCTCGTCCAGCATGGCGTGGGTCTGGGGGACGGTGAACAGGGTGTCGACGAGCAGCCCTTCGTCGCCGGAGACGACCAGCCCGGCGTTGCTGAAGCCCCAGGTGCCGCTCGGCTGTAGATAGGTGTAGGTATCTGCGGCGATCTGGTGCAGACCCAGGGTGTAGGGGACGGCCATCGCTCGACCTCCTCAGTGAGTGTACTGGAGTACTAAGCTATATCTGAGTACTTATTGGATTCAAGTACACTCCTGATGTGAGGTCGACAGCACCGCAGGACGCGGGAGAACCACAGGACCGCCGCGAACGGCGCCGCAACGCCACGCGCGAACGGCTGCTGGCCGCGGCCCTGGAACTGTTCGCCGCCCATGGGTACGCAGCCACCACCTATGAGCACATCGCCGAGCGCGCGGATGTGGGCCGCCAGACGGCGTTCAATCACTTCCGCCGCAAAGAGGACTTCGTGACCGCCTGGGTCCAGCAGAGGCACGAGCGCCTCGACCAGCACGAGGCGGCGGACGCGCTCGGCGCCGAGAGGCCGGCCGTCGAGTCACTGGCGGACGAACTGCGCGCACTCGCGGAACTCAACGAACAGGACTACGCGTTGGCCAGGGAACTGCACGACGGCGGAGTGCTGCACACCGCCTTCAGTCTCGGCGCCGCCACGCCTCGCGCGATCCTCGCCGCTGTCACCCGCGGTCAGCGGCGCGGTGAGATCCGCCGCGACCTCGATCCCGGGACGCTCGCCGACATGATCTTCGATGGTTACGTGACCGCCCTGAGCCGATGGCTGCGCGGTGAGGGTGCCTTCTCACTCACTGAGGCCCTGCTGACCAGGCTCGCTGTGCTTGCCGACGGTTTCACTGTTGACTCCCGCGGTTCCAGCCCGAGCTGACGCGACGCCCGTGGTGTCGTGGTTCTACGGCTGGGCGTCATCCGTTCCGTAACCGCATCTGGGCAGCCGATGGCGATGCGCGGCACCGGTCACAGCGTTCCGTTGTGACCGTCACGGAAACCGTTGTTCCCCAAATTTCCTCCTCACGTCGCGAGGATTGCGCTCCGGCACCAGAACGAACTGCGGAGTCGCCCGACCGGCGATATCCGGCCCATTGCGCGGCAGTGCGAGGAGTATCGGATGAGCCTGCACGGAAAGACAGCTCTCGTCACCGGGTCCTCCAAAGGGATCGGCAGAGCGATCGCGCTGCGGTTCGCCGAAAAAGGCGCCGACATCGTCATCAATTACTCCCGGGACAAGAGCGCGGCCGACGAGGTCCAGAAAGCGGCGGAGGAATACGGCGTCAGGGCCGTGTCGGTGCAGGCCGACGTCTCCCGGGTACCGCAGATCGAGCTGCTGTTCCAGGAGGCGCTGTCCGCGTTCGGGCAGATCGATGTCGTCGTCGCCAACGCCGGGATCGAGGAGGTGAACATTCCCGTCGCGGACGTGCGCGAGGAGGACTCCGACCTGCTGTTCCGCGTCAATACGAAGGGCCCGTACTTCGTGCTGCAGGCGGCGGCCCGCCATATGCCGCCGTGGTACGTCAACGTCGAGTCGAAGGCGGGCCATTGAAACGGCAGGTCAATGAGCGACAGCTCTCGGTGTTGCAGTGGGTGGGATCTGGGTGCCCTGCCGGCGTCTGGGAGAGCAGCTCCTACAAGACCACTTGCCAGGCACTGCAGAACCGGGGCCTGGTCACGATCTCCCGGAAGGGCGGGCAGTGGAATGTCGCCCTGACAAGCGTCGGCCAGCACTATCTGGCGCACGGCACGTACCCTCCCCGCGGTTCGCGCTCCCAGAAGACCCAGGCCGACACTCCACAACCCCCATCTCACCGCGCGCAGGAAACTCCGGCCTCCGTGCGAAAGCCAAGCCCTCCCCCGCAGCCTCGCATGACGTTCACGGAGCAGCTGCTGCAAGAGCTCGCGGAGACGGGCGGCCGGATCGTCAAGAGCGGAAGCGGGCCGGACTCCGTGAACTGGCCGTCCCGTATCGACGCTGCCCGCAGGTCCGGCAAGATCCCGGAGACGAAGGAGCTGTACGGGGGCTGGTGCCGTGACGGGTACGAGATCAAACTCGTCGACATCCCCGCCTGGCGTCTTGCCGTCCTCGACCCCGTCCCAGTGCCCTCGCGGCTCGTACGGCCGCACCCCGTGGTCCGGGCCATGCAGAACGAACGTCAGCCGCTGGGCCTGACCAAGCCCGTCCAAGGACGTGCTCTCCGGCTCATCCAGGCACTGATCGCCGCCGCCGAGAACGACGGACACCCCAGTTCAGCAGGACAGACTGGCTTCGCACCCCCGTCGCATCGCCGCCGCAGGGCATCTCCCCACTTCACCATCACCGCACAGGGACAGACAGTGGGGTTCCTAGTCCTCCAGGAGCAGGACCGTACGGAGCACGTCGCCACCGAGAAGGAACTCGCCGAGGCGAACTCCTGGATCAGGATCCCCGCTTCGACTACACGCCGTCTGAGCGTCTCCGCTTCGTCCTTAGCGGCTGCCAACCGCACCGGGCGAGCGAGTGGGTTGACACTCCCGGACACTCCCTCGAAGAGCAGCTCGCCGAGATCGCACAGGAGGTCGCTCTCCGCGGCGAAGCCGCAGAACGCAGACGCCTCGACGAGGTCGAAGCAGCACGCCAGAAACGGGTCCGCTGGGAAGCTGCCATGGAGGGGGCTCGCGTCCGGTACGCGGAGGCGTACCGCGTCAGGCACCTCGAAGCCCAGGAAGCGGCATGGCGCCACGCCACCCGACTGACCGAATACGTGAGCGCCGTGCGCACGCGAGTCGAGGTCATGCCGCCGGGAAAGGCGAGAACCGAAGCCGAAGCATGGATCAGCTGGGCAGCGGACACCGTGGAGCGTCTCGACCCCCTGGAAAATCCGCCCCGGTTGCCCGACATTCCCGAGCCGCGAGCCGACGACCTGAAGCCCTTCCTCGGGCACTGGAGCCCCTACAGCCCCTGAACCCGTCACCCACCGGACGGCCCCGCCCAGCGTCACGGAACGTCACCACCGAGAGCCTGGCTGGGCGGAGGCAGCCACGGCTGGGCAATCGGCCTCCCACCCCGCGCGCTGTACATACCGGCCTCCGGGTTCACCGGGCCGGCCATCAAGGAAAGCGAGCGGGCCCTGAACCAGCGAGTGATCATTCTCGGCGAACTACGAGAACTCGTCCTCCTGCTTGAACAGAAAGGTGATGTCGCGCACTGGCTGCACGAGAAGGTCCGTATCGCTCAGCTCGACCGGCGCCACCTCGCCTTGCTGGGCGCCGACTTCTGAATCACCACTCACCCAAACCCAAGACTTCACGCGCGTGTGCGTCCAGCCACCGCCGGTGCGGGACGCGGATCTCAGTTGTTGTGGCACCTGAGCGTCCGGGGCTGGCCTACAGCTGACCGTGCCGGGAGCAGTCCCGATTAGGCAGACGGGCACTCCT
Source organism: Streptomyces sp. YIM 121038 (assembly GCF_006088715.1). Taxonomy (NCBI): domain Bacteria; kingdom Bacillati; phylum Actinomycetota; class Actinomycetes; order Kitasatosporales; family Streptomycetaceae; genus Streptomyces; species Streptomyces sp. YIM 121038. The sequence continues at coordinate 1,288,163 of NZ_CP030771.1, forward strand.
GGACGCCGGAAGGGGCACGAGCCCCCGTGAGGGAGTCGAGCAGGCGATCAGGGGCAACACCCGACCACAGGAAGCAACGCAACGGCCTCGCCAGGACCGGGCCGAGCGTGTCGAACGCGCTGGCTCCCTGGCCTAAGCCGACGCACGAGGGACCCCGCGAAAACAAGCCGACGGGGGTGCACATCAGTCACAGCGATCACACGCGTGTCACGAACTGTGTCGACGCCCCCGAACCACAAGGCCCTGACCAGGCAAGATGTTCCCTACCTGGACCATATGGACGCCATAAGACGCCTCCGCCTACCTGTGCCAGGTGGTACCGCGGTGACCGACTCGTGAGACCCCTCCAGCACGACAAGATCCGGACCAGATACGGACCAACTCAATCTCATGCCACCCGATTTCACACTTAGCTGCAGTTCAGAGGCGCTACGCAGCGTGTACCACCAGCAGACCAAGAATCTACCGGCATGGCCGCAACACGCAGCAGGGCCGGCCGAGCCACTCACCCCAACTAGGTTGTCGACTTTCTACAACACGGCAACTCTCACTTGGAGCACTCGCACGCCTCACGCCATCGAGTCAGCATGAGTCCATTCCATGACCCCGCCCCTGCACGCCCCGTGCGCCTGCGACCAGCCGGAACGAGACCGCAACAGAACCTGACACACCATCAGTAAAGTCAGCATTAGGTCAGCAAGAGTCCGACTAAAGCTGACCACACGCGCCCACAGCCTGGAATCACGCTCGACGCCGTCAAGGTCACGATCGGGCGGCCGAAGGCCCTCACTCTGCGGGCCTGACGACCGCTTCACCGGTCGCGCTCGCCAGCCGCCCCGAACCGCCACCCACCCGCGTTCCTGCAGTTCAGCGCACCCGCCCCCCGAGGCTTCAACGCCACCGGCGGCAGCTCCGGGGCCGGGAGCGGTGCTCCGTCGTAGCCCTTCACCTCGCCGAAGCGCGTGCCCGTCATCCAGTCGGTGCGGGCCTGTTCGATGTCGGCCTGGGTGCGGCCGATGAAGTTCCACCACAACCACGTAGCTGGCCAACGGCCCCACGTCTGGACTTGAGGGTGAACCCTCACCATGACGTGACAGCGGCACTGCCGAAACCATGCGACGCTCCTCGCGCAGGGTCTCGGCAGAGACGGGGCGCTGATGCGCCTCCCGGTGTCGGGCATCCAGCACCTGCGCCTTCACCAGCAGCGGATCCTCGTCCTCGTCCGTCCGCTCGCCGTCTGTGGAGGCGCTCTTCTCCTTCACGGGCGCAGCGGTGCCGTCTGTCGAGACACTGGGACGGTGGATCAGGAGTTCCACCGCCAGCAGCAGCGCGACCGGAGGCCGTCCAGCGACCAGCACTGGCTGCCGCTCCAGGGCCGGTGCAGAGGCACGCCTGGCCCTTCCGGCTCCGCCGCCTCCTCCCGGCCCGAGGCACCGGCACCGCTTCCGAAGGCCCGGGAGGAGGCGGAACGCGCCATGATCGCGGCGTTGGCCGTGCAACGCCTGTTTCCGGAGCGGGTGTTGGGGACACGATGAGTGCAAGTGGAGGAAGTACGGAGTAACGGGGGGATTTTCGTGAAGAGACGTAAGGCGTGGGTGGTGGCGGGGGCGCTCGCCGCGGTCGTGGTGCCGTCGGTGACGGCGGCCGGACCGGTGGTCGCGGCGCCGCGGGCGGCGGGGCCGGTGGCGCAGGTGCTGCCGCCGCTGCCGGGCGACACGGGGGCCTCGGCCAGCCTGATCAACGACGCCGGTCAGGTCGTCGGCTCCAGCCGCGACGGGGACGGGCACTACCGCCCGGTGCGGTGGGAGCCCGACCTCACGCCGACACGGCTCGGCCTGCTGGAAGGCGGGACGCTGGCCGACCCCAAGGTGATCGTCGCGGACGGCTCCATCGCGGGCCAGGCCGCGGCCGCCGACAAGCAGTGGCACCCGGTCATCTGGGGGACGGCGGGCACGGTGCGCCGACTGCCGGAGCCCGCCGGATACGCCACCGGTGTCGCGGAGGACCTCAACGACGACGGCGTCTCGGTCGGCACGGTCAGCGACAGCTGGGTGAGCCGCGCCGTCCGCTGGAACCGCCAGGGGCAGCCCGAACTGCTCCCGGTGGAACCGGGCATGCGGTACAGCAAGGCGCTGTTCGTCGACAAGCAGGGCAACGCGTACGGCTGGATGAACTCCACGGCGTCCCCAGGGGACGTCGTGCGCTGGGACCGGTCCGGGAACATCACCAGGCTCAAGTCCCCCGACGACCCCTACTACACCTACGCCGAGCTCCGTGACGTCAACGACCGCGGCACCGCCGTCGGCGCGAACGGCACCGGCGAGAACTGGGTGGCCGCCATGGCCCCGCCCGGCGGCACCTTCACGTCCCTGCCCGGCGCGCGGCACAAGAGCACGGTGACGGACGTCAACGCCACCGACGTGGCCCTCGGCGGCGTCAACGGCGCCGCCGTCCGCTGGGAGGGCGGCGAGATGGTCCGCCTTCAGCCCGTGACCGGCACCGTGGACGTCCAGGTGAGCGCCCTCAACGACGCCGGTACGGCCGTCGGTTCCTCCAGCGTCAACGCCGTGACCTGGGACGCCACCGGCCGGCCCACGAAGCTGCCGGTCACCCCGGACGTGCGGTCCGCCCGCGGCCTCGCCATCAACCGCCCCGGCCACGTCCTCGGATACATCGACACCTGGACCGCCTCCAGGGTCCCCGTGGTCTGGCGCTGACCCGTCGCGGTCGCACCGCACGCCCCGGCACGTCAGACGGACGTGCCGGGGCTCTTCGCGTGCAACGGAGCCATCACCCGGATGTTATGACGACGTGTTAGTAGGCACGGGGTGCGCGGGTCAGTAGCTTCGACGAGTGACGGGCGGTGCGGGCGCCCGTCGGCACGATCCCCCCACAACCGCTTCGAGACGAGGTCCTCGTGAGCCGTAGACAACTCCCCCGTCTGCTGACCGCATCCGTCGTCCTGGCCCTCGGCGCCGGGACCCTGGCCACCTCCGGCCCCACCGCGGCCGCCGCCCCCGGCACCCCACAGGGCCGCGCCGCCGCACCCTACTGCTACGACGAACCGTCGCAGCCGAACGCCGACGTGAGCGACCTCAAGGCGTCCTTCAACGCCTCGAACTGGATGCGCACCCTCCAGACCATGTACAAGCGGCGCTGGCCCAGCGGTGAGGCCCTGGCGATCGCCCAGGCCAAGGACAAGTACTGGGACCAGTTCGTGAACAAGCAGAGCTTCGAGGGATTCGCCGAGTCGATGATGGTGGCGATCCACGAGGAGACCCACATGTGGGACCTCGACCCGTCCCGGACCAAGTGGGACGTCCACATCGCGGCCTGGATCAACGCCGGTCAGCAGGCGCTGACGGTCCCCGTGCTCGGCGGCTTCCCCCGCAAGGAGATCCTGCCCCTGATCAAGGACAGCCTCAGCTCCTCCATGGACGACATCTACCTGCGGGACAGGACGCAGGGCGAGTACCGCCTCCAGGGCGTGCTGGCGGAGCAGAACGCGGGCCTGACCGGACTGCCCGCGGTGACGGTGGTCCAGGAGTACATCAAGGGCGTCGGCGCCAGCAACGCCCGGGACATCGCCGCCACCAACCTGCGCTACCTGCTGCTCTACTTGCGCGTCGCCAAGGACAAACACCCCGACTACTGGGCCCGGATCAAGGCCGAGCCCAAGCTGCGCGACCTGGTCCTGACCCAGTTCCTGCGTACCGCGTACTGGCTGGAGAAGTCCGCGCCCTACACCGGCAAGCTCGGCAGCCGCGACGCCGACAAGATCACGGCGGCGAACTACGCGCCGGAGAACATCGCCGTCCTGGAGGAGTTCACCGGCCGCAAGGTGCGCGTCGACGCGCAGAAGCACTGCACCGCCTGAGCGCGGGCCACGGGGAGGCCGGGCCTCCCCGTGGCACTTCGAGTGGCTCTGGAGGACCTGTTGCCGGTCGCAGTGGTCCGCGCGGAGGCCGTGGCGGCGCGGGCGGTGCCGCTCGCCCCCGCGCTCGCCGAGGACGAGAAAAGTACAGCGATCCGGGCCATGAGTGACATGACATCAGAAACGACGGTGCCTACGCTGGCCCCACCGCACGAACACCGCTCTCGCGCCACGGAACCCCAGCGACCCCCCACCTCCTCGGGAGCCTCCAGTGAGAAGTGCACGCATCGCGCTCTGCGCTCTGCTCGTCACCGGAGCCGTCGGCCTCTCCCCCGCCACCGCCTCGTCGGCCTCCTCGGCGCCGTCGGCGACCCGGAGCGCGTTCGCCCTCTCGAGCACCGCGTTCGCCGACGGCGGCGTCATCCCCAAGGTCCACGAGTGCACCAGCGGTGGCGGCAGCGACCCCGCCAAGAGAAACGAATCCCCTCCCCTGGCCTGGTCGGGTGCCCCGGCCGCCGCCAAGAGCTACGCGATCGTCATGCGCGACCTCGACAACGCCAACCTCATCCACTGGGTCATCTACGACATCCCGGCGAACACTGCCTCGCTCCCCCAGAACGTCGACCACAAGTACCAGCCCTCGACCCCGGCGGGAGCCAGGCAGGTCTACTACCGCGGCAGCGCCAGCCTCTACGGCTACCAGGGGCCCTGCTCGCCCTCGACGGTGAACACCTACGAGTTCGTCGTCCACGCGCTCAACCAGGCATCGCTGACCAGCCTGAACGCGAACTCGTCGACCCGGACCGCCGCCAGGGAGATCGCGGCGGCGTCGATCGGCTCGGCCAGGATCACCGGCGAGTCCTAGCGTTCGCACCGTGCCGAGGGCGGCCCGGTCAGCGGTCGAAGGCCGGCGGAGGGGCCGGTCAGGGGCGCCAGTCGAAGGGGAAGTGCTTGCTCGATCCGCCCCGGTACGCGTGGGAGAAGTCGAAGCCTTCCGCGTGGTCGCTCTCGACCACGCCCCAGGTGGCGATCTGGCCCGGCCCCACCTCGGCGCCCGGCGCGTTGACGAGCTGGACGCGGCGGTCGGGGTCGGCGGTCGGGCCGGTCAGGGCGACGGCACCGACCGCGACCTTGTCGCCGACGTCGGCCCGCCAGTACGAGAGGTCCTCGGCCGCGTCGAAGCGGACGGGGGCGTACTGGACGTCGCGCAGTTCGCTGATGAGGGAGCCGAACTCGCCCGGCCAGCCCCCGACGTGCCCGGCGAAGATCTGCTGGAGCGCGTCCCGCTGGGCCCGGTCGCCCTTGGCGTCTATGTAGAGCATCACCTTCATCGTGGCGTTCGGGTCGCCGACCCACATGTTGCCGGTGAACTCGCCGAGCGCGACGACGCCGAGGCCGTCCAGGCGCACCTCTCCGAAGTGCCCTTCGTGGATCTGCCAGACGAGCGTGAACAGGCAGTCCCCGTGGGTCGGGGCCTGCGCGAAGGTGCAGGGGCAGGGCAGGGAGCAGCTGCAGACGTCGAACCACTCGCCCCGCAGGTGCCAGTCGGGCAGCGAACCGTCGCCACCGGCGCGGACGACGGTGGGCGTGGCGGGCGCGCTCGGCGAAGTCGCGGACGTGGTGCACATGGTGGGGCCTCCTGAAGGGATGCGACAGATACCTGGTGGGGGTATCTGTGGTCGATGGGGAGGACGGTACGGGGCTGGGTTCGCGCCCGTCAAGTACCCCCTGGGGGTATTAGTAACCCTGGGGCCTGACATCTGACACCCGGGGCCCGGCGCCCGGCGCCCGAAGCCCATCGCCCAGTGGCCGAAAACAGTTCATCCCCCGGTGACTTACCGCCCCGGCGCGGCGGCCCTACTGTCCACGGCGTTCCCGTCCCCCGTGCGACGAAGGAGTCGACATGGAACGCCGTACCGTGCTGCGCGCTGCCGTCTTGAGCGCCGGAGCAGCAGCATTCTCCGGTTCGCTGTGGCGGCAGGCCGCCGCGTATCCCGCCCTGCCGGGGCCCAGCCCCTACGGGGCCCTCCAGACGGCCGACGCCAACGGCATCAGGCTCCCCGCGGGCTTCACCAGCCGGGTCATCGCCCGCTCCTCCCAGCAGGTGTCCGGCACCGGCTACACCTGGCACGGAGCGCCCGACGGCGGCGCCTGCTTCGCCGACGGCACGGGCTGGATCTATGTGTCCAACGCCGAGCTCAGCGGCGGCCAGGGCGGCGCGAGCGCGGTGAAGTTCAACAGCTCCGCCCAGATCACCGGCGCCTACTCCGTCCTGTCCGGCACGCAGCGCAACTGCGCGGGCGGCGCCACCCCGTGGAACACCTGGCTGTCCTGCGAGGAGACCGACACCGGCTACGTCCACGAGACCGACCCGTGGGGCGTGAACCCGGCGGTGCAGCGGGCGGCGATGGGCCGCTTCAACCACGAGGCGGCGGCCGCCGACCCGGTCCGCAAGGTGATCTATCTGACCGAGGACAAGACCGACGGCCGCTTCTACCGGTTCGTGCCCACCACCTGGGGCAACCTGGCGTCCGGCTCCCTCCAGGTGCTCAAGGAGACCGGCGGGACGCTGTCCTGGGCCACCGTGCCCGACCCGGACGGCAGTCCCACCGCCACGCGCTACCAGGTGTCCGGCGCCAAGGTCTTCAACGGCGGCGAGGGCTGCCACTACCGCGCCGACATCTGCTACTTCACCACCAAGGGGGACAACCGCGTCTGGGCCTACCACGCGGCGAACAACACCCTCGCCGTCGTGTACGACGACAACGTCGGCGGCGCCCCGCTGACCGGCGTGGACAACGTCACCGCCGCCGCGGTCGGCGACCTCTACGTGGCCGAGGACGGCGGCAACATGGAGATCTGCGTCATCACGCCCTCCGACGTCGTCGCCCCGTTCCTGCGGATCACCGGCCAGTCCTCGTCCGAGATCACCGGGCCCGCGTTCAACCCCGCGGGCAACCGCCTGTACTTGTCCTCGCAGCGCGGCACGTCCGGCTCCAGCAGCGGCGGCATCACCTACGAGGTGACCGGCCCCTTCCGCAACAGCCTGTGACCTAGGCCCCGTTCGCCGCGCCGTCCGCGCCCGGGCTCACCAGGCCGACCTCGTACGCGAGGACGATGGCCTGCGCCCGGTCGCGCAGCGACAGCTTGGCCAGGATCGCGTTGACGTGGGTCTTCACCGTGGACCTGCCGATGCCGAGGGCCTGGGCGATCTCCGGGTTGCTCAGGCCCGCGGCCACGGCGCGCAGGACCTCCGTCTCGCGCGCGGTGAGGGCGTCGAGACGGCCGTCGGGGCGCGGGCGCGCGAGGACCGCGCCGCCCGCGAAGGCGTCGATGAGCCGACGGGTGACGGCCGGGGCGAGCAGCGCCTCACCGGAGGCGACGGTACGGATGGCGTCGACCAGGTCCTGCGGTTCGCAGTCCTTGAGGAGGAAGCCGGAGGCGCCGCCGCGCAGGGCGGCGAACACGTACTCGTCGCGGCGGAACGTGGTGAGGACCAGGACCCGTACCGGCGGGTCGAGGGCGGTCAGCAGGCGCGTGGCCGTGAGGCCGTCCGTGCCCGGCATCCTGATGTCCATCAGGGCCACGTCGGGGCGGTGGGCGCGGGCCAGTTCGACGGCCTCCGCGCCGTCGGCGGCCTGGCCCACCACGGTCAGATCCGGCTCGGCGTCGATGACGGCGGCGAAGCCCGCGCGCACCACCGCCTGGTCGTCCACGACGACCACCCGCACCGCCATGGCCCGCCCTCCCCGACGTGTTCCCGCCCCGCTCGCGTCCGTATGGCAGGAAGCGTACGTGCGCCGGGGCGGAGGCGGCCGCCCCGCCGCCGCTCGCGCGGGGCCCCGCGCCCGGTCAGCCCTCGGCCGCCGCCTCGATGAGGCAGAAGGCGTTGCCCTCGCCGAGCCCGGTCACCGAGGTCAGGGTGAGCCCCGCCCGGTCGCAGAGCTCGGCGAACTCCTCGCGGGTGCGTTCCCTTCCGCCCACGTTCAGCAGCATGTTGAGGTCGGTCAGATAGAGGGCGGCGCTCTCGGGGGCGACCGCGGCGGGCAGCAGGTGTTCCACGATCAGCACGCGCCCGCCGGGCGGAAGCACCGCGCGGCAGTGGCCGAGGACGGTGACGGCCTGGTCGTCGTTCCAGTCGTGCAGGATGCTCTTGAGCAGATAGAGGTCGGCGCCCTCGGGGACCGACCGGAAGAAGTCACCCACCACCAGGGAACAGCGGTCCTCGACGCCGTGCCGCCGCAGCGTCAAGGGCGCCTGCGCCAGGCCCTCCTCGGTGTCGCAGAGGATGCCGGAGAGCGCCGGGTGCTCGCGCAGCACCGGGGACAGCAGGGTGCCGTCGCCGCCTCCGATGTCGGCGACCGTGGTGAAGCGGCCGAAGTCGTAGGCGTGCGGGAGCTGGGCCGCGGTGAGCGAAGTGGACTGGCTCATCGCCGTGTTGAACAGCGCGGACAGCTCCGGGTGCTCCTTGAGGTAGGGGAAGAAGTCCCTGCCGAAGACCGAGGCGAAGGTGGTCTCGCCGGTCCGCACGCCCTCGTCCAGGTGCTCCCAGGCGCGCAGCATCGCCGGTTCGGCGAACATGCCGACGAGCGCCGCGAGCGAGTCGGGCCGCGCCGGATCGAGGAGGGCTCCCGCGGAGGTCACCGCGTAGGACTCCGGGGCGCGCTCCTGGAGGATGCCGAGGCCCGCGAGGGCGCGCAGCAGCCGGGCGGTGGCCTGCGGCTGCGTCCCGGCCTCCGCGGCCACTTCGGCGGCGTGCCGCTCCTTGGCGCCGATGATCTCGACCACGCGCAGCCGGACGGCCGCGCGCAGGGTCTGGGCCGCCAGGCTGCCCAGGAGGAGTTCGACCACGCGCCCGCGGTCCTCGGCACTCGCCGCCGGGGTCTCGCCGTTCGTGTCCACCGGCGTCCCGCCGTTCGTTTCCGCCGGGGTCCCACCGTTCGTGTCCGCCACCGTCACTCCCCTTCCGGTCGGGTCGCGCGTGCCTCGCCGCACGGACGACCATGCAACTTAGGTAACCCTAACCTGGAGGGCGGGGGCGGGCATCGCGTTCCGGCCAACCGGGCACCGCCGCCCGGCCGTTGCCGTGCCCCGCGACCGCCCGGGCGCCGCCCTGTCAGATCAGACAGGAGGCGCGGGCCAGCCCCTCCAGGGCCCGGCGCCGACCGTCCCGCCACGCCAGGGCCCCCGGGAAGTGGACGGACACGACCCCGATCAGCGCACCGGCACGGGCATGGATCGGCACCGACGCGACCGCGCCGACGTCGGCGTCCCGCAGCACGTCGAGGGCCGGAGTGCCGAGGAAGACCGGGGAGTTCACCACGTCCGCGACGAAGACCGGCTCGTGGTCCCGGGCGGCCACGCCGCACGCGGTCTCGCGGTCGTCGACCGTCTCGAAGAAGCTCAGGAACGGCTGCTGGAACCCGTGGTGCGCGACGATGCGCAGCGCTCCGACCGCGGGGTCGAGGAGCTGGGCGTTGCCCATCGGAGCGCCGGTGATCCGCAGGGCCACCGAGAGCGCCTCCGCGAGGAGCGAGCGGCGCCGCCGGTACTCGTGGGGCGCCAGCGGTGCCGTGCGCGCGTCGTGCACGAGCCGCGCCCCGTCCGCGCCCCCGCACATCTCCAGCGGGCGCAGCACCGCGCTGTGGGCCCGCGTGACGGTCAGACCCCCGCCCTCGGCGGCGGCCTGGTGGTGGGCGTCCAGGAGGAGGTCGACACCGGCGGCGCCGCAGAACGTGACCCGGCTCAGGTCGAGCGCGACCTGGTCGCGCTCCTCGCGCGCGCGGTCCAGGGTGCGGGCGAGCACCGTGGCCGAGGAGACGTCCAGCTCGCCGGCCACGCGGATGACGACACGGCCGTCGGCGCGGGCGACCGCGAGCCGCAGGCCGTCCGACGCCCGGGACCACTCCACGGCCTCACCCCACTCCCCGGTCGCCGACCTCATGAGCCGTCCACCCATGAGCCGTTCACGCTGGAACCGTTCACGCTGGAACCATCCACGCTAGGACCGGGAGCCCGCGCGCCTCCCGCCCTCCACCGACCCTTGCCCGAACCATCATCGATACGGACAAGACCGGTCGGCCGGGCACGCGTTCGCGACCGGAGCGGACCGTTTCCGACAGCCCCCGAGGGGGGAAGCCGGGCTACACGCCGCGGGCGCGCCACTCCGGGGCGAGGACGGACCACTGCTGGGCGTCGTACCGCACGCCTTCGTACGGCCACGACGCGCGGCGCACGCCCTCCAGCGTCATGCCGAGGCGCTTGGCCACCGCGGCGCTGCGCTCGTTGTCCGCACGGCAGACCCACTCCGCGCGGTGCATGCCCCGGACGGTGAACGCCCAGTCGAGCAGGGTCTCGCAGGCCCGGGTGATCAGGCCGTGCCCCTCGGCCGCGGGCTCCAGCCAGCAGCCGACCTCGCACGTACCCGAGGCGGCGTCGAAGCTCACGAACATCACGCCGCCGACCAGCGCGCCCTCGCGCCGGATGCCGTACAGCCGGGCCCCGTCCGCGGCCTGCCGCTCGGCGTACCGGCCGAGCGTGGCCCGGGCGGCGTCGAGGCCGTCGGTGACGAAGGCCGCCCCGACCCACGGCCGGATGTGCTCGCGGGCCCGGTCCAGATGGGCGGCGAACTCCTCGGCGTGCCACGGCTCGAGCGGGCTCAGGTGGGCATCGTCCCGCAGCGGGAGGGCGAACATGGAGACCTCACATTCACACAACAAGTGTTATGACTATGTACGGTAGCAGCATGCCACGCACCAAGGGAGATCACGAAGCCCGCCGCCGCGACGTGTCCGAGGCCGTCTGGCGGGTCCTCGCCGCGCACGGCTTCGGCGGCCTGACCCTGCGCGCCGTCGCCGCCGAGCTCGGCGCGACCACCGGCCTGCTCACCCACTACTTCCCGGCCAAGCGCGACCTGGTCGCGCACGCCCTGGACCTGCTCGACCGGCGCACCGCGACCCGTCCCCGGCGCGCCGGGGGAACGGGCCTGCCGGCCGTGCGCGCCGCGCTGCTCGACGTGCTGCCGCTGACCGCGGAGGCCACCGACAGCAACCGCATCTGGGTCTCCTCCTGGGACACCGCGCTCGCCGACCCCGGCCTGAGCGAGGAGTACGCCCGCAAGTACGCGCGCAGCCGCGACAAGCTGCGCGACCTGGTCGCCACGGCACAGGAGCTGGGCGAGCTGCCCGCCGGGGACCCCGCGCGCATCGCCGCCGCCGCGCAGTCCTTCGTGCTCGGCCTGGTGGTGCAGGCCCTCTTCGCCCCGGCGGCGTTCTCGCCGCAGCACCAGGTCGAGCTCCTGGACGACTACCTCGCCGGGCTCACGGCGACCTCCTGACACCCCCCGGCGCGCTCCCTCCGGAGAGCTACGGACGATCTCACCCCAGGGCGGGACGCCGCCCCCGGCCCCGGCCCCCTAGCCTCACTTCCGGGTACGCCGACAGCCGTGCTCACGCCCTCCCTCTCGCACGGTGACCACCGAGGACGCCCGGCATGACCAGCCACCACCCCCCGCCCACGAGCCCCGCCCCGGCCCGGGTCGAGGCCGCGCTCCGCGACCTGCGCGCCGACCTGACGACCACCCGGGCCATGCCGCTGCCGCCCTGGTCCTGGCCGCGCGGCCTGCGGTGGCTGCGCCGGCTCCCGCACGCCTTGGTCGTCCTCGCGGCCGCGGCGGTGGCGGCGACCGGCGCGGACCTGCCCGCACGGCTCCTGGCCGTCGGGCACGCGGCCTGCTGGCCGGTGGCGCTGCGCCGCCCCGTGCCCGCCTGGTGGCTGTCGAGCGCGTTCTTCGTCGCCATCCCCCTCGCTCATCCGCCCACGCCCGCCAACGAGCTGTGGACCTGGACCGTGCAGGCGGGCGTGCTCCTCCTGCTCGCGCTGCGCGTGCCCCCCGCGTCGGCGGCCGCGGCGGCGGTCCTCAGCGCCGCGGCCGGAGTGGTCCTGAAAGCGGCCGGGGGCGCCGTCGGCTCCTGGGACCTGGTGTTCTTCGGCCTCGTCCTGTTCGCCCTCGCGGTGTTGGTCGGCGGGGTGGCCCGGGGGCGCAGGGAGGACCGCGCCCGGCTCGCCGCGCAGATCGCCGCCACCGCGCAGGAGCGTGCCGTGCGCACCGTCCTGGAGGAGCGCACCCGGATCGCCCGCGAGCTGCACGACGTCGTCGCCCATCACATGTCGCTCATCTCCCTCCAGGCCGACGCGGCGCCCTACCGCGTCCCCGACCCGCCGCCGGAGCTCGCCGCCGCGTTCGCCTCGATCCGCGCCAACGCCCTGGAGGGCCTCGCCGAACTGCGGCAGCTGCTGGGTCTGCTGCGCGCCGACGCCCCCGGCGCGAGCACGGCCGCCACCGCCCCGCAGCCCTCGCTCGCCGCGCTCGACACCCTGCTGGCGCACGTGCGCGCGGCGGGGCTTCCCGTGGCCGTGCGCGTCGACGGCGACCGCAGGCCGCTGCCGCCGGGGGTGGAGCTGTCGGCGTACCGCATCATCCAGGAGGCGCTGAGCAACACCCTGCGGCACGCCCCCGGCGCCGAGGCGGCCGTCGAACTCTCCTACGCGCCCACCGCGTTGCGGCTGTGCGTCACCAACGGGCCCGCCGCCGTGGCCGCCGCCCCCGCGCCGGGCGGCGGCCACGGCCTCACCGGGATGCGCGAGCGTGCTGCCATGCTGGAGGGCGACCTCGCCGCGGGCCCGCTGCCGGGCGGGGGCTGGGAGGTCACCGCCGTCCTCCCGGCGCGCCGCACCCCGCGCGGCCTTCCCGGCCAGGACCCCACCACGGACAAGGACTCCCCCGCATGACGATCCGCGTGCTGATCGCCGACGACCAGGCCATGGTGCGCGAGGCCCTCTCCGTCCTGCTCGGCGCCCAACCCGACCTCGACGTCGTCGCCACGGCCGAGGACGGCGCCGCGGCCGTGGCCCGCGCCACCGCGCTGCGGCCCGACGTCGTCGTCATGGACATCCGCATGCCCGGCCTCGACGGCATCGAGGCGACCCGCCGGATCACCGCGGACCCCGCGTCCCCGACGAAGGTCCTGGCCCTGACCACCTTCAACCTCGACGAGTACGTGTACGAGGCGCTGCGCGCCGGGGCGAGCGGCTTCCTGCTCAAGGAGGCCTCCGGCAGCCGGCTCGCCGACGGGATCAGGGTGGTGGCGCGGGGCGACGCGCTGCTCTCCCCGGAGCTCACCAAGCGGCTCATCACCGAGTTCGCCCGCATCGGCCCGGTGGCGAAGCGGCCCACCGGCGTGGTCGTCGACCGGCTCACCGCGCGCGAGACCGAGGTCCTCGTCCAGGTCGCCCAGGGCCTGTCCAACGCGGAGATCGCCACGGCCCTCACCGTCGCCGAGGAGACCGTCAAGACGCACGTCGGCCGGATCCTGCACAAGCTGGCCCTGCGCGACCGCACCCAGGCCGCCGTCTTCGCCTACGAGTCGGGCCTCGTCACTCCGGGCGCCACCGCCTGACGCCGGGCCGCCCGCACGCACAAAGCACTTGCTTCAAGTGCACTCGAACGCTTTAGCGTGATCGGCATGACGGTGACCGACAACGCCTCCTTGACAGCTCCGCGCCCGGACACGCGCCCGGACATCTGCGTGTCCCCGACGCTGCGGCATCCGCGCCCCGACGGCCAGGACCGCTACACGATCAGCGAGGTCGCGGCGTTCACCGGGCTGCGGGCCCACACCCTGCGCTGGTACGAGCAGATCGGTCTGATGCCGCACGTGGAGCGGTCCCACACCGGGCAGCGCCGCTTCAGCAACAGGGATCTGGAGTGGCTCGATTTCGTGGGCAAGCTGCGGCTGACCGGAATGCCGGTCGCCGCCATGGTCCACTTCGCGGACCTGGTCCGCAGGGGCGAGGTCACCCACGCGGAGCGGCGGGAGGTCCTGGAGCGGACCCGGCACGACGTCGTCGCGCGCCTCACGGAGCTGCGGGACGCCCTCGCCGTCCTCGACGCCAAAATCACCTTCTACGCGGGCGCCCACCGTGCGCCGGAAGGGGCCTGAACGCCCTCATGAGCACCTCCATCGAACCGATCCCCACGGTCCGCCTCGGCACCGGCGGCCCCCTCGTCGGCGTCCAGGGCTTCGGCGCCATGGGCATCAGCGCCGCCTACGGACAGACCGACGACGCGGCGGCCCGCGACACCCTGGAGGCGACCGTCGAGGCGGGCGTCACCCTCATCGACACCGCCGACATGTACGGCAGCGGCGCCAACGAGGAGTTCCTCGCGCCGTTCGTCGCCGCGCACCGCGACGACATCACCCTGGCCACCAAGTTCGGCATCGAGACCCGCGCCGACGACCCCGGCCACCGGGCCGTCCGCAACGATCCCGCGTACGTGCGCCGGGCCGTCGAGGGAAGCCTGCGCCGCCTGGGCGTCGAGGCCATCGACCTGTACTACATGCACCGCAGGGACCCCGGGGTCCCGCTCGCCGAGTCCGTCGGCGCGATGGCCGGGCTGGTGCGGGAGGGCAAGGTCAAGCACCTGGGTCTGAGCGAGGTCACCGGGGCCGAGCTGCGCGAGGCGTACGCCGTGCACCCCATCGCCGCGGTGCAGTCGGAGTGGTCGCTCTTCAGCCGGGACGTCGAGCACAGCGTGGTGGGCGCGGCCGCCGACCTCGGGGTCGCCTTCGTGCCGTACTCGCCGCTCGGGCGCGGCTTCCTCACCGGCGCCTTCACCGACGCGAGCGCCGAGCTGTCGAGTGACGACTTCCGTCAGTCGATGCCGCGGCTGAGCGGCGACAACGCCGTGGCGAACGCCGCCCTCCTGACGCCCCTGCGCGCCATCGCGGCCGACCGCGGCGCCACCCCGGCGCAGATCGCCCTGGCCTGGGTGCAGCAGCGGGCCCGGGCGCACGGCCTCGCGGTGGTACCGATCCCCGGCACCCGCAAGCGCGGCCGCCTCCTGGAGAACGCGGCGGCCACCCGGATCACCCTGACCCCCGGGGAACTCGCCCTCCTGGAGCCGATCGCCGACCAGGTGGCGGGCGATCGCTACCCGGACATGTCCCTCACCTCCGCCGCGCGGGAGGCTCAGGCCTGACGGCGGGCCGTCAGGAGCCGGCCGGTGCCGAGCAGCCGCAGGCCGTCCCCGGTCTCGTGCCGCCTCAGCCGCTCGGTGAGGCGGGTGCGGGCGAGGGCCCGCGCGTCGGCGCCGACCTGGTCGAGGAGGTGGCGGCCGGGGCCCGAGTCGAGCATGAAGCGGGCCGCGTCCTCGGCGTCGCGGCCCCAGGTCCCGTACGCCCGGACGCGTTCGGCCCGTACGTCGTGGAACCCGGCCGCCACGAGCAGCCCCGTAGCGGTGTCGGCGTCGGCCAGGGAGAACATGCCCGGCCCTCCGGGCGCGCCGAACCCCCGCATCGGCAGGATGTCGTCGAGCGCGCCGAGGGCCAGCAGCCACTCGGTGTCCTCCGGCTCGGCGGCGGTGAGGAAGGCGATCCGGCCGCCGGGCCGCAGCGCGCGGGCGACGTTGGCGAACGCGGCGACGGGGTCGGCGAAGAACATGACGCCGAAGCGGCTGATCGCCACGTCGAAGGCGGCGGGCGCGAGGGGATGGACCTGGGCGTCGCCGTGCGCGAAGGAGACGTTGGCGACGCCCTCCGCCGCCGCCCGCTCCCGGGCGCGCGCCAGCATGGGCGCGGAGAGGTCGAGACCCAGCGCGCGGCCGGGGCCGACGGCCCGGGCGGCGAGGCGGGTGGTGGCTCCGGCCCCGCAGCCGACGTCCAGGACCTCGTCACCGGCGCGGAGGGCGGCGGCGTCGAGCAGCGGCTGGTCGAACCCGCCGTTGACGGCGTTCCAGCGGTCCTGGTGGGCGGCCCAGTGGGTGCCCTCGTAGCCGTTCCACGCCTGCGCCTGGGCGGTGTTGACGATGCCGTGCATGCGAGATGACCTCCAGCGGTGCGGCCGGGCACCCTAGAATGGGCGAGTGCCCAAATAGTATGGGCACGCGCCCATACTGGCAATCGCCTTGCCCTGGGAGGGACTTGATGTCACCGCGCGGAGTCGCGATCCCCGATCTGCGAGAGCGGCTGTTCGACGCCGCGGAGCGCGTGCTCGCGCGGGACGGCGCCGGCGCCCTGACCGGCCGGGCCGTCACGGAGGAGGCGGGCTGCGCCAAGGGGGTGCTGCACACGCACTTCGCGAGCCTCGACCAGTTCGTCGCCGAACTCTGTCTGGACCGCTTCGCCCGTGCCGCGGCACGGGCGAAGGACCTGCCGGAGCGGGCGGGTACGGCCACCGTGGCCGAACACCTCGGCGCCGTGGCCGCGGCGGTCCTCTCCCTGGACCCCGGTGTCGTGGAGCTGGCCGTGACCCGCCCGGCCGCCACCCTGCGGATCCGCGAGGCCTGGCGGGCGGGCGCACCCGGCTTCGGCGCGGTGCAGGAGTCGATCGGCGCCTATCTGCGCGAGGAACAGCGCCTGGAGCGCGTACCACGGGAGCGGGACACGGCGTCCGTCGCCCTCGCCCTGGTCGGGACGCTGCACCATCTGCTGATGACGGGGTGGGAGGGCGCGGCGGATCCGCGGGGCGAGGTGGAGCGGCTCATCCGCGCGCTGGTCGGCGGGGCCTGAGGCAAGGCCTTCGGCGGAGCCTGGGGCAGGGCCTTCGGCGGGCCCCGATGCCCGGCCCGCTCAGTCGCCCGGGCGGAGGGGCGGGCTCGCCACGCCCTGCTCCCGGCCGCCGAGTTCGGCGTCCAGGGTCTGCTGCGCGACCCGCATCGCCTCGGCGTACCGCGGCTCGGACATGCGCTGCCAGGCCTCGTCCGGCGCGACCTCCTCCTGGCGGCTGACCACCCACCAGATGTTGCCGAACGGGTCGCGCACCCTGCCGCCCCGGTCGCCCCAGGCGCTGTCGGAGACCTCGGTGACGACCCGCGCGCCGTGGGCGACGGCGGCGGCCACGGCGGCGTCCGCGTCGGGGACGTAGACCCGCAGGAGCGAGGGCATCACCGGCCAGTCGGGCCGCCGGTCGAAGGCCAGCACGACCGTGTCGCCGACCCGGATCTCGCCGTGGCCGATGGTGCCGTCCTCGACCGGCACCCGCGCCAGCTCCTGCCCGTCGAACGCGGCGGCCACGAAGTCGAGCAGGGCACCGGTGTCGTCGGTGACCACCCAGGGCGCGACGCTGGTGTACCCCTCGGGCACGGTGCGGTTCATCGGTGACGTCCTTCCGTAGCGGCCTGCCGGGCCACGGCGTTCGGCCGGGGCCCACTTGCTTCGGAGCCGACACTAGAAGGCGCATAGGACGGTTCCTGACCTGGAGGACGCGCCGTCAGGTCGTACGTCCGCTGCGGCTGATCGCGACCGTGGCGCCGGGAGGTCGTACACCGAGGCCCGCGTCGCGAGGAGGTCCCCGTGAACCCCCGTCCACGGCTGGCGCGTCGCCATGCAGTCATCGTGGCACGGTGATCGTTCGGCGCCGTGGGAGCGTCCGGGCCCGCCGCGCTCAGGGGAGGCGGGCGGCGTCCATCGCGTCCAGGAGGTCCCGGAGTCCGGCGAGCGCCCCGCGGGCCGCTTCCGTCATCCCCGTCAGTGCCGCGCGGCGGTCGTGGGGCGTGGCCAGACCCTCCTCGGCGCGGCGGACGAGGCCCGCCGTGTGGGCGACGACCGTGCCGTGCAGGCCCGTCGCGACGCGGCGGCGCTCGCCAATCACCGCGTCGTCGACGCGCGCGGCCACCGCGTCGAGCACGCGTCGCTCCCAGCGCCCGCCGTCGCCCCGGCGGGCGCGGGTCAGCAGGCCGAGCGCCCACACGGGCAGCAGCCACGGCACGGCCACCAGGCCGAGGCCCGCGAGCAGCGCCGCGGTGCCGGGGCCCGCCGACTCGGCCGGGTCGCTCAGCACCGCGAGCCCGAGCACCGCCCCGCCGACGGCACCGACCGCGACCGGCGCGGGCCAGGTCGCGCGGGCGGGGCCGTAGGCGCCCACCGCGCGCAGCGCGGCCAGTTCCACCGCCCACGCGCAGGCCAGGGCCGCGAGCCAGGCGAACGGCAGCACGCCCGCGACCGTGGCCGCCGCCCAGGCCAGGGACACGCCGAGCGACACCGCGAGGGCCGTCGCGGGGGCCCGGCGGCGCAGCGGCAAGGGGGCCGCGTGGGCGGTCAACAGGGCGGCCAGGCCGCACAGTTCAGCGCCGGTCAGCGGCACGGCGGCGAGCAGCGGCGCCGCCGCGCAGACGGTGAACAGCGCCACGTCCACCGCTCGCGGCCACCAGGTGCGGGGCGGCCGCGTCGGCAGGGTCGCGGCGACGGTCCAGCCGCCGCGCCGCGACGGGCCCGCCGCGAGCCGTCCGCCGACGGACGCGGCCCGCGCCGTCAGGTGTGCGAGCCCCCGGCCGGTGCCGAGGCCGCCGCCCAGCGGCTCGCACTCCCGGGCGGGTTCGTTCGTCACGGTGACCGTCACCTCGCCGGGGGCGTACCCGAGACGGACGGTGACCGGCGCCCCCGGGGCGTACCGCATCGCGTTGGTCAGGGACTCCTGGACGACGCGGTACGCGGTGGCGCGGACGGCGGGCGCCAGGGGCCGGGGGCGGCCGCGGACGTCGAGGGCGACGGGCACACCGCGGCGCTCCAGGCCCGCGCACAAGGGCGGCAGGATGTCGTGCAGCGGCCCGTCGTCCGGCTCGTCGGCGACCACCGCGACCAGTTCGGCGAGGGCGGCCAACACGTCACGGCCCACCGCGGCGCCGTGGGCGAGGGCCTCGTCGGCCAGTTCGGGGCGGCTCTCCGCGAGCCGCAGCGCGGCCGCCCCCTGGACGGCGATGGCGGTGAGGTGGTGCCCCGCGGTGTCGTGCAGGTCGCGGGCGAGCCGTTCGCGCTCGGCGTCGGCGGCGGCCCGGCGTTCGCCGTCCACGTCGGCGAGGCGGGCGAGGAGGCGGGCCCTGCGGTCCTCGCGGTGGGCGCGCAGCCGCCCGCACAGCACGACGACCAGGTGCAGCAGGGCGCCCGCGAGCAGGTCGTCGAGGAGCGGGCCCGTCACGTCACCGCCCGCCCCGGGCAAGGGGGTCGAGGCGGTGGCGAGCGCCGCTCCGGGCAGCGCGAGGCGCGCGCGGCGGCGCACGGACAGGGAGAACAGCGCGACCCAGACGGCGACGGGCAGCGCGGGCGTCAGCGCGGCCTCCGGCAGCAGCGCCCGGGTCACCGCGTCGGCCGCGAGCACCGCGCAGAACACCGGCACCGGTGCCACCGCCCGCCACACCAGGGCTGCCGCCGACGCGAGCACCGCGAGGAGCCCCAGGCCCGTCTGCCAGGGCTCGGCATGGCCCGGGCCGAAGACGACCACGGTCACGTGTCCGGCGAGGAGCAGCGCGGGCACCGCTGCGCCGACGCCCTCCGCCCGCCTACGCGCCACCGCCCCGAGGCCGTCCGATGCCACGCCGTGCTGTGTGTGCCGCGTCCGGTGTCTGCGGGCCTCGTCGTGGCTGGTCGCGCAGTTCCCCGCGCCCCTTTGGGGCCCTGTCCCCTCGGGGCGCTGTCCCTTCAGGGCGCTGTGGCGCAGCCGTGCCCTCATCCGGTCCTCCCCCAGCCCGCGGCCCCGGCCCGCACCGCGACCCTACCGGCGTACTTCTCCACCCACGGGTGGAGGAGACACCGGCCAGCAGGCCGGTGCCGGGCCCCTGCCCGGGCAGGACGCGGACCCGCGCCGGTCGCGATGTGCTGGGGCCATGAGCATCGACCGACGTACCGCCGTCGCGGCGGGGATCACCGCCGGGCTCGGCCTGGCGGCGGCGTCCGCCGTGAGCCGCGCGACCACCTCGCCGCAGGGCGTGCCCGGGAACGGGGCGATCACCGTCCGGGGCGAGTCCGCCACCCGCACCTCCCTGCCCGTCGCCCGCGACCCGAGAGCGTCGGGCGGCGCCTACCTGGCCCTGGACACGGCCGACGCGCCGCCCGCGCGCGGCGGTTGGTACGCCACGTACACCGTGGACGCCCCGGCGGCCGGGCCGTACCGCCTCACGGCGGTGGCCTCCGTGCCCGTGGAGCAGCCGCACGCCGAGCAGCCGGGCTCGTACCTCCGGCTGGCCGTCAACGGCACCGCGCCGCTGCCGCTCGCCCACTCCCAGCCCCACTGGTACGAGTCCCCGAAGGCCTGGGGCGCGCTGTCCCGGGTCACGCTGGGCGAGGTCGAGCTGTGCCGGGGCGCCAACACCCTCACCTTCACCGTCGAGGGGCCGACCGTCCTGGACGCGTACACCGGATACCGCTTCCTCCTCGACGAGTTCACCCTCACCCCGGTCCCCCTCGCCCTGCGCGCCGTGCGCGTGCGGGACCGCGCGGGGGAGCCGGCGGACAACCTCGGCCACTACCGCGACGAGCGGCACGCGGCCCTGGCCTTCGAGCTCAACGCGGCGGCGCCGGAGCCGGTGGGCGTCTCGTACCGGCTGCTCGACCACTCCTCGAAGGAGGTGGCCTCCGGCCGCGTGCGCGTCCCGGCGGGCGCCGCCGGGGCCGTGCTCCCCCTGCCCGCACTGCCGCCCGGCGCCTACCGTGTCCTGGCGGCCCTCGGCTCGGCCCCGAGGGCCACGGTCACCGGGCGCTTCGCGCGCCTTCCGGAGCGGCGTGCGGTGCGGGGCCCGGCGAACCGCTTCGGCGTCAACGTCGCCACCTACGCCCTGGTGCCGCCCGCCCGGCTGCCCGCGCTCGCGTCGGCCCTCGCGGCCATGGGCGTCGGGCACGTCCGCGACGGCGGCTCCTGGCCCGCCGCGCAGCGCGCCCCGCGCGGCCCGTTCGCCGCAGAGCCCTTCGACACCGCCCGCGCGGCGTTCCACGACCACGGCCTGAAGGTCGTCGAGGTCGTCTCGCCGCCCCCCGACTGGGCGTTGACCAGGACCTCCGTGCCGCTCCCCGCCGACCTGCGCGACGCCTACCGCTACACCGCCCACCTCGCGGGGCGGGGCGGGCGCGTACCGGCCGACGCGCTCCAGCTGTCGAACGAGCCCGACGTCGACGCCACCGCGAGCACCGGCGACCAGCACGCCGCGTACGTCAAGGCGGCGGCGCTCGGCATCGCGGACCAGCCGGACGCGCCCCCGGTGGTGCTTCCCGGCATCGCGCAGGAGGGCCTCTTCCAGGAGCTGATGCTGCGCAACGACGTGGTGCGGTACGCCGACGTGTGGAGCTTCCACGGCTATCCGCCGCTCGACGACACCGACCCCGATCCTTCGTCGGCGCCGGAGGAGCAGCAGGAGCTGCGCGGGCGGTTCGGGGCGCCGGGCCGCGAGGTGGCGATGTGGATGACGGAGTGCGGTGCCTTCCTGCCCGCCGTACCGGGTGGCGACCCCGCGTACGCCACACAGCGCACCCAGGCCCGCTATCTGGTGCTTTCGGCGGTGGAGAGCCTGGCCGCGGGCACGGACCGGCAGTTCTGGTTCTGCGGGCCGCCGTGCACGGACGACGGCGTCTCGTTCGCGCTGTTCAGCCGGGACTTCCAGCCGCTGCCCGCGTTCAGCGCGTACGCGGCGCTCACCGCGCTCCTCGGGGAGGCCAACTACGCGGGAACGATCACGGAGTTGCTGCCGCGCGCGGCCGGTTTCGTCTTCGCGGACGGCGCGGGCCGCACGGTGACGGTGGTGTGCGCGCCCCGGCCGAGGTCCGTGGACGTCCCGGTGCCGGACGGGCCGACGCGCGTGTACGACATCATGGGCGCGGCCCGGGGCGCACCGCCCAGGTCCCGGCGGGGAACGGTCCGCGTGAAGGCGGGCCGCGACCCGCTCTACCTGGTGACCGAGGCTCCGCCGCCCCGGCGGCCCAGGCCGCCCGCGGGCGACGGCCGCACCCGGACGCGCCCGCTGTCCCCGGCCGAGCACATCGTCCTCGACCAGCGCTTCGCGGCGGCCGACGCGGCGCCGGACAAGGCCGACGGCGACGCCGAGCCGCCGCTGGGCTACCGCCTGGGCACGACGACCCGGATGCGCCTCGCCGTCTACAACTTCAACCCCACCGCGCGGACCGTCACGCTCACCGCGCGGCCGCCCGCGGGGTGGTCGGTGACGCCCCGCCGCGTGGCGGAGGTCCGGGTGCCCGCACACGGGCGCGTACGGGTGCTCTTCACGGTGACGGCGGGCGAGCGGGTGGCCACCGGAGCGGACCACCCGCTGACCTTCGAGGCCCGCCTCGGCGACGAGCCGGTCCCGCCGTCGGTGTCGCTCGTCCAACGGCGGCCCCGAGGCGGTGACTAGCGCAGGCCGAACTGGCTGCGGCCGTCCACCTTGCCGTTGCCGATGGAGAACGACGCCACGCCGTACGACGAGCCGTTCTGCTCGCACACGTAGATCGCCGACTTCACGCCCTGGGCCTCGGAGTCGGCGGAGCGCACGCAGACGCCCTTGCCCGCGATGGTGTGCATCTGCGCGACGGTCTTGCCCTTGGTGATCTTCTTGTACTTGGCCTTCGTCATCTTGCCGTTGGACTCCTTGCCGTCCAGACCGGCCTGCGACTTGATCTCCAGCTTGCCGTTGCCGAAGAAGAACTCCGCCGTGCTGAAGCGCTTGTTGCCCTTACAGGTGTACGTCTTGCTGGAGTAGCCCGGGAAGCTGTCGCTCGCGGTCTTCTTGCAGGCGCCGCTGCCCGCGACCGAGGTCAGCTTGGCGACGGACGCGCCGAGCTTCACCTTGTCGTACTCGGCGCGCGTGATGGTGCCCGAGGCCGCCTGCGCGGTCGGCGCCAGGGCGGCGGTGAGAGCGGTGGCGAGCAGACCGGCGGTGAGCAGGCTCTTGCGCGACATGCGAGTTCCTCATTCTTGCGCGAAAACGGCAGGGCTGAGGGACGTCACGAAGGCACAGCCCCCCACCCTTCGAACAAAGCGAAGTATAGGGAGACGTCGATCTTCTTTTCGAACACTTTCGCCGGATGACAGCTCATACTGGGTGACAAGCACCACACCGCACACGGAGCCTCATGTGCCGAGCCCCGACCCGGGCCGGGAGCGCGTCTGGTACGTCTCCTACGGCTCGAACATGCACCTCGACCGCCTCATGGCGTACATCGCGGGCGGCAGGCCCCCCGGCTCGTCCCGGGACCACCCGGGCTGCCGCGACCGGCGGCCGCCCGAGGTCTCGCGCGCCGTGGAACTGCCGGGCGCCCTGTACTTCGCGACGGAGTCGGCGCTGTGGACGGGCGGGCGGGCCTTCTACGACCCGGCCGCCGACGGTGTCCTGTACGCGCGGGCGCACCTGGTGACCCGCGGGCAGTTCTCCGACATCGCCGCGCAGGAGATGTACCGCGCCCCGGGCAGGGACCTCGATCTGACGGCGGTGGTCCGGAACGGCCGCGCCCGCCTCGGTGCCGGGCGCTACGAGACGCTGGTGTGCCCGGGGCTCCTCGACGGCCTGCCGCTGCTCACCTTCACGGCGCCCTGGCACCTCGCGGACGTGGCCCTCAACCCGCCGGCGGGCGCCTATCTGCGGCACCTGGGCGCGGGCCTGATGGAGACGGCGGCCTGGGGTGAGGCCGCCGTCTCCGCCTACCTCGCGGCCCGGCCGGGCGCCCTGGGTCACTGGACGGCCGAGCGGGTCGCGCGGCTGCTCGCGCGCTGACCTGTGGGTCAGCCGCGCAGCGGGCCCTCGCAGCGGAAGTCCGAGGTACCGGCCCGCCCGTCGGTCCAGATGTCCACGGCACCGAACGAGCAGTTCATGTCGGCGAGGTTGTTCTCACCGCCCTTGGCCCGGTCGAGGATGAAGTAGTCGACCGTCTCGGACATGTCCTTGTAGACCAGGTCCTCGTCCTGGGAGTCGGTGAGGCGGGCCGTGATCCGTCCCGTGCAGGCGAAGCGCGGGCGGTCCTGCGAGCCGCCGGCGGCGCACTCCGGGGCGTTGCCGGTCGTCGCCTTGATGGAGTCGCGGACCTGGGCCGCCGTGGTGGCGCGCAGCTGGCCCACCGGCACGTACGTGGTGGCGGGCACGAACAGGTCGTCGACCTTGGCGATCTGTTCGTCGAGGAAGGCGTCGTACTCGGACTGCAGGTGCGTGTCCCTGCCGACCCGGTCGCGCCAGGCGTCGAAGCCCGTCGGGTCGTCCTTGCGCAGCAGGCGGTACATCTCCTGGAGCTCGGCGGGGTGCTCGGCCCACAGGTACTCGAAGAACGTGCCCGCGTAGTTGTAGAACCGGAAGCCGTCGCCGTCGTAGGTGGCGTGCAGGAGCTGGTTGACACTCATCCGCGGGCCGCCGCCCGCGGTGTCGGCGATGATGCCCTTGACCAGGGACTTGCGGACCTTGATGCCGTCGTCGCGGGTGGCGCCGTCGAAGAACTCCGCGGTGCCCTCGTCCATCGCCGTGGTCCGGTCGCCCTGGTACCACGGGCCCTCGCCGAAGGAACCGGGCACCGCCCAGCGGCCGTTGAGATAGTGCGTGTACTCGTGCCGGAACAGCTCCTCGAGGGTGAGCGAGGAGTCCTGCGGGACGCGGCGCTGGTAGGTGTAGAAGGTGGCGCCCTTCTCGATGTACATGCCGCCGTTCTCGGTGCTCAGGCCGGTCAGGAGCGGCTGGAAGTTCTCGTACTCGGCGCGCGAGGAGTACAGGACCACGCGCAGGCTGGAGTTGGTGTCGCCCTTGAGCGGCTCCTGGGTGCCGACCACGCGGTGGAACTGCGCCTTGACCTGCTGGCTCGCGTAGTACAGCTGGTCGACGGTGGGGCGGTCGAGGGCGTGGCGCACCACGATCCCGTCGGTGCCCTGCTTGCCGTAGCTGTACGTCTGCGGGAACAGCTTCTTCTCGATGTCCTCGCGGCACACCTTGTACGGGGCGCAGGCCTCGAACTCGACCAGCCAGGTGGCGACCTTCGCCCACGGCGCGCTGAGGTTGCCGAAGGTCCGGGCGGTGACGTCGAGGAGCCCGCCGAGCCCCGAGACGATCTCGGTGCGCAGCGCCTCGACCTGGCCCATGCGGCCGTACTCCAGGAGGGCGTCGCGGGCCGCCCAGGCGTTGTCCGTGCCCTTCAGGTGTCCGTAGCCCGCGAACGCCTTGAATGCGGCGCGGTAGGCGGGGTCGGCGGCGACGGCCGCGTGGAAGGCGGTGTCCCGGTTGCCGGGGTAGACGCCCAGGTAGTTCAGGGACAGCGCGGCGAGGGCCGACCCGCCCCAGGAGCGGTTCTTGTAGGTGTCGGGCCGGTCGGCGTCCATGGTCTTCAGGACCCGTTTGACCAGGGGCAGCTGGTGCTGGCGCAGGCCCGGCGCGCTCGCCGCGTACAGGGCCTCGCGGAGCGTCTCGGCGTTCGTCCCGGTCGCGTCGAAGGTGCGGGCGGCCGAGCCGAAGGCGTCGACGGCCGCCCGCATGGCGGCGACCGTCGGCGGGTCGGTGACGTCGATCTCGTCGCGGGAGAAGTCGTGGTACGCGACGGCGTGCAGATAGGTGAACATCTCAAGGAGGTGGCCGGTGTTCTTGCCGTCGTGGCTCGCGGCGAGCGCGCTGACGCGCCGCGACACGGCCTGCACGTGCGCATCGGACATCACCGGGGCGAGGCGCCGGTCCCAGGTCCAGATCAGCGAGCGCAGACAGCCGTCTGCGGTGACGGCCGGGTCGGCGAGGAAGTCGGCGAGCCCCTCCGGGGACAGCCGGGTCAGGTCGTCGAGCGTGCACCCGGCGGCCGCGGTCCGCCGCTCGGGCTTGGGCGTACGGGGGCCGGGGACACGGCCGTCGGTGAGGCCGCCGGGCGCCGGGAGCCGCCGGGCCCCGGGCTTGGGCGCCTTGGCGAGGCGGTCGGCCCGGTCGTGCGGGTCGGGCGCGGCGGGTCCCGGTCGCGCGGCGGCCTGCCGTATCGCGTCGCCCGGCGCGGACGGGGTGTCCGCCTGGCCGAGCGGGGCCGCGGTCACGCAGAGGGTCACCGCCGTCGCGGCGGTGAGCAGGGATCTGCGCAGGGTTCTCGAAGGAAACACAGAGGGCTCCCAGGGTGGGGGTCATGGGAAAGCACACGAGGCAGGGGCGATGGGCGCCCAACTGCCCGCCTTGTAACGGCACTTGGCGACCAGGGCCCGTCAGGGAACCCAACGCCATGTGACGCGTAACGTAGTAATGTGAAATTGCACTGACAAGGGGTCAGGCGCTCCGTTATCCAGCTGTGTCCCGGCCGGACCACCCATCGCGTCCGGCCCGGACCCTCCGCCGCGCCCCGGCCGACCGGCCCGGACGGGCGGCCGGGTCACCCGGCGAACCGAGGAGGACCACCCATGCCCGAGACCACGACCGACACCCCCGGCCCGCGAGCGGCCGACACCCCCCGCGCCCCGGGCACGGTCAGCCACGACCTGCCCGTCTCCCCGGAGTTCGAGCGGTTCATGGCGGGTGACTGGGCGCCGAGCCCACTGCCCGGCGACCTCCGTCTGACGGCCGCCGACGTCACCCCGGGCCGCCGGGCGCGCCTGGCCGCCCGTTTCCCCGGGGAGCGGCTCGTCATCCCCGCCGGGGAGTTGCGGGTGCGCTCCAACGACTGCGACCACCGCTTCCGGCCGCACAGCGCGTACGCGTGGCTCACCGGCCTGACCGGCGAGGAGCAGGCGGGGCACGTCCTGGTCCTGGAGCCCGACGGGCCGCACCGGCACGAGGCGGTCCTGTACGTGCGGCCCCGCTCGCCGCGCGCCGACGGCGGCTTCTACCGGGACCGGCGCTACGGCGAGTTCTGGGTCGGCCGCCGCCCCGACCTGGAGGAGGCCGAGCGCATGACCGGCATCCGCTGCGCCCACCTGGACGGCCTCGGCGCGCTCCCGCCGGGGCGCCACGCGGCGACGGACGGCGAACTCGCCGCCGCCCTGAGCGAGCTGAGGCTCGTCAAGGACGCCTGGGAGGTGGCCCAGCTCCAGCAGGCCGTGGACCACACGGCGGCGGGCTTCGAGGACGTGGTGCGCGCCCTGCCCCGCGCCCTCACCCATCCGCGCGGCGAACGCTGGATCGAGGGCGTCTTCGGCCTGCGCGCCCGCGCGGAGGGCAACGGCACCGGCTACGAGACCATCGCCGCCTCCGGTGCCCACGCCTGCGTCCTGCACTGGATCCGCAACGACGGGCCGCTGGACGCGCGGGAGTTGCTCCTCCTGGACGCGGGCGTGGAGACCGACACCCTCTACACCGCCGACATCACCCGCACCCTGCCGCTCTCCGGGCGCTTCTCCCCCGTCCAGCGGCAGGTGTACGAGCTCGTGCTCGCCGCACAGGACGCGGGGATCGCCGCGCTGCGGCCGGGCGCGCGCTTCCGCGACTTCCACCGGGCCGCGATGCGCGTGATCGCGGAGGGCCTCACGGAGTGGGGCGTCCTCAAGAGCCCCGAGGGCGACTTCCACCGCCGCTACACCCTGTGCAGCAGCGGCCACATGCTCGGGATCGACCTGCACGACTGCGCGCAGGCGCGGACCGAGGTCTATCTGGACGGAGTCCTGGAGGAAGGCCAGGTCCTGACCGTCGAACCCGGCCTCTACCTCCAGCCGGACGACGAGACGCTGCCGCCCGAACTGCGCGGCATCGGCGTCCGCGTCGAGGACGACCTGGTGATCACCGCCGAGGGGGCCCGCCTCATGTCCGGGAGCCTGCCGCGCACTCCGGACGGGGTGGAGGAGTGGATGGGGAACCTCATGGAGGGCTGAGCGGGGCGCCCGGCCCGTTAGCCGGGGCTCCCGGCGGGGGCGTCGTAGAGCAGGCTGTAGCGCCAGAACAGACGGCGGCGGATGCGGGCGCCGGGCAGTTCCCGCGCGGCCGCGGCCCGGACGTCGGCAAGGGTCTCCAGCGGGTCGGCGGTCGGCGCCGTCATGTGCGGGGGCGGCGCGTCGGCGCGGGCCGGATGCCTGATCAGGCCCAGGACCGGATTCAGGAGCGCGGCGGGCAGGGTGGCGAGCCGGTCGACGGGCCCGGACTCCCGGTAGCAGCCGAGGATCACGAGGCGCCCGCCCGGAGCGAGACACCGGCGGAGCTCGCGCAGGGTGGGCGCCAACGGCAGGTGGTGCAGGACGGCGACCAGGGTGACGGCGTCGTAACGTCGCCGCGGGTCGCGCCCGTCGAAACCGGCCTCGACGACGGTGACCGCGGAATCGCCGGTGAAGCGCTCCGCCGCGACGCGGGCCGTCCCGGGATCGGGTTCGAGCCCGGTGACGGTGACGGCCCGGCGGCGCAGCAGCGCGGCGAGGTTCCCCGTGCCGCACCCGACGTCGAGGACGTGGCGGGCCCCGGACGCCGCCACCCGGTCCGCGATCCAGCGGCCGTAGTGGTCGTTGTGGCTCCAGGGATGCCGCTGGTTGAAACGGTGGAGGTGAGCGAGGAGCGCCATGGGGCCACGGTAGCCAGGAGCGCCCGCCCGCTCCGCCGCCCCTAGGCCCGGTCCCGCGGTGCCAGGGTGCGGAGCACGTCGAACTCGTTGCCCTCGGGGTCGGCCATGACCACCCAGTTCCGGTCCGGGCCCTGGCCCACGTCCGCCCTGGTGGCGCCGAGGCCGAGCAGTCTGGTCACCTCGTCCTCCGTGCCGCGGTCGATCGGGCTGACGTCGAGGTGGAGCCGGTTCTTCACGGTCTTGCCCTCCGGCACCCGGATGAACTGCAGGGTGGGTGGCATCTGGCGGGCCCGGACGTCCTCGACCGTCGGCACCCAGGAGCCGATCTCGACCCTGCCCTCGCCCCGGTCGATCACCTTGAAGTCCAGGACCGCGCACCAGAATGCGGCGAGCCTCTCGGGGTCGCGGCAGTCAACGACCAGCTCGGTGAACCTACTTGCCATGTCTCTCCCGGGTAGTGCCGACGAGGGCCCAGCGTATGCCGCGCGCCCGACGGAGCCGAGGCCGCCCGCGCCCCGGGGCCGTACGACCTGCCGAACGGGACCCGGGGCGGGGAGAGTTGGTGCCGCGTGCGGGATCCCTTGGCAACACCGGTGCAATGTGAAATATTACTGACGTGCCCACGAGGAACTCCACGGACGTCATCGTCATCGGGGCGGGAGTGGTCGGCGCCGCCTGCGCCTACTACGCGGCCCGCTCCGGACTCCACGTCACCGTGATCGACCGCGGCCCCGTCGCGGGCGGGACGACGGGTGCGGGCGAGGGGAACCTCCTGGTCTCGGACAAGGAACCCGGCCCGGAACTCGATCTGGCCCTGCTCTCCACGCGGCTGTGGCGCGAGCTGGCCGACGCCCTGCCGCCGCGCATCGAGTACGAGACCAAGGGCGGCCTCGTCGTCGCGGCCGACGCCCACGGACTGGCCTCCCTGCGGGAGTTCGCCGCCCGGCAGGCCCGCTCCGGCGTCGCCGCCGACGAGGTGCCGGGCGACCGGCTCCGCGACCTGGAGCCGCATCTCGCGCCCGGCCTCGCGGGCGCCTTCCACTATCCGCAGGACGCGCAGGTGCAGCCCGCACTCGCCGCCGCCCAGCTGCTGCGCGCGGGCGGCGAGCGGGTGCGGCTGCGGCTCGGCGAGGAGGTCACCGGCGTCCTCACCGGCTCCGGCGGGCGGGTGCGCGGGGTGCGGACGCCCGCGGGCGACGTCCACGCGCCGCACGTCGTCAACGCGGCGGGGACCTGGGGCGGCGAGGTCGCCCGGCTGGCGGGAGCGCCCCTGCCCGTGCTGCCCCGGCGCGGCTTCGTCCTGGTCACCGAGCCGCTGCCCCGCGTCGTCCGGCGCAAGGTGTACGCGGCGGACTACGTGGCCGACGTCGCCAGCGGCTCGGCGGCGCTCCAGACCTCCGCCGTCGTCGAAGGCACCCCGGCGGGGCCCGTGTTGATCGGCGCGAGCCGGGAGCGCGTCGGCTTCGACCGCACCCTGTCGGTGGCGGCGCTGCGGCGCCTCGCCGCGCAGGCCGTCCGGCTCTTCCCGGTGCTCGCCACGGTGCGGGCCATGCGGACGTACGCCGGATTCCGGCCCTACCTCCCCGACCACCTGCCCGCCATCGGCCCCGATCCGCGCGCCCCCGGCCTGCTGCACGCCTGCGGGCACGAGGGCGCCGGGATCGGCCTCGCTCCGGCGACGGGGCGCCTCGTCGCCGCGCTGCTCGGCGGCGGCACACTCCCCCTCGACATCAAACCGTTCAGGCCCGAGCGGTTCGACGAGGGCACCGACCCCAGGAAGGAGCCGGGGCATGGCGCGTGACCGCACCCCCGCCGACCTCGTCGGGGCCGCCCCCGACGCCGCGTTCGAGATCAGCTTCGACGGGCGCCCCGTCCCCGCGCTGCCCGGCCAGTCCGTGGCCGCCGCGCTCTGGGCGGCGGGCGTCCTCGCCTGGCGCACGACCCGGGTCGGCGGGCGGCCGCGCGGCGCGTTCTGCGGCATCGGCCAGTGCCACGACTGCCTGGCCACCATCAACTCCCGCCCGAACCGGCGGGCTTGTCTGGTCCCGGCGCGGCCCGGCGACGCGGTCACCACGCAGGAGGGACACGGGCATGCGGGACTCGGCGTCTGAGACGGCTCCGGAACAGCGGGCCCCTGCGGGGCCGTACGACCTCGCCGTGATCGGCGCCGGCCCCGCGGGCCTCGCGGGCGCGGTGACCGCCGCCGAACTCGGCCTGTCCGTCGCCCTGCTGGACTCCTCGGCGCAGCCCGGCGGCCAGTACTACCGCCACCCCGACCCGGCCCTGGGCGCCACCCGCCCCGAGGCCCTGCACCACGGCTGGGCGGCCTTCGCGGACCTGCGCCACCGCCTGGACTCCGGCACGGTCACCCGGCTGACGCGCCACCACGTGTGGACCGTCGTACGCGAGGACGCCGGGACAGCCGAGGGCGGCGAGGACCTGTGGGCCGTGCACGCCGTCACCGGCTCGGACGGAGGCGGAGGCGGGGACTCCGACGGGGGCAGGGGCGGGGAGCGTCCCGTGCGCGTACGGGCCCGTGCGGTGCTGCTCGCGACCGGTACGTACGAGCGCCACCTCCCCTTCCCCGGCTGGACACTGCCGGGTGTCGTGGCCGCCGGAGGGGCCCAGGCGATGCTGAAGTCCGGGCTCGTCCTTCCGGGCAGCCGGGTCGTGGTGGCGGGCAGCGGGCCGCTGCTGCTCGCCGTGGCCGCCTCGCTCGCCTCGGCGGGGGCCCGGGTGCCCGCCCTGGTGGAGGCGTCGGGCTACCTCGCCTACGCCCGTGAGCCGCGCACCCTCCTTGCCCATCCGCACAAGCTCCTGGAGGGCGCGACCCATGGCGCGGCGCTGCTGCGGCACCGGGTGCGGCCCCGGCTCCGCAGCGCGGTGACCCGCGCGCACGGCACCGACCGCGTGGAGGCCGTCACGGTCTCGCGGCTGGACCGCGACTGGCGGCCCGTACCGGGGACCGGCCGCCGCATCGCCTGCGACGCGCTCGCGATCGGCCACGGCCTGGTCCCCCAGCTCGAACTGGCCACCGGGCTCGGCTGCGCCACTCGGCGCGCACCGGACGGGACGCACGCGCTCGCCCTCAGCGCCCTCCAGAGCACCTCGGTGCCCGGCGTCTACGCGGCGGGCGAGGCGGGCGGCGTCGGCGGCGCCCCGCTCGCCCTCGCCGAGGGCGAGTTGGCGGGCGTCGCCATCGCCGCGCGGACCCTGGGGCGGCCCGCCCTGCTCGACGGCCCGCGCGTGCGCGAGCTGCGGCGGCGCCGACACCGGCTGCGCGCCTTCGCGGAGGTGATGGCGCGCGCCCACGCCCCGGGCGAGGGCTGGACGCGGTGGCTCGACGACGCGACGGAGGTCTGCCGCTGCGAGGAGGTCACCGCGGGCAGCGTCCGCGAGGCGATCGACGACTACGGCGCCCGGGACGCCCGCACCGTCAAGCTCCTCACCCGCGCCGGCATGGGCTGGTGCCAGGGCCGGATGTGCGGCACGGCCGTGACCTGCCTCGCCGCGGGCGCGGCCGGGGCGCCGCAGTCGCCGCCACCGGAGCGCAGACCACTGTCGGTGCCGGTGCCGTTGGGAGCGCTCGCCGTGGTGGACGGGGACGAGGAGACCCCGACGGCCGACGGATAGCGCCGCCCCCTTTCCCGCCGGACCGCCCGCACCGGTCACACCGGACCGCCCCGCACCGCACGGGACCGCCCCGCACCGGACCGTCTCGCACCGGTCGCGTCGGGCCGCCCCGCACCGGCCGCTTGTCGGCCTCCCAGGCTCCACGCTCTGCTCAATAAAATGTCACACACCATAGAAGGGCTCCCTTCATGACCCCCTCCCCCTCCCCCGCCGCCTCCTGGACCCCCGAGCGGCCGTGGCGCGGCATCATGGTCGCCACCGCGCTGCCGCTGCGCGACGACCTCTCCGTCGACCACGACGCCTACGCCGCACACGTCCGGTGGCTCCTGGACAACGGCTGCGACGGTGTCGTGCCGAACGGCTCGCTCGGCGAGTACCAGACCCTCACCCCCGACGAGCGCGCCCGCGTCGTCCGCACCGCCGTGGAGGCCGCGGGCGACGGGGCCCGGGTGATGCCGGGCGTCGCCGCGTACGGCAGCGCCGAGGCGCGCCGCTGGGCCGAGCAGGCGGGCGAACAGGGCTGCGGCAGCGTCCTGTTGCTGCCGCCCAACGCCTACCGGGCCGACGAGCGCGCGGTGCGCGACCACTACGCCGAGGTGGCCCGGGCACAGCTGCCCGTCGTGGCCTACAACAACCCCCTCGACACCAAGGTCGACCTGACCCCGGCCCTGCTCGCCCAGCTGCACGGCGCGGGGCACGTCGTGGCCGTCAAGGAGTTCAGCGGAGATGTGCGCAGGGCGTACGAGATCGCCGAACTCGCCCCGGACCTCGATCTGTTGATCGGCGCCGACGACGTCCTCCTGGAACTCGCCGCGGCCGGTGCCGTCGGCTGGGTCGCGGGCTATCCCAACGCCTTCCCCGCCTCCTGCGCCGCGCTGTACCGCGCCGCGACCGCCGGTGACCTTCAGGCCGCGCTGCCGCTCTACCGGTCCCTGCACCCGTTGCTGCGCTGGGACTCCAAGACCGAGTTCGTGCAGGCCATCAAGGCGTCCATGGACATCGTCGGGCGGCGCGGCGGCCCCACCCGGCCGCCGCGCACGCCGCTGGCCGACGCTGCGGGCGCCCAGGTGCGCGC
Organism: Streptomyces sp. YIM 121038; assembly: GCF_006088715.1. Classification (NCBI taxonomy): domain Bacteria; kingdom Bacillati; phylum Actinomycetota; class Actinomycetes; order Kitasatosporales; family Streptomycetaceae; genus Streptomyces; species Streptomyces sp. YIM 121038. Next base: position 1,320,978 of record NZ_CP030771.1, read on the forward strand.
CGCCACGGAGAAGGCCGTCGCCGACGGCCACCACTGACCCGGAAGGGGGGAGACTTCCATGCGTACGCGTCACGTCTTCCACGCCGTGGACTCGCACACCGAGGGCATGCCCACGCGCGTGATCACCGGTGGCGTCGGGGTGATCCCCGGCGCCACCATGGCCGAGCGCAGGCTCCACTTCATCGAGCACCAGGACCATCTGCGCACGCTCCTGATGTACGAGCCGCGCGGGCACGCCGCGATGAGCGGCGCGATCCTCCAGCCGCCCACCCGGCCCGACGCCGACTACGGCGTGCTCTACATCGAGGTGTCCGGGCTGCTCCCCATGTGCGGGCACGGCACCATCGGCGTGGCCACCGTCCTGGTGGAGACCGGCATGGTCCCGGTCACCGAGCCCGTCACCACGGTCCGGCTCGACACCCCGGCGGGCCTGGTCGGCGTCGACGTACGAGTCGAGGACGGAGCGGCGACGTCGGTCACGCTCACCAACGTGCCCGCGTTCTGCGTCGGCCTCGACCGCAAGGTGGAGGTGGAGGGGTACGGCACGGTGACGTACGACCTCGCGTTCGGCGGGAACTTCTACGCGTTCGTCGAACTCGACGCCCTCGGCCTGCCGTTCGACCGGGCCCGCAAGGACGACCTGCTCGCCGCGGGCACCGCGGTCATGGCCGCGATCAACGCGTCCGACGAGCGGCCCGTCCACCCGGTCCAGCCGGAGATCGCGGGCGTGAAGCACGTCTACCTGGCCGCTCCCGGCTCCGACGCGCACCGCTCGCGGCACGCCATGGCCATCCACCCGGGCTGGTTCGACCGCTCCCCGTGCGGTACGGGGACCTCCGCGCGGATGGCGCAGCTGCACGCCCGCGGCGCCCTGCCGCTGGAGCGCGACTTCGTCAACGAGTCCTTCATCGGTACGGAGTTCACCGGCAGGCTCGTCGCCGAGACGGAGGTCGGCGGGGTGCCCGCCGTCGTGCCGCGCATCACCGGGCGCGCCTGGATCACCGGCACCGCCCAGTACTTCCTCGACCCCGACGACCCGTTCCCCGGAGGGTTCCTCCTGTGATCACCGCCCTGGCCCCGGTTGTCTCGCGCAACCCGGCCGACCCCTCCGACGTGGTGGTACGCACCGCCGCGCCCGGCGCGTTCGCCGCCGTCGACACCGTCGAGCGGGCCCGCGTCGCACAGCCCGGCTGGCGCCTGGGCGGTGCGGCGGCCCGCGCGGGCGCGCTCGGCGCCATCGCCTCGGCCGTCGAGGCGGCCGCGGACGAGCTGGCCGCGCTCGCGGTCCGCGAAGTGGGCAAACCCCTGACGGAGGCCCGCGCGGAGGTGGCGCGCACCGCCGCGATCTGGCGCTACTACGCCGAGGCCCCGTACGCGGCCGAGGGCTCCGTGCACGAACCGGGCAGCGGCGCCGGGCTGCTGCTCACGCGCCGCCGCCCGCACGGCGTCGCCGGTCTCGTCACGCCCTGGAACTTCCCCTTCGCCATCCCCAGCTGGAAGGCGGCCCCGGCCCTCGCGACCGGCAACGCCGTCGTCCTCAAGCCCGCGCCGGAAGCCACCGCGTGCGCGCTGCGCCTCGCCGAGATCGTCCAACAGGCCCTACCCGACGGCGTGTTCACGGTGCTCCCCGGTGGAGCCAGCGAGGGCAACGCGGTCGTGTCGGCCGCCGACGTCATCTCCTTCACGGGCTCCACCGTCGTCGGCCAGGCCGTCGTGGCCCGCGCCGCCGCCCGCGGCGTCCCCGTCCAGGCGGAGATGGGCGGCCTGAACGCGGCGATCGTCCTGCCGGACGCGGACATCGCCACCGCCGCCGCCCACCTCGCCGCCGCGATCGCCGGGTACGCGGGCCAGAAGTGCACCGCGACCAGCCGCGTCATCGCGGTGGGCGCCGCCCTCGCCCCGCTGCGCGAGGCCCTGGCCGAGCGGTTGCGTGCCGTGACCGTGGGCGACCCCGCGGAGGCGGCCACCGCCTGCGGCCCGCTCATCTCCGAGGGCGCCCGCGACGACGTGGCCGAGAGCAGCCGGGGGCTGCCCGAACTCGCCGATGCCCGCGCCCCGCACGGCGACGGCTGGTACGCGGCCCCCGCCCTCGTCACGGACGTGCCGCCGGGCCACCGGCTGCTGCGCGAGGAGGTCTTCGGGCCGCTGGCCGTGCTGCTCGCCGCCGACGACCTGGACCACGCGGTCCGCATCGCCAACGCCACCCCCTACGGCCTGGTCACGTCCGTGCACACCGCGTCGCTCGACACCGCCCTGCACGGCCTGGACCACCTCGACACCGGCATGATCCGCGTCAACGCCCCGTCCACCGGCGTCGACTTCCACCTGCCGTTCGGCGGCACCAAGGCCTCCAGCCACGGCCCGCGCGAACAGGGCCGCGCGGCCCTTGAGTTCTATACGTCCAGCCGCACGTACACCTTGGCTCCCGCACTGTCCCCGTGAAAACAACGTGACATTGTACGCTGGTGATCCACTCGGCCGAAGGCGCGTGGCACGGTGCCGGCGCGACGGCGCGCGGGCACCGCGCGGGCGACGACAGCGCGCGGGCACGGTGCGAGCGACGGTCACGAAGGGACACCACGACCATGGGCCACCTCAAGCAGCGCAACCTCATCACCACCAGGGAGCGCCTGCGCGACCAGGTGGCCCACGCCCTGCGCGCGGCACTGATCTCCGGTGAACTGCGCCCCGGCGAGGTGTACTCGGCGCCGGGTCTCGCGGAGGACTTCGGCATCTCCGCGACGCCCGTGCGCGAGGCGATGCTCGACCTGGCCCGCGAGGGCCTGGTCGAGCCGGTCCGCAACAAGGGCTTCCGGATCACCGAGGTCAACGAACGCGACCTGGACCAGTACTCGGAGATCCGCACCCTCATCGAGGTCCCCATGGTCGGCCGGATCACCCGCTCCGCCGCCCGCGAGGACCTGGAGGCGCTGCGCCCGGTCGCGCAGGAGATCGTCCGCGCCGCCCGCGAGCACGACCTCATCGGCTATCTGGAGGCCGACCGTCAGTTCCACCTCTCCCTGCTCGCCCTCGGCGGCAACGACCGCCTCGTCGAGACCGTCGGCGACCTCCGCAAGCGCTCCCGCCTCTACGGCCTCACCGCCCTGGACGAGAACGACCAGCTGCTCCCCTCCGCCCAGGAGCACGTCGAACTCCTCGACCTGATGGTGGCCGGTGACGCGAAGGCCGCGGAGAAGTGCATGACCCGCCACCTCAGCCACGTCCGCTCCCTGTGGGCCGAAGGCGCCCCGGACAAGGAGCGGAAGCCCACCCGCACCGGCCTCGGCGTCCGCCTCGGCTCCGCCTGAGGTGCGCTTCCGGGCGGGGGCCCACTCTCCTCGGCCCACCGGAGCACCCTCCCGAAGCCGGCGGCACGGGGACCGTCGTAGGCTCCCGGGCATGCGCGCGCACCTGCAACAGATCGTCGTGGACTGCCACGAGCCGAAGACCCTGGCCGCGTTCTGGGCCCGGATCCTCGGGGGTGATCCGGTCGGCCGTGCCCGCGGCTGGTCACACGTCGAGCTGCCCGGACTCCCCCGGCTCGCCTTCCAGCCGGTGCCCGAGGGCAAGACCGTGAAGAACCGGCTCCACCTGGACGTCGCGGTCGACGACATCGAGGCCGCCACCACCGAAGCGGTGCGCCTGGGCGCGGCCCGGAGCGGTGGGACGGTCACCGACGACCAGGGGGCCTTCCAGGTCATGCTCGACCCGGAAGGCAACGAGTTCTGCTTCGTCAGCGCCGGGCCCCGGTAGCGGCGGCCCCCTCGCACCGGAGCCCTGCCCCGGTCGGCCGCCGCCGGTCTCCGGCACCCGGCGGGCCCGCCCCACACCATCAGGCGGACCTGCTCGACACCATCCGCGGTCAGGAAGGCTGGACCTCGTCGAAGAGGGCGAGGGCCGTGGAGGGGTCCGGGCTCACGAGGCGCTCCAGACCGGCCTTCGTCATGCTCGCCCACCTGGCGGCCCGTTCCCACATCCGTTCCTCGAAGGCGCGGACGGCCTCGTCCAGGCCTTCGGGGCCGGGGACGGCGGCGATGGCATCGGCGAGTTCGGCGCCTTCCAGCATCGCGAGGTTCGCGCCCACTCCGAGTGGGGGCATCAGGTGGGCGGCGTCGCCCAGGAGGGTCACCCCCGAGACGTGGGGCCAGGTGTGGGACACGGGCAGGGCGTAGAGGGGGCGGTGGACGAAGGCCGCGCCGCGGCGGATGAGGTCGAGGACGGGAGCGGCCCAGCCGTCGAACTGAGCCAGCAGGCTCGCCCGCACGGCCTCGGCGTCGGCCCCGTCCAGGCTCGCGCCCCGGTCCGGACCCGCGGGTCGGCCCGGGGCCGCGTGCCACTCCGGGTCCACGCGGAACTGGGCGTACACCTTGACGTGGCCGCCGCTGTTGCGCTGGGCGACGATCGCGCGGTTCACGCCGTACACCGCCACGGAACCGTCGCCGACCAGCCGGGCGAGGTCGGGGTGGCGGGCGTCGACGTCGTCCAGGGAGGTCTCGACCAGGGTGACGCCGGTGTACTCCGGCGTCACGGCGGAGACCGCCGGACGGACCCGGGACCAGGCGCCGTCCGCGCCGATCACGAGGTCGTACGTCTCCTGCCGCCCGTCCGCGAAGTGGACCCGCGCCCCGTCCCCGCTCCGCGGCACCACCTCCGTCACGGCCCGCCCCCACCGCACGTCCAGGGGCCCGAGCAGCAGATCGCGGAGTTGCCCGCGGTCGATCTCGGGGTTGGCCCGGTCGTCCGGCCGAGGCCGCCAGTCGCGCAGGACGGTCCCGTCCACGGCCAGGATGCGCATGGCCTGCCCCTCGGGGCGGGACAGCGCCCGGAACTCCGCCAGCACCCCCGCCTTCTCCAGCGCCACCTGGCCGAGCCCCTCGTGCAGGTCCAGCGTGCCGCCCGGGGGCCGGGCGTCGCGAGCGGGATCGCGTTCGAGGACGGTGACGGGGTGGCCATGACGGTGCAGGACTCGGGCGAAGGCAAGGCCTGCGGGTCCGCTGCCGATCACGGCGATACGGGGTCTCATGGTGATCCACCGTACGGTGTCGCGGAGTTGGACCACGAGGGGGTGGTGGGTGGCGGGGAGGGTCAGGCAGGGCCGGCTTCCGGGGTGCGTGGCGGCGCGGCGGGGCGGGGCTCTCCGGGCGCGGCGCTACCGTCAGGGGCGTGACGGGAATCAATGCAGGTCGGCGGTGGTCCGAGTCCATGTCGGCGGCCTATGAGCAGTACCTTGTGCCGGTGGTCTTCCGGCCTTTCGCCGAGGACCTGACCGTGAGGGCGGCGGCTCTTCGCCCGCGGCGCGTTCTCGAACTGGCCGCCGGAACGGGTGTGTTGACCTCGCGTCTGCTCGCGGCGCTGCCGTCGGCCGCGGTGACGGCCACCGACCTCAACGAGGCCATGGTCGCTTTCGGGTCGGCCCGGGCTCCGGGCGCGGAGTGGCGGCAGGCCGACGCGCGGCGGCTGCCGTTCCCGGACGGCGGCTTCGACCTGGTGGTCTGCCAGTTCGGCGTGATGTTCTTCGCCGACCACGTCGCGGCCTTCACCGAGGTCCGGCGGGTCCTGGCCCCGGGCGGCCGGTTCTTGTTCAACACCTGGGGCCCGCTCGGCACGCACGCCTTCGAAGTCGCGCTGCAGGCCGGTCTTGAGCGGGCCTTTCCGGCCGACCCACCGCGGTTCTTCCCGACGGTTCCGCACGGCTACGCCGACCCCGCCACCGTGTCCGCCGATCTGGGGGCCGCCGGGTTCACGGTCGAGGACGAGCGGGAGGTGACGCTTCAGGGCCGGGCCGCGTCGACCGCCGACCTCGCCACCGGGTACCTCACCGGGACACCGGTGCGCGCTGCCGTCGAGGAGCGCGGTGGCGGGCCGGCTGTCCGGGCGACGGTCATCGAGGAGATGACGGCCCGCCTTGGCCCGGGGCCGGTCAGCGCCCCGATGACGGCGTACGTCTTCCGCGCCGCGGCCTGAACGCGCACGCGCCTGCCGCACCGCTCCCGCCTGGGCGCGAGAGCGGTGCGGCGGCCGAAGAGCGCGGCGGCGGGGACGATCAGGAGAAGCGACGGACGAACACGTCCGACTTGCCGTTGGTGTCACCGGGCACGAGGTCGTCGGCCGTGGACTGGAAGACCACGTCGCGCCCACCGGCGCTGACCGCGTCGACCCCGGCCGTGGCGGGCCGGTCGGAGACGACCTCGTCGGTGCCCGTGCGCAGGTCGCGCAGCACGAGCGACGGCCCGGTCGTGTCGTTCGGGGCGTACAGCAGGTAGGTGCCGGTGGGGTCGATGGCCAGGCCCTTGACGTCCGGCACGCGCCGGGCGGTGCCCGAGCTCACGTCGTGGACGTAGGTGTCGGAGCCCGAGAGGTAGACGAGCTTGCTGCCGTCCTCGCTGAGCTGGACGACGGTCGCTTCCTTGGCCGGGCCCTCGATCGGGTCGGAGGTGGAGCCGTGGTCCCCGTCCCACAGGAAGACGTCCTTGGCCTTGCCGTCCTGGTAGGCGACGTAGCGGCCGTCACCGCTGATGGACGGCCGGGACGGCGCGGTGTGGGCGAACCAGGCGAGTTCCTGCTTGGTGCGCGCGTGCCAGTCCCATACGTCGATGCGCTGGCTGGTCGACGGCCGACCGATGGTGGCGACGTTGGCGACGTAGCGGCCGTCCCCGCTCACCGACGGCTGACTGCAGTTGAGGGCGTCGCAGTCGAGGCCGATCGAACTGCCCGCGGTCCACTGCGCCAGCTTGATCTTGGTGTCCCTGAACAACCGCACCCAATAGGCGGCGTACTCCCCGTCACCGCTGAGCACCGGGGAGTCGATCGGGTAGCTGCCCACCTGCTTGAGCTGCCCCGACGGCTCGTCGCGCAGGTACACCCTCTCGGCCGACGAGAAGACGGTGCGGCGTCCGTCGGTCGTGATCGCGCCCCCGGTGGAGTCGCCGTCGAACTGCGTGCCGTCGGCCGCGACGCTGATCCTCTGGACACCGGCTCCGCCGCCCCGCACGACGCCGGTGGGCTCGGCCGAGGCGGCTCCGGGCAGAGCCGTGGTGAGCGCGCACGCCACGAGGGCCGCGCCTAACACGCCCCGTACGCGTCTGGTGGTGCTCCGGTCCCTGTTTCCCCTCATTTTTCCCCCAGTCAGGAAGGTCTCGCCCCCGGATCCCCACCGGAGGGCCCCCAGCATGCAACCCCGACAGCGCCGAGGGGTCAATGCGTTCCATGCGTCACATGACATGTGAGAGGCGTCGTTTCGGTCATAGGGGAATCGGCATGCTCGGTAGCGTGACCACATCTGCCGCAGGGGGTGCCGCTGTGCCCGGCCGGTCCGTGCGGAGTTATCAACAGAGAGTGACGAGGCTGCCATGAGTGAACGGACGAAACCCGAGGTCCACGTTCCGGAGGGGGACGCTCCCACCGAGCTGACCGTCCGGGACCTGGTCGTCGGGGAGGGGCCCGAGGTCAAGCCGGGCATGGTGGTCAGGGTCCACTACGTCGGGGTGACCTTCGCGTCCGGGAAGGAGTTCGACGCCTCCTGGGACCGGGGCCAGCCGTTCAAGTTCGCCCTGGGCAGCGGCAGGGTCATCAAGGGCTGGGACCGGGGGGTGCGGGGGATGAAGGTCGGCGGTCGGCGCGAGATCATCGTTCCCCCGCGCCTCGGCTACGGCAACCAGTCGCCCTCGTCGTCGATCCCGGCAGGCTCGACCCTGGTCTTCGTGGTGGACCTGCTGGACTTGTACTCCAGCACCACCGGGTGGCAGCACACCTAGGCCGTGTCGTCCGGCTCGTCGGGCGGGCCGGACGCCTCGGCCTTCGCCGTCGCTCCCGCCGTGTTCACCAGCTGATGGCCGCCGCCACCGGCCGGTGGTCACTGCCGGTGGCGGGCAGCACCCACGCGCTGACCGGCGTGACGCCGCGGACCAGGACGTGGTCGATGCGCGCCATCGGGAACGTCCTCGGCCAGGTGAAGCCGAAGCCGTCCCCCGCCGCGTCCTGGGCCGAGCGCAGCCGCGAGGTGACGCCGTCGAGCGCGCGGTCGTCCACGGTGCCGTTCAGGTCGCCGAGCAGCACCATCCGCTTGTTCGGCTCGGCGGCGACGGCCGCGCCGAGCGCCCGCGCGTTCCGGTCCCGGCTGCCCGTCGTGAAGCCGTCCGAGTACACGCGTACGGACCCCAGGTGGGCCACGTACACGGCGAGGGGCCCCTGGTCCGTGGCCACCGTGGCGCGCAGCGCCCGGCCGTCGGGCGCCACCGCCGCGACCGGCTTGGTGTCCGCCAGCGGCCCGACGTCCTGCTGGATGTCGACCGCCCGGGTGTCCGACAGCGGCAGCCTGCTCCACAGGCCGACCGTGCCCCGCACCGTGTGGTGCGGGTACGCCTTGGCCAGTTCCCTCTCGTAGACCGGCTTCGCCTGCGGGGTGATCTCCTCAAGGGCCAGCACGTCCGCGCCGGAGGCGGCCAGGTCGCGGGCGGTGCCGGCCGGGTCGGGGTTGTCGGCGCCGACGTTGTGGGTGGCCAGGGTGAGGTCGCCGCCGGGGCGGGACTTGTCGACGAGCAGCCCGCCGAAGAGGTTCAGCCACACCGCGACCGGCAGCACGAGCGCCACCACCGCCGAGGCGGAGCGCCGCCACAGCGCCCCGGCGAGGAGCACCGGGACGAACAGGCCGAACCACGGCAGGAAGGTCTCCACCAGGCTGCCGATCCCGCCGCGGTCCGGGATCCGCGCGTGCAGCAGCATGAGCAGGCCCAGCAGCAGGGCCGACGCCGCGAGAACGAGGCCGCGCCGCCAGGGCCCCGGCCGCAGAGCGCGGCGAAGCGTGCGGCGGACGCGCCCGGACCGGGCGCCCGGACCGGAGGCACGGCGTCGGCCGCGGCCTCCCTGACCGGCCTCCGCCGCGTGCACCGTGTCCGTCTCGGCCTCCACATCCGCCGCGTCCACCACGTCTGCCACATCCGCCATGCCCGCCATGCCCGCCGCGTCCGCCTGTGCCATCGTCAGTCCTCGTTCCGTACCGGTCACTGCCGCGTCCTCGGGTCCTGGGTGGGGTCGGCGTACGCGCGCGGGCAGCCGTGATCGGTGGCTTCGGGGCGCAGTTCGTAGTGCCAGGGTTCGTTCTCGTAGATCTGGCACAGCCCGTGTCCGGCGCCGTGCTCGGACAGCCACGCCGTCGCGGCGGAGCGCCCGACGTCGACCGCGTCGCCCGACACATGGGGGGAGGTCTCCGCCGTGGCCACCCATCGGGCGGCCTCCTCCTCGGACCCGTACTCGGCGACCGCCTCGCGGAGGAGCCGGTTCTGGTACGACGGGGAGCGCCAGCCGCTGTTGACGCGGAACGCGACCCCGTCGTCCGCGGCGTCCTTGGCGGCCCGGCGCAGCGCCTCGAGCAGCTCCGGATCGAGGCGGGTCACCGCCGGCGTCGCCTCGTCGAAGACCGTCACGCCGTCGGGTACGACGCCGTCGGCCACGCCGGGCGCGCCGTGGTGCCCCCGGCGGGAGGCGTGCGCCGCCGCGTTCGAGGCCGTCGAGGACTCGGGCGACCAGGAGCAGAGGATCACGGTGATCGCTGTGATGACGACGGCCAGGACCGCGACGGCGAGGAGGTGCGTGCGGCGGCTCGGTGTTCGTGCGGTGGGCGTTGTCCGATTCATGCCGTCAGTCAAGGCAGTGCGGTGTTGTGGGCCCGTATGCGGATTTCGATACGCCGACGACATGCGCCGCCTCGTAGCGTGGACGGCATGCGTGTGCTGATCGTCGAAGACGAGCCCTATCTGGCGGAAGCCATCCGTGACGGCCTGCGCCTGGAGGCGATCGCGGCCGACATCGCGGGGGACGGCGACACCGCCCTGGAACTGCTGAGCGTCAACGCGTACGACATCGCCGTCCTCGACCGCGACATCCCCGGGCCGTCCGGCGACGAGGTCGCCAAGCGCATCGTCGCCTCCGGCAGCGGGATGCCGATCCTCATGCTCACCGCGGCCGACCGGCTCGACGACAAGGCGTCCGGCTTCCAACTCGGCGCCGACGACTACCTCACGAAACCCTTCGCCTTACGGGAGCTGGCCCTCAGGTTGAGGGCGCTCGACCGCAGACGCGCCCACAGCAGGCCGCCCGTGCGGGAGATCGCGGGGCTGCGCCTCGACCCGTTCCGCAGAGAGGTCTACCGCGACGGCCGCTTCGTCGCGCTGACCAGGAAGCAGTTCGCCGTGCTCGACGTCCTCGTCGCCGCCGAAGGCGGTGTCGTCAGCGCCGAGCAGCTCCTGGAGCGGGCGTGGGACGCGCACGCCGACCCGTTCACAAACGCCGTGCGCATCACCGTCTCGGCCCTGCGCAAGCGGCTCGGCGAACCCTGGATCATCGCCACCGTGCCGGGCGTCGGCTACCGCATCGACGCCGCACCCGGCACCCGGCGCGAGGAGCGGGACCGTGGATAGGCGCCCCGGTGTGAGCGTGCGCGTCAAGCTCACCCTCAGCTACGCCGGGTTCCTCATGCTGGCGGGCGCCCTGCTGATGGCGGCGGTGTGGGTGTTCCTCCTGAGGTACGTCCCCGACCGCGCGAAGCTCTACAACCCCGACGACAGGCCCGGCAGTGTGTTCCCCATTCGGTCCGTCCTGCTGGAGGTCTTCGCGCCGAGGGCGGCCGCCGTACTGGCGTTCCTGCTGCTGTTCGGCCTGGTCGGCGGGTGGTTCCTCGCCGGTCGCATGCTGGCGCCGCTGACCCGCATCACGGAGACCACCCGCATGACCACGAGCGGATCGCTCTCGCACCGCGTCCGGTTGCCGGGCCGCAACGACGAGTTCCGCGAACTCGCCGACGCCTTCGACGCGATGCTCGTACGACTCGAAGCCCACGTCGCCGAGCAGCGGAGGTTCGCGGCCAACGCCTCGCACGAGTTGCGCACCCCGCTGGCGATCTCCAAGGCCCTCCTCGACGTGGCCCGCACCGACCCGGACCGCGACACCGGCGAACTCATCGACCGCCTGCACACCGTGAACACCCGGGCGATCGACCTCACCGAAGCGCTGCTCGTGATCAGCCAGGTAGAACAGCGGTCCTTCACCCGGGAACGCGTCGACCTGTCCCTCGTGGCGGAGGAAGCCACCGAAACGCTGCTCCCCCTCGCGGAGAAGCACGGAGTCACCCTCGAGACCGAGGGAGACATCACCCCCGCCGTCGGCTCACCCGTGCTCCTGCTGCAGTTGGCCACGAACCTCGTGCACAACGCGATCGTCCACAACCTGCCGGAGAGGGGCACCGTCCGGGTCCGCACCGCCGTCCGCCCCGGCACGGTCACCCTCACCGTCGAGAACACCGGCGAGCCGGTCGCCCCGGAGCTGGCCTCGACCCTCACCGAACCGTTCCAGCGCGGCACCGAGCGCGTCCACACCGACCACGCGGGCGTCGGCCTCGGCCTGGCGATCGTCAAGACCATCGCCCACGCCCACGACGGCACACTCACCCTCACCCCGCGCCCTGGCGGCGGCATCCGCGTCACCGTGGAACTGCCCGCGACGACGCCACAGACCGACGGGTGAGGGGTCACCGGCCCTGCCGCCGGGCACGGACCGCGCGTCGCCCGCGCGGGACAACAGCGCGAGGCGCCCGGAAACAGCGCAGGCCCCCTCGCCGAGGGGGCCTGCCGACCGGGCCGCGCCACGACGGCGCGGCCCGGTCCACCGCTTCAGTCCTGGCGGCTCGTGACCTCGACGAGGTGCATGCCGAACTGGGTCTTCACCGGACCCTGGACCTCGCCGACCGGGGCCGAGAAGACGACCTGGTCGAACTCGGGCACCATCTGGCCCGGGCCGAACGAGCCGAGGTTCCCGCCGTCGCGCGACGAGGGGCACGAGGAGTGCTTCTTCGCCAGCTCGGCGAAGTCCGCACCGCCCGCGATCTGCTCCTTCAGCTGCAAGGCCTCGGCCTCGGTCTTGACCAAGATGTGCCGCGCGCTAGCCCTAGCCATGTGTTTCATCCTCTCGAGTACACGTCAACGCCGCCCAGGGTACGTGTCCGGCACCCCAGGGGCACTTCGCGGGAATCCCCCCCCCGCACCAAAACACTAACGACTACGGTTATGCAACCGTGACACCTTCACCTTCGAGGGCGGGAGCCCACCCCCTTCCCGATGTCCGCGCACAGCCACCCGCACTCCGACTCCCGTACGCCCTCGGGAAGTTGACGCACCCATCCCATTGACGCGGGGCATGCCCACAACTAAACAACCCTGAGAGCGCTCTCAGAACTGGCCGCACTCCCCACCCCCGAGGTGCCCCATGCGAGCAAGACGCGCCCCCTTCCGCTCCCTCCCGCGCACCCCGCTCCGCACCGCCCTGCTCACCGGCCTCGCCGCCCTCGCCCTGACCGCCCCGCTGCTGGCCCCCGGCGCGGCGAACGCCGACGTGCCCCCGGCCCCGGGCTGGACCCTCCAGTGGAGCGACGACTTCGACGGGCCCGCGCGGTCGCTGCCCTCCGCCGCGAACTGGCAGGTCGACACCGGCCACCACTACCCCGGCGGCCCGGCGAACTGGGGCACCGGCGAGGTCCAGAACTACACCTCGTCCCCCGACAACCTGGCCCTCGACGGCGGCGGCAACCTCCGCATCACCCCGCTGCGGGACGGCGCGGGCGCCTGGACGTCCGGCCGCGTCGAGACGCGGCGCGCCGACTTCAAGGCCCCCGCGGGCGGCACGCTCGCCATCGAGAGCCGCATCCGGATGCCGGACGTCACCGGCGAGCAGGCCCTCGGCTACTGGCCCGCCTTCTGGGCGCTCGGAGCGCCCTACCGGGGCGACTACTGGAACTGGCCGGGCATCGGCGAGTTCGACGTGATGGAGAACGTGAACGGGATCGACTCCGTGTGGGGCGTCCTGCACTGCGGCGTCAACCCGGGCGGCCCCTGCGGCGAGACCAACGGCATCGGCGCGAGCCGCGCCTGCCCGGGCACCTCCTGCCAGTCCGCGTTCCACACGTACCGCTTCGAGTGGGACCGCTCCGCGAGCCCGAACGTGCTGCGCTGGTACGTCGACGGACAGCTGTTCCACAGCGTCGACCAGAACCGCGTGGGCGCCGGGGCGTGGAACGACATGACCGGCCACGCCGGGTACTTCATCCTGCTCAACGTCGCGATGGGCGGCGGCTTCCCCGACGGCGTCGCGGGCCGCGCCACCCCGGTCGCGGCGACGGTGCCGGGCCGGTCCATGCTCGTGGACTACGTGGCGGTGTGGACGCGGGGCGGCACGGGCGGCGACCCCGGCACACCGTCCACGCTGCACCTGCGCCCCGGCGGCACCCTCGGCGAGGCCACCGGCACCGCCTCTGCCGCGACCCTCGCGTCGGCGGGCGGCACCAACCACGACGGCACCCCGCACGCCCCGCAGACGTTCACGGCGACCGGCGTGAACGGCACCTACGACGGCGGCCCGACCCAGTTCGACCTGCTCGTCGACGCGGGCTCCACGGTGGCCAACGGCCAGCAGGTCCGGGTGAGTTACGACCGCACGGGCGACGGCTCCTGGGACCGCACGGAGACCTACCGCTACTTCGCGACGGACCCGGTGCCGGGCTACGAGCACTACACCCAGGGCCAGGGCCTCAAGACCAGCACGGGCGAGCACGGCCCGATGCGCGGCGGCACCGTCAGGGTCGAGGTCTGGAACGCGATCGGCAACGGCCCGAGCACCCTGGGCACCGGCAACCAGTCCGTCGTACGGATCCCCTTCGCATGAGGCCGGGGCGGCCCGCGCCCACCCGTGATCCACTCCCCGAGCGGGTAGCCGGACCAGCACGGGAAGTCGATCTACGACCCCTGACCCGGGGGCCTGCGGGCGGGGCCCCGCGACCGGCCGTCGCCGACGCGGGGCGGCGCCCCCGGGGCGTGGGCGTCGAGCTCGCCCCGCAGGCCAGTAGACTTCTCGGCTGTGGCGGACACCCAGTACGAAGACCTGTTGCGGCTAGTGCTCACCTCCGGGACGGCGAAGGCCGACCGGACGGGCACGGGCACCCGAAGTGTCTTCGGGCACCAACTGCGCTACGACCTCTCGCAGGGGTTCCCGCTGGTCACCACCAAGAAGGTGCACCTGCGCTCCATCGTGTACGAGCTGCTGTGGTTCCTGCGCGGCGACTCGAACGTCGGCTGGCTCCAGGAGAACAAGGTCACCATCTGGGACGAGTGGGCCGGTCCGAACGGCGAGCTCGGTCCGGTGTACGGCGTCCAGTGGCGTTCCTGGCCCGCGCCGGACGGCAGGCACATCGACCAGATCAGCGAGGTCCTCGACACGCTGCGCCGGGATCCGGACTCCCGCCGCATGATCGTCTCCGCGTGGAACGTCGCCGAGCTCGACAAGATGGCCCTCGCCCCGTGCCACGCCTTCTTCCAGTTCTACGTCGCCGACGGCAAGCTCTCCTGCCAGCTGTACCAGCGCAGCGCGGACCTGTTCCTCGGCGTCCCGTTCAACATCGCCAGCTACGCCCTGCTCACGCACATGGTGGCGCAGCAGGTCGGCCTCGAACCGGGTGACTTCATCTGGACCGGCGGCGACTGCCACATCTACGACAACCACGTGGAGCAGGTGACCGAGCAGCTCTCGCGCACCCCGTACGCGTTCCCCCGGCTGCGGCTGCGACAGGCCGATTCGCTCTTCGACTACGCCTACGCCGACGTGGAGGTGCTCGACTACCAGCACCACCCGGCCATCAAGGCTCCGGTCGCGGTATGAGCACCGGAGCGGGCGGCATGCACGTCGGGCTGATCTGGGCCCAGACCCGCGAGGGCGTGATCGGCGCGGGCAACGCCATTCCGTGGCGCCTGCCGGAGGACATGGCGCACTTCAAGGCCACCACGCTCGGTCATCCCGTGGTGATGGGCCGCAAGACGTGGGACTCGCTGCCGCCGCGCTTCCGCCCGCTGCCCGGCAGGCGCAACGTCGTGGTGACGCGCGATCCGCACTGGGCCGCCGAGGGCGCGGACCGCGCCGGGTCCGTCGCCGAGGCCCTGGAGCGCGCGGCCGAGCCGCTGGACTCGGTGACCCCCGTCGCGGCCTGGGTCATCGGCGGCGGGGAGATCTACCGGGCGGCCCTGGAATTCGCCACGACGCTCTCGGTGACGGAGATCGACACGGTGGTGGCCGGCGACACCTACGCCCCGACCCCGGACCCGACGTGGAGCGTCACCGAGGACAAGGGCTGGCAGTCCTCCACGACGGGCCTGCGCTACCGCATCCGCACCTACACTCGGTAACGGTCCGCTCACCGCACCGAGCGCGGCCCCTGGGGCTGCCGCGCGCTCACCCGTCGTACCGGATCCGGAAGCGGTCCACGGACGCCGGGTCGCGGTCGACGACGTGGACCGGTGGCCAGGACCACTGCCACACGCCGATCCCCGGCGTGCGGGAGAAGCGGATGCGCCCGCGGGTGCCTTCGACGTCGACGTGCGGCCAGGACGCGGCGACGCCCGCCCGGTCCGTGCCGTGCGAGCGCAGCACGTCGGCGAGGACGGCGATCGTGTCGTAGCCCTCGAAGCCGACGAAGGAGGGCGTCACCGCGAGCTGCTCGCGCAGGGCCTTCTCGACGCGGGCCCCGAGGGGTCCGAGGCTTTCGGGGAGATAGCGCAGGAACGGGATCCCCGCGCCGTCGGCACCCAGCAGCGACGCCCATTCAGGGAGCTCGGGCTGGCCCGCCGGGGCGCCGATCAGGACCTCGGCGAGGCGCCCGTCGCGGCGTACGGACCGCACGAGGGGCACCGCGGGCTCCGGGTGGCCGACGAGGAGCAGCAGTGCCGTCGCGCGCTGGTCGACGAGCGCGTCGCACACCGCTTCGGGGGTGAGCGCGCTCATGTCGAGCTCGATGACGGTGCCGCCGCGCGGAGCGAGGCGGTCCCGCAGGACGCGGATGCCGGAGGCCCAGTAGACGCTCGTCTGCACCGCCACGGCGATGCGGCGGTGGCCCGCGGCGAGGAGGAAGTCCGCGTAGGTCCGCCAGCCGTGGGACTGCGCCGGGGCGATGCGCGCGACCCAGTCGGTCGGCCCGTCGGTGAGCGCGTCGAGCACCGCCGAGGAGCAGAGGAACGGCAGGCCGAGGGCGTCGGCCCGGGCGGCGGCGGAGCGGGCGACGACGCTGTGGTACTCCCCCGCCACGGCGGCCACGCCCAGACCGGCCAGCTCGTCCACGGCCGCCGCGGCCCGGAGGGGATCGGCCGCGGTGTCCCGGACCACCAGCTCCAGCGGCCGTCCGCCGATCCCGCCGGCCTCGTTGACGTCGCGGACGGCGAGTTCCAGTCCGGCGAGCAGCTGGCGGCCCGCCTCGGCCCAGCCGGGCCGGGTGAGCGGAGCGAGGGCGCCGATCCGGACGGACGGGCCGTCAGGGCGCCCCGCTCCAGGGGCTGATGGTGGCGTACTCATGCGTCGGTGTCTCCCCGTGTGACGGTGGCTGTCGGACATTGATCCACCGCCGCCGCCCGCGGGCAACCGGTTTTCCCTCAGCCGGGCTGCCGGGCCCTTCGGGCGGGGCCCGCGTGGCGGCCCTTGCCGCGCCGGGTCTCCTTGAAGGCCCACGCCATCTTCGGTTCCATCGCGAAGCGGAACAGGCGCTGCACGGGCGGGGTGCACAGGAGGGTGACGACGGTGGCGGCGATCAGGGTCACGGCGACCGCGCCGAGCGGCCGGTGGATCCAGTCGTGCTCGTACCAGTCCCAGAACCGGGAGCCCTTGGCGAGGAAGCCGTGCAGGAGGTAGCCGTACAGGGTGCCCGCGCCGAGCGCGGTGCACCACAGCCTGCGGCCCGGCACCCAGGCGAAGAAGCAGGCGACCAGGAGCAGGGAGCAGCCGAACATCGCCAGGGTCATGACGCCGCCGGCCCAGCCGGGGGCGGCCAGCTCCTGGGCGCTGTCGCGGCGGTAGAACCAGGCCGCGTTCATGCGCGGCGCCGCCCAGTAGGCGAACAGCAGGGCCGCGGCGAAGACGGGGACGGCCAGGACGCGGGCCTCGCGGCGGCGCACGATGCGGAAGTGCTCCGGCTTCAGACACAGGCCGAGGACGAAGAACGGCAGGAACTGCAGGACCCGTTGGAGGTCCAGGTCGTCGCCGATCTCGGGGGACGCGGAGGCGAGCACCGCGATGGCGAGCGCGAGCGGGACGGGCCAGCGCACGATCTTCCACACCGGCGTGGTCAGGCGCCAGATGAACAGGGCGGCCAGGAACCACGTCAGGTACCAGGGGTCGAGGAGGCTGACGGGGTACGTCGGGTCGTCGTCCGCCCAGCGCTTGAACAGCGTGTACGCCGCCTCGAAGAGGACGTAGGGGACGGCGATGCCCGTCACCAGGCGGCGCAGGCGTCCCGGGCTCGCGTCGAAGCTCCGCGAGAAGTAGCCGGAGATGACGATGAACGCGGGCATGTGGAAGGCGTAGACGGTGATGTAGAGCGCCGCCGCGGCACGGCTGTCGTCGCGCAGCGGCTCCCAGGCGTGGCCCATCGCCACCAGGACGATCGCCAGGTACTTGGCGTTGTCGAAGAAGGAGTCCCGCTTGGCGACGGCCGCCGGTCTGACCTGCGGTTGCGGCGGCGTGGGGCGGTCCGGCGTACGCGTGCGTTCCGGGACGCGGGGCAGACGCAGCGTGTCAGTCACGGGCCCTCCCGAGGGAACCCGGGAGGCCGCACGCACGTCCTACGTCAACTGTGGGGGAGGGGGAGGCGCTGGACATCCCCAGCACCTTCCCACTCCCCTTGTGGCCCGTTCAACCCTCGCACGTGTGACCCACCGCTCACACGTCGGCAGGGACCGCGGGATCCGGGCCGACGAGTTCGGACAGGACGTCCTCCATCGTGACGAAACCGATGACGGTGCCCTTGTCGCCGGTGACGGCGGCCAGATGGCTGTCCATGGCGCGCAGCGCGGTGAGGGTGTCGTCGAGCGGGGTGTCGATGCTGACCCGCGTCAGCGGATGCAGCACGCCCCGGGCGAAGGGCCGGTCCCGGTCGGCGGTGCCGAGCGTGTCCTTGATGTGCAGATAGCCGAGCAGGGCGCCGCCCGCGCCGGTGACCGGGAAGCGGGAGAAGCCGGCCTCGGCGGCCACCCGTTGCAGACGGGCCGGGGTGACGGTGTCGTCGACGGTGCGCATGCGCGCGACCGGGACGAGGATCTCGCCGACCGGGCGCGTGCCCAGCTCCAGGGCGTCCCGCAGCCGTTCGCCGTCGGCGGCCGAGAGGAGGCCCGCCTGGCTGGAGTCCAGGACCATGCGGGCGAGTTGGTCGTCGGTGAAGACGGCCTCGACCTCGTCCTTCGGCTCCACCCGCGCCAGTTTCAGCAGGCCGTTGGCGAACGCGTTGACGCCGAAGACCAGAGGGCGCAGGGCGCGGGTGAGCGCGACCAGGGGCGGGCCGAGGAGCAGTGCGGTCGGGACGGGCGCGGCGAGCGCGATGTTCTTGGGGACCATCTCGCCGATCAGCATGTGCAGATACGTCGCCACGGTCAGGGCGATGACGAAGGCGATGGGGTGGACGAGCGCGCCGGGGACGCGGGCCGCCTCGAAGGCGGGCTCCAGGAGATGGGCGATGGCGGGTTCGGCGACGGCGCCGAGCACCAGGGAGGAGACGGTGATGCCGAGCTGGGCGGTGGCCATCATCGCGGAGATGTGCTCGACGCCCCACAGCGTGACGCGGGCCCGGCGGTTGCCCTCCTGGGCCCGGGGCTCGATCTGGCTGCGGCGCACGGAGATCAGGGCGAACTCGGCGCCGACGAAGAAGGCGTTGGTCAGCAGGGTCAGGGCGCCGATGAGGAGCTGCACGGTGGTCATCGGGCGTCCTCCATGACCTTGCGCGCGGCGGGCGCGAGGATGCGGACGCGGTCGGCGCGGTGGTGGTCGACCGCGAGGACGGTGAGCCGCCACCCGTCGACGTCGACGCCGTCCTCCTGGGCGGGGATGCGGGCGAGGCGGGTGGCGATCAGCCCCGCCAGGGTCTCGTACGGGCCGTCGGGCGCGGGCAGGCCGATGGCGTCGAGCTGGTCGATGCGGACGCCGCCGTCGGCCTCCCACGCGGCCCGGCCGTCCCGGTCGGGCGCCGCGGGCACCAGGTCGGGGACCTCCACGGGGTCGTGCTCGTCGCGGACCTCGCCCACGACCTCCTCGACGATGTCCTCGACGGTGGCGACCCCGGCGGTGCCGCCGTACTCATCGATGACGACGGCCATGGTCCGGGTCGCCCGCAGGCGCTCCAGGAGCCGGTCGGCGGGCAGGCTGTCGGGCACCAGGAGCGGCTCGGTCGCCAGGTCGGTGACCGGGGTGAGCCGCCGCTCGTCCGGGTCGAGGGCGAGGACGTCGCGGATGTGGACGCTGCCGACGACCTCGTCGAGGCTGTCGCGGTAGACGGGGAAGCGGGACAGGCCGGTGGCGTGGGTGAGGTTCGCCGCGTCCTGCGCGGTGGCGTGGACCTCCAGGGCGCGGACGTCCACGCGCGGGGTCATCACGTTCTCGGCGGTCAGCTCGCTCAGGTGCAGGGTGCGGACGAAGAGTTCGGCGGAGTCGGGCTCGATGGCGCCCTCGGCGGCCGAGTGCCGGGCCAGGGCGACGAGTTCGTCCGGGGTGCGGGCGGAGGCCAGCTCCTCGGCGGGCTCCAGTCCGACGCGGCGGACGAACCGGTTCGCGGTGTCGTTCAGATGCCGGATGAAGGGCCCGAACGCCGCGGTGAAGCCGCGCTGCGGATCGGCCACCACCTTGGCGACGGCCAGCGGGCGCGAGATCGCCCAGTTCTTCGGCACCAGCTCACCGATGACCATCAGGACCACGGTGGACAGCACGACCCCGAGGACGGTGGCCACGGCCGGGGCGGCCCCGCCGAGGCCCGCGCCCCGCAGCGGTCCGCGCAGCAGCGCGGCGAGGGACGGCTCGGCGAGCATGCCGATCACCAGGGAGGTGACGGTGATGCCGAGCTGGGCGCCGGAGAGCTGGAAGGTCAGGCTCCGTGCCGCCTTCAGGGCGCCCCGCGCGCCCCGCTCCCCGGCCGCGGCGGCCTGCTCCAGGTCACCGCGCTCGACGGTGGTCAGCGAGAACTCGGCGGCCACGAACACGGCGCAGGCGAGCGTGAGGAGCAGGGCCAGGAGCAGCAGCAGGACCTCGGTCACCGTGCCACCCCCGTTCCCTCAACCTCCGGCTGCGGGCAGGGAATGGCACGGTTGGTACTGGGAGGCTCACCCATCGCGGGTCCGTGGCTCCTTCTGGTGACGTGTACGCGGATCAAGGTCAGCGAGCGCCGGCGCGGCGCTCGCTTCTACAGTCACTGTAAAGGAACGGCAAAGCCCGCGACAGGGGTCAGGCCTTCCGCGGGCCCCGCGCAGCCGTCTCGCCGATTCGCGCCGGCAGGCCCGCGGCGAACGCGCGCGCCGCTTCCAGATCGGCCGCGTCGGGCCGCCCCTTGCGGATGCCGCCGACGGGCTTGAAGAGGCCCCAGGTGTCCCAGGCCCGGCAGGAGAAGGTGTCGACCACGTCGAAGTCCCGCCGCTCCAGGAGCCGCACGAGGGGCCGGGTGAAGGGCCGGAACGGCGCTTCGGGAAGCCCGCTGGTGGCGAACACGAACGCGCTGCGGCGCTCCCCCGGCGGGAGGGACGCGGCCAGCTCGCGCAGCCGCGGATGGAGGGCCATCGAGTAGACCCCCGAGCCGAAGCCCACGAGGTCGCACGTGGCCAGTTCCGCGGCGTCGACCTCTTCGGGGGCGACGACAAGGGCGTCCAGGGCGCGCCCCATGACGTCGGCGACCTTCTTCGTGTTGCCGTGCGACACGGAAACGCACACGATCATGGCCTTCACGGCGATGCTCCTCTCGTTGCGGGCGCCCATAGGACACGGCCCGGGCCGCGAGCGTGACACCGGCCGTCTGTGACCTGCGTCACCGGCCGCGCTCGCACGGCCCCTCTCCCCGCCCCGGGAGCGCCTTGGCTACGATCTCCGCGATGAGCAATCGGCGGCAGGGCACCGGGAGCACGGCGGGACGCGTCGTGCCGTTGCTCGTGCTGCGCTGCGCGGCCCTGTTCGCCGTGCTGGTGTGGATGCTCCCGGTGTGCGGCCACGCCTCGAACGCGGCGGCGCCCGCGCCGGTCACCTCTGCCGCGTCCCAGGCGAGCGGGACGACCTCTCCCGCGACTGGTACGAACGTTCCATCCGGACGCGGACATGCTTGCCCGGACACGGAGCACGGGCCCGGCGACGCGCACTGCCGCCCGGTCTCCGGGGCCACCGTCGCCACCGGCTCCCCCGCGCCGGTGCCGCTCCCGCTGTCGGCGGACGTGACCGCGGCGCCCTGGGCGGCGGAGTCCCTGGCCCCGCGCGGGGCACCGGCCGATCCCGCCCCCGCCCCCGGCATCCATCAGTTGCAGGTCCAGCGGACCTAGGAGCGGCCCCCGCACGGCCCGGCGCCCGTCGCCGTACGGCCGTGGACCGCCGCTTCCCCCTGCCGCCGCGACCGTCGGCGCGCAGGCCGCCGACCAGTCGCAACGCACTGCCGCACGCCTCCGTGCGGCGGGGACAAGGACATGCCATGGGTTCCGCAGGAGCCAAGCAGAAGCGCGCCGACCGCCGCGCGAAGATCGAGGAGCTGCGCCGCGCCGAGGAGGCGCGGCGGCGCCGCAACCGCATCGCCACCTGGGCGTGCAGCGGCGTCGTCATCATCGGTGTGACAGCGGGCAGCTGGTACCTCGTGGACCGCTCCGCGACGCGGGACGAGCAGCGCGATCGCGCGGCGGCCGCCCCGATCAAGGGGGAGAGGTCCTTCAAGGACCTGGGCCGCAACCACGTCACCACGCCCGTCGCCTACAAGTCGTCCCCGGCGGCGGGCGGCGACCACAACCCCGTCTGGATGAACTGCGACGGCGACCTGTACGACAAGGAGATCGACGAGACCAACGCGGTGCACTCCCTGGAGCACGGCGCGGTCTGGGTCACCTACAGCGAGAAGGCCGCCGCCTCCGACGTGCGCGCCCTCAAGGCGAGGGTGGAGAAGACCCCGTACTCGCTGATGAGTCCGTACGCCGACCAGTCCGCGCCCCTGACCCTGTCCGCCTGGGGCAAGCAGCTGAGCGTGACCTCCGCCTCCGATCCACGGGTGAGCGCGTTCTTCGACACGTACGTGCAGGGCGCGCAGACCCCGGAGCCGGGTGCCGCCTGCACCGGCGGCAAGGCGGCGTGAGGACACCTCCCGCCCGCGTGACCATCCGACGCACTCCCCGCACCAAGGAACCATGAACAAGCTCAAGCGCAACCTGATCGTCACCGCCGTGATCGCGGCCGTCCTCGCCGCGGTCCTCGGCACCGCCCTGCTGGTCTTCCCCGACGACCGCGGAGGGGGCGGCATGGACGTGCGGCCCGCCGCCGACGCGCAGCCCGTGCGCGCGGACAGCCACCGCCTGACCGACCCGAAGAAGAGCGAGCTGACCGTCGTCGAGTTCCTCGACTTCGAGTGCGAGGGGTGCGGCGCGATGTACCCGGTCGTGGAGAAGCTCCGCGCGGAGTACGGCGACCGGGTCACCTTCGTCGCCCGCTACTTCCCCATGCCCGGTCACCGCAACGGCGAGCTCGCCGCCCGCACCGCCGAGGCCGCCGCACGGCAGGGCAAGTTCGAGGAGATGTACAGCAAGCTCTTCACCACCCAGAAGGAGTGGGGCGAGTCGCAGGACTGGAAGGAGGACGTCTTCCGCGGCTACGCCAAGCAACTCGGCCTGGACCTGGGCAGGTTCGACGCGGCGCTCGCCGATCCGGCCACGGCGGGGCGCGTCCAGGCCGACCAGCGCGACGGGCTCGGCCTCGGCGCGCGCGGCACCCCGACGTTCGTCGTCGACGGCGCGGTGATCCCGACACCGGCCTCCTACGCGGACTTCAAGGCCCTCATCGAGGAACGGCTCGCCGACTGACCGGCCCGGGCGCGGTGGCGGCGCACCGCGTCCCGGTTGGCGCACGGGTGGCAGCAGTAGCGCTGCCGCCCGGTGCGGGAGGTGTCGGCGAAGATCGTGGCGCACTCGGTGACGGCGCAGCGCCGGAGGCGGTGCATGCCCCGGCCCACGAGGTGCAGCGCCGTGCCGACGGAGAACAGCGCGTACAGCAGCGAGCCGAGCGACCGGGTGTCGTCGCGGTAGTGCAGGTGCCAGCCGTCACCCGCGTGGTCGGTGAGGCGCGGGTGGGCGGTGCTCGCCGCCAGCATCTCGTTGAGCCGGGCGGCGCGCTCGCGCTCGTCGGCGGCGTCGACGACCCGCTCCCAGGCGTCGAGCGCGACCCGTACGCGGTCCACGTCCGCGGGCACGGCAGGGTGTTCCAGCTGGAGTCCGGCGGCGCGGCAGCGGGCCGCGAGCTCATCGGCGTCGGCCGGGCGCCGGTTCGCGAGGTCCGCCGCCAGCTTCACCGCGTCCATACCGTAAGGGTTGAGCTGCATAAGGCTATTACAGCACCGTGGTCGTCATGCAGCGCAAGAGAGAACGCCGCGGGGCCGCGGCACGGCCGGAGCCCGGCCGCCCCGGAGCGAGGTGACCCCGGCATGCTCACCAAGGTGCTGCCCGCCGCCGGACCGCAGCGGGTCCTGGCCCTGTCCAACTTCGTCAACACCCTCGGCAGCGGCCTTTACTTGACCGCGGGAGTGCTGTACTTCACCCAGGCGGTGGCCCTGCCGACGGGCCAGGTGGGGCTCGGCCTCGGCATCGCCGGGCTGGTCTCGCTGGCCGCGGGCGTCGCCGTCGGCCACCTCGCCGACCGCCGCGGGGCGCGCGGCGTGTACGTCGGCACGCTCGTCGTGCAGGCCCTTGCCACGGCGGGCTTCGTCCTCGCCGACAGCTTCTGGCCGTTCGTCCTCGCGGTGTGCGCGGCCACCGGCGCCAAGGCCGCGGGGGTGGCGGCGCGCAGCCCGCTCGTGCGCCACTACGGCGGGGACCGGCCGCAGGAGTTCCGCGCCTATCTGCGGGCCGTGACGAACGTGGGCATCTCGCTCGGCGCGCTGCTCGCGGGCGTGGCCGTCCAGGTGGGCACGCTCACCGCCTATCACCTCCTCGTCGCCGGCAACGCGCTCGCGTTCGCGGCCTCCGCCGCGGTCCTGCTCCCGCTGCCGCCGGTCGCGCCCGCACCCGCCGCGCCAGGACCGCGCCGGGCGGCCCTGCGCGACCGGCCCTACCTCGTCCTGACCGCCCTGGACGGCGTCATGGCCATCCAGTTCAAGGTGCTCACCGTGGCCCTGCCGCTCTGGCTGGCCGAGGCGACCGCGGCGCCGCTCTCGCTGGTGTCGGTCACCATGCTCGTCAACACCCTCATCGTCGTCGCGCTCCAGGTGCGCGCCAGCCGCGGCGTCGACTCCCCCGCCGCGGGCGGGCGCGCCTACCGCCGCTCCGGCGTGGCCTTCCTGGGGTCCTGCTCCCTGATCTCGCTGTCCGCGGGGGTGCCCGCCCGGGCCGCCGTGACGTTGCTCGTGACCGCCGTGGTGGTGCACGCCGTCGGCGAACTGTGGCACGCGGCAGCCGGGTTCGAGGTGTCCTTCGCCCTCGCCCCGCCCCACGCCACCGGCCAGTACCTCGGCGTCTTCGGCCTGGGCGCGGGCCTCGCCGAGGCCCTCGGACCGACCCTGCTCATCTCCCTGTGCATCACGTGGGGCCGTCCCGGCTGGTACGTGCTGGGCGCACTGTTCGCCGTGACGGGCCTCGCGGCGCCGCTCGCCGTGCGGTGGGCCCGGCGGGCGCCGTCCCCGAGCGCACCGGGCGGCGGGTGCCCGGCCGGGCACCCGCCGGATCACGTCCTGACCGGCTCGGTAGATTGATCACATGTCTTCCGTACTCGTGGTCGGCTACGACCCCCAGGCGATCCCCGGCGTCGACGCGGCAGCCGTACACGCGGTGCTCGACGCGCAGCTGGACCGGTTCGCCGAGCTGGACGTCGAGGCGGCCATGACGGTGGTCGTGCACGACGAGTCGGCCGAGCCCACCCTGGTGGCGTCCCTGACCGCGCGGCCGTGGGACGTCGTGGTGGTCGGCGGCGGGATCCGCAAGACCGAGCAGTTGCTCCCGCTCTTCGAGCAGATCGTGAATCTGACGCGCCGTCATGCGCCGCAGGCCGCCATCGCGTTCAACAGCAACGGCGGCGACACGGTCGAGGCGGCGCGGCGCTGGCTGTGAGCGCGCCCGCGCCCCCGAGGTGAGGAGCGGCGGCACCGTCAGGGCCGCTTCCCGGTGGCGGGCGAGCCCTCCGCCGACGCCGGGGGCCGGGGCGGTGCCGGTGCCTCGGGGAGCTGTCGCAGCGTGCGCAGGGGCGAGCTGAAGACCGGCAGGAACGCGCACGCCATGCACACCGCGCCCGTCCACACCGCCACCCGGACGCCCGCGAGTTCGCCGATGACCCCGGCGAGGGCCGCGCCGACGGCGAGCGCCCCGGTGAGCAGGAAGCGGAAGGTGGCGTTCATGCGGCCGAGGAGGGGGTCGGGGGTGAGGTGCTGGCGGAGCGTGACGCCCAGGACGTTGTCGAGGCCCGTCTTCGCGGTGACCGTCAGCCAGCCGGCGCACGCCACCCAGAACCAGGGCCCGTCGCCCACCAGGCCCACGGCGAGCGCGGCGGGCGCACACCACAGCCCGGCGCGCGCCAGGGCCCGCCCGTACCCGAGCCGGGCCGCGAGGCGGCGGGCACACGCGGCGCCGGACAGCAGGCCCAGGCCGCCGATCGCCCAGTAGAGGCCGAGCGCCCCGGCGGGCAGGCCCAGTTCGCGGGTGAAGAGGACGGGCAGCATGACGTTGACCAGGTGCGCGCCGAGGTTGCCGAGCGCGCCGGTGAGGGCGAGGGCGCGCAGCTCGCGGCTGCCGAGGACGTGGCGCAGGCCTTCCCCGATCTCGGCCCGCAGGCGTCGCCGGGCGGCCGTGGGCGCCGGGGCCCGCCGCCGTCGGCCGATGCCGGTGAGGCCCGCGGCGGAGGCGAGGTAGGCGACCGCGCCGCCCGCGACCGCCAGCGGGGCGGTGGCGAGCTGCACCAGGAAGCCGCCCGCGCCCCGGCCCGCGATGTTGGCGCCCGCCATCAGGCCCACCACGGCGGTGTTCGCCGGGACGAGGCGGTCGCGGCCGACCAGTTCGGGCAGCACGGTCTGCGAGCCCACGTCGAAGAACACGGTGGCGCAGCCGTTGAGCAGCACGACGGCGTACAGCTGCGGCAGGGACAGCGCGTCGAGCCACCAGGCGACGGGGACGGAGGCGAGCAGCACGGCGCGGGCGGCGTCGGCGGCCACCAGGACGCGGCGCGGCGGGAGCCGGTCCACCCATGCCCCGGCGGGCAGCCCGATCAGCAGGAACGCGGCGGTGGACAGCGCGGCGAGGACGCCCGCCTGGCCGGGCCCCGCGTCGAGGACGGTGACGGCGAGCAGGGGGATCGCCACGTAGCCGACGTTGGTGCCGAGGTGGCTGAGGGCGCTCGCCGCGAAGAGCGTACGGAAGTCCCGTACGCCCCAAGGGGAGCCGGAGGCTGGGTTCATGCGCGACACGGTGCGCGATCTTCGGGCCTCCGCCCATTGATTTAGCCTGGGCTGAATGTTCGAGATCGAGTTCGGCACGGAGGACGTGGCCCGTACGCGTTTCGCGCTGTCCCCGCTGTGGGAGGTGGTGGCGAGCGTGCGGGTGCTCAAGGGCGCGGACGAGCAGGGCCTGCACCGCGCGTGGGTGGAGCAGGTGCGGCCGCGACTCGCCGCCGCGGACGTCGATCTGTCGCCGCTCTTCGACCTCGTGCCCGTTCCGACGCGCTCGCCGTGGGCGGGCCACGTCCCCGGATTCCTCTGCCCGCCGCCCACGACACCGCTGCCGTCCCTCGCGGTGGAGCTGGCGACGGTACGGGCCACTCCCCCGGCGCTGTTGCGGACGAAGGCCGATGTGCCGCCCGCGCGCATGGCGGCGCTGCGCGCGGATCCGGCCGCCGTGCTCGGCCGCCTCGCGGACGTGATCGAGGCGTACTGGGAGCTGGCCCTCGCCCCGTACTGGTCACGGATCCTCACCCTCCTGGAGGGCGACATCCGCTATCGGGCGGGCCGGTTGGTGGAGGGCGGCGCGCAGCACCTGTTCACCGACCTCGATCCGCAGGTCACCTGGGCGGGCGGCACGCTCCAGCTGGAGCACAGGACCGCCCGCGGCACGCGCCCCCTGGACGGCCGGGGCCTGCTGCTCGTGCCGTCGGCCTTCGTGTGGCCGCGCGTCTTCTCGATCCTCAACGAGCCGTGGCAGCCCTCGCTGCGCTATCCGCCGCGGGGTGTCGGCACGCTCTGGGAGTCCCGCCCGGTCCCGGCGTCCGAAGCCCTCGCGGGCGTGGTGGGCCGCTCCCGCGCGAGCCTCCTGGCCGAGCTGACCGCCCCGGCGTCGACCACCGCCCTCGCCCGCCGCACCGGCCTCACCCCCGGCGGCGTCTCCCAGCACCTCGCGCTCCTGCGCACGGCGGGCCCGGTGAGCGCCCACCGGGCGGGCCGCCAGGTCCTGTACGCGCGCACCCGGGCGGGCGAGGCGCTGGTGGCGGCGGCCGCGGGTGCCGCCGCCTCAGCCGTCTAGCCGCAGAGCTCCGCGAAGCGCTCGGTGCTGATGTTGCCGCCGGAGATGAGGACGCCGACGCGCGGCGGGACCTGGGGGAGGCGGCCCGCCAGGAGGGCCGCGACGCCGGTCGCGCCGCTGGGCTCGATGACGATCTTGAGGCGCTCGAAGGCGAACCGCATCGCGTCGCGGATCTCGTCGTCGGAGACGAGCACGACCTCGTCCACCAGGCGCTGGTTGATGGGGAAGGTCAGCTCGCCGGGGGTCTCGATGGCCTGGCCGTCGGCGATGGTGCGCGGGACCGGGACGGTGACGCGGTGACCGGCCTCCAGGGACCGCTTGGTGTCGTCGCCCGCCTCCGGCTCCACGCCGATCACACGGATCCGCGCGTCCAGGCCCTTTACGGCCGTGGCGCTGCCGGCGATCAGACCGCCGCCGCCCACCGGGCTGACCAGGGCATCCAACGCACCGACCTCCTCGATGAGTTCGAGCGCGGCGGTGCCCTGCCCCGCGATGACGTCCGGGTGGTCGTACGGCGGGACCAGGGTGAGGTCACGCTCCTCGGCCAGCTGCCTGCCGATGGCGGTGCGGTCGCCGGAGTAGCGGTCGTACGTGACGATCTCGGCGCCGTACCCCTCGGCGGCCCGGCGCTTGGAGAGCGGGGTGTCCTCCGGCATGAGGATCACCGCGGTGCTGCCCCGCTCTCGGGCCGCGAGCGCGATGGCCTGGGCGTGGTTCCCGGAGGAGAACGAGGCGATGCCCTTGGCCAGTTGCTCGGGGGTGAGCCGGGCCACCGCATTGTAGGCGCCGCGGAACTTGAAGGCGCCGATCCGCTGGAAGTTCTCGCACTTGAGGAAGACCTCGGCGCCCACGCGGGCGTCCAGGGTGCGGGAGCGGAGGACGGGCGTGCGGTGGGCGACGCCCTTGAGGCGGGCGGCGGCGTCGCGCACGTCGTCGAGGGTGACCAGGGGGGTGCTCGTCATGCGGGTGCTCCTGGTGGGGTGTGGGGCCCGGGCGGCGGTGCGCCCTGGGCGCGGGACTTGGCGAGATAGCTGTAGGCGGAGGCGCGGGAGATGCCGAGGCGGGCGGCGACCTGCGGGACGGCTCCCCGCACGGCGAAGACGCCGTGCTCGTCGAGGCCGCGGAAGAGCTCCACGCGCGCGTCGCGGCCGAGCTCGCTCCACGGACGGCTCAGCTGGAGCTGGTGGTTGTCCACGATGGAGCTGACGACGGACCCGACGTCGTCGCCGAACGTCGTGGTCGGCACCTCCGACCGGGCGGCCACGCCCGCGAGTTCACCGATGAGGGCGCTCGCCTGCTGGACCGCGGTGATGTCGAGGTTGACGCAGAGCGCGCCGAACACCGCGCCGCCGCTGTCGCGCAGCAGCATCGTGGACGACTTGACCAGCTTGCCGTCCCGGGTGCGGGTCAGGTAGTTCAGCTCGTCGGCCGCGCCGTCGCCGCGAGCCAGCATGCCCATGCCGATCTCGCTCATCGAGCCGCCGACGCTGCGGCCCGTGACGGCTCCGGCGATCGCCACGACGGATCTCTCCGGCCGCCGGTAGTCGTGGACGACCGCTTCGCACAGGGAGCCGAAGGTGGCGACGAGCCCCTCGACCACCGGTGCGAGGGCGGCGATGATCGCGTCGCGCTCGGCGTTCCGTACGTCGTCGGCGCTCTCGGCGCTCATGTGATGGCCCTCCCCTGCCGCAACAGCTCTGGACTCAACGTACACGCCTTGGACAGAAAGTCCAGAGCCATGGGTGGGCTAGGCCGTGGGCGCCGCTGCCTCCAGGTCGGCCACGCTGCCCGACATCACCGCTGCGACGTGGCGCGTCAGGTGCTCCAACGGCCAGTCCCACCAAGCCAGTTCGAGCAGCCGGGCGATGTCCTGGTCGCCGAAGCGGCGGCGCAGCAGCCGGGCCGGGTTGCCGCCGACGATGCCGTAGTCGGGGACGTCGTCGACGACCACGGAACCGGAGGCGATGACCGCGCCGTGGCCGATGCGGACGCCCGGCATCACCAGGGTCCGGTAGCCGAACCACACGTCGTTGCCGACGACGGTGTCGCCGCGGCCGGGCAGCCCGCTGATGAGGTCGAAGTGGTCGGCCCAGGAGCCTCCCATGATGGGGAAGGGGAACGTGGACGGGCCGTCCATGCGGTGGTTGGCGCCGTTCATGATGAACCGCGTGCCTTCGCCGAGGGCGCAGAACTTGCCGATGACGAGCTTCTCGGGCCCGTAGTGGTAGAGCACGTTGCGCGTCTCGAAGGCCGTCGCGTCGTCGGGGTCGTCGTAGTACGAGAACTCGCCGACCTCGATCAACGGCGAGGTGATCAGCGGCTTGAGGAGCACCACGCGGGGCTGGCCGGGCATCGGGTGCAGGACGGTCGGGTCGGCGGGGACAAGGGGCATGGTGGCGCCTTTCCGGTGTGCGGTACGGACCTCGGGCGCGGCTGCGCCCGCACCATGATCCCTGGACCGGCCGGCCCGCAGCACGCGGTTTACGCGCCGGGGGAAGCACCCGCCGAGGACGCGCGAGCGGCCCGTGGACGCGCCAGGGCCCCCGTCGCGTCCACTGTGGGACGCGACGGGGGCCCTGGCCAAGTGCGCGAAGGGGCGCCGGGAGGGGTCAGCGCACCGTCACGGCGAAGACGGGCGACAGGGTGGCGCCGCTCTTGGTGCGCAGCTCGTTCTTGCCCTTGAGGCCGAGCTTGACGCGCAGGGAGTACGCGCCGGACTTGTTGACGGTGGTGGACGCGGGCAGCGTCTTCCAGGTGCCGCGCTGCTTCTGCTGCAGGTCGACCTTGGCGCCCGCCTTGATGCCGGTGGCCTTGCCGTTGACGCGCAGCTCCTGCCAGGCCTTCACCGAGGCCGTGGACGGCTTGGCGGTCAGCGCGGCCTTCGCCTTGGCGGTGGGGCTGGTCTTCTGGGTGCCGAGGCTGTTGCCGGTCTTGACGTCCCAGATGGCGTACGGGGTGCCGCCGCCCTGCGTCTTGCTGTACAGGCGCTTGCCGTCGGCGCTCAGGTGCAGGTAGATGCCGTTGTCGACGGTCTGGCCCGGCTTGAGGGCCTTGCCGTTGTAGTACGGCTTGCCGCCCTTGACGGTGAGGGTGACACCGGCGCCGATGTCGATTTTCACGGGCTTGGCGGCGGCGGTCCGCACCGCGGCGGGCCGCTCGGGGGCGGGGGTGCTCGCCATCGCGGCCGCGGCCGGGGCCAGGAGGGCCGTACCGGCGAGGACCGAGACGGCGGCGGTACGGAGGGCGCTGCGGCGGTGAGTGGTGATGCGCATAACGACGGTGTTCCCCTTCACGGTCATGGATCTGTTCGCGTGCACGGCACGGCTGCGCCCTCGGGCGGCGCCGCGCGGTGCGGTCCCGTTTCGTCCCCGCCGTCCGTGCTGTCCGTGCTGTCCGGCGAGTACGGAATCAACCTAGTTCACCCGCCATTACGGCTATCCGAAGATCACGTAACGGTGCCCCATAGATCACTTCACGGCATGGCATCGGCCCGCTCCCCGCACCGCCGGGGCCGCCCTCAGCCGTCGAGGCGCACCCCCTGCTTCCTCGCGTACGCCTCCTTCGCCTTGGTGTGCCACCACTCGAAGAGTTCGATCCGCAGCGACCGCGCTATCCACGTCACCAGGCCCTCGGGCGGGCTGCCGTTGAAGACGTTGATGTCGCTGTTGTCGCGCTCGGAGCGGACCGACCAGCGGCCGTCGGGGGCGACGACGCCCAGGTAGACGTCGAACTTCCGCCCGCTCACGACGACTTCGAGGTCCGTGACCTCCAGGACGACGCGTCCTCCCTCGTCCCACTTCCCCACGACCAGCGGGGCCAGCAGGTCCCGCACTTCCTCCGGAGTCAGCATCCGTCCAGGGTCCCGCACCCGCCGTGGACCGCGGATCCCGGGCCCTCGGGGCCGCCGCGTCCACGCACCCGCAACACCGCGGCAACACCCCCGCAGAGTTGGCCGCCTAGCGTCGCCTGACGTGAGTACGGACACGCGGAACACCTCGGCCCCGCCCGCCCCCACGCCCGGCGAGGGCGGCCTGGGGAAGGGGCTCCGGCGGCGGCACATGAACCTGATCGCGCTGGGCGGGGTGATCGGCGCCGGGCTCTTCGTGGGCAGCGGCGTGGTCGTGCGGCAGACCGGGCCCGCGGCCGTCCTCTCCTTCCTGGCCGCCGGTGTCCTGACCGTGCTCATCATGCGGATGCTCGCGGAGATGACGGTGGCGCGGCCCGCGCTCGGCTCCTTCTACGCCCACGTGCGCGAGACGCTCGGCGCCCGCGCCGGGTTCGCCGTCGGCTGGCTGTACTGGTACTTCTTCGTGATCGTCGTCGCCGTGGAGGCGGTGGCGGGCGGGCGGATCATCCAGCTGTGGCTGCCGGACGCGCCGCTGTGGGCCATCAGCCTCGTCCTGATGGCCCTGCTCACGGCGACCAACATGGTCTCCGCGCGCTCCTTCGGCGAGTTCGAGTACTGGTTCTCGTCCGTGAAGGTGCTCGCCATCGTCGTGTTCCTGTTCCTGGGCGCGCTGTACCTCTTCGGGCTCTGGCCCGAGGCGTCCGGCGGCCTCGGCCACCTCACCGCGCACGGCGGCTTCGCGCCCGAGGGCGTGGGGGCGGTGCTCGCCGCCGTCGTGCCGTGCGTCGGGTTCTTCACCGGCGCGGAGATCGTGACCATCGCGGCCGCGGAGTCCACCGAGCCCGAGCGCGCCGTCGCCGCGGCGATCCGGTCGATCGTGCTGCGGGTCGTCGCGTTCTACGTCCTGTCCATCCTCGTGGTCGTCGCGGTGGTCCCCTGGACCGACGACGCCGTCGAGGTCAGCCCCTACGCGGCGGTCCTGGAGCGCCTGGACGTGCCCGCGGCGGCGACCGTCATGAACGCGGTCGTCCTCGTGGCGGTCCTGTCCTGCCTCAACTCCGCGCTCTACACCTCGTCCCGGATGCTCTTCGCCCTCACCCGCGGCGGTGACGCGCCGCGCGGCTTCACCCGGCTCAGCCGGGGCGGCGTGCCCCGCCGCGCGATCCTCGCGGGCACCTCCGTCGGCTACGCCTCGGTCATCGCGGCGTGGATCTCCCCCGACGTCGTCTTCCAGTTCCTCATCGACTCGTACGGGGCCATCGCGCTCTTCGTCTACCTGGCGATCGCCGTCGCCCAGCTGCGCATGCGACGCGCCCTGGAGCGCGAGTCCCCCGACCGGCTCACCCTGCGCATGTGGGGCTTCCCCTGGCTGAGCCGCCTCACGATCGCCGCCATGGGCGCGGTCATTCTGGCCATGGCCTTCCTGCCCGACAGCCGGACGCAGTTCTGGCTGAGCCTGCTGACGGTGGCGATCGTGCTCGGGGCGTACGAGGTGAGGCGGCGACACGGGGAACCGGTGGGTCCGGCGCGGGAACTGTAGGCCCGGTGTCGGGGCCTGTAGTCGCGCACGCACGTCACGATCTCGCGCGGTCGCGGGCCTCGCCGAACTCCTCGACGGCTGGAGCGGCCGGAGGCGTACCGGGGGGCTTCAGAGGTTCGTGCGGGGGCGGGGGTAGCGGGTGATGGCGCCGGGTGGGAAGTGTTCGGTGCCCCCTACTTCGTCCGCGTCGTGGAGGGTCACGGTCAGGTCCGGCATGTCCCGCAGGGAGGTGAGGTCGACTTGCCGGTACTTGTCCCAGCAGTGGATCTCCAGCGTGGTCAGGTTGGGCAGGGCCGTGCGTACGCAGGCGAGGTCGTCGACGCCCTCGGCACCGTTCAGCATCAGGCTCCGGATCTGCGGTGACGGCGGAAGCTGCGCGAGCATCTCCAGTCCGGAACTGGTTTGCAGCATGAGGCGATTCAGGTGGTGGAGTGACGCCACCAGGTGCATTCCTTCGACGGCGCCGCACAGGTTCAAGGTGGACAGGTTCGCACAACGGTCGATCCCGTCCAAGGCGCCGAGGCCCGTACAAGCCGTCCTCCCGAGCATGAGGTCTCTGAGGTCCGCAGGGATCGGAAGCGTCCGAAAGTCTCCGGGGGCCAATTCCACGTTGAGCCCCAGGTAGCCCACCTTCGGCAGATGACGAAGCGCCTCCAGGCACTGCGTGCGTTCTCCCGAAAGGTAGAAGCCGGTGATGTCCGTATGAGCCAGCGCGGAAAGGTTCGTGAGGTTGCTGCAATGGGTCAGGCTCACATGGACCAGGGCGGGGAAAGAGCGGAGGAATTCCACATCACGCAGCTCAGAGTTGTTCACCACATAGAGCGACCGGATTTCCTGCGGTACGACCGCTTCGGCGATGTCGCGCCCCAGGAAGTCGCCCTGCAGGTAGACGCCCTGGGGCGATGCCAGCGTCCACAGCGCAGCGAGCTGCTCGACCGAGCGAATGGTCAGGAGACTGAAGCCGGGCACGTGGCTCAGGACTTCCTCGGCGTAGTCGGTGATGTCAAAGCTGTGCCAGCTCTCCTGCAACGCACTTCGCACACCGTCAACGGCACTGGCGCGAAACCTCTTCATCACCGTGAGAGCCGCGTCGCCCCCGATCCTCCCCGCGGTGAGGACGACCGCCATCGCCTCGTCGTCCTCCAGGCCCTCCGGCCCGGGAAGCAGGTCCAGGATGACAGGCCCGACCTCGGCCAGCGCCCACGCTTCGGCCCTGCTACGCGGCGGCAGCAAGCCCTCCGTGCGCCGTCTCACCTCCTCCCGCACGACCGGGTCGAGTTCCGTCGCGTACTCCAGGCAGGCCGTGGCAAGAAGATGCAGCCGCACCCGGTGTCTGGCCACGCGGTCGCCCCGGGCGATGAGGCGGCTCAGGAGGCTGGCGCGTTCGGCGGGGCGGGCGTGGGCGACGGCCATGCGGAGGACGTCCTCCCAGCGGTCGTCGTGGGCGTTGCGGACGAGGAGCGGGAGGTCGCGCGCCTCGATGGCGGCCTTGGCGCCGAGGTAGTCCTGGAAGGTGCGGTGGACGAAATCGACGGTGTCCGCGGTGGGCCGGCGGAGCGGGCGAGGAGGTGGGTGAGGACACCCCGCGCGTCCGTCTGCCGACCGACGTGCGGCATCGCGGGCAGCGCGTCGCCGATGAGGTCGACGGCGGTGTCCTGGTCCAGTTCGTCCTGGCCGTTGCGGATGAGCCAGTAGGCGAGGCGTTGCAGGATCTGGACGCTCTGGTGCTCGGTGAGGCAGAGGCCCTCGGGGGCGTCGATGTCGCGTTCGCGGTCGCGCCGGTGCAGCAGCATGGACAGGGCGGCGTCGTACAACTCCATGCGGCCGTGCGGCAGACGGCCGCGCCGGTCGCGGTGGAGCGCGCAGACCAGGGCGCACAGCAGCGGCGTGGTGGTCAGCCGGGACAGCTCGCGCTGTGAGCGCACGGTGTCCTTGAGGGACTCGCCGAGCGCGGCGAGGTGGGCGCGCTCCTGCGGGCTCGCGCCGTCGGCGGCGGCCGCGTCGTGCCAGCGGGTCAGGAACACCGCCACGTCCCGGGCGCTCATCGGCCGCACGGTCAGCTCGGCGAAGCCGCCGTCGGCGAGCCAGCCCTCGGGCACGGCGGAGGGCCGGGTCGTCACCACGTACGCCGCGCGCGGGTAGGCCGCGAGCAGGTCGTGCAGCCACTGCCGGGTCCGGGCGCGCTGGGCCCGGGGCACCTCGTCGAGGCCGTCGACGAGCAGCAGCCCCCGCCCGTCCAGGAGGACCCGGTCGGCCCAGCCGGGCGGCTGGGCGCCCTCGCGGGGGCAGCCGGTGGCGGCCAGGTACTCGTGCGGGGCGGGCAGTTCACCGCGCCGGACCAGGGTCCGCAGGGGCAGCACGAACGGCAGGCGGTCCGCCAAGTGGGCCAGTTCGGCGGGCAGTTCACGGCGGGCCGTGGCGACCGCGAGCCACTGCACGAGGGT
Organism: Streptomyces sp. YIM 121038; assembly: GCF_006088715.1. NCBI lineage: Bacteria > Bacillati > Actinomycetota > Actinomycetes > Kitasatosporales > Streptomycetaceae > Streptomyces > Streptomyces sp. YIM 121038. The sequence goes on from NZ_CP030771.1 coordinate 1,356,309, forward strand.
GGTCTTGCCGCTGCCCGCGAGGCCGCGCACCAGGGTCCGCGGGCGGCCCGCGAGGGCCTGCTCGGCCCGCTCGACGCTCACCGCGGCCCCGTCGCCGCGGCCACCGGCGAGGCCGCCCGGAGGCAGGCCGTGGGTGAGCGTGGCGAACTCCAGGCTGAGGTACGCGGCGTCCAGCGGCCAGCGGTTGCGCTCCGGCCGCGCCAGGTCGAGGCCGATCACGGAGAGCTGCCCGTACCGGTGGGCGACGTAGCTCCGGTACCAGGCCTCGAACCGCTCCTCGGCACCGAGGGAACCGTCCGCGGCGGGGGCCTCCGGCGGCGCGGGAGGCGGCACCGCCCGGTCCCGGAGCCGTAGCAGCTCCTCCGGGTCGGCGCCGAGCGCGGCGGCGAGGGCCGCCACCGTCGCGTCGCTCGGCACCCCCGTCCCGTTCAGGGCCTGGCTCACGGTCGTGCGCCCGAGCCCGGCCCGCCGGGACAGCGTGATCATGGAGAGGCGCCGCCGCGCGCGCAGGTTCCGCAGCCGCCCCTTCAGGTCCGTCAGCGCGTCCGCCCCGTCCTCGCTCGCCCCCACCGGCCCCTCCACGGACAGCGCCCCCTCCTCGTTCGGACCCGTTCATCTTGGTCCAACCGGACGTCGCCGTACGGGACTTCGGACATCTTCCTTCCCGTCGGACATCCACTCCCCTCGGGAAGGGAACCTCCTCATGACCTCCACCCCGGCACTCCGGGTCCTGCTCGCCCTCTCGGTGGTCGCGGCGGTGCTCGTCGCAGCCCTCGCCGCCGTCGCCACCGCGCTGCTCGCCCGCTGGGACGGCGCCTCCGTGCCCGCCGCCCTGCTGCGCGCGGGCGCCGCCTTCGGCGCGACGCTCACCCTGGCCACCGCGCTCCTCGCGCTGTGCCTCTCGGGGGCGGGCCCGGCCGCTTGACACCCCAAACATGGGATGTTCCCATGTCTGGGCATCCAGAGAAGACGTACGCCCCGAACCGTTCGGCAGAGAGGCCCCGACCGATGCCGCTGCGCACCACCGCACGGACCAACCTCGTCGATCTCGTCATCGCCCAGATGGAGAGCCTCATCGCCGACGGCGAGTGGCCGGTCGGGGCGAAGATCCCGGCCGAGCCGCAGCTCGTGGAGCAGCTCTCCGTCGGCCGCAACACCGTGCGGGAGGCCGTCCGCGCCCTGGTGCACACCGGAATGCTCGAACCCCGCCAGGGCGACGGCACCTATGTGCGCGCGAGCAGCGACCTCGGCGCCGCCGTGCAGCGGCGGCTGCGCAGGGCGGGCGTCCTGGAGGCGTACGAGGTGCGGGCGTCCCTGGAGCGGGACGCCGCCCGGTACGCGGCCGAGCGCCGCACCCCGGAGGACCTCGACGCGCTGCGGACGGCCCTCGCCGAGCGCGGCCGGGCCTGGGAGGCCGGGGACATCGAGGCGTTCATCGACGCGGACATGACCTTCCACCGCGCGGTGGCGGCCGCCGCCCACAACAGCGTCCTCGCCGATCTGTACGGGCACCTCAGCGACGGGATGCGCTCCACCCTCCAGTCGGTGGTCGGCGCCCCGGTCCCGGACTCCGTACGCCACCAGATCGGCGCCCACCGGGCGATCCTCGACGCCATCGAGGCGCGGGACCCCGCCAGGGCCGAGTCCGCCGTGCTCGCCCATCTCGCCGAGGGCATGGCCGCGCTGCGCGAACAGCCGCTGGACGACCACGGCGGCGACGCCACCGACGGCGCGGCCGCCGCCGCGCCCACCCACTGACACCCCCACCCCCAGGAGACACGGCATGCGCAGGGAAGCGCCCGCCGCCACGGCCACCGTGGCGCGGGACGACGACACCACCGACACGGCACCCGGCCAGGCCCCGCCGAGCCCGCCCGGCGTCACCGGGCGCCGGGCGCTGTACCTCGGCCTCGGCGTCGTCCTGCTCGCCCTGAACCTGCGCCCCGCGCTCGTCGCCGTCTCCCCCCTCGCGGACGTCATCCGCGACGACAGCGGCATGTCGGCCACGGCCACCAGCCTGCTCACGGCCCTGCCCCTGCTGTGCTTCGGCCTGCTCGCGCCGGTCGCGCCCGGCCTCGGCCGCCGCTTCGGCATGGAGCGCTCGCTGCTCGGCACCATGGCGCTGATCTGCGCGGGCACCGCGCTGCGGATGGTGGACTCGGTCATCGCCCTGTTCGCCGGCACGGTCGTCATCGGCGCGGGCATCGCCGTCGCCAACGTGCTCCTGCCCGGCCTGATCAAGCGGGACTTCCCCGGCCGGGCGGGCCTGATGACGGGCCTGTACTCGATGTCGCTGTTCGGCGGCGCCGCGCTCGCGGCCGGCGTCACGCTGCCGGTGCGGGACGCCTCGGGCATGGACTGGCGGACCACGCTGGCGTGCTGGGGCGCGCTCGCGCTGCTCGCCCTCCTGGTGTGGCTGCCGCAGGTGCGCTCGCGCACCCGCGTCGCCGCCGCGGCGGCCCGGCAGGCGGCGCACCCGGTGCGCGGCCTGTGGCGCTCGCCCCTGGCCTGGCAGGTCACCGCGTACATGGGGCTCCAGTCGCTGAACTACTACGCCGCCGCGGCCTGGCTGCCGACGCTGCTCCAGGACTCCGGGATGAGCGCGGGCGACGCCGGGTGGATGCTGTCGTTCTCGGCGCTGCTCGGCATCACGGGCTCGTTCGTGACCCCGGTGATCGTCGGCAGGCGGCTGAGCTCCGCGCTGCTCTCGACCCTCGGCGCGCTCCTGTGCGCGGCCGGGTACGCCGGGCTGCTCGCCGCCCCGGTCGGCGGCGCCTACGTGTGGATGAGCCTGCTCGGACTCGGCCAGGGCGCGGCGATCAGCCTCGCGCTGCTGTTCATCGTGCAGCGGGCGCCGGACGCCCGGCACGTCGCACAGCTGTCCAGCATGGCGCAGTGCTTCGGCTACGTCCTCGCCGCCACGGGGCCCGCCATCCTGGGCGCCGTCCACGACGCGTCCCACGACTGGACGATCCCCGTGGTGGTGCTCCTGGTGCTGCTGGTCCCCCAGGTCGTGGTGGGCGTCGGCGCGGCCCGCGACCGGCACGTGCGCGGGACCGCGTAGCGCGTGCGGACACCCCTGTGGGGCGGGCCCGACGGGCCCGCCCCACAGGGGTTCTCAGGGATTCGCCGCGACGCCGGGAGGCGTCAGGGAATCTGCTTGGTCACCTCCAGGTCGGCCGTCGGCTTGGTGACCTTGCCTCCGGGCGGGCCCGTGGTGCTGGAGTTGTTGTCGGTGACCGGGTCCTTGGTCGCCGACGACACGGTGGCCGTGTTGTCGAGGTCGTCGCCGTCACCGGTGTAGGTGGCGGCGAGCTTCACCTTGAACACCCAGCTGACCGAGGCCCCGGGGGCCAGGGTCGCGAGCGGGCCGCAGGTGACCGTGCGGCCCGCGGTGCACGGGTCGTCCGAGGAGACGAAGCTCAGCGCCGTCGGCAGGACGTCGGACACCTGGACCTGCTCGGCCTGGGACGGGCCCTTGTTGGTGACCGTCAGCGTGTAGTCGAAGGTCTCGCCGGGGGCGACCGGCTTGTCGGTGGCGGGCTTCTTCACGATCGCCAGGTCGGCGGCGGGCGCCGCGATCTCACCGTCGGGCGGTCCCGCGGTGTCGGTGTCGTTCTCGCTGGCCGGGTCGATGTTGTCGGCGGTGACGTGGGCGGTGTTCTTGATGTCACTGCCGTCGCCCTGGTAGGCGGGGTCCACCTTCACCGTCAGCGTGTACTCCACGGTCTCCCCGACCTTGAGCGGGGTCGTGCGGCGGCAGTTGACCACCTGCCCGGAGACCGTGCACCCGGTGGGCGAGGAGGAGACGTACGACAGGCCCACGGGCAGGTCGTCGGTGAGCTTGACGTTGTAGGCGTCGGCCGACGGGCCCTTGTTGGTGACGGTGATCTTGTAGTCGAAGGTCTCGCCGGGGCGCGGCGCGGTGTCGCCGACGGCGGTCTTGGTCACGGCCAGGTCGGCCGTGGGCTTGTTGACCTTGCTGCCCGGCACCCCGGCCTCCGCGCTGTTGTTGCCCGGGACGGGGTCGGCGGTGTCCGAGGAGACGGTCGCGGTGTTGCGGATGTCGCTGCCGTCACCGGTGTACTCGGAGTCGAGCCGGACGGTGAACTTCCACGTCTTGGACGCGCCCGGTTCCAGGACGGCCTGCGGCCCGCAGGTGACGGTCTGGCCGGAGGCGGTGCAGCCGTCCGCCGAGCCCACGAAGGCGAGGCGCGCGGGCAGGGTGTCGGTCGCCTTCGCGTTGAGTGCCCGGGAGGGTCCGTCGTTGGTGACGGTCACGGCGTACTCGAAGGTCTCGCCCGGCGCGACGGGCGTGGTGGTCGTGGGCTCCTTGCCCGCCCAGAGGTCGGCCTGGGGCTCGCTGACGCCGCCCGGCGGGAGGACCGCCTTGCTGGTGTTGTTGGTGAGGTCGGGGTCCTTGGAGTCGGACGTCGACGTCGCGGTGTTGTGCAGGTCCGAGCCGTCACCCTGGTAGGCGGCGCTCAGCTTGACCTTGAACGTCCACTTCACGGAGGCACCGGGGGTGAGCTTGGCGTGCGGGCCGCAACTCACGGTCTGTCCGGACGCCGTGCAGGGGTCGGCCGACGACACGAACGAGACGCCGTCGGGCAGCGTGTCGGTGGCGCGCACGTTGCGGGCGTCCGAGAGACCGGCGTTGGAGGCCTCGATCTCGTACTCGTACTCCTGGCCGGGCACGATCGGCCCGTTGCCGAGGGCCGTCTTGACCGTCGAGATGTCCGACTCGGGCGTGAAGGGTCCCGGGGGCGTGACCGGGTCGGGCTTGTTGTTGTCCGGGTCGGGGTCGGTGGCGTCCGACGTGCCCGACGCGCTGTTGCCGAGGTCCGAACCGTCGCCCTGGTAGGAGGAGTTCAGCCGGGCCAGGAACGTCCACTTCTTGGTCTGGCCCACGCCGAGCTGCGGCTCGGGGCCGCAGGTGACCGTGCGGCCGCTGGCGGTGCAGCCGTCGGCCGAGGACACGAACACCATGCCTTCGGGCAGCGTGTCCGTCGCGGTCACGTTGCGGGCCACGGACGGCCCGTTGTTCTTCGCCGTCAGCGTGTACGTGACCAGTCCGCCGGGCGGGGTGTCCGCCCTGCCCGCCGCGGGCAGGGCGCGGCTCAGGTGCGTGGTCACCCTCGCTTCCGATCCGGACGGCGCGGCCGCCCGGGCCGGGTCCTGGCCGGACCACTGCGGCAGCACGCAGATCAGCGCGGCGACCGCGGCGCCCACGAGGGCGCGTCGGCGATGTCGTGTCGTACTCATCTCACATCGGTTCCGTTCGTGCTCCGGTCACGTACACCGCTGTACGGACGTGCGAGGAGGGGTCCCGCCACCGCGGCGGGGCCCGTCAAGCGGGGGTGTTCTCGGCCGTCTTGCCGAATTCGAGGTCGGCGGTCGGCGGCTTGACCCGCCCGCCGGGCACGGTGGCGCTGCCGCTGTTGTTGCCGGTGTCGGGGTCGGCGGTGTCGGCACCGGCCGTCGCGACGTTGAGGACGTCCGTGCCGTCGCCGCTGTAGTCCGCGTCGAGCCGCACCCGGAACGTCCACGACGTGGCGGCGCCCGGCGCCAGGGTCGCGACCGGCCCGCAGGTCACCGTGCGGCCCGACAGGGTGCAGGCGTCGGCGGACGACACGAAGGTGAGCGAGGTCGGCAGGGGGTCGGTGACCCGCACGGCGCGGGCGACGGACGGGCCCTTGTTGGTGACCGTCACCGTGTACGCGTACTCCTCGCCCGGGGCCACCTGCGCGGTGGTCGTCGTCCTCTTGACGGTCGCGAGGTCGGCCGCGGGCGCCCGCACGCCGCCCGGGGGCAGGGCGGCGGTGGAGGTGTTGTTGGTGAGGTCGGGGTCGGTGACGTCGTGCGTGACCTTCGCGGTGTTCCCGAGGTCGGAGCCGTCGCCCTGGTACGCGGCGTCGAGCTTGACGCGGAACGTCCAGGACACCGTGGCGCTCGCGGCCAGCCTGGCCGCGGTGGGGCAGGTGAGGGCCTGCCCGGACGCCGTACAGCCGTCGGTGGACGATACGAAGGTCAGGCCGGTCGGCAGGGTGTCGGTGACCTTCACGTTGGAGGTGTCGGACGGACCGTTGTCGCGGACGGTGATCCGGTACTCGAACTCCTCGCCCGGCCGCACCGGGCCCTGCCCCACCCCCGCCTTGGTGACGGCCGCGTCGGCGCGCGCGGTCACGGTGGTGGAGGCGGTGGCGGTGTTGTCGTCGGGGTTGGTGTCGGTGCGGTTGCCGGGGGCGATGACCGTCGCCGTATTGGTCAGGGTCGTCGGCTGTGCGGGGGCGGTGCCGGTGACGGTGTAGGTCACGGTGCCGCCGCGGGCCAGGTCGGCGGTGGTGTCGAGGGGGCCGCTGCCCGACGCCGCGCCGCACGCGCTGCCGGAACTGGCGGTGCACGTCCAGGTCACGCCGGTGAGGCCGGGAGCCGCGTCCTTGACGGCCGCGCCGGTGACCGCGTTGGCGTCGCTGTTGGTGACCTTCACCGTGTACGTGACCGGTCTGCTCCCGGCCGCGACGGTGGCGGGCTTGCCGGTCTTGGTGATGCCGAGGTCCGTCGGGACATTGATCTTGAGGTCGCCGATCTCGTGGTTGTTCGTGGCGCCGCCGGTGCCCGCCGAGAAGCCGACGCGCAGGGTGGACGGCAGCGACGGCTGGCCGCTCACGGTCGACACGTCGAAGTCGCTGATCAGCTTGGTGAAGGTAGTGCCGGGCCCGGAGTCGGACCAGACCGAGACGAGGAGCTTGCTGCCGCTGGGCTGCACGGTGACGCGCACGGTGCGGAAGTTGGTGCGGCTGCCCGTCTCGACGGTGCCGCCGGGGCCGCTCGCGGAGGTGCCGAAGCGGTAGCCGGACGTGCCGTTGCCGCCGCCGCGCAGCACGATCTTGTTGGCCTGGGTGCCGGGTCCGCTCGCCCCGGTCGAGTTGGCGGAGAAGTTGCCGAACTCGTCGATGCCGACGCCCAGGAACGCGCCGGGCACGCCGTTGCTGGTGCAGCGCGTCGCGTTGCCGGCGCAGGCGTAGCCGAGGGCGCCGCCGGTGGCGCCGGTCCCGGTCGCCGCGGAGCCGTCGGCGAGGAAGAACGCCAGACCGTCACCCCGCTTGCCGTCGAAGGTGGCCCCGCCGTAGGTGGCGTACGTGAACTCCGCGACGATGCCGAGGCTCGTGGGGAACGAGTCCTTCATCTGCCACGACCCGGCCCTGGTCGCCGTGGCGGGCGTCAGGCGCAGCCAGCCGTCCGAGTAGGAGGCGCTGCCCGTGGCGGTGCCCAGGTCGTTTCCGTTGTCGAAGCTCTCGTGGACGGGGAAGGCCAGCTCCGCCCGCGCGTGCGAGGCCGCCGTGGAGGCGAGCAGCCCGCAGACCAGGACGCCGAGCGCGAGCAGCAGGGCGGCGAGCCGTCGGGGGCCCGCGGGGTGCCGGGAGGTCGTCATCGCCGCGGCCCCTGCCCCGCCTCGCGGCGTCGCACGGCCGCCACCAGGAGGCCGCCGCAGGTCACGGCCGCGCCCGCGACCCAGCCGAGCCAGGCGGGCACGTCACCGCCGGTGTCCGGCAGTTCGCCGTGGTCGCCGGTCTTGACGTACACCGTGTACGGCGGGTTCTGGTTGTCGCTCGGGTCCGGGTCCTTCGTCGTGGAGGTGACCGTGGCGACGTTCTCGATCCTGCCGAAGTGGCGGGTCTGCGCCGTCGCCACGCGGACGGTGAGCGCGTACGAGACCGAGGTGCCCGACGCGAGGCGGTCGGGGCCCGGGCAGACGATCAGGCGCCCGCCGTCGTCCGGGGCACAGCCGTCCGGGGAGCCGACGAAGTGCAGGCCCTTCGGCAGCGGGTCGGTCACCCGCAGTCCGCGCGCCGTGCCGGGGCCGTTGTTGTGCACGGTGATCCGGTACGTGAAGGTCTCGCCGGGGCGGACCCAGTCCCGGCCGCCGGGCAGCACGGCCGTCTTGGTCAGCGAGAGGTCGGCGCGGCCCCAGTCCGGCGGGACGGGCAGGCCGGTCACGGACGTCGTGTTGTTACTCGCGTCGGGGTCGCGGGTCTGCGAGGACACCGAGGCCAGGTTCACGATGTCCCGGCCGTCGCCCTCGTAGTCGTCGGCGAGGCGTACGGTCACGATCCAGGTGTGGGACGCGCCGACGGCGAGCTGCGGCAGCGGGCCGCAGGTGACGGTCCGTCCGCTCGCGGTGCAGCCGTCCGCCGACGACACGAAGACGAGGGACGCCGGCAGCCGGTCCTGGACCGTGACCCCGACGGCCTGCGAGGGGCCGTGGTTGACGGCCGTGATGCGGTAGTCGTACACCCCGTCGGGCCCCGGGGCCGCGGCGCGCTGCGGCCCGCCGGAGTGCGACCGGACCTCCAGGTCGGCCCGGGCGGCGGCCGGGCGGCCCCGGCGCTCGCGGGCCCCGGCGGACGGCGGCGGGGCGGAGGCGCGGGGGGCGGCAGGCGTGGTCTCCGCCTCCTCGCGCGGGGCGTGCGCGGGCGGGCCCTTCCGTGCGGGGGCACCAGGCGAGGCGGCCTGCGGCGCGGCGGCGGATGGTCGCGCCGACGGAGTCTCGCGGCGCGCCGCCTGCGGGCCCCGCGGCGGCGTGCCGCTGCCGGGCGCGGAGGCCGAGGGCACCGGCGTACCGGCGGGCGGGCCCGAGGGGGAAGCCGACGCGGCCGGGGACGGCGGGGCGGACGCGGGCACGGAGCCCGACGGCGACGCCTCCGGGCGGGGTGACGCCGCGTCACCGGAGGGCGGGGGCGCGGCCTCCGAAGGGGACACCTCCGCGGCGTCCGGACCTGCCTGCGGGCCTGAGGCGGGGCCTCCCTGCGGGCCTGAGGCGAGGCCCGCCACCGGGCCTGCCTGCGGGCCCGCCTGCGGACCTGCCACCGGACCTGCCACCGGACCTGCCTGCGGGCCCGCCTGCGGACTTGAGGCCGGGCCCGCCTCCGGACCTGACGCCGAGCCAGGTGCCGCCGGCTCCGCGGCCGACGGCGCCGGTGCCGCGGCGAGGGCTGCCGCCGTGACCGCCGCCGCGGGCGGCGCGACCAGGGCCGCCGCACCGGCCGCGAGCGCCACCGCGCCGCGCGGCCAACGGCGGGCAGCCGCGCGCCGTCTGAGGTTGTGTCGCATCGGGAGACCCCTTCACATCGGGCACGGAATGGCGGCACCGTTCCGGTCCGACCGAAACGCAAGATCTGTTTATCCGACTTTTCGCGCTTTGAGATGATCAAGGGGGGCGAACGAGTGAGAAGGGGACACCGAACAGCCCAGCGAGGAGGCCCACGACGCGACGCGACCCCGGGCCGTGGGCCCGGGGTCGCGTCGTCGCGGGAGACGGCAGCGACTAACGCACAGTCAGCTCCGCGATGCCCGGGCGCTCCTTGGCCCCCGGCTCGCCGTGCACCGTCACCCGGACGTACCGGGCGAGCCGCGGGGAGGCGTCCGTCCGGTACCAGTGCCGCCCGTCGAGGGAGACCTCCACCTCGTACGACACCGGCTCGGCACCGGTCCACGTCGGGGTGGCGCCGCCGACCCGGACGGGCTCGCCGAGGTCCGCCGTGAGGGCGCCGCTGGTCGCGTCCGGGACCCAGGCCGTGGCCGGGTCGCCGTCCACCGCGGCCCCCGCGTACATGCCGGGCTCCTCCGACGACGCCTTCGCGGCGGCGCACCGGGCCGCGTTGTCGGTGGGCGCGAGGTCGGGGCGGCGCGTCTTGAGGACGGCCGGGGCACCCGCGCCGAGGACCTGCTCGCCCTGCGGCGTGTCGAGCGTCATCGCCTTCCCTCCGGTGAGCCGCACCGTCGTGCGGTGGGCACCGATCTCGATGTCGAACGTGCGGCCCTGCCAGGTCAGGCCGCGCAGCGTGACGCCCGCACCGAACTGCGGGGGCAGCGTCGGGTCGAGGCGGAGCCGGTCCTCGCGCATCCGCATGCCGGTCAGGCCCTGGGTGAAGGTCTGCAGGAAGCCGCCCTTGCCGGTGAGGAAGTCGTGCGCGGGCGAGCCCGACAGCGGGTCCTCGGCACCGGCCTTGTCCCCGCGCGCCTCGGAGAACTGCGCGAACGGGCCGCGCACGAAGGGCTTGATGGACCGCTCCATGTACGTGTACGTGGCGCAGCCCGGCCCGCCGATCCCGGCGGCGTCGATGGCGTGCACCGAGTCCGTCATGGCGGGGCCGTCGGGGTCGGTGCGCCGCGCGTAGTAGTCGAGCGTGGCGGCCGCCGCGCCCTCGGGCATCCGCCACTCCAGCGGATACATCAGGAGCACCGTGTCGGCCTGCTTGATCTTGCTGCCCCGGTAGCCGTCGTACTGCTCGAAGACCTTGCGCCCGGCGTCGTACGGGATGCGGATCCTGTCGGCCATCCGCGTCCAGGCGGCGGGGGCCCGCTCGCCGAGGAGCGCGGCCGCGCGCGTGGCGTGGCGCAGGGCCGTGACGGCGCCCGCGTTGGTGAACACCGCGTCGTCGACGCCGTTGCTGTACTCGTCGGGGCCCGCGGTGTCCTTGATCGAGTAGCTGCCGTCGGTGTTGCGGCTGACGCGGCCCGCCCAGAACTCGGCGATGCCCTTCAGGACCGGCCAGCCGCGCTCGCGCAGCCAGGCGGTGTCCTTGGTGGCCAGGTAGTACTGCCAGGTCGCCAGGGAGACGTCGGACTGGAGGTGGATCTGCGTGCGGCAGTGGGGCGGGTCGACGCTGTGGCACTCCTTGGCCAGATCGCCCGAACTGCCGCTGTTCCAGGGGTAGAAGAGCCCCTTGTAGCCGAAGGCACGGGCGTTGTCGCGGGCGGCGGCGCGGGTGCGGTAGCGGTAGTCGACCACGGACTTCGCCAGCTCGGGCCTGGTCGCGAGCAGCCCGGGGTACATCCAGGTCTCGGCGTCCCAGAAGATGAGGCCCGCGTAGTTGTCGCTGGTCAGGCCCGCCGGGGCGATGCTGTTCGCGGCGCCTTCGCGGGTGCTGGAGAGCAGCCCGTACTGGGCGGAGCGCACCCACGTCTGCCAGTCGCGGCGCCCCGGTACCTCGATGTCGCTGCGCCACAGGCGGGCCCAGGCGGCGGTGTGGGCGCGCAGCAGGGCGTCCCAGCCCCGGCCTGCGGCGCGGCGGGCCGCGGCGGTGGCGGCCGCGCGCGGGGCGCGCGAGGTGAGGGCGGTGTCGACGCCCACGTACTTGGTGAGTTCGTAGGTCCGGCCGCGGCGCACCGGCAGGGTGAGGCCCTGCCGGGCCGTCAGCCCGCGGGCTGCGGACGCCCTGTGCTCCCGGGCGCCCCGCACGCCGTGCCCGGCGCGCAGGGTGGAGGCGACCGCGCCGTCGACCCCGGTGCCGTCCGTGCGGAAGGTGACGTCCATGGCCGGTCCCGGGCGGCCGTGCCGGTCGCCGCCGGTCCGGTCGCCGCCGCCGGTCTGCCGCACCCGGCGCGCGCCCCGGCCGTCGACCAGGTCGGTGACGGTCGCCGCGCCGCTCCAGTGCGGCCGCATCCGCAGGCGTACGGCGCCGACGTGCGGGTCGGCGCGGTCGGCGACCACCTCGTAGACGAGGTCGGTCCTGCGGCCGTCGGCGGCGGTCCAGGTGAGGGTGGTCCGCACGAGGCCGCAGTGCATCAGGAGGCGCTGGCGGTAGGCGGAGACGCGGCCGGGCGGCGTCGAAGAGTTGAAGGTCTCGCCGCGCTCCCCGCCGGTGGTGACGGTCAGCGGGGTCCAGGTGGGCAGGGCGGCGACGGCCTGCCGGTCGCCCGCGGTGCGCGGGTTGTGCGCGTACAGGCCGGACACGAAGGAGCCGTCGTAGCGCGGGGTGTACAACGGCCAGCCGGTCTTCGCACCGGACGCGGTGTACCCGGCGCCGTTGGGCGCGACGCGCTGTCCCAGGTAGCCGTTGCCGACGAAGGCGTGGTGGGAGTCCTTGGGGTCGATGCGGGTGCTGTCGAGGGACCAGCCCCCGCCCGCACGGCAGTTGGCGGGCGGGGCGGCGGAGGCGTCCTGCCGCTCCTGCTGGGCGCCTGCGGTGGGCGGGACGGCGGCGAGGAGCACTCCGGCGAGTGCCGCCGCGGACAGACGGGCGGCGCGGGGCCGCGTGACCAGGGAGTACGTCATTGTTCTCCGTCTTGGTGATCTGTGAGGGTCCACGGACCATAAATTTTGTGAACGAGGCACGTCAATATCCGCGCATCATCAATCAAGTTCTTAAGGCAAGGGGCGGAGATTGAGCCATCCAGCCCTCCGCGGCGTACGGACGGCTCCCCCGCCGCACGCGTTCAGCTCCGGGGCCGCGGCGGGTAGCCTGCCCCGGGCCCGGATCTCCCGACGCCCTTTCCGACGCCCGGAGTTCACCTGTGACCGACGTGCGCACCATCGACTACCACGCCGCCGGAGAGCCCTTCCGCATCGTGCGCGAGGGGCTTCCCCCGATCCCCGGCGACACCGTCGCCGAACGCTTCGCCACCGCCGTCGGCGCGGGCGGCGCCCCCACCGCGCCGCGGCGCGGCCCGCTCGACGACGTCCGCCGGCTGCTGGTCCGCGAGCCGCGCGGCCACTGCGGCATGTACGGCTGCTTCGTGGTCCCCGCCGACGACGAGGGCGCCCACTTCGGCGTCCTGTTCTGGCACAAGGACGGGTACTCCACGGCCTGCGGCCACGGCACGATGGCGCTCGGCGCCTGGGCCGTCGACGAGGGGATCGTGGCCGCGCCCGCCGACGGCTCCGTGCAGGTCCGCGTCGACGTGCCGTCCGGGCGCGTCACCGCCACCGTGCACCGCGAGGGCGGCCGCACGACGGGGGTCACCTTCCGCAACGTGCCCGCCCGCGTCACCGCGCGCGGCGTGCGCGTCGCCACCGGCGCGGGCCCCGTCGACGTCGACCTCGCGCACGCCGGGGCCTGTTACGCCTCCGTGCCCGCCGCCGCGCTCGGGCTCACCGTGGACCGCGCGGCGCTGCCTCGCCTCGTCACGGCGGGGCAGGAGATCCGGTCCGCCCTCGCCGGGCACCCCGGCAGCCTCGACCCCGTCCGCCCGGACCTGTCCGGCGTGTACGGCGTGATCCTCCACGAAGAGCTGCCCCGCCGCCCCGAGGGCCCCGCCCAGCGCAACGTCACGGTCTTCGCCGACGGGCAGTTCGACCGCTCCCCGTGCGGCTCGGGCACGTCGGCGCGGCTCGCCCTGCTCGCCGAGGACGGTCTGCTCGCCCCGGACGAGGTGCTGCGCCACGAGTCCGTCGCGGGCACCGTCTTCACCGGCCGCGCGGTGTCCCGTACGGACCGGGGCACGGTCACCGAGACCACAGGCCGGGCCTTCCGCACCGGCGAGCACCGCTTCGTCCTCGACCCGCACGACGAACTGCCGGAAGGGTTCCTGCCGTAGCCGCGCTCCGCCCCCCCGGGGCTCGCGGGCGGTCCGCCTCAGTCGGCGCGCAGCCCGTCGAGCAGCCGCTCCAGCGCGGTCTGGGTGCGGGCCAGGTCCTCCGGGTCCTGCGACGACGCAAGCCACAGGGCCGCCTCGTTCATCGCGCCCGACAGCAGGTGGGACAGCGGGGCGACGGGCTGGGGGCTCAGCACTCCGCCCTCGACGAGGTCGGCGAGGGCGTCGTCGAGGTGCCGGACGGACGCGGCTTCGTCCATGGCCCGCCACGCGCTCCAGCCGAGCACCGCGGGCCCGTCGACGAGCATGACGCGCTGGACGTCGGGGTCTGCGGTCGCCGCGAGGAACGCCCGGCAGCCGGCCGTGAGCCGGGCCCAGGGGTCGTCGTGCGCGTCGGCGGCGTCGGCGACGCGGCGGCCCACCTCCTGCTGCACCTCCTCCAGGACCGCGCGGAAGAGGTCGGCCTTGTCAGCGAAGTGGTGGTACAGCGCGCCCTTGGTGACCTCCGCGGAGCGGACGATCTCCGCGAGACCCACCGCCGCGTACCCGTGGGCGGCGAAGAGGCGCCGCCCTTCCGCCACGAGCCGCCCCCGCGTGTGCTCCCGCTGCCGGGCGCGCATGCCCTGCTCCGCCATCAGCCCTCCACCACATTGACATACCGATGGTACGCGAATAGGTTCATTCGCATACCGATGGTATGTGAACCAGGGGGTCCTGATGCAACTGACCGGCTTCTATCCCGTGATCGCCACCGACCGGCTGCGGGAGTCCCACGCCTTCTACACCCGACTGCTCGGCTTCGAGACGACCTTCGAGGCCGACTGGTACGTCAGCCTGAGACGGCCGGGCACGTCGCCCTACGAACTGGCCCTGCTCGACCACACCCACCCGACGATCCCGGAGGGCTACCGCACCCCCGCGCGGGGCCTGCTCCTCAACTTCGAGGTGGAGGACGTGGACGCGGAGTGGGAGCGGCTCGTCGTCCACGGCGGCCTGCGCCCCGAACTCGCGCTGCGCAGCGAAGACTTCGGGCAGCGCCACTTCATCGTGGCCGATCCGAACGGCGTCCTGATCGACGTCATCACCCCCATCGACCCGGTGGGTGATTTCGCCGCGCAGTACGTCAGCGGCTGAACCCGGCCCGCCCGGCCCCGGTGACCGCGGCGATGTCGGCGAGGAGCCGGGCGGGCTCCGCGTACAGGTAGAAGTGGCCGCCGGGGTAGAGCGTGACGGGGACGGCGGAGGTCGCGTACGCCTGCCAGTCCTGGAGTTCGCCGGGCGGCACGAGGGGGTCGGCGGTGCCGCCGAAGACGTGCAGCGGGCAGGCCAGCGGCACCGGCTCGGGCCGCTGATGGGCCACGCCCAGGGTGAGGTCCGCGCGGACGGCGGCCAGGACGGAGCGGACGTAGCCGGTCTGCCGCAGCAGGCTCGCGGGCATGCCGCCGGTGCCGCGCAGCCACTCCAGGAGGCCCGCGTCGTCCCGCTCGTGGACGGGCTCGGCCCGCGCCGCGGCGTGCGGCGCACGGGCCCCGGAGACCAGGACGGCGCGCGGCGGCGCGATCCCGTACCGGCCGATCCGCAGGGCGAGTTCATAGGCGACGAGGCCGCCGAAGCTGTGCCCGAAGAGCGCGTACGGCTCCTTGAACTCGTCGGCGAGCGCTTCCAGGAGCGCGCCGAGGAGCGCGCCCAGGTCGTCGGGGAGCGGCTCGGCGCTGCGGGTGCCGCGCCCCGGGAGCTCGACCGGCGCCAGTTCCAGGCCCGTGGGCAGGTGCGGGCGCCACACCGAGAAGGCCCCGGCCGCGCCGCCCGCCTGCGGGAAGCACAGCAGCCGCACCTGGGGGTCGCCCGTGGCCAGACGGCCGGTGACCCAGCGCCGGGCGGCCGGACCGCCGTCGCCGTGCGGCCGGTGCCGGTTCGGATGGCGCCGGTTCGCGTGGCGCCGGTCGGTGCCGGTGGGTTCGTCCATGGCGTCCTGCTCACCGCCTCCGTGGAAGGGAGGCCGCGACGTTCGACGGCGTCGCGGCGCGGTCGCCGCTCACGCTAGCGGTGACCGCGCCCCCGTAGGATGGAAGTTGTCATCGATGTCAGGTTCGCGCGGCCGTGCGAACCCGTGGCGGCGAGCGAGGTGGACGATGCGGATCGGCGAACTGTCCCGGCGCACCGGGGTGAGCGAACGCTCCCTGCGCTACTACGAGAACCAGGGGCTGCTGGCCGCCGAGCGCACGCCCGGCGGCCACCGCGACTACGCCGACAGCGCGGTCGACCGGGTCATCCGCATCCAGGAGCTGTTCGCCGCGGGCCTGTGCAGCTCGAAGATCGTGCACCTGCTGCCGTGCATCCGGGACAAGGACGGCGGGCCCTCCGAGACGGCCACGCCGTTCCTGGTGAGCCAGCTCAGCGCGGAGCGGGACCGCATCAACCGCATGATCGGCGACCTGGTGCGGTCCCGCGACGTCCTGGACGAGGTGATCGAGGCGGCGTCCGGCTGAGCTGCCGCCCGGCGCCCCCGACGGCCCCGGCAGGCGCCGGGCCGCCGCCCCGAGGGACCCCCCGTCACCTGCGCCAGAACAGGTGGTGCGTCACTCCGCTCGGGCTGGGCACGACGTCGAGGTGGTACCGGTCGAGCAGTTCGTCCGGCGACTTCCACAGCCGCGTCCCGGACCCCAGCTCCGTCTGCGAGACCGCCACGTGCAGGGTGTCCACGAGGCCCGCGTCGAGGAACTCCCGGATGGTGGTGGCCCCGCCGCCGAGCCGCACGTCCTTGCCGCCCGCCGCCTCCTTCGCCCGCTCCAGGACGACGGCCGGGTCGTCGTCGACGAAGTGGAACGTGGTGTCGGAGAGGGTGAACGAGGGGCGCGGGTGGTGCGTCATGACGAACACCGGCGTACGGAAGGGCGGTTCGTCGCCCCACCAGCCGCGCCAGTCGAGGTTCTCCCAGGGCCCGCGCTGGGGCCCGAACTTGTTGCGGCCCATGATCTCGGCGCCGATGTTGCGCGCGTAGTCCCGCGTCAAGTAGTCGTCGAGGCCGCGGCTCCCGCCGGGGTCGGTGCGCATCGGCCAGCTCGCCGTGGCACCGGCCCAGGCGAACATCTCGCCAGGGTCGGCGTCACCGAACGGCCGCTCCAGGCTCTGGTTCTCCCCCGCGCCGAATCCGTCCCGCGAGACGTTGAAGTTCTGCACTCTCAACAGCTGACCCATGGGTCCCTCCAGTGTTGTCGACACAGGAAGGACTCCCCGGCCCGGCAGAACTCATCGGCCGCGGCCGCGCGGATTGACCCTGGTGCACTAGCTCGGCCCCCAGCCGTCCCGCAGGAGCGCGAAGGCGGCGTCCAGGGCGCGTCCGGGGTCGTCGGCGCGCAGGGCGAAGGCCGACGCCTCCAGGGCGAAGTGGGCGAAGGCGGCGCACCGGTAGTCGTCGGGGCGGCCGCCGGTGGCCTCGGCGACGGCCCGGGCGAGGGCGTCCTGGTGGCGCATCCACATGCGGTGCCCGTACTCGCTCAGGGCCGGCGTCTCCTTGACCAGGCGCAGGAAGGCGGCGAAGCGCTCGTCCCGGCCGCCCGCGTCCGTCCGCACCCGCTTGACGTACGCGCACAGCGCCCCGGGGATGTCCTGGCCCTCCGCCCGGTCGCGGACGGCGGCGACGAGCCCGGCCTCCCGCTCGGCGTCCTCGTCGAAGACCAGTGCCTCCTTGACGGGGAAGTACTTGAGCAGCGTGGTGGTCGACACGTCCACGGCGTCCGCGATGTCGCGGATGGTGACGTGGTCGTAGCCGCGGTCGAGGAACAGGGTCAGGGCGGTGTCGGCCAGCGCCCGGCGGGTGGCGGCCTTCTTGCGCTCGCGGCGCCCCACGGTTGCAGTCATGTCTGCATCATAGAGAAAAACGACCGAACCCAAAAGTTGTGTCGTTGCACTTATTGCATGAGTGTGCTTTTGTGGCCGGGCAGCCGCCACTTCCAGAGAGAGGGCACCTCGATGAACACCACCGCCCCGCGCGTCGCGATCGTCGGAGCCGGGCCCGGCGGGCTGGTCTGCGCCCGCGTCCTGCAACGGCACGGCATGCCCGTCACGGTCCACGACCTCGACGCCTCTCCCGCCGCCCGGGACCAGGGCGGCACCCTGGACCTGCACCCCGGCACCGGCCAGGCCGCCCTGCGCGCGGCCGGCCTGCTCGACGCGTTCCTCGCCCTGGCCCGGCCCGAGGGCCAACAGATGCGCCTGGTCGGCGCGGACGGCCGGATCGTGTTCGACGGCATCCCGCCCGAGGCCGCCACCCGCGAAGGCAACCCCGAGATAGACCGCGATCAGCTGCGCGGTCTGCTCCTGGACTCGCTCGCACCCGGCACCGTGCGCTGGGGCCACCGGCTCACCCGTGTCGAGCCCGTCGGCGGCGGCGTCCACCGCCTGCGCTTCGCCGACGGCACGAGCGCCGACGCCGACCTCGTCATCGGCGCCGACGGCGCCTGGTCCCGGGTCCGCCCTCTGCTGACGGACGCCACGCCGCGGTACACCGGCGTCACCTTCGTCGAGACCGGCTTCGACCACGTCGACACCCGCCACCCGCGCCTCGCGGCCCTCACCGCCGCGGGCACCATGATGGCCCTGCACGACCGCCGCGGCCTCGTCGCCCAGCGCACCGGCGGCGGACACATCCGCGCCTACGTCGCCCTGCGCGCCGACGAGGACTGGCACCGGCGGGCCGGACTCGACCTCGCCGACGCCGCCGCCGTACGGGCCGCCCTCCTGGACCGGTTCACCGGCTGGAGCGAGCCGCTGCTCGCCTTCATCACCGACACCGACCGGGGCTACGTCCACCGGCCCCTGTACGCGCTGCCCGTCCCGCACACCTGGGCGCCGACACCCG
Organism: Streptomyces sp. YIM 121038; assembly: GCF_006088715.1. NCBI lineage: Bacteria > Bacillati > Actinomycetota > Actinomycetes > Kitasatosporales > Streptomycetaceae > Streptomyces > Streptomyces sp. YIM 121038. The sequence continues at coordinate 1,374,490 of NZ_CP030771.1, forward strand.
GCCTCACCCTCCTGGGAGACGCCGCCCACCTCATGTCACCGTTCTCCGGGACGGGGGCCAACCTCGCCATGCTCGACGGCGCCGACCTCGCCCGGGCGCTCGTCGGCCACGCCACCGTCGACGAGGCCGTCGCCGCCTACGAGAAGGTGCTGCTGCCGCGCTCGGCCGAGGCCGCCGCAGGCGCGGCCGAGGCCATCGACGACGCCTTCGGCCCCGACGGCGCCGACCGGGTCCTCGCCCACCTGACCGGACCCCGGTGACCGGGCCCACCGGCGGTAGGGCTCAGAGCACAGGCGCGCGCGGCCCGTTCGGCTCGTCCAGGCGCCGGTCGACCACGGCCCTGGCGACCTCGGCGACCTCGTCCCGCGCCACCTGCCGGTAGCCGTCCTCGGACCGGTGCTCATGCGCGTCCCTCCCGGGCCTGCCGGCCGATCCGTGCTCGCCGGCGGACCGTCCGGCGCCCCCTACCCGCAACCCCAATCGGGTAACCCCGGCGACGAGTTGGTCCGCTCCCCGCCCGGTCCGCGACGCGCGGGCGAAACGCGTGCCCCGTACAACCCTCACGCCCCATCCTTGGTCGAAGAGGGCGCCGGAGGAACGGAACGGGCTTGTCCGGACCACCCCCGTACCGCCCGGACAGCCCTTCCCCACCTTTCCTCAACGGGAGCTCTTCTTGCGCAAGAACCGTTCGGCCGCGCTCACCGCGGCCTCCTTCCTGCTGCTCACCGGGGCGGGTGTGGCCGCCGCCCCCGCCGCGCTCGCGGGCACGCCGGGCAGCACGCACGCCAACGACCGCAACAGCGACTACAACGGCGACGGCTACGAGGACCTGCTGGTCGGCGCGCCCGGCGCGACCGTGGACGGCCACAAGGGCGCCGGGCTCGTCACCGTGCAGTACGGCTCCCGGCAGGGCATCGGCACCACCCGCGTGGCCCGGCTCAGCGAGGCCTCCACCGGTGGCGACGGCACCCCCGAGGCGGGCGACGGCTTCGGCACCACCGTCGCGAGCGGCGACCTGAACTCCGACGGCTACGACGACGCCGTGATCGCCGCGCCCGGCGAGGACGTCGACGGACAGCGCGACGCGGGCCGCGTGACGATCTTCTGGGGCACCAAGAAGGGCCTCAAGCCCGGCCTCAGCGACTGGATCGAGGCCGAGGAGCCGCGCGCGGGCGAGCGGTTCGGCACCGGGGTGGCCGCAGCCCGGTTCAGCGGCGCGACCGAGGGCGACGTCCTCGCCGTGACCGACCGCGACGAACTGGACACCTACACCTACGGCGACCAGCCGCACATACCCGCGGGCCGGGCGTTCCGGCGGCAGTCCTCCCAGCCCCTCGCCGGGCCGGTCGCGGGGGCCGACGGGGCGCGGGCCGCCGCCCGCCGCGTCGTGCTGTCCAAGTCGCTGACCACCGGGGACTACGACGACAACGGCTTCGCCGACCTCGTGGTCTCCGGCGTGACGACCGGCGCCGAACCCGGGCACGGCTGGTCGACGTACTACTCCGGCCACGCCGCGGGCCTCACCAAGGAGCGCGAGCTGCGCGGCGGCCCCGTCGCCGCCACCGGGGACATCGACGGCGACGGCTACGACGACCTGGTGACCGGCGAGCCCGACTCGCCCGACGACGGCGGCGAGACGCTGACCGGCGGCCTGGTCGGCGTCCGCTACGGCAGCCCGAACGGCCCCTCCTCGGCGGTGAAGTGGTGGAGCCAGGGCACCGCGGGCGTACCCGGCGTCGTGGAGAAGGGCGACCGCTGGGGCGCCGACCTGTCCGTGGACGACACGAACCACGACGGCTACGCGGACGTCGCGATCGGCGCACCCGGCGAGGACGTCGGGCGGGTCGCGGACGCGGGCGCGGTGTGGGTGCTCCGCGGCGCGCGCGGCGGCCTGACCACGCGCGGTGCCGCCTCCTGGACGCAGAACAGCGCGGGCGTTCCCGGGGTGGCCGAGCAGGGCGACGAGTGGGGCGCGCAGGTACGACTCGCGGACCCGAACCGCGACCGCCGCTTCGATCTGATCGCCTCGGCGCCGGGCGAGAACGCCGGTGACGGTGTCGCGTGGTTCCTCCCGGCCGCGCGGGGCGGCGTCACCGCCTCCGGGTCCTGGACGTTCGGCGTGAAGTCGCTCGGCGTACCCGTCGACGGGGCCGCGTTCGGCACGGCGATCGACGAGTAGCGCGCCCCTGCGGCGACGGGCCGAGGGACCGGCCCGGCGTCAGGGGACGGAGGCCGTCGGGCAGTTGGTCCGCACCACATGCTTGACGGCCCTATTCCGTTTGCCCTAAACCAAGTAGAGGCACCGCAGGGCTGTGAGCGCTCTCAGCGTTCACTTCCCGACGCTTGATTGTCATGCACACACCCCCACGCGAAGCGATGTGATGACAGTGCTTCCTCACTCCCGTCCTCGCCGCCGCCGCGCCGCGCTCGGCGCGCTCGCCGCGGCCTGCTGCGCCCTCGCCGTGAGCCCCGCCGCCGCGTCGGCCCCGCCCGCGCCGCGCCCCGCCGCGGCCCTCGCGTTCACCGACGACTTCAACGGGCCCGCGGGCGCGGCGGTCGACGGCGGCAAGTGGCAGCTGGAGACCGGCGACAACGTCAACAACCACGAGCGGCAGTACTACACCTCAGGCGCCAAGAACGCGGCCCTGGACGGCCAGGGCAACCTGGTCATCACCGCGCGCAAGGAGAACCCGGCCAACTACGCGTGCTGGTACGGCCGGTGCGAGTACACCTCCGCGCGCCTGAACACGGCGGGGCGGTTCACCCAGGCCTACGGGCACGTCGAGGCCCGGATGAAGGTGCCCCGGGGCCAGGGCATGTGGCCCGCGTTCTGGATGCTCGGCACCGACATCGGCAGCGTGGGCTGGCCGAACTGCGGCGAGATCGACATCATGGAGAACGTCGGCTTCGAGCCCGGCACGGTCCACGGCACGCTGCACGGCCCCGGCTACTCCGGCTCCGGCGGCATCGGAGCGGCGTACACCCTGCCCGGCGGCGAGGCGTTCGCGGACAAGTTCCACACCTTCGCCGTGGACTGGTCGCCGAACAAGGTCACCTGGTCCGTCGACGGCCGGGTCTACCAGACCCGCACCCCGGCCGACCTCGGCGGCAGGCAGTGGGCGTTCAACAAGCCGTTCTTCCTCATCCTCAACCTCGCCGTCGGCGGCTACTGGCCGGGCGACCCGAACGGCAGCACCGTCTTCCCGCAGAGGCTGACCGTCGACTACGTCCGCGTCACGGGCGGCTGACCCGCGCCGGGGGGGGGCGGCCGAAGTCGCTCCTCGCAGCGCCCCGCGGGGGGGGCATGCCGTCCGTTGATCGTCGTACAGGACGTGCAAGGGGCGTTCATTTCCTGCACTGCTGTGGTCCACTTCCAGCGTTTTGGGACGCCTTCTCTGCATCTGCGCGCGGCGTCACCCGGGGTGGAAGAGACTGCCCTTGCCCGTGCGGGCGGTGTGCGGGCAGGGGGGAGCCGAAAGTGGCGGTGGAGCAGTCGCGGGTGGGGAATCTGCCGGCCGTGAGGACGAGGCTGGTGGGCCGCCAGGGTGAACTGGCGGAGATCGCGCGGCTGTTCGCGGGACCATCGCGGCTGGTGACCTTGACGGGAGTCGGCGGGGTGGGCAAGACCCGGCTCGCCCTGGAGGCCGCTGCCAGGCTCCAGCCGCGGTTCCGGGACGGGGTGTGGCTGGTGGAGCTGTCGGCGTTGGGCGAGGGCAAGTCGCTGCCGTTCGCGATCGCCGAGGCGCTGCCGCTGGTGGACCAGAGCACCCGCCCGATGATCGACGTCCTGGCCGAGTACCTGGCGGACCGGGAGGCGCTGCTGGTCCTGGACACCTGCGAGCACCTGACGGAGGCCTGTTCGCTGGCCGTGCAGGCGCTGGTGCGGGCCGCTCCCGCCGTGCGGGTTCTGACCACCAGCCGCCGGCTGCTGGGCGCCCCGGGTGAGGAGGTGTTCACCGTGGAGCCGCTGCCGGTCCCCGAGTCCGGCGATCCCGCGGCGGCGCGGGCGGACGCGGTGGTGCTGCTGGCCGAGCGCGCCGCCGTGCGGATCCCCGGCCTCGCCCGCTCCGAGGCCGAGCGGAGCGGGTTCATCCGCCTGGCCCGGCGCCTGGAGGGCCTGCCGCTCGCCATCGAGCTGGCCGCGGCACGCCTGGGCGAGATGTCCGTCGAGGAGCTCACCCATGCCCTGGACGACCGGTTCGCCGTCCTGGGAGACACCGATGAGGTGGTGTACGAGGCCGATCCTCCCTGGCACCAGGCGCTGCGGACCGCGATCGGCTGGAGCCATCAGCTGTGCACCCCGGCCGAACGGCTGCTGTGGGCGCGGATCTCGGTGTTCGCCGGGACGTTCGACGTGGAGGCGGCACAGCAGGTGTGCACCGACACGCGTCTGGCCGCCGAGCGCGTTCCCGGCCTGCTGGCCGCCCTGGTGGACAAGTCGATCCTCGTCCCGCAGCTCGCCGCCGGGCGCGGAGCGCGCTACCGGATGCTGGACACGCTGCGCGAATACGGCGCCGGCTGGCTGCGCGGTCTGGGCGAGGAGGTGGAGCTGCGCTGCCGCCACCGGATCCACTACCGGGCCCTGGCCCTGGCGGCGGACGCCGCCTGGATGGGCCCCGACCAGGCCGCCTGGTACGAGCGGGCGTCCGCCGACTACGCCAACTTCCGCACGGCCCTCGACTTCTGCCTGGGCGAGGGAGAGGACCCGCGGACCGCGCTGGAGCTGGCCGGGGCGCTGTGGTTCTTCTGGCTCGGCTGCGGCTTCCTGCGCGAGGGCCGTCACTACCTCGACCGGGCCCTGCGCCTGGGCCCGGTCGCGGGCCCGGTGCAGAGCAAGGCGGTGTGGGCCTGCGGCGCGGTCGCGCTGGGGCAGGCGGACTGCGACGCGGCGGCCCGGCTGGCAGCGGTGTTCCGGTCCCACGCCGAGACGGCCGGCGATCCGGCCATGCTGTGCGCGGCCGCGCACCTCGAAGGCGGGCGCCTGGTGCTGACCGGACGGCCCGCCGAGGCCGCCACCGTCCTCGATGTCGCGCCCTACACCGAGGACCACGACGGCGGCTACACCGGGGCGCGCTTCCTGGCCTGGGCGGTGCGCGTGTTCGCCCACACCAACCTCGGCGAGTTCGCGCGGGCCTGCGCGGTGGCGGACGCCCTGCGCGCGGCGTGTGACGAGCGCGGTGAGCGGTGGGCCCGGGCCTTCGCCGACTACGTCCACGGCCAAGCGGCGTACGGCCTGGGCCGACTGGACGAGGCCGCCGCACACGCCCGCACCGCCCTGGAGGGCAAGGCCCTGCTCCACGACAGCATCGGCATCGGCACCGCCATCGACCTGCTGGCCTGCCTGGCCGCCACCACCGGCCACGGCGAACGCGCGGCCCGGCTGCTCGGCATCGGCCAACAGACCTGGAACACCATCGGCCGCGCCCAGCTGGGCATCCCCGAACTCATCGCCGCCCGCGAGGCCTGCGAACGCGGCGCACGCGCCGGCGCCGGGGACGCCGCGTACGAGGCGGCCTTCCACCGGGGCCTGGCGGACAGCAGCAGCGACGGCCTCGCCTACGCCCTGCGCCACGACGCGCCCTGACCGTGCGGCCACGGCTTCGGCACCGGCCTGAACCGCGTCGAGCTGCCGACGCTTCCCCTTACCGAGCGAGGGGGGCTACATGAGGGAGCTCTGGCCGGGGTTTCGGAGCTCCGGGGCCGGGAGAAGGGTGGCGCGCGTGCGGAGGAGAGGGCCGTACCGGGGGGCGTGGAGATGCCAGTTGGCGATTCCGGCGACCAAGTGCTGCACGCTGTGGACGTAGCGTTCCACGGCGGGCCGACCCCGGTGGCCGGCAAGGAGTTCCGCGGTGCACTGTTGGGTTTCGCGTACCAGGGTGTTGTGCCACTGGGCGATGGCTTCGATGCTGTCCGACAGCGTGCAGGCGTTTTCGTGCTGGTGCATCAGAACCACGTTGGGGGCGGGACCTCCGTTGTCGTCCTTCTCCAGCGAGGCCACGTCGTTGAACATGCCGAACAACAGACAGGCGTTCTCTTCCAGTTTGCGCAGCCTGGGGTCCTCCCATGCGGTCTGAGGGATGAAGCAGTCGTCAGCGATCTCCAAGAGCGGCATGAAGGGGAGTACACCGGGGGTGAAGGGCCGGATCTTCGCGTAGAAGTCCAGTCCCATCCATTGCTCTGCGGCGAGGGGTTCTTCTGTCAGGGAGACCCGATTGCACGCTTTGAGTTCGTAGTGCAGGCGGTCTTGCCACAGATCGTGCCGGGAGGACGGCATCAGGTCCCGGGCGCGCGCCTTCACGTCCTGGTATCCCGTGACGTACCCGGCGAGGACCGGGTGGACGGAGCCGGTTGGGCCTTCGAAGAACTCGGCGCAGGCGTCGGCCAGTTCGACGCGTTCCTTCTCCTTGAGCGTCGGACCGAGGCGTTCGAGAGCATCGTCGAGCACAGTGATCCACAGTGCGAAGTCGCTGCTGAGCTGGAGCAGTTGGATGTTACTGGTCAGAGGATGGATCCATCCGGCGTACGCTCCCATGTTGAGGCCGCGCCCCATGGCATGCAGGCCGTGAGGGGGCGCGTCGGGCAGGCCGACACGGTCACCCCACCGCAGCGACACGTCGGTCAGCGCATGGGAGAGGTGGTTGCGGGGCGCCCCCCAGGAAGGGGGATAGCGAAAGGCAGGCAAGTCCGGCATGTCGAATACTCCAGTCCGTGTCAGGGGCGTGTGCTGCGGCCGGTGCGCTATCCGCAGGTGGCGCCCCCGTCGACGGGCATCGCGATGCCCGTGACGAAGGACGCGTGGTCAGAACACAGCCATGCGGCGGCCTGCGCGATCTCGTGCGGGGCACCCAGGCGGCCCAGCGGCTGCAGCCCCCTGGCCTGCTCCTCGGTCAGGGCGCCGCTGCGGATGGCGTGGTCGAGCAGGGCGGTGCGTACCGCCCCCGGGCAGACCGCGTTGACGCGGATGTTCTTGTCCGCGTACTCCAGTGCCGCGGCCTTGGTGAGTCCGACCACACCGTGCTTGGCCGCCGTGTAGGCGGACAGCCCCATGTTCACGCCGACCAGCCCCGCGATCGACGACGTGTTGACCACCGAGCCCGCCTGCTGGACGGCCATGACGCGCAGCTCGGCGCGCATGCACAGATACGTGCCCGTGAGGTTCACGTCGGTCACGCGCTGCCAGTTGCTGTCTGTGGATTCGGCCAGGGGGGCGGAGTCGCCGTCGATCCCCACGTTGTTGAACGCGCAGTCGAGGCGCCCGAAGGTGCGCATCGCGGCTTCTACCATGGCATCCACCTGGTCGGCCACCGTCACATCGGTCGAGAGGAAGACGGCCTTGCCGCCGTTCTGCTCCACCAGGGCCACGGTGCCCTCCCCGCCCTCCGCGTCGATGTCGGCCAGCACGAGTCGGGCTCCGTGGGCCGAGAACACCTGTGCGGCAGCCCGTCCGATCCCCGCGGCCGCCCCGGTGACAACGGCGACCTTCCCCTCCAGCAGCAGACACCCGGTACCGGTCATCGCTGATTCCCTTCTCTGTGATCCTCTGTGCTTGGGTGGACGCCACGGCGACTCAACATCCCGTGAGACGGCGGCTCCTCAGCCATGCCCGCGGTACGGGGGCCTGCCACCGGCGGGAGCATGACTCACGCCCCCAGGCGGCGATGACGGCGGGCATAGGCGCGCAGGGCCGCCTGGAGATCGTCGCGGGTGAAATCAGGCCACAGGCGGTCGCTGAAGTACCACTCCCCCAGGGCCGCCTGCCACAACAGGAACCCTGAGGTCCGGCACTCACCGGACGTACGGATGATCAGGTCCGGGTCGGGTTGCCCGGCAGTGGACAGAAAGCGCGCCAGGCGGTCGGCGGTCACCTCGCCGGTCAGCCCGTCCGCGCTGTCCCGGACCAAGGCGTTGATGGCGTTGAGCAGGTCTCTGCGGCCGCCGTAGCCGATGGCGAGGTTGACCAGCGGTCCGCAAGCGTCACGGGTGACGTACTCCGCGTGGCGCAGAGCCTTCACCAACCGGTCGGGGAGCAGGGCAGGGTCACCGATGTGGTGCACCCGCCAGCGTCTCATCGCCGTCAGCCGGGTAATGACGGCCTCATCGATGCTGTAGAGGTGTTCGAGCTCTTCGGTGTGACGTCGGGCGATGTTGTCATCGGACAGCATCCACAAGGTGATCACGCCGATCCCGAACTCCGCACACCAGGTGAGCACCTCCGGGATCTTGGCGAAGCCGTCGCGGTGCCCGTGTTCGGCACCCGGCAGCCCCTGCCGACGTGCCCAGCGGCGGTTGCCGTCCAGCACGATGCCCAGGTGCCGAACCGGCGCTTCGGCGGTCGGAGCACGAGAAGGCACCTCACTCATGTCGACTCCCCCTGGGCGGTAGTCACGATGGGCATTCACAGCCCCGGCTCGACGTGTTCTCCCGGTACGGGGCCGCTCTGGTGACCGGTCAGTACGCGTGGCGGCGCGAAGTGCTGTTTTCCCCGGGCGACTTGAGCGGTCTCGGCATCCCGAGAACCCCGCTGAGCCCGCCGCCCAAGGACCTGTCCGAGGAGGATCCCGGGTACGGGGGCGCCGGAAACGTCGGCGCGACCGCCGGCCAGAGTGATGCGGTCCGGCGCCTCCCCGTCCGTACCGACGACCTCCTCGTGGCCTTCATGGCCGATCAGGGGGACGTCGTAGCCCTCCTGGACGAACCGGGTCGCCTCCTCGTACGGCTGCCGCGCGGCAACCTCCTCGTCCACGGTCGGGACCACACCACGCGGAGAAGATACCTGTGCCATAACAAGGCCTCACACCAGAGGAGAGAGCGCCCCGCCCAGGAGCCCCCTGGAGGCCACGATGAGCGGATACTTCCCCACCATCGCCCCGATCAGCCCAGCTCGCACAAGGCGCAACCCGCCCGCGCATTGACGCGGACACGACCTGCGAAGCGCGCCCGGGAGATTGCCGAAGTACACCGCAGCGCGGTCGCCGCATCCGCATCCATCTGCCCACGCACGCCCCTGCACGCCCGCGAAGAAACGACACTGCACACTGATGGGAGCGCACCGCGTCAACAGGTGCCGAGCCGGCCGCCGCGCCACGATCTTCCACCGAGCGGATCCGGCATCGACCACGCTCTGGCCGATGACACGCCCTGGACGTCACCCGGGAAGCCGACGCAGACAGCGTGCACGGCCTCCGCCCGGCCTGGCACGCGCCCCCGAACGGGGCGAGCACGGCCTGATCACGCCGAGGAAGGGCTCGGAGCACTCCTACGGAACCGCCCCCACATCCTCACCACGTACGACACGACCAAGACGGAGGACGCCCCTGAGCGGGCCTCCGCGCGGCAGCCACGCGGGTGCCCACCAGTTGGCGCGGCCCGCCAGGGTGAGGAAGGCCGGTACCAGGATTCCCCGTACCACGGTGGCGTCGAGGAGCACGGCGACGGCGAGCCCGGTGCCGAGGAGCTTCAGGACCGTCAGGCCGGACGTGGCGAGGACCCCTGTGACCAGGGCCACCGCGAGGGCGGCCGTGGTGACGAGGCGGCCGGTGCGGGCCACGCCCTCCACCACGGCGTCCCGGTTGGTCAGGCCCCGCAGCCGCTGTTCGCGCACCCGGGAGAGCAGGAAGATCTCGTAGTCGATCGCGAGGCCGAAGGCGACGGCCGCCATGAGCAGGGGCAGCGTCAGGTCCAGCGCGCCGGTGACGGCGAACTCCCCGAGCGTGCCCCGCAGATGGCCGTCCTGGAAGATGTGCACCACCAGGCCGAAGCTCGCCGTCAGGCTCAACGCGCCCACGAGCAGCGCCTTGAAGGGCAGCAGCACGCTGCGGGTCAGCAGGAAGAGCATCGCCCACGTGGTGACCGCGAGCATTCCCCCGGCCAGGGGCAGCCGTTCGGCCACCGCCGCCTTGGTGTCGGCGAGCATCGCCGCGCGGCCCGCCACCCGTGTGCCCTCGGGGGACGCCGAACGGAGGTCGGCCACCAGCCGCTGGGCGGCGGCCGATTGGGGTTCGGCGGTGCTGACGACGGTGAGCACCGGGCCGAGTCCGGGCAAGGACGCGGGGCGGACCGTCGCCACGCTGTCCAGGGCGGCCACCCGCTGCCGGTACGCCCCGGTGTCCGCGGCCTCGGGCAGCACCACCGTGAGGGTGCGCTCGGCGGGCGCGGCGAAGCGTGCCCGGATCTCCTCGCCCGTCGCATGGGCCTCGGTGCTCGCCGGCAGCGTCCGCTCGTCGATGAGCCCGAACCGGACGTGCCCGAACGGCATCGCGCAGAGCACCAGGGCCACGGCGCAGCCGATCCCGTACAGCGCGGGCCGCCGGGTGATCACCTTCGCGGCCCGCCGCCACAGCGGACTGTCGGGGCGCCCGGTGCGGCCGATGCGCTCGCCGAGCAGGAGCAGCAGCGGCGGTACGACGGCCATGGCCGCGGCCGCCGCGAGGAGTGCCACCGCCATGCCCGCGCAGGCCATGGAGCGCAGGAACGGCAGCGGCAGCACGAGCAGCGCCGCCATCGCGAGGGCCACCGTGCAGGCCGAGACCGCCACCGTGCGTCCGGTGGTGCGCACCGTGCGCGCCACCGCGTCGGGCACGTCGCGACTGTGGCCGAGCTCCTCGCGGAACCGGGTGATGAGGAAGAGGCCGTAGTCCACGGCGAGGCCGAAGCCGAGCGCCGTGGTGAGGTTCATCGCGAAGACCGACACCGGCATGGCGTACGTCAGGGCCCGTAGCAGCGCCGTCGTGCCCGCGACCGCGAGTACGCCGATCACGACGGGCACCAGCGCGGCGAGCAGCGAGCGCAGCGCCACCACGAGGAGCAGCAGGGTGAGGGGCGCCGCGATCAGCTCGGCGGTGACGAGGTCCCGTGCGCTCGCCTCCGCGGCCTGCACGCTCACCCAGGAGCCGCCGGTCGCGGAGACGTCGAGGGGCCCGCGCCGGCCCGTCAGCTTCGGGACGAGGTCGCGGGCTGTGGCGGTCGCGTCCCGGTCGGCGCCCGCGAGGTCGGCGGTGACCAGGGCGGCCCGTCCGTCCGTGGAGCGCAGCGGCGCGTCGGGCGTGGTCCAGTACGAGCGCGTCGAGGCCACTCCGTCGGCCGCGGCCAGCTCCCGTGTGAGGGCACGGCCCGCCCGTCGGGCGGCTGCCGCGTCCACGCCGGATGCGGACCGGGCGAGGAGCACCAGGTCCGGCGGGGCGGCGCCCGCGCGGGCCAGCGCCGTGGCCGCCCGGTCCGCCTCCGTGTCCTTCGCGGTGTAGCCCCCGTTGGCGAGCCGCTCGTGCGTGCCCGCGCCCGCGACCGCGCAGAGGGCGGCCACCAGGGCGGCGAGCAGCAGCACGAGGCGGGGTCGGGCCGCCTGGAGGCGCGGGCGGGCGGTCGCTTCCGTCATGCGGCCCGGAAGAAGAGCACCGCGTTCTGACCGCCGAACCCGAAGGCGTTGCTGAGGGCGCCCGTCATCCGGTGGGCCCGGGGCGCCTTGGTGACGACGTCGATGGCCAGGCCCTCGTCGAGCTGGTTGAGGTTGGCGGTGGGCGGGACGAGCTGCCGCTCCAGGGAGAGCAGCGTCACCGCGGCCTCCACCGCCCCGGCGGCGCCCAGCGTGTGGCCGATGGTGCCCTTGACGGAGGTCACCGGGGGTGTGCCCGTCCCGAAGAGGGCGCCGAGCAGGTTCGCCTCGATGCGGTCGCCCTGCGGGGTCGAGGTGCCGTGGGCGTTGACGTGGTGGACGTCCGCCGGTTCGGCACCGGCGTCGGCGAGCGCCGCTTCGACGGCCCGCCGTGCGCCGTCGCCGTCCGGCCGGGGGCTGGTGGCGTGGTAGCCGTCGGCGGAGGCTCCGTAACCGGCGAGGTAGCCGCGGATCCGGGCGCCGCGGGCACGGGCGTGCTCCGGGCGCTCCAGGACGACGACCCCGGCGCCCTCGCTGAGCACGAAGCCGTCCCGGTCCACGTCGAAGGGGCGGGACGCGGCGGCCGGATCGTCGCGGCGCTGGGAGAGGGCGCCGAGCCGGTGGAAGGCGGCCGAGCCCATCGGCACCCGGGCGCAGTCGGTGCCGCCCGCGATCGCGATGTCGCAGGATCCGGCGCGCAGCAGGTCGCGGGCCACGCCGAGAGCGGTGGCCCCGGAGGCGCACGCCGTCGACGTGGTGAGGCACGGCCCGGTCGCGCGCAGGTCGATCGAGACCTCACCGGCGACCATGTTGGGCAGCGAACGGGGCAGGGTGAGGGGCGAGATGGCGTCGACGCGGCCCTCCGCGAGATGGCGGTAGGCATCCGCCCAGGTGTCACCTCCGGCGGCGGCCACGCCGAGGACGACGGCGACCCGCGGCCCGTCCCACGCCTCGGGATCCAGCGCGGCGTCCGCCACCGCCTGGCGTGCGGCCACCATGGCGAGCTGGGTGAACCGGTCGATGCGCCAGGTGAGCCGCGGGCCGAGCAGGGCGGCGGCGTCGAAGTCCGGCACCCGGCAGGAGAAGTCGACGGGGAGCCCGGTGAGGACCTCGTCGCGCGCCGCGAGGCCACTGCCCGCGCAGATCCCCGTCCAGGACTCCTCGACACCCACCCCCGCGGGGGTGACGAGGCCGAGCCCCGTGACGGCCATGTCCCGCGCTGTCACCGAACCGCCTTCTGCAGGGACTCGGCCGCTGCCGCAGCGCCGACGGCCGCCGTCAGGTGCTCGGCCGCCTCGGCGAGCGTCATGTCCACCTGGTCCTCGGGCAGGCTCACGCCGAAGGTGTCCGCGAGCACCATGCCCAGCTCGAGGCGGGCGAGTGAGTCGAACTCCAGCGCCTCGAAGGTGGCGTCCGGGCGGATCTGGTCCTCCGGCACGCCGAAATGCTCGGTGAGCAGGCGGGTCATCACGTCGTAGACGGGCTCCATCGTCGTTCTCCTTCGCGCCGGTGGGGGCAGGGTTGTCTGAGGTGTCTCGGGTCGTCGCCGCCGACGTGCGGGGTGTCCCCGCACGTCCGCCGTACGGGCACGGAGCAGGGAGAACAAGCCCGGGAACGCGCATGCCGGGCCGCGGCAGTGGCTCCTCCGGTGAGCGCGATCGCTGCCTTCGCATGCCCGGCGTCTCGTTCCATCAGGCCGCCGAAAGCAGGCGGCGTGGCTCACAGCGGCGGTCCCGGACACCAGGAACGCTCCGTGGCACGTGAGAGGAACCGGATGGGCAGCAAAGCATTTTGTTTTCCCATCACTTCATGTCGAAACCGGATTCCTCGCCCAGTTTGACCACGACGGAAGCGAAAACGGCACTACCGGCACGCGGATTCCTCCATTGGGAGGACGCAGGAAATGCGGCAGAAAGCACGGACCTGAAATCTGGAATTCGTGCGGGGCGTCCGCCAGGTCGCGAGGCCGTCCGGCAGACCGCGAGGCGGTCCCGCAGGTCACAAGGCCGTCCGGCAGGTCCGCTCCTGAGAAGCCGTCGCCGCGGCCGGGACCCGCGGAGGGGCCGCGCCGAACGCTCCTGCCGTGCGCCCCGATCGCGGAGCGGCCGGGGTGGGGAGCGGCCGGTCACCGCCGGGGCGGCCGGTCACCGCCGGGGAGTGACCGGCCGCCCTTCGTTCAGGAGCAGAGCGCGGGCTCGCCCCCGTCGGCCGTCACCGCCGCCGCGGTCCCGCGCTCCGCGTGGACGAGCCGTGCCCGCAGCATCGGCAGGCCGCACAGGGTGAGCAGCAGCGCCAGGGCGCCCGCGACGACGGCCACCGAGACTCCGGCCGTGGCGCCGAGGCGGTCGTGGACGACGCCGGTGACGGCCGCGCCGATCGCGACGCCGCTCTGGAGGCCCGCGATCATCCAGGTCAGGGCCTCCGTGAGCTGGTGCTCCGGGGTCGTGCGCTCCACGATGCCCATGACCACGACCATGGTCGGCGCGAAGAAGACCCCGGCGAGGAACACCACCACGACCATCCCGGCGACGCCGTCGACGAGCAGGAACGGCAGGGTCGTCAGGGCCGTCCCGGTCACACCGACCAGGAGCAGGCGCGACAGCGGAGCGCTGCGGCGGCGGGCGCCGAAGAGCAGCCCTGAGATGCCGGAGCCGATCGCGTACACGGCGAAGACCAGCCCGGCGAGCGACTTGTTGCCCGCGTCCTCGGCGAACGCGAGGCCCATCGTGTCGACCATGCCGGGGATCGCACCGCCGCACAGCAGGACGAGGGCGAGGACGAGCACCGGCGGCGAGGAGAGCGCCGAGGCGCCGCCGTCGGCGGAGTGCGGCCCGACCGGCGGCTCGGTGCTCTTCTGCGGGACGAACAACGCGACCCCGACGATCAGGAGCAGCCCCGCCACCAGGGGTGCGGCCTGCGGGAACAGCGCAGTGGAGAGCACCACGGCGAGCGCCGGACCGATGACGTACGTCAGCTCGTCGACGACGGACTCCATGGAGTACGCGGTGGTCAGCCGGGGCGTGCCCCGGTAGATCTCGGTCCAGCGGGCCCTGACCATCGCGCTCATGCTCGGCATCAGGCCGGAGAGCAGCGCGAAGAGGAACAGCGTCCAGCTGGGCGCGCCGGCGGTGGCGCACAGCAGCAGGCCCGCGAGCCCGAACACGCTGACGCCGGTGGCGACGGGCAGCACCCGGCTCTGGCCGCGCCGGTCCACCGCCCTGGACACCTGCGGCCCGAGGAAGGCCATGGAGAGGGTGAAGGCGCCCGCGACCAGGCCGGACAGGGCGTACTCACCGGTCGTTTCGGACAGCATCGTGAGGATGCCCATATGGGTCAGGGGCAGCGGGAGCCGGGCGAGGAGCCCGGCGGAGCTGAACGCCTTCGCGCCCGGGGCGGAGAAGATCTCGCGGTATGCGTGGGGCATTGCGTGTCCTGTCGTGGAATCGGCCCTCGGCCCATGGGGGCGTGCGCGGCACCCGGCGCGCGCACGCCCCCGGAGCAACATCCGGGACTATCGTTCCACTTTCTATCATGCCCCTCACCGGGCGGCGGCGGTGGCGTGCGCGCCACCGCCGCCGCCTCAGCCGGCCAGGCCGCGGCGCAGGGCCGCGCCGAGTTCGGCGTTCTGGCGCCGGGACACGTCGGCGCTCAGGAGGGCCTGCGAGCCGTGGAACGTACCGGCCCACTGGTGCAGTTCGACCGGCACGCCCGCCTGGAGCAGGCGCAGCGCGTACGCGATGCCTTCGTCGCGGTTCGGGCAGAACTCGGCGGTGGCGATATAGGCGGGCGGAAGCCCGGAGAGGTCCTCGGCCCGCGAGGGCGCGGCGTACGGCGTGGCCGGCGCACCGCCCAAGTAGTGCCGCCAGGCCGCGGTGATCTTGTCGCGGGTCATCCAGGGCGTGTCCGTGAACTGCCGCGCCGACCAGGTGCCCTGGCGGTCGTCGAGCCCCGGCTGGTTGAGCAGCTGGAAGCGGACGGGCGGGCCCTGGCGGTCGCGCGCCCGCAGCGCCACGGCCGCGGCCAGCCCGGCCCCGGCGCTGTGGCCGCCGACCGCGACCCGCTCCGGGTCGACCCCCCACTCGGCCGCGTGCTCGACCGCCCAGGACAGCACCGCGTACGCGTCGTCGAGGGCGGCGGGGTACGGATGCTCGGGGGCCAGGCGGTAGCCCACCGAGATCACGACCTCGCCGGAGCTCTCCGCGATGCGGGAGGCCCAGGGGTGCTCGGTGTCCACGTCGCCCATGACCCAGCCGCCGCCGTGCATCCAGACGACGGCGCCGCGCGCGCCGCGCGGGCGGTAGATCCGCACGGGCACCGCCGGATCGCCGGGCACCGCGCGGTCCTCCACCTCCGTGCCCGAGAGGTCCGGCGCCGGTACGGAGGCGGACAGCCCGGCGAGGTTCTTGCGGGCGGTGACGGGGTCGGACAGGTCGGCCCGGGGGATCAGCGGGATGAACGCTTCGAGTTCGGAATCCATGACGGTCATCCTCACGGCCGTGACCACCGGGGAGCAGCCGCCAGTTGTCGGGCAACTCCCCCGTTCCACGCGCCGATCGGCGCCCGCCCCGGCCGGGGGGCGCGGCAGCCGGACCCTGCTGCGGAAGGGCCCGGCGCAGGACCTCTCGCACGGCCGGGAGGGACTTGACACCCACGGATTTCATTATTCAAGTTTGACTAGTGCGCCTTCACGGTATACCTTTCCCCGCGTGGTCAAGTTTGACTACGTGGATGCGCCAGAGCCTCATCAGCAAGGGAGCCCGTATGACTCATCTGCCCGACACCGGATACACCCCGACCGCCGAGGACCGCGCGAGCCTGGACGCCTGGTTCGCCGCTTACGACGCGGCGAGCGGCAAGCGGGACGTGGAGCGCATGGCCGACATGGCGGTGTTCCCGCTCAACCTGGTGAGCGACGACTCGCAGGGGGACGGCCGGTCGGCGCAGTGGGACCGGCAGCGGTTCGTCGCCACCATGACGCAGGTGATGGGCGACGGCAGCCAGGACATCACCTTCGAGTCCACCCGGACCCCGGTGTTCCTCTCCGCGTCGATGGCCGTGGTCTTCACGGACTCGACGATGACGGCGGACGGCCACACCCAGCAGCTCCGGTACGCCGACATCCTGCTCAAGCGGGACGGGACCTGGGCGTTCCAGACCATGATCCAGGGCGGCTGGGGAGACAACCTGTAAGGCGGGCGACGGCCGTCGGCCGCCCCTGTCGTGCCGTGCGGGCGCCTAGGAGCGGCGCCTGCGCAGCACGACGAGGGCGGCGCCGACGGCCACCACGGCGACCGCTCCCCCGGCGACGGGAAGGATCGGCACGCCCTTTCCACCGTCGTCGCCTCCGTCGTCGCCCTCGGCTTTCGTGGCGCACTGCGGGCCGTCAATGGGCCCGCCCTTTTCCACGGTCACTTCGCCCGCCCGGGTGCTCTCACCGGGATGCACCGGCTCGGCGAAATGGATCGCATACGTACCGGGCTCCGCATCACAACGGATCCGCGCGTGCGCGGCAAACGAAACCTTGCCCGTGGACTTCAACTCCACGGGCTTGAGGAACACTTTGGAACGCAGTGTCGCGCCCTCGTCGAGTTCCGGATTCACCAAGGACAACGCGACGCGCTCCCCGGGCCGCGCGGCACCCGGCGTGACCGTCAACTCGCCACTGCCACCCGCGTCCGCGAACGCGCTCGGCACGGCCACCGACGCGGCCCCGAGCAGCAAAGCCCCCACAAAAGCGGCGCGTACACGTGACATAAGATGCAGTCCTCGGGTTCGGATGACCAGGGTCGATTCTGGTGACGGGATCCGTTATCAGCGATCTTACCGGGGGGATTCGCGAGCAGTGCACGGACTATCGCCGCTCGCCCTTCGGCATGCCATCACGGGCGAACACCGAGTTCTTCCACCAGCACGCAACTGAAGGGGAGCCGTGCGCATTTCCCGTTGGTCCCGGTCCGTC
This sequence comes from Streptomyces sp. YIM 121038, assembly GCF_006088715.1. NCBI lineage: Bacteria > Bacillati > Actinomycetota > Actinomycetes > Kitasatosporales > Streptomycetaceae > Streptomyces > Streptomyces sp. YIM 121038. The sequence goes on from NZ_CP030771.1 coordinate 1,391,817, forward strand.
GCCGTGGGGACGGGCGGCGTCGTTCTCGCCGCTCTGGCGACCACCGCGTCGGCGCAGGAATCCATAGCCGGGCCGGGCACGCCCCGGCCCGGACCGGACGGGGCGCCCGGCGGCGTCAGCGCGTCCGCCCCGCCGAAGAGCGGCGCCGCCTGGACGGTCGAGGACGCCGAGGACTTCTGGACCTCGGGACGCATGGCGGCGGCGACCCCGCCGCCACCCGCCAAGGACTCCGCGCCGGGAGGCGCGCGCCCCGGCAGCGCCACGAAGGCCACCGCGAGCGCCGCGTCCACCCCGCGCGTGCGCGCGGCGGCCGCCGCCCCCGCCGCCGCGGCCTACAAGGGCGCCAAGACCATCGGCGTGCTGTACTACGTCGACAGCGGCATGACCGCGCACAGCTGCACGGCCAGCGTCGTGCACAGCCCCAAGGGCAATCTGATCCTCACCGCCGGGCACTGCGGCCCCGGCAAGAAGCACGCCTTCGTGCCCCAGTACCGCACGGGCAAGCCCGCGGCCCAACAGCCCTACGGCATCTGGGCCGTCGACCGGTTCTTCAAGGACCCCCGGCACACCGACACGGGGCCCGGCTCCAACCTCGACTTCGGCTTCGCCACGCTCAAGCCCGACCGGGACGGCCGCCCCATCGAGCGGCGCACCGGCGCCAACACCCTGACGCGGACGCCCGGTTACCGCGTCCCGGTCACCGTCATCGGCTATCCGAAGGCGAAGTACGACCCCAAGGACCGGGCCGTCAAGTGCCGCACGACGACGGACCGGCTGCCCGGCTACAAGCAGCTGCGGATGAAGTGCGCCGGTTTCCACGGCGGCACCTCCGGCAGCCCGTGGCTGATGGACTTCGACGAGCGGACCCAGCGCGGCAAGGTCGTCGGGAACCTCGGCGGCGCGGGCGGCGGCGGGTCGAGCAGCTCCGTCTCGTACGCGCCGTTCTACGACGACGAGGTGTTCAAGCTCTACGACGACGCCGTCGCCGACGTCGCCAAGGTCGAGCGCCCGCCACTGCCCTACGCGCTCGGCGTCGGCGAGACCTGGCAGCACGCCAAGCAGCTGGCCGCGGGCGACTACACCGGTGACGGCAAGGCCGACCTGCTCGCCGTGTGGGCCAGCGGCGAGGTCACCCTGCACACCGGCGACGGCAAGGGCGGCTTCCGCGCCCAGCGGCGCCTCCAGGCGCCCAACGGCACCTGGAAGCACGCCGCCGCGATCACCGGCGGCGACTTCGCCGGCGGCCGCCGCTCCGACCTGATCGTGCGCTGGTCCGACGGCGAGGTCACGCTGTACCCCGACGTGTCCACCGCGGGTTTCGGCCGGGAGGTACGGCTCGCCAAGGCCGGGTCCACCTGGAAGCACGCCACCCGGATCACCGCGGGCCGCTTCAGCGGCAACGATCGCGCGGACGACCTGGTCGTCCGCTGGAGCGACGGCGAACTCACCCTCTACCGCGAGGCGGGCGTCGGCTTCACGAAGGAGACCAGGCTCCAGAAGCCCAACGCCACCTGGAAGCGTGCCGCCCTCCTCGTCGGCGGCGACTTCACCGGCGGCGACCGCTGGGACGTCGTCGTGCGCTGGTCCGACGGCAAGCTCACCCTGCACCAGGACGTGGGCACGGGCGGCCTCGGCAGGAAGACGCAGCTCGGCGGTCCCAGCGCGCTGTGGAAGCACGCCACGGTGGCGACGGCCGGCGGCTACACCGCGGGCGGCCGCCCCGACGACATCGTCGTCCGCTGGAGCGACGGCGAGGTCAGCCTCTACGCCGACACCACGACCAGGCTGGGCACCGAGCGGAACCTCGTACCGCCGAGAACGGCCTGACGCACGCGCCGCCGCCGCGACCGGCGGCGCCCCCGTACGCGGACCGGGTAACGTCGGCGCGAACGGCGCACGTACGCGGCACCAGAGGTCCGCGCGCACGAACGCGGGAGAGCCACCCTGAACGAGCCGACCACCGGGCCGACCACGCCGCCCGTCACCGACGGCCGCCGCGCCAAGGGCGAGCGGCGGCGCCGGGCCCTCATCGAAGCCACCGTGCGCGTCATCGCCCGCGACGGCGCCGCGGGCGTCACCCACCGCACGGTGGCCCGCGAGGCGGAGCTGCCCACGACCGCCACGACGTACTACTTCAGCAGCATCGACGCCCTCCTCACCGCGGCGCTCACCCAGTGCATGGAGGAGGACTCCGCGCGCGTCGAGGCGCTCGCGGAGGCGCCCGGCGGCCCCACGCTCCGGGCGCTCGCGGAGCTCATGGCGCGGCTCCTCAGCCCGCCCGGACACCTGCTCGCGGAGTTCGAGCTGTGTCTGCTCGCGGCGCGCCGCCCCGAGCAGCGGGCGGCGACCCGGCGCTGGCACGAGGCGCTCGCCGCGTTCGCCCGCCGTTTCACGCACGAGCCGCTGCGCGTGAAGCTCTTCACCCACGCCTACGACGGGCTGCTGCTCCAGGGCCTGCTCGCGGACAAGCCCCCGACGGCCGACGAGTTCGAGGAACTGCTGCGGGAGCTCCTGCCCGAGCCCGCCCCGGGCCCGCCGTAGCCGCCGGGGCCGGGGCACGCGCCCGCCCCCGCCGGTGACCGCGCCGTCAAGGTCCGACACGCCCTCGACTACAGTGGAGGCGGGCCGTGACTGGCGCTGAGGTGGAGCACCACCGGGGAGCGGCCTGACGCAGATGTCGATGCCGTGCGCCTGGGCGACTGGTCAACCACGCCTGGAGGCGGCCATGTCCCCGACCACTTCGACGGTCCCTGCCCAGCTCATGGACGGCACCGCCCTCGCCCGCCGCGTGGGCGAGGAGACCGCGGCCCGCGCCGCCGAGCTGACCCGGCGCACGGGCGCGGCGCCCTGTCTCGCGACCGTGCTCGTGGGCGAGGACCCCGCGTCGGTCACGTACGTACGGATGAAGCGGAACCGCTGCGCGAAGGCGGGCATCGTCTCGCGGCACGTCGCGCTGCCCGCCGCGACCACGACCGAGGAGCTCGTCGCCACCCTCGGCGCCCTCTCCGAGGACCCGACCGTGCACGGCATCCTGCTGCAGCACCCCGTCGGGGACCACATCGACGAGCGCGCGGCCTTCGAGGCGATCGCCCCGCACAAGGACGTCGACGGCGTCACGCTCAGCTCGTTCGCCGCGATGAGCTTCGGGCGGCCCGGCTTCGTGTCCTGCACGCCGGGCGGGATCATGCGGCTCCTCGACGCGTACGACGTCGACCTCGCCGGGAAGCGGGCCGTCGTCGTGGGCCGCAGCGCGATCCTCGGCAAGCCCGTGGGCATGCTGCTGCTCGCCCGGGACGCGACCGTCACCTACTGCCACTCGCGCACCGCGGAGCTCTCCGCGCACCTGCGCGAGGCGGACGTCGTCGTGGCGGCCGTGGGCAGGCCCGAGCTGATCCGCGGCGAGGACATCAAGCCGGGCGCGGTCGTCATCGACGCCGGGTACAACGCGGGCAACGTCGGCGACGTCGACTTCGACGGCGCCCTGAACAGGGCCCGCCTCATCACCCCGGTCCCGGGCGGCGTGGGCCCCATGACCATCGCGGTGCTCCTCGAACAGACGGTGGCCGCCGCGGAGCGGCAGCTGGGGGCGCGCGCCGCACGGTGACGACCGTGCCCCGCCCCGTGGCCGTGCCTCCATCTGGCGCTTTCAACGGGTGTTGACCCGCCGTTGACCAACTCCCCCTACTTTCCCCACAGTTGCGGTGACAGCCCGTCGCCGCAGGGTCTCCAGGGGGTTCGATGCGTCGCAAGAAGGCTCTCCTCGCCACGGGCGCGGCAGTGTTCAGCATGGCGTTACTCGGTACGGCGGGGCAGGGCGCGAGCGCCGACGAGGACGGCCGGAGGACGGTGGCCGTCGCTGAGGTCGCGGGCAAGGACGCCGCACGCAAGATGGCCCAGCAACGGCCGCTGGTCGCGGCGGCCGACGTCATCAGATGGGCACAGGAACGCGGCCGGTTCGCGGGCTTCACCGGCATCGCCCTGGAGCGCGGCCGCGTCGCCCTGTACTGGAAGGGCGCGCTGCCCGCCCGGATGCGCGAGGCCGTCGCCGAGGCGCGCGGCACGGCGCGGGTGCGGATCGTGACGGCCCCGTACTCGCTCAAGGAGCTGAAGACCGCTTCGGCCCGGCTCCAGGAGCGGCTGCGGGCCGAGCCGTCGCTCGGCCACACCGTGAAGATCCCCGCGGACGGCAGCGGGCTCGTCGTCGCCGCGGACCCGGTCCGCGGCGCGGCGGCCGCCGCGCCGCGCACGGCCGCCGCCCTCGAGGGGGACCTGGGCGTGCCGGTGCGCACCATCCGCGAGGGCAGGATGAAGGAGCGCAGCCGCGACAACGACTCCCACCCCTGGTCGGGCGGCGCGCTCATCAAGATCAACGGCGTGCCCTGCTCGTCGGGGTTCGGTGTGCGCAACGGGTCGGGCGCGCAGTACGTCCTCACTGCCGCGCACTGCGGCCAGCCGGGCGGCCGGACCACGAACGGGGCCGACCAGTACATCGGCACGGTCGGGCCGCGCCACCAGCCCCACGACGTCATGCTGATCCCCACGTCCGACGTGGACGACTTCATGTACACGGGTGCGTGGGGCGACGAGCGGGGCGTGCGGGTCGATGGCTGGGACTGGGTGTACACCGGCGAGTACCTGTGCCAGTCCGGTGTCACCAGCGCCGCGGAGACCGGCGGGCCCGTCTGCAACCTGAAAGTGAAGTTCTTCTACAACGACACCGAGGACCTGGTGGAGGCCGAGCAGATGAACGGCCAGGCGGCGGCGCGGGGAGGTGACAGCGGCGGCCCCGTGTACGCGGCCTCCGCCAACGGGGGCGCGATCGCCAAGGGCACGGTGACGCGCTCACTCGGTTCCGGCCTCGGCTTCCAGGACTTCGGCACCGCCTGGCGCGACTTCGGGGTGTGGATCGACAAGTAGGCCCGGCGGCCGGGGCATTCACAGCGCCTCGCGCAGCAGCTGCACCGGGTGCCACGCGGTGCGCTCCGTGCCGTGGAAGATCTGCTGGCGGCACGAGGCGCCCGTGGCGACCACGACGGTGTCGGCGGACGCGGCCCGCACGGCGGGGAAGAGACGGTCGGCTCCCACGGTCATCGAGAGGTCGTAGTGCTCGGACTCGAAGCCGAAGGAGCCGGCCATGCCGCAGCAGCCCGCGTCCAGTTCGGTGACCTCCACTCCGGGGATGCGGCGCAGCAGCGCCATGGTGGCCGCCGTGCCGACCTCCGCCTTCTGGTGGCAGTGGCCGTGGTAGAGGAGGGTGCGCCCGCTCAGCCAGGAGTCGGGGCGCAGGGTGAGGCGGCCGTCGTCGACGGCGTCGCCGAGCAGTTCCTCGAGCTGCTTCACCCGTGCCGTGACCGCCTCGCGGGCCGAGTCGCGGGGCAGCAGCGCCTTGTGCTCGTCGCGCAGGGTCATCAGGCAGGACGGTTCGCAGCCGGTGATGGGGGCGTCGGCCGGGGTGGTCTCGGTGAGGCGGTGGACCAGCTGGAAGGCCTTGTCGCTCGCGTCGTCCAGGAGGCCCTTGGACAGGCTGGCCCGGCCGCAGCAGCCGCCGCTCTCCAGGTGCACGTTCCACCCGGCGTGTTCGAGGAGCTCCACGGCCGCCTGCCCGATCTCCGGCTCGGTGTACGTGGTGAAGGAGTCGGCGAGCAGCACGACCGTGCCCTGGGTGGTCGTCGCGGCGGGCGTGCGGCGGCCGAACCAGCGCACCAGGTTGCGGCGGGCGTAACGCGGCAGCGGGCGGTGGCGGGTGATGCCGAGGGTGCGCTCCAGGAGGCGGCGCAGGAGCGGGAGGCGGCCGGGCAGGTTGGAGAGCGGGGCGGTGGCCGAGCCGAGGCGGTTGAGGGTGCGGATCGCCCCGAAGGTCCGGGAGCGCAGCGGGATCCCGTGCTCGTCGTGGTGGTGGGCGAGGGCCTCCGCCTTCAGTGAGGCCATGTCCACGCCGAGGGGGCACTCGCTCTTGCACGCCTTGCACATCAGGCACAGGTCGAGGACCTCGTGCAGCCGCTCGTCGCCGAGCGCGGCGTGCGGGTCGGGTGCCGAGAGGGCCTGGACGAGGGCGCCGGCGCGGCCGCGCGTGGAGTCCTCCTCGTTGCGCGTGGCCATGTAGGAGGGGCACATGGCGCCGGTGCCGGACTTGCGGCACAGACCGATGTTCATGCAGCGGTCGGCGGCCGCGCGCATCCCGCCCGCCACCTCGAAGTCGAGCCGGGTGCGCAGACCGGGCGCGGGCGGCAGCGCCGCGTCGCGCAGGTGCTCGGTCATGGCGGGGGCGTCGACGATCTTGCCGGGGTTGAGCCGGTCGTCCGGGTCGAAGAGGCCCTTGACCTGGCGCATGGCCTCGTACAGGGCGTCGCCGAACAGCTCGCGGTTGAACTCGCTGCGGGCCAGGCCGTCGCCGTGCTCGCTGGAGTTGACCCCGCCGTACTCGGTGACGAGGTCCTTGATCTCCTCGGCGACCTCGCGCATGGTCCTGCGCTGCTCGGGGTCGGTGACGTCGAGGAACGGGCGGATGTGCAGACAGCCCACCGAGCAGTGGCCGTAGAAGCCCGCGGTGAGGCCGTGCCGGTCGAGGACCTTCTTCAGCCGGGCGGTGTACGCGGGCAGGTGGACGGGGTCGACGGCGGTGTCCTCGATGAACGCCAGGGGCCGCTTGGTGCCCTCGCTCGCGGCCATGAGCAGCCCGAGGCTCGACTTGCGGACCTTCATCAGGGCCGTCCGGTCGGCGGCGGTGACGGCCCTGAGCGTGTGGTAGCCGTGGCCGTGCCGCTTCCACAGGGCCGTCAACCGGTCCAGGCTGCCGAGCAGTTCGCGCTCGTCGTCGCCGGTGAACGACACGAAGAGCAGCGCGTCCGGGTCGCCTTCGAGGACCGTGGAGAGGGAGGCGTACTCGATCTTCTGCCGGGACAGGTCGAGGATCGTGCGGTCCATCAGCTCGACGGCCGCCGGGTCGCAGGCGAGCGCGTCCTGGGTGGCCTCGATGGCCCCGGCGACCGAGGTGAAGTGGCCGACGGCGAAGACCGTGTGCGCCGGTTTCGGTACGAGGTCCACGAGCGCCCGGGTGGTGACGGCCAGGGTGCCTTCGGAGCCGACGACGAACTTCGCCAGGTCGAAGGGGGTGTCCTCGCGGGCGAGCCGGTCCAGGCGGTAGCCGCCCGCGCGCCGCCAGTGCTGCGGGAAGCCGTCGGCGATGGCGTCGGCGTGGGCGGCGACGAGCCGGGGCAGTTCGCGGTGGATGCGGCCGTCCAGGGTGTCGAGCCCGGCGCGGCTCGCGTGTTCCCCGGCGGTGAGCGGCGCCAGATGCGCGCTCGTCGCGTCGGAGAGCACCACGTCCAGGGCGCGCACGTGGTCGATGGTCATGCCGTAGCGCAGGGAGCCGCTGCCCGCCGAGTTGTTGCCGATCATGCCGCCGACGGTGGCGCGGTTGCTGGTGGAGGTGTCGGGGCCGAACATCAGGCCGTGCGGGGCGGCGGCGCGGTTCAACTGGTCCTGGACGACGCCCGGTTCGACGAGGGCGGTGCGGCCCTCCGGTTCGAGCGCGACGATGCGGCGCATGTGGCGGGAGAGGTCGAGGACGATGCCGGGCCCGGTGGTCTGCCCGGCGAGGCTCGTCCCGGCGCCGCGCGGCACGACGGACACGCCGTGCTCGACGGCCGCGGCGACGGCGGCCCGCACGTCGTCGGCGTGCCGGGGGAAGACGACGCCGAGCGGGGTGATGGCGTACATGCTGGCGTCGCGGGCGAACAGATGGCGGCTCACGGAGTCGAAGCGGACCTCGCCGTCGAGGTCGGCGCCGAGCCGCTGGGCGAGTTCACCGCCGAGCTCGGCACGCTCGGCCTCCGTGCTCTCGATGCTGGATGTCATACGACACGCTCCGGGGGCGAAGGGAGTACGGGGACTTGCGAGGGGGGACGGCGCGGGTCCGCCGGTGTGGCGGACCCGCGCCCGGAGGGGGGCTCAGGCCGTGCGCAGGGGGTCGAGCCCCGCGCCGGGGGTGGCTCAGGCCATGCGGAGGTAGTCGAGCCCGGCGGCGAGCCCCTCGGAACCGACCGCGATCCCGGCGAGCTCCAGGCCCATCTGCACCCCGGCGAGGGTCCCGGCGAGGGTGAGGTCGTTGAAGTGACCGAGGTGGCCGATGCGGAAGACCTTGCCCGCGAGCCGCCCGAGGCCCGTGCCGAGCGACATGTCGAAGCGCTCCAGGACGATCTTCCGTACGGCGTCGGCGTCCTGGCCGTCCGGCAGGAGCACGGCGGTCAGCGATCCCGAGTGCTCCCGGTCGTCGGCGCACAGCACGTCGAGTCCCCAGCCGCGCACGGCGGCCCGGGTGGCGGCGGCGTGCCGGGCGTGCCGCGCCCAGACCTGTTCGATGCCCTCCTCCGCGAGCATGCGCAGGGCCTCCTCCAGGCCGTAGAGGAGGTTGGTGGCGGGCGTGTACGGGAAGAACCCGGCGGCGTTCGCGTCGAGGATCGGCGCCCAGTCCCAGTACGACCTGGGCAGCCGGGCGGTGCGGGACGCCTCGACCGCCTTGGGGCTGACCGCGTTGAAGCCGAGGCCGGGCGGCAGCATGAGGCCCTTCTGCGAGCCGGTCACGGTCACGTCGACGCCCCACGCCTCGTGGTGGTACTCGATCGAGGCGAGCGAGGAGACGGTGTCGACCAGGAGCAGGGCGGGGTGCCCGGTGGCGTCCAGGGCGGCACGGATCTCCGGCACGCGGCTCGTGACGCCGGTCGAGGTCTCGTTGTGCACCACGCAGACGGCCTTGATCCGGTGGGCCAGGTCGGCGGTGAGGAGGTCGGCGGCGGCCTCGGGCGAGGCGCCGTGCCGCCAGTCGCCGGGCACGAACTCCACCTCCAGGCCGAGGGATTCGGCCATGTCCCGCCACAGCGTGGCGAAGTGGCCGGTCTCGAAGCACAGCACGCGGTCGCCCGGGCTGAGCGTGTTGACCAGGGCCGCCTCCCAGGCGCCGGTGCCCGACGACGGATAGACGACCACCGGGGACGTCGTGCCGAACACGGGCTTGAGGCCGTCGAGCACCCGGCGGGTGAGCTCGGCGAACTCGGGGCCCCGGTGGTCGAGGGTGGGTGCGGCCATGGCGCGCAGAACGCGGTCGGGAACGTTGGTGGGTCCGGGAATCTGCAGAAAGTGACGGCCGGTCCTGACGGTCATCGCGCGAATCTCCCCTCCACACTTGTGCCGTGAGGCGGCACAGCGTATCGTGATGCGGCACAGTGGAGCATAGGGGCGACGGCTGACGACGGTCAACGGTGCTGCCGCACGCCGCCGTTGAGGCCGGCCCATGCGCCACCCTGGGGGCGGGCCGACGCGGAGCCCGCCGGGCGCACCGACACCAGACCTTCGGGGGAACCCATGCAGAACGTCCTCAACACCCTGCGCGTCCTGGAGGAGTTGGCGACGCGCCAGCCCGTCGGGGTCGCCGAGCTCGCGCGGGCCATGGAGCTGCCGAAGAGCACCGTGCAGCGCGCGCTCGGCACGCTGCGCACCGCGGGCTGGATCAGACAGACGGGCACCCCGCCCACGCGCTGGACCCTCACCACGAAGGCGCTGCTGGTCGGGCGGCAGGCCACGGGCGAGCTGGGGCTACGGGACGTGGCGGTGCCGGTGATGGAGGAGCTGCGCCGCGCGGTCGACGAGACGGTGCACCTGGCGGTGCCGGAGGGCGACCGGGTCGTCCTGGTCGAGCGCCTGGAGACGGCCCAGCCGGTGCGGATCGTGCTCCCGCTCGGCCAGCACCTGTCGGGCCACGCGTCCGCCAACGGCAAGGCCATCCTCGCGGCCCGCTCCCCCGAGGCCGTCGACCGGTACGTCGCGGACGGCCTGACCCGGTTCACCGAGGCCACGATCGACGACCCGGACGCGCTGCGCGCCGAACTGGCCGCGACCCACGCCCGCGGCTACGCGCTCAACGAGGGCGAGTGGCGCACCGACGTCGCGGCGGTGGCCGCGGCGATCCTCGGCCCGGACGGCACGCCCGTGGCCAGCATGAGCGTCAATCTGCCCGCCAGCCGCTGCGACCGAAAGCGCCTGGACGACCTGGGCGTTCACGTGCGGGCCGCGGCCCGCGAGATCAGTGCGGCACTCGGATACGAGGAGCCCCGTACCGCCTGAGGACCGCGAGGACGGCGCGCCCGCACCGCTCGAACGCCCGTGAAAGCGATGTCCGCGCACCCCCTTGACGGGCCGTGACACCCGTCACATACTCGCCAACGTCGCCCTGCGAGTTCCGCATAGCGGAACTCAGAGTCCGTGCTGCGGATATCCAGGCCCGGTGTGCCCGTCATCTCACACGCCCTACGACGCTCAAGACCACCCCGCTCAGCTCCATGACGCCCCGGAGTCGCATCCGCACGTCCACGCACGTGACCCTCCATCCGCTACTCGGCCGCAGTCCGAAGGCGAGGACGTGTCATGACAGACCATCTCATCGCGATCGGCGCATTGGTGCTTGTCTTCGCCATCGCCACCTTCACCTCCGTCCACATGGGAGCGCTCGCGCTCGTCGCGGCGTTCGCCGTCGGCTCCACCGTCGCCGGCGAGAACGCCGACGACGTCTTCGGGGGCTTCCCCGGGGACCTCTTCGTCGTCCTCGTGGGCGTGACTTTCCTGTTCGCCGTCGCCAAGAACAACGGCACCATCGAATGGCTCGTCCACGCCGCGACCAAGGCTGTGGGCGGCCGCATCGCCCTCATCCCCTGGGTCATGTTCCTCATCACCGCCGCGCTCACCGCGGTCGGAGCCGTGGTGCCCGCGGCGGTCGGCGTCATCGCCCCCATCGGCATGAGCCTGTGCGCCCGCTACGGCATCCGCCCGCTGCTCATGGGGCTGCTCGTGGCCAACGGGGGCTGCGCGGGCGGCTTCTCGCCCGCCAGCGTCTACGGCTCCATCACCAACGGCGTGGTCGAGCACAACGACCTGCCGAGCAGTCCGGCGCTCCTGTTCGCCATGACGTTCCTGTTCAGCGTGGCGCTCAGCGTCGTCGCGTACTTCATGTTCGGCGGGCGGCAGCTGCTCGGGCGGCGCGCACAGGACACCGAGACGGCGGACGGCGCCGCGACGGGCGGATCCGCCGGGCCCGACAGCGCCGTCGGCCCTGCCGGGCCCGGGGGCGCCTCGCCGGGCCCCGTCGGCACCGCACCCCGAGGTACGGCACCCGCGGGCGGCACCGCCACCGCGACGGTCGCACTCGCGAAGCCGGTCGTGGCGCCCGGCCTCGACGTCTCCCGTTCCCTGACCCTGCTCGGGCTGCTCGGCATGGTCGCGGGCGCGCTCTTCTGGGAGTGGAACGTCGGGCTCATGGCCCTGACCGTCGTGGTCGTCCTCACCCTGGTGGACCCCGACGCCGCCAAGGGGGCCGTCGACCGCTGCGCCTGGTCCACCGTGCTCCTCGTCTGCGGCGTCGTCACCTTCGTCGGCGTCATGGAGCGCATGGGCACCATCGAGTGGCTCGGTGACAGCGTCGCCAAGATCGACTCGCCGCTCCTGGGCGCCCTGCTGATCTGCGTCGTCGGCGCCGTGGTCTCCGCCTTCGCCTCCACCACCGGCATCCTCGGCGCCCTCATCCCCCTCGCCGTCCCCTTCCTGATGGACGGTCAGGTCAGCGCCATCGGCCTCATCATCGCCCTGGCCATCTCGTCCTCGGTGGTCGACTCCTCCCCGCTCTCCACCAGCGGGGCCCTGGTCACCGCCAACGCCCCCGAGGAACAGCGCCCCCAGATCTTCAGCGCCCTGATGCGCTGGGGCATGTCGATGACGCTCGTCGCCCCGCTCGCGACGTGGGCGCTGTTCGTGATCCCGGGGCAGGTCTGAGGGATGGCGGCGCCGTGTGGTCAACCGTGCGCCCGCTGGGCGTTCTTGGGCAGCGGCCCGACGCAGAGAGGCCCGAGGCCGCGAGGCTCTCGGTCCGTCTGCGTCACGCCGTCCGCGCGATCGTGCTCGACGAGGCCGTTCGGCCCGTGACCAGGGGCCGGTCGCACGGTCCGCGGAGTGCGGCGCGGTCGCGACGGGCGTCCGGCCGCGGCTCGCGTCCACGCGGAGCGGCCCCGGACCGCCGGAGGAACATCCGGCGGCCCGGGGCCGGGGCGCGCCGCCCGGCGCGGGCGGCGGGCTCAGTCGCGGAGGTCCTCCACGGTGGGCACGACCACGCCGAACAGATCGGTGACGGTGGTCAGGGCGGCGTCCTGAAGGGCGGCGGCGGGCAGGACCGTGCCGTCCGGGGCGGCGAGCGCCCGCGTGGCGGTCGCCTCGGCGACGACGGTGGGCCGGTAGCCGAGGGTGAAGGCGCCCTGGGCGGTGAACGCGACGCACATGTGGGTCATGAACCCGGCCAGCACGAGGTCGCGGCCCTCGCCCGGTTCGACGCCCGCGTCGCGCAGGACCTGCTCCAGGTCGGTGGCGTGGAAGGCGTTGGGGACCTGCTTGACCACGACGGGCTCCCCGGCCACGGGGGCGACCTCGTCGCTGATCGACCCGATGTGGGCGCGGATGTCGTACGGAGTGCCCGCACCGCCGTCGTTGACGACGTGCACGACCGGGACGCCCGCGGCGCGGGCGCGCTCCAGGAGCCGGGCGCCCGCCGCGAGGGCCTTCTCGGCGCCGTCCAGGGTCATGACGCCGGTGCGGTAGGTGTTCTGGAAGTCGATCATTATCAGGGCGGACTCGCCGAGGCGGGGCGGCTGGTTGTCCAGGCCGATCACGTCGCGCAGGGTCGTGGCGGGGTGAGTCGTGCTCATCAGGGAGCCTTTCTTCTGGTTTTCGGGCGGGGCAGGGCAGGCCGAGGCCGCGGCCCGGCGTCCGCGCCGATGGATGGGTGGAGAAATGGAGAGGAGGGGAGGGGAAGGAGGCGGTCAGGCGGTTCCGCCCGGACGCGGCCAGGCGGTTCTGGTCCGAGCGCGGTCAGGCGGTCCGGCCAGGACGCGGTCAGGCGGTTCTGGTCCGAGCGCGGTCAGGCGGTCCGGCCAGGACGCGGTCAGGCGGTCCGGCCGGGACGCGGTCAGGCGGTTCTGGTCCGGAAGCGGCGGCGGTAGGCCGCCGGGGTGGTGGCCAGCTGCCGTCGGAAGGCCCGGTGCAGGGTCTCCACCGAGCCGAGCCCCGCGGCGGCCGCGACCCGGTCGAGCGGGCAGTCCGTGGTTTCGAGGAGCCGCCGGGCGACCTCGATGCGGACGCCCTCGACGTAGGCGGCGGGGCTGGTGCCCGTCTCCTGGGCGAAGACGCGGGCGAAGTGCCGCTCGCTCAGGCACATCCGAGCGGCCAGGGCCGGCGCCGACAGGTCCTCGTCGAGGTGGTCGGCGATCCACAGGCGCAGCTCGTCGATGTCCCTGCGGCTGGTGCCGGAGCGGCGCAGCGGCACGGAGAACTGGCTCTGGCCGCCCTGCCGTTTGAGGTAGACCACGAGCTGGCGGGCCACCGCGAGGGCGGTCTGCTCGCCCTGGTCCTCGGCGACCAGGGCGAGTGCCAGGTCCAGGCAGGCGCTGATGCCCGCCCCGGTCCACAGCCGGCCCCGGTCGGCCCGGACGAAGATGGGGTCCGGGTCGACCGTGACGTCCGGGTGGTCGGCGGCGAGCTGGGCGGCGGTCGACCAGTGGGTGGTCGCCGTCAGACCGTCCAGGAGCCCCGCGGCGGCCAGCAGATGGGCGCCCACGCACACGGACGCCACCCGCCGGGCGTGCGGAGCGGTGGTCCTCACCCACTCCACGACGGTGGTGTCGATGCGGGCCACGGGGCCGTCGTCGGTCATGTCGACCGCGCCCGGCACCAGCAGCGTGTCCACCCGGTCGCCGACGTCGTCGAAGGCCACGTCGGTGAGCAGCCGCACCCCGGCCGACGTCCGGACCGCTCCGGCGGTCGGTCCCGCGAGGCGGACCTCGTATCCGGCGCGGCCCGCCGTCTCCCGGTTGGCCAGCGCGAACACCTCGGCCGGACCGGTGACGTCGAGGAGGTCGACATCGGGGAAGACCGCGATGACGACCCGGTGGGGAAGGGGCATGTCCCCATGCTCACCCGCGCCCCCGATGACCGCAATGACGATTCCCTGTCACATCCGGACACCCGACCGAGGGGGCCGTCCCGGCGCTACGCCCGTGTGAACAGCGTGTGGCGGCGCTCCGACAGCGTCCCGGTGCCCGTTGACGACGTCGAAAGTCCGGTGCTCAACTGTTCGTATGCCGTCCTCGCAGCCACTGGTCTCACGCGAGCACATCGACCTCTGTCGGGTGTGTTCCACCGCGTGTCCTGGCGTGGGCGCCCTGCGCGGGTAATCGGCCCTTCGGGCCTCGTCCTCAAACGCCGGACGGGCTCCATCGGTGTGCCTGACGCACGTTCTCCCCTGATCCCCGTCATTCGGATCCGGCCCTTCGGCCTTGTCCTCAACCGCCGGACGGGCTCCGACCCTCCCGCCGGGCCCTCCCCGCCCGAGCCCGTTCTCTCACCCACGTACGAAAGGCTCGCCATGCCCGTGGAGTTCCTCGGTATCGCCGCGACCAACGACGGTTCGGAGACCCGGCCCCGCTCCGGTGCCGCCTTCGACAAGCAGTACACGCTGCGGCTCGCCCGGGCCCACGAGGACCACGGCTGGGACCGGGTGCTCTTCGCCTACGGCTCCGGGTCGCCGATCCCCGCGGCCGCCGCCGGATACCTCGCGGCGAAGGTCGAGTCGCTGCAGATCCTGCTCGCGCACCGGCCGAACGTGTCGTACCCGACGTACGCGGCACGGACGTTCGCGACGCTCGACCAGATCAGCGACGGGCGTCTGACCGTCCACTTCATCACCGGGGGCAACGACCACGAGCAGCGCCGCGAGGGCGACACGCTGAGCAAGGACGAGCGCTACGCCCGCACCCGCGAGTACATCGAGATCGTCAAGAAGGTGTGGACGCGGCACGAGGCCTTCGACCACGAGGGCGCGCACTACCGCTTCCAGGACTTCGTCAGCGACGTCTTCCCGGTGCAACAGCCGCACCCGGGCGTCTCGTTCGGCGGTTCGTCGCCCGCCGCGTACGCCGCGGGCGGGGCCGAGGCCGACGTCTACTGCCTCTGGGGCGAGCCGCTGGCCGAGACCGCCCAGCAGATCGAGGAGGTCACCCGGGCGGCACACGCGGCCGGGCGCGCCGACGTGCCGCGCGTCCAGGTGGCGTTCCGGCCCATCATCGCGCCGACCGAGGAACTGGCCTGGGAGAAGGCGCACCGCACGGTGGGCGCGATCCGGGAGCGCCGCGCGGGCGGGCAGACCCTGACGCGGCGCCGCTCCTTCGACGCGCCGGAGAACACCGGCTCGCAGCGGCTCATCGCCATCGCCGAGCAGGGCGAGCGCTTCGACCGCGCCCTGTGGACGCCGACCGCGGCCGCCACCGGGGGCGCGGGCAACTCCAACGCCCTGGTCGGCACCCCGGAGACCGTCGCCCAGGCGCTGCTCGACTACTACGACCTCGGCGTGGACGTCCTGTCCGCACGCGGCTACGACCTGCTCGGCGACGCCGTCGACTTCGGCCGGTACGTCATCCCGATCGTCCGCGAGGAGGTCGCCAAGCGCGACCGCGAGGGCGCCGAGCGCGGGCCGCAGACGCTGGAGCGCACCCTGAGCCGTCTTGCGGTGGCGGGATGACCTCCGCCGCGCCGCCCTCGGCGGCGGCCCCCGCGCCCCCGGCCGACGCCGCCGGGCCCCAGGTCCCCGCCGAGCCGACGGTCGTCCCGGCCCGGCACTACTGGCGCTGGGCCGCCGGAGCCGCCGTCCTGGTCGTGGCCGCCCAGTTCGCCCACGGGCTCCTCACCAACCCCGCCTGGGAGTGGGAGGTCTTCTTCCGCTATCTGACCGCCGACAGCGTGCTCCGCGCGGTCTGGGTGACCCTGCAACTGACCGTGTACGGCACGGCGCTCGGCTTCGCGCTCGGTCTGGTCGTCGCCCTGATGCGTCTCTCCAGCAGCCCGCTGCTCTCCGGCGTGGCCTGGCTGTACGTCTGGGCGTTCCGCTCCATCCCGCTGATCGTGCAGCTGCTGTTCTGGTTCAACCTCGCTTATCTGTACGAGGAGTTGGGGATCGGCATCCCCTTCGGGCCCGTCGTGTGGAGCTTCGGCACGATGCACCTGGTCGGGGCGATGTCCGCCGCCGTCATCGGGCTCGCGCTGCACCAGGCCGCGTACGCCGCCGAGATCCTGCGCGGCGGCTTCCTCGCCGTCGAGCCCGGCCAGTTGGAGGCGGCGGCCGCGCTCGGCATCCCCCGGCTCCGGCAGCTGCGCCGGATCGTCCTTCCGCAGGCGATGCGCTCGGTCCTGCCGAACGCCGCCAACGAGATCGTCTCGCTGTTCAAGGGCACGTCCATCGTCTCGGTGATGGCGATCGGCGAGCTGTTCTACCAGGTGCAGGTGATCTACGGCCGCAACGGCCGGGTGGTGCCGCTGCTCATGGTCGCCACGGTCTGGTACATCGTCCTGACCACGCTCCTGTCGATCGTCCAGTACTACGTGGAGCGGCACTTCGCGCGCGGCGCCGACCGCACTCCCCCGCCGACGCCGCTCCAGCGCGCCCGCACCTTCGCCCGCGCTCTCCTGTCCTCCTCTCACCCCCTCACCCCCCTTCGGGAGAAGCGATGAGCACCGCCCCCGTGATGGTCGACGTCCGCGGCGTCCACAAGAGCTTCGGCGCGCACGAGGTGCTGCGCGGCATCGACCTCCAGGTGCGCGCCGGTGAGGTCACCGTGGTCATCGGCCCCTCCGGCTCCGGCAAGTCCACGCTCCTGCGCGCCATCAACCACCTGGAGAAGCTCAGCCGGGGCTCGGTCAGCATCGACGGCGAGCTGATCGGCTACCGGCGGCGCGGCGACAAGCTGTACGAGCTCAAGGAGCGGGAGATCCTGCGCCAGCGCACCCGGATCGGCTTCGTCTTCCAGAACTTCAACCTCTTCCCGCACCTGACCGTCCTGGAGAACATCACCGAGGCGCCCGTCTCGGCGCTGCGCCGCCCGAGCGCGGAGGCGAAGGACCGGGCGCGGGCGCTGCTCGACCGGGTGGGGCTCGGCGACCGGGCCGACGCCTACCCCCGGCAGCTGTCGGGCGGTCAGCAGCAGCGCGTGGCGATCGCCCGCGCGCTCGCCCTCGACCCGCAGGTGCTGCTCTTCGACGAGCCGACGTCCGCGCTCGACCCGGAGCTCGTCGGGGAGGTCCTGGACGTCATCAAGGACGTGGCCCGGGCCGGTACGACCATGATCGTCGTCACGCACGAGATCGGCTTCGCACGCGAGGTCGCCGACACCGTGGTCTTCATGGACGACGGCGTGGTGGTCGAGCAGGGCCCGCCCCGGGACGTCCTCGACCACCCGCGGCACGAGCGCACCAAGGCGTTCCTCTCCAAGGTCCTGTGACCCCCGCACACCCCGCCCCGGCCCCCGGCCCTCCGTCCCCTCCGTCCCCCTGGCCCCCTCCCCGCACCGCCCCGAGGAGCACCACCATGCCCGCGCCCGTCAGCCGCCGCGCCACGCTCACCTTCGCGCTCGCCTCCGCCCTCACCCTGACCACCGCCGCCTGCGGCGCCTCCGCCGACGACGAGACGGGCCCGGCCGCCCGCGCACGGCCCGGCGCCAAGGGCGCGAAGATCGACCTGAGTCCCGATCAGAAGCGCCTCAGAGCCCGGAAGGTCGACGCGATCGCCCGCCTCGTGCCCGACCGCGTCCGCTCCCGCGGCACGCTCGACGTGGTCGCGTCCGCGGGCTCCGTACCGCCGCTGACGTTCTACGCTACCGACGACAAGACCGTCATCGGCGTGGAGACCGACATCGCCCACCTGGTCGCCGACGTGCTCGGCCTGAAGGTGCGCTCGCACGCGGTCGACTGGGCGAACATCTTCGTCGGCCTGGACAGCGGCAAGTACGACGTCGGCTTCAGCAACATCACCGTCACCGAGGAGCGCAAGGAGAAGTACGACTTCGCCACCTACCGCCTGGACACCATCGCCTTCGAGGCCAGGAAGGGGCGCGGCTGGAAGGTCAAGGGGCCGGAGGACGTGGCGGGCCGCGTCGTCGGGGTCTCGTCCGGCACCAACCAGGAGAAGCTGCTCGTCGACTGGAGCAGGCAGAACGTGAAGGCGGGCCGGAAGGCCACCGAGATCAAGTACTTCCAGAACACCAGCGACTACTACCTGGCGCTCGGCTCCGGCCGCATCGACGCCTACCTCGGCCCCAACCCGGTCGCCGCCTACCACGCGGCGAGCACCGGCAGGTCCGAGGTCATCGGCACCTTCTCGGGCGCGGGCGACCGCCTCCAGGGCAAGATCGCCGCCACCACGAAGAAGGACAACGGCCTCATCGAGGCCCTCCACAAGGCGCTCCAGCACCTCATCGACGACGGCTCCTACGGCAAGGTGCTCGCCCACTGGGGGCTCGCCGACGAGGCCGTGCGCACCTCGGAGCTCAATCCGAAGGGGCTGCCCAAGGGCGCGTGAGGGCGGGGCCGCCGCCGGTCCCTGGAGGGGGGAGGGACCGGCGGCGGCCGAAGTCCGCCCGGGGCGGCGCGGTGGAGGCGCGGACCACCAGCGACACCGGGAGCAGCAGCGAGCGGGCGGGCCGCGCCGGGCCCGCCACGCAGTCGAGGAGCATGCGCGCGGCCTCGGCGCCCACCTCGTGGTGCGGCACCCGCACGGTGGTGAGCGCGGGACGCAGCCGGCCCAGGAAGGGCATGTCGTTGAAGCCGACGACGCTGACATCGGCCGGGCAGCGCAGGCCGCGCTCGGCGATGGCGTCGTAACAGCCGAGGGCGAGCAGGTCGTTGGCCGCGACGACGGCGGAGCAGTCGGCGCCCGCGTCGAGCAGCGCGCGCAGGGCCCGCGCGCCCGCCGCCTCGCTCCACCGGGCCGCCTCGGTGAGCAGCGCGGGGCCCTCGGCGAGCCCGAGGTCGCGGACGGCGTGCAGGAAGGCGCGGGCGCGGGCGGCCCCGGTGGAGGTGGTGGCGGGCCCGCCCACGAAGGCGACGCGGGTGTGGCCGAGAGCGGCGAGGTGGGCGACGGCCTGGGTGATGCCGGAGGCGTCGTCGGGGGTCACGCACGGCACGTCGAGGCCGTCGACGCGGCGGTTGACGAGGACCAGGGGGACGCCGTCGGCGTGCAGGGCGCGCAGTTGCGGGTGGTCGCGCAGCGCGGTGGCGACGATGAGCCCGTCGACCTGCCGGGAGCGCAGCGAGTCGACCTGGGCGTGCTCGCGCCGCGGGTCGTGGTGGGTGTCGACGATCCAGGCGTGGTGGCCCGCCGGTTCCAGGACGCTCTCGATGCCGCGCACGAGGGGCGGGAAGCAGGGGTTGGTGAGGTCGGGGACGACCAGGCCCACGGTGTGCGAGCGCGCGGTCTTCAGGCTGCGGGCGATCGGGTTGGGCCGGTAGCCGAGGTCCTCGGCGGCGCGCAGCACGCGGCGGGCGGTGGCCGCGCTGACCCGGGCGCGGGTCGCGGGGTTGAGGGCGCGGGACGCGGTGGCCGGGTGCACGCCCGCGGTGTCGGCCACGTCGCGCAGCCGGACCGGGCGCGGCCTCAGCACGCCTGCGGGTCGAGCAGGCCGTAGGCGGGGTCGAGCGCGGTGGCCGGGGCCGGGTCGCCGGGGCGGTAGCGCAGGCGCAGGCCGAGCACGGTGTCCAGGGCCGCGCGGTCGGCGGCGCCGTCGGGGACGAGTCCGTCGGCGGGGTCGCGCAGGCGCGCCGCGTACCGGGCGGCGAGGTCGTCGGGCAGGGCGAGGGCGGCGCGCGTCTGCTCCAGGACGAGGCGGTCGAGCACCCCGGAGACGATGAGCCGGGACGTCTGCGCGAGCGCCGAGCTCAGCGCGTGCGCGGCCTGCGCGCGGCGCGGCCCCACGGCGGTCAGCACGGTGCCCAGATAGGGCCCGCACACCTCGGTGAGCCCGGCGAGGCGCACCGCCCCCGCGGCCTCCGCGCGCAGTTCGCTGCCCGCGCCGAGGACGGTGGCCGCGCACCGGCCGTCGAGCAGCGCGGCCAGGCGGCGGGGCGTCGAGCCGAGGGGGACGGCCTCGTAGTCGCCGGGGCCCCCGCAGGGCGCCTTGAGGCCGAGCGACTCCAGGACGGCGTACAGGCCGAAGGCGAATCCGGAGTCCGGCACGTCCACCCCGACGGCGGCGCCGCGCAGTTCGTCGGGCCCCTTGACGCCCGGTGCGGCGTACACGCCGAGGCCGAGGCCCCGGTCCAGAGCGGCGAGGATGCGGGCGTCGCCGGTGTGCCCGAGCGGGTTGTCGGACACGAAGCGGTACGCGATGACGTTGTCGGGGCTGGTGAACGCGGCGTCGACCGCGCCGTCGAACAGGTCGCGGAACTGCGCGGGCGAGGAGGCGCACGGCACTTCGGTGACGGTCAGACCGTGCTGGTCGAACAGCCCGGACGCCCGCGCCACGCGCAGCAGGACGGACGGGCTGAACACGCCGACGGTCAGTGAGCGGTGGCGCATGGGCGCGCTCCTGGGCTCGGGAGAGTTCACGGAATCGCCGTGGGGCCTGCCGTGCGCAATCGATTGTGGAGAGTCCGGCCCGCCCGCGACAAGGGGCAGATGCGCGCGAAGCCCCGAGTGGCCCGCAATCGATTGCCGCCGGAGGAGGAAGCCGCGCCTCCCCCTCCGCCACCGCACCGGTCCCCGCGCTAGCGGACGGGGAGCGGGGCGCCGCGCTCCGCCTCGCCCCGGGGGCCGAAGATGCGGCGCTCCGCCGCGGTGATCGGCACGTCGTTGATGCTGGCCTCGCGGCGGGCCATGAGGCCCTCCTCGGTGAACTCCCACAGCTCGTTGCCGTAGGCACGCCACCACTGGCCGTTCGCGTCCTGGGACTCGTACTGGAAGCGCACCGCGATGCGGTTGCCGTGGAAGTCCCACAGCTCCTTGCGCAGCGCGTACTCCCGCTCCCTCGACCACTTGTCGCGCAGGAACTCCACGATCTCGGCGCGGCCGGTGACGAACCGGTCGCGATTGCGCCAGACCGAGTCCTCGGTGTAGGCGAGCGCGACGCGCTCGGGGTCGCGGGTGTTCCACGCGTCCTCGGCGGCCTGGACCTTCTGCCGGGCCGTGGCCTCGTCGAACGGCGGGAACGGCGGACGTGCCGTCATGGCGGGCTCCTCTCGTTGTCGCCACCCCCTGGAGAACGCTCGTTCTCCGGCGCTGCGCACCAGCATAGAGAACGATGGTTCTCAGCGGTAGTCTTTGGCCAATGGACACCACCCTCGCCAGGGAGAAGGCGCTGGACGCGGCCGAGGAGCTCTTCTATCGGCGCGGCGTCCAGACCGTCGGCATGGACGACATCCGCTCCGCTTCGGGCGTCTCGCTGAAGCGCCTCTACCAGCTCTTCCCCTCGAAGGAGCGGCTCGTCGAGGCCTATCTGGAGCGACGGGACGTGCGCTGGCGCCGGCAGCTCGCCGCGCACGTGGAGCGGCACGAGGATCCCGAGCGGCGGCTGCTCGCGGTCTTCGACTGGCTGGGCGAGTGGTTCGCCGAGCCCGGCTTCCGCGGCTGCGCCTGGATCAACTCGTACGGGGAGCTCGGCGCGACGTCCGAGCCGGTGGCCCGCCAAGTGCGCCTGCACAAGGGGGCGTTCAAGGAGTATCTGGCCGCTCTCGTGGCGGGCGCGGGGCTGCCCGGCGAGCTGGCCGAGCAGCTGTTCCTGCTGGCCGAGGGCGCGATGGTGAGCGCGGGGATCGACCGCGCCCCCGGCCCCGCCGCGCACGCGGCCCGCGCGACGCGGGCGCTGATCGCGGCCGCGCGGTGAGCACGGGGCCCGGCCCCGCCGGGCCCCGTCGGGTGGTGCGTCAGCCCGTCTGCGAGGCCTTGCGCAGCGCCGTCAGGCAGGTGCCGATGGCCTCCTGGAGCTCTTCGAGGCGCTGGACCATGTCGTCCTCGTAGATGTCACCGAAGTCGGCGGCGTCGTCGAGGGTCAGCTCCTCGAAGACCTTCGTCGCCTTCTGGAGGCTGCTGTAGAACTTCGTCCGCCGCTCCTGGACGCGCAGCTCCGGGTCCGCCTCGACGGTCTCGGCCACGAGCGTCTTCACCGTGTCGTAGGCCTCCGAGGCCCACTCCCCGGCCTCCTCGGGCTCCAGCTCGTCGATCAGGGACAGATGCCGCTCGGCTTCCTCGCGCAGCTCGGCCGGGGCGTCGATGGTCTGCCCCGCGGGGGTCCTGACCTGGCCCTCCTCCGCGATCTTACGGACGTACTCGATGCGGTCGGCGGCCCTGGCCTCGCCCGCGACGGCCTTCTTCAGGTCGTCGGTGCGGGCGATGTCACGGGCCAGGTCGACCTGGAGGACCGGGTCCTCCTTGATCCGGTCGAGCAGCGCGTGCCGGGCGGCCTGCGCGGTGGAGGGGTCGGCGAGGATCGCGGCGCGCAGTGCCGTGGGGTTCTCGGCGACCTCCAGGGCCTTGGTCGGGCGGATGCCCTCGGCCTCGGCGGCCGCCATGATCGCGGTGCCGCGGGCGGAGGAGGCGCTGGAGCGCGGCACGTAGTAGGTGAGCCAGACGTCGGCGTCGGGCAGCTCGACCTCCTGGCCCGGCGCCAGCTCCTCGAAGTGCGGCACGAGTCCGTCGTCGGCGGCCCGGTCCCAGGCCTTGTAGAAGCGCATGACGCGCTCGGCGGAGCACCCGGCGAGCTCGCCGAACTCCTTCGCGGACGCCTTCGGCGTCTCGGCCGCCGACTGCCCGCCGGGCCGCACGCTGCGCGCCACCTTCAGGCCGAACGTCCAGCCGCCGGTGCGCGCGTACACACCGAACTCACGGGCGTCGCGCGCGACGAGCTCGCGCGCGGCCTCGTACGCGCCGTCCCGTCCGGCCTCCGGTGCGGCATAAGCGGACTCCTGCACGTCATCGCGTACGTCCAGGGGCGCGTCGGTGGCCGGGGCGGGCCCGGCCGTCGGGCCGGCCGGGGCGGACGGGGCGATCACTGCGGTCACAGATAACTCTCCGAGTGTGCGTCGTGAGCGATAGGAAACAGAACGTACAGCCTATATCGCCCCGTTGCTCCGGCTTTCCGCATCCGCCCGTGCCGCCCCACGGCGCGTCGGCGCGGCCCGCCGGACCCCGGCGGGCCGCGCCTGTCGCGTCAGGCCCCCGGCCTCAGCGGGCCGAAGAACGCGCGCAGTTCGGAGGCGACCTGGTCCGGCTCCTCATGGGACATGAAGTGGCCGCCGCGCCGCGGCTCGCGCCAGTGCCGCAGGTCGGCGAAGACGCGCTCGGCGAGGCTCCGCGGATAGTTCGCGTACCCCGGCTCGTGGCTGAGCGTGACGGCCGCGGGCACGGTGACGGGCGGCAGGATCTTGTTCAGGTGGAAGTCGTAGTACTGCTGGAACGAGGTGCCGATGCTGGCCGTCGCCCAGTACAGGGTGGCCACCGTCAGGAGCGTGTCCCGGTCCCAGCGCCGCGCGACGTCACCGTCGCAGTCGCTCCAGTCGCGGTACTTGTCGACGATCCAGGCGAGCAGCCCCGACGGCGAGTCGATCAGGGCGGCGGCGACCGTGTCCGGCCGGGTGCACATGATCTCGCTGTAGCCGCCGTCGGTGCGGTCGTACGCGGCGAGCGCGTCGAGGTACGTCTGCTCCTCGGCGGTCGGCGGGTGCTTCTCGAAGTCGGCGCTCACCAGGGCGGAGGTGACGTGCACCCCGGCGACGTGGTCCGGGTACAAGGCGCCGAGCCACTGGGTCACGCCGCCGCCGATGTCACCGCCGAAGGCCCCGTACCGCTCGTAGCCCAGCGTCCCGGTCATCAGGGAGTGCCACGTCTCGGCGACGCCCCGGCGCGTGAACGGCCCGCGGGGCAGCTCCGAGTACAGGAAGCCGGGCAGCGAGGGGATCACGACGTCGAAGGCGTCGGCGGGGTCGCCGCCGTACGCGGCCGGGTCGGCGAGGCGCCGGGCGACGCGGAGCATCTCCACGAAGCTGCTCGGCCAGCCGTGGCTCAGCACCAGCGGCAGCGGCGCGGGCGCGCCATCGGGGCGCCGTCCGCGCAGGTGGAGGAAGTGCAGGCGGGCGCCCGCGACCTCGGCGGTGTAGTGCGGGAAGTCGTTGAGCGCGGCCTCGGCTGCGCGCCAGTCGAAGCCGTCGGCCCAGTACGCGACGAGGTCGCGCAGCTGCGCCGGGTCGGCTCCGGCCGCCCAGGGCGTCGCGTCGGACGCGGGCGTGAAGCGGGTGCGGGCCAGGCGTGCGCGCAGGTCGGCGAGGACGTCGTCGGGCACGTCGACGCGGAAGGGGGTGGGGGTGGAGGTGGTGCGTGCGGTGGAGGTCATGGTTCCTTCGCTCAGGAGTGCTGCGGGTGCTCGGGCGAGCGGGCGCTCCTGCGCGGCGGCCGTGCGGGGAACCGGTCAGACGGAACAGGCGGTCTGACGGTCAGGCGCGGACGGCGGTCGGGAGGGCCCGGACGGTGCGGTCAGTGGTCAGGTCGCGCAACGGGCTCACCTCCTTCGTCGGTCCGCACGCGGTACGGAGGACCGCGTGACCCGGCCGACTATACACACGAACTGATCATCGCCACAGGGTCCGCGGACCTAGGACTCGCGGCGCCGGAGGCCTAGGACGAAAGGAACGGCCCGGGTCTGGCCCGCGGCCGGTGGCCCGGGCGGTCACGCCCCGTGAGACTTGCCCCATGGACACCTCACGGACCGACGCCTATCTGCTCCGCATCGGCGCGGAGCGCCCCGCCGCGCCCACCTCGGCGGCCCTGCGCGACCTGCACCTGGCGCATCTGCGCGCCGTTCCCTTCGAGAACCTCGCCATCCACTTGGGCGTGGAGGTCGACCTCGTCGAGGAGGACCTCGTCGCGAAGGTCGTCGACGGCCGCCGCGGCGGGTTCTGCTACGAACTCAACGGGGCCTTCGCCGCCCTCCTCACCGCCCTCGGCTTCGAGGTCGACATGCTCCAGGCCAGCGTCTACCAAGGGGACCGCCTCGGGATCCCGTACGACCACATGGCGCTGCGCGTGCGCACCGCCGACGGCGGCGACTGGCTGGCCGACGTGGGCTTCGGCAAGCACAGCCACCACCCGCTCGCCGCCGCCGAGCGCGGCGACCAGAGCGACCCCGCCGGCACCTTCCGCGTCGCCGAGACGCCCGCGGGCGACCTGCGCGTCCTGATGGGCGGCGAGCCGCAGTACCTGCTCGACCCGCGGCCGCGCGCGCTCGCCGACTTCGACGGCGGCGCCTGGTACCACCGCACCTCGCCGAAGTCCCACTTCACCCGGTCCCTGGTGTGCTCGATCCTCACCACCACCGGCCGGACCACGCTCAGCGGCAGCAAGCTCACCGTCACCCCGCTCGACGGCGAGCCGCAGGTCACCGAACTCTCCACGGACGCCGAGGTCCTGGAGGCGTACGCCACCCGCTTCGGCATCGTGCTCGACGAGGTGCCCCGGCTCGCGGAGCCGGTCCGGGTCGGGGGCCGGTAGCCTCCACGCCGCGGGCGGCGGTGTCCTTGCGACATGACACACGGGGGGCGGACACCATGCGGCACGCCCGCTCCTTTGTCCAGGTTTTCCGGCCCCGCGCGGCACCCGCCGGGCGCGGTGACGTTCGTCGCGGCGTGCGCGGCGCGCCCGGACGTAGGCTGCCGCACTGTGAAGAGACACATACCTTTCGACCGGCTGCACAACTTCCGTGACCTGGGAGGCTACGTCACTGAGGACGGCCGTACGGTGCGGTGGGGGACGGTGTACCGGTCGGACTCGCTGAGCAAGCTGCGGGACGCCGACTGGGAACGCTTCCTCGGCCTGGGTGTCCGCACGGTCATCGATCTGCGCTACCCCTGGGAGATCGAGGCGAAGGGCCGGGTGCCGGACCACGCGTCCTTCGCCTACCACAACCTGAGCGTCGAGCACCGCCCCTACGACCAGGCCGCGCTGGGCCCCGACGTGGACACCGGGCGCTATCTCGCCGACCGGTACGTGGAGGTCGCCGAGGACGGCGTCAAGGAGCTGCGCCGGGCCCTGGAGCTGATCGCCGAGGACGGTTCGGGGCCCCTGGTGTTCCACTGCGCGTCCGGCAAGGACCGCACGGGCCTGCTCGCCGCGCTCGTCCTGACGCTCCTCGGCGTGCCCGAGGCCGCCGTGGTCGAGGACTTCACCCTCACCGGGCTCGCCACCGACCGGCTCGTCGCCGACTGGCGCGCCGCACACCCGGACCGCGAGCTGACCTGGCCCGACTACGGCCGGGCACCCGCGGAGGTGATGCGCCTCTTCCTCGCCGGGATCGCCGAGCGGTACGGCTCCCTGCGCGCCTACGCCGCCCAGCTCCTGGACGTCGACGAGGAGTTGGTGGCCGCGTTGCGCGCCGCCCTCCTGGAGGGGCCCGGGCTCACCTTCCGGCGGGCCGGAGCGGCCGACCTCGCCGAGCTCGTGCGGCTGCGCGACCAGGCCGCGCGCTGGCAGCTCAGCCGGGGCATCGCCCAGTGGAAGCCCGGGGAGCTGGGCGAGGACCACTTCCGCGCCCGCCTCGCGGACAGCGAGGTGTGGCTCGCGACCCTGGGGCCCGACGGGCCCGTCGCCGGGGCGTTCGAACTGTGGTGGGACGACCCCGTCCCGTGGGGCCCGCAGCCGCCGACCGCGGGCTATGTGCACCGCCTGATGACCGACCGGCGCACCGCGCCCCCGGGCACCGGGCTCCTTCTGCTCGCGCACGCCGAGCAGCGCATCCGCGCCGCCGGGCGCGGTCTGAGCCGCCTCGACTGCCGCTCCAACAACCCGCGGCTGCGGGAGTACTACGCGGCGGCGGGCTACGCGGAGGTGGGCGAGCTGGCGTCGAAGGACGGCGGGGTCGCGGGCCGGTACGCCGTCACGCTCATGGAGAGGCGGTTGTAGTCCGGAGCCCTACAGCGAGGCCTTGATGCGGCGCGGCGCGTCGGCCAGGCGGCTGATCAGGGAGACCACCTCCGGGGGCTGGCGGCTGGCGTCCCGGTCGGCGCTGAGCACGTAGTAGATCTGCTCCAGGGACGGCGGGCCGACCGCGACGGTGCGCAGGGCCGCCTGGCCGGGCGTGGCCTGGCCCGTGCGGACCAGGTAGGCGGCCGCCATCGAGCCGGTGCGGCCGACGCCCGCGCCGCAGTGCACGAAGACCGGGCCCTTCGCCTCGGCGACGACGCGCAGGAACCGGTCGACCTGCCCGCCGTCGGGCGTCTGCCCGTCGCGCACGGGCAGCCGTACGACGGCCAGTCCCGCGCGCCCGGGCCGGGCGAGCTCCGCCGCGCTCAGGTCCTCGGCCCGCAGGTCCACCACGGTGCGGATGCCGTGGGCGGCGAGCGCGCGGTACCCGGCCTCGGTGGGCGCGGAGCCGCGCCACAGCCGGTCGTCGACCCGCTGGAAGTGGCGGACGCCGGTCATCTCCCGGTCGGCGCGGACGTGTTCGCCCGCCCAGGCCGAGACGGCGAGCACGCCGAGCGACGCGGCGCCCCAGAAGACGGTGTAGCCGAGCGCGCACAGGCCGATCAGCTTGAGCGCGCGCCGGGGCGTCGGCCGTCTCGCTCCGAGCTTCCTGCCCGCGTGCGCGCAGGCGGCGCTCGCGGTGGCGGTGGCCGCGGCGACGCGGGCGACGGCACGGGCGGACGCGGCACGGACGGAGGAGGTACGGGACACCAAGCGGTCACCACCAGAGGGCGTACGCGTCGCGCACACCGGACTGCACGGAAGGGAGAGAGGCACGAGCCTCGTCCAGGCTACCGGCGCCCGAGAGGCCCGGCGACCCGGTCCGCCCACCCCTCGCGCCCCTCACGGCGCCTCAGTTCACTCGCGCGGCACGGCAGTTGATCCACTCGCCCGGCCGATCGGCACGCGCGGGCTCAGTGGCCCCGCCGCGCCTGGCTCTCCCCCAGGACCTTCGCGCTCGTGCGGTGGGCCGTCGCGTCGGCGAGGCAGCCGCGCAGCCGCATCACGTCGTGCTCGGAGAGGGCGGGGCGGATCACTCCGGCCCACACGTCGCCGTCCAGGCGGGTCAGCGGCGCGTGGACGTTCAGGGCGGCGGTGGACCTGCGGCAGCTCTCCCACAGCTCCCGGGCGGCCAGCGCGCGGGCCGGCGCGCCGGCGCTGCCGCGCACCCGCACCTCGTACACCACGGTGGTCGCGGCCGCGGCCGTGGCCTTGCCCGGGCGGGTCTGGGTGGCGTCGGAGAGGGTGTCCACGAGCAGGGCGAGCAGCAGGACGGCGGCCACGGCGGCGCCGCTCACCACGGCGGTGCGCAGGGCGCGCGGCCGGGGCACGGCCTCGCGGTCCTCCAACTCCGGGATGCGGCCGCCCCGTTCGTCGCCGGGGGCGGCCAGGCGCGCGAGGCGTCCGGCGAGCCTGCGCTCGGCGCCGGGCCGGACGGTGGCCGCCGAGATCCGCTGCACGACCCAGGCGACGCCCGAGAGCAGCGCCCCGGCCGCCATCAGGACCGGCACGAAGACGTACGTGCGGTGGGTGCCGTCCGGGGTGCCCTGCTCCAGCCAGCGGAACCGGGCGCCCTCCTCGGACCGGGACTCCTCGAGGCGCCGCCACACCTCCTCGGTGCGCCGCCCGGAGTCGGCCAACTGCCGCTCCAGGCGCCCCAGACGGCTCAGGAGCACTGTACCCACCAGGAGGCCCTCGATGACCAGCAGGAGCACCCCGCAGATGAGGGCGCGCTGCCACTCCCAGCGAGTGAGGTAGACGACGCTGTAGGTGGCGGCCGCGGCGGCGCTGAGGCCGCCGAGGAGATAGCTCACGTACTTCATGACGCCATGCCCTCCGTGCGGTCGGCGCCGTCCGGGGGCGCGGCCGGGGGTGCGCCGACGGCGGACATGCGCACCACTTCCACGGCGCCCGTGCCGCCGTCCACCGTCAGCCGGGTCCCGTCGGGGAAGCGCTCCAGGGCGTCGGGGACGCCGACGGCCGTCGGCACCTGGTACTCGCGGGCGAGCACGGCGAGGTGGGAGAGCACGCTGCCGGTCTCCGCGACGAGCCCGGTGAGCCCGGGCAGCAGCGGGGCGAGCGCCGGGTCGAGGGCGCGGACGACGAGGACCGCGAACCGGGGGCATTCGCCGCCGCCGTGCCAGGCCGTGCCGGAGCCGAAGCCGCCGCCCGCGCCCTGCCCGTCGGTGGCGGCGCGGCGCCTGCCCGGCTCGGCCACCGGCAGGCCGTCCGCGAGCCGGAACGCGGCGGGCAGCTCCGAGCGCTGCGGCCTCGGCAGGCGTTCGCGCAGATCGGCGGGGAGGCCCTTGCCGTCGCCCGCGGCGGTCAGCTCGGCCCAGCGCAGCAGGGCGACGCGGTCCGGGTCGTCGAGGAGTTCCACGGCGGTCAGCCTGCGGGCCAGCTCGCGCACCATGCTGGTCTGCATCTCCTGCACCCAGCGCACGCGGAGCCGCAGCCCCTCGCGGGTGGGCAGCACGGCGGTGCCGCGCGGCACGCCGGTCAGGGCGGGGCGTCCGGGCAGCGGCGGGCGCGGGCCGAGCGCGGGCGGCAGGAGCGAGAGGAGGACCGGGTGGCGGGCGATGAGCCGGGCGTCGTCGGGCTCGTCCGCGCGCGCCTCGGCGAGGACGGCGAGCGCCTCACCCACGGCCGTGGCGCCCGAACCCTGCCCGAGCACCGCCCCGGCCAGGGACTCCTGAGCGTGCAGCGCGGAGAGGACCGTACGCCCCCAGGAGACGGCGGCGAGCAGCCGGCCGCTCAACATCTGGGCGGGGGCGGGCAGTTCGCTCAGATACCGGTCGACGTCGGCCATGAGGTCGAGGGCGAGCGCCGGGAGCGTCGTGCGCACCCGGCCCATCCGCCAGGCGGCGGTGGCCCGGCGGGCGGCGGGCGCCGGGTTGAGGAAGCCGAGCAGGCGGTGGGTGGGCGGGGCGGCGCCGAGCAGCCGGAGGTCGGCCGCCGCGCGGCCCTCGACGGTGGTCACGGGCGGCAGTCTGCGCAGCCGGCGGCGGGGTGCCGCGCCCGCGATGTCCAGGGCGACCGCGAGCCCGTGCGCCATGGGCACCAGCCACAGGTCCTCCTCCAGGGGTTGCAGGACCCCGGGGAAGGTCTCGGCGACCGGGCCAGGACCGAGCAGCCGGGCGCGGCGGGCGGGGCGCGGGGGCATCGCGGTGATGGGGCGGGTCTGGAACAGCCACAGCCGGTCCTCGGCGTCGAAGGCGAACTCTATGTCCTGCGGGCCGCCGAACTCCCGCTGCGCGTCCCGGGCCAGGCGCAGCAGACGCAGCTGCCGGGCGCGCGTGAGCAGGCGCGCGTCGCGGGGTTCGCCGGGCTCGGTGTGGACCTGGCGGCCGTGCCGGGTCAGGTGGTACCGCACGCCCTGGACGCTGCCGTTCACCAGGCGGTCGGGGCCGCCGTCGACGGCGCTGATGACGACCCGGTCGCGGCGGCCCGCCATCGGGTCGGCCCCGAACATCACGCCGCCCACGGTGGCGCGCACCATCGGCTGCACGAGCACCGCCATCCCCCCGTGCGAGGTGTCGGCGCCGTGCGCGGCGCCCGTGGGCGCGCGCCCCGCCGAGCGCAGCACCCGCCGCACGGCGTCGGTGAAGTCGCTCCATCCGCGCACGTCGAGCACGGTCTCGAAGAGCCCCGCGAGCGACGAGTCGGCGGCGTCCTCCCACGCGGACGAGGAGCGCACGACGAGGGGCCGCTCCCCGTCGCCGCTCAACTCCCGCCAGGCACGCCGTAGTTCCCGCTCCTCATGAGGAGGCTCACCACGGGGCGCGGCGTCCACGGTGGCCGCGGCTGACGCGGTGGCGCCCCCGGTGCCCGCGGCATCAGCGGCGCCCGCGGTGGGCGTCACGGCGTGCGGGGCACCCGCGCTGCCCTCGGCGCCCGCGGGCACCAGTACGAACCCCGGCAGCACGGGAAGGCCCACGGCCGCCGCCCGTGCCAGATGGGCCGCCTTCGCACCCGCGAGGCGCGGGTCGCGGGCGCGCCGCGCCTCCAGCCCCACCGCAACCAGCCGGTCCGTCTCCACCCCGATCATGGCCTGCCTCCTTCGCCCGACCGCGCGCCCCGTCCCGCCCGCACATCTGCTTCCCGGCGCCGTTCCCTCCGCGGTGAGGCCCTGCGCGCCCGCCGCGCCACGCGGGCGAAACGCCAGGCCACGAAGCCGGACCGGAAAATCATCCAGCCCTTAGCACGGACGCGTGGCCGCGCCATGAAGTTGACTACAAGCCCACCCGAATTCGGCCGAACCCGTCGTCGGCGGCGACGGCGCGGGAGGCGGCGGTCCGGCGGCCGTGCGGCCTGTGCTAAGGCTTCTGCGCGGGGGATGTGCGGCGGAGGCACGGCCCTCGGCCCCGCGCCCGCCGCACGCTGTCAGCAGACGCAGAGAGGCGAAGACGTGACAGGCAGTCAGTTCGACGAGCTCGGGCAGGTCTACGAGGAGTCCTCGGGCATGGCCTTCAGGCAGGGCCTGGAGTTCCCCACCGTGCTCGGTCACCTCGGCGACATCGGGAGCCAGGACATACTCGACTTCGGCTGCGGCAGCGGGGTCTACACCCGGTTGCTCGCGCGCCGCGGCGCCCGGCGGACCGTCGGTCTCGACGCGTCCGAGGGCATGGTCGAGCACTGCCGCCGCCGGGAGGAGGACGAGCCCCTCGGCGTCGAGTACGTCGCGGGGGAGCTCCCGGAGCGGCTGCACGGCGCCTTCGACACCGTGCTCGGCGTGTACGTGCTGCCGCACGCCGAGACGTACGACGGGCTCGTCGCGATGTGCCGGGCGGTGGCGGCGGCGCTGCGGCCCGGCGGGCGCTTCCTGACGCTGCCCATCCACCCGGACGTCCACCCGGACCCGGAGCACTACGCCCGCTACGGCTTCCGCCTGGACGTCAGCGCCCGCGAGGACGGCGCCCCGGTGGACTTCGGGTTCACCGTGGGCGAGCACAGCGCGCGGT
The DNA here is from genome assembly GCF_006088715.1 of Streptomyces sp. YIM 121038. Classification (NCBI taxonomy): domain Bacteria; kingdom Bacillati; phylum Actinomycetota; class Actinomycetes; order Kitasatosporales; family Streptomycetaceae; genus Streptomyces; species Streptomyces sp. YIM 121038. The sequence continues at coordinate 1,423,635 of NZ_CP030771.1, forward strand.
TCACCGCCCGCTACTGGACCGCCGCGTCCCTGGAGGGCGCGCTGCGCGACGCGGGCTTCGGCGCGCCCGAGTGGCGCGCGCACCAGGTGTCCGAGGCCGCCGAGCCCGGCCCCTCGGACGACTTCTGGGCCCGCTACCTCACGACGCCGCACGCGGCGGTCCTGGACGCGCGCAAGGCCTGAGGCACGGCCCGCCGGGCGCGGGCGGCTCAGCCCCCGCCGTCGGGCGGCGGCCCGGCCGCGCGGTGCCGGTGCGGCAGGTGCAGGGAGTGCTCGTGGTGCGGGCGCGGCGGGTGTTCGGCCGCGTGGGCCCGGTCGGCGAACCCGGGCGCCATCACGTGCACGGTCCGCCCGCCGCACTTGGGGCACACCGCCGCCGCCAGGGGCGAGCGCAGGGCGTTTCCGTCCTCGTCGACGTACTCCTGAGCGGCCGGCCCCGGGGGGCCCGCGGAGGCGGCGGGGTCGGGGAAGAACATGACCCGGAAGGTGGACTCCCAGGTCTCCCCGCAGTCTCCGCAGGTGAAGGCGAAGGTCTCGGTGACCGGTTCGGGCTCGGGCGGCATGGGCACTCCTCGTCGTCGCTCCCCCGGCATTCCAGCGGACAACGGCCCGCGCGGCCCGGCAACCCGGGCGCGCCGGTCGGGCGGCGCGGCCGGTGAAACGCCGGTGGCCCGGTGACCGTCGAGGTCACCGGGCCACCGGGCCGTGCACTGCGGGTGCTGTCCGCGCGGACAGCGCGTGGGGCGTCAGCGCGTCGGCTGCAGCTCCCGCTCCGGGTCGGAGTAGGGGGCGCCGCCGTTGTCGCCGAGCTGCTTGTAGAGCTTCTCGCCCTCCACGTCGACGTTCGGCAGGATCTTGTTCAGCCAGCCCGGCAGCCACCAGGCGGACTTGCCGAGCAGGGCGAGCACCGCCGGGACGATCGCCATGCGGACGACGAAGGCGTCGAACAGGACGGCGGCGGCGAGGCCGAAGCCCATGGTCTTGATGATGTCGTCGTCCTCCAGGATGAAGCCGGAGAAGACGCTGATCATGATGACCGCGGCCGCGGCGACGACGCGCCCGCCGTGGGTGAAGCCGGTCACGATGGCCTCGCCCGGACGCGATCCGTGGACGTACGCCTCACGCATGCGCGTCACGAGGAACACCTCGTAGTCCATCGCCAGACCGAACACCACACCGATCATGAAGATCGGCATCATGCTCATGATCGGGCCGGGCTGGTCGACGCCGAACACGTTCGCGAGGTGGCCCTCCTGGAAGACCGCCACGACCGCGCCGAGCGCCGCGAGCACCGAGAGCAGGAAGCCGAGCGCCGCCTTCAGCGGAACCAGGATCGAGCGGAACACCAGCATCAGGAGCAGGAAGGCCAGGCCGACGACCAGGGCCAGATACGGGATCAGCGCGTCGTCGAGGGTCTGCGAGAAGTCGATGACCGAGGCCGTCTGGCCGGTGATCAGGACCTCGGCGCCGGTCTTGGACTCGATCGTGCCGATGTCGGAGCGGATCTTCTTGACCAGCGTCTCGGTGTCGTGGTCACTCGGGCCGGACTTCGGCGTCGCGGACAGGATCGCCAGGTCGTCCGCCTTGTTCGGCGACGCCGGGCTGACGGACACGATGCCCTTGACCTTCTTGAGCTCCTCGCCGACGTCCTTCGCCGCGGCACCGGCGCCCTTGTCCTTGTCGACGACGATCGTCAGCGGGCCGTTGAAGCCCTTGCCGAAGGAGTCCGACAGCATGTCGTACGCCTTGCGCTGCGTGGTGTCCGGCGCGTACGTGCCCTCGTCGGGCAGGCCGAGCTGCAGGTTGGCGGCCGGGGCGGCCACCGCGCCGAGACCGGCGATGGCGACGAGCAGGACGATCAGCGGGCGGCGCAGCACGAACCGGGCCCAGCGCGTGCCGAGCTTCGGCTTGGCGTGGGGGTCGGTGAAGGGCACGCCGACGGGCTTCTTGCGGTCCTTGCGGCGCAGCGTCCTGCGGGGCGCGATGCCGAGCAGCGCCGGGATGAGGGTCAGCGCGATCAGGACCGCGATCACGACCGTGCCGGCCGCGGCGAGGCCCATCTTGGTGAGCAGCGGGATGTTCACCACGGCGAGGCCGGAGAGGGCGACGATGACGGTGAGGCCCGCGAACACCACCGCGGAGCCCGCGGTGCCGACGGCGCGTCCCGCGGCGTCCTCGGGAGTGCGGCCCTCCGCCCGCTCGGCGCGGTAGCGCGAGACGATGAACAGGGCGTAGTCGATGCCGACCGCGAGGCCGATCATCGTGGCGAGCGTCGAGGTGGTGCTGGACAGCTCCAGCGTGCTGGCCAGCGCGGTGATGCCGGAGATGCCGATGCCGACGCCGATGAGCGCGGTCAGGATGGGCATGCCCGCGGCGATCAGCGAGCCGAAGGTGATGAGCAGCACCACCGCGGAGATGCCGATGCCGATGAGCTCGGCGCTGCCGCCCAGCTCCTGCTCGGTCGGGACCGCGTCACCGCCCGCCTCGACGGTCAGGCCGTCCTTGCGGGTGTCCTTGAGCGTGTCGGTGAGCTTGTCCTTGACCTTGTCGGTCAGCTCGGGTCCGGGGACCTTGTACGACACGGTCGCGTAGACGGTGGTCGAGTCCTTGCTGACCGCGCCCGTCTTGAACGGGTCGTCGACCTTCGAGACCTGCGCGCCCTTGCTCAGCCGGTCGACGGCCTTGTTGACCTTCGCCTTGTTCGCGGCGTCGGTGATCTTCTCGCCCTTGGGGGCGCGGAGCACCACACGGGCCGTGGCGCCGTCGGCGCTCGTCTCGGGGAACTTCTCGTCGAGCAGGTCGAAGGCCTTCTGCGACTCCGTGCCGGGCATGGAGAAGACGTCGGCAGGAGCCTTGGGAGCCGAGGACGCTGCGACGCCCGCGCCGATGAAGAGCAGCACCCATATGAGCGCCATCCACCAGCGCCGTCTGAAGGCGAGACGGCCCAGTTTGTAGAGGAACGTAGCCACGGCGAACGAGACTCCCGTCGGGATTGGCAGGCAGGACCGACCCGTCCGCGGCGGTGCGCCGCACGACAGGGTGGGTCGGCAGGATCCACTCCATCGTGACGGCACCGAAGCGCGCGGAAGTCAGACTGCGGGCCGGAGTCCGCGCCCACGTCCGTCGTAGTCGGAAGTCGGCCGACTCATCCTCGGGTAGGAGACGCGCCGACTACATGTAGATCTCATGTACCAGGGGTGTGACCTGCGTCTCTTGGTCAACAACCCGCTCTCGGTATCGGACATTCAGGCGGAATACCCGACCTTTTCGACAGGTGTCGTTTCGGACACCAGAGGCATCGAGCGACACCTGCGCCGACGCGCCGGGGGCGCCCGGTCACCGCCGCATGACGTGCGCCGCAGCGACACGACCCCGCCTCCTCCAACGACGCGGCGCGCTGGCGTGTTCCAAGGGGGTGGCGGGCGGCCCGCGGCGGGGCCGCCCGCCGCCCTCGGGGCCCCCTAAGGGTCGGCCCCGGGGCGCGCGTCAGGCCGTGCGCAGGACCTCGATGACGCTGGCGAAGCTGTCCCCGCCGTGCCCCGCGGCGTGCGTCCGCTCCATGAAGGCCTTCAGGAGTTCGGGCAGGGCGCTGTCGACGCCGCGGTCGGCCGCGGCGTGGACGAGGTGGTCGATCGCCGTGATCTGCACGTCGACGGTGGCGTCGTCGCCCGGGTAACTGCCCTCTTCCACCTGGGCCGCGTACCGGGTGATGAAGCCGCTCACGGCACCGCCGAGCCAGCGCAGCGCGAGCGGCGCGAACTCCGTCGCCTTCGCCCCGTCGGCGCCCACGAGCGCGGTCCCGTGCAGCCAGCCGCCGAAGGCCGCCCACATCAGGCCGAGCAGCGCCACGTCGTACAGCGGGGCGAAGCCCGCGTCCTCACCGAGGAACAGCGGGTCGCCGAGCGCTTCGAGGACGGGCCTGTGGGCGTCGAAGGCGGTCCGCGGGCCGCTGTAGAGGAACATCATCTCGGGGCTGCCGACGCCGGGCGGGGTGGTCATGACCGCGCCGTCCAGATAGGCGACGCCGCGCTCGGCGGCCCAGGCGGCGAACTCCCGGGCCTGCTCGGGCGAGCCGGTGGTGAGGTTGACGAGCGTGCGGCCCGCGAGCGTCGCCGCGGCCGGGTCGACGACCGCGTGCAGCGCGTCGTAGTCGAGGACGCAGGCGATCACCAGCTCGCTCGCGGCCACGGCCTCCGTGGGGGTCGCCGCGACCCGGGCGCCGCGCGCGGCGAGCGCCTGCGCCTTCGCCGGCGTGCGGTTCCACACCGTGGTCTCGTGGCCGCGCTCCAGGAGGGCGGCGGCGAGGGCGGCACCCATGTTGCCCAGGCCGATGACGGTGACGGGGGTGCGGCGTTCAGCGTTCATTGCGTGCTTGCTCCTTGCGCGTCCACCGGACGCGGTCGTGTCCGGACGACCGCCCGCGGCGGCGTCCGTGGTGATCCGGTACGAGAACCCTCGCAGCGGGCCGGGGAGCGGGACAGTGACAGCGGTGACGTCGGTCACCAAATTCCTGCCACCCCGTGAAGCGGCCGTACGCTCGCCGCATGAGCGCTGGTTCCGTCGCGGTGGTCGTGACCGAGGAGATCGGGGTCCCCTCCTGGGACCTGTACGAACTGAGCATCCCGTGCACGGTGTTCGGCAAGCCCCAGCCGGACCTCTCCGAGCACTGGTACGACCTGATGCTGTGCGGCACCGACACCGGCTCCGGCGCGCGGGACGCCGCCGCGCACCCCTTCGGCGTCTCGGTGCGCACGCCGTACGGCCTCGACGACCTGGTCGGCGCGGACACCGTGATCGTGCCTTCGGTGCCGGACGCCTGCGTCGAGGAGGGCGCGCCCCTGCCGGACGGGCTGGTCGACGCGCTGCGCCGCGCCCACGCGGCGGGCGCGCGGATGGTGTCGCTGTGCAACGGCGCCTTCGCGCTCGCCGAGGCGGGACTGCTCGACGGCCGCCGCGCCACGGCGCACTGGCAGCACACCGGCCAACTGGCGGCGCGCTACCCCAAGGTCGAGGTCGACGACTCGGTCCTGTACGTCGACGAGGGGGACGTGCTCACCAGCGCGGGTCTGACGGCGGGGCTCGACCTGTGCCTGCACCTGGTCCGCCGCGACCTGGGCGCGCACGTCGCCAACCAGCTCGCGCGGCGCATGGTGGTGCCCGCGCACCGGCCGGGCGGGCAGGCGCAGTTCATCGACCTGTCGGTGCCCGCGGCCGACGACGCGAGCCTGAGCCCCGTCCTGGAGTGGGCGCGCGGGCGCCTCGACGAGCCGCTGACCGTCGACGACTTGGCGCGCCGCGCGGCGATGAGCCCGCGCACGTTCTACCGGCGGCTCCAGGCGGCCACCGGCACGACGCCGCTCCAGTGGCTCCTGAACCAGCGCCTGGCGCGGGCGCAGAGCCTCCTGGAGGCGACGGACCTGCCGGTCGAGAAGGTCGGCGAACTCAGCGGCCTCGGCACGGCGAACAACCTGCGCCACCACTTCCTCAAGCACGTGGGGGTGCCGCCCAGCGACTACCGCCGCGCGTTCTCGCAGACGGGCCGGGCGCCGGAGCCGCCGGCTAGGTGACCGCTCCCGGAGCCTTCGCGCGGACCCGGGCGAGCAGCGCCCTCTTGTCCGGCTTGCCGCTCGGCGCCACGGGCACGTCGGTGAGGACGGTGAGCGTGGACGGCAGCCCCGCGACGCCGAGTTCCGCCTCCACGTGCTCCCGTACGGCGTCGAGGGCGGGCGTGCGGCCCGGCGCCGCGACGACGAAGGCGTGGGCGGCCTCGCCCGTGCGCCGGTCCGGAGCGGCCACGACGTAGGCCCGGTCGACGTCGGGGTGGGCGGCGACGGCCCGTTCGAGGGCGCCGCAGTAGTGCACGACCGCGTTGACGATGACGATGTCGCGGCTGCGGCCCGTGAGGTGGAGGAAGCCCCGCGCGTCCAGGTGCCCCACGTCGCGGGTGCGCACCCAGCCGTCGCGCAGCGCCTGGGCGCTCTCCGCCTCGTCGCGCCAGTAGCCGGTCATGGCGCAGGGCGTGCGCGCCCAGATCTCGCCGGTGGCGCCGGTCGGGACCGGGAGGCCCTCGGCGTCGCGCACGCTCAGCTCGGTGCGCGCCCAGGGGCGGCCGACGGAGGTGGCGGCCCCCTCGGGCCCGTGCGCGAGGTCGTCCGGCGTCAGGAGCGTGAGCATGCCCGTCTCGGTCTGGCCGTACGCCTGGTGCACGGCGGGGCCGATGCGGCGCACGGCCTCGGCGAGCGTGTGCGGGGCGAGCGGGGAACCGGCCACGATCAGGACCCGCAGGCCGCTGAGGTCGGTGGCACGGCCGGGCCCGGCGCGCAGCGCGTCGAGCACGTGGTGCAGCCGGGGCACGGTCATCAGCAGGGCGGTGATCCGCAGGCGCTCGACGAGCCGGGGGAACTCCAGCGGGGGCGCGGGGATCACGGCGGTGCCGCCGCCGAGGAGGCACAGGCCCAGGTGCTCGAACATGACGGCGCTGGTGAGGGTGCCGAACAGCAGGAAGCGCCGGTATCCGGCCGCGAGGCGCGCGATCCGCTCGTCCCCGTGGGCGGCCTGCCAGGACCAGTACGCGGTGAGCGCGCGGTAGTCGAGGACACAGCCCTTGGGGCGGCCCGTGCTGCCGCTGGTGAGGTGCACCAGGGCGGCGTCGTCCGGGCGGCCGCGCGCCACGAGGCCGTCGCCGGGCAGCGGGCCGGCGTGCGGATGCGCCGCGAGCAGGTCGCTGTCGAGCCGCAGGACGGGCAGGTCACCGGCGGCGCGGAGCAGTTCGGGCGGCGGCGGGGCGGCGTCGGTGACGACCACGTCGACGTCGGCGGCGAGGACGTGGGCGAGCTGGGCCGGCGTCAGGCCCGGTCGCAGACCGGTCACCCGACAGCCCAGCAGATGGGCCGCGATCTGCACGGCGAAGCCCTCGGGGGTGACCTCCGTGGCGAGGGCGACGGCGCGCCCCGGGCCGAGCCCCGCCGCGCGCAGCCCGGCCGCGCACCGGGTGACGAGCGCGAGCACCTCACCGCGCGTGACGGCACGGGAGCGGTGCTCGAAGGCCACGGAGGCGGGATGGCGGCGGAACGCGTCGATCAGGGCCTGCGGGAAGGCGGCTTCCGTCGAATTGCTCGCTTTGCGTCCGTTTTCCACGGGGCATCCGTTTCGGAGGATGAAACAGCGGCAGCGGGAATGAGGGTACAGAACAGGAAAGCGGCGTACGATCTCTGGCCGATTTTCGCCCGGGGGCCGACCGGCCAGGCTCACGGTATCGCTCGGCCCTCTCCCCACAAGCCCCCATTCTCTGTGACGCACGCCACACCGAGGCGATCTGGCGGCCCACTTGAAGTGTCAACTACCGTGATGTATCCGCTCGTTGAAGCCTCTCACCGGGGACGTCGGCGACGCTCACCGGAGACGGGAGCAAGGCGTGACTCACGGTGGCTTGATTGACTACTTGATAGTCGGCGCGGGACCCGCGGGACTCCAGGCCGGATATTTCCTTGACCGCTCCGGCCACAGCTATCTCATCGTCGAGTCCGGAACGGCTCCGGGAACGTTCTTCACGCGTTTCCCGCGCCACCGGAAACTCATTTCGATCAACAAGGTGCACACCGGCTGGGACGACCCCGAGCTGCGCCTGCGCACCGACTGGAACTCGCTCCTCTCGGACGAGGGCGCACCGCTGTTCACCGAGTGCACCCCGCGCTACTTCCCGGCCGCCGACGACATGGTCCGCTACTTGGCCGACTTCGCCGCGACGCACCGCCTGAACGTCCGGTACTCCACCCGCGTCACCGAGATCAGCAGGCCGGGACCGCCCGCGGGGACCGGCGACTTCACCGTCCGCACCGCCGACGGCGACGTCCTGCGCGCCCGGCGCCTCATCGTGGCCACCGGCGTGAGCCGGCCCTACGTCCCCGGGGACATCGAGGGCGTCGAGACCGCCGAGCGGTACGACGAGGTGTCGGTCGACCCGGCGGACTTCACCGGCAAGCGGGTGCTGATCATCGGGCGCGGCAATTCCGGCTTCGAGACGGCGGACAACCTGATCGAGACGGCCGCGGTCATCCATCTCGCCGGGCCCGGATCGCTGCGCATGGCGTGGCAGACGCACTTCGTGGGACATCTGCGGGCGGTGAACAACAATTTCCTGGACACCTACCAGCTCAAATCGCAGAACGCGCTCCTCGACGGCCGTGTCCTGTCCCTGCGCAAGCAGCCCGACGGCACGTATGTGGCCGCGGTGAGCTTCGCCCGGGTCGACGAAGTGGTCAAGGAGATACCGTACGACCGCGTCATTCTCGCCACCGGATTCCGCTTCGACGCGTCCCTCTTCGCCCCGGAATGCCGCCCGCGCCTTACCGTAAACGACCGGTTTCCGGCGCAGACCGACGCGTGGGAATCCGTCGACGTGCCGGACCTGTTCTTCGCGGGCACGCTCACCCAGGTACGGGACTTCAAGAAATCGACCAGCGGATTCATCCACGGATTCCGCTACGGCGTCCGGGCGTTGCACCGCATCCTGGAACGCCGCTACCACGGCGTCCCCTGGCCGGGCAGGGAGCTTCCGGCCACCGCGGCGGCGGCCGCGGACGCCGTGCTCGCGCGCGTCAACCGCACCTCCGCGCTGTGGCAGCAGTTCGGCTTCCTCGCCGACGCGCTGCTCGTCGGCGCCGACGGCGGGCTGCTCCACTGCGAGGAAGTACCGGTCGACCACCTCCACCGCGCGGTCGCGCAGGGGCACTTCGGCGAGGTCACGGAGTACTGCGCCGTCACCCTCGAATACGGCGCCGACCACGACCGCGTCGACCCGTTCGACATCGGGACCGGACGGGTCGGGCAGCGCGACACCACCGGACTCGACGGCCGCTATCTGCACCCCGTCGTCCGCGTCTTCCGCGCCGGTGAGCTCCGCGCCGAGCACCACCTCACCGAGAACCTGGAGAACGAGTGGGACAGCGAGGAGGTCCACCGCGTCCCGCTCCTGGCCTTCCTGCGCGAACACCTCGCGCGGCAGAGCGCGGGCCGCGCCTGATGTCCCGCATCGAAGAGTTCCACGACCGCGCCCGCGCCGCGCTCGACCGCGTCCACTACGACTACTACGCCGGGGGCTGCGGGGCCGAGACCGCCCTCGCCGACAACGAGCGCGCCTTCGCCGAACTGGCCCTGCTGCCCCGGGTCCTGCGCGGCAACGACCGGCGGGACACCGGGGTCGCGCTGCTCGGCGACCGCGCCTCGCTGCCGGTCGTTGTCTCCCCCACCGCCTTCCACCGCCTGGCCCACCCCGACGGCGAACGCGCCACCGCCCGCGCCGCCGCGCGGGCCGGGACCGTCCTGGTGACCAGCATGGCGGCCACGGTGGCCGTCGCCGACGTGGTGGCCGCGGCGCGGGCCGTGCGCGCGGACGCCGCCGTGTGGTTCCAGGTCTCCTTCCACCCGGACGACGACGTCACGACCGCCCTCGTGCGCCGCGCCGCGAAGGCGGGCTGCACGGCCCTCGTGGTCACCGTGGACACCCCGGTCTTCGGCCGCCGCACCCGCGACGAGCGCAACGGCTTCCACGACCTGCCGCCGGACCTCGCGCCCGAGAACCTGCGCGACCTGCCCGGCACCCCGCCGGGCGGCACCCTGCCCATCGCCATGTCCCCGGAGTTCACCTGGCGGCACCTGCGCAGGCTGCGCGACCTCACGCACCTGCCCGTGGTCCTCAAGGGAGTGCTGCACCCAGCGGACGCGCGTACCGCCGTCGACGAGGGCGCGGACGCGGTCTGGGTGTCCAACCACGGCGGCCGCCAGCTCGACGCGGCACCGGGAGCCGTCCGCGCGCTGCCGCGGGTCGCCGCGGCGGTCGCGGGGCGCGTGCCCGTGCTGCTCGACGGCGGGGTCCGCTCCGGAGCCGACGTCGCGGCCGCGCTGGCGCTCGGCGCCACGGCGGTCGGGGTGGGCAGACCCGTGCTGTGGGGCCTCGCGGCGGACGGCGAGGCTGGTGTGCGGGACGTCATCGAACTGCTGCGCGCGGACTTCGACCACGTCCTCGCCCTGTGCGGCGGGCGCGGTCCTGCCGACCTGACCGCCGACATGGTCGTCACCAGGGCGTGGCCGCCGGCGGGGCCCGACGAGCGGGCGGGGCAGGGCCGGTGAGGCTCCGGCCCTGGGCGGCCGCCGCCGGGCTCGCCGCGCTGTCGTCGCCGTACTGGCTGCCGTCCGCGGTCGTCGCGCTGCGGATGCGGATCTTCGCGCGGCTCGGCGGCGGCGAGGGCGTCCCGGTCCCGGGCGAGCAGGTGGGGCCCGACCGGTTCGAGGAGCTGTACGGGCATCCGGCGGCGGGCGGCCGCAGCCGGGGAGCCGCCCTGTCCGACCTGTTCTGGTACTGGCTCGCGCCCGGCGCCGACGTCCACCAGGAGCACCTGGAGGCCGGTCCGCGCTACGACGAGGTGGCCCGCACCACCCTGGCGATCCTCGCCGGGCCCGCCGCGGACCTCTCGCGCGCCGCGGCCCGCTGCACCGCCGCCGTCCTCGACGAACTGGGGCCGGGCCGGGCCACCTTCGTGCGGCTGCGCGACCTGATGATGCCCGTGTGGGCGGAGTTCTTCCACGAGCGCGTCTTCCACGAGCCGTGCCCGCCCGGGGTGCGCCGCCTGATCACCGATCACGCCGACGACGTGGTGAGCGCGCTCAAGTGCACCCGCCCGCGCCACATGCGGCGCAGGCACCGCCTCACCCGGTATCTGGCGCGCCGCGTCGCCGCCGGAGCCGTGCCGCACGCGCTGCCGCGCTCCCTGACCACGCGCGAGCGGGCGTACTACCTCCAGGGCACGTTCTTCAACACGGCCGTGGTGCAGCTCTCCGAGGCGATGGCGCATCTGCTGCTCGCCCTCGCCGAACACCACGACGTACAGGAGCGCGTGGCGCGCGCGCCGGACGACGACCGCTATCTGGACCACGTCATCGACGAGACGTTCCGGCTCTATCCCCTCTTCGGCGTCGCCCACCGCATCACCACGGCCGACATCACGCTCGGCACGGGCCCCACGCTGCCCGCCGGATCGGTGCTCTGCTTCAGCTACCCCGCCTACCACGCCACCGGGTACGCGGACCCGGAGGTCTTCGCGCCGCACCGCTGGGAGACGCGCACGGCCAGGGACGCCCACCACATCCCCTTCGGCGTCGCCGCCAACCGGCCGTGCCCGGCCTGGCGGCTCGCCCCCGTCGTGATGCGCGCGGCCGCGCGCGAGGTGCTGCGCCGCTACGCGCTCGACTCGGCGGTCTCGCACACCCGGTCCATCCCGCACCGGGCGCCCTGTCTCCTGGTGCGGCGCGGGCGGCCGCTGCCCCGGCCGTGGGCGCGCGGCGCCCGCGCGTTCCTGCGGGTCAGGGACCGCTTCGAGGACGTGGGACGGGCACCGGCACAGCTCGTCCTCGGCACCTGGATGGTGCTCGACGCCCGCCGCCACCGGCTCGCCGCGACGTACTTCGCGAGCCACGACACCGAGGGGCGGCCGCTCGCCGCGCACCCCGGCACGGACTCTCCCGGGTGTCCCCACCTGTCCGGCTGAGGCCCGGCCGAAACCCACTCGGAGCCCGCCCGGAGCCCGCTTCAGGCCCGGGCGGGCCCACCGTCCCCAGCCGTCCCGACGCGAAGGGTGCGGACCATGTCCACCACCGAGCTCGGCCCCGCCTTCTTCCTCGCCGTCGTGGTGATCCTCGTGACCTGCCGGCTCACCGCGCTCGCGCTGCGCGGCCTGGGGCAGCCGCCCGTCGTCGGCGAGATGGTCGCCGGGGTGCTGCTCGGCCCGTCCCTGCTCGGCCTTGTCGCACCCGGCGTCGAGGAGGAGCTGTTCCCCGACGCGCTGCGCCCGGTGCTCTTCGTGGCCGGGCAGATCGGCCTGGTCGTCTTCATGTTCCAGGCCGGGTACGAGCTGCGCGCCGACCGGCTGCGGCCGGTGGCCCGGGCGGCCGGGGTGATCTCGGCCGCGGGCATGGTCGTGCCGCTCGCGCTCGGCTCCGGTCTGGCGTGGGCCGTGCACCGCTCCGTCGACGTCCTGCCCGGCGACGCCCCGGTGCCGGTCTCCTGTCTGTTCGTGGGCGTCGCCCTGGCCATCACGGCGTTCCCGATGCTGGCCCGGATCATCACCGAACGCGGCCTGACGGGTTCCAGGTTCGGCTCCATCTCGCTGGCCGCGGGCGCCGTCGACGACGCCGTCGCGTGGGTGCTGCTCGCCGGTGTCCTGAGCCTGTCGCAGGGCAGCGCGGGCCCGTTCGCCAAGGCGGTGGCCGGGACGCTCGGCCTGTTCCTGATGCTCGCGCTGCTGTTGCGCGCCCGGGAGCCGATCGCGCGCCGCCTGGAGCGGCTCGCCCCCGAGCGGGCGCTGCTGCTCGTCGTCCTCACGCTGTTCCTCGCCGCCTGGTACACGGACACGATCGGCCTGTACGCCGTCTTCGGGGCGTTCAGCCTCGGCGTGGTCTTCCCGCGCTGTGCCGCGGTGGACCGCGCGGTCGGCGCCATCGCGCCCGCGGGCCAGATCGTCTTCCTGCCGCTGTTCTTCACGTACTCGGGCCTCAACACCGACTTCGGACTGCTCACCGGGCCCGCGCTGCTGCTGGTCACGGCCGCGTGCGTGGCCGCCGCCGTCCTGGGCAAGTTCGGCGCGTGCTGGCTGGCCGCGCGGGCCGTCGGCGAGGAGCGAGGTGTCGCGCTGCGCGTGGGCACCCTGATGAACGCGCGCGGCCTGATGCAGCTCATCGCCATCAACGTCGGGCTCTCCGCGGGCATCGTGACGCAGCGGATGTTCTCCATGCTCGTGGTCGTCGCGCTCGTCACGACGCTGATGGCCACCCCCGTCCTGAGCCTCTGGGACCGCCGCGACCGCACGGCACGGCCCCCCGCGGCCGACGCCCGCGAACCTCTTCAGGAACTGGCTCCGAAGGCGGCCGAAACAGGCCCGTGACGGCCCTGTGCGGGGGCCTCCCCGGGTGTACGGGGCGAACCGCGCAGCCCCGGTCACCCGGTCCGCCCACGCCCCGCACACGCCCGTACGCGCGTTCGCCACATGCCGTCTGACCTGGGCTTTCATAGCGCCCGACGGTACTGTCCAGGGACATCGCGAAAGGGGATCGGATGGACCGGGACGCACGCGCAACCGAGCGGCACCTCCGCAGTGTCGAGGACGTACTGGAGCTCATGGACGGCCTGTTCGCGCCGGAGGCCGACCGCTGGACGGCGGGCGCGGCCGACTGGTGGGACGGGTTCTACACCGACCGGTCCAAGCCGGTGCCGTTCTTCGTGGACAAGCCCGACGCCCACCTGGCCGCGCACCTCGACTCCGGGCTCGTCCAGCCCGGCCGCGCCCTCGACCTCGGTTGCGGCCCGGGGCGCAACGCGCTCCACCTGGCCGCGCGCGGCTTCACGGTGGACGCCGTCGACCTGTCACCGGCCGCGCTCGCCTGGGCCGGGGAGCGGGCCCGCGAGGCCGGGGCCGACGTGCGCTTCCACCACGGCGACGCCTTCGCGCTCGGCCCGGACGTCCTGCGCGGACCGTACGACCTGGTCGTCGACTCGGGCTGCTTCCACCATCTGCCGCCGCACCGGCGCGTCAGCTATCTCGCGCTGCTCGACCGGGTGCTCGCGCCCGGCGGCCATCTGGCGCTGACCTGCTTCGCGGCGGGCGGCATGGGCTCGGAGCTGTCCGACACCGACTTCTACCGCCAGGCGCGGCTGCACGGCGGCCTCGCGTACTCGGCCGAGTCGCTGCGCTGGATCTTCGCCGACCTGACGGAGGTCGAGTTGCGCCGGATGCGCGACGAGCCGCCCGGGTCGCCGCACTTCGGCGAGCCCTTCCTGTGGGCGGGCCTGTTCCGCCGGGACGCGTAGCGGATCGCCCACGGCCCGGCCGCGCGGGGCCCTGCACCCTTCGGGATGCCGTTGGCGAATTCGGGGCTCTGCGTGACGTCGGCCTTCAAGACCTGGTTGTGGTCTTGAAGGCCGACGTTGTCGTATGGGGTGGGTGTCGATGTCGATGCGTCCGATCGGAGATGGGGAGATCCCCGCGGAGACGGTGCGGGTGGCCCAGGCGGCGTTCCCGAAGGGCAGTCTGGCGATCCGGTTGCGGGATGAGCTGGGGGTGCTGTTCCGGGACGAGCAGTTCGCGGATCTGTTCCCGTCCCGGGGCAAGCCGGCCTGGTCCCCGGGCCGGCTCGCGCTGGTGTCGGTACTCCAGTTCGCCGAGGGGCTGCCCGATCGGCAGGCGGCCCTGGCGGTGCGGGCCCGGATCGACTGGAAATACGCCCTGGGCCTGGAGCTTACCGACCCGGGCTTCGACTACTCCGTACTCAGCGAGTTCCGCACCCGGCTGGTCGAGGCGGAAGCGGGGCAGCAGGTCTTCGACCACGTCCTGGAGTCCGCCCGGAAGGCGGGAATGCTGAAGGCGCCAGGCAGGGCCCGCACCGACTCCACCCACGTACTGGCCGCGATCCGGTCGCTGAACCGGCTGGAGTTCGTCATCGAGACCCTGCGCGCTGCGCTCAACGCACTCGCCGCTGCGGCCCCCAACTGGCTGTCCGCCCACGCTGATCCGGCCTGGTTCGACCGGTATGCCACCCGGCCGGAGGACTACTGGCTGCCCTCCGGCAAGGCCAAGCGGACCGAGTTGGCCGAGCAGACCGGCCGGGACGGCATGCGCCTGCTGGCCGACGTGCACGCCGCCGGGGCGCCCGTGTGGCTGCGCGAGCTGCCCGCCGTCCAGATCCTGCGCCGGGCCTGGGTTCAGCAGTACGTGTTCGATACGGAGGGCGAGGTGCGATGGCGGGACCCAAAAGAGTGCCCGCCGGGTGCTCTTCGCCTGGTCAGCCCCTATGACACCGACGCTCGCGCGAGTGTGAAGCGGGATATCAAGTGGGACGGTTTCAAGGTCCATTTGACCGAGACCTGCGATGCGGACACGTCTCACCTGATCACGAACGTGCTGACGCAGGACGCTACCGTCCAGGACAGCACGGCCACCAACCTGGTCCACGACGCCCTCGCCGCCAGGGACCTTCTGCCCGGCGAGCATCTACTGGACGCTGGCTACATCGACGGACCCCGCATCGTCACCGCCGATCGTCAGTACGGCATCACCCTGACCGGCCCCATCCGCGGCAACACCACTGCCCAGGCCAGCGGCCCCTACAGCCAGAGCGCCTTCGCCATCGACTGGCAGAGCCAGACCGTGACCTGCCCGAACGGCAAGAACGCCACCCAATGGCGGGACAAGATCTCCGATCGTGGCGCCCCCATCATCATCGTCCGGTTCTCACCCGCTGACTGCCGCACTTGCCCCGCGCGCCCCGAGTGCGTGAGCTCACCCCGAGCCGCGAGAAGGGAAATCACCCTGCGGCCCCGGGCCGAACACGAGGCGATCCAACAGGCCCGTGCAGCCCAGGGCACTCCCGAGTGGCGGGAACGCTACGCGGCCCGCAACGGCATCGAGGGCACCCTCTCCCACGCTGTTCACACCGCCGGTCTGCGCCGGTGCCGCTACCGCGGACTCGCCAGAACCCGCCTCCAGCACCAGCTCACCGCAACCGCGATCAACCTTGCCCGCCTCGACGCCCACCTCACCGGAACACCCCTGGCCCGGACCCGCACCAGCCACTTCGCACGACTTCGCCCCGCCGACCAAACGATCGACGGGGCGAAGTAGCAGGACCCCGAATTCGCCAACGGCATCCCCTTCGGTGCGGGGCCCCGCCGCCATGGGTGGAGCTCCTCCACCCGGAGCTGCACCGAAGTGTGCACGCCCACGTCACCCGGGCGCACGACGCACCGGGCCGACCGCGCCGGAAGAGTGGAGGGCGACCAGTGACGCGATCCCGCCTCCGCTCGGCGGCGGGCGACGGAAGGGGCCCGCGATGGACGGCTGCGCTACAGGGGGAGCCCGGGGCGGCGGTACGGGGCCGTCCGTGGCGGGGGCCGAACGGCAGGGCCCGCACGGCCCGCACGGCCCGCGCCGCCGGGCGGGGTTCGGCGCCGGGTTCGGCACGGCGTTCGGCGCGGCGGGGTGCGCGGTGCTCGTGGCGGCGCTGCTCAGCCCGGGCGCCGCGGGGGCCACGACGGGGGCCGTGGGATCTGCGGGGCCTGCGGGGGCCGTGGGGGCCGTGGGATCCGCGGGGGTCGCAACGGAGGACGCGAGGGACGCGACGCCGCACCGCCCGGCTCTCGACGCGCCCGAGGGCACGGCCCTGCTGCCCAACCTCGACGACGACACGCGCCGCTGCCGGCTGCGCCCCGGCGACCTCGACCGCCTCGACGTGGCCGTGGACCGGCGGCTCGCCGCGTGCCACGACGCGGCCGACGAGGTCGTCAACGGACCCGAGGACCTCAAGGACTTGACCCCCGTGCGGGTGCGGCCGACCCGGGCGGACGGGGACGCGGGCGGCCGCGTGACCGTGCCCGCGGCGCAGCGCCCGTACGTACGGATCTTCGTGGAGCGGGGCGGCCGCTACGTCCCGCTCGGCAGCGCAGGGCGCCTGACCGCACGGGAGGTGCGGCAGGGTGCGCGGCTCGCCGTGGAGGGGCGCGACATCGTGCGGGACACCCGGCGGTGGGACGGCGACGTCGACCTCACCCTCACCACGGCGGGCGCGGAGCCCCGGCACGCCACGCTGACCCTGCGCATGACGCCGGTGCTGCTCCAGCACGACCTCCAGCGCGCCCGGCACGTCTTCGCCGCCGCGCCCGGCCCCGGCGCCCCGCACAGCGGGCAGCCCGCCGAGGTGCCGGTCCACACGCGGCCGCCGGGGCAGTGGCGGGAGTTCGCCGACTCGCTGCGCGCGGCGACCCGCGCCGCGGGCCTGCCCGACCGCGAACTGCGCTTCCAGGCGGGCTCGTCGCGGTGGTGGCGGGACATCTGGCGCCAGGACGTCGTCGAGCCCGGCTACGTCAGCAAACCCACGCCCGGCGGCACCCCGCACACCCTGCGCGTCCTGCTGCGCTCCCCCAACCACTGGAAGTCCGCCGACGGCCGCCGGGAGAGCCTGCGCCGGGCCGGGCGGCTGCTCTTCCGCGATCTGCGCGGCCCGGGCGTCGGCGTCGTCCAGCAGTACACGACCCGGCGCGGCCCCGGCGTCGACGAACTCCTCAACTTCACCGGCAACATCGAGGCCCTGCCGCCGTACCCGGGGCATCCGCGAGGCCGGATCGTGTACGGGGCGACCGCGCGGCGCCACCCCGACCCGTCGTTCACGCGCATGCTCCGTGCCCAGCGGCAGCAGGAACCCGTCGTCCTCGACACGTCCTGGCTGGTCGCCGGGCACGCCGACGAGACCGTGCACGTCGTCCGGGCCGACAACGCGCGCGGCTGGACGCTCGCCGTGTCCGACCCGCGCCTCGCGCTCGGCCTGCTGCGCGAGGCGCGGCGCGCCGGTGCGGGCGGGCAGCGCCTGTTCGCGGACACGGTCGCGCCGGACAAGCCGACCGTCGACGCGTTCCTGCGGTACGAGGCCGCCGAGGGCGACAACGCGGACGCGGCCCGGCACATCGAAGGGCAGCTGAAGGTGCTCCTGCGCGAGACCGGCCTGCGCGCGGACGAACTCGTCCGCCTCCCCGTGCTGTACGCCCGGGTCGACGCCGGGCCCGGCGGGACGCGCCGCCACATCGCCTTCTCCCCCGCGCTCGCCAACGGCCTGTCCCTGACCGCCCGCGACTACGCGGCTCCGGCCCCGCACGGGCCGAGGGTGCGCGGGCGCGACCTGTTCCGGGACGCGGCCGCACGCGCCCTGACCGCCAACGGGGTGTGGGTGCGCTGGGTGGAGAACTTCTCCTGGGCGCATCTGAGCCTGGGCGAGGTGCACTGCGCGACCAACGCGCTGCGCGAGATCGCGCCCTGACCCGACGGCACCGCTCCTGCGTGGCTGCTCACGACGCTCCAACAGGTCTCCGACAGGGCCCCTATAGGGCACAGCCGCCCCGCTGCCAAGCGATCGACGGAATCATCATGCTCTCGCGTGACACCGCCGACCGGACGGGCCGCGTCCCGGAACAATGGCGCCCATGTCTGACGACTGGAAGCGGCAGATCGACGCGCTCCACTCCGAGTTGGTACGCCGCGACGACCCGGCCGCGTGGGTCAGCGAGGCCGACGCTCTGGACGCCTCGTACCTCTATCCCCATCTCGCGGTGCGCGGGCCGGTGTTCGGGCTCGCCGCGCGCGAGCCGGGCGACGAGACGGACTGGCGGCTCCTCAACGACGTGATGGACGGCACGCCGCAGCAGGCGCGCGACGGCCTCAACTCCCTGCTGTGGTTCAGAGCGAAGGACGACGCGGACGGCCGCGCCGAGCGCCGGGCCCTGCTCGCCGCCGTGGCCCGCCTGGAGCGGGAGCGGGTGAACGAGGTCACCGTCCTCGGCACCCGCTACCGCGTCGTGCGCGGCGAGGAGTTCGCGCGCGCCGGTGACGACGGCCTCGAACCGCCGCGCCCCACCGACCCGGAACCCACCGTCCCCTCCTGGGACCAGCGGCCCTCACCGCCCTCCCACGACGCGGGCTTCGCCCTCGCCCCCGGCCGCGACAGCGGCGTCATGGCGGGCGCGCTGCGACTCGCGCTGCGCGGCTTCACGTACGCGGGCGACGACTGTCCCCCGGCGATCCGCGAGGAGGCGCGGCGGGCCGTACGGGACTACCCGGAGGTGGTCCTCCTGCCCGTCAGCTTCGGGGTCGCGGAGCGCCGCGGCGAACGCTGGCGGCCGCGCGGCGCCCTGATGCCGACCCCGCACGACGCCCGCCGCCTGCTCGTCCACGGCCTGACCGAGTTCTGGCCGCTCCTGTACGACCTCGACGACGCCGGCCGCGCCGCGTTCGCCCACGCCGCCGAACGCTTCAAGTCGGCGGGCCGCGCCAACGAGGTGGTCGTCCGCGACCAGTGCTTCCGCATCTGCCGCGTGGAACGCATGGTCCGCGTCGGCCCCGACGGCCCGGAGCCCGCCCGCCCCTCGGACGTGGAAACGACGGACCCGATGAAGCTGCACCCGACGATGGACGAGGACGGGGCCATCCACTACGACGAGTGAGGCGCCGCCGCGGACGCGCCGGGCGCGAGCGGCTCCTTCAGTGGCTGCGCGCCCCCGCGCCGCACGAGATCACCGACCCCACCGGGTTCTTCACCGTCCTGGCGTTCCTCTCGCTGCTGCCCGACAGCGCGCAGCAGCACGCGGTCCTGCGGCGGCGCCTGGAGTTCCTGGAGACCTCCGCGAGCTTCTTCTACGACGGCGACCGCCCGCTGCGTGCCGAGGAGGTCGAGGACCCCTGCCGCCGCGGCATGCTCCGCACCGCCCCCGCCAGCCCCACCGGACCATCCGGGCCGTCCGGGCAACCGGACAGACCGCTGTGGATATCCGGAGGCCGAGCCGGGTAGGGAACCCGGTCCGACGTGCGGCGCACATCGAGGTTGCGGCGTCCGCCCCGGTTCTGGTTGCGTCACGCGGGCGACCACGAGAACCGCGGCCCGACCGACTTCCCGCCCTGACGGAGTGCTGATGACCATGGAACCGAGGACGACGACCACCCGCGCCGAGGACGCCGCGGCCCGCTGGCTGCGGCGCCCGCAGCCGCGCCCCGGCGCGCGGACCACTCTGGTGTGCTTCCCGCACGCGGGCGGGACCGCGTCCTTCTTCACGCCGTGGGCCCAGCTGATGCCCCAGCACGTGGAGTTGGTCGCGCTGCAGTACCCGGGCCGCCAGGACCGGCTCGGGGAGCGGCCGATCGCCACGATGACCGACCTGGCCAACGCCGTCGCGGAGGTGCTGCGCACCGGCATACGCGCCGACCGCGAGCTGATCCTCTTCGGGCACAGCATGGGCGCCGCGCTCGCCTGGGAGACCGCGCTGCGCCTGGAGGCCGGGACGGGGCCCGCGCCGGCGCGGCTCTTCGCCTCCGGGCACGAGGGCCCGAGCCGCAAGCGCCGCGGCACGGTGCACCTGCTGCCCGAGGAGCAGTTCGTCGGGAAGATGAAGGAGCTGGGCGGCACCGACCCCCGCCTCCTGGACGAGCCGGAGCTGCGCGAGATGGTGCTGCCCGCGGTCCGCGCCGACTACCGCCTCATCGAGACCTACCGCCCGGACCTCGGCGCCCGGCTCCGCTGCCCGATCGGGGTGTTCACGGGCGACCAGGACTCCGAGGTGACCACGCAGGACGCGGAGGCGTGGCGCGAGGCGAGCCTCGGCGGCGACTTCTTCACCCGGGTGTTCCCCGGTGACCACTTCTACCTCGCGGACCACGCCGCCCGCATCGTCGCCGAAATGTTCGGCGCCCGCTCGGGCGCCGGACACGGCGAGGGCTGAGCGGGCGCAGGACACGGCGAGGCGCGGGGGACGGTTCAGACCGTGGCGCGCTCCGGCTCCGGCTCCGCCACCTTCGTGAGCGCCTCCGCGCGCGGCGCGTGCGCTCCCCGCAGGCCGATCAGGGCGACCGCCACCACCAGGAGGAACGCCCCGCCCGCGATGGCGAAGCTCAGGGTGAACTGGCTCTCCTCGGGGAGCGCGGGCATCCCGGCGGGCAGCTCGATGGTCTTCGACGCGAGGAGGGTAGTGATCATCGCGCTCGCGATGGCACTGCCCACCGAGCGGGAGATGGAGTTGATGCCGTTGGCGATGCCGGTCTGGTGGGCCGGGACGCTCGCGACGATGAGCGCGGGCATGGAGGCGTAGCCGAAGCTGATCGCCAGGCCGACGACCATGCCCGCGCCGATCACGGAGGCACTGGTGTCGTGGGCCAGGGTCAGCCAGGCGAAGCCGAGCACGCCGAAGGCCGCGCCGACGGCGAGCGTGACGCGCGCCCCGATCCGGCGCACCAGGACGCCGCCGAACTGGGCGCCGACCAGGGAGACGAGGGTGGTCGGCAGCAGATAGACGACGGAGGCGCCGAGCACGGAGGCGCCGAAGCCGTACCCCGCCACGTCCTCGGGCATCTGCACGAGGTACGAGACGCCGATGAACTGGGCGAACATCGCGAAGCCGAGCAGCAGGCCCGCCAGGTTGGTGAAGAGCACGGGGCGGTGCGTGAACATCTTCATGTCCACCATCGGCTCCTTGACCCGGTTCTCGGTGAGGACCCATACGACCGCCATCACGACCGCCCCGGCGAAGGAGCCGAGCGTACGGCCCGACGTCCAGCCCCACTCGTGGCCCTGCGAGACCGGCAGGAGCAGCAGGACGAGGAGCAGCGCCAGGGTGAGCGCGCCCAGCCAGTCGGTCCTGCCGCCCGTCGTGGCACGGGATGCGGGCACGACGAAGATCACGCCGACGAGGGCGACCACGGCGAGGACGACCGCGAGCCAGAAGACCCGGTGGTAGTCGGGGTCGTCCCCCTGGGTGAGGAGCCCCGCGCCGACCAGGGCGAGACCGCTGCCGAACGCGAGGGTGCCGCTGACCAGGGCCATCGCCCCGTGCAGCTTCTCCGGCCTGATCTCCTCGCGCAGTACGGACAGGGCCAGCGGGAAGATCGCCGTGGCCGCTCCCTGGAGGACGCGGCCGACGATCAGCCAGGTCAGCGAGGTCGTGGTGGCGGCGAGGACCGAGCCCGCGATCATCACGAGGAGCACGCCGACGAGGGTGGGCTTCTTGCCGTGCTGGTCGCCGAAGCGGCCGAGGAGCGGGGTGAAGACGGCGGCGGACAGGAGCGTGGCCGTGGTCACCCAGCTGACGTTGGCCGTGGTGGCCCCGAGATCGTTCTGGATGATCGACAGGATCGGGACGACCAGGGTCTGCATCATCGATACGACCATGGCGGCGAGCCCCAGGACCAGGACGATCGAGGTCTGCCCCGAGGGGCGTGACGTCCCCGTGCGGTGTGCGTGAGACACGGAATCTCTTCCCAACTGCTTAAGAACCTAGAAACTTGAGAACCTCAAGCAACCGCATCACTGTAGGGGCCATTGTTTGAGATGGTCAAGTTTTAGGGCGTAAGATGGGCCCATGCCAGAAACTCCACGCGTCGGCACCGGCCAGCTGATGGAGCTGCTCTCGGTGTCCCTCGGCGCCTACTACGGCGACTTCACGGCCGCGGCCGCCCGCGAGAACCTCACGGCCAGCCAGGGCAAGACCCTGAGCGTGCTGCGCCGCGGCCCGGCCGCGATGCGCGTCCTCGCCGGGATCCTGGCCTGCGACGCCTCGAACATGACGGGGATCGTCGACCGCCTGGAGAAGCGCGACCTGGTGCGCCGCGAGCCCAGCCCCGGCGACCGGCGCGTGAAGAACGTCGTCCTCACCACCGAGGGCGAGCGCGTCATCGACGCGATCCGCGCGAACATGCGCACCACGCTCGCGGGCCTGGACGCCCTCGACGACGCGGAGCGCGCCGCCCTGCACGACCTCCTGAGCCGCGTCTTCGTCGCCGGGCCGGGCGAGGCGTCCTAGGGTCTGCGGGCCGGGGCCAGGGCCTGCGGGCGGCCGTGGTCCCGGCGTGACCGCTCACGCCGTTCCCCGCGCCCCTACGGGGTGTCCCACCGGGTCAGCGTCTCCCCCACCGCCGCACTGGCCAGGTAGTTCGCCGCCAGGTGGAAGTCGAAGGCGTGGATGGTCTCGTGGGTGTCGGCGTCCACCCCGTGGAAGTACCGGGAGACGCCCCGTACGGGCAGGGCGACCAGGTCCCCGAGATCGGCGATGTTGACCCAGCGGCGCACCGACGGCGGGCGGGCGCCGACGTCGTCGGTGGGTGCGGGAGCGAGGCGGGGAAAGACGGCGTGCGGCAGGGCGAGGGGCGAGCCGAGCGTGAGGAAGAGGTCCACTTCGTGCTCGGGCCGGGCCCACAGCGCTTCGTAGGCGACGACGGAACCGAGCGAATGCGCGACGACCACGTGGGGCCGCTCGCGGGCGATCACCTCCGCCACCGCGTTCCGCGCGTCGTCCCTGGCCGGGGAACCGCTCCGCAGATACGCGGCCACCTCGCCGAAGAAACGCGCCACGAACCGCTCGACGAGCTGCGGGGACAGCCGCCGCCGCGCGGCCAGCCAGCCGAGGGCCTGCCGCACGGGCCAGGTGCCCGGGCCCTGGTCGTCCTCGTCCGGGAGGCCCAGCTCCCCCAGCCAGAGCCGGACCAGGTCCTCCGCGTCGCCCGGCAGGTCGTCCAGGTCCGCGTCCTCGCCCTGGGCGCCCTCGTCCTGGACGTGGTCGGCGTAATAGGCGACGGTCAGGTCCGCCGTCGCCATGAGGGCGGCGCCCGGGCCGCGGGCCAGATGGCGCCGCCAGATCCCGGTCAGCCGCGCCGACGCGTCCTTCGCGGACCGTCCCGGCTGGTAGTTCCCCACACCGTGTACGCCGACGATCCGCACCGCACCCCCTGGTCGCCCCTGCCCCGGCCCTCACCGCGCCGTGGGCGAGCGATCTCCTTTGCCCACCGGCCCGTTGAGCTTCCTGCACAATAGTGGCCGGGCCCGATTCGCCGGGGCCGAAGCCGACTCTTGGGCCAGAAGGAGAACGATGCGCGAGGTGGTCCGGTTCCCGCTGGCCAGCGGCGGGATCGCGAGCGTGGAGGTCGAGGACCAGGAGTACGGCGCGCGCCCGGTGGCCCGCTCCCACCACGGCTACATCGAGGCCGCCGGCAGCCTGGACCAGGCCATGGACCAGATCCGCGAGGTCGCGAACGCGATGGTGCGCCCCCTGCGGGACATCCAGCCCCGGCCGGACGGCGTCGAAGTGGCCTTCGGCGTCCGGCTCAACGCGGAAGCGGGGGCCCTGATCTCCAGCAACGTGGGAGAGAGCCACTTCCAGGTCACCCTCACCTGGCGGGCCGCGCCGCCCGGCGAGGCCATGGTCTGACCGCGGGCCGCCCGGCAGCCGACCCGAGCGCGACATGACCGACCCGACCGAGCCGCCACCGCCCCCGCCGCACGGACCGGACGCGGGCCCTGTCGGCCAGAACCCCACCGAGCGCTCCCTGGTCATCTCCGTGGGCGCCTTCAAGCCCCCGGCGGCCGCCCCCGCCGACGAGGAGGCCCCATCGGGCTTCCGTCCGCTGCGCTTCGCCCACGACCGCAGCGGTGCCGTCGCCGCCGCGCTGTCCGCGCTCGGACACCGCCTGCACGGCGACGGCGTCCTCACCGACCCGGCCCTCGCCGAGACCCAGGGCGCCCTCGACGAGGCCCTGCGCGCCACGCCCGTCGCGGGCAGCCTGGTCGTCCACGTGCTCACCCACGGCCACACCGACGACCAGGGCGGCCTCTACCTCGCCATGACCGACAGCGGACCGTACGACGGACTCGACGTCGAGGCCTGGCTGCGCGCGGTCGAGCGCCGCCCCGACCGGCCCTGCGTGCTGCTGCTCCTCGACGTCTGCCACGCCGGTTCGGCCGTGGACTGGCAGTGGGTCGCGTGGCGGACGCGGCTGCGCGCCGAGCGCCGCAAGGCCTGGGTGCTCGCCGCGTCGGCGGCGGACGAGAAGGCCTACCAGGGCCGGTTCAGCCAGGCCGTCGCCGAGGTCCTGCGGCGCATCCGCGCCGACGGCCTGGGAGCCGACCCCGGGGTCGAGTTCGTCCCCGTCTCGCTGATCGCGCGGGAGATACGCAGGACCCTCGACGCCCTGTGGCGCGCGGAGGAGGGCAGGCCGCAGCACCTGGACTCCACGCCGCTCGCCCTCGGTGAGGAGCCCGCCCTGCGGCTCTTCCGCAACCCCCGCTACCGCTCGACGCCGCTGGCCCGCCTCCGCCTGCACACCGAGGACTCCCTGCGCGGCTTCCTCGCCGAGCTCGACCCCGTGCTCGACGCCCAGCACTACCTGGGGCGCGCCTTCGGCGCGCACCGGGTGGCCGAGCGGTCGGTGTGCCTGTTCACCGGCCGCCAGGACGAGTTGACGCTCCTCACGCCCTGGGTGGACGGCGGCACGGACGACGACGTCCTCCTGCGCGTGGTCACCGGCGGCCCCGGATCGGGGAAGTCGGCCCTCCTCGGCATGCTGGTGTGCGCCGCCCATCCGGACCTGCGCCCGCTGCTCGTCGACCGGCTGCCGCCGGACCTGCGACTGCCCGGACGCGGGACCTCGTTCGCCGCCGTGCACGCCCGCGGCCGGGGCCCCGCCGAGCTCGCCGCCTCCCTGGCGGGGCAGCTGGGGCTCGGCGCCGGGGGCGGGGCGTGGACCGCGTCCGACGTCGTGGGCGCGCTGCGGCGGCGGGTGTCGCAGGGCGGGGCGCCCGCCGTGATCGTGGTCGACGCCCTCGACGAGGCGGCCCATGTGCCGGACACCGTGGCCCTGTTGCTCCTCCCGCTCGCCCGCGCCCGCAGCGTCGACCGGGGGCGGCGGCGCGGCGGGCGGCCGGTGTGCCGCCTCCTGGTGGGCACCCGGGACGTGCCCGAGGCGGCCCCGCTGCTCGCGGAGGCCCACCGGCACGGCGGCGTCCTCGACCTCGACGCCGGGTCCGCCACCGCGCTGCGCACCGACGTGACCCGCTACCTCCGGCGCCACCTGGAGCGGGATCCCGCGTACGACACCGCTGCCCAGGCGGGCCTTCGGGACGAACTCAGCCTGCGGATCGCCGGGGCCCTGGTGCCCGACGCCCGCGCCCCCGGCCCGGCACGGGGCGGCGCGCCGGGCGCGTACCTCCTGGCGAGTCTGTACCTCCAGCACCTGCTCACGGCCCGCGAGCCCGTGAGCCCCGGCGCGGTCGACCGGGTGGTGGCGGAGGTGCCGCGGGACGTGCCCGACGTACTCGCCCTGCACTTGCGGCAGTTGGGCGACGCCTGGGCCCGGCCCGTGCTCACGGCCCTGTCCCACGCCGGGCATCCTGGCCTGCCCGCCGAGCTGGTCCTCGCCCTGGCGCCGCTGATGGACGGCGCGCCCGCCGCGGGGACGGACCGGGCGACCGTGGCGCAGGTCCTCACCGACCTCGCGTTCTACCTGAGGCGTTCGGTGGACACCGACGGCACGACCCTGTACCGCCTCTTCCACCAGGAGCTGGTCGACCACCTCAAGGCGGCGCCGGTCTCGGCCCGCGCCGTCCACCTGGCCCTGCTCGCACCGCTGCGGCCCGCCGGGGCCGACGCCGTGGACTGGGCCCTCGCGCTGCCCTACCACCTGCGTCACCTGATCGAGCACGCCGCCGCCGCGGGGCTGCGCGACACGCTCCTCGCGGACCCCGGCTTCCTGGCGCACGCCGACCCGGCGGGGCTGGTCCGGCACCTCGACGCCGCGGCGAGCGCGGAGGCGCGCGAACTGGCGGGCGTGTACGGCATGTCCGCCGACCGGCACCGCCACGCGGACCCCGCGGCGCGGCGCTCCGTCATGGCCGTCGACGCGGCCCGCGCGCGGAACACCGGGCTCGTGCGGCGCCTCATGCGCTCCCCCGGGGCCGCGCCCGCCGCGTGGACGCCCTCCTGGTTCTCCGGACGGCTGGGCCGCCCGGTGTCCGGCACGGTCGTGACCACGCAGCGGACCGTCACCGCGCTGGCCGTCGGCGAGTCCGCCGGGCGCCCGGTGGCGCTCAGCACGGACGGGGCCGCGCTACAGCTGTGGGACCTGTGGACGGGGCAGTCCCTCGGCCTGCCCCTGACGGGCCACACCCGTCCGGTGCGCGCGGTCGCCCTGGGGCGGCTCGGCACCCGGACCTACGGCCTGACCGGAGCGGGCGACGCCGCCGTCCGCCTGTGGGACCTGGAGGAACAGCGCCCCCATGGACCCGCGCTGCGGGGACACCGGGGGTCGGTGACCGGCGTGGCCTTCGTCGCGGTCGACGGGGCCGCGCTCGTCCTGTCCGCCGCCACCGACGGCACCCTGCGGCTGTGGGACCCCCACCAGGGGCGGCCCGTCGGCCCGGTCGTCACCACCGGCACGGCGCCGGTCCGCGCCCTCGCGGTGCTCGACGATCCCCACGGACCGCTCGCCGTCACCGCCGACGGCGACGGGGCGGTACGGCTGTGGAGCCTGCGGCGGCGCGCCGCGCTCGGCGCTCCGCTCCCGGGCGCCCCCGCGCGGATCGAGCACCTGGCCGCCGCGCCGTGCGGCCGGGGCCGTGCGCTGGTGCTCGCTGCGGGCCCCGACCGCGCCTGCCTCTGGGACGTCGCCCTCGACAGCACGGGGGCCGCACCCGGGGCCGACCCGGTCCTCGTCACGGGCCCGCCGGCCGTGCTCCCCGCGGCCACGGGGCCGGTGGGCCTGCTGCCCGCCGCCCACCGCGACCTGGCCGTCGCCGTCACGCCCCGGGCCGAGAGCCTCGCCCTGCGGACGCTGCCCGACGGCAATGAGCGGGTCGTCGGCGGCCACGCGCGGGCCGTCACCGCCCTGACGACGAGCGTGGTGGACGGTCGGCGCGTGGTACTGACCGGCAGTCAGGACACCACCATCCGGAGCTGGTACCCGGACTCCCCCACGTCCCCGCCCGAACACGGCCATCCCGGTCTGGTCACCGCTCTGGCCTGCGGCACCGTCGGCGGTCTGCGGGTGACGGCCGTCGCGTCCGACAGCGAGATCTGTCTGCGCGACCTCGCCGGCGGCCGCGTCCTGCGCCGCCTCGACACCGGCCACGGCATCGTCACCGGTGTGGCGTTCGCCCGGACGTCCCGGCGTACGGTCCTCGTCAGCGTGGGCACGGACCGGGCCGTACGGGTCACGGCCTCGGGCGGGGAGCCGGTCATGCCGCCGCTGACCGGGCACACCGGCCGTGTCGACGCGCTGGCCGTGGGCCGCGTCGACGGCGGGCCCGTCGCCGTCACCGGCGGGGTCGACCACAGCATCGCCGTCTGGGACTTGAGGGGCCGGAGCCTGCTCGGCCGACACGTGTCCGCACACGACGCGCCGGTCACCGGCGTCGCCGTCGCCCCGGCCGCGGACGGCGCCGCGACCGTGGTCTCCTGCGGCGACGACAGGACCGTCAGGCTCTGGCGCCTGACCTCCGAAGGGCTCATCCCCCGGCACGTCATCCGCCACGAGGGCCCCGTCCACTCCGTGGCCCTGCGCCCCTCCGTGGCCGGCCCTGTCGCCGTCACCGTCGGCAGCGACCACGCGATCCGCCTCTGGGACACCACCGACGGAAGCCCGCTCGGCCCGCCCCTCGCGGGGCACACCGCCGCCGTCATCGGCGTCGCGGTGGGGCGCTGCCAGGGGATCCCCGCCGCGTTCACCCTGGGGGCCGACGCCACCGTGCGCGCCTGGGACCTGCACGGCCGCCGCCCTCTGGCGCTGCTCGAACTGCCCGAGCCCGGCGAGGCGTTGGCCTGGGCGCCGGGCAGGGGACTGCTGATCGGCATGGGCCGGGACGTCCTCCTGCTCCGCGAAGCGCCCCGCTGAACCCCCGCGCGCCCGCGGCGAACGCACAACCCTGCCCGCTCTCCGTGCCGGCCGTCGCCCTCTGCGGGCCCAGACCCCAGAGGTGTTCAACTCGGTGCCCGAGCACCGCTTTCCCGCACCGGGCGAGCGCGCCGACGGCATCCGGCTCGCCTCGGAAATCCCGCTATGACGACGGCGCGGCCGCCGCCCTCCCCCCGCGCACAGCGCCGGGCGTCTCGGCCGCCGGGAGATACGCGGTCACGCTCACCGCGGGCGCCGAGGCGGGGTTCGCGCCCACCGCCGGGCATATGCACTCGACCCGCCCGCAGTACGGGCAGACTGGAACCATGGATGTCATGCCTTGCACTATGCCCTCCTGAAGTCAAGATTCCGTTAGAACCCGATGATTATCGGCTAGCTCACAGTGGACACCTGCTCCGCGCGGGGCGGATACGGTGGCCGCGTGATCGAGAGATGGGACGACACGGCTCCGGGGGTGCTGAAGCTGCCCTCGGGCCGTCTGGTGCGTGGGCGCGGTCTGCGAAGGCCGCTGCCCGAGGGGCCCGCGCCGATGTTCGCCGTGTACCTCCTCGGCAGGCCCGCACCCCCCGTGGAGTGGGACGCGCGCTGGCTGCGCTGGCCTGACTTCCGGCTGCCGTCGGATCGCGAGGAGGCACGGCGACTGCTCGGCGAGGCCTGGGCGCGGGCCGCGACGGAGCGCGTCGAGGTCGCGTGCGGCGGCGGTGTCGGCCGGACCGGCACGGCGCTCGCGTGCCTGGCCGTGCTCGACGGCGTCCCCGGCGACGAGGCCGTCGGATACGTCCGCGCGGGCTATCACCGCCGCGCGGTGGAGACCCCCTGGCAGCGCCGCTTCGTCCGCGCCTTCGCCGCCGGATCCGGCACCGCCGCCTAGGCGCGCGGCGGCCGGGGCGCCGTGAACTCGCCGCGCCCGTACGTCACTTCCGTAGGATTCCCGCAGAGGTATGCCGAAGGAGTGGCCCATGGATCTGGAGCTGGCGGCCGATGAGCTGAAGACCGTGGTCAACCGGCTGCGCCGGGCGCAGGGGCAGATCGCCGGAGTGATCAGAATGATCGAGGAGGGGCGGGACTGCGAGGAGGTGGTCACCCAACTCGCCGCCGCGTCCCGGGCGCTGGACAAGGCCGGGTTCGCCATCATCGCGACGGGGCTCCAGCACTGCCTCGCGGACGAGGACCTCGCCGAGGGCGGGGACAGGGACCGGATGCGGGCCCGCCTGGAGAAGCTGTTCCTGTCCCTGGCCTGAGGGCGCGCGCGTTCCCGGCGCCACCGTGCGCTCCGTGCGGCCTTCATCGTCGTACGGCGACGTCGAGGAGCATCCCGGCGGCCACCGCGAGCAGCACGCAGGCGAAGGCCTGCCGCAGCCGGGGCCCGGAGAGCCGGGCCGCGAGGCGCTTGCCGTCCCAGGCGCCGAGGACGGCCGCGCCGGTGAACGGCGCGATCACCGACCAGTCGAGGCCCGCCGTGGTGTTGCCCCGCGTGGCCAGCGAGGCAAGGGAGTTGGCCGCGATGACGAGCAGGCTGGTGCCGGTCGCGGCCCGCATCTCGAAGGCGAGGACGGTGACCAGGGCGGGCACGACGAGGAATCCGCCGCCCACCCCCAGGAGCCCGGTCAGCGCGCCGAGCGCGGCCCCGGCGCCCGCCGCCCGGGCGGGCCGCACCTCGCCCGACCCGCGCGCCCCCGTCGCCCCCGTCGCCCCCGTCGCCCCCGGCCTGAGCATCCGCAGCGCGGCGAGGCCCGCCACGGCGGCGAACGCGCCGGTGAGCACCGGCTGCGGCAGCCGCCCCGCCGCCGCACCCGCCGCGGCGGCGGGCGGGATGCCCGCTCCGGCGAACAGGCCCCCCGCGCGCCAGCGGACGTGGCCCGCGCGGGCATGGGCGTACAGGGCGCTCACCGAGGTGACGGCGACGATCAGCAGGCTCGCGGTGGTCGCGGCGGCCGGGGTGAAGCCGAGCGGATAGATCAGTGCGGGGACCGCGAGGACGCTGCCCCCGCCGCCCAGGGCGCCGAGCGCGAGGCCCACCACGGCTCCGGCGGTCAGGGCGAGGACGAGCGCGCTCATCGACGGTTCCGTGCCGGGTCAGGAGGAGGGCCGGAGAGGGACGAGGCCCGCCTGCTCCGCGGCGGCGAAGCCGTCGTCGACGACGACCACGTCCCGCCCGGCCGCGTCGAGGAGCGAGGCCCCGATCGTCGCCCGCGTACCGCTGGCGCAGTGCACCCACACCACGCCGTCCGGCACCTCGCGGACGCGGTCGCGCAGTTCGTGGACGGGGATGTGCACGGAGGCCTCGACCCGGCCGGCGCGGCGCTCGGCGGCGCGGCGCACGTCGAGCACCACGACGTCGTCGCGTCCCGCGCGGGCCCCGGCGAGGTCGGCGAAGGTGGCGCAGCCACCGGCCGCGAGGCGTCCGCCCGGACCCACCCAGGAGCGCGGGTCGCCGGTAGCGGCGGCGGCCGGACGGTCGATGCCGACGCGCACCAGCTCCCGCTGGGCGTGGGCGAGTTGACCGGCCGACGCGGCGAGCAGCGTGACGGGTCTGCGCCAGGGCAGCAGCCAGGCCAGATAAGTGGCGAGGCTGCCTTCAGCCTCGAAGTTGACGGACCCCGGCACGTGCCCGGCGGCGAAGGCCACGCGGTGGCGCAGGTCCACCACCCACTCCCCCGCGGCGAGGCGCGCGGCGATGCCCTCGGCGGTCGCGGGCTCCGGCGGGGTGAGGTCGACGGGGGCGGGCCCCGCGGCGTTGGCCGGGCCCATGTGCGCGTAGTACGCGGGCACGTCGTCGAGCCCGGCGAGCAGCTCGGTGACGAACGCGTCCACGTCCTTGGTCAGGGCGGCGTTGCCCGCCCTTTCGGCGCCGACGGTGGTCTCCTCGCCCGGTGCGCGGCCGGACGCGCAGAAACTGCCGAAGCCGTGGGTGGGCAGCAGCCGCACCGCGTCGTCGAGCGCGTCCGCCAGCCGGTGCGCGGACGCGTGCTGGGCGCGGGCCAGGCGTTCGGTGAGCCGTGGCTCGACGAGGTCGGGCCGCCCCACCGCGCCGATCAGGAGCGAGCCGCCGGTGAACGCCGCGACCGCGCGGCCGCCCTCGGTCAGGACGTACGCCGTGTGGTGCGGGGTGTGGCCGGGGGTGGCGAGGGCCCGCAGCGCCAGGTCCTCGTCGA
This sequence comes from Streptomyces sp. YIM 121038, assembly GCF_006088715.1. NCBI lineage: Bacteria > Bacillati > Actinomycetota > Actinomycetes > Kitasatosporales > Streptomycetaceae > Streptomyces > Streptomyces sp. YIM 121038. Next base: position 1,455,042 of record NZ_CP030771.1, read on the forward strand.
CGGTGACCGCGTCGCCGTCCGCGACGGGGGTGTGCGGGAAGGACACGGCGGCCCCGGCCGGGACCAGATAGCGGGCGCCGGTGAGGCGGGCGAGCTCCAGGCCGCCGCTGAGGTAGTCGTTGTGGACGTGGGTCTCCGCGACGTACGCGATCCGCACGCCCCGGCGGGCGGCCGCCACGATGACCTGATCGACGTCGCGCGGCGGGTCGATCGCGACGGCCGAGCGGGGGCCCGCCGCCAGATAGCTGCGGTTGCCCAGGCCCGGGAACTCCAGGGTGTCGACGGCGAACACGGCGGCTCCTCCCCATGCGGCGGCGGTACCGGGCGAGTACCCAGGGGGGTATTTTCGATTCCGGCCGCCGCACAGGTTGGCGCGGTTCTTACCCCCGCGCGGGCGCCCGCCCCGCGCTCACGCCCCCGCGGCCGGGGCCCCGTCGGCCCCTGGCGCGGGCAGGGACCGGGTGAGCTGGTGCGATCTGCGCAGGCGGCCGTCCTCGGTGAACTCGCCGAAGAGGTGCACCTCGGTGACGGTGGGGCCGCCCTTGCGGGTCCGGGCGTGCATCGTGAGGCGGGCGGCGATCCGGCCGCCGTCCGCGACGGCCTCGTGCACGTCGAACCGCCAGCCGACCACGTTCTTGCGCACGGGGCGCAGATGGGCGAGGAGGCGATCGTGGTCGATCGGCACCCCGTCGCTGATCTGCACGACGTCCGGCGTGTAGTGGCGCTCCATGACGGACTCCGGCGCGTCGCCACGGACCGTGGACTCGGTGAGGGAGGTGAAGAAGTCCGCGATGAACTGTTCGGGGGTGGTGTCGGCTAGTGGCTTCATGACGCTCCTGTCCACTGGGCGGGTGCCGTTGACCGCCGGGCGGGTGCCCGTCGGCCGGGGCGTCGGGCTACGATCTCTGACATCTCTGTAAGATATGAGTGCTCGACAACTTAGACAAGGCTGTAAGAGATGACGCCTCCCACGGAACCGCCCCGGCGCCGCCGCGCCGACGCCGAGCGCAGCAGAGCCGCTGTCCTGGACGCGGCGGTACGCCTGCTGCGGCAGCGGCCGGACGCGGGCATGGCGGCCGTCGCCGAGGCGGCGGGCGTGACCCGGCAGACCGTCTACGCCCACTTCTCCTCCCGCGACGACCTCCTCACGGCCGCCGTCGACCGGATCACCCAGGACGCGGTCGCCGCCCTGGACGCCGCCGCACTCGACGAAGGGCCCGCCGTCCAGGCGCTGTTGAGGTTCCTCGACGCCTCCTGGGCGTCGTTCGAGAACAACGCGTGGCTGCTTCAGGCGCCGCCCGCCGCCGGTGCCGCGGAGCGCGACGAGGCCCGCCACGAGCCCGTCACCGAGCGGCTCGTCCGGCTGGTCGAACGGGGCCAGGAGGCGGGCGAGTTCGCCCCCGGCCTCGCGCCGCGCTGGCTGGTGGCCATGACGGTCGCCCTCGGCCACGCCGCCGGTGACGAGGTCGCCGCGGGGCGCGTGCCGAGCGCCGCCGCCGGGGCCGCGCTGCGCACGACGGTCCTCCGGGCCCTCGGCGCCACGGAGCCCGGCTAGGGCGTGCCCGGGCCCTGGCCCGTCCGCACCGGAGGACGCCGACTCCCCCTGCCGCAGCGCACGCTCAGCTGCTAAGGAAGGGGCATGACAGATCACGTCGCCGTCATCGGTGCCGGGTTCGCCGGCCTGTGCATGGCCATGCGCCTGACCCGGGCCGGTGTCACCTCGTTCACCGTGTACGAGAAGGCCGACGACCTGGGCGGGGTGTGGCGGGACAACACCTACCCGGGTGCGGGCTGCGACATCCCCTCGCAGCTGTACTCGTACTCCTTCGCGCCCCGCGAGGACTGGAGCCGCGCCTACCCCGGGCAGCCGGAGCTGCTGCGCTATCTGCACGACTGCGCCGACGCCCACGGCCTGCGCCCCCGGATCCGCTTCGGCACGGAGATCGTCGCGGCCTCGTACGACGAGACGCACCGGCGCTGGGAGCTGCGCACCGCCGCGGGCCGCGTGCACCGCGCCCGGGTCCTGGTGACGGCCGTCGGCCAGCTGAACAGGCCCCGCTTCCCCGACGTCCCCGGCCGCGGGGACTTCGCGGGCACCGCGTTCCACTCGGCCCGCTGGAACCACGGGCACGACCTGGCAGGGAAGTCCGTCGGGGTGATCGGGACCGGCCCGAGCGCGGTGCAGTTCGTGCCGCGCGTCGCGCGACAGGCGCGCACCCTGCGGGTGTTCCAGCGCTCGGCGAACTGGGTCATGCCCAAGTGGGACTACCGCTACGGGCCCGTCCACCAGGCCCTGTTCCGCACGGCGCCAGGCCGCCTCGCCTTCCGCGGCGGCTGGTTCGCCTTCTGCGACACCGTGCTGTACTCGGCCGTGCGGGGCGGGCGGCTCGGCAAGGCCGTCGAGTACCTCTGCCGCCGCCAACTGCGCACACAGGTAACGGATCCGGCGCTGCGGGCCAAGCTCACCCCCGACTTCCCCCTCGGCTGCAAGCGCGTCCTCATCTCGGACGACTACCTTCCGGCGCTCGGGCGGGACAACGTCGAGCTGATCACCGAGAGGGTCACCCGGATCACCCCGCGCGGCGTCGTGACCGCCGACGGCGCCGAACACGCCCTCGACACCCTCATCTACGGCACGGGGTTCACCGCCACCGAGTTCCTCGCCCCCGTGACCGTCACCGGGCGGGACGGCCGGCTCCTCCGCGAGGAGACCTGGGCGGACGGGGCGGCCGCCTTCCTCGGCATGACCGTGCCCGGCTTCCCCAACCTCTTCCTCCTCTACGGCCCGAACACCAATCTCGGCAACAACTCCGTGGTCCTCATGATCGAGGCCCAGGTCCGCTACGTCCTCGACTGCCTGGCCACGCTCGACCGCGACGGCCGGGGCGAGTGGGAGGTGTCCCCCGGGGCCTTCGCCGCCTTCCAGGACCGCGTCCAGGAGGCCCTGGGCGAGACGGTGTGGCAGGCGGGCTGCGACAGCTGGTACAAGACCGCGACCGGCCGGATCACCAACAACTGGCCGTACCGCGCCGCCCGCTACCGCGCCCTCACCCGCCGCCCCGGCCGGGCGGCCGCACGTCCGGCGACGAAGGAGTGACGGGAAACCGCCCTCTCCCGCCCACCCATTGCGTTTGGCATAGGACAATCCTATGTTTGGCACAGGACAAAGTCCGGCCGAGCCGTGGAGGTGGTGGGCGTGGCGATCCGCGGGGCGACGGCCGTGGAGATCGCGGAGAGCGTGCGGGACCTGATCACGGCCGGAGAGCTGGCGCCCGCGGATCCGCTGCCGCCGGTGCGGGCGCTCGCGGCCGACCTCGGGGTGAACCGGAACACGGTGGCGGCGGCGTACCGCCAGCTGGTGGTCGCCGGGGTGGCCGAGACCCACGGGCGCGGCGGGACCGTGGTCGCGGGGACGCCCCAACTGGCCCGCGAGGGCGCCGGGTTCGGCGGCGGCCTCACCGACCTGGCCAGCGGCAACCCCGATCCCCTGCTGCTGCCCGACGTCCTCGCGGCGGCCGGGCGCGGCGGCTACCGGCCGCAGCTGTACGGCGCGCCCGCCGTCGACCCCGGCCTCCTGGAGTGGGCGACCGCGCACTTCGCCGAGGACCTGCCGGACCGCCCGTTCCGGGTCCTGGTGGCCAACGGCGCGGCGGACGCCACGGAGCGCCTCCTCACCGCCCACCTCACGCGCGGCGACGCCGTGGCCGTGGAGGACCCGTGCTTCCTCGCGAGCATCGGCACGCTGCGCCTGAACGGCTACCGCACCGCCCCGGTGGCGGTCGACCACGCCGGGATGCGCCCGCAGGCGCTGCGCGCCGCCCTGGAGTCGGGGGCGCGCGCGGTGGTGTGCACGCCGCGCGCCCACAACCCGACCGGAGCGAGCCTGACCGCGGGGCGGGCCGCCGAGCTGCGCGCCGTCCTGGCCGCGCACCCGGGGGTCCTGGTCGTCGAGGACGACCACTTCTCGGCCGTCTCCGCCGTGCCGTACCACCGCGTCACGCCGACGGGGACCGCCACCTGGGGGCTGGTGCGCTCGGTGTCGAAGTTCCTCGGCCCGGACCTGCGCCTGGCCCTCGTCGCCGCCGACCGGGAGACCGCCCGGCGCCTGGAGACCCGGCTGAGCGCGGGCACGATGTGGGTGAGCCTGCTGCTCCAGCACACCGTCCGCGAACTCCTGCGCGATCCGGACGTGCGGGCCCTGCACGACCGGGCGCGCCGCGCCTACGCCGCGCGCTCGGCGCTCCTGGTCGGGGAGCTGGCCGCGCACGGCATCGGCGTCCCCGCCGCCCACCGCCCCGACGGCCTGAACGTCTGGGTGGACCTGGACCGGCGGGCCCGGCCCGTCGTCGAGGCCCTCGCGCGCCGCGGCTGGGCGGTGCGCCCCGGTGACCTCTTCGCCGCGGGTCCCGCCGACCGGCAGGCGCTGCGGATCACGACCGCCACGCTCACCGGGGCGCTCGCCCGGCGGTTCGCCGCCGATCTGGCCGCCGTCCTCGACCGTCCGCACGCCGTGTGAGCCGCCCCGGGCCCCGCACGCCCTCCGCTCCCGCACACTCTCCGCAGAAGGGACATCCCGTCATGTTCACCGGCCTCAGCGCCTTCCCCCTCACCCCCACCGACGAGTCGGGCGTCGACGAGCGGGCCTACGCCCGGCTCGTCGCGCGCCTCGCCGCCGCGGGCGTGGACTCGATCGGCGCGCTCGGCTCCACCGGCGGCTACGCCTATCTGACCCGCGAGGAGCGCGCCCGCGCCACGCGCGTCGCCGTCGAGGCGGCCGGGGACACCCCGGTCCTCGTCGGGATCGGCGCCCTGCGCACCGCGCAGGTCCTGGCGCTGGCCGAGGACGCCCAGAAGGCGGGCGCGGCGGCGGTCCTGCTCGCCCCGATGACGTACCAGCCGCTCGGCGACGACGAGGTGTTCGGGCTCTACGAGGACGTGACGCGCGAGCTGTCCGTGCCGCTGTGCGTGTACGACAACCCGCGCACCACCCACGTGGACTTCAGCGACGAACTCCACGGCCGCATCGCGCGGTTGCCGAACGTCGCCGCGATCAAGATCCCGCCGGTGCCCGGCGATCCGGCCGCGGCCCGGGAGCGCGTCGCCGCGCTGCGGGCGCTCGTCCCGGACACGGTCTCGCTCGGCGTGAGCGGCGACTGGTCGGCGGCCACCGGGCTGAGCGCGGGGTGCGACGTGTGGTACTCGGTCCTCGGCGGGCTCTTCCCCGCCGTCGCCCTCGCCCTCACCCGGGCGGCCAGGAACGGGGACGCGGCCGGGGCCGCGGCCCGCTCCGCGTGCCTCGAACCGCTGTGGGAGCTGTTCCGGCGCCACGGCGGCCTGCGCGTCATGTCGGCCGCGGCCGCCCATCTGGGCCTCGCGTCGGAGCCGAACCTGCCCCGGCCGCTGCGCGGCCTCGCCGCCGAGGACCGCGACCGCCTGGTCGCCGTCCTCGACGGCCTGGGCCTCGCCTCAGCCGCGCCGGAAGACCGCGACCGTGCGGGCCGGAACCCGGAAGGCGCCTGAACTCCGCGCGTACGAGGACGACTTCACCACCGCGTCCGCGCCGCGTGCCTGCACGGGATGCAGGGCGTACGGCGCGCCCTTGAGGCCGGTGACGCGCTGCGTCTGCTCCCGCGGGGTCGCGTTGAAGACCACCACCAGATCGCCGAGGCGCATGGTGATCACCCCGGGAGTCTCGTCCGCCGTGCCGGACAGCGGGAAGGACAGCTCGGACTGGACCCGCTCGCTCGTCGCGAGGGAGAACACGGGCTCCGTGGTGCGCAGCCGCAGCAGGTCGCGGTAGGCGGCCGAGGCGCCGCTGATCTGCGCGCAGCCGGGCGCCAGGGCCCGGTCGGCGAGGAGCGGCTTCGCGTAGGGCCACTTGTCCTTGTTGTCGGCGGCCGGGGGCAGGCCGCGGCCGAAGCCGTTGCCGTCGCGGCAGTCCCAGTGGACGGCGTTGAACCAGTCGCCGCTGTCGTAGGAGTTGCGGTCCAGGGACTTGGACCGCAGCAGGTCGCTGCCCGCCTGGGAGAGCTCGGGGCCCTGCGCCAGGGTGGCCGTGGCCATCGCGAGGACCTGGGCGCGGGCCCGGTCCGCGGCGGGCGTGGACGGCGGGAGCTTGTGGGCGAGGGCGTCGTACAGCGTCTCGTTGTCGTGGGCGTCGGCGTAGGCGAGGGCGTCGCCGGGGGCGGCCGCGTAGCCCGCGGGGGCGCCGTTGTAGTCGACGTCCGCGCCCTTGACCGCGCGGCCCGAGGAGTCGGTGAAGGAGTACGCCGCCAGATTGCCGGTGAGGCCGACCTTGATGAGGTCCTGGTAGTGCAGGAGGCGGGCCTTCTGTGCGGCGCGGTCGCCGTTGGCGGGCGAGGAGTTCGGGTCGGTGTACAGGCCGCTCGCGAAGCCCTGCACGCGCGGGTCGGCGTCGAAGGGACCGCCGCCGCGGACCGCGTCGCGGGCCCGGTCGGAGAACGTCGCGATGCCCGTGCCCGCCATGTTCTTCTGCGTGGCCTGCACGAAGCGGGCGTCGTCGGCCACCTCGCCGAAGTTCCAGCCCTCCCCGTAGAGGATGATCTTCTTGCCGTCGACGCCGTCCTTCGCCGGCGTCAGGGCGTCCAGGGCCTTGCGGACGGCGAGGACGTTGGCCTTCGGGTGGTGGCCCATGAGGTCGAAGCGGAAGCCGTCGACCTTGTACGCGCGGGCCCAGGTGACGACGGAGTCGACGACGAGCTTGCCCATCATGGCGTTCTCGGGCGCGGTGTTGGCGCAGCACGTGGACGTGGCGACAGTGCCGTCGGCGAGCAGCCGCTGGTAGTAGCCGGGCACGATCCTGTCGAGTACGGACCTGTCGGCCTGGCCACTGGCCACGGTGTGGTTGTAGACGACGTCCATCACCGTACGCAGGCCCGCGCGGTTGAGGCCCTGGACCATCTCGCGGAACTCGACCGTGCGCCGGGTGCCCTCGGGGTCGCTCGCGTAGCTCCCCTCGGGCACCGTGTAGTGCAGCGGGTCGTAGCCCCAGTTGTAGGCGTCCTTCGCGGCGGTCCGCGCCACGCAGGCCTGCTGGGTCTCGGAGTCGGGCGCGGCGGCGGGCAGGTCGCAGCCGGGGGTCGCCTGGTCGTCGCGGCGCTCGGGGACGGTGCCGAAGTCGAAGACGGGCAGCAGATGGACGTACGACGTCCCGGCCCGGGCGAGCTCGCGCAGGTGCCGCATCCCGGCGGAGCGCCTGTCGGTGAACGCCCGGTACTGGCCGGGGTACTTGGCCGTGCGGTCGGCGACGGAGAAGTCCCGCACGTGCAGCTCCTGGACGCGCGCGGAGCGCAGCGGGACCGCGGCCGGCTTGCGCAGGTCCTGCCATCCCTCGGGCGCGAGCCTCGGGTCGTCCAGGTCGACGGCCAGGGACTGCCGGGAGTCGGCGGTGAGGGCGGTCGCGTACGGGTCGGTGACCTTGTTCGTGACCACCTCGCGCACGCTGGGCGCCCAGACCTTCACGGCGTACCGGTACGGCTTGCCCGTCCAGCTCTTGGGGCCCGCGGCCGACCACACGCCGGAGGCCGCGTCGCGGCGCATCGGGACGCTGCGGCCGCCGATGTCGAGGCGGACGTCCTGGGCGGTGGGCGCCCACACGGCCAGCCGGGGGCGGCCGCCCCTGAAGACCGGGCCGAGGTCGGCGCTGGCGGCCGCGCGGCTGTAGAGGTCGTCGAGGACGCCCTGGATCTGTACGCCCGTCGCGGCGCGCGCGGTGCCATCGGTGTCGCGCACGACGGCGGCGAGCTGGCCGGTGAGGGCCGTGCGCACGCGGCCCCGGTCGCGCGGGTCGACGCGGAAGGCGGCGTAGTCCTTCAGGTGCGGGTACGCGGCCCGTTGGGCGTCGGTCAGGCCGCCGGGGACGCGGGCGAGGCGGATCCGGTGGGCCTGGCCGCGCACGTCGTCGCCGTCCGTGCCGTCGGTGGTGAGGCCGCCGTCGCGGGCGTACCGGACTTCGGCCTCCCGGCCGGGTGTGTCCCATACGACGGTAGAACGGTCTATCCACTGTGCCTTCGACGTCGTGAGGTCGAGGTCCGTGCCGCCGGGTGCCGCCGCCGCGTCGGAGGCGAGGGGCACAGCGGTCGCGAGCAGGGCGAGCGCCACGGCGGCGGTCAGCGAGGCGCGGGAGGCCAGGGAGCGGGAGGCCAGGGAGCGGGAGGTCAGCACTTCCGCGCCCCCGTGTGCAGGGCGAGGGCGGTGTCCGGCGCGACGGCGGCCGTGAACCGGCCCGAGCCGTCGACGGTGACGGACCGGCCGCTCTGCACGTCGCAGTAGCCGCCCGCGGGCAGCGAGGTCTGGAAGGTGCGGTTCAGCTCCGTGCCCTCGTGGTTGACGACGACGTACGCCTTGTCGCCCCGGCCGAAGGCGATGGCGTCGTCGCCGTTGTCCCACCAGTCGGTCACGCCCGTGCCCCGGGCGGTGTTGCGGAGCTTGACCATGCTGCGGACCTCGGGCCAGGCGTGCTGGCACTTCCAGCCGTCGCGGTAACAGGCGCCCACCTGGCCGCCGTTGGGCGGGCCCGCGTCGCGGTCGGTGAACTCGTAGCCGGAGTGCACGTCCGGGGAGCCGTAGGGCCAGGCCAGCATGAACACGTGCGCCAGGGTGTGGTCGGCGCCGTCCTTGTAGGTGAGCGTGTCGCCGCCGCGCTCGGTGTCGTGGTTGGCGACGAACACGGCCGCCTTGCCGGACGGCATATAGGCCCAGCCCTCGCCGTAGTTCTTCAGGTAGGCGAGCTTCTCGCTCCGGAACACGCGCTTGAGATCACGGGCGTAGCGGAACTCCTGCACGTCGCCGTTGCCCAGGTACTCGTCCGGCGAGACGGCCTCGCCCGCGCCGTGGATGGCCTCCTGCTTCCAGTACGCGTTCGGGTCGGTCAGCCGCGACTTGATGTTCTTCAGGTCGGCGGCGGCCATGTGCTTGGCCGCGTCCACGCGGAAGCCGTCGACGCCCAGGGAGAGCAGGTCGTTCAGGTACGCGGCGACGCGGCCGCGCACGTGGTCCTCGCCGGTGTCCAGGTCCGCGAGGCCGACGAGCTCGCACTCCTGGACGTTGAAGCGGTCCTGGTAGTTGGTGATCTGCGCGGTGCAGTTGTCGAAGTCGGGGCGCGAGTAGACGCCCGGGTAGTCGTACTTCGTGTACGACGAGCCGCCGGTGCCGGTGCCGTCGCCCGCCGCCATGTGGTTGATGACGGTGTCCACGACGACCTTGACGCCCGCGCCGTGGCAGGTGTCGACCATCTTCTTGAAGGCCGCGCGGTCCCCGAGGCGCCCGGCGATCCGGTAGCTGACGGGCTGGTAGGAGGTCCACCACTGCGCGCCCCGGATGTGCTCCTGCGGCGGCGACACCTGGACGAAGCCGTAGCCGTCGGGGCCGAGGCGGCCGGTGCACTCCCTGGCGACCGCGTCGAACTTCCACTCGAAGAGCACCGCGGTGACGTCCTTGCCGCCGGGCGGGGCCGCCTGTGCCTGCGGGGCGGCGCCCACGACGCCGCCGACGACGGCCGCGAGGAGCGCCAGGGTCGCGGTGCGTGGCCGTCCGCGGTGCGCGCCGCTGCTCGGGGATGTCACGGGGCCTCCTGGGGGGTTGAAGGTTGTTGCAGAAAACTTGCGACACCGTTTGCGCCGTGACCGTACGGCGCTCAACAACCCCGGTCAACCCTTCGGACACACTCCCGTCACCGGGCGGAAACGGCTCAGGCGCGGGGCGCTGCCGCCGTGGAGCCGCGCACGACCAGCTCAGGCTGGAAGACGAACTCCGTGCGCTGCACGGGGTTTCCGTCGATCTCCTCCAGGAGGGCGCCGACGGCCGCCGACGCCATCGCCTGCACCGGCTGCCGCACCGTGGTCAGCGGCGGGTCCGTGAAGGCGATGAGCGGCGAGTCGTCGAAGCCGACCACCGACACGTCACCGGGCACCGCGAGGCCCCGCTGACGGGCGGCCCGCACCGCGCCGAGCGCCATCATGTCGCTGCCGCACACCACCGCCGTGCAGCCCGCGTCCAGGAGCGCGCTGGCCGCCGCGTGGCCGCCCTCGACGGTGAACAGCGTGTTCCGTACGAGCAGTTCGGCCTCCCCCCGCGCCAGGCCGAAGTGCTCGTGCAGGGCCGCGGTGAAGCCCTCCGCCTTGCGGCGCGAGGGCACGTAGCGGCTCGGGCCGATGGCGAGGCCGACGCGCTCGTGGCCCAGCTCCGCCAGATGGCGCACGGCCATCCGTACGGCGGCCCGGTCGTCGGGCGAGACGAAGGAGACGGGGACGTGCGGGTTGTAGCCGTTGATGAGCACGAACGGCACGCCCCGGCCCGCCAGTTCCAGATAGCGCCCCGGGTCGGCCGTGGTGTCGGCGTGCAGCCCGGACAGGAAGACGATGCCGCTGACGCCACGCGCCTCCAGCTGTTCGACCAGCTCGTCCTCGGTGGCGCCGCCCGGCAGCTGGGTGCAGAGCATGGGCGTGTAGCCGTGCCCGGCCAGGACCTGCTCGACGACCTGCGCGAACGCCGGGAAGATCGGATTGGTCAGCTCGGGGATGACCAGGCCCACCAGGCCCGCGCTGCGCCGCTTGAGGCGCACCGGGCGCTCGTAGCCGAGCACGTCGAGGGCGGCGAGCACCCGCCGCCGGGTCGCCGCGGCGACGCCCGCCTTGCCGTTGAGGACGCGGCTCGCGGTGGCCTCGCTGACCTCGGCCTGCGCGGCGATGTCCGCGAGCCGCGGGGCGCCGCGGTCCACCTCTCGTGGCCCCCGGTCGGCACCCCGCGGCGCAGAGGTCGTCACACCGCCCACCAGACGGTGGCGTCGGCGGGCAGCTCGACCACGCCGTCGTCCGCCGTCTCCACGTCGGCGCTGGCCAGGAGCGCCCGGCCGGGCGCGGGCAGGCGTACGGCGGTGCCCGTGGTGTTGGCGGTGCACACGAAGCCCTCGCGGCGGAAGGCGAGCACGCCCTCGGGCGCGTCCAGCCACTGGAGGACGTCGCCCGCGCCGAGCTCGGGGCGGGCGCGGCGCACCCGCAGGGCCTCGCGGTACAGCTCCAGGGTCGACGCCGGGTCGCCGGTCTGCGCCTGGACGCTCAGCTCGCCCCAGCCCTCGGGCTGCGGCAGCCAGCTGCCGCCCGCGCCGAAGCCGTACGACGAGCCGTCCTTGGTCCACGGCAGGGGCACCCGGCAGCCGTCGCGGAAGCCGTCCTGGCCCTGGGCGCGGTGGAACGACGGGTCCTGGCGCGCCTCGTCGGGCAGGTCGGTGACGTCGGGCAGGCCGAGCTCCTCGCCCTGGTAGAGGTAGGCGGAGCCGGGCAGGGCCAGCATCAGGAGGGTGGCGGCGCGGGCCCGGCGCAGGCCGAGCGCGCGGTCGCCGGGGGTGCGCAGCTGGGTGCCGAGGCCCGGCGGGTTGGCGAACCGCGTGGCGTGCCGGGTCACGTCGTGGTTGGACAGGACCCAGGTGGCCGGGGCGCCGACGGGCCGCATCGCGGCGAGCGAGGAGTCGATGACCGCCCGCAGCTCGGCGGCGTCCCAGTGGGTGCCCAGGTACTGGAAGTTGAAGGCCTGGTGCATTTCGTCGGGGCGCACGTACAGGGCGGTGCGCTCGACGGTGGGGGTCCAGGCCTCGGCGACCAGGACCTTGTCGCCCGCGTACTCGGCGAGGACCTGCCGCCAGCTGCGGTAGATCGCGTGGACGCCGTCCTGGTCGAAGAACGGCATGCTGTCGTTGCCGAGGAGCTTGAGCTGGTCGTGGTGGCCGATGTCGGGCAGGCCCGCGGCCTTGACCAGGCCGTGGGCGACGTCGACGCGGAAGCCGTCGACGCCCTTGTCGAGCCAGAAGCGCAGGATGGAGCGGAACTCGTCGCGGACGGCCGGGTGGTCCCAGTTGAAGTCGGGCTGCTCGGGGGCGAACAGGTGGAGGTACCACGCGCCGTCCTCGGTGCGGGTCCAGGCGGGCCCGCCGAAGATGGACTCCCAGTCGTTGGGCGGCAGTTCGCCGTCGGCGCCCTTGCCCTCCCGGAAGTGGTAGCGCTCCCTGAGCGGGGAGCCGGGGCCCTCCGCGAGGGCGCGCCGGAACCAGTCGTGCCGGTCGGAGGAGTGGTTCGGCACCAGGTCGACGATGACGCGCAGGTCCAGGTCGTGCGCCTCGCGGAGCAGGGCGTCGGCGTCGTCCAGGGTGCCGAACATGGGGTCGACGGCCCGGTAGTCGGCGACGTCGTAGCCCGCGTCGGCCTGTGGCGACGCGTAGAACGGGCTGAGCCAGACGGCGTCGACACCGAGGTCCTTCAGATACGGCAGGCGGGCGCGGACGCCCGCGAGGTCGCCCATGCCGTCGCTGTCGCCGTCGGCGAAGCTGCGCGGATAGACCTGGTAGATCACCGCTTCGCGCCACCAGTCCGTACGCGTACCGGAGGTGTGGTCGGCGGCGGGGGCAGCGAGATGCTGGGTCATGTCTTCCCTGAGGAGTGGTGGCGGGTGCTGGGGTGTCAGGACTTCGTCGCGCCGGCCGTGAGCCCGGAGACGAGGTGCCGCTGGACGAGGCCGAAGATCACCGCGGCGGGCACGGCCACGATCACGGCGGCGGCCGTCAGCGAACCCCAGTCGCTGGTGTACTGGTTGACGAAGGTCTGCAGGCCGCCCGCGAGGGTGAGGTTCTCCTCGCCCGTCATGAACGCGGAGGCGTAGGCGACCTCGGCCCACCCCGTGATGAAGCTGTAGAAGCCGGTGACGGCCAGGCCGGGCTTGGCGAGCGGCAGGATCAGCCGCCAGAAGGTGCCGAACGGGTTGAGCCCGTCGACGCGGCCCGCCTCGTCGATCTCCACCGGGATGGTGTCGAAGTACCCCTTCATCATCCAGGCGCTGAAGGGCACCGCGATGGTCAGGTACGTGAGGACCAGGCCCATGGGCTGGTTGAGCAGCTCCAGGCGCGCGAGCAGGTTGTACAGCGGCACGATGAGCACCGCGACCGGGAACATCTGGGTGATGAGCAGCAGCCACATCAGGGGCCGCATGCCGGGGAACTTGAACCGGCTGACCGCGTACCCGGTGGTCGCGGCGATGAACACGCCGATGACCGTGGTCAGGCCGACGACGAACAGCGAGTTGCCGACCCAGTCCAGGAACTTGGTCTCGTTCAGGACGTGGTCGTAGTTGCCGAAGGTGAAGTCCTTGACCAGGGCGGTCGAGAACGCCTCGCTCTCCGGTTTGAACGAGGTGACGAGCAGCCACAGCGGCGGCAGGACCGCGATGAGACTGGCGATCAGCAGGGTGGCGTGCAGGGCGACGGAGGCGAGCGGTCCGCGCTCGCCGCGCGGCCGCGGCTTGCTGTTGCTCATGGTCACCACACCTCTCCTTGCTTGCGGAGCGCGCGGCGGTAGACCACCGCGAAGAGCGAGAGGAGCAGCAGGATGAGCACGCCCCAGGCCGCGGACCCGGCGAAGTCGCGCGGGCTGACGACGAACGACAGGCGGTAGGCGTACGTCACCAGGATCTCGGTGGCGTCACCCGGTCCGCCCCGGGTGAGCAGGAAGATCACCGGGAACATGTTGAAGGTCCAGATGGCGCTGATGAGGACCACGGTGGTGGCGACGGACCGCAGGCCCGGCAGGGTGATGTGGCGGAAGCGCTGCCAGGCGCTCGCGCCGTCCATCTCGGCGGCCTCGTACAGCTCTCCGGGGATGGACTGGAGTCCGCCGAGCATGGCGACGAGCATGAACGGCACGCCGAGCCAGACGTTCACGGCGATCACCGAGAGCTTCGCCCAGGTGGGGTCGTTCAGCCAGGGGACCGCGTCGAGGCCGCCGCCTTCGAGGACCGCGTTGAGCAGGCCCTTCTTCTCGTTGAAGAGGAGCCGCCAGGTGAAGACGGAGACGAAGGCGGGCACCGCCCAGGGCAGGATCAGCGCCATCCGGTAGAAGGAGCGGCCCTTGAGCTTGCGGTTGAGCATGTTCGCGAGGACCAGGCCGATCGCGAACGACAGGGCGACGCAGGACACCGTCCACACCACGGTCCAGGTCAGCCGGTCCCAGAAGACGCCGTCGTCGAGGATCGCCTTGTAGTTGTCCAGGCCGACGGACTCGTAGGTCGCCGGGATGTGGTTGACGCCGATGGTGCGCTCGACGTTCGCCTCGTTGGCGTTGGTCGTCGACAGGTAGACGCCGCGCACCAGGGGGTAGCCGACGATGACGCCGATGACGATCACCACGGGGGCGACCATGGCCCAGGCGTACCAGTACGTGCTCAGCGCCCTGCGCAGGCGTCCGGGGCTCTTCCCCGCGCGGGGGCCCCGGCCGCGGACGCGCCGGGCGTCCGCGGTCGGGGCGGCCCGGGGGCCGCTCTCAACAGCCATCGCTACTTGTAGTCCTTGAGGAGCTTGCGGTAGGCGTCGCCGATGCCCTTGGCGCCGTCCTCGGGCGAGGTCTTGCCGCTGAGCACCTTCTGCATCTGCAGGCGGATCGGCTCGAACAGCGAGTTGGCCTCGGGGATCCAGGGGCGCTGCACGGACTTGTCGACGGCGGGCTTGAAGAACTGCACCATCTGGTTGTCCTTGACGGACTTGACGTCGTACACGGAGGTGCGCGTCGGCAGCAGGCTGAGCTTCTCGGTGGTCTGCTGCTGCACCTTCGCGGAGCTCATGTACTTGATGAACTCGTAGGAGGCGTCCAGGTTCTTGGAGCCCGCGTAGGCGGCGAGGTTCCAGCCGCCCTGCGGCGAGGCCTGGCGCGCGCTGCCGCCGGGCACGGGGGCGACGCCGAGGTTGGCCTTGTCGCCCTTGAACTGCTTGCCCTGGAGGGCGCCCTCGATGGACCAGGGGCCGTCGAGGGCCATGGCGACGTCGCCGTCCTTGAAGGCGTTGAGCTGGTTGTTGTAGCCGTCGCTCGCGTCGGTCACGGCGGCCTTGGAGTCGACCAGGTCCTTCATGACCTCGAAGGCCTTGGTGCCCTCGGCGTCGTCGACGGTGATCTCCTTCTTCTGGGTGTCCAGGAGGTCACCGCCCTCGCCGTAGAGGTAGGGCAGATAGAAGTACGGGTCGTCGCCGCGCAGGTAGAGGCCGGTCTTGCCGGACTTCGACTTGATCTTCTTGGCGGCGGACTTCACGTCGTCGAAGGTCTTGGGGACCTCGACGCCCGCGGCCTTGAGCATCTTCTTGTTGTAGAAGAGCGCGAGGGTGTCGATGGTCTGCGGGGCCGCGTACGTCTTGCCCTTGAACTCGGTGCTCGCGGCGGCCTGCGGCAGGTAGTCGTCGGGCTTGTCGAGCGCGGCGGTGCCCTCCAGCGGGGCCAGGTAGCCGAGGTTGGCGAAGTCGGCGACCCAGGCCACCTCGGTGCGCATCACGTCGGGGGCGCCGGAGTTGCCGCCCGCGGCGTTCTTGAACTTGGCGTTGGCCTCGCCGAACGGGACGTTCACGTAGTTGACCTTCACCCCGGGGTGCAGGTCCTCGAAGCCCTTGGCGAGCTTCTCGTACGTCGCCTTCTCGGCGTCGTTCGAGGTGTCCCAGAACGTGACGGTGCCCGACAGCTTGCCGCCGCTCTTCTTCCCGCCGTCGCCGTCGTCGCCGCCGCACGCCGCCGCTGTCATCGTCAGGGCGGCGACCACCGCGGTGGCCGCTATGCCACGCCGCATGTGAACTCCTTCAACTGGACCCGGAATGACCCGGGGTGATCCCGGGGTGGCCCGGAACGAGGGGAGGCGAAAGGGGAGCCTCCTGCTGGCCGCACTCGACGCGGCGCCGGGTTGGCAGGAACGTAACAGGCTTGAAAACGTCCCGAAAGACCTTGCGGGGAATTTCTGCAAGAGATGACGATCGTTACCGCCGCGTGTCCTCGGGGTTGCGATCCGGGCACGTCAGGCCCTGCCGCAAGCTTGCGCAAGCGGTGGGCAAGACGCGTGCCGCCGGGTACAGTCCCGTCCATGACCGCGCGGCTCGTCGACATCGCAGCTCAGGCGGGGGTCAGCGAAGCCACCGTCAGCCGTGTGCTCAACGGCAAGCCCGGCGTCGCCACGGCCACCCGCGAAGCCGTCCTCGCCGCGCTCGACGTGCTCGGCTACGAACGGCCCGTACGGCTGCGCCGCCGCGGCAGCGCGGGCCTGGTCGGCCTGATCACGCCCGAGCTCGACAACCCGATCTTCCCCGCGCTCGCCCAGGTCATCGGGCAGGCCCTGACCCGCCAGGGCTATACGCCGGTGCTCGCCACCCAGACCCCGGGCGGCTCCACGGAGGACGAGCTCACCGAGATGCTGGTGGACCGCGGCGTCGCCGGGATCATCTTCGTGTCCGGGCTGCACGCCGACACCACCGCGGACCCGCGGCGGTACGCGGCGCTGGCCGCCAAGGGCGTCCCGCACGTCCTGGTCAACGGCTTCTCCCCCGAGGTCGACGCGCCCTTCGTGTCGACGGACGACCGGGCGGCGGCGCGGCTCGCCGTGCGGCACCTGGCCTCGCTCGGCCACACCCGCGTCGGCCTCGCGGTCGGCCCCCGGCGGTTCGTGCCCGTCGTCCGCAAGATCGAGGGCTTCCGCCTCGGCATGCGCGAGCGCTTCGGCCTCACCGCCGAGCAGTCCGACGCCCTCGTCGAGCACTCCCTCTACACCCTGGAGGGCGGTCAGGCCGCGGCGACCACGCTCATCGCACGCGGCTGCACGGGCATCGTCTGCGCCAGCGACATGATGGCGCTCGGCGCGATCCGCGCCGCCCGGCAGCAGGGCCTCGAGGTGCCCCGCGACGTCTCGGTGGTCGGCTTCGACGACTCCCCGCTCATCGCCTTCACCGACCCGCCGCTGACCACGGTCCGCCAGCCCGTGCAGGCCATGGGCCAGGCGGCGGTGCGCACCCTCCTGGAGGAGGTCGGCGGCACGCCCGCGCCGCACAGCGAGTTCGTCTTCATGCCGGAGCTCGTGGTGCGCGGCTCCACGGCGTCGGGGCGCGACCTGGCCTGACCGGCGGGGCCGGGGCGGACGTCGGAGGCCCCGCGCTCACGGCCGGGCACCGACCGCCCGCTGGTCCGGCGGCGGCCCGGCAAGGCGGCGGCCCGCCGCCCCGTACACCTTCGCGACCGGCAGCCGGACCACCAGGCGGCGTTCGGCGACCATCACCGAGCGGAAGCGCTCCCAGTCGGGGTGCTCGCCCTGGAATCCCCGGAAGACCAGGGTGAGTTCGTCGGCCACCGCGTCGTGCGGGTCCGTGGTGACGGGGGTCAGCTCGGCCGTGCCCTCGGCGACCATGTACGCGTAGCCGTTGGGGCTGGTCACGAAGAAGCTCGCGCGCGGGTCGCGGCGCAGATTGCGCGTCTTGGCGCGGTCGTAGGTGACCATGAGGCGGATGAGCCGCGCCTCGGGGTCGTAGGCGTAGCCGACGTTCGACAGCTGGGGGCGGCCGTCGCGCTTGAGGGTCACGAGCGTGCCGATGCGCCCGCGCCCGAGCAGCTCGTACAGGGCGTCGTCGCCGGTTGTCGCCAAGTGCTCTGCCATGCGGCGAGCGTAGGGCAGCGGGCCGCTGTCCAGGGGACGCGGAGCGGTGCCCTCGCCGCCCGCGGGGGAGGTGGACGGGGCGAGGGCACCGCGGCCCGGGTGTCACGTGGTGGCGAGGGCCTCCGTGGGCGGGAGCCGGGCGGCGCGGACCGCCGGGTAGAACCCGGCGAGGCCGCCGATGACGAGGGTCGCGCCGACGCCGCCCGCCATGGCCCACACCGGCACCACCGACGGCCAGCCCTGGTAGGCGGCGTACCCGGAGGTGACGGCGATGCCGAGGAGGACGCCGCCGAGGCCGCCGAGGGCGGACAGCAGCAGGGCCTCGCAGAGGAACTGCGTACGGACCTGGCCGCGGGTCGCGCCCAGGGAGCGGCGCAGGCCGATCTCGGAGCGGCGCTCCAGGACGGAGATGACCATGGTGTTGGCGACGCCGACGCCGCCGACGAGCAGCGCGACCCCGCCGAGGCCGAGCAGCAGGCCGCTGAGCGCGTCGTCGGTGGCCTGCTTGGCCTCCAGGGCGTCGGAGGGCCGGGAGACGTTGGTCTCGCTGGGGTTCTCCGGGTTGGCGGTGGCGCCGAGGAGGGCCTGCACGTCGGTGACGGCCGAGTCCTCGGCCCGGGTGTAGACGGTGGTGGGATGCCCGTCGAAGTCCAGCTCCCGCTCGGCGGCCGGCCAGCCGACGAGCGCGGCGGAGTCCAGGTCGGGCACCAGCTCGTTGGGGGCGAGCAGGCCGACGACGGTGAACCACTGCCCGCCGAGCCACACCTTGGTGTCGGATCCGGCCCGGAAGACGCCGAGCTGTTCGGCGGCCTTGGGGCCGAGGACCACCGCCGGGTAGCGCGCGTTGGCGGCGTTCAGCCAGCGCCCGTCGACGAGCTTCGCGCCCGCCGTGCCCGGCAGGTCCGCGCGGGCCGCGTACACGGTGAGGCCGCCGGTCTCCTCCTTGGGGACGCGGTCGTTGCGGTAGACCTTGGCGTCGGTCTTGCCCACGGCGGAGACCGAGGCGACGCCGTCGATGTTCCCGATCATCCCCACGGCCTCGTCGGGCAGATGGGCGGCGCCGCCCGCGAAGGACTGGCCCGGCGAGACCGTGAGCAGATTGGTGCCGAGCGCGGCCAGGCGCCGGTCGAGGTCCTCGGTGCTCGACGTGGAGATGCCGACGACGCCGACCATGGCGGCGATGCCGATGGCGATGCCGAGCGCGGACAGGAACACCCTGAGCGGCCGCGAGCGCAGGCCGGAGCCGCCGACCCGCAGCACGTCGGCGGGGCGGAGCCGGGCGGGCCGGGGGCGGGGCGGCGCCGGGTGCGGCTCCTGGGGAGCGGGCCGCCGTTCCCGCGCGGCCCCGGTGACGGCGTGCGTCGTGCTCATCGCGGGGCCCCCTCACGCGGGGGCGCACCCGCCAGGACCGGCGCGGCCGGGGCGCGGTCCGGGGCCGCCCCTGCGGCCGAGTCGTGCTCGATGCGGCCGTCCTTGATCCGCACCTCGCGCGGCAGGGAGCCCGCGATGTCCCGGTCGTGGGTGATGACGACGACCGTGGTCCCGGCCCGGTGCAACTCGTACAGCAGGCCGATGACCACCGCGCCGGAGCGGGAGTCGAGCGCGCCGGTGGGCTCGTCGGCGAGCAGCAGCGGCGGGTCGCCGAGCACCGCGCGGGCGAGCGCCACGCGCTGCTTCTCGCCGCCGGAGAGCTGGTGCGGCTCGTGGTGGAGGCGGTGGCCTAGCCCGACCCTGCGCAGCGCGCGCTCGGCGAGCCGGCGCCGCTCGGCGCGGGAGCGGCCGCCGTAGAGCAGTCCGTCCGCGACGGAGTCCACGGCGGGCACGCCGGGGGCGAGGTGGAACTGCTGGAAGACGAAGCCGATCGCCTGGGCGCGGAGCGCGGACAGCTCCCGGTCGCTGAGCAGGTCCACGGCGTGCCCGTCGACGCGGACGGTGCCGGTGGTGGGCCGGTCGAGGGTGCCCATGATGTTGAGCATCGTGGACTTGCCGGAGCCGGACGGGCCGACGACGGCGAGGAGTTCGCCGCGCCGGACCACGAGGTCGGCCCCGGTGAGGGCGCGGACGTCCCCGTACGTCTTGGAGACCCCGGTCAGTTCGAGCACCGGGCGGCCGTGCGCGCTCACTTCGGCACCCCCACGACCGTGCCCGCGGTGAGGCCCTTGCCGGAGACCTCCACCATGCTGTCGGCGAACAGGCCCGGCTTGACCGGTACCCGCCGCACGTCGCCGCCGGACTCCACGACGTCCACGGCGTAGCCGCCGCCCCGCTGGGCCACGAGGGCGTTCACGGGCACGACGAGGACGTCCTCGCGGGTCTCCGCCTTCAGGGAGACGTCGACGGACGCGGCCTGGTAGCGGCCGAGCCCGCGCTGCGAGGGGACCTTCAACTCGACGGGCAGCGTGGCCTTGTCGTCGCCGGAGCCGCCGCCCGAACCGCCGCCGCCGTCCGCACCGCCGCCGTCCCGCGCGGTGGTGGGGGTGCCGACGTCGGTGACCTCGGCCCGCACGGTCGTGTCGTCGGGCAGCGTGACGGTGGCCTTGGTGCCCTTGCGCACCAGGTCCTCGAACTGCGCGTCCAGGTCGACGGTGACGGCCCGTTCGGTGCCGGTCCAGCTCAGGACGGTGCCGCCGAGGGGCGCGCCGGGCACGGCCCGGACGTCGGCGACGCGCCGCGCCCCGGGGGCGACCACGGCGTCCGCGGGCTGCACGGTGCCGGTCTCGTCGCGGCCCAGGTCGTCCTGCCAGTCGCGGACGGCCGCCGCGGTGCCGGAGGTGTACGTGTCGTCGACCGTGAAGCCGGTGTAGCCGAGCGCGGCCAGGTTGCGCTCCAGGATGCGGACGTCCGCGCCCTCGCTGCCGGTGTTCAGGGTCCGGTAGAAGGGGATCGAGCCGTACAGGAGCGGCACTTCGCGCTCGGCGACGCGGTACACGGTGTCGCCGCGCTTGAGGACGTCGCCGTCCTCGGGCACCCAGGTGACGACGCCGCCGCTGCCCCGCCCTGCCGCGGGGGCCGCCACGGCCGTCGTGTCGCCGTAGCCCAGGCTGCCGTTCACGGTCTCGGTGCGGGTCAGCGTGGTGCGCTGCACCTTGGTGGTCCGCGGGGGCGCGTCGGGCGCGGCCGTGTCGGAGCCGTCGCCGTCACCGCCGAAGACGCCGGTGGCGGCGGCCCCCGCGCCGCCGACGACGGCGACCGCGACGGCCACGAGCACGGCGGTGCGCAGCGGGCGGCGGCGCCTGCGGTGGCTCGCGGGCACGCCGGAGCCGCCGCCGTCGTCATCGCCGCCGCCGTCGCCGTCGTCCCGCTCGGCGAGGCCGTCCGGCTCGGTGGTGGCCCGCTCCGGGGCGGTGGCCCCCTCGGGCGCCGGGGCGTCGAGGTCCCGGGCGGCGCGGGGCGCCACGTCCTTGGTGCCGGGCGGGGTCACCTCGCCGGGCTTGCGCAGCTCCAGGGCGCGGGCCGGGCCTGAGGCCGCCGGAGCCGCGGCGGTGCCGGGGGCGTCGGCCTCCATGTCGCGGGCGTCGGCCTCCGTGTCGGGGAGGTCGGCCTCCGTGGCGCGGGCGTCGAGCTCCGTGACGTGGGCGTCGAGCTCCGTGTCGCGGGCCCGCTCGCGGGTCTCGTCGGGTGCGGTCACTGGCCGCCGCCCGTGCCGGTGAGGCCGCCGCCGGGCCACTTGTCCTGGCAGGCCACCCGGGCCTTCTGGAACGCGTCGCCGCCGGGGTTGATGCCGCTGGACGCGAAGTCGATGCTCATCGAGCCGCCGTTGATCTCGGGGTCGGGCAGGTTGGGCAGCCCGTTCTTGCGCATGCACTTGGCCCAGGCGGCGACCTTGCCCGAGTCCAGCGGCTCACCGCCACCGCCCCCGCCGCCCCCGCCGAGTTCGCCCTGGGGCATCTTGTCCCGGCAGGCCTCCATGGCCTTCTGGAACTCCGCCGAGTTGGGGTCGACGCCCTGGCCCGGCGTGAGCTGGAGGCCGCCGCTGCCGCCCTGTTGCGGGTCGGGGAACTTGGCCACGCCGTTCTCGCGCATGCACTTGGAGAAGGCGAGGGCCCGGTCGAAGGGGCTGGTGGGCGAGGGGTCGGGGGCGGCGGAGCCCTTGGCCTCGTTCGACGACGGGCCGCCGTCGTCGGAGCAGCCCGCGAGCAGGGCCCCGGCGAGCAGCGCCGCGGCCGCGAGCACGGTGGAGCGGGTCCGCCCGTGGAGTGTGGACGTGCCGGTTCGCTTGCGTGTGGTGGACATGCGGACCAGGTGTACGCGGGCGCCGGTCACACGGCGGGCACAACCACCCGCGCGCATACAGACTCGGGGCGGACGAGAGCCGTACCGACGGCAGGGGCAGCGGCGGGGGGGGCCGTGGCGGGACCGCGGCGGGGGCCGTGGCGGGACCGCGGCGGGGGCCGTGGCGGGACCGCGGCGGAGCCGTCCTAAGGCACCGCCCGCTCGTCCCCCAGCTCCCCCACCCCGGCGATGCCCCGCTCCAGGAGGTCCACCAGGGTGTGTCTGCTCTTGCCGCGCGCCTCCGGTGCCAGGCCGCCGTTCGGCTCGGCGAGGTCGGACAGGGCGGCGAGCACGGCGGCCAGCTCCTCCTGGAGCCGGGTGAGGACACCGGCGACCGCCGCCGCGTTGGACTCCACGATGTCGCCCCACAGCCGGGAGTCGCCGCGCGCGATGCGGGTGACGTCGCGCAGGCCCTGGCCCGCGAGCCGGGCCGCCGCCACCGGGCCCTCGCTCAGCCGTGCCGCCATCAGGCTGGCGAGGAGGTGCGGCGCGTGCGAGGTGAGGGCGACCGCGTCGTCGTGCGCGCGGGCCCGCATCACGCGCGGCACCGCCCCGCACAGCGCGACCAGGCCGAGCGCGCGGTCGAAGGCGGGCTTGGTGGTGAGCCGGGTCGGGGTGAGCACCCAGGGGCGGCCCTGGAAGAGCTCCGCCCGGGCGGCGAGCGGGCCCGAGCGCTCCCGGCCCGCCATGGGGTGCCCGCCGACGTACGCGGCGGGGTCGGGGGCCCCGGCCAGGATCTCGCGCTGCGGGCGGACCTTGACACTCGCCACGTCCGTGTAGCTGAGAGCGAGGCCGCGCGCCTGCTCGCGGGCCAGGACCGGGGCGATCTGGCTGGGCGGCACGGCGAGGACCGCCAGGTCCACGGGGTGCGGCGGCGGTCCGGGGCGGCCCGCGCCGAGGACGGCGGCGGTGCGGACGGCGGACTCGTCGCGGTCCGCGAGGTAGACGCACACGCCACGGCCGCTGGCGGCCAGCGCCACGGACGTGCCGATGAGGCCGGTGCCGACGACGGCGAGCGTACGGATCCTCACGGGGTGCCTCCCGCGTCCGCGGGGTCCGCCCCGGCGAGCCGTTCGTCGACGAGCGCGGCGATCCGGTCCAGGCCCTGCTCGATCCGCTCGGGCGTCAGCGTGCTGATGGAGAGCCGCAGTTGGCGGTGGCCCGCGGTGGAGCCGTAGAAGTGGTGCATGGGGGTGAAGAGCACCCCGTGGCGGCGGGCCGCGTGGGCGAGCAGGGCGTCGTCGACGGTGAAGGGCACGGTGACGACGATGAAGAAGCCGCCCGTGGGCGCGTTCCAGCTGACGCCCGCGCGGTCCCCCAGACGCCGGTCGAGGCCGTCGAGCACCTGTTGGAGGTTCTGCCGGTAGACCTCCGTCTCGCGGCGGTTGGCGGCGGCCATGCTGCAGCCGTGGGTGAGCAGCTTGCCGCCGATGACCGCCTGGACGATCGGCGGGGTGTTGACGGTCAGCATGCTCTTGATCTTCGAGAGTTCGTCGGCGAGCAGGGTGACGGCGCCGCCCGCCCCGGTCACCCGCTGGCCCGCGACCGCGTAGCCCACGCGGGCGCCGGGCATCCCGGTCTTGGCGAACGAGCCCAGGTAGACGACGTGTTGCCGCGTGTCGAGGGCCTTCAGGGTGGGCGGCCGCTCGGCGGCGCTGTTCAGGAGCCCGTACGCGTTGTCCTCCAGGAGCAGCAGGTCCTCGGCCGCGGCGAGGTCGAGGAGCCGCCGCCGCTCGGCGACCGGCATGCTGACACCTACGGGGTTGGCGAAGTCGGGCGTGACGTAGCAGGCGCGCACGCGTCGGCCCGCGGCGCGCGCCCGGTGCAGCTGGTCCGCCAGGTCGTCGAGGTCGATGCCCCGCTCCCCCGTGCGCACGGGGAGCACCGGCAGGTCGGCGAGGAGCGCGGCGCCGGTCAGGCCGACGTAGGTGGGGCTCGGTGCGAGGAGCGCGTCCCGGTCACCGGCGCGCAGGGCGCGCAGGACCAGGAACATCGCCTCCTGGCAGCCGACGGTGACGACGACCGACTCCGGGTCGGCGTCGATGCCCTCGTCCACGGCGAGGCTGCGCGCGACCAGGCCGGCGATGATGCCCTTGGTGTCGCCGTACTGGAAGAGGGCGCGGGCCACGGCGGCCTCGCTCATGCCGAGGTCGCCGCGCAGATGGGCGCAGAACGTCCGCAGGTACTCGTGGATCAGCGCCACGTCGTAGAAGCCCTCGTAGGGGCGGCCCGCCGCGAAGGAGATCGCGTCCGGGTACGTGCCCGCGACCTCGTTGAGCAGGTTCATGGATTCCATCGACGTATCGCCGAGCGAGGCGTGCAGGGTGGCCGCGTCCAACTCGGCGCGGACGATTTCCGATTCCAGGATTTCCATCACCTGAGTCCTTAAACGACGACGGGTGCGGTCAACAGGGCGGAGCGGTGCGCGGCCCGCTTTCTGCCCGTTCACTTTGACAGGTGCGGTAATCCGGCGGACGACCGTACGATCGGGGCCGCATCAGAAGTATTCGGCCTCGCCGCCCGGCGGTAAAGACACACCACGAAAAAAGGAAGTGCGAGGAGCGTCATGACGGATTTACCCGCACAGGCCACGGCAAGTGACCTCCCCGGGGTCTCGGACCTGGCCGTCGACCACGTCGAGTTGTACGTCGAGGACCTGGATGCCGCGGTGCGCGACTGGGTCGACCGCTACGCCTTCACGGTCGTCGGCACCGGAGGCGGCCCCGAGCACCGCGGCGTCGCCCTGCGCCAGGGCCGCACGACGCTCGTCCTGACGTCGGCGACGGGCGGGCGGCACCCCGCGTCCGCGTACGTCAGCACGCACGGCGACGGCGTCGCGGACATCGCGCTGCGCACCGCCGACGTGTCCGCCGCGTTCGCCCGGGCGGTGGCGGGCGGCGCGCGTCCGGTGCGCAGGCCCACGCGGCACCCGGGCGGCGGGCCGCGGGTCACGGCCGCCGTCAGCGGCTTCGGCGACGTGACGCACACGCTGGTGGAGCGGGCGCCCGGCGCGGGACCCGGCCTCCCGGCCGGGTTCGTGCCGGTGCCCGGGGCCGACGACGGGCGCGCCGAGGGGGTCGGGCTCGTGGAGGTCGACCACGTCGCGGTGTGCCTGGAGGCGGGCGACCTCGACGCGACGGCGCTGTTCTACCGGCGCGCCCTCGGGTTCCGGGAGGTCTTCCAGGAGCGCATCGTCGTGGGCGCCCAGGCGATGGAGTCCACGGTGGTGCAGAGCGCGGTCACCGGAGCGGTCACGCTGACGCTGATCGAGCCCGACCCGCGGGCGCAGCCGGGGCAGATCGACGAGTTCCTCAAGAGCCACCACGGGCCGGGCGTGCAGCACCTGGCGTTCTCCAGCGCCGACGCCGTCCGCTCGGTGCGCGCGCTCTCCGGGCGCGGCGTGACGTTCCTCAAGACGCCGGGCACGTACTACGACCTGCTCGGCGAGCGGATCGGCCTGCGGACGCACGACCTCGACGACCTGCGCTCCACGCAGCTGCTCGTGGACGAGGACCACGGGGGCCAGCTCTTCCAGATCTTCACCGCGTCCGCGCACCCGCGCGGCACGCTCTTCTACGAGGTCATCGAGCGCCAGGGCGCGCGGACCTTCGGCAGCGCCAACATCAAGGCGCTGTACGAGGCCGTGGAGCTGGAGCGGACAGGACGCCGTGCCGAGGGCTGACGACGCGGGGACGGACGCGTCGAGCGGCGCGCGGGCCTGCTACGACCCGCGGGACGCGTACGACCTCGACGACATGGAGCGGGCCGCCGCGGCCGTGCTGCCGCGCGACGTCTGGGACTTCGTCGCGGGCGGCAGCGGCCGCGAGCGGTCGCTCGCGGCCGACCGGGAGGCGTTCGACCGCCTCTACGTCACGCCCCGGGTGCTGCGGGACGTCTCGGCGTGCACGACGGACACCACGCTCCTCGGGCGTCCGGCGCGGCTTCCTGTGGCCGTCGCGCCGGTCGCCTACCAGCGGCTGCTGCACCCCGAGGGGGAGCTGGCCGCCGCGCGGGCGGCCGCGGCCGCGGGTGTGCCGTTCACGGTCGCGACCCTCAGCAGCGTGCCCGTGGAGGAGGTCACGGCGGTCGGCGGCACCGTGTGGTTCCAGCTGTACTGGCTGCGGGAGCCGGGGCGCACCCTCGATCTCGCGCGCCGGGCCCAGGACGCGGGCTGCGCGGCGCTGATGCTCACCGTGGACGTGCCGTGGATGGGGCGCAGGGCGCGGGACGCCCGGGGCGGCTTCGCGCTGCCCGGGCACGTGCGCGCCGTGCACCTCGACGCGGGCGCCCGCTCGGCGGCGCACCGGGCGCCGGGGCGCGGCTCGGCGGTGGCCGCGCACACGGCCGCCGCGTTCTCGGCGGCCCTGACGTGGTCGGACGTGGCCGAACTGCGGTCCTCGACGCGCCTTCCGCTGATCCTCAAGGGCGTGCTCGCCCCGGCCGACGCGGCGCGCGCGGTGGAGCTCGGCGTGGACGCGGTCGTGGTGTCCAACCACGGCGGGCGCCAGCTCGACGGCGCGCTGCCCGGCGTCGCGGCGCTGCCCGGAGTGGCCGCGGCCGTCGCGGCGGCGGGCGGCGGCTGCGAGGTGCTGCTCGACGGCGGGGTCCGCGGCGGCGTGGACGTGCTCACGGCCCTCGCCCTGGGCGCCGCCGGGGTCCTGGTGGGCAGGCCGCCGCTGTGGGGGCTCGCGGCGGCCGGGGAGGCCGGGGTCGCGCGGGTCCTGGACCTGCTGGCGGCCGAGCTCCGCGACGCTCTCGGCCTCGCGGGCTGCGCGGGGGTGGACGCGGCCCGGGAACTCGTCGTGACGCCTCTTCCCTGAACCGCCGCCGGGCGGTCAGTACATCATGCGTGGATCAACGTAATGCTTGAATTCAAGGAGATTTCCGGTCGGGTCGACGAGCACGAAGGTGCGGTGTTCCTCGACCGTTCCGTCGAATCGCGACCGCGGCTCCTGGAATACCGGCACCTTGCGCAGATCGACGAGTCTGAGCAGCGCGTCGAAATCCGTACGGGAGCGGAACGTCACGCCGAAGTGCCGGGGATAGAGGGAGAGCCGGGGCCGCTCCGGCTCTTCCGGCGCGTAATGGCAGACGAGTTGGTCGCCGAAGAAGTCGAACGTGACGCGGTCCGGATAGCGGCGGGCCAGCGGGCAGCCCAGGAGCTTGTTGTAGAAGTGCGCGGCGGCGTCCAGGTCGCGGGCCGGGACGGCGATGTGGAAGGCGTCGGCGGAGTTCCTCACGGGCTCTCCCGGGAGTCGGCGGGGGGCTCGCCGGAGCCGGTGGGGCGCTCGGGCTCCGCCGGGCCCGCGGGGTCGTCGAGGAGCGTGTCGGCGCGCAGGCCCAGGCGGAGCGTCTCCAGGGCGATGACGTCGTCGAGGGCGACGTTGCCGAGGTTCACCCGGCGGCCGACGCGCTGGATGAAGTACGTCTGGAGCCCCTTCGTGGGCGCCTCGAAGATCAGCAGGTCCGGGTGGGGACCGGCGTCGAGGATGTCCTCGATGAGGCCGAAGCGCACCTCGCCGTCGGCCCGGCAGATGCCGCTGGTGCCGCTCTCGCGCGCCTCCAGGATCACCGCGCGCGCCCCGGCGTCCAGATCGCGCCGGATGTCGGCGATCCACTGGCTCGGCGGATACGTCTCCGAGCGGCGCGGGTCCTTGAAGCCGACCTCGGAGACGACCTCGAAGTCCGCGGCGAGCCGGGCGATGTAGCGCGCCTTGTGCCGCGGGGCCAGGTCGATGGTGCCGTTGGACACCTCCACGCGCCCGCAGCCGTGCTCGCGGCACAGCGCCCGGTAGTCGTCGAAGCGGCCCTTGCGCACGTACGCCTCGAAGAGCGTCCCGCCGAACATGTACGGGATGCGGTGCTGGCGCAGCACCTCCGTCTTGGCCTTGATGCCGGAGGTGACGAGCGCGGTGCCCCAGCCGAACTTGACCAGGTCGATGAACTCCCCCGAGCTCTCCACGACGTCCTCGAACCAGCGGACGGGCGCGCCGCCGTCGATGACCATCGTCTGGCCCCGGGTGCGCGGCTTGGGTTCGCGCAGGGGCAGGTCCAGGGGTCGGGGCGCGCCGGGCGGGGCGGGATCCTGTGGCGCGCGGGCCTGCGGCAAGGCGGTCCGGGGCACGGAGGTCTGCGGCGTGGAGGTCTGGGGCGTGGAGGTCTGGGGCGTGGAGTTCTGCGGCGTGGAGGTCTGGGGCACGGGTCTCTCAACTCCCTTGTCCTTGAGGGCTTCTGGCGCGGTCGGCCACGAGTGCGCGCTTGTGCACCTTGCCGAGGTCGGTGCGCGGCAGGGCGTCCACGACGTGGATCTCCTGCGGCAGCTTGTACGGGGCGAGGCGGGCGGCGAGGAAGGACGCGAGGGCCGCGCGGTCCGGCGACCCGGCGACGATCCAGGCCGCGACGCGCTGCCCGAGCCGGTCGTCGGGCAGGCCCACGACGGCCGCCTCGGTGACGTCCGGGTGGGCCAGGAGCGCGTCCTCGACCTCGCCCGCGCCGACGCGGTAGCCACCGCTCTTGATCAGGTCGGTGTCCTTGCGGCCGAGCAGCCCGAGGGACCCGTCCGGCAGCCACGCGCCGAGGTCGCCGGTGCGGAACCAGCCGTCGCCGTCCACGGCGGGGCCGCGCCCCACGTAGCCGGAGAACAGGCCGGTGCCGCGCACCATGACCTCTCCGTCGACGGGGTCGAGCCGCACCCGTGCGCCGGGCACCGGGCGCCCCACCGAGCCCGCCGCCGCGTCCGCGCCGAGGTCCGCCGGGCGGGGCGAGGCGACGACGAGGGTCTCCGTCATCGCGTACCGGTTGAGGAGGCGGTGCCCGGAGAGGCGCCGGACGCGCTCGGCGACCGCGCCGGTCAGCCGGTCCGCGCCGGACACCAGGAGCCGGGCGCCGCCGAGGGCCCGCAGGTCGGCCGCGCCCAGGGAGCCCCACAGGGCGGGGACGCCGAAGTAGAGGGAGGCGCCCTCCACGGGCGTGAGGTAGCGGCCGGTGTGCACGAGCGGCGAGCCGATCCGCAGCGGTCCGAGCCCCCCGAAGACGAGGCCGTGGACGTGGGACAGCGGCAGGGCGTGCGCCAGGACGTCGTCCGGGGTCCACCGCCACAGCGCGGCGAGCGCGTCCAGGCCCGCGGCGAGGGCGCGGCGCGGGAGCACGGCGCCCTTGGGCTGCCCGGTGGAGCCGGACGTGTACAGGATCAGCGCGGGCGTCTCGTCCGGGGGCGGCCCGGGCGGCGGCGCGGTGTGCGCGGCGCGCGGGGTGAGTGCGGCGAGCCGGTCGTCGTCGAGGACGAGGTCGACGTCGGCGTCGCGCAGCACGTGCGCGCGCTCGCGCGGGGCGGCCGCCGGGTGCAGCGGGACCGCCGTGCCCCCGGCGGCGAGGACCCCGGCGACGCCCACGAGGGTGTCCACGCTCGGGTGGGCGACGACGGCGACGCGGCGGGCCCCGGCCAGCGACCGGGCGACCGCGCCGACGGCCCCGGCGAGTTCGTCGCCCGCCAGACTCCGCCCGGCCACGTCGAGGCGGGCCCGGCCCTCCTGGAGGGCGGGCAGCAGGACCGGAGCGGACTCCACGGCCACGGCCTAGGCGGCGACGAGCGCGGCGACCACCGCGACGAACGCGCCGAGCGTCGGGTTCTCCCAGATGTCGCGCATCCCGCCCAGCTCCACCTGGTAGGTCTGCTCGACGGCGGCCATCACGTGCAGGGCGGCGAGCGAGTGGCCGCCGAGCGCGAAGAAGTCGTCGCCGTCCGCGACTTCGGGCACGTTCAGGGCCTCGCACCACAGCGGGGCGATGACGTCCCGGACTGCCGTCGCGGTCGTCGTACGGGTCGCTTCCATCAGGTCTCCTCCAGGTCGTGGCCCGGCCCTCCGGGGCCGCGCAGGGTGATCGCGCCGGACGGGCAGCGGGCGAGCGCGGCTCGCACCCGGTCGGCGAGGCCGGGGCCGGGGTCCGGGTCGAGCAGCAGGACCCGGCCGTCGGTGTCCGACTGGTCGAAGACCTCGGGCACCTGGGCCAGACAGAGGCCGGACGACGCGCACCGGGCGCGGTCGACGTGGACGCGCAGCCCGCCGTCCTCCCCGGTCACCGGGTGGGCTCCTGCCAGGTCACCGGCAGGTGGTCGAGGCCGTGGGCCAGCGCGTGGACGCGGAACCGGACGGCGTCCCCGGAGCCTTCGAGCCGCAGCCCGGGCAGGCCGCGCGGCAGCGCAGGATAGGCGGCGCCGAGCAGCATCCGGGCGAGGGCGGCGCCCAGGCAGTGGTGGATGCCGTGCCCGAAGGTGACGTGCGCGGCGGGCTCCCGCGCGATGTCGAAGCGGTCGGGCTCGGCGAGCAGCGCGGGGTCGCGGTTGGCCAGCGGCAGGGAGCAGATGACGTACTCCCCCGCCCGCACGAGCTGCTCGCCGACGGTGACGTCGGTCAGCGCGACGCGCGGGGTGGGGGCGTGCGGCACCGCGAGGTAGCGGAGCAGTTCGTCGACGGCGCGGCCGACGGCGTCGCGGTCGTCGTGGGCGGCGGCGAGCCGGGCCAGCTGTCCGGGGTGCTCCAGGAGCAGCAGGGCGCCGAGGCCCAGCATGCCCGACAGGTTGTCCAGGCTGGCGAGCACGAGGAGGACGCACACGCCCCGCAGTTCCTTGTCGGTGACGTCGGCGCCGTGGTCGGTCACCAGCGTGCCGAGGAAGCCGTCGTCGGGGGCGCGGCGCTGCCGGTCCACCATCGCGGCGACGTAGCGGGACAGGAGTTCGCCCGTCGCGGCCCGTCGCCCGCGGGCCGCGCCACCGGCGAGGAAGCCGTGGCACAGGCGCAGGAACTCGGCGCGGTCGTCGCGCGGTACGCCGATCAGCTCGCACAGGACCGCGCCGGGCACCGGCAGGGCGAAGCCGTCGACCAGGTCGGCGGGCGGCCCGGCGCGGCGCAGCGCGGCGAGGCGCTCGTCGATGACGGCGTCGACGCGGGGCCGGAGCCTGCGGATGCGGCGGAGGGTGAACTCCGGGGTGAGGATCTGCCGCAGGCGGGTGTGCTCGGGCGGGTCGTAGTCCATGAGCTGGCCGATCATCGCGTCGGGCCGGACGCCGAGTTCACGGCCCGACGCGGTCCGGGAGCCGAAGCGGCGGCGGGTGGAGAACCGCAGGTGGTCACCGAGGACCTGGCGCACCTCGGCGTGTCCTGTGACCAGCCAGACGGGCCGCCCGTCGGTGCCCGGCCCGACGTCGATCCGGCTCACGGGGGCGCGCGCGGCGAGGGCGCGCAGGTCGCCGGCCGGGTCGAAGCGGTCGCGGCGGGTGTGGACGACCGTGGCGACGCCGCTGGACGTGGCTGCCTCGGACATGGCTCCCTCCCGGGAATTCGGCGGTCTACCAGCTGATCGGCAGTGTCTCCACGCCGTACGGGGCCTGCCGCCGGAAGCGGATCCCGGCGGGGTCGACGGCGAGTCGCAGGCCGGGGAAGCGGCGCAGGACCGCCGGGTAGGCGGCGCGCAGCTCCATGCGGACCAGGGACGCGCCGACGCAGTAGTGGACGCCGTGGCCGAGGGCCACGTGGGGGCCCGGCTCACGGGTGAGGTCGAGGCGGTCCGGGGTGCCCTCGGGGGTGGCGCGGTTGGCCGCGATCAGCGAACAGGCCACGCGGTCACCGGCCTTGATGACCTGGCCGCCCAGGGGCACGTCCTCGCGCGCGGTGCGCGGCGAGGCGGTCGGGATGACCGAGAGGTAGCGGATGAGCTCCTCCACCGCGCGGTCGGTCGACTCCGGCCGCCCGCGCAGGAGTTCGAGCTGGTCGGGGTGGTCGAGGAGGGCCAGGAGGCCGAGGCCCAGCATGGCCGCCACGTTCTCCACGCCGGAGCCCATGACGAACGCGCTGAGGCCCACCAGCTCCTCGTCGCTGACGTCGTCGCCGTGTGCGCGCACCACCCGGCCGAGCAGGTCGTCGGTGGGCTCGCCGCGCTTGCGGGCCACGAGCCGCCCCATGTACGCCATGTACGCGCCGCCCGCGGTGACCTGGGCGCCGCGCCCCCGGAACGCGGGGCGGCCGATCTTGAGCAGCCGCGCGAGTTCGGCCCGGTCGTCGCGCTCCACGCCGAACAGCTCGCACATGACGAGGCCGGGCACGGTCCAGGCGACGTGCCGCATGAAGTCGGCCGGTGACCCGGCCTTCTCCAGGGTGTCCAGGCTGTCCGCGACGACGCGTTCGACGGCGGGCTCCAGGCCGCTCATGCGCCGGACGGTGAATTCCGGGGCGAGCA
Organism: Streptomyces sp. YIM 121038; assembly: GCF_006088715.1. NCBI lineage: Bacteria > Bacillati > Actinomycetota > Actinomycetes > Kitasatosporales > Streptomycetaceae > Streptomyces > Streptomyces sp. YIM 121038. The sequence goes on from NZ_CP030771.1 coordinate 1,486,998, forward strand.
GCCGGCGCAGCCGGGTGTGGTCCGGCGGGTCGTACTGGACGAGGTTGCCCACCTGGGCGGGGCGTCCCCGCGCTCCGCCCGGGGCGGCGACGCGGGTGCTGAACCGGTCGGTGTCGCCGAGGACGGCCCGCACCTCGTCGGGCCCGGTGACCAGCCAGCCGGGGCCCGCCGCCGGGTCGTCGGTGAGGTCGGCGCGGGTCAGCGGGGCCTCGGCGGCGAGCCGGGTCAGGTCCGGCAGCGGGTCGAGCCGGTCGCGCCGGTTGTGCGGGGAGAGGTCGGTCGGCCGTGCCATGGGCGGATCACCTCACTCGCCCGCGCCGGGCGGCTCGCACCAGAGCATGCCGTCCGCCGAGGGCACCAGGCCGTCGCCGTACAGCGGCGCCTCCGGTTCGGCGTCCTCGCCGAGCAGGGCGCGCATCTGGACCTGGCCGCCCTCCTGCATCACCTCGCGCACCACGGAGGACTTGAACAGCGGCACCATGCTGCCGTCGGCGCTGCCCGCGACCTCGTCCACGGCGTCGGAGAACTCCGCGGACCCGGCCCGGAAGCGCTTGGCGACGACGTCGGCGTCGGTGAGGACCTGCTCGCCGGAGGACACGCCGCCGATCAGCTCGACGAACGACTGCAGTTCGGGCCGGTCGGCCCGGGTGACCTTCTTGGCCCGCCAGAAGTAGGAGTCCTCGTCGTGGTGCATCTCGTAGAAGGAGAGCAGGAACTCGTAGAAGACGCCGTACTCGCGGCGGTAGCGGACCTCGAACTCCCTGAGGGCGCGCGGCTCGTCGACGGTCCCGGCGAGCACGCTGTTGATCGAGCGGGCGGCGAGCAGCGCGCTGTAGGTGGCGAGGTGGACGCCGGAGGAGAACACCGGGTCGACGAAGCAGGCGGCGTCGCCGACGAGGACCATGCCGGGCCGCGAGAACGTCGTGTGGTGGTACGAGTAGTCCTTGCGGACGCGCAGTTCGCCGTACGGGCCGCTCGTCACCCGGTGGGCGTCGGCCAGGTACTCGCTGATCAGCGGGCACTCGGCGATGAGCGCCTGGAGCGCCTGGTGCCGGTCGCCACGGATCTTGTCGGCGAGCTCGCGGCGGACGACGGCGCCGACGCTGGTGAGGCTGTCGCTGAGCGGGATGTACCAGAACCAGCCGCTCTCGAAGGCGACGGACAGGATGTTGCCGGAGTTGGGTTCGGGCAGCCGCTTGCCGCCTTCGAAGTAGCCGTACAGGGCGAGGCTGCGGAAGAACTCCGAGTACGCGCGGGTGCCGCCCACGCGCTGGTGGACGCGGCTGCCGTTGCCGGAGGCGTCGACGACGAAGGCGGCGAGCGCCCGGCGTTCGTGGCCGTCGGCGTCGGTGTAGCGCACGCCGCGCACCCGCTCGTCGTCGGCGACGACGTCGAGGACGGCGCAGCCCTCGCGGACGTCGGCGCCCACGCGGCGGGCGTTCTTGAGGAGGATGTCGTCGAACTTGGACCGCTCGACCTGGTACGCGTACGACGTCGGTCCCGACATGCGGGGCGAGACCGCGAAGGAGAAGGTCCACGGGTCGGGGTTGGCGCCCCAGCGGAAGGTGCCGCCGCGCTTGCGCGGGAAGCCCGCCCTGGCGAGTTCGTCGGCGACGCCGGTGAGGCGGCACACGCCGTGCACCGTGGAGGGCAGCAGGGACTCGCCGATCTGGTGGCGGGGGAAGTGCTCCTTCTCCAGGACCAGGACGCGGTGTCCCCGCATCGCCACCAGCGCGGCCAGGGTCGATCCTGCGGGTCCTCCGCCGACGACCACCACGTCGAATTCCTCGGAATCCGGCAACGTCATCTCCCTCCCCATTCGGGCTTTCCGACGTTTCCCCGGTGGCCGGAATTCCTTCCCGGGCCCGGGATTCCTGTGCGCTCGGTCGAGTCTGGTAATGACCGCGGGTGCGCGTCAAGCGCGTCCAAGGTCGTTCAAGTCGGCACCGTCTGTTTCAACTCGGGAATTCCCCGGCGCCGCGCTCCGGGAAATGTCACCGGTGGGCGGGTGTGGTGCCCGGGGTGTTTTCCGGAACCGGCGCGCGACGCGTCCCTCCCTTCTGACGAGCGAGATCAGCGGGCCGGTCATGAACGTCGTCACCAGGGCCATGAGGACGAGGACGGTGAAGAGTTCCTCGCCGATGATCCCGGCGTCGAGGGCGACGTTCAGGACGATCAGCTCGGTCAGGCCCCGGGTGTTCACGAGGGCGGCGACGAGCGCCGCGTCGTGCCGGTCGAGGCCCGCGAGGCGGGCCGCTCCGTAGCCGGGCAGGAGCTTGCCGAGGGTGGCGACCGCCAGGACGAGGAGCAGCAGGACGACGCCGTCCCCGTCGAGGGCGCCGATGTCGAAGGACAGGCCGGTGGTCACGAAGAACAGCGGCAGGAGCAGCCCCGCGCTCTCCTCCATCGGGCGCAGCACGTCGGCGTCCGGCACCCCGTCCCCGCGGGGCATGGCGATGCCCGCGAGCAGGCCGCCGAACACGGCGTGCAGGCCCAGTTCGGCGGTCACCCAGGCGCTGCCGAGGGCCAGACCGAGGGCGAGCGTGAGCTGGTGGGCACGGAGCGCCCCGGAGCGTTCGAGCCACCGCGTGAGCAGCGGCCGTACGACCAGGAACAGGAACGCGACGAACACCGAGAGCAGCGCGAGCGACAGCTGCCAGGAGCGCGCGGCGGCGTGCCCGGTGCCCGCGAGCGCGGCGGCGAGCACCAGCCAGGCCACGACGTCCATGAGCCCGGCCGCGGTGGTCGCGACGGTGCCCGGCGCGGTGCCCGCGAGGCCGCGCTCGCGGACGACGGCGGCGAGCACCGGCAGCGCGGTGACGGACAGCGCGACCGCCATGAACAGCCAGAACGACCGGCCGTCCACGCCGTCGGGGCGGACCGCGTCGAACACGCCGGGGAACATCCCCGCGGTGCCCGCGCCGATGCCCGCGGGCACGAGGAACGCGCACAGGGCCACGGTCGCCGCGGCTCTGCCGCCCTGCCGCAGCTGCCGCGCGTCCATCTCGTAGCCCACCACGAACATGAAGATCACGATGGCGATCTGGGAGAGCACGGTGAGGAACGGCAGGACCTCCGCCGGGAAGAGACGGCCCGTCAGGTCGCCCGGCAGCCGTCCGAGGAGCGTCGGCCCGAGCGCGATGCCCGCCGCGATCTGCCCGATGACGGCGGGCTGGCCGCAGCGGCGGGCGAGCGCGCCGAGCAGCCGGGACGCGACGACGATGAGGGCGACGTCGCCGATGGCGACGGTCGCGATGGATTCCGTGGTCATCGCCGCGGCCGCTAGGGTGCCGCGGTCCTGTCCATCTCCGCCACGAGGCTCTTGGGCCGCATGTCCGTCCAGTTCTCCTCGATGTACGCGAGGCATTCCTCGCGGCCCGCCGCCCCGTGCGCGGTGGTCCAGCCGTCGGGAATCTCCGCGAATACCGGCCACAGCGAATGCTGGCCCTCGTCGTTGACCAGGACGAGGAAGCTGCCGTTCTCATTGTCGAAGGGATTGGTCATGGTTCAGTCCTTTCGGGAATTCCCGTGGATCCGGAGTGTTTCGGTGACGACGCGTCCCACGTGTGACAGGGGACCGGGTTTGAGCATGTCGTAGTGGCCGGCGGAAATGTCGTACGGCCGTACGGCGCCCTGGACGTACGGCCGCCAGCTGTCCGCCGCGGCGGCGGCCGGCAGGTCGTCCGGGCGGTCCTCGGTCGCGACGAAGAGGAGCAGGTCGCCGCCGAAGGGGCGGGGGGTGTGGGTGGGCGTGAAGGCGGCCATGTTGCGCAGCACCTTCTCCAGGTTGGCGAGGGGCTGCGCGCCCAGGCCGGTCGAGCGGTAGAGGTCGGCGATGCCGCCCTCGTCCCGTTTGAGCAGGGCGTAGCCGTCGGAGCCCGTGTCGTCGGCCTGATCGTTCTCGCCGCGCAGCCGCGACTTGGCGGAGCTGTGGGGGTAGGCGTCGAGCAGGGCGAGCAGCGCGACCTCTTCGCCGAGCTCTTCGAGGCGGGTGGCGACGGCCTGGGCGAGGGTGCCGCCGACGGACCAGCCGAGGAGGTGGTAGGGGCCGGTGGGCTGGACCGTGCGGATCTCCTCCGCGTAGTCGGCGGCCATCTCCTCGATGCTGCCGGGCAGCCGCTCGGGGCGGGCGAGGCCCCGGGCCTGGATCCCGTAGAGCGGCACGTCGGCGGGGAGGTACGGCAGGAGCGCCGCGTAGCCCCAGCTCAGACCCATGCCGGGGTGCAGGCAGAACAGTGGCGGGCGGCTGCCCTCGGGGCGCAGCGGGAGCAGCACGTCGAGGTCGCCGCGGGTCTGCCCCGGGCGCCGCCGTCCGGCCGTCTCGGGGGCGCGGCGCAGGGCCAGTTCGCCGGTGGCGGTCCACCGCGCGCGGTCGCCGGTGCGGAACATCCGCGTGCCCGGGGTGCCGTGGGGGTCGGCGACGAACCGCTCGCCGGTGGCAGCGGGCCGGTCCGCGTAGCCGCGGGCGAGCACGGGTCCCGCGACGTACAGGTCGCCGGTCGCGCCCGGGGGCACGGGCCGCAGGAAGTCGTCCAGGACACGGGCGCGGGCGGGGTCGACGGGGTGGCCGGTGGCGGCCGTTCCCTCCTCGGCGGCGCCCGCGAGCCGCAGCCAGGTGCCGCCGGTCTCCGGCGTGCCGTGGCCGCCGGCGGCCGGGGCCCCGCCCGCCCCGAGGCGCACCTCGGCGCCCGCGCAGAGTGCGGCGAGCAGCGCCACCGCGAGCTCCGCGGGCGGGTCCGCGCTGTCCAGCGGTACGGGGTCGCCGGGGCGCGGGGCCTGCGACGCGCGGGCGGTGAGGGCGCGGTGCGTGAGGACGGTGGCACCGGCTCCGAGGACGAGGGCGGGGTGGTCGGGGTGCAAGGGGCGTGCGGGGCCGGGGGCGTTGGGGGGTGCCGTGCGGGCGCTGTCAGCCGCTCCGTCCCCGGGCGCCTCCCCAGGGGCGCAGCCAGCCGCCCCGCCCCCGGGCGCGGCCCCAGGGCCGGAGGCCTCCGCCCGCCCCGGCCCGGCCCCTGCTTCCGTCGCGCCCGACGCCGGGTCGTCGAGGGCGAGGAGCGGTATCCCCGCGGCCACGGGCGCGGCGGCGGTGGCGTCGTGCACGAGCGCGGCGGGGCGGGGGCCTTCGCCGGGTTCCACGGGCCGCGCCGGGTCGGCGAAGCGGCAGGCGGCGCCCGCCTTCAGGACGCCGAGCAGCGCGACGACCAGCGTCAGCGTGGGCGGTACCGCCACGACGACCACGCGCTCCGGTCCGGCGCCGAGGGCGGTGAGGCGCCGGGCGAGGCCGTCGGCGGCCGCGTCCAGCGTCCCGTACGTCATGGACGCCTCGTACATGCCGGGGACGCGCTGGTCGACGACGGCGACGGCGCCGGGGTCGGATGCCGCGCGCTCGGCGAAGAGGCGGGGGACGGTGTCGGCGCGCGGGTCTTCCACGGTGGCGGCGGCGAGGGCGCCCGCCCGCGCGCGTTCGGCCTCGTCCACGAAGACGTCGACCGCGCCGAGACGCACCTCGGGGTCGGCGACGGCCTGGTGCAGGACGCGGACGAGGCGGCGGGCGAACGCGTCGGCGGTGGCCTCGTCGAACAGCTCGGCGGCGTAGCGGAGGCGCCCTTCGAGGCCGCCGAAGTCGCCGTCGGACAGATACCGCTCGGTGAGCTCGACGGACAGGTCGAGCTCGGTGGCCGGCGCCCCGGTGTCCAGGCGGGTGGAGCGCACGCCCGGCAGCTCCCAGAGGTCCCACGCGTCGGCGATGCTGTCGCGGACGTCGAGGAGGACCTGGAAGACCGGATGGCGGGCCAGGGAGGGCGGCGTGTCGAGGGCGTCGATGAGCCGCTCGAAGGGCACGTCGCGGTTTCCGGCCGCTTCCTGGTACGACTCCCGCGCCCGGCCGACGAGTTCGCCGAAGGTGGGGTCGCCGGACACGTCGGTGCGCAGGGCGAGGGGGCCCACGAAGGGGCCCACGACGCCTTCGAGGCCCGGGTCGTCGCGGCGCGGCACGAGCGTGCCGACGGTGATGTCGTCGCCCGCGCCGAGCCGGGACAGCAGCAGGGCGAGGGCCGCGTGCACCACGGTGAACACCGTCGTCCCGGCCTCCTCGGCCACGTCGGCGACGCGGGCGTGCGCCTCGGGGTCCAGGCGGAGCGGGACCGTGCCCGCGCGGTGGGAGGCGACCGGGGGCCGGGGGCGGTCGGCGGGCAGCACCAGTTCGGCACCGGTGCCCGCGAGGGCGGCCCGCCAGTGGGCGAGCTGGGCGTTGACGAGGCTGTCGCGGCGGCTCTCGCCGTCGAGCAGCTCCCGCTCCCAGTGGGCGTAGTCGGTGAACTGCACGGGCAGCGGGGCGCGTTCGGGGACGCGGCCCTCGCGGCGCGCGCCGTAGGCGGTGGCCAGGTCGCGCAGGAGCACCTCCAGGGACGCGTCGTCCGCCGCGATGCGGTGCAGCACGAGGAGCAGGACGTGCTCGGTGTCGGACAGCGTGAACAGGTGCCGCGTCCAGGGGGTGTGCCGGGCCAGGTCGAACGGGCGCCGGACGTGCTCGGCGATCAGCTCGGGCAGCCCGGCCTCGTCGGCGGGTGCGACGGTCAGGAACGGCGGCTCGGCGGTGCCGGGCCGGGGTGCCGCGTCCGCCCGCTGGACCTGTTGGCGCAGCTCCCCGCCGTGGGCGCCCGGGAAGAGCGTCCGCAGCACGTCGTGGCGGGCCGCGACGTCCGCGAGGGCCGAGCGCAGCGCCTCCTGGTCGAGGTCGCCGCTGAGCCGCAGCGCCACCGGGACGCGGTCGAGGCCCGACTCGTCGTCGAGGCGCGCGAGGAGCCAGGTGCGCAGCTGGCCCGCGGTGACGGGGGCGTCGCCCCGGTCGGGGGCGGGCGCGAGCACGGGGCGCGCCTTGGTGGCCAGGAGCCGGGCGACTCCGGCGGGGGTGGGGGCGCCGAAGAACTGGCGGATGGGCAGCTCCGCGTCGAACTCCTCGCGGATGCGCCCGGCGAGGCGCATGGCCAGGCCCGAGTCCCCGCCGAGGTCGAAGAAGTTGTCGTCGGAGCCGACCCGTTGGAGGTCGAGCACTTCGGCGAAGAGACGGCACAGCGTCTCCTCGGCGGCGGTGCGGGGCCTGCCGCCGGTGACGCGTTCGGCGAAGTCGGGGGCGGGCAGGGCCGCGTGGTCGACCTTGCCGTTGCGGGTCACGGGCAGGGCGCCGAGGGTGAGCACGGCGGCGGGGACCATGTACGGGGGCAGACGCTTGGCGGCGTGCTCGCGGACGTCCTGCGGGTCGACGCCCGCGGCGGCGGAGGGGACGACGTAGCCGACGAGGCGGCGCCCGCCGGGCCCGTCGTCGCGGGCGACGGCCACCGCTTGGGCGACGTCGGGGTGCGCGGCGAGGGCCGCCTCGACCTCGCCGAGCTCCACGCGGAACCCGCGGATCTTCACCTGCGCGTCGGCGCGGCCCACGAACACCAGCTCGCCGTCGGCGGTGCGGCGGGCCAGGTCACCGGTGCGGTACATGCGCGCGCCGGGGGTGCCGGACGGGAACGGGCAGGCCACGAAGCGCTCGGCGGTCGGGCCCTGCGCCCGCCAGTAGCCGTGGGCCAGCGAAGGGCCCGCCAGGTACAGCTCGCCGGTCGCGCCGGGCGGCACCGGCTGGAGGAAGGCGTCCAGGACGTACGCCTGCCGGCCGGGCAGCGGGCGGCCGACGGGCAGCACGGCGAGGTGCTCGTCGCCGGGCCCGACGGGGTGCCAGGTGAAGCACAGGGTGGTCTCCGTCGGCCCGTACATGTGCCGCACGGCGACGTCCGGGCAGGCCGCGCGCACCCGCGCCACGGCCTCGGCGGGCACCACGTCCCCGCCGGTGAGGACCTCCCTGAGGCCGGTGAAGCACGCGGGTGTCTCGCCCGCGAGCACCCGGAACGTGCCCGCGGTCAGGTGCAGCGTCGTCACGCCGCGCGCGGTGTACCGGCGGATCTCCCGGGCGTCGACGACTCCGGGCCCGGCGACGAGGACGCGCCCGCCCGCGGCCAGCGGGACCCACGCCTCGAACAGGAACGCGTCGAAGGCGTGCGGGGCGTGCAGCAGCACCGTGTCGTCGGGGCCGACGCGCCAGCCGGGCTCGCCGACGAGGGCGGCCACGGCGCCGTGCGGGACGGCGACGCCCTTGGGGGCGCCGGTGGAGCCGGAGGTGTACATCACGTACGCCGTCTCGCCCGCCGTCACGGGCACGGCGGGGCCGCCGTCGTACCCGGCGAGGCGCTGGAGGACCGCCGGGTCGTCGAGGACCACGAGGGGCCGCGGCCCGGGCGGCACGGAGGCCCGCGTGCCCCGGCCGCAGACCACCGCGCGGGTGCCGCTGTCGGCGAGGACCGTCGCGATCCGCTCCACCGGGTGCCCCGGGTCGACGGGTACATAGGCCGCTCCGGCGCGCCAGACGGCGAGGAGGGCCACGACGACGTCCGCCGACCGGTCGAGCACGACGGCCACGCGGTCGCCGCGGGCCACGCCCGCCGCGGCGAGGTGGGCCGCGAGACGGCCCGCCGCGTCCCACAACTCCCCGTAGGACCAGGTGCGTTCGCCGTCCAGGAGGGCCACGGCGCGCGGGGACGCCGCGGCCCGCGCGGCGATCAGCGCGGGCACCGGCCGGCCGGGGGCGGGGCCGGGTGTCACGCATCCGGCGGGTCGCCCGGGGGCGGTGACGCGCAGGCTCCCCACGGGGGCGCCGGGGTCGGCGACGAGCTGCTCCAGGGCGCGGACCAGGCCCGCGTGCGCGGCCTCGGCGGTGGCGCGGTCGAACAGGTCGGTGCGGTACTCCAGCTTGAGGTGGGTGCGTTCGCCGGGGGCGACGACGAGGGTGAGCGGGTAGTGGGCCGCCTCCCGGGCGAAGCCGTGCGGGCGGATCGTCAGGGCGCCGGGGTCCGGGGCCCGTCCCGCGGGCGGCCGGGGGAAGCTCTCGTACACCATGAGCGTGTCGAACACCGCGCCAGGACCGGCGAGTTCCTTGACGTCGAGGAGGCCCAGGTGCTGGTGGGCCAGGAGGGCGGTCTGGCGCTCCTGGAGGCGTCGCAGCATCTCGACGGCTGGCTGCGCGCCGTCCAGGGGCACGCGTACCGGCAGGGTGTTGATGAGCAGGCCCACCATCGACTCCACGCCGGGCAGTTCGGCGGGGCGGCCCGCCACGGTCGCGCCGAACACCACGTCCGTGCGCCCGGCGAGGCGGGCGAGGACCAGGGCCCAGGCGCCCTGCGCCACGGTGTTGACGGTCAGGCCGTGGGTGCGGGCCAGCTCGGTGAGGCCCCGGCCGAGCGCGGGCGGCAGGTCGCCGCCGACGTGGCCGGGGAAGGCGGGCGGGCGGTCCGGGACGGCGGGGGCGACCAGGGTCGGCTCGGCGGCGCCGTCGAACTCCGCGCGCCAGGCGGCCCGGGCGGCCTCCTTGTCCTGCTTGCCGAGCCACAGCAGGTAGTCGCGGTAGGAGGTGGTGCGGGGCAGGCGCGCGGTGTCGCCGCCGTGCGCGTAGGCGGCGGTGAGCTCCGCGACGAGCACGGGCGCGGACCAGCCGTCCATGAGGATGTGGTGGCTGGTGAGCACCAGGCGGTGCCGGTGCGCGGCGAGGCGGACGAGGAGCACGCGCAGCAGCGGGGCCTTGGCCAGGTCGAAGCGTTCGGCGCGCTCCTGTTCGGCGAGGCGTTCCAGGGCGGCGCGGGCCTCGGCCCCGGGGAGGCGGGACAGGTCTTCCGTGCGCCAGGGCAGGGTGACGTGGCGGGCGATGACCTGCACCCTGCGGGCGCCGCTGACCTGCCGGAAGCAGGCGCGCAGCGCGGCGTGCCGGTCGAGGAGCGCGGCCCAGGTCGCCCTCAGCCTGGCCTCGTCCAGGGGGCCTTCGAGCGCGAGCGTGGACTGCACGGTGTAGACGTCGGGTCCCTGGTCGTCGAAGGCGGCGTGGAACAGCAGGCCTTCCTGTAGCGGCGACAGCGGCCACACGTCCTCGACTGGGGATCGGGTCATCGCTTCTCTCCTCGGCACGGCGTGGGCGGCGCGGGTCAGGGCTGGTCGTCGGTGAGCCCGGCTTCGAGTTCCTCGATCTGGTGCTGCGCGAGGTCCAGGAGGGGGAAGTCGGACGGGGTGTGGCCCCCGGCGGCGGGGGCGGTGGTGTGGGTGGCGAGGCCCGCGAGCAGGTCGAGCCAGGCCTGGCCGATCCGCTGTCCGGTGGCCTCGGCGAGCGCGCCGCGCGGCCAGCTGAGGGACAGGGTGAGTTCGGGTCCGTCAGCAGTGTCCACGATGACCGCGCCCGCCTCCAGGGCGTGGGTGGACGGCATGTCCGGGTCGGCGCCGCCGCCGATGTTCCCGGTCGGCTGCCAGGGCACGGGCGGTCCTGTGCGGGGTCCTGCCGGGAAGCGTCCGAGGTAGTTGAAGCCGATCTGCGGGCGGGGCAGGGCGGCGAGGGCGTCCGCCGTCGCGGGGTTGAGGTGGCGCAGCAGTCCGTGGCCCAGGCCGTCGCCGGGGACGGCCCGCGCCTGCTCCTTGACCTGCTTCAGGAGGGCGCCGCTCGCCGGGCCTCCGGCCCGCGCGCCGTCCAGGTCGACGCCGCGCACGTCGAGGCGTACGGGGTGGGCGCTGGTGAACCAGCCGACGGTGCGGGACAGGTCGACGCCGTCGACGGGCTCGCGGCCGTGGCCCTCGACGTCGAGGAGGAGGGCGGCGGCGTGCGGCCGCGTCCGCGCGACGGCGCCCGCGAGGGTGGCGAGCAGCACCTCGTGCACCCCGCAGTGGAACAGCGCCGGCGTGGTGCCCGCGAGGGTGGCCGCCTGTGCGGCGGGCACGGTCCACGTGGTGCGCCGCACGGTCGCGGCGGTGTCCCGGGCCGGGTCCAGGGCGCGCTCTCCCAGGAGCGGTTCGCCGGTGTCCAGGAGGGCGGCCCACCCGGCCAGTTCGGCGACGCGGTCCGGTGCGGCGGCGCGTTCGGCGAGGAGGCGCGCCCAGCGCCGGAACGAGGTGCCGGGCGGGTCGAGCGCGGGTTCGTCTCCGGCCGCCGCGGCCCGGCAGGCCTGGGCGAGGTCCGGCAGGAGGATCCGCCAGGACACGCCGTCCACAGCGAGGTGGTGCACGGCGAGGACGACCCGGCCGGTCCGCTCGGGCCCGGCGTCCAGCCACACCGCCTGGAGCAGGGTGCCCGCCGCCGGGTCGAGGCGCCCGACGGCGTCACGTGCGGCGCGTCCGGCGAGTTCGTCGAACTCCCCGGTGGCGGCGTCCCGCGCGTCGACGCGGCGCACCAGGTCGTCGGCGGTCACCGTGTCCGCGGCGCCGACGACGAGCCGGGGCCCTTCGGCCACGCGGGCCCGCAGCATGTGGTGGGTGCGCAGGAGCGCGGCGACCCCGGCGGCCAGGACGTCCCGGCCGAGCCCCGGCGGGGCGGCGACGGCGGCCCACTGCGCGAACCCGGGGCGCAGGGCGTGCTCCCCCAGCTCCCGTGCCACCGGCGTCCAGGGCACCTCGCCGACGGCGACGTCCTCGGCGTCGGGCCCGTCGGGCGCGGTGGTCCCGGCCACGGCCGCGAGGCGTTCGGGCGTCTTCTCCTCGAAGACCTGGCGCGGGGTGAGCACGAGTCCGGCGCGCCGGGCGCGGGACGCCAGCTGCATCGAGGAGATCGAGTCGCCGCCGAGGGCGAAGAAGCTGTCGTCGGCGCCGACCCGGCGCAGGCCGAGGACGTCGGCGTACAGGGCGCACAGGACGGTCTCGGCGGGGGTGCGCGGCGCGCGTCCCGTGGCCGGGCCCGCGACGTCGGGGGCGGGCAGCGCGGCCCGGTCGAGCTTGCCGTTCGCGGTGAGCGGCAGCTCGGCGAGCGGCACGTAGGCGGCGGGCAGCATGGGGCCGGGAAGCCGCTCGGCGGCGAAGTCCCGCAGGGCTGCGGCCAGTTCGCTGTTTCCGGGCGGCGCGGCCGCTCCGGGATCCGTCCGCCGCGCCACGACGTACGCGATCAGGCGCCGCTCCCCCGGCCGGTCCTCGCGCGCCACGACGGCGGCTTGGGCGACGTCGGGGTGGGCGGTGAGGGCGGCTTCGACCTCGCCCGGCTCGACGCGGTGGCCGCGCACCTTGACCTGGGCGTCCGCGCGCCCGGCGAAGACGAGTTCGCCCTGTTCGGTCCAGCGTGCCAGGTCCCCGGTGCGGTACATGCGTGCGCCGGGCTCGAACGGGCAGGCCACGAAGCGTTCGGCGGTCGGCGCGGCCCGGCCGCCGTAGCCGCGGGCGAGTCCGGGGCCCGCGACGTACAGTTCCCCGGCCGTGCCCGGCGGCAGCGGCTGGAGGAAGGCGCCCAGGACGTACACGCGTGCGTTCGTCAGGGGGCGGCCGATGGGCACGGTGGCGGCGCCGGGCGCGAGGGGTTCGCTCATGGCGGCGCACACGGTCACCTCGGTGGGCCCGTAGGCGTTCACCATGCGCCGCCCGGCCGACCAGCGGTCGACGAGGGCGGCGGGGCAGGCCTCCCCGGCCACCACCAGCGTCGTCAGGTCCGGGGGCAGTTCGTCCTCCGTGGCGAGGACGCCGGGCGGGACGGTGACGTGGGTGGCGCGCCACCGCCGCAGCGCGTCCGTGAGCGTGACGTGCGGCGGCAGCTCGTCGGCGCCGGGCACGACGAGCGTGGCGCCGGACAGCAGGGCCATGCACAGCTCGGACACCGCCGCGTCGAAGCCGAGCGAGGCGAACTGGAGCACGCGCGCGTCCGGCCGTACCGCGAACCGTTCGATCTGGGCCCGCGCCAGGTGCGCGAGGCCGCCGTGGGTGACGACGACGCCTTTGGGCCTGCCCGTCGAGCCGGAGGTGTAGATGACGTACGCGGCGTTGGCCGGGGCCAGGGGCACGTCGTGCGGGGGGCCGCCCTGCTGCCGGGCCACGGCGGCCGCGACGGCCGGTTCGTCCAGGACGACGACGTGTCCCGGGAAGCCGTCGGGCACCGCCGCCGCGGTCCGGGCGGTGCACAGCAGCACGGCGGGCCCGGCGTCGCGCAGCACGTACGCGACGCGGTGCGCCGGGTGGCCGGGGTCGACGGGTACGAAGGCGCCGCCCGCCATGGTCACGGCGAGCACGGCCTCCACCATCGCGGCCGAGCGCGGCACGAGCACGGCGACGCGCGTCTCCGGCCGCACTCCGGCGTCCCTGAGGTGGCGGGCCAGGCGTCCGGCCCGGTCCGCGAGGCGCGCGTACGTCAGCTCCTGTTCGGCCCCGTCCGGCGCGCGGCACGCCAGGGCCACGGCGTCGGGCGAGCGCTCCGCGCGGCGCCGGAACAGCTCGGGCAGTGGCGCCGCGTCGACGGTGGCGCGGTCCTGGTTCCAGGCGCGCACGACCTGTTCGTGCCGTGCGGCGCTCAGCGCCCTGACGCGCGCCACGGGGGCGTCCGGGTCCGCCGTCAGCTGGGTGAGGACGTGGGCGAGGGACGCGGTCAGCTCCTCGGCCCAGGCGCGTGTGAACACGTCGGGCCGGTGGATGAGTTCGCCGTGCAGCCGCTCCCCGGGCACGGCGATCAGCGTCAGCGGGTAGTGGCCGGTGTCCTCCGGTGTGCCGCCGGGCCGGATGGTCAGCGTGTCGGGCGAGGGCTCCGCGAGCACGGGCCGCGGATAGCTCTCGTACACGAGCAGCGCGTCGAAGGCGGCGCCGGGACCCGCGAGGCGGCGGATCTCGGGCATGCCGACGTGCTGGTGGGCCATGAGGGCCACCTGCCGCCGCTGGAGGTCCGCGAGCAGGGCGGCGACAGGCTGCCCGCCGTCGAGCCGCACGCGCACCGGAAGCGTGTTGAGGAACAGGCCGACCATGGATTCCACGCGTGGCAGTTCGGCGGGGCGGCCCGCGGCGGTCGCGCCGAACACCACGTCCGTGCGGCCCGTGAGGCGTGCGACGAGCAGGGCCCAGGCGGTCTGCACCACGGTGTTCACCGTGACGCCCCGGGTGCGCGCGAGGTCGGTCACCGCGGCAGTGAGCTCCTCGGTCAGCTCGAACGGTACGCGGGCGGGCACGACGGGTTCCCGCGTGACGTCCTCGGGCGCCACGAGCGTCGGCCCGTCCGTGTCCGCGAACTCCTCCCGCCAGGCCGTCCGCGCCGCCTCCTTGTCCTGCCGCCCGAGCCAGGCCAGGTACGCGCGGAAGGAGGTGGCCGGGGGCAGGTCCCGCGCGTCGCCGCCCGCCCGGTAGAGCGCGGACATCTCGCCGATGAGCACGGGCAGGGACCAGCCGTCCGTGACGATGTGGTGGTTGGTGACGATCTGCGCGTGCCGGTTCTCGCCGAGCTTGGCCAGGGTGAGCCGCAGCAGCGGGGCCGTGGTCACGTCGAGGCGCCGCTCCCGCTCCTCGTCGACGAGGCGGTCGAGGGCGGCCCGCGCCCCGTCGGCGCCGAGCGTGCTCAAGTCGACCTCGCGCCAGGGCAGTTCGACGTCCGGGGCGATGACCTGGACGGCCTGCCCCGACGCCGTCTCGTGGAAGCTCGCGCGCAGGATTGGATGCCGCTCGCACAGGGCCCGCCAGGACGCCTTCAGCCGCGCCACGTCGAGGGGCCCGTCCAGGGCGAGGACGCGCCGCCCTTCGTACAGGTCCGGCCCCTGCGCGTCGTACGCCGCGTGGAACAGCAGCCCTTCCTGGAGCGGCGACAGCGGCCAGACGTCCACCAACTGCGGTACGCGCGACTCCAGTTCGGCCACGGCGTGCTGGTCGAGGGCGAGCAGCGGGAAGTCGGAGGGCGTGTGCCCACCGGCGCCGGGGCGGCCGGTGTGTGCGGCGATCCCGCCGAGCAGTGCGCACCAGGTCCGGGCGATGCCGTGGACGGCCTCTTCGTCGAGGAGCCGCTCCGGCCAGCTGAGCGTGAGGGTCAGCGCGGGCCCCTCTTCGCCGTCCCGCACGGCGACGGCCGCTTCGAGCGCGTGCAGGGCGGGCATGCCCGGGGCCGCCGCGCCGCCGATGGCTCCGGTGAGCCGCCAGGGGCCTTCGCCGTCGCCGCCGGTGGTGAAGCGGCCGAGGTAGTTGAAGCCGATCCGGGCGCGGGGCAGGGCGGCGAGGGCTTCGGCCGTGACGGGGTCGAGGTGCCGCAGCAGGCCGTAGCCGAGCCCGTCGCCCGGGAGGGTCCGGGACTGCTCCTTCACCGTCTTCAGCAGCGCACCCGCCGCCGGGCCACCGGCCAGGGCCTCGTCCAGGTCGACGCCGCCCAGCTCGACACGGATGGGGTGCGAGCTGGTGAACCACCCCACCGTCCGCGAGAGGTCCACCCCTTCCAGGGGTTCACGGCCGTGACCCTCGACGTCGATCAGCAATCCGTCGGCCGCCGACGGCCGGTGCCGCGCCACCGCGCCCGCGAGCCCGGCGAGCAGCACCTCCCGCACACCACAGTGGAAGGCCGTCGGCGTCTCGTCCAGAAGGGTGCGCGCGTACGGCTCCGGCACGGTCCACGACTCCCGCCGCATGCTCGCGGCCGTGTCCAGCGCGGGGTCCAACTCCCGTTCGCTCAACGGGTTCTCGGGTACGTCGACGTGCCGCGCCCAGGCGTCGAGTTCGGCTGTGGGTACGCGTTCGGCGAGCAGGCGGGCCCAGCTCCGGAACGACGTGCCCACGGGTTCGAGCTCCGGCTCCCGTGCGGCCGCGAGAGCCTCGCAGGCGGTACGGAGGTCCGGCAGCAGGACGCGCCAGGACACGCCGTCCGCGACCAGGTGGTGCACGACGAGGACGAGCCGGCCGACCGCGTCCGGCCCGGCGTCCACCCACACGGCCTGGGCCATCACGCCCGCCGCCGGGTCGAGGCGCCCCACCGCCTCCCGGGCCGCCTGGGCGGCGGTCTCTTCGAGTGGGCTGCCGCTCGCTTCCACGCGGGTGACCAGGGCGGTCGCGTCGACGGAGCCCGTCTCCGGCACGATCAGGGTGACGTCGTCGACCACCCGGGCCCGGAGCATGTCGTGCGTGTCCAGGACGACGCCCAGACCGGCGGCCAGGACGTCGAGGCCGAGGCCGGGCGGGGCGCCCACCACCGTCCACTGCGCGAACTCCGGGTCGGCCGCCCAGCGCCCCAACTCCCGCATCGCGGCCGTGAACGGGACCTCGCCCACCCCGTCCCCTGCGGCAGGTGTGCCGCCGGTCGCGGACTCCGCCGTCGCCGCGAGCCCGGCCGGTGTCTCGTGCTCGAAGACGTCCTGCGCCTTGAGGACGAGTCCGGCGCGGCGGGCCCGGGCGACCAGCTGCATCGACATGATGGAGTCGCCGCCCAGCTCGAAGAAGCTGTCCTCCACGCCGACCCGCTCAAGCCCCAGAACCTCGGCGAACAGCACACAGAGGGCCTTCTCCGCCTCCGTAGCGGGTTCACGTTCGGTCACCCGGCCCGCGAAGTCCGGCGAAGGCAGCGCCGCACGGTCCACCTTGCCGTTCCGCGTCACCGGCAGCACGTCCAGCACCAGCACCGCGGCAGGAACCATGTACTCCGGGAGGACCTTCGCCACGTACTCCCGTACGGAACCACCCTCCAGGGCCTGCCCGTTGGGCACCACGTAACCGACCAGACGCCGCTCCCCCGGGCCTGTCTCCGAGGCCGTGACCACGGCCTGGGTCACACCCGGGTGCGCTGCCAGCGCCGCCTCCACCTCGCCCAGCTCCACCCGATACCCACGAACCTTCACCTGCGCATCCGCGCGCCCGACGAAGACGAGTTCACCTTCGGCGGACCACCGCACCAGGTCCCCGGTGCGGTACATCTGCCCACCCGGCACGTACGGGCAGGCCACGAACCGCTCCGCCGTCAGCCCCGGCTGCCCCTCATACCCCCGCGCCAGCCCCTCGCCCGCCACATACAACTCGCCGTCCGTCTCGGGCGGCACCGGGCGCAGGAAAGCGTCCAGGACGTATGCCTTCCGTCCGGGCAGCGGGCGCCCGATGGGCAGCACCGAACCCACCGACTCCCCCGGCCCCCAGCTCCGCCAGGTAGCACACAGGGTCGCCTCCGTCGGACCGTACATGTGCCGCACGGCCAGACCGGGGCAGGCCTCCCGCACCCGCGCCACCGACGCGGCGGGCACCACATCACCACCCGTGAGGACCTCCCGCAGACCCGCGAAACAGTCCGGTGCCTCACCCGCGAGAACCCTGAAGGAACCCGCCGTCAGATGCAACGCCGTCACCCCAGCGGCCACGAACTCCCTTACCCGCCCGGCATCCACCGGCCCCGCCCCGGCCACCACCACCCGCCCACCCGACACCAACGGCACCCACACCTCATACAACGACACATCGAACGCATGCGGAGCATGCATCAGGACCGCATCATCCGGTCCCACCCCCCAAGCCCGCTCCGCCACCAGCGAAGCCACACTCCCGTGCGGCACCGCCACACCCTTGGGCACACCCGTCGAACCCGACGTGTACATCACGTACGCCACATCGTCAGGGCACACCTGAGTGCCCGTCGGGACCTCGCGCTCGGCCGCCAACTGGCTTGCGGTGGAAGGGTCGTCGAGGACCACGACACGGGCATCGACCTCCGGCACCGCTTCGCGTGTCGCCCGGGTGCAGAGCACCGCCGCCGGAGCACAGTCGCCCAGCACCAAGCCCACCCGCTCCACCGGAGCCGACGCGTCCACCGGGACATACGCCGCCCCCGCACGCCACACCCCCAACAACGCCACCACCACATCGACCGACCGCTCCAACACCACGGCCACCCGGTCACCGCACCGCACACCCACACGCGCGAGGTACGCCGCCAAACGACCCGACTCCACCCACAACTCCCCATACGACAAGGAGCGATCAACCCCGTGCAGCGCCACGGCGTCCGGCGCCGACGTCACCCTGCCCGCCACCAGCTCGGGCACCAGAGCCTGCGGGCCCTCGCCCGGCGCCGTACCCCACTCCTCCAGGACGAGGCCGTACTCGGACGCGGTGAGGACGTCCACGCGGGCGACCGGGGCGGAGGGAGTGGCGATCAGCTGCTCAAGGACCCGTACGACGCGCTCCGCGATCGAGGTGGCCCGGCTCCGGTCGAACAGGTCCGGCCGGTAGGTCACCACGACCCGCAGCGGCTCGGTGGGGACGACACCGACGGCGAGCGGGTAGTGGGTGCCGGCCACCGTGTTGAGCCGCTCGATCGTGACGTCGGCGGCGCCCCGGCCGGGGCCGGTGAGGGCGACCGAGCCGCGCGGGTAGTTCTCGAACATCAGCATCGTGTCGAACACCGCGCCGGAGCCCGCCAGTTCCCTGATGTCCCGCAGGCCCACGTGCTGGTGCGCCGTGAGGACCGACTGGTGTTCCTGGAGCGTGCGGAGCATGTCGACGACCGGCTGCCCGGCGTCGAGGCGGACGCGGACCGGGAGGGTGTTGATGAACAGGCCCACCATCGACTCCACGCCCGGCAGCTCCGGCGGGCGCCCGGCGACCGTGCCGCCGAACACCACGTCCGTGCGCCCGGCGAGCCGGGCCAGGACCAGGGCCCACGCGCCTTGGGCCACCGTGTTCACGGTGAGGCCCGCGGTACGCGCCCACGCGTTCAGTTGCCCGGTCCGTTCCAGGGACAGCTCCGCCGAGACCACCTCGGGCGTCACCGGGGACCGGCCGGGGTCGGCGGGGGCCACCAGCGTCGGGCCCTCGGCGCCCGTGAACTCCGCGTCCCAGGCGGCATGCGCCGCCGCCCCGTCCTGCCCGGCGAGCCAGGTCAGATAGGCCCGGTAGGAGGTCGCCCGCGCGAGGCCCGAGGCGTCGGCGGCGGCCGCGTACAGGGCGGACACCTCATGGAGGACGACCGGCATCGACCAGCCGTCCAGGAGGATGTGGTGGCAGGTGAGAGCGAGGCGGTGGCGGTTCTCGCCGAGGCGGACCAGCAGCAGCCGGAGCAACGGCGGCCGCGACAGGTCGAACCTGCGGTCCAGCTCATCGGCCGCGAGCCGGTCCGCGGCAGCCGACGCCTCGGCCTCAGGAAGCCCGGACACGTCGGCCTCGCGCCAGGGCAGTTCGACGGTCCGCTCGACGACCTGTACGGCCTCACCCGACGTCGGCCGGTGGAAGCCCGCCCGCAGCACGGCGTGCCGGGCGAGCAGCGCCTCCCACGACGCGCGCAGGCGCCCCGCGTCCAAGGGGCCTTCGAGGGCGAGCAGCCGCTGCGTCTGGTAGACGTCGGGCCCCTCGTCGTCGTACGCGGCGTGGAAGAGCATCCCTTCCTGGAGCGGTGACAGCGGCCAGATGTCCGCCAACTCCTGGGCCTGCTCTTCGAGTTCCGCGACGGCCCGCTGCGTGAGGTCGAGGAGCGGGAAGTCTGAAGGCGTGTGCCCACCGGCCCCGGGGCGGCCGGTGTGTGCGGCGATCCCGCCGAGCAGTGCGCACCAGGCCCGGCCCAGGTCCTCCGCCGCCCGTGCGTCCAGGACGTTCGTCGGCCAGCCGAGGGTGACGGTGACCGTCGGGCCGTCCCTGGTGTCCTGGACGGTGGCGCTCGCTTCCAGGGCGTGGAGGGCGGGGGTGTCCGGGGGGATCGTGCCGCCGATGGCTCCGGTGAGCTGCCAGGCGGCTTCGCCGTCGCCGTCGGTGGTGAAGCGGCCGAGGTAGTTGAAGCCGACCCGGGCGCGGGGCAGGGCGGCGAGGGCTTCGGCCGTCGCGGGGTCGAGGTGCCGCAGCAGGCCGTAACCGAGCCCGTCACCCGGGAGGGTCCGGGACTGCTCCTTCACCGTCTTCAGCAGCGCACCCGCCGCCGGGCCACCGGTCAGGGCCTCGTCCAGGTCGACGCCGCCCAGCTCGACGCGGATGGGGTGCGAGCTGGTGAACCACCCGACTGTGCGGGTGAGTTCGACCCCCTCCAGGGGTTCACGGCCGTGGCCCTCGATGTCGATCAGCAGCCCGTCGGCCGCCGACGGCCGGTGTCGCGCCACCGCGCCCGCGAGCCCGGCAAGGAGCACCTCCCGCACACCGCAGTGGAAGGCGGCAGGTGCCCTGCTCACCAGGTGGACGGCCGTGTCGCCTGTGACCGTCCAGGTCTGGTGCGTCATCGTGGCCGCCGTGTCCCGCTGCGGGTTCACCTCGCGGGCGGCCGGCGTGGTTTCCGGCACCGCAACGTGCCGCATCCAGGCGTCGAGTTCGGCTGTGGGTACGCGTTCGGCGAGCAGGCGGGCCCAGCTCCGGAACGACGTGCCCACGGGTTCGAGCTCCGGCTCCCGACCGGCGGCCAGCGCCTCGCAGGCGGCACGGAGGTCCGGCTGGAGGAGGCGCCAGGACACGCCGTCGACCACCAAGTGGTGGGCTACGAGCGCGAGTCGGCCGACCAGGTCCGGTCCCGCGTCCACCCACACCGCCTGGACCATCACACCCGCCGCCGGGTCCAGACGCCCCACCGCCTCCCGGGCCGCCTGGTCCGCGATCTCGTCCAGGTCGCCGCCCGTCCCGTCCACGCGGGTGACCAGAGCGGTCGCGTCCACCGAACCCGCCTCCGGCACGACCAGGGTGAAGTCCTCGGCCACCCGCGCCCGCAGCATGTCGTGCGTGTCCAGGACGACATCGAGACCGGCCGCCAGGACATCGAGACCAAGGCCCGGCGGGGCACCCACCACCGTCCACTGCGCCAGCCCCGGGTCCGCCGCCCAGCGCCCCAACTCCCGCATCACCGGCGTCCAAGGCACCTCGCCCACGCCGTCGCCCGGTACGGCCGTTCCCTCGCCCGTGGCTCCCGCAGCGGCAGCGAGCCCCGCCGGGGACTCGCACTCGAACACGTCCTGGACCTTGAGGACGAGTCCGGCGCGGCGGGCCCGGGCGACCAGCTGCATCGACATGATGGAGTCGCCGCCCAGCTCGAAGAAGCTGTCCTCCACGCCGACCCGCTCAAGCCCCAGAACCTCGGCGAACAGCACACAGAGGGCCTTCTCCGCCTCCGTAGCGGGTTCACGTTCGGTCACCCGGCCCGCGAAGTCCGGCGAAGGCAGCGCCGCACGGTCCACCTTGCCGTTCCGCGTCACCGGCAGCACGTCCAGCACCATCACCACAGCGGGAACCATGTACTCCGGGAGGACCTTCGCCACGTACTCCCGTACGGAACCACCCTCCAGGGCCTGCCCGTTGGGCACCACGTAACCGACCAGACGCCGCTCCCCCGGGCCTGTCTCCGAGGCCGTGACCACGGCCTGGGCCACGCCCGGGTGCGCTGCCAGCGCCGCCTCCACCTCACCCAGCTCCACCCGATACCCACGAACCTTCACCTGCGCATCCGCGCGCCCGACGAAGACGAGTTCACCTTCGGCGGACCACCGCACCAGGTCCCCGGTGCGGTACATCTGCCCACCCGGCACATACGGGCAGGCCACGAACCGCTCCGCCGTCAACCCCGGCTGCCCCTCATACCCCCGCGCCAGCCCCTCGCCCGCCAGATACAGCTCGCCCGCCACATCCGGTGGCACCGGCTGGAGATACGCGTCGAGAACGTACGCACGCCGTCCGGGCAGCGGGCGCCCGATGGGCAGCACCGAGCCCACCGGCTCGCCCGGATCCCAGCTGCGCCAGGTGGCACACAGGGTCGCCTCCGTCGGACCGTACATGTGCCGCACGGCCAGGTCAGGGCAGGCCTCCCGCACCCGCGCCACCGACGCGGCAGGCACCACATCACCACCCGTGAGGACCTCCCGCAAACCCGCGAAACAGTCCGGCGCCTCACCCGCCAGAACCCGGAACGACCCCGCCGTCAGATGCAGCGCCGTCACCCCGGCATCAACGAACTCCCTTACCCGCCCGGCATCCACCGGCCCCGGCCCGGCCACCACCACCCGCCCACCCGACACCAACGGCACCCACACCTCATACAACGACACATCAAACGCATGCGGAGCATGCATCAACACCGAGTCACCCGGACCCACCCCCCAGGCCCGCTCCGCCACCAGCGAAGCCACACTCCCGTGCGGCACCGCCACACCCTTCGGCACACCCGTCGAACCCGACGTGTAAATCACGTACGCCACGTCACCAGGAGCTACCCGGACGCTCCCGGAGGCGCCGTCGCACCTCTCCAATTCCTGTGCTGTGGCGGGTTCGTCAAGGACCACCCGGCGTGCGCCCGCATCGGTCACCCTGTCCCGTGTCGCCCGGGTGCAGAGCACCGCCGCCGGAGCACAGTCCCCCAGCACCAAGCCCACCCGCTCCACCGGAGCCGACGCGTCCACCGGGACATACGCCGCCCCGGCCCGCCACACCCCCAGCAACGCCACCACCACGTCGACCGACCGCTCCAACACCACCGCGACACGGTCACCACGCCCCACGCCACGACGCGCGAGGTACGCCGCCAACCGGCCCGACTCCGCCCACAACTCCCCGTACGACACCGACCGATCGGCCCCGTGCAGCGCCACCGCGTCCGGCGCCGACGCCACCCTGCCCGCCACCAGCTCAGGCACCAGGCCCTCCGGGGCCTCGCCCGGCGTCGTGCTCCGTTCCTCGACGAGGGCCGCTCGCTCCTTCTCGTCGAGTACGCCTATCCGGCCCACCGGTGCCGCGGGGTCGGCCGCGATCTGTGTCAGTACGTGGAACAGCCAGGTGAGGACCGATTCGGCCGTGTCGCGGGCGTACAGGTCGGGGCGGTGGTCGAGCTTGCAGCGCATGGGGGTGCCGGGTGCCACGACGAGGGTGAAGGGGTAGTGGGCGGTCTCCTCACCCGCGACGACCCGCAGGGAGAAGGTGTCGGGGGCGGGCGTCTCGGCGGGGGTGCGCGGATAGCTCTCGTAGACGACGAGCGTGTCGAAGGTCGCTCCGGGGCCCGCGAGTTCCTTGATGTCGGAGAGGCCGAGGTGGTGGTGGGCCAGCAGGGCCGTCTGGCGCTCCTGGAGTTCGGTCAGCATGCGCGCGACCGGCTGCCCGGCGTCGAGGCGGACGCGGACGGGGACGGTGTTGATGAACAGGCCCACCATCGACTCCACGCCCGGGAGGTCCGCGGGGCGTCCCGCAACGGTGGCGCCGAACACCACGTCCGTGCGTCCGGCGAGCCGGGCGAGGACGAGGGCCCAGGCGCCCTGCACCACGGTGTTGACCGTGAGGGCGTGGCGGCGGGCGAACGCCGTCACCGCTCGGGCGAGGTGCGTCGGCACGTCCCGGGTGAGGATCTCCGGGGTGCCGGGCGCGCGGCCCGGGTCGGCCGGTGCGACGAGGGTCGGCTCGTCCGCGCCCGCGAGGTCGAGCCGCCAGGCGGCCCGTGCCGCTTCCTTGTCCTGGCGGGCGAGCCAGACGAGGTAGTCCCGGTACGAGACGGGTGCGGGCAGGGCGCCCGGGTCGCCGTGGGCCGCGTACAGCGCCTTCAGCTCGCGCAGGAGCACGGGCAGGGACCAGCCGTCCATGAGGACGTGGTGGCTGGTGAGCACCAGGCGGTGCCGCGTCTCGCCGAGGCGGATCAGGAGCAGCCGCAGGAGCGGCGGTGCCGTGAGGTCGAACCGCTCGGCCCGCTCCGCACCGGCCAGGTCGTCCATGGCGGCCGCGGCATCGCCGTCGGGAAGGCCGGAGAGGTCGGCCTCGCGCCAGGGCAGGGTGACGTCCCTGGCGACGACCTGGACCGCCCCGCCGGACCTGCGCCGCCGGAAGCCCGCGCGCAGGGCCGGGTGGCGGGCCAGGAGGGTCTGCCACGCCGTGCGGAGCCGGGCCGCGTCCACCGGTCCTGTCAGGTCGAGCAGGCGCTGCCCCTGGTAGACGTCGGCCCCCTGGTCGTCGAGGGCCGCGTGGAAGAGCAGCCCCTCCTGGAGCGGCGACAGGGGCCACACGTCCTCGACACGGGATCGGGTCATCGCTTCTCTCCTCGGACGCGGCTGGTCAGAACGTGTCGTCGTGCGGCCCGGCCTCCAGTTCGTCGACCTCGTCCTGGCCCAGGTCGACGAGCGGGAAGTCGGAGGACGTGTGGCCGCCCGCCGCGGGGTCCGCGGTGTGGACGGCCAGGGCGGTGAGCTGGTCGAGCCAGGCCCGGCCGATGCCGTCGGCGGCCGTGTCGTCGAGGAGGCCGCCGGGCCGGCTCAGGGTGAGGGTCAGCTCCGGCCCTTCGGGGGTGTCGCGGACGACGGCGCGCGCGTCCAGGGCGTGCCGGGCGGGCATCCCGGGGGGAGCCGAGCCGCCGAGCGCCGTCCGCCCGGCGGCGGCCCAGGGGGCGACGACCCCCCGCGTGCCGCCGTCCGCCGCGAACCGGCCCAAGTAGGTGAAGCCGATCTGGGGGTGCGGCAGGGCGGCGAGAGTGGGTGCCGTGTCGGGGTTGAGGTGGCGCAGGAGGCCGTGGCCGAGCCCGTCGCCCGGCACGGCGCGGACCTGCTCCTTGACGGTCTTGAGGAGCAGGCCCGTCGCCGGGCCTCCGGCGCGGGCCTCGGCGACGTCGAGCGCGGACAGGTCGAGGCGGACCGGGTGCGTGCTGGTGAACCAGCCGACGGTGCGGGTGGGTTCGGTGCCGTCGAGGGGTTCGCGTCCGTGCCTCTCCACGTCGACGACGAGCCCGCCCGCGGCCTCCGGACGGTGGTGCGCGACCGCGCCCGCGAGGCCCGCGAGCAGCACCTCGTCCACCCCGCAGTGGAAGGCGGCCGGGGCCGCGCCCACCAGGGTGCGCGCCTGCTCCGGCGGCACCGTCCAGGTCCGGTGGACCAGGGTCGCCACGGTGTCGCGCGCCGGGTCGAGGGCCCGGTCGCCGAGTGGCGGCGCCCCGGCGCCGAGCACGGTGGTCCACGCGTCCAGCTCGGCGACGCGGTGGTCCTGGTGTGCCTGCTCGACGAGGAATCGAGCCCAGCTCTGGAAAGAACGTTCTACCGTCTCCACTTGAGGTTCCCGTACGGAGGCGACGGCCTCGCAGGCGGCGTGGAGGTCCGGCTGGAGGAGGCGCCAGGACACGCCGTCGACCACCAAGTGGTGGGCAACAAGAGCGAGTCGGCCCACCAGGTCCGGCCCCGCGTCCACCCACACCGCCTGGACCATCACACCCGCCGCCGGGTCCAGACGCCCCACCGCCTCCCGGGCCGCCCCATCCGCGATCTCGTCCAGGTCGCCGCCCGTCCCGTCCACGCGGGTGACCAGAGCGGTCGCGTCCACCGAACCCGCCTCCGGCACGACCAGGGTGAAGTCCTCGGCCACCCGCGCCCGCAGCATGTCGTGCGTGTCCAGGACGACATCGAGACCGGCCGCCAGGACATCGAGACCAAGGCCCGGCGGGGCACCCACCACCGTCCACTGCGCCAGCCCCGGGTCCGCCGCCCAGCGCCCCAACTCCCGCATCACCGGCGTCCAAGGCACCTCGCCCACGCCGTCGTCGGCCACCTGGGCCCGTTCGGCCGTGCGGGCGGCCAGGGCGGCGAGTCCGGCCGGGGTCTCGTACTCGAAGACGTCCTGGGAGGTGAAGTCGAGCCGCAGGCGGCGGGCGCGGGCGGCGAGTTGCATCGACATGATGGAGTCGCCGCCCAGCTCGAAGAAGCTGTCCTCGACGCCGACGCGGTCAAGCCCCAGGACCTCGGCGAACAGCCCGCACATGACCTCTTCGGCCTCCGTGCCCGGTTCGCGTTCGGTGACCCGGCCCGCGAAGTCCGGCGAGGGCAGCGCCGCACGGTCCACCTTGCCGTTCCGCGTCACCGGCAGGGCGTCCAGGACCAGCACCGCGGCAGGGACCATGTAGTCGGGGAGGACCTTCGCCACGTACTCCCGGGCCGAAGCGCCGTCCAGGGACTGCCCGTCGGCGACGACATAGCCGATCAGGCGGCGCTCGCCCGGTCCCGTCTCCGGAGCCGTGACCACGGCCTGGGCCACGGCGGGGTGCGCCGCGAGGGCCGACTCCACGTCGCCCGGCTCCACCCGGAACCCGCGGATCTTGACCTGCGCGTCCGCGCGCCCCACGAAGACCAGGGTGCCGTCGGCGGTCCAGCGGACCAGGTCCCCGGTGCGGTACATGCGCCCGCCCGGCACGTAGGGGCAGGCCACGAACCGCTCCGCCGTGAGCGCGGGCTGCCCCCAGTAGCCCTGGGCGAGTCCCTCACCCGCCACGTACAGCTCGCCCGCCACACCCGGCGGCACCGGCAGCAGGAACGCGTCGAGGACGTACGCCTGCCGGCAGGGCAGGGGGCGGCCGATGGGCAGGACGGGCCCGACCGGCTCGCCCGGTCGCCAGGACCGCCAGGTGGCGCACAGGGTCGTCTCCGTCGGGCCGTACAGATGGCGCACGGCCAGGCCGGGGCAGGCCTCGCGGACCCGGGCCACGGACGCGGCGGGCACCACGTCACCGCCGGTGAGGACCTCGCGCAGGCCGGTGAAACAGTCGGGCGCCTCACCCGCGAGGACCCGGAAGGACCCGGCCGTCAGATGCAGGGCCGTGACCCCGGCGGCCGCGCAGGCACGGACGCGTGCGGCGTCCACGGGGCCCGGTGCGGCGACGACCACGCGGCCGCCGGACACCAGGGGCACCCAGATCTCGTACAGCGACACGTCGAAGGCGTGCGGCGCGTGCATCAGGACCGCGTCGTCCGGGCCGATCCGCCAGCGCCGCTCGGCGATGAGGGCCGCCGCGCTGCCGTGCGGGACGGCCACGCCCTTGGGCACGCCCGTCGAGCCGGACGTGTACATCAGGTACGCCGCGTCGGCGGCGCCCGGCCGGGTGCGCGGGCCGTCCTCGTACGCGGCCACCTCCCGCGCGGTGCCGGGCTCGTCGAGGGCCACGACGCGCGCCCCGGTCTCCGGTAGCGCGCCGCGCGTCGCCCGGGTGCAGAGCACCGCCCGGGGCGCGCAGTCCACGAGGACCCGTGCCACGCGCTCCACCGGCGTCGACGTGTCCACCGGCACATAGGCAGCGCCCGTGCGCCAGACGGCGAGGAGGGCGACCACGACGTCGGCGGACCGCTCCATCAGCACGGCCACGCGGTCGCCCCGGCGCACCCCGCCGTCGGCGAGGTACGCGGCGAGACGGCCGGAGTCGCGCCACAGCCGTCCGTACGTCAGGGTCCGTTCGCCGTCGACGACGGCCGGGGCCTGCGGTGTCCCGGCGGCCCGTTGCGCGATCAGCTCGGGCACGAGCGCGTCCGGCGTCTCGCCCTCCGTGGCGCCCCAGCCCTCCAGGACGAGGCCGCGCTCGGGTCCGGTGAGGACGCCGACGCGGCCCACCGGCACGGACGGGTCGGCGGCGATCTGTTCCAGGACGCGCGCGACGACACCGGTCAGGCCCTCGCCGACGTCCGGGTCGACCGGGCCGGGCTGGTGGGTGACGTCGACGCGGACGCGGTCGCCGGGGACCACGCCGACGGACAGGGGGTAGTGGGTGGCCTGGCGGGACTCCGCCACGGTGAGGGCCGGGGCGTCGGGGCGGGGCGCGTCGCCGGTGACGCGGGGGTAGTTCTCGTGGACGAGGAGGGTGTCGAAGGCCGCGCCGGGCCCGGCGGCCGCCTGGATGTCGGCGAGCCCCAGATGCTGATGGGCCATCAAGGCGGTCTGGCGTTCCTGGAGTTCGGTGAGCATGCGGGCGACCGGCAGCGTGGCGTCGAGGCGGACGCGGACCGGGAGGGTGTTGATGAACAGGCCCACCATCGACTCCGCGCCCGGCAGCTCCGGCGGCCGCCCGGCCACGGTGGCGCCGAACACCACGTCCGTGCGCCCGGCCAGGCGCGCCAGGACCAGCGCCCAGGCGCCCTGCACCACCGTGTTGAGGGTGAGGCCGTGGCTGCGGGCCAGGCCGGTGAGCGCGGCGGAGGCGGCGGCGGAGAGCCGGACGGACGCCCGGACGGGCGCGGCGTCACCGGGGGCTCCGGCCGCGGGCCCCGCGACCAGGGTGGGTTCCCCGGCCCCGGCGAGCTCCGCGCGCCACGCGGCCCGCGCGGCCTCCTTGTCCTGCCGGGCGAGCCAGGCGAGGTACTCGCGGTAGGAGGTGACCGGCGGCAGGCCCGAGGCGTCGCCCCCGGCGGCGTAGACCGTGGCGAGCTCGTCGAGGAGGACCGGCAGGGACCAGCCGTCGAGCAGGATGTGATGGCTCGTCAGGACGAGGTGGTGGTGGCGCTCGCCGCCGCGGATCAGGAGCAGGCGCAGCAGCGGGGCCGCGGCCGGGTCGATGCGCCGGGCGCGCTCGCTCTCCGTGAGGCGGTCGCGTTCCGCGCGGGCGGCGGCTTCGGGCAGCGCGGAGAGGTCGGCCTCGGCCCACGGCAGCGTCACCTCCCGCATGACCAGTTGGACGGCCTCGCCGGACGCGCGGCGGTGGAAGCTCGTCCGCAGGACCGCGTGCCGGGACAGGAGGGCCTGCCAGGAGGACCGCAGCCGGGCCGCGTCCAGCGGGCCGTCGACGGACAGGACGGACTGGACGGTGTACACGTCGGGGCCCTGGCCGTCGAAGTCCGCGTGGAACAGCAGGCCTTCCTGGAGCGGGGAGAGCGGCCAGACCTCCGCGAGGGCGGACCCCTGGGCCGCGGGTCCCCCGGCGGCGGCCCCCCGGGCGGCGGACCCCTGGGGTCCGGACCCTTCGGCGGTGGATTCCTGACCGGCGGTGGGAGCCTTCACAACGACCGTCCTCCTTCGAGTCCCTCAAGTCCTTCGCGTCCTGCGAGCCGTGCGGTGCGGGGGTCCGGCGGGCCCGGCGGCGGCCCCGGTGGGTGCGGTGGCCCGGCGAGCTGGGCGGCGATCGCCTCGAACTCCTCGACCTCGTCCTGTGCGAGGTCGAGGAGCGGGAAGTCGGAGGGGGTGTGCCCGCCCGCCGTCGGGTCCGCGGTGTGGGCGGCGAGGGCCGCGAGCAGGTCGAGCCACGTCCGCCCGAGGCGCTCCGCGTCCGCGGCGGCCAGGACGGCGGAGGGCCAGCCGAGCGTGAGCGTCAGCTCGGCGCCGCCGGGCGTGTCCCGCAGGGCGGCGGCGGCCTCGACGACGTGGGCCGCGGGCAGGTCGGGGGCCGCCGAACCGCCGATCGCCGTGTCCCCGGCGAGGTCCCAGGGGGCGACGGGCCCGCCGGGCGTGCCCGTCGCGAAGCGGCCCAGGTAGTTGAAGCCGATCTGCGGCCGGGGCAGGGCGGCGAGGATGGGCCCGGTCTCCCGGCCGAGGTGGCGCAGCAGGCCGTAGCCGAGGCCGTCGCCCGGCACCGCGCGGGCCTGCTCCTTGACCGTCTTCACCAGCGCGCCGACGGCGGGCCCCGCGGCGAGGGCGTCGTGGAGGTCGACTCCGGTGAGGTCGACGCGGACCGGGTGGACGCTGGTGAACCAGCCCACCGTGCGCAGCAGGTCGGCGCCGCCCACGGGCTGGCGGCCGTGGCCCTCGATGTCGATGAGGACGGTGCCCGCGGGGCTGTCGTCGTCGCGGCGGGTGCGGGCCACGGCGCCCGCCAGGGTGGCGAGGAGCACCTCGTGCACGCCGCAGTGGAACAGCGCCGGAGCCTTGGTGACCAGCGTGCGGGTGTGCCGCGCGGGCACCGTCCACGTGGTGCGGCGCGCCGTGGCCGCGGTGTCCCTGCGCGGGTCGAGGGCCCGGCGGCCGAGAGGCGGCTCGGCGTGGGCCACCACGGCGGCCCAGCCTTCGAGTTCGGCGGTGCGCTCCGGCTCGCTGGCCTGCCCCGCCAGCAGGCTGGCCCAGCGGCGGAAGGACGTACCGGCGGGTTCCAGGGACGGCTCGTGGCCCGCGGCCGCGCTCTCGCAGGCGGACCGCAGGTCGGGGACGAGGACGCGCCAGGAGACGCCGTCCACCGCCAAGTGGTGCACGGCGAGGGCGAGTCGGCCCACGCGGCCCGGCCCGGCGTCCAGCCACACGGCCTGGAGCATGACGCCGCGGGCCGGGTCGAGGCGCCCCACCGCGTCGCGGGCGGCGTCGCGCGCCGCCGTGTCGAGGCGGCCGTCGGCCACGTCGGTCGCGTCCACCGCGGTGACGAGGTCCGCGGCGGACACCGCCCCCTTGTCCCGGACGACGAGGCGCGGTTCGGGGCCCGGCCCGACGGTGTGGGCGCGGAGCATGTCGTGGGTGTCGAGCAGGGCGCGCACGCCCGCGACGAGCGTGTCCGCGCCGAGCCCCGCCGGGGCGCCGACGAGGACCCACTGGGCGAACGCGCCGCCGGTCACCCGCTGCCCCAGGGCCCGCATGACGGGCGTCCACGGTACGTCGCCGACCCCGATGTCCCAGGCGGGCTCCGCGCCGGTGCCGAGCCGGGCGACGCGGGCGAGGTCCGCCGCCGTCGGCCGCTCGAAGACGTCCTGCGAGGTGAACGCGACCCCGGCCGCGCGGGCCCGGCTGACCAGCTGCATCGAGGTGATGGAGTCGCCGCCGAGGCGGAAGAAGTGGTCGTCGGCGCCGACCCGGTCCAGGCCGAGGACCTCGGCGATCAGGGCGCAGAGGGTCTCCTCGGCCGCGGTCGCCGGGGCCCGGCCCGCGACGCGCCCGGCGAAGTCGGGCACGGGCAGGGCCGCCCGGTCCACCTTGCCGTTGGGGGTCACCGGCAGCGCGTCCAGGGCGAGCACGGCGGCGGGCACCATGTGGGCGGGCAGCACCTCGGCGGCGTGCGCGCGCACCGCCTCGCCGTCCAGGCCCCGGCCCCGGTCGGGGTCGGCCGTGACGTAGCCGACGAGGCGCCGCTCCCGGGGCCCGTGCGCGGTCAGGCCCACCACCGCGCGGCCGACGCCGGGGTGCGCGGCGAGGGCCGCCTCGATCTCGCCGAGCTCCACGCGGAAGCCGCGCACCTTCACCTGGGCGTCGGCGCGGCCCTCGTACACCAGGTGTCCCGCGGGGGTGCGGCGGACCAGGTCGCCGGTGCGGTACATCCGGGCGCCGGGGGCGAACGGGCAGGCCACGAACCGCTCGGCGGTCAGGCGGGCGCGGCGCAGATAGCCGCGCGCGAGCCCGGCGCCCGCGACGTACAGCTCGCCCACGGTGCCGGGGCCCACCGGCTGGAGGAAGCAGTCGAGGACGTACGCGGCCGTGTTGGCGACGGGGCGGCCCGTCGTCGGCGGGTCGTCGGCGCGCAGCGGGCGGCTGACCGTGGAGGTGACGGCGGCTTCGGTGACGCCGTACTCGCTGTGGACGTCGCGGCCGCGCGCCGTCCACCTGCGGCGTACGCCGTCGGGCGCGGACTCGCCGCCGATGATGAGGACCCGCAGGTCCGGCAGGTGGCCCGGGGGCAGTTGGGCGAGCAGCGTGGGGGTCATGGCGACGTGCGTGACGCGGCTCGCGCGCAGCAGCCGGACGAGTTCCTCGCCGGTCGCGTGGCGCCGTGCGGGCGGGGCGAGGACGAGGCGGCCGCCCGCGCACAGGGCGGGCCAGATGTCCGCGATCGACACGTCGAAGCTGGGCGAGACGAGTTGCAGGACGCGGCTCGTCCCGTCCATGGCGTAGCGGCGCGTGTGGTCGGCGACGAGGTTGCGCAGCGCGCCGTGCGGCACGACGACGCCCTTGGGGGTGCCGGTGGAGCCCGACGTGTAGATCGTGTACGCCGCGTTGGCCGCCGCCAGGGCGGGGCGCTCCGCGCCGGTGAGGGGGCCGGGGGCGTGCGCGGCGACGGCGAGGACGGTCGCCGGGTCGTCCAGGACGACGACGTGGCCCCGGTAGCCGTCCGGCACGACCGCGCGCGTGGCGCGGGTGCACAGCAGGACCGGCGGGGCGACGTCGTCCAGGACGAGGCGGACGCGCGCGGGCGGGTGGCCGGGGTCGACCGGTACGTAGACGCCGCCCGCGAGGGACACGGCGAGGAGCGCCACGATCAGCTCGACGGAGCGGTCGGCGCACACGGCGACCGGCGTCTCCACGCCGACGCCGCGCCGCTTCAGGTGGCGGGCGAGGCGGGTCGCGCGCGCGGACAGCTCCTCGTAGCGCACGGTTCCGCGGCCGGACTCGACGGCCACGGCCGCCGGGGTCGCGGCGGCCCGCAGCGTGAAGGCGTCGGGGGCGAGCAGATCGGCGCGCGGGTCGGTCGTGGCCGACGCCAGGGCCTGCTCCACGGCCAGGGAGCGCTCCGCGGGGCCGAGGACGCCGACGCGCCCCACCGGCAGGCCGGGGTCCGCGGTGAACTGTTCCAGGACGCGGGTCAGCCAGCGCACCAGTTCCTCGACGCGGGCGTGCGGCACGGCGTCCGGGCGGCCCACGAGGTGGCCGCGCAGCCTGCGGTCGGGCACCACGATCAGCGCGAGCGGGTAGTGGCCGCGGTCCTGCGGCTCGCCGACGGGCCGCATCCTCAGGGCGGGCCCGGCGGGGTGCTCGGGCCCGGCGGGGTGATCGGGCTCGGCGGGGTGATCGGGCTCGGCAAGGTGCTCGGGCAGGTTCTCGAAGACCACGAGGGTGTCGAAGACCGCGCCGTCGCCCGCGGCCCTGCGGATCTCCTGAAGTCCCGTGTGCTGGTGGGGCATGAGCGCCACGTGCCGCTCCCGCAGCGCGGCCAGCAGACCGGCGACCGAGGTCCCGGGCGTGAGCCGTACACGCACGGGCAGGGTGTTGATGAACGGGCCGACGGACGACTCGACGCCCGGCAGATCGGCGTGGCGGCCCGCGACGGTCGTGCCGAACACCACGTCGGCGCGGCCCACGAGCCGGGCCAGGACCAGCGCCCAGGCGCCCTGCACGACCGTGTTGACGGTGACGCCGTGGGTGCGGGCCAACACGCCCACGGCGTGCGTGAGTTCGTCGGTCAGCTCGAAGGTGACCGGGCGGGGCACGACCGGCGTCCGCACCGACTCCTCGGGCACCACGAGGGTGGGTCCTTCGGCGTCCGCGAGCTCCGCGCGCCAGGCGCGGCGCGCCGCCTCGCCGTCCTGCCGGGCCAGCCACGCCAGATGGGCGCGGTACGGGACCGGGGCGGGCAGGGCCGAGCCGTCGCCCGCGGCGGCGTACACCGCGGCGAGCTCCCTGAAGACGACCGTCATGGACCAGCCGTCGACGAGGGTGTGGTGGCTGGTGATGACCTGCTGGTGGCGGTCCGGGCCGAGCCTGATCAGGAGCAGCCGCAGCAGCGGGGGCGAGGCGAGGTCGAAGCGCGCGGACCTCTCCGCCTCGGCGAGGCGGGCGGCCTCGGCCGACGCCGCCTCCTCGGCGAGCCCCGACAGATCGCTCTCGCGCCAGGGCAGCGGTACGTCACCGGCGATGACCTGCACCGGCTGGCCGGACGCGCGCTGGTGGAAGCCGGCGCGCAGCACGGCGTGCCGGTCCAGGAGCGTGCGCCAGGACGCGCGCAGGCGGGCCACGTCCAGCGGCCCGTCGAGGGCGAGGACGCGCTGACTCGCGTACACGTCCGGGCCCGCGTCGTCGGCGGCGAAGGTGGTGTGGAAGAGCATGCCTTCCTGGAGCGGTGACAGCGGCCAGACGTCGGTGAGGCCGGGCAACCGGGTGCGCAGCCGGGCCAGTTCGCCGGGGGTGAGGTCGGCGAGGAGGGGCGCGGCGGGCTCGGAGCCTTCGGCGGCCTCGGGGGCCTCGGGGGCCTCGGCGGCCGCTCCGCCGGGGCGCGTGTCGCGTGCCGTGCCCCCGGCGCCTGCCTCGAAGCGCGCCACGGCCGCGAGCCCCGCCGGCGTGTCGTGCTCGAAGACGTCCTGGGCGCCGCACCGCACCCCGGCGCGCCGGGCCTGCGCGGCCAGTTGCATCGCCATGATGGAGTCGCCGCCGAGGCCGAAGAAGCTGTCGTCGGCGCCGACCCGCTCCAGGCGCAGCACGGCGGCGAACAGGTCGCACAGGATCGCCTCGACGGCGTTGCGGGGCGCGCGCCCGGTGACCTTCGCGGCGAAGTCGGGGGCGGGCAGCGCCGCCCGGTCCACCTTGCCGTTCGGGGTCACCGGCAGCGCGTCCAGGGCGAGGACGGCCGCCGGGACCATGTGGTCGGGCAGCAGCGAGGCGACGTGGGCGCGCAGGGCGTCGGGGTCGATCACCCCGCGGCCGCCGCCCCCGCCGTCTCCGCCCCCGCCGCCCAGGCCGTCGCCTCCGCCCCCGCTCCTGGCGTCGCCCGCCACGACGTACGCGATGAGGCGGCGCTCCCCGGGCGTGTCCTCGGGGGCCGTGACGACCGCCTGCGTCACCGCCGGGTGCGCGGCGAGCGCGGCCTCGACCTCGGCCGGCTCGACGCGGAACCCGCGGATCTTGACCTGGCCGTCCGCCCGGCCGACGAAGACCAGCGCGCCGTCGTCCCGCGCGCGGACCAGGTCCCCGGTGCGGTACATGCGCGCGCCGGGCTCGAACGGGCAGGCCACGAACCGCTCCGCCGTCATCGCGGGCTGCCCCCAGTAGCCACGCGCGAGACCGGCCCCGGCCAGGTACAACTCCCCCACGAGGCCCGGCTCCAGGGGCCGCAGGGCCGCGTCGAGGACGAAGGCGCGCCGCTCGGGCAGGGCCCGGCCGACGGGCAGCACCGGGCCCACGCCCTCGCCCGGCCGCACGTGGTGCCAGGTGGCGCACAGGGTCGTCTCCGTCGGCCCGTACATGTGCCGGACCGTCACGTCCGGGCAGGCCCGGCGCAGCCGCTCGACGGCCGCGGCGGGCACCACGTCGCCGCCGGTGAGGACCTCCCGCAGACCGGTGAGGCAGTCCGGCGCCTGACCGGCCAGGACGCGGAACGTACCGGCGGTCAGGTGCGCCGCGGTGACGCCCCGGGCCACGTACCGGCGCAGGGCCTCGGCGTCGACGGGCCCCGGCCCGGCGACGACCACGCGGCCGCCGGACACCAGCGGCACCCACATCTCGTACAGCGAGGCGTCGAAGGCGTGCGGCGCGTGCATCAGGACCGCGTCGTCCGGGCCGACGCCCCAGCCGGGCTCGGCGACGAGCGCGGCCACGGCGCGGTGGGGCACCGCCACGCCCTTGGGCACGCCCGTCGAGCCGGAGGTGTACATCACGTACGCGACGTCGTCGGCGCGCGCCTCGTCCGCGAGGCCGCCCCCGGCGGCCGCCGGGCCGTCGAGGAGCAGGACCCGCGCGTCGCCGTCCGGCACGGCGGCGCGCGTCGGTCCGGCGCACAGCACGGCGGACGCGGCGCTGTCGGCGAGGACGCGTGCCACGCGCTCGGCCGGGTGCCCGGCGTCCACGGGGACGTACGCGGCCCCGGCGCGCCACACCCCGAGCAGCGCCGCCACCAGGTCCGGGGAGCGTTCGAGCACGACCGCGACCCGGTCGCCGCGGCCCACGCCCGCGCCGGTGAGCCGACGCGCCACGTCTTCGGAGCGCTGCCACAACTGTCCGTACGTCACGGCCCGTTCACCGTGTACGAGGGCCACCGCGCCGGGGCGGCGGGCCGCCTGGCGGCCGATGAGGTCCGGCACCGGGCGGGGGCGCACGGGCTCCCGTCCGCGCCGGGCGGGGGCGGGCGCCAGGTCGACGCGGCCGGTCGGCACGGCCGGGTCGGCGACGAGGCGCTCCAGGAAGCGCAGCAGGGACCGGTGGCCCGCCCGCGCCCAGTCCTGGTCGTAGCGCGTGGCGTCGGCCTCCAGGGAGAGGGCCAGGCCCTGGTCGTCGGACCAGCCGCTGACCACGACGCTCAGCTCCTCGACGCGGCGGTGGGACAGGTCGCGGGCGATGCCGCGGCAGGGGCCGAAGCGGAGGTTCTCGCCGAGGGGCAGGACGTTGACGAACGGCCCGAAGTGCCAGCGGCCGCCGCTCGGCCAGGCGAGTTCGCGGCGCAGCCGTTCGCCCCGGTACCGCTGGTGGCGCAGCAGGCCCGTGGCCTCGCGGGCCGCCTCGCGGGCCAGCTCCGTGAGGCTCATGCCGGGTGCCGCGGGTATCCGGAACGGCAGGACGTTGGCCGTCGTGCACGGGGTACGCCGTTCCTGGGCGGTCAGGCGTCCGGCGACGGGCAGGCTGAGGACGGCCTCGTCGGCGCCCGTCAGACGGCAGCCGAACGCGCCGACGGCGGCGACCACGAGCCGGGGCCAGCTCACCCCGGCGGCGGCCGCGGCGGCGCGCAGCGCCCGTACGGCGGGCGGCGGCAGGTGGCCGGTGGCGCGCGCGGCGGTGCCGGGGGCGGCGGCCCCGTGGCCGGGCACCGCCGTGAGCGGCGGCCGGTCGGCGAAGCGGTCGTGCCAGTAGGCGCGGTCGCGGAGGTGGTCGGCGGAGGCGCGGTAGGCGTCCTGCTGCCGCAGCAGTTCGCGCAGCGGGGCGTGGCCCGGGGGCGGCGCGGCGCGGCCGTCCAGCGCCGCCGTGTAGAGCTCGGCGACGCGCCGCGCCATGAGGGAGCAGCCGAAGCCGTCCATCAGGAGGTGGTCGTAGCGCTGGTACCACAGGTGGCGGTCGGGGCCGAGGGTGAGCAGCGCGTAGCCGAACAGGCCGTTCGCGCCGTGTGCCGCCATGGCGTGCTGCTCGGCCCGCATCCACGCCTCGGCGGTGCGCCACGGGTGGTCGGCGCCGGTCAGGTCGACGGTGGGCAGGCTCCACTCGGGCGTCGGCGCGAACCGCTGGGTCACCCGGCCGCCGGTGTCCTCGACGAAGCGGGCCCGGAGGATCTCCGTCTCCGCCACGGCCCGGCGCAGGGCGTGCTCGAACACGCCGGTGTCGAGCGGGCCGAGGATCTCGACGTGCTGGCCGATGGTGTAGAGGCCGCGCGTGCTGTCGATGCGCTGTGCCAGCCAAATTCCCTCTTGGCTCTCGGACAGGGGCAGAGTGGAATCCGCCTGGCTGCTCATCGCTCTCCCTTCTGCTGATGGGCGGCTGTACGGGGCGTGGGGTGCGGGGCGTGGCGTGAGGCGTGGGGTGCGGGGCGCCGTGGCTAGTCGTCCGGCTCGCCGCGGCGGCGGACGGCGTACTCGCCGCCCCCGGGCGGCAGCCCGCCGCCGAGGACGAGGCCGTCGCTGCCGCCGGGCATGGGGCCACGGCCGAGCACGGGGCCCTGGCCGAGGACGGGGCCCTGGCCGAGGACGGGGCCCTCGCCGAGGACCGGCCCGTCGCCGGGCGTGCGGGTCCGCGTCCGGGGACCGGTGCCGTTGGCGCCCTTGCGCTGGAACTGCGTGTGGTACAGCTCGGCGTACAGGCCCTCGGCGGCGAGGAGTTCCTCGTGCGTGCCGCGTTCGCGGATGCGGCCGCCGTCCACGACGAGGATCTGGTCGGCCTCGCGGATGGTGGACAGGCGGTGGGCGATCACCAGGGAGGTGCGGTCGCGCAGGGCGGTGGTCAGGGCCCGCTGGACGGCCGCCTCGGACTCGGAGTCCAGATGGGCGGTCGCCTCGTCGAGGACGACGACGGACGGGGCCTTGAGCAACAGACGGGCCAGGGCCAGGCGTTGCTTCTCGCCGCCCGACAGTCGGTAGCCGCGGTCGCCGACGACGGTGTCGAGGCCGCTGGGCAGCGAGCGGATCAACTCGCCGATCCGGGCCGCGTCGCAGGCCTTGAGGAGGTCGCCGTCGGTGGCGTCGGGGCGGGCGTAGGTGAGGTTGGCGCGGATCGTGTCGTGGTAGAAGTGCGCGTCCTGGGTGACCACGCCGACCGTGTCGCGCAGCGAGTCCAGGGTGAGGTCCCGCAGGTCGTGGCCGTCGACGCGGACGGTGCCCGACGTCGGGTCGTACAGGCGCGACACCAGGTGCGTCATCGTGGTCTTGCCGCCGCCGGACGGGCCGACCAGGGCCGTGAGCTTGCCGGGCGGCAGCTCGAAGGTCAGCTCGTGCAGCACCACCGGTGTCTCCTGGTCGCGCTCCCGCTGCGAGAGCGCGCCGGCCTCCAGGGACGCGAGCGACACCTCGCTGGGGCGCGGGTAGCGGAAGCCCACCCGGTCGAACTCGACGCGCGGCGCGGCCCCGGTGCCGGGGGCGGGCAGGGCGCGGGCGTCGGGCTTCTCCTCGATGAGGGGCTTCAGATCGAGCACCTCGAAGAGCCGGTCGAAGCTGACCAGGGCGGTCAGGACGTTCGACTGCATGCTGGACAGCTGGGTGATGGGGCCGTAGAGGCGGCCCATGAGCACGGCGAGGGCCACGAGCGTGCCGAGGCGGAAGGCGCCGTCCAGGACGAGGGCGCCGCCGACGCCGTACACGAGCGCCGTGGCGAGCGCGGCGAGCAGCGCCATGAAGATGAACGACATCCGGCTGAACACGGTCCAGACCACGCCGACGTCGCGGACCCGGCGCGCGCGGGCCGCGAACGCCTCGGCCTCGGAGCGGGGGCGGCCGTAGAGCTTGGCGAGCATGGCGCCGCTGACGTTGAACCGCTCCTGGATGACGCCCGCGAGTTCGGCGTTGGACTGCATCTGCTCGCGCGAGTAGCGCTGCAGGCGCCGCCCGACGTAGAGGCCGGGCACGACGAACAGCGGCAGCATGGCGACGGCGATCAGGGTGATCAGCCAGGACAGGTAGAACATCTCGGCGAGCACGAGGAGCACCGTCAGGACGCTGGTGGCCGAGGTGAGGATCAGGCCGATGGACTGCTGGGCCAGCATCACGTCGGCGTTGAGGCGGCTGGTGAGCAGGCCCGTCTGGGTGCGGGTGAAGAACGCCATGGGCTGCCGCTGGACGTGGGTGAACGTCTGGACGCGCAGGTCGTGGCTGACGCCCTGGCCGACGCGCCCGGAGAAGTAGCTCTGCGCGAGCTGCATCACCGCGTCCACGACGGCGAGCCCGGCGACGACCAGGGCCAGGGTCACCACGAGCCCCAGGTCGTCCTTGAGGATGCCGTCGTCGACGATGTCCTTGAGCAGCAGGGGGGTCGCCACGATGACGAGGGAATCCACCACGGTGGTGAGCAGCAGGAAGAGCAGCGCGTTCCGGTGCGGGCGCACATAGGTGAGGGCGCGGCGCGACGTTCCCGCCCGCAGTTTCTGTTTCTCGGTGTCGGACGAGTTCGGGTCTCCGACGGTAATTCCACCAGGACCTTGGGTGATTAACACGCGATGGAATCCTCTCGGGATCGCGTACGTTCCTTCGGCTGCGCTCGTACCCAGGACGGTAGCGCCCCGCATTCCCGCCAACCAGGCCTGAAAAATAGGCAGTGGACGACCTTCGCGGGAATATGGAGAGGCCACTGTCCGACCGAGTGACGTACACACTTGGACGGGGCGGGGCGGGGCGCCCCGAAGGGGCGCGGGGAACTGCGCGACCAGCCACAACGGACCCGCAGACGACAGAACGGGCCACGGCAGGCGGCAGAGGGCGGCCGCCCGGCGGCCAAGCCCCCCGCTCAGGCCGTCTCCACGGCCTTGCGCTGCACGCGCTGCGCGAACTCCGCCCACATCTCCGCACAGTCCGTGGCGAGTTCGGCCACGATGGCACCGCAGTGCGGCGGCACCCTGTCGATGATCTTGTCCCAGTCCTCCGGGCTCAGCGTGTGGATGGTGAGCAGCCGCAGCAGCATGCGCCCGGTCTCGCTGAACCGCAGGGCCGGGTCCGCCTTGAGCCGGTCCACGATCGCGGCGCGGGCCTGGGCCTGGCCCCGGTCGGGCACCGCGACCGGGCCGAAGCCCGTGCGCGGCCCGGTGGGCGCCGCCTCCCGGCAGCCCGCCCGCCGTCCGCGCCGCAGCTGCGGATCCTCGCCGCGCATCATGCGGTTGCGCACGTCGCGGACCGTCTCGGGCGAGATGGAGGCGGCCCGCGCGACCTGGCGGAGCGACAGGCCCGGGTTCTCCGCGATGATCTCGCTGGCCAGCCTGCGGCCCTCGGCGCCGTTGACCGGGCGGACCCTGCCGTCCTGGCCGATGCGGGACTGCGCGCCGGTGACCTGGCCCGGCGCGCGCCTGCGGATCTCGGCGACCGTGCCGGGCGCGATGCCCGCGACCGAGGCGATCATGCGGTCCGACCACTGCGGGTGCGAGGTGATGATGCGCCGGGCCGCGCGCTTGCGGTCCGTGGTCGTCAGCGGAAGCCCGTGGGCGATGTTGGACTCCACAGCGAGCACGAAGGCGTCGGCCTCGTCGCCGTCGAAGAACCGGACGGCGATCGCGGTCCGGCCGCGCACCTGTGCGGCGCGCACGCGGTGCAGCCCGTCGATGACCCGCATCGTCGAGCGGTGGACGGTGATCGGCGGCAGTGGTGTCTGTACGGCGGCCAGTGTCTCCACGTGGTCCGGATCCGCTCCGGAGAGTCTGGGTGAACCGGCCGTCGACAGTGTGCTGATCTCCACTTCGACGACCGTGAGTCGATCGATGCGCGGGTGCCCGGGTAGTGCCAACTCAACTCCCCCTAGTGATGTGTTCGCGCCGAGCAGGCCGTCGATACCCACCGCCGTTCCGTCTCCCCGGTGCGTGCCGCGGTCGTCGTCACGCGGACTCCCGTCCCGGACAGAGCGGCACCGACGTCTGCGGCTCTGAAGTCTCCGAAATCCCCGAATTCAATGTCCTGGCGTGAACGCCGCATTGTGCTGCGACGCGGCGTTCACGGACGGCGTCGCATTCCGCGGGCCCGTATTTCCTGGCGCGATCTGCGCGACACCGCATTCATGACGTAACAGAACGACTTCGTGATAGCCGAACACGCTCACCTTAACAACGCGTTTTCCGGCCTGGTACCCCTCATTAACAGGCCGGTCCGCGCCCCGGACACCCCTATTCACCCCTATCCGGGCGTCACCGGGCGGCGGTGGGGTCGTGCCGCGGCGCGGGGCTCGCGGGCTCGGCGCGCGCCGGGAAGGCGACCGCCACCACCAGGCCGCCGCCGGGCCGCGCGGACGCGCTGAGCAGGGCGTCGTGGGCGGTGGCGATGGTGCGGACGATGGACAGACCGAGCCCGTGGTGGCCCTCGTCGGCGGTGCGGCCGAGCCGCTGGAAGGGCTCGAAGAGCCGCTCCACCTGCTCCGGCGGCACCCGGGGGCCGGAGTTGACGACGGTCACGAGGGCCCGGCCGTCCTCGGTGCCCGTGCTGATCCGCACGTGGCCGCCGGGCACGTTGTAGCCCACGGCGTTGTCGACGAGGTTCGCCACGAGCCGCTGGACGAGCGCGGAGTCGCCCGCGAGCGGGGCGGGCGCGGTGCTCGTCGTGATCCGCAGCCGGTGCCGCGCGGCGTCGGGGCGCGGCACGCGGACCGTCTGCTCCGCGACGTCGGCCAGGTCGAGCGGCTCGCGGCGGTCCAGGCCGCGCTCGCTGCTGGACAGGGTGAGCAGCGATTCGAGCAGCCGCGCCTGCTGTTCGCTGATCGTGAGGAGCCGCTCCAGATTCGAGCGGTACGACTCCACGGTGGCCTCGCGGTCCATGAGCGACTCCTCCACGAGCGCGTGCTCCAGGGTGAGCGGGGTGCGCAGCTCGTGGGCGGCGTTGGCGACGAAGCGCTTGTGCGCGTCGAGCGCGGTCTCCAGGCGGCCGAGGAGCCCGTCGACGGTGTCGGCGAGGTCCTTCAGCTCGTCGGCGGGGCCCGCGACGGCGAGGCGCTCGTGCACGTTGCGCGCGGAGATGCGGCGGATGGTGCCGGTCATGGTGCGCAGCGGCCGCAGCACGCGCCCGGCGACGAGCCAGCCGAGCGCGATGGACAGGACGGCCATGATGGCGAGCGCGATGCCGGACTGCACCACGAGGCTCCGCAGGTCCTGCTGGTGCTGGCGGTAGGCGTGTTCGCGCAGCGCCCGGGTGCCGTCCTTGAGGGGCAGGGGCAGCCGGCCGCCGGTCAGGCCGAGCGGGCCGCTCGCGCCGTCCGCGCGCCCCAGGACGGGGCCGTCGCCCTCCCTGCCGAGGACGACGCTCGTCGAGGCGTGGGTGACGAGCAGATAGGTGATCGCGAGCAGCACGGCGCCGGAGACGACGAACAGCACGCCGTACAGGAGCGTCAGGCGCATCCGCACCCGCTTCGGCAGCAGTCGGCGGAACACAGCGGACACAGGGGGCGCGGACGGCGCGGTCAGTCGCATGGGGTGCCTCAAATCCGATACCCACCCCGAGGCACGGTCTCGATGACGGGCGGGGTGCCGAGCTTCGGGCGCAGCCGGTTGATGGTCGCCTTGACGGTGGTGGTGAAGGGGTCGGCGGCCTCGTCCCACACCCGTTCCAGGAGTTCCTCCGCCGACACCACCCTCCCTTGGGCGGCGAGCAGGTACTCCAGGACCGCGAACTCCTTGGGCGTGAGGGCCAGTCGGTGCCCGGCCCGGGTCGCGATCCGCTGCGCCGGGTCCAGGCACAGGTCGTCGTGGACGAGGACCGGCGGCAGGGCGGGCTGCGGGCGCCGGGCGAGCGCGCGGATGCGGGCGACCAGCTCGGCGTACGCGAAGGGCTTGGGCAGATAGTCGTCCGCGCCGAGGTTGAAGCCGTCGACGCGGTCGGCGATGGTGCCGGACG
Organism: Streptomyces sp. YIM 121038; assembly: GCF_006088715.1. Taxonomy (NCBI): domain Bacteria; kingdom Bacillati; phylum Actinomycetota; class Actinomycetes; order Kitasatosporales; family Streptomycetaceae; genus Streptomyces; species Streptomyces sp. YIM 121038. The sequence continues at coordinate 1,529,036 of NZ_CP030771.1, forward strand.
CGGTGAGCATCAGGACGCGGGCGTGCACCGGCTGCGCGGCAAGGCGGCTGCACACCTCGTCGCCGTGGACGACGGGCAGGTCCCGGTCCAGGACGACGACGTCGTACTCGACCACCGCCGTGCGCTCCAGCGCGTCGGCGCCGTCGTACGCCACGTCGACCGCCATGCCCTGGCGGCGCAGGACGCGCGCCACGGACTGGGCGAGTTCGGTGTGGTCCTCGACCACGAGCACTCTCATCGGCCACCCCCGCACCACTGGAGACTGCCCGGGCCCGCGTCACGCACGGGTCACAGCCCGGGCCCGTCCCACAGCGGCAGCGTACCGGCGCCGCCCGGTGTCCATGTCCACAGGACCGCGCCGGGCGCCGGTGGGTGCCCGGTGGCCCCCTGTGACCGGAGCGGACGCGCGGACCGCCCTGTGACCGTCCGCCTCGTAGAACGAGACGGTGACCACGGAGACGACCGACGGACGTCCGCGACCGGTCCCGGCGCGGCGCGGGGCGCCGCTAGCGGGTGCCGCTGCCCGCGGCGGGTCTGATCTTCTCCGTGAGGTCCGTGCGGCGCTGGACGTCCAGTTTCCGGTAGGCGCGGGTCAGGTGCTGTTCGACGGTGCTGATGGTGATGAACAGCTTGTCCGCGATCTGCCGGTTGGTGTGCCCGCGGGCGGCGAGGGTGGCCACGCGCAGCTCCGCGTCGCTCAGTTCGACCGGGCGTCCGGCGGCGGGCGGGGCCCAGGCGCCGTCGCCGCCCAGCGGGGTGCCGGGATCGGCCGGCCGCGGCGCCGCGGGGGCGGGCACGCCGCACTCGCGGGCCAGCTGCTGCGCCTTGCGGGCGAGGGACCTGGCCTGCCCGGCGCCGCCGAGTTCGCGGTGGGCGCGGGCCAGCTCGTCGGTGGCGCGGGCGAGTTCGAGCCGGTGCCCGCTCTCGCGCAGTATCTCCACGGCCTCCTCCAGGAGCGGCGGGCGGCGGGCCGCGGGCAGGGTGCGGGCGAGGACCCGCAGCGAGACGCCGCGCGTCCAGGCCGCCCCCGGGCCGACCAGGGCCAGCTGCTCCTCGGCGAGGTCGTGGGCGCGGCGCTCGTCGCCCAGGGCCAGCTGGGCCTGGGCCGCGTCGGTGCGCCAGGGCACGAGCCCGGGCAGGTCGAGGTCCCAGCAGGTCATGAGGTCGCCACAGGTGCGGAAGTCGTCCAGCGCCGCGTACGGCCGGCCCGCCGCCAGGTAGTAGTGACCGCGCGCCCACAGATAGACGAGGCCGTCGGGCGTGTGGAAGGCCATCTCCGGTACGGGGACGCACAGATGGGCGGCGGCGGCGTCCAGCCGGCCGAGCGCGGTCTTGGCGTACACGGCGAGGGCGACCGGCGCCGCGAGGGCGACGCCCCAGCCCTCGGCGGGCACCAGCGTGATCGCCGTGTGCGCGGACCGGTCGGCCGCGGCGAGCCCGCCGAGCCTGACCTCGACACGGGCCTTGACGGACGCGAGCTGCGCCTGCCACATGGGGGCGCTGCGCGCGGTGGCCTCCTTGAACAGGGTCTCGCTCCAGTACGCCGCCTTGTCCAGGCGGTCGGCGAGGATCAGCGCGTTCAGCGCGACGACGAGCGCGGGCACCGTGCCGTCGTCGAGCCGGGTGCCCTGGAGGGTCTGCTCCGCCCGCACCACGACGTCGTCACCGGCCCCGTCGAGCACCGCCCGCACCAGCGTCGCCGCCCGTTCGTGCGCGCTGCGCGCAGGTCCGGCCCCCCACGACGCCTCATCGGCCGCCCGCGCGGGGCGCGGCAGGCCCGGGTACTCGTACGCCAGCCAGAGCCGCACGTCGTCGAGCCGGTGCGGGGTGCCCGCGCCGGGCGCCGCGCCCGCCGCGCGGCACTTCTCGGCGGCGCGGAGCACGGCGGTGGCCTGGTCGACCTGCCCGAACCACAGCAGGTGGCCGACGAGTTCGGCCGCGTGCCGGGTGCTGACGCGGCCCGCGAGCGCCCCGGCGGTGAGCGCGGGCAGGTGCTGGGCGGCCGTGGCCGGGTTGACCCGCCGGGCGGCCCGGGTCAGCGCGGCCCTGATCTCCAGGGAGCGCCGCTCGTCCGCGCAGCTGGCGCGGGCGACGCGCAGACAGGCGAGGGCGAGCCCCACCTCGTCGTCGGCGAGGGCCCGCTCGGCGGCCTCCAGGAGGGTGGGCAGCGCCCACGCGGCCTCGATGGGGCCCGCCTGGATCAGATGGCGCACGACCACCGTGGCCGCGTGGCCGTGGTCGTGCAGGACCTCGGCGACGCGGGCCTCCAGGTGCGCGCGGTGCGTGGGCTCCATGCTGCGCAGGACCGCGGCGCGGCCCGCCTCGTGCCGGAACCAGCCGGAGCCGAGCAGTCCCCCGGCGCGCAGCGCGTCCAGGCCGCGGTGCGCCGACTCGCGGCTGACGCCGAGGACTTCGGCCAGCTCGGCGTGGGCGGCGTGCGGGCCGAGGACCGCGAGCGCCCAGGCGGCGTTCCGCGTCGCGGTGTCGCTGCGGTACAGACACATCGTCACGGCCTGCTCGAAGGCCTCGCCGGGCACCAGGTCCGCGGGGCCGCCCTCGCCGCTCCCGGCGCCCGGTCCACGGCCGTCCTCGATCAGCGCCCGGGTGAGCAAGGGGTTTCCACCGCCGATGCGGTGGAGCTCCGCGACCAGCGGGCGCGTCCCCCACCACCGCCGGCCGTGGCCGCCGCACGCGGCGGCCAGCTCGGCCACGCCCCGCCGGGTCAGCGGGCCGAGCCTGATATGGCGGCAGCCGGCGACGCGCAGCAGATCCACCTGGAAGCGCGCCGCGCCGGATCCCGTATTGCCGGAAAGGCCACTTCCGCTTTCTCCGAGCAGCATCAGAATGCGGCTCGCATCCAGTCTGCGCGCCAGATAGAGCAGCCCTTCCAGAGAATAAGGATCGGCGTGGTGGACGTCATCGATGACGAGCACCACTGGCCTTTCCTTCGCCTTTTCGATGATAATCCCACTGAGTTCCGTGATCACATTCACCACCGTGGCGGGCAGCGTGACCCGCGCCCGCCGCGTCGGCACGGTGACCGCCACGAGATCGACGAGCCGTGCCGCCCTGGTGGCGTCGACGTCCGGCAGCTCCGCGCCGAGCAGCAGCTGCCCCATCACCCCCAGGGGCATATCGCGCTCCACATCCGAGGCTGTGGCCTGCATCAACAGCGCCCCAGCGGCGTGCGCCCGAGCACCGAAGGCACGCAGGAGCGCGGTCTTCCCGCTCGCCGCGACCCCGCTCACCAAGAGCGCTCCGCCCTGCCCGGCGACGGTGGCGCCGAGCATGCCTTCCATGATCGAGAATTCCTCGTCCCGTTCCACCACATTCATGAGCCGACTTCTCCCCCGCACCTGACGGCTGACTCGTGTCCGGCACTGCCGGATGGTCTGACCCAATCTTTCGGACGCGACCGACCAGCTGATTGAAGATTCTTCCACATCAGAAAATCGACTACCAGCGGGATTTAACGCAATCGCGCCCGGTGACCGCCGAAATTGCGCCATCCACTCCATGAACGGATTTCTAAATTCCGCATCGCCGGACGTTTCTTGCACTATTCCACCGGAGCGAAAAGCAATGGCTATTCAGAAGGGCGTGCCGGGCCTGCCGCGCTGACCTGGCGCGACGCTCCCGCGGCGGGCCTTGCAGCTGAACACACCCGACCCGGCGGCCCCGCGCCCGCCGTCTTGGCCCGGACCTTTGCCATGAAAGGGCTTGCGGCGGGCTTCCAGCGGGCGTCACCGACGCCCCGGCGGTGACCGGCCGTCGCCGCCCGTGGGCGCCCACCGCTCCCGGAGCCGACGTACCCTACTTGCATGGATGCGCAAGGACAGTCGTGGGACGCGGCGGCCGCGGACCAGGCCGTGGCCGTGCTCAAGGCCGTGGCCGACCCCTCCCGTTACCGCCTGCTGTGGGCGCTCAGCCAGCAGGAGCTGCCGGTCAGCGCGCTCGCGGAGCTGATCGGCGCGCACGTGGCCGCGACCTCCCAGCACCTGGCGAAGCTGCGGGCGGCCGGACTCGTGGTGCCGCGCCGCGAGGGCACCCGGATCTACTACCGGGCCGCGGACGTGCGCGGCCTCCTCGAAGAGGCGGCCCTGGTGGCGCGGCCCGCCGCCGCGCGGGCCGAGCCGAGCGCCCCGGAGGGCGCGGCCGCCGAGCCCGCCGCCGCGCACGCGCCCGCCACGGCGCCGCGGGCCCGGGTGGGCCGGGCCGCCCGCCGCCGCCCGGCGACCGGACACTGACTGCTCGTCAGGACGCCGTCGCCGACTGCCCCTTGACGCCGAGGACGGCGAGGAGGGCCCGGGTGGCGGGGCTGGGGTTGAACCGGCTCCACACCAGGTACTCCACGCGCCGCGGCCCGTCGACCACCGGGACGAGGGCGAGCCCGGGGTCCGCGGCGACCGGCGGCCGGATGAACGCCGACGGCAGCAGCGCGACCCCGAGCCCGCGCGCGATGAGACCGGTCATCAGGGCGACCTGGGCCTCGAACGCCACGTCACGGACCAGGCCCGCCGCCGCGAACGCCTGATCGGACTGGGCCCGGGCGGGCGACCCGGCCGCGAAGTCCACGAACGTCTCCCCCGCGATCTCCCCCAGCGTGACCCGGTCGGCGCCCGCGAGGCGGTGCCCGGCGGGCACGACGAGCACGTGCTCGTCCCGGTCGAGGACGAGGGACTCCACGCCGGAGGGCACATCGCCCTCCGGCAGGCCGAGGAAGGCGATGTCCAGGTCGCCGTCGCGGACCGCGGCCGTCAGCGCGTCGCTGCGGCCGCCCCGCAGGAAGACCCGGACGTCCGGATGGCGGGCGCGATAGCGCTGGAGCAGTTCGGCCACGTCGACGGCCGCCGTGGTCACGATCACGCCGACGGCGAGCCGCCCGCTCACCACGCCCGACGCGGCCGCGGCGTCGGCGGCCGCGCGCTCCGCGGCGGCCAGACACGCCCGCGCGCCGACGAGGAACGCCTGACCCGCGCTGGTCGGTTCGGTGCGGCGGCTGGACCGGGCGAACAGCTTCACCCCCAGCTCCCGCTCCAGGCTCGCGATCCGGTGGCTGAGGGACGACTGCACCACGGAGCAGCGCTCCGCGGCGCGCGTGAAGTTACGGGTTTCGGCGACGGCGACGACGTACCGCATCTGCTGGAGATCCACGCGATCATGGTGATCGTTCATAGCTGCGATGACAACCATGCTTTGGAGCCATGGAGGGGTGCGGCCGAGACTCCTCACATGCCGAGCACGCCGATACCGACCGAGCGGTCACCGGGCCCTTCACGGGCCACTCCTCCGGGCCCTTCACGGGCCTCTTCACCGGGCCCTTCGCGGGCCTCTTCGGCGCCACGGGTGGCGACCGTCGCGCTGACCGCACTCGCTCCCGCCTCCTGGGGCACCACGTACGCGGTGACCACGGAGCTGCTGCCGCCCGGGCAACCGCTGTTCGCCGGGCTCGTGCGCGCCCTGCCCGCGGGGCTGCTCGCCCTCGCGCTCACCCGGGTCCTGCCCCGCGGGGACTGGTGGTGGAAGGCCGCCGTCGTGGGCGCGCTCAACATCGGCGCGCTGTTCCCCCTGTTGTTCCTGGCGGCCGAGCGGCTCCCCGGCGGGGTGGCGGCCACCCTCGGCGCCGCCCAGCCGCTGCTGGTCGCCGGTCTCTCCATCGTGGTGCTGCGCGACCGGCCGACGGCCTGGCAGTGGACCTGGAGCGGGCTCGGTGTGCTCGGTGTCGGGCTCGTCGTGCTCGGCCCGCAGGCCCGCCTGGACGCCGTCGGCGTCCTGGCCGCCCTCGGCGGCACGGCGGGCATGGCGGGCGGGATCGTCCTCACCAAGCGCTGGGGCCGCCCCGCGGGGGTCGGTCCGCTGGCCCTCGCGGGCTGGCAGCTGACGGCGGGCGGGCTGCTGCTGCTCCCGCTCACGCTCCTGGCCGAGGGGGTGCCGCACGGGGTCGACGGCGAGGCCGTGGCCGGTTACCTGTGGCTCGGCGGCATGGGCGGGATCGTCTCGTTCACGCTGTGGTTCCGCGGCATCGGCAAGCTGCCGGTCGGCGCGTCCGCGCCGCTGGTGCTGCTCTCGCCGCTGGTCGCCACCGTCGTCGGCCTCGCGCTCGGCGAGTCCCTGAACCTGCCGCAGGGCCTCGGCTTCGCCCTGGCCCTCGCGGCCCTGCTCGCCACGCAGCTCGGTCCCCCACGGCTGCGGCACCACAGCCCCCCACCCGACATCCACGTAACCGAAGACCTGACGCAAGGAGAGCGGACGCGATGAACACCTCGGTGAAGACGGCCACGCGGGAGACGCCGGCGGAAGGAAGGGCGGGCATGACGATCGCCGTGCTCGGCGCCACCGGGATGGTGGGCAGCCGGGTGATCGCCGAGGCCGGTGCCCGGGGGCACCGCGTGCTCGCCCTGTCCCGGCGGCCCACGGGCGACGCGCCGCACGTGACGCCGGTCGGGGTCGACGCCCGCGCCCCGGAGTCGCTGCACGCGGCCCTCGCGGGCTCCGGCGCGGACGCGGTCGTGGTGACCCTGCGGACCCTGCCGGTCGACCAGGAGTTCCTGGTCGGGGCCACGCGGACGGTCCTCGACAGCGCCGCGCGGCTCGGCCTGCGCGTCCTCGTGGTCGGGGGCGCGGGGGCGCTGCGCAGCCCGGGCGCGGCGGGCCTGCTGGTCGCCGACGATCCGGCGTACGTGCCCGCGGCGGTGACGGCCGTCGCCGCCGCGGGCGTGGCCCAGCTGCGGACCTGCCAGGACCACGCCGGGGGCGACTGGGTCTATCTGAGCCCGCCGGCGCTGCTCGAACCCGGCGACCGCACGGGCCGCTACCTGCGCGGCACCGACACCCTGCTCACCGGCGCCGACGGCCGCTCGTGGATCAGCGCGGAGGACCTGGCGGTGGCTGTGGTCGACGAGCTGGAGTCACCCGGCCCGGAGCGCCACATCACGGTCGCCGCTGCCTGAGCGCTGCGGCCGCACCGCTCTCGTCTGCGGGTCCGCCGTGGCTGGTCGCGCTGTTCCCCGCGCCTCTACGGGGCGCTCTCGTAGGCCTCGTCGAGCCGGTACTCCTCGCGGTCCGCGTCGTAGGCGTACAGCTCCGCGTACCGGCCCCAGTCGGTGGCCGTCTCCAGCTGCCGCTCGACCTGCTCGCTCGTGAAGTGGTGGGCGAGCAGGTCGCGGAAGTACCCGGCGCGGGCGGTGCCGTCCGGGCTCCGGGGCAGGCTGTTGGTGATCAGCTTCACCAGCGGGACCTCCAGGGCGGCGCGGGCGAACAGCGGCTTGGACGTCTGTACGTCGGCCCCGGCGAACGCGGCGCCCTCCTCGGTCAGGACGAGGTCGTCGCCCCTGACGTGGGCGAAGCCGAGCAGGTCGAGCGCGTCGACCTGCGGCAGCAGGTCGTCGACGTCCAGACCGAGGTCGTCGGCGAGGTCGGCGAGGTCGCAGCTCCCGCCCCGGTGGGCGACCGTCTCGGCGAGGCCGGACAGGCCGTCGACGGTGGCCGGGGGCAGCGGGGTGGTGGCGACGGTGCGCCGGTCCTGCTCCGCCGCCCCCGTGCGGCCCGGGAGGCGGGATTCGCGGGGGCGGCCCGTCATGATCCGGTAGACGCGGTCGATCAGCTCCTCGAAGGCGGGCGCGGTGCGGTCGCGCGGGCGCTCCAGGCCGACCTCGATGGTCTCGCGGACGGTGCCGTAGGGGCGGGAGCCCAGGACGACCACGCGGTCGGCCATCAGGACGGCCTCCTCGATGTTGTGGGTCACCAGGACCACGGCCCGGGTCGGGAACCGGCCGGACTCCCACAGCTCCATCAGCTCGCCGCGCAGGTTCTCGGCGGTGAGCACGTCGAGCGCGGAGAACGGCTCGTCCATCATCAGGACGTCCGGCTCGACGACGAGGGCGCGGGCGAAGCCGACCCGCTGGCGCATGCCGCCGGACAGCTCCTTGGGGTACGCCGACTCGAAGCCGTCCAGGCCGATCAGGTCGATGGCCTGCACGGCGGCGCGGGCCCGTTCGGCGGCGGGCACGCCGCGCGCCTCCAGGCCGAGTTCCACGTTCTGCTGCACCGTCAGCCACGGGAGCAGCGCGAAGGTCTGGAAGACCATGGCCGTGCCCGGGTTGGCGCCGGTCAGCGACTCGCCGCGGTAGGCGACGGAGCCGGAGCTCGGCGGGATGAGCCCGGCGAGGCAGCGCAGCAGCGTGGACTTGCCCGAGCCGGACTTGCCGAGCAGGGCGACGATCTCGCCCGCGCGGATCGTCAGGTCGACGCCCGCGAGCACGGGCAGTTCGCCGTCGGCGCCCGCGTAGGACTTGGTGAGCCCGGCGGTTTCGAGCAGGACGTCGCCGTCGGCGGCGCGCGGGGGCCCGGCGGTGGGGCGGGCGGTCGGGGTGCGCAGGGCGCGGAGGGCCTTGAGTGCCATGAGGGAGGCTCCAGTTCTCCAGGCGGGCGGGGAAGTTCGGGGGGACCGGTCGGCGGTCAGAGGGAGTAGCGCCGTTCGGCGAGGCGGTAGAGACGGCGCCACAGCAGCCGGTTGAGCCCCACCACGTACAGGCTCATCACGGCGACGCCCGCGATCAGCCGGGGGAAGTCGCCGTCGGCGGTGGCCCGGGCGATGTACGCGCCGAGGCCGGTGGCGGTCAGGGTGGTGCCGCCGAAGGTGACGACCTCGGAGACGATCGAGGCGTTCCAGGCGCCGCCGGACGCGGTGATGCCGCCGGTGACGTACGCCGGGAAGACGCCGGGGAGGATCAGCCGCCGCCAGCGCTGCCACCCTCGTACGCCGAGGTCGTCCATGGCCTCGCGCAGGTCGCTCGGGATCGACATGGCACCGGCGATGGTGTTGAAGAGGATGTACCACTGGGCGCCGAGCGCCATCAGGAGGATGCCGCCGACGTCGAGGGACAGGCCCGTCCGCAGGAAGAACCAGACGGCGAGCGGGAACAGGAAGTTGGCGGGGAAGGACGCCAGGACCTGGACGACGGGCTGGGCGATCCGGGTCAGGCGCGGCGAGAAGCCGATCCACACGCCGACGGGCACCCAGACGACGGTGGCGGCCGCGACCAGCACGACGACGCGGGCGAACGTGACGAGGCCGACGAGGAGCGGCTCGCCGAACACACCGAGTCCGGTGCGGTCGTGCAGATAGCCGCCGAGGTCGGCCAGGCCCCAGGCGACGAGGCCGCCCGCGACGAGCGCGAAGGCGATGTCGCCGGTGCGCCGCCGCGCCGGGTCGAAGGACAGCGGCCGGTCGTCGGTGCCGAGGACGCGGGCGGCCCGGCCCAGGGCACGGCCCGCCGGGCGCAGCAGGGAACCGAGCAGCCGGGGCCAGTGCGAGCGGCGCAGGAAGTCGAGCACGGCGGAGCGCTGCGCCTCGCTCGCCTCGGACTGCTCGTTCCTGAACCGCTCCGCCCAGGCGGTCAGGGGGCGCCAGAACAGGAAGTTCACGCCGATGACCATGACGGCCATGGTGAGGACGGCCCAGCCGACCTTGCCGAGGTCGCCGTCGGCGACGGCCGCCCCGGCGTAGGAGCCGACGCCCGGCAGCGCGTACTCCTTGTTGTTGACGCTGATGGCCTCCGACGCGACGAGGAAGAACCAGCCGCCGCCGAAGCTCATCATGCCGTTCCAGACCAGGCCGATCATCCCGGCCGGGACCTCGACCCTCCAGAACCGCATCCACTTGGTGAAGCGGAACGACCGGGACAGTTCGTCGAGTTCACGGGGCAGCGAGGTGAGGGACTGGTAGAAGCCGAACGTCATGTTCCAGGCCTGCGAGGTGAAGATCGCGAAGATCGACGCGCACTCCAGGCCGAGCATCGAGCCCGGGAAGAGCGCGAGGAACCCGGTCACCGCGACCGTCAGGAAGCCGAGCACGGGCACGGACTGGAGGATGTCGAGGGCCGGGATCAGGATGCGTTCGAGGCGGCGGCTCTTGGCCGCCGCGTAGGCGTACGCGAAGGTGAAGACGATCGAGGCCGCGAGCGCGGCGAACATGCGCAGGAGCGAGCGTGCCGCGTCGTACGGCAGCCGCGCGGGGTCGGTGTCCACCGTGACCGACTGCCCGGTGGAGAAGCGGACGGTGGTGCCCTGACCGACCTTGAGGACGAGGTAGAGCAGTACCAGGACGGCCGCGGCGACCACCGCGTCCACCCATGTCATGCGGGACACGCGGCCCGCGAACCGGGATGCGAGCGGGGCGCGGGGAGCGCCGCCACTGGTCCGGAACGACATCACAAGAACCTCCGACCACACTGTGGGCACAGCGGACCCCGGGCCGCGACCGCAGAACGCGGCGGGCCGTGCGGGGTCCAGGGCGATGCCCGGTGTGCGTAAGTGAATTGACTAGCGGGATCAGATGCCGCCGTCGAGGCAGCGGCCACTACTGGGAGGGTCTGCGCCCATGGCTGCCTCCTTCGGTGATGTGCCGGACAGGGGCCGTGGGGGGCCAGGGGAAGTGTGCGCCTCTTTGCGTCGATACGCAAATAAGCAGATGGGGCGGCAGCCGCCGATGGACATCCTCTGTGCGTAGTTGCGCAACTATGCAACTATGGGGTGTCCCGTACGACCGCGCCACCGGGAGGTGCCGCCATGCAGGCCCTGACCACGTTCGACTTCGCCCTCCGCCTGGCCACCGGCGTCGGCTGCGGCGCCCTCATCGGAGTGGAGCGCCAATGGCGCGCCCGCATGGCGGGCCTGCGCACCAACGCGCTCGTCGCCGCCGGAGCCACCCTCTTCGTGCTCTACAGCGAGGCGATGGCCGACCCCACGAGCCCCACCCGGGTCGCGTCGTACGTCGTCTCCGGCGTCGGCTTCCTCGGCGGCGGCGTCATCATGCGCGAGGGCGCCTCCATCAGCGGCCTCAACACGGCGGCCACGCTGTGGTGTTCGGCGGCGGTAGGCGTCCTCGCCGCCTCCGGACGGCTCGCGCTCGCACTGCTCGGCGCGTTCGCGGTGATCGGTGTCCACCTGGTCCTGCGGCCCACCAGCCGCCTCATCGACCGGGCCCCGCAGGCGAGCGCCGACACCACCACGCGGATCGCCTTCCACGTCACCTGCGAGCGCCGCGCCGAGGGACACGTCCGGGCGCTGCTCATCCAGCTCCTGAGCAGCGCGGACCCGCGCCTGGCGGGGCTGCGCATCCGGCGCGGCGAGGACGGCTCGACCACCGCGCTCGAAGCCGCCGTCACCCTCGACGGCGCCCCCGGCGCGGACATGGAGCAGCTCGTGACCCGGCTCTCCCTGGAGCCCGGCGTGCGCGATCTGCACTGGCACCTGGCCGACCAGGACGACCAGGCGCGCGCCGAGCGGTCGGCGGCCTGACCCGCAAGCCCCTCACGCCGCGCCGAGGCGCCGCGCGACCTCGCCGAGCCCCTCCTTCAGGGCGGTGAGCTGGCCGGGCGTCAGCACGTCGATGAGATGGCCCCGGACCACGTCGACATGGCCCGGGGCGGCGGCCTCAAGACGGCGGCGGCCCTCGTCGGTGAGGGCCGCGTACACGCCGCGCACGTCGTCGGCGCAGGAGCGGCGGCGCACCAGGCCCGCCTTCTCCAGCTGGTTGATCTGATAGGTCAGCCCGCTCTTGCTCGTGACGACCACCGCGGCGAGTTCGGTCATGCGCAGCGCGCCGCCCTCGGCGGCGGAGAGCCGCACGAGCACCTCGTACTGGAGGTGGGACAGGCCGGACTCGTCCTTGAGCTGCTCCTCGATGCGCCGGTTGAGCAGCGCGCCCGCGGTCAGGAAGGCCTGCCAGGCAGCCATCTCGTCGTCGTCGAGCCAGTGGGTCTTGGGCATGGCCCCAGCCTACGCTGTTGTTCAAATTCAAACCATCGAGTACGGTCGAGGGGTGGTTCAAATTTGAACTCGCTTCCCCCGTGAACCCCTCGCGTCGCCGCTGTGCCCCGCCGCCGCGCTTCCGGCCGCCCCGCCGGGCGCGCCCCACCGCAAGGAGCCGACCCATGACCACCGCAGCCCCGGAGCGCATGCCGTCCCTCTTCCTGAGCCACGGCGCCCCCACCCTCGCCGAGGACCCCGTCTGGCCGGGCGAGCTGGCCCGCTGGGGCGCCGAGCTGCCGCGCCCGACGGCGATCCTGATGGTCTCCGCGCACTGGGAGGAGGCCCCGCTCGCCCTCGGCGCCACCACCGCCGTGCCGCTCATCTACGACTTCTGGGGCTTCCCCGAGCACTACTACGGCGTCCAGTACGCCGCCCCCGGCGCCCCCGAACTCGCCGAGCAGGTCCGCAAGCTGCTGCGCGGCCCGGGCACACCGGTGCAGGACCTGCCGGACCGCGGCCTCGACCACGGCGCGTACGTACCGCTGCGGGAGATGTACCCCGACGCCGACGTGCCGGTGCTCCAGGTGAGCCTGCCGACCCTGGACCCGCGCAAGCTGATGGAGATCGGGCGCAAGCTCGCGCCGCTGCGCGACGAGGGCGTTCTGATCGTCGGCAGCGGACACTTCACGCACAACCTCCGGGCCATCAACCCCGGGAACGACGTGCCCGCCGCCCTGGCCGAGTTCGACGACTGGGGCCGGCGCACCCTGGCGGCCGGGGACGTGGACGCGCTCCTGGACTTCGCGCACAAGGCCCCGGCCGCCCGCTACGCCCACCCCCGCGAGGAGCACTTCGTCCCGCTCGCGGTCACGCTCGGCACCGCCGTGGACGACCTGCGCACGCAGCGCAGCGTCATCGAGGGCACCTGGCTCGGCCTCTCCAAGCGCTCGGTGCAGTTCGGCTGAGCCGAGCGACCGGCGGGCCTCGACGTGGTGCGTGGGCGGGCTCGTCCCGCACGTGCGGGTGACTGCGTCAGGCGGCGTACGCACACCGAGGTGTAACGATCGTCGCGGGGGTCACCCGTACACCACGCCGGTGCCGCCGGGACGCGGAGCCCAGGTCAGCCGGTGGATCACTCCCGTCCCCCCGCGTCCTCCCGCGCACGGGGCGACGGTCGAGGCGGACAGGCCGCGCGCGCGAGGCAGGAGCGCGCGGCCACTCCGTGTGCTCCCGCACTCCCCCAGGGTGACGCGCGGGAGTACGCTACGGGCAGTCCGTGGAAGGTGTGTCGCCGTCAGCGCGGCGACGCCCGTCCGGCGATCTCTCGGGCCTGGAGCGAGGCCTCCTCCGCCAGCGGCTGTGTCCAGCGGGACTCCCTGCCCGCTTCTTCGGCACCGCGCGAGGGGTCGCCCGCGAAGGCCCTTCCCCCATCGCCGCCTCCCCCGCGAGGTGCTCGGCATCCAGGACTCAACATGCGCGGCTACTTCGCCGACGACCTCCTCGTCATGATGCCCGCGGGCGCGTTCGCGGGCATTCGCCTGTTCGGCGAGGTCGTCAGCGTCCACCGAGGGCCGCTGGCCGTCGCCCTCACCGAACAGAGCAAGGACTCGCAGGAGATCACCCTCGACCTCACCGGCGTCCGCTACTTCGCCAACAGTGCCCTGGAGATCCTCGTCGTCCTCAGCCGCCACCTCCGCCCGCCCCAGTGCCTGGTCGTACGCGCCGCCCCCGAACTCGGGCTGCGGGACCGGCTCGCCGCGCGCGGCTGGGACGACATCGAGACGCTGCGGCTCGTCGACGCCTGACCGCGGGACCGGAGGCCCTTGCCGTCGCGGGAGGCGGTGAGGTCCACCCGGCGAACGCCCGCGCGGCGGCCCGCGGCAGCGTCCGTCGGCGGTGTCAGCGCGCGTCCGTGATGACGAAGCCGCTGCGGGGCCGGGTCGGGACCCGGCGCAGCGGGATCCGCAGGTCCTGGTCGGGGACGCGGTAGTCGAGCCGGGCGAGGCGGGGCAGCAGGGTGCCGAGCACCGCGAGGGTGACGTCCTCCCCCGGGCAGCGGTGGCCGGTGGCGGCCTCTCCGTCGCCCTGCGGGACGAGTTCGTCGCGGCCGGGCTCGCGGCCCGTGAACCGCTCGGGGTCGAAGGTGTACGGCGCCTGCCACAGGTCCGGATCGTGGTTCTGCCCGTAGAGGTCGAGCAGGACCAGGGTGCCCTCGGCGATCGGCTCGCCGCGCCACTGGACGTCCCGCGGGGCGAGCCCGGCGACGAAGGGCGCGAACGGGTAGAAGCGCCGCACTTCGTGGGCGAAGGCCCGGGCGTACTCCTCGCCTCCCTTGGCGAGCGGCACGCGCAGCTCCGGGTTCCGGTGCAGGGCGTGGGCGCCGAAGACGGTGTACCAGGTGACGGCCACCGTGGGGCGGATGACGTTGAGGAGTTCCACGGCGGCCGTGCGCGGGTCGAGCGGCTCGCCGTCGGCGTCGCGGTGCGCCGCGACGGCGTGCAGCGCGGAGGGCCGCCGGCCGGGGTCCTCCCCGGCGGAGGGCTCTGTGGCGGACGCCGCCCGGGTGGCCTCGACCAGCCGGGCGAGGCGCGCCTCCTGGCGCCGCCGGGCACGCCGGGCCCGCAGCCGGCGCGGCCCCGCGGTGGCGAATCCGTCGACCATCGCCACCAGGTCCGCCGCGGTCCGCCGGGGCTCGTCGTCCCAAGGCGCCCCGAGGGGAATGCCCGCCCAGGCGCACACGGCCCGGGTGATGAGGACGCCGACCTCGTCGAACAGCGTCACCTCGGAGGCGCCTGCCCACTCCTCGCGCGCACGCTCCCACTCCTCGGCCACCCGGTCCGCGAGGGCGGCCACGCCCGGCGCGTCCTTCAGGAGCGACACGAACAGGGCCTTGCGCGCCCGGTGCTCCGCCCCGTCGAGGGTGTGCACCGGGCCCGGGCCCCGGCGGCGGCTGAGGTCGGGCAGCCACGCGTAGCCCTGGAGGAGCAGCGGCAGAGTGTGGTCGAACAACGGAACCTCCTGGCATCCGGTGCCCGGCGAGGGGGCGCGGCGAAGAGGACGCGGCCCCGTCCCGCTCCACCCTCCGCCGGACGGGACACCGCCACCACCGGAGCGGGCGTACGCCGCCCGGCCCGGCTGCGCGATCGGCGGTGCACGGGTGCCCGGCACGGCCACGGTGAATCAGGGACGGCCGAGTCCAAGCCGGTGGGTTCGGCCCGTACGTCGACCGGTGTCGAGGGCTAGCCGTGGTGCCGCCAGCCCCGGTCCGTGCGGACCAGTTCCGTGAAGCCGAGGTCCTCCAGGAGCGCGAGGGCCTCGGGGTCGTCGGCGGACTCGTAGGCCAGGAGGCGGTCGGCCCCGGCCAGGCGCAGCCACCGGGCGGCCTCGCCGAGGAGCCAGGCGGGCAGCGGTGCGAGGCCGTGGCCCGGCTCGATGCGGAGGTTGCCGATGTCGGCGAGTGAGCCGTTGCGGGCCTGGCGCTCGGGGCGGCCGAGGGCGGTGTCGACCTCGATGAAGCCGAGGTCGCGGCCGTCCAGGTGCGCGGTGAGGCGGGTGCCGCACTCGCCGAGGGTGCGGCGGACGGCCAGGCCGTCCACCGGGGCCGGGGGTGTCGGCAGGTCGGGCACCGCGGCGATGAGGACGACCTCCGTGTGCCCGGTGTGCCGGAACCCGGCGCGCTCGTAGACGGCGCGGACGTGCGGCCAGGTCCGGGGCAGGCCGTACACGGCGGGCGCGGGCAGGGCGCCGTCGGCCTCCCGCACGCGCACGCCCCAGCGGGCCAGTTGGGCCAGGCAGGCGCTCATCAGCAGATCGGCGGCCGTGTCCGCGTCCGGCCAGAAGGACGCGGCCGGGCGCGCCACGAACCAGTCGATGACGCCCATGTCCCGGTAGTCCGGGCCGACCTCGGCGTCGGAGCGGTAGCGCAGCAGGTGCGCGGCGGCCACGACGTACGAGCGCTGTTCGGCGACGAGCGTCACGCGCTCGGCGACCCAGGGGTCGACGATGAACTCGTCGGGCCTGCGCGCCAACTGGCCGAGGACGGTGTTCACGGAGACGGAGACGCCGGGGACGACGGCGGCCACATGGGCGTTCACCAGCTCCGTGAGCTGGTCGCGGTCGTCGCGGTGGAAGGGGCGTACCTGGAGCGCGGGCATGCGCGGACCTCACTGTTCAGGCCGGTCGTGGCCGTGGTGGTCGAGGAGGCCGCCATGCGATGCGGTACGCCGCCGATCATACGACGGACTCCCGCGCGGGTGCCACGGGGTCCGGTACCGCCTTCAGGGCCAGGTCGTTGCTGGACGTCAGATACGGGCGCAGCTCCAGGGCGCCGTCGGCGGTGGCGGGCCGTGCGCCGGGGAAGACGTCGGTGCGGCGCCGCTCGATGACGTCGCCGCGCAGCCGCGCGAGCCGGATGACGTGACCCTGCTCGTCGTACGGTTCGAGGCCCAGGTCCCAGATCGCCTCGCCGCCGGGGTGCTGCCCGGCCGGGTCCGCCAGCGGGACCCGGGCGGTGAAGCAGCCCGCCTCATCGACCGTGCAGCGGGTCTCGAACGAGGCGTCGCCGCCGCGCAGCCGGGCCCGGAGGCGGTAGTGGTGGCCGCGTGCCGCCGCGCCGTGCACCGTGCCGGTGAGGGTGATCGCGTCCGGGTCCACGGCGAGCGACTCCAGTTCGGCGTGGGCCGCCCTGCTCCAGGTGCGCAGGGAGAGGTTGCCGTCCTGGGTGCGGTACGGCACGGCGGTGGCGAAGCCCGCGCCGGAGGGGTGCGGGGGCACGGTGGGGGCGAGCAGCCTGCCGGTCTCCACGAGCCCCGCCCGCGCCCGCCGGACGCGGCCCTTGCGCCCCTGCTGGAGGTGGACGTTCCAGTAGCCCTCGGCCATGGGGCGGCCGCTGCGGTGGAGCAGGAGCTTGGCGTACGGCTCGGTGTCGTCGGCGGTGATCCGGAACGGCAGGCGCACCGTGTCGTCCTCGGTGCCCGCGCGCGGCCTGAGCACCAACTGCCAGTCCCCGTGGGTGAGTTCCGCCACGGGCACGCGGAAGTAGAGCGAGCCGTCGGGGGCCACGCGGCAGCCGACGGCGACCGGCGGCAGCGCCTTGCCGAGCCAGGCCGCCACGCCGAGGCGCTCGGCCAGCGCGCCCACGCGCTGGCGGGGCGTGCGGGCCACCGCCGTGCGCGCGGTGCGGGTCCGGGAGCGGCGGGAGGCCGCCGCGCCGGGCCGCAGGTCGTCGATCAGCGCCTCGTACTGGGCGGCCGTGTGGTCCGGCAGGAAGCGGCGGGCCGAGCGGATCGCGGCCTGGGCCATGCGGAAGCGTTCGGCGTCGTTCTCGATGAGGCGGCAGAGGGCGTCGGCGATGCCCTCCTCGACGGCGGCGTCCGGGCCGTCCGCCGGGACCAGCAGCCCGTCCTCGCCGTGCGTGATGATCTCGCGCGGCCCGAAGTCGCAGTCCGTGCTGACCACCGGCACGCCCAGGCGCATGGCCTCCACGATCGTCATGCCGAACGACTCGGTGGAGCTGGAGACGGCCGCGACGGCGCCCTTGGCCCACTCCGTGTCGATGGACGTGCGGGCGTCCATCAGGAACACGTGGTCGTGCAGGCCGAGTTCGTGGACGCGGTGGCGCAGCTTCTCCTTCTCGCGGCCCTGTCCGTAGATCCGCAGGGTCCAGTCCGGGTGCTGGGCCGCGACCTTGGCGAACGCCCCGATCAGGCGGTCGTAGCGCTTGACGGGCACCAGGCGGCCCGCCGCGACGACCGTCCTGGTGTCGCCGGAGGAGGCCTCGGCCTCGGGGGCGGGGATGCAGTTCGGGATGTGGGTGAGCCGCGTGGGGACGTCGGGCAGGGCCGCGCGGTAGGCGCGCTCGTCGCCGTGGCTGACGGTCACGAACGCGTCGAGGCGCGCGATCGCGGCGTCCTGGTCACGGCGCAGGCCCGCGCGGTGGAAGTCGTGGGTGACGTGCTCCTGGCCGATGCGCAGCTGGTCGGCGCGGCCGTGCTCGGCGAGGAAGCACACCAGGTAGGGGCGGGTCGCGATGACGACGTCCGCGTCGGAGCGGCGCAGGTGCTCGGCGAGCCGCGTCTCGCCGAGCCTGCTGGGCGGCGTCTTGCCCTTGTACATGAGGTCGTGCGGGCACACGGTGCCGGACGCGCGCTGGGCCGGGTCGCGGCCGTCGTAGTGCCGGGAGCCCGGGCGCAGGTCGACCAGGGGGCGCAGGGCGACGCCGGGCCCGAAGGGCAGGCTCGGGGTGTCGGCGGTGCGGTAGTACGAGACGACCTCGACCTCGTGGCGCTCGGCGAGCGCGGTGGCGAGGTTCGCCGTCGCGCGGATGGTGCCGCCGATGCCGTACGCGTTGTAGAGCAGGAAGGTGATCTTCATGAGGGGGTGTCCCGTGGGCTTCGAAATGAGGGGGGTGGCATCGGTGGGCGGGCGCTGGGGTGCGCTCCGGCGGCTAGATCACATGTGGGCCTTGGCCGGGGTGTCGTCCGAGATGTCCGTGGCTCATACACCCTCCCGCCCGTGCGGGGCCCGAGGCGTCCCGCCGGGGGCTGAATCCGGGGCGCCGAACGGCGGGAGCGACCCCCGCCGTTCGGCGGGGGTCGCGAGGACCGTCACGGGACGCGGTCCGCGACCTTGGTCGTACGCTGGAGCAGCGCCTCCAGCGGGCCGCGCCGGAAGAACCGCGTCCACAGCGCCGCGAACGCGCAGATGCCCACGACGAACCCGAGCAGCACGAGCGTCGACTGCGGCAGTTCGTCGCCGCCGAGGAAGCGGATGGCGACGATGTGCAGGACGTACGCGGTCAGCGACATGCTGCCGACCGCGATCACCGGCCCCGCGAGACGCCGGAAGCGCGGCAGCGCGTCGGCGGCGAGCAGGCACAGGGCGAGCACGGCGACGGCGACCCCGGTGTTCGCCACGATCGACAGGGTCGTCTCGCTGTGCGGCGCGGCGACGAACAGCCAGCCCCAGGTGTCCTCCTCGGGCCAGCCCGCGACGTCGGACCACCACGCCGTGCCCGTCCCGCCGGCCGGGAAGCCCGCCCGGCCCAGGGCCTGCGCCACGCCGGGCAGGTGGTGCAGGGCGAACCAGGACCCGCCGTAGCCCAGCACGGCCAGGCCCGCCCCGGTGGCGGCCAGGCGGATCCGGACGGCCGTGTCCGCCAGGTCGAGCCGCGCCACGGCCATGCCCGCGATGACGAAGGGCAGCCAGGACAGCGCCGGGTAGGAGCCGGTGAACAGCAGCGGGACCAGGCCGTCCCCGGTGCGGGGCCAGGCCAGGGGGCCCGTGGAGCCGCCGCCGAGGGCACCGTCGTAGTACACCGCTCGCACGATCAGGAACAGGAGCTGGGGCAGCACGAGCGCCGCCACCACGGCGATCTCGGCGAGCGTGCGCGCCGAGAGGCGGTACAGCGGCAGGACGAGCAGGAAGTACAGGCCGTAGAAGGCGAGGATCACCTCGACCGGCGTGCCGGTCATGGTGAGCGCGGTGCCGAGCACGAGGAGGACGACGGCGCGCAGGACGACCTTGGCCACGGCCTGACGGCCCGCGCGGCCGGTCCTCGGCGCCCGGCGCCCGGTCATCAGGACCACGGAGAAGCCCGCGAGGAACGCGAAGAGCGCCGACGACCGGCCGTGCGCCAGCTCCATGAGGAACCCCCGCACCCCGCCCGCCGTCGCGGGGTCGGGCCCCACATGGGCCGCGTACATGCCGAAGACGGCGAGGCCACGGGCGAGGTCGACGCCTATGAGACGGCCGGTCGACCGCGCCTCGGCCACCGGCGGCGCGGCCGGTGCCGGGGCCGTGGCCGCTGCGTTCTGTGTCATGCCGCTCAGCCTCGGCGGCGGGCCGCGCGCGGGGTATCCGGCAGTCGTCCGGCGCCGCTCCGCCGCCCGGCCCGCCCCTCCCCCCGAACGGCTGGAACCCCCACGCCGGGTGGCTGCCGTACGGGACCGCCCCCGCGCGCCACCGGCGCCGCCGCCTAGAGTCGTACGGGGACGATCACGAGGGCGGTCCCCTTCGCGGGCGGGCGGTCCGCGGGACGACGACGGCGAGGCGGCAGGCGTGATCCGGGTAGTGGTGGTCGACGACGAGGCCCTGGTGCGATCCGGGTTCGAGCTCATCCTCAACGCGGCCGACGACCTGCGCGTCGTCGCGACCGCCGCCGGGGGCGACGCCGTGGACACCGTGCGGCGCGAGCGCCCCGACGTGGTGCTGCTCGACATCCGCATGCCGGACGTCGACGGCCTCACCGTCCTCAGGGAGCTGCGGTCGCTGCCCGAGGCCCCGGCCGTGGCGATGCTGACCACCTTCGACACCGACGAGTACATCGTGACCGCGCTGCGCTCCGGGGCGGCCGGGTTCCTGCTCAAGGACACCGAGCCCGACCAGCTCGCCCAGCTGGTGCGCACCCTCGCGGCGGGCGGCGTGGTGATGTCGCCCAAGGCGTCGCGGTCCATGCTGCGCGCCCACCCCGGGCCCGGCGGCTCCGCCGCCTCGGGTGCGGACCGGGCCCGCGTGGAGCGCCTCACCGGCCGTGAGCGCGACGTCCTCGTCCTCATCGCCGAGGGCCTGACCAACGCCGACATCGGCACCCGTCTCCACCTCAGCGCGGGCACCGTCAAGGACCACGTGAGCGCCATCCTGACCAAGCTCCGCGTCACCAGCCGCGTCCAGGCGGCCCTGCTCGCCGAGCGCGCCGGGCTCCTGGACGCGGGAGGCCGCGCGGAGGAGCCCCGGTGAGCGACCGGCAGGACGCGGACGCCCCGACGCCGCGGCCCGACGCGCCGGGCCCCTCGGCGGACGACGGCGGGGCGCCCCCCTCGGCCGCCCGCCCGGCGGCGGACCGGCAGGCGTCGCGCCCCCCGGCGCGCCGTCGGGGCACGCTCGCGGCGCTGCGGGCCGAGCGGCCGCGACGGGTGCCGCCCTACCTCGTCGACCTGGTCGTCTTCCTCTGCGCGGTGATCGACCTGGGCTTCACCACCGACGGCTACGACGAGACACCGGGGGCGCTGACCGCGGCGACGGTGGCCTGTCTCGCGCTGCTGCTCCGGCGGCGGTTCCCGCTCGTCGTCGTGCTGCTCACGCTGCCCTCCAGCGTGATGGTGGAGCTCACGGTGCCGCCGTTCGCCGCCCTGTTCACGCTGGCCGACCGGACGCGGGACCGCAGGCTCCTCGCGCTGTGCGCGATCCTGTCGGCCGCCGCGTCCGCCTTCCCGTGGCCGCCGAGCGCGCTCGCCTCCGGCGACCAGACGTGGACCCTGATCTACTTCGTCTACACGCTGACGACCGCCGCCGCCCCCGTGCTGCTCGGCCAGCTCACCCAGGCGCGCCGGGACCTGTCGCGGCGCCTGGCCGAGATCGAGCAGGCGCGCGAGCACGAGCGGGCGCTGCACGCGCAGGCCGTGCTCGCCCAGGAGCGCGCGCAGCTGGCCCGCGAGATGCACGACGTCGTCTCGCACCAGGTGTCGCTGATCGCGGTGCGGGCGGGCGCCTGGCAGGTCGCCGCCAAGGACACCGACTCGCGGGAGGCGGCCCGCACGATCCGCTCCCTGAGCGTCAACACCCTCGACGAGCTGCGGCACATGGTCACGCTGCTGCGCGCCTCCGGCGGCCGGGCCACCGAGCTCACGCCACAGCCCACCCTCGCCGACCTGCGGACCCTGGTCGGCTCCAGCGGCATCGAGGCGGAGCTGACCGGCGCGCTGCCGCCGGACATCGCGACGCCCGCGCAGCGCGCCCTGTACCGCACCGTGCAGGAGGCGCTCACCAACGTGCGCAAGCACGCGCCCGGCGCCCGCGCCCGCGTCCACCTGTGGGACGACGGCGAGGAGTTCGGGGTCACGGTCACCAACACCCCGCCCACCCGTCCTTCGCTGCCCCTGCCCGGCTCCCAGCAGGGCCTCATCGGCCTGCGCGAGCGCGCGGACCTGCTGCACGGCACCTTCCACGCGGGCCCCACCCCGGACGGCGGCTACCGGGTCAGGCTCGGCGTCCCGAGCGCGGGCGACTGAGCCCGGCACGCCCCGGCCTGTCCGGCCTCCTCCTGTGCCGCGCGGACGGCACCCCGTATACCTGGGGCCCATGACCACGCCGCAGCCCCGCCCCGCATCCCGGCCGCGTGCCGCGCTCGCCATGGCGCGCGACGCCGCCACCGCCGTCCTCGACGACCAGGCGCTCGCCGCGCTCGACGCCGTCTGCGACCTGACGTATCCGCCGCTGCTCGACGACTTCGGCACGGCGGCGGCCCGGGCCGTCCTCGGCCGGGTCGAGGTGCTCGTCACCGGCTGGGGCTGCCCGCCGCTCGACGCGGCCGCGCTCGCCGCCGCGCCCGGCCTGCGGGCCGTCGTGCACACGGCGGGCTCCGTGCGGGGGCACGTCACGGACGCCTGCTGGGAGCGCGGCGTGCAGGTGTCGTCGGCGGCCGCCGCCAACGCCCTGCCGGTCGCCGAGTACACGGTCGCGATGGTCCTGCTCACGGGCAAGCGGGTCCTGGAGCGCGCCCGCGCCCACACCGCCGCGCGCCGCCCCGACGACCCAATGCGCACGCCCCGCACGCTCGGCAACCACGGCCGCACCGTGGGGATCCTGTCCGCCTCGCACGTCGGCAGGCGCGTCATCGAGCTGCTGCGCCCGTACGACCTGCGGATCCTGCTGCACGACCCGTACGTCGACGCGGCGCGGGCGGCCGCCCTCGGCGTGCGCGGCGTGGGCCTGCGGGAGCTCTTCGCGCAGAGCGACGTCGTGAGCGTGCACACGCCGCTGCTGCCCGAGACGCGGGGGCTCGTCGGCCGGGACCTCATCGCGGCCCTGCGCAGGGACGCGGTGCTCATCAACACCGCGCGCGGGGCCGTCGTCGACCAGGACGCGCTCACCGAGGCCGTGACGGCGGGGCGGATCCGGGCCGTGCTCGACGTCACGGACCCCGATGTGCTGCCTCCCGGACATCCGCTGTGGGACTGCGAGAACGCCCTGCTCACCCCGCACCTCGCCGGGTCGCAGGGCAACGAGTGGCGGCGCCTGACCGACCTCGCCGTGAGCGAGGTGGCCCGCTGGGCGGCGGGGGACGGCTTCGCCCACGCCGTGTCCGCCCGGCGGGCCCGGCTGCTTGCCTGAGGGGCGGGGCGTCAGGCTCCCGTCGTGGAGCCCGGCCGGACGATCATCAGGATGGTGACGGTCGCCCACAGGACGTTGAAGATCCCGGTGGCCATGGCGAGTTGAGCACTCGCCCGCGCGTCGGGCCGCACCGCGACCGCGCCCTCGGCGGCGCGGGCCGCGCCGTCCTCGGCCCCGGGGGCGGCATCGGGCCCCGGCCCGGTCACCGCCGCCAGGGCCGTCTCCTGCCGGGGCAGGACCAGCAGCATCAGGACCAGGGCCGCCAGCAAGGTCAGCCCGATCGACGTGACCAGCCACGGGCTGCCCAGGACGTCCATGCTGCTCGCGGTGGCGAAGCCGAAGGCCACCACGGCGATGCCGAGGCCTCCGTAGACGCGGCTGATGCGGTGCAGGGTGCGCAGGGTGGTGACGGGCCGCGGGTCGTCGGGGGCGGCCAGGGCCTCGCGCAGGACCTTGGGGAACATGCTGGCGGCGACGGTGACGGGGCCCACGGCGACGATGGCCGCGAGCACGTGCAGGGTGAGGAAGAGTTTCGACATCGAGGGCTCTCGGGTGGGCGGCGGGACAGGGGGCTTCAGATCGCGACGGGCTCGGTGCCGGTGTCGCTCCAGACCACGCCGCGGCGCTCGTACGCGAAGAGTTCCTCGACGGCGTGGGCGACGCGCGGCCCGAACTCCCGCTCGAGGAGGTACAGGCCGAGGTCGAGGCCCGAGGTGACGCCGCCGCCCGTGACCAGGTCGCCGTCGTCGACGACGCGGGCCCGGACGGTGCGCACGCCGAGCCCGGCCATGCCGTCCAGGGCGGCGTGGTGCCCGGTGGCGGGGCGGCCCTCGACGAGCCCGGCCAGGGCCAGGAGCAGCGAGCCGCCGCAGACGCTGGCCACGGTCACGCCGGGGCGGGCCAGGGCGTCGCCGAGGAGCCCGGGCAGGCCGGTGCGCAGCGTGCGCCCGAGCCGTGCGGGGATGCTGTCGTCGTCGGGGTCGCGCTGTTCGGTCGCCCCGGCGGCGCCCGGCAGGAGCACCAGGTCGGCACGGGAGGGGTCGAGCCGGGCCGTGGCCCTGAGGCTGATCGCCGCCAGCCCGCTGGGGACGTCGCGGGGGCCCTCCGCCGAGACCAGTTCCACGGTGAGCGCGCCGCCGGTCGCGTGCCCGCCCGCGTACAGGACCTCCAGCGGGCCGAGGACGTCCAGCGGGTCGAAGCCGTCGAAGAGTACTGCCTGCACGCGCATGCCGGGGTTCCGTTCCGTGGTGAGGGATCCGTGCTGAGGGGCTCGGGCACCGCCGAGGCTAGCCAGGGCGCGCCGCGCCTCGACAGTGGCTGGAATGACAGCTTTCAACGGGATATCGCCAGCACGGCACGGGGAAGGACCGAGGGGTACGCGGGTCGGGGAGAGCCTGGTCGGGCGCTGTCCGCGTACGGCGTCCCGGCTTGGCGGGAAACCGGCGATGTCGTACGTTGCCGCCATGCACACGGTCGCGGTCCTCGCCCTGGACGACGTCATCCCCTCCGACCTGGCGATGCCCATCGACGCCTTCGCCCGCACCCGGCTGCCCGGCGAGCGCTCCGGCTACCGGGTACGGGTGTGCGCGGCCGAGGAGGAGGTCGACGCGGGCGGCGCGTTCGCGCTGCGGGCGCCCTACGACCTGAGCGGGCTCGCCGACGCCGACACGGTGATCGTGCCGGGCGTGCACGACCCCTCGGCGCCGGTGCGCGAGGACGTCCTGGACGCGCTCCGCGAGGCGGCCGGCGCGGGCACCCGGATCGCCTCGGTCTGCGTCGGCACGTTCGTGCTCGCGCAGGCCGGGCTGCTCAAGGGGCTGCGGGCCACCACGCACTGGTACGCGGCCGACCGGCTCGCCGCGGCCTACCCGGACATCGACGTCGACCCGGACGTCCTGTACGTGGACAACGGCCAGATCCTCACCTCCGCGGGCGCGGCCGCCGGGATGGACCTGTGTCTGCACATGATCCGCCGCGACTACGGCTCGGCGGTCGCCGCCGACGCCGCGCGCGCGTCCGTGATGCCGCTGGAACGCGAGGGCGGCCAGGCCCAGTTCATCGTCAGCCAGCCCCCGGCGCACCCCTGCGGCCGGGCCCTGGAACCGCTGCTCGCCTGGCTCGACGAGAACGCGGCCCGGGAGCTGACCCTCGACGACATCGCCGCGCACGCGGGCCTGAGCAGCCGCACCCTGCTGCGCCGCTTCCGCGAGCAGACCGGCACGACGCCGCTGCAGTGGCTGCACCGGGCGCGGGTGCGCCGGGCCCAGCACCTCCTGGAGACCACCGCCCACCCGGTGGAACGCATCGCCGCGCAGGTCGGCTTCGGCTCGCCGACGGCGTTCCGCGACCGCTTCAAGCGGGTCGCGGGGGTCAGCCCGCAGGCGTACCGGCGGGCCTTCGGGGCGCGGGCCTAGCCCTCGGGGACCGATCCCTCAGGGGACCAGGACGAGACGGCCGCGCAGGCCGCCCGCCGCGAGGCGGGTGTGGGCCTCGGCCGCGCGCGCCAGGGGCAGCGTGTCGGCCACGCGCAGCGTGAGTCGGCCCGCCGCCGCCAGGGCGGACAGCTGCCCCAGGGCCGCGCCGTCCGCCGCGATCCAGTGGTTCCGGGAGCGGATGCCCCGCAGGCCGGGCGGGGCGTCCGCCGCCACCGCCACGAACGCCCCGCCGCCCCGCACGGCCGCGAGCGCGGGCAGCCCGACACCCGCCGCGTCCAGGGCCCCGGCCGCGCCGCCCGGCACGGCCGACCGCACCGCCGCCGCCAGGTCCGGGACGTCCCGGGGCACGAACCACTCGGCGCCCAGGCCCCGCACCAGGCCCTCGTCCGCCGCGCCCGCGACCGCCACCACCCGCAGCCCGCGCAGCGCCGCCAGCTCCACGGCGTACCCGCCGACGGCCCCCGCCGCGCCGGTCACCACGAGCGGCGCCCCGGGCGGCAGGTCGAGGGCGGCAAGGGACTGCCAGGCCGTGAGTCCGTTCAGCGGCAGGGTGGCGGCCGCCGCCGACGGCTGTCCCTCGGGCGCCGGTGCCACCGCCGTCGCGTCCAGGACCACGTAATCGGCGTACGTCCCGAGGGAGACGTCCAGCAGGTCGCGCAGGCCGATGACCTCGTCGCCCACGGCGAGGGCGGTCACGGACGGGCCCGTCGCGTCCACCGTCCCGGCCACGTCCCAGCCGAGGCCGGTCGTCGCGCGCGGCGCCATCCGCCCCGCCGCCACGAGCGCGCCGGAGCGGGTCAGCAGGTCCACGGGGTTGACGGCCGCCGCCGCCACGCGGATCCGCACCTGGCCGGGGCCCGGCACGGGCACCGGTACCCGCGTGAGCCGCACGGCCTCCGGTCCGCCCGGCACCCGCACCACCGCCGCCCGCATCACCGTCGTCGCGCTCATCGCCCCGCTCCTCCGCCGTCGGCCCCGCCGCCCCGTCGGCGGCCGGTTGACCTCGGCACCCAACGTAGGGAGAGTTGCTCTCCACAGGGAAGTACGCACTTCAGAGTGCCTATGTCACCCGGAGGAGACCCCGTGACCACCCGGACCGCCGCACAGCGCCGCGCCGAGGCGCGGGCCGCGTACGACGCCTTCGTCGCGCAGTGCCCCACCCGCCAGCTCCTCGACCGCATCGCCGACAAGTGGGTCTCGCTCGCCCTGACGGCGCTGGCCGACGGGCCGCACCGCTACAGCGAGCTGGCCCGCCGCCTCGCGGGCGTGAGCCAGAAGATGCTCACCCAGACCCTCCGCAACCTGGAGCGCGACGGCCTGGTGAGCCGCACCGTCACCCCGGCCGTGCCGGTCCGCGTCAGCTACGCGCTCACGCCGGCCGGCGAGAGCCTGGCCGGGCTGATGGGGGCGATCAAGGGCTGGGCCGAGGACCACATGGACGAGGTGCTCGCCGCGCGGACCGCGTACGACGACGGGGCGACGGCCGCCGCCGACTGACCCGACAGCCGTGCACGGGAGCGCGCGCACCCGGCGAGCGGCTCACCCCTTGCGCGCCACCACCAGGCGCCAGCGCGGGCTGCCGTCGTCCCTGCGCCCGAACTCCGCCAGCGGCAGCAGCCGTACCGCGAACCCGGCGCGCTCCAGATCAGCCCGCACTCCGGCCAGTGGAAACGTGCGGTAGTACATGACGAAGGGCGGCCGCCACAGCGCGTTGCGCACCCGCATCGCCGAGTCGAAGCCGAGCATGGCCCAGTACCATGGTGACGTGAGTGGCTGGGGTGCGCCGAGAGGAAAGGCGAACAGGCCGCCGGGGCGCAGCGCCCGGTGCACCTGGGCGAACAGCCCGGGCCGCTCGGACGGCACGAAGTGGCCGAACGCCCCGAAGCTGACGGCCACGTCGAAGGCTCCGGCGAACGGCAGCGCGCGGGCGTCGGCCCGCACCCAGTCCACCGTCGGGCCGGAGTCCGGCGCGGCGACGGCCGCCCGCGCCTCGGTCAGCATCCCGGCGCTGAAGTCGACGCCGGTGACCCGCTCCCGGCACAGCGGCAGCAGCGTCTCCACGCCCGCCCCGGTGCCGCAGCACACGTCGAGACCCACCGGGAACGGGCCAAGTGGACGCAGGGCGTCGGCGGTTGCCTCCAGGATGCGGTCGGGCGTGCGGAACGGCGTGCGGTCGAACTTGGGAGCCAGCAGGTCGTAGCCGCGCTCGGTGGAGGACAGCGCCTGCACGGCCAGTTCGCGGAACGAGGGGCCCTGGGAGGTGAACACCGGCACAGCCTAATGAGTCGGCCTGGCCGGGAACCGCCGCGCGGTCTACCGGGCCGGGAAACGCGTCGGGTAGAGCTTCGACTGCCGCACACCCGAACTCACGCCCCGGAGGTATCCCCATGTGCGCACGTAGGACGCCCGACGGCACCGGCCCGGCGATGGCCGAGATGGCCGGCAAGACCCGCTTCGACGACATCTACGACCGCCCCGACCCGAGGGCGTATTTCCGCCGCCTCGCGCCCTTCGCCTACGAGATCCCGCAGCACGCCCAGGACGTCTTCCGCCGCACGCTCGCCGAGCGGGAGCAGGAGGGCCCGCCCGGCGCGGACGGCGAGCGCATCACGGTCCTCGACCTGTGCTGCTCGTACGGCATCAACGCGGCGCTCCTGAACCACGACCTCACGCTCGACGACCTGTACGCGCACTACACCGACGAGGCGGCGGACCGGCTCACGCCGGGTGAACTCCTGGACCGCGACAAGGAGTTCTACGCCGAGCGGCGCCGCCCGGACGCGGTGCGGATCATCGGCGTCGACACGGCGGCGCAGGCCACGGCCTACGCCCTGGCCGTCGGCCTGCTCGACGAGGCCTATGCGGAGAACCTGGAGCGGGTCCCGCCCAGCCCCGGACTGGCCCGCGCCCTGGGCCGCGTCGGTCTGATCACCGTCACCGGAGGCATCGGCTACGTCTCGTACCGCACCTTCGACGCCCTCCTCGCCCACGTCCGGCTCCCCTTGTGGGTCAGCGCGTTCGTGCTCCGCACGGTGCCCTACGACAGCATCGCCGAGAGCCTCGCCGCGCACGGCCTCACCACCACGACGGACCCGCACCGCCTCTATCCGCAGCGCCTGTTCACCGGCCCCGCCGAACAGCGCGACGCCGTCGCCCGGGTCGCCGCCACGGGCGCCGACCCCACCGGCTTCGAAGCGACGGGCCGCTACTACACCCGCCTGTACGCGTCACGGCCCGAGGCCGCCTGAGGACCGCGCCGGGCAGGCCCTCGCCCCTCCCCCACTCCCGGGCGTATCGTTAAATACGGGACAAATCAGCGATCCCGGACGGCTCGACCGACAGGGGGTCGTCATGCTGGAGGAACTGATCGTGGCGGGCGCGGCCACGGCCTCCGCCGGTCTGGTGTACGCGGCGTCGGCGGCGCGTGTCGTCAAGCAGTACGAGCGCGGTGTCGTGTTCCGCCTCGGGCGGCTGCACGGCTCGCCGCGGCCGCCCGGGTTCACGATGGTCGTGCCGGGTGTGGACCGGATGCGCAAGGTCAACCTCCAGATCGTGACGATGCCCGTGCCCGCGCAGGAGGGCATCACCCGGGACAACGTCACCGTCCGGGTCGACGCCGTCGTCTACTTCAAGGTCGTCGACGCCGCCAACGCGATCGTGCAGGTCGAGGACTACCGCTTCGCCGTCTCCCAGATGGCACAGACGTCGCTGCGCTCGATCATCGGCAAGAGCGACCTGGACGACCTGCTCTCCAACCGCGAGAAGCTCAACCAGGGCCTGGAGCTGATGATCGACAGCCCCGCCATCGGCTGGGGCGTGCAGATCGACCGCGTCGAGATCAAGGACGTCTCCCTGCCCGAGACCATGAAACGCTCCATGGCCCGCCAGGCCGAGGCCGACCGCGAACGCCGCGCCCGCGTCATCAACGCCGACGCCGAACTCCAGGCCTCCAAGAAACTCGCCGAAGCCGCCAAGGAGATGTCCGAGCAGCCCGCCGCCCTCCAGCTGCGCCTGCTCCAGACCGTCGTCGCCGTCGCCGCCGAGAAGAACTCCACCCTCGTCCTGCCCTTCCCCGTCGAACTCCTGCGCTTCCTGGAACGGGCCGCACCGCAGCAGACCCCGCGGGACGGGAGCTGAGAAGGAGGGCCGCGGGGTCTTGAGGGGCCTGCCGCCGCATGCTAGAAAGCGCTTGCCAGACCGCGCGGCACGCCTCTGCACCTCTGCTTCCCCCGCACCTCTTGCTCCCCCCTGGTCCCCCTGCTCCCCCTCCGTCTCCCGGGAGTCCCGCATGCCCTCATGGCCCCGCCGCGCCTTCCTGCTGACCACCGGCACCGCCGCCCTGACGCTCGGCGGCCCCGGCGGGCCCGCCGCCCGGGCCTCGGCCGGGGACGCGTACGCCGAACTGCGCGCCACCTGGCGGACCCTCGTCCTCGGCGAGGGGTTCACGCCGACCTCCGAGCCCTTCAAGGGCCGCCTCGCCGGGCTCGGCGAGGCGGCCCGGCGGTGGCGTTCGGCCATGGCACCGGCGAGCGGCTCCCTCTGGCCCGACCTGCCGTACGCCGACCCCGAACCGGACACCGACCAGGACTCGTTCACGTACTCCGCGAACATCGTGGCCAGCTACACCCGGCTCGCCTCGATGGCGCAGGCCTCCTGCCAGCCGGGCACCGGCCTGACCGGGGACGCCGGGCTGCGGGCCGACGTCCTCACCGGGCTCGACCATCTGTACGCGCAGGTCTACAACGAGCGCACGACGCGCTTCGGCAACTGGTGGAGCTGGCAGATCGGCGCCCCGCAGGCGCTGCTCGACACCTGCGTGCTGCTGTACGACGCGCTGTCGGCACAGCAGGTGGCCCGGTTCTGCGCGGCGGTCGACCACTTCGTGCCCGACTCGGCGGTCGCGCACTACACCGGCACCAGCACCGGTGCCAACCGCGTGGACCTGTGCCGGGTGCTCGCGCTGCGCGGCATCGTGGGCGCGGCCCCGGCGAAGCTCGCCCTGGCCCGGGACGCCCTGTCACCGGTCTTCCCGTACGTGAGCAGCGGCGACGGTCTGTACCGGGACGGCTCGTTCATCCAGCACACCACCGTGCCCTACACGGGCTCCTACGGCGCGGTGCTGCTCGGCGGGCTCGGCCTGCTGTTCGCGCTGCTCGCCGACTCGCCCTGGGCGGTGACGGACCCCGGCCGGCAGATCGTGTTCGACGCCGTGGAGCACGCGTGGGCGCCGTTCCTCTACAACGGCCTGGTGATGGACTGCGTCGCGGGCCGCGCGCTCAGCCGGGGCGTCGCCGCGTCCGACGACCGGCGCGTCCAGGCCGACGACCATCTGCGCGGCCATCCGATCCTGGCGTCGGTGCTGCTGCTCGGCCAGGGGGCGTCCGCCGCCGAACGGGCCCGCTGGCGCGGCCTGGTGAAGGGCTGGATGCGCCGTGACCACTACAGCCCGGCGCTCGCCGACCCCCTGCTCGGCCTCGCCGCCCTGGCCCGCCTCAAGGACGTCGAGGACGACGCGGGGACCGCCCCGCTGCCCGAGCCGACCGGCCACCGGCTCTTCCCCGAGATGGCGCGGGCCACGCACCGGCGCCCCGGCTGGGCCGCGTCCCTCAGCATGGCCGACTCCCGCATCACGTACTACGAGACCGGAAACGGCGAGAACCTGCGCGGCTGGCACACCGGTTCGGGCCTGCTCGCCTGGTGGGGCGACAGCTTCGCGGGCGGCCAGTACAGCGACGCCTACTGGCCCACCGTCGACCCCTACCGGCTGCCCGGCACCACCGTCTCGCGCACGGTCCTCGCGGACGGGGCGGGCGGGGACTGGGGCGCCGCGCGGCCTGCCGTGCGCTGGGTGGGCGGCGCCACGGACGGGCAGCGGGCCGCGCTCGGGCAGCATCTGAAGGGGCTGCTGAGCACCCTGTCGGCGCGCAAGTCGTGGTTCTGCCTGGACGACACGATCGTGTGCCTGGGCGCGGGCATCAGCTGCGCGGACGGCACGGCGGTGGAGTCGACGGTCGAGAACCGCAACCTGGGGACGGCGGGCCGCGCCCCCTTCCAGGCCGACGGCGTCCCCAAGCCCGTCGCCACGCCCTGGGCACAGACCCTGACCGGCGCCCGGTGGGCGCACATCGGCGGGCACGGCGGCTATGTCTTCCCCGGCGGCGCCACCGTGAAGGCCCTGCGGGAACGGCGCACCGGCAAGTGGAGCGACATCAACCGGGGCGGCTCCGCGACACCCGTCACCCGCACCTTCCTCACCCTGTACGTGGACCACGGCACCGACCCCACGGACGGTTCGTACGCGTATCTGCTGCTGCCCGGCGCGAGCGCGGACCGCACCGCCGAGCGGGCGGCGGCCGTCGACTGGCTGCGGATCCTCGCCAACACGGACACGGCACAGGGCGTCGGCGTGCCCTCGCTCGGCTGCACCGCCGCGAACTTCTGGGCGGGCGGCGCGGCCGGGCCGCTCACCGCGAGCGCCGCCTGCTCCGTCCTCGTCACCGAGCGGCCCGACGGTACGGCGACCGTGTGCGTCAGCGACCCGACCCGGGCCCCGGGCGGCGGCCTGACGGTGACCTGGCACCGGCCGGTCGCCGAGGTCACGGGCCGGCCCGCCACCGTGACCTCGGCCGCCACGGGCGGCTCGCTGACGCTCGGCTTCGGCGACCTCGCGGGCACCCGGGGCGCCACCCAGAAGGTCACGGTGCGGCTCGGCTGACCCGCCGCGCGCTAGGACGTGGCCGCCGCCGGGAGGTCCGTCCGGGGCCTCGGACGCCCGGGGGCCGTCCGCAGGACCAGGACCATGGTGAGCCCGCCGCCGGGGGTGTCCTCGGCGGTCAGGGTGCCGCCGAGGGCCTCGGTGAAGCCGCGGGCGACGGCGAGGCCGAGGCCCACCCCGGCGCCGCGCGGGGCGTCGCCGTGGCGCTGGAACGGCTCGAAGATGCGCTCCTTGGCGTCGTCGGGGACGCCGGGGCCGCGGTCCACGACGCGCAGCTGCACCTGGTCGGCCATGGTGCTCGCGGCGACGAGGACGGGCTCGCCCTCGGGGCTGTACTTCAGGGCGTTCTCTATGACGTTGGCGACGGCGCGCTCCAGCAGGCCCTTGTCCGCGGCCACCATCGGCAGGTCCTCGGGGATGTCGAGGACGACGTGCTCGGCGGGCGCGGCCATGCCCTCCAGGGCGAGCGGCACCACCTCGTCGAGGTCGATCTCGCGGACGATCGGCTGGACGGTGTCGGTCTGGAGGCGGGACATGTCCAGGAGGTTGCCGACGAGGTGGTCGAGCCGGTCGGCGCCCGCCTCGATCGCCTCCAGGAGTTCGGCCCGGTCCTCCTCGGACCACTCGACGTCGTCGGAGCGCAGGCTGGACACCGACGCCTTGATCCCGGCGAGGGGGGTGCGCAGATCGTGGCTGACGGCGGCGAGCAGGGCGGTGCGGATGCGGTTGCCCTCGGCGAGGGCGCGGGCCTGGTCGGCCTCGGACTGCAGGCGCTGGCGGTCGAGGACCACCGCGGCCTGCGCGGCGAACGCGCCGAGCACGCGGCGGTCCTCGGCGGGCAGCACGCGCCCGGTGAGCGCGAGCGACATGGTGTCGCCCACCGGCATGTCCACATCGGCGTACTCCGGGCGGAGCGCGGGCTGCCGGGTGCCGACGCTGCCCGCACAGGTCCAGGGCGTCGTGTCGTTCTCGCGCTCCAGGAGGGCCACGGCCTCCATCGCGAAGGTCTCCCGGACGGTCTCCAGGAGCGAGGCGAGACCGTTCTCGCCGCGCAGCACGCTGCCCGCGAGGTGGGACAGGATCTCCGACTCGGCCCGCAGGCGCGCGGCCTGGTGGGTGCGCCGGGCCGCCAGGTCGACCACGGACGCCACGGACACCGCGACCCCGATGAAGATCACCAGGGCGACGATGTTCCTGGGGTTGGAGATCAGTACGTGGTGGACGGGTGGCGTGAAGTAGTAGTTGAGCAGCATCGACCCGAAGGCCGCCGAGGCGAGGGCCGGGAGCATGCCGCCGAGCAGCGCCGCCGCGACCGTGAGGGTCAGGAACAGCAGCATGTCGTTGGCGAGGCCGAGGCCCGGCGCGACGCCGCGCAGCAGCAGGGCGAGCAGCACCGGGCCGACCATGCCGATGAGCCAGCCCCAGATGAGGCGGGAGCGGCCGAGCCGGGCGGTGCGCGGGGCCGTGGACAGGCCCGTGCCGGTGCCGACCTCGTCGTGGGTGACGAGGTGGACGTCCAGGTCGGGCCCCGACTCACGGGCCACCACCGCGCTGACGCCGGGCCCGAACACGTACTGCCAGGCCTTGCGGCGCGAGACGCCGAGGACGATCTGGGTGGCGTTGACGCCCCGGGCGAACTCCAGGATGCCCGCGGCGATGTCCTCCCCTATCACCTGGTGGAAGGAGCCGCCGAGGTCCTCGACCAGGGTGCGCTGGACGGCGAGTTCCTTGGGCGAGGCCGCGGTCAGGCCGTCGCTGCGGGCGATGTAGACCGCGAGGACCTCGCCGCCCGCGCCCTTCTCGGCGAGCCGGGCGGCGCGCCGCAGCAGGGTGCGGCCCTCGGGTCCTCCGGTGAGGCCGACGACGATGCGCTCACGGGCCTGCCAGGTCGAGCGGATGTTGTGCTCGCCCCGGTACTGCTGGAGGTACTCGTCGACCCGGTCGGCCACCCACAGCAGCGCCAGCTCCCGCAGCGCCGTCAGGTTGCCCGGCCGGAAGTAGTTCGACAGGGCCGCGTCGACCTTGTCCGCCTTGTAGATGTTGCCGTGCGCCATCCGCCGCCGCAGCGCCTGCGGCGACATGTCCACCAGCTCGATCTGGTCCGCGCGCCGCACCACCTCGTCCGGCACCGTCTCGCGCTGACGCACCCCCGTGATCGACTCCACCACGTCACCCAGCGACTCCAGGTGCTGGATGTTCACCGTCGATATGACGTCGATGCCCGCCGCGAGGAGCTCCTCGACGTCCTGCCAGCGCTTGGCGTTGCGCGAGCCCGGCACGTTGGTGTGCGGAAGTTCGTCCACGAGCGCCACGGCCGGGGCCCGCTCCAGGACGGCGTCCACGTCCATCTCGGTGAAGGCCGCGCCCCGGTACTCCAGCTCCTTGCGCCGTACGACCTCCAGGCCGTGCAGCATCACTTCCGTGCGCGGCCGCCCGTGGTGCTCGACGAACGCCACCACGCAGTCCGTGCCGCGCTCGATGCGACGGTGCGCCTCGGACAGCATCGCGTACGTCTTGCCGACGCCCGGTGCCGCCCCCAGATAGATCCGCAGCTTGCCGCGTGCCATATATCTCGGTGTCTCGTCTCTGCGCTCGGGTGCGATGGATGCGCCCATCACTCAAAGGCGCTCAGAATGCCAGACGCTTCCCCGGCGCGCACCGTTGACCTCGGCGAAGTGTCCGGCGCAGGGCAGCGAGAGCACCATGGTGAGCCCCCCGCCGGGGGTGTCCTCCGGCGTGAGCGTGCCGTCCATCGCCTCGGTGAGGCCCCGGGACAGGGCCAGGCCGAGGCCGAGCCCCGTGGTGTTGTCGGTGTCGCCGAGCCGCTGGAAGGGCTCGAAGACGCGGTCGCGGTCGGCGGCCGGGAGGCCGGGGCCCCGGTCGACGACGCGCACCTCGACCCGGCCCGCGAGGGCGCTCGCGGTGACCAGGACCCGGCCGCCGGGCGGGGTGTGCCGGGCGGCGTTGTTGACGAGGTTGGCGAGGACGCGCTCCAGGAGCGGCGGGTCGGCGAGGACGGCGGGGATCTCCGCCAGGCCGCCGGTGTCCACGGGGCAGGCCACCGGCAGCGAGTCGAGGGCGGGTCCGAGGACCTCTTCGAGGGCGGTGGCGCGCAGCTCCAGGCGGAGCGCGCCCGCCTGGAGGCGGCTCATGTCGAGCAGGTTGTCGACGAGCCGGTTGAGGCGGGTCAGGGACTCCTCGGCGGTGGCGAGGAGCTCCTGTCGGTCCTGCTCGCAGAAGTCCAGGTCGGGGCTGCGCAGCGAGCCGACCGCGGCGAGGGCGGCGGCCAGCGGGGTGCGCAGGTCGTGGCCCACGGCCCGCAGCAGGGCCGTGCGCATCCGGTCGGCGGCCTTGACCGGCTCCACCTCGGCGGCGGCCTCGGCGAGCCGGGCCCGCTCCACGGCGGCGCCGACGTGCGCGGCGAACGCGGTGAGCACGCGCCGGTCGGCGGCGGGCAGGGTGCGGCCGCGCAGCACCAGGTAGGCGTCGGTGCCCGCGGGCACGGCGGTCACCCGGGCGTCGGTGGTGTCGGGCGGCACGTCGACGAGCTCGGCGGCGGCCACGCCGAAGGCCTCGCGGGCCCGTTCGAGGAGGGCGGGGACGGGCCGGCCGCCGCGCACGATGGTGCCCGCGAGCGCCGACATCGTCTCGGCCTCCGCGGTGGCGCGCGCCGAGCGCCGGGACAGCCGCAGCGAGCGGTCGACGACGGCGGCGACGGTGGCCGCGACGATCGCGAAGACCACGAGCGCGAGGACGCTGTTGGGGTCGCCCAGCGTGAAGTGCCCGACGGGCGGCATGAACCAGTAGTTGAGCAGCAGCGACGCGGTCACGGACGCGACCACCGCGGAGGCCACGCCGCCGATGCAGGCCACGCCCACCACGGCGAGCAGGAAGAGCAGTGCCTCGCTGGTGAGGTTGAGGTGACCGCGGGCGGCGTCCAGGTCGAGCAGGAAGGTCAGGGCGAGGGGCAGGAGCAGCCCCGCCACCGGGCCCGCGACGCGGCGCGGGCCCGACAGGGTGCGTCTGCGGGAGGGCAGGAGGGTGCCGTGCCCGGCGCGTTCGTGCGTGACGGTGTGGACGTCGATGGCCCCGGAGAGGGCCACGACGGTCTCGCCGGTGCCGCGCCCGGTGAGGAACCGCTCGACGCGGCCGCGGCGGCTGGAGCCGAGGACGAGCTGGGTGGCGTTCTCGGCGCGCGCGAACTCCACGAGGGCACCGGCCACGTCGTCGCCGACCACCGAGTGGTAGCTGCCGCCGAGGTCCTCCACCAGGCGCCGCTGCCGGGTCAGGGAGGCGTGCGAGGTACCGGCGGCGAGGCCGTCGCTGCGCGTGATGTGCACGGCGAGCAGTTCGCCGCCCGCCGAGCGGTCGGCGATGCGGGCGGCCCTGCGGACCAGGGTGTCGCCCTCGGGCCCGCCGGTGAGGCCGACGACGACGCGCTCGCGGGTCTCCCACCCGCCGCCGATGCCGTGCTCGCAGCGGTAGGCCTGGAGGGTCTCGTCGACGCGGTCGGCCAGCCAGAGCAGGGCGAGCTGGCGCAGGGCCGTGAGGTTGCCGGGGCGGAAGGCGTGGGCGAGGGCCGCGTCGACGTCCTCGGGGGCGTGGATGTTGCCGTGCGCCATCCGGCGGCGCAGCGCCTCGGGGTCGATGTCGACGAGTTCGATCTGGTGGGCGCGGCGCACCACCTCGTCGGGGACGGTCTCGGCCTGCGGCACCTCGGTGATCTTCTCGACGACGTCGTTGAGGGACTCCATGTGCTGGATGTTGACCGTGGTCACGACGTCGATCCCGGCGGTGAGCAGCCGGTCGACGTCCTGCCAGCGCCGGGGGTTGTGGCCCGCGCCCGGCACGTTGGCGTGGGCCAGGTCGTCGACGAGCGCGACCTGGGGGCGGCGGGCGAGCAGCGCGTCCAGGTCGAGCTCGGTGAACTCGCCGCCCCCGCGGGAGCGGCGGGCGGGGGCGACGGCCGTCACGCCGCCGGCCCGCGCCCGCGCCAGGGCGGCCTCGGTGTGCGGCCGCCCGTGGCACTCCGCGTAGCCGATGACGACGTCCGCGCCGCGGGCGGCCCTGCGGCGCCCTTCGTCGAGCATGCGGCAGGTCTTGCCGACCCCCGGTGCCGCTCCGAGGTAGATCTTCAGCTGTCCGGGTCGTCCGTCCGTCATCGCGCCGGTGTCAGAACCTCTCGGGGTAGAGCCGCGCGAGGACGAGGTACCCGACGAGGGCGGCGGCGATCAGAAGTCCCACCACGTTCTCGGCGTTCATGTGCCTCAACTCCCTGGCTTCCTGGGTGACTTCCCCCACCGAAGCGGGTGCCGGGGACTTCGGACACGGCCCTTGACGCATCCTTGGCAGCCGCCGCCGGGACGTTGACGCGGCCTTGACGACGGGCCGACCAGGGGGAACGCCTAGCGCAGGGACTCGATGGCGCGGGCCATGCTCTCGCTGCCGCGGCCCTCGGCCAGCTGCCGCTGGAAGACCTCGTGCAGCGGCTGGAGCAGGTCGACGCCGACGCCCTGCGCCCGGGTCGCGGCGAGGATGTTGGCGAGCCCGACGGCGTTGATGTCGATGTTCGACGTGTCCGTGCGGTAGTCGCCCGCGTCGATCTCGGCGGCGAAGCCGGGGAGCGCGCCGAGCGCCTCCTTCAGCCAGCGCACGAGGAGTTCGGTGACCTCCGCCGCCCCGATCCCGGCGGAGCGGCCGACGGCGACGGTCTGGAAGAAGCCCGCGAACATCCCGTACATGCCGCTGAGCAGGGCCACGTCGTGCACCGGCGCGAGTCCGGCGTCGGCGCCGACGAACACCGGCGAGCCGAGCGGCTCCAGGAGCGGCCGGTACGCGGCGAAGGCGTCGGCGTCGCCGCTGTACAGGACGAAGGCCTCCGGCGTTCCGATGGTCTGCGGGATCGCGTACACGGCGCCGTCGACGTAGGCGGCGCCCCGCCCGGTGACCCAGGTGCCCAGCTCGCGGGCGGGGCCGGGGGTGCCCGATGTCAGGTTGACGACGGCGCGGCCCGCGAGGGCGTCGCCGACGGGGGTGAGCAGGTCGCGGACCGTCGTGTAGTCGAGGACGCAGACGACGACCAGCTCACTGGCCTCGACGGCGGCCTGCGGCGTGGGCGCGACGGTGGCGCCCAGCGCGACGAGCGCGTCCGCCTTGCCCCGCGAGCGGTTCCAGACGGTGACCCGGTGACCCTGGTCGAGGAAGGCGCGGGCGAGGACCTGGCCGAGGTTGCCGAGGCCGATGACGGTGACCGTGGTGGGGGCCGTGGGAGTGGCGGTGCTCATGGGGTCGCTCCGTGGTGAGGGGCCGGGCTCCTGGGCGCCGCGGCCTGTGGTCATCACCCTGCGGGCGGGCGCTGTCGGTCGGCTGCCGGTCCACTGCCGGTCCGGCTGCCGCCGGGGCACAAGGGGTCAAGGGGCCGGGGGCCAAGGGGCAGAGGAGTCAAGGGCCGAGGGGGCGAGGGGCCGGGGGCCGGGAGGCCGTTCACCTGGCGCGTTATCGTCGTCCGTATGCGATTCGGGGTGCTCGGTCCGCTGGCCGTGTGGACGACGGACGGCGCGGCCGTCACCGTGCCGGGCGCCAAGGTCCGTGCGCTGCTCGCCCAGTTGCTCGTGCACCCCGGGCGGCCCGTCTCCGCCGAGCGGCTCATCGACGGCCTGTGGGGCGAGGCGCTGCCGGACCACCCGGCCAACGCCCTCCAGGGCAAGGTGTCCCAGCTGCGCCGGGCCCTGGACGAGGCCGGTCCCGGCGGCCGCGACCTGGTCGCGTCGGGGCCCGCCGGGTACGCGCTGCGGGTCGCGCCCGACGACCCCGACGACGTCGACGCGACCCGGTTCACGGACCTGGTCGAGCGGGCGCGCGCCGCCGGGGAGCCGCGCGAGCGGGTCCGGCTGCTCACGGAGGCGCTCGGCCTCTGGCGCGGCGAGGCGTTCGCCGACTTCGCCGGTGAGGCGTTCGCGCGGGGCGCGGCGGAGCGGCTCGACGAGGCCCGGCTCACCGCGCGGGAGGAGCACGCCGAGGCGCGCCTCGACAGCGGCGAACACGGGCCGCTGGCCGCGGACCTCGCCGACCTGGTCGTACGCCATCCCGCGCGGGAGCGGCTGCGGGCGGCGCAGCTGCGGGCGCTGTACCGCTCGGGCCGCCAGACGGAGGCGCTCGCCGCGTACGAGGACCTGCGGCGGCGCCTCGCCGAGGACCTCGGGCTCGCGCCGGGCCCGGAACTGGCCGCGCTGCACGGGGCGATCCTGCGCCAGGACCCGTCGCTCGACGGGCCGTCCCCGGCACCCGGCGGGCCCGCGCGCCGCGGCCGTCCGCCGGCCGCCGCCCCGGCCGCCGCGCCGGGCGCGCGCTCCAACCTCCCCGCCCCGGTGTCCGGCCTCGTCGGCCGGGACGACGCCGTGCCGGGAGTACGCCGGCTGCTCGGCGCCACCCGTCTGGTGACGCTCACCGGACCCGGCGGCGTGGGCAAGACGCGGCTCGCGGTGGCCGCGGCGCACGGGCTCGCGCCCGCGTTCCCCGACGGGGTGTGGCTCGTGGAACTGGCGGGCGTCGACGCGGGCCGCGACCGGGCGGAGGCCGCCGTCGCGGAGGCCGTGGCGCGGGTCCTCGGGCTGCACGAGGAGCCGGAGGCGGGCCCGCCGCGGGACGCCGTGGCCCGGCTGACGGACGCGCTGCGCGCCCGGCGGCTGCTCCTGGTGCTCGACAACTGCGAGCACGTGGTGGACGCCGTGGCCGCCCTCGCCGCCGGGCTGCTGCGCGCCGCGCCGGACCTCACCGTCCTCGCGACCAGCCAGGAGCCGCTCGACGTGAGCGGCGAGCGGGTGTGGCCGGTGCCGCCGCTGGAACTCGGCGGCGCCATGGAGCTGTTCGTCCAGCGGGCCGGGCTCGGGCCCGGCGCGGCGGCGCTCGGCGCGGACGACACGGAGGCCGTCGCCGAGCTGTGCGTACGGCTCGACGGGCTGCCGCTGGCCCTCGAACTCGCGGCGGCCCGGGTCCGCACGATGGGGGTGCACGGTCTGCTCGCCCGGATCGACGACCGGTTCGCGCTGCTCCGCCGGGGTCTCCGCGACGCCCCGGCCCGGCAGCGCACGCTCCGCGCGGTGATCGACTGGAGCTGGTCGCTCCTGAGCGGGCCCGAGCGCACGGTGCTGCGCAGGCTCGCCGTGCACGACGGCTGCGGCCCGGCCGCGGCCGAGGCCGTCGGCGCGGGCGGCGCGGTGCGCCCCGCGGACGTCCTCGACCTGCTCGCGCGGCTCGTGGACCGCTCGCTCGTGGTCGCCTCCGACCGCCCGGACGGGCCGCGCTACTGCCTCCTGGAGTCCGTACGGGCGTACGGGGCCGAGCAGTTGCGGGAGGCGGGCGAGGACGAGGACGTGCGCGAGCGGCACAGCGCCCACTACGCCGCGCTCGCCGAGCGCGGCGGCGCGGCGCTGCGCGGCCCGGAGCAGCGGCGGTGGCTGGAACGGCTCGACGAGGAGAGCGGCAATCTGCGCCGGGCCCTGGACGCGGCGGTCGGCCGCGGGGCCGTGGAGCGGGCGCTGCGGATGGTGAACGCCCTGGCCTGGTACTGGGTGCTGCGGGGCAGGGTCGCCGAGGCGCGCCGCTCCCTGGACGCGGCCCTGGCGCTCGCACCGACCGCCGCGGGGCTCGCGCCGGGGACGGCGGCCGCGCGGGCGCTCGCCCTCGCCTGGCGCACCGGCATCGCCCTGCGGGAGGGCGACGAGGGGTTCACCGACGCGTGCGCCGGGACCGGGGCCGACACGGCCGGCACGGCCTCCGCCGCGGCCGATCCGCTGTCGGCCGCGTACCCGGACGTCGAGCCGCCCCTCGCCGCCGTCCTGGAGGCGTACCGGCACGTCGACGACCCGTCGGGGCGGGCCACCGCGCTGTGGATCCTCGGCTCCGCGCAGCTCGGCGCGGGTGCCGTGCGCACCGGGGAGCGCCTGGTGAACGAGGCGCTCGACGCCTTCGAGGCGCTCGGCGACCGCTGGGGCACCGCCGCCGCGCTCAGCGTGCGGGCCCGGCACGCGATGGCGCGCGGCGACCTGGCGGCGGTGCGGCGCGACAGCGCGCGCAGCGCGCGCCTCTTCCGTGAACTCGGCGACGCCCTGGGGCAGTTGCAGACCGTCTTCCCGCTGGCCACGCTCAGCGAGATCGCCGGGGACCACGCCGAGGCCGCCCGGCTGCACCACGAGGGGCTGCTCGTCGCGGAGCGGCTCGGGCTGTGGGCGGAGGCCTCCAAGCGGCTGTCCGGGCGTGGCCGGATCGCGCTGCTCACCGGCGACCTGGCCCGGGCGCGCGCCGATCACGAGCGGGCCCTGAAGCTGGCGCGCGACCACAGCTTCCGCTCCGGCGAGATCGACGCCCTGATCGGCCTCGGGCTCGGCGCGCGCAGGGAGGGCGACCTGGACGGCGCCGAGCGGCACATGCGCGCGCTCCTCGCCTGGTTCCGCAAGGCCGACTACGGACCCGGCGTGACGCTCGCCCTCGCCGAGCTCGGCTTCGCGGCGGAGCTGCGCGGCGACGCGGCGGCGGCCCGGGCGCTGCACGCGGACGGGTTCGCGGCGGCGCTGCCCCTCGGCGACCCGAGGGCGCTGGCCCTCGCCCTGGAGGGCCTCGCGGGGGCCGAGGCGGCCGCGGGCGCGCCCGGCACGGCGGCGACGCTGCTCGGCGCGGCGTCGGCGGCCCGCGCGTCGGTGGGCGCGCCGCTGCCCGCCGCCGAGCGCGGGGACGTGGACCGCGTGGAGGCGGCGGCCCGCGCCCGTCTCGGCACGCAGTCGTACACAACCGCTTTCAAGCAAGGGCAGCGGCTGAGCCCGGTGGCGGCACGCGCCGTCGTGGCCTCGCCCTCACCTGCTTGACCTGGGACGACACCCGTTCCCGCCCCTGCTTCAGCGTCCGCCGCAGGCCTCCCTCGCGCTCCGTGCGCCCCGCTGGTTATCGGGCGGGACCCGGCCGGTCAAGCACCGGTTTCCGGTCGAAGCCCACGCCGCGAAAAACGACCGACCGCTCATTTTCGCAGGTCAGAGGGTTGTTTTGGGTTATACCACCAGTGTCAAAACGGCGCGCCGCGGGACGGGTGGGCGCGCTCCCGCATACGTTGAGCTGCCCGAATGACCAAGCGCGCCTCGCTCAGCGGACGCCCGCATCCGGAAATCGACCATGCGTTTGCTGCTCACTCAGCGCACTTGCCAGACTCCTCAACGCAATCGCCGCTACGGCACGCAACCCGTCCGTAACGCGCAGCAGCATCGGTACGCAACACCCATTCTCGTACCACTCACCCGCAGTTGAAGGAGCATTACAGTGCGTCACCTCCTCAAGACCGTGAGCACGGCCGCTGCCGTGGCCGCCGGCGTCCTGACCGTCTCGGCGGTCACGACGGGCGCGGCCCAGGCCGCCACGCCGAAGCCGATGGGCCTGTACGCGCCCTCGGACCTCGTGCTCACCGTCGGCCAGGGCGAAGACGCCGCCACGGCCACGGTGCAGCGCGCGGTCACCCTGACGTGTGCGCCGAAGGCCTCGGGCACCCACCCGGCACCTCGTGCCGCCTGCGCGGAGGCCGGCGCCGTGGGCGCGCGGTTCGACGCGCTCGTGAACAAGGAGCCCAAGGCCTTGTGTACCAAGGAGTGGAACCCGGTCATCGTCTCCGTGAGCGGTGTCTGGCAGGGCAAGCACGTCGCCTGGACGACCACGTTCGGCAACCCCTGCACGAAGGACGCGGCGCTCACCGAGGGGGCGCTCCTGAACTTCTGACGGACCGTCCCCCAAGACCCCTCGGCCACCTTTCGTGGGGGGAGGCAGCCGAGGCCCGCGGCCCCCGATGTCCCGAGCATCGGGGGCCGCACAATGCCGTCTTCGGGCAGGGCGCGGGCGTGCGGGAAGAGTTCGCGGGCACGGCCGGTTGGCACCAACCGGACCGGCATCCGGCCGGCCCCGCACGCCCTTGCCGAAGGAGCCCCCATGAGCCCCGCGGACGACCACACCCTCGACGGCGAGTACGCACCCAACACCTGGGACTGGGTGGCGGAGCACGTCGCCCGCTACGAGTCCAGCGGCGGCCTGGACCACACCCTCGTGAACGGCTACCCCACCGTCGTCCTCACCACGAGGGGCGCCCGGTCCGGGAAGATCCGCAAGACCCCGGTGATCCGTGTCGTCGACGGCGATCGCTATGTCGCCGTCGGTTCCGTCGGCGGCGCGCCCCAGCACCCCGCCTGGTACTACAACGTGCTCGCCCACCCCCGCGTACGGCTCCAGGACGGCCCCGTGACCGGCACGTACGAGGCGCGCGTCACCGAGGGCGAGGAACGCGCCGCCTGGTGGGCGCGGGCCGTGGAGACCTTCCCCCAGTACGCCGAGTACCAGCGGCAGACCGAGCGGGTGCTGCCCGTGGTGGTCCTCGAGCCGGTGGCGGAGGACGCGTGAGCCGTCCCGGCACCGGCCCGGTCGTCCCCGAGCCGCTCGACACCGACCGGCTCGCCCTGGAACCCCTCGTTCCCGCGCACGCCGAGGAGATGGCCCTCGTCCTCGCCGACCCGGCGCTGCACGCGTTCACCGGCGGGGCCCCGGACGACCTCCCCGCCCTGCGCGCCCGGTACGCGCGGATGCTCGCCGGGCCGCCCGAGCCCGGGGCCTCCTGGTGCAACTGGGTCGTCCGCGTCCGGGCCGACGGGCGCCTCGCGGGCACCGTGCAGGCCACCGTCACACCTGACGGTGCCGATGAGCTGACCGCCGAGGTCGCGTGGGTGGTGGGCACGCCGTGGCAGGGGCGCGGCATCGCCACGGAGGCGGCGCGGGCGCTGGTCGCCTGGCTGTTCGGGCACCCCCGGGTGACGTCGGTGAGCGCGCACGTCCACCCCGATCACCACGCGTCCACCGCCGTCGCCCGCGCCGCCGGGCTCGCCCCCACCGCCGAGCGGCAGGCCGGCGAGGTCAAGTGGCGGCTCGTACGAGAGCCTTGAGGGGTAAGGACACCGACCCGCCCCACACCCCGGGGCGGGTATGACGGATGATCGTGTCAGCCACACCACAGAGCTGCACACAGCACCGCAAACGCAGAGAGGAACCACCCCATGGATGACCGCTTCGACGTCGTCGTGCTCGGAGCAGGACCCGGCGGTTACGTGGCCGCCATCCGCGCCGCCCAGCTGGGCAAGCGGGTAGCGGTCGT
Source organism: Streptomyces sp. YIM 121038 (assembly GCF_006088715.1). Classification (NCBI taxonomy): domain Bacteria; kingdom Bacillati; phylum Actinomycetota; class Actinomycetes; order Kitasatosporales; family Streptomycetaceae; genus Streptomyces; species Streptomyces sp. YIM 121038. Next base: position 1,573,221 of record NZ_CP030771.1, read on the forward strand.
GGAGGAGAAGTACTGGGGCGGCGTCTGCCTCAACGTCGGCTGCATCCCGACGAAGGCCCTCCTGCGCAACGCCGAGCTCGCCCACCTGTTCACGCACGAGGCCAAGACGTACGGCATCAAGGTCGACGGCGAGGTGTCCTTCGACTACGGCGAGGCGTTCCGGCGCAGCCGCACGGTCGCGGACGGCCGCGTCAAGGGCGTCCACTTCCTGATGAAGAAGAACAAGATCACGGAGTTCGACGGCCGGGGCACCTTCCTGGACGCCAACACCCTCCAGGTGGCCAAGCCGGACGGCACCACCACCACGATCGGCTTCGACAACTGCATCATCGCCACCGGCGCCACCCCGAAGCTGCTGCCCGGCACGCGCCGCAGCGACCGCGTGGTCACGTACGAGGAGCAGATCCTCGCCGACGAGCTGCCGGGCTCCGTGGTGATCGCGGGCGCGGGCGCGATCGGCATCGAGTTCGCGTACGTCCTGCACAACTACGGCGTGAAGGTCACGATCGTCGAGTTCCTGGACCGCGTCGCCCCGCTGGAGGACGCGGACGTCTCCAAGGAGCTGGCCAAGCAGTACCGCAAGCTCGGCATCGACGTGCTGACCTCCACCCGCGTGGAGTCCATCGACGAGTCGGGCCCGCAGGTCCGCGTGACCGTCACCGCCAAGGACGGCAAGCAGCAGGTCCTGGAGGCCGACAAGGTGCTCCAAGCCATCGGCTTCGCGCCGAACGTCACGGGCTACGGCCTGGAGGCGACCGGGGTGGCGCTCACCGAGCGCGGCGCCATCGACGTCGACGGCCGCTGCCGTACGAACGTGCCGCACATCTACGCCATCGGCGACGTGACCGCCAAGCTGATGCTCGCCCACACCGCCGAGTCCATGGGCGTCGTGGCGGCCGAGACCATCGGGGACGCCGAGACGATGGAGCTCGACTACCCGATGATCCCGCGCGCCACCTACTCGCAGCCGCAGATCGCGAGCTTCGGCTGGACGGAGGCGCAGGCCAAGGAGAAGGGCTTCGACGTCAAGGTCGCCAAGTTCCCGTTCCAGGCGAACGGCAAGGCGCACGGCCTCGGCGACACCGTCGGCTTCGTGAAGATCATCAGCGATGCCGAGTACGGCGAGATCATCGGCGCCCACCTCATCGGCCCGGACGTGACGGAGCTGCTCCCCGAGCTGACCCTGGCCCAGCAGTGGGACCTCACGGTGCACGAGGTGGCCCGCAACGTGCACGCCCACCCGACCCTGGGCGAAGCCGTCAAGGAGGCCGTGCACGGCCTCGCCGGGCACATGATCAACTTCTGAGTCCACAGCCGCACTCCCCGCGCTTCCCGGGGCCGCCGCCGCGGTCCCGGGAAGGCCGTCCCGAGTGGCGGGCCCGCATGGTCCGGCCGATGCTGGGCAGGATGTGATGTGCCTCGGGGGCGAGGAGAGGCAGTGATCCATGTTCTCTGCACTGGGCCGTTTCGTGGTCCGCCGCCCCTGGTGGGTGATCCTCGCCTGGGTCGTCGCGGCCGCCGCCGTGATCTCGCTGGCACCGAAGCTCACCTCCAGCACCGACGAGGCCAGCTTCCTGCCGGATCACTACGAATCCATCCGCGCCTCCGACCTGCAGGAGCGGGACTTCCCGCAGCAGGAGAACATCGGCGCGATCATCGTCTTCCAGCGCTCCGACGGCGGGCGGCTGACCCCCGCCGACTCCACCGTGGTCACCCGGGTGTCCACGGACCTGGAAGCGAAGAAGATCAAGGAAGTCCAGGCTGTCACGCCCGGTGAGGTGTCGCCCAACAAGCGCGTCCAGACCTCCGTCGTGGCCATGCCGAAGATCACCAACCCCGAGGACACCCAGCAGCAGGACGCCGTCGAACAGCTCCGCAAGGACCTCAAGGGCGAGCTGAAGGGCACCGGCCTCGACGCGGGCATCACCGGCTCGGCCGCACAGGCCCTCGACGAGAGCGACGCGTCCGAGCGCGCGGGCCTGCTCGTCGGCGTCGGCACGATCGTCATCATCATCGTGCTGCTGCTCGTGATCTTCCGCAGCCCCATCATCGCGCTGCTGCCGGTCGTCCTGATCGGTCTGATCTCGCCGATGGCGACGGGCCTGATCGCCTGGGCCAACGAGGCCTTCGACATGAAGGCCGACTCGTCCGTCCAGGAGCTGCTCACCGTCGTCCTGTTCGGCGTCGGCACGGACTACATCCTGTTCCTGCTCTTCCGCTACCGCGAGGCGCTGCGCGCGGGCGAGGACGCCAAGGGCGCCATGGTGCACGCCGTGGAGCGGGTCGGCGAGGCCATCACCTCGGCGGCGGGCGCCGTCATCGTCGCGTTCGCCGCGCTCACGCTCTCCTCCCTCGGCATGCTGCGCTCCATGGGCCCCGCCCTCGCGATCGCCGTGTTCCTGACCCTGCTCGCCGGGCTCTCCCTGGTCCCGGCCGTGGTGTCGCTGCTCGGTACGAAGGTCTTCTGGCCGTCGAAGTCCTGGCAGCGCGAGCCGCAGGGCACGGGCTTCGCCCGGCTCGGCACCTCCATCGCCCGCAAACCGGCCGTGTGGGCGGTCGTCTCGGCCCTCTTCATGGGCGCGCTCGCGCTCGGCGCGCTCGGCTACAAGGCCAACTTCGACCTCGCCGGGTCCTCGCTCCCCAAGGACAAGGAGTCGATCGTCTGGCAGGACAACCTGGAGAAGGGCTTCCCCGCGGGCACCACCGACCCGACGTTCGTGTATCTCACGTCGACCGGCGACGGGCCGCTGGCCGAGGGCCAACCGGCCGCGTTCCGCAAGCGGCTGGAGTCCGTCGACGGCGTGGGTTCGGTGGCCGCGCCGAAGGTCAGCAAGGACGGCACGACCGCGTCGTACTCGGTGGTGCTCGCCGACCCGCCCGCCTCCGAGAAGGCGCTCGGCACCATCAAGGACGAGCTGCGGCCCGCCGCCCACGCCGACGCGCCGACCGGCACCAAGGCGCTCGTCGGCGGCATCACGGCCGTGTACGTCGACATCAACAAGGCCGTGGACCGCGACTATTCGGTCGTCTTCCCGGTGGCCGCGATCGCCATCATGGTCATCCTCGGACTGCTGCTGCGCAGCCTGGTGGCGCCGTGGTACCTGATGCTGTCGGTCGCGCTCGGGTTCGGCGCGACGCTGGGCGCGACATCGCTCCTCTTCCAGCAGATCGGCAGCCAGCCCGGCCTGATGTTCATGCTGCCCGTGATCATGTACTTGTTCGTGGTCGCGCTCGGCACGGACTACAACATCCTCATGGTCTCGCGGCTGCGCGAGGAGGCCCGGGAGGGCCGTGGCCCGCACGAGGCGGCGGGGGTCGCGGTCCGGCACTCGGGCCCGACCATCGGCTCGGCCGGTGTGATCCTCGCGGGGACGTTCGCCACGCTGATGCTCGCGGGCAACTCGACGCTCTCCCAGATGGGTTTCTCCCTGTCCTTCGGCATCGCGATCGCCGCGTTCGTCATGGCGATGCTGTTCACCCCCGCGCTGACGGCCCTCATCGGGCACGCGGCGTGGTGGCCGGGCCACGGCGACCGGGCGCCCGGGGCCGGGGCGGACGAACGGGGCCGCACACGGGAGGAGTCACGGCACTGAGCGCCGCCCGGCGGCGGGGCGCGCCGCGCATACTGGCGTCATGGGATTCGCCGTCTTGATGACCCTGCCCGGCCTCGTCATCGCGCTGACCGTCGTGGCCTTCGTGGACCAACTGCTGCTCCGCGCCGGGCGCGCCGGGCTGCTGCCCTGGCGGAACAGCGCCCGCCAGGGCCAGATATCGGCGACCGGCTTCGAGCAGCTGCACGCCAGCTTCTCGCCCGGCAAGCAGAACGAGCTCAAGGAGCGCCAGTCCTCCCTGGTGATGCGCGACGACGAGGAGGACGGCGCCCCGCCGCACCGCACCTCGGTGGACCTGGACGGCGGCATCGCGAGGATCCGGCTGCCGCGCCCCGGCCGGTAGCCGGCCCCGGTCTCAGGTCCCGTCGGCCCGGGTGGCGCGGCCCCTGCGGGTGCGGCCGATGCCCGTCGCCGTGGCGGACAGGGCCACGGCCACGACGCACGCGCCGACGGTCAGGCACACGGCCCGGACGCCCCACGTCCCGGCCGCCGCGGTGACGGCTGCGGCACCGGCCGGGCCGAGGGCGTTGTGGAGGGTCCAGAAGGACGAGGTGACCCGGCCCAGGAGATGACTGGGCGTCACCTCCTGGCGCAGGGACATGGAGTTGATGCCCGCGACGCCGGTGCAGAAGAGCACCACGGCCGCGAGCACCGCCACCAGCGGCACGCTTCCGGTGAGCCCCAGGCAGGCCACGGCGGTCCCGGCGAGCAGGTGGACGCCGATCCAGCTCACGCCGAACCCGAGGCGCCGGCGCAGCCGGTCGACGGCGAACGACGCACCGAGCGTGCCGAGCGTCCCGGCCGCCAGCACAGAGCCGACCGTGCTGTCGCCGTGCCCGAGGCCGTGCTTGACGTAGTAGACGATGACGTCGGTCAGGCCGTAGGTAAGGAACGTGAGCAGTGCCAGGAGCACGGTCAGCGGCCGCAGCACCGGGTGCTCCCACAGGAAGCGGGCCCCGGCGAGGAACTCCCGCCGGACACCGCCCCGTTCGCCCCGTCCATCCCGCTCGTCGTACCCAGCGCGCTCGTCGCGCCCATCCCGCCCGTCGCGCCCCTCGCGCTCGTCCGTCTCGTCGGGCGACGGCATCGGCCGTATGCGGACGAAGAGGATGCCGACCGCCGATACCGCGAACGTCGCGGCGTCGATGCCGAGCGCCGCGGCGGGCCCGAACGCGGCCGCGACGAGCCCGGCCAGCATGGGCCCGCCCGCGCTCGCGATGGCGTACGCGCCGAACAGATGACTGTTGGCCTTGAGGATCTGGCCGGGCCCCACGATGGCGGGCACCACCGTCACATACGTCACCTGGAAGAGCATCGCGAAGGCCCCGGCGACCGGCACGACCGTGCAGACCAGCCACAGCGGCGTAGCGAACAGCCACACGAGCGGCACCGTGCCGAAGAGCACGCAGCGCGCGACGTCGGTGAGCACCAGCAGACGGCGCCGGTTCACCCGGTCGGCGACGACGCCCGCGAAGAGGCCGGTGACGATCGAGGCCAGGCCCGTGAGCCCGGTGACGAGTCCCATCTGCGCCACGGAGCCGGTCTGGTGCAGCACGAGCAGCGGGATCGCCACGTGCGAGAAGGAGTCGCCGAGCGCGGACAGGCCCTGGAGCGCGAGGAAGAGGCGGTAGTTGGGGTCCGCCCACAGGGAGGCCGGGCCGGGGCTCGACGTCCGTGCCGCGCGCCGTGAGGTGTCCCGCCCCGCCATGTGCTCCCCCTCCGCACCCCGCCCCACCGGCGGCCCGGGTCACTCCCCGGGCTCGAACGCCTTTGCGAGATCTTGGGCGTCGGCGTACGAGAGTACGTCCCTGGGGCGCGCGGCGCCGCGACGGAACTCCTGGGCCACGTCCACCGCCTGCTGCACGGCCGCGCGGAACAACAGCGAGCCCGTGCTCACGCGGCGCACGCCGAGCTCGGCGAGGCGCGCGGGCGACAGGCCGTCCGGTGCGTGCAGCACGTTCAGCGGTACGTCGAGGGCGCCGACGAGCCGGGCGATCACGGCCTCGTCCCGCACGCCCGGCACGAACGCCCCGTCCGCGCCCGCCTCTTGGTACGCGGCGAGGCGCCCCTCGGTCTCGGGCGCTTCCCCGGCGGCGAGCCAGTACGTGTCCGTGCGCGCGTTGACGAACAGGTCGGGCGCGGCGGCCTTCACCGCGCGGATCAGCGCGCACTGCGCGTCGACGGCGGTGAGCGTGCCGTCCGGGCGGCCGTCCTCCAGGTTCACCCCGACGACGCCCGCCCCGTCCAACGCGCGGGCCAGGTCCGCGACGTCCTCGGGCCGGTCGCTGAACCCGCCCTCGATGTCGACGGAGATCAGGGCGGGCAGCCGGGCGATGCCCCGGGCGAGCCGCAGCGTCTCCTCGCGCGCGGCCCCGGTGGCGTCCGCCTTGCCCGCGGCGGCGGCCACGCCGAGGCTCGTCGTCCCGATCGCGGGGAACCCGGCACGGGCGAGCGCGGCGGCGGACGCGTGGTCCCAGGCATTGGGCAGCAACAGCGGCGCCCCGACGCGGTGCAGGGCACGGAAGGCTTCGTGGCGATCACTCATGCCGCGCACTCTGCCAGAGGGGTCCGACAGCGAGGGCCCGGCGCTGTGCCACCGCCCGGCCCGGCGGAACCCGACGGAGCCTCGGGCAGGCCGGCCGTGCCCCTGCCCCCGGCGGGCGGCCGACCGGCCCTCCCCGCAGGGCTGATCGAACCCCAACAGGAACCTGACAGCTTCCACATAACTTCGCGCCAGTCTGGCGACCGTGCCCGGCGGAACACCGGTGTCCGCCGCCCCCGCCGGGCACGCCCCCTCCTGTACGAGCCGGAACGGAGCCCCATCACATGACCCACCGCGCCCACGCCCGTCCCCACGCCCGCCCCCTGCGCGCCGCCGCCGTCGCCGCCTCCGTGGCCGTCGGCGTGCTCGCCGCCCCGTCCGCCGTGGCCTTCGCCTCCGAGTCGACGCCCAAGCCGAAGCCGACGGCCGGCGAGAGCACGCCCGCGCCCGAGGTCTCCAAGGAGTCCGTCGCCAAGAAGCGGGCCGCGCTGGACGAGGCCCTGCGGGACAAGCGCAAGCAGGCCGCGCCGCGCGGCGGGGTCGCCGCGGGCGACAAGCCCGTCGTCGAGGACGCCAAGGAGAAGACCGCCGCGCCCGCGCCCGAGCCCGCGCGGAAGAAGCCCGCCGTGACCCCCAGGGGCGGCGTCGCCGCGGGCGAGCGGCCCGCGGCGGGCGGCAGCGACACCACCCCGGCCCTCGTCGGCTCGGCGGCGGGCATCGCCCTGCTCGCGGGCGCGAGCACCCTGGTCCTGCGCCGTCGCGCCACCGGCCGCGCCCAGGGCTGAGCCCGGCCGCGAGGACCACCTCCCCCGCCGGGCACCGCGCCGCGCGCGCCCGTCCGGCCCGATCACGCGTGGTGGCGCCGCCCCTTGCCCCGGCGGCGCCACCGCGTCCGGAGCACCCATGCCCCTGAAGAGCCGACCGCTCCCGCGCCGCGCCTTCGGCGTCTGCGTCCTCGCCGTCGCCGTCGGCGCGGCCGTGGGCGGCTGTTCCGCCGCCGACGGAACGGCCGCCGCCACCAAGGAGAGGCCGTCCGCCTCCAGGACGTACGACGTGGGCACCCCGGGCGCGGCCGCGTCGCAAGCGCCCGCCGCCCCCGTGCACGTGGCGATCCCGTCCATCGGCGTGCGCAGCCCGCTGCTGCGCCTCGGCCTGAACCCGGACCGCACGGTCGAGGTGCCGCCCGCCGAGAAGGGCATGACGGCGGGCTGGTACACCGGCGGCGCGATCCCCGGGCGGCGCGGTGCGGCCGTCATCATCGGCCACAACGACACGCGCTTCGGCCGGGCCGTCTTCCACGACCTGAAGAAGGTGCGGGTGGGTGCGGACATCGCCGTACGGGACGCGCGTGGCAGGACGGTCCACTTCCGGGTCACCGCCACCGAGACGGCCGCCAAGAAGGCCTTCCCCACCGACAAGGTCTACGGCGCGACCGATGCCCGCGCCCTGCGCCTGATCACCTGCGACGGCGCGTACGACGCCCAGGGGCACCCCGTGGACAATCTCATCGTGTACGCGACAGCGAATCGCTAGCCGGTCCGGTGCCGCGTCGCCAGCCGGTCCGGGGCCGCGTCCGGCTCCGGGGACCGCCGGGCGATCGGGTTAGGCTTCTTCCGCAACCTGTTCATGTGTGCGAAGCGGGGGAACGTCGACGGTGTCCGATCTGGGACGGCTCGTGGCCGGCCGGTACCGCCTGGCGGAGCGCGTGGGCCGGGGCGGCATGGGCACCGTGTGGCGGGCCGAGGACGAACTGCTCGGCCGGCACGTCGCCGTGAAGAAGCTCCACGTGCCCCCGCATCTCGACGACGACGAGATCCGGACGCTGCACGAACGCACCCGCCGCGAGGCCCGCAGCGCCGCCCGGATCACCCACGCCCACGTGATCGTCGTCCACGACGTCGTGGACGACGAGGGCCTGCCGTGCATCGTCATGGAGTACATCCCCTCCGTCACGCTCGGCGACGTCCTGGCGGAGCGCGGCTCGCTGGCGCCCGCCGAGGCGGCCCGGCACGGCCTGGCCATGGCCGCCGCGCTGCGCGCCGCGCACGACGCGGGCGTCCTGCACCGGGACGTGAAGCCCGCCAACGTCCTGCTCGGGCACGACGGCCGGACCGTGCTCACCGACTTCGGCATCGCGGTCGAGAGCGGTACGCCGTCCCTGACCCGGACCGGTGAGCTGATCGGCTCCGTGCGCTACCTGGCGCCCGAGCGGCTGCGCAGCGCCGAGCCGAGCCCCGCCTGCGATCTGTGGTCCCTGGGCGTGACGCTGTACGAGGCGGTGGAGGGCCGCCATCCGTTCGAGCGGGGCACCGCGATGGAGACGGCGTACGCCATCGCCACCGAACCGCACGCTCCCCCGCGCGCCGCCGGGGAGCTGGCCCCGCTGATCGAGGGCCTGCTCGTGAAGGACCCCGAGCACCGCACCCCGGCACACGAGGCGGAGCGCCTGCTGCGCCGGGCGGCGGCCACGGGCCCCGGCACCGGCACCGGCACGGCCGTGATCGACCCGGCCGGTCCCGCGTCCGTCCCGGCCCCCGCGGCCCCCGCGCGCCGGGACGGACGCGGGACCGGCCGCCGCGCGGCCCTGTGGTGCGGCTCCGCCGCCGTGGTCGCCGGATGCGTGACCGGCGGCGTCCTGCTGTGGCCCGGCGACGGCGGCGAGGCGTCCGGGGCCCGGCCCGCGACCGGCGCCTCCCGCCCCGCCGTCCCGCCCGTGCCGTCCGGCTACCACCTGGCGCGGCAGGAGGGCGGCCTGGCCCTGCCCGTGCGCGACGGCTGGACCCGCAAGAACCTGCCGGGCGGCGACGTCGCGTACATCGACCCCACAGGACTGGTGGGCCTGCGGGTCAACGTCGCGGAGTTCGCGGGGTCCGACCCGGTCGAGCACTGGCGCAGGACCGAGGAGAGCCAGACCCGCCGGGACAACCCGGGCTACGAGCGGGTGCGGATGGCGGCCACGACCTTCCGGGGCGCGCCCGCAGGGTACTGGGAGTTCACCTTCGACGGCAAAGCCCGAAAGTTCCGGGCCGTGGAAATGGCGTTCTCCGACGACGACGGCACCCAGTACGTCGTCTACCTCTCCGCGCCGAACGAGCGGTGGAAGCAGTACCGCCCCGTCTTCGACGCGGCCGTGAAGGGCATCCGCCTCGACGGCTAGGCCTGTCGCCGCACCCGGGAAAACGCGGTGGCCGGTGCGCGGCGCGGCGTCCTAAGGTGGCGCGGTGACAACGCGGATGATCATCCTCAACGGCGGTTCCAGCTCGGGCAAGTCCGGGATCGTGCGGTGCCTGCAGGCCGTCCTGCCCGACCAGTGGCTGGCGTTCGGGTGCGACGCGTTCGTCGACGCCCTGCCCGCGCGGATGCAGGGGGCGGACGGCGGGATCGTGTTCGCCGCCGACGGGGGCGTGGACGTCGGTGCGGACTTCCGGGCCCTGGAGACGGCCTGGACGCACGGCATCGTGGCGATGGCCCGCGCGGGCGCCCGGATCGTCGTCGACGACGTCTTCCTCGGCGGCGCGGCGTCCCGGCAGCGGTGGGAGAAGGCCCTCGGCGACCTGGACGTGCTGTGGGTCGGCGTCCGCTGCGAGAGCGCAGTGGCCGCGGGCCGCGAGGTCGCGCGCGGGGACCGGACCCCCGGCATGGCCGCGGCGCAGGCGCGCCTCGTCCACGAGGGCGTGCGCTACGACCTGGAGGTGGACACCACCCGTACCGAGTCCCTGGAGTGCGCCCGGGCCATCGCCGCCCGCGTCACCTGACCGGCGCCTCCGGTCACCGCGGACGGGCCGCCTGCGCCCGCTCCTGCGTACGGCCCTGGAGGCGGGCGGCCCGCTCCCGGATCGCGGGCAGCTCGGCGCGGAGCGCGGCGCCCGGACAGCTGGTGGTGTAGCCGTCGGTGTGCCCGGCCACGGCGTCGAACTCGGCGCGCGTGCCCACCGGGAAGCGGCTGAGGCTGTTGCTGGACACCAGCTGCGCCCGCAGCCGCGGGTCGACGTCCGCGAGGCCGAGCTTCCACGCGGTGAGCGCGGCGATGGCCTCCGTCATCGGCCGCGGCACCGGGGTGCCCGCGGTGAACGTGCCGAGCGCGGCGATCCCGGCCGTACGGTGGTTGAACCCCTGCGTGTGCGCGCCGACGACGGGCCGGTCGACGCCGCCCGCGCGGCCCTCGTAGATCGTGCCGCAGCGGTCGACGAGGAAGTTGTAGCCGATGTCGTCGAAGAGCCGGGCACCCGTCTGGCCCGCCGCGAGGGCCCGGATGATGCGCGGCGCGTCGGCGCAGTCGTAGCCGTTGGGCGAGTCCGTGTGGTGGACGAAGACGGCGACGACGGGGCCGCCGTAGCGCACCGGCGGGCCGGTCTCGCCGGTGTCGCCCAGCCACTTGGCGCGCGGCACGATGGGCGGCCGGGCCGCGCGGTGGGCCGCGGGGACCACGGCGGCGGTCCGGTGCCCGGCCTCCTCGGCCGCGTGCTCGACGCCCACCGTGCACAGCGCGAGCGCCCCCACGGCGCACAGCCCCGGCACCCCGGCGAGGACCGCGCGCCCGGCAGGCGGCAGCCGCCCCGCCACCGTCTCCCGCCAGGCACGCATGCCTCCCACTCTCCGGGCGGCCCACCGGGCCCGCGCGCGGGGTGCGCCCGGTCGGGGGACGCCCCCGCGACCGGCGGCGGGCCCGCGCGATCCGTCGCGAGGAGTTCCGCGCCGGGTGTCGAGCACCCCGTGCAGGCCCGCCTGCTCGGCCGGGACGCGGACGGCCGCCCCGTGATCACGGACGGCCCGTACGGCGAGACGCAGGAGGTGCTCGCCGGGTACGGGCTCCTGGACCGCGCGCCGGGCCAGCGACATCGAGGGGGCGCGGGCCGCGTACCGGACGGCGGCCGAGCGCACGCTGGGCCGCCCGGAGATCCGCTGCCTTCAGACCCGCGCCGCGCGGCTCGCCCCCTGGACCGACTGCGCGGGCACCGCACCCATGCCGCCCGCGCCGCAGTCGGTGGCCACCGTGTCGGCGAAGGCGCGCGCCAGCGGACTGAGCGCGTCCCAGCGGCGCACCGCCCAGCCCACGGACAGCGCGGGCAGCTCCGGCACGGGAATGAGGCGGAGCCCCGGCGGACCCGCGGCCCGCCAGCCGGGCAACTCCGGCACGACGGCCTGGCCGACGCCGAGTTCGGTGAGCAGCAGGGCGGTGTCCCAGTCGGCCACGCTGGTGTGCCCCTGCGGCCGCAGCCCCGCGTCGGCGAGGGCCGCGTCGAGGCGGGAGCGCGAACTGGACACCTCGGGGGGCCGGATGAGCTGCACGGCCGCCAGGTCGGCGAGGGTGACGCGCCGCTTGGCGGCCAGCGGGTCGCCGCAGGGGACTGCCAGCACCCAGCGCAGCTCGGCGACGGGCCGCTGCTCGATGCCGCGCACGGGTTCGCCGATGGTGACCCAGGCCAGGTCCAGGTCGTCGGCGGCGAGCGCGTCGAAGCAGGCCCGGCTCGAACTCGCCGTCTGGAACTCCAGGGCCACCTGCGGGAACCGCTGCCGGAAGCCGACGATCGCGTCGGCCATGAAGTGCCGCACCGTCGTGGCACCCGTGGTGATGCGCACCGTGCCGCTCTCCCCGCGCACCAGGTCGCGCAGGCGGCGCAGGGCGAGGTCGATGCCACCGATGCCGTCGGAGGCGGCGGCGTGCAGGATGCGGCCCGCCGACGTCGGCACGACACCGCGCGCGTGCCGCTCCAGGAGGCTGACGGCCAGCTCCTTCTCCAGGCGTTTGACGTGCTGGCTCACCGCCGACTGCGTACAGGAGAGGTCGCGCGCCACGGCGCTGAGGCTGCCCGCGCGGCAGACGGCGATGAAGACACGGAGATCGTCGAGCGTCACGGCACGACGCTAGGGCGTCCCCGGCACGGGTGTCACATCCGGGGCCCGACCCGGCCGGGGCGGCCGGGGCCTGGCCCGGCCGGAGTGCCCGCGTCGCCTGCATGTTGCACAGATCACACGGGGTCGCGGAGTACGCGGGAACCCCCCTCCCTATTTCACCGTTGAACAAGATGAGGGTCCCGACCGCGATTCCCCCGTCCGGCCGGGGCCCTCTCGCACGCGCCCCCTCCCGGCACTTCTGACCGACACACATCTCGCCTGGTTGTCATGTACAGGCCTACTGTCGAGGGCAGGAGCTCCTTCCCCCACCCGCCCCAAGGAGGCACCGTGTTAAGACGCGTCATCGCGGCGGCCGCTCTCGTGGTCACCGCCGCCCTCGTCCCCGCCGCGCCGACGACGGCGAGCGCACCGGCACCGGCACCCGTCCGCACCGCCCCGGTCCCGGCCGCGGGCGAGGAGCAGACGGTCGACCTCAGGCTCGGCTCCCCCGGCGGCCCGGCCCGGCAGGTGATCCGGCACCCGGGAGCGGCGTACGTCAAGGTGCACTTCGCCCGCCTCGCGCTCGCCCCCGGCGACCGCCTGACCGTGGCCGACCCGGCCGGACGCGAGGTGCACACCTACCACGGCGACCCCACCCGCGGCGGGGCCGCGCCGGGCGACGCGGGCTTCACCCGGCACGGGCGCACCGGCTTCGCCGCGATGTCCGTCGACGGGGACACCGCGGTGATCACCCTGCACACCCGCGGCGAGCGGCGCTCGCAGGCGACGGTCGACCGGTACTGGCGCGGCTACACCCCGGCGGAGTTCACCGCCGAGAACCCGGCGACGCGCAGCGTGTGCGGCGCCGACGGCCGCCGGGACGCCGTCTGCTACAAGACCAGCCACCCCGCGCACTACGCCGCCTCGCGCGGCGTGGCCCGCATGCTCCTGAACGGCGGGGGCTACTGCACCGCCTGGCGCGTGGGCCGCGGCAACCACATGATGACCAACAACCACTGCATCAAGACGCAGGCCGAACTCGACAAGGTGGAGCTCCAGTTCGACTACGACTGCGCCACCTGCGGCGGCAACGACCCGCGCCCGGGCACCAAGGTCGGCGCGAACGCCCTCCTGCGCACCTCGGCGAGCCTCGACTTCACGCTCTTCAGCGTGGACGACTTCGACCGGATCACCCAGTTCGGCACCCTGTTCCTGGAGACCCGCGCGCCGATCGCGAACGAGCAGGCGTACATCGCCGGGCACGGCGACACCCGGCCCAAGCGCATCTCGATCTACGAGGAGCGCGACGGCGGCGCCTACTGCGGCGTACGGACCCCGCAACTCGGCCCCGAGGACGTCGGCTACAACTGCGACACCTCGGGCGGCAGCTCCGGCTCCCCGGTGCTCGCGGGCTCCTCCCACAAGGTGATCGCCCTGCACTGGGGCGGCTCCTGCCCGACCAACGTGGGCACGCGCATGGAGAAGATCTACCCGCAGGTCCAGGACCTGATCGACAACCGTCCGTAACCCACGGGCCTTCCCGGACGGAGCCCGCGCCGACCGGCGCGGGCTCCGTTCCGTACCCACGCGCCCCGCCGCGCGCCCGCACCCCCGCGCCACCCCTTCGGGCGGAATAGGCCATCTGTCCCGCGCCTGGCTGGACAGGACGACATCATGCGTCCATGGACGGTGCCACGCCTGTGCAGGTCTTGTTCCCACCCGACGAGTACGACGCCGTACTGCGGCACGCGGACCGGCTCGGCCTCACCGTCGCGGAGTTCATACGGCGGGTGGCGACCGGGCACGTACGCCGGGGCGGCGACGCGCGCGCCGGGGCGGTCCGGCGGGGCGCGAGCGTGCCGCCGGTGCGCCGCCGCCTCGACGCCTCGTCGACGCCCGCGCTCCAGCGGTTCCTGGACACCCTGGCGACGGGGTCCTGAACCCGGCGGGGCCCTAAACCCGGCGCACGGCTCGCCCCGGCCGGGGCCTCAGCCCAGCGCGATCTCCGGCTCGTAGAGGTCGAGCCACACGGCCAGATCGAGGGCGCGCTCCATGCCGCGCCGCGAGGCGGGCCTGATCTGCGGCGTCTCGCGGTGCGCGAGGCGCCGCAGCGCGTCGCGGTCCACGAGGTCGAAGACCGGATGTCCGGGCCGGGCGAGCAGGTCCTTGGCGTGTTCCTGGAGCGCGAAGGCGTACTTCGGGTCCTGCGTCGACGGGTAAGGGCTCTTCACCCGGTCGTACACCGACTGGGGGAGCCGGTCCGCGGCGGCCTCCCGCAGCAGCGACTTCTCCCGGCCGTCGAAGGTCTTCAGGGCCCAGGGCGCGTTGTAGACGTACTCGACGAGGCGGTGGTCGCAGAACGGCACCCGCACCTCCAGGCCGACGGCCATGCTCGCCCGGTCCTTGCGGTCGAGCAGCACCCGCACGAAGCGCGTCAGGTACAGCTGGCTGATCGTGCGCATGCGGTACTCGAAGTCGCTCTCGCCGTCGAGGCGTTCGACCGCGGCCACGGCCCCCGCGTAGCTGTCGCCGACGTAGGACCGCAGGTCCAGGGTGTCCAGGACGTCCCGGCGCAGCAGCCCCGCCTCGTCGCCGAGGGTCTCGGCGTGCCGCACCAGCCAGGGGAAGGTAGTGCCGCGCCGCGCCTGTTCGTCGAAGAACTGCAGATAGCCGCCGAAGACCTCGTCCGCCGACTCGCCGGACAGGGCGACCGTGGAGTGTTCGCGGATCGCCTGGAAGAGCAGGTACAGCGAAGCGTCCATGTCGCCGAAGCCGACGGGCATGTCGCGCGCGGTCAGCATCTTCGCCCGCACCTGGGGGTCGGCCAGCGTCTGCGCGTCGAGGACGATGTCGCGGTGGTCGGTGCCCGCGAGCCGCGCCACGTCGTGCGCGTAGGGGGAATCCGGCGTCCCGCGCAGCTCGTCCGCCACGAAGTGGTCGCTCTGCCCGGTGAAGTCGACGGAGAAGCTGCGCAGCGTCTCGCCCGCGCCCTTGAGCTGGTGGGCGGCGAGCGCCGAGAGGGCGGAGGAGTCGAGGCCGCCGGAGAGCAGCACACAGCGCGGCACGTCGGACACGAGCTGGCGGCGGACGATGTCGTCGAGCAGGGAGCGGACGGTGGCCACGGTCTCGTCGCGGCCGTGCGGGTGCGGCCGCGTCTCCAGGCGCCAGTAGGTGCGGGTGCGCAGGCCCCGGCGGTCCACGGTGACGACGGTGCCGGGCTCGACCTCGCGCATGCCGTCCCACACGGCGTGCCCCGGCGTCTTCACGAAGGCGAACACCTCACGCAGCCCGTCGACGGTCACGCGCGCCCGGGCCAGCGGGTGGGCGAGGATCGCCTTGGGCTCGGAGCCGAAGAGGACGCCGTCGGACGTCGGGCGGTAGTAGAAGGGCTTGATGCCCATGCGGTCGCGCACCATGACGAGCCGCTGACGGGGGCCGTCCCACACGGCGAAGGCGTACATCCCGTTGAGCCGCTCGGCCACCTCCTCGCCCCACTGGAGGTAGCCGCGCAGCACGACCTCGGTGTCGGACTCGGTGGTGAAGGCGTGCCCGAGCCCGGCCAGTTCGGCGCGCAGCTCGGTGAAGTTGTACGTCTCGCCGGAGTACACGAGCGCGACCGTGCCGCCGGGCGTGGCCGCGGTCATGGGCTGGCGGCCGCCGGGCAGGTCGATGACGGCCAGGCGCCGGTGGCCGAGCGCCGCGGGGCCCTGTGCCCAGGTGCCGCGGTCGTCCGGACCGCGACAGGCCATCGTCTCCGTCATCGCGTCCAGGACCCGGCCCTCGGTCCGCAGCTCACGGTCGAACGAGACCCACCCGGTGATGCCGCACATGCGATTCCTCCCGCCGAAGTAGATGTATCTAGCAGCTATATCGACAGGCTCCGCCCCGAACCCCGCGCGGTCAACGCTCGCGTCACCCCGCGCACCCGGCCGACCCGCGGATTCCGGCCGCACCGGACCGAAGGTCAAGGAGTCACCACGGCCGGACAGCCGCTCCCACCGCGCCCGGCCACGCCAGGGGCGCATCTGGAACATCAGATTCCGGCCATCCGTAAAGCTTTGCTCAACACGCGGGCGTCAGACAGGCCTGCACGGCGGGCGCGTACCGTTCGGTGATCTCGGCGATCGCCATCGCCCGCAGATGGGGGCCGCGGGCGATGCCGTACATCACTCCGAGGCCGAGCAGCATCGCCACCGCCATCTCGGCGCGCAGCCCCGCGTCCGCGCCCGGGAGGCGCTCGCCGAGCCTGCGCACGACCTGCGTGCGGAAGTTGGCGCGCAGCACATAGCCGTGCTCGCGGTGCAGCGGGGCGAAGACGATGCGCAGGATGGGGTCGGCGCCCTGCTCGGCCTGGCTGGTGAGCAGGTGGTGGACCATGTGGCGGCCGAGGTCCGCCAGGGGCGCGTCGAGGATGGCCGCGGCGTCCGTCTCGAAGGACATGATCTGCGCGAACAGCGCGTCCTTGCTGCCGAAGTACTTCAGGACGAGCGGCGGGCTCACCCCCGCCCGCTCGGCCACCGCCTTCAGGGTGATGTCGGCGTGCGCGTGCCGCGCGAGCAGATGCCGGGCCGCCCGCACGATGGCGGCCTTGGTCTCTTCGGCGTCACGGCGCGCGGACCCCGTCACGTGCCGGTGCGGCCGCGGGGTGGAGCTGGTCATGGCGTCACTTTCCCTCACCGGCCGCCCGGTCCCGGCGGCCGCGTCCGAGGGTAGGCGGCGGGCACCCCACGGGCCACGGACGGTTGCACGGGGCGCAACAGCCCCGCCGCCAGCCGCACCACCGGATACCGGAGAATTCCCGGACAGTCGGGACAGTTCACGCGCGATTCTCGGACATCTTCCCCGGGGCGGAGTGAATGGCAATTCACCTGGCCCGGCGAATTGCCATTCACCCGCGAAGAGTTGACGGTACGTCGATTAGTGGGCCGGACTTCGCGGGCCGACCCCGGGAAACGATCCCGCGGCCGGACACCGGCTCGCCGCAAGGTCCGTACCTTTATGGCCGAGAGGCGCCGGGGCCGCCCCGGCGCGGGCGCGCAGACCGTCCCGCGCCGCGCCCCTCGGCGACCGCCACCCGGCCCGTGGGGCGCCCCGCACCGCTCCGCCATACTGCGGCCATGACCAGATTTCGTGTGGGCTTGATCGGTACGGGTCCCTGGGCGACCGCGACGCACGCGCCGGTGCTCGCCGCGCATCCGGACGCCGAGCTCGCCGGCGTGTGGGGCCGCCGCCCCGAGGCCGCCGCCGAGCTCGCGGCCGCGCACGCCACCACGGCGTACGAGGACGTGGACGCGCTCTTCGCCGCGAGCGACGCGGTCGCCTTCGCGGTGCCGCCGGACGTACAGGCGCCCCTGGCGGCGCGGGCCGCGCGGGCGGGCTGTCACCTGCTCCTCGACAAGCCGGTGGCCACGACCGCGGCGGCGGCTCGCGCCCTGGTCACGGAGGTGGAGCGGGCCAAGGTCGCCTCCGTGGTGTTCTTCACACTGCGGTTCGCCCCGCCCGTGGCCGACTGGCTGGCCGAGCGGGCCGGGGAGGGGCCGTGGTTCACCGGGCGCGCCGACTGGTACAGCTCGTTCTACGCGGCGGACGGGAGCGGCGCCTTCGACTCGCCGTGGCGGGCGAGCAAGGGCGGCCTGTGGGACGTCGGGCCGCACGCGCTGTCCGTCCTGACGGCCGTGCTCGGCGAGATCACGACGGTGACGGCGGCCCCGGGACCGGCGGACACGGTCCATCTGATCCTGCGGCACGCGGGCGGCGCGTCCAGTACGGCGGCCCTGACGCTGCGCGCCCCGGAGCGGGCGACGGGCGTGACGCTGGAGTTCCGCGGCGAGCGCGGGACGGCCTCCCCGGAGGCCTTCGAAGAGACAGGGTGGGGCGATTCGGGCGTCGCGTTTCAGTCAGCTGTGAGCGCGCTCGTGACGGCGGCACATGCCGGACGGCCGCACGCGTGTGACGTGCGATTCGGCGCGCGCGTGACGGAGATCCTGGCAGCGGCGGAAAAGCAGGTGGCGGTGCTCGACGGCACGGAGCAACAGGGCCGAACGCGGACTCGGGCCTCTTGAGCGAATACCAGCCACAAGGGCCGCCCGGAACAACACGGGGCGGCCGGTACCGTGGCCGCTACGTAATGGCGAGTGACGGCACCGGCCGCAGCCAGTGAACCCAGGAACCGAACCGGGTAGTAACTGCCACGCAGGTACACACTGCTCAGTTTCCGACCACACAGATCGGAATACGAACAACCGGTCCCGCGCGCTACCCGACTACGACCCCGTAGGCGGAGGGGGTATCCGACGCCGAGGAATTTCAGCCAATTTCATGCTCCCCGAACAAGATGCCCCTGAGTTGTGCCCGCGAGCCCACCGACGATCAAACCTGCAGGTCGGTGGCCCCGCCCACTCCATGATGCCGCACGAGCTGATCGTTTTCTTCAGGCAATGTTTATGCCCAAAGACGATGCGAATATTTAGACTGCTGACGCTCAACTCGGCGTGTACGAAGAGGGATTACCCACCATGAACAAGACGGCGCTGCGCGCTCTGCTCCGTGAACGACGCGCCCTCATCGCCCCCGAATCGCACGGCTTCGTCCGCTCGACGGGGCAGGGCAGACGGGCACCGGGGCTCTCCCAGCATCAGGTGGACCAACTCCTGCATCGCACCCTTGGTACGTACCACCGCCTCGAGTCCGGCAACTACCCCAACCCACCGACGGCCCTCCTGCGCGACGTGGCCCGCCTGTTCGGGCTGAACGAGCAGGAATGGGTCTCTTTGTGCCGGTACGCCCTGCTCCAGGACCCGCCGGGGCCGCTGCACCTGTCGTCGGGCAAGGAGGTGCCGGGCGTCTGGCGCGAGGCTGTCAACGGCATCGCGCACATCGCGTACATCGCGGACGCGTCCTGGGACATGCTCGTGTACAACGACGCCTGCGCCGCCGTCTTCCCCGGGGGCGAGGTCCCGCCGAACATCATGCGCTGGATGGTCCTCAGCCCGGTGGCCCGCGAGATCCTCCTCGACTGGGACACCTCCTGGGCACCCATGCTGCTGCCGCAGCTGCGCGGGGCGCTCGCCACCCGGCCCGAGGACGAGACCCTCCAGCAGATCGAGAAGGAGGTCCTCGCCGACCCCCTGGCCGCCCCGCTGTACGGCGCGGACAAGCCCTACCCCCACCCCGACGGCGACGAGCGGCCCCTGCTGCACGCCGAGAAGGGCGCGGGCTGGGTCACCATGTGCGCCGCCCAGCCGCTGACCGCTCCGGGCGCCCGGATGATGATCCTGGTGTTCCACCCCGGACGGGAGCGCGTCCACCCGCGGGCGCCGATGCTGCGGGCCACCTGACGGCCCACGCGGTCGGCCACCGCCCCGGCACCGCCCGCCCGCGTGACCGCGGGCCGGGCCCGCCCCGGCGCCACCTGATCGCCGCACGCGGGCCCGCTCCCGGCCGACGGCCGGGAGCGGGCCCGTACGACGGCCGGGAGCAGGCCCGTACGACGGCTCTTCCCAGGTCCGGGGCCCGCGCTGGAACCGCCACGCCAGGACGCACGTTCGACGAGGTGCAGTACGTTTCCTTATGCCCTCCACATCCGACCTGCACCTGGCGGGAGTTCCTCCGTGTCCGCATATGTCCTCAGACCCCAGACCGTCGTCGGTGACCACAAGGTCACCACCGCGGAGATCACCGACGACATACGCAGGCACCACCCCGACCACCCCCGTCTCAACGCGTTCCTACGGGTCATCGGCAACTGCGGGGTCGAGACCCGCTACTTCACCCGGCCCCTCGACTCCCCGACCGTCGCCGGCACGGCCGATGTGCACGAGCGGGCCACCGCGGCCTTCGGCGACGCCCTCGCCATGGCCGAGCGCGCGGCCACGGCCGCACTCGCGTCGGCCGGCCTCGCCGCCACCGACATCGATGCCCTGGTCACCACGCACACCACCGGCTGGTCCGTCCCCAACCTGGACATCCACCTGATCGAACGGCTCGGCCTGCGGCCCACCGTGCGCCGCATCGCCCTCACCACGCTCGCCTGCCCCGGCGGCACCCAGTCCCTGATCCGGGCCGCGGACCTGGTCGCCGTCCGGCCGGGCAGCAAGGTCCTCGTGGTGGCCGCGGAGGTCATCTCGTCCGTCTACCACCACAGCGACACGGGCATCGAGGCCATGATCTACAAGGCCCTGTTCGGGGACTCGGCGGGCGCCGCCGTCGTGACGGACGAGCCCCTGGGCCCGGGCCTGGTCATCGAGGACACGTACGAGTACGTACTGCCGGGCAGCATCGACCGCCAGCGCGGCCGGATCACGGCCGACGGCTTCCACTTCGACTCCACCAGGAAGGCGCTCACGGCCGCGGACGACGTCCTTCCGCAGCTCCTGGAGTGGGTCGGTCCGCAGCAAGCCGAGTTCGCGGTCGTCCACCCGGGCAGCCCGCGCATCATCGCCGACACCGCGGCCGCCCTCGGACTGGAGGCCGTTGACACGCGTCACTCCACGGACACGCTCGCCCAGGAGGGCAATCTGGGCGGGGTGAGCGTGCTGCGCGTCCTGGAACGCACGCACAGCGCGCCGCCCGCCGACGGCGCCCGTGGCTACACCGTCGCCTACGGCCCCGGCTTCACCACCGCCGCGCTGCGCTGCCGCTGGCACGGGTGAGGGCGCCCCGGAGCAGCGGCGCGGGGGCCGCTGCTCACCCCTCCGGCTCGTCCGCCGCTGTGCTCTTTCGTCCTTTCGGCCACCCCGGTCCGGCCACCTGACCGATGGCGCGGACCCCGGGGCGTCCGGGACGGTGGGGAGCATGGACACGGTGTGGAATCGCGGGCGGCGGCTCGTCGCGGTGGCCGTCGCCGGCGCGGTGACGGCCGCCGTGGCCTTCGCGCTCGCCACGGCGGCGCCCGCGCGGCAGAGGCAGGGGCAGGAGCAGGGGCGAACGGCCGTCGCCGACGGCGGGCGGTCCGCCGCGTCGGACTGGCGCCTGGACGCGACCGCCCTGGGCCTGACGGCCACCGCGTCGGCGGCGGGACTCCTGGTGCTGCGGCGGGGAGGCCGTCACGGCGCCCGGCGCACGGCACCGGCGCGCCCGCGCGCCGTCGCGGCCACCTCCCCCGCGCCCCGGCGACCGGCCCCGCGCGCGGCGGCCCGCTGATGCTGCACGCGCTCTACCTCGTCGGCATCGCCGCCTTCGCCGCGAGCGGCGTGCTCGCCGCGCACCGGGCGCGGATGGACCCCTTCGGCGGGCTCGTCCTCGCCTTCGTGGCCTCCATCTCCGGCGGCACGCTGCGGGACCTGATCCTGGACCGCCACCCGCTGTACTGGACCCACGACTGGGTCCTGCTCACCGTGATCGCGGTCACGGGCGTCACCACGATGCTGTATCTGCGCCACCGCGAGCTGCCGCAGCGCACGCTGATGGTGGTGGACGCGGTGGGCCTCGCCGTGGTGACCGTCATGGGCGCGCAGGCCGCCATCGACGCGCACGTCACCCCGCTCGCCGTGATCATCCTGGCCGTCCTGACGGGGGTGACGGGCGAGGTCCTGCGCGACGTGCTGTGCGGGCAGTTCCCGCCGCTGCTGCTGCGCGAGGAGGTGTACGCGACCGCCGCGCTCGCGGGCGCCGGCTGCTACCTCGGGCTGCACCACACGGGCGCGTCCCCGACCACCACCACGGTGACGTCGGCCGTCCTCGTCCTCGCGCTGCGCCTCGCGGCGATCACCAGGTCGCTGCACCTGCCGCCGCTGTCCCGGGCCCGGGCCCCGCGCGCGGACCGCTGACCGCCCGCCGGAGAAATCCGGTTGTCCGGCGCGGAGCCCCCTGCTGAAGTGGCCGGATGGACTCGACAGCGGCCCTCGCGGCATACGACCAGCAGATCCGGCAGAGCCCCGACCCGGAGGGGCCCGGCGGCCGCGTGGAGGGGGCGGACGGCGTCATCCGCCATGTCGGCGCCGCCGCCCACGACTGGAACGGCGTGCTGTGGTCGGACCTCGACCCGGCCACGGCCGATGCCGCGATCGCCGCGCAGGTGCGCCTGTTCACCGGCCTGGGGCGCGAGTTCGAGTGGAAGCTGTACTCCCACGACCTGCCCGCCGATCTGCCCGAGCGGCTTCTCGCCGCCGGGTTCGCGCCCGAGCCCGCCGAGACCCTGATGGTCACGGAGGTCGACGCGCTGCCCCTGGACGCCGCCGCGCCCGAGGGGATCGAGCTCGTCCCGGTGACGGACGAGGCGGGGGTGCGGCTGATGGTCGCCGCGCACGACCGGGCCTTCGGCTCGGACGGCGCCGCGCTCGGCCGGCAGGTGCTCGACCAGCTGACCGCGGCGCCCGACACGCTCGCCGTGGTCGTCGCGCTGGCCGGGGACGAGCCGGTGAGCTCGGCGCGCATCGAGTTCCGGCCGGGCACGGACTTCGCGGGCCTGTGGGGCGGCGGCACCGTGGCGGCGTGGCGCGGCAGGGGCATCTACCGCGCGCTGATCGCCCACCGCGCCCGCCTCGCCGCCGCCCGCGGCGTGCGCTACCTCCAGGTCGACGCGTCCAGCGAGAGCCGCCCGATCCTGCGGCGGCTCGGCTTCGCGGAACTGGCCACGACCACGCCGTACGTGTACCGGCCCGGGGAGCCGCTCAGCCCAGGAGCTCGATGATCGCCTCGGCGGTGTCCGTCTCGCCGAGCCGCGGGAAGACCTTCTCGACGGCGGCCAGATGGGCCTGCTCGTCCATGTCGGTCACGGCGTCCACGGCCACCGTCACGTGGTAGCCGTGCTCGTGCGCCGCCCGGGCCGTCGACTCCACGCCGAACGCCGTGGCGATGCCGCCGACGACGACCTGGGTGACGCCCCTGCGGCGCAGCTGGAGGTCGAGGTCGGTGCCGTGGAAGGCGCCCCACTGGTGCTTGGTGACGACGATGTCGCTGTCCTGGCGGTCCAGTTCGGGGCGCAGCTCCGCCCAGTCGGCGGGGGTCGCGCCACCGCCGCCGAGCGTGACCTCGGTGCGCCCGGGCGCCCGGCCCGTCACGCGGACCAGGACGACGGGCAGCCCGTGCGCGCGGAAGGCGGCGGCGAGCCGGGCCCCGCGCTCGACGATCCGGTCGGCCGGATGGAGCGTGGGCAGGGCGGTGATGCCCTTCTGCAGGTCGACGAGGACGAGAGCGGTCTTCGGGTCGAGGGTGGTGGCGGTCATGGGGGTGCCTTTCTCGTACGGGGTGGGGGCACTCGGCGGCGCCGGGGTCACGGGTGGACCAGGCGCTCCAGGAGCACGACGGCGTCGGCCAGCTGCCGCTGCTCGCGCTCGTCGAGGCGGTCCGCGACGGCCGCCGCGAGCCAGTTCCGCTTGGCGTCCCGCGCCTCGGCGAGCACCCGGCGGCCGCGCTCGGTCGCGGAGACCACGGACCGGCGTCCGTCGTGCGGGTCCGGCGCGCGCTCGATCAGGCCCTCGGCCTCCAGAGCGCCGACGGTCAGGCGCATGGACTGGGGCCGCACGTGCTCGGCGCGGGCCAGCTCCGCCGTGGTGGCGGGCGCCTCCGCGAGCAGGGCGAGCGCGGACCGCTGCGAGGCCGTCAGGCCGGTCTCCGGCGTCTGCGTGCGCAGTCTGCGCACGACGTGCCGGACGGCGACGGTGAGGTCGGCGGCGATCTGCTCCGGCCCGGGTCCAGCCGTGCTTCCTGACGATTCGGTCATGACGACACCGTACGAAATAGGCAGGCAGACTTGCAAGTCTGCCTGCCTATTTCCTGAAGGTCCGCGGCGTCTCAACTGTTGGGCGGCGTCTCGTCCGGGAAGATCTTCGTGACCGCCTCGCCGTCCTCGGTCAGATAGCCGTGCAGCATGCCGGGGCTGCTGTGCGGCGCGTCGAACTGCCCGTCGGGCGCGAGGGCGATCACACCTCCGTCGCCGCCGAGGGCCGGAAGGCGCTTGACGATCACCTCGTACGCGGCCTTCGCCACGCCCACGCCCTTGAACTCCATGAGGTTCGAGATCGTCGCGGTGGCCCCGCCCCGGATGAACACCTCGCCCGCGCCGGTGGCGCTCGCCGCGACCGTGCCGTTCTTCGCGTACGTGCCCGCGCCGATCAGGGGCGAGTCGCCGACGCGGCCGGGGAGCTTGTTGGTCAGGCCGCCGGTGGAGGTCGCCGCCGCCAGGTCGCGGCGCTTGTCGACGGCGACCGCGCCGACCGTGCCCTTGGACTGCTCGTCGGCGAGGGCGGCCGGGGAGCGCGCGGCCTTGCTGTCGCCCTTCTCGGCCTCCTTGGCGGCCATCAGGGCGTCCCAGCGCGCCTGCGTCCAGTAGTAGTCCTGGGTGACGGTCCGCAGCCCGTGCCGGGCGCCGAAGTCGTCGGCGCCCTCGCCCGCGAGCAGCACGTGCTTCGACTTGTCCATGACGGCCCGGGCGCCCTCGATGGGGTTGCGCAGGCTTTTCACGCCCGCCACGGCACCGGCCTTCAGGTCCGAGCCGCGCATGAGGGACGCGTCCAGCTCGTGGCCCGCGTCGGCGGTGAAGACCGCGCCCTTGCCCGCGTTGAACAGCGGGTTGTCCTCCAGCCGCGTGACCGCCGCCTGGACGGCGTCCACGCTGGAACCGCCCTTGTCGAGCACCTTCTGCCCGGCTCTGAGGGCCTCGGTGAGCCCGTCCCGGTACGCCTTCTCGCGCTCCGGCGTGGTCTTGTCGCGGTCGAGGGCGGTGCCGGCGCCGCCGTGCACGGCGAGCACCACGTTCCGGGCGTCGGGCCTGGCCTTGCCCGTGGGCCGGGCGTCGGCGGCGGCAGCGGCGCGACCGTCCGGAGCGCGCTCCCCGCCCTGCGGGAGGGCGAGCGCGGTGGCGGTGACCGCGGCGGCGGTGGCGAGGGCGGGAACCAGCCAGGTCAAGGGACGTAAGCGCATGGGCACTCCTCGGCAGGACGACGACGGGGCCACCGTAAGGGCATGCACATGACGCCAACCAGAGGGCGTGACGCGGGGGGCAGCGGCGGCGGACCGCCCCCTCCCCCCGCGCCGCGGGCGTGTCACCGGATCGGCAGCCCCGACAGCGTGCGCGCGATCACCAGGCGCTGGATCTCGCTCGTCCCCTCGAAGATCGTGTAGATCGCGGCGTCCCGGTGCATGCGCTCCACCGGGTACTCGCGCGTGTAGCCGTTGCCGCCGAGGATCTGGATCGCCTGCGCGGTGAC
This sequence comes from Streptomyces sp. YIM 121038, assembly GCF_006088715.1. Classification (NCBI taxonomy): domain Bacteria; kingdom Bacillati; phylum Actinomycetota; class Actinomycetes; order Kitasatosporales; family Streptomycetaceae; genus Streptomyces; species Streptomyces sp. YIM 121038. The sequence continues at coordinate 1,598,357 of NZ_CP030771.1, forward strand.
CTTCTTGGCCGTCTCGCTGGCGAACAGCTTGGACATGGAGCCCTCGGCGCTCTCGAACTTCTTGCCCGTGACCGCCATCCAGGAGGCGCGCCACACCAGCAGCCGGGCCGCGTCGATCTGCGTGCGCATGTCCGCGAGCTGGAAGGCGACGCCCTGGTTGTCGATGATCGGGCGGCCGAACTGCTCGCGCGTCCTCGCGTACTCCAGCGCCTCCTCGTACGCGGCGCGGGCGGTGCCCACGGCCATCGCGCCGACGGCCGGGCGCGAGGCCTCGAAGGTGGCCATGGCCGCGTTCTTCACGCGCTCGCCGCCGCTCTTCGCCCGCTCCCGCGCGCGGGCGAGCCGCTCGTCCAGCTTCTCCTTGCCGCCGAGCAGACAGGAACCGGGGACGCGTACGCCCTCCAGGACGACCTCGGCGGTGTGCGAGGCGCGGATGCCGTGCTTCTTGAACTTCTGCCCCTGGGACAGACCGGGCGTGCCCGGCGGCACGATGAAGGAGGCGTGCCCCTTGGAGCCGAGGTCGGGGTCGACCACGGCGACGACGACGTGGACGTTGGCGATGCCGCCGTTCGTCGCCCAGGTCTTGGTGCCGTTCAGGACCCACTCGTCCTTGACCTCGTCGTAGACCGCGCGGGTGCGCATCGAGGCCACGTCGGAGCCCGCGTCCGGCTCGGACGAGCAGAAGGCGGCGACCTTGACGTCGCTGGCGTCGCCATACATCTGCGGGATCCAGGTGCCGATCTGCTCCTCGGTGCCGTTGGCGAGGACGCCCACGGCGGCGAGGCCGGTGCCGACGATGGACAGGGCGATGCCCGCGTCGCCCCAGAACAGCTCCTCCATGGCCATCGGTATGCCGAGCCCGGTGGGGTCGAAGTACTGCTGCGCGTAGAAGTCCAGGGAGTAGATGCCCACCTTCGCGGCCTCCTGGATGACCGGCCAGGGCGTCTCCTCGCGCTCGTCCCACTCGGCGGCCGCGGGACGGATCACGTCCGCGGCGAACCCGTGGAGCCAGTCCCTGACCTCCTTCTGTTCGTCGTTGAGCTCCATGGTGAACTCGGCCATGACCCCTCCAGGCTGCGAACCCGTGCTACGTTACTTGCGGTAACTGGAGTCTGTTACCGGCCGGTAGCCTGTGTCAACTCCCGGCAGCCCGTTCGATGCGCGAGGGCTTCCGGGTGTTACGTTGCGCGTTGCGTCAGGAATCGCACGGGCGGAGAACACCACATGGAGACCACGCAGCGGACCGATCAACAGCGGTCCGCCGAGCAACGACGGCGCGAACTCCTTGAGGCGGCCGACCGCGTCGTGCTCCGCGACGGCCCCGGGGCCTCGATGAACGCCATCGCCGCCGAGGCGGGCATCACCAAGCCCATCCTGTACCGGCACTTCGGCGACAAGGGCGGCCTCTACGCGGCGCTCGCCAAGCGCCACACGGACGCGCTGCTCGCCTCGCTGCGCGCGGCCCTGGACGCCCCGGCCGAGCGCAGGGAGCGCGTGGAGGCCACCCTCGACACCTACCTCGCGGCGATCGAGGCCCGGCCGCAGGTCTACCGCTTCCTCATGCATCCGTCGGAAGCCGTCTCGTCCGGCGAGGTGAGCGGCGAGGGCTTCGACGTGGGCCTGCACTCCGCTCCCCTGCTGCGGCGCCTCGGCGAGGAGCTCGCCGAGGTCATCGAGGAGCGCGTCGACCTCGGCCCGCAGAGCGCGGAGCTCGCGCGCGTGTGGGGCCACGGCATCGTCGGCATGATGCACGCCGCGGGCGACTGGTGGCTGGGCGAACGCCCCTGCCCCCGCGCCCAGTTGGTGCGCAGCCTGGCGGACCTGCTCTGGGGCCGCCTGGCCGCCGCGGGCAACCGCGTGGGCGGGCCCGGCTTCTGAGAGCCGCGAGGGCCCGGCGCGCGCCGCGCCCCGGGCCCTCGCCTCCGCCTCGCCCGACGGCTCAGGCCGTCGTCGCCCAGGGCGCCCGCGCCGCCCGGCGCAGCACCCGCCGCCTGCGCCAGCCCGTGACGTGGTCCGTGTACACGCCGCCCGCCAGGTGGTCGCTCTCGTGCTGCAGACAGCGCGCGAAGAATCCGGTGCCGTGCACCCGCACCGGCTCCCCCGTCACGCTCACGCCCTCGACGACCGCGTGGTCGAAGCGCGGCGTCGCCGCCTCCAGGCCCGGCAGCGACAGACAGCCCTCGGGGCCGCGCACCGTCACGCCGTCGAGCTCCACCACCCGCGGGTTCACCACGTGACCGAGGTGGCGCACGTCCTCGTCGTCCGGGCAGTCGTACACGAACACCTGGAGGCCCACGCCGACCTGGTTGGCGGCGAGGCCGACGCCCCGGGCCGCGTACATCGTGGCGAACATGTCCTCGACGAGGGCCGCCAGTTGGGGCCCGAAGTCCGTCACCTCCGCACAGGGGGTGTGCAGCACGGGGTCACCGAGCAGGGTCAGGGGTCGTACGCGCCCTGAGGCGCCCGGGATCGAGCCGTGTCGCATGGCCGCAAGAGTACGGTCCAGGGGACAGCAGTGGTGCCGGGTGGTGGTGCGATTCGGGCTTGTCAGTCGATCTCGATAGGCTGGGCCGACACGATGCCGGGCAGGCGCGGCGCCGTACGCAAGGAGGACCCAGAACGATGGCAGGACACCCTGGCAGCTCAGAGCCGCTGTCGGCACGCGCCAAGCTGGCCGTGACGGCGGGCAAGGCGGCCGCGGCGGTGTCGCGCGCGGCGGGCCGCGGCAGCGGTTCGGTGATCGGCGGCAAGGTCGCGCTCAGACTCGACCCGGAGCTCCTCGGCCGGCTCGCGACCCACCTCGACGTGGTCCTGGTCTCGGCCACGAACGGCAAGACGACCACGACGCGCCTGATCGCCGAGGCCCTGCGCGCCAGCGGCCAGGTCGTGTCCAACGCCCTCGGCGCGAACATGCCCGCGGGCATCACCTCCGCCCTCGCGGGCGGCTCGGACGCCAAGTTCGGCGTGATCGAGGTCGACGAGAAGTACCTGGCGGGCGTCGCCCGCGACGTCGACCCCAAGGCGATCGCGCTCCTGAACCTCTCGCGCGACCAGCTCGACCGCGCGGCCGAGACCCGCATGCTCGCCGAGAAGTGGCGCGAGGGCCTGGCGGGCACCAAGGCCGTCGTCATCGCCAACGCCGACGACCCGCTGGTCGTCTGGGCCGCCTCCTCCTCGCCGAACGTGGTGTGGGTGGCCGCGGGCCAGGCCTGGAAGGACGACGCCTGGTCGTGCCCGGCCTGCGGCGGCGTCATGCAGCGCCCCGGCGACGACTGGTACTGCGGCGAGTGCGGCTTCCGCCGCCCCACGCCCAGCTGGGCGCTGTCCGGCGACCACGTCCTGGACCCGCACGGCTCGGCCTGGCCGATCCACCTCCAGCTCCCGGGCCGGGCGAACAAGGCGAACGCGACCTCGTCCGCCGCCGTCGCCGCCGTCTTCGGCGTGCCGCCGCAGGTCGCCCTGGAGCGGATGTATCAGGTCCAGGCCGTCGCGGGCCGCTATGACGTGGTCCAGTTCCAGGGCCGTGACCTGCGTCTCCTGCTCGCCAAGAACCCGGCGGGCTGGCTCGAAACGTTTTCGCTGATCGACGGGCCCCCGGCCCCGGTGATCCTCTCGGTGAACGCGCGCGGGGCCGACGGCACCGACACCTCCTGGCTGTGGGACGTCGACTACACCCGGCTCGCCGGTCACCCGATCTTCGTGCTCGGCGACCGCAAGCTGGACCTCGCCGTCCGCCTGGAGGTCGCGAACCTGGACTTCCGCGTCTGCGAGAGCCTCGACGAGGCCGTGCAGCTGGCCCCGCCCGGCCGCATCGAGACCATCGCGAACTACACCGCCTTCCAGGACCTGCGCCGCCGCGTGGGCAACTGACCGCGCCCCGACCGTCACTGAGGACCAATGAGCATGAGCGACAACAGCCTCCGGCTGGTCTGGGTCTACCCGGACCTGCTGTCCACGTACGGGGACCAGGGCAACGCCCTGGTCGTGGAGCGCCGCGCCCACCAGCGCGGCCTCCAGGTCGAGCGCTACGACGTGCGCAGCGACCAGCCGGTGCCCACCTCCGGCGACATCTACCTGATCGGCGGCGGCGAGGACCGGCCGCAGCGGCTCGCGGCCGAGCGCCTGCGCCGCGACGGCGGCCTCCAGCGGGCCGTGGGCAACGGCGCGATCGTCTTCTCGGTCTGCGCCGGCTACCAGATCCTGGGCAACGAGTTCATCAACGACCTGGGCCAGCGCGAGCCCGGCCTCGGCCTGCTCGACGTGGTCTCCGTGCGCGGCGAGGGCGAGCGCTGCGTCGGTGACGTCCTCGGCGACATCGACCCGCAGCTCGGCCTGCCGGAGCTCACCGGCTTCGAGAACCACCAGGGCGTCACGCACATCGGCCCCAACGCCCGCCCGCTGGCCCGCGTCCGCCTCGGCAAGGGCAACGGCACGGGCGACGGCACGGAAGGCGCCTACAACGGCACCGTCTTCGGGACGTACATGCACGGGCCCGTCCTGGCCCGCAACCCGCTGCTCGCCGACCTGCTCCTGAAGCTGGCGCTCGACGTGAACGCACTGCCGCCGACGGACGACCGCTGGTACGAGGCGCTGCGCGCCGAGCGGATCGCGGCCGCCCAGCAGCCCGCGTAACGCCTTCGGCGCGGGGTGCGGCTCTGTCGCGCTTCGCGCTCGTCCTCAAACGCCGGACGGGCTGGATATTTTCCGCCCGTCCGGCGTTTCGCTGTCCCGTCGTGTGTCCCCTCGTGTGTCCAGTGGGTGGGCGATGCCTGCGGGGGCGGGCGGTGCGCCGGTAGGGTGGGCCGGGATTTCAGCCGGACGACGGGGTCCGGTCACCGCCCACCTTGCAAAGGTTTCGCACCATGCGTATCGGTGTCCTGACCTCCGGCGGCGACTGCCCCGGACTCAATGCCGTCATCCGCTCCGTCGTGCACCGTGCCGTCGTCGACCACGGCGACGAGGTCATCGGCTTCCACGACGGCTGGAAGGGCCTCCTGGAATGCGACTACCGCAAGCTCGACCTGGACGCGGTCGGCGGCATCCTGGCGCTCGGCGGCACGATCCTCGGCTCCTCCCGGGTACAGCCCGCCCATCTGCGTGACGGCGTCGCGCGCGCCAAGGGGCACGTCGCCGAGCTCGGCCTCGACGCGATCATCCCGATCGGCGGCGAGGGCACCCTGAAGGCAGCCCGGCTCCTGTCCGACGCGGGCCTGCCGATCGTCGGCGTACCGAAGACCATCGACAACGACATCGCGGTCACCGACGTGACGTTCGGCTTCGACACCGCCGTCGGCGTGGCCACCGAGGCCCTCGACCGCCTCAAGACCACCGCCGAGTCGCACCAGCGCGTCCTGATCGTCGAGGTCATGGGCCGTCACACCGGCTGGATCGCGCTGCACTCGGGGATGGCCGCGGGCGCGCACGCCGTCGTCGTACCGGAGCGGCCCTTCGACATCGAGGAGCTGGCGAAGAAGGTCGGCGAGCGCTTCGAGGCGGGCAAGAAGTTCGCCATCGTCGTGGCCGCCGAGGGCGCCAAGCCGCGCCCCGGCACCATGGAGTTCGACGAGGGCGGCAAGGACGTCTACGGCCACGAGCGGTTCGCGGGCATCGCCCGGCAGCTCTCCCTCGAACTGGAGCAGCGCCTCGGCAAGGAGGCCCGCCCGGTGATCCTCGGCCACGTCCAGCGCGGTGGCACGCCCACGGCGTACGACCGCGTGCTCGCCACCCGCTTCGGCTGGCACGCCGTGGAGGCCGTGCACCGCGGCGAGTTCGGACGGATGACCGCGCTGCGGGGCACCGACATCGTGACGGTGTCGCTCGCCGAGGCCGTCGAGACGCTCAAGACCGTGCCCGAGCAGCGGTACGAGGAAGCGGAGTGCGTGCTCTAGGGCACCGCCCCGCCCCCGGCGAGCGCCGGGGTCCCGAATCCGCCCCCGGTCGCGAGCGCGCCCGGGGGCGGTTCTACTCTGGTGCGGACACACAGCGCACAATCTGCACGAAACAGGAGCCAGCGGATGGATCACGGCGGGCACGGCATGCACGGCATGGACCATGGGATGAACATGGACCTGCCGCCGTTCACGCTGGCGCGCGGCCTGGAGATCTCGGTCGAGCCCTTCTTCCTCATCAGCTGCCTGGTGGCGCTCAGCCTGTACGGCTGGGGCGTCGCCCGCCTCGTGCGGCGCGGCGACAAGTGGCCCGTCGGGCGCACGGTGTCGTTCGTCGTGGGCGTCCTCACGATCCTCCTCGTGATGTGCACCAAGCTGAACGACTACGGCATGGTCCTGTTCAGCGTGCACATGGTGCAGCACATGATCATCAGCATGCTGTCGCCGATCCTGCTGCTGCTCGGCGCGCCGATCACGCTCGCGCTGCGGGCGCTGCCGGTCGCGGGCCGGGGCCGCAAGGGGCTGCGCGAGCTGCTGCTCATGCTCCTGCACAGCCGGTACGTGCGGATCATCACGCACCCCGCGTTCACCATCCCGATGTTCATCGCGAGCCTGTACGCGCTGTACTTCACGCCGCTGTTCGACACCCTCATGGGCTCCAAGGCCGGGCACATCGGGATGATGGTGCACTTCCTCGCCGTCGGCCTGGTCTTCTTCTGGCCGATCATGGGCATCGACCCGGGCCCGCACCGGCCCGGCCATCTGATGCGGATGCTGGAGCTGTTCGCGGGCATGCCGTTCCACGCGTTCTTCGGCATCGCCCTGATGATGGCGTCCGAGCCCATGATCGAGACGTACAAGAACCCCCCGGCCTCGCTCGGCGTCGAAGCGCTCGCCGATCAGAACGCGGCGGGCGGCATCGCCTGGGCGTTCAGCGAGATCCCGTCGGTGCTCGTCCTCATCGCCCTGCTCTTCCAGTGGTACCGCTCCGACCAGCGCGAAGGCCGCCGCAAGGACCGCGCCGCCGACCGCGACGGGGACAAGGAGCTGGAGGCGTACAACGCCTATCTGGCGTCACTGGCGTCGCGCGGGCGCTAGCGTCCGGGCCTCCTCACGGGTGAGGATGGCACCGAGGCCACGGTCTCGGTGCCCCGGATACCGGACGCCCGAGCCGTCTGTCGTGAGGAGGCAGGGCGATGCCGGGTGCTACGAAGACGATGGGCGCGTTCACCATCGGCGGGCTGGTGATGGTGACCGCTTACACGGTGGCCCTCGGCAGCAACGGCTGGCTGTGGTTCGGCTGGGTGGTGCTCGGCCTGATCACGCTGGCGATGGTCTTCTCCCGGCCCACGTGAGGCGGGGGCGGGGCCGGGGGTCCGGCACCGGGGCTCCGAATCCTTCGGCACCTCAGGCTCTTCCGGCCCCTACACCCCCCCTTCCGCGGTCCTTCCGGTCCTTCCGGTCAGAAGCGGAACACGTGCCCCGTGGACGCCTGCATCTCGCACGCGTTGCCGTACGTCTTGTGCCAGGCGACCGGCCGCCCCCGGAACGTGCCGGTCGCGCCGACGGTGACCGGGTCGTACTCCTTGGTGCAGATCCGGTCCTCCCGCGGGAGCTCACCGAAGTCGCCGCCCGCCCGGTCCAGCTCCGCACACGCCTCCCGGGCGAACGGGTGGTGCCCGGACGGCTCGGGCGTACAGCGCAGCAGCAGCCCGCGGATCCACGTGTTCTCAGCACCCGACACCGTCAGGAAGAGACCGCGCGCGTCGGGCCGCGGCCCGTCGACGGGCGCGGCGGCCGCCGGACCGGTGACCGTGGCGAGGGCGAGCAGCGCGGCCGGGGTGACGAGGAGCGAACGCATGGGACCTCCGGAGGGGCGGAAGCGGACGCCGCGTCACGGACGAGGACGTCGGGCGTCACGGACGGTGGCGTCAGGGGCGGCTGGGCATCGGCCCATCGCACCGTACGACGCCGGGACAGACCCGCCGGACGACGGCGGGCCGGGCCCACAGCACCCCCGCCGGGCGGCGCCCGGCCAGCGGCCACGCCTCGCGCTCCCCCGCCCGGCCGCACGGCGGAACCCGAACGGACCAGTCCGCCGCGCGATCGAATCGACCCGAACGGGCTCTCGCCTAGGCGCCGCCGATTGACTACTGTGCGTCGGCACCACCCCCGGGGGAAGGCGGCGCCCGCATGTTCTACCTGGTCCTCAAGTACGCACTGATCGGGCCTCTGCTGCGGCTGATGTTCCGGCCCAGGATCGAGGGGCTCGAACACATCCCGGAGTCCGGCGCGGCGATCGTCGCCGGGAACCACCTGTCGTTCTCCGACCACTTCCTGATGCCCGCGATCCTCAAGCGGCGCATCACGTTCCTGGCCAAGGCCGAGTACTTCACGGGCCCGGGCGTCAAGGGCCGCCTCACCGCCGCGTTCTTCCGCAGCGCCGGCCAGATCCCGGTGGACCGCTCCGGCAAGGAGGCCGGGCAGGCCGCCATCCGCGAGGGGCTCGGCGTGCTGCGCAAGGGCGAGCTGCTCGGCATCTACCCCGAGGGCACCCGCTCGCACGACGGGCGCCTGTACAAGGGCAAGGTCGGCGTTGCCGCGATGGCCCTCAAGGCGCAGGTGCCGGTGATCCCGTGCGCGATGATCGGCACCTTCGAGGCGCAGCCGCCCGGCCAGGTCGTGCCGCGCTTCCAGCGCGTGACGATCCGCTTCGGCGAGCCCCTCGAATTCTCGCGGTACGCGGGCATGGACGGCGAGAAGGCGGTCCTGCGCGCGGTCACCGACGAGATCATGTACGCGATCCTCGGCCTGTCGGGCCAGGAGTACGTCGACAAGTACGCGGCCGCCGTGAAGGCGGAGGAGGCCGCGGGACAGACCGAGGAGAGCGGGCGGCCCGCGCCGCGGCGCAGGCTCCCGAGGCTGCCGCTGAGCTGAGCGCGGCCGCCGGGACGCTCGTCTGCCGACGGCCGCTTGGGCGCTCGTCTGCCGACCGCCAAAAGGCCTGGAGGCCGCGCTCGGCGACGCGCTGCCGACGACGCTGCTGCGCGCGGGCGCGGTCCACGGCCCGCACTGCCGGGCGCCGCGCGAGCTGTACTTCGTCAAACGGGTCCTGGACGGGCGGCGCGTGCGCGTCCTCAGCCACGGCGGCACCGGCCTGTTCCATCCGGTGAGCGTGCTGAACCTGGCGGAGCTGGTGCGCCTCGCGGCGGCGCGGCCCGGCTCGCGCGTCCTGAACGCGGGCGACCCGGACACCCCGACGGTGGCCGGGATCGGCGCGGCGATCGACGCGGCGATGGGCTTCGAGAGCGAGACGGTGCTCATCGAGGGCGAGGCGCCCGGCAAGGGCGTGGGCCCGACGCCGTGGACCACGGCGCATCCGGTGGTGTACGACATGACGGCCGCACGGCGGGAGCTGGGCTACACGGCGGTGACGACGTACGCCGACTCGCTGCCGGACACGGTCGCCTGGCTGACGGACCGGCTCGCGGGGAAGGACTGGCGCACGGCCTTCCCGGTCCTGGCACGCGCCTACGATCCGGTGATCGACCTCTTCGACTACGCGGCGGAGGACGCCTGGCTGAGGGCGCGGGCGGCCTGAGCGGCCTGGGCGACCAGCCGGAAACGCGATCGGGAGACCGCCCGGCCGAGGCCGAGGGCGATCTCCCGACAGCAGACATCACCTACAGGTCGTGCAGGTGTCGTACAGGCGTCACGGCTTGGGCGTGGCGTGCGGGGCGCACGTCACGTCGCGGCTGTCGACCTTGCCGGTGAGCAGGTAGGTGTCGACCCGCTCGTTCAGGCACGGGTTCTCCAGGTTGGTGATGCCGTGCGAACCGGCGTCCTTCTCGGTGATCAGACGCGAGCCCTTGAGGCGCTTGTGCAGCTCCACGCCGCCCTCGTAGGGGGTGGCGGCGTCACGCGTGGACTGGGCGATCAGCGTGGTGGGCAGACCCTTGCCGCTCTTGACCTCGATCGGCTGGTGCTGCTTGCTGGGCCAGGTGGCGCACGGCAGGTTCATCCAGGCGTTCGCCCAGGTCATGAACGGGTGGTCCTTGTGCAGGCGGGTGTTGTCCCGGTCCCACTTCTTCCAGCTGGTGGGCCACTTGGCGTCGGCGCACTCGACGGCGGTGTAGACCGCGTTGCTGTTCTCCGAGGCCTTGTTGCCCGCGATGTCGGACAGGTCCGGGCTTGCGGCCTTGATGAGCGGCTGCCGGTCACCGGCGACGAACTTGCTCCAGTTGGTGGCGATCGAGACCCACGTGGAGTCGTAGTACGGGGCGCTCTGGAAGTACGAGGTCAGCTCGGCGGGGCCGACGACGCCGTCGAACGGCGCCTTCTTCGCGGCGGCACGCAGGTCGGTCCACTGCGCGGCGACCTTCTTCTGCGTGTCACCGAGGTGGAAGACGGAGTCGTACTTGGCGACCCACGTCATCCAGTCCTTGAGACGCGTCTCGAAGGCGACGTCCTGGTCGAGGTTGGCCTGGTACCAGATCTTCTCGCGCGAGGGGTTCACGACGGAGTCGAAGACCATGCGGCGCGCGTGCGAGGGGAAGAGCGTCGCGTACACGGCGCCCAGGTACGTCCCGTAGGACACGCCCAGGTAGTTCAGCTTCTTCTCGCCGAGCGCGGCGCGGATGACGTCGAGGTCACGCGCCGTGTTCGGGGTGGTCATGTGCGGCAGCATCCAGCCGCTGCGCTCCTTGCAGCCGTCCGCGTACTCGGCGGCGAGCTTGCGCTGGGCACGCTTGTCGGCCGCGGAGTCGGGCACCGGGTCGAGCTTGGGCGCCTTGACGAACTCCTGCGGGTCGACACACGAGATCGGCGTCGAGTGGCCGACACCGCGCGGGTCGAAGCCGACGAAGTCGTAGGCCTTCGAGGTCTTCTCCCACAACTTGCTCTTGTTCACGACGCGCAGCGGGAAGCGCATGCCGGAGCCGCCGGGGCCACCGGGGTTGTAGACGAGCGCGCCCTGGCGCTCCTCCTTGCTCCCCGTGCTGCCTATGCGGTCGACGGCCAGCTTGATCTGCTTGCCGTAGGGCTTGGCGTAGTCGAGCGGAACGCTGACCCAGCCGCACTGCACGGGCTTCGGGAAGCCCCAGTCCTCGGGACAGTCCTTCCAGTCGACGCCCTTCTTCGCCGCCCGCGCGGCGGCGACGGCGGCGCCCCGGGCCTCACGGTCCTTGGCGTAAGCGGCCTTGCCGCCGGCGGCATCCGCACTGGCGGCGGGCGCACCGAGCGCCCCCGCGATCAGCGTCGCCGCAACGAGAGCACCCGCGGATCCGAACGTCATCGCTCGTCTGCTCCGCGCGGTCATCGGGGTACGTGTCAAGTGGGGCCTCCCGCACATCGTTTCGGTCATTCCCTCGGTACGGGGATACTTCCGTCTGCGGGGGTGGTCAGGACAGATGTGGTTGTTGTTCTTTACCAATCCGATAAACGGACCGGCCAGTACGGTGAACGGTTCATGCACTTCAGCGGGCGGACGCTGGGGCTCCGGCTGGCTCGGGGAGCCAAACAGGGAGCCAAAGCACCGGGGTCAGTCGCCCTTCGGCGCCTCGTCGGCCGCCGGCCCCTCGTCCCCGAAGATGTCGTCCATGGCTTCCGCGCCCTCCGCGATGACCGGCCGCAGCTGCTTGCGGTAGACGCGCTCCGTCGTCCCGCTGCCGCTGTGGCCCACCAAGCGCGCGATGACTTCGATCGGGATGCCGTGGTCCGAGAGCAGGGACACGAAGCTCGTCCGTAGCTCGCGGGTGGTCCACTCCCCCGGGTTCTTGAACCCCGCCTCGCGCAGCAGCGCCCGGAGACTGCGCCGCACGTTCGTGGCGTCGCGCTGCGTTCCGGTGTCGGTGGGGAAGACGAGCCGCTGGTCCGTCCACGCTGCACCGGTTGCCCGGCATGCAGCCTTCTGCCGGGCTTTGTGCTCCTTCAGGACCAGAGCGGCCTGTTTCGGCATGGCCAGCGAGCGCCGACTCTTGTGGGTCTTGGTGTCGCCGTGCCGCCGGACGGAGCGCCAGACGTCCACGTGCGGCTTCTGGCCTCGCGCTTCGCCGAGATGCACGTGCTTCCAGGTGAGGGGGCGCGCCTCCTCCGGTCGGACTCCCACGAGGAGGGAGAGCACCACGTAGGCGTGGATCCAGGTGCCGTCCATGGCGCGCAGCACAGCCTCCCCCTGTTCCAGGGAGAGGGACTTGCTCGGCCGACCGGCCTGCCCTTCGGGTAACGCGACCATCTTGGCCACGTTCTGGGCGGCCCTGCCGCGTCTCTGCGCGTGCGTGATGGACCGCCGGAGGATCGCGAGCACCATCCTCAAGGACTGGGTCGCGAGCACTTTCGCACGGGCCTCCAGCCAGTCGTCCACTTCATCGGCTTCAAGGTCCCGCAGCTTAGCCGCACCCAGGTAGGGAACAACGTGATTGTCCGCCAGACTCCGGTACGTCCCGATGCTGGAGGCTTCCTTCCCTTTGAGACCTTGGGAAAGCCAGTCCCCAACTGCCTGCGCCACGGTGTAGTTGGCGGGCGCCTTCGCTCCGCGGGCCATCTCCTTGCGCAGCTCGCGCAGCTTCCGGCGTACCTCGGTCTTGGTCTTCCCTGTCACCTTCGGGCGCCGGCGCTTGCCTGACGGGGCGTGGCCGTGGGACATCGCGCCGACGTATCGGTTCTTGGACTTGTCCCAGTAGATGGAGTCCTCGCCGTGGCCTGCCTTCTTGCGGCCGGTGGATTCCTCGGTCATGCGGTGTGCCTTCCATGGGGAACGAGCAGGGCCGCACCCGTGCCGGGTGCGGCCCTGCTCAGATATCGGGTCAGGCGGTGGCTTCGGCCTCGTGCTTGAGGAGTTCGACGTACTGCGCGATGTACTCCGGCGGCACGAGTCGGCGGCGGCCGATGCGGACGGTCTGAAGTCGACCGAGGCGTATTTCCTCGTAGACCATCGAGCGTCCAATTCTCAAGGCCCTGGCTGCCTCTTCGGGGCGGTAGAGGACATGGTCGGCGAACTCAGCAACAGCGGTCATGCGGCGGTGCCTCCTCGGCTCCGGGGCGGCGGGCCTGCGACTGGAGTTGGTTCGGGGGTTCCTTGGAGCCCGCCTGTCCTAAGTGCGGATTTCTGCGTCATCGCGTCACTTGCGTCAATCAGGCTTTTGACCTGCGGGTTTCGGTGACGCAGCAGGGCGGGGGCTGCGTCACCGGTGACATGGGCACCGGTCACGGAGGTGACGCGGGTGACGCGGGTGACGCGGGTGACGCGGGTGACGCGGGTGACGCGGGTGACGCGGGATGACGCAGGATTCGCCGTCTGCGTCACGCCTTGCTGTCGCAGGTCAGGGGCCGTCTGGTGGGCCCGTGGTGACGCGGTGACGCAGGTCTTCCCTTCTTAGGACAAAGGAAGATGGGGTGTCTGTGGTCTTGCGTCGCCCCTTAGGGCTTGAAGAACGAGCCGCTTCGCGGCGCGACTCGTGCAGGGCGGCTGCGCCGCCGGAACAGCAAGAGGAGCACCCCGGGCGCGGCGTGCTCCTCTTGCTTGTCCGCCCTGGCGGTCAGAACGCGGGCTGCTGCTCGTGCTCCGGGGGCGGGGCCTGGTGGGTGATCTCGATGTAGCGGGCGGCGCTGGTGCGGCCCCAGTCGACCAGGACACCCCGGGCGGCCAGGGTGGGCTGGATGCGCCTGAGCCGGTCGGAGAGCACCTTGCCCGTGGTCGGCCACCCCTTGGGCAGGGGGCGGCACTCCTCGCCGCTGTAGAGGGCGCTGAGGGCGTGCAGCCACTCGGCCGACGTCATGCGCACGTCCTCGCCCGGGGCGAGCTCTGCGGCGTGCTTGAGGACCGTTTGTGCCAGGAGGTCGCCCTCGATGACGTCGTCATTCAGGTCATCCAGGCTTGCCCGGTAGGCGGCCAGCGTCCCGAAGCCGGTGGCCGCGTCGAGCTGGGCGCACAGGTGGGCGAAGTCGGCCATCCGCAGGTCGGTCGGCGTCTCGGCCTGGACCGCCCGCACCTGGACGGCCAGGTCCAGCAGGGAGCCGAGGACGACGGGCAGGATCTCGGCGTACTCCGCCCACAGCTCCGCCTCGGTGCGCCGCACCTTGGGCCGCTCCAGACGCAGCGTGAGGAGGCGTTCAGCGAGGTCGGGGCGGATGACGCCGACGTCGATACCGGTCAGCAGCATCGGTCGCCGGTAGCGGGAGCGCACCACGTCCCCGTCCGTGAACAGCGCGCGCTTGATCGACTCAGCGCCCGTGATGACGCAGCACATCAGGTCGGACAGGTCCGGGGGCAGGTGGGAGAGATTGTCGAGAGCGGTGATCCATCCGGCGGCGACGGCCGTGATCATGTTCTCTTCGTCTTTCGGCGCCCGGCGCAGGTCGCCGGTCATGCCCTCGATGATCCGCACGAGCATCCGCCCGCCGGTCGACTTGCCCGCCCCCTGCGGGCCGGTCAGGAACGGTGCCGGGACCGGGGCAGACGGTTCCAGGCAGCCGATGAGCCAGGCGAGGGCCAGGGCCTCGGTCTTGGCGTCGGCGAAGTTGCACAGCCGAAGGAGCAGGTCCAGGCCCTTGCCGCCTGTGTCCCTCGCCGGGAGGGGGAGTTCGCCGGTGAGCTGGGTGCGCCTCCAGCAGACCTCTTCGGGGTCGGGGGTGCGGATGTCCCATCCGGTGGGGTGGATGCGGACCGACTGCCCGTCGGTGCGGCCCAGGTCCAGCCAGGTGGCTCCGTCGAAGCCGGGCGCGACGCGGATGTGGGTGGGCTGTACCGGCTCGGTCAAGGCGAGTGCTTCGATCAAGTCCAACGCCTCCTTGAGGGCGGTTCCGTTGAAGACGCCGACCCCGTCGCGGAAGAGGCCGACCATGAGTTCCTGGCGGTGGCTCCCGCTGGTGCCCTGGGAGCGGATCGGGCGAGCGACGGGGTGGCCGGTGCGCTGGGCGTAGACGGTGCCGTCGACGGTGCGGAAGTACCGGAAGTGGCTCTGCACGTAGTCGCAGATGACCTTGCGTGCAGGGTCCTTCTCGTCGTCGGCCATGGTCACAGCCCCAGCCGGGCGCGGGCGTTGGCCCACGCATCCGTGCAGTGCCGGGCGGTCTCGCCCTTGGCCTGCGCGGCGGCGAACAGCCGCACCACGTCGGTGTCGGTGAGGCAGCCGCACCGGCCGTGCGTGGACAGCACGGCCAGGAAGGTGCGGTAGACGGTGGCGTGCACGGCGCTGCGGGCGTCGGTGATGCGCTGCTCGGCCATGGCGATGCCGCGCTCCAGGTAGGCGGGCGTGCGGTGGGGGCATGCTCCGCCCCCGGCGGGTGCGGGCACGCTGAGGGAGCTCGGCGTGGGCCGGGCCGTGGCGGGCTTCTTCACGGCCAGCGCGCGCACGATGTCCGGCAGCGCCGCGGGGGTGCCGGTGCCGGGGCCGAGCCAGCGGGCGTAGGCCATGCGGGACTTGATGTCGATGCCGGGGCGTACTCCGTGTGAGGAGGGCATGGTGCCCGCGTAGAGCCAGTGCTGGCCGCGTGTGGTGGGCAGGGTGCGGGTGGGGGGCAGGTGGGCTTGGGCCCAGGCGATGGCGTCGGCGTGGTCGAGGTCGACGACGGTGAGGCGGGCACCGGCGGGGTGGTAGGCGATGGCGGTGGCTTGCCGCCATGCGGCCGTCCAGGCCGGGGAGGTGAGCGTGCCCGGGTCGGTGGTCGCGGCAGCCCAGGCGTGGCACGGGCGCGGGCACCTGCACGGCCCGGCCTGTTTCATGTTGGGTCGGCCGCCGCAGGCGTTCTTGGCGCAGGCGCAGCAGTTGCCGAAGGGGGCTTTGCCCACGCGCAGCGGCAGCACCGGCACGCCTTTGGCCGCGAGCTGGAGCGCGGTGCGCAGGTGCTCACTCATGCCGCCACCTCCAGCGCGGGCGCGGCGGTGGCGCCGAGGAGCAGGCCGTAGGCGTGGTGGGCCTGTTGGGGCACGACGCCGTTGCCGATGATGCGGAGCTGTTCCTTGCGGGGGATGCCGGGCACGGCGGTGACCCAGCCGGCCGGGAGGCCCATCATCCATTCGGCGAACGCCGGGGAGAGTCGCCGGTTGCCGCGGGCGCCGGGCTCGGTCGGGCAGGGTGCCGCCCGGCCGGTGAGGTGTTCCCAGCGGCGGATGGCGGGCCCGTAGTCGGTGCCGTCGGTGGCCACCCAGCGCTCATCGAGACGCACGGCCTGGCCGGGCAGGTAGTAGCGGCCCGAGGTGTCGCGCTGGTTGGGGCCGCCGTGGGGTCCGTCGGAGGCCTTGGGGGTGGGCAGCAGCCTCAGCCGGCGGGCGGGGGCGGCAGCAGGAAGACCACCTCGTCCTCCAGCGTCGGCCCGTGCCCGCCCGCCTTCCGCTTCGCCGGCGGCTGCGGGCCGCCATTGGCCCCAAGCTGCGCCGTGGGGGTCTTCAGCAGCCGGATAGGCGAGGGCGAACCAGCGGTCGCGCTCGTGCGGGGCGCCGGTTTCGGGGTCACCAGCTCGTAGACATGTCCAGCGCGCGTCATACCCGAGCGCGGCCAGGTCCTGGGCGACGACGTCCAGCCCCCGCGAGCGGAGCGCCGCCACGTTTTCCAGGAAGACGAGGCGCGGTCGAAGGTAGCCCACAGCCTGAGCGACGTTTTTCCAGACGCGCGACCACTGGCCATTGATTCCATCCCTTCGTCCAGCGTTGCTGATGTTGCGGCAGGGGAAACCGGCGCTGATCACGTCCGGGGCGTACTGGTCGCGGACTTGGTGCCAGTCCATGGCGGTGATGTCCCCGAGGTTGGGCACCGCGGGGTGGTGCGCGGCGAACACGGCCGCGGCGTGCGGGTCGTTCTCGGCGTAGGCGGCCACCCGGCCGCCGATCCCGGCACGGATCGCCGTCTCCAGTCCGCCATAGCCGGCGCACAGGGCGACGATCCTTGGCGGTGCCCCGGAGGTGTGCCGGATGTCAGTGGGGTGGTTCATGCTGGGGTCCTCCTTGCTGATGAGTGGTGGGGAGCCGGGCCGGTCGCGGGCTTTGGCGAGAGCGCGACCGGCCCGGAGCTGGGGAGGGAAGGGGAGCGTGTGGCAACGGCGTGGCTGGTCCTGGCGGCGGGCGACAATCGCAAGCACGGGGGGAATGGCGGCTATGACGATCTGCCGTCGGAGCACTACAGCTGGGACAGCTCGGTGCCGCATCACGCGTCCCTGGCCGCCGGGGACGTGATCGCTGTATGGGACAAGACGGCCCTGCTGGGCATCTCCGTCATCGAGGCGATCGAGACCGGCCAGGCCGTGAAGGAGGTCTACCGCTGCCCCGGGTGCGGCAAGGCGGACTTCCAGCCGCGCAAGACGAAGCGGCCCGTATACGTCTGCCTGAAGTGCCCGGCGAGATTCGACGTCCCCACGGCCGGGACCAAGACCGTGACGACCTACCGCTCGCGCCACGGTGCGGCCTGGGTCGACATGCCCGGGGTGCTGAGCGGCGCCGAACTGCGGGCTCTGTGTGACAACCCCCGCACGCAGCACAGCTTGCGCTCGATGCGGTGGGAAGGGCTGCGGTCCGCGATCGAGGAGACCGGCGCGGCCACGAGCGTGGATATCGCCGACAGCGCGCAACGGGCGATCGCGGGCGGGCACCGGCAGGCCACCGTGCGCGCCCGGCTGGGCCAGGCCGCCTTCCGCCGCCAGCTCTTGCAGGCCCACGGGCAGACCTGCGCCATCACCGGGCCCGCCCCGGCGGCGGTGCTGGAGGCCGCCCACCTGTATAGCTACGCGGTCAGCGGCGAGCACCACAGCGACGGCGGGCTGCTGCTGCGCCGCGATGTCCACCGACTGTTCGACCTGGGCCTCCTGGTGGTCGACCCGGCCTCGCTGACGGTGGATGTCGCAGCCCCGCTGCTGCCCTACCCCGCGTACGCGGCCCTGCACGGCGCGCCGCTGGCCGTCCCGGTCACCACACGCCACCGGGCATGGCTGCGGGCTCACCGGGACCTCCACCGCCACGGCCGGCCCGCCACGGCACCTGCCTCCCGGGGCGAGCTGGACCAGGTGTAGGAGAGCCGGATGCCCTCACACCTCGCGCGGCGCGGGAAACATGAATCAGAGCGGCGCAGGCGGCGCTACTTTCCCCTGTGGGAAGAACTCACCGTGGTGACCGCCCACGACGGGCGGTGCGTGTACTGCCTGGCTCCCTCTGAGGTCAAAGACCACGTCATCCCCTACAAGCGCGGCGGAGACGACGACCCGCGCAACCTCGCTCCGGCGTGCGTGGCCTGCAACCTCGCCAAAGGCGACCGCACACCGCTGGAGTTCGCCGCGCTCAGCCTCAACCCCGGCGTCTGGGGCCCGGGCGGACACCCGGGACGAGGACGATTACGAGACGAGATGGACGAGCTGCGCCGACGCTATGAAGTATGGGTGGAGCGCATCGAGTGCACACAGCTCGAAATCCTCAACCCGCGCCGCAGGAGCTGGTTCCAGTACGACCTGGGCAGCACCTATTTCAACACCAAGACGCCGCCAACGATCCGGGTGAGGGCGGCCATCTACCGCGCCTTCTACCCCCGGCACATCGCGCAGGCCGCGGCGACGGACTGGACCACGGACCACTTCACCTTCCGCGCCTTTCAGCACCGCCGCTGGGGTGTGGAATCCGAGGACCCCAACGACTGGAAGCTGGCCTGGCCCGACCCGCAGTCGGGCTAGAACGGCAGTTCGTCACCGGAGCCAGAGTCCGGCCGCGCGGCGGCGGATCCCAGCGCGGACGTACCAGACGCGCTCCACGGATCGTCACCGCTCGCGGAAACGTCTCAGGCAGGACCTTTGGCGTTGATGGTGACGGTGGTGAAGCGAACGCTGGCGTCGATCTCGACGACCTCCAGGACGAGCATCGAACGCTTCTCGCCCTGCTTGTTCCTCCAGTCGTGCTGCCCGATCCGCCCGTGCGCGGCGAGGCGCAGGGCGGTGCTGAGGTGGTCTCGCCGGTCCGGGGCGGGAGGGGTCATGCTGGTTCTCTCCTGCTCTCATGGAGGGACGGGAGAAACCCGGGCCGGGCGCGGCTTGTGGAGAGACGGCGCCCGCCCCGGGCGGAGCTAGCAGGCGTTCGGCTGGTCGTCCTCGGGCCGCTTCAGGTCGGCGGTGAAGTAGAGACGGGTGCGCATGCCGTCGCGGGTGGGGTAGGTGCGGGCGGTGCCAGTGCGGAAGGCCTCGGCCAGCGCGCGGGTGATGGCGTCGGCGTCGCGGTCGTCGCAGATGATCCGGATGTCGAACGTCACGGGCTCTCCTCGATGGCGGGGACGGGGATCAGGGGCCAGAGGGATCTCGATGCCGGGGTCCAGCAGCCACGCGGTGGTCTCCGGCGCGGTGTCGCCGCCGACCGCGACGACTGCCGCGGCCACGATCCGGGCAGATTCCGGGTCGAGGCCGGTCGTCTCCACATCGAACGCCAGCATCGGGCCGCCCGGCCAGGCGCCGGAAGCCACCGCGTCGTTGTGCCGCTCAGCGTCCGTCACGGCTGGCCCCCTGCGTGACGATGGGCAGGGGGTACCAGGTGGCGAGCTGGTACATCTCCAGAACCTCGATGAGGAATTCGTCGCTCTGGCCGGTGGGGTCGTCGGGGTCGGTGACGATGACGCGGGGCGGGCTGGTGAGGCGGGCGTGGACGCACAGGCGGTGGGCGGGGGCGTCGTCAGGGTCGACATCGGAGCGCAGGGTCCAGGTCTGGCGCTCGGCGGCCAGCACCAGCGGGTCCCCGCGCAGCGCGCCGCAGTAGACGAGCCGTAACGCGACTGCCTCGGGCAGACAGTCGAGCTGGGTCAGTTCCCAGGCGCGGGCGTGCAGGAACGCGCGGGCCTGGTCGGGACCCACGATGAGGTCTAGTGGGGTGGTGGGGGCGGTCATCGGGTGCCTTCCTTGGGGGTGGTGGTGCGCAGGACGACGAAGGTGTCGTGCAGGGCGTCGTAGTGGACGTGCACGGGCTGATCGGTGCGGGTGCGTTCCTCGGACGCGGCGTGGGCGGCCTTCAGCGAGGCGCGCACGTCACCGGCGGGGAAGCGTTGGAGCGGAATGGGGTGGTGGCCGGTGCAGGTGGTGCAGGGCATGTCTCCTCCCGGCAAGGTCACTTGGGCGCGCGGAAGAGCCGGAGGGTGATGCCGCCGACGCCGATCGGGCCTGCGGCGCCGCCGATGGCGATGGCGGTGTGGGCAGCGAAGTCGAGCAGGGCCAGGAACGCGGCCACGACGCCGAACAGGCCGAGGGCGCCCGCCCCGGCGACCGTGAGGGGCAGCAGGTAGCTGCGAGCCGGGCGTGCGGCAGGGTGGGTTGTGATGGTGTGGATGATGATGGGTTGGCCGGTGGCTTGTGCGCGCCGGTAGTCGTCGGCGGGGATGTGCGGGGCCAGGTGTCCGGGCGGGCCGGTGTGGTGCATGCGTGGTGCTCCCTTCCGCGTGCCGGAACGGGGCGCGAGCACGCGCGTGTATGCGTGCCCGAGCCGCGCGTGCGTGTGGAGGCCGACCCGGAATGCCTCCAGGCCAGGTGCTGTGACAGGCAGGTGTGATGCGGTGTGACGGCCGCCGTGATGGGCCCGTCACACCCGTGTCTGCCTAGGGGTTTGGGTGTGACGGGCCCGTCACATGTGACGGCGTCACGCTGCGGCGCGCTCGGGGATGATTCGCCATCGGCCTGTGGTGTTGGTCGCCTCCAGGCGGCCCTGGATCGCGGCAGCCTTCAGGCGCTTGGACACCCATGAGCGGGTCAGGTCGTGAGCGTCGCACCAGTCCATGAAGTCGCGCGGGCCGACGACCATCCGCCCGGCGGCCTCGAACTCATCCAGTGCCTGCGCGAACAGCTCACGGGCCTCAGCCGGGGAGGGCTTACGGCCGCTGTCCGTCCCGAACAGCGGGGCGTCGTCGCCCTGCTGCGCTTCGGGCAGCTCGGCTTCGGGGTCGATGTCTGCGTCCTCGGGGTCGACCAGCAGGCCCGCGTCCTCCACGTCCTGATCGTCGCCCGATCGGATCGGCCGCACCACTGGACCGTCGCCCGGCTCGGAGGCGGGACGTCCGGTATACGCGGTCCCGGCCACGCTCTTGAGTGCGCCGGCGGTGACGGGGTCGGCGGCGGCACCGTGGCGCTGTGCCCACAGGGCGAGTTGCTGCATGGTGTCCACGGCGCCCGGTGTGAAGCGCCAGGTGCGGCCCGGTGAGGCGTAGCGGTCTTCGTCGATGCCGGGTGAGACGACGTAGCAGTAGCCGGGCTTGCGGTTGCGCCACGCCCCCGGGTGGGCGCCCGCGGCGAGGACTTCGTCGGGCAGGCTGAAGCCTTCGTCGTCAGGGTGGCAGCCGAGCGCGATCACCGACGGCAGCGAGGCCCTGGTGGATGTCGACATCTGGTCGTAGGACGGGCGCTGGAGGGAGATGACCAGGGAGACGCCCGCGGAGCGGGCTTCTTGGGCAATGCCGGTGAACGCGTCGTCACCGACGAACCGCAGGGTGTTCGCGGCCTCCTCGAACCAGGCGACCATGAACGGCATCCCCGCACACCCGCACGCGCGTCCGTCAGGGCGGCAGGAGTGGGCCGGGTCGGTCTGCTCGTGTGCGGCTTCGGGGATCCACTGGCGGTACTGGTGCTGGCCGAGCCAGCGAGTGCGGGCCGGGATCGCCGCCTGCACGGCCGCCACCATGGTCTCGGTCGGGGCCCCACCCTCCACTGCCCAGTCGTAGCCAGGCAGCAGCGGGCGGAAGTCCTGGAAGGACTTGGGGTCGGAGAAGACCATCGTCACGTCGCGGCGGGAGAGGATTTCAGTCTGCAGGTTCAGTGCGGCGTCGCCCTTGCCGGAGCCCGTTCCGCCCGCGACCAGCACGTGCGTGCCGTTCCGTCCGGACTCCGGGTCCCCGGGCAGCCACAGCAGCAACGGCGAGCCATCGTCATACCGGCCGATCACCAGCGGATCGGCGATCGACCCGCCGAGGTTGGAGGGGCCTTCCCATTCCACGGTCTCGGCGAGCATGTCTTCGGGGACGATGACCAGGTCGCCGCGGCGGGCCGAGTCGGGGTCGGGCTGGTAGCGCACTGCGGAGGCGGGCAGGTCCAGCGCGGAGGCGATGCGGGGCAGCGCCCCGGCCATGTCCGCGTTGGTCTGCGTGCCCGCATCGAGTTCCACGCGTGCCGTGGCCCGGTTCGGCTCCACCCGCGCGGCGCGGATCTGCGCCCGGGCCAGGCCGATCTTCTCCATCAGCCCGCCGTCCCCGCTGCTCTGCTCGCCGGTGTCGGAGGTGCGCATGAAGATCCGCACGTTCCACGACAACGCCAACGCCGGACCGCCCATCAGGTAGAGGTCATCGACCGGCCCGGCGGCGGGCCCTGCGAGGCAGGCGGCCGTCAGCCACGCCGAGCCCAGCGCCGTGGTGATCGCCGAGTGGAGCCGCCGCTGCTTGCTGGCGCTCTTGCCGATCACCCACGCACCGCCGGACATGGCGACGGAGGTGAGGGTCAGGCCGACGGCGGCGGCCGGGCTCGCCGCCCACCGCTCGTGGCCGAGGACTCCGGCCAGGCCGACCCCGGCCACCCCGAGCCAGGGCGGCAGGTGCGGCTTGGCCCTGCCCAGCAGGTAGTTGCTGACCCCGCTGGCGCCGGTGCCGCCTTCGCGGGTGTTCACCAGTTGCGCGAGCTGCGCCTGCATGTTCTGGTCCGTGGTCATCGCGCGGCGCCTCACTGCTGTGCCCAGTTCATCGCGGGCGTCTTCGGCTTACGGGCCCGGTGGCGGACGCGGTTGATCTCCTCCTGGTACTCCTGCTGGAACACCGCGTACGTGGCCGCGGCGTTCTTGGCCGCGTCGCGCAGCGCGTTCGCGGACTTCTTCAGCTTGCGGGAGACCTTCGCGGCGCGGAGCCGCGAGCCCAGCACCCGCCCCTCCGGGTCCGGCACCGCGGCGAGGACGCTTTGCATGATCTCGGCGGCCATGGCGACCTCCATGGACAGCATCACCCCGGCCGCGCGCAGGGTGTTGCAGTAGTTGCGCACCTGGGCGGGGCTGTTGAACTCCGGCGGCGGCAGCAGCGACTGCCCGCCCCCGGCACCGTGGCGGGAGGGCCGGTTGACGTTGATGTTGATGGACGGCATGAAGCTGCCGCCCATGGCGCCGACGAAGCCGCCGGCGGCGGCTCCGGCGTTGGCGAACTTGTTGCCCTTGTTGGCGCCCGC
Source organism: Streptomyces sp. YIM 121038 (assembly GCF_006088715.1). Classification (NCBI taxonomy): domain Bacteria; kingdom Bacillati; phylum Actinomycetota; class Actinomycetes; order Kitasatosporales; family Streptomycetaceae; genus Streptomyces; species Streptomyces sp. YIM 121038. Next base: position 1,621,384 of record NZ_CP030771.1, read on the forward strand.
AGCGCCGTTGCGGGTGGGGGTGGCCATCAGTCCGTCTCCTTGGAGATCGAGCGACGCAGCACAAACCAGGCACCCTGGGCCGCCAGCAGGCCCAGGAACCACAGGACATCCAGCGGCCCGGCCAGCGGGCCGAGCAGGATCGCGAGCGCGGTCCACAGGCCGACGACGGCCGCGGTGGCTGCGGCGGCCCACTGCCAGGACCGGTCCCCGCCCTTGACACGGCGGCGCAGCGGCGGGGTGAGCAGGACGAGCGGAGGCAGCAGCCCGGCCACGGCCACCAGCGCGCCTGCCCACGGGGCGAGGACGTGCAGGATCGCGGCCAGCAGCAGGAGCAGCACGGCCGTGGCGGTGGGGAGCAAGGCCAGGCGGTGGCGCCATAACAGCAGCCCGACCGTGTGCAGGGCGCGCGCGGCGAGGGAGGGGCGCTCGGGCACGACCAGCAGGAAGGAGTCCTGGCGGCGGCCGCGCTGGCGCGGGATACGGACCGTAGTGGCCCCGGCGGACACCTTCACCGTGCGGGGACGAGTAGGACTGGGCACAGCAACACTCCTTGGATGAAAACTCAGTGGGGCAGCGCGAGGCTACGTCGGCGACCTCGTGCACCGGCGAGGGCAGGCGCCTTCGCAGTCGCGGTGAAGACCAGACCTGGACAGGGCGCCCGGAGAGGGTTGGGGCGCTGGGTGTCACACCGTGTGGTGCGGGTGAGCGGCAGCAACTTGCTGCCAGCGACGGTCTTCCGCGGCGCCCGCGCGCTTCAAGCGGACCTGGAAGGTGCAGCCCGAACGCGTGCAGCGGTGCGTCGTGGTGTCCCGGGCATCAACGATGCGGAACAGCAGATCCAGGGCGCTGGCCAGCACCGAGCCCGCACACGCCAGCAGCAGCAAGAGCGGCACGTGGTGGTTGTGCAGGCGCAGGCCTACCGCCATGGCCAGCGTCGTCGCGATGGCGGCACAAACGGGAATGACGAGACGGTCACGGAACGTCCTGCGGTTCACGGTCAACCTCCGGTCAGGGGACGGAACGTTCAGGCAGCGTGCTGTTCGGTGGCGGCGATGCAGGCGCCGCAGATGCCGTAGGAGCGCGGGATGCAGTAGCCGACGTCGCGGCGGCAGCGCGGGCAGGTGCGGCGCGCCAGCATGGCCAGCGCGAGCGCACCCCACTTGCGCGAGGTCATCGGCCGGACCGGCTTGGCCAGGTCGATCCGGTACAGGTAGGCGACCTGGTGCCCGCCGGTGCGGCGGTTGGCGCGCATGACCTGCGCGGCGATCGGCTGCCCGCCCGGCCGCAGCCCGCGGGCCCGCAGCTGGCGCCGCGTGGCCAGGCCGGCAGGGGCGAGGCGGTAGGGGTAGGCGGGTATCCCGTAGCGGGCACCGGTGGGGTCGAAGCAGTCGGCGTACGCGTGCGGCATCGCGGGCCTCCTAGCGGCTGGCGATGGCCAGGTCGGCACGGACGCCGGTGTGCGGCTGGCGCTGCTCGGCATAGCGCGCCGAGACCCAGCCCACCGACCAGCCGCACAACTCCGCCGCCGCCCGCACCGACAACTCCGCCACGAACGCGGCACTCACGATCTGCCGGGCCTCGGGCTCGGGCAGCTTGCCCGCAGCCGGGCCACGCTCCAGCAGCGCAGCTTGTTCACGCTCTGCCCGCTGCTGGCGTTCACGCTGTTCACGAACGGCAGCCTCCTGCGCCGCGCGGCGTTGCTGCGCGGCTTGCTCGGCGGCCTCGCGGGCGAGGCGTTCACGGTCGGACTCGCGCTGTTCACGCTCGCGTTCACGGCGTTCACGCGCCTCCCGCTCAGCGGCTGCTGCCCGCTCACGGCCTTCACGCTCCGCACGCCACCGCCAGTCCTCCCGCTCAGCCTGTTCACGGGCCAAGCGGGCCTCGTGTTCACGCTGTTCACGCGCCAGCACGGCAGCGTGCTCGCGCTCCTCCCGCGCCTGCGCACGGGCCCGCTCGGCGCGTTCCCGGGCCGCTTGCTCAGCTACGTCGCGCTCGGCCTGCTGCCGGGCCTCCAGCGCCGCGACGGCGTCCGCGAGGGCGCGGCGGTAGGCCAGGCTGGTCTCGGCGGTGACGATCAGCAGCAGCGGCGCCACCGCATGCACCGCCACCCCGACCAGGTCCTTCTGCAGGGCGGAATCGGCGGTGTTCAGGGCGAGCGTCATACCGCCGGTCATCCACCGCAGCACGACCGGCCACCCGCCCCCACGCCCACCCAAACGAGCGAGCACGGAGTCCAGGCGGACCACGATCACCACGGCGGCATCCACGACCAGGGGCAGGATGGGCGCCGTCCACTCCCACCGAGCGGGGGTGTGCGCGGCCATCAGCGGCGTGACCGTGAGCACGGAGTAGAGCATCGCCCCGCACACGATCAACCACGTGCCCAAAGTCAGCGCCCGCTCCGCTGAACGGATATGAACAGCGTTCACGCCACACACCCCGCCGAGGCCGGGGCGGGGACCTTGCCGAAGCCGATCAGCTCCAGCTCGGCGTCCGCGAGGGTCGCACTCGCCTGCAGCACGCGCGTGCGGCCGCCACTTTGAACATGGCCGTTCACGTCCTGCGGGGCGATGCCCAGCGCTTCCCGCCACGCCTCGAAGCCCGGCAAGTCGTCGTGGAAGCTCAGCCGCAGCCGCTCCGGAAAGATCGGCGACACCTGCACATCCGGCGCCGCCAGATGCCCGAAGTCCACCGCCAGCAGCCGCAGCACGCGCAACGCGACCGCCAGATCATCCAGCCTCAGGTCCTCGCTCACGCCGCCACCGCCCTGGTGGCGCTGCCACGGCGGGCGGACGGTCGGGGCAGAGGAACGACACTCAGCTCCGACAGGTGCGCGTCGATGGCCTCGGCGGCGACGCGCGCCACGTCGTCGACCAGGTGCGGGTGATCGGCCAGGATGTCGCGGGCCGCGTCCTGGCGGGCCGCGCGCTCCATCCTGCTCTCGCCCTCCACCCCCAGCCACAGCTCAACGGGGGTGCCGAGGGCGAGTTCGATGTAGTCGTCAGCCGAGACGACCTGATGCATGCCGATGAAGGACTTCATGGCGAGGCTCCTGATATGGAGGGACGGAAGGAAGCCGAGGCGGGCGCAGGCCTCTGGCGAGGCGGCGCAAATCCACGGCGGGAAGGCTGAACGGGTAGCAGAGACCCTCTTCAGCTCAGCGGGTGGCGCCCCGGCCGGGAGTCGAACCCGGCCTACGACCATCGGGGCGGAAGAATCTGAAGCGCGTCATCGTCACTGCTCTGACGCCAGCAGGGCGGCGCGCACCAGGTGGCGCCCCAGGGGTTGGCCTCCCGTGAGGAAGGGATGATCCCCGAGAGCGTTCTCCAGAGCTGGCACGCGGGGCAGGGACAGATTCGCCCCGCCACGAGGTGGCCGCCAGCGGCCGTCACCCGGGCCGTTGCGGGGACGGGGACTCTCACCCCGTCGACTTGTCGCGCTATTGAGTTCTCAACCAACGGCGCTCACTTCGTACTCACCCCAGCGGGGCTTTCCTCCGGGCGATGGAGTCGGCCGGGCCGCCCCCTATCGGGCTCTCACCCAATGCAGACTGTTCTAGCACGACTGCTACAACTAGTACAAGAGGTTGTATTGATCGTGCTGCTTGACCTAGATCAAGGAGAGCTAGCATCGACGCATGACGCCTACTTCTGACGACGCGCGACGGGTGAACGAGCAGATCGCCGAGACCCTGCGGGACGAGATCAAGACCGGCAGGCTGAAGGTGGGAGACAAGCTCCCCTCGGTTCGCGCGATCGCCGAGCGCTTCGAGGTCGCCCCGGGGACGGCGACCAAAGCCGTCCAACTGCTCGCGAAGTGGGAGCTGGTGGCCCCCGACTCGACGCGCGGCTACTTCGTGAGCGCTCAGGTCTCAGGCGATGAGGAAGTGCCGGGCCCCAGCCCCGAGTTCGCGGCCATCATGGAGGAGGTCGCAGCGATGCGTGAGCACCTAGCGCGTCTCGACGAGCGGCTCCAGCGGTTGGAGGATTCGGAGAAGCGAGGTTGACGGGCTCCGCGAGGCGCCGCGCCCTCTCCGCGAGGGCGCCCACTTCCGCGGAGAGCTCCGCAAGGGCCACCATCACCTGGTGCCGCTCATCAGCCGTCAGAGACATGCCTGTGCCTCCTTGCCGCCGCCGTGGGCGTCTCGGTCTCGACACAGACGACGCTATGACCAGGCCCTTGGGCGACCCCGGAAAAACCTTCCGGGGTCCTCATCCCAACTGAGGTGAGGCTGAAGCCATGCGAGGAATGACGCAGCACCTGACAACCGGCGAGCGCGTGGCCTGGTACCGGCATCGCCGAGGCCTCTCCCAGGAAGTGCTGGCCGGACTGGTTGGCCGTACGTCGGACTGGCTCGGCAAGGCGGAGAACAACCGTATCGAGCTCGATCGCCTCTCCGTGATCCGCGCCCTGGCGCACGCCTTGGACGTGTCCGTCGGCGACCTGATCGGCGAGCCCACCCTCCTAGAGTGGTCGGACGACAGCGGCCGGCGTACCGTCCCCGCCCTGCGTGAAGCCCTCATGGACTACCGCCAGTTGACTCCGCTCTTGAGCCCGCCTGCCGACGGCGAGCCCTCGACCCTGGCGAACCTTCGTGCCGACGTCGGTGAGGTGTGGGACGCCTACCAGGCATCGCGCTTCGGCTTTGCCACGCGGCAGCTGCCGCTCCTCCTGGCCGACGCCCTCCTGGCCGCCCGTACGTACGCGGGAGAGGAGCGCGAGGAAGCCAACGCCCTGCTGGCGCTGACGTACCAGGGCGCGGCGATGGTGCTCGGCAAGCTTGGGGAGAACGAACTCGCGTGGATGGCCGCCGACCGCGGACTGGCCGCCGCCCAGCAGAGTGGCAACAACGTGATCACGGGATCGCTCTTCCGCTCCGTGACCCACTGCCTGCTGTCGACCGGGCGATACGAGACCGCCGTGCAACTCGTGGGCGACGCGGCCGGATTCCTGGAGCCAGGGCTCAGCGAGGCGACGCCCTCGTTCCTGTCCGTCTACGGGACCTTGTTCCTGGCCGGGTCGATGGCGGCCGCCCGCGCGGAGGACCGCGCGACGATACAGGCCTTCCTACGCGAGGCGGAAGCGACAGCAACGCGGCTCGGCACCGACGCCAACCACATGTGGACCGCCTTCGGCCCCACCAACGTTGCCATCCACAAGGTGGCCACGGCCGGGGAACTCGGAGACTTCCAGGTCGCTTCCGACCTCGGCCCGCAGATCGACACGAGCAGCCTGCCCGTCGAGCGCCGGGTGCGCCATGACCTCGAAGTAGCGCGCGCACTCACCGCCCGAAACCGCACAGACGAAGCACTCGCCGTCGTCCTCGAAGCAGAACAGCTCGCACCCGAGCAGGTCAGGCACCACTACATGAGCCGCGAACTCGTACTCGGCTGGGTCCGCGGCACCCGCGGCCGGCCGAGCAGCTCCGTGGCTGACCTGGCCGACAGGCTTCGAGTCGTCTGAGGTGGTTAGGCTCGGTCACGTGAGCGAGACCGAGAACGAACACGAGGCGAAGATGGCGCGTCCGCGCATGGCCGCGGGCGCCCTGTTCTTTGACGAGCAGGGCCGCGTCATGCTCCTTGAGCCGACGTACAAGGACTACCGGGATATCCCGGGTGGGTACGTCGACGTCGGCGAGTCTCCGTTGCAGGCATGTGTGCGGGAGGTCCGCGAGGAGCTGGGCATCACGCCAGGGATCGGTCGTCTGCTGGCCGTCGACTGGGCCCCCAGCCCTACTGAAGGCGACAAGGTGCTGTATCTCTTCGACGGTGGTGCTCTACCGGCGCGGCTTCAGGAACAGATCCGGTTGCAGCGTTCCGAGATCAAGGCGTATGCCTTCCACAGCGTCGACGACGTCGACTCTCTGACCATTCCGCGCCTCGCACGCCGGGTCCGGGCTGCCGTGATCGCTCGTAGCGAGGGCCAGGTGGCCTATCTGGAGCACGGCCAGCATCCAGAGCGGTAGAGGCCCGAATCAGGCCATGGATATCCGCAGGCTGTCGCAAGTTCATGGGGTGCCCGCATCCGAAACGCTCTGCGCGAGGTCACTCACGGTACGCAGGATGCCCTGACCGAAGTCGGTGGGGGCGATCAGCACGCCGAACGTCACCGCCACGGTGAGGACCATCGTCTGGTCGACTCGGCTTCTGGCCTGCACGCGCCGACGTACGAGCACGATGAGGATGACAGCGAGCAGAACTGCCAAGTTGATCGTCAGTTTCACCGGTCGGCCCTTCCCTCAGGCAGGAACGTCCCAACTCTCCTGTGTAGCCAGAGCCGTGTGACTCAGCGACTCAGATGCCTGTGGTTGGCGGCAAAGCGCTCATCTGAGGCCGGATCAGCTTGCCGTTGGCGTTGTAAGGCGCAAACCCCTCGACGGGATACGACGAGGCCTGTCGACGTAGCGGCCGGGCGACGGGCAGCCGGGGCCACTCCCTCGCGTGCAGGGCCCACAGGAGCTGAACAGGTACGCTAATGCAACAGACGCTGAATTTCACTCACTTCCGAGGAAGCCCATTTCACCCTCGGATCTTGGGCGACCTAGCGCACCTTGCACTGCATCGATCCGCTACACCGGCGGAGCCAGACTGCGGCAAGGAAGCGAATGAGGCATCCACCCATGACTCTGTCAGGTGTCCTGCCCGGCGAGGCGTCACGGAAGGCGGCTGAACTTCGAGTGCGCTTGTGAACTTACTTAGTCAGTTGCAGCCTCTCGTGCAGCCCGTATCACATCAGCTGCCTTCATGCCGCATTGAGCCCACGTAATACTAAAGCTCCAGCCTATGCGGACAACCTGGTCACCGCTAATGCCGATGGGTAGGCGGATATTATTCTGCATTCTCAAGACGAGGTCCTGGGCAGCGAACTTTGTGATGCCGTCGACAAGCAAGACGAACTCGTCCCCGTCAAGCCGGGCGATTGTATCTCCCTCTCGAGAAAAGACTGCCAGACGTCGGCCGACCTCGATGAGGACGAGATCACCACTCTGACGCCCAAATCGAACATTGATCCGCTTGAAGTCGCGGAGCGCACAAAAAACAACAGCCAGCCCGGTGTCATGCGGATCATTTTGGGGAGCAGTTGCATGTCGATGGTGTTCCTGAAGGTCACCATACGGTTGGCAAAGGTAAGCGCTCAGGCGAACGTGCAGCTCAGCAGAGTTTGAGAGCCCCGTGAGCTGGTCATGAGAAGCGCGATGAGCCAGTTCGAGCTCGCGACGCTTTCGCTCCTGGATGTCTTCGACATGGGTGAGTAGAAAACGCGGCCCTTCAGGGGAGTCCGCGACGACAGTGTTCCGCATGGAAACCCATACATAGGTGCCGTCGCGGCGCCCAAGGCGCAGCTCCACACGGCCATTTTCGGCGGAAGTTCTCAGTAGCAGTTCAATGTCCTCAGGATGGACGAGATCCGAGAAGGCGTAGCGGCGAAGCGCTCTTGCAGGACGCCCGAGCAATCGGCACAGCGCGTCGTTGGTGCGCAGAATTCGACCGTGCTGGTCACCACCCATCTCAGCTATAGCCGCGCCATTAGGGGCATACTCGAATGCCTGCCTGAAGCTTTCCTCGCTAGCGCGCAAAGCCTTCTGCTCCCGCTCCAGGCGGACCAGGGCACGCTGCATGTTGGCACGGAGACGAGCATTACTGATTGCGATGGCCGCCTGGAATGCGTAGGACCGCAATGCATCCCGCTGTTCCAGGTTGGGGCGGCGGCCAGCGGGCGGCCCACCTACGGTTATGACGCCAAGCAACTGCCGGCGGGTACCGTCGGGCACATACATGGCGGCGAATAGGCGATCCAGGGGGTGCCACTCATCCTCGAAGCGTGGCAGGGGGCCGTCGGTGTACCACCCCGGGATGTCATCATCGTCGCCGAGTCGACTTTCGGTATAGGGGATGAAGCGGAGGAGGTCACCCCACGCTTCACCCATGGAGAAGTGACGGTCCCAGGCAGCGCGAGAGCCGACCTGTCCAGTAATGCGACCTTCAACCTCGATGTTGCCCGAAAAGGAAGCTACGACGAGGTCACCGTCTGGGCGTACAAGGTTCACGCAAACCATCTCGTAACCAAGCCCACTCACGAGACCGTCCGAGACGGCCTGCAGCGTGTCGGCCAGACTACGGGCAACATGCAGGTCTTGCATAGCGGCTTGGAGATCAGAACGAAAATCGTGAGCTTGTTCCGGCACATAGGCAGGGTTCCGGACGAATGCAGCACGACCTACCTGGTTGCGACCCAAGCACTGTGGATCAGGCCGTGCCTGACGCCTCAGAATTGACTGAACTCCTAGGAAAACCGTGTCTAGGTCGAGAAACTCGGGCGCGTCCGCTATGCCATCAGTTAACACGCCCACCAAAGCACCAGTGAAGGCCGTGAACGCCTCCCCGGGAGGTGCAAGGGCGATGGCACTCTCGTGGGCTGCCGCAAGTACATAAGTACCTTCTACTTCAGCGAGTGCCGCGATGCTCGATGCAGGTGACTGCACTCCCATCGCGCGGGCACTGAAACAGCAGTCGAGAATTACGACGCACCGTGCCGCACCACTATCGGTCAGCCGCATGCGCATCCAGTCGTAGGGGAATGCCGTCGAATGAACGGCACTCGTATCACTGTCGGGCATGCCCAAATACAGTCGGCCTTGACGGTCGAGCAACCCATGTCCCGCGTAGTACAGCAACAAAGTGTCCGTTGCTGCTTCTGCGGCGCTGAAGATGGCTTGGTCAACCTCGCGAGTAGAGGCAGGATTAAGTAACTGGGTACAGCATGACGGGTCCATCCCCCACACGTCACCGGAAAATAAATCGACAAGCGTAGACAAATTTCGCTGGACCGCTGGAAGAGGTTCGAGACTGCTGAACCTGTCAACCCCGATGAACAGCGCCCGTGATTTTTGGGCGTCGGGAAGTTCACTCACGTGCCGCCCCTACCGTTATTCTTCGAGCAGTTGTTCTATCAGGTGCTGCGCCTCATCTCGAGTTGCGCCTGTGATCGTGACCTTGCTGCCGTCGGCGCGCTCGACGGTGATGGTGGGTTTCTGGGGGCGAGTGGCCCGCCACGACGCGATGGATACCCCGAGAGAGCCAGCACTGATGCCGCTGCCAAGCACAAGTGACACCAGGTCCAGGGGTGCACCTTGCTGTCCCGGTAGCGGCAAGGAAGAGGATGTCATCTCAACGCGGACCTCACGTCGAATAGTGCGATCCAGGAGTAACCATTCAAATAGGGAGCGAACGTCGCCCTCGGTAGAGTCGCCATCGATCTGCAATGTGACGCGCAAGTGCCCCACCCTCAGTGTGCTGTCTCACGGACCGTCAGCATAGAGCGACCAAGTAGGGCCGCGCGGTGCGGATGGCAATGCCGGGAAAGTTCTGGCTACAGCGGCGCATCTCGATAGACGCGCGTGAGGAGTGCGTGAGCGCCATCAGACCTTTCAGCCCAGGCTGCTTCCCTGCAGGTCAGAGTCACCAACCCGGACGATATCCGCATGCGCTCCGGAGCCGTGTGCGCAGCCAAGTCACGTGAGATGGCGCCGTCGGCGCCGGGCCGTCTGTGGGCCGTGCGAGCGTGGCCTCCAGCGACCGGCAACGACGAACGACAGCCATTGGGGCGGCTGGCCAGCCCTACGGCAGGGGCGACTGAGCCAGATCGCCCATGGGCCCCGCCACTTCGTGCGCAACAAGAGGCAGGGCTGCCGCACGGGGACTCACCGGGGAGCCATACAGGGAGCCAATCACCGCAGCATTAGGTGGACTCCCATGGACCCGCATGGATGTTCGTAGGCCCCAGGGCCTGGTCAGGGAGGAGGTTCAGGGCCCCGTTCATGCCTCACCGATCAACCTAGCCTTACCAATCCGATAAACGGACCGGCCAGTACGGTGAACGGTTCATGCACGTCAGCGGGCGGATGTCGGGGCTCCGCTCGGCCCGGCCAGGCGCCGTGGCTCCCCGTTCGGCCCCCCGGGCCCGAATATGTCGCCTATATCACCCATGTCGCTTATGGCATCCGCGCCTTCGGCGCCGACCGGGTAGGAGCACGCCTTCGCCCGAGTGAAGACCTGGAAGATCCTGCGCGGCTGTGAGCGAGGCCGCCAGGCCCGAGGGATCCTCGGCTTCCGCTCCGGTCAAGTCGTCAACCGGGCACATCGATGCCGTGCCACGGCGTACACGGTGTCGATCCAGCCTGCCCCGGGGTGGGGGAATCAGGTCGCTGATGTCCGTTCCGGGGAGGAGGGCCGGCGTGGGGGCGAGGGTTCCAGGTGGGTCACCACCGTGGCGTAGAAGCGGTGTACCGCGTCGTCGACGCTGCGGATGAAACCGGACTCGGCGTTGCCGCGGCTGCTGCCCATGCCCTTGAAGAGGGAGAGGCGGAAGCCGGTGATGTGTGCGCCGTCCTTGGGCAGCAGGTCGGCCGGTTCGGGGCGCAGGCGTTCCAGGGTGCCCCGCGGCCCGCCCGCCTCCTCCTCGACCAGGGTCTCGATGTGGAGGTCGGCGGGGGCCTCGGCGAGGCGCCTCACGAGCCGTTTCGCCCAGGTCAGGGGATAGCCCTGGTCCGGTGCGGGAATCTCGACGCAGGTGCGCAGCCTGCCGGCCGGTGCGCAGGTCGGCGATCACCGTGAGGAGGCCGGGCGTGCCCTCGATGCGGACCTCCGCGTGCAGCCTGCCTTCGAGGCACAGCTGGTCCGCGAGGCGCGACCGGCGGGTCCCGGGGTCGATACCGCGCTTGGACCGCTGGACGGGCAGCACCTTCTGGCCGAGCTCACCGCCGAGCCTCAGGCACACCTGACGGATGAGCCGTTCCCAGCTCTCCACCACCTCTAGGGCGCGGGCGTCTCCATGGCACAGGGTCTCGTCGTCGATTCCGTTGCGTACGGGAACCCAGGCGGAGCCCATGTTCTGGAAGCCGTGACAGCCCGAGCTCTCGTGCTGGAGGTAGTGCAGCAGCTCCTGGAGCAGCCAGGCGTGCGCCACGTTGCCCACACCCTCGTGCCGGATCAACAGCTGCGCCTGGTGGACGACTTCGGCCCAGGACAGGTGCCAGAGCGCCACCTTGTGTTTGCGCCGCCCGTCGATCCTGACGTCGACGAGGGGGCTGCCCTCCAGCGCGACGTCGTTCGACAGGGTGATGACGGCCTCGTAGCCCCGGCGCGTGGCGATGTCCATGTACGCCTGCACCTGTTCGGCCCTGAGGGCGTTCCCGTTGGTCTTCGTCTCCACCAGCGCGGTCCACAGCTTTCCGGCCCGCTCGACGCGGATCACTCCGTCCGGGCGCCGCGGAGCGTCGCCGTGGGGCAGCGAGACCTCGGCGAACGTCTCCATGCGGCCCGCCGGCGCGCCGAACCCCGCCGTGAGCCTCCTGCCGAACTCCGGAACCTGCGCCATCACCGAGAGGAGCACGGACGTGGCCCGCGTCTCCCGGTCCCGGTCGCTCTTGAGCACGGAGACCGGGAAGAGCCTGGCCGACCTCCAGGACTCGTTCTCCGCCAGGGACTTCCTGGCCGCCCTGGGCAGGGTGACCTTCTTCTTGGCGGTACGAGGACGGGGCGTGGGCTTCTCCGGCTCCCCCTCGCCCTCGGGCCGCCGGGGAGCCGGTACGGCCTCAAGGACCGGGGGCGGTGCGCCGTCGGCCGCCGGGGCCGCGGGGGCGACGGCTGCCTCCACGCCCCCCGCCGCCACGTCCCGCGGCTCCCCGTCGGCCCCGTCAGCCCCGTCAGCCCCGTCAGCCCCGTTGGCCTCGTCAGCCGCGTCGTCATCGATGTCCACACCGAAGTCCGTTGCCAGGCCCGCCAGTCCGGCCGCGTACCCGTCCCCGACGGCCCGGAGCTTCCACGCGCCGCCGCGGCGGTAGAGCTCGCCGAAGATGAACGCGCTCACCGCTCCCGCCTCGTCGATCCCGAAGCGGACCAGGTCCTCGCCACAGGCGTCGGACAACGTCAGCCGCAGATCGCCCAGTTCCCCGAAGCGAGCTCCGTCGTACCGGCTCGCCGCCACCACGATGCGGTCGATCCCGTCGGGCACCGCGGTCAGGTCGAAGCCGATCCGGTCCTTGTTGCCGCTCCCGCTGGGAGACTTGCCCAGGAGCTGGACGCTTCCGTCAGCGGCCACCGGGTTGTTGTAGAAGTAGAAGTCCGCGTCACTGCGCACCTTGCCGTTGGCGTCGAGGAGCAGGACGGAGACGTCGGCGTCGCCCTCACCCGTCGAGCTGGTCCACTCCAGACTCACCATCACGGAGCCGACGTTCTCGCTCAGGGCCGCCAACCCCACGTTGGCACCCTTGGTCAACTCGTACATGCCCCCGCCCCCTCTTACGCACGCCGAACGCGCATCGCCCGTCCCCATCGCCCGACGGACGACCCGATGTGATGTGCGACACATTCGCCGCACGGCAGGACTCTAGTACTCGGCGGGCGCGGTCCGTGGCGGTCTGCCGGAAACGGCGGAAGGGGGTGCGGCCGCGGTGAATGTGCTGTTCCGAGGGGCCCCGGCCCGGGGGCCTACCCCCACCGCTCCAGCGCCCCGTCCAGGATCCGGCGCAGGCGCAGCGCGTCCGGGGCGACGGCCGTGACGAGGGCTGCGGGGCCGGGGAGGGGGGTGAGGGCCGCGTGGTCGTCGAGGACGGTGGCGGGGGGTGGGGAGGTCCGGAACTCGGGGCGTACGAGGAGGAGTTGACCGACGGCACGGTGGCCGTCCAGGACCGCCGGGCCGTTCCAGCCGGGTGGGGCGGTGGGGCCACAGGTCAGTTGCTGGTCGAGGAGGGGGCGGCCCGCGTGGTGGACGGTGAGGCGGGTGCGCAGGAGGCCGGGGGGTTCCGCGGTGCGGCCCAGGGCCTGTTCCTCGCGCAGGACCAGGCGGCCGCCCTCGGTGATGTCCACCCGGGTGGTGACCCGCAGGTCACTGTCCCGTACGGAGATCAGCTGCTCGGGGAGCCAGTGCAGTTCCGCGTCCTCGGCGACGGTGAGGCGCACGTCGTAGTGGGCCTCGCGCCGGTCCTGGCCCGGCAGGGCCATCGTGGCCGCCGCGGAGCCGATGTGCAGGCGCGCGCCCCGCTCGGCCGTCGCCTCGACGGTGAAGTGGTCGCCGCCCAGCGGGCCGCTCATCGCGCCGACCAGCAGGACCCGGGCGGCACCGCCCGCCGGGCCCGCGGCGCGGACGCGGCGCAGCGCCAGCGGGCCCTCGCCCTCCAGGACCGGCAGGGCGGTGCCGCCGCGGCCGTCGGGCCGGGCGGTCACGCGGGCGGTGGCCCTGACTCCCGCGGAGCCCAGGGCCCGCGCCACCGGTGCGCTCGTCACGCGTCGGCCGCGACCCAGGCCGCGTACTGCGCGCGCACCCAGTCGGACACCGCCGTCACGCCCTCGGCCGAGCGCAGCGACTGGAAGACCACCGGCAGTTCGGCGCGCTGCGCCTTGGCGTCCGCGGCCATGCGGGCCAGGTCCGAGCCGACGTACGGGGCGAGGTCCGTCTTGTTCACCACGAGCAGGTCGGCCGTCGTCACGCCGGGGCCGCCCTTGCGCGGGATGTCGTCCCCTCCGGCCACGTCGATCACGAAGATCTGGGCGTCCACGAGGCCGCGCGAGAAGGTCGCCGTCAGGTTGTCGCCGCCGGACTCCACGAGGATCAGGTCCAGCGGGCCCACCTCGTCCTCCAGGTCCTCCACCGCCTCCAGGTTCGCGGAGATGTCGTCCCTGATCGCGGTGTGCGGGCAGGCGCCCGTCTCCACGGCGGCGATCCGCTCCGGCGGCAGCACCGCTTCCTTGAGCAGGAACTCGGCGTCCTCGCGGGTGTAGATGTCATTCGTCAGGACGGCGAGGGACAGCTCCGCGCGCAGCGCGCGGCACAGGGCCGCCACCGTGGCCGTCTTGCCCGAGCCGACCGGGCCGCCCAGGCCTATGCGGAGGGCCCGGCGCCGGCCGTCGGGGCGGTGCGCGTCCGCGCTCACGGCCGAGGCTTCGTCGTGGCTATGGTCCAAGTGCATGGTTCTCCTCGGGAGCGTTCGGTGGGGTATTCGGGTTCTCAGGGGTGGCGCCGGGCAGGGGGGCCTGCCCCTACCGAGGGCTCTGTGGCGGGTCGGCCTCGCGCGCTCGGAGCGGCCGCCCGCGCCCCCGGGCCCTACGACGCGAACAGCCGTACCGGCCACGCCGCATGCGCCTCGCCCCCGATCTCGAGGAGCGGCGCCGACGCCGCCGGGAGCGCGTCGAGGCCCTCGTCGCGTACGTTCCCGGCCGCGGCCACCGCCTCCGCCACCACCCGGTCCACGTCGTCCCCGAGCCGCGCCAGCGCGGCCGTGGCGTCGAAGGGGTCGAGGCTCAGCAGGCGCACGACCGCCGTGGCGGGCCCGCTGACGGACTCGTAGGCGGAGCAGTACGCCGCGTCGGCGGCCCCGAGCCCGGCCGCCCGCGCCGCGGCGCCGAGGACGACCGGCTGGTGGGCGCCCTTGGGGAAGGCCCGGGCCAGCGCGTCGAGCTCGGGCGCGGGCCAGGTGGCACGGGCCGCCCGCAGCAGCTGGCGGCCCAGCTTGCGCGCGGCGGTCCGCAGGGCCAGGGACGGGGTGCGCGCGTCGGCGGCCTCGTCGAGGGCGGCCGTCTCCGCGACGCCGAGCGCGGCGGCCGCCGCCAGGGCGGCGGACACCAGGCCGGTGGTGTGCAGCCGCCCCCGGCAGAAGGCCTCCAGGCTCGGCGCCCCGGTGATCCGCCCGGCCTTGACGGCCGCCTCGGCGCCGCCGGAGTGCGCGTGGCCCCCGGCGGGGAAGCGGCCGTCGGCCAGGATCAGGAGTGCTGCTCGTGACATGTTGACGACAACCAGGATCTGAGGATCGGAGGGAGGGCGCGGTCAGAAGAGGAAGTAGCGCTGGGCCATGGGGAGTTCGGCCGCCGGTGCGGGCTCCACCAGCTCGCCGTCGATCGTGACCGCGAAGCTGTCGGGCGCCACCTCCACCCGGGGCAGGGCGTCGTTCTCCCGCATGTCCGCCTTCGTGCGCCCCCGGGTCGAGCGGATGGCCACGAAGCGCCGGTCGAGGCCGAGGCGCTCGGGCAGGTCGTCGTCGAGGGCCGACTGGGTGACGAAGTTGACGGAGTTGAGCGCGGGCGCCCGGCCGCGGGCGCCGAACATCGGGCGCGGAAGGACCGGCTGCGGCGTGGGGATCGAGGCGTTGGCGTCGCCCATCTGCGCGTACGCGATCTGCCCGCCCTTGAGGACGACCTGCGGTTTGACGCCGAAGAACGCGGGTTCCCACAGGACCAGATCGGCCAGCTTGCCGCTCTCCACCGAGCCGACCTCGTGCTCGATGCCCTGGGCGATGGCCGCGTTGATCGTGTACTTCGCGACGTAGCGGCGGGCCCGGTGGTTGTCGGCGCGGGTGTCGCCGGGCAGGGCGCCCCGGCGGCGCTTCATCACGTGCGCCGTCTGCCAGGTGCGCAGGACGACCTCGCCGATCCGGCCCATCGCCTGGGAGTCCGAGGACATGATCGAGATCGCGCCCAGGTCGTGGAGGACGTCCTCGGCGGCGATGGTGGTGGGGCGGATGCGGGACTCGGCGAAGGCCAGGTCCTCCGGGACCGCCGGGTTGAGGTGGTGACAGACCATCAGCATGTCGAGGTGCTCCTCGACGGTGTTGACGGTGTGCGGACGCGTCGGATTGGTCGAGCTGGGCAGCATGTTCGGCAGCGAGACCGCCGTGATCATGTCGGGGGCGTGGCCGCCGCCCGCGCCCTCGACGTGGAAGGCGTGCATCGTACGGCCGCCGACCGCGGCGAAGGTGGCGTCGACGAAGCCCGCCTCGTTCAGGGTGTCGGTGTGGACGGCGAGCTGGGCGCCCGTGTCCTCGCAGACGTTCAGACAGGCGTCGATGACGGCGGGGGTGGCACCCCAGTCCTCGTGGATCTTGAAGCTGACGGCGCCCGCGCGCAGCTGCGCGTGCATCGAGGCGGCGTTGGTCGTGTTGCCCTTGCCCAGGAAGCCGATGTTGACGGGGCTGTTCTCCATCGCGGCGAACATCCGCGCCAGATGCCAGGCGCCGGGTGTGATCGTCGTGGCCTTGCTGCCCTCGGCGGGGCCCGTGCCGCCGCCGATGAGCGTGGTGACGCCGGAGGCCAGGGCCTCGTCGACGATGGTCGGCGAGATGAAGTGGATGTGCGTGTCGATGCCGCCCGCGGTGAGGATCTTGCCGTTGCCCGCGAGGATCTCGGTCTCGGGGCCGATGACGAGCTCGGGGTGCACCCCGTCCATGGTGTCCGGGTTGCCCGCCTTGCCGATGCCCGTGATGCGGCCGTCGCGGATGCCGACGTCGGCCTTGACGACGCCCCAGTGGTCGATGATGAGCGCGCCGGTGACGACGGTGTCGGGCGCGCCCTCGGCCCGGGTCGTGCGGGCCTGGCCCATCGACTCGCGGATGACCTTGCCGCCGCCGAACACGGCCTCGTCGCCGGAGCGTCCGGGGCCGCCCGAGCGGTCCTCCTCGATCTCCACGAGCAGGTCGGTGTCGGCGAGCCGGACGCGGTCGCCGGTGGTGGGGCCGAACAGGTCCGCGTACGCGGCTCGGGACAGCTCAGGCACGGGTCGCTCCGTTCGGTTCGCCGCCCGGGCCGGGGGCGTCGAGGGCGCCCCCGGTCTCCCCGCGCAGTCCGGGGACGACGCGGGCGCCGGCCAGGGGGACGAGCTCCACGTCCACCGGGATGCCGGGCTCGAAGCGCACGGCGGTGCCCGCGGCGATGTTGAGCCGCTTGCCGCGCGCGGCGGCTCGGTCGAAGTCCAGGCCGGGGTTGGCCTCGGCGAAGTGGTAGTGGGAGCCGACCTGGACGGGCCGGTCGGCGGCGTTCAGGACGGTCAGCCGGGTCGTCTCGCGGCCCTCGTTGAAGGGGACGGGTTCCTCGGCGAAGAGGATCTCTCCGGGGATCGGGCCACGGCCCGATCCGGTCACGGTGTGCATGCTGCGCGAACTCCCGTCACACGATCGGGTCATGGACGGTGACGAGCTTGGTGCCGTCCGGGAAGGTCGCCTCGACCTGGACGTCGTGGATCATCTCGGGGATGCCCTCCATGACGTCGTCCCGCGTGAGCACCCTGCGGCCCGACGCCATCAGATCGGCGACGCTGCGGCCGTCCCTCGCGCCCTCCAGGACGTGCGACGTGATGAGGGCGATCGCCTCGGGGTGGTTGAGCCTGAGGCCGCGCGCCCTGCGCTTCTCGGCCACGTCGGCGGCCACATGGATGAGCAGTCTCTCCTGCTCGTGCGGGGTCAGTTGCACGTCCCACCTCACAGTCCTCGCCCCGGACCGTGCGGGGTCCGGCTGCCGCGGCCACCGCGACGGGCATAGATGTAACACGCAGCGACTCACGTGCCGGTGTCCACTTTCGCTTACGGAATCCCCAGGTGGCGTGGCAGGGCAGGCTAGTTGGGCGGAGTTTCAGCGAGGTTAACCAGCCCTTGACCGAGCCATGACCATCAGCGGGGCTCCGCCATACCGATCAGGCCACGCGGGCCGTCCGCGAGGACGGGCACGGCCCGGCGCGCGGCGGCGGTGCCGGGCGACCGGGCGGGCCGCTAGGTCATCCGGGGCCCGTGGTGCTCGGCGGCGATGCCGAAGCGCTGTCGCTCCCCGGGGGCGGATGCCGTGCCGCCGATCGACGACACCGAGGTGATCACCGGCTCCTGCGCGGGCTCTTCCGCCTCTTCCAGGCGCCGCAGGTCGTCCGCGGACACCAGGGCCACGAGCGGCTTGCCGTGCCGTGTGACGACGACGCGCTCACCGCCGTACACGACGCGGTTGATCAGGTCGGCGAGCTCCGCCCGGGCTTGCGTCACCGGAATCTCGTAGGCCATGTCCCCATCATAACGTCACGTACGTCCTGTACATTTTTTACAGAAGGCCGCCGCGCCGGGCGGCGGCCCCGTGCTGCCAGGAGGCGTGCCATGCGCGGACCGTCCGCCCGTTCCGTCCTGCCGGAGTTCACCGAGCGCACCAGTTCGGGCACGCGCACCTGGGATCCGTACTCCAAGCTCCTGGACGAGCGGATCGTCTTCCTCGGCACGCCGGTCGACGACGTCTCGGCGAACGACGTGATGGCACAGGTCCTCTATCTGGAGCACGCGGCACCGGACCGGGACATCTCGCTGTACATCAACTCCCCCGGCGGCGACTTCAGCGCGACGACCGCGATCTACGACACGCTGCTGTACGCCTCCTGCGAGGTGGAGACGGTCTGCCTCGGACAGGTCGCGTCCGCCGCCGCGGTGCTGCTCGCGGCGGGCACGCCCGGCAAGCGGGCGATCCTGCCCGGCGCCCGGGTGCTGCTCCAGCAGCCCGCTCTTCCCGAGCCGGTGCGCGGCCAGCCGACCGACCTGCGGATCCGCGCGGAGGAGCTGCGGCGCACCCGCGCGCTCCTGGAGGAGATGCTCGCCCGTCACACCGGGCGCACGCCCGAGCAGATCTCGGCCGACATCGAGCGGGACACGGTGCTCGACGCCGAAGCCGCCGTCGCCTACGGTCTGGTGGACCGGGTCGTCCCGAGCCGCAAGGCCGTGCGCCCGGACGCGGGATGAGGCGCGGGTGCTTCCGGAACCGCCGCCGCTGCCCGCGCTGACCCGCGCCGAGGGCGAGCTGGTGGACGCCTATCTGGCGGTCCTCGACCTCCTCGGCCGGATCAACCCGGCCCGTGCCGAACACACGTACGGCGGGCTCCGTGCCGCGCAGGCGCTGGTCGCCCGGGCGACCGACCTGCGGGACGCGCTGGCGCTCATGCATCAGCGCGGGGAGAGCGAGGTGCACGCGCCGACGCTCGCGCGGGCGCTGCGCGTCCTGGACGGCGAACGGCGCGCCGCGCGCGTGACGGTGCCGCCGCCGACGGGGCCGTGACGGAGGTCAAGGCGACGCCGGCGGTACGAGGGTCCGTCATGATTCAGTCCGATTCACCCCCCACGACCGGCCGTCTCGTGCCACACTTCCAGCCAGCCCTCATTCCGTTTTCGGCCTGGCCGCTCCGTGCGCCGGTGACATCTGACACCGTGGAACGCGCCCCGGACCCAGCGCGCCCGCGCCATCCGCCCGTTGCCGGTGTGCGCCGATGTCGGGCCGAGTCCGAGGCTGCCCCGGAGATGACCAGAGATGATCGCCCCTTCTGCGTAATCGGCGCTCGTCCCGGCGGCCCCCCGAAGATGCGCAACTCCCTTACGCCGCAGCCGGATTCGGGCGTTCCGGCGCTGATGGGGCAATCATCTCCGAGTGTGACCTAGACCCCATTCGGGCCCTGTCCACCGGAACGGGTCAGGCGTGAGGAGCCTCACATACCGCCGATCCGGCTCGGTTTTTTCGCCCCTCTCGGGTGAAGATCCCTTCCGACGACAAGCCCCCGCCACAGGCGGCGGGGCGATCCGGGCGGACGCCGAGTCCTGCCGCCGCCCGGATGCCCGGTCGACATCTGTGCACCGGCAGGAGTGGAGGACCCAGCAAGGCGGGCCGTCCGGCTAGTCCGGAAGGCCCTTGGGGTGAAGTCGCATCGCGCGGCCGGGCATCTTCGCCTGCCCGAACCCGACAGGTCATCCTTCACAGGCGGCTGACGAAGGGTTGCGCATGACTGCGCTGCATCGTGTTCCGTCGCTGCTGACGAGGGCCAGTACGGCCTCGGCACTCACACTCGCCGCCGTGGGCGGCACCGTCGTGGCCCCCGGGCTCACCGGAGACGCACAAGCGGCCACCTCGCACGGGACGAAGGCGCTCAAGGTCGCGGCGTCCAAGAAGGGCTCCCCGTACAGCTACGGCGCGATCGGGCCGAACCGTTTCGACTGCTCGGGCCTGACGCTCTACTCGTACAAGCGCGTCGGCAAGAAGCTGCCGCGCACCGCACAGCAGCAGTACAACAAGACCCGCAAGGTGTCCTCCGCCAACCGCACCCGGGGGGACCTGGTCTTCTTCCACTCCGGCCGGAGTGTCTACCACGTCGGCATATACGCCGGTAAGGGCAAGATCTGGCACGCCCCGAAGCGGGGCACCGTGGTGCGGCTCGAGAAGATCTGGACCAACCAGGTCTGGTACGGCCGGGTCCGCTGACCCGCCGGCGGGCGGCGGCCCACCAGGGCCCGCGCCGCCGCCCGCTCCGGGCGCCACCAGCGCCTTTCGCCGCCGTCCGGTCAGGGCCCGGACGGCGGCACCACCCCGAGGACGCGGCGGACCACCCCTCGCGCCGACGTCACCCGCCCGGCCCCGCCGTCAGGGCGGGAGTGGAGCGGCTCCGCGCGGATACTCGTGGACCATGGCCGACCATCACCCCCGTGCCGCGGGCGTCTCCAGACCGGACGCCGCCCGGCACACGCGCAACGAGACGCCGCTGGAGCGGGCCGACCGCAACTTCTCCGAGCTCCTCCAGGAGCTGCGGGTCACCCAGACCGGTGTGCAGATCCTCTTCGCGTTCCTGCTCACCCTCGCCTTCACCCCGCGCTTCCCCTCGCTCGACTCCGTGCAGCGCGCCACGTACGTCGTCACGCTGCTCCTGGCGGTGCTCGCCGCCGCGCTGTTCACGGCGCCCGCCGCGGTGCACCGGACCCTGTTCGCGCGGGGCGCCAAGCCGCTGATCGTACGGGTGTCCTCGCGGCTCGCGGCCGTCGGCCTCGCGGTGCTCGTGCTCGCCCTCACCGGATCCGTCCTGCTCGTCGTCGACGTGGCCGTGGGCCGCACGGACGGGGTGCTCGCGGCCGCGGGCACGTTCCTGGTGTGCGCCGGGCTGTGGGGCGTGCTGCCGCGCCTGGTCGGCCGCGCGGGCGGGAGGCGCTGACCCCGCGCCCGATTCAGCTCTGCACCGGCACCGACCACGGCAGGGTGATCCACACCGTCTTGCCGCCCGCCGCCGTGGGGCGGACCGTGAGTCTGCCGCCGCACTCGGCGGTGAGCCAGCGGACGATGACCATGCCTCTGCCGTTGTCCTGCTGGACGGCCGCGGGCAGCCGCTTGGGGAAGCGGGGGTGACTGTCCGTGACCCCGATGCGCAGCCGCTCGTCGCGGTCGAGCCGGACGTCCACGGTGAAGGTGGGCGAGAGGCCGAGGGTGTGCTGCACCGCGTTCGTGGCGAGCTCGGAGACGATGAGCCGCACCGTGTCGGCCACGTCGGCATCGGCCGGGAGGCCCCACTCGGTGAGGACGTCCGCCACGTACGTGCGGGCGGTGGAGACCGAGACAGGGTCGCTCGGCAGGGTGACTGATGCTTCCTGGTGGTCTGCCATGACGGCGCCGTCCCTTTCCCACCGGGACCGCACTTCCGACGCGTGGCGGAAGTACTCGAGGATCGTCCCGGAGCTGGTGCTTCGCGCCAGATTGCCACTCTCTCGCGGGCCGCGCCCGCCGATCCACCGAGATGTGCATATATCTGTCGCTCGAAGCGGTGAACTCTGCGACGGCAGACCGTATTTGGGCGCAACACTGGCAGTTCCCCTACTGTCCCCTACCGTTGGCGCGGTCCTCCGGAAGGACCCAGAAGGAGACAGCCATGCAGTACGGTCCCGCGGTGCGCCGTCGCAAGCTCGGCGCGGAATTGCGGGCGTTGCGCGCCGAGGCCGGGCTCACCAGTGGCGAGGCCGCCTCCCTCGTCGGCTGGCACCAGTCGAAGGTGAGCCGGATCGAGACGGGCCGCAGCGGCGTGAAGGCCACCGACGTACGACTCCTCCTTGAAGCGTACGGCGTTCAGGACCCGCATCTGCGGGAGCTCCTGGTCGCCCTCGCGGGCGGGGGCGACGAGCACGGGCGCCACCACTGGTGGCACGCCTACCGAGGGCTCCTGCCGCCCGCGTACCGGGACTTCATCAGCCTGGAGTCGCAGGCCTGCCGGGTGCGCACGCTGGAGACGACGGTGGTTCCCGGCCTGCTCCAGACGCCCGAGTACGCCCGTGCGGTGACACGTGCCGCGCTCGGCGGGCGGCCCGAGGAACAGGTCGAGGCCCTCGTGCAGGTGCGCCTCGCCCGCCAGGACGTGCTGCGCAGCGAGCCGCCGCTCAGGCTGAGCGTGGTCCTGGACGAGGCGGTGCTGCGGCGGCAGGTGGGCGGCCCCGAGGTGCTTTCCGGACAACTGCGTCGGTTACTGGACGCGGCTCGGCTGCCTCAAGTGCGGCTCCAAGTACTCCCGTTCGCCTCCGGCGAGCACATCGGGCTGATCGGCCCTTTCGTTATTCTCTCCTTTCCGAACATTTCCGATCTGGATGTGGTTGTTCTCGACCACTTGACGAGTAGCCTCTACCTCGAACGGAAAGAAGACCTTCAGGCGTACACCGACGCCTTCAACTCGCTTCGCGGACAGGCGCTTTCCGTTCAGGATTCAATGGATTTCATCGCCGAGTTAGGTGACGGCGCGTAAGGAGGCACCATGACTGCACTGCCTCGGTACGTTCCCTCCAGCACGTCTCTCAGGGGCGCGCGGTGGCGGCGCAGCAGCCGCAGCAACGGAATGAACAACTGTGTGGAGACGGCCCCGCTCGGCGCAGGCCCCCTGACGGGCCTGCTCGCCGTGCGCGACTCGAAGGACACGGCCGGCCCGGCCGTGCTCTTCTCCCCCACGGCCTGGGAAGTCTTCGTCGACGCCCTTCGATGAAGGCTCACGGCCCTTAGGTGAGGCCCGAGTGAGTGCGCCGGACCCTGGACCCAGGTCGTAGGTGCCAGATCTCAGGTGTCAGGGTGCGGTGCGGCTGATCACCCCGACGACCTCGGCGACCTGTGTGTCGCTCAGGTCCGCACGGGCGGTCAGCCGCAACCGCGAGACGCCGTCGGGGACCGACGGCGGGCGGAAGCACCCCACGGCGAGACCGGCGGCACGGCAGTCGGCCGCCCAGCGCACCGCCGCCCCGGGTGACGGGGCGCGCACGGAGACGACGGCGGCGTCCGGGCGGACCGCCGAGAACCCCTCCCCCACAAGGAGTTCGTGGAGCCGACTCGCCACCGCACGCGCGCGTGCGGCGCGCTCGGGCTCGCGGCGCAGCAGCCGCAGCGCGGCGAGCGCCGCCCCCGCGGCGGCGGGCGCGAGACCCGTGTCGAAGATGAACGTGCGGGCGGTGTTGACCAGGTGGTCGATGACCCGCGCCGGGCCGAGCACGGCGCCGCCCTGACTGCCCAGGGACTTCGAGAGCGTGACGGTGACCACCGTGTCGGGCGCGCCCGCGAGCCCGGCGGCGTACGGGGCGCCCCGGCCGCCGTCGCCGAGGACGCCGAGGCCGTGGGCGTCGTCGACGACGAGCCCCGCGCCGGACGCGCGGCAGGCGGCGGCCAGTTCGGCAAGGGGCGCGGCGTCGCCGTCCACCGAGAACACCGAGTCCGTCACGGCGATCGCGGGGCCCTCGTGGGTGCCGAGCGCCTTGCGCGCCGCCTCGGGGTCCGCGTGCGGCACGACCTGGGTGGTGCCGCGGGCGAGGCGGCAGCCGTCGATCAGGGAGGCGTGGTTGCCCGCGTCCGAGACGATCAGCGAGCCGTACGGGGCCAGGGCGGTGACGGCCGCGAGGTTCGCCGCGTAGCCGGAGGACAGGACGAGGGCGGACTCGAAGCCGCAGAACGCGGCGAGCTCCCGCTCCAGTTCCGCGTGCAGTTCGGTGGAGCCCGTGACCAGGCGCGAGCCGGTCGCGCCGCCGCCCCAGCGGTGGGCGGCCGCGGCCGCGCCCGCGGTGACCTCCGGGTGGCGGGTGAGGCCGAGGTAGTCGTTGCCCGCGAGGTCGACCAGGGTGGTTTCGGCCGGGCGCGGGCGCAGGCCGCGGACGAGCCCGGCGCGTTCGCGCGCCCGCGCCTGCTCGTCGATCCAGTCGAACGGCGCGCTCGTCATGAGGCCTCCAGGTCGTCGTCCGCCTGAGCGGTGCGAGGGGATGCGTTTGTAGACAGTGCACAGACCCTAGCTGTCGCGCCACCGGGCCATGGTGTGGCAATACCCACAGCTGTCAGAGGTTCTGTTGTGTGGTTTCTCCATGGTCAGACGGACCCGGGTACGCCAGGATCGGCGCCATGGATCTGCTCAACACGCTGGTGGACAAGGGGCTTCGGCGCGAGCTGCCGACCCGTGACGAGGCGCTTGCCGTGCTCGCGACCTCCGACGACGAACTGCTCGACGTGGTGGCGGCGGCCGGAAAGGTGCGGCGCCACTGGTTCGGTCGACGGGTGAAACTGAACTATCTGGTCAATCTGAAGTCGGGCCTGTGCCCCGAGGACTGCTCGTACTGCTCGCAGCGGCTCGGCGCGGACACCGGCATCCTGAAGTACACCTGGCTGAAGCCGGACGAGGCCTCGCAGGCCGCGGCGGCCGGGCTCGCGGGCGGCGCCAAGCGGGTCTGCCTGGTGGCGAGCGGCCGGGGGCCGACGGACCGGGACGTCGACCGGGTCTCGGACACGATCAAGGCGATCAAGGAGCGACACGAGGGCGTCGAGGTGTGCGCCTGCCTCGGCCTGCTCTCCGACGGCCAGGCCGAGCGGCTGCGCGGCGCGGGCGCCGACGCGTACAACCACAATCTGAACACGTCGGAGTCGACGTACGGCGACATCACCAAGACGCACACCTACGCCGACCGCGTCGACACCGTGCAGAAGGCCCACGCGGCCGGTCTTTCGGCCTGCTCGGGGCTGATCTCGGGCATGGGCGAGACGGACCAGGACCTGGTCGACGTCGTCTTCGCGCTGCGCGAGCTCGACGCGGACTCCGTGCCGGTGAACTTCCTCATCCCCTTCGAGGGCACCCCGCTCGCCAAGGAGTGGAACCTCACGCCGCAGCGCTGCCTGCGCATCCTCGCGATGGTGCGGTTCGTCTGCCCGGACATCGAGGTCCGCATCGCGGGCGGCCGCGAGCTGCATCTGCGCACGCTCCAGCCGCTGGCCCTGCACCTCGCCAACTCGATCTTCCTCGGCGACTATCTGACCAGCGAGGGCCAGGCGGGCAAGGCCGACCTGGAGATGATCGCGGACGCCGGGTTCGAGGTGGAGACCGCGGACCAGGTGACGCTGCCGGAGCACCGCCGGGGCGGAGGCTGTGGGTCCGGTTCTGGGTCCGGGGCCGGCGAGGGCACGGGATGCGGCTCCGCCTGCGCCCCCGCCGAGGCGCCCGAGGCCGCCGCGCAGGCCGAGCCGGGCGGCGCGCGGACCGACCTGGTGGCGGTGCGCCGCCGGGGCGCGGGGACGGACGTGGCGCCCAATGCCTGACCTGCGCGAGATCCTGGACCTCGACCGCGCCCACGTCTGGCACCCCTACGGGCCGATGCCCGGCCGGCAGGAGCCGCTGGTCGTCGAGGAGGCCAGCGGGGTCCGGCTGCGGATCGCGGGCGTCGGCGACGTGGTCGACGGGATGTCGTCGTGGTGGTCGGCGATCCACGGCTACAACCACCCGGTCCTCAACGAGGCGGCGCGCGACCAGCTCGGCCGCATGAGCCACGTCATGTTCGGCGGCCTCACCCACGAACCCGCCGTGCGCCTGGCCAAGCGGCTCGTCGACCTCACGCCCGACGGCCTCGAACACGTCTTCCTCTCCGACTCCGGCTCGGTGTCGGTCGAGGTCGCCGTGAAGATGTGCCTCCAGTACTGGCGCTCCGTCGGCAGGCCCGAGAAGCAGCGGATGCTCACCTGGCGCGGCGGCTACCACGGCGACACCTGGCAGCCGATGGCCGTGTGCGACCCGCAGGGCGGCATGCACTCCCTGTGGCAGGGCGTCCTGCCCCAGCAGGTCTTCGCCGACATGCCGCCCGCGGGCTTCGACGCGTACGACGACGCGTACGCGGCCCACCTCCACGACATCATCGGGCGGCACGCCCACGAACTGGCCGGCGTGATCGTCGAACCGGTCGTCCAGGGTGCGGGCGGCATGCGCTTCCACTCCCCGCGCTATCTGCGGGCGCTGCGGGAGGCCTGCGACGCGCACGACGTGCTGCTCGTGTTCGACGAGATCGCGACGGGCTTCGGCCGCACCGGCGCCCTCTTCGCGGCCGACCACGCGGCCGTCACCCCGGATGTGATGTGCCTGGGCAAGTCGCTGACCGGCGGCTATCTGACGATGGCGGCGACGCTGTGCACACCGCGCGTCGCCGACGGCATCGCCCGCGGCGAGGTCCCCGTGCTCGCGCACGGCCCGACCTTCATGGGCAACCCGCTGGCCGCCGCGGTGGCGGGCGCCTCCATCGACCTGCTGCTCGGCCAGGACTGGCAGACCGAGGTCAAGCGGATCGAGACGGGCCTGCGGGCCGCGCTCGCCCCGGCCGCGGAGCTGCCTTACGTCCGTGACGTACGGGTCCTCGGCGCGCTCGGCGTCGTCCAGCTCGACCACCAGGTCGACATGGAGGCGGCGACGCGGGCCAGTGTGGCGGCGGGGGTGTGGCTACGGCCGTTCCGCGACCTCATCTACACGATGCCGCCCTTCATCACCGGGGACGACGACGTGGCGCTCATCGGGCGCGCCGTGTGCGCGGCGGCGCGCGCGAGCGGGGAGGCACAGGCGTGAGCGTGATCGTGGTGTCCGGCACGGGCACGGAGATCGGCAAGACGGTGACGACGGCGGCCGTGGCCGCGCTCGCGCTCGCCGCCGGGCGCAGCGTGGCCGTCCTCAAGCCCGCGCAGACCGGCGTCGGTCCCGGGGAGCCCGGTGACGTCGCCGAGGTGCAGCGGCTCGCGGGCGCCCGGGTGACGGGCGCCGAACTGGCCCGCTTCCCCGAGCCGCTGGCTCCGGCGACGGCCGCGCGGCGCGCGGGGCTCGCGCCCGTCACGCCCGGCGACGTCGTCGAGGCCGCGCGGAAGCTGGCGGCCTCGCACGACCTCGTCCTCGTCGAGGGCGCCGGGGGCCTCCTCGTGCACCTCGACGGGAGCGGCGCCTCCCTCGCGGACGCGGCGCGCGAGCTCGCGGCGCCGGTGCTCGTCGTCACGGCGCCGGGGCTCGGCACCCTCAACGTGACCCAGCTGACGGGCGAGGCCCTGCGGGCGCGGGGCATCGAAAGCCTCGGCCTGGTCATCGGCAGCTGGCCCGCCGAGCCCGACCTCGCGGCGCGCTGCAACGTCGAGGAGCTGGCCCGGGTGGCGGGTGCGCCGCTGCTCGGGGCGGTGCCCGAGGGGGCCGGGAGGCTGAGCGGGCCGGAGTTCCAGGACGCGGCCCCGAGGTGGCTGGGGCCGGAGCTGGGGGGTATGTGGGACGGGGTTTCCCTCCCCTAGCCCGCCCCTTTGCACACGCGCGGGCGCGGGGCGGGCAGGGCCCGTCCGGCGCCCGCGGCCGGGGCCGCGGCCCGGTTGCGGCGGGCCCTGAGGGGGGAAGAACCAGCCATCTCCCCTCCGTGAGGAGGCCACCGTGCCGACCGCCAAGCCGTCCCGCCGCGCCCCCGTCCACCACCCGCTCTTCGCCCGTTGCTACGCCCGCTTCAGCGTCGCGGCCGAACCGGCGATCGCCCCGTACCGCGCGGAGCTGCTCTCCGGGGTCAGCGGCCGCGTCATCGAAGTGGGCGCGGGCAACGGGCTGAACTTCCCGCACTACCCCGCCGCCGTCTCCGAGGTCGTCGCGATCGAACCGGAGCGTCTGCTGCGCCAGTTGGCCGTCTCGGCGGCGCTGCGCGCGGACGTGCCGGTCGACGTGGTGCCGGGCGCGGCGGAGGCCCTGCCGGTCAAGAGCGAGGCCTTCGACGTGGCCGTCGCCTCGCTGGTGCTGTGCAGCGTGCGGGACGTGCCGCGCGCGCTCGCGGAGCTGCGGCGGGTCCTTCGGCCGGGCGGCGAGCTGCGGTTCTTCGAGCACGGGCGGGCGCGGGGCACGGCCTTCGCCACGGCCCAGCGCGCCCTGGACCGCACGGTGTGGCCGCTGCTGTTCGGCGGCTGCCACACCGCGCGGGACCCGGTGGGCGCGCTGCGCGCGGCCGGGTTCGAGCTCGGCCCCTACCGCCGGGTCCTGGTGCCCGCGAAGCGCCCGCGCCTGCCCACGTCGCCGTGTGTCATCGGCACCGCCTGGCGGCCGTCGGAGGACGGGGCCTGAGCGGTCTCAGAGGGGCTGGACGAGGTTCACCGCGTTGCCGTCCGGGTCCTTGATGTGGACGACGCGCTGGCCCCACGGCATGTCGTTCGGCGGCCCGAGGACCTGGCCGCCGAGGTCCTCCACGGGGCCGAGGAGCGCGTCCACGTCGTCGACCGTGACGCTGAGCAGCGAGCGCTGGGGCGCGTCCAGCGGGGCCTTCTCGTCGGCGACGATGCCGAGTTCGGACTCCCGTACGCGCAGGCCCACGAAGAACACCGGGCCTTCCTCGGGGACGCGGGTGGTCTGTTCGGCGCCCAGGAGCTGGGCGTAGAAGGACTGGAGCCGGATCACGTCCGGGGTGATGAGCATCGGCTGGATGGTGGCAGGCATGCCTGGCCTCCTGGGAGTCGTGAACGGGCGAGCGCGGGTGCGGAACGAGTGTGTGGGGGTGACCGCAGCGGGCCGCGAAACTCATCGGTGCCCGGCGGGGCACGCGCCCGCGCCGCCGCCGCACGCCGTGTCCGGCCGGGGCGGGGGGACCGGCCTGCCCCGGGGCGCCTGACCGGGGGTGCGGGTCACCCGGCCCGCCTCAGGCCACCCTGGCCGGGGGGCGGGGGGCCATCGGCCCGCCTCAGGCCACCCCGCCAGGGGCGCGGGTCACCCGGCCCACGTCAGGCCGCCCGGCCAGAGGTGCAGGTCACCGGCCCGCCTCAGGCCCCCGGCGGTGCCGGGCGCGCGGGGCGACGCGGGGGCACGCGGTCGCGGAGACCCCGGCTGCCGCGCCCGTCACCGGCTCCACTGGCGCAGTTCCCGCGCTATCTCCCCGACGCCCGCCGCGTCCTCCTTCACCAGGCGGGCGAGGTCGCGCACCTGCTCGGGCGAGGTCACGACCTTCACTCCGCTCGCGACCAGATAGGCGTACGCGACGGACACCGCGAAGAGCGCGTTCGAACGCTCCAGGGCGGGGACGTGGAGCAGTACCTGGAGCAGGGCGGCGGCGCGGTCGTGCGGTCCCTCGTAGACGGGGACGTCGAAGATCTCGGCCCGGTGCCGGGCCACGGCGGCCACCAAGGCGCCCCAGTCGGTGACTTGGGGGTCTCCGGGGGTCTTCTGTTCGGCGATCATCAGGAGCCAGGCGAGGTCGATGCGGAGGTTCAAGAGTCAGCGACGACCTTCGCGGTCCGTGCCGAACTCCTCGGCGAACACGCCTTCGTACTGCTTCATGAAGTCGGCGGCGGCCTCCACGAACGTATGGCCGAGCTCGCCGACGTCCTGTTTGACCAGCTCTTCGATGTACCGGTTCACGCTCATGCCGCGGGCCAGGGCGCGCTCGCGCGCGGCCCGGGCGGTGTGCTCGTCCACCCGCACGTTCAGCTGCGTCTTCGCCATGCCCTCAAGCTAGCGCCGCCGCGCTAGCACCGACAAGGGCGCCAGGACGGTGCCCCTTACATATGTCCGGGTGCCCGACCTGCGAGGGATACCGGCCCCTTGACCCCGCGCCTACCCTCTGAACCCTCTCCACTCCTGCGCCGCGCCCGCCCGGCCCGGCCGACGGCCTCAACCAGGGAGGCGGCTTTGTCCACACCCGCTACGACGCCGCACACGGAACGCGCCGAGCCCCCGGGCACCGCTGCCCGCGCCCGCGGTCTGACCAAGGCCTACGGCTCGGGCGAGACCGCGGTGCTCGCCCTGGACGCGGTGGACGTCGACATCGCGCGACGCCGGTTCACGGCCGTGATGGGCCCCTCCGGCTCCGGCAAGTCCACGCTGATGCACACCCTCGCCGGGCTCGACTCGGTCTCGGCGGGACAGGTGTGGCTCGGCGAGACCGAGATCACCGGGCTCAAGGAGCGCGAGCTGACGCGGCTCCGGCGCGACCGGGTGGGCTTCATGTTCCAGTCGTTCAACCTGATCCCGACGCTCAACGCCCGCGAGAACATCACGCTGCCCATGGACATCGCGGGCAAGCGCCCCGACGCCGAGTGGCTGGAGCACGTCATCGACACGCTGGGCCTGCGCGACCGGCTCCGGCACCGGCCCGCGCAGCTGTCCGGCGGGCAGCAGCAGCGCGTCGCCTGCGCGCGGGCCCTCGCCTCCCGCCCCGAGCTGATCTTCGCCGACGAGCCGACCGGCAACCTCGACTCACGGGCCGGGCTCGAAGTCCTCGGCTTCCTGCGCGACGCCGTGGACGCGCTGGGCCAGACGGTGGTGATGGTCACGCACGACCCGGGCGCGGCCGCCCACTCCGATCTGGTGCTCTTCCTCGCCGACGGCCGGATCGTGGACGAGATGGACCGGCCGACGGCGGAGGCCGTCCTGGAGCGCCTGAAGCGGTTCGACGTGCTGCACGCGGTGCCGCGCGAGGCCGAGGGCCCGGCGCAGAGCACCCCCGACGAAGGCTGAGGCGGACCGCCGTGCTCAAGTCCACGCTCCGCAGTTTCCTCGCCCACAAGGGCAGGCTGTTCCTCTCCGCGCTCGCCGTGGTCCTCTCGGTGGCGTTCGTCGCGGGCAGCCTGATCTTCTCGGACACCGTCAACCGCACCTTCGACCGGCTCTTCGCGTCCACCTCGGCCGACGTCGCGGTCTCCCCGAAGGACGACGACGGGCGGGTGTCGACGGGACACACCCCGACGCTGCCCGCCGCCGTGGCGAAGGAGGTCGCGCGGATCGACGGCGTCGCGGCCACGCACGTCGACGCGTCCGTGGAGAACGTCACCGTCGTCGACCGCGACAACGACGCGGTGAGCCCGACGACCGGGGCCCCGACCATCGCCGCCAACTGGTACGAGACCGAGCGCAGCCCGGTGCGGCTCACCTCGGGCCACGTGCCGCGCGGCCCCGGCCAGGCCCTGCTCGACGCGGACACGGCCGACAGGAAGGACGTGGAGATCGGCGACACGCTGACGGTGATCGCCGCGCCCGGCTCCTTCCGGGTCGAGGTCGTCGGCATCGTCACGTTCCGCACCACCAACCCCGGTGCCGCCCTGGTCTTCCTGGACACCCCGACCACGCAGACCAAGCTGCTCGGCGACAAGAAGGCGGCGACGAGCATCGCCGTGGACGCGGCGCCCGGGGTGAGCGACGCCGAGCTGAAGCGGCGCGTCGCCGCCCGGCTCGGATCGACGTACGAGCTGAAGACCGCGGCCGAGCAGGCCGAGTCCGCCGCGGCCGCGCTCGGCGGGTTCCTGGACGTCGTCAAGTACGTGATGCTCGGCTTCGCCGGGGTCGCCGTCCTCGTCGGCGTGTTCCTGATCGTCAACACCTTCTCCATGCTCATCGCGCAGCGCACCCGCGAGCTGGGGCTGCTGCGCGCCCTCGGCGCCGACCGCAGACAGGTGCGCCGCTCGGTGCTCATCGAGGCCGTGCTGCTCGGTCTGGCGGGCTCCACCCTGGGGCTCGGCGCCGGGATCGGGCTCGCGGCCGGACTCATCGAACTGATGGGTCTGCTCGGCATGAACCTGAAGTCGACGGAGATGGTGATCGGCTGGCCGACGCCCGTCGCCGCGTACGTGGTGGGCGTCGGGGTCACGTTCGTCGCCGCGTATCTGCCCGCGCGCCGGGCCGCGGGGGTCTCGCCGATGGCCGCGCTCGCGGACGCCGAGATCGCCGGTGTGGGGCGGCCGCTGCGGCTGCGGGCGCTCGTCGGGGCCGGGGTCGGGGCGGCCGGGGCGGCGGCGCTCGTGGGGTGCGCGGCCGCGGGCGACACCTCCACGTCGGCCTCGCTGCTCGGGCTCGGCGTCGCCCTCACCCTCGTCGCCATGGTCGTGGCGGGCCCGCTGCTCGTCCGCCCGGTGGTCCGGGTGCTCGGCGGCGCCTTCCCCGCGGTCTTCGGGTCCGTGGGCCGCATGAGCCAGCGCAACGCGCTGCGCAACCCGCGCCGCACGGGTGCGACGGCCGCCGCCCTGATGGTGGGCCTGGCGCTGGTGGGCGGCCTGTCCGTGGCGAGCGCGTCGATGACGAAGTCGTTCGACGAACAGATCGACAAGACGCTGGGCGCGGACTTCGTCGTCAACGGCGCCGCCAACCCCTTCACCCCGTTCCCCGCCGAGGTCACCGAGAAGGTGCAGGCGACACGGGGCGCGGGGCTCACCGTCCGCAACCGCTTCGCGAACCTGAAGCTGCGCACGCCCGACGGCAGGACCGTGAAGTCCACCGTCGCGGGCTACGGCGACCGGGTCGACGAGGTCCTCAACCTCTCGTACGCGCGCGGCAGTACGGCCCGGGCGCTGGCCCCCGGTCACGTCGCGATGGACCAGGACTTCGCCGAGGACCACGGCGTACGCGTCGGTTCGGTGCTGCCCGTGGAGGTCGCGGACCGGCGCGCTGCCGACCTCACGGTCGGCGCGCTCACCGACATGGACCTCGCGGAAGGGCCCGGCCTGGAGGGCGGGATCTTCATGGGGCTCGGCACGCTGGAGAAGTACGTCCCCGACGGACAGGACGCCACGCTCTACGTCAACGCCGCCGAGGGCACGGACGCGGGCACGCTGCGGGACCGGCTCGAGTCCGTGCTCGACCCGTACCCGCAGCTGAAGGTGCTCGACCAGGCCGACTACAAGAAGCTGATCCGCGAACAGATCGCCGTGCTGCTCTACCTGGTGTACGCGCTGCTCGGCCTCGCGATCGTCATCGCCGTGCTCGGCGTGGTCAACACCCTGGCCCTGTCGGTCGTGGAGCGCACCCGGGAGATCGGGCTGCTGCGCGCGATCGGCCTCGCGCGGCGGCAGCTGCGGCGCATGATCCGCCTGGAGTCGGTGGTCATCGCGGTGTTCGGCGCGGTGCTCGGGCTCGCGCTCGGCCTGGTGTGGGGCGTGTCGATGCAGCAGGTGCTGGCGCTACAGGGCCTGAAGGCGTTCGCGGTGCCGTGGGCGACGATCGTCGCCGTGGTGGTCGGTTCGGTCGTCGTGGGGATCGTCGCGGCCCTGCTTCCGGCGCTGCGGGCGTCGCGCATGAACGTGCTGGAGGCGATCGCGCACGAGTGAGCGACGGACCTGCGCCCGGTACGGTCGAGGGGGCGGCGTGCCCGCCCCCCAACCGCGCGACACGTGAGGAGCGTTCATGACCAGGCCGTTCCGGTTCGGCGTCACCATGATGACCCCCGCGGCGGGGGACGAGTGGCGCACGAAGTGCCGCAGGGCGGAGGAGCTCGGCTACGACGTGATCCTGGTCGCCGACCATCTGGGGATGCCCGCGCCGTTCCCCGCGCTCGTCGCGGCGGCCGAGGCCACGGAGCGGCCGCGGGTCGGCACCTTCGTCCTCAACGCCGGGTTCTGGAACCCCGCTCTGCTCGCGCGCGAGGTCGCCACGGCGGACGCGCTGACCGGTGGCAGGCTCGAACTGGGCCTCGGCACCGGATACGTGCGGGCGGAGTTCGACGCGGCGGGCCTGCCGTGGCCGACGGCGAGCGAGCGCGTGTCCCATCTGGTCCGCACCATCGAGGAGTTGGACCGGATCCTCGCCTCGCCGGAGCACCGGCCCGAGCCCCGGCAGCGGCCGCGCCCGCCCCTGCTGGTCGGCGGCAACAGCGACCACGTCCTGAAGGTGATCGCCACGCACGCCGACATCGCGGCGTTCACCGGTACGCGCACCGTCCCGGGCGACCCGAACGGCAAGCTGGCCGTCCTCACGGCAGAGGCCGTGCACGAGCGAGTGGCCGCGTACCAGCGGTTCGCCGCGGGGCGCTCCGCCCCCGCCGAGCTGAACCTCCTGCTCCAGGTGGTCGAGGAGACGCGGGACCGGCGGGCCACCGTCCGGCCGTCGCTCGGGCACGTCCCGCACCTCACCGAGGACGAGGCCCTGGAGGCACCGATCCTCCTGCTGGGCACGGTCCGGCAGATGGCCGAGCAGCTGCGCGCGCAGCGGGAGCGGTACGGCTTCTCGTACATCACGGTCCTGGAGCGGAGCCTGGAGGCGTTCGGCCCGGTCATCGAGGAGCTGCGCGGGGAGTGACACACCGCGGCCCCGCCGTCCTGTCGCCCCGCTGTCCTGTCGTCCCGCTGTCCCGCCGCGCTGCCGCGCTCTCGTCCGGGCTCTGTCCGGATTCTGAAATTCCGGGCGATGGGGCCGCGGCCGGTGATGGGATGCGGCCATGGATGATCTACGGATTCGGCCCGCCCGGCCCGGCGACCTGGACGCGGTCCTCGCCTTCTGGAAGGTGGCCGGGGAGGGCACGAGCATCAGCGACGACCGCGCGGGCGTGGAGCGCCTCGTGGCCCGCGACCCCGACGCGCTGCTCCTGGCCGAGCGCGGTGGCGAGCTGGTGGGCACGGCGATCGCGGGCTTCGACGGCTGGCGGTGCCATCTGTACCGGCTCGCCGTACACCCCGACCAGCGCAGGCGCGGGATCGGCTCGGCGCTGCTCACGGCGGCGGAGCAGCGCTTCGCGGCGCTCGGCGGGCGCCGCGCGGACGCCATGGTGCTCAACCGCAACGAGCGGGCCCACCACGCCTGGCACGCGGCCGGGTACGCGCCGGAGCCGCAGTGGAGCCGCTGGGTGAAGCACCTCGACGAGTGACGCCCCCGGAGCCACGCATCCGTCACTTTTCATCACTTTTCGCAGCCATTTACTACGGAACGTAATGCCCCTGATAGTGCTTTGCTGATCCTTTAACATGGATGGACCCCTGTAACCCCGACGAAAGGTGTGAGCGTCCGCCCATGGGCGAGCCTCCTAGTACCCGACATCGCGCACTCACCACGCCCCTGGCCGATCATGGGACGGAGGTGACCCGATGACCGAAGTGCTCCTGCTCCTCGTGGCGGTGCTGCTGTCGCTCGCGTGCGGCGTCTTCGTCGCGGCGGAGTTCTCGCTCACGACCGTCGAGCGCAGCGAGCTGGAGAGCGCGGCGGAGCGCGGCGAACGCGGCGCCGAGAGCGCCCTCAAGGCGGTCAAGAACCTCACCTTCCAGCTCTCCGGCGCACAGCTCGGCATCACCGTGACCGGCCTGGTCGTCGGCATGCTCGCCAAGCCCGCGATCGGCGATCTGATCGAGGGCCCGCTCGGCTCCGCCGGCGTGCCCGAGGGAGCCGCGTCGACCGTCGCCCTGCTGCTCGGCACGGCGCTGTCCACGGTCTTCCTGATGGTCGTCGGCGAGCTGGTGCCGAAGAACTGGGCGATCTCCTCGCCGCTGCCCATCGCCAAGCGCGTCGCGACCCCGCAGCGGATCTTCAGCGCGGCCTTCCGGCCCTTCATCACGCATCTGAACAACACCGCGAACCGCGCCGTGCGCCGCATGGGCATGGAGCCCGCCGAGGAGCTCGCCTCCGCACGCGGCCCCAAGGAGCTCGCGGCCCTGGCCCGGCACTCCGCCAAGGAGGGCGCCCTCGAGGCGGAGGCCGCCGAGCGGTTCATGCGCACGCTGAACCTCGCCGACCTGACCGCCGAGAACGTGATGACGCCGCGCGTCCAGGTCGTGGCCCTGGAAGCCCAGGCCACCTGCCAGGACGTCGCCAACGCGACCCGCGGGACCGGTCTGTCGCGCTTCCCCGTCTACCAGGGCTCCCTCGACACGGTCGTCGGCGTCGTCCACATCAAGGACGTCATCGCGCTGCCCGCCGAGCGCAGGCCGCGGCTGCCCGTCCGCGAGCTCATGCGCGAGCCGCTGCTCGTGCCGGAGTCCCTGACCGTCGACCGGCTGCTCGACCGGCTCTCGGGCAAGCGCACCATGGCCGTCGTCATCGACGAGTACGGCGGCACCGCGGGCGTCGCCACGCTGGAGGACATCGTCGAGGAAGTCGTCGGCGAGGTGCATGACGAGCACGACCCGCACGAGACGCCCGACCTGGCCGCCGTCGGCACCGACGAGGACGGCCGCGAGCTGTACTCGGCGGACGGCTCGGCCCGCACCGACGAGCTGGCCCGCGTGGGCCTGCGCGTACCGGACGGACCGTACGAGACGCTCGCCGGAGTCGTCGCGACCGAACTCGGCCGCATCCCCGCCGTCGGCGACCGCGTCGACGTCGGCGGCTGGCACCTGGAGGTCGTGGACGCGGGCGGCCGGCGCGCCGCGCGCGTCCTGCTGCACGCCCCGGCGCCGAGCGACGACGCGGACGCCGGGGACGGCGAGGGCGACGGATACGGCCGCGAGGGCCGTGACGGCGGACGGACCGGCACCGGTGCCGAGGGACGTGGCAACGGCGAGGACCGGCGCGGAGGCTCTCTTGGGCGGGACGAGAAGGGGAAGGGCGAGCGATGACCGTCATCCAGTTGCTGATCGGCCTGGCGACGCTCGTCGTCAACGCCTTCTTCGTGGGTGCCGAGTTCGCTCTGATCTCGGTGCGCCGCAGCCAGATCGAACCGCACGCCGAGGACGGCGACCGGCGCGCCAAGAGCGTGCTGTGGGGGCTCCAGCACGTGTCCGTGCTGATGGCCGCGGCGCAGCTCGGCATCACGCTGTGCACCCTGGTGCTCGGCGTGGTCGCCGAACCCGCGATCGCGCACCTGCTGGAGCCGCTGTTCGACGCGGTGGGCGTGCCGCACGGCCTGGTCCACCCCATCTCGTTCGTCATCGCGCTCGCCGTGGCGACGTATCTGCACATGCTGCTCGGCGAGATGATCCCCAAGAACGTCGCGCTGGCCGAGCCGGTGCGCAGCGCCCTGCTGCTCGGTCCGCCCCTGGTGGCGCTGGCCCGCACGCTGCGCCCGGTGGTCTTCACGGTCAACGCGTTCGCCAACGGGATCCTGAAGCTGCTGCGGGTCGAGACCAAGGACGAGGTCGCGGCGACCTTCTCGGACGCCGAACTGGCCCGCATGGTGCAGGACTCCAGCGACGCGGGACTGATCGACGACCGCGCCCAGGAACGGCTGCACGACGCGCTCGAACTGGGCCGCCGCCCCGTCCGCGACGTGGTGCTCCCCCTGGAACGCGTGGTCTACGCGCGCGTGGGCGTCACCCCGGAGAAGCTGGAGCGCCTGTCGGCCGACAGCGGCTTCTCGCGCTTCCCCGTCGTCGACGAGGGGCGGCGGATCGTCGGCTATCTGCACGTCAAGGACGCTCTGGAGGTCACCCCGCGCGACCTGCCCTTCCGGGTGGCGGACATGCGGCCGATCGCGCGCGTCCGCGAGACCACGCCGCTGGACGGCGTGCTCACGGCCATGCGGGGCAGCCGTACGCACGTGGCCGCCGTGCTCGGCGCGGACGGCCGCCTGGCGGGCATGGTCACGATGGAGGACGTGCTGCGGGAGCTGTTCGGGCAGCCCGTCTAGCTCCGCTGGTCCCTCTGCGCGAGCTCACCGGAGGGCGCGCTTCCGTCAGCCGACGGGGGCGCGCCCTCCGCCGTCCGGGGTCTCCGTGAAGCCGGGCCCGGGCGGGCCGACCTTCGCCGAGCCGAGCGCGGTCAGGACGGCGAGCAGGGCCGCCATGCCCGCGGTGCCGAGGGCCGCCGCCCAGGCCACGTCCAGGAGGTTCGTCGCCCCGGCGACGAGGATCGCGGCGAGTGCCTGCGCGAAGGTGCGGACGGCACGCTCCGCGGTGGCTTTCCAGAAGGCAGCGCTCCACATGGCGGCCCCCTCTCCAGGAGCGAGGCCTCACGGTTGAGCCCTCAACTGCCCTTATGGTCGCGCCCCTTGGCACCGCTTGTCGACGCGTCGGCCGCCCCGGGCATGAGGGCCTCCTGGAGCCGGGTGAGGAAGGCGTGGGCGGCGGGCCCCTGCGGGCCGTCCGCACGGCGGGCGAGCGCGATCCGGCCGCGCGGCACCGGCTCGGCGAACGGCAGCGCCCGCAGGCCGAGCTCCGCGACCTCCGCCTCCGTCGCGGGGAAGACCGCCACGCCCAGGCCGCGCGCCGCCAGCTGGGTGACCAGATCGGGCGCGGCCGCCTCGAAGGCGACCCGCGGCGCGAACCCGGCCTGCGCACAGGCCCGTTCCAGGGCCGCCCGCAGCCCGGTGCCCCGCAGCAGGCAGATGAGGGGGCGCTCGGCGAGCGCGGCCAGGGGGAGGCCGGGGGCGGTGGCGGTCTCCGCGAGGCCCGCGCGTTCCTCCACGTACGCGATCAGCGGGTCGCCCTCGGCCACGACGGCCGCCAGCGGTTCGTCCACCACGATGTCCCAGAGGACGCCCTGGGGCGGGGTGTCGGTCGTCGGGCCGACCAGGGCGATGTCGAGTTCGCCCGCCCGGAGCGCGGCCAGCATGCGCTCCGACGTGTCCTCGGTCAGGGCTATCTCCACGTGCGGATGGTCGTCGTGGAAGTCCGCGAGCAGCTCCGCCACGCCGAACATGCCGGTCGCGGAGCCCGAGACCACCCCGAGCGTGACGCGGCCGCGCAGCAGCCCGGTGAACTCGTCGGCCGTCTGCCGCATCCCTTCCACGGCGGCGAGCGCGGCACGGGCGTACGGCAGTACCGCCGCGCCCGCCTCCGTCACGGTGACCGTACGGCCCGAACGGTCGAGGAGCCGCTGCCCCAACTCCCTCTCCAGCTGACGCACCTGGGCGCTCACCCCGGGCTGCGCCACGTGCAACCGGGCCGCGGCGCGGGTGAAGTTGGCCTCTTCCACGACGGTCAGGAAGTACCGCAGCTGGCGAAGTTCCATAACCAGGAATGCTAGTCACCAGACGTACTGGCTCTTGGACTTGTCGCACCGCCCCTTGGATCTTGGAACCATGGGGAACACACGGGGCACGGGTCCCGGAACCACATCGGAACAGCACATACGGTCCGCCATCGCGGCCGAGCGCCGCGACCTCGCCGACCTCCTGGAGAGCCTGACGCCCGAGCAGTGGGACGCACCGTCGCTGTGCGCGGGCTGGCGGGTGCGGGAGGTCGCGGCGCACATGTCGCTCGGCTTCCGCTACCCGCTCCCCCGCGTCCTGTGGCAGCTCGTCAGGGCGGGCGGCAGTCTGCACCGCATGACGGACCGGTGCGCCCGCGCGGACGCGGCGGCGTACGGGACGGACGAGCTCGCCGGTTTCCTGCGCGAGCACGCACACCACCCGTGGACCCCTCCTGTGGGCGGCTTCGCCAGCGCGCTCGGCCACGACGTCGTGCACGGCATGGACATCACGGTGGCCCTCGGCGTGGACCGGCGCGTACCGGAGGACCGGGTGCGGATCCTCCTGGACCACGTCACCGTCAAGGGCGCCAAGTTCTTCGGCGCCGACCTCGCCGGGGTCCAGCTGTGCGCCGACGACCTCGACCGGACGTACGGCTCCGGGGCGCCGCTGCGGGGAGCGGGCCAGGACCTGCTGCTCGCCGCGTTCGGCCGCGCGGTGCCGCGGGGGCGGCTGCACGGGGAGCCGAGCGGGCGCTTCACTGCGGCCTGAGCGGGGGGGCCGCGCGTCGGCCTGAGCGGGGGCCGCGCGTCGGGCAGGGCCGGGGTCGCGCGGCGGCCTGGGGGGGCGCGGCCGCACCCGGGCCCGGGTGCCATCCGGGGCTCAGGCCAGGTGCCGTCAGCGGCTCAGGTCCGGGCGCCAGCGGCGGCTCGGGCCCGGGTGCCATCGACACCTCGGGCCCGGCCCGCACCCGCGGGATACCATCGACCCCGCCATGCAGATCAACGCCACCTACTCCAGCCTCGTCGCGGTCGGCGACTCCTTCACCGAGGGCATGTCCGACCTGCTGCCCGACGGCGGCTACCGCGGCTGGGCGGACGTCCTGGCCGAGCGCGTCGCCGCCCGCACCCCCGGCTTCCGGTACGCCAACCTCGCCGTGCGGGGCAAGCTCATCGGGCAGATCGTCGACGAGCAGGTCGGCGTCGCCGCCGCGCTCGGCGCCGATGTGATCACGCTCGTGGGCGGCCTCAACGACACCCTGCGCCCCAAGTGCGACATGGGGCGCGTACGCGGTCTGCTCGAACAGGCCGTGGAGACCCTCGCCCCGTCCTGCAAGCAGCTCGTCCTGATGCGCAGCCCCGGCCGCCAAGGCCCGGTCCTCGAACGGTTCCGGCCCCGCATGGAGGAGCTCTTCTCCCACGTCGACGACCTCGCGGCCCGCCACGGCGCCGTCGTCGTCGATCTGTACGGGTCGGCGGCGCTCGGCGACCAGCGCATGTGGGACGTGGACCGCCTGCATCTGACGGCGGAGGGGCACCGCAGGGTCGCCGAGGCGGTCTGGCAGACGCTCGGGTACGAGCCCCAGGAGGACTGGCAGGCACCGCTGCCCGTCGCCGTGCCCCCGTCCTGGTCCGCGCGGCGCGTCGCCGACGCCCGCTTCGCCCGGCAGCACCTGGCCCCGTGGATCGGCCGCCGACTGACGGGCCGCTCCTCCGGCGACGGCCGGACAGGCGCCCACGTGGACCCCACGACGGGCCGCGCCTTCTGGGTCACCCCGACCGACACCGCGTCGCCCGGCCCGGTCCAGGGCTGGCACCGCGTGGAGCCGGACCCCTCCTGAGCCCGGCGGCACAGCCACTCGTGCCCGGCCCAGCCGGGTGGCCGGGTGGCCGGGTGGCCGGGTGGCCGGGTACAAGCTGTACCCCCTTGCACGGAATGCCGTCGCGATCTCGGGAGTTGGCCGGAACAGAAGTGGATCACTCCTGCTCCCCACCCCGACAAGGATCGCGCCATGACCACCCCGCCTCCCGCCCCTCGCCCCACGGCCCCCGCCGCCGTGCCCGGCCCGGGGCCCCTGCACGGCCGTACCATCGTCCTCATCGGCGGCGGCTCCGGCATCGGGCTCCGCGTCGCCCACCAGGCGGTGGCCGCAGGTGCCCGGGTGGTGCTCGGCGGGCGGTCCGCCGACCGGCTCGCCGCCGCGGCCCAGGAACTGGGGGACGCCGCGACCTGGCACACCGTGGACGTCACCGACCGCGCCTCCCTCGCCGCGTTCTTCGCCCCCGTGGAACGCGTCGACCACCTCCTCACCACCGCGGGCACCTACCGGGTCGGCCCCATGCTGGAACTGAGCGACGAGGACGCCGAGAGCCCCTTCGTCGCCAAGTTCTGGGGCCAGTACCACGCGGTGCGGCTCGCCGCGCCCAAGCTCACGGCCGACGGGTCCGTGGTCCTGATGTCCGGCGCCGCGGGCGCGCGCCCACCGGGCCCCGCGCCCGCCTACGCCGCCTGCAACGCCGCCCTCGAAGGCCTCGCCCGCGGCCTCGCCGTCGAGCTCGCCCCCGTACGCGTCAACGTCGTCTCCCCCGGCACCATCGACGGCAACCTGTGGCAGGGCCGCCCCGCCGAAGCCCGCGAGCAGGCCTTCGCCCAGTACCGCAGGGACACCCTCCTGCACCGCCTCGGCAGCGAGGACGAGATCGCCCACGCGGTGCTCTATCTGTTCGGGAACGGCTATACGACGGGGTCTACGTTGTATCCGGATGGGGGCTACACGCTGAGGTGACTGTCAGACGGGGGGTGGGGCCCCTCCCCCCCTCCCCACCCCGCCCCTCCCCCTCGTAGATTCAGACGAACCCAGCCATGGCGCTGGCCTGCAGAAACCGCCAGTAGAATGGCCGACTGTGACTGCTGCGCCTGCTAAGCCCCGTATCCCGAACGTCCTCGCCGGGCGTTACGCCTCCGCCGAGCTCGCCACGCTCTGGTCGCCCGAGCAGAAGGTCAAGCTCGAGCGTCAGCTCTGGCTCGCCGTGCTGCGCGCGCAGAAGGACCTCGGCATCGAGGTGCCGGACGCGGCGCTCGCCGACTACGAGCGGGTCCTCGACCAGGTCGACCTGGCCTCCATCGCCGAGCGTGAGAAGGTCACGCGCCACGATGTGAAGGCCCGCATCGAGGAGTTCAACGCCCTCGCCGGACACGAGCACGTCCACAAGGGCATGACCTCCCGCGATCTGACGGAGAACGTGGAGCAGCTGCAGATCCGGCTCTCCCTGGAGCTGGTGCGGGACCGCACGGTGGCGGTGCTCGCGCGGCTCGGCCGGCTCTCCGGCGAGTACGCGGAGCTGGTCATGGCGGGCCGCTCGCACAACGTGGCCGCTCAGGCGACGACCCTCGGCAAGCGCTTCGCGACCGCCGCCGACGAGCTGCTCGTCGCCTATCGCCGTCTTGAGGACCTCCTCGGCCGCTACCCGCTGCGTGGCATCAAGGGCCCCGTCGGCACCGCTCAGGACATGCTGGACCTGCTCGGTGGCGACGCGGACAAGCTCGCCGATCTGGAGCGCCGCATCGCGACGCATCTGGGCTTCGACAGTGCCTTCACCTCCGTCGGTCAGGTCTACCCGCGCTCCCTCGACTACGAGGTCGTCACGGCGCTCGTGCAGCTGGCCGCCGCGCCGTCGTCCCTGGCGAAGACGGTCCGGCTGATGGCCGGGCACGAGCTGGTCACCGAAGGCTTCAAGCCGGGCCAGGTCGGCTCGTCCGCCATGCCGCACAAGATGAACACCCGCTCCTGCGAGCGTGTCAACGGTCTGACGGTCATCCTGCGCGGCTATGCCTCCATGACCGCCGAGCTGGCCGGCGACCAGTGGAACGAGGGCGACGTGTCGTGCTCCGTGGTCCGCCGTGTGGCCCTGCCCGACGCGTTCTTCGCGCTGGACGGGCTCCTTGAGACGTTCCTGACGGTGCTCGACGAGTTCGGTGCGTTCCCCGCTGTCGTCGCCCGGGAGCTGGACCGCTATCTGCCGTTCCTCGCCACCACCAAGGTCCTCATGGCGTCGGTGCGGGCGGGTGTGGGCCGTGAGGAGGCCCACGAGGCGATCAAGGAGAACGCGGTGGCTTCCGCGCTCGCCATGCGGGAGCAGGGCGTCGAGCGCAACGAGCTCCTCGACAAGCTGGCCGCCGACTCCCGGATTCCGCTGGACCGCGCGCAGCTGGACGAGCTGATGGCCGACAAACTGTCGTTCACCGGCGCTGCCGGGGCGCAGGTCGCCGCGGTCGTCGCGCAGATCGAGGCGGTGCTCAAGGAGCACCCCGCGGCTGCGGCGTACGCGCCGGGCGCGATTCTCTGACGCGCGGTCTCCCGCGTACCGGGAGGCCACACTCGTCGGGCGGGCCGTGGTCCGCGTGCCCGGCACGGTCAGCTCCGTGCCCGGTGCGCGCCGCGGCCCGCTTTGCGTATGCGGGCCACCACGAAGGCCAGGGCGGTGAGGGCGACGATGCCGAGGACGGCCTTCGAGTAGAGGCCGACGACGTCGGTGACTTCGTGCCAGCGGGTGCCCAGGGCATGGCCGACGAGCACGAAGCCGCTGTTCCAGATGAGGCT
Organism: Streptomyces sp. YIM 121038; assembly: GCF_006088715.1. NCBI lineage: Bacteria > Bacillati > Actinomycetota > Actinomycetes > Kitasatosporales > Streptomycetaceae > Streptomyces > Streptomyces sp. YIM 121038. The sequence continues at coordinate 1,664,376 of NZ_CP030771.1, forward strand.
GCCCGCGGTGGTGAGACCGAGGAAGACCGGTAGGGGCATGCGCTCGATGCCCGCCGGTATCGAGATCATGCTGCGGAAGATGGGCACCATGCGGCCGAAGAACACGGCTTTGGTGCCGTGGCGGGCGAACCACGCTTCTGTCTTCTCTATGTCGGACGTCTTGACCAGCGGCAGGCGGGCGGCGATCGCGACGGTGCGGTCGCGGCCGAGCAGGGCGCCGATGGCGTAGAGGGCGATGGCTCCCGCCACTGATCCGGCGGTGGTCCACAGGAGCGCGGCGAGGAGGCTGAACTTGCCCTGGCTCGCGGCGAATCCGGCGAGGGGCAGGATGACTTCGCTGGGCAGGGGCGGGAAGAGGTTCTCCAGCGCGATGGCGGCGCCCGCGCCTGCCGCGCCGAGGGAGTCCATGAGGTCGGCGGCCCAGCCCGCTATGCCGCTCGCGGGGGCGTCCGGTGATGCGGACGCGTGGGGGGTGAGGAGGGGTGCGTGGAGTGCGTGCTCGGCTGTGAGGATCATGTCGTCGACGCTACGGAATGTGCAGGCCAGGGCGGTATGGGGGGCGCCGCAGAGTTGGGCTGTGGGGCTCCGTAGGGCGGGGCTGTGGGGTCCCTCAGTGAGGTGTGCGGTTTTCCGCAGTCCGCGGAGCGCGGCGCTCGACTAGCGTGATTGATCATGCGGAGCTATTTCATGCGCCGACTGCGCGTCGCCGTGGGCGTGTTGCTCGGATTCCTCAGCGCGATCGTCGAGCTGGTCCTCACCTTGGCGTCGGGCCTCTGGCTGCTGCTCACGCTCGGGCGGTCCGGCGCGGGCCGGGGCGAGTCGGCCGTGGTCGCTCGGGTCGCCCGCCGGTGGGCCGCCGGGCAGCGGCGCCGGATGGCGAGGTGGTACGGGTCGGAGATAGCGCCGCCGACGAGCGGTGCGCCCGCGCTGGCCTTCGTCGCCACGCGCTGGCCGGTGGGGCTGCTCGGCGGCCTGGTCCTGGTGTGCGCCTTGATAGGTGGGGGCTATGCCTCGTTGCTGCTGTGGGGCTGGGCCGCGGTCGATCTGAGCAGATGGCCGATGACCATGGGCGTCTCGGGCTTTGGTGGGATGTTCCTGCTGTTCCTGGCGGCTCAGGGGGTACGGGCGGTGGCGCTGATGGACGAGCGCCTCGCGCGGCACTTCCTCGGGCCGAGTGCCCGTCAGCGCATGCAGCGCCGGATCGGGGAGCTGGCGGAGAGCCGCGCGGGTGTGGTGGAGGCGGTGCACGACGAGCGGCGCCGTATCGAGCGCGATCTGCACGACGGCGTGCAGCAGCGTCTGGTGGCGCTGGGCATGCTGCTGGGCCGGGCCCGTCGTACGCCGGATGCGGAGAAGTCGGCGGCGCTGCTGCGCCAGGCGCATGAGGAGAGTCAGCAGGCGCTGGTGGAGCTGCGGGAGGTGGCCTGGCGGGTGTATCCGGCGGCGTTGGACGAGGGCGGGCTGGCGGCGGCTCTGGAGACGGTCGCGGAGCGGGCCGCGATCCCGGTGCGCCTCGACTGTGAGCTGCGGGACGCGCCGCCGCCCACGGCTCAGGCCGTCGCCTACTTCGTGGCGGCCGAGGCCGTGACGAATGCGGTGAAGCACTCGGGCGCCAGCCTGGTCACGGTGCGTGCGCGGGGTGCGGAGGGGGTGTTGCGGCTGCGGGTGGAGGACGACGGCCGGGGTGGTGCCGATCCGGCGGGCGGTGGGCTGTTGGGCCTGACGCGGAGGGTCGCCGCGCTCGACGGTACGTTCAGTGTGGCCAGTCCGGCCGGGGGTCCCACTGTCATCACCGCGGAGTTGCCATGCGTGTAATGATCGCCGACGATTCGACGCTGCTGCGCGAGGGGCTGTCCCGGCTGTTGGCGGACGAGGGGCATGAGGTGACGGCGTCCGTGGGGGACGCGCAGGCGTTGCTCGACGCGATCGCGGCCGATCCGCCGGACGCGGCGGTCGTGGATGTGCGGATGCCTCCGACACATACGGACGAGGGGCTGCGCGCGGCGCTGGAGATCCGCCGTTCCTGGCCGGGTACGGGGGTTCTGGTGCTGTCCCAGTATGTGGAGCGGCGGTATGCCACGGATTTGTTGACCACGGCGACGGAGGGCGTGGGCTATCTCCTGAAGGACCGGGTGGTGCAGGTCGACGAGTTCTTGGACGCCCTGGACCGGGTGGGTGCGGGGCGGACGGCCTTCGACCCGGAAGTCGTGCGTCAGTTGCTGACGTTCAGCAGGCAGGTGGATCCGCTGGCGCGGTTGACGGACCGGGAGCGCGAGGTGCTGGGCAAGATGGCGCAGGGGCATACGAACGCGGCGATCGCGGAGCAGTTGCACGTGTCGCAGAGCGCGGTGGAGAAGTATGTGAACGCGATCTTCGACAAGTTGGAGTTGCCTTCGGCGAGCGGGTACAGCCGCCGGGTGTTGGCGGTGCTGCGCTTCGTGGGGTCGTGAGGTGGGGCCGTCGAGGGCGTGGAGGAGTCGTCCGGGTGAGGTCCGGGTGTGGAGGGCGTGGCAGGTGTGGGAGCTGTCCGGGGGCGGGGGGTGCGGACCCGCTGGCGGGCCGCCCCTGAGGGGGCGTGAGGGGGGCGGCCCGCCTTCGGTGCGGCTAGAGGCCGACGTCTCGGCTGCGGATGTCCTCCAGGGACTCGCGGCGTACGAGGAGGCGGGCGTGGCCGTCTGCGACGGCGACGACCGGTGGGCGGCCGACGAGGTTGTAGCCGGAGGCCATCGACAGGTGGTAGGCGCCCGCGACGGGTACGGCGAGCAGGTCGCCGGGGTGGGTGTCGCCGGGCAGTTGGATGTCGGTGGCGAGGACATCCCCGGCTTCGCAGTGGCGGCCGACGACGGTGACGGTGGTGGGTTCGGCGGTGGAGCGGCGCCCGATGAGGCGGGGCAGGTAGCGCACTCCGTACAGGGCGGGGCGTGGGTTGTCGCTCATGCCGCCGTCGACGGCGACGAAGGTCCGTTCGCTGGTGCGCTTCACGGACAGGACGCGGTAGAGGGCGACGCCTGCGGGTCCTGCGATGGCGCGGCCGGGTTCGACGATCAGGCGGGGCACGGGGAGGCCGGCCGCCGCGCAGCTCTCGGTGAGTTCGGCGCGCACCTTGCGGGCGAGGGTGGTGATGTCGAGTGCGTCCTCGCCGGGGCGGTAGGCGATGCCGTGGCCGCCGCCGAGGTCCAGTTCGGGCAGGGTGATGCCGTGGTGGTCCTTGATGCGGGCCATCAGGCCGACGAGGCGGCGCACGGCGCACAGGTAGGGCTTGTCCGTGGTGATCTGGGAGCCCAAGTGGCAGTGCAGGCCGACCAGTTCGAGTCCGGGCTGGTCGAGGATGCGGGCGATGGCGTGCTGGGCGGAGCCGTCGGTGATGGACAGGCCGAACTTCTGGTCCTCGGTGCCGGTGCGGATCTTGCTGTGGCCGCCCGCGGCGATGCCTGGTACGACGCGGACGAGGACCTTCTGGCGGCTGCCGTGGGGCACGGCCGAGGCGAGCCGGGCGATTTCCGAGGCGCTGTCGATGACGATGCGTCCGACGCCGAGCCGCAGGGCGGCGTGCAGGTCCTGCGGGCTCTTGGCGTTGCCGTGCAGGACGATGCGGTGGGCGGGGAAGCCGGTGGTGACGGCGAGTTCGAGCTCGCCGGCGGAGCACACGTCGAGGCCGAGTCCCTCTTCCGCGACCCAGTGCGCCATGGCGCGGCACAGGAAGGCCTTGGCCGCGTACAGGACGTCGGTGTGGGGGAAGGCGTGCAGATAGGTGCGGCAGCGGTCGCGTACGTCGGCTTCGTCCAGGAGGTAGGCGGGAGTGCCGAAGCGGTCGGCTATGTCGGTGAGTGCCACGCCGCCGACGGACAGGTCGCCGTGCGGGAGGCGGGTGGTGGAGTGCGGCCAGACCGTGAGGTCGTCGTCGGCGTCCAGGTGTGCGGGGGGCGGGGGCGGTGGTGCGGGCGGGGTGGGGAGCGCGGTGTGGTCGCGGGCCGCGGGCAGGTCGGCAAGGGTCATGGCGGGGTCCTCGTTTCGCCTCGTCTTCACATCGTCACCGGGCCGTGTCAGCCGATCCAGGCGGTCAGCGCGCCGACCAGGGCGGCGGCTCCGGTGACGCGCAGCGCGCCCGCGGTCAGCGGGTCCCCTTCCCGTCGGCGTGCGGGGCGGTGGGCGGAAGAGGCGGCGACGGACGGCACGGTGACCGGCGGCACGGGGGTGGCTGGTGTATCGGAGGTGAGCCGCGGGTCGACGGTGACGCCGGTGACGCCCAGTGGTTCGGTGAGGGCGCGCAGCGCCGGTTCGGCGAGGCGGATCCAGGGCTGGCGGGCGCCGAGGGTGGCGGCCAGCCGCTGCTCGGTGGTGAAGGCGACGGCGGTCCGGCCGCCGACGGGTGTGCGGAACAGGCGGGCGATACAGCCCGCGGGTCCCGGCCGGACGGGGACGAAAAGGGGTCCGGCCGGGCCCCGTTCGGCAGGCTCGGGGTCTTCGCCGCACACCAGGGGCTGGGTCATGGTTCCTCCTTGAGCAGCCTCGGGCGAGGCTCTCGTGGGTCGGTCGGGCGCCGCGGCCTCGGTCGGTGCGGGGCGCCGGGGGCCCGGTGCCGGGCAGCGGGCACATGGTGACGTTATGCCCGGCACGGGGTGTCAACCGACTGTCCATGACGTGCCGTTGACGGTAAAGGGGCGCACGCTGACACTCTGCTGACGCGCCCCCCGGTCGGCAGGCCCGGAACGGGTGAACGGGGCCGGGCGTGGGTGACGCCCGGCCCCGCCGCGGGCCCGCCCCGCTGTCCCTGCTCAAGCTGTCACGCTCGAAGCCGTCACCGTTCGAACTGTCACCGCTCGAAGCCGTCACTCTTCGAACCGGTAGCCCATGCCCGGCGCGGTGATCAGGTGCCGTGGATGGGCCGGGTCCGGCTCCAGCTTGCGGCGCAGCTGGGCCATGTACACGCGCAGGTAGTTAGTGCGTGTGCTGTGCGAGGGTCCCCATACCTCGCCGAGCAGTTGCTGTTGGCTGACGAGGCGGCCGCGGTGGCGGATCAGGACTTCGAGGAAGTGCCACTCGGTCGGGGTGAGGCGTACGACGTGGCCGTCGCGCAAGGCCTTCTTGGCCAGGAGGTCGAGGGTGAAGCCCGGCGTCTCGACGAGGGCCGGGGTCTGTTCGTGGTCGGCGGGCCGGGTCCTGCGGGCCGCGGCCCGCAGCCGGGCGAGGAGTTCGTCCATGCTGAAGGGTTTGGGTATGTAGTCGTCGGCGCCCGCGTCGAGCGCCGCGACCTTCTCGTCGGAGGCCTGGCGGGCGGATACGACGAGGATCGGGGCGCGGCTGAATCCGCGCAGCCAGCCGATCAGATCGATGCCGTCCATGTCGGGCAGTCCGAGATCAAGGAGGACCACGTCCGGCGGCCGCGCCGACGCCAGACGCTGGGCCGTGCCCCCGTCGACCGCCGCGTCCACCTCGTACATACGCGCCTTGAGGTTGATCTCCAGAGCCCGTACGAGCTGTGGGTCGTCCTCGACCACCAGCACCCGGGTCATCGTGTGCCGCCTCCTGACAGTGCGGGCGGACCCTGCCCGCGACCGTACGCGGCCGCAGCGGAACGGGCCCACAGAAATTAGTGCGGTCCCGTTCAGCAAAGCGCCCACCAGCGCGTTCGCCGTTGCTCTTGATGTCTCTCATACGGCGGGCCCAACGGCGTTGACGCGTCTCTTACATGTCCTCAGCCGTCGGCGAGTCCTCGGGCGATGTCCTGGGCGCTGGCGTAGGGCCGGTCGTCGGGGAGTCGTGCCGCGAGGTCGACGAGGCGGTCCGGCGCGTGGTGGTCGCGCAGGGTCCGCACCAGTTCGTCGCGGTGGAGGGGGTAGGCACGGCGGCTGAGATGGCGGGCCAGTTCGCCGCGCAGTTCCACTTCCCTCGGGGTCACTCCGGGTGGTGTCGAGCCCGGCCGTGGCGGTACGGGCATCGGGTCGACGGCGGGCTGGTCCTCGCCGGAGGGTTCCAGGGCCCGCTCCTCGCGCGCACGGGTTTCGTGGCCGCTGGGGAGTTGCCCGCGTAGCTCCCTCTTCAGCTCGTCGTCCCGCAAGGGGCCCGTCTTGTTCTGGCCTCGGTCGCTCATCCTCACTCCCCTGTCGGCGGTCGGCTCGCTCGTCATGCGTCACATCGGGTCGGTGGGCGATCTGGCGGGTCGCGTATCCGCGTGGCGCCTCGTCAAACCGATGTGCCCCATCCGTTTCCGAGAGTCACAACGAACAGCCACTGTGAGCAACGACGGCTGGAGGCCCAAGGGAGCCAGCGATGAGGAGGGGGACACGAAAACGTCCCGGGCCCCGGCCCCCTCGTGGCCGCGACCCGGGACGTCCGCTTGGACGGACGAGGGATGCCCGCTGCGGGGCGCACCCGCCCCGACCCCCGTTACCCCCGTATCAGGATGGGTGCGCTGTCGGCGGTGGTCGTCGTCACACGGCCTCCGATCCCGCACCGGGGTCCGTTCGTCCGTCCCCCCGCAGTGATCAGTCTTGGGCCGGTTCCGGAGGTTCCTGTTCTTGTTGACGCTCTCCTGATGTGTCATCAGGGCCTCTTGACGCGGTCTTGACGCCTGAGGGGCGGGCCGTGCCCAGGGGAGGCGCGGCACGTATCAGGGGCCCGTCAAGGACCGCAGGGACGGCTTGAAGGCCAGCTCAGGGGCCAGTTGGATGAGGATCGTGAACAGCTTCGCGCGCCATGACGACCGGCCGCCTCATACGGTGGTGCCGGTCGCGCGCCCGTTCTCCTGACGGGGCGCTCAACCCGCACCGCATCCGCCGCATCCGCTGCGCCCGCCACGCCCGCCGTATCCGCCGTATCCGCGGCACTCACCACCACCGCCGACACCCGTTGGCGCCCTTCCCGCCGTGACCCGGCGCTCCTGACGAGCGTGCACGGCCCCTTCACGGATTCACCGGCCTCCTTCGCGGGTCACAGCTCCCCACCCGCATGCCCGCCCCCGCCGGGGGCCGCCCCGGCATGCCCCGACACAGGAACACAGTCATGTCTTCTGCCTCACTGTCCGGCCGTACCGCGCTCGTGACCGGAGCCACCTCCGGCATCGGCTTCGAGACCGCCCGCCTGCTGGCCGAGCGCGGCGTCACCGTGCTGGTGCACGGCCGTACCGGCGACGAGGCGCGGGCCGCCGTCGACGCGCTCGCCGCCTCGGCCCGCGCCGGCGCGGCGCGCCCTAACGCCGTCGCCGCCGACTTCACGCGTCTGGAGGAGGTCGAGGAGCTCGCGCGGCGCGTCGTGGCCGAGCACCCGCGTCTGGACATCCTGGTGAACAACGCGGGCATCGCGGCGCCCGAGCGGCACACGGTCACCGCCGACGGCAACGAGATCGCCTTCCAGGTGAACTTCCTCGCGCACTACCTCCTGACCAGCCTCCTGGAACCCGCGCTCACCAGCGATCCGGGCGGCCGCGTCGTCAATGTCTCCTCGTCGCTGCACCGCACGGCGTCGATCCAGTGGAGCGACCCCCAGCGCCTCCGCCGCTACGCGCGCCTGGCCGCCTACGCCCAGTCGCAGCTCGCGCTCACCGTCTTCGCCGCCGATCCGCGCGTGACCGCGGTGTCCGTGCACCCGGGCGTGTGCGACACGGCGCTGCTGGCGCTGTACGCGCACGAGGGCACGACCGCCGCCGAGGGCGCCGCCCACGTGGTGCGTCTGTGCGACCCGGCCGTCGAGATCGTCAACGGCGCGTACTACGACCGTGCCGAGCGGGTGGAGCCGGCCGCGGCCGCCCGCGACGACCGCACGGTCAGGCGCCTCAGCAAGCTGGCCGACGTGCTGGTCGGCCACGCCTCCTGACGGAGCCGCCGGTTCCCGCGCCCGGCCCGGCCGCTGTCCGTGCGGCCGGGCCGGGCGCGTCACGGCCGGGCGCGTCACGGCCGGGCGCGTCACGGCCGGGCGCGTCACGGCCGGGCGCGTCACGGCCAGGCGCGTCACGGCCAGGCGCATCACGGCCAGGCGCATCACGGCCGGGCGCCTCACGGCCGGGCGCCTCACGGCCGGGCGCGTCCCTTCGCGTGCGCCCTCTATCCTCTCGATCGCTTGTTGACACCCCTGGAGGTCGGCTTCCGTGATCCCGCTCGAGCCGCGTCAACTTCCCGCGCTCTCCGACTGGTTCGCCGTCGGGGCGCCCGGGACCGCCGCCCTGCCCGAACACGTCCTGGCGCACGGCGCCGGGCAGTGGTGGGCGGACCGTGCCGAGGCGCCGCGCGCACTCGCGGTGACCTGTGCCGGGCACGTCGTGCTGCGCGGCGACCCGCGCGCGGTGACGGCCGCGGGGCTGGCGCCGTTCGCGGCCGGGCACGTCGATGCCCCGCTGCGCTTCCTGCCCGTGCTCGGTGCCGCGTTCGAACGCCTGGTGCCCGTCGAGCGGATGGTGTACGTCCACCGGGAGCCGGTGGCCGCCACGCGCCCGCCGCGCGGGGTGCGGGTCCGCCCGCTGGCGGCGGGCGACGCGGCCGCGCTGGCGGCGGGGTGGCCCGGTTCCGACTGGATCCACGACAGTTGGGGCGGCGCCGAGGGGCTCGCCGCCTGCGGGCGCGCGGTCGCCGCCTTCGACCGCGGCGGCCGGGTCCTCTCCGTGGCCTGCTCCTACTTCGCGGGCGCGGCGTACGAGGACGTGGCCGTCGCCACCGCCCCCGAGCACCGCCGCAGGGGGCTCGCCCACGCCTGCGTGACGGCGCTCACGGCGGACATCGCGGCGCGCGGCCGCACCGCGAGCTGGTCCTGTGCACGCGACAACCGCCCGAGCCGCCTCCTCGCCTGGACGACGGGCTTCCGGCTCGAGAGCGAGTACACGCGGTTCGCCACCGGGTCCCCTCTACCTCAATCGGCGGCATTGGGCAAACCCCTCCCGAACCCCACATCACCCCTGATGCCCCTTCTGTGACGTGCAGCAATAGCGTTCACGCCGCCCGAGTTCAAGAGCATCCAAAGAGTCCAAGGTCACAGCCGAGCCTCGGCATCAGGTGCTGTTTCCGCCCTAGCATCGACGCATGACGGTCCTGCCTGACGACGGGCTTTCGCTGGCCGCCGAATTCCCTGATGCGACCCATGAGCAGTGGCAGCGCCTGGTGGAAGGCGTACTGCGCAAGTCGGGCAAGGACGTATCGGGGGCGGCGGCCGAGGAAGCGCTGTCCACCGCGCTAGAGGACGGGCTCAGCACCCGCCCGCTGTACACCGCCCGTGACGCCGTGGCCGACGTGGGCCACCCGGGCTTCGCCCCCTTCGTGCGGGGCGGCTGCGCCGCGGGCGCCGCCGCCACCGGCTGGGACGTGCGCCAGCGGCACGCGACGAGCGACCCCGGTAGCACGAACGAAGCGGTCCTCGCCGACCTGGAGAACGGCGTCACCTCGCTGTGGCTGACCCTCGACCCGGACGCGCTGCCCGTGTCCGGCCTGGAGCGGGCGCTCGACGGCGTGTATCTGGACCTGGCCCCGGTCGCCCTGGACGCCGGTGCGGCGTACGAGTCGGCGGCGCGGGCCTTCCTCGGGCTCGTGGACGCGGCGGGCGTCGCCAAGAGCGCGGCGCGCGGCACGCTCGGCGCCGACCCGCTGGGGTACGAGGCGCGTACGGGTGAGGAGTTGGGCGCGGACGCCGCCGTGGAGCTCGCGCGGCTCCTCGGCCGTGAGTACGGCGGTCTGCGGGCCCTGGTCGTGGACGCGCTGCCGTACCACGAGGCGGGCGGCTCGGCCGCGCAGGAGCTCGGCGCCTCGCTCGCGACGGGTGTCGCGTATCTGCGGCTCCTGACGGACGCGGGCCTGTCGCTCCAAGAGGCGTGCGCGCAGCTGGAGTTCCGCTACGCGGCCACCGCCGACCAGTTCCTGACCATCGCCAAGCTGCGGGCGGCGCGGCAGCTGTGGGCCCGGGTGGCCGAGGCGTGCGGCGACGCGGGCGCGGGCGCCCAGCGGCAGCACGCGGTGACGTCCCCGGTGATGATGGCCCGCCGCGACCCGTGGGTGAACATGCTGCGGACGACGGTGGCCAGCCTGGCCGCCGGGGTGGGCGGCGCCGACGCGGTCACGGTCCTGCCCTTCGACCACGCCCTGGGCCGGCCGGACGCGTTCGCGCGCCGGATCGCCCGCAACACCTCGACGATCCTCCTTGAGGAGTCGCATCTGTCACGGGTCATCGACCCGGCGGGCGGCTCCTGGTACGTGGAGCGGCTGACCGCCGAACTGGCCGACGCGGCCTGGGCGTTCTTCCAGGAGATCGAGCGGGCGGGCGGCCAGGCGGCGGCCCTGCGCTCGGGTCTGCTCGGCGAGCGCCTCGCGGCGACCTGGGCCGAGCGCAGCCGCAAGCTCGCCAAGCGGCGCGAGCCGATCACCGGCGTCAGCGAGTTCCCGCACCTCGGCGAGAAGCCGGTCGAGCGCGAGCCCGCGCCCGCGGGGCCGACGGGCGGTCTGCCGCGGGTGCGCCGCGACGAGGCGTACGAGGCGCTGCGGTCCCGCTCGGACGCCCATCTGGCGGCGACCGGCGCCCGGCCGAAGGTGTTCCTGGCCGCGCTCGGCCCGGCGGCCGCGCACACGGCGCGCGCCTCGTTCGCCGCGAACCTCTTCCAGGCGGGCGGTGTCGAGCCGGTCCACGACCCGGTGTCGGTGACGGCCGACTCCGCCGCCGACGCGTTCCTGGCCAGCGGGGCGACGGTCGCCTGTCTGTGTTCGAGCGACGCGCTGTACGCCGAGGAGGCGGCGGCCGTCGCGGCCGCGCTGAAGGCGGCGGGCGCCCGGCACGTGTTCCTCGCGGGGCGGCCCGGCGAGTACGGCGAGAACATCGACGCGTACGTCTTCGCCGGCTGTGACGCCGTGGCCGTGCTGTCCTCCACCCTCGACCTCATGGGAGTGGCGCCATGACGATCCCCGACTTCTCCGGCATCGGCCTGGGGGCGGGTGCGCCGCCGCAGGGCTCCGCCGGGCAGTGGCGCGCCGCCGTCGAGGCGGTCACCGGCAAGGACGCGGACGACCTGCTCTGGGAGACGCCGGAGGGCATCGCGGTCAAGCCGCTGTACACCGGCGCGGACGTGGAGGGCCTGGACTTCCTGGGCACGTATCCGGGTGTGGCGCCGTATCTGCGCGGGCCGTATCCGACGATGTACGTGAACCAGCCGTGGACGATCCGCCAGTACGCGGGCTTCTCCACCGCCGAGGAGTCCAACGCCTTCTACCGCCGCAATCTGGCCGCCGGGCAGAAGGGCCTCTCGGTGGCCTTCGACCTGCCCACGCACCGCGGCTACGACAGCGATCACCCGCGGGTGACCGGTGACGTCGGCATGGCGGGCGTGGCCATCGACTCGATCTACGACATGCGTCAGCTGTTCGACGGCATTCCGCTGGACCGGATGACCGTGTCGATGACGATGAACGGCGCGGTGCTCCCGGTGCTCGCGCTGTACATCGTCGCCGCCGAGGAGCAGGGCGTGCCGCCGGAGAAGCTGGCGGGGACCATTCAGAACGACATCCTCAAGGAGTTCATGGTCCGCAACACCTACATCTATCCGCCCAAGCCCTCCATGCGGATCATCTCCGACATCTTCGCGTACACCTCGCAGAAGATGCCGCGCTACAACTCCATCTCGATCTCCGGCTATCACATCCAGGAGGCCGGGGCGACGGCCGATCTGGAGCTGGCGTACACGCTCGCGGACGGTGTGGAGTATCTGCGGGCGGGGCGGGAGGCGGGCCTGGACGTGGACGCGTTCGCGCCGCGGCTCTCGTTCTTCTGGGCGATCGGCATGAACTTCTTCATGGAGGTCGCCAAGTTGCGGGCGGCGCGTCTGCTGTGGGCCAAGCTGGTCAAGCAGTTCGACCCGCAGAACCCCAAGTCGCTGTCTCTGCGCACGCATTCGCAGACCTCGGGCTGGTCGCTGACCGCGCAGGACGTGTTCAACAACGTGACGCGTACGTGTGTGGAGGCGATGGCCGCCACGCAGGGCCACACCCAGTCGCTGCACACCAACGCCCTCGACGAGGCGCTGGCGCTGCCCACGGACTTCTCGGCCCGTATCGCGCGCAACACGCAGCTGCTCATCCAGCAGGAGTCGGGGACCTGTCGCGTCATCGACCCGTGGGGCGGCAGCGCCTACGTGGAGCGGCTGACCTACGACCTGGCGCGCCGCACCTGGCAGCACATCCAGGAGGTCGAGGCCGCGGGCGGCATGGCGCAGGCCATCGACGCGGGCATTCCGAAGCTGCGCGTCGAGGAGGCCGCGGCGCGGACGCAGGCGCGGATCGACTCGGGCCGCCAGCCGGTGATCGGTGTGAACAAGTACCGCGTGGACAGCGACGAGCAGATCGAGGTCCTGAAGGTCGACAACTCCTCGGTGCGCACGCAGCAGATCGAGAAGCTGCGGCGGCTGCGCGCCGAGCGCGACGAAGCGGTCTGCCAGGACGCGCTGGCCAAGCTGACGGCCGCCGCCGAGCGCGGCTCCGGCACCGGCCTCGAGGGCAACCTCCTGGCGCTCGCCGTGGACGCGGCCCGTGCGAAGGCCACGGTCGGGGAGATCTCGGACGCCCTGGAGAAGGCGTACGGGCGGCACGCGGGCCAGATCCGTACGATCTCGGGTGTGTACCGCACCGAAGCAGGCCCGTCGCCGTCCGTGGCGCGCACCCGCGCGCTGGTGAAGTCCTTCGAGGAGGCCGAGGGGCGCCGTCCGCGCATCCTGGTCGCCAAGATGGGCCAGGACGGCCATGACCGCGGCCAGAAAGTCATCGCGACGGCCTTCGCCGACCTGGGCTTCGACGTCGACGTCGGCCCGCTGTTCCAGACGCCCGGGGAGGTGGCGCGGCAGGCCGTCGAGGCGGACGTGCACATCGTGGGCGTGTCCTCGCTGGCGGCCGGGCATCTGACGCTGGTGCCCGCGCTGCGCGAGGAGCTCGCCGCCGAGGGCCGCGAGGACATCATGATCGTCGTGGGGGGCGTCATTCCCCCGCAGGACGTGCCGACGCTCCTGGAGATGGGGGCGGCGGCCGTGTTCCCGCCGGGCACGGTGATCCCGGACGCGGCGTACGACCTGGTGCGGCGGCTCGCGGTGAGTCTCGGTCACGAGCTGACGGCCGAAGGCCCCGAGGACGAACAGACCGCCGACGGTCCCGGGAACGGGCTGTGAGCCGCTGACCCCATGGCACCGACGATCGATCTCGACAGTTATGTGAAGGGCGTTCTCGACGGCAAGCGCGCGCACATCGCGCGCGCCATCACGCTCGTGGAGTCCACCAAGCCCGAACACCGCGTCCTCGCCCAGCGGTTGCTGACGCAGCTGCTCCCGCACGCGGGGCGGGCGCGGCGCGTGGGCATCAGCGGGGTGCCGGGGGTGGGCAAGTCGACGTTCATCGACGCGCTCGGCACGATGCTCACCTCCCTCGGTCACCGGGTGGCGGTGCTCGCGGTCGACCCGTCGTCGACGCGCACGGGCGGCTCCATCCTGGGTGACAAGACGCGCATGGAGCGCCTGTCGGTGGATCCGATGGCGTTCGTGCGCCCCTCGCCCACGGCGGGGACGCTGGGCGGCGTGGCGAAGGCGACCCGTGAGTCCATCGTGGTGATGGAGGCGGCGGGCTACGACGTGGTGCTCGTGGAGACCGTCGGCGTGGGCCAGTCGGAGACGGCCGTGGCCAACATGGTCGACTCGTTCCTGCTGCTCACGCTCGCCCGGACCGGCGACCAGCTCCAGGGCATCAAGAAGGGTGTTCTGGAGCTCGCGGACGTCATCGCCGTCAACAAGGCCGACGGCCCGCACGAGCGGGACGCGCGCTCGGCGGCCCGTGAACTGGCGGGCGCGCTGCGCCTCATGCACGGCAGAGACGCGGTGTGGACGCCGCCGGTGCTCAGCTGCAGCGCCCGCGAGGGCAGCGGGCTCGACACGTTGTGGGAGCGCCTTGAGCAGCACCGCGCGCTCCTGGACTCCACGGGCCGTCTCGCCGCCAAGCGCCGCGACCAGCAGGTCGACTGGACGTGGACGATGGTGCGCGAGGAGCTCCTGGGGCGGCTGTACGCCCACCCGGACGTGCGGCGCCTCGCGCCGGAGCTGGAGCGGGGCGTGCGCGAGGGGACGGTGACCGCGACAACGGCCGCGGAGCGGATCCTGGCGGCGTTCCAGGACACCGGGGCGGGCGGCGCCGCGGCGGAGAGCGCAGGACCGCGCCGGGCCTCCGGGGACGCGCCCCCTCACGACGTACTACCGAAGGACGGAACCACCCCGTGAGCCATGACGCATCGCCCCCGGTCCTCCTGCACACCGAGGGCCGCGCGGCCCACGTCGTCCTGAACCGGCCCCGCGCGCTGAACGCCCTGGACCACACCATGGTCCGCCTGATCGACGAGGCGCTCACCGCCTGGGAGCGGGACGAGGCGGTGGCCACCGTCGTGGTGTCCGGCGCCGGGGAGCGGGGCCTGTGCGCGGGCGGTGACATCCGGGCCGTGCGCGCGGACGTCCTGGCGGGCGGTGGCGCCGCGTCGGCGGCCTTCTGGCACGACGAGTACGTGCTCAACTCCCGCATCGCGCACTATCCGAAGCCCTATGTCGCCCTCATGGACGGCTATGTGATGGGCGGTGGCGTCGGGGTCTCGGCCCATGGCGGCGTGCGGGTCGTCACGGAGCGTTCGCGGGTCGCCATGCCGGAGACGATCATCGGTTTCGTGCCGGACGTCGGCGGGACGTACCTCCTGTCGCGGGCGCCGGGTGAGCTGGGCACGCATCTGGCCCTGACCGGCACGGCGGTGGGCGCCGCGGACGCCCTGCTGTGCGGGCTCGCCGACCACTACGTGCCCTCCGGTCGGCTCGCGGAGCTCACCGCGGCGCTCGCGGACGGTGAGGCGGCGGACGTGGTGGCCGCCTTCGCCGGGGCCGCGCCCGAGGGTGAACTGGCCGCGCACCGGGAGTGGATCGACGCCTGCTACGCCGCCGGGTCCGTGGAGGAGATCGTCGACCGGCTGCTCTGCTGGGGCGATCCCGCGGCGAAGGAGGCCGCGGAGACGCTCCTCTCGCGCTCGCCCACGTCCCTGAAGGTCACGCTCGCCGCCGTGCGCCGGGCCCGCGCGCTCGGGTCCCTGGAGGACGTGCTGCGTCAGGAGTACCGCACGTCGTGCGCGTGCCTGACTGCCGCGGACTTCCCGGAGGGCGTGCGCGCCCAGGTCGTGGACAAGGACCGCAGGCCCCGCTGGTCGCCCGCGCGCCTCGCGGAGGTGCGGGACGCGGAGGTGGCCCGCTTCTTCCTGCCCTCCCCGTACGGGGAGTTGAAGTTCGCCCCGGTGGCTGCCGGGCCTGTCCTTCGGGGCGGCCAGGGCTGACGCGCGGGGTCCCCCGGCGGCCGAGGCCGACGCGCGGGGTCCCCCGGGTGGAGGGGGCGCCGCCGTCACGGCGGGTCGACCTTGGTGACCACCGCGAGGAGTTGCAGCGCCTCCCAGCCGCCCCAGCGGGCCACTCCCAGGGCCAGCCAGTGGCCTTCGGCCTGCCACAGGTGCACGTCGGGCACGGTCTCGCTGAGGGACGCCCAAGGCTCCGGCACGTCCCCCGAACCGGCCACGACGCGGGCGAAGGCGCTGGCGAGGCTGATGATGTGGGGCTCGCCCCAGCGCGCGGTCAGGAGCACGGCGAGGGCGTCGCGCTCCGCCTCGTACTGCTCCTCCATGGTGTCGCGGGCCGTGCCGTCGTCGTCTTCCGCCGCCTCGTACGTGCGTAACTCCGCGATGTGGAAGCCGGGTCCGGCGCGGACGGCCGCGGACCTGCCGGGCGCCTCGGGGAAGTCCCGGGCGCGCAGCAGGTCGATCGTCGCGAGGTGCTCTGCGCTGCTCATGCGGTCCAGTAAAGCGGCCGCCACTGACAATCAGTCATCGGCGCCGGGGCGACGGGGGCTGCCGGGGCCGTGCGGGCTCCGCTCAGGCGTCCCTGCGGCGTACCGCCCACCAGCCCGCGAGCAGCGCGGCGCCCGCCCAGGCCGCCGTCACGGCGAGCCCCGTCCACGCGCCGAGGGTGCCCGTGGGGTCCGTGTGCAGGACCTGCTGTCCGGCCTTGTCGGGCAGGAACTGGGCGGCGCCGCCCGCGACGTCGCCGACCACGAAGGACACGATGAGGAGGAACGGGATCAGCAGGCTGAGCACGGCGGTTCCGCTGCGCAGCAGGGTGGTGAGGCCCGCCGCGAACAGTGCCATCAGGGCCAGGTAGACCCCGCCGCCCAGGCAGGCGCGCAGCGCTCCGGGGTGGCCGAGCCCGATGGCGTACTCCCCCAGGAAAGCCTGGCCCGCGAGGAACGCGCCGAAGCAGGTGACGAGGCCGACGAGCAGGGCGGCCGCGCCGATGACGGCCGTCTTCGCGGCGTAGAACAGGCCCCGGCGCGGGACGGCCGCGAGCGAGACGCGCAGCGCCCCCGTCACGTACTCGGAGCCGACGGCGGCCGTGCCGAAGCTGATGGCCGCGATCTGGCCGAAGTTGAGGGCGTAGAAGGCGTCGAAGACGGGTTCGGCGTCGACGTTGTCGGCCTCGGCCTTGCCGACGGTGGCGAACGCGAGGACGGTGATCGCGAGGGTCGCCGCGAACACCGCGAGGAGGGAGACGAGCGTCGCCCGCAGCGACTTGATCTTGATCCACTCGGAGTGGAGCACGGCGGCGGTCGACATGGTCAGGCCTCCTGGCGGGTCGGGGCGGTCGCGGAGCCGGTGGGGCCCGCGGAGAATTCGGTCTCCTCGGCGGTGAGGGCCAGATAGGCCTGCTCCAAGGAGGCCTCCTCGTCGGCGAGTCCGAGGATCGGGACGCCCTCGCGGGCGGCGAGGGCGCCGACCTCGGCGGCGCGGGCGCCGTCCACCGTCCAGGCGCCGTCCTCGGCCTCGGTCAGCTCGTGTCCCGCGCGGGCGAGGACCGCCCGCAGCCGTGCCGGGTCGCTGGTGCGGGCGCGTACGCGGGGGCTGCTGTGCGCGGTGATGAACTCCCGCATGGGCGTGTCCGTCAGGAGCCGGCCCTTGCCGAGGACGACGAGGTGGTCGGCGAACGTGGCGGTCTCGTTCATCAGGTGGCTCGACACGAGCACGGTGCGGCCCTCTCGGGCGAGGCGGCGCACGAGCTCGCGGATCCAGATGATCCCCTCGGGGTCGAGGCCGTTGGACGGCTCATCCAGGAGGACCACGGCGGGGTCGCCGAGAAGGGCGGCCGCGATGCCGAGGCGCTGCCGCATGCCCAGCGAGAACGTCTTGATCCGCTGGTGCGCGACGGCGGCGAGGCCGGTCTCTTCGAGGACGGCGCCCACGCGCGGTGCGGCGATGCGGTTGCTGACGGCGAGCGCGCGCAGGTGGTCGCGGGCGGTGCGCGACCCGTGGGCGGCCTGCGCGTCGAGCAGGGCGCCGACCTGGCGCAGCGGCTCGTCGTACGTCGCGAACGGACGGCCGCCGACGGTGGCGGTGCCCGACGTGGGCCGGTCGAGGCCGAGCACGAGGCGCATCGTGGTGGACTTGCCGGCGCCGTTGGGGCCGAGGAAGCCGGTGACGCGGCCGGGCCGGACGCTGAAGGTCAGGTCGCCGACGGCGCGCCTGGTGCCGTACTCCTTGGTCAGCTGGTGGACGTCGATGCTGGTCATGGGGCAACCCTCGCGGCGCGCGCCGGGGCGGGGCCTCCCCCGGCCGGGGAGATCGTCTCCCCCGTGCGGGGGAGCCGGGCCACGCGCGCGTACTGGCACGATGACCTGCATGATCCGCCTGCTGCGACCGCTGACCCGCGCGGTCACGTACACCCGCTGGCTGCATCTGCTCGTCGGCGGCCTCGTGGTCCTCGCCGCGGCCACGGTCCACGGGGTCGAGGACGCCACGGCCCGGGACTGGGTGGTCATCACGCTGCTGCCCGTGCCCTTGATGGCGGCGGTCGCGCTGGTGCCCGCGATGCGCCGGGCGGAGGGGCTCCAGGCGCGCCTGATGCTGTTCCCGGGGGCGCACGCGCGGGAGGCGCACTCCGTGGCGAAGGGGAACGAAGGGGCCGACGGCGCCGTCGGGGAGGGCCCCGGCATCTCCGTGGCCCCCTCGGCGTCGTGGCGCGACCGCGGCCGGACCGCCGTGTGGCTCGTGGTGCGCCTGGAGCTGGGATGGGGGCTGGGCGTCGCCTCGGTGCAGCTCATCGGGTACGCGCTGGCGCTGCTCGGCACGACGTCCGAGGCCCCCGACGACGACGGGCTCTTCCTGCCCCGGCCGGGGCAGGGCGCCTGGAACGCGCTGCTCGTGCCGCTGCCCCTGGCCGTCCTGAGCGTCCTGGTGGTGGCGGCGGGCGGCCTCGCCGCGGCCGCCGCACGCAGCCTCCTGGGCCCGTCGCCGACCGAGCGTCTTGCGGCCCTGGAGGAGCGCACCGAGCAGCTCCTGGAGCGCAACCGCATCGCCCGCGAGCTGCACGACTCCATCGGGCACGCCCTGACCGTCGCCGTGGTGCAGGCGGGCGCCGCGCGGGCCGCCGCCGACGCGGACTTCACCGACCGCGCCCTGGAGGCCATCGAGGAGACGGGCCGCGACGCCCTGGAGGACCTGGAGCGGGTCCTGCGCGTGCTGCGGGAGGACGCCGGGCCCGCCCGCCGGCGGCCGACGCTGGCCGCCGCGGACCGGCTCCTGGAGTCCGCGCGCACGGTGGGCGCCGAGGTCGACGCCGTGGTGTCGGGCCCGGTGGACGAGGTGCCGGGGCCGGTGTCGCGGGAGGGCTACCGCATGCTCCAGGAGGCGCTGACGAACGTCCTGCGGCACGCGGGCCCGGTTCCGGTGCGGGTGCGCGTGGCGGTGTCCGGCGGCGCGCTGACCCTCGACGTGCGCAACGCCCTGCCGCGGCAGGCGGCCCCGACCGGCCGGGGCGGCAGCGGTCTGCGCGGCATCCGCGAGCGCGCCGTCCTGCTCGGCGGCCGGGCGAGCACGGGGCCCGAGGACGGCGAGTGGCGGGTGCACGCCGAACTGCCGCTGCGCTGAGGTCCCCTGAGCCCCCGCCGGGCCGGTGATCTAGGCTGGCCGGATGCCCGTGACCGTGCTCCTCGTCGACGACGAGCCCCTCGTCCGCGCGGGTCTGCGCGCCGTCCTGGAGGCGCAGCCCGACATCGAGGTCGTCGGGGAGGCGGCCGACGGCGCCGCCGTGATCCCTTTGGTTCGGCAGCTGCGCCCGGACGTCGTCGCGATGGACGTGCGCATGCCCCTCCTGGACGGCATCGAGGCCACGCGCGCGGTGCTGCGCACGGTGCAGGACCCGCCCAAGATCGTCGTCATCACGACGTTCGAGAACGACGAGTACGTGTACGAGGCGCTGCGCGCGGGTGCCGACGGCTTCCTGCTCAAGCGGGCGCGGCCCGCGGAGATCGTGCACGCGGTGCGGCTGGTGGCCGAGGGCGAGTCGCTGCTGTTCCCGGCCGCGGTGCGCCGCCTGGCGGCCAGCCACGGCGAGGAGCGGGGCGAGGAGGGTGCCCGGTCCGCGTTCGCGCGGGCGGGCCTCACCGGGCGTGAGGAGGAGGTGCTGCGCCTGATGGCGCGCGGCCTGTCGAACGCGGAGATCGCGGGGCGGCTCGTGGTCGGCACCGAGACGGTGAAGTCGCATGTGAGCGCGGTGCTCGCGAAGCTCGGCGCGCGGGACCGGACGCAGGCGGTGATCGTGGCGTACGAGTCCGGTTTCGTGGCTCCGGGGTGACGCGCGGCTCCGGAGGGGGTGGTTCCCGGGGGGTCGGCGCGATCAGCACTCGCACTGGTGGACGGCTTCCGAGTACCATCCGCCCATCATGCGCATGGGATGGAAGGTAGGACGTTGGGGCGGCTGACCGGCGGAGATCCATCTCTGCTACGGCGGATCAACTCCTCGGTGGTGCTGCACGCGCTGCGCGCCGCGGATTTCGCGACACTCACGGAGATCACCCGGGCGACGGGCCTGTCACGGCCCACCGTCGAAGGCGTGGTCGAAGGGCTGATCGAGGCCGGTCTCGTGGTGGAGACGGACGTGGACGACGGTGCCGCGCGGCGCCAGGGACGACCGGCACGGAAGTTCCGCTTCCGTGCGGAGGCGGGGCATCTGCTCGGCCTGGAGATCGGCCCGCACCGGGTGGCCGCCGTCCTGTCGGACCTGCACGGCAAGATCCTCGGCACGGCGGCCAAGGACGTCTCCGAGACGGCGTCGGCGGACGAGCGCCTGGAGCGGCTGCGCGGCGCGGTCGCCGATCTGCTGCGCCGCGCCGGGGTGGCCCGTGGCTCCCTGCGCGCTGTCGGCGTGGGCAGCCCCGGCATCGTGGAGGCGGACGGCTCGGTGCGCCTGAGCACGGCGCTGCCCGGCTGGACGGGGCTGCCGCTCGGCGAGCGGCTGCGCCGCTCCTTCAAGTGCCCGGTCCTGGTCGAGAACGACGCGAACGCGGCGGCCGTGGCCGAGCACTGGAAGGGCGCGGCGACGAAGTCGGACGACCTGGTGTTCGTCCTGGCCGGGCTGAGCCCGGGGGCGGGTTCGCTGATCGGCGGGCGGCTGCACCGCGGCTACGGCGGCGCGGCGGGCGAGATCGGCGCGCTGCACCTGCTGGGCCGTGAGGTGAAGCCGGAGACGCTGCTCTCGACCACGGACGAGCCCTTGCACCCGCTGGACGAGCAGGCCGTGGCGGAGGTGTTCGCGCACGCCCGGGAGGGCGACGAGCGGGCCCTCGCGGCGGTGGACCGCTTCATCCGGCGGCTGGTGCACGACGTGGCGGCGCTGGTCCTGGCGCTGGACCCGGAGCTGGTGGTGGTGGGCGGCTGGGCGGCGGGCCTGGACGGTGTCCTCGACCCGCTCCGCCGCGAGCTGGCCCGCTACTGCCTCAGGCCGCCCCGGGTGGCGCTGTCGATGCTGGGCGAGGCGGCCGTCGCGACGGGCGCGCTGCGGCTGGCGCTCGACCACGTCGAGGACGAGCTGTTCGCCGTGGAGGGCACGGTGTCCGCTCCGCGGTGAGGTGCGGGATCCCCGCGCCGCGCGCTTGTCCTCGAACGCCGGACGGGCTCGATGCCCGTCCGGCGTACTCGTCCGTCCGGCAGGGCTCAGGAGGCCTGGCGCTCCGGGCCGTGGTGGATCTCCACCGCGCCCTCGTCGCCGAACGTGAGGCGGCAGGTGTCCGCCCGGTACGTGGCCACGGAGAGCGCCGCCGTACGACCGCCCGCCAGGAAGCGGGTGGTGACGACCAGGACGGGGGCG
The DNA here is from genome assembly GCF_006088715.1 of Streptomyces sp. YIM 121038. Lineage (NCBI taxonomy): Bacteria > Bacillati > Actinomycetota > Actinomycetes > Kitasatosporales > Streptomycetaceae > Streptomyces > Streptomyces sp. YIM 121038. The sequence goes on from NZ_CP030771.1 coordinate 1,685,524, forward strand.
CCGGGCAGCCGGTCCAGGGCCCGGGCGTCGTCCGCGCGGGCCGAGCCGAGCTCGACGGCGCGGTCCTGGCCCTCGATGTCGAGGCGGGCGAGCTCCCGCAGCACCGCACGCGCGCGTGCCGGTCCGGCCGGGGCGTCGATGGCGGTGAGGTCGGGGACCGACGCCGAGGGTACGTACAGCAGCTCGGCGGCGACGGGGTGGCCGTGCGAGACGCGGGTGCGGCGGACCGTGTGGACGGGCTCGTCGGGGCCGGTCTCCAGGGCGCGGGCGACGTCGGCGGGCGGGACGGCGGCCTCGCTGTCGGCGGGCTGCCAGTCGTCGCCGGGCGCACCGGGCCAGCTGCCCCGGTCGGTGCCGACGGCCACGCCCATGCGCGGCGGCGCGACGGTCGTGCCGACGCCGCGGCGGCGCTGGAGCCTGCCCTCCAGCTCCAGCTGCTCCAGGGCCTGGCGCAGGGTCGCGCGGGCGACGCCGAACCGGGCGGCGAGGTCCCGCTCGTTCGGAAGGATCTCGCCGACGGCGAACTCGGAGTCGAGTGCTTCGCTGAGCACGGTCTTGAGGTGCCAGTACTTCGGCTCCGGCACCGTTTCCAGCTGCGTGGTCCCCACCCTGTCCTCCGCAATCGCCGTGCGCAGGCGGCTTTTCAGCGCCTTGTTTATTAAAGGTTCCTGCACTATCTCAGCGACGATAGAGCCGCGCTCATCCTTGGTCAAGACCAATCCTGCTTCCGTTACTGCCCGCACAGAAGTGGTGCCACAGAGCATTCACGCGGTGTTCGCGCAGGGTCGACACCTCACCCCCTGGGGTGACGAAAACCGATACGTCCCCCATGCGCGCGCGTGACAGCAAGCCCCCGCCGGTGGCACGGGCGGGGGCTTGGTCCAGGACGCCGGGAAACTAGACGGAGAGACTCCCGAGCTTGTCCGGATTCCGTACGATGTACACGTGCTGCACGCGCCCGTCGGCGACATCCAGCTGGAAGACGCTGTCCACCTTGCCGTCCACCAGGAAGGCGACGGAGGAGGCGCCGTTGAGCTCCAGGAAGCGGAACTCGACCCGCTCGGCGCTCGGGACGCTCTTCTTCGTCACGCCCAGGACGAAGCGGCCCACGTTGTCGGCCGTCTCCAGGGTCCGCAGCGGTGCCCTGACCTTGCCGCCGCTGTCGCCGACCAGGCGCACGTCCGGGGCGAGCAGCGACATCAGCCCGTCCAGGTCGCCCTCCAGGGCCGCGGCGAGGAACCGCTCGGTCAGGTCGCGCCGCTCGGCGGGGTCGACCTCGTAGCGCGGCCTGCCCTCGTCGACGTGCTTGCGGGCGCGCCCGGCGAGCTGGCGCACGGCGGCCTCGGTGCGGTCGAGGGTGACGGCGATCTCGGCGTAGGGGAACCCGAAGGCCTCGCGGAGCACGAACACCGCGCGCTCCAGGGGCGAGAGGGACTCCAGGACGACGAGGACGGCGAGCGACACGGAATCGGCGAGCACGGCCCGCTCGGCGGTGTCGGGGACGGTCGGTCCGAAGTCGGTGACGAAGGGCTCGGGCAGCCAGGGGCCCACGTAGGACTCGCGGCGCGACTGCGCGTGGCGGAGCCGGTCGATGGCCAGGCGCGTGGTGACGCGCACCAAGTAGGCGCGCGGTTCGCGCACTTGCTCCCGGTCGGCGTGGGACCAGCGCAGCCAGGCGTCCTGGACGACGTCCTCCGCGTCGGCCACGCGGCCGAGCATGCGGTAGGCGACGCCCAGGAGGACGGGCCGGTGTTCTTCGAAGACGTCGGTCGCGGTGTCGGTAGCCACGCCCCCATCCCAGCTCACCGGCGATGGGCTGTCCACCCGCGGCGGGCCCGGCGGGCGAGGATCACAGCCGTCGGCGGCCGGGCGTTCCCGGCCGGTGGCGGACGGCCCCTTGAACTCGGCGCTACTGAAGGGTAATTGTTGCTGACAAGCTGTCTAAGTCAGGAGTGGTCATGGCCGCAGAGGTGGCAGATGTCACGTTCGCCGTCGAGTCGCCTCGCGGGCCGCGCACGGTGACCGTCTCCTACCGGCGCACGGGTGCCGGAGCGCCCCTGCTGCTCCTGCACGGCATCGGGCACCACCGCCAGGCCTGGGACCCGGTCGTGGACATCCTGGCGGCCGAGCGCGACGTGATCGCCGTGGACCTGCCGGGTTTCGGCGTGTCGCCGCCGCTCCCGGACGGCCTCGCGTACGACCTGTCGTCGGTGGTGCCCGCGCTGGCGGCGCTGTGCGGGGCCCTGGACGTCGAGCGGCCGCACGTGGCGGGCAACTCCCTCGGCGGCCTGCTCGCCCTGGAGCTCGGCCGCGAGAAGCTCGTACGGTCCGTCACGGCGTTGTCGCCCGCCGGGTTCTGGACCCGGGCCGAGCGGCGGTACGCGTTCGTGACCCTGCTCGCGATGCGGCGCGCCGCGTCCGCCCTGCCGGTGCCCGCGATCGAACGCCTCTCCCGCAGCGCCGCGGGCCGCACGGCCCTGACGAGCACCATCTACGCCCGCCCCGCGCGCCGGGCGCCGGAGGCCGCCGTCGCCGAGACGCTGGCGCTGCGGTACGCGACCGGGTTCGAGCAGACCCTGGCCGCGGGGCGCGACGTGGTGTTCCGGGACGACGTGCCGGGCCTGCCGGTGACGATCGCCTGGGGCACCCGTGACCGCCTGCTCCTGCGCCGCCAGGGCGTGCGCGCCAAGCGGGCCATTCCCGGGGCCCGGCTCGTCCGGCTGCCCGGCTGCGGGCACGTGCCGATGAACGACGACCCCGCGCGCGTGGCGCGCGTCATCCTCGACACGAGCCGCTGACGCGCGGGCAGGCGTCAGGAGTTGGACCACGCGCGCGTGCAGAGCACCAGGCGGTAGCCGTCCGGGTCCTCGACGGTGACGCCCCACTCGTTCCAGTACGGGTTGGGCGACAGGACGCGCTTGCCGCCGTGGGCTTCCAGGCGCGCGACGAGGTCGTCCGGCACCTCGCCGTCCACGTAGACGACGAGGAGGTCCTCCTCGGTGGGCCGGGCGTCCACGGGCGCCCCGTGGACGAGCTCCACGTGCCAGGAGGCGTCCGGCCAGCCGACCATCAGCAGCGCGTGCTCGCCGGGGCCGCCCTCGTCCTTGCGGTAGACGACGCCCAGGCCGAGCCCCTCGACCCAGAACCGCTCCGCCGCGGCGAGGTCACGGGAGGGGCGGGCGATGCGGATGTGGCTCGAACCGTTGACGGGCACGGGGTACTCCTTGCGTCCTGCTGAGGTGCGGCCCGCCCGGTCGCGCGCCGTCCGGACCACTGTAGGAAGCAGTGGATCTTGTCACCATCGGCCCTCGGTCCCGGTGCCCGGGGCGCGCGGCGTACGCCGTCGGGACTAGGCCCTTGCCGTCGGACAGACGGCGGGTGCGCGGGTGCCCGCGCGGCGGTTCCCCTGGAGCCATGGCCAGTTGTTCACTTGGGGTTCGCGTGCGAGCCGTGACACGAAAGTAAACGTGACTTCGCACACCGAACGACCGCCGTCCTTGGAGGCGCCCTCATGTCACACCGTCCGTCGAGCCCGTCCCCGCGCCGCCGCAGCGTGCTGCGCGGCTCGCTCGCCGTGCCCGCGGCGCTGGCCGTGCCCGCCGTGCCCGCGCTCGGCGGCGCCGCCCCGGCCTTCGCCCTCTCCGGGCGCCCCAGCGCCCGGTGGGGCGTGCAGGCCGGTGACGTGGGCGCGCACTCGGGTCTGGTGTGGGTCCGCTCCGACCGCCCGGCCCGCATGATCGTGGAGACCTCCGCCACCGAGTCGTTCCGCAGACCCAAGCGCTGGTACGGGCCGCTGCTCGGCCCCCGCACCGACTTCACGGGCACGACGCGGCTGCGCGAGCTGCCCGCCGGCGAACAGATCCACTACCGCGTGCTCCTGGCCGACCCGGACGACCCCCGGCGCACGAGCAAGCCGGTCACCGGCACGTTCCGCACGGTCTCCCGCTCGCGCAAGGACGACGTGCGCTTCCTGTGGTCGGGCGACATCGCGGGCCAGGGCTGGGGCATCAACCCCGACCTCGGCGGCTGGCGCGTGTACGAGGAGATGCGCCGGCGCGACCCGGACTTCTTCCTGTGCAGCGGCGACAACATCTACGCCGACGGCCCCATCCAGGCGAGCGTCACGCTGCCCGACGGGCGGGTGTGGCGGAACGTCACCACGGAGGAGAAGTCGAAGGTCGCCGAGACCCTCGCGGAGTTCCGCGGCAACTTCCGCTACAACCTGCTCGACGAGCACGTGCGCCGCTTCAACGCCCAGGTGCCCTCCATCGTGCAGTGGGACGACCACGAGGTGCGCAACAACTGGTACCCGGGGCAGATCCTGGAGGACCCGCGCTACACGGAGAAGAACGTCGACGTCCTCGCGGGGCGTTCGCTGCGGGCGTTCAGCGAGTACTACCCGATCTCGACCCAGCGCCCCGGCGACAAGGACGGGCGGGTCTACCGGGTGCTGCGGCACGGCCCGCTCCTGGACGTGTTCGTGCTCGACATGCGCACGTACCGCAACGCGAACTCGCCGAACCGGCAGCCGGATGACGCCACCGGCATTCTCGGCGCCGAGCAGCTCGCCTGGCTCAAGCGGGAGCTGTCGCGTTCGCGCGCGGTGTGGAAGGTGATCGCCTCCGACATGCCGCTCGGCCTGGTCGTCGCGGACGGCGCGACGAACTTCGAGGCCGTCGCGCAGGGCGACCCGGGCGCGCCGCTCGGCCGTGAGCTCCAGATCGCCGAACTGCTGCGGCACATCAAGCACCGCAGGATCACCGGCACGGTGTGGCTGACGGCCGACGTGCACTACACCTCGGCACAGCACTACGACCCGTCGCGCGCGGCGTTCAAGGACTTCGCGCCGTTCTGGGAGTTCGTGTCGGGCCCGCTGGCCGCGGGCGGCTTCCCGGCGGTGAAGCTGGACGGAACCTTCGGTCCGGACCAGACGTTCGTCAAAGCACCGGACCGGCCCAACACCTCGCCGGCGGAGACACCGCCGTACTACGGAGAGGTGGACATCGACGGCGGCAGCGGCGAGTTGACGGTGCGGCTGCGGCAGCAGGGCGGAGGCGTGCTCTTCACCAAGGTGCTGCAGCCGGGGCGCGTGGGCCAGTGAGCCTCCGGCGGGCGCGTCCGCCGGCGAGCGCTCACGGGTGCTTCCGTTGGCGCGTACCGATGGGGGCTTCCGCCGGTGAAGTGCTGGACGGCACGTCCACCGGTGCGCCACGGTGGACGCGGTGCCGCTGACGGCCCGCGGTCGGTGACGACCCGCGGGCCGACGGCGGCCGCGGAACCGTCGCGGGCCAGGGGCCCGCGGCGGTCGCACGGGTCGGACGGACCGAGAGGTCAGTGACGATCAATGGGCCGGTGACGGCCGACGGGGGAGATCGATGGACCATCACGGTGAACTAAAAGGAATGAAAGCGACAGAACCGCACTTAACCCATCAGACACAAGACGTTCGTGATCACGCAACACCCTTGGGCCACAGTGGCCGTATGACTGCTGACATGCCTGAGGTGACACGGAGCAAGGACGGTCGGCCGGTGCACCACTGGCGCCGGGACGTCGTCGAACTGGCCGCGCTGTTCACGGCCGTGGCCGCCGCGGACGCCGTGGCGAATCTCGTGGGGCACGGCCCGGACGGGCCCGAGCTCCTGCTCGTCTCGGCCGTCGTCCTGGTCGCCACGGCCGGGTTCCACACCTGGTGGGCGCGGCGCCATACCCACGCACCGCCCGGCACGGGCGATCCCGATACCGGCGCCCGGCCCTCCGCCGTGGAGGTCCAGGGCGCCACCGGCCCGGCGTCGTCCCCGGACGGGTCGACGCTGTGGCGCATGCGGACGACCGTGCGCGACGAGCCGGGTTCGCTCGCCGTGCTGTGCACGGCGCTCGCGCACGCGCGCGTGGACATCCTCAGTCTGCAGACACATCCGCTGGCCGACGGAACGGTCGACGAGTTCCTGCTGCGCGCGCCCACGGCACTCCCCGCGGCGGACCTCACGCGGGCGATCGCCGGGGCGGGCGGATCGAGCACCTGGATCGAGCGGGCGGACGCGCACGACCTGGTGGACGCGCCCACGCGCATCCTGAGCCTCGCCACGCGCACGGCCCTGGACGCCGCCGAACTGCCGCTCGCGCTGCGCCAGTTGCTGGGCCGCTGCACGATCCGCCTGCTGCCCGCCCCGCGCGGACGGGACGGCGGGGCGGTGCCGGCGGAGGGCGCCTGGGACGGCACGCTCCTGCGTCTGCGGGCCCCCGAAGGCGGAGTGATCACGGTCGAGCGGCCGCATCTGCCGTTCACGCCCACGGAGTTCGCCCGCGCGCGGGCCCTGGTGGAGCTGGACGCCAGGCTCGGCCCCCGCGTGCCGCGCGGCGAGGACGTCCTCACCCTCGCCGAGGGCAACGACATCACGGTCAGCCGCGCCGACACCGCCGACCTGGACGCCGCGAAGGCCCTGCACGACAGGTGCTCCCCGCGCACCCTGGGCATGCGCTACCACGGCCCGGTGGGGGACGCCGACCGCTATCTCAACCACCTGTTGAGCCCGCGCTTCGGCCGCACCCTGGCCGCGCGCACGGCCTCCGGCCGCGTCGTCGGCCTCGGCCATCTGCTGTGGGACGGGGACGAGACGGAGATCGCCCTGCTCGTCGAGGACGAGTGGCAGCGCCGCGGCATCGGCCGTGAACTGCTCGCCCGCCTCGTCTCGATGGCCGTGGAGGCGGGCTGCGACAACGTGTACGCGGTGACGCAGTCGTCCAACACCGGCATGGTCGCGGCGATGCGCGGCCTCGCCCTGCCCCTCGACTTCCAGATCGAGGAGGGCACGCTGGTCATCACCGCCCGCCTGGACGCGACACCGGTGCGCTCGCACCTTCCGTACGACAGCCACCAGTAGTCCCACGCGACACCGGCGGCCCTGCCGGGGCCCGGACACCCCGGGCCCCGGCGGGGGAACCGCGCGGGGCTAGGCCGCGGCGTCCGGGGCGAGGTGGGAGGCGGCCATGTCCTTGTCGCCGTGCCCGGCCCCGGCCGCCCGCTCGAACCGCCGCAGGCCGGCCGCCGTGACGTCCACCGGTACGCCCGCGGACCGCGCGGCCTCGACCACCAGGCGCGCGTCCTTGGCCGCGTTGGCCACGGAGAAGCTGGGCGCGTGGTCGCCCGTGAGCATGGCGGCCGCCTTGGCCCGGAAGAACGGGCTGTCCAGGGGCCCGCCCGCGATCACGTCCACGACGAGGGCGGGATCGACGCCGAGGCCCTCGGCCAGGGTCAGGGCCTCCGCCGCGCCATGGGTGAGCGCGAACACGAAGCCGTTCAGGGCCAGTTTGAGGCGGCTCGCGGCGCCGTGCTCCTCGGAGACCCACACCGTGCGGCCGCCGATGGCGCCGAAGACCGGCTCCACCCGGTCCCGCCCGGCTTGCGGGCCGGAGGCCAGGACGACGAGCTTCCCCTGCTCCGCGGGCTGCTTCGTGCCCTGTACCGGGGCGTCGTACAGGACGAGTCCGTGGCGCTCGGCGAAGCCCGCCAGGTCGTCGGCCGCGGCCACGCCCACGGTGCTGAGCTGGATCCAGACCGTGCCCGGCGCGAGGCCCGGCGCCGCGGCCTCCATGACCTCGTACACCGCGGGCCCGTCCTTGAGCACGGTCACCACGACGTCGGCGCCCGCCACGGCCGCGGCCGGGTCGGCGTGCGCCTCCACACCGTCGAGCGCGGCGAGTTCGGCGGCCTTGGCGGGCGTGCGGTTCCACACGCTCACCGCGAACGCGCCGCGCAGGTTGCGTGCCACGGGAGCGCCGATGGTGCCGGTGCCGAGCACGGCGACCTTCTGCTGTGTCATGGGGGTTCCTTCCGAGCGATTTTTATTGACCGAACGTTCCATTATTTGGGCATGCGAAAGGGCACGAGAGGCATGGGGAGCGGAGCGGCGGCACCGGCCGGGCCCGCCCCCCCTTCCACGGACCCCGGCCGCCCCGTCAGTCCAGGAGCGCCAGCGCCTGCTCCGCCGCGTCGCGCACCCGCTCCTGCCCGCCGGAGACCTTCCCGACCACGCGGATGCCCTGGAGCAGTACGAGCAGCATGCGGGCGAGGGCGCGCGGGTCGCGGTCCTCCGGGAGTTCGCCCTGCGCCTGGGCGCGGGTGAGCGCGGAGCGCAGCAGCGTCTCCAGGCCTTCCCAGTTCCGCTCGACCCTGCGGTCCGCCGCCTCGTCGTGCGGGGCCAGCTCCGCGGCCGTGTTGGTGATGAAACAGCCGGTGCGGCGGCCGTCGGCGGCCGCGGCCTCGGCGGCGAAGCGGCGCACCAGGCTCCGCACGCCGGGCAGCGCGGGCCCGGGGCGCGACAGCTCGTCGAGCAGCTCGGGCTCCCGCGTCTCCGCGTACCGGTCCAGGGCCTTGAGATACAGCTCGTGCTTGTTGCCGAAGGTCGCGTAGATGCTGGCGCGGCCGATGCCGAGACGCGCGACGAGGTCCGCCATGGACGTCGCCTCGTACCCCCGGCTCCAGAACAGGTCGAGCGCCGACCGGAGCGCCACGTCGGGGTCGAATTCCTTGGTTCTGGCCATGGCGCAGAAGCTAGCCGCAACTGGAACGGTCAGTCAAACATGTGCGAGGTGCGACGCCCATCGTGCGGGCGCTCCCGAGTCCGCTTCCCCTACCTGCGCCCCGTCCGCGCCCCCCTGCCCCGCCCCGTCCGCGCCCCCTGCCCGCGCCCGTCCGCACCCCCGCCCGTGACGCGCACCCCGGTCTCGTATCAGGATGTCCGCATGTCAGACACGAAGATCGCAAGCACCACGACGGGCCAGGGCCCGCTGCCCCGCGAGGTCGCCGACGCCTACGTCGACGCTCTGGTCGCCCTCGACCCCGTCACCGGCACCTACCTCGGCGTCAAGGAGAGCCACAGCAAGCTGCCCGACCTCTCCCCCGCGGGCCACGCGGCCCGGGCCGACCTCCTGCGCACCACCCTCGCGCGGCTCGACGAGGCCGAGGCGCGCCCCGGGGCCGACACCGCGATCGAGCGGCGCTGCGGGCGGCTGCTGCGGGAGCGCCTGACGGCGGAGCTCGCCGTGCTGGAGGCCGACGAGCCCCTGCGGACTGTCGGCAACCTGGGCACCCCGCCGCACGAGGTGCGGGAGATCTTCACGGTGACCCCGGCCGAGACCGAGGAGGACTGGGCGGCGATCGCCGAGCGGCTGCGCGCCGTGCCCGCCGCGTACGAGGGCTACCGCGCCTCGCTCGCGCTCGGCCTGGAACGGGGTCTGCCGGGCGCGCCGCGGCCGACGGCGACGTTCGTCGAGCAGCTCACGGAGTGGGTGGGGCCGCAGGACGGGCGCGGCTGGTTCGAGGACTTCGCGGCGGCCGGGCCCGCGGCCCTGCGGGGCGAGCTCGACGCGGCGGCGAAGGCGGCGACCGGCGCGGTCGTGGCCCTGCGCGACTGGATGCGGGACGTGTACGCGCCCGCGGTCGCCGGTGCCCCGGACACGGTGGGCCGCGAGCGGTACGCGCTCCTGTCCCGCTTCTTCAACGGTACGGACCTGGACCTGGGCGAGGCGTACGCCTACGGCTGGGCGGAGTACCACCGCCTGCTCGGCGAGATGCGGGCCGAGGCGGAGAAGATCCTGCCGGGCGCGGCCACGCCGTGGGAGGCGCTCGCGCACCTGGACGAGCACGGCACGCACATCGAGGGCGTGGACGAGGTCAGGCAGTGGCTTCAGGGCCTGATGGACGAGGCCATCGAGGCGCTGGACGGCACCCACTTCGACCTGGCCGAGCGGGTGCGGAAGGTGGAGTCGCGCATCGCCCCGCCCGGCGGCGCCGCGGCCCCGTACTACACCCCTCCGTCGGAGGACTTCTCCCGGCCCGGCCGGACCTGGCTGCCGACGATGGGCCTGACCCGCTTCCCCGTGTACGACCTGGTGTCGACCTGGTACCACGAGGGCGTGCCGGGGCACCATCTGCAGCTCGCGCAGTGGGTGCACGTCGCCGACGACCTGTCCCGCTACCAGGCGACGATCGGCGGCGTCAGCGCCAACGCGGAGGGCTGGGCGCTGTACGCGGAGCGCCTCATGGACGAACTGGGCTTCCTCACCGACCCGGAGCGGCGGCTCGGCTATCTGGACGCGCAGATGATGCGCGCCCTGCGCGTGATCGTCGACATCGGCATGCACCTGGAGCTGGAGATCCCGGCGGACTCCGGCTTCCACCCGGGCGAGCGGTGGACCCCCGACCTGGCACAGGAGTTCTACGACGCGCGCTCCAGCCGCCCCTCGGACTACGTGGAGAGCGAGATGACGCGCTATCTGACGATCCCGGGCCAGGCCATCGGCTACAAGCTGGGCGAGCGCGCCTGGCTGCTCGGCCGCGAGAACGCGCGCCGCCGCCACGGAGACGCCTTCGACGCGAAGGCCTGGCACATGGCGGCGCTCTCCCAGGGCTCGCTGGGGCTCGACGACCTGGTGGACGAACTGTCGGCGCTCTGACCGGCGGCTCACGGGCCCCAACTCGCCGAAGGCCCTTCCCCCGACGGCGGCTTCAGCAGCCGCAGTTGCCGTCGAGGGGGGCCGTCAGGGGGTCCGGCTCGCGCCGGTCCCGGCCCTCCCACGTCTCGTACGCGAAGCCCTCGCGGGCCCAGTACTCGAAGCCGCCGAGCATCTCCTTGACCTGGAAGCCGAGTTCGGCGAGGGCGAGGGCGGCGCGGGTGGCGCCGTTGCAGCCGGGGCCCCAGCAGTAGGTGACGACGGGCACCGACTTGTCGAGGAGGGCCTCCGCCTGCTCGGGGATGAGGGCGGTCGGCAGATGGACGGCGCCCGGGACGTGGCCCTGGTCCCAGGACTCGGTGGAGCGGGAGTCGAGGACGACGAAGCCGGGGTCGCCGTCGGCGGCGAGCGCGGCGGCGACGTCCGAGACGTCGGCGTGGAAGGCGAGGCTGGCGCCGAAGTAGGCGGCGGCCGCGGCGGGAGCGGCCGGGGGCACACGGAGGACGGGGTTGGGGGCGGTGGCGCTCACGGCGGTGATCGTGTTCATGGCCGAAAATCTACGGGCAGGGCGGTCAGGGCTGAACTCGCGATTCCCGGCGTACCTCTTGATCGGCCGGGGATTTCCCTGTTTCCTCTCGGGCATGACCGGTTATTCCACGGACGCCACCGACTGGCGCATCCTCGACGTCCTCCAGCGGGAAGGGCGCGCCAGCTACGCGGAGCTCGCGCGGGCCGTCTCGATGTCCCCGAGCGCCGTCACCGAGCGGGTGCGGCGCCTGGAGGGGGCGGGCGTGATCCAGGGGTACGCGGCCGTGGTCGACCCGGAGCGGCTCGGCCTGCCGATCCTCGCGTTCGTGCGGCTCCGCTACCCGAACGGCAACTACAAGCCGTTCCACGACCTGGTCGACAGAACGCCCGAGATCCTGGAGGCGCACCACGTCACCGGGGACGACTGCTTCGTCATCAAGGTCGCCGCGCGCTCCATGCGGCACCTGGAGGAGGTCTCCGGCAAGATAGGCGCGCTCGGCGCCGTGACGACGAGCATCGTCTACTCCTCTCCCCTGCCGAGGCGTCCGCTGGGGCGCTGACGCCACCCGACCGCTGACGCCACCCGACCGCCGGCCCCGCCCGGCCGCTGCCCGCGCCCGGCAGGCGGCCTCACCCGGCGCCGCGCCGGCGCACCACCGATCCTTCGCGTCCCTTGAGGACCTCCAGCTGCGCGTGCACCCGGCGGCGCAGGTCCGCGACGTGGCTGACGATGCCGACGCTGCGGTCCCGCTCGCGCAGGGAGTCCAGGACGTCGAGGACCTCGTCGAGGGTCTGGTCGTCCAGGGTGCCGAAGCCCTCGTCGATGAAGAGGGTGTCCAGGCGGACGCCGCCCGCCTCGTCCGTGACGACGTCCGCGAGGCCGAGGGCGAGGGCGAGGGACGCGAAGAACGTCTCGCCGCCGGAGAGCGTCGAGGTGTCCCGCTCGCGGCCCGTCCAGGCGTCGACGACGTGCAGGCCGAGGCCGGAGCGGCCGCGGCCGGTGCGGTCGGCGGAGTGGACCAGGGTGTAGCGCCCCGAGGACATGCGGAGCAGCCGGGCGGTGGCCGCCGCGGCGACCTGTTCGAGGCGGGCGGCGAGGACGTAGGACTCCAGGCGCATCTTGCGTTCGTTGTCCGCCGAGGTGCCCGCGGCGAGCGTGGCGAGGCGGGTCACGCGGTCGTACTCCTCGCGCAGCGGCGCGATCCTGTGGGCCGCCGCGGCCGAGCGGGCGGAGAGCCGGTCGAGGTCGGCGCCGCGCCGGGCGGCGGCGTCGCAGGTGGACGCGGCGGCGCGCGCCCGCAGGTCCGCGGCCTCGGCGGCGGCTTCGGCGGCGGCGAGGGGCGCGGCCGGAAGCCGGGCCGCGGCGGCCGCGTCCGGCTCGGCGAGCAGCGCGCGGACCGCCGCCTCTTCCCGCTGCCAGGCGTCGACGCGGTGCTGGAGCTCCCGGTGCCGGGCGTCGTCGAGGAGTGCCGCGGCAGCGGCGGCCGGGGTGTCGAACCCGGCGCGGAAGGCGGCGTCGGCGAGGCGGGCGTCGGCGTCCTTCAGGCGCTGGGCGGTGTCGTCGGCGGTGCGCGCGGCGTCGGCCGCCTCGGTGAGGAGGGCGGTCCCGCGCTCCAGTTGGGCGGCGCGCTCGGCGACGCTGGCGCAGCCTCCGCGGGCGTGGGCCAGCTCGTCCGCCAGGGCGGTCCGCTCCCGCTCCAGGGCGTCGCGCAGCGCGGCGCGGGAGTCGACGCGGCGCGCGGCCTCCTGCTGGGCCGCGACCCTGCGGTCGTGCTCGCGCTCGGCCCGGGCGAGCGCCTCGCGCGCGGCGTGCAGGCCGGACGCGCGGTCGCGGGCGCTCCCGTGCTCCTGGCGCAACCGCGCCACGGCCGCGGCCAGTTCGGCCACGGGGGTGTCCGAGGCGGCGGCGGTGGCCGCGGCGAGCTCGGCGCGGACGTCGGCGTGCTCGCGCTCGGCGCGCTGAGCGGCCTCCTCGGCGCGCTGGTGGGCGGCGAGCGCGGCCTCCTCCGTGGCGCGGTCGACGTGTCCCTCGGCCCTGCGGGCGGGCGCGGGGTGCTCGGTGGCGCCGCACACGGCGCACGGGGCGCCGTCGCTGAGGTGCGCGGCGAGCTCGGCGGCGATGCCCGCGAGGCGCCGCTCCTTGAGGGTGAGCCAGTGCGCGTGGGCGCGGGCGGCGGCCTCGCGGGCGGTGACGGCGCGCTCCCTGGCCGCGGCGGCCGCCTCGGTGAGTCCGTCGCGGCGCCGGGCGGCGTCCAGTCGCTCCTGGTCGGCCTTGAGCTGACCGGCCAGGTGCTCGGTGCGGGTGGCCGCCTCCTGGGCGGCTTCGATGTCCTGCTGGAGGCGGGTGCGGGTGCCGTCCCAGTCGGCGAGCCAGCCCTCGGCCTCCTGGAGGAGGTCGTCGTCGGCCCGCTCCTGGCGGTCGAGGTCGGCGCGCTGCGCGGACAGTTCGCCCAGGCGGTGCTCGGCGCGGCGGGCCGACGCGAGTCCGCCGAGCTCCTCACTGGCCTTGCGGGCGGCGCTCGCGAGGCCTGCCGCCCCTTCGTCGGCGTACCTCGCGGGGAGGCGTCCGCGCGCGTGTGCCTCGGCGGCGGTGGCGCGCCGGTGGTCGGCGTCGATGTCCGCGCGCAGCGCGAGGGCGGGGGCGACGGCCTCCGCCTTGCGGCCCTGCTCCATGCGGGCGAGCACGCGCCGGTGGTCCTCCGCGTGCTCCTCCAGGCGGGCCGCCCGCTCCTCGGCGTCGGCGAACCTCCGCTGCAGCCGGGCCCGTTCGCGTACGTCGTCGAGCTCGGCGGCCGCGGCGGCGCGGGCGGACTCGGCGTGGGCGAGGGCGCAGCGCGCGACGGTGTGCCGCTCGCGGGCGCCGGAGCGGGCCACGGCGGCCCAGGCGAGGACGGCGTCGGCGAGCCCGGGGTCGCCGGGCTCGACGTCCGGCAGCGGCAGCTCGGCCCCGGCGTCGCCGGGCGCGGCGCCCGCCGCCTGCTGCATGCGGTGGGCGTCCGCGAGGAGGTCCGCGTCGGCCTCGCGGACCTGGGCCTCGGCGGCGCGGCGCCGCTCGGCGAGGCGCTGCTCGACAGCGGCGAACCTGCGGGTGTCGAAGAGCCTCCCGAGGAGCTTGCCGCGGGCCTCCGCGTCCGCCCGCAGGAAGCGCGCGAAGTCGCCCTGCGGCAACAGCACGACCTGGCAGAACTGCTCCTTGCTCATGCCGAGCAGCTGGGTGATCTCCTCGCCGATCTCCTGGTGGGAGCGGCTGAGGTCCTTCCAGGTCCCGGTGGCGGCGGCCGCGGCCGGGTCGTCCTTGCCGGGGACGTGCTCCCGCAGCCAGCTCTGCGCCTTGTCCGTCGTGGTGCCCGTGCCCCGCTTCTTCGGGCGCTCCCACGGGGGCTGCCGGGTGATCTCCAGGCGGCGTCCGGCCACGGTCAGTTCGAGACGCACCTCCGTGCGGGCGTCCGGGCGCGCGTGGTCGCTGCGCAGGGTGACGCCCTGGCCGCTGCCCTGGCGGGGTCCCGGGACGGAGCCGTACAGGGCGTAGCACACGGCGTCCAGGACGGAGGTCTTTCCGGCGCCCGTCGGGCCGTGCAGCAGGAAGAGCCCGGCGGCGGACAGCTCGTCGAAGTCGATATCCTGGGTGGTGCCGAAGGGGCCGAAGGCGGTGATCCGCAGCCGGTGCAGCCTCATCCGGCCACCTCGCGCAGCACGTCGTCGGCGCGTACGGCGTCGAACGCGTCCCGCAGCACGGTCCGCTCCCGGTCGTCGGGGCCCGCGCCGCGCACATGGGTCACGAAGTCCTCCGCGATCTGCTGGTCGGTGCGGTCCTTGAGGCGCCGCGCGTACGACACACCGGGTTCCTCGGGGGCGCGGGCCGGGTCGAAGACGAGGCTGAGGGTGTGCGGGAAGCGCTCGCAGAGGCGGGCCATCGGCTCGTCCGGACGCACGGGGTCGGTGAGGGTCGCCTCGATCCAGGCGTCCTCGTGCCGGGCGAGGTCCGGGTCGGCGAGGAGGTCCTGGAGGTCGCCCCTGACGCGGGCGAGGGGCCGGGGCACCGGGCAGTCGACGCGCTCGGCGGTGCTCAGCCCGCCCGCCGCGTCGAGCTCGACGAGCCACATGCTCTTGCGGTGGTCGGCCTCGGAGAAGGAGTACGCCAGCGGGGAGCCGCTGTAGCGGACGCGCTCGTCGATGATCTGGCTGCCGTGCAGATGGCCGAGGGCCACGTAGTCGACGCCCGCGAAGACGGCGGAGGGCACGGAGGCGACGCCGCCGACGGTGATGTCCCGCTCGCTGTCGCTGATCTCGCCGCCGGTCACGAAGGCGTGGGCGAGGACGACGGAGCGGGTGCCTGCGGGCCGGGCGGCCAGGTCGGCCCGCACCCGGTCCATGGCGGCGCCGAGCACCGCCTCGTGTCCGGCGCGCTCGACGCCGAACTCGTCCTTCACGAGGGCGGGCTCCAGATACGGCAGGCCGTAGAAGGCCACGTCCCCGTGGGCGTCGGCGAGCACCACGGGCTCGCCGACGCCGGCCGGGTCGGTGCGCAGATGGATGCCCGCACGGTCGATGAGTCCGGCGCCGACGCCGAGGCGCCGCGCCGAGTCGTGGTTCCCGGAGATCATGACCGTGGGCACGCCGAGGTCGGCGAGGCGGTGCAGGGCGTCGTCGAACAGCTCGACGGCGGCGAGCGGGGGCACCGCCCGGTCGTACACGTCTCCCGACACGACGACGGCGTCCACCGCGTGCTCGCGGATGGTGGCGACGAGATGGCCGACGAACGCGGCCTGCGCGTCGAGCATGCTCACCCGGTGCAGGGCCCGGCCGAGATGCCAGTCGGAAGTGTGCAGCAGCCTCATGGCTCCCGAGACTAACGGCCGGGTCTGACATCACGGGCACCCCCACAGGTCCCCCCGAGCACACCGCACGCCCCTCCGGGGCACGATGCCCCGCCCCTTCGGGCCACCGCCCCGGTACGGGCAGCGCCCCGAAGGGGCGCGGGGAACCGCGCGCCCGGCCACGACGTGGCGGCAGACGGCGACGGCCGACCCCGCGGAGCCCGGCCGGTCAGGCGTCCCCGTAGGCCTCGCCGCCCAGTTCGAACCCGGCGCTGCCCGCCGTCGCGTCGGCCAGCCAGGCGCGGAACCGCTCGACGTCGGCCTCCGGGAGGCCGATCTCGATGGTCACCGCTTCGCCGTAGCCGACGTCGCGCACCTCGCGGCCCGCCGCGCGCAGGTCGTTCTGCAGCTTGCCCGCGCGCTGGTGGTCGACGGTGACGGTGGCCAGGCGGAAGCGGCGCCGGGTGCGGGTGCCGAGCGCGTCCAGGGCCTCGCCGACGGCGCCGCCGTAGGCCCTGATGAGCCCGCCCGCGCCGAGCTTGACCCCGCCGTAGTCGCGGGTGACGACGGCCACCACGTACCGCATGTCGCGGCGCAGCAGCATCTGGAGCATGGGCACGCCCGCCGTGCCGCCCGGCTCGCCGTCGTCGCTCGCCTTCTGTACGGAGGCGTCCGCTCCGATGACGTACGCGAAGCAGTTGTGCGTGGCGGTGGGGTGTTCCCTGCGGACGCGGGCGACGAAGTCCTGGGCCTCCCGCTCGGTGGCGGCGGGTGCGAGCGCGCACAGGAAGCGCGAGCGGTTGATCTCGGTCTCGTGCACGCCCTCACGGGCCACGGTGCGGTACTCGTCCGGCATCCGCCCAGCGTATGCCCCCTGTCGGGCGGTCCGGACGGGTGCCCACGGCAACGCGGCGGACCGGTGCGCCTGCTTGCCGCCCTCGGACGGCCCTGGGTACTTTCGCGGCGGTTCACAGGGCCGTCGCGATTAGTCGACGTCCGTAGTCGGTGTTACCGCAGTTCTTACTCACAAGTACCACAACGACATTACCGCGCAGTATTTATAGGATTCAGGCAGCGAGAATCCGGAACCCTACCAGCAGGAACCACGACAGTTACCGGTGCGTCTATTGAGGGGCATTCACAACCGGGGATCACACCACGGTGAAAAATCGATGAGCGGTACGGAATTGCGGCTTCCATTTATGGTTCCGATGCATGATTCCTCCGCACCGATGCGTAAGGTGTAACACTCAAGTGCTCTGGTCAGGGACACCAGGGCCCCGGAGGAGATATGGGGCACCGATTCAGATTCAAGATTCTCGGCCCGCTCTCTGTCATGTCCGGCTCCGGCCAGGTACACGTGGGAGGCCCCCGGCACCGCACCATCCTCGCGTCCTTGCTGCTCAACACGGACCGGATCGTGTCGGTCGACACGCTCGTCGACACGGTGTGGGACGGC
This sequence comes from Streptomyces sp. YIM 121038, assembly GCF_006088715.1. Lineage (NCBI taxonomy): Bacteria > Bacillati > Actinomycetota > Actinomycetes > Kitasatosporales > Streptomycetaceae > Streptomyces > Streptomyces sp. YIM 121038. The sequence continues at coordinate 1,702,783 of NZ_CP030771.1, forward strand.
CGCCCACCGGCCACCGCACGCACTCAGGTGTCCATCTGCATCGCGGCGCTGCGCAAAGCATTCAAGGCTGCTGGATTCACGGACCAGGTCATCGTGACGGCGCACCCGGGATATCTGTTGCGCATCGGCGAGCACGAGGTGGACGCCATCGAGTTCCAGCAGCTCGTGACCTCGGCCGAGGAAGCCGTCAGGACTGACCGATTAACGGACGCCGCCCATGCGTACACCCGGGCGCTCGGCCTTTGGGAAGGCCCGGCATTGACGGGTGTGACGGGCCGCGCCGTCGAGGACGAGGCCCGGCGTCTGGACGAGCTGAAGCTCAGCGTGTTCGAGGACGCCGCCGACGTACGGCTGCGTCTGGGCCAGCATCACCGGGTCATTCCGGAGCTGGCCGCGACCGTCCGCGCCCACCCGCTGCGCGAGCGCGCCCTGCACCTGCTGATCACCGCCCAGTACCGCTCGGGCCACCGCGCCGAGGCCATGGAGAGCTATCGGCAGGGGCGCAAGCGCTTCATCGACGAGCTCGGTCTCGAACCGGGGCCCGCCCTCAAGGAGCTGCACCGCTTCATCCTCCAGGACGACCGCGAGCGCGACCCCGGCACCGGGGACGGCGCGGGCACCGACCCGCCCGCCGCCGTGGCGCTCCCGCACGATCCGCCCTTCGAACTGCCCACGGACGCCCCCGGGTTCACCGGCCGCGCCCGCGAACTGGAACAGCTCGGCGTGCTCCTCGACCGCGGCGCCGACGTGCGCGGGCCGACGGTCGGGCTGATCAGCGGGCTCGCGGGCGTGGGCAAGACCTGTCTCGCGGTGCGGTGGGCGCGCGGGGTCGCCGACCGGTTCCCCGACGGCGTGCTCTTCGCCGATCTGCACGGCTACGACGAGCGCCACGAGCCGACGGCCGCCGCCGGGGTCCTCGGCGGCTTCCTGCGCTCCCTCGGCTTCGCGGGCGTCCAGATCCCGCAGGCCCCCGAGGAGCGGGAGGCGATGTACCGCAGCGCGCTCGCCGACCGGCGCGTCCTCGTGGTCCTCGACAACGCCCGTACGTACGCGCAGATCCAGCCCCTGCTGCCGAGCAGCGAGGGCTGCAGCGCCCTCGTCACCAGCCGCGACCAGCTCGCCGAGTTCGTGGCCTGGCCGCCGCGGGCGCGCGTGCACCTCAACCGGCTGGCCCCGGCCGAGGCGGTGGAGCTGGTCGACCGCGTCGTCGGCTCCCAGCGCGTCGCCGCCGAGCCCGCCGCCGTGGCCCGGCTCGTGGAGCTGTGCGACCTGCTGCCCCTCGCGCTGCGGATCGCCGCCGCGCGGCTCGCCGCCAAGCCGCACTGGACCGTGACCCACCTGGTGTCCCGGCTCAGCGACGAGGAGCGGCGCCTGGACGAGCTGAGCCAGGGCACCTCGCGCATCCGGGCGAGCTTCGGGATCAGCTACCGCTGCCTGTCCGCCGACGCCGCCCGGCTCTACCGCGGCCTCGGCCTCCTCGACGTCCACGACTTCGCGCCCTGGGTGGCGGCGGCGCTGCTCGACACGGACCAGTTCACCGCGGAGCGGCTCATCGAGCAGCTCGTCGACGCCCAGTTCCTCACCGCTCTGGGACCGGACGCCGCCGGGCAGCCCCGGTACCACTCCCCCAGCCTGCTGCGCATCTTCGCGCGCGAGCGGGCCCACGGGGAGGACGCCGAGGAACAGGGGCGCGCCGCCGTCGTCCGGGTCCTCCAGGCTGCGCTCGGCCTGGCCGAGCAGGCCCACCGGCGGCTCTACGGCGGCGACTTCAGCATCATCCACAGCGCCGCGCCGCGCTGCGCACCGCCCGAAGCCCTGGCCGCCGAGCTGCTCGCGAGACCGCTGGAGTGGCTGGAGGCGGAGCGGCTGTCCCTGGTACGTCTCGTCGGGCAGGCCGCGGGGGCCGGCCTCGACGAGCTGGCCTGGGACCTCACCCTGTGCTCGGTGGTCCTCTTCGAGACCCGCAACTACGTCGACGACTGGCGCCAGTGCGCCCAGCAGGCCCTGACCGCCACCCGCGCCGCGGGCAACATCCGCGGCCAGGGCGCCATGCTCTACGCCCTGGGCGCCCTGGAGATGCGCCTGCGCCGGTTCGCGGGCGCCGACGCGGGCTTCGCCGCGGCGCTGGCGCTGCACGAGCTCGCGGGCGAGGAGCACGGCCGCGCCCTGGTCCTGCGCAGCATGGCGATGATCGACCAGATGCGGGGTGCGGCGGACTCCGCGATGGACCGCAGCGTGGCCGCCCTGGAGGTGTTCCGCGCGGTGGGCGACCTGTCGTCACAGGCCCATGTGCTCAACAACATGGCGCAGATCGAGCTCGACCGCGGCCATCTGGCCCAGGCCCGCAAGCTCAGCCTCCGGTCGGTGCGGATCTCGTCGGGCATCAGCCCGGGAGGCGCCCGCAGCACGGCGCAGGGCACGCACCGCCTGGCCCGCGTCTATCTGGCGGAAGGGCGCTACGACCTGGCCGAGAGCGCTCTCCTGCGCATGATCCGCATCACCCGGGCAAGCTCCGACCTGCTCGGTCTCGCCCATGGCCTCCTCGGCCTCGGCGAGGCCCGGCTCGGCCGCGGCGACTGGGAACAGGCCCGCGCCACGCTCCTGCACGCGCTCGACATCGTGGCCACGGTGCACAGCCCGCTGGTCCTGGGGAAGATCAAGCTGGCCCTCGGGGCGGCCTGCGGCATGGGCGGCCAGGACGACCGCGCCCGGGAGTACCTGCGGGCGGCCCGCGACTGCTTCCTGCGCGTGGGCGTAGACGACTGGGTCAAGCGCGCCGACGAGGCGCTGGCCGCGCTGCGCACGGCGGGGGCGCAGCGGCGCGCCGAGGGCCAGGCGCACCTGGGCGAGGCCGCCCGGCGCCTGACGGTGCCCCGGGCCCGCGCGCCCTGGGACCGCACGGCCGCCGAGCGCGCCGTCTGGAACCCCACGGCGGCGCGGGCCCGGGCCGGGCACGCGCCCGCGGAGCACGGCGACCACGAGGAGGACGGCGCCGAACCCGGGCCCGAACGCGGCGGTCCGCGCCGGATCCACCCCGAGCAGCAGGGCGCGGACCGCGAACTCGGCAAGGCCACCGCCCTCGGCCTGGCGCCCGGCGGTCCCGGCGGCGGGCCCCCGCACGAGGGGCCGCGCGAGCACCGCGATGGCTGAGCTGGGGCGATATCGCGGCGCGGGCACGGCGGAAGGCGGATCGATAGGGGACCGAAGTCCCCGTCTCCTACTGTCGGCCGCGCGGGGCCGCTCGCCTCACCGACGCGGCCCCGCACCGCCGTGGACCCCCACGGCACCCCGTACGCCGCCGTGGCGCCCCGCGGTGTCCCGCGAGGCGCCACGACCAGCATCGTTCCCGTCAGTTCCCGTCGTTCCCTTCAGTTCCCGTCGTTCTCTTCAGCTCTCGTCGTTCGTGGAAGGAATGCGATGCACAGCAGGCGCACCACACCGGGCGGCGATACCGCCCCCCTCAAGGGCCGGGTCGTCGCCGGGCCCCTGGAGCCCGGCGACGACGAGGACTGGCACGCGGTCCCGCACCGGTCAGGTCCGCGCGGGCTCGGCTCTCGCGCTCCCGAGTGACTGGCTGAACAGCAGCACCAGTTCGTGGAAGCGGTACAGGGGCCGCCCCAGGCGGTCCACGCCGCAGATGTCCAGGAGGGCGGCGTCCACCAGGCGCTCCAGGCGCCGCTCCGCCGTCGACTCCGGCTCGGCGAGGCAGCGCGCGGCGGTCTCGGCCCGGAACGGCTCCGTGCCGAGGCTCGCCAGGCACATCAGCGTACGGCCGGTGTGCCGGGGCAGCTGCCGCAGTGAGGTGAGCAGCGCTCCGCGCACGTCCAGGCCGCCGTACGACAGTTCGCGCAGCCGCGTCGACGGCTCCGCGAGGCGGTTCGCGAGCCACGCGGCGGGCCAGCGGGGCCGGGCGGCGAGGCGGCTGCCGACGACGCGCAGCGCCAGCGGCAGGCCGCCGCAGCGGGCGAGCAGCGCCTGGGTGGCCGCCGGGTCGGCGAGGAGCTGGGCGCGGCCCGCCACGCTGACGAGCAGGTCGAGCGCGGCGTCGTCCTCCAGGGGGGCGAGCACCGTGGTGCGGGCCTGGGTGACGCGCGGCAGCCGGGCCCGGCTGGTGATGAGGACCGTCGCCTCGGGCGAGCCCGGCACCAGGGGCTCCAGCTGGCCGCTGTCGACCGCGCCGTCGAGGACGACGAGCAGCCGCTTGCCCGCGGTGCGGATGCGGTAGAGGCGGATCAGCTCGTCGAGGCAGGTGCGGTCGTCGTAGGAGCCGTCCGTGCCGCCCACGCCGCCGGTGGTGTCCGCGAGCTCCGGTACCGCGCCGAGCGCCCGGAGCAGCATCGTGAGGACGTCGCGCACGCTGCGGGGCGTGCCGTCGGCCGTGGTCAGCTCGGCGAAGAGCTGGCCGTCGGGGTAGTGCCGGGCGGCGGCGTGCGCGGCCCGGACGGCGAGCGCCGTCTTGCCGACGCCCGCCATGCCGGTGACGAGCAGGCCGCGCGGCCCGCCGCCGTCCGGGTCGGGCGTCAACTGCTTCTGCATGGACGCCAGTTCGTCCTCCCGGCCGATGAGTTCCTCGACGTCCGCGGGGAGCATCGAGGGCCGGGGCGCGTCGTCGTAGGCGTCGGCGCCCGATCCGCCGCCGGCGGCGCCGGGGCCGAGCTTGCCGACGAGGACCGCGTGGTAGGTCGAGCCGAGCGTCTCCCCCGGGTCGATGCCCAGCTGGTCCGCGAGGACGTCGCGGCCCTCGTGGTAGCTGCGCAGCGCCTCGGCCTGCCGTCCGCACCGGTACAGGGCGGTCATCAGCTGGGCGCGCAGCTTCTCGCGCAGCGGGTACTCCGCGACCAGGCCGGTGAGTTCGGCGGTCAGCCGCTCGTGCCTGCCGAGCGCGAGGTCGGCCTCGATGCGCCGCTCCAGGACGTGCATCCTGGCTTCCTCCAGGCGGGGCAGCTCGGCTTCGGCGAGATGGTCGGTCACGCCGGAGATGCCGGTGCCGCGCCAGAGGCCGAGGGCCTGGCCGAGCAGGGCGGACGCCTCGCGGTTGCGGCCCGCGGCCAGTTCGGCGCGGCCCCGCTCGGCGAGCCGCTCGAACTCGATGAGGTCGACCGTGCTGCGGGGCGCGCGCAGCGCGTACCCCGGCGGGCGCCGCTCGATGGCGACCTCGTCACCGAGCAGCTTCCGCAGCCGCGACATGTACGTGTAGATCTGCGCGCCGGACGTGGCCGGCGGCTCCCACCCCCACAGCAGGGTGCTCATGCGCGCGTCGGACACCACGCGCCCCCGCGCGAGCAACAGCGCCGCGAGCACCGTAGGTACTTTGGATCCGGTCAGGGCGACTCTTTCGGCGCCCCTTACTGCTTCCACCGGGCCGAGGACTCGAAAGTCCATCTCGGCACCCCCCGTCTTCAGGCGAACACTTGCTGGGCCTGACGCTACGAAGTGCCGTTATCCACGGCTTATTCGGCGGACAACAACCTTTAAACCTCACGCACCGCATACGGCTGAATACATACCTTCAGTCGTAGGGGCGTTGTTGCCGGATCCTGCTGTTCCCGTGCCGCGGGGGGCCGTTCAGTCGCCCGCGAGCCGTGCGGTGATGTCCCGGCCGAGGCCGGCCGCGACGGCTTTGTGTACCTCTTTGCCCAGGTCGGAGTTTGTCATCACGACGCATCCGGCGCCGGACCGCAGCCGCAGGGAGGTCAGTGCCCGATAGCCGGGCGTCTGTCCGCCGTGGCCGAACTCCACGTCTCCCAGGGAGCCGTCGATGACCGTACCGAGGCCGTAGAAGCTCCCCGGGAAGGCTTCCGTGAGCATCGCGTCGGCGAGCGGTCCCGGCAGCAGGTCGCCGAGGCCGTTGCGGGTCCTGCGCAGCGCGCCGGCGAACTGGGCGAGGTCGGCGGGCGTGCTCCACAGCCCGGTGCCGGCCCGCGCGGGGCGGCAGCGGTGGCCGCCGTGCAGCGCCTCTCCGTGCCGGTCGTGTCCCGCGGCGAGGTCGGCGGCGGTGCCCGTGGCGAAGGAGCTGTCCCGCATGCCGAGCTCCCGGAACACCAGCTCGTCGACGAGCTTGCCGAGCTCCTGGCCCGTCACGTCGGTCAACACCTGCTCAACAAAAGCCCATTGGCTGCCCGCCTTGCGGAACACCGATCCCGGCTCGGCCTCCGCCTCGACGTCGTCGAGGACGTCGGACAGCGTGGGCATGGCCTCGTCGGGGTGCCACCAGGTGGCCGGGGCCGAGGACAGGCCCGCGGTGTTCGACAAGCAGTGCCGCAGGGTGACCCGGCCGCCGCCGGGCAGCCGCGGCACGGTCCGCCCGGTCAGATACGCGTCGAGCGGTTCGTCCAGGGTGAGCGGCCCGTCGGCGACGAGGCGCAGCGCGGCGAACGCGATGACGTGCTTGCTGATCGACCCGGCCTGGAAGCGGGTGCGCAGCGTGACGGGCGCGCCGGTGTCCATGGACCGTACGCCGTGCACGTGCAGGGCCGTGACCTCCCCGTCCCGCAGGACGGCGACGGCCGCGCCGGGGATGCCGTGCGCCGCCATCACGGCTTCCACGTCGGGCGCGGGCGTGCCGCCGGTCACCGGCGCACCGGCCCGTGACCGGCCGCCGGGGCCGTCGTCCGCCGCGGTGCCCGCGCCGTCCTCCGCCGCGCGGGCGCCGTGGGTTTCCTGGGGGTGGCCGTCATCGTCTTCTGCTCCGTAGGTAGCGGGGGTTCCGTCGATCGCGGCCCCGAGGTCGGCGATGGTCACGCTGTCCAGGAGCATCCGCAGGGTCACGGTGAGGCCCGCTCGCCGCCCGGCGGCGAGGACGTGCACGATGCGCATGGAGTCGACCCCGAGGTCGGCGAGCCGGTCGTGCGCGCCGACGCCGGGGACGCCGAGCACCTCGGCGCACACGTCGGCGAGCAGCCGCTCGGTCGGGGTCCGGGGCGCCTGGTAGGCGCGGTCGGCGACGAGCGCCGTGCGCTGGGGCGCGGGCAGGGCGGCGCGGTCGACCTTGCCCGCGGCGTTGAGGGGCAGCCGGTCGAGCAGTACGAAGCCCGTGGGCACCATGTACCCGGGAAGCCGCGCGGCGAGGTGGCGGCGCAGCTCGTCCTGCCCGGCCTCGGCGGCTTCGGGGCCGCCGGGCCCGGTGGTCCCGGCGCGGCCGCCGGACGGCACGACGTACGCGACCAGCCAGGGTTCGCCCTGGCCGTCCTCGCGGGCGACGACGACGGCCGAGCCGACGCCGGGGTGGGTGACCAGCTGCTCCTCGATCTCGCCGAGTTCGACGCGGTAGCCGCGGATCTTCACCTGGTGGTCGGCGCGGCCCAGGTACTCCAGTTCACCGTCGGCACGGAAGCGCACCCAGTCGCCGGTGCGGTACATCCGCGATCCCGGCGGCCCGCCGAGCTCCTCCGGCAGGAAGCGGCCCGCGGTCAGACCGGGGCGGCCCACATAGCCGCGGGCCACGCCCGCGCCCGCCAGGTACAGCTCGCCGATGACGCCGACCGGCACGGGCTGGAGCGCGGCGTCGAGCACGTACGCGCGGGTGTTGTGGATCGGCCGTCCGACCGGCATGTCCGGCGGGTCCGCGGGCACTTCCCAGCCGGTGGACCAGACGGTCGTCTCGGTCGGCCCGTACAGGTTGGCGAGGCGGTCCACGTGGCCGCGCAGTTCGCGGCCCAGTGACGGCGGGCACGCCTCGCCCGTGGTCACCGCCGTGAGGGGGCGGTCCGCGAATCCGGCGGCGAGCAGCAGTTTCCAGCCCGCGGGGGTGGCCTGGAGGTGGGTGACGCCGTGGGTGTCGATCAGGTCGAGCTGGGCGAGCGCGTCGCCCAGGCCGCTGTCGTCCACGAGCACCACGGAGCCGCCGGTGATCAGCGGCAGGTACAGCTCGGCGTACGAGATGTCGAAGGACACCGACGTCGCCGCGAGCCACACGTGGTCCGGTGCCGCGTCGAACCGCGCCCGCATCGAGAAGAGCAGGTTGAGCAGCGAGCCGTGGGCGATCTGCACGCCCTTGGGCCGCCCGGTCGAGCCGGAGGTGAACAGCGTGTAGGCGAGGCCGTCGGGCGGCGGCGGGCCCGCCGGGGCGGCGGGGGCGGGGCCCGGCGCGGTGCCGGGCCGCTCGCTGATCCGCCCCTGGTCGCGGTCCAGGTCGAGGAGTTCGCCGCCGTACGCGTCGCCGAGCAGCCCGGCCAGGGTGCGCTGGGTGACGACGAGCCGGGCGCCCGCCGTGTCCAGCATGTAGGCCAGGCGCTCGGTGGGCAGGGCCGCGTCGAGGGCCAGCTGGGAGCCGCCCGCCTTCCAGATGCCGAGCAGCACCGGGAGCAGCCAGGGGCCGCGCTCCAGGAGCACGCCCACCACGGACTCCGGGCCGACGCCCGCGGCGCGCAGCTCGTGCGCGACGCGGTTGGCGCGGGTGTCCAGTTCACGGTAGGTCAGGACGGTCGATCCCGCCCGTACGGCGATCGCGTCCGGGGAGGCCGCGGCCGTCGCCTCGAACACGTCGTGCACGCGCCTGCTCATTCCCACTCCATGTCGGTGTCGTTCCAGTCCTGGAGAAGCCGCGCGCGTTCGGTGTCCGTGAGGACCGCCGCGCGGGCGTCGCCGTCCGCGTCGGCCGCCATGGCCTCGAGGACGGTCCGGTACATCCCGGCGAGGCGTTCCGCGTTGGCGCGGTTGAGGCCGGTGCTCACGGCGCGCAGCACGAGCCTGCCGGGGACGTTGGCGATCGACATCGTGAACTCGTTGGAGCTGTCGCCCGCGCCTGCCCGGACGTCCACGGAGCCGGTGTCGACCTGGTGGAAGTCCTGGTAGCGGAACATGATGTCGAACAGCCGCCCGCCGCCCGCGAGGCGCTGCACGGCCGGCAGCGGATACCGCCGGTGGCGGTACACCTCGGCCTCGCGGTCGAACACCTGCCGCACGAGGTCGCGCCAGGTGTCGGCGGTGCGGTCGTGGGCGAACGGCAGCGTGTTCAGGAACATGCCGTACACCCGCTCGGCGCCCGGGACTTCGGGGCGCGCGCTGTACAGGACGCCGGTGTGGAAGGCGTCCTCGTTGGTGACCGAGCCGAGCACCTTCAGGTGCGCGGCCAGCAGGACGGCCTTGAAGGACGTGCCGGTCTCCGTGGCGAGCGCGCGCAGCGCGGGCTCGATGTCACGGAACTCCACCGACAGCTTGAAGTCCTCCCGTTCGGCGGTCACGCCGTCGCCCCACTCGGGCGGCAGCGCGCACGGCGCGTGGCCGTCGACGACGAGCCGCCAGTAGTCCCGGTCCTGCGTGGAGTCCAGCGCCGCGAGTTCGGCGGCGACGAAGTCCGCGTACCGCACCGGCATCGGTTCCTCCGGCTCCGGTTCGGCGCCCTCGGCGAACGCGCGGTACGCGTTCAGCACCTCCATCAGGAGCGACTGCTGGCTCCAGCCCTCCGTGATGGCGTGGCAGTGCGTGAAGCCGAGGTGCCACGCCTCGTCGGACTCGACGAGCGCGGAGATCCGCAGGAGCGGCGGGCGCGAGACGTCGAACAGCTCGGCGCGTTCCCGCGCGATGTGTGCGCGCCGCCCTTCCTCGAACTCCTCGGGCGTCGTCCCGCGCAGATCGTGCACGGCGACCGTGGTGTCGGCCTCCTGGTGCACGAGTTGCAGGGGCATTTCGTACGTTTCCAGCGCGAAGGACGTCCGCAGCATCTCGTGCCGCGCGAGGACCGTCCGTGCGGCCCGGGTGAGCGCGTCGGCGTCGAACGGCCTGCCGTCCTTGATCCGGAACGTGGACGTGTTGTGGTACTTGTTCAGGCCGTCGTCGGAGAGCATTTCCAGGAGCATGCCGAGCTGGACCTGGGAGAGCGGGTAGGCGTCGGCGACGCCTGCGGGCAGGGCCTCGCGCACGCTCTGCGGTACGAGTGCGAACGGCTTGATGCCTTCCGGTTCGGGGGCGCTGCCGCCGGTTCCGAGCGCGGCGGCGAGACCCGCCACCGTCCGGTGCCGGAACACATCGCCCACGCCCGCTTCGAAGCCCTGCGCCCGCAACGCGCCCACCAAGGCGATCGCCTTGATCGAGTGCCCGCCGAGGTCGAAGAAGCTCTCCTCCACACCGACCTTCTCCAGGCCCAGGACCTGCCCCCACACCTCGGCGATCCGCGCCTCGGCGTCGGAGCGCGGGGCGACATAGGTGTCGGCCACCGCCGCCGTCGCCTCGGGCAGGGCCCGCCGGTCGACCTTCCCGTTGGCCGTGAGCGGGATGGTCTCCAGCTCCACGAACACCGACGGCACCATGTACTCCGGCAGGACCTCACCGAGGGACTCGGCGAGCCCCTCGCTGTCCCCGACCACATAGCCGATGAGTCGCTGGTCGTCGGAGACGAGGACGGCGGCATCGGACACCGAGGCCTGGGCGACCAGCGCGGCACGGATCTCGCCCAGCTCGATGCGGTAGCCCCGGATCTTCACCTGGTCGTCGATGCGGCCCAGGAAGTCCACCGCACCATCGGCCCGCCACCGGACCAGGTCACCGGTCCGATACAGACGCTCACCCGGCCCCCCGAACGGATCCGGAACGAACCGCTCAGCAGTCAGCCCAGGACGCCCGGCGTAACCGCGCGCGACACCCGCGCCTCCGACGTACAGCTCCCCCACGACCCCTACGGGTACGGGCTGGTGCTGTGCGTCGAGCACCCTCATGACCATGTTGGGGAGCGGCCGTCCGATGGGCACGACTCCGGTGAACTCCTCCTCCAGCGGGAACACGCACGTCCCCACGGTCGCCTCGGTCGGACCGTACTCGTTGATGACCTGACCATCACCGAGCAACTGCCGCCACCGCTCCACCAGCTGACCCGGCAGCGCCTCACCGGCCACCACCACACGAGAAACGAGCGACTGAATCTCAGCATCACCCAACTGACCATCCAGCACTTCGAGATGACCAGGCGTCAGCTTGATGAACGCGAACGGACCCGCCGCCACCAACGCATCACCCAGCTCCGTCAACTCACCACCAAACAGCCACACCCGCTGCCCCGCCACCAACGGCGCCCACACATTCGGCACCACCAGATCGAACGCCACCGACGAGAACACCGGCGCACCACCCGAACCAGCAGCCGCCAGCTCCCGCTCCGCCCACTCCACATGATTCGCCAAACCCCGGTGCGTAACCTCCACACCCTTGGGCCGACCCGTCGAACCCGACGTGAACACCGTGTACGCCACAGCATCCAGATCGACCACGACCTCAGGCGCCCGCGCCGGATACGCCGACAGGTCCTCAGCCGTCAGCACCGTCGGTACGCCAGTGAACCTGTCGACATACGCGGCCGACGTCACGGCAGCCGTAACGCCGCCGTCCGCCACCATCGCCGCGATCCGCTCGGAGGGAAGTACCGGATCCATCGGCACATAACCCGCACCCGCACGCCACACACCCAACAACGCCACCATCAGCTCGACGGACCGGTCAAGGAGCACCGCCACCGACGAACCCACACCGACCCCGTCGACACGCAGACGATGAGCCAGACGATTCGCCGCCGCATCCAACTCCGCGTACGACAGCCGCTGTTCACCACACTCGACGGCCACAGCATCCGGAACACGAGCCACCTGCCGCGCCACCAACTCCGGCACCGACACCCCCGACACCACCGCGGCCGACTCCGAACCACCCCACGCACGCAGCACGCGCTCGCGCTCGCCGTCCGGGAGGAGGGTCGTCTCGGCGTCGCCGTCGGCGTCCGCGGCGATCGCTTCGAGGGCCGCGCGGTACATGGCGGCGAGGCGCGTGAGGTTCGCCCGGGTGACGGCGCTCGGGTCGACCGTGAGGAGCAGGCCGCTGGCGCGGGCCGCCACGGCGAGGCCGAACTCGGTGGCTCCCTCGCCCATGCCGGAGTCGGCGTCGACGATGTCGCTGTCCGTCTGGGCGTCGCTCAGGTCGAGGTAGCTGAAGCGGACGTGCAGCAGGCGGGAGCCGTCGCCCAGTTCGCGCTGCATCACCGGCATCGGGAAGCGCCGGTGCGGCCAGAGGGCACCCTCCTGCTCGAAGACCTGGCCGATGAGCTCGCGCCAGGTGCGGGCGCCGCGGCGGTGGGCGAACGGCACGGTGTTGAGGTACATGCCGTAGACCCGTTCGGCGCCCACCGCTTCGGGGCGGCCGCTGCACACCAGGCCGGTGCTGAAGGCGTCCTCCGGCGTGAGCTGGCTCATCACCTTCAGGTGCGCGGCGTGCAGCACGGCCTTGAGCGAGGTGCCGGTCTCGCTGGCGCGGGCGCGCAGCGTCGGCGCCAGGTCGTCGAGCGGGACGCGCAGCGTGTGCGCGTCGCGTCCGGCGGCCTGCGGGTCGCCCAGGGCGGACGGCAGCTCGAACGTGCCGTGGCCGTCGATGACGTCACGCCAGTAGGCGCGGTCCTCCTCGGAGGCGAGGGAGGCGATCTCGGCGGCCACGAAGTCGGCGTACCGCACGTCGGGGGTGTCCGCCCGGGGAAGCTCCCCGTCGGCGCGCAGTGTCAGATAGCCCTCGACGATCTCGCTCAGCAGCGAGCGGTGGCTCCAGCCCTCGGTGATCGGGTGGCAGACGCTGACCGACAGCCACCAGGCCTCGTCGGACTCGACGAGCGCGGAGATCCGCAGGAGCGGCGCGCGGTCGAGGGCGAACGGCAGGGCGCGCTCGCTGACGATGTGCTCACGGCGGAAGGTCTCCTGCTCGTCCGCGTTCCGGTCGCGCAGATCGTGGACGGTGACCGGCAGTTCGGCGGCCGCGTGGATCAGTTGCAGCGGTGTCGAGTAGCCCTCCAGGTCGAAGGAGGCGCGCAGCATCTCGTGGCGTTCGACGACGGCGCGGCCCGCCGAGGCGAGCGCGGCGCGGTCGAAGGGGCGGCCGTCCTTGATCCGGAAGGTGGTGGTGTTGTGGTACCTGTTGCGGCCGTCGTCGGCCAGCATCTCCACCAGCATGCCGAGCTGGACCTGTGCCAGCGGGAACGCGTCGACGAGTCCGTCGGGCAGCCGATCCCGGTCGTCCGGGTCGAGCAGCGCGAACGGCTTGATGCCTTCCGGTTCGGGGGCGCTGCCGGTGCCGAGCGCGGCGGCGAGACCCGCCACCGTCCGGTGCCGGAACACATCGCCCACACCCGCTTCGAAGCCCTGCGCCCGCAGCGCTCCGACCAGGGCGATGGCCTTGATGGAATGCCCGCCGAGGTCGAAGAAGCTCTCCTCCACACCGACCTTCTCCAGGCCCAGGACCTGCCCCCACACCTCGGCGATCCGCGCCTCGGTCTCCGTACGCGGGGCGACATGGGCGTCCGTGTCGGTCGCGCCGGGGTCGGGCAGGGCCCTGCGGTCGGCCTTGCCGTTGGCCGTGAGCGGGATGGTCTCCAGCTCCACGAACACCGACGGCACCATGTACTCCGGCAGGACCTCGCCGAGGGACTCGGCGAGCCCCTCGCTGTCCCCGACCACATAGCCGATGAGTCGCTGGTCGTCGGAGACGAGGACGGCGGCATCGGACACCGAGGCCTGCGCGACCAGCGCGGCACGGATCTCGCCCAGCTCGATGCGGTAGCCCCGGATCTTCACCTGGTCGTCGATGCGGCCCAGGAAGTCCACCGCACCATCGGCCCGCCACCGGGCCAGGTCACCGGTCCGATACAGACGCTCACCCGGCCCCCCGAACGGATCCGGAACGAACCGCTCAGCGGTCAGCCCAGGACGCCCGGCATATCCGCGTGCGACGCCCATGCCACCGACGAACAGCTCTCCGGTCACACCGACGGGGACCGGTCGCATCCCGCCGTCGAGCACGCGCATCACCATGTTGGGGAGGGGCCGTCCGATGGGCACGACTCCGGTGAACTCCTCCTCCAGCGGGAACACGCAGGTCCCCACGGTCGCCTCGGTCGGACCGTACTCGTTGATGACCTGACCATCACCGAGCAACTGCCGCCACCGCTCGACCAGCTGACCCGGCAGCGCCTCACCGGCCACCACCACACGAGAAACGAGCGACTGGATCTCAGCATCACCCAACTGACCATCCAGCACTTCGAGATGACCAGGCGTCAGCTTGATGAACGCGAACGGACCAGCCGCCACCAACGCATCACCCAGCTCCGTCAACTCACCACCAAACAGCCACACCCGCTGCCCCGCCACCAACGGCGCCCACACATTCGGCACCACCAGATCGAACGCCACCGACGAGAACACCGGCGCACCACCCGAACCAGCAGCCGCCAGCTCCCGCTCCGCCCACTCCACATGATTCGCCAAACCCCGATGCGTAACCTCCACACCCTTGGGCCGACCCGTCGAACCCGACGTGAACACCGTGTACGCCACAGCATCCAGATCGACCACGACCTCAGGCGCCCGCGCCGGATACGCCGACAGATCCTCAGCCGTCAGCACCACCGGCACATCAACGAAACGATCCGCATACTCCGCCGACGTCACCGCGGCCGAAACGCCACCGTCCGCCACCATCGCCGCGATCCGCTCGGAGGGAAGTACCGGATCCATCGGCACATAACCCGCACCCGCACGCCACACACCCAACAACGCCACCATCAGCTCAACCGAACGATCAAGCAGCACCGCCACCGACGAACCCACACCCACACCATCCGCACGCAGACGATGAGCCAGACGATTCGCCGCCACATCCAACTCCGCGTACGACAGCCGCCGCTCACCACACTCAACAGCCACAGCATCCGGAACACGAGCCACCTGCCGCGCCACCAACTCCGGCACCGACACCCCCGACACCACCGCGGCCGACTCCGCACCGCCCCACGCACGCAGCACGCGCTCGCGCTCGCCGCCGGGCAGGTAGTCGTGGAGGGCGTCGCCGTCCGCGTCGGCGGCCATCGCTTCCAGGACCGCGCGGTACATGGCCGCGAGGCGGTCGACGCCGGCGCGGGACATCACGTGGTTCTGGGCGGTGATGACCATGAATCCGGCCCGGGTGGACACGCCGAGCGGGAACTCGGTGGGGCTGTCGTCGATGGTGGCCGGGTAGTCGATGACGTCCTGGTCGACCTGGCGGAAGTTCTGGTAGCTGAAGCGGACGTCGACCAGGCGCCCGGCGGCCCCGCTGTCGCGCTGCATGGCGCCGAGCGGGTAGCGGCGGTGCGGCCACAGCTCGATCTCCTGGTCGAAGACCTGCTGGACGAGGTCGCGCCAGGTGCGGGCGCCGCGGCGGAAGGGGAACGGGAGGGGGTTGAGGTAGACGCCGTGGACGCGGTCGGCGCCGACGGCCTCGGGGCGGGCGTTGGTCACCAGGCCCGTGCGCAGGGTCGCCTCGGGCGTGAGCTGGCTCATCACCTTCAGGTGCGCCGCGTGCAGGACGCTCTTGATCGGCACCTTCGCCGTGGCGGCGAGGGCGCGCAGGCCCTGCTCCACGTCGTGGTAGGGCACCCAGGCCCGGTGCAGTCCGCGCGGGGTGGTGGCGGGGTCGTCGCCCCAGCCCGCGGGCGGGTCGAACTTGGCGTGGCCGTCGATGATCCGCCGCCAGTAGTCGCGGTCCTCCTCGGAGGCGAGGGCCGTCAGCTCGGCCGCGACGAAGTCGGCGTAGCGCACGGCGGCCGGTTCCGGCTCGGCGGGCGGGACGCCGTCGCGCAGCGCGCGGTAGGTGGCGACTAGCTCCATCAGGAGCGAGTGGTGGCTCCAGCCCTCCAGGACCGCGTGGCACTCGGTGAGGGTGAGCCACCAGCTGCCGTCGTCGCGGGTGTGGCCGGTGAAGCGGACCAGCGGCGCCGCGGTGAGGTCGAAGAGCTCGGTCCGCTCGGCGGCCATGAACTGCCGCAGGTCGAGGTCGAGTTCCTCGGTGTCGAGCGCCCGTACGTCGCGGACGGCGACCGGGGAGTGGACCTCGCCGGGGGCGTGGACGAGCTGGAGGGGGACGGAGTAGCCCTCCAGGGCGAAGGAGGTGCGCAGGATCTCGTGGCGGCCGAGGACGGTCCGCACGGCCCGGTCGAGGGCGCCCGGGTCGAGGGGCCGGTCGTCGAGGATCCGGAAGCAGGTCGAGTTGTGGTAGTGGTTGCGGCCGTCGTCGGCGAGCATCTCGACGACCATGCCGAGCTGGACCTGCGCCAGCGGGTAGGCGTCCACGACGCCGGACGGCAGCTTCGCCCGGTCCTCGGCGGACAGGAGCGCGAAGGGCTCGACGCCGGGCTCGGGCGCTGCGGGCGCCGGGCGGCCGGTGAGGAACTCGACGAGTTCGGCGGGGGTGCGGTGCGCGAAGACGTCGCGGACCGTCACGTCGTACGCGGCTTCGCGCAGGGCCCCGACGAGGGCCACGGCGCGCAGGGAGTCGCCGCCGAGGTCGAAGAAGTTGTCCTCCACGCCGACCTGGTCGACGCCGAGCACGTCGCGCCAGACGCCCGTCATCTCCTCCTCGGCCGCGGTGCGGGGCGCGACGTGCGCGCGCTCCACGGCGAGGGCCCCGCGGTCGGGTGCGGGCAGCGCGGCCTGGTCGAGCTTGCCGTTGACGGTCAGCGGGATCTTCGCGATGACGAGGAACGCGCTGGGCACCATGTACGCGGGCAGCGCCCGGGCCAGGAGGGCGCGCAGCTCGCTGGGCGCGGCGACGGCGTCGCTGGTGGGCACGGTGTAGGCGACCAGGCGCCGGTCGCCCGGCGTGTCCTCACGGACCACGACGACGGCGTCCCGCACCCGGGGGTGCCCGGCGAGGAGGGCCTTGATCTCGCCGAGTTCGATGCGGTGGCCGCGGATCTTGACCTGGTGGTCGATGCGGCCGAGGTAGTCGAGGGTGCCGTCGGGGCGGTAGCGGGCGAGGTCGCCGCTGCGGTAGAGACGGGAGCCGGGCGGCCCGTACGGGTCGGGCACGAAGCGCTCGGCGGTCAGGCGCGGGCGGCCGAGGTACATGCGGGCGACGCCGGGGCCGCCGACGTGGATCTCGCCGGGCACGCCGACGGGCACGAGCTCGCCCTGCGCGTCGCGGAGCTGCACCCTGAGGTCGGGCAGCGGCACGCCCACCGGGTTGCCCGCGTCGGAGGCGATGTCGGCCTCGGTGACGCGGTGGTAGGTGGTGTGCACGGTGGTCTCGGTGATGCCGTACATGTTGATGAGCTGGGTGCGGTCCAGGTCGCGCCGGGCCGTCCAGGGGGCGAGGCCGGGCACGTCGAGGCGCTCGCCGCCGAACGTGACGACGCGCAGGGCGAGTTCGTCGATCAGCGGATGCCCGTCACCGGCCAGGGAGACCAGGCTGCGGAACGCGGACGGCGTCTGGTTCAGGACGGTGACGCGCTGCTCGGCGAGCAGGGCGAGGAAGTCCTCCGGGGAGCGCGCGGTCTCCGCGTCCACGACGACGAGCCGCCCGCCGTACAGCAGGGCGCCCCACATCTCCCACACCGACATGTCGAAGGCGTACGAGTGGAAGAGCGTCCAGGTGTCGCGGTCGTCGAAGCCGTAGTACCGCTCGGTGCTCGTGAACAGGCGCAGGACGTTGGCGTGCGTCAGGCCCACGCCCTTGGGGCGGCCGGTGGAGCCGGAGGTGTAGATGGTGTAGATCAGGTCGTCGGGGGTGACGCCGGAGTCCGGGTTCGTGTCGGGCGCGGCCGCGAGGGCGGCTGTGTCCTCGTCGTTCTCGTCGCCGTCGAGGACGACGAGCCGTCCCGTGTGCGCGCCGCGCAGATGCTCGGCGCGCGCCCGCGAGGTCAGGACGATCTCGGCGCCCGCGTCCTTGAGGGTGTACGCGATGCGGTCGGCGGGGTGCTCCGGGTCGAGCGGCAGATAGCCGGCGCCGGACTTGAGCACGCCGATGAGGGCGGGCAGCAGGTCGACGCCGCGGTCGAGGCTGATGCCCACCAGGTCGTCGACTCCGGCGCCCAGCCGGCGCAGGTGGTGGGCGATGCGGTTGGCGCGGGCGTTGAGTTCCCCGTACGTCAGGCGCTGCGCGCCGCACACCAGGGCGACGGCGTCCGGGGCCGCCGCGGCCCGCTCCTCGAAGACCTCGTGGGCGCAGGCGGCGGGCGCCGGGAGCGTCTCGGCGGGCGGCACGAGCACGGCCAGGTCGGCGGTGTCGAGCAGCTCCAGGCGGGACAGCGGCAGGCCGGGGGCTTCGGCGGCGGCTTCGAGGAGGCGCACGTAGTGGCGGGCCAGGCGTTCGGCCGTGGCCCTGTCGTACAGGGCGGTGCTGAACTCCAGGGTGCCGCGCACGCCGCCGTCGGGGCGCTCGCCGAGCTGGAGGGTGAGGTCGAAGCGGGAGACGCGGCTGGTGGCGCGCAGCGGCTCGGCTGCGACGCCGGGCAGCCGGAAGGAGCCGGTGCGCTCCTGGTGCAGGGTGAAGGCGACCTGGCACAGCGGGGTGCGGGACAGGTCGCGCTCCGGCTGGAGGTCGTCGACGAGCCGGGCGAAGGGCACTTCCTGGTGGTCGAAGGCGTCCAGGGTGGTGGCGCGGGCCTGCTCGACGAGGTCGGTGAAGGCCGGGTCGCCGCTCCACCGGCCGCGCAGCACCAGGGTGTTGATGCCGTAGCCGATGAGCTGCTCCAGCTCGGGTCTGCCGCGCCCGGACACGACGGTGCCGACGGGGACGTCGGTGCGGCCGGTGTAGCGGGAGAGCAGCGCCTGGTAGCCCGCGAGCAGGGTGTGGAAGAGCGTGGCGCCACGGCCGGTGCCGAGGTCGCGCAGGCGGGCGGTCAGCTCCGGCGAGAGCGCGACGGGCACCGCGTCGCCGTCCCAGGAGCGGGTCGCGGGGCGCGGCCGGTCGGTGGGCACCTCCAGGGCCGTGAGCCCCTCCAGCTGGGTGCGCCAGTACGCGAGGTGCCGGTCGAGCGCGCCGTCGGCGAGCCGGGAGCGCTGCCAGGCGGCGTAGTCGGCGTACTGCACCGGCAGCGGAGCGAGCGGCGACGGCTGCCCGGCGGCGAACGCCTCGTACAGGGCGGAGAGTTCGCCGAGGAACTGGCCGACGGACCACTCGTCGCACGCCACGTGGTGGAAGACGACGACGAGGATGTGGTCCTCGGCGGCGACGCGGACGAGGCGGGCCCGCACCGGGCCGCCGCGCTCCAGGTCGAAGGGCCTGCCGGGCTCGGCCTCGGCGAGCGCGAGGGCGCGCCGCTCGCGCTCGGCGGGGTCGCCGAACGCGCTGACGTCGTCGGTGGGCAGGTCGAACAGGCCCGGCTCGTCGATGACCTGGACGGGCTCGGTGCCGTCCAGGCGGTAGCGGGTGCGCAGGATCTCGTGCCGGGCCACGACCGCCGTCAGGCCGCGGCACAGCACGTCCGGGTCCAGGGGACCGCGCAGGCGCAGCGCCACCGGGACGCTGTACTCCCAGCTGTCCGGGTCGAGGCGGCTGAGGAACCACATCTGCTGCTGACCGTGGGAGAGGGCGAGGGGGCCCTCGCGGTCGGCACGGGCCACCGCGGCGCGCCGTCCGCCGCGGGCTCCGGCGAGCCTGGCGCGCACCAGCTCCTCGCGCTTGTCCTGGGCCGCACCGGCCCCTTGGCCCGTCCGATTTCCGCCAGTGCTCATGCTGAGCGCTCCTCCCGACCTTTCACGTGATGCGTCCGTGCGTTGCCGCGAACCTGCTGGGTGTGGCGCCCCGGCCGGGGCGCGGATGTCAGGTGCCCGCCTGCTCCATGCGGCGGCGCAGGCTCGCCGGGCGCATGTCGGTCCAGACGGTGTCGATCCGGTCCAGGCACTCCTGGCGGGTGCCCTCGGTGCCCTCGGCGTGCCAGCCGGCGGGCGGCTCGCGGTCGGCGGCCCAGATCGAGTACTGCTCCTCGTCGTTGCGGACGACGCGGTAGAGGCGGTCGTCGTTGAGGTCGTCGGCCATGTCGGCGTCCCTTCGAAAGCCGGGGCGTGCCCGGGGGAAAGCCGGGGCAAGCCCCGGGGATCGTTACGTCCTCAGCTTCCGGCGGGCACCTATATGCGGCCTCTACGCAGACAACACGGCGAGCGCGCCGCTCGGGCGCGCGCGGACAGCACGCGGCCCGGTCCCGCCGGGGCGATGGGGACCGGGCCGCGTGATCTTCGGGGCGGGCGCGAACCGCCTATTCGCGGGCGCCCACCAGCTGGACGATGCGCGAGCGCAGGGCGGCGCCGACGGGCAGCACGGTGCCGACGACGGCGAGGACCGCCGAGACGGCGGTGACCGTGCCGACGACGGCCCACGGCACCACGATGGGCGCCGCGCCGAACAGCTCGTGGAGGGCGCCCCACAGGCCGATGAGGTTGACCGCGGAGGCGATGACCGCGAGGGCCACGCCGATCGCGGTGACGAGCAGTGACTCGGCGACGAAGAACCGCACGACCTGTTTCGGCGTGGCCCCGGCGAGGCGGAGCACGGCGAGGTCGCGGCGCCGGTCGGCGGTGGCCATGAGCAGGGTGTTGAGGATGGCGATGAAGCAGAACAGGACGACGATCAGCGCGGTGGAGCGCTGCCGCACCTCGATGAGGTGGCGCGCGTACGCGCTCTCGGTGGCGACGAGTTCGTCGCGCGTCATGAACTTCGCGCCGTTGCCCCGCACGGCCTTCTCGATGGCCGCGGTGGCGGCGGCCCGGTCGGTGCCCGGCTTCAGGGAGATGTAGGCGCGCCGTGCCAGGCCGTCGCGCGAGTACGCGGCGGACGCGGCGAACCGCTCGGGCAGATAGGCGACGTCCGAGCCGCGCAGCGCCTTGTAGACGGCGGCGACCTTCAGCGTGGCCTGTTCGCCGTCGCCCAGGAAGATCTTCACGCGGGTGCCCACGTCCCAGCCCCACAGGTCGGCGACGGCCATGCTGGTGTCGTCCAGCTCGTCCAGTGACCCTTCGGTGACGTCGAGGTCCATGGTGTGCTTCAGCGCGGCCGTGTCGACGACCAGGCCGTCGTTCACGTCGAAGCGGTCCTCGTCGCGGGTGTACACGGTCGTCAGGAGCGGCGCGGTGATCCGTACGCCGTCGATCCGCTTGACCTTGTCGATGACGTCGGGGCTGATGCCCGGCGTGTCGTCGGGCGCGAGCGCGTACTCGGAGGTGACCGAGTTGCGCAGGCCGTGGTCGCGGGCGGCGCCGAGCGAGTCGGTGGCCGCGAGCAGCGACAGGGCGAGGCCGACGGTGAGCAGGATCGGCGCGGCGGTGGCGGCCGTGCGGCGGCGGGCGGTGAGCGCGCTCTCGCGCACGAGCATGGCCGTGGGCCCGGCGGAGTTGCGGAAGGGCCACATGAAGAACCGGGTGAGCGGTCCGACCGCGAGCGGGGCGAGGACGGCCGCCGCGAGGACGGGCACGAGCAGCTCGGTGACGTAGGTGTTGGGCGACAGGACGCTCTGCGGCTTGCCGAAGGCGATCCACCCGGCGAGGCCCACTCCGGCGGCGACGCCGGCCGCGCCGAGCAGCCGGCGCGCGGGCGTCATGCCGGTGTCGTCCACGGCGGCTTCGCGCAGCGCCTCGACGGGGCGGACCGTGCCCGCCCTGCGGGCGGCGGCGACGGCTCCGCACCACGCCACCGTGACGCCGACCAGGAACGCTCCGGCGAGCGGGGTGACGATCGTCCAGTGCAGGGACGGCTTCACCTCGAACCAGTCCGGGGCGATGTCCATGGCGATGAGCACGTCGGCGAGGAGCTGCGCGCCGTACAGGCCGAGCGCCGCGCCCGCCGCGGACGCCAGCGTGCCGACGAGCAGGGCCTCGCCGCGCACCATGCGCCGCACCTGCTTGGGGGTGGCGCCGACGGCCCGCAGCAGGGCGACTTCGCGGCGGCGCTGGACGACGGCGAAGGCGAACGTGGAGGCGACGACGAACACCGCGGTGGTGCCCGCGACGCTCGCCATGACCGGCACCAGGGTGACGGTGTTGTCGAGCGTCTCGCGGTCGCGGTCCTCACTGGCGTCGGCCTTGTGCCGGTCCTGCCCGGTGAGCACCTCGGCGTCGTCGCCGACGGCCGAACGGACCGCGGCGAGCGGGCCGAGCGGGACGAGGGCCTCGATCCGCGGCGAGATCCGGGCCGCCTCGGCGTCGCTGAAGAAGACGGCGTCCTCCCAGTCGACGGGCGAGACGGTGCCGGAGACGGTGTAGCGGGAGACTCCCGCGGCGGTCATCACGGTGACCTGCTCGCCGGTGCGGGCCTGGTCGGAGGGGACGACGACCTGGTCCTTGCCGGTGGGGGCGCGCCCGTCGGTGAGGCGGTAGCCGCCGAAGCGCGCGACCGGCCAGGGGTGGCCCACCTGGTCCTTGGGGCCGCCGTCGAGCTGGGCGTAGAAGGCGCGGTCGACGACGACCCCGCCGGTGTCGGCGACCTTCTGCCGCAGCGCGGGCTTGACGCCCTCGGACTCGGGCAGGGAGCGGACGCCGAGGTCGTGCTGGGAGGCGTTCCAGTCCCCGTCGTCGGGCTTGACGACGGCCGTGGCCTTCGCGAAGCGTTCGACGGGGCGGTCGGGCAGGTCGAGCACGGTCATCAGCAGGGCGCCCATGGCGGCCACTTGGGCGACGCCGAGGACGAGCGCCACGAGGGTGCCGAGGAACGACACCCAGCGTGACCGCAGGGTCTGGTAGGCGATGAAGAGCACTTACGACACCGCCAGGCTGGTCATCCGGGCCGCGACCGCCTCCGCCGTGGGCCGCTCCAGGCCGCCGGCGAGGTTGCCGTCGGCGAGGAAGACGACGCGGTCGGCGTACGCGGCGACGTTCGGGTCGTGCGTGACCATCACGATGGTGGTGGGCCGGTCGGCGAGCTCGGTGGCCGCGTAGCCGTCGCCGGTGGGCGGGCCCGCGAGCTTGCGCAGGGTGTCGAGGAGCTCCCGTCCCGTGTGCAGGTCGAGGGCGCCCGTGGGCTCGTCGGCGAAGAGCACGGCGGGTCGGCTGACCAGGGCCCGGGCGATGGCGACGCGCTGCTGCTGGCCGCCGGACAGCTGGCTGGGGCGGCTGCCCGCCTTGTCGCCGAGGCCCACGAGGGCCAGCGACCGGGCTATCGCCTCGCGCTTCGGCTTGCGCCCGGCGAGGCGCAGCGGAAGGGACACGTTCTGGGCGGCCGTGAGCGAGGGCAGCAGGTTGAAGGACTGGAAGATGAAGCCCGTCCGCTCCCGGCGCAGCTCGGTCAGCTGGGTCTCGTTCAGGGTGCTCAGATCGGTGCCGTCGACGCTCACCCGGCCCGACGTGGGCCGGTCCAGGCCCGCGGCGCACTGCAGCAGTGTGGACTTGCCGGAGCCGGAGGGGCCCATGATCGCCGTGAAGCTGCCCCGGGGGAAGGCCATCGTGACCTCGCGCAGCGCGGTCACGGGGTTGGCTCCCGAGCTGTATGTCTTGGTCAGCGACTCCAGCCGCACTGCCTCATCCATCGATTCTCCGTAAGGTCAGGGTCGTACGTGGGGAGACGACCACTGGCTCGCTCTCCCTCTCGGGGGGCGGCGCCATGTTGTTCTCGTCCTCCAGTGCCGCACCTCGGCGCGTGAACACGAGGGTCGCGACGGCGGCGAGGACCGCCATCACCACGGATGCGCCGATCAGGACCTGACGGGTGCCGTACGCGTCCAGGAGGAAGCCGGTGCCGAGCGCGCCCAGTGAACTCGCGCCGGAGACGAGCAGCATGACGACGCTGCCGACCCGCCCCTGCATGTTGTTCGGGGTGATGCGCACCTGGTGGGACATGCCTGCGACGGTAACAGCGGCTCCTATATGCGATGTTATGAAAAAGAGAGACCCAAGTGCCGCCGGATGGTGGAAAACCACCGTTCCGGGCAGGACGAGTGCCCAGGCCACATGGGACACGATCATGGTGTGGCGCATCGGCAGGCGCTTGCTGAGCGCGCCGCCGGTGATGGCGCCGAGGAGGCCTCCGACGCTGCCCGCGGCCATGATCAGGCCGACGGTGCCCGCGGGTCTGCCGGAGTCCCGCACCACCACCGCCACGCTGAGGATCAGGGCCTGGAAGATCAGGTTGCTGCCCGCCATGATGAGCAGCGCGGTGCGGAAATAGGCGCGTTTCCATACCCAGTCGAGCCCGGCGCGGATCTCCGCGGTCATGGGCCGCTTCTTCCCGCCCTTGCCGCCCTTCCCCTTGCCCCCCTTGGCCTTCGTGTCGTCCTTGGCCCGCAGCCGCACCAGGGTGATCAGGGACAGCAGGTACATCCCGACGCTGGACATGAACGGCATCCACGCGGAGATGCCGAACAGCATGCCGCTCGCCGGGTGTCCGACGAAGTTGACCGCGCGGGAGCGCGCCTCGTTCGTGGCCATGGCCGCCGACAGCTGCCGGGCGGGCACCACGCCGCGCACGGTGGCCCGCTCGGCCAGCTGGTAGAAGACGGTCAGCGCGCCCTGCACGAAGGCGACGGCGGCGATGTGCCACACGTAGAGGCGGTCGCCCGCCAGGGCGACGGCGACGGTCGCGACCGCCACCATCCGCCCCACCACGCACACGAGCATCACGCCGCGCCGGTTCCAGCGGTCCACCAGGACCCCGGCGGGCAGCTGGACGAGCAGCGCGGGCAGGAGCGCGGCGAAGCCGACGAGGCCCGCCGCGCTCTTGGACCCGGTGTGCCACAGGATCAGCAGCGTGAAGGCCATGCCGGAGCAGCGCTCCGCCATCACCGACAGGGCCGAGCCGGTCCACAGGAGCCGGAAGTCGCGGTAGGAGTTCAGGCCCGGGAGGGCGTGCCGGCGACGCGGTTTCGTGCCGCCGTCGGCTGCCTTCCTCATCGCGCCCCGGCCCGGCACCACTCCAGGACGGCCATCGCGCTGTGCAGCTTGTGGGTCGCCTGGGTGAAGGCGATGCTGGCGGGCCCGTCCAGGACGTCGGCCGTGACCTCCTCACCGCGGTGCGCGGGCAGGTCGTGCAGGAAGACCGCGTCGGGGCTCGACCGCCACAGGTCGCGGGTGACCTGGAAGGGGGCGAAGACCTCGCGCCAGTCGGCGGTCGGCTTCGTCGTCCCCGTGGTCTGCCAGCGCGTGGTGTAGATCGCGTCCACGCCCTCGGGCAGGTCCGCCATGTCGTGCCGCTCGCGCACGGTCGCGCCGTGCATGTCGGCCTGCGCGACCGCGGTGGCGATGACGTCCGCGGGCAGGCCGTAGCCGGGCGGCGTCCGCAGGTCGAGGGTGGTGTCGGGGAACCGGCTCAGGGCGAGCGCGAGGGCGGCCGCGCTGTTGTTGCCCTCGCCGACGTACAGCACGCGCAGTCCGTCGACGTGCCCGAAGTGGCGGTGCAGCGTGGTCAGGTCGGTCAGCGCCTGCGTGGGGTGCTCCTCGGCGCTCATCGCGTTCACGACGGACATCGGCCCGGCCGCGGCCCAGGTCCGCAGCTCCTCGGTGGCGTCCGACGTGCGGGCCACGAGCAGGTCGAGCATGCCCGCGAGGACGCGCCCGGTGTCCTCGCTGGTCTCCCCCGTGTTGAGCTGGAGGTCGCCCGGCCCGAAGGTCACCGTCCTGGCGCCGAGACGCAGGGCGCCGGTGGTGAAGGCGGTGCGGGTGCGCGTGGAGGTGCGCCGGAAGTAGATCCCGACGATCGCCCCGGCGAGGGTCTCCTCGCGGACGCCCGCCGCGAACTCCGCGCCGCGGGCGACCAGGGCGCGCAGGTCGTCGTCGCTGAGGTCGCACACGGAGATCAGATGGCGGGTGGCGCCGTCCGGTGTTCCCGTGGCCTCCGTCCGGGCCCCGTTGAGGTGTTGTCGAGCGTGCTGCTGCATGGTGGTTGTCCCCCTGTCTCAGACCTGGTCGGTGGGCGTGCCGGTGCGGGTTTCGCCGTCGCCGTCGGCGCTCGGCGCGAGGATCGCCTCGATCTCGGCGCGTACGCGGTCCTCGATCTCCTGGGCGAGCCCGGCGACGGTGGGCCGCTCGAAGGCGACCCGGACGGGCAGGTCGAGGTCGAACTCGTCCTGGAGCCGCGAGATCAGCCGGACCGCGAGGATCGAGTGGCCGCCGCGCTCGAAGAAGTTGTCGTCGGCGCCGATCTTGTCCACGAGGAGGATCTGGCTCCACACCTCGGCGATGCGCGCCTCGACCTCGGAGCGCGGGGCGACATAGGTGTCGGTGACCGTCGCGCCGGGGTCGGGCAGGGCCCTGCGGTCGGCCTTGCCGTTGGCCGTGAGCGGGATCGCGTCCAGCTCCACGAAGAGCGAAGGCACCATGTACGGCGGCAGTGCCTCGCCGAGGGCCTCGGCGAGCCCCTCACTGTCGCCGACGACGTACGCGATCAGCTGCTGCTCGTCGGAGACGACGACGACGGCATCGGACACCGAGGCCTGCGCGACCAGCGCGGCACGGATCTCGCCCAGCTCGACGCGGTAGCCCCGCACCTTGACCTGGTCGTCGATGCGGCCGACGAACTCGACCGCCCCGTCGGCCCGCCACCGGACCAGGTCACCGGTCCGGTACAGGCGCTCGCCCGAGCCCCCGTACGGGTCGGGCAGGAACCGCTCGGCGGTCAGCCCGGGGCGTCCCGCGTAACCGCGTGCGACACCCGTCCCACCGACGAACAGCTCCCCCACGACTCCGACCGGAACCGGACGCATCCCCCCATCAAGCACCCGCATCACCATGTTGGGAAGGGGCCGTCCGATGGGCACGACTCCGGTGAACTCCTCCTCCAGCGGGAACACGCAGGTCCCCACGGTCGCCTCGGTCGGACCGTACTCGTTGATGACCTGGCCGTCTCCGAGCAACTGCCGCCACCGCTCGACCAGTTGGCCCGGAAGGGCTTCACCGGCGACGACGACCTTGCGCGTCAGCTCCTGCACCCGCTCGTCCGACAACTGCTGATCGAGGACTTCGAGGTGGCCGGGGGTGAGCTTGATGAACGCGAACGGACCCGCCGCCACCAACGCATCACCCAGCTCCGTCAACTCACCACCGAACAGCCACACCCGCTGCCCCGCCACCAACGGCGCCCACACATTCGGCACCACCAGATCGAACGCCACCGACGAGAACACCGGCGCACCACCCGAACCAGCAGCCGCCAGCTCCCGCTCCGCCCACTCCACATGATTCGCCAAACCCCGGTGCGTAACCTCCACACCCTTGGGCCGACCCGTCGAACCCGACGTGAACACCGTGTACGCCACGGAATCCAGGTCGAGCACGACTTCAGGCGCCCGCGCCGGATACGCCGACAGATCCTCAGCCGTCAGCACCACCGGCACATCAACGAAACGATCCGCATACTCCGCCGACGTCACCGCGGCCGAAACGCCACCGTCCGCCACCATCGCCGCGATCCGCTCCGACGGCAGTACCGGATCCATCGGCACATAACCCGCACCCGCACGCCACACACCCAACAACGCCACCATCAGCTCAACCGAACGGTCAAGGAGCACCGCCACCGACGAACCCACACCGACCCCGTCCGCACGCAGACGATGAGCCAGACGATTCGCCGCCACATCCAACTCCGCGTACGACAGCCGCCGTTCACCACACTCAACAGCCACAGCATCCGGAACACGCACCACCTGCCGCGCCACCAACTCCGGCACTGACACCCCGGACACCACCGCGGCCGACTCCGCACCACCCCACGCACGCAGCAGGCGGCGTTCCTGGACGGAGGAGATGTCGAGGGCCGACAGGGGCAGCTCGGGGTGGGAGGCCACACCTTCCAGGAGGCGGACGTAGTGCTCGGCCATGCGGGCCGCGGTCGGCTGGTCGAAGAGGGCCGTCGCGTACTCGAAGGCGCCGACGAGGGAGCCGTCCGCCTGGCGCCACATGAACAGCGTCAGGTCCGTCTTGGCGACGCGCCAGGCGCCCTGGAAGGCGTCCATCAGGACGTCGTCGGTGGCGACGGCGGTGGCGCCCTCGTCCTGGAGGTCGAAGGCCACCTGGTACAGGGGGGTGCGGGAGAGGTCGCGCACCGGCTGGAGCTCGTCCACGAGGCGCTCGAACGGCAGCTCCTGGTGGGCGAACCCGGCGAGCGTCGTGGTGCGCACGCGGTCGAGCAGCTCGGTGAACGCCGGGTCGCCGCTCGTGTCGCAGCGCAGCACGAGGGAGTTGAGGAAGAAGCCGACCGTGTCCTGCGTCTCGGGGCGGGTGCGGCCCGTGACCGGGCTGCCGACGCCGATGTCGTCCTGGCCGGAGTAGCGGGCGAGGAGCCCGGCGAAGGCGGCGAGGAAGGTGACGTACGGGGTGGCGCCGTGGCGGCGGCCGACGCCGGTGAGGGTGTCGGCGAGCCCGGCGGGGATGGTGAAGCGGACCCCCGCGCCCTGGGCGTCGCGCCGGGCGGGCCGGGGCCGGTCCGTCGGCAGCTGGAGTTCCGTGAGGTCCGCCAACTGCTCCTTCCAGTACTCCAGTTCGCGGTCGAGGGCCGGGTCGTCGGCGCGCTCGAACTGCCAGGCGGCGTAGTCGGCGTACTGGACGGACGGCTCGGCGAGGTCCGGGGCGCGGCCCTCGGAGCGGGCGGCGCACAGCTCCCGCAGCTCGCGCTCCAGGAGGACCGTCGACCAGCCGTCGGTGGCGATGTGGTGGGTGGTGACGAGCAGCACGGGGCCGCCCTTCGGCACGTGGACGAGCAGCGCCCGCCACAGGGGCCCTTCGCCCAGGTCGAAGCCGCGGCCGAACTGCTCCCCGAACAGCCTCTCCAGCTCGTCCTCACCGGCGTGCTCGACCCGCAGTTCCACGGGGGCGGCGGGCACGACGGCCTGCCGGGGCTCCTCGCCGCGCAGCACGTAGCGGGTGCGCAGCGACTCGTGCCGGGACTCCAGCGCGTCCAGGGCCCCCTGCACGGCGGCCGTGGTCGTGCCCGCGGGCAGCCGCAGGAACATGGGCGCCACCCACTCGGGGCTGCCCGGGTGCATGCGGTCGAGGAACCACAGGCGGTGCTGGCCGAAGGACAGGGGCAGCGGCTCCGTGCGCGGGACGGGCGTCACCGGCGGCACGGCGGGCCGCGCCTCTTCGAGGAGGCGCGCCTGCGCCTCGACGGTGGAGGCACCGAACAGGCCGCGCAGCTGCACGTCGCCGCCCGACGCGGTGCGCAGCGCGTCGGCGAGGCGGGTCAGGACGAGCGAGGAGCCGCCGAGGGCGAAGAAGTCGTCGTGGGCGCCGACCCGTTCGATCTGGAGGAGCTCCTCCCAGACCTGGGCGACGAGCTTCTCGGCGGGCGTTCGCGGCGCGGTGTACGCGCCCTGGGCTCCCTGGTCGTCGACCGGGTCCGGCAGGGCCGCCCGGTCGACCTTGCCGCTCGTGGTGAGCGGGAAGGCGTCGAGGGTGACGAACAGCGAGGGGATCATCGCCTCGGGCAGCCGACCCCGCAGGGAGCGGCGCAGCTCGTCGCGCGGCACGCGGCGGCCGGTGGTGAGGTAGGCGACGAGCCGCTTCCCGCCCGGGGTCTCGCGGGCCGCGACGACGGCGCCGCGCACGTCCTGGTGGGCGGTCAGCGCGGCCTCGACCTCGGCGGGCTCGATGCGTACGCCGTTGACCTTGACCTGGTGGTCGGCGCGGCCGAGGAAGTCGAGGGCTCCGTCGGAGCGCCAGCGGGCGAGGTCGCCCGTGCGGTACATGCGGCTGCCGGCCGGGCCGTGCGGGTCGGGCACGAACCGTTCGGCGGTTCCCGCGGGGTTGCCCGCGTAGCCGCGGGCGACGCCCACGCCCGCCGCGTACAGCTCGCCGACGACACCGATCGGCACCGGTGCGAACTCCTCGTCGAGGACGTAGGCCCGCATCCCGTCGAGGGGGCGGCCGATCGGCACGGCGTCGGCGTGCCGCTCCGGGTCGAAGAGCTGGCCGCTGACGTCGATGGAGCACTCGGTGGGCCCGTACGTGTTCCACACCTGGGCGCCGGAGGGCTCGGCGAGGCGGCGGCACAGCGCGGCGTCCAGCGGCTCGCCCGCGGAGGCGACCAGGCGCAGCGTCGCGCAGTCGGCCCAGGCGGGCTCCTGGACGGCCATCCGCAGGACCGACGGCACGCCTTGCAGGACGGTGACGCGCCGCTCGGCGACGGTGCGGGCGAGCAGCGCCGGGTCGGACTCGGTGCCCGCGGGGGCCATCACGACGGTGCCGCCCGCGGCGAGCGGCGCGAACAGCTCCCAGGCCGCCGCGTCGAAGGTGATCACGGTCTTCTGGAGCACCCGGTCCTCCGCGCAGAGCCCCTGGTGGGAGAGCGACCAGGCCACGCGGTTGGCGATGCCGCCGTGCTGGATGACGACGCCCTTGGGGCGGCCGGTGGACCCCGAGGTGTAGGTGAGGTACGCGGCGTGGTCGCCGGAGGCCTCGACCGCCACGTCCTCCTGGGGGAGCCCGTCGAAGGCGCCCTCCTCGTCCAGGGCGGCGACGCGCCCGCCCAGGGCGGCTTCGAAGAGTCCGGCCGAGGCCCGCGTGGTCAGAGCGAGGGCCGCCCCGCTGTCCCGGGTCACCCAGGTGTTCCGCTCCGCCGGGTGCCCCGCGTCGAGGGGCACGTACGCCGCGCCGGCCCGCCACACGCCGAGCAGCGCCGCGAGCAGGTCGCGCCCGCGGGGCAGACACACGGCGACGCGCGCCTCGGGTGCGACGCCGCGCGCCACGAGCAGCCGCGCGACGTCGCCCGCCCGCCGGTCGAGCTGTTCGTAGGTGAGGGAGCCGAGGTCGTCCTCGACCGCGACGGCCCGCGGCGTCGACGCGGCCTGGGCGGCGATGAGCTGATGGAGCGGGACGGTCATGTCTGTTTCTCCGTAAGAGTGTCGAGCCGCGGTGTCAGAGGGCCGGCGCCGGCAGGAAGTCGCTGACGACGGTGCCGATGCCGCAGCGGCGCGCCTTGTCGTGGACGAAGCGGGCCAGGGCCAGGTCCAGGACGCCGAGGCCGAACGGCGAGAACACCAGGGGCCTGCCCGGGGCGGGGCTCAGGGTGGCCCGGCCGCGCAGCAGCTCGCCGACACTGGCCTCGATGAAGTCCCGCCCGCCGGTTTCCTGTTCGGCCAGGTGGATGGAGGTGCGCTCGCGGCAGACGTGGTCGACGTCGTCGACGACGTTGTGCGCGCCGAGGATCGCGGGCACGGTCAGGTCCCGCAGCGACACGTGCAGCACGGCGGCCGACGGCGGGCAGGCGGCGAGGCCGGTGTGCGGGGTCGCCGCGGTCGTGGCGAACGACACCAGGTCGTGGTCGGCGAGGGCGTCGTCGAGCCGGTCGCGCCGGCGGACCTTGACGTCGGGCAGCAGCCGCGCGTTGTCCCGGGCGAAGCACCGGGCCCGCTCGGGGTCGCTGTCGTACAGGGTGAGGTCCGTCAGTTCGGGCCGGTCGGCGGCGAGGAAGCGCAGGACCTCGCGGTTGATGACGCCGCAGCCGATGAGGGTGACGCCGGTGGGCCTGCGCTCGCCGAGGAGCAGCCGGGCGCCGAGCGCGGCGGAGGCCGCGGTGCGCCGGGCGGAGATCACCGAGGCTTCGATCAGGGCCTCGGGGTGGCCGTTCTGCAGGGAGTTGAGCAGGATCGCGGCGCTGGCGCGCTGGAGGCCCGAGGCGACGTTGTCGGGGAAGGAAGAGATCCACTTCATGCCCGCGACGGCTTCCTGGCCCTCGTCGCCGTCCGTCGGCGCGCTCGCGCCGAGGTAGCCGGGCAGCCCGATGATGCGGTCCTTCGGCCGGTCGGGGAAGCGCAGGAACACGGAGTGCGGAAGGCTGGTGCGGCCTTCGTCGTGCGCGGTGTACGCGGCGGCGACCAGGTCGATGAGCTCCCGCTCGCGCCCGGCGAGCAGCCCCTCCACCGCGCCGTGTCCGAGGATCAGCATGCTGCGACCGCCATGGTGTGTCCCTGTTCCTTCCACAGGTGCTCGATGTCGCCGAAGTGGCGTCGCACCCAGTCGTCGTCGTAGATCGTGTCGAGGTAGCGGTCGCCGCGGTCCGGGAAGACCAGCACGCAGGTGCTGCCCGGGGGGATGCGGTCCGCGAGCTTGCCGAGCGCCGCGGTGACGGCGCCGGACGAGCCGCCCGCGAGGATGGCCTCGCGCAGCGTCAGGGTCCGGCAGCCCACGACGCACTCCAGGTCGGAGACGAGGACCACCTCGTCGGCGGCGCTCGGGTCGAAGAGCTCGGGGCGCACGGCGGCGCCGTGGCCGGGCAGCAGGCGCGGCCCGGGCGGGCCGCCGAAGAGCACGCTGCCGAGCGCGTCGACGCCCACGACCGTCGTGGAGAGCCCGCGGTCGCGGATGTACTGGGCGCAGCCGCGCAGGGTGCCGCCGGTGCCGGTGGAGCAGAAGAGGTAGTCGACCCTGCCGTCGAGCGCCTCGTCGATCTCCCGCATGGTGCGCACGTGGGCGCGCGGGTTGAGCGGGTTGCGGTACTGGTTGGGCCAGTACGCGCCGGGGGTCGTCGCCACCAGCTCGCGCACCCGTGCGAGCCGGCTCGGCAGATAGGCGCCGGTCTCCGGGTCGGGCTCGGTGACCATGTCGACGGTGACCTCGTAGGCGTGCAGGATCGCCAGGTTCTGCCGGGTGGTGCGCGGGTCGACGACGCACGTGAAGTCGATGCCGTAGTAGCGGCAGATCTGCGCGATGCCGATCGCGAGGTTGCCGGAGCTGGACTCCACGACGGTGGACCGGCCGGGCAGCAGCTCCCCGGCCCGGATCTTGCCCAGGAGCATGGAGAGCGCCGAGCGGTCCTTGACGCTGCCGCCGGGGTTGGCCGACTCCAGCTTGGCGAAGACGCGGGAGCCGAAGCTCGGCAGGAGCCCGCCGAGCTCCACCAGCGGGGTGCCGCCGACGGCGTCGAGGATGCTGGCGTGGACCGCGGTGCGGGCGCTCACGCCTGCCCGCCGCTCAGCGCGAGCAGCAGGTCCCGCTCCGTGTCGTCGGTGAGCGGCACCCGGGCGACCCGGGTGTCGGGCGCCTCGACGGCGGCCGTGACGCACCGCTGGAACTGGTCGAACAGCCGCTGGGCGGTGGCCTCTTCGAACAGGTCGGTGTCGTAGCGCAGGGCCACGGTGAGGCCGTGCGCGTCGCGGGTGATCTCCAGGGCCAGGTCGCACTGGCCCTCCAGGTGCGGGATCTCGACGTAGGCGAGCTCGTGTCCGGCGAGGGTCACCTTCTCGCCCGCGACCAGGCCGTCCATGCCGTGTCCGAACCGGTCGGTGGCGACCATGGTGACGGAGATGCGGAACAGCGGCCCGGAGGCGCCCTGGGCGACCAGCGGGAACGGGTAGGAGACCCGCGCGGTGGCCTGCCGGACGCGGTCCGCCGCCGCGTCCACGGCGTCGCGCAGGGTGGTCTCGCGGTCGAACCGGGCGCGGATCAGGACCGGGTTGACGAAGTAGCCGATGATGTCGGCGGCCGCCGCGCGCCGGGTGGAGGCCGGGCAGGCGATGAGGAAGTCGCTCTGTCCCGTGCAGCGGTGCAGCATGGCCTGGAAGGCGCCCACCATCAGGGCGAACGGCGACACGTGGCGCTCGGCGGCGGCCTTGGACACCGCCTGCGCGAGCGCGTCGGGCAGCCTGCGCACCAGGCTGGCCCCGGTGTGCGAGGACACCGCGGGGCGCGGCCGGTCGGTGGGCAGCTCGGCGGGGGTGGAGCCCTCGCACTCGGCGCGCCAGAACTCTCCCTGCCCGGTGCCGCGCGGCGAGTCGAGGAGGGTGCGCTCCCGGCCCACGAACTCGTCGTAGTCGTGGGTGATGGGCTGCCAGTCGGGGGCGCGTCCGGCGATCTCCGCCTCGTAGGCGGCGAACAGGTCGCGCCACAGCAGCCACTGCGAGATGGCGTCGGTCGCGATGTGGTGCGTGACGACGACCAGCAGCGCGTCCGTGCGGCGCAGCAGCAGCGTGGCCCGCACCGCCCCCTCGTCCTGGAGCCTGAACGGCGCGCGCACCTCGGCGTTGACGCGGCGGCGCAGCTCCTCCTCGGTGGCGTCCGGCACCTCGACGACCGCGATCTGCGCGGCCTCCTCCGGGGCGTCGACGACGCGCCGGGGCCGGCCCGCGACCTCGGTGTAGCGCGAGCGCAGCATCGGGTGCCGGGCGAGCAGGGCCCGCCAGGCCCGGTCCAGGGCCGCCAGGTCGGGGGCGGGCGTGATCCGCCCGCCGCCCGCGAGGTTGTAGGTGGTGGACTCGGGGTGCAGCGTGTGCAGCAGCCACAGCCCCTCCTGCCCCACCGACAGGGGCAGCGTCCCGGCCAAGGGGTCGGTGCGGTCCATGCGTCAGACCCCTGCCTTGGCCTCGACGAGGAAGTCGACGACGTCGCGCACGCGCAGCAGGGTCGCCACGGTGTCGTCGGGCACCGAGAGCTGGTAGGTCTTCTCTACGGCGGCGAGCAGGTCGACGCGGGTGAGCGAGTCCATGCCGAGCTCTTCGAAGCTGGACTCGGCGGTGACCTCGCCGTCCAGGTCGAAGGCGGTGTCCTGAACGAGGCGGACGACGTCGGCGGTGAGTGCGTCTCTGGCCATGGTGACCTCTTTCTCCGTGCGGTTGGGGACGTGACTGGTTGCGATGGGTGGTGCGGTGCGGACGCCGGTTACGGCATGCGCACGATCTGGCCCGCGTAGGTGAGCCCGGCGCCGAAGCCGAGCAGCAGCACGATGTCGCCGGGGGTGCTGCGGCCGCTGTCGTAGAGGCTGCTGAGGGCCAGCGGTACGGACGCGGCCGAGGTGTTGCCGGTGACGACGACGTCGTTGACGACGCGCTCCGGCGGCAGCCCCAGCTCGTGGGTGAGGGTCCTGATGATGCGGTTGTTGGCCTGGTGGGGCACGAACCAGTCGACGTCGTCGATGGTGATGCCCGCGGCCGCGCAGGCGCGGTGGGCGACGTCCGGCATGGTGGCCGTCGACCACTTGTAGACCAGCGGCCCGTTCATCTGGACGTACTCGCGGCCGTCGGCCTTCTCCGTGATGCCGAGCACCTTGTGCCGGGCGCCGTCGCTGCCCCACACGGCGGGTCCGACGCCCACCTCGGTGGAGCGGGAGACGACGGCGGCACCGGCCCCGTCACCGAAGATGACGAAGGTGTCCGGGTCCTGGGGGTCGATCCAGTCGCTGGTGCGTTCGGCGCCGACGACCAGGACGGTCCGGGCCTCGCCGAGCCGTACCGCGTTGGACGCCATCGCCAGGGAGTAGGTGAAGCCCGCGCAGACCGCGTTCAGGTCGTACGCGCCGGAGTTGGGCAGGCCGATGCGGCTGGCCACCTCCGGGGCGATGCCGGGCATGCGGCGCTTGCGGGTCGCGGTCGCGACGATGGTGAGGTCCACCTCGGCGGGGTCGACGTCGGCGTGTACGAGCGCCTTCTCGCCGGCCGCCACGGACATGGCGACCAGGCCCTCGCCCTCGCCCGCGTGGTGGCGGGTCTTGATGCCCGTGCGCTGCTCGATCCACTCGGGGGAAACCGTCGTCAGCGGCGCCAGGTCCTCGTTGGTGAGCTGCCGGGCGGGCCGGTAGGCGGCGATGCCCGTGATGCGCGAGCCGTAGGTGCGCTCGTCTTGCAACAGGTCTGCCAGGGGCATGTCTTCCTCGACTTCTCTGAAATGTCCTCGGCGCTCGGGGCGCTCAGGTGTCCGAAGGCTCGGCCATGGCGACGGCGATGCGCCGGGGGCCGGTGAAGGGCTCACGCGCGTGCGCGGTGAGCATGTTGTCGACGATCAGCACGTCGTCGCGCTGCCAGTCGAAGCGGACCGTCGCGGCCCGGTAGGCGGCGCGCAGCTGGTCGGTGACGGCGTCGGGGATCGCGCCGCCGTCGCCGTAGTAGGTGTGGGTCGGCAGGTCCGGGTCGTCGAAGATGGCCCGCAGCCCCGCGCTCACGTCCTTGGCGAGGGTGGTGAGGTTGAAGAACGTGGCGTGGTTGAACCACACCTGCTCGCCGGTCACGGGGTGGCGGTGCACGGCGTGCCGCACCGCGGTGGTGCGCAGGCCGCCGCCGGGCCGCCACTCGGCGGTGATGTCGCGCTCCGCGCAGTACGCCGTGACGGCCGCCCTGTCGGTGGTGTTGAAGGCCTCCTGCCAGGGCACGCCGAAGCCGGGGTGGAAGTTGCGCACGACCTGCCAGCCGCGCCGCTGGAACTCCTCGCGGACCTCCGGGTCGAGGGAGCGCAGCACCTGCCGGGTGTCGGCCAGCGGGGTCGCGCCCTGCGTGGTGGGCGGCTCGACGCAGTAGAAGTACAGGGTGCGCGGCCACACCGCCTGGTAGGAGTTCTCGTTGTGCAGGAAGATCTCCTCGTCCGGCGGGTAGTCGGTCGAGGTGTACACCTGGCCCTTGATGGTGCTGCGGGGCGACGACCGCTCGGCGTAGGCCAGCGGCGGCGTGCCGGAGAAGGCGCGCACCGCCCCGTCGAACCCGTCGACGCCCGCGACGTCGAAGCCGCGCAGGAGCAGGGCACCGCGCTCGGTGAGCTGTGCGCGCAGCGCGGTCCGGCGGCTGTGGATGTAGTCCTGTACCCGGGTCCCCGGGACCTCGGGCCGGTGCAGCCCGGGCAGGGTGCCGGCGCCGGCCCAGCCCGCGGGCACCTCTTCGACCTGGTGGCTCATGGCTGTCTCGCTCTCTCGCTCTCCGCGGCCCGGCGCCGTCAGTCCGACATGGCGACGAGGACGCGCCGGTCACCGGTGAACGGGCGGCGGCCGTGCGCCAGCAGGACGTTGTCGATGAGCAGCAGGTCGCCCTGGTACCAGTCGACGTCGACGGCGGCTTCGAGGCCGCGGTCGCGGATCTGGGTGACGTACTCGCCCGGGATGCGGCCGCCGTCGGCGAAGGTGACCATCTGGGGCAGCTGGTCCTCGGGCAGGATCGCGGCGAGCTCGGCGGCCGTCTCGTCGCCGAGCCCCGCCGGGTGCCACTGGTCGGCCTGGTTGAACCACACCTCGGCGCCGGTGACCGGGTGCCGGGTGGTGGCGGGCCGCACGGACTCCACGCGCAGGGAGCCGTCGCGCTGCCACTCCCATTCGGCGCCCGAGCCCTTCAGGAAGTCCTCGACGGCGCCGCGCTCGTCGGTCTCGAAGGTGTCCTGCCAGCTCTTGCCGAGGCCGTAGCCGTCGTGCAGGTTCTGGATGTAGCGCACGCCGCCCGCGAAGGCCTCGCGCACCTCCGGGTCGAGGGCCGCCAGCCACCGGGCGGCGTCCAGGACGGGGGTGGCGCCGCCGCCGCCGGGCTGGATCGCGCAGTAGAAGGCGAGCCGGGCGGGCCACACGTGCGCGTAGCTCATCTCGTTGTGCATGGAGATGGTGAACTCGGGCGGGTACTCGGTGGACGTGTAGACGTTGCCGCCGACCTTGGTGCGCGGCGAGTTGCCGTGCACGTAGGCGAGGCGGTGCGGCAGCAGCCGGTCGAGGACCTGGTCGAGTTCGTCCGTGCCGACCTTGAACCCCCGGAACACCAGGGCCCGTTCGCGCACGAGGGCGGCGTCGAGGCCGCCGTCGAGCTCGTCGATGCGGGTGAGCAGCTCGTCGGCGCCGCCGCCGGCGGCGGCCCGCACCTCGTGCGGGGCCCAGGTCTGGGATCGCGTCATGTCGCTGTCGTTCCTCTCGCGGTTGCCACCGGGGCGGGCGCGAGCCGCTCGGCGATGTCCGAGGTCAGCTCCGCCTCCCTGGGGGCGAGGTAGAAGTGGTCTCCTGAGAACGCCCGGAGCGCGAAGTCACCGGTGGTGAACCCCTCCCAGGCGCGCACCCGGTCGCCCGGGCACCCCGGGTCGCGGTCGCCCAGGTAGGCGGTGATGGGCGCGCGCAGCGGGGCGGCCCCGGCGGCGGGCGCGTACGTCTCGACGAGCCGGTAGTCGCTGCGCAGCACCGGCAGCAGCAGCTCGCGCAGCTCGGGCTCGGCGAACGGGTCGACGCCGCCGAGCGTGCCGAGGCGGCGCACGGCGGCGAGCAGGACCTCGTCGGCCGCGCGGTGCAGCGTGGTGCGCCCGCCGTGCCCCGGGGCGGCCCGCGCGGACACCATGAGGTGGACGGGGGCGGGGCCCGCGCCCGCTTCGAGGCGCCGCGCGACCTCGTAGGCGACGCTCGCGCCCATGCTGTGCCCGAACAGGGCGAGCGGCACGTCGTCGTACCCGGCGAGGGCGCCGGTGATCCGGTCGGCGAGTTCGGTCATGGACTCCACGCACGGCTCGTCGAGCCGCTCCTGGCGCCCCGGGTAGCGCACGGCGACGACCTCGACGGTGGTGGGCAGGCGGTGCCGCCAGCCGTCGAAGAGCCGTGCGGTGCCGCCCGCGTGCGGGAAGCAGACCAGGCGCAGGCGCGGCGTCCGCGGCGGCCCGGGTGCGCGGTGGAACCACAGGCCCGGATCGTCGGGCGCGGTCACAGGGCCATGCCTCCGTCGATGCGCAGCACCTGCCCGGTGACGTACGACGCCTCGTCGGACACCAAGTACGAGACGAGCGAGGCGACTTCCTCGGCGCGGCCGAAGCGGCGCAGCGGGATGGCGGTGAGGGCGCCCTGCACCGCCTTGTCGGGGAGGCCCGCGACCATGTCGGTGTCGATGAAGCCGGGCGCCACC
Organism: Streptomyces sp. YIM 121038; assembly: GCF_006088715.1. Taxonomy (NCBI): domain Bacteria; kingdom Bacillati; phylum Actinomycetota; class Actinomycetes; order Kitasatosporales; family Streptomycetaceae; genus Streptomyces; species Streptomyces sp. YIM 121038. The sequence goes on from NZ_CP030771.1 coordinate 1,741,034, forward strand.
ACGTTGGCGCGCACTCCGTAGCGGCCCGCCTCCTTGGCGAGCGACAGGGTCAGGCCGATGATCCCGGCCTTGGAGGCGGCGTAGTTGGCCTGTCCCGAGTTGCCCGCGACGCCCGACACCGACGAGAGCGTGACGATGGATCCGCCGCGCCGCCCCATCAGGGGCCGCACCACGGACCGCAGCAGGTGGTAGGTGCCGTCGAGGTTGGTGCGGACGACCCCGTCCCACTCGTCGTCGGTCATGAGGCCGAGCGGCCGGTCCCGGGTGATGCCCGCGGAGGCCACCACGGCGTGCAGCGGCCCCAGTTCCCCCTCGGTCTCGGCGACGAGCTCGCGCACCGCCGCCCCGTCGGCGACGTCGACCTGCCGGGTCAGGGCGCGGCGGCCCGCGGCCTCGACCTCCTTGGCCACGACGTCGGCCGCCGCCTGGTCCGAGCGGTAGCACAGCGCAACGTCGAAGCCGTCCCGTGCGAGCCGGGTCGCCACCGCGCGGCCGATGCCCCGGGAGCCCCCGGTCACCAGCGCGACGCGTGCTTCCCGGCCCTTGCCCTGCTGCCCGGCCTGACGCCCGGCCCCCTGGTCCGACTCCACGTGAAGCCCCCCTCATTCGTTCGAATGAGTCGAGCGTCGGTTCGGTCGCTATATGTGACCTATACGGTGACCAGCCCGGCGCGGACGGGCCGTGCGGCCCTGTCGGGGGCGCGGGCCCCCCGGTAGAGTGATCCGCCGTGAACTCACCTTCGAACGCGGCGGCCGAGGCCTCCGGCGGAACCCGCATACTGAGCGCGCTCCTGGCCGGGCTGCCCGTCGCCGTCTGCGAGACGCGCGAGGACCCGGCCGACGCGGTCCTGTACCCCGAAGAGGCCGTGCACGTGGCGAAGGCCGTGGACAAGCGGCGGCGGGAGTTCACCACCGCGCGGCACTGCGCCCGTACCGCCCTCGCCCGCATCGGCGTGCCGCCCGGGCCCATTCCGCGCGGCGAGAAGGGCGAGCCGATCTGGCCGGACGGCGTGGTCGGCACCATGACGCACTGCGCGGGCTACCGCGCGGCGGTCGTCGCCGAAGCCGCCGCCGTGACCTCGCTCGGCATCGACGCGGAGCCCGCCGAGCGGCTCTCGGACCCGGGCGTGCTCGACCTGGTCAGCGACGAGGCGGAGCGTGCCGCGCTCGCCGCGCTCGCCGCCGAGCAGCCGTCCGTGCCCTGGGACCGGCTCCTGTTCAGCGCCAAGGAGTCCGTCTACAAGACGTGGTTCCCGCTGGCCCGGCGCTGGCTCGGCTTCGAGGACGCGCACCTGACCATCCGCGCCGACGGCACCTTCTCCGCCAAGATCCTGATCGAGGGCCCGCTGGTCGCGGGCTCGGAGCTGACCGGGCTCGACGGCCTGTGGACCATGCGGGACGGGGTCATCGCGACGGCCATCGTGCTGCGCCCGGAGTGAGCCGCGCGCCGGGCGGCCGGGTCACGGCCGTTCGTCCCCCGCCCGCCCTTCGTCCCCCGCCCGCCCGGCGAGGCTCGCCCAGAACATCCCCTCGTACTCCTGGAGCAGCCGACCCTGCCGCAGTGCCGTCCCGGGGGTGACGCCGCCCCTGGCCACCCCTTCCTCCAGCGCGGCCAGGGCCTCGCGGTCGAGGTCGGGGGCCGGCGCGGCGAAGAAGTCGAAGAACGCGCAGGCCTCGTCGGAGAAGCCGTAGCGCGTGCGCAGCGCGGCCGCGAGCGTCGCGCAGTAGCCGCCCCACGCGGCGAAGTTGGCGGTCAGGGCGAGCACCACGTCGGCCGGTTCGCCGTTGAGGGCCAGCCAGGCCACGTACGCGGGGTAGGCCTGGCAGCCCGCCCTCGGTACGTACGCGCGCTCCTGCTCCGCGCTCACCCGGCAGGCGGCGAGCAGCGGGCCGAGCCGGTCGGCCGCGAGGCGTTCGCCCTCGGCGAGGGAGGAGAAGAACGCGGCGCCCGCGGGCAGCCCCGCCCGCGCCGAGCGGTCCGCCAGGTACAGGAAGGCACGGCGGTCGGCCGGGATGACCCGGCACTGCTCCAGGGCGAGCGCGGCCACGGCGCCCCGCGCCGCCGTGCCGTCGGCGACGAGCGGCACGAACGGGTTGGCGTCCGGCGCGGGCCGGAGTTCCGCCGCCGCGCGGGCCAGCAGGTCCCGCGCCGTGAACTGCGGCCGCCCGCCGGGCGGCTCACTCGGCCCCGGGGTCGTCGACGTCATCGGGGGCACCCCTTCCGTGGTGGTACGTCCACTGCGTGCGCGTGCGCGCGTCCGCCGACCAGGTCGGCGTACGTCCCTCGCGTACGTCTCTCACGTACGTCCCTCGCGTACATCTCTCATGTACATCCCTCGGGTACGTCCTCCCCCATCCTTGCGGAACTTTCCCGCCCTGGTGTTAGTTTCTACATCGTTGTAGAAACGAGCGTGCCGCGTCGGCGCCGTCCGACGCCCGCTCACGAGCACCAACCCGATGGAGACTTTCCATGGCCCTGTGGGACCGCTTCAAGGAATCCGCCTCGACGATGCAGGCCCAGCTGCTCGCGAAGAAGAACGACCTCAAGAGCGGCTCCTTCCGCGACGCGAGCATGGCGATGTGCGCCCTGGTCGCGGCCGCCGACGGCACCGTCGACCAGGCCGAGCGCCAGCGCGTGGCCCAGCTCATCGCGTCGAACGACGTGCTCCAGAACTTCCCGGCGGACGACCTGCGCCGCCGCTTCGACGAGTACGTGAACAAGCTCACGACCGACTTCGACTTCGGCAAGGTCAGCGTGTTGCAGGAGGTCGCCAAGGCCAAGAAGAAGCCCGCCGAGGCCCGTGCCGTGGTGCAGATCGGCATCGTCATCGGCGGCGCCGACGGCGACTTCGACAAGGACGAACAGGCCGTCGTGCGCGAGGCGTGCTACGCCCTCGACCTGCCGCCGCACGAGTTCGACCTCTGACGGACGCCCCCCGGGGCACCGATGACACCGCGGGCGGCGGCGCACCTCACAGGGGCGTCGCCGCCCGCAGCACGAGCACCATCGTGACCGCCGCGTTCGCCGACGACATCGCGGAGACGGCGGTGCCGCCCGCCGCGCACCACAGGGCGAGCCCCACCCCCGTGAACAGCGAGGGGCGGGTGCGCGCGGCCGGGGCGGGCGCCAGCAGCGCGGCGACCCGGCGCGGCACCGGGCCCGCCGCGGCGAGACCCGCGAGGCCCGGCGCGGGGGCGCGGCCCGCCAGCAGGGCGGCCTTGCCGATGGCCCGCGCGACCACGCGCCGGTCCCGCACCACCCGGGCCGCGTCCTCGTCGGCCCACCGCTCGACCGTGTAGGCGGTGGCCGTGCGCAGCGGCACCAGGAACGGGTTGGCCCGCGCGGCCAGCTGCGTCACCAGCAGGAACCGGTGGTGCCGCGCGGCGAGATGGGCCCGCTCGTGCGCGAACAGGGCCCGCCGCTCGGCAGGACCGAGCCGGTCGAGGAGGGCGCGCGTGACGACGACGCGGCCGGGTCCGGAACGGCCGGGCGGTCCGGGCAGGGCGTACGCGTAGGCCGCGCCGTCGGCGGCGTCGCCGAGGACCGCCACCGAAGTGCCCTTCAGGCCCGCGACGGCCCGCGCGGCCCGGCGGCGCACCGCGAGGTGCCGCCACACCGTGCGGCCCACCGCCGCGCACACGGCGAGCAGCGCCGGGATCGCGGCCGCGCCCGCGACCTCGTCGTACGGCAGGGCGGCACGGACCTCGGGGTCGGACCAGGCGTCGGGCAGCGGATTGCCGGGCAGCTGGGCGGTGCCGACGACCATGAGCAGGGCCAGGCACAGGGTGCTGCACAGGGCCATCACGGCGGCGAGGGACGCGAGCAGCCGGGTCGCGGTGCGCGGGTGCAGGTGCTGCGCGGCGAGCCGGGCGACCGGCCAGGCGGTGAGCGGCAGGACGAGCGGCAGGTAGACGAAGAGTCCCATGCGTACGGTCAGCCCTCCGCCGCCGCGCCGCCGGTGTCGCCGGTACCGCTGGTGTCGCCGGTACCGCTGGTGTCACCGGTCACGCCGGTGTCGCCGAGCAGCTCGCGCAGCAGGCGTTCGTCGGCGGCGGACAGGGTGGTCACGAAGCTGGCGAGCACGGCCCCGCGGTCGCGCTCGCTGTCGAGCACCTTGCGCATGCGCAGCGCGGCGAGGCCCGCCTCGTCGGCGGTGGACCGCCAGTGGAAGGAGCGGCCCGCGCGCTCCCTGCTCACGACGCCCTTGGCGAGGAGCCGGGTGAGAATCGTCATGACCGTGGTGTACGCGAGGTCGCCGCCGACGCGTTCCTGCACCCAGACCGCGCCGACCGGGCCCGGGGCCTCGTGCAGCGCCGCGAGCACCTGGGCCTCCAGCTCGCCCTGGCCCCGCCTGCGCGGGCGGTGCTCCCGCCCGTCGCCGTCCTGCCGCTCCATGCCGTGTCCTCGCCTGCCGTCGTGGTGACGGCGCGCGCCCGGCCCGCCGTCGGCGCTCCGCGCGCCTCACGCCTGTCGGGCACGTCACTGGGGAGCGCCACATCGTAACGGCCCCAGTGGGCAGGAGGCCTCCTGGGCGCCGGTACGGCCGCCGCAGCAACTTCTACAGTCATGTAGATTCTAATTCCCGGTCCGGTTCACGGACGGGGCCGGTTTTCCAGCAAGGACCATCTCCGCAGAGGACCACAGGAGGACACCGTGGGAGTTTCCCTCGCCAAGGGCGGCAACGTCTCGCTGAGCAAGGAGGCACCCGGCCTCACCGCCGTACTGGTCGGCCTCGGCTGGGACGTGCGGACCACGACCGGCACGGACTACGACCTCGACGCCAGCGCGCTGCTCTGTGACGCCTCGGGCAAGGTCGTCTCCGACCAGCACTTCGTCTTCTACAACAACCTCACCAGCCCCGACGGCTCGGTCGAGCACACCGGTGACAACCTCACCGGCGAGGGCGAGGGCGACGACGAGGCCGTCAAGGTCAACCTGGCCACCGTCCCGGCCGACATCACCAAGATCGTCTTCCCGGTCTCCATCCACGACGCCGAGAACCGCGGCCAGAGCTTCGGCCAGGTCCGCAACGCCTTCATCCGCGTCGTCAACCAGGCCGACAACCAGGAGATCGCCCGCTACGACCTCTCCGAGGACGCCTCCACCGAGACCGCCATGGTCTTCGGCGAGCTCTACCGCCACGGCACCGAATGGAAGTTCCGCGCCGTAGGCCAGGGCTACGCCTCCGGCCTGCGCGGCATCGCCTCGGACTTCGGCGTCAACGTCTGAGGACCGCCGCCCGGCACCGACGCCGTCTGCCCGGAGAACGCATCCGCGTCCTCCGGGCAGACGGCGTTCCGGAATCACCGCGCCCCCGACGTGGTTACGGCAGTCAGACCGACCATCGCCCAGGAGGCCCCCATGTACGGCGACCCCGCCACCGTCCGCAAGATCCTCACCCAGCTCGGGGACACCTGGGCGGTCGTGGGGCTCTCGTCCAACCAGGAGCGGGCGGCGTACGGCGTCGCGGAGGTGCTGCAGCGGTTCGGCAAGCGGATCGTGCCGGTGCATCCGAAGGCGGAGACGGTGCACGGGGAGAAGGGGTACCCGTCCCTGGACGCGATCCCCTTCGAGGTGGACGTCGTGGACGTCTTCGTGAACAGCGAGCTCGCCGGGGCCGTCGCCGACGAGGCGGTGGGCATCGGCGCCGCGGCGGTCTGGTTCCAGCTCGGCGTCGTCGACGAGGCGGCGTACGAGCGGACGCGGGCGGCGGGCGTCGACATGGTGATGGACCGGTGCCCCGCGATCGAGATCCCGCGGCTCGGCCCCGCGCCGCGCTGAGCCCCCCGGGGTCAGAACTCCCGCGCGGGCCAGCCGAGGAGGCGTGCTCCGATCACGGCTGTCTGGAGGGTGTAGCGGTGCATCGGGTCGGCGGGGTTGGTGCCGGTGAGGCGGTGGATGCGCTCCAGGCGGTAGGTGAGGGCGCGCACGCTCAGGCTGAGGCGGCGGGCGGCCTGCGCGGCCACGCAGCCCGCGTCGAAGTAGACGGCGAGGGTCTCGATGAGCGGTTCGGCGCCGCCCCTGGCCGCCCGCAGCGGGCCGAGGGTGTTCAGGACCAGGTCGGCCATCGCCTGCCGGTCGCGGGTCAGGACGGGGTAGACGAGCAGGTCGGCGGCGCGCAGGACCGGCTCGGGCAGGCCCAGGCGCGCGGCGAGGTCGAGGGCGCTCAGGGCTTCCTCGTACGACTGGACGACGCCGCCCGCGCCCGGCTGCGGGCGGCCGACGGCGACGCGGCCGCCGTCCGTCGCGGCGTGCGCCTGCTTGGCGAAGAAGTCGAGGACGTCCTCCTGGTCGGCCGTGGTCACACAGACCAGACGCCCGTCCTTGGTGGCGAGCAGCGGGCTGCGGTCACCGAAGCGGCCCGTCAGCGCCCGCTCCACCTCGCGCGGGGCGTCGTCGCCGTCCTCGTAGGCACGATCGCCCTGGGCGACGGCGACGGCGTGCGCGAGGGACAGGCGCAGCCCGAACCGCTCCGCGCGCTCGGCGAGCAGCCCGAAGTCGCTCCGCCCGTGCAGCAGGTCGTCGATGAACTCCCGGCGCGTGGCCTCCTCCTGACGGATCGCCAGCCGCTGGGCACGTTCGTAGCCCTCGGCGAAGGCGTCGACGGCCTGCTCGACGGCGGCGAGGACGGCCTCGGCGGACACCGGCGGCGCGGCCCCCGGCGCCCCGTGCGCGCGGGGCGCGGCACCGAACGCCCTGGCCCGCGCCAGGTGCGCGCCCACCAGCGCGCGCAGTCCGTACCCGGCGTCGGCCGCGCGCTCGCCGAGGGCGCGGCGCGAGTCCAGCTCGTCGCGGGTCAGGCCGCGCCCGGTCGCGGAGGCGTCGGCGAGCAGCCGCGTATAGCCCTCCAGGAATTCATCCGGTATGTCCTGCCCCACCATGTACGCCCCCGGTTCTCCGCTCGGCCCGCTCCGCCTTTCTAACGCATGGGGGCGCGGCGGCAGGCAGGGGGGGTGGGGCGGTGGTGGATTCCGCTCCCACCCCGCTGACCAGGGGGAACATTGACATGACAGGGGCTCAGGCGCAGTCGGCGCAGGGCCAGTCGTGGCCCGCGGACGACCGCTCCCGCGCATGCTCGTGCGGGTGCGGCAGGCGCGGCGGGCGCACCCCCGGGGTCAGCGTCACCGCCGCCGGGGCCGCCCAGAAGAAGGCGCCGGGCTCGTCGTACGCGTACAGCACCGCGCTGCTGCCGGAGGCGAGGGGCGCGGTCGTCCCCGACGGGTCCCGGCGCACGTCCACGACCACCACGGCGCCGTCGCGCGTGGCGATTTCGGCCTGGCCGGAATCCGCGCCCGCCCCGCCCGCGCGGACCCTGCCCACCGAGCCGACGAGGTCGTGGGGCGAGGGGTCCGACGTGTCGGCGGAGCGCCGCGCGCGGGCGCGGACGAGCACCCGGGTCACGCCCCAGCCGACGCCCGCGGACGCGAGCAGCAGGCCCAGGTCGACCGCCGCGTGCGCCATGCCCGTCAGGCCGGCCCGCGTCATCGCCACCGAACCGGCGACACCGGTCACCCATCCGCCCAGGGTGAACAGCGAGGCCGCCACGGAGACCGGCACTCCCCCGAGTCCCACGACGTCCAGGTCGGCGTCCTCGTCGAAGCTGTCCGCGCGGGTGACACCCACCGCCACGAGCAGCCAGAAACACACGACGACGGCCAGGGCCGAGGTGAACACCACCCCTGGAAAGCCCACCACCGCGCCCAACAACTCCCCCATGCCCCCGCCCCCTTGACCGGTGGTCATCCGGGGGTCGTCCCCACTCGGGTGCCGGACCTCGTTTCCGTGATCCGGCACCCGGGCCTCGCCCCCCGTTCCTGCCTTTCCATCCTGACCTGTCCGGACGCCTCGGCGCACTGCCATTTTCCGGCAATCTTTATGCTTTCTTGATGCCGGGCGGGGGCCTCTTGACGGCCGGGGTACGGCAACGTCGCGGCGCGGGGGGGGCGAGGTCTTACGGAACGGTGACACGGGCCGGTGGCAGCGGCCCGCGGGCCTCCCGGCTGCCTAGCGTGGACGGCATGCGGGTACTGGTCACCGGCGGAGCCGGGTTCATCGGAACACACCTCGTCGACGCGCTGCTCGAACGCGGCCACGACGTCGTCTCGTACGACGCGCTCCTGGCGTCGGCGCACTCGGGCCCGCCGCGCGCGGCCCGGCCCGGCGAGCGGCTCGTCGTCGCGGACGTACGGGACGAGGCGGCCGTCGCCCAGGCGCTGCGCGGGGTCGACGCCGTCTGCCACCAGGCCGCGATGGTGGGGCTCGGCAAGGACTTCGCGGACGCGCCCGCGTACGTCGGCTGCAACGACCTGGGCACGGCGGTGCTGCTCGCCGCGGCGGCCCGGACCGGGGTGCGGCGCCTGGTGCTCGCCGGGTCGATGGTGATCTACGGGGAGGGGCGGTACGCGTGCGCCCGCCACGGCGTGGTGCGGCCCGGGCCGCGCGCCGAGGCGGACCTGGCGGCGGGCCGCTTCGAGCCCCTCTGCCCGCGGTGCGGCGCCGACTTGACGCCGGGCCAGGTCCCGGAGGACGCCCCCGCCGACCCGCGCAACGTGTACGCGGCGACGAAGCTCCAGCAGGAGCACCTGTGCGCCGCCTGGGCCCGGACCACCGGCGGCCGCGCGGTGTCGCTGCGCTACCACAACGTGTACGGGCCCGGCATGCCCCGCGACACCCCGTACGCCGGGGTGGCGTCCCTGTTCCGGTCCGCCCTCGCCCGGGGCGAGGCGCCGCAGGTCTTCGAGGACGGCGGGCAGCTGCGGGACTTCGTCCACGTGCGGGACGTGGCGTCGGCGGCGGCGACCGCCGTCGAGGCGGACGTCGCGGCCGGGGCGCTCACCGCGTACAACACCGGCAGCGGGGAGCCCCACACCGTCGGCGAGATGGCCGAGGCCCTCGCCCTGGCCCACGGCGGGCCCGCCCCGGTGACCACGGGCGCCTACCGGCTCGGCGACGTGCGGCACATCACGGCGGACTCGGCCCGGCTGCGCAGGGAGCTCGGCTGGAAGCCGGTGACGGGCTTCGCGGCGGGGATGCGGGAGTTCGCGGGGGCGCCGCTGCGGTAGGCGCTTCGCGCCGGGCCGCCGGCCGGGTCCGCTACACCGCCCCGGCCGGTGGCAGGACCACCTCGAAGCGGCAGCCGCCGGAGACGTTGCGCACGGCCGCCCGGCCCCGGTGGGCCTCGACGATGCCGCGCACGATGGCGAGGCCGAGCCCGGCGCCCGCAGGCGGGGTCCGCGCGTGGGTCCCGCGCCAGCCCATGTCGAAGACCCGCGCCAGGTCCTCCTCCGGGATGCCGCCGCACTCGTCCGTCACCGACAGGACGACTCCGTCGCCGGACCGCTCCGCCGTGACGGCGACCGTCCCGTCCGCGGGTGTCCTGCGGATCGCGTTGATCAGGAGATTGCCGAGGACCCTGCTCATCTCCTTGCTGTCGACCTCCACCGGCACGGCGTCGATGCGCTGCCCCACGAGGCGTACGCCGTGCTCGCGGGCGAGCGGGTCGGCCCCGGCCAGGGCGTCGCCCACCAGGTCGTAGACGGAGATCCGTGCGCGCGTGAGCGCGAGGGCCCCGGCGTGGATGCGGGAGAGTTCGAACAGGTCGCCCACCATGCCGTCCAGGCGCTCGACCTCCGTACGGATCTGGCGCAGATAGCGGTCGGGCTCGGCGGCCACGCCGTCCTCCAGGGCCTCGGCCATGGCGCGCAGGCCCGCGAGCGGGGTGCGCAGGTCGTGCGAGATCCAGGCGACGAGGTCGCGGCGCGAGCTCTCCAGGGCCCGTTCCCGCTCCCGGGACTCGGCGAGGCGCGCGCTGGTGTGCTCCAGCTCCCGCGTGAGCGCGAGGAGCTCGGCCGTGGTGGGCGCGGCGGGCGCGGCGAAGCTGCCGCCGGTGCCGAACGAGCGGGCCGCCCGCGCCAGGTCCCGGCTGCGGGCGACCACCCACCGGCCGAGCAGGAGGGCCGTCGCGAACGACACGACGGAGGCCATGGCGACGACCACGGTGACGACGGTCAGGTCGTGCGGGGACAGGAACATCTGCCACGCGACGGCGAGCGTCCCGGCGAGCATGGCCGTGACGGCCACCGCGACGACGACGGTCAGGGACACGACGAGCGAACGGTGGCGCAGCAGCCGCAGCACACCGGCGCCGAGCAGTCCGGCGGCCACCGCGCCGAGGAAGGCGTAGAGGGCGATGAGCAGCATGTCGGTCATGCGCGCGGGCCGCCTTCGCCGCGCGCCGTGCCCGCAACCGCGGCCGCGGCCGGAGGCCCCGCCCCCGGCCCGTCCGGCTCGCACGACCCACCCGGCTCGCACGGCCCGTCCGGCTTGCACGGCCTGCTCGGCTCCCCCGGCGCGGCTTGATCGTCCGGCTTGCACGGCCCGCCCGGCTCCCCCGGCGCGGCTTGATCGTCCGGCTCGTCCGGCTCCTCCAGCCCGTACGGCTCCCCCGACGCGGCCGGATCGTCCGGATCACCCGTCCTGTCCGCCCCACCCCGGCCACCTGGCTCACCCTGCCCACTCAGGCCACCTGGCTCACCCTGTCCGCTCGGGTCACCTGGCTCACCCTGCCCACTCGGGTCACCCGACTCGCCGAGCTCGGCGGGCTCGGCGGGCTCGGCGGGCTCGGCGGGCTCGGCGGGCTCGGCGGGCTCGCCCGTTTCCAGGCGGTATCCGACCCCCCACACCGTCCGGATCAGCCGCGGCGCCCCGGGGTCGTCCTCCACCTTGCCGCGCAGCCTGCGGACGTGGACCGTGACCGTGGACAGGTCGCCGAAGTCCCAGCCCCACACCTCGCGCATCAGTTCCTCCCGGCCGAAGGCGCGGCCCGGGTGCCTCAGGAAGTGCGCGAGGAGATCGAACTCACGCACGGTCAGGGCGAGTTCGGCGCCGTCCTTGGTGGCGCGGCGCGCCGCGGGGTCGAGGGCGAGGGCCCCGGCGCGCAACGGCGCGTCCGGCCGCCGCGCCGGGTCGGCGGCGCGGCTGCGGCGGAGCACCGACTCGACCCGCAGCACCAGCTCGCGCGGGCTGAAGGGCTTGGTCACGTAGTCGTCCGCCCCTATCTCCAGGCCCAGGATGCGGTCGTCCTCGTCGCCCCGCGCGGTCAGCATGATCACCGGTACGGGGCCGCGGGCCCGCAGACGGCGGCAGACCTCCAGGCCGTCCATGCCGGGCAGCATCAGGTCGAGGACGACGAGGTCGGGCTCGCGCGCCGCCGCGCCCAGGAGCGCGCCGGGTCCGTCGACCGCACGGTCGACGGCGTACCCGGCGCGCTCCAGGTAGCCGGTGACGACTTCGGCGACGGTCAGGTCGTCGTCCACGACGAGGACGCGCGCGCCGGTGCCTGGTGGTGGGTTCCGCATGCCACCAGCGTCGCACCACGCGTCCACGGGTGCGGACCGCGCGGGGTCCGACAGCCCCGACGTCCGCGTTTCGTAAGGACCCGAAGTCCTTTTTGTCCGTTTCCGCTTCGTAGGGTGAGGGCCGTGACTCACCCTTCCCCCGACTCCCCGGCTTCGGCGGAGCGACCCGTTCCGCCCGCTGACATCGTGCTGCCCTGTCTGGACGAGGCCGCGGCGCTTCCGTGGGTGCTCGCCCGCGTTCCGGCGGGCTGGCGCGCGATCGTCGTGGACAACGGCTCCACGGACGGCTCGGCGGACGTCGCCCGCGCGCTCGGCGCGACCGTCGTGCACGAGCCCCGGCGCGGCTTCGGCGCCGCCTGCCACGCCGGGCTCACCGCCGCCGACGCGGACGTCGTGTGCTTCTGCGACTGCGACGCCTCCCTCGACCCGGGCCTGCTGGTGCCGTTCGTCCGCGACGTCGCGGCGGGCCGCGCCGACCTCGTCCTGGGCCGCAGGCGGCCCCAGGCGCGCGGAGCCTGGCCGCCGCACGCCCGCGCGGGCAACCTCGCGCTCTCGCTGATGCTGCGCCGCCGCACCGGTCTCGCCCTGCGCGACCTGGGCCCGCTGCGGGCGGCGCACCGCACGGACCTGCTGTCCCTCGGCCTCACCGACCGGCGCAGCGGCTATCCGTTGCAGATGGTGGTGCGGGCCGCCGACGCGGGCCTGCGGATCGAGGAGCGCGACGTGCCGTATCTGCCGCGCGTGGGCGCGTCCAAGGTCACCGGCACCTGGCGGGGCACCTGGCAGGCGGTGCGGGACATGCGCCGCGTCCTCGCCGAACCTCCCCTCGAGCCACGGCCGCGCGGCCCGCGCGCGGCGGGCACGCGATGACCGCGCGCACGGGGCCCGCCACGCTCCTGGTCATCGCCAAGGCTCCCGTCCCCGGCGCGGTGAAGACCCGGCTCACCCCGCCCTACACCCCGCACGAGGCCGCCCGGCTCGCCGAGGCCGCGCTCCGCGACACCCTGGACGCCGTGCTCGCGGCTCCCGCGCGGCGCAGAGTGCTCGTGCTCGCCGGGGAACCGGGGCCCTGGCTGCCGCCCGGCATCGAGGTGGTGCCGCAGGCCGCGGGCGGGCTCGACGCGCGCATCGCCGCCGCGTTCGCGGGCTGCGCGGGGCCGGCCGTGCTCATCGGCATGGACACCCCGCAGGTGACGCCCGCGCTCCTCGCGCCCGCGCTCGCGGCCGACGCCCGGCGGGACGCCGACGCCTGGTTCGGGCCCGCCGCCGACGGCGGGTTCTGGGCCCTCGGACTCGCCGAACCCGACCCGGACCTGCTGCGCGGGGTGCCCATGTCCACGCCGACGACCGGCGCCGCGCAGCGCGCCCGGCTCACCGGGGCCGGCCTGCGCGTGCGCGACCTCGCGGTGCTGCGGGACGTCGACACGGCGGCCGACGCCGCCCACGTCGCGGCCCTGGCTCCCGGCACCCGGTTCGCCGCCGTACTGGCCCGGATCGACCGCCCGGCCCGGATCGACGGGACGACCCGGCTCGACGGAACCGCCCGGATCGACGGGACGGCCCGCCGATGAGCACCGTCGTACCGCCGCCGCCGTGGGGTGCCGACCTGTACGAGGAGGCGCTGCGCGCCGGGCGCGGCCCGCTGTTCCTGCGCCGGGCCGACGGCTGGCTGCTCCCGCTCGACGTGGAACGCTGGTGCGCGGCGCCCGATCCGGCCGACCGCTCGGCGCTGCGCCGCTGCGCGGGACCCGTCATCGACATCGGCTGCGGCCCGGGCCGCCTGGTCGCGGCGCTCGCCGCCGGAGGCCACCGCGCGCTCGGCATCGACGTCAGCGAGGCGGCGGTCCGGCACACGCTGCGCCTCGGCGGCTCCGCCCTGCGCCGGTCGGTCTTCGACCCGTTGCCGGGCGAGGGCCGGTGGGGCACCGCGCTGCTCATGGACGGCAACGTCGGCATCGGCGGCGACCCGGCCGCGCTCCTCGGCCGCGTCGCCGGACTGCTCGCTCCGGGCGGCCTGTTGATCGCCGAGGCGGCACCCGTCGACGTGGACGAGCGCGTCCGTGTCCGCGTCGACGACGGCACGGGGCGCGCCGGGCCCGGGGGTACGTTCCCGTGGGCCCGGCTCGGCACCGCCGCGCTTCTCGGCCACGCCCGCCCTGCGGGGCTGCGCCCGGCCGATCAGTGGACGGCCGACGGCCGCTGCTTCGTGGCCCTGCGGCGCCGCGCGGCCCGCAGCGCGAGCCACAGCGCGGAGCCCGCGAAGAGGCCCGCCGTGACCAGCAGCCAGCGGGCCAGGAACACGTCGGCGGGCAGCCCCGTGGCCCGTTCGTAGCGCGGCACCTGACGGGTGATCAGCGGGAACCACACCAGCAGGAGCAGCAGCGACAGGGCCGCCGGGACCCGTACGTACGCGGTCAGGTTCCGGCGCCGCCCGCCCAGCGCGGCCGTGACCGCCCGGTCGGCGGCCGCGTACAGCGGCGCGAGCAGGAGGTCGTGCAGCAGCGCGGCGCCGACGAACCACACCGCGACCGCCGTCCAGTCGTCGCGCAGCAGCCGCACCCCCGCGTACCCGGCGAGCGCGAACGAGGCGAGCAGCAGCAGGAGGTGGCAGGGGGCCGCCCCGTACCGGCGGCGCGCCGCCCCCGGCCACCGGCCGCCCCTGCCCGGCCACCGGCCGCCCGTGCCCGGCCGCCCGGACGTCGGTCCGCCCGTACGCTTCCCGGACTCGCTCATACCAGCTCCCCGAAGGTCATCCGCGCCACCCACTTGGTGTTCAGTACGCCCGGTGCGGCGGGCACGATGACGCGTGCCGGATAACCGTGGTCGGGGGTCAGGTCGGCGCCGTTGACGCGCAGGGCGAGCAGCGAGCGCGGGTCGCGGACCTGGTTGTCGCGCAGCGCGGCGCGGCGGAAGGCGCCGCGGGTCTGCAAGGACTCCACGAGGACGCCGGGCGGACCGTCCCCGCCCTCCCCGCCTTCCTCGTATCCGACGAGCGCGGCCAGGTCGCGCAGCCGGACGCCCTGCCAGGCCTGGTCGGACGTCGACCAGCCCTCCACGCAGGCGATGGGCAGGTCCGCGCGGTGCTGCGGCAGGGCGAGCAGATCGGCGCGGGTCAGGCGCACGGTGCGGCCCCGGCCCACGACGTCGAGCCGCCAGCCGTCGACGAGGTCACGGCGCCCCAGGCCCACCGCCGCGGCCGTCTTGTTGACCTGGAACGCGCCGGGTCCGGTGCCCGGGTCCCGGCCGCCGTGCGGCGCGAACAGGGCCGTGGCGCGCGGCCAGCCGTCGAAGCTCTGCCCCGCCGTCGTCGCGAACAGCAGCAGCGAGCCGCCGCCGACCAGGCCCAGCGCGCCCCGCCGGGACACGGTCGGCCCGGCGGGCCGCTCGGCGACGAGCCCGGAGCCGCGGTCGGGTTCGGGGCCGCTCGTCCGCAGCTGTGCCCGGAACCCGCGCTCCCGCAACACCCGTACGGTCCGCGGCAGTTTCAGGACCACGTGCGCGACGAACCCGGCGAAGAACACCCACGCCCCGTAGAAGTGCAAGGGGTAGAACGAGCCCGGGAAGACGTACTCCAGCTGCACGTTCAGGATGCCCGTCGCGAACTCGAACAGGGCGCCGCCCACGAGCAGCAGCAGCGAGAGGCGTTCCAGGGCGTGCCCCGCCGACCGCACGGGCGGCAGCTCGAACAGCTTCGGGAGCACCGACCACAGCTTGGCGAGCAGCACCGGCACGAGCGTGATGCCGACGGTGACGTGCAGGCCCTGGGTGAGGCGGTAGAGCCAGTGCGGACGGGTCGGCCAGGGGAAGAGGTAGAAGCCGAGGAGTCCCTTGTCGGGTGTCTTGTCGTTGACGGGCGACAGTCCGGGGTTGTACGCGGCGTAGGACAGCAGCCCGGTGACGAACAGCAGGGTCATCCCGACGAGGAGCACCACGCCGAGCACGGAGGTGAGCCACGGGCCGCGCAGCGGGCTGCGCCACACGCCGGTCGCCGCGTGCTCCACCGTCTGTCGTGCGGTGCTGGTGGCCGTCGGCCTTGTTGGCTTGCCCATGGGCGTGTCCTCGCGGGTCGGCGCGACGCGGGTCCGTCGCCTCGCGTCGACCGTAGGACCGTGGGGCGGCCCGGAGGCGGCCGCGACGCATGACGAAACGCTGACGGATCGCGGTGGGCCCGGACGGAGTACACCGGGGCGGCGGAAGATCTGACGGTTCCGTGACGGGGGGTGGCGCGGCGGCCCGTACGCGCCCCCGGCGGCCTAGCGTGCCAGCGTGAACCACCCCGAACGACGTACCCCCGGCCCCCGGCGCGATCTGCTCGCCGCCGGGCTCGCCGCCCTCCTCGTCACCGCCGCCGTCGTGGTCGGGCGGGCCGTCGAGCGCTCCGACGGCAGCCTGCACGTCAACTGGCCGCCGCTGTACGCCGACTGGGATCCGCACGTCGGGCCCGGCACCCCGGCGGCGCTCGCCGTCGCCGTCGCCGTCGTCGGCCACGGCCCGGTGCTCGCGGCCCGCCTGCCGTGGCGGGCGCTGCTCGCCGCGTCGTGGGCGGCGTCGACGGCGTGGCTCTGGTCGCTCGCGCTCGTGGACGGCTGGCACCGGGGCGTGGCGCGGCGGCTCACCACGAAGTACGAGTACCTCCAGGTCATCGACCGCTTCGCGGACATCCCGGCGACGCTGCGGGACTACACCCAGTACATCCTGCTCGGGGAGCCGGGCGCGTACCACTGGCCCGCGCACACGGCGGGCCATCCGCCCGCCGCCCCGCTCACCTTCGTCCTCCTCGACCGGATCGGCCTGGGTGGCGGCGGCTGGGCGGGCGCGTTCGTCATCACGGCGGGCAGCACGGCCGTCGTCGCCGTACTGATCACGCTGAAGGTCCTCGGGGACGAGGCGAGCGCGCGCCGGGCGGCGCCGTTCCTCGTGCTCGCTCCGGCCGCCGTGTGGATGGGCGCGTCGGCGGACGGCTACTTCGCGGCCGTCGCGGCCTGGCTGACCGCGCTGCTCGCGCTCGCCGCGACGCGCACGGTCCGCCGCCCCGCCCTCGCCGCCTGCGCCGCGGGCCTCCTCTACGGCCTGCTCTGCTATCTGTCGTACGGCCTCACGCTCTTCGCGGTGGTCGTGGCCGGCGTCCTCGTCCTGGCCAGGACGCCGCGCCCGCTGCCGTACTTCGTGGCGGGCGCGCTCGTCGTCCCCGCGGCGTTCACCGCGTTCGGCTTCAACTGGTGGGAGGCGTACCGCCTGTTGGTGGAGCGCTATTACCAGGGTGCGGCCGGGGTGCGCCCCTACTGGTACTGGATCTGGGCCAATCCGGCCTGCACGGTGCTGACCGTGGGGCTCGCGACGGTGGCCGGGCTGCGCCGGGCGGTGGGTTCCTCACCGGGTGCGGCGCGCCGCTGGCGGGCCGGAGCGTCCACGGCGGCGGACCGCGTCGCGGGCCTTGCCCTCGCGGCCCTCCTCGCGGTGGCGGTCGCGGACGTCTCGGGCATGAGCAAGGCGGAGACCGAACGCATCTGGCTGCCGTTCGCCCTCTTCCTGCTCGCGGCGACAGCGCTCCTTCCCGAGCGCGGTCGCCGCTTCTGGCTCGCGGGCCAGGCGGTCCTCGCCCTGGCCCTCAATCACGTGCTGTTCACGGGCTGGTGAAACCCGATCAGACTTCCGCGTCCCGGTCGACCATCGGGGTTCCGGTCGGCCTTCGGGGGCGGACTCCCGGTCGGCCTTCGGGGTCAGACTTTCTCGAACTCCACCTTGAAGATGTTGTACTCGTCCCAGAAATAGACCCACGGCTCGCCGTTGCGGAACGAGGCCCGCTGCCCGTTGTAGTTCGAGACGAGCTCCTTGTCGTCGGTGAGCCGGAAGCTCGATGCGCCGGACCAGCCGTAGAAGCCGCCGTACCCGTTGTTGCTGACCGATAGATACCGGCCCTCACCAGGAATCTTGTAGTAGGTCACACCTTTCCACTCGTAGAATTCGAGGGTCAGCGGGTCCTGGCTGTAGATGGCCCAGTTGTCGCCGTTCCTGTTCAGATAGCCCTTGAACGTACCGCTGGGGTAGTAGAGCTTGATCCGGAACTGGCCCGTCATCAGGGCACTCTGCGGCCGCGTCGCCATAGCCTGGGCGAAGGTGGCTTCTGTGGGAGATACCGCGTCCATCGACCGTCCTCTCGTCGCGCTTTCTGGCACGTTGCTTGTGCTGCTTTTCGACGTGAGCTGGACAGTGCATCGAACGTCACTGGAGTGGTGATTCTGCCGTCAGCCAGTGGGTACCGCCAGAGGAATATTCCGCCATTGCGGACGGATCTCGGCGGGGCTTCCCGAATGATCGGGGCGCGAACGATTGAGGGTGCGGTTACGCCGTTCCTGAGCCGTTGTGCCTGACATCCGTGTGGCGCGGGACGCACACGGGAAGGGGAGGTGCCCCTCGGACGGGCCCTAGTGCGCCGGACCGCACGGAAGTCCCGGCACCGGACGACAGCCCGTGACCGCGGTCCAGGCCTCCTCGGCCAGGCCCTTGCGGTCGCTCCCGTACAGCGGCGCGTGCGCCAGGACCCGCACGCTCAGGTCCCGCGCACCCACCACCCTGCGCAGCGACGTCCCAAAACCCTCGTCGCCCAGGAACGCCGCCGTCGTGCTTCCCGCCCCGCCCGCCTCGTACGCCACGGTCACCGGGCGCACCGCCGCCCCCGCGTCCACGGCCGCCTGGAACGCCGCCCGCCGGAACCGGCCGCCGGAGACCGAGCACCAGGTCGTGGCCTGGGGGAAGACGAGCACGGAGCGCCCCTGGGCGAGCGTCTTGGCCAGCTCCTCCACCATCAGGGGGAGTTCACGCCGACCGCCCTCGCGGTCGATGAACTGCGTGCCGAGCCGCCGCGCGAGCGTCCCCACGACGGGCCACCGGCCCACCTCCCGCTTGGCGACGAAGGCGACGGGCTCGACGGCGAGCAGCGCCACCACGTCCAGCCAGGAGATGTGGTTGGCGACGACGAGCGTGCCCGCGCCCCCGCCGGGCACGGTCAGGGGCACCGGCCCCGTGTCGAGCCGCACGCCGAGCGCCCCAAGGACCCGCCGCGCCCGGACCCGTACGGCGTCGCCGTCGGCGAGCCGCTCCCCGAGGGCCAGACTCCGCCCGAGCTCGCGCCCGAGCGCCGCGTACCGCCGCGCGGCCCCGCCGGCGCCCACACGGGAGTCGGCCCGCAGGGCGCAGGTCCGCGGACAGCCCGCGTCCACGGACCAGGGGTTCACACGGACCCCCGGGATCCCTCGTCGCCGAGGAAGAAGCGGCGGTGGCGCTCGTTGAGCCGCTGGGTGTCGAGCACCACGAAGAAGTCGGCGGAGTCGAAGTCGGGGTCGTGCGCGGGCGCCCCGCACATCCAGGCCCCCAGGCGCAGGTATCCGCGCAGCAGCGGCGGCAGGTCGGCGTACGTCGGCCGGTGTCCGGCGCGCTGCTCGGGCGGTGTCCACGGCCGGTGCGGGTGGACGCGCAGCTCGGGCGGCGAGGCGTGCTTGGCGGTGCCGAGCAGCCAGGCGCTCGCGGCCGCGGTGCCGCCGTCGGCCAGCGGCACGGAGGCGCAGCCCGCGAGATAGCGGTGGCCGGAGAGCAGGACGTAGCGGGCGAGCGCGGACCACATCAGGTTGATGACGGCGCCGGAGCGGTGGTCGGGGTGGACGCAGGACCGTCCGGCCTCGATGGTCGCGGGCCGCAGCGGGGCCAGGGCGCTCAGGTCGAACTCGCCCGCCGAGTAGGAGAGCTCGCCGCGGCCGGGCGGGATGAGCCGGTAGGTGCCGACGACGGCGCCGCTCGTGGTCTCGGTGACGATCAGATGGTCCGCGAGCGCGTCGAAGGCGTCGATGTCGTGTCCGGGCAGGGGCGTGTCGAGGGCGGCGCCCAGCTCCTCGCCGAACACCTGGAAGCGCAGGCGCTGGGCGGCGCGGATCTGCTCCTCGGAGTGGGCGATGGAGGGGACGTAGGCGGGGCGGGTCCCGGAGGTCCGGCCGGGGGCCGGGGCGGGCGGGGACGCCGACGGGGTCGCGGGGGTCGCAGGTGTCGCGGGCATGACAGTACGTTCTCCGTTCGACGGGCGATCTCGACGGGGACGGACGGGGACTGACGGGGACGGTGGGGGGGGCGACGGGCCTGAGGACGACAAGGCCTCAAGGCGGGGGCTTCAAGGGGAGGGCCTCAAGGGCGACGGTCCGGTGGGAACGCTTCGGGCTGGTCCGGGGAAACGCTTCGTTGAACTGCGACGGAGGGGAACAGGCAGGGCACCCACTCAGCACGGTGACCGCCCCGGCTGAACTGCGCACGAGGTCCGCGCGGCGGATCGGGCCGACCCTCGTGAGCATCAGGTGAACGGCGCCCACAGCTACGCGCCCCGGCCCCCGGCGCTCGTCGCCACGCGCCACGCGCCCCGGCTCCCGGCTCCCGGCTCCCGGCTCCCGGCTCCCGGCTCCCGGCTCCCGGCTCCCGGCTCCCGGGCCCAACGCCCCGTACCGCGGCGGGTCGCTGTCCCGTACAAAGAGTTCCGGACGTCCGAGGGAGGATGGAGCCCCGCCATGCCGCACCCCCTGCCCCTGACCGGCATCACCGTGCTGAGCCTCGAACAAGCCGTGGCCGCCCCGTTCGCCACCCGCCAGCTCGCCGACCTCGGCGCGCGCGTGATCAAGGTGGAGCGGCCGGGCGGCGGCGACTTCGCCCGCCGCTACGACACCACCGTGCACGGCCAGGCCAGCTATTTCGTCTGGCTGAACCGCTCCAAGGAGTCGCTCACCCTGGACGTGAAGTCCGCGCGCGGGCAGGAGGTGCTGCGCGAACTCCTCGCGCGGGCCGACGTGTTCGTGCAGAACCTCGCGCCGGGCGCGGCCGCCCGGCTCGGCCTCTCGGCCGAGGAACTCCAGGCCCGCCACCCGTCCCTCGTCACCTGCGCGGTCAGCGGCTACGGCACGTCCGGACCCTGGGCCCACCGCAAGGCCTACGACCTGCTCGTGCAGTGCCAGACGGGGCTGCTCTCGCTCACCGGAACGCCGGAGGAGGCCGTGCGCGTCGGCATCTCGGTGGCCGACATCGCGGCCGGGATGTACGCGTACAGCGGCATCCTGTCGGCGCTGTACACGCGGGCGACGACCGGCCGGGCCCCGGCGGTCGAGGTGTCCCTGTTCGACGCGCTCGCCGAGTGGATGAGCCAGCCCGCGTACTACACCCGCTACGGCGGCACCCAGCCGCCGCGCGTCGGCGCCCGGCACGCGACGGTCGCGCCGTACGGCGTGTTCACGGCGCGCGACGGCAAGGAGGTCCTGTTCTCGGTGCAGAACGAGCCGGAGTGGGTGGCGCTGTGCCGGGTGTTCCTCGGCCGCCCGGAGCTGGCCGACGAGCCGCGCTTCGCCACGGGCCCGGCCCGGGTCGCGCACCGCGAGGAGCTCGACGGGATCGTCGCGGCGCGGTGCGCCGAGCTGGACGGCGAGGAGGCGGTGGCCCTGCTCGACGCCGCGAACATCGCTCACGCGGGCGTCAACTCGGTCGCCGAGTTCCTGGAGCACCCCGTCCTGACCGAGCGCGGGCGCTGGCGGGAGGTGGGTCTTCCGGGCGGCGCGCCCCCGATGCGCGCCCTCCTGCCGCCCGCCGGGCTCTCGGGGGTGCGCCCCCGGATGGGCCCGGTGCCCGCGGCGGGCGAGCACACGGAGAAGATCCTGGCCGAGCTGGGGCGCGGCCCCGACGGCCGCGCCCGGCCGCTCCCTCGGGGCGCGAACGGCACGCCGCGCCCCGGGGAGGCGGGCGCGTGAGCGCGCCGGACGGTCTGCCGCCCGCCGAGCGCCTGGCCGTCGCCACGGTGCGGGACTTCGTGGACCGGCGGGTCCGGCCCGTCGTCCGCGACCTGGAGCACTCCGACACGTATCCCGAGGCGCTCGTCGAGGAGATGAAGCGGCTCGGCGTGTTCGGGCTCGCGGTCCCGGAGGAGTACGGCGGGACGCCCGTGTCGACGCCGTGCTTCGTCCTGGTCACCGAGGAGCTGGCGCGCGGCTGGATGAGCCTCGCGGGCGCCATGGGCGGCCACACCGTCGTGGTGAAGCTGCTGCTGCGGTTCGGCACCGACGCGCAGCGGGCGCGGTGGCTGCCGCTCCTGGCCACCGGCGAGGTCCGCGCGGCGATGGCCCTGACCGAGCCGGACGGCGGCTCCGACCTCCAGGCGCTGCGCACCGTGGCCCGCCGCGACGGCGCCGGGTACGTGGTGAACGGCGCGAAGACGTGGATCACCAACGCCCGCCGCTCCGGCCTGTTCGCCCTGCTGTGCAAGACCGACCCCGAGGCCGAGCCGCGCCACCGGGGCATCTCCGTGCTGCTCGCCGAGCCCGGCCCCGGCCTGACGGTCGCGCGGGACCTGCCGAAGCTCGGCTACAAGGGCGTGGAGAGCTGCGAGCTGCTCCTGGAGGACTTCCGCGCGGGCCCGGACGCGCTGCTCGGCGGGGTCGAGGGGCACGGCTTCGGCCAGATGATGCACGGCCTGGAGACCGGGCGCCTCCAGGTGGCGGCGCGGGCGCTCGGCGTGGGCCGCGCCGCGTTCGAGGACGCGCTGCGCTATGCCCAGGAGCGCGAGGCGTTCGGCAAGCCCATCTGGCGCCACCAGTCCGTCGGCAACTACCTGGCGGACATGGCGACGTCACTGACGGCGGCGCGCCAGCTGACCCTGTACGCGGCGCGCGCGGCCGACGCGGGACGCCGCGCCGACCTGGAGGCGGGGATGGCCAAGCTGTGCGCGTCGGAGACGGCCATGAGGATCGCGCTCGACGCCGTGCGGGTGCACGGCGGGCACGGCTACTCGACGGAGTTCGACGTCGAACGCTACTTCCGCGACGCCCCGTTGATGATCGTCGGCGAGGGCACCAACGAGATCCAGCGGAACGTGATCGTGCGTCAGCTCATCGCCCGCGGCGGCCTGGAGTGACGCTCAGGCCGTGCCGAGGCCCTCGATGAGCACGGCGTTCGGCAGGTCGGCGAGCGCCTTGCCGGGCACGATGAGCTTGCCGCGACGGCTGCCGCTGCCGATCAGGACGTGCGGAAGGGCGGCCACGGCGGTGTCCACGAGCAGCGCCCAGCCCGCGGGCAGGCCGATCGGCGTGATGCCGCCGTACTCCATGCCGGTCTCGCCCACGGCGGTGTCCATCGGCGCGAACGACGCCTTGCGGGCGCCCAGTTGGCGGCGCACGGCACCGTTGACGTCGACGCGGGCGCCGGAGAGGACCACGCACGCGGCGAGCGTGGTCTCGCCGCCGCGCTTCCCGGCGACGACGACGCAGTTCGCGGACTCCTGGAGCAGCTCGGGGCCGTAGTGCTCCACGAACGCGGCGGTGTCCGCCCACTGCGGCTCGGTGTCGACGTGGATCAACTCGTCGGCGGGCACGGATCCGCTCCAGGCGCGGACGGCGTCGGCCACGGGGGCGACGAGCAGGTCGAGGGCCTGCGGGGCGGGGCGGACGACGTCGAAGTTTCCGAGAGGGGCGCGCATGTCCGCACCGTAACAGGGCGGTTCGGCCCGGCCGGGGCCGGGCGCCGCGCCGCGGCGGGCCCTCAGTACGACCCGGCGTGCGCGGGCGGCACCGCCACCGACATGGTCATCTCCACCGGCTCGGCGCCCTTGTTGTGGTAGCCGTGCGGGACGTTGGCCTCGAAGGTCGCCGAGGACCCGGCGGGCACGAGGTGCTCCGCACCGTCCACGACGAGGGTGAGCTCACCGGCCCGTACGTGCAGCAGCTCGATGGTGCCGGGCGGATGCGCGTCGGAGTCGCTGCCGTCGCCGGGCATCAGGTGCCACGACCACAGCTCGAAGGGGCCGCGCGCCTCGGCGCCGACGAGCAGCGTGGTGCTGGAGCCCTCGTCGGTGGACCACATCCGCACCATCTGCTCGGGCGGTACGACGCGCACGTGCGGCCCCTGCTCGTAGTCGAGCAGCGTGGTGATGCTGATGCCGAGGGCGTCGGCGAGCTTCACGGTGATGCCGACGCTGGGGTTGGTGCGGGCCTGCTCGATCTGGATGATCATGCCGCGGCTGACCCCGGAGCGGGCCGCGAGGGCGTCGAGCGTGAAGCCCCTCTCGCCGCGCCAGCGCTTCAGGTTCCGCGCGAGCGACTGCGTGAGCTGGTCGAGATCCGACACATTCCGTCCAATATTTTGGATGACAGGGTTCACTGTACTGAACTACGGTGTGGTGCACCCGAAGGCTCCCGATGGTTCACCACACTGTACTGCGAGGTTCCCGATGTCAGGACTGACAGCACTGTTCGCCCTGGCCACGAGCCTGCTGTGGGGCCTCGCCGACTTCGGTGGCGGACTGCTGACCCGGCGCGTCCCCGCGCTGACGGTGGTCGTGGCGTCCCAGTGCGTCGCGGTGGCCGTCCTCGGGGTCGTGGTGGTCGCGACCGGCGCGTGGACCGAGTGGGGCCCGCAGCTGTGGTTCGCCGTCGGCGCGGGCCTGGTGGGACCGGTCGCGATGCTCTCCTTCTACAAGGCACTCGCGCTCGGCCCGATGGGCGTGGTCTCGCCGCTCGGCTCCCTCGGCGTCGTGGTGCCGGTGGGCGTCGGCCTGTTCCTCGGCGAGCGACCGGGCCCCGCGCAGTTCGCCGGCATCGCCGTGGCCGTCGTCGGCATCGTCCTCGCGGGCGGGCCCGAGCTGCGCGGCGCTCCCGTGCAGCGCCGGGCGGTCCTGCTCACGCTGCTCGCGGCCTTCGGCTTCGGCGCCGTCATGGCCCTGATCGCGGAGGCCTCCACCAGCGTCACGGGCCTGTTCCTCGCGCTGTTCGTCCAGCGCGTCACCAACGTCCTGGCGGGCGGGACAGCCCTGTACGTCAGCGTGCGGCGCGGCGGCGCGGCCCTGCCGGAGGGCGGCGGCATGCAGCTCGTCCTGGCCGCCCTGCCCGCGCTCGCCTTCGTCGGCCTCGCGGACGTCGCCGCCAACGGCACGTACGCGATGGCGGCCCGCGGCGGCCCCGTCACCGTGGCGGCCGTGCTCGCCTCCCTCTACCCCGTGGTCACCGCGCTCGCCGCGCGCGGCGTCCTCAAGGAACGGCTGCGCGGGGTGCAGGCGGCGGGCGCGGGCCTCGCCCTGGTGGGGACGGTGCTGCTGGCGACGGGATGAGGCGGCGCGGGGCGGCGGCGCCCGCACCGGCGGGCCCGGCTAGGCGCCGCCCTCGGTGTCCGCAGCGTCGGTCAGCTCGCCGAGGCGGCCGAGGTCCTCCAGATCCCCGAGCGCGAGCAGCTGCTCCGGCGTGATGCCTTCGGGGATCGGCACCGGGGCGGGCGTCCGCAGCGGCGGCTGCCACCCCCGCTCCGCGCACCACGTCCGGACGACCCGCGCGGGCGCCCCCGCCACCACGGCGTGGTCGGGCACCTCGCCGCGGACCACGGCGCCCGCCGCGACCACCACGTTGCGGCCGAGCCTGGCGCCCGGCAGGATCACCGCGCCCGTGCCGATCCAGCAGCCGGAGCCGATCGCCACCGGCTCCATGCGCGGCCACTGCTTGCCGATCGGCGTGTGCGGATCGTCGTAGCTGTGGTTGGTCGAGGTGACGTACACATACGGCCCGAAGTAGCAGTCGTCGCCGATCGTCACCGACGTATCGGCGATCACGTGGCTGCCGCGCCCGAGGACCACGCCGTCGCCGACGCGCAGGATCGGGTCGGGGCCGAGGTCGAGGTCGGGCATCAGCCCGGCGGTCAACGTGACCTGTTCGCCCACGATGCAGTGCGCGCCGAGCCGGATCCAGGGGGCGCCGAAGACCGTGCCCTGCGGGAAGGCGAGCTTCGTGCCCTCGCCGATCGCGCCGAACTCCAGGCGTCCCGGCCGCCGGGCGGTGACCGCGCCGGTGCGCTGCACCCAGGCCCAGCCCGCGTGGACGGCGCGCTGCGCGACGCCGCGCCGCCACGCGGCGAGGGATGAGAACACGTTCTTGTTCCTGGGCACGCGCTCACGTTACTCAGCCCCGCGCGGGGCGAGCACTCCCCCCTCCTGTGATCTTCACCCCACACCGCCGGGCCGGGACGGGGGTCCCGTACGGTTCGCTCAGGCGCGACGGACGCAACGATCCAAGGAGAGAACGATGAGTCACCAGGCACTCGTCATGGGCATCGGCGGCAAGGACCCCCGGATCGACCCGGAGGCGTTCACCGCGCCCACGTCCGTGGTGATCGGTGACGTGACGCTGCACGCGGGCGCGAGCACCTGGTACGGCGCGGTCCTGCGCGCCGACTGCGGGCCCATCGAGATCGGCGCCGACAGCAACATCCAGGACAACTGCAGCCTGCACGTGGACCCCGGCTTCCCGGTCACCATCGGGGAGCGGGTCTCGGTCGGCCACAACGCCGTCGTGCACGGCTGCACCGTCGAGGACGACTGCCTCATCGGCATGGGCGCGACCGTCCTCAACGGCGCCGTGATCGGCGCCGGTTCGCTCGTCGCCGCCCAGGCCCTGGTGCCGCAGGGCATGCGGGTGCCGCCGGGCTCGCTCGTGGCGGGCGTACCCGCCAAGGTGAAGCGGCCGCTCACCGAGGAGGAGCGCGCGGGCATCTCGCTCAACGGCGCGATGTACGTGGAGCTCGCGAAGGCCCACCGCGCCGCGCACGCCCAGGAGGGCTGAGCGCTTCCACCCCACACGCGAGCGGCCGGGGACGGAGCCCGTCCCCGGCCGCTCGCGCACGGCTCCTACGCGGCCGCGGCCTCGCTCGCCGCGTGCTCCTCTGCGGCCTTCTTCGCCCGCCGCTTGACCAGCAGCATCGAGCCGATGCCGATGAGCACCGCGATGCCGAGACCGACGTACGAGAACCGCTTCAGCCAGTCCTCGGCGACCACGCCGATGTAGTAGATGACGGCGGTGGTGCCGCCCGCCCAGACGATGCCGCCGAGCACGTTGGCGGTGAAGAACTTCCAGTACGGCATGCGCAGGACGCCCGCGAGGGGGCCCGCGAAGATGCGCAGGAGCGCGACGAAGCGGCCGAAGAAGACCGCCCACATGCCCCACTTCTGGAAGGAACGCTCGGCACTGCCGACGTTCGCCGCGCTGAAGTGCTTGGGGAACTTCCGTTCCAGCCAGCCGAGCAGCGGTCTGCCGCCCTTGCGGCCGATGGCGTATCCGATGGAGTCGCCGATCACGGCCCCGGCGGTGGCGCAGGCGCCGAGCACCACCGGGTTCACGTCGCCGTGCTGCGACGACAGGAGCGCCGCGGAGACGAGGACGATCTCACCTGGCAGCGGAATGCCCAGTGACTCCAGGCCGATGACGAGGCCGACGAGCGCGTAGACGCTGACGGCGGGTACGTTCTCCAGCCACTCCTGGACGTGCAACCCCGGTTCCTTCCGTGCGCGGACAACTCCCCCGGCGCGCGCGATGACCGCGCACGCCGGGGCAGCCTACCCGCTCACGCCTCACCGCCCGCGCGCCGCCTCAGCCGCCCGTGGACGCGCACTCGTGGCTGTCCCCGCCGCTGCGGCAGCCGACCTGCCCCGTCCACACGGGCGCGGGCCGCCGCACCTCGTCCTCGTGCCGCTGGTACGAGAACCCGGCGAGGACCGCCACGGCGATCACCACGGCCATGAACCCCTGGCTCCACGCGGTCACCGGAGCCCGCACCCGGACCGCCACACCGGTGGCGAGCAGCGCGAGACCGCCCACGCAGGCGGAGGCGACGAGATAGCCGTCGAGCCGGTCGAACTCGGCGCGGACGGCGGGGTCGAAGGTGAGGCCGCTCGCTATCCACGCCGCCAGGATCCCGGCGAGGACGAGCACTTGGGCCGCGAGGAGCCCGACGGCCGCGCCGACGTCGGGCCCGGTGTCGGCGCGGGTGCGGACGGAGGCGTCGTGGGCGGGCGGCGCGATCGGCAGGTCCATGCCACCGATCCTCACGGTCCGCGGCCGGGCCCGCCTGAGTACGCCTACTCAGACGCGCCCGTCCCGGCCGGGGAAGTGGCGCCCTACTTCGGCTCGTTGGGCCGCAGGGTCCAGGTCACGGACATCTCGCCGGTCACGGCGCCGTCCTCGCGGGTGAGGGCGATGGCCACGCGGAACTCGGGGCGCCGCCCCGCGTCGAGCTCGGCAACGACGTCCGCGACCGGGCGCCCCAGCGTCGCGGTGGCCTTGACCCTGCCCATCGCGAGCTTCTTGTACGCGATGTCCGCGGACACCGCGAGCGGCACGGCCCGCGAGAGCTGGTCCCCGAACGCGGCGAGCACGATGGCCCCGCTCGCGGACTCCCCCAGGGTGAACATCGCGCCGGCGTGCGGCCCGCCCACGTGGTTGTGGTACTCCGCCTGGTCCGGCAGCTCGACCACGGCCCGCTCGGGGGTCGTCTCCAGGAACTCCAGGTTGAGGGTCCGGGCCATGGGCACGGTGGCGGCGAGCATCTCGCCGATCGACATCTGGTCTGCGCTCATGACCGGGATGTTACCCACGAGTAGCAGCGCTTGGCCAGGCTTGTGCGAACGGCCGTTCCCTTCGGGCCTATCGTGGACGCCCATGTGGCCAGGACAAGATCAACCCGATGGACCCCGGCAGCCGGACCCCGGCCCGGGACAGGACGCGAACCCGTACCGGCAGCCGGGCTACCAGCAGCCCAACCCCTACCAGCAGCACACCCCGGCACCCTCGCCACAGGAGCCGTGGAACGCGCCGACGGTGTCCGCGGCGCCCGCCGCCCCGCCGGGCGGGCGCGCCCGCAGGACCAAGGTCATCGCCGTCGCCGCCGCAGCGGTGGTCGTCGTGGCCGCTGCCGCCACCGCCCTCGCGGTCCTCGGCGGCGACGAGGACGACGCGGCAACGCCCGGGCCGACCCGCTCCACGACCGAGGCGCCACGCCCCGCGCAGCCGGAGGACTCCGACCGCCGGGGAACGGACGACGGCCCCGAGCCGACGGTGCCGGGCTGGAAGACCGTCGTGAACCCCAGGGACGGGCTCGCCTTCGACGTCCCGCCGCAGTGGGACCTGAAGTCGGCCGACTACGCCACCTGGGTCGCGGAGAACGACGACCCCTCGGACACCCCTCTCGTCGCCATGCTCGCCCCCGCCGTCCTGAAGGAGCGCTGGTGCGCGTCGGACGACGACAAGGACGGCAGGAAGGACTACACGCCCCTCGGCCTCGCGGGCACCAAGCGCAACAAGACCGCGAGCAGCACGGCGGAGATCGCCCGGAACAACGCGACGGCCTGGGTCTACGGCGGGTACGCCCAGCCGGACAAGAAGAAGGTGACCGCCGGCCCGGCGGAGTCCTACACGACCGCGTCGGGCCTCAAGGGCAGCCTGGTGACGGCCACTTCCTCCGGCGTGCCGAAGAAGGGCGCGTGCGACACGGACGGCAAGGCCACCACGTTCGGCTTCAAGAACGCCGACGGCGAGTTCCTCTCCTGGTCCTTCCACGGCGTGAAGGGCGTCAAGGAGGAGATCCCGGACCGGACGGTACGCGCGATCCTGCGCACGGTGCGCGAGTACCGGGCGCCCGAGAAGGGCTGAGGCCGGCAGGGGCCGAGGCCGGCCCGCCCCGGGGTGGTTGTGAGCACATCAACCAGCCACACGTATCGTTACCGGCCATGTGGCCAGGACAGCAGCCGCCCGGGGGCGAGCAGAACCCGCAGCAGCAGAACCCGTACCAGCAGCCGGGATATCAGCAGCCCAACCCCTACCGACAGCCGGGCTACCAGCAGCAGGCGGACCCGGCCGGGCAGCCCGGCCAGTGGAGCGCGCCGACGGTCCCCGCGGGCGTGCCCCAGGCGCCGACGGCTGACGGCGGCAGCGGCGGCGGGGGCGGGAACAGGACCAAGGTCATCGCCATCGTCGCGGCGGCGGCCGTGGTCGTGGCCGCGGGCGTGACCGGCTTCCTGCTCCTCGACGACAAGGACGACGAGGGCGGCAAGTCCCCGCATGCCGAGGGCAAGCCGTCCGCGTCCGCCCCCGCGAAGCCCGGTTCCGGCGCGGCCGACGGCGACGACGAGCGCGGCACCGCGGGCGACCCCAAGCCGACCGTCCCCGGCTGGCAGGTCGTGGTGAACCCCCGGTGGGGCACCGCCTTCGACGTGCCGCCCGACTGGGACGTCCGGAAGCCGGACGCGATCGTCGCGTTCGAGGACGTCAAGACCGGCAAGCCGCTGATGACCATGTCGGGGCCCGCGTACTTCAAGTCGAAGTGGTGCACCTCGGACGACGACAGGGACGGCCGCACCGAGGACAAGGAGCTCGGCGCGGTCGGCACCAAGGGGGCCAACGGCGCGAAGAACACCGACGAGGTCGCGGTGAACCAGGTCGCCTGGTGGGTGTTCGGCGGCTACACGCAGCCGGACAAGAAGAGCCTGCACTTCGACGAGAAGGCCAAGCCGTACACCACCAAGGCGGGCATCAAGGGCAGCATCGCGTGGTCCCGCTCGCAGCACACGCCCCAGCAGGGCAAGTGCGCCTCGGAGGGCAAGGCGATCACGTTCGGCTTCAAGAACGCCGAGGGCGACTTCGTGGCGTGGAGCCTCTACGGCGCGAAGGACGTCAAGGAGGAGATCCCGGACGAGACGATCATGAAGATCCTCAGCACGGTACGCCTCCACGGGGACGCGACGGAATCGTGAGCCGCGCCGCCTTCCGGCATACCGGGCGCTAGAGGACGCACCGCTCTCTCGCTCACGCACCACACCATTCCCACCACCTCGTCCACTGCTTCTTCACCGGTTCGTCACGGCTTCGTACGAGGTCATGGCCGGTGCCCGTCCGGCCGCCGACCGGGCGTGGCACCTGGGGCCCGGGCCCATCTATGGTTACTGGCCATGTGGCCAGAACAGCAGCCGCCCGGGGGCGAGCAGAACCCGCAGAGTCCGGGTCCCAACCCGTATCAGCAGCCCGGGTACCAGCAGCCCAACCCGTATCAGCAGCCCGGCTACCAGCAGCCGAACCCGTATCAGCAGCCGACCGGGGGCCAGCCCACCGGCGGGCAGCCCCAGTGGGGCGCGCCGACGTTCCCGATGGGGACGGCGCAGCCCGGCGGCCCGGACGCGGGAGGCGGCGGGGGCGACGGCGGCGGCAACCGGACGAAGGTCACGGCCCTCGTCGCCGTGGCGGCCGTCGTCGTGGCCGCGGGCGTGACCGGCTTCCTGGTCTTCAGCGGTGGCGACGACGACAAGTCCGACGAGGCGGCCACCAAGCCGTCCAAGTCGGCCACCGAGAAGCCGAGCCCCAAGCCGTCGGACGACGACAATCCGCGCGGCACCGGCAACGACCCCAAGCCGACGGTCCCCGGCTGGCAGGTCGTGGTGAACCCCAAGTGGGGCACCGCCTTCGACGTGCCGCCGGACTGGACGGTCAAGACCCCCGACACGTTCGTCGGCTTCGAGGACCACAACAAGGGCGACGGCTCCAAGCCCCTGATCATCATGTCCGCCCCGGCCATCTACAAAGAGAAGTGGTGCTCCTCCGACGAGGACAAGGACGGGCGGATGAACGACTCCTCGCTCGCCAGCGTCGGCACCAAGGGCCAGAACGGCGCCAAGAGCACCAAGCAGGTCGCCCGCAACGACTCCGCGTGGTGGGTCTTCGGCGGCTACACCGGCCAGAAGAAGGCCGACAAGAAGAACGTCAAGATCGGCAAGGTGGAGTCGTACACCACCAAGTCGGGCATCGAGGGCAGCGTCGTCACCACGACCTCGGTCGGCGACCCCGGCTCGGGCAAGTGCGACTCCAACGGCAAGGCCACGACGTTCGCCTTCAAGAACGGCGCGGGCGACTACGTCGCGTGGACGCTGCACGGGGCGAAGGGCGTGAAGGGGGAGGTTCCCGACACGCTGGTGAAGAAGATCCTCGCCACGGTGCGCCTCCACGGCGAGGCCAGCGAGTCCTGACCTTCTCCACCGCCCGCCCGCCCTCTGATCGGCCACCGGCCTCGTCCTCAAACGCGGGACGGGCTTGATTCCCCCCATGCCCGCGGCCGCCAGGTCGGGGCGCGCCCTGGCCACTGGGGCGGAAACGGGTGGGCGGGTGGGATCATCCCGCTGCGGCAGCGGCGGGCAGGTGGGCGACGGCCCGCGAGCCGCCAGGTCGGGGCAGGCCCTGGCCACTGGGGCAGGAACGGGTGGGCGGGTGGGAGAAACCCTCCGCGGCAGCGGGCCCCGGCGGCGCGGGTCAGCCCACGCTGAAGGCGCCGCCCGGGGGCTCCGGCGAGGCCACGGCGTCCCCGTCCCGCACCCCTCGCGCGGGCCCCACGAACCGCCGCAGCTCGTCCCCGTGCACGACCCGCGCGGGAAACACGTCGGCCCGGGCCCGCCGTACCAGCGCCTCGACGTCGAGCGGCCCGTGCGAGGCGACCAGCACGGCGTTGCCGAAGCGACGCCCCCGCAGCAGCGCGGGCTCCGCGATCAGGGCAAGCTCCGCGAAGCGCTCGGCGAACGTGGCCAGCTGGGAGCGCAGGAAGTCGAACGGCGCGCCGTCGGCGAGGTTGGCCGCGTAGACGCCGTCGGCGCGCAGGACCCGGTCGACGGCACGGGCGTACGCGTCCGACGTGAGGTGCGCGGGCACGCGCGAGCCGCCGAAGACGTCGCCCACGACCACGTCCGCGCTGTCGGCGGGCGCGGCCTCCAGCCAGGCCCGGGCGTCCGTGCCGTGCAGACGGATCCCCGGCTCCTGGGGCAGGGGCAGCTTCTCGACGACGAGCCGCAGCAGCGCGAGGTCGGCTTCGACGACGTCCTGCCGGGAGCCGGGCCGGGTCGCGGCGAGGTAGCGGGGCAGGGTGAGGGCGCCCCCGCCGAGGTGCACGGCGTCCAGCGGAAGGCCCGGCGCGGCGAGGGTGTCCAGGACGTGGGCGAGCCTGCGCGCGTACTCGAACTCCAGATGCGTGGGCGCGTCCAGGTCGACGTACGACTGCGGGGCACCGTCGACGGTCAGGAGCCAGGCACGGTCGCGGTCCACGTCGGGCAGCAGCTTGGCGGTGCCGTGGTCGACGACGCGGGTGACGGGCACGGGCTCGTCCGAGGGGCCGGTCCCGTACTCGGGCTCCGGCTCGCGCTCGGAAGGCCGCTCGGCGCCGGCTATCGGCGTGGGGTCGGGGGCATCGGCAGGCTGGTCCACCGCCCCATTGTGCCCGCCCCCGCCCCACCACGACCCCCGCCGAACCCGGACCCGCCCACGAGGAGCGGACCCCGACGGTAAGCGGACCACGGGCCACGAGCCGACCCCCGACCGGAAGCGGACCCACAGGCCACGAGCCGCCCCCCGACCGGAAGCGGACCCACAGGCCACGAGCCCACCCCCGACCGGAAGCGGACCCACCGGCCACGAGCCCACCCCCGACCGGAAGCAGACCCACCGGCCGGAAGCGGGCCAGCGGCCAGAAGGGAACCCACCCGCCGAAGGGGGGCCCGGCCTCCCCGGGCCGAACCCCCCTCACCGGAACCTCAGGCGACAGCCGTCACCGTGCCGGCGCCCACCGTCCGCCCGCCCTCGCGGATCGCGAAGCCGAGCCCCGGCTCCAGCGGGACGTCCCGCCCGAGCTCCACGGTCAGGGTGACCGTGTCACCGGGGCGGGCCACGGCGGTCTCGCCGAGGTCGATGTCGCCGACCACGTCCGCGGTGCGGAGGTAGAACTGCGGCCGGTAGCCGGTCGCCACCGGTGT
This sequence comes from Streptomyces sp. YIM 121038, assembly GCF_006088715.1. Lineage (NCBI taxonomy): Bacteria > Bacillati > Actinomycetota > Actinomycetes > Kitasatosporales > Streptomycetaceae > Streptomyces > Streptomyces sp. YIM 121038. The sequence continues at coordinate 1,773,998 of NZ_CP030771.1, forward strand.
CGTACGACCGCCCTCGCGGGCCGAGAGGACGTACACCCGCGCGGTGAAGCGGCGGCTCGGCCGGACGCTGCCGGGCGCGGCGACCACGTGCCCGCGGCGGACGGCGTCGCGCGGCACGCCGCGCAGCAGCAGCGCCACGTTGTCACCGGCCTGCGCGGACTCCATGGGCTTGCCGAACGTCTCCAGGCCGGTGACGACCGTCTCCGTGTCGGCGCCGAGGCCACCGAGGACGTCGACGCGGTCGCCGACGCGGACCGTGCCGCGCTCGACGGCGCCCGTGACGACCGTGCCGCGGCCGGTGATCGTCAGGACGTTCTCCACCGGCAGCAGGAACGGCGCGTCGACATAGCGCTCCGGCATCGGCACGTACGTGTCCACGGCGTCGAGCAGCGCCTCGATCGCCGCGGTCCAGCGGGGGTCGCCCGTCAGCGCCCTGAGGCCCGAGACCCGGACCACGGGCGCGGAGTCGCCCCCGTACCCGTGCGCGGACAGCAGGTCGCGCACCTCCAGCTCCACGAGGTCGGCGAGCTCCTCGTCAGCGGCGTCGGCCTTGTTCAGCGCCACGACGATGTGGTCGACGCCGACCTGGCGGGCGAGGAGCACGTGCTCGGCGGTCTGCGGCATGATCCCGTCGAGCGCCGACACCACGAGGATGGCGCCGTCGAGCTGGGCCGCGCCCGTCACCATGTTCTTGACGTAGTCGGCGTGACCGGGCATGTCCACGTGCGCGTAGTGCCGCGTGTCGGTCTCGTACTCGACGTGCGCGATGTTGATGGTGATGCCGCGCTGCGCCTCCTCGGGCGCGCGGTCGATGCGGTCGAAGGGCACGAACGTGCCGGTGCCGCGCTCGCTGAGCACCTTGGTGATGGCGGCGGTCAGGGTGGTCTTGCCGTGGTCGACGTGGCCCATCGTGCCGATGTTCAGATGCGGCTTCGTACGGACGTAAGCGGTCTTGGACATGGTGGTTCCTTCTCCGGAACTCGAAAGCTGAGGCCCGCGGCGCACGGCCGTCGGACGGGGACCCCTGGGGCCTGGCCGACCCTCCCCCTGAGGGGTCCGCCGGAATGTCCGGGGAGAGTCAGCTTCGGGCGCCGTCGAAAGGAAGAGCGGCAGCCTTCGCAGCGACCGCGACCGCGGTCGGAGCTGTGGGAAAGGCGTGCCGGAACATGTCGACGATCATGGCTGACCCGTCGCCGCCCGTCGAATGATTTTCTGCGACGCACCGGTCACGCACGGCAGTTGCGCCCCGCGTGCCCCCTGAGGCCCCGTCAGCCGCCGATGTTCTTCAAGGCCTCGCGCACGGAGAGCGGCGACAGCGCGGCGCGGTGGCGCTCGACGAAGGCCCGTACCGCGTCCGGATCGGTCTTGGCGTACTCGCGCAGGCTCCAGCCGATGGCCTTGCGGACGAAGAAGTCGGGGTGCCCGGCCTGCCGCGCGCAGTACGCGAAGAGGCGGTCGGAGTCCGTCCGCTCCTTGTGGCGCAGCTGGTGGAGCAGGGCGGTGCGCACCACCCAGAGGTCGTCGTCCGTGCTCCACTCGTCCATGGCGGCGGCGAGCTCCGGGTCGGCGGCGACGAGGCCGCCGACGACGTGCGCGGCCAGCAGGTCGACGGTGTCCCACCAGGGGACGGTCGTCACCAGGTGCCGGGCCACCGGCAGGAAGCCGGACGAGCAGCGCTTCACGTGCCGCCGCAGGTAGTCGACCGCGAAGTAGTGGTACTCGCGCTCGGGCAGCCGCCAGCACCGCAGCGCGAGCGCCGCGCAGTCGGCCTCGTCGGGGCGCGGGGTGCCCGCGAGCACGGCCCGCGCGAGGTCCCGGCGCTCCGTGGAGGCGAGGCCGAGGAACGGCGCGACGTCTTTCATGTACGCGCGCATCTCCGCGGCCCGGACCGGATCGGCCGCCTCCGCGTAGCTCGTGGTGAGCCGGTCAAGGACCGTGTCGGCCAGGGAACTGCGCGGCGCTGTGACGCTCATGAGACGCACCATACGGCGATCAGACGCGTCTGTCGGTTAGTCTCCCCGGATGCTCGACACCGCTGCCGCTCCCCCGCGGGGCCTCGCCGTGCGCTGCACCCGGGTGCTCCTGTCGCCGTGGTCGCGGCTGTCCCTGCTCGTGCTGCTGCTCGCCGCGGCCGGCACGTGCGTGCTGCTCTTCGAGCCGCAGCGGCTGCTCGCCGACGGCTGGCCGCCGCAGCTCACGGGGGCCGCCGCGGTGTGCGTGTTCGCGGTGGCGTACGGCACGTGCACGGTCGCGTTCGTGCCGCGGCCGCTCCTCAACCTCGCGGCGGGCGCGCTGTTCGGCTCGCAGGCGGGGCTCGCCGCGGCGGTCGCGGGCACGGTCCTCGGCGCCGGTGCCTCCTTCGGGCTCGGCCGGATCCTCGGCCAGGACGCGCTGCGGCCGCTGCTGCGCGGCCGCTGGCTGAAGGCGGCCGACGGCCAGCTCAGCCGCCATGCCTTCCGCTCGATGCTCGCGGTGCGCCTCTTCCCCGGCGTGCCGTTCGCGGCGGCCAACTACTGCGCGGCCGTCTCCCGGATGGGCTGGCTCCCCTTCCTCCTCGCCACGGCCCTCGGCTCGGTTCCGAACACGGCCGCCTACGTGATAGCGGGCGCCCGCGCCGACACCCCGACCTCGCCCGCGTTCCTGCTCGCGATGGGCTTCATCGCGGTGTCGGGGCTCGGGGCGGCGGCGGTGGCCTGGCGCAAGCGCCACCGGCTGCGGGGGAACTGACCGGGCGGTCCGCCCCGGCGGGGGCTCGGGCCCGGCTCAGCGGGGTCCGGCCCCGGGCGTCACATGGCCTCGAGGATGGTCGCGTTGGCGAGTCCCCCGGCCTCGCACATCGTCTGCAGGGCGTAGCGCGCCCCGCGGACCCGCATGGCGTGGACGAGGGTGGTCATGATCCGCGTCCCGCTCGCGCCCAACGGGTGGCCGAGGGCGATGGCGCCGCCGTGCGCGTTCACCTTCCGCTCGTCGACTCCGGTCTCCCGCAGCCAGGCCAGGACGACGCTCGCGAACGCCTCGTTGACCTCGAACAGGTCGATGTCGTCGAGCGTCAGACCGGCCCGGCGCAGCACCTGTTCGGTCGCGGGCAGGATGCCGGTGAGCATCAGGAGCGGGTCGGAGCCCGCGACGGCGAAGCTGTGCAGCCGGGCGAGCGGGCGCAGGCCGAGCCGGGCGGCGTTCTCGCTGGTGGTGATGAGCACGGCGGACGCCCCGTCGTTGAGGGGGCTGGTGTTCCCCGCCGTCACCGACCAGTCGATCTGCGGGAAGCGCTCGCCGAACGCAGGGTCCTCGTACGCGGGCTTGAGCCCGGCGAGCACCTCGGGCGTGGTGGTGGGGCGTACGGACTCGTCGCGGGTGACGTGGTCGAGCGGCGCGACCTCCGCGTCGAAGAGGCCGCCCGCCCAGGCGCGGGCCGCCTTCTGGTGCGACCCGGTGGCGAAGACGTCCATCTCCTCGCGGCTGATGGACCACTTGGCGGCGATGAGCTCGGCGCTGACGCCCTGCGGGACGAGCCCCTCGGGGTAGCGCTCGGCGATGCCGGGGCCGAAGGGGTCGGCGCCCGCGGGCACGTTCGACCACATCGGCACGCGGCTCATCGACTCCACGCCGCAGGCGATCGCCATGTCGTACGCGCCCGCGATGACGCCCTGCGCGGCGAAGTGCACGGCCTGCTGGGACGAGCCGCACTGCCGGTCGACGGTGGTGGCGGGCACGGACTCCGGGAAGCCCGCGGCCAGGGCGGCGTACCGCGTGGTGTTCATGGCCTGCTCGGCGACCTGGTCGACGCAGCCGCCGATCACGTCGTCTATCCGCGCCGCGTCGATGCCGCTGCGCTCGACCAGGCTGCGCAGGGTGTGCGCGAGGAGCTGGACGGGGTGGATGTGGTGGAGGGAGCCGCCCGGCTTCCCCTTGCCGACCGGGGTGCGTACCGCTTCGACGATGACGGCGTCGCGCATGAGGGTGCCTCTCGGACAGGCCGGGCCGTGTGCCCGGCGGCCTGGGAACGAGTTTGAAAACTGGACGCACTTGCGTACTCCACGGTAACCAAGTGGGTTGGATTTTCCAACCCGCCCGTAGACTGGCTTCCATGCCCTCGACGAAGGACCCGCAGCCTCAGCCCCAACCGCAGCCCCAACCGCAGCCGCAGCCGCTCGCCCGCGAGGCGACACCTGGGGGGAAGACCGCCCGTGAGTCCGCTCCGCGAGGGGCGAACTCTCCGCAGAAGGCGAACCCCCCGCAGGAGGCGAACCCCCCACGGGAGGCGAACCCCCCGCAGCGGGCGGACTCTCCGGAGGGTTCGCGCCCTCCGGAGGGGACGTCCTCCGGCACCGGGGCCGCGCCGGACCGGCGGGGCCCGGCGGCCACGGCCGCGAAAGGCCCCCGCCCCTGCGCGATCGCCGACACCCTCGCCCTGGTCGGCGAGAAGTACTCCCTGCTCGTCCTGCGCGAGGCCTTCCTCGGCGCCCGGCGCTTCGACCAGCTGGCCCGCAACACGGGCGCCCCGCGCGACGTCCTGACCGCACGGCTGCGCCGCCTGGTCGACGCGGGCATCCTGGAGAAGGTCCGCTACAGCGAGCGCCCCCAGCGCTTCGAGTACCGGCCGACGCCCGCGGGCCTGGAACTGGAGTCCGTCCTGATGACCCTGATGGCCTGGGGCGACCGCCATCTGCACCCCGACGACGACCGCCCCATGATCGTCGAGCACGCCTGCGGGCACACGCTCGCACCCTTGGTCACCTGCGCCCACTGCGGCGCCGAGGTCCGCCACGAGGACCTGACAGCGCATCCGCAGGCACCGGGGTGGACGGTGACGGGGCCTGCGGGGGTGTGACCCGAGGGGCGGAGGGACCGGGGCGGGGGTCGCGGGGCTGCGGGGCCGCGGCTCGCCGGGAGCGGCGAACGCGGACGTATCGGGGACTTACCGGGGACGGCGAACGCACAGGAGCACCGGGACCACCGGAACCACCGGAACCACCGGAACCACCGGAACCACCGGAACCACCGGGGAAAGGCAACCCGAAGAAAGCATTCGGCCGCCAACACACGGCCCTCACACGGACCCGTAACTTTGTGACGCTACGCTGCCCCCGGCGAGGCACGTGATCCCCTTCAGCACCACCCCCTCCTGCCCGAGCACCACTCGCCGCCCCGGTCCCCCTTCACCGCTTCTGACCGCCACCACACGGGTCAGCGCACGATCAGTAACTGGACGGCGCAGTTCTCATGTCTTGGCTCGAATCGTTCATCCTCGGACTCGTCCAGGGACTGACCGAGTTCCTCCCGATCTCCTCCAGCGCGCACCTGCGGCTGACCGCGGCGTTCGCGGGCTGGCACGACCCGGGTGCCGCGTTCACCGCCATCACGCAGATCGGCACCGAGACCGCCGTCCTGATCTACTTCCGCAAGGACATCGGCCGCATCCTCTACGCGTGGTTCGGCTCGCTGGTGGGCAGGGTGCCGCGGTCCGACCACGACGCGCAGATGGGCTGGCTCGTGATCGTCGGCTCGATCCCGATCGGCGTGCTCGGCGTGACGCTCAAGGACCAGATCGAGGGCCCGTTCCGGGATCTGAGGCTCATCGCCACGACCCTGATCGTCATGGGCATCGTCCTCGGCTTCGCCGACCGCCTGGCCGCGCGCGACGAGGTCGGCGGCAAGCACCGCGCGGTGCGCGAGCGCAAGGACCTCAAGCAGCTCAACGTCAAGGACGGCCTCATCTACGGCGTGTGCCAGGCCATGGCCCTGATCCCCGGCGTCTCCCGCTCCGGCGCGACCATCAGCGGCGGCCTCCTCATGGGCTACACCCGCGAGTCCGCGGCCCGCTACTCCTTCCTCCTGGCCATCCCGGCGGTCCTCGCCTCGGGCGCCTACGAACTCAAGGACGCGGGCGAGGGCCACGTCTCCTGGGGCCCGACCATCTTCGCGACGATCATCGCCTTCGTCGTCGGCTACGCGGTCATCGCCTGGTTCATGAAGTTCATCACGACCAAGAGCTTCATGCCCTTCGTCTACTACCGCGTCCTCCTGGGCATCGTCCTGTTCATCCTGGTGGGCATGGGCGAACTGAGCCCCCACGCGGGAGAATCCGCCGACTAGCCGGGGCATCCCCTGCATCACGAAGGCCCCCACAGGTTCACCTGTGGGGGCCTTCGTGATGCCCCAGTTGATCGCCGCCTACCGCAGGCACCTGCGTGCGTGGAGGTAGCTGTACACAGGCCCGCTCAGGCCCTGCCCGAGGTGGGGACGGATGACCTCGCCGGGGGTGATGGGTGTCCGGCAGCCGACGCAGCACGCAGGCGCGCAGACGGCCATCAGGGCTGAGGTCGATGCCTTCGCCGGGTGGCAGCGCGCGGGCACCATACGCACACGGCGCCGGAGCGCTGCTCCGGGCAGAGGGTGCTGAGCGCGGGCACTACGGCCAGGAGCAGTCCGCGGGTTGCGTCAGGCACGAGTTCGCTCTCCCCAGTAGAAGCGTGGGGTGGTTCCGGCGGCTCCGTAGCCGGGCCAGTCCTCTTCGAGCCATGCGGCGGCCAGGCGGGCGCCTTCGACGCAGTTGGTGAGGAGGCCGGCGTGGATGAGGGGGCAGGTGTCGAGGTGCTCGCGGTAGGCCCCGTACAGGTCCGGGTACTCGTAGTCGTCGTCATGGTCAGCGGTCGTCATCGGCCCACCGTCCTGAGGGAGGCGGTCGTGGCGAGGAGCGTGCGCAGGTGCCGGGTGTCGCACAGGGCGCCGGGGTGCGGCGGCAGGACCACCCAGCGGGACAGCGTGGTCGCGTGGCCGGGGCGCGGGACACCGAGGTAGGTGCCGGTGGTGAGCCGCTCCGCGGGGCCGTCCCAGTCGGCGCCGGGCGCGATGAGTACGTAGTACGGGCCGTGGCTGCTGCGGAAGTCCCGGATCACCGGACCGTCGAGCCACGCGCGCAGCACCGTAGCCACTGTGTCCACATCATCGCTGCCCACCGTGTGATGGACCTGCTCGGCCGGGACGCGCAGCGCGTCGAAGCGGCGGCCGAGCGGGAGCAGCGCGACGCCGTACCTCGCCCAGGCCGCCCACACCGTGCCCGGATTGGGGTCGGCCTCCGCCAGGCAGCAGGCGGTCATCAGGAGTTCCTGCTCGGTCAGTGGAGCTCGCGCTGGGGAGTTGTTTCTCGGCGCGGGCTGGGGGTGGTCGCTGTGCATGGTCATCCGAGTGCCTCCGTGGGAAGGCTGGGGCCGCCCGAGCCGAGCGCGGCGCCGGGCCGGTCGCCCTGTGTGAGGCGACCGGTGCCATCGGGAAGCTCCAGCCAGGAACTGCCGCCTGTCGGGTAGCTCGTAGAGGTAGAGGGGGTCTGGAGAATCCGGCCCGGCGGACGGACGGCCGGCGGACGGACGTCGGCCAGGTGGCCGGCACCGGCCGGGATCGGCCCCTGGGCACACATCACGATGGCGTCGGCCAGGAGGGGCCCGCGGTGCCACACGGGGATGCGCCGGGTGTTGAGCGCGACGGTGAGCGAGGCCTCCGCGGCGAGCCAGGCATCGCCTGCGAAGCAGCGCGCAGTGCGCGTCGGTGCGTCCATGACCAGCACGTTAGGGAGCAACAAGAATCAGAGCATGCTCTGATTCTCGAATATTCGCTTGCGCCGCACGCTGATTCGCGCTGATTCTCACGCGTCAGCGAAATGCGCCCGGGCCCGCGTGATCAGGCGCCGCGCATGCGTGCCGTAGACCGCTGACGCGCTGAGCTTGTCCCACACCCGTTGGTACACGCCCAAGCTTTCTGGATCATCGAGCCAGAGCTCGGCGTGCCACTCCTCCACGATCACGAGCCGGTCGTCGTACAGCCAGAAGCCCGTGGCCGGAGGCAGCGCGAGCTGAGCGCCGAACGGCACGATGCCCAGTTGCACCGTGTCCAGGCCGATCACGTTGGTGAGCTTGTCCATCTGCGCGGCCAACACGTCCGGCGGTGCGAGCCCCGCGTGCAGGGCTGCCTCCCACAACACGATGTGGAAGGCGCGGCCCCGCTGGTACAGCAGCTCCTGGCGTCGTACACGGGCCCTCACGGCCTCCTCGATGTCCCGCGGGGACCGCTGGAGATCGGTGAAGCGCGAGAAGACGTTCCTGGCGTAGTCCGGGGTCTGGAGCATGCCTACGACCATGGCCCCCTGCCAGGCCCGCAGTGCCTTGGACCGTTCGTACTCCACCGTAAGAACGTCCTGAACAGGACGGTGCCCCGCACTCAGCTGGCGCCTCCACGACCGAGAGTGCGTCTCCATGCCCTGAAGGCGGGCGACCAGTTCTTCGGTGACCGCAGGATGACCAGTGGCTTGAGCCCAGGCTGTCAGGTCTTCGGGGGTGGCCGTCTGACGTCCGGTCTCCAGCTTGGACACCTTGGCCTGCGGCCACCCCAAGAGGGCTCCCAGCTGCCGTTGAGTGGTCCCTTTGCCACGCAGCTCACGCAGTCGGCGGCCCAGGGCCTGACGGGCCTGTTGGAAGTCCGTGGTCACCTGGGCAAGTTACCGTCAGGCCTGGTCGTAGGGGATGGCATGGTGCCATGCGGCCTCGCGGGCCTGGGCGTAGCGCAGCACCTGGACAGGATCGGTGATCAGTTCGACGCGGGTGATCTCGTCGCCGTCGTCGAAGTGCAGCAGGCCCACGGCGCGCGAGTCGAAGACCCAGAAGTCCTGGTCCGGGAGGCCGAGCTCAACGGCTTTGCCGCGCGTGAGGACGCGGATGTCCTCGCCGACGGCTGTGTTCCGGCGCGCGTTGTCGAGCAGGTACAGCTGCCCCGCGGTCGGCGGCTCGTCGAGGACCCGAACGCGCTCGAACCTCTTCCCCAGCGCCGCCTGTTCGCGGCGTCCGCGGCACCACGGATCGTCGAAATCCCAGTCCACCCGGCCCTCGGCGAGAAACTGCGCGTACGTGTCGGTGGCTTCATCGGACGCATACCGGCCGCGGGTCTCCAACCGCCAGGCCGAGTGCTTCAGCGTAGTGAACATGCTGGTGAACTCGTCGAAAGTGATGAACTGAGGCACGTGCACAGGCTCCTTGGGGCCGAAATTCGCGAGCAGTTCGCGCGGTACGACGACGGCACTCTCCCCCTTGGCCAACCTCTCCAGCTGGCCAAGCTCCTTCGGGTCGATGACGGTCGCGCCCTGGACGACGAACCGGTCCGACCCGGGGACCTCGTACAGGGTGGGACAGCCGTCGTTGCCACTGTTCGTGCCGACCTTCCACAGACGTCGGGCCATGGCCGACTCCCTTCTGGCGGGTGGTGCGGGCACGCTAGCCGTGGGCGGATTCCGGGCAACAGGGCGCCTGCCCGTGCGCCCTGCCACGGCCACGAACGAGAACATCCACGCCCTCCGGACAGCCCCCGCTTCCGGCTGACAGCCACCCAGGTCTTGCCCCCACGCTGATGTCACGGGCGTCGGGCGGCCCCTGATGCTCCGTCATGGGGACATCCGGTTCCGGCCGAAGCGCGGTGGTAGTCGGACATTCGGTGGGCGTGGGGACGCCGAGTGGAACGGTGTCTTGTGGGGCCGCTCCGGCGGGAGCATCGTCGGGCGAGGTGCATCCGCGCACATGTCCCTGAGGGGGAGAGCATGCGCAAGACGTATCAGTCGGTGGGATTGCTTGCGGCGGTCGGACTGGCGATCACCTTCGCCTCCGTCTCCTCGTCGGCGTCCGCCGACACGGCCCGCAAGGAGAGACCCAAGGCGGTCGGTTCGCAGATCGTCTCCAACTTCAACAACAGGTGCCTGAACGTCGCCCATCTGAACACCGGCGACGGCGCCTCCGTGCAGATGTACGACTGCGATGGTTCGCCCAGCCGACGCTGGACGCCCAACGGCCCCGAGTTCCGGAGCGACCTGAGCGGCAGATGCCTGGAGCCGGCCATCGACAACGGTGACAACGGGGCGGCGATCCAGGTGTTCGGCTGCGCCGGTCTGCCCCGGCAGCAGTGGCACTGGAACGGCACCGAGCTGCACACCGCCCTCAACCACCGGTGTCTGGCCATCGCCGACGCGAACTACTGGCAGGGCGCCTCGGTCGTACTCAAGGACTGCTCGGGTGCCGGCAATCAGCAGTGGCACCTCGGCTGAGCGACGAGCTTCCGCGCTCCGAGCGGTGAGCTGACGGGAGCGGTGAGTTGCCTGTCAGCTGACGGTGAGCTGACAGGTGACGGTGAGCTGACAAGTGGGCGCGTCGCCACGTCCCACCCTGTCGTGGGCACACGACTCCGCGCCCCGCGCGGCGGCAGCGAGTAGCGGCGGCGCTCTCCTCACCGCCCCCGGAGAGGGCTCCGGCCCCGGTTCCCACCGGGTCACCGAGGAAGGCCCCTGCCCGACGCGACGGCACGCGCGCCAGGCAGCGCCCACGCCGCTGTCAGTGCCAGCCCCTACGCTTGCCTCATGTCCCCTACCCCCGGCCCCCGGGCCCCCGCGGTCGTGAACGAGGACATCCGCGCCCTCTGGGCAGGCCGCGGCGGAGACCCCCGCGTCAGGCTCACCGCCGCCCAACGGGAGCTGTACGAGCGCCTCCTGATCGAGTGGGAAGCCGCCGTGCGGGCGGACATCGTCACGGCGGCCTGACCCGTGGCCCGGCCCCCGTTGACCGGCCCCTCGTGGCCGGGCCCCGTGGACCGGCCCGAGGAAGCCGAGGTCGACGGCGCCGCGTCCGGCGTGGTACGAACACGGCCGTCGGGTAACGGAGTTCGGCGGTGGACCTCGATCGCTCGTTCTGGGGGCAGTGTGTGGATCACGCTCGTGGCGACCTTGTGCGGTACGGCTGCCGGTGTCGCTTCGACGGTGGTCGCCGACCGGGTGCGGTGGAAGCGTGACCGGGCCCATCAGCAGCGGGACAGGCAGGTGGAGGTCTGTGTCGAGTTCCTGAGGGCGCTGATGCGGGCCTATGAGGGGCTCTATGACGTCGCGTGCCGCGAGGACCGGGCCGCCGACCGGAACTACGGCACCGTCAGGGACCTCATGGCCGACGCGGGCACGGCGGATTCGCGGCAGCTCCTGCTGGTCACCGCGCCGTCGCACGTCACGGTCGCCTGTGAGCACGCCTTCGCCGTGCTGCGGGACCTCAGGGACGCCGTGGGCAGGGGGCTGACCGTGGACACGAGGGACTACCAGGAGGTCGACGCCAGGTTCAGGGACGCGCTGCACGACTTCCGTGTCGAAGTCCGGCGCAGCCAGGGCCTCGCCGACGCGGAGGCCCTACGCCGTCCGCGCGTCCCCCCGTACGCGATGGTCGCCGTCCCCTCCGCGGGCGGGTCACCGGCGGCACCCGCGCCGCCGCGGCGGGCGAGCGGCTGACGGCCCGGGTCCCACCAGCACCGGACCGGGGGCTTTTCCCTCCCTACACCCCAGGGTTACATTGCGTACGAGGCAAGGTCAGGAAGCGGCCGCCTCGCCGGCCTGCGCCGCCTCCGCCTACCCCCCTCCTTAGCCTCCCCCTCGCATCCCCCACTCCTTCGCCTCCCCCTTCTTCCTCCTCCGTCCCGTAGCCACCGCTTCCCACGTGCAGGCCGGTGACCACTGAGAAAGGAGCGTCGAGCCGGAATGCCCGAACAGGCCCGTGAGGAGCGGCTCGCCGCCGCCTTCGTCGAGCTCGCCGACACGCTCGTCGACGACTTCGACGTCATCAGCTTTCTCCAACTCCTCGCCACGCGATGCGTCGACCTCCTGGACGTCGCGGCCGCGGGCGTCGTCCTGTCCACGCCGGAGGGCGGCTCCCTGGAGGCGTCCGGGTCCGACGAACGCAGCGGCCGCCTGGAACAGCTCGGCGTCGAGTGGGGCGAGGGTCCGGGCCTCGACTGCTTCCGCTCCGGCCGGGTCGTCGACGGCACGCTCCTGGCGAACGGGAGCCCGCACGCGCGCTGGCCCCGCTTCGCCCCGCACGCCCTCCAGACGGGCTTCGCCTCCGTCACGGCCACGCCCCTGCGGCTGCGCGGGCTGACCATCGGCGCGCTCAGCCTCTTCCTTGAGCGCCCCGAGCCGCTGCCGGGCGCGCAGCTCGGGCTCGCGCAGGCCCTGGCCCGCCTTGCCACCATCGGGATCCTCCAGCGGCGCGCCGTACACCGGCAGAGCGTCGTCGTCGGCCAGCTGGAGACGGCCCTGCGGTCCCGGGTCGTCATCGAGCAGGCCAAAGGCGCCCTGTCGCACCGCCACCGGATCAGCGTGGACGAGGCGTTCACGCTGATGCGCCAGTACGCCCGCTCGCAGCGGCGGCGGCTCACCGCGGTCGCCGAGGAGGTGGTGGACGGCACCGCGGACCCGCCGTTGCCGCCCTCTCCGCCCCTGCCCCGCGCGGAGACGGCCGACTGACCGCGCCCGGGCCCCGCCTCGTCCGGTCTGGCGCTTGCCCCTGTCCTGTCCGGTCCGTGCCCCTGTCCGGTTCGGTGCGTGCCCTCGTCCGGTCCGGTGCGTGCCCTCGTCCTCTCTAGCGCGGGCCCTCGCCCGTGGAGCCCCCCGCAGCGGGACCGGGCCCGCCGCCGTCGTCGTCCCGTCGGAACCGGAGCCTGCGGTCCACGACCTCGCGCGCCACCTCGCTCACCCCCCACCCTTCGGCGAAGGCCCGCGCCCGCAGCAGGTCCAGGGCGTGCCGCGGGCCGACGCCCAGCTGGACCATCACCATGCCGACGGCCTGGTGGACCTCCATGTGGTCGGCTTCCGCGGCCTCGATCCACGACGCCGCTGCCTCGTCCGCCGCCGCGCCGGTGCCCGTCCCGCCGAATCCGAGGTCCAGGACGGCGAACGTCACCGCGTCGCACACGATCAGTGCCGTACGCAGCTCGCGTGGGGACAGGTCACCGGCGGTGTCCCGGTACAGGTCGAGCGTGCCGAGCGGCCGTGCCCCGGCGCCGAGCGGCAGCGAGAAGACCGCGCGGACGCCGAGGCCCCGGGCCTGCTGGGCGAAGACGGGCCAGCGCCAGGTGTGCGCGCCGCTGGTCAGATCGCCGAGGAGCACCGGCGCGGCCAGCGTGAACGCGCTCTGGCACGGGCCCTCGCCCAGCGTGTACTGCGCCTCGGCGAGCGCGGCCGCGACGGAGTCGCTGGCCCACCACAGCGCTCGTACCTCCTGGCCCGCGATGAAGGACAGCGACGCGCCGCTCACCGCGACCAGCGCGAGACAGCCCCGGCACAGGGCCGCGGGCACCTCCCGGGGCTCGGCCGCGGCGGCGACGGCCGCGGCCAGGGCGCCGCCGACGCGCCGTCGCCCCGCCCCCGAGGAACCGTCGGACGCGTCGCCGCCAGGGCGATCAGCTCGCATGTCACACCTCCGCCCGCTCGTGCCGACGGCCCACCCGGCTCCGGGGAACCGGCCGCCGTCGGCCGGGCCCGGCGGCCCGGAGCGGCGTGGGCCGGGTGAACGGGTGCCCCGGGGCGGCGGAGTTAGTGGACGACGGACACGATCTGGCCTGCCGCTTCGACGAGTTGACGGTCACCCTCCGTACGGGCGAGGGCCAACGCTGCGGCCGGGGAGATGCCGCGAGTGCACAGCCGCCACGCGGTCTCGGCGTCGAATTCGACCACGGCGTCGGCCGCCCGGGCGTCCCGTTCCCCGGTCACGGCGTCCGACAGGGCCAGGGACCAGCGGCCCGCCCCGCCTGCCCCCGTGGCGGTCGCCGTCCACGTACCGCCGGACGGGCCGCCGACGCGCACCTGGACCCGGGTGCCGACGGGCGCCCCCGTGTGCCGCAGGGTGTGCGGCAGCGCCCGCATGAAGGTGTCGAGGACCACGGCGAGGGCGCGCGGCCCGGGGTCGCTCTCCTGGCCGACGGCGTGGCGGAGCTGCTGGCGGTGCGTCCAGAACTCGGTGAACTCACGCGCGCAGTCGAGCCACATCGGCGCCGGGTCGGCCCCCGCCCAGGAGACGCCCAGCGAGGCGGCGTCGAGGTCCGCGGTCGCGAAGAGGCGGGCGACCTGCGCGCCGACCAGGTCCAGGGTGTCGATGAGGGCGGCGGGGCTCACGCGCGCCCAGGCGTCGACCCACTCCTGGTTGAGGCGGTGGATGAACGCCTCAAGGGTCTCGCCGGGCGCGGGGCGCGGCCCTCCCTCGTGGCGGTCGCGGTCACGGGCGAGGCGTCCGTAGCAGTCGCCGACGAGGTGCGCGGCGAGATCGCGCACGGTCCAGCCGGGTACGGCCTCCCGCCGCCAGTCGGCGGGCTCCAGAGCGCGCAGCGTCGCCAGGAGCGCCGCGTGCTCGGCGGCGAAAAGGGGGCGGGCGTCGATCGGAGGGCCGAGCCACGGGAGGTCGGGGGCGGAGGAAAGAGCCATGCCCAAAGCCTGTGGCAGCGGTCGCCGATCAGCCACTGAATATCTCGTTCCGGTCATGCGGACCGGGTCGGCCCTGCTCGCCGTGCGCCGCACGCATCGGCCGGTCCCCGCTGGGCACCTATACGGGCTGGGACCCGTAAGGCTGCGGGCCGGCCGGTCCGGTCCCCGCCGCCCGGACCCGGCGGCCCGCCCCGCCGGGTCCGGCGGAAGGGCCACCGCCCGGCGCGCACCGGAAGGTCCCTCTCACCACGCATCACCAGGAGGTCCGCCCCATGCCCACCCTCGGTGCCTCGCGCGCGCGTGCCCGGCGCGCGGCAGGCTCGGTCCCGCCGTCTCCCCTGCCGCCGCTGCACGTCCTGCGGCTGCCCGCCGCCGGTCCGGAGGACGTCGTCGTCGACGGCACGGGCCGGGTGCTCACCGGCACCGCCGACGGCCGGATCCTGCGCGTCACGCTGCCGGGGCCGGGGCGCGGGGGCCGGGTGGAGGAGCTGGCCCGCACCGGCGGCAGGCCGCTGGGCCTCGAACCGCTTCCGGACGGGCGGCTGCTCGTCTGCGACGCGCACCGGGGCCTGCTGCGCGTCGCCCCGGAGGACGGCGGCCCGGTCGAGGTCCTCGCCGACGCGGTCGCCGGGGAGCCGCTGAGGTTCTGCAGCAACGCGACCGCCGCCCCCGACGGCACCGTGTACTTCACGGTGTCCAGCCGCCGTTACGGCCTCGACGACTGGCGGGCCGACATCGTCGAGCACGTCGGCACCGGCCGCCTGCTGCGGCTCGCCCCGGGCGGCGCGCCCGAAGTGCTGCTCGACGGGCTGCACTTCGCGAACGGGGCGGCCCTGGCACCCGACGCCTCGTACGTCACCGTGGCCGAGACCGGCGCCCGCCGCCTCACCCGGTACTGGCTCACCGGCCCCAGGGCGGGGCGGGCCGACCCCCTCGTCGAGGACCTGCCCGGCTTCCCCGACAACCTGTCGCGCGCCGCGGACGGGACGCTCTGGGTCGCCCTCGCCGGGCCGCGCGAGCCGCTCCTGGACCAGCTGCACCGGGCGCCCGCGGCCGTGCGCCGCGCGGCCGCCGCCGCCGCACGCCGCGTGCGCGTGCCACCGCGCCGGGTGCTGCGGGTGATGGCCTTCTCGCCCGGGGGCGGGACCGTGCACGACCTGGCCCGCCGGGGCGCCGGCTACCGCATGGTCACCAGTGTCAGCGCGCACGCCGGGACCCTCGTCCTCGGCAGTCTCGTGGAACCGGGCATCGCCGTGTGCGCGCTGCCACCGGCACGGGTCTGACCGGATCGGGAGCCTTTCGATACTTGCTGGATCGGCAAGTGCACTTGCCTCTTTCGCCAGGCCCTGCGCATGGTCGTCGTGGAGGTGGTCACGATGACCGATCAGCTGAGCGACAGCTACGACGTGGTGGTGATCGGCGGCGGTGCCGCCGGACTGAACGGGGCCCTGATGCTGGCCCGGGCGCGGCGTTCCGTGGCGGTGATCGACGCGGGCGCGCCGCGCAACGCCCCGGCCGACGGCGTGCACGGGCTCCTGGCCAGGGAGGGGATGCCGCCCGCCGAGCTCCTCGCGCGCGGCCGGGCGGAGGTACGCGGATACGGCGGGCACGTGGCGTCCGGCACGGTGGCCGCCGTGACCCGTGACGCGGGGGGCTTCGCGGTGGCGCCGGCCGACGGCCGTACGGTCCGGGCGCGGCGGCTCCTCGTGGCCACCGGCCTCGTCGACGAGCTGCCGGACGTGCCGGGGCTGCGCGACCGCTGGGGCCGGGACGTGCTGCACTGTCCGTACTGCCACGGCTGGGAGGTCCGCGACCGGGCCGTCGGGATCCTCGCCGGAGGGCCGATGGCCGTGCACCAGGCGCTGCTGTTCCGGCAGTTGAGCGACGACGTCACGTTCTTCACCCACAGCGCGGCGCCGCCGTCCGCCGAGGACGCGGAGCGGCTCGCCGCTCGCGGCGTCCGCGTGGTGCACGGCGAGGTGACGGGCCTTGAGATCGTGGACGACCGCCTCGCCGGGGTGCGGCTCGGCGACGGCAGGGTGGTGGCCCGCGAGGCGCTGGCGGTGTCGCCGCGGATCGTGGCGCGCGCCGGTTTCCTCGCGGCGCTCGGGCTGCGGGTGGCCGAACACCCGCTGGGCATCGGCGAGTACGTCCCCTGCGACGCGACCGGCCGTACCGATGTGCCCGGGGTGTGGGTCGCGGGCAACGTGACCGATCTGTCCGCCCAGGTCGGCTCGGCCGCGGCGGCGGGTGCCGCGGCCGGTGCCCAGATCAACGCCGACCTGGTCACCGAGGACACCCGCCTGGCCGTCGAGACCCACCGCGCCGCGTACGGCGTCAGCGCGTGCTGACGTCGTACGCGTACGACACGGGCGGCGTGGACCCGGCCCGTCAGGCGGTGAGCCGCGCCTCCAGTGCCAGGACCTCCTCCGCCGCCCGTACGGCGTCCGGGCAGGCGACGGCGATCAGCCCCCAGTTGCCCGGCACGGACGTGAGGGCCCGGGCGTAGGACGTGGGGGTGCGCTGGTCGACGAGGCGGCGCAGGCGGGGCAGGTCCATGTCGGACGCCGGGCGGATCACCTTGGTCGCGGCGGAGATGCCCGTCCCGGTGGCGGCGAGGTCGCCGAGCGCGGTGCGGCTCTCCTCCAGGAAGGCGTGCAGGTAGTCGGCGCCGCACGCGGAGAGGTTCAGGTCCTGCATGGCCACCAGGGGCGTACCGCCGAAGCGGCCGCCGACACGGGCGATCGCGAAGTCGACACCCCCGTTGATCAGGCCCTGTCCCTGGAAGAGGCGCACGAAGTCGGCCATGGCGCGGCGGACCCGCGCGTAGTGGCTGCGGGTGATGCCGAACGCCGCGTGGGTGGCCTCGTCGAGGAAGACGTTCCCCTCCCACATGGTGCCGTTCAGGAACTGCAGGGCCATGCCGTCCGCGAGGGCGCCCGCCCGCACGTGCACGGACGGCGCGAGCAGGAACTCGTGGCCGGTGACCGCGTGGCGGAGGTAGTCGGCGTGCGCCTCCAGGAGGTAGTCCTCGCCGGAGCGGGCCGCCTGGTGGGCCAGCGCGGCCAGGGTGTCCGGCTCGTCGAGCGGCACCCCGACGTGGATGCGCTGCCCGGTGCCGCCCCTGACGGGCTTCAGACAGCCCAGGCGCAGCCCGTGACGCTCCCTCAGAAGTGCCGCCGCCAGGTGTAGTTGATCCGTGAAGGCGTCCTCGGCGCGGTGGCCGAGGCCGTTGCCGAGCACGTCGTCCCCGGGCTCGCCCGGCGCCCGCGGGCCGACCGGAGTTGTCCGGATCCGGCCGTCCGTGGCGGTGTCGCCCCCGGGCCCGCCGTCCCACACGACGGTGTACCCGGGAAGCCGCGGCACGGCCAGGCCGAACGCGCGGTACAGCGGCGTGAGCGCCGTCTCCTCGTCGAGTACGTCGAAGGGGTCGCGCCCGGAGGCGGTCGGCAGGCCGCGGGCCGCGCGGGCCTCGGGGTGCAGGACCGCCTTGTGCCCCCACCGCTCGGTGATGTCGGGGCTGTTGGCCTCGACCAGGAGGCGGTCGACGCCCGCGACCCGTTTCAGCCACAGGAGCAGCATGCGCATCGGCTCGTCGAGGGCGTAGACGCGTACGACACAGGCCGGGTCCGCGCGCAGCCGGTCGATCGCCGGGCCGAGGACCCGCGACCAGCGGTCGGCGGGGCCGTCGGCCAGGCGCAGCAGCGCGTGGCTGAGGTGGAAGTGGTCGTGGTCGGGGACCACGACCACCGGACGGTCCGCCGCGGCCTCCCGCCAGGGCGGCGTCCTGCCGATGAGCAGGTCGTCCGCGTGCGCCAGGCAGACCGAGCGGGCCTCCAGGATCGTGGGCCAGTCCTCGGCCGGTTCACCGGCCGCGAGGCTCTCCAGGGCGCCCTCGAACATGCGCTTGGCCATGGGCGGCGAGTACGCCACGATGCCGGGCCGGTCACGGGCGGCCCCGGCCGGGCTCAGCTCCTCGCGGGCGGCGGCCTCGGCCTCGGCGGGACCGAACCCGAGCAGCCTGCGGCAGATGCCCGCGAGCTCCCCCGGCGCGATGCCCGCCGGGCCGACGTGGAACCCCGTCCACGGCACGACGCGGCCGTCCGGCAGGGCGACCTCCCAGCGTTCACGGGCCGGGCGGACCTCCCGGCTCTCCACCGTCGACACCAGCAGCCTCCTGACGTGAGCCCTGCCGCCAGGCACAGGCTGTAGCGGGCGGCGTCCCGTTGTGTGCTGCGTGCTGTCTGCAGTGTTGCCCAGAACCCTGCTGGGGGTCACCACGGCCATCAGGGCATTCGGCGGCCTTTGGCGCGTTGTGCTCCCTGGGCGGCCGGGGCCCCGGCCGCGGCGCGCGCCGCCCGCCAGTCCGTGGCGTCCAGGAAGTGCACGTCGTAGCGGTCCTGTTCGGGCAGGAGGCTGTCGAAGGAGTCCAGGCCGTGCTGGATGCGGCCGAGGGACCGGAAGTAGTCGAAACGGTCGACACCCGGCGTGAGGACCGCGAGCAGATCGGCGCTCGCCCCGGCGGCGGCGCCGAAGGCGTGGGGCAGCCCGGGCGGTACGACGACGAGCCCGCCGCGCCCCACGGTCTCAAGCGCGCCGTCCAGGAAGAGGTCGAGGGTCCCGTCGAGGACGTAGAACAGCTCCGTCGACAGGGCGTGCAGATGCGGCCGCGCGCCGTCCGCGCCGTCGGCGAGCGTCAGCCGGTTGACGCCCAGGGAGCCGCCGGTGGCGGCGGCGTCGGCGAGCAGTTCGAAGGCGCCGCCGTGCGGCAGCGGCACGCGCTCGGCGGTGCCGGGCCGCACGACCAGGGCTGCGGCGGTGGGCTGGGGGTCGGTCATCCGGGCTCCTCGGGTTCGGTCGACCGCGGCGCGGTCCGCGCGCTCTGCGCGGAACTCATTCGACCCGGGGAACAAGCCGCGTACCAGAAGCAGTTGTCACCTGCAGAAATCATCGATCGTGATGAATGGGCCCGGGCGGGCGGGAGGGTCGGGGCCGTGGAACTGCGCCAGCTCGAGTACTTCGCGGCGGTCGCCGACGAGGGCGGCTTCAGCCGGGCCGCCGACCGGCTCGGCATCGTCCAGTCGGCGGTGAGCCAGCAGGTGCGCCGCCTGGAGCGCGAGCTCGGCGTCCGGCTCTTCCGGCGCACCACGCGCCACGTCGAACTCACCGGCGCGGGCGAGCGCCTGCTGCCCGAGGCGCGCGCGGTGCTCGCCGCGGCGCGCCGCACCCGTCAGGTCGCGGCCGACCTCGCGGCGGGCGGGGCGCCGCTGCGCCTCGGCACCGTGCAGGGCCCCGGCGACCGGCTCCACCGGCTGCTCGCGGACCTCGCGGTCGCGGCGCCCCGCCTCCCCGTCCGGCTGCGGCGCCTGGGGCTCGCGGAGCGGCTCGCCGCGGTGCGCTCCGGCGAGCTGGACGCGGCCCTCGTCCGGGCGGCGGACACCGCGCCGGGGCTCGAACTCCTGCCGGTGTGGAGCGATCCGCTGTACGTGGCCCTGCCGGCGGGGCACCGGCTCGCGGGCTCGTCCCCGCTCCGCCTCGAACAGCTCGGGGAGCTGCCGCTGCGCCTCGCGCCGCGCGAGCAGAACCCGCCGTTCCACGACCTGGTGACCGGCGCGCTGCGGGCGGCCGGGGCGGGGCCGCCGCTCGGGCCGCCGTTCACCACGCTCCAGGAGACCCTGGCCGAGATCGGCGCGGGCGCCCCGTCGTGGACGGTCTTCTACGAGGTGGCGGGCCTGCCGTCGTTCCCGCGCGTGGCGGTGCGGCCGCTCGCCGCCCCGGCCGTCACGACGTATGTGGCGGTGCCCGCGGGGGCGCCGGGGCCCGCGCTCCGGCAGCTGCTCGACGTGCTGCCCTGAGCCTGGCTGTGGGGCGGTTGCTCGACGCGCTGCCCTAGACCTGGCTGTCCGCACGCTCGTGGTGGCGCTGGTAGTGCCCGCGC
Source organism: Streptomyces sp. YIM 121038 (assembly GCF_006088715.1). Classification (NCBI taxonomy): domain Bacteria; kingdom Bacillati; phylum Actinomycetota; class Actinomycetes; order Kitasatosporales; family Streptomycetaceae; genus Streptomyces; species Streptomyces sp. YIM 121038. Next base: position 1,794,199 of record NZ_CP030771.1, read on the forward strand.
CAGCGCGGCGTGGCCGCGCCGCCCATCACCGTCATCACCACGTCGTGCGCGAGCGCGTCGGTGACCGGCAGGTGCCCGAAGAGCACGCGGTGGTACGTGGTGGCGCCGAGCATGTCCAGGAGCAGGTCGATGTCGGCGTCCGGGCGGATGTCGCCGCGCTCGATGCCCCGGCGCAGCGCCGCCTCGGTGGTGGCCCTGCGGGGCCGGAAGACCGTCTCGGTGAAGACGCGGTCGAGGTCGGGGTCGTCGGCCAGTTCGGCCACGAGCGCGGGCAGCGTGCGGCGCCCGAGGGTGCCGCCGAAGGCCTGGCTGAGGGTCTCGATGCCGAGGATGAGGTCGCAGTGCGTGCACCCGGTGTCGGGGGTGGGCGCGGTGCCCATGGTCTCGGCGAGCGCGGCGATCACGAGGTGCTGCCGGGACGGCCAGCGGCGGCGGATGGCCGGCTTGGTGGTACCCGCGCGCCGGGCCACGCCTTCGAGCGTCAGGTGCGGATAGCCGGACTCCTCCAGGAGGTCGAGCGTCGCCCTGACGATGGCCTCGTCGAGCCGGGTGTCGCGCGGGCGGCCCGCCGAACGGGCGGGCGGGGCTGCGGAATCCGGGGTTGCCATGGGGATCAGTATAGGTAGCATGTGATTTCGTTCCGTTCCGGATCGAAACATAAAGGAGGGGTCGGCCTTGCCGTCAGAGCAGGAAGCGACCGTCCACGGCGGTCCCACCGCGTCCACGTCCCCCGCGCCCGAAGCGGGCGGCCCGGTCCCACCGGCCGACGCGGGCGGCCGGGTCCCACCCGCCGACACGGAGGGGGCGGTCCCCCCGGCTGACGCGGCAGAGGCGGTCCCACCCGCCGACACGGAAGGGCCGGGCGGGCCGCGGCCGTCGGAGCCCGTCGCCGCCCCTGCCGCCCCCGCCGCCGAGAGCGTCTTCCGCGCCCCCTACGCCGCCCTGACCTGGGGCATCGTCCTGTCCGTCGGGCTCGTGGCCTTCGAGTCGATGGGCGTGGCCACCGTCCTGCCCGACATCGCGGAGCGGCTCGGCGGCCTGCACGCCTACGGCTGGGGCCTGTCCGCGCTGATGCTCGCCAACCTCATCGGCACCGTCGCCGCGGGCCGCGACGCCGACCGGCACGGCCCGGCGCGGCCGCTCGCCGTCGGGCTCGTCGTGTTCGCCGTCGGCTGCGCGCTCGCCGGGGCCGCGCCCAACTGGCCCGTCTTCCTCGCCGGGCGCTTCCTCCAGGGGCTCGGCGTCGGCGCGGTGATGGCACTCGCCTACGCGGCCATCTCGCTGGCCTACCCCCAGCGGCTGCGGGCGCGGATGTTCGCGCTGGTCGCGGGCGGCTGGACGGTGCCCTCCCTCGTCGGCCCGACACTCGCCGCCGTGATCTCCGACCACATCTCCTGGCGCGGCGTCTTCGTCCTGCTGCTGCCCCTGATCGCGGTCGCCGCCGCCCTCGCGCTGCCGCAGCTGCGCCGTCTGGACCGGCCCGAAGGCGCCGCGAGCACCCCGGCCGACACCCCGGCGGCCCGCTGGTGGGCCACTCCGGTCGCGCGCAGCGTGCTGCTCGCGGCGGGCACCGGCGTCCTGCTCGCCGGGCTCCAGCTGCGCCAACTCGCCCTGCTGGTCCCGCTGGTCGTGGCCGGCGGCGTCGCCGGGGTGCTCGCCCTGCGCACGGTCACGCCGCCCGGCACCCTCGCGGTGCGGCGCGGCGTGCCGACGGGGGTCGTGCTGCGCTTCCTGCTGTGCGGGGCGTACTTCGGCAGCGAGGCGTTCCTGCCGCTCGGCCTGGTCCGGCTGCGGGACCTGAGCGCGTCCGAGGCGGGTCTCGGCCTCTCGGCGGGCGCGATCACCTGGGTGCTCGGCGCCGCCTGGCAGGGGCGGGCCGACGGCCGCTGGAGCGGGCGTTCGCGCGCCGTGCCGATCGCGGCCGGGTTCGCGGTGCTGCTCGTGGGCATCGTGGTGATGGCGCTCGGCGTCCTCGTCGACGCGGTGCCCGCCCTGGTCGCCGTGGTGGGCTGGGCGACCGGCGGCGCGGGCATGGGTGTGGCGTTCAACGCGGCCACCACCGACGCCATGGAGCAGGCGCCCGCCGACCGGCAGGGCGAGGCCAGCGGCGCGATGCAGCTCGCCCAGACCCTGGCGGTCGCGGTGCTCAGCGGCCTCGGCGGCGCCGCCGTCTCGCTGGCGTCGGCGTACGGCTCGACGGTGACGGTCGCCCTGACCGCCACCTTCACGCTCACCGGCGCGCTCGCGGCGGCCGGGATCCTGGCGGCCCACCGCATCCGGCCCGCGGCGTCCTGAACGACGCGGGGCCGCGGGCCGGGATTCGCCGTGCGGAAATGGCGCACCCGGCCCGCGGGGATCGCGCGCCGATCCGTGAGAATGGCGTACCGATCCGCCGTGCGAAGGGGCGGGGCGAGCGTTCCGCGCCCGCTCCGGCGCCCGCCCGCGCGGGTCGTCAGCCGCCCGCAGTGGGCGAACGGACAGGCGGGCGAGAGGAGTTGGGCATGGCCACAGATGCTGGCGAGCGCACGAAGAGGAGACACGAGGGGACCGGCATCGGCACACCGGCCGTCGCGGCGGCCGTCCTCACGGGTGTCGTCGCGCTGTACATCGCGCTCGTCGCGTTCGGGAACATCACCGACTTCGACAGCAACCAGCAGTTCGTCCGGCACGTCCTGGCGATGGACACGACGTTCAAGGACGACGACCTGATGTGGCGGGCCGTCGAGTCCCGCGCCCTCCAGGACGCCGCGTACGTCGCGATCATCGCCTGGGAGACGCTGGCCGCCCTCACCCTCGTCGCGGGCACGGCCCTGTGGATCGCCGGGCTGCGCGGCCGGGGTGACGGCTACGCCCGGGCGCGGCGCGTGAGCACCACGGGACTGCTGATGCTGGTGCTGCTGTTCGGCGGCGGCTTCATCGGCATCGGCGGCGAGTGGTTCGCGATGTGGCAGTCCGAGGACTGGAACGGCCTCGACGCCGCGACGCGCGTGGTCACGCTGTGCGGCATCGCACTGCTCGTGGTGCACCTGCCCTTCGTGGGGCGGCGATCGAGCGGTGCGGACGGCGCGGACCCCGCGCGGAGCGGGGATGTGGACGCGTGAGGAACGCGCGCCGGATCCCACTCCGGCGTGATCACGTGCCGCAGGTGTGCGGTAGCCGACAGTTCCGATTGTCGGACCCATCGCCTAGGCTGAGTGCATGCCCTTAACCCCTCAACCCCATGGTTCCGTGCGGTCTTCTACCGAGTTGAACGAGCGGATACGAGGCCTGTGGCTGCGCGCCGGCGGCCGACTCTCCGCCGAGCAGCGCCGGGAGTACGAGCAGCTGGTGACCGAGTGGGCCGAGGCGGTGCGCGCGGAGGTCGTCCAGGCCGCCTAGGCAACACTCCCCCTCCCCCGGACGCTATGGCGCCCCTCCCCCGGGGACACTGTCCCCGGGGGTTCTTCCCCGGGAGTCCCCCCTCCCGCGGGCAGGTCACGAGGAGTTCCTCGATCCACGCCCTCCCTGCCCTCCCTCTTGGCTCCGCACGCCCGGTGCCCAACACTGAGGCGATGACGCAGCGCGTGGAACTCGCCGCCCTCATCGACCGCTTGGCCATCGACACCCTCATCACCGACTACGCCGGTTCCGTCGACGACGGCGACTGGGACGCGTACCGACAGCTGTTCACGCCCGAAGGGCGCGCCGACTACCGGTCGGCGGGCGGCATAGAGGGCTCCGCGACGGAAGTCTCCGCGTGGCTCGCGGAGACGATGCGCATGTTCGCGATGCGCCAGCACTTCATCGTCAACCGCAGACTCCGCTTCGGCGTCCGCGAGCAGGACGTCGGCGACACCGCGCGCGTACGGGCCGACTATCTGAACCCCATGCGGTTCGCCGGGGAGCCGGACGCCGAGCCCGCCACCGCGCCCGACTTCACCTGCGGCGGCCGCTACGAATTCACCGCGCTGCGTACGCACGGCGGCTGGCGGCTGCGTCAGGTGGTCGTACGGGAGAAGTGGCGCAGCACCCAGGCCGCGGGGCAGACGTGGGACCAGGCCGTCGTCGGACAGCGGACGCCACCGCTCACCGAGCCGGGCTGACCGAGGCCGGACACGGGACCGGGCCGCGCCCGGACCGGGCCGCGAGCGGTCGGCGCACGGCGGATCCGCGCACGTCCGCACGGAAGCGGTCACCCGGCGCGCCGGGCGCTCCGGGGCGCTCCGTGACCCGGGCGGCTCCGCCCCCTGTCCTAGATCGTCACCGGCGCGCACACTGGGAGCACGACCGGGCGTCGGGCCGAGTCGGGGGCAAGGAGGCGCGCTGCATGGACGTACTCAGCGGCAAGCGGCCACGCCGGTGGGCCCCCCGCCGGGCCCGGCCCCGGGGGGACTCCCCCTCGTGGCGCCAGCGCCTGGACGCCGCCCTCGCCTCGCGGTGGCAGCGCGGCTCGCTGGCCGCCCTGAGCGGCGCCCTGCCCGCGCTGGCCTTCCCCGAACCGTCCTGGTGGTGGTTCGCGTACGTCGCGCTCGTGCCGTGGATCCTGCTCACCCGCTCGGCGGAATCGGGGCGGCGGGCCGCGCTCGACGGCTGGCTCGGCGGGCTCGGCTTCATGGTGGCCGTGCACCACTGGCTGCTGCCGAGCCTGCATGTGTTCACGCTCGTCATCGCCGCGCTCCTCGGGCTCCTGTGGGCGCCCTGGGGCTGGCTCGCGCACCGCTTCCTCGGCGGCGCCCCGTCCCGGGGGCGGGCCGCGGCCGCGCTGCTCGTGCTGCCCTCCGGCTGGCTCTGCGTCGAACTGGTGCGGTCCTGGGAGGGCCTCGGCGGCCCGTGGGGGCTGCTCGGTTCCAGCCAGTGGCAGGTGGAGCCCGCCCTGCGGCTCGCTTCGGTGGGCGGCGTGTGGCTGGTCAGCGCGCTCGTCGTGGCGGTGAACACGGGGGTCGCGGTGCTCCTCGCGTGGCGGTCGGCGCGGGCTCCCGCCGTCGCCGGGCTCGTCGCCGTGGCCGCGGCGACCACCACGGCGTGGACCTGGTCCCCGCGCCCCGAGGCCGCGGGCAGCGTCCGCGTCGCCGTCGTCCAACCCGGTGTCCTGGACGGGGCGGACGGCCCCGACCGGCGGTTCGACCGCGAGGAGGCGCTGACCCGCGCCCTCGCGGGCCGCGGCCTCGACCTCGTGGTGTGGGGCGAGAGCAGCGTCGGGCACGACCTGGCGGACCGGCCCGACCTGGCCCGCCGGATCGCGGCGCTCTCGCGCCGGGCGGGCGCCGAGGTCCTGGTGAACGTGGACGCCCGCCGCTCGGACAGGCCCGGCATCTTCAAGAGCTCCGTGCTCGTGGGCCCGGACGGGCCGACGGGCGACCGCTACGACAAGATGCGCCTCGTCCCGTTCGGCGAGTACGTCCCGGCGCGCTCGCTGCTCGGCTGGGCCACGTCGGTGGGCAAGGCCGCCGGTGAGGACCGCAGGCGCGGCGAGCGGCCCGTCGTGATGGACCTGGCGGGCGGCCTGCGCGTGGGGCCCCTGGTGTGCTTCGAGTCGGCGTTCCCCGACATGAGCCGCCACCTCACCCGCGCGGGCGCACAACTGCTGCTCGCGCAGTCCGCCACGTCCTCGTTCCAGCACAGCTGGGCCCCCGAGCAGCACGCCTCGCTCGCCGCCCTGCGGGCCGCCGAGACCGGCCGTCCCATGGTGCACGCGACGCTCACCGGCGTCTCCGCGGTCTACGGCCCGAGCGGCGAGCGCGTCGGTGAGCCGCTCGGCACCGCGGCGTCGGGCACGGCGGAGTACGAGGTTCCGCTGGCCACGGGCACCACGCCGTACGTGCGGTTCGGCGACTGGCCGGTGTACGGCGCGCTCGCGGTCCTCGTGGCGCTCGCGGCCGCCGAGGCGGCGCGGGCGCTCAGGCGGCCTGCTCGCGCACCGCTCGTACCACCCGCTCGCACAGCTCATGGGTCGCCAGCGCGTCCCGGGCGCTGAGCACCTTGCCCGCGCGCACGGCGTCGAGGAAGGCGAGCGTGACCTGCTCGATGCCGCGCTGGCGGGCCACCGGCACCCAGTCGCCGCGCCGCCGCACGGTGGGCTGGCCCTTGTGGTCCACGACCTCGGCGAGGTTGAGGACCTGCCGCTTGGTGTCCTGCCCGGAGACTTCGAGGATCTCCTCGGTGGAGCCGCTGAGCCGGTTCATCACGCCGATGGCGGTGAAGCCGTCGCCCGCGAGCTGGAGCACGACGTGCTCCAGGAGGCCGTCCGCGACCCGGCCGCGCACGCTCACGTGGTCGACGGCGCCGGGCACGAGGAACCGCAGCGTGTCCACGACGTGGATGAAGTCGTCCAGCACCATCGTGCGCGGGTCCTCGGGCAGGCCCACGCGGTTCTTCTGCATCAGGATCAGCTCGCGCGGGTGCTCGGCGCACTGGGCGTAGCCGGGCGCGTAGCGGCGGTTGAAGCCGACGGTGAGGCTCACGCCGCGCCGCTCGGCGAGTTCCACGAGCCGCTCGGAGTCGGCGAGTTCGTACGCGATGGGCTTGTCCACGTACGTCGCCACGCCCGCCTCCAGGAGGCGCTCCACGATCTCGGGGTGCGCGGCGGTCGGCGCGTGCACGAAGGCCGCGTCGAGGTCCTGGGCGAGCAGCGCGTCCAGGTCGGTGTGGCGCTGTCCGGCGGGGATGTGGTGGATCTCGCCGATCCGCTCCAGGGTGGCCGGCGTGCGGGTCTGGAGGTGCAGCTCGACGCCTGGCTGCGTGGTGAGCACCGGAAGGTACGCCTTCCGCGCGATGTCACCGAGTCCGATGCAGCCGACCTTCACCGCTGTCTCCCTACCGTCGTGCCGGTTGACGCCCATGCGCCCCCGCGTCCGTCTCCGCAGCATACGGGGGACCCGGCGGCTGCCAGTCGGCGATCGAGGAGAAGCCCCGCGTGATCAGGTTCGGGCCGAGCCGGTGCGCGGCGCGGATCAGCGTGTCGCGCGCGGTGATGAGCCCGGGGTGGGTGAGGTGGTTGAGGCGGGCGGTGCGGGCGGCCCGCCTCACGATGGCGCTGGTCCGGGGCACGCGGGCGGCGCTGTACGCGGCCAGGCCCGCGAGGAGGTCGCCGCCGGGCCGCGCGTGGTGGGCGAGCACGACGCCGTCCTCGATGGCCTGGTTGCCGCCCTGGCCGAGGGTGGGCGCCATGGCGTGCGCGGCGTCGCCGACGAGCGCGACGCGGCCGCGGTGGTGGGCGGCGAGCGGGGTGGCCAGGTGCCACACGTCGTTGCGCAGGACGTCCTCGGGGCGGGCGGCGGCGACGATCTCGGGGATCGGGTCGTGCCAGTCGCGGAAACGCCGCGTCAGCTCGGCCTTCTCGTCGTCGGGCGCGCGGGTGCCCGGCGGTACGAGCGCCGTGCCGTACGCGTAGATCCTGCCGTCCTTCAGCGGCTGGGTCCCCCATACCCCGCCGCGGCCCCAGGTCTCGTGCGGGGCGAAGGGCCGCTCAGGCGCGGGCACGACGAGCCGCCAGGCGGTGAACCCGGTGTACTCGGGCCCGGGGTGGGCCGGGAACAGCTCCTCGCGGACCCCGGAGTTGATGCCGTCGGCGCCGACGACGAGGTCGGCCTCGATGTCGCCCTCGGAGGTGCTCACGACGGCGGGGCGGCCGGGCCCGCCGGGGTCCACGAGCCGCGCGGCCGTACCGGTGCGCAGGCTGTCGCCGGGCAGCGCGGCGACCAGCAGGTCGACCAGCGTCGCCCGGTGCAGGAGCACGAGCGCGCCGCCGAACTCCCGTGCCGTGGCGGCGGACGTGGTGCGCACCAGCCAGCGGCCTCCTTGCGCGCGCAGGCCGCCCACGCCCTGCCAGGCGGCGAGCTCGCGCACGGCGTCGCCGAGGCCGAGGACGTCGAGGGCGCGCTGGGCGTTGGGGGCGAGGGCGATGCCGGAGCCGACGGGCTCCAGGGACGCCGCGCGTTCGAGGACGGTGACGCGCCGGCCGGACCGGTGCAGGGCGATCGCGGTGGTGAGTCCGCCGATGCCGCCGCCCACGACGACGGCGTGGGGCCCGGCGGGCCCGCCGGACGGGACGAGCCTGCCGGACGGGACGGGCCTGCCGGACGTGAGGGGCTTGAGGGGCTTGCCTGTGGGGGCCATGGTCTCTCCTCGGTCGCACACCCGCGGCACTACAGCTGTAGTGCCGCGGGATGAAGTTACTACAGCTGTAGTGCGATGGGTAGGGTGTCTCCATGTCCGCACGCGCCCAGGGCCCCTCGCGCCCCGAACTGATCGCCGACACCGCGCTGGCCCTGCTCGCCGAGCGCGGGATGCGCGGCCTGACGCACCGGGCCGTCGACGAGGCGGCGGGGCTCCCCCCGGGCTCGACGTCGAACCACGCCCGGACCCGGCTCGCGCTCCTCGAAGCGGCGGTGCGGCGCCAGGCGCAGCGCGAGGCGGCCGTGCTCACCCCCGACGAGCTGCCGGACCCGGCGGCCGGCCGCGCGGGCCTGGCCGATGGCCTCGCCCGGACCCTGCACCGCTTCCTCTCCGGCGCCGAGCACCGGGCCCTGCTCGTGTCCCGCTACGAGCTGGCCCTGGAGGCGACGCGACGCCCCGAGCTGCGGGCGTACTACGACGCCACGGGCGCCCGGTTCCGCGAGCCGCTGCACGCGTTCGTCCGCGCGGCGGGCTCCACGGACCCGGACCGGCACACCCTGGCCCTGGTCGCGTGGTGCGACGGCCTGATGTTCTCCTGCGTGGCGGGTTCGTACAGCGCGAGGACCCCGTCCCTGGCGGAACTGCGCGCGGGATTCGGGGAGTTGCTGAGCGGGATGCTGGACGGATAGCGGACGGGGGCGCGCCCCGGCCGGGCGGCGCACTCCGGCAGGGCGCGCCCCGGCCGAGGGGCGGTGCCGTCCCCCGTGCGGGCGCATCGGCCCGCCTTCACGGCCGTACGCCGCCGAGCGCCCGGCAGAGTGCTCGGGATGCGGCGTACGACGACCACCATGGCCCTGCTCGTCTCCGTGACCGTCTCGGCCGTCTCCGGCTGCGTCGGCGTGAGCCTCGACCGGGCGGCCGCCGACCGGGGGAAGGCGCCCTCGGGACCGGCGGAGCGTCCGCCCCGCTCCGGGGACCGGCCGCCCCCGCGGGCCACCCAGCCCCCGGCCCGCGAGCGGCTGCAGCGCGCCGCACCGCCGTCCGCGCCGCCGAGACGGGTGCTGCGCCCGGCGCCCCCCGCCGCCACGGTCCCGGCGCCACCGCCCCGCGCGGCCGTGCGGGGCGGGCCGCCGGCCCCCGTGCGCACCCGCCCCGAGCAGCCGCGCCCCAGCACGCCCCGGCCCGGGCCCCGCCCCCGTGAGACGCCGCCCGGTCCGCCGCCCCGCCCTCGCGGCGAGCCGGGAGTCTGCGCCCTCGCGCAGAAACACGGCCACTGGGACCCGGACAGCCCTCAGGCGGTCATCTGCCGCCAGGTGTACGGGGGTTGAGAGGCACGGCCCGGCCGCACGGCGCGGGGCGGAGTCACTCCTCGACGGCGCCCTCGCCCACCTGTGTCTCCAGCCGGTGCAGGGCCGCGCGGATGCCGTCCCCGTAGCTGTCGTCGCCGAGCGCGCCGACCGCGCCGCGCGCGAGGCGCAGCTGGCTGCGGGCCGCCTCGGGGCGGGCGAGCTTCACATAGTCCGCCGCCAGGTTCAGATGCAGCGAGGGGTAGAACCCGCGGACGGCGAGGGAGTGGTGGTGGGCGCCGACCCGCTCGTCGGTCAGCTCGTCCGCCGCCGACAACGCCCTGAGGTCCCAGGCCAGTTCGTCGGCCGGGTCGTCCTGGGTGTCCGCCATGTAGTGCGCGAGGGTGCAGCGGTGCAGCGCGTCGCCGTCCTCGCCGATCTCCGCCCAGAGCGCGAGGAAGCGGGTCCTGGCCTCCTCGCGGTCACCGGCGTGCTGGAGCATGACCGCCTGTCCGATCCGGGTCATCACGACGTCCTCGCCGTCCGCCGTCCGTTCCTGCCGCTCCACCACCGCGCCGCCCTCCGCGTCCGCCGTCAGTCCTCGGTCGTCCCACGGCTCCGACGCTAGCCGCCGCCACTGACAATCCCCGTCAGGCGCGGTGCGACGCGGGCGGCCCGCGCCCGCCCGCTGCGCCAGGCCGGTGACGGACACCGGCCCGGCCCGGCGGGCGGGCCCGAGGTCAGCCCGCGCTCGGGATCCGCCAGTCGATGGGGGCGTGGCCCTGGGCCGCCACCGCCTCGTTGATCTGCGTGAAGGGCTGCGAGCCGAAGAACTTCCTGGCGGACAGCGGGGAGGGGTGGGCGCCCTTGACCACGACGTGCCGCTCCTGGTCGATCAGGGGCAGCTTCTTCTGCGCGTAGTTCCCCCACAGGACGAAGACGACCGGCTCCTCGCGGTCGGCGACGGCCCGGATCACCGCGTCCGTGAACTTCTCCCAGCCCCGGCCCTTGTGCGAGTTCGCCTCACCGGCGCGCACCGTCAGGACCGCGTTGAGCAGCAGGACGCCCTGGCGGGCCCACGGCATCAGATAGCCGTTGTCCGGGATCGGCAGGCCGAGCTCCGCCTGCATCTCCTTGTAGATGTTCCGCAGCGACGGCGGGGTCCGCACGCCGGGGCGGACCGAGAAGCACAGGCCGTGGCCCTGGCCCTCGCCGTGGTACGGGTCCTGGCCGAGGACCAGGACCTTCACGTCCTCGTACGGCGTCGCGTCCAGGGCGGCGAAGACCTCCTCGCGCGGCGGGAACACCGGCCCCCTCGCCCGCTCCTCCTCGACGAACTCGGTGAGCTCCTTGAAGTAGGGCTTCTGGAGCTCCTCGCCGAGGACTCCGCGCCAGGACGCGGGCAGCATGGCGATGTCGGTCACGTCAACAACCTCCGGTGTGCGGTCTGTTCTTCGGCTCCGAACCTACCGCCGACCACTGACAACCGGTCCCCGGCCGCCGACGGCCGCCCGCCGCCCGGCCCGCGCCGCCGCGGCTACCAGCTGGTCTTCCGGCTCAGCTCCCACATCATCATGATCGCCGACGGGTCGAGGGCCCGTTCGCCGCCCGCGATCTCCTCGCTGGCCATGATGTACTGCTTGCCCTGCCACACCGGCAGCAGCCGGACGTCGTCGACGAGGACGCGCTGCGCCTCCTCGAACTCGCCGGCGACCTTGCCCCGGTCCGCCTCGCGCCGCGAGCGCGGAAGGAGCCGGTCGGTGATCGTCGGCGACGGGTAGGGCGTGTTGAGGACGTTGCGCTCGCCCACGAAGGGCGCGATGAAGTTCTCCGCGTCCGGGAAGTCCGGGAACCAGCCGCGCCCGAAGACCGGGTACCGGCCCTCCTTGTAGCCCGCCTCGAAGGCCTTCCAGGGGCGGCCCTTGACCGTGATCCGGAACAGGCCCGAGTCCTCCAGCTGCCGCTTGAGCTCGGCGAACTCCGACGCGGTCACGGAGCCGTAGCGGTCGGTGGCGTACCAGAGGGTGAGCGGCACCCGCTCGGTGATGCCCGCGGCCGTGAGGATGCGTTTCGCCTTGGCCGCGCTGGGCTCGCCGTACTCGTCGAAGAAGCCCGTGGTGTGGCTGTTCACCCCGCGCGGCACCATCGAGTACAGCGGCTCGACGGTGTCCTTGTACACCTTGTGCGCGAGCGCCGGGCGGTCGAGGACCTGCGCGAACGCCTTGCGCACCGCGGGCTTGCGCGCCCAGGGGTCCTTGGGGTTGAACACCAGGTAGCGGATCTCGGCGCCCGCGCCCTCGACGAGCCGGAGGTGCTCCGCCTTGCCCGCGCCCTGCTGCGCCACGATGTCCTCGGCGGCGATGCCGCGGAAGGTCAGGTCGAGCTCCTTGTCCCGCAGCGCCTCGACCATGGCCGCGGAGTCGTCGAAGTAGCGGATGGTCACGGCGTCGTTCTTGCGGTCGGCGGCGCCCCGGTAGCGGTCGTTCTTGACCAGGACCGCCTTGTCGTCGGCGCGGTAGTCGTCCAGCTCGTACGGGCCCGAGCCGGTGACCCCGTCGCCCTCGCGGAGCCTGTCCGCCGGGTAGTCGTCGGGGTCGACGATCGACATGGCGGGCGTGGCGAGCACGAACGGGAAGGTCGCGTCCGGCCTCTTCAGCCGGAAGACCACGGTCCGCTCGCCCTTGGCGGAGACCGAGTCCAGGGCGCCGAGCAGTCCCGCGGGGCCGCCCTTGACGTCGATGCGCCGGATGCGGTCGAAGGTGTACTTCACGGCCGCGGCGTCCAGCGCGTCACCGTCGGAGAACGTCAGGCCCTCGCGGAGCGTACACGCGTAGACCGTGCTGGAGCCGTCGGTGAACCGGCACGAGCGCGCGGCGTCCCCCTGCGGCTGCGTGGCGCCGGACGGGAAGCTCAGCAGCGTCTGGAACACGTTCCGGTACAGCTCCCAGGAGCCGTCCCAGGACGCCGCGGGGTCGAGCGTCGTCGGCGCGCTCGTCGTCCCCACCGTGATGACGTCCTCCTCGTCCGAGTCGTCGGACGAGAACATCCCGCACCCGGCGAGCAGGGATATGGACAACGACGCCGCGAACGGACGCAGACATCGCAGCTGACCTCTTGTGAACACGGTGGCGCTCCTCGATCTGCCGTGCCATGGGGCGGCAGACCATACCGCAAGGTCCAGCCGCTCCAACCCGGCTCGCCGAGGCGGTACTTGATGCGTGCGAACGTCGCGTACGGGCGGTTGTTGAGGTTTGTACGATGTGCCGCTCCGCCCCTCACCGGCCGGTGGGGCGGGGCGCCCGCACCGGCCGGAGACGGAAGCGGCCGGTCAGCCCACGCCCGCGTTCAGGAAGATGCCGCCGTCGACCACGAGCGTCTGACCGGTGATCCAGTCGGACTGCGCGGAGGTGAGGAAGGCCGCCGCGCCGCCGACGTCGGACGGCACGCCGAGCCGCCCCAGCGGGTACGCCGACGTCACCTCCTCCTCGCGGCCCTCGTACAACGCCCGCGCGAACTGGGTCTTGACCACCGCCGGGGCGATCGCGTTGACCCGGACCTTCGGGGCGAACTCGTGCGCCAGCTGGAGCGTCAGATTGACCATGGCCGCCTTGCTCATGCCGTACGCGCCGACGAACGGCGACGCGGCCACGCCCGCGATCGAGGCGATGTTCACGATCGCGCCGCCGTGCTCGCCCTGCCACGCCTTCCACGTCAGCTGCGCGAAGCCGAGCGCCGAGATCACGTTCGTCTCGAAGACCTTGCGGGCCACGTTCAGGTCGAGGTCGGCCATGGGCCCGAACACGGGGTTGGTCCCGGCGTTGTTGACCAGGTAGTCGACGCGCCCGAAGGCCTCCATGGCCCGCTCCACGGCGACCGCCTGGTGCGCCTCGTCGTGGGCCTTGCCCGCGACGCCGATGACGCGGTCGGAGCCGAGCTTCTCGACGGCCTCCTTGAGGGCGTCCTCGTTGCGCCCGGTGATGCACACGCGGTCGCCGCGGGCGACGAGCGCCTCCGCGATGCCGTAGCCGATGCCGCGGCTCGCCCCGGTGACGAGCGCCGCCTTGCCGCTGTCCTGCACTGCCATTCCGTACTGTCCTTTGCGTCGGGCCTTGCGTCGGGAAGGGAGCGCTAGTTGAGCGGGCCGCCGGCCACGTACAGGACCTGGCCGGAGACGAAGCCCGCCGCGTCGCCGGTGAAGAAGGCGATGGCGTTGGCGATGTCCTCGGGCTCGCCGACGCGCTGCACGGGGATCTGTGTGGCCGCCGCGGCCTGGAAGTCCTCGAAGCCCATCCCGACGCGTTCGGCGGTGGCCTTGGTCATCTCGGTGGCGATGAAGCCGGGCGCGACCGAGTTGGCGGTGACGCCGAACTTGCCGAGCTCCTTGGCGAGGGTCTTGGTGAAGCCCTGCATGCCCGCCTTGGCCGCCGCGTAGTTGACCTGGCCGCGGTTGCCGAGCGCGGAGGAGCTGGAGAGGTTCACGATGCGGCCGAAGCCCGCGTCCACCATGTGCTTCTGACAGGCCTTGGACATCAGGAACGCGCCCCGCAGATGCACGTTCATGACCCTGTCCCAGTCGTCCGCGCTCATCTTGAACAGGAGGTTGTCGCGCAGCACGCCCGCGTTGTTCACCAGGATCGTCGGGGCGCCGAGCTCCTGGGCGATGCGGGCGACCGCAGCCTCGACCTGCGCCTCGTCGGACACGTCACAGCCGACGGCGAGGGCCCGTCCGCCCGCCGCCGTGATCTTCTCGACGGTGTCCTTGCAGGCGGCCTCGTCGAGGTCGATCACGGCGACGGCGCGGCCCTCGGCGGCGAGCCGTACGGCGGTGGCGGCGCCGATGCCTCGCGCCGCTCCGGTCACGACCGCGACGCGCTGCTCAGTGGTGGACATGCTGGCTCTCCTCGCCCTTGGGATGCGGCTCCGCGGCACGCCCCCAGGTGAGCGACCGCTTAGTACCTTCAGCAGACGAGACGCTAGAAGCCCTGGCACCCGGTGTCAACGGCACCTCCGGGGTCAGCGCGCGGGGAGTTCCCCGGTCAGTGCACCAGGAGCTCGACGAGCCGCTCGACCTCGGCCTCGGGGTCGGCGGTGAGGCCGGTGTGCACGGGCCCCGGCTGGACCACCGTCGAACGCGGCGCGATGAGCCACCGGAAGCGCCGCCCGGCGTCGTCCCGCGCGGCCTGCCCCGCCGCGTCGCCGCCCGCGCAGACGCCCGCGACGGCGGCGAGGGCCGCGCGCACCCCCGCGGCGTCGGCCGCCGGGTCGAGGGCGCGGAGCTTGGCCTCGTCGAGGTGGACGCGGGCGGCCACGTAGGACTTGGCGCGGCAGTAGAGCACCACGCCCGCGTTGAACTGCTCGCCGCGCTCGACGCGCGGGACGACCCGCAGGAGGGCGTACTCGTAGACGTCCCGCGCGGGGGTGCCGGTCGCGTCGGCCGGTTCGGTCGCGTCAGCCGGTTCGGTCGCGTCAGTCACTTGCCGGTGCCTTCCAGGGTGATCCGTTCGTGGATGCTCTCCGCGCGCGGGAGCAGCGCGTCGGCGTACGCCTGCCGCACCGCGTCGGCGCCGTCGAAGCCCGGCTCGCCGTCCAGCCACGCGTCGGGCACGTCGGCGGTCACCTCGGCGAGCAGTTCCTTGGTGACCAGCGGCGCCAGCGCGGCGGCGGCCGCGGCGACGTCGGGGCCGTACGGGGCGAGGGCGTGGTCGGAGGCGTCGTACGCCCTGGCCGAAGCGGTCGCGGCCGTGGGCCAGTTGTGGTGCCAGATCATGCTGGCGCCGTGGTCGATGAGCCAGAGGTCCCCGTGCCACATCAGGAGGTTGGGGTTGCGCCAGGAGCGGTCCACGTTGTTGACGAGCGCGTCGAACCACACCACGCGGCCGGCCTCCACGGGGTCGATCACGAAGGCCAGCGGGTCGAAGCCGACAGCGCCCGACAGGTACTCCATGCCGAGGTTCAGCCCGCCGCTGGACTTCAGCAGCTGCTGCACCTCCTGGTCCGGCTCGGCCAGACCGAGCACCGGGTCGAGCCCGACGCCCGCCAGACGCGGCACGCGCAGCCCCAGGCGGCGGGCCAGCTGCCCGCAGATCACCTCCGCGACCAGGGTCTTGCGGCCCTGGCCCGCACCGCTGAACTTCGTGACGTACGTCCCGTACGCCCCGTCCCCGTCGGCGGTCTCGACGAGGCCGGGCAGCGACCCGCCCTCACGCAGGGGCGCGACGTACCGGACGGCGGTGACTTCGGAGAGCATTGCCCCAGGTTACTGGCCCCCCAAGCCCTCGCGGTGCGCCCCAGACCCGCCCCTTCCCGATCCGGGGGCTGCCGCCCCCGTGCCCCCGCCTTTTCGGCGCTCCGCGCCTCGTCCTCAAACGCCGGACGGGCTGGAACGGTCGCCGGTCGCGGCAGGGATTTCAGCCTCTCCGGCGTTTGAGGAGCGGGGGTCTGGGGGCGGAGCCCCCAGTTTCGGGAAGGGGCGGGTCTGGGGCGCCCCGCGAGGGCAGCGCATCCACACGTCGCCCCCTTGAACAACCCGCCCCACGCATCCGTATCCCCCCACATGACTGCTTCAAGGGACACCTCCCCGCTGCCCACGGGCCACCACCTCACCCGCCGCACCGTCGTCACCGCCGCCGGCGCCGGCAGCCTGGCCGTCGTGCTCATCGGCTGCGGCTCCGGCGACGACAGCGACGACGGCGACAAGGGAGCGCCGGAACCGGCGGGCAAGAAGGACGAGAAGGGCGAGGAGAGCGAGGAGAAGGACACGGGCGGCGCGGCGGCCGCCGCCGTGCTCGCCAGGACGGCCGACATCCCCGTGGGCGGCGGGAAGATCTTCAAGGACGAGGGCGTGGTGGTCACACAGCCGACGAAGGGCCGCTTCAAGGCGTTCTCGAACCGCTGTACCCACAAGCAGTGTCCGGTGACCAGCGTCGAGGGCGGCACCATCAACTGCCCGTGTCACGGCAGCAAGTTCGACATCGCCGACGGCAGCGTACGGCAGAGCCCGGCGACGAGCCCGCTGCCCCCGGCCGAGATCCGCGTGGAGGGGGACGCGATCCGACTGGCCTGAGCCGCTACGCGGGCCGCAGCCGTCGCGGCCGCCCCCACACGGCGAGGACGTCCTCGGTGGAGGTCACGGTGGCGACGAGGGCGAGGGTGTTGCGGACCATCGCGAAGGTGTAGTCGGCAGGCACTCCCGCGATGGCGTCCGCGGGCACGACGGCGGTGTAGCCGAGGTTCACGGCGTCGAAGACGGCGTTGGGGATCGCCACGTTGGCCGAGACCCCGGTCACCAGGAGGGTGCGGCAGCCGACGTTGCGCAGCAGGGCGTCGACGTCGGTGCCCGCGAGCGGCGAGAGGCCGTGCAGACGGCGGACGACGAAGTCCTCCTCGGCGACCTCGATCGGCGGCGCGACCCGCACGGCCGTGGTGCCGGACAGCTGCTGCACGGGCAGCTTCTCCGCGGCCCTGAAGAGCCGGGCGTTGCCGCTGGCCCCGCGCCCGTCGGGCCGCCGTTCGGCGACGGCGTGCAGGACCTGGACGCCGCCGACGTGCGCGGCGGCCACCAGGCGCGCCACATTGGTGAGGGCCCCCGATGCGCGGGCAGCCTCGGCGAGTTCGGGCAGCGCGCTCTGCGGCCCGACGACGCCCTGCTGGCACTCGACCGTGAGCAGGGCGGTGGTCGCGGGGTCGAGCAGACGGCTGAGCTGTTCGTACGTGGGCATGGTCCCCCTCGGCTGAGCCCGTCGCGCGCGCCCCGGCCCGCCCGGTCGCGGTCCGTGGCCTTCCGGCGGCCGCGGTGCGCGGTGCGCGGTGCGCGGGAGGCTAACCGGCATTGCGTCCCGGCGGAAGACACCGCATGCTCATCTGACGCATTGTCAGCTACGGCCGCCGCGGCGCGGGCACGGCATCGCGCGAGCACGCTCCCGCACGGGCACGACGTCGCACGGTCACGGCCGCGCGGCCGTGACCACCGCGCGCACGGCCCCCTCAGGAGGAGACGACGCATGGCCCTGACACAGCGCCGCGGCCGCAGGATCATGATGACGCCGGACGAGCTGGACGCCTTCCTGACCACCGAGCGGACCTGCCGCGTCGCGACGGTGTCCGCCGACGGCTCCCCGCACGCGAGCCCGCTGTGGTTCGTGTGGGACGGCACGTCCCTGTGGCTGTACTCGCTCACGCGCAGCAGGCGCTGGGCCGATCTCGGGCGCGACCCGCGGATCGCGGCCGTCGTCGACGCGGGCGAGGCGTACGGCGAGCTGCGCGGCGTCGAGCTGAGCGGCACCGTCGAGCGCGTCGGGGAGACACCGCGCACCGGCGGGCCCTGCCCCGAACTCGACGCTGTGGAGCGGCTGTTCGCCCGCAAGAACTTCGGCCTCGACGCGATGGTGCACGACGGGCGGCACGCGTGGCTGCGGCTCACTCCGGACGCGGTGACGTCCTGGGACTTCCGGAAGCTGGCGCGGCCCGGCCGGTAGCGCGCGCCGACGCCATGGCCTGACAGGTCACGACCGGGCGGGCCGCGGCCGGACACGCACGGCCGGGGCCGCAGCAGGGATCGCGGCCAGGCCCTCAGCAGGGGCCGTGGCCGAGCCAGGGCCCCACCACCACCCGCCACGGCCGCCCCCCTCAGCCGAGCCCCGCGCCCGCCACCCGCAGCGCCTCCACCGCCGCGCGGATCGACGGGCGGCGGTCGGCGTCCGCGCGCCACACCACGTACACGTGCCGGCGCACCCGGTGGCGGACCGGCACGGTCCGCACGCCCGCGGGCATCGGGTCGCGGCCGAGCCGCGGCACCACGCACACGCCGAGCCCGGCCGCGACCAGGGAGAGCTGGGTGTGGTGCTCCTCTGCGCGGTGGGCGATGCGCGGCTCGAAGCCCTGGCCGCGCAGGGTGAACATCAGCCACTCGTGGCAGAACTCGCCCTCCGTCCACGTGATCCACTCGTCCTCGGCGAAGTCCTCCAGGTCGACCTCCGGGCGGTCGGCCAGCGGGTGCGCCACGGGCATCGCCACATCGGCGGGGTCGTCGAGCAGAGGGGCCTTCAGCAGGCCTTCGGGCAGCGGCAGCGGCTTGTTGTACCAGTCGAGGACCACCGCCACGTCCAGGTCGCCGCGCACCACCTTCTGGACGCCCGCCTGGGGCTCCAGCTCCTCGGCCGTCACGCGCAGGCCCGGGTGGTGGGCCCGCAGCGAGGCGAGGGTGGTGGGCAGCAGCCCGCGCATCGCCGTCGGGAACGCGGCGATCCGCAGCTCGCCGACCGCCTTGCCGCGCTGTCGCTCCAGATCGGACTGGGCCAGCTCCACCTGGGACAGGATGCGCGCGGCGTGGTCGGCGAGCAGCCGCCCGGCATCCGTGAGGCGCACACCTCTGCCGTTCTTCGCCAGCAGCTGCTGGCCCACCTCGCGCTCCAGCTTGGTCATCTGCTGCGAGACGGCGGACGTCGTGACGTGCAGCCCGGCGGCGGCACCGCTCACCGATCCGTGCCGCGCGAGCGCGTCGAGGGTCCGCAGGCGCTCCAGATTCAACATGGCCGCTCCAGGATCGACATATAAGCAATGCTACGCGATACAAGTGACAAAAACTCGCTTGTGCTAAGCCTTCCACTGATCCATCGTGACGACCATGAGCACCTCCGCCGCCGCTCCGGCCCCGACCTCCGCGCCCCCGTCCGCGCCCGCGCCCGCGCCCGCGCCCGCGCCCGCCCAAGCCGCCTCCCCGCGCGCGGACGGCCGGCGCAAGCTGGACTGGCGTCTGCGCTTCGCGTTCCTCTCCCTGGTCTGGGGCTTCAGCTTCCTGTTCATCAAGGTCGGCACGGAGGGGTACGCGCCGTTCCAGGTCACCTTCGGGCGGCTGCTGTTCGGCACGCTGGTGGTCGCGGTCTTCCTGGTCGTGAAGCGCGAGCGGCTCCCCCGCACCCCGCGCACCTGGGCGCATCTGGCGGTGGCGGCACTCCTGCTCAACGCGGCGCCGTTCTCCCTGTTCGCGTACTCGGAGCTGACGATCCCCTCGACGCTCGCGGGGATCTGCAACGCGACGTCGCCGCTGTGGGGCATGGCCCTGTCCCTCGTCGCGCTCTCCGAGGACCGCCCCACGCGCCGCCGGGTCGCGGGCCTCGGCCTCGGCTTCCTCGGCGTGCTCACGGTGCTCGGCGCCTGGCAGGGCTTCAGCGGCCTGGACGCCCGGGGCACGGGCATGGCCCTGCTGGCCTCGCTGTGCTACCCGATCGGCTGGATCTACGTCCGCCGCACCCTGGCGGGCTCCGGCCACTCGAACCTCTCCCTCACCGGCGCCCAGCTCCTCGTCGCCACGGTCGAACTGGCCGTCGTGACCCCGCTGTTCACGTCCCTGCCGCGGCACTTCCCCGTGGTGCCGCTGCTCGCGGTCGTCGCCCTCGGCGCGGTCGGCACCGGGCTCGCCTTCCTGGTGCAGTACGACATCGTCGCCGAGGTCGGCCCGACGACGGCCCAGATGGTCACGTACTTCACCCCGGTGATCGCGACGGCGGCGGGCGTCGCCGTGCTCGGCGAGTCCCTGACCTGGACGACCCCGATAGGCGCCGTCATCGTCCTGGCGGGAGCCGCACTCACCCAGTCCAAGCCGCGCAGACAGAAGTGAGCACCACCGGAGGAGTGCGGCGGACCGCGCACCGGCAGGCAGCCGGCGGCCGTCAGCCGTAGCGGCGCTCCACCACCGGCCCCACAGCCGCCGCCAGGGCCTCGGCCACGGCCGCGATGTCGCCCCCGCCGAGCGCGGAGACGGTGATCCGCACGCCCGGGGGAGCGCTCAGGCGAAAGCGCGCTCCCGGGGCGACCGCCCACCCCGCGTGCAGCATGCGGGCCACCACCCCCGTCTCGTCGGGGACCGGCACCCACACGTTCATGCCGCTGCGTCCGTACGCCGTGACGCCGCGCTCCGCGAGGGCCGCGATCAGCGCGTCGCGCCTGCGCCCGTACGCCGCCGCCACCTCGCTCGCATCCACGGCGCCGCCCTCCCAGAGGTGGACGACGGCCCGCTGGAGCACCTTGCTGACCCAGCCGGGCCCGAGCCGCAGCCGGCCCTGCACCCGGTCGACCGTCTCGACGTCACCGGCGAGCACGGCCAGGCGCAGGTCCGGGCCGTACGCCTTGGCCGTGGAGCGGACGAACGCCCAGGCGTGGGTCACACCGGTCAGGGTGTGCAGCGGCAGGTCGACGATGCCGTGGCCGTGGTCGTCCTCGATGACCAGCGTCTCCTTGTGCGCGGCGAGGACCTCGCGCAGGGCACGCGCGCGTGCGGCCCCGACGGCCGCGCCGGTCGGGTTCTGGGCGCGCGCGGTGACGACGAGCGCGCGGGCCCCCGCCCGCAGCGCCCGCTCGACGTCGTCGGGCAGCGGCCCCTCGTCGTCGACGCCGACCGGGACCGGGCGCAGGCCGAGCGCGGGCACGAGGTCGAGGACGCTGCCCCACCCGGGGTCCTCCACGGCCACCGCGTCGCCGACCTTCAGCCGGGCGACGAGCACCCGCTCGATCGCGTCGAGCGCTCCGGAGGTGACGGCCAGCGGTCCCTGGGGCACGCCGTCCCGGTCGAGCGTCCCGCGCGCGCAGCGGCCGAACTCGGGGTCGACGGCGGACTCCCCGTACAGGTCGGGGTGCTGGTCCGCGTGCGCCGCCGCCGTCGCGAAGGCCTCGGCCAGCGGGGGCAGGAGCGCGGTGTCCGGGTTGCCGCTGGCGACGTCCCGCACCCCGGGCGGCACGACGAGGCGGCTGTACTCGCGCGCGGTGGTCGCGGGCTTGCTGCGCACCCGGCTGCCGCGCCGCCCGGCCGTCTCGATGACACCGCGCTCGCGCAGCGTGCGGTAGGCCGCCGCCACCGTGTTGGGATTCACCCCCAGCTGGCGCGCCAACTCCCGCATCGGGGGCAGCGATTGCCCCGGCTCCAGGTCACCGCGCCCCACGGCGCGCTCGACACTGGCGGCGATCTCGGCTGCGCCCCGCCCGGCGATCGGATACTCTCCTAGCACAAAGCATAGTATGCACTAGTGCAATAGATGAGGCAACACGGCGGCACGCACGGCACGCGGACGCCGGAGCACGACGCGCACCCGAGGGAGAAGCCATGGAGACGACGACGCACCCGGCCGCACCGGACAGCACCCCCTATGCGGCGACCGACCGCACCGTGCCCACCCGGGCCCGCGAACGCGCGGCGTACGACCGCGCGTCGGTGCACGCGATACTCGACGAGTCGTACGTGTGCCACCTCGGCTTCGTCCGCGACGGCGCCCCGGTCGTCCTGCCGACGCTGTACGGACGGGTCGGCGAGCGGCTCTACGTGCACGGTTCGACGGGGTCGCGCCCACTGCGGATGGCCGGTGCGGGGCAGCCGGACGAGCAGGCGGACCCGGGCCTCGCGGTGTGTCTGACGGTGACGCACGTGGACGGACTCGTGCTCGCCCGCTCGGCCTTCCACCACTCGATCAACTACCGCTCCGTGGTGGTGCACGGCATCGCGCGCCAGGTCACGGACCCGGAGGAGAAGCGGACCGCGCTCGACGCGCTCGTCGACCACGTGGTGCCGGGGCGCGCCGCCGACTCGCGGCCCGCGAACGCCAAGGAGCTGGCCGCGACCGCCGTGCTCCGCCTCGACCTCGACGAGGTGTCCGCGAAGGTGCGCGCCGGCGATCCGAGCGACGACCCCGAGGACATGGACCTGCCGTACTGGGCGGGCGTCGTGCCGCTGCGCAAGGGCTACGACCCGGTCGTCGCGTCCGCCGACCTGAAGCCCGGCATCGAGGTCCCGGACTATCTGATCGAGCCCTGATCCGCGCGGCGGGCGGGACGGTGCGCCCCGCCCGCCGGACGGTCCCTAGGCCGTCGCCTCCGCGCGGCGCGCGCGGGCCGCGGCGCGCGCCTCCGCCGCGGCGAGGCCCGTGACGGCCGCGAGCATCAGGAGGGTGCCCGCGACGGTGGCGGCGTTCAGCTCCTCACCGAGCAGGGCGACGGCGATGACCGCCGCGCTCACCGGCTCCAGGAGCATGATCACGGAGACGGTGGCGGAGCGGACGACGGCCGCCCCGGCGAAGTACAGCGCGTACGCGAGGGCCGTCGGCACGGCGGCGATGTACAGCAGGCAGCCGAGCACGCGGGTGGCGTCGGCGGCGTGCGGCCACAGCCCCTCGGCCACGGCGAACGGCAGCAAGGTCAGCGACACCACCGCGAACGACCACACCGTGGTGCTGGACGCGTCGCCCTCGCCGGTCCGCCCCCACCACCGGGTCAGGAGCGTCATGACGGCGTACCCGGCGGCGGACGCCAGGGCGAAGACGACGCCCCAGGGGCGCACGGCCGACTCGCCGCCGCCCACGAAGAGGACGCCGAGCCCGGCGAGCGCTCCGCCCACCGCGCACAGACCGCCGACGCCGAGGCGCTCCCCCATGGCCAGGCGGGCGCCGAGCGCGATGAGCACCGGACCGGCCCCGAGCGTGACGACCGTGCCGACGGCGAGCCCGGTGGCCTCCACGGCGGCGAAGTACGCGGTCTGGAACACGGTCAGGGCCAGGCCGATCGCGGTGACGCGCAGGGCCCTGCGGCGCAGCGGCGGCCGCGCGGCCTCGCGCGCGCCGCCGCGCGGCCGCACCAGGCGCGCGGCGAGCAGCAGCAGGAACCCTCCGGCGCAGCGCCAGAAGGACAGGGTGACGGGCCCCATGTCACCGGCCGAGAAGACCAGCGAGGCGGCGGCACCGGCGGTGCCCCAGGCGGCTCCGGCGATGCTCAGATAGACGAGGCCGCGGCCCACGGAGAGCCGGGGCAGGGCGGTGGGGGCGACGGGGGTCGCGTCCGTGGACGCGGGGGACATGCTGGACACGCTCGACACGTGGAATCTCCGCAGCGGTTCGGGAAGGAGACCGCGTCACGGCCGGGCGTGGCGACGATGGGTGCCCGTGGGCACCCGGCTCACCAGGGGCCGCCCGCAAGACAGAAGGGGCGACATCCGCACGGGCCGCGAGGACGCAGGTCTGGGACTGTCGTCTGCGGGCAGCACCGTTCGGCCCGGCCGACGGCCGGGCGTGATCCGTGAAGGGCCCGCGCTCAGGCGGCCGGAGGCGGAAGAACGAGTGCTCGTGCGTGCATGATCGGCACCCTATGCGCCGGTCCCGTTCGGGGACAACTGCTGTTCGGATCGCGGGACGGCGCCCGCGGCCGCGCCGGACGACGGCTTCCGCGGCGCCGACGACTGGGCGATGAACGCGCCCACGAGGACGAGGGCGCCCCCGGCGAGCTGCGGCGCCGAGAGCCGCTCCCCCAGCAGGACCCAGGCGAGCACGGTGGCGACGACCGCTTCGAGACAGGCCACGACCCCCGCGACCGGCGGCGAGAGGCGGCGCACCGAAAGGACTCCGGTGACGTACGCGACGACCGTGGCGAGCAGCACGATCCAGCCGATGAGCACCCAGGCGGGCACGCGCGAGCCGTCCATGTCGGCGGCCCGGCCGAGCACGCCCCAGTCCATGCCCCAAGGGCGTGCGACGACCGTGAGCACGGCCGCGCCGACGAGCAGGCCGTACGCGATGACGCCGAGCGGGTCCGGGGCGTCGTCGCCCGCGTCACTGCCCTGGTCGGAGAGGACGAAGTAGCCGACCTGGCAGCAGGCGGCGGCGAGCGCGAGCAGCAGCCCGAGCGCGTCGAAGCTCAGCCCCGCCCAGATCTCGACGACGCAGGCGAGCCCGCCGACGGCGAGCACCACACCGAGCGCCGCCGCCCGCGTCACGGGCCTGCGCTGCACGAACCGCACCCAGCCGAGGACGAGCGCGGGCGCGAGGTACTCCACGAGCAGGGCCACACCGACCGGGATGCGCGAGATCGAGGCGAAGTAACAGGCCTGCACACCGGCGACGGCGAGCAGTCCGAACCCGGCGAGCAGCACGGGCCTGCGGCGCACGAGCGCCCGGTGCCGCCAGGCCACGGGCAGCATCACGAGCGCGGCGCCCGCGACCCGCAGCCACACCACGTGCAACGAGTCGAGCCCCGCTTCGATCAGCGGTTTGGCCGCCACTCCCGAGCCGCCGAAGGCGACCGCCGACACCAGGGCGAGGCCGAGGCCGAGCCCTCTGCCGCCGTCCGCCGCCGCGCCCCGACGCTTCTCCTGAGTCCCACGCACCGGCACATGATGACAGCCGGGGTCATGACCGTCACGCCTGATGACCACTGTCTCAATCGGCGGACGCCTGCCGCGTGCGGTGTGCGCCGGTCGCGGCCGGCGCGCGGGCCGTCACACGACGGGCTCGCGCTCCGCGTCGCCGTCGCTCTCGAGCCGGGCGAGCAGCGCGTCGGCGTCGACGCCCGCGCGCCGCAGCACCTCGACGGCCCGGCACTCCCGGTCGGCGGCGAGGGCGGCGAGCACGTCGACGCCGTGGGCCCGCGGCTCGCCGCGCAGCACGGCACGCTCGTGCGCCGCCTCCATGGCTCCGGCGGCGGCGGGCGAGAGAACCGTTTCCTTGGCGGACGGCACGACCGGCACGGCCCCGGAGTCCTCGACGGTGCCCTGCCACTGGAGGCCGTAGCCGATGCTGCGCTGGACGAGATAGCCGAGCAGCCGCGCGATCTGCGGCCCGCCGTCGAAGACCGCCCGCACCTGGGGCTCGTACTCGAGGAGCGAGTGCAGCAGATGCGCCGTGTCGACCTGCCGGTCCCCGTCCCGTACGGCCCGCCTGCGCGCGCCGGACACCACCGAGGCCAGCGCCGCGCTCAGACGGGGATCGACGTCGGTTCGGGTCGGGCCGGGTTCGGCGCCCTGGGGGGTACGGCTTTGCACACCTCCCACCCCATCAGCCCCCGGCGCTCCCGGCATCGGCGGCGGGAAGCATTTCCGCGTCCCGCGCAAGTTGGGCACTGCCGGGCGGGTTGTCCTCCTTAGGGATGACTTTCCGCTGTTTCCGCTGGTGGGGCGCGCGCTGCTGTGCTTCGCGCCGGGTGCGCAACCAGTTCGCTCCGGCGCTCGTCTGTCTGTGGCATGGAGAGCAGGTGCTGGCTGGTCACCCTGCCAGCGGTCGACGGCCGACTGTACGTGTACCGCGTGTACGCGCCGGAGGACGCCCTGCCCGCCGACCTGTTCTGGGACGCCTGGCACTGCCACGACGAAGGCCCCTTCCCCCGGGCCTGCGACCTCTTCGACGCGGCCGAGATACAGCACGTCGGCTGACCCGGGCCGGGGTCCGACCGGCGCCTTCGGCCGCACCGGGGCGACCGGGCACGGGTCCCCTACGCGGGGCGCCTGCCGGTCACCACCGTGGCGTACAGCTCCTCGTCCCTGACGACGCGCGGTACGAGGCCCGCGTCCGTGACGGCCTCGACCGCCGAGGCCACCTGGCGCTCGCTCGTCTCGAACAGCAGGGATCCGCCCGGCGCCAGCCAGCGCACCGCGTCCGCCGTCACCCGCCGCAGCACGTCGAGCCCGTCGGCGCCGCCGTCGAGCGCGACGCGCGCCTCGTGCTCGCGGGCCTCGACGGGCAGCAGGGCGACCTCGTCGGACGGCACGTACGGCACGTTGGCCAGCAGGACGTCGGTCCGGCCGCGGAGCCCGGTGGGCAGCGCCTCGTACAGATCGCCCTCGTAGACCCGGCCTCCGGCACCGCTCACGTTGCGGCGCGCGCAGGCCACGGCCGCCGGGTCGATGTCGGCGGCGTGCAGTTCGGCCCGGCCGAGCGCGGCCGCGACCGCGGCCCCCAGGGCGCCGGACCCGCAGCACAGGTCGACGACGACGGCACCGGGCGCGGCGAGCGCGGCCGCCTCGCGGACGAGGGCCTCGGTGCGCCTGCGCGGCACGAAGACCCCGGCGTCCACGGCGATGCGCAGGCCCGCGAACTCGGCCCAGCCCACGACGTGTTCCAGCGGCAGGCCGCTCGCCCGCCGCGCCACCATGGCGTCGAGTTCCTCGGGGCTCGCGGCGGCGGCCGCGAGCAGTTCCGCCTCCTCCTCGGCGAACACACAGCCCGCAGCGCGCAGCCGCGCCACGACGGCGGCGGAAGCCGGGGGGCGGGTGGATGCTGGCATGCGGGGGCCTTCCGACAGGGCGGGGAGGTGGGTCGGCCAGCCTATCCGCCCGCCACGGACGGCCGGTTCGGCCGTCTTGAATGTTGTGGACCCGGGGGCTACTTTCCGCGACACCGTCGCTGCGCCCGCCGCAGCGCCCGACGAGAAGGGGTGGTCGCAGTGCCCGCAGTCAGCGCGGAGGCACGGATCGAGGCACCAGCGGAGAAGGTCTGGGCGCAGCTCACCGATCTGTCCCAGTACGGCAAGTGGAACGCGACGCACACCGGCTTTCCACAGGGCCCGCCCGCCTCGCTGGAAGTGGGCGGAACGTTCACGGAGAACATGAAGCTGATGGGCTTCCCCGCCGAGGTCGCCTGGACGGTCGTGGACCTGGAGCCCGGCCGCACGTTCGCGATCAAGGGCAAGGGCCCCATGGGCGTCACGGTCGGCACCCGCTACACGGTGGAGCCGGACGGCGGGGCGACGACGGTGCGCGCCAACGGCGAGTTCAGCGGCGCGGCGGTCTCGATGATGGCGGGCAAACTCAGGGACTCGGTGACGGCGGCGCTCAACGAGTCGCTGCGGAAGCTGGGCGACCTGGTGACGTGAGCGCGCGGCCCGCACCGCTCACAACGCCACCGGCGGGCGGGCCCGCGGCACCCGGGCGTGGAAAGCGGCGGGACGAGGAAGGCGCCCCGCACAGCTCGTGCGGGGCGCCCGGACGGCCGCGCGCAGGGCACGGTCCTCGCCGCCTCAGTCCTCATCGGCGAGGATCAGATACAGCTTCTTGCGCGCGTCGTTGATGACGGTCAGGGCCTTCTCGCGCTGCTCCTTGGACCCGGTCTTCCAGACCTGGCCGAACGCCTCCATCAGACCGAATCCGGCCTGCCGGATCTCGGTCAGGGCCTCCCAGTCGACCCCGCGCCCGGCCTCTTCCCAGGGCGCGTCCGTGCCCTCGTCGGCCGCGGCGCGGCCGGACTCGGTGAGCGAGAAGAGCTTCTTGCCGCCCTCGCTCTCACTGACGATCAGGCCCTCGTCCTCCAGGAGCTGGAGGGTCGGGTAGACGGAGCCGGGGCTGGGCTTCCACGCCCCGCCGCTGCGCTCGGCGATCTCCTGGATCATCTCGTAGCCGTGCATGGACCGGTCCTTCAGGAGGGCCAGGATGGAGGCGCGTACGTCGCCGCGCCGGGCGCGGCCGCGGGGACCGCCCCGCCCGCCGCGTCCGCCCCAGGGACCGGGGCCCCCGAAGCCGGGCCCGAAGGGGCCGAACGCTCCGCGCCGCCCTTCGAAGCCGCCGCCGAAGCCGCCGCTGAAGCCGCCGCGCCCCTCGGGGCCGGGGCCGAAGGGACCGCGTCCGCGACCGCGCTGGTGCTCGTGTTCAAAACCGTGGGAACGCATGTCGATCATTCCTTTCCTCGCTCCTTCACTTCGCCGCTCATCCGCTGATCAGCGACATCGCCGATCAGTGCTGCCACCCATCAGTGACATCGTTGATCAGTCGCGATGCCTCAACGATATATCGGAACTGTTCGGCTGGCAAATCCCCTGCCGTCACGCACCCACCGACACGGCCCGCACCCATGACCAAAAACCACCCCGCACCACCAAGCAGAGCCAGTTTCAGTGGATTGGCCTTACCGAAGGCCCTCACTGGCCCCCTACGGTCGCCCCATGACGACATCCCCACGGAAGCGCATCCGCATCGTCGACGCCTTCGCCGAGCGCCCCTTCACCGGCAACCCGGCGGGCGTCCTGCTGCTCGACTCGTTCCCGGACGACGTCTGGCTCCAGCACGTGGCCACCGAGGTCAACCACGCCGAGACCGCCTTCGCACACCCCCTGCCGCCGGGCGGCGACGCCGACTGGGCCCTGCGCTGGTTCACGCCCGCCACCGAGGTCGACCTGTGCGGCCACGCCACCCTGGCCCTCGCCCACGTCCTGCACACCACGGGCACGGCGCGGGGCACGGTGCGGTTCGCCACCCGGGCCGGGGTGCTCGTCTCCACCAGCCACGCGGACGGCACGCTCACGCTGGACTTCCCGACGGCCCCGCTCACAGCGACCGCTGCCCCGGACGGCATCGCCGAAGCGCTCGGCGCCGAGCCGCTCGCCGTGTACGACACCGGGCCGCACACCGGCGACCTGCTGGTCGAGCTGGCCGACGAGAAGACGCTCCGCTCCCTCGCCCCCGACCACCGGGCCCTGGCCCGGCACTCCGAGCGGGGCATCATCGCGACCGCGCTCGCCGAGGACCCCGCCCGCGGCTACGACTTCGTCTCGCGCGGCTTCTTCCCGCGCGTGGGCATCGACGAGGACCCGGTCACGGGCAGCGCGCACACCGCCCTCGCGCCCTTCTGGTCCGCGCGCCTCGGCCGCACCGACCTGACGGGTCTGCAGGCCTCGCCCCGCTCCGGCCTGGTCCGCACCGATCTGCGCGGCGACCGCACCCTGCTGACCGGCCGCGCGGTCACCGTCATCGAGGGCGACCTGCTGGCCTGACGCGCGAGCGCCCGCCGCGTCGGCTCACGCGGCGGGCGCTCGGCACGGCCCGGGGCGGCGGCCGGCCGCCGCCCCGGCACGTCACGCGGTGGGCAGCCACCCCACCTTCCCGGCGAGCAGCGCGTAACCGACGAACGCCCCGATGTCCAGGAGCGAGTGCGCCACGACCAGCGGCCCGACCCGGCCCCACCGGCGGTAGAGCAGGACGAAGACCACACCCATCGCCATGTTGCCGACGAACCCGCCGATGCCCTGGTACAGGTGGTACGAGCCGCGCAACACCGAGCTCGCCCCGAGGGCGGCCATCGGCGACCACCCCAACTGGTCGAGCCTGCGCAGCAGATAGCCGACGACGATCACTTCCTCGAGGATCGAGTTCTGCAGCGCCGACAGGACGAGCACCGGATACTTCCACCACACGTCCGGCAGGTCCTCCGGCACCACCGTCAGATTGAAGCCGAGGCCACGGGCCGCCAGATAGAAGGCGATGCCCGTGGAGCCGATCACCGCCGCCACCGCGGCCCCCCGGCCGAGGTCCGGCCACGGCCGCGTCCGGTCGAAGCCGAGCACCCGCAGGCCCGAGCCCTCCCGCAGCAGGAAGTGGGCCACGAGGGCGACCGGCACCAGGGCGGTGGTGATGCCGAACAGCTGCCACGCGAGGTCCAGCCAGGGCCGCCCCGGGGCCGCCGAGGAGTTGAGGGTCGCCGCCTGGTCCTTGAGCCCGCCCGGCTTGGTGACCGAGCCGATGAAACTGATGAGCGCGGACACGCCGCTCGCGCCGAGCGACAGGGCGAGGACGAGCAGCGTCTCGTCGCGCAAGGACCGCCGCGACGGCTTCGCCTCCGGAAGGACACCAGCCGTCGGCCCCGGCTCCGCTCGCACTTCTGCCTCCACTGCGTGATCCCGCCTCGTCGCTCACCGCACCGCACCGCACCGCCGCACCGATCGGTACGAGGCCGCGCCTGGTCGTCAAGCTTGCCCGATGACCGCCGGGGGCGGTCGGCCGACCCGCGCTCACGAGATCACGCGCGCCACGCGGCGCGCCCGGGGCCCGCACCTCCACCGGGGCCCCGGCGCGCCGCGGCGCGTCACCGCACCGGCAGCGCCGGCTCCGGAAGGCCCACGGGCCAGGTGTGCACCGGCTCCCCCGCGTGCATCAGCTCGCAGTACCTGCGCGTGGTGGCCGCGAGGGCCGCGTCGCGCTCCAGGCCGCGCTCCAGGGCCCGGTGGTACGTCGCCGCCTGCCAGGACGCGCCGTTGACCCGCCGCCTGCACCGCTCCTCGATCACACCCAGGTACAGATCGCGATCGGCGGGCTCCACGCCCCACGCGTCGAGACCGGCCCCGGCCAGCGGCAGCAGTTCGTCGCGTACGAGATCGACGGCCGCCACCTGCGCGAGGCCGCCGTACCGCCCGCGCCGCGGCCACTCCAGGGACGCCTCGATGCCGTGGCGGCACGCGGTGTCGAAGTTCCGGGCCGCCGTCTCGAAGGGCAGCCTGCTCCACACGGGCCGCGCCTCCTCGGCGAGCGCGCGCACCACCCCGTAGTAGAAGGCGGCGTTGGCGATGACGTCCGTGACGGTCGGGCCCGCGGGCAGCACCCGGTTCTCCACGCGCAGGTGCGGCACTCCGTCGGCGATGCCGTACACGGGGCGGTTCCAGCGGTACACCGTGCCGTTGTGCAGCGTCAGTTCGCCCAGCTGCGGCACCCCGCCGTCGTCGAGCACGCGCTGCGGGTCCTCGTGGTCGCACAGCGGGATCAGCGCCGGGAAGTAGCGCACGTTCTCCTCGAAGAGGTCGTACGCGCTGCTGACCCAGCGCTCCCCGAACCAGCTGCGCGGCCGCACTCCCTGCGCCTGGAGCTCGGGCGGCCGCGTGTCCGTGGACTGCAGGAACAGCGGCGGCCGCGACTCGCGCCACAGCTCGCGCCCGAACAGGAACGGCGCGTTGGCGCCCACCGCGACCTGGGCGGCCGCGATCGACTGCGCCGCGTTCCACACGTCGGCGAACTTGCCCGGCGTGACCTGGAGGTGCAGCTGCACCGACGTGCACGCGGCCTCGGGCGCGATGGACGCCGACGAACACCGCAGCCGCTCCACGCCCTCGATGTCCAGGGCGAAGTCCTCGCCGCGGGCCGCCACCATCTGGTCGTTGAGCAGCGCGTAGCGGTCGTCCTCGGAGAGGTTCGCGGACACCAGGTCCGCGCGGCTCAGGGTCGGCAGAATGCCGATCATCACGATGCCCGCGTCCACCTCGTTCGCTTTCCGGTGGGCGTAGGCGAGCGCCGTGCGCAACTCCTCGGCGAGCTGGTCGAGAACACGGCCGCCGAGCCGGTGCGGGGCAATGTTCACTTCCAGATTGAACATTCCGAGTTCGGTCTGGAAATCCCGGCTCGCGATGCGCCTGAGAACTTCCGCATTCATCATTCTCGGCGTGCCGTCGGGCCCCGCGAGATTCAGCTCTATCTCCAGGCCCAACAGGTTCTTGGGCCGGTCGAAGCGCCGCTCGTCGAGCATCCGCCCGAGCGCGGCGAGGCACTGCCGGTGCTTGATCCGGTACAGCTGGCGATCGGACAGGTCGTACGATCCCGCCTCGACCTTTTCCCCCATCGAAGTGTCCCTCCTCCGGATGGGCAGCCAACGACCCGGCCGCTGTGTACGGGGGATGATGCCCCGACGATGTGATCCATAACGCCCCGCGCGAGCCCCTGGACCGGTAGGCTCCAGAATGTGCCGTGCGGCACATTCACGGGGCATGAGACGGGCGTGGGACGAGCAAGGGGCGGACAGGGGACGCGATGTCGCTTTCCGTTCCTCCGGTTGTGGTGAAAAAACCGACGAGAATCAGCCGACCGCGGCCGCGATAAATCCCGAGGTCACACACCCGGACACGATCCGGAATCAGGAGAAATCCCCCGGAAGAGCGACCGAATGACGACTTGCCCGGCATATGAGGAACAGCTAGCCGAAACACTTCCTGAACACGTGTCGTATAAACTCCCGGGTTGAGGCAGAGAGTTGGCGCTCGCGGTCCCCCGCCCCCCGGGGCCCCTGCCCCCGCCCCCTCTGGCCCCGAGCAGACAGCGCCGTCCGCACCTGCCCCCCGCTCCACTTGTGCCTGTCGAATAAGAGAGGCGACCCACCATGCCGCTGCATGTTCCCCCGGCTCCCGCGCCCGCACTGCGCAGCGTCCTCGCGGCCCTCAGCTCTCCCACCGCCGTCCGCGAGGCCCGTACCCCGTCCCTGCGCACCGCCCAAGGGCCCGTGAGCCCGGATGTCCCGCTGCCCGTGCACGAGTTGGACCACACGGCGACGGAGCCCGCACCGGGAACCGGAGCGGCCACCAAGCTCACCGGCTGGCGCTTCCTGATCCGCTGCGGCGAGCGCGCGGTGGCCGCGGCGGAGACGATGCTCACCCCCGACGGCTGGGCGTTCTCGCACTTCTGCGAGGGCCCGTACATCGCGTCCGCCGAGCGCGCGCTGCGCCACGCCGAGGCCATGCCGCAGCTCTACCAGCCGCGCCTGCTGTCCGTACCGGAGCTCTACATGCTCACCCTGTGGCTGCACGCCGACCGCACGGCGGACGCCGCGGGCGGGCCGCTCGCCCCCACCGACATCCTGGTGCCGCTCGCCCCGGCGCCCCCCGGCATCGCCGCCCACCGGCCGCACCGCGCCGCCGACCTCCTCCCGGTGCTCATCCACCGCCTGGCCCCGGCCCCGCTGCTCGGCTCGCCCGCCTGAGCCCGGCGCGATTCCGTTTGCGTGCCCCGCCGCCCCCTGGGCCGCGGGGCACGCCCCTGCCCGGATTGCCCATCCGGACTAGCCCACTTCGGCCACGCCGAACCACCCGAAGGGACAGGGGAGTTGGGCTGAACCGTCCGGGCGGGTGATACGTCCTTAAGGCAGTAGGGAGCACTGCCGCAAAATCCCTGCGGAATCACGGCCGTGGGGCAACACTGGACTGGACCGACCAACCAACGGGGGAACGGGGGCGGCATGACCAACGCATCGAGCCGCAGCACAGACGCGACAACCACCACTTCGCAACGAAAGAACCCTTCCATGTGCCAGCACCAGCCGCCGTGCCCGACAGCCGAATCCGCCGACCGGGAGGCCGCGCTCCTCATCGCGCACCACCCGGAGCAGGGCTGGAGCCTGCTGTGCAACGGTGTCCTGCTCTTCGAGGACACCGGTGAGCTGCTGCCGAACGGCGAGATCATCGCGCCGCACCGGCCGCTGGGCACCCATCAGGTGATGACGGCCGCCTGAGCCGTCCGCACGGAAGCGGAGCACCACCGATAGTCCGGAGAACAAGCAGACAGTCCAGTAAGAACCGCAGGGCCGGCCCGGAAGACGCGAAGTCCTCCGCACCGGCCCTGACTCGTGCCCGGGTCACACGGCCTGCCGCCCGGGCCCCTCGGCCGTCGGGATCAGCCCGCCCGCGGTTCAGTCCTCGTACGCGTCCAGCGGCGGGCAGGAGCAGACCAGGTTGCGGTCGCCGTACGCCTGGTCGATGCGGCGCACCGGCGGCCAGTACTTGTCCGCGGTCGACACACCGGCGGGGAAGACGGCCTCGGCACGGCTGTAGCCGTGCTCCCACTCGCCGCCGAGGGCGGCCGCCGTGTGCGGCGCGTTCCGCAGCGGGTTGTCCTCCGCGGTCCACTCGCCGTTCGCGACCTTCTCGATCTCCCCGCGGATGGCGATCATCGCCTCGCAGAACCGGTCGATCTCGACCAGGTCCTCGCTCTCCGTCGGCTCGATCATCAGCGTGCCCGCGACCGGGAAGGACATGGTCGGCGCGTGGAAGCCGTAGTCGATGAGGCGCTTGGCGATGTCGTCCACGCTCACGCCCGTGGCCTTGCTCAGCGGCCGCAGGTCGATGATGCACTCGTGCGCGACGAGCCCGCCCGGGCCGGTGTAGAGCACCGGGAAGTGCGGCTCCAGGCGCTTGGCGATGTAGTTCGCCGAGAGCACGGCCACCTGCGTGGCGCGCTTGAGGCCCTCGCCGCCCATGAGCCGGACGTACGACCAGGAGATCGGCAGGATGCCCGCCGAGCCCCACGGTGCGGCGGAGATCGGGCCGACACCGGTCTCGGGACCGGCCGCGGGCTGCAGCGGGTGGTTCGGCAGGTACGGCGCGAGGTGCTCGCGCACCGCGACCGGGCCGACGCCGGGGCCACCGCCGCCGTGCGGGATGCAGAAGGTCTTGTGCAGGTTCAGGTGCGAGACGTCGCCGCCGAAGTGGCCCGGCTTGGCGAGGCCCACCAGGGCGTTGAGGTTGGCGCCGTCGACGTACACCTGGCCGCCCGCCTCGTGCACGGCCGCGCAGATGTCGGCGACGTGCTCCTCGAACACGCCGTGCGTGGACGGGTACGTGATCATCAGCACGGCCAGCTCGGCGCGGTGCTTCTCGATCTTGGCGCGCAGGTCCTCGACGTCGATCTCGCCGTCGTCGGCGGTCTTCACCACGACGACCTTCATCCCGGCCATGACGGCGCTCGCGGCGTTGGTGCCGTGCGCGGAGGACGGGATGAGGCAGACGGTGCGCTGGTCGTCGCCGTTGGCGCGGTGGTAGCCGCGCACCGCGAGCAGACCGGCCAGCTCGCCCTGGGAGCCCGCGTTCGGCTGGAGGGAGACCTTGTCGTAGCCGGTGACCTCGGCGAGGCGTTCCTCCAGCTCGCGGATCAGGGTCAGATAGCCCTGCGCCTGCTGGGCGGGCACGAAGGGGTGCAGCTGCCCGAACTCCGGCCAGGTGACGGGCTCCATCTCCGTGGTCGCGTTGAGCTTCATCGTGCAGGAGCCCAGCGGGATCATGCCGCGGTCGAGCGCGTAGTCACGGTCGGCGAGCCGGCGCAGGTAACGCAGCATCGCGGTCTCGGAGCGGTGCTGGTGGAAGACCGGGTGGGTCAGGTACGCGTCGGTGCGCAGCAGCCCGGCGGGCAGCGTGTCCTCGACGCTCGCGTCCAGGGCCTCGACGTCGGCCTCGACGCCGAACGCCGTCCACAGCGCGGAGAGCTGGGCGCGCGTGGTGGTCTCGTCGCAGGCGAACGACACGTGATCGGCGTCGACCGGGTGGATGTTGACCCCGCCCTCGCGCGCGGCGGCGACCACGTCGGCGGCCTTGCCGGGCACGCGCGCGGTCAGCGTGTCGAAGTACGCGCCGTGCACGATCTCGACGCCGCCGGCCTTGAGGCCCTCGGCGAGCAGCGTGGCGTAGCGGTGGGTGCGCCGGGCGATCGTCTTCAGGCCCTCGGGGCCGTGGTAGACCGCGTACATCCCGGCCATGACGGCGAGCAGCACCTGGGCGGTACAGATGTTACTGGTCGCCTTCTCGCGGCGGATGTGCTGCTCGCGGGTCTGCAGGGCGAGGCGGTAGGCCTTGTTGCCGTCGGCGTCGACGGAGACGCCGACCAGGCGTCCGGGCAGGTTGCGGGCGAACTTCTCGTGCACCGCCATGTAGCCCGCGTGCGGACCGCCGAAGCCCATCGGCACGCCGAAGCGCTGCGTGGTGCCGACCGCGATGTCCGCGCCGAGTTCGCCGGGCGAGGTGAGCAGCGTGAGCGCGAGCAGGTCGGCGGCGACGGTGACGATCGCGCCCAGGCCGTGGGCCTGCTCGATGACCGGCTTGATGTCGCGCACGGCACCGGAGGCCCCGGGGTACTGGATCAGTACGCCGTTGATCTCGCGCTCGGCGAGGTCGGCGGGGATGCCGTCGCTGAGGTCCGTGACGACGACCTCGACACCGGTCGGCTCGGCCCGGGTCTGGATCACGGCGATGGTCTGCGGCAGCACGTCGGCGTCGACGACGAACACGCCGTTCTTGACCTTGCCGACGCGCCGGGAGAGGGCCATGGCCTCGGCGGCCGCGGTGCCCTCGTCGAGCAGCGAGGCGCCGGAGGTGGGCAGCCCCGTCAGCTCGGCGACGACGGTCTGGAAGTTGAGGAGCGCCTCGAGGCGGCCCTGGGAGATCTCCGGCTGGTACGGCGTGTACGCGGTGTACCAGGAGGGGTTCTCCATCACGTTCCGCAGGATCACGGGCGGCGTGAACGTGCCGTAGTAGCCGAGCCCGATCATGGAGTCGAGCACCTGGTTGCGGTCCGCCAGGGAGCGCAGCTCGGCCAGGACCTCGGCCTCGGTGCGCGCACCGGGCAGCTCGAGGGCCTCGGCGTTCTTGATCACATCCGGCACGGCGGCGGCCGTGAGCTCGTCCAGGGAGCCGTAGCCGACCTGGGCGAGCATCTTGGCGCGGGCTTCCGCGTCGGGCCCGATGTGCCGCTGCTCGAAGGGGATTCCCTGCTCGAGCTGCGAGAGCGGAGTGCGAGGGGTGGCTGTCATTGCGGAGGCCTCCTGGTCTGACACGACCTGCGAGGGGCACCACGGCGCGGGTACCCGGACGGCCTCCCCCTCTGTCATCTCAACCTGAGAGCTTCACAGGACCGCCGGAGCGGCTCTGCTTTCACCGTCGGTGAGGAAGGGTTCCGGGCGTGCCCGCCCGACGCCCGCCCTGCTTTCCAGAGTGGCCTCGTCCGTGCGGTACAGGGGCCTGAGAGATTCCGGGGAGGAGTTGCTCCTTCGGCGCCTCCGGTGCTGCCACCGAAGAGCTCTCCCGCACGGGGTCAACAGCCGCTTGCCAGCCTACCAGCGCGGTCCGTGGCCGATCCCTCGAGTGGCCGCCCGTCCCGATGTGCTCTTTCGTAGGTATGACGACCGAAAAACGGATGAGCCCGGATGACTTGCGACCAAGTGGAGGGAACGTGCAGACAGATATCGATCCCCGCAATCTGATCGGCCGCAAGGCGTTCGACCGCGACGGAACCAAGATCGGCACGGTCGACGAGATCTATCTCGACGACGCCACGGGCGCCCCGGAGTGGGCGGCCATACGCACCGGTCTGTTCAGCCGTGACGCGTTCGTCCCGCTGGAGCCCAGCGAGCTGGTCCAGGACGGCACCCTGCGCGTGCCCTTCGAGCGCGCCCTGATCAAGGACGCCCCCGACTTCGGCGTGGGCCGCCACCTCTCCCCCGAGCAGGAGCTCCAGCTCTACCGCCACTACGGCCTGGACGTGACGCCACCGCCCCCGCCGGACCACGACTTCGGCCGCCGGGCGGACCGGGTGAACCGAGCGGACGGGGTGGATGGGGCGGATGGGGCGGGCGGCGTGGAGGGGGCGGGCGCCTGACCGCCACGCAGCCGACAGCCCCGCCACACCAGCCTCACTCCGCGGCACCATTCAGACCCGCCGCACCACCCACACCACCCACACCACCCACACCACCCACACCACCCACACCACCCGCACCACCCGCACCCGAGGGTGCCTCCCCGGGGGCCTGCCGGGGCGGCGCTTACCCGAGGATGCCTACCCGGCCCCCTCCACCATCGGCAGCGCCCCTCCCTCCCCGTCCGAGGTCTCCCGCCCCACCGAAGCGGCCTCCGGGGTCTCCTGGGTCTCCTGGCCCACCGGCTCCCCCTCCGCGTCCTCCCGCTGCGCCGAAGCCCCCGCGTCCGCCACCACCAGAGGCAGCGGATCCGAAGGCTCCAGCTCCGGGTCGTCCGTGCGGAACGTCCGCACCCGCCCCGGCACCGAATCCGGGGTCTCGAACCGCACGGTCACCCGCCCCAGCCCGCTGCCCTGCACCCATCCGGGCCCGTACACCGCGTGCCGGACGTCGTGCCCCGCGGGCCACCGCCGCTCGGCGGGCACCACCGGCTCCCCGACCGCGTCGCCCGGCCCGGACGCCGCGTCCGGCCCGCCCTCCTCGGCCACGGCGGCCACCGGGACGGCCGCCGCTTCCTCCTCCTCGGCCCCGGGCGCCAGGGACTCGGTCTGCAGCACCGCGTGGGCCTGCGCGAACAGGTCCTCCTGCGTGAAGTCCGCGAGGCCGCTCACCCCGACGCCGAGCAGCCGCACCCCGCCCGTGGTGTCCACGGACTCCAGGAGCCGCGCTGCCGCCTCCCGCACCACGGCCGGATCATCCGTCGGCCCCCGCAGCGTCTCGGAGCGGGTCAGCGTCGAGAAGTCGAATCGTCGCACCTTCAGGACGATGGTCCGCCCGGAGTGCCCGGCCGCCCGCAGCCGCTGCACGCACCGGTCGGCGAGCCGCGCCACCTCCATCCGCACCCGCACCCGGTCGTGGATGTCCACGTCGTACGTGTCCTCGACGCTGACCGACTTGGTGTCCCGCTCGGCCACCACGGGCCGCTCGTCCCGGGCCAGCGCCATCGCGTACAGCGCCCCGCCGTGCGCCTTGCCCAGGAGCCGCACCAGCTCGTCCTCCCCGGCCTCGGCGAGCTCCTCCACGGTGGCGATACCGGCCCGCCGCAGATGGTCCCCGGTCGCGGGGCCCACCCCGGGCAGCACCCGCACCGGCATCGGCCCGAGCAGCGCCCGCTCCGTGCCGGGAACTATCAGGACGAGGCCGTCGGGCTTGGCCTCCTCCGAGGCGATCTTCGCCAGCATCTTGGACACGGCCAGGCCCACGGACCCGGTGAGCCCGGTCACCCGCAGGATGTCCGCCCGCAACCGCTCCCCCACGGCCCGCGCGGACGCCTCGTCGTCGGCGACGCCGCCCGCCTCCAGGTCCACGAAGGCCTCGTCGAGGCTCAGCGGCTCCACGAGCGGCGACAGCTGCCGCAGCAACCCCATGACCTGCTCGCTGACCTCCCGGTACAGGCCGAAGCGGGGCACGAGGTACGCGGCGTTCGGCGCGAGGCGCCGCGCCTGCCCCATCGGCATCGCCGAGTGCACCCCGAACCGCCGGGCCTCGTACGACGCGGTCGCGACCACGCCCCGCGGCCCGAGGCCGCCGACCACGACGGCCTTGCCGCGCAGGCTCGGCTTCGCGGCCTGCTCGGCGGACGCGTAGAAGGCATCCATGTCGAGATGCAGGATCGTCGGCGCGGTTCTCACGCCCCTGATGCTGCCCTACGCCACTGACAATGCCCGTGACCAGCGGCGACGGACGAGTCAGCGAGGACGTACGACGGCAGGCCGGACCTTTTGACTACGGGGAAGCCGGAGTTTTCGGCCACGGGCCGGACCAGCGGACGGCACGCGCAGGCGCCCACCAAGGGCGCGTACGGCCCTGTGCGCGCCTCAGGCGCGCAAAAGGAGGTGGAAGGGCGCAGCGCCTCCGCTCGCCCCGCAGAGCCTCACACAGCGCGATTGCGGCGCTGCGCCAGCTCGTCCCCCGGGTGGTTCCCGACGAGGGTCTCCCCCGTGTCGACGCGCTCTCCGTGCAGCTGCGACAGCGCCGCCTCGACGTCGCGCCAGACGACGCCGACGGCGATCCCGAAGACGCCCTGACCTCCCTGGAGCAGCTCGTGCACCTCGCTGGGCGACGTGCACTCGTACACCGTCGCGCCGTCGCTCATCAGCGTCGTGCGCTCCAGGTCCCGGAAGCCGCTGTCCCGCAGGTGCTGGACCGTGGTGCGGATGTTCTGCAACGACACACCGGTGTCGAGGAAGCGCTTCACGATCTTCAGGACGACGACGTCGCGGAAGCTGTAGAGCCGCTGCGTCCCGGAGCCGCCCGCGGCGCGCACGCTGGGCTCGACGAGACCGGTGCGCGCCCAGTAGTCGAGCTGGCGGTAGGTGATGCCCGCGGCCGCGCACGCCGTCGGGCCCCGGTAGCCGATCTGTTCCTTGTCGCCCTGCTGCGCCTGGCCTTCCGGTCCGGACGGGCTGCCGCTACCGTGAACCGGCACCGGGCGCCTCAACGAGGGTTCGGCCGAGCCACCGTGCAGCGGATACGAACCGCCCACCGCTGTACCGTCGCCGCTGCTTCTCACGCCGACCTCCGTCCTTGACCTGCCTTCTCGACGGTAGGCAGTCGCCAGGGGCTCGTCAACGATCGCCACACTCGCCACGCCGAGTGATAATCACCCTGCGAGTGGTTTCCCGTACCGCCCTGCGGGGAAAGGCTAGCCGAATGCTCCGGAGCGGGCCCCTCGGCCGCCCCTCGCAGGGTCTCTCAGCCGTCCGTCCGCCACGGTCGGCGCCCGGCCCGCTCCCTGCGGGCCGCGCCTCCCCCGCGCAGCGGATTCCGGCCTGTCACTGGCTGCTGGTGCCGAAGTCCTCGGGCGAGATCTGGTCGAGGAACTCGCGGAACTTCTCCACCTCGTCCTCCTGCTCGTCCGGGATCGCGATGCCCGCGTCGTCGAGCACGCCGTCGCTGCCGAAGATCGGCGTCCCGGTGCGCAGCGCCAGCGCTATGGCGTCCGAGGGACGGGCGCTCACCTCGACCCCGCTGGCGAAGACCAGCTCGGCGTAGAACACGCCTTCCCTCAAGTCGGTGATGCGCACTTCGGTGAGCTCCTGACCGACGGCCTCCAACACGTCCTTGAACAGGTCGTGGGTCAGCGGCCGTGCGGGCGCCATGCCCTGCTGTGCGAAGGCGATGGCGGTCGCCTCCCCTGGTCCGATCCAGATGGGGAGGTACCGGTCGCCTCCCACTTCACGCAGGAGCACGATCGGCTGGTTGGAGGGCATTTCGACCCGGACACCTACGACGTCGAGCTCGTTCACACAGCAACCCTAGGACGTGCCCGGCGGGTTTGGGTAGTCGGGCTCCCGCCGAGTCAGCGCGGCCGCACGCCCAGCGCGCTGTGCACGAGGGCCGTGTGCAGCCGTCCCGCAAGGCCCGCGAGCTCTTTCGTACGTGCTTCCGCATGGGCCCTGGTCTGCGGATTGCGGTGCCTGCGCAGCGGCGCCACGACCTGGTCGACGAGCGCGGCGTCCCGCTCCGCCGCGGCCTTCATGGCACGCAGATGCCGCGGCTCGATACCGAACCGCCCCAGCTCGACGACGAGCGCGGCCACGGTCACGGCGTCCGCGTCATAGCTGCCGTCCGGCAGCGCGGCGATCAGGCCGTACGTC
The DNA here is from genome assembly GCF_006088715.1 of Streptomyces sp. YIM 121038. Lineage (NCBI taxonomy): Bacteria > Bacillati > Actinomycetota > Actinomycetes > Kitasatosporales > Streptomycetaceae > Streptomyces > Streptomyces sp. YIM 121038. The sequence continues at coordinate 1,834,963 of NZ_CP030771.1, forward strand.
TCCCAGTCGGCCAGTTGCCCCTCGTCGGCCTCCACGGCGGCGAGCAGGGCCTCGCGCCCCACCCGGGCGGCGGTGCGCTCGTCCTGCGCTTCGGTGTCGCCGTCGGCGCCCCCGTCGCGCTGCTGCCCGACCGAGGGCAGCGTGACCTGCTCGCCCCGCTCCATCGCGTCCAGATGCTCGCGGATGACCTTCAGCGGCAGATAGTGGTCACGCTGCATCCGCAGGACGTGCGCCAGGCGCTCGACGTCCTCGGGGCTGAATTTGCGGTATCCGGACGGCGTGCGCTGCGGTTCGATGAGGCCCTCGGACTCCAAGAACCTGATCTTGGAGATGGTGACCTCGGGAAACTCGTCACGCAGCACGTTCAGCACGGCGCCGATGCTCATCAGCCGGTGTTCCGCAGCGGCGGTGCCGTGACCGGCACCGCCCCTCGGTGTGTGCAGCATGGACCTTCCTCGGGATTCCCCCGGACGGTGTCCGGGGGAGTGTCAGATGCCCCGCTGGCTCGCGTAGAAGACCAGCCGGTACTTGCCGATCTGCACCTCGTCGCCGTTGGACAGGGCGACGGAGTCGATCCGCTCCCGGTTCACGTACGTGCCGTTGAGGCTGCCGACGTCGGCGACGGTGAAGCTGCCGTCCGCGGCGCGACGGAACTCCACGTGGCGGCGCGACACGGTCACGTCGTCCAGGAAGATGTCGCTCTGCGGGTGACGGCCCGCCGTCGTCAGGTCGCCGTCCAGCAGGAAGCGGCTGCCCGAGTTCGGACCGCGCCGGACCACGAGGAGCGCCGAGCCGAGCGGCAGGGCGTCCACGGCCGCCTGGGCCTCGGGCGACAGCGCCGGGGACGGCGTCTGGCCCGTGGTCTCGGCGTCGTAGGCCTCAAGACCGGAGATGGAGATCGTCGAAGTGGTTTCGGACGGGCGCTCGCTCACCGCTCCGGGCCGCAGCGGCGCGCCGCAGTTGGAACAGAACCGGCTCGCCTGCGCATTGCGGTTACCGCACCTCTGACACACCAGGGCCGACATGGACGGATCCTCCTGCCGCGGCTGCCCCGCTGGGGCATGGGACGCGTACGGGTCGGAAAACCCTCCACCCGTACCTGAGGTCGACGGATCCCCGAAACCTATGCGGCCGGAAGTAGCAGGGTCAACAGACGACGCGCCCTGTCCGCCCGAAATGTCACCACCCGGACCAGCCACCTGGTCCCGGAACAGCGGGCGCTCGCCCACCTGGGTCTCCGGCACGTCTCCCTGGCGCGGCGCACGATGACGCGCGTCCTCACGCGCACTCTTGCCGAACAACTTCGCAAACAACTTCACGGGCGATTCCCCTTGACCGAAACAGACCCGCCCGTGGGGCAGGACGAACCCTGACTGCACACACCGGCGTGCATCGCCAACACGGACATCTTCACAACGTCCGTATCCGCCAAACAGTTTCCACCACGCACCCCGTCCCGGGTGCGCCGACCCCCCGCAACCTCATGCCCTGGACCGGAAGCCCGCATGCACCCCCGCCTCACTGGGAGGACGACCGAGCGTAGTCAGGCCGCTTCGCCGGTCGCAAGGCGTCCACGACGATCTTCTCCGTACGTGCGACAACGACTGTGGCCTGCTCCTTCTCCAGAGTCTGCACCACCCCTCCGGGGATGTTCAGCGCAGGCTCCAGGTCCTGGGGCTTGCCGATGACCTTGAAGCGGTACGGCTCGGCGACCTTCTGGCCGTCCACCCGCACACCGCCGCCCGCCGCGTCCGACAGATGGGTGCTGGCCACCACCCGTACGTCATTGACCTGGATGGCCTCGGCGCCGGCGGCGCGCAGCTCCTGGATGGCGTCGAGCAGCATGTGTGCCTCCACCGTCCCCTTCTTGTCGTCGATCGTCAGCGTGATGCCCGGCCCCTGCGCGGCCACCGTGCCCGCCAGGATGCCGAGTTGCCGTTCCCTCTCGGCGGTCTGTTTGCGGGCCTCCTCGGCCTGGTCCGAGCTGCTCTCGAGACCGGTGCGCTGTTCTTCGAGGCGCCGCTTCTCATCTTCCAGACGCTGAGTTCGGTCATCCAGTTCATCCAGGATGCGAACAAGATCTTCTTGTCGCGCCCCGCGCAGCGCGTCACTGCTGTCGTTGGTCGACCGCACCTGGATGGCCAGGCCCAGGCCCAGCACGAAGAGCAGCAGGGCCACGATGAGTTGAGCGCGTGTCAGCCGCGGCGGCCACAGCCCCTGCACGAGCCGCTGGCGGCCGGTCACCGGCGCGGGGCCCGCCCCGTCGCCCGCCGCCGCGGCACCGGCCCTGCCGGGCGTCGGCGGGACCTCGGGAGGCAGTTCCCTGCGGCGGCCGTCGTCGGGCGTGTCGTCCCCGTTCGCGGGGTTCGTCGAGCTCATCGGCATCACGCCCGGAAGACGTGGCGGCGGATGGCCGCGGCGTTGGAGAAGATGCGGATCCCGAGGACCACGACGACGCCCGTCGACAGCTGGGCACCCACGCCCAGCTTGTCGCCCAGGAAGACGATCAGCGCGGCCACCACCACGTTGGACAGGAACGACACCACGAAGACCTTGTCGTCGAAGATCCCGTCGAGCATCGCCCGCAGGCCTCCGAACACCGCGTCGAGCGCCGCCACCACGGCGATCGGAAGATAAGGCTCCACCACCGCGGGAACCTCGGGCCGGACCAACAGTCCGGCCACGACTCCCACGACGAGGCCCAGTACGGCGATCACGATGTGCCCTTTCCTGCCTTCGGCTCTGCTGTACGTACGGTCACACTGGGCGCTGCCGGCAGCCGGAGGTCGTCGGCCACGGAGATGTTGGTCCGGATGCCGAAGTTCTCCTGCAGAGCATGCAGATACTGACCGTCGGGGCTGTTCTGGAACCTGGTGCTCAACTGTTGCCCCTGGCCCACCGCCAGCACCGTATACGGCGGCACCAGCGGCTTGTTGTCGACCAGTATCGCGTCACCGGCCGCCCTGATCGCCGACAGCGCGGTCAGCCGCTGGTCGTTGATGGCGATCGCCTCGGCGCCGGACTGCCACAGACCGTTGACGACGCGCTGCATGTCGCGGTCACGCACCCGGCCCGTGTCGGAGAACCCGGCGCTGTCCCGGGGCCCGCCGCCGCCCTGGTCGGCCTGCTTCTTGTCGTTGACGACGAGCCGCACGCCCGGCCCCCGCACGGGCGTGGCGCCGGACAGCAGCGACACCAACTCGGCCCGGCCACCGCCGTGTTTCCGCAGCGCGGCCCGCTGCCGCGCGCTCACGTCGTTGCGCAGGTCGTCGACCTCGTCCTCCAGGTCGTCCGCGTCCGCCGTGGCCGACTCGACCCGGTCGATCAGCTCGGCGCGCTCCTTGGCGAGCACGGGCGCCGCTATGCGCGCCTGGGCGGCGCCGACGGTCACGACGAGCGCGGCCAGGACGAGCCCCGCCGCCAGCCCCAGCTTCGCCCGGAGGGTCTTCGGCACTCCTCCGGTGCCGGATTCCCTCTTGCGGGCGGCGGCCTCGGCGTATCCCTCGTCCAGGCTGTGGTCCATGACGGTGGTGAGCAGCGACATGGAGGCGTCCGGGCGCGAAGGGCGCGAGACGGTGCTCCGAACGGGGGGCTGCTGCGGCATGCCGCACATCGTCGCACGTCGCGGGCGCTACCTCCGAATGGCCCCACCGGTGTGCCGGACAGCACCACTTACGGGTGCGGACCGGCACACCCGCACGCTCAGCGCCCGGCGCCGTCCACGACAGCCGACCACTCGTCAAGGAGAGCTTGAGCCGAAGCGTCGTCGGGTCCCTCGGCCCACAGATGGGTGACCGCCTCCGCGGGGTCGGGCAGCACGAGCACCCACCGCCCGTCCGCCTCCACGACCCGTACGCCGTCCGTGGTGTCCACGGACCGGTCGCCCGCGGCCTCCACCACGCTCCGCATCACCAGGCCCTTGACCGCCCACGGCGTGGCGAGGTCCCGCCGCTGCACGTGCGCACGCGGAATGCGGGCGTCGATCTGGCTGAGAGTGAGCTGTGTGCGCGCCACCAGACCGATGAGCCGTACGAACGCCGCCGTGCCGTCGAACACGCTGCTGAACTCCGGCACGATGAAGCCACCGCGCCCGTCACCACCGAAGATCGTCGAGTCGCCGCGCCCGACCCGGGTCAGGTCGTCCGGCGAGGTGGTCGTCCAGTCGACCTGTGTGCCGTGGTACGCCGCGACCTGCTCGGCGATGCGCGTCGTCGTCACCGGCAGCGCCACCCGACCGCTGCGCCGCTCCGCGGCCACCAGGTCGAGCATCACCAGCAGCGCCCGGTCGTCCTCGACGATCCGTCCCTTCTCGTCCACGAGGGAAAGGCGCTCGCCGACGGGGTCGAACCGCACTCCGAAGGCGGCGCGCGCCGATGCCACGATCTCCCCCAGCCGTACGAGCCCCGACCTGCGGGCGTCGGACGACTCGGTGGGCCGTGACTCGTCGAGCCCGGGGTTGATCGTGAGCGCGTCGACGCCGAGCTTGCCGAGCAGACTGGGCAGGACGAGCCCGGCACTGCCGTTGGACGCGTCGACGACGACCTTCAGCTCCGCCTCCGCGATGCCCGTCGTGTCCACGTTCCGCAGCAACGACCCGGTGTACGAGTCGAAGACGCTGGACGGGAAGTGCAGGTCCCCGATCTCGCCGGGGAACGCCCGCCGGTACTCCTGGCGCGCGTACACCCGGTCGAGCTTGCGCTGCTTGGCCTGGGAGAGGTCGGCTCCCTCCCCGTCGAAGAACATGATGTCGACGGAGTCCGGCACTCCGGTCGTCGTACGGATCATGATCCCGCCGGCGCTCCCCCGCGCCGTCTGCTGCCGCGCCACCGGCAGCGGCACGTTCTCCAGGTCCCGTACGTCGATGGCGCTGGCCTGCAGCGCGGAGATCACGGCCCGCTTGAGCGCTCGCGCGCCACGCGAGTGGTCGCGGGCCGTGGTGACCGTCGAGCCCTTCTTGAGGGTCGTCGCGTACGCCCCGGCGAGCCGCACGGCGAGTTCCGGCGTGATCTCCACGTTGAGGATGCCGGACACGCCGCGGGCCCCGAAGAGGTGTGCCTGGCCGCGGGATTCCCAGATGACCGAGGTGTTGACGAAGGCACCGGCCTCGATCGTCTTGAACGGATAGACCCGTACGTTCCCCTGGATGATCGATTCCTCACCGACGAGGCACTCGTCGCCGATGACGGCTCCGTCCTCGATGCGGGCGGCCCGCATGATGTCGGTGTTCTTGCCGACGACGCAGCCGCGGAGATTGCTGTGCTGCCCGATGTACACGTTGTCGTGCACAACGGCCTTGTGCAGGAAGGCACCGCTCTTCACGACCACGTTCGAGCCCACGACGGTGTGCTCGCGGATCTCTACGTCGGCCTCGATCTTCGCGTAGTCACCGACGTACAGCGGGCCGCGCAGGACGGCGTCGGGGTGCACTTCGGCGCCTTCGGCGACCCACACCCCGGGCGAGATCTCGAAGCCGTCGAGTTCGACGTCGACCTTGCCTTCGAGGATGTCGGCCTGCGCCTTGACGTAGCTCTCGTGGGTGCCGACGTCTTCCCAGTAGCCCTCGGCGACATAGCCGTAGATCGGCTTGCCTTCCTTCATGAGCTGCGGGAACACGTCCCCGGACCAGTCGACGGGCACGTCGGCCTCGACGTAGTCGAAGACCTCGGGCTCCATGACGTAGATGCCCGTGTTCACCGTGTCGGAGAAGACCTGGCCCCAGGTCGGCTTCTCCAGGAAACGCTCGACCTTGCCGTCTTCGTCGACGATGGTGATGCCGAATTCCAGCGGATTGGGGACACGTGTCAGGCAGACCGTGACGAGCGCGCCCTTCTCCTTGTGAAAGCTGATCAGGTCGGTGAGGTCGAAGTCGGTCAGAGCGTCACCGGAGATGACGAGGAAGGCGTCGTCCTTCAGCGCTTCCTCGGCGTTCTTCACGCTGCCGGCGGTGCCGAGTGGCTTCTCCTCGTTGGCATACGTGAGCTCCATTCCGAGCTCTTCACCATCGCCGAAGTAGTTCTTGACGAGAGATGCCAGGAACTGCACTGTCACTACGGTCTCGGTGAGCCCGTGCCTTTTCAGCAGGCGCAGCACGTGCTCCATGATCGGCCGGTTGGCCACCGGCAGGAGCGGCTTGGGCATGCTCGAGGTCATGGGGCGCAGGCGTGTGCCTTCGCCTCCGGCCATCACGACGGCCTTCATGTCGGAAACGTCCTCCTTGATAGGTGACGATCTAGCCGACTCAGCCCGCCGATATTGGCCCGCTCAGGTTTCTTACGGGCCCGCAAGCCGCAACAGCTGCCTTACCGGCGAGCTCAATCGGCCATGGCATCCGCCCTGACAAGTCGGCGGACCTGAACCACGTAGAGGATCCCTGCCCACCAGTACAGCGTTGTACCCCATCCGGCGAACGCCCATCCGAAAATACCAGCGAGCGTGTGGAACCAGCCAGTTCCGTCACTGAGGAGCAGCAAGGGAAAGGCGTACATCAGGTTGAAGGTGGCGGCCTTGCCCAGGAAGTTCACCTGCGGCGGCGGATAGCCGTGCCGCCTGAGGATCCCGACCATCACCAGCAGTACCAGCTCGCGCAGGAGTAGCACGGCGGTCAGCCACAGCGGCAGAATCTCCCGCCAGGTCAGGCCCACCAAGGTCGACAGGATGTAGAGCCGGTCGGCCGCGGGGTCGAGGATCCGGCCGAGGCTGCTGATCTGGTTCCACCGGCGGGCGAGCTTCCCGTCGAGGTAGTCGCTGACGCCGCTGAGCGCCAGGACGAGCAGCGCCCAGCCGTCGCTCTTGGGTCCGCCGAACTCCGGCCTGAGGATCAGCCACAGGAAGAGGGGCACGCCGACGAGGCGCGCCATGCTGAGGATGTTGGGGATGGTGAGGACCCGGTCCGTCTGGACACGGGTCTCTTGGACCTCCACCCGGGGGCCTCCTGTGAACGAGCCGATGGTGCCCCCAGACCTTACCGTCAGTTGTCGGGATCCAGTGCAGAGGGGTGGCGTCCGGCCCTGAACGCAGAAAACCCCCGTGCCATCCGGCACGGGGGTTTCCCATCACAATTAGTTCGGCGGCGTCCTACTCTCCCACAGGGTCCCCCCTGCAGTACCATCGGCGCTGTAAGGCTTAGCTTCCGGGTTCGGAATGTAACCGGGCGTTTCCCTCACGCTATGACCACCGAAACACTATGAAACTGTGAACTACCGCACCACACCATGCAGGTATGGGGTTGTTCGTGGTTTCAGAACCAACACAGTGAACGCGAGCAACTGAGGACAAGCCCTCGGCCTATTAGTACCAGTCAACTCCACCCGTTACCAGGCTTCCATATCTGGCCTATCAACCCAGTCGTCTACTGGGAGCCTTACCCTCTCAAGGAGGTGGGAATACTCATCTCGAAGCAGGCTTCCCGCTTAGATGCTTTCAGCGGTTATCCCTCCCGAACGTAGCCAACCAGCCATGCCCTTGGCAGAACAACTGGCACACCAGAGGTTCGTCCGTCCCGGTCCTCTCGTACTAGGGACAGCCCTTCTCAATATTCCTACGCGCACAGCGGATAGGGACCGAACTGTCTCACGACGTTCTAAACCCAGCTCGCGTACCGCTTTAATGGGCGAACAGCCCAACCCTTGGGACCGACTCCAGCCCCAGGATGCGACGAGCCGACATCGAGGTGCCAAACCATCCCGTCGATATGGACTCTTGGGGAAGATCAGCCTGTTATCCCCGGGGTACCTTTTATCCGTTGAGCGACGGCGCTTCCACAAGCCACCGCCGGATCACTAGTCCCGACTTTCGTCCCTGCTCGACCCGTCAGTCTCACAGTCAAGCTCCCTTGTGCACTTACACTCAACACCTGATTACCAACCAGGCTGAGGGAACCTTTGGGCGCCTCCGTTACCCTTTGGGAGGCAACCGCCCCAGTTAAACTACCCATCAGACACTGTCCCTGATCCGGATCACGGACCCAGGTTAGACATCCAGCACGACCAGAGTGGTATTTCAACGGCGACTCCCCCGATACTGGCGTACCGGGTTCACAGTCTCCCACCTATCCTACACAAGCCGAACCGAACACCAATATCAAACTGTAGTAAAGGTCCCGGGGTCTTTCCGTCCTGCTGCGCGAAACGAGCATCTTTACTCGTAGTGCAATTTCACCGGGCCTATGGTTGAGACAGTCGAGAAGTCGTTACGCCATTCGTGCAGGTCGGAACTTACCCGACAAGGAATTTCGCTACCTTAGGATGGTTATAGTTACCACCGCCGTTTACTGGCGCTTAAGTTCTCAGCTTCGCCACCCCGAAGAGTGACTAACCGGTCCCCTTAACGTTCCAGCACCGGGCAGGCGTCAGTCCGTATACATCGCCTTACGGCTTCGCACGGACCTGTGTTTTTAGTAAACAGTCGCTTCTCGCTGGTCTCTGCGGCCACCCCCAGCTCAGGATGTAAAACCCATCACCAGGCGTGGCCCCCCTTCTCCCGAAGTTACGGGGGCATTTTGCCGAGTTCCTTAACCATAGTTCACCCGAACGCCTCGGTATTCTCTACCTGACCACCTGAGTCGGTTTAGGGTACGGGCCGCCATGAAACTCGCTAGAGGCTTTTCTCGACAGCATAGGATCATCCACTTCACCACAATCGGCTCGGCATCAGGTCTCAGCCTTAATGTGTGACGGATTTGCCTATCACACGGCCTACACCCTTACCCCGGGACAACCACCGCCCGGGCTGGACTACCTTCCTGCGTCACCCCATCGCTTACCTACTACCACCTTGGATCGGCGGCTCCACCACTCCCCTTTGCCCGAAGGCTCCAGGGCGGCTTCACGGCCTTAGCATTAATGGGCTCGATATTGGGCGTTTCAAAGCGGGTACCGGAATATCAACCGGTTATCCATCGACTACGCCTGTCGGCCTCGCCTTAGGTCCCGACTTACCCTGGGCAGATCAGCTTGACCCAGGAACCCTTAGTCAATCGGCGCACACGTTTCTCACGTATGTATCGCTACTCATGCCTGCATTCTCACTCGTGAACCGTCCACCACTGCCTTCCGGCGCAGCTTCACCCGGCACACGACGCTCCCCTACCCATCACAGTCCCCGTTGGGGGTATGTACTGCAATGACACGACTTCGGCGGTACGCTTGAGCCCCGCTACATTGTCGGCGCGGAATCACTAGACCAGTGAGCTATTACGCACTCTTTCAAGGGTGGCTGCTTCTAAGCCAACCTCCTGGTTGTCTCTGCGACTCCACATCCTTTCCCACTTAGCGTACGCTTAGGGGCCTTAGTCGATGCTCTGGGCTGTTTCCCTCTCGACCATGGAGCTTATCCCCCACAGTCTCACTGCCGCGCTCTCACTTACCGGCATTCGGAGTTTGGCTAAGGTCAGTAACCCGGTAGGGCCCATCGCCTATCCAGTGCTCTACCTCCGGCAAGAAACACACGACGCTGCACCTAAATGCATTTCGGGGAGAACCAGCTATCACGGAGTTTGATTGGCCTTTCACCCCTAACCACAGGTCATCCCCCAGGTTTTCAACCCTGGTGGGTTCGGCCCTCCACGAAGTCTTACCTCCGCTTCAGCCTGCCCATGGCTAGATCACTCCGCTTCGGGTCTTGGGCGCGCTACTCAATCGCCCTATTCGGACTCGCTTTCGCTACGGCTTCCCCACACGGGTTAACCTCGCAACACACCGCAAACTCGCAGGCTCATTCTTCAAAAGGCACGCAGTCACGAGACACCAAGCAAGCTTGATGTCCGACGCTCCCACGGCTTGTAGGCACACGGTTTCAGGTACTATTTCACTCCGCTCCCGCGGTACTTTTCACCATTCCCTCACGGTACTATCCGCTATCGGTCACCAGGGAATATTTAGGCTTAACGGGTGGTCCCGCCAGATTCACACGGGATTTCTCGGGCCCCGTGCTACTTGGGTGTCTCTCAAACGAGCCGCTGACGTTTCGACTACGGGGGTCTTACCCTCTACGCCGGACCTTTCGCATGTCCTTCGCCTACATCAACGGTTTCTGACTCGTCTCACAGCCGGCAGACTGTGAAAGAGAGATCCCACAACCCCCCAAGCGCAACCCCTGCCGGGTCTCACACGCTTGAGGTTTGGCCTCATCCAGTTTCGCTCGCCACTACTCCCGGAATCACGGTTGTTTTCTCTTCCTGCGGGTACTGAGATGTTTCACTTCCCCGCGTTCCCTCCACACCGCCTATATATTCAGCGGTGGGTGACAGCCCATGACGACTGCCGGGTTTCCCCATTCGGAAACCCCCGGATCAAAGCCTGGTTGACGACTCCCCGGGGACTATCGTGGCCTCCCACGTCCTTCATCGGTTCCTGGTGCCAAGGCATCCACCGTGCGCCCTTAAAAACTTGGCCACAGATGCTCGCGTTCACTGTGCAGTTCTCAAACAACGACCAACCACCCGTCACACACCACCAAATGGCGCTTCACCGGGGTCGGCATTGAGGTCGGAAAGCAAGTTCCGTACCCTCAGATACCCAACAGCGTGCCCGACCCGGTCCCGCCCGGAGATCATGCGTTCCACGCTCTTACGAGCAGTACTAGCAGCCTCCGACCCGTGAACCAGGCCGAGTAGTCAACGTTCCACCCATGAGCAACCAGCATCAGACATTCGCTGATGTACTGGCCTCTGGACTGTCAGCAGAGCCGGCAGCCAAGAAGTGCTCCTTAGAAAGGAGGTGATCCAGCCGCACCTTCCGGTACGGCTACCTTGTTACGACTTCGTCCCAATCGCCAGTCCCACCTTCGACAGCTCCCTCCCACAAGGGGTTGGGCCACCGGCTTCGGGTGTTACCGACTTTCGTGACGTGACGGGCGGTGTGTACAAGGCCCGGGAACGTATTCACCGCAGCAATGCTGATCTGCGATTACTAGCGACTCCGACTTCATGGGGTCGAGTTGCAGACCCCAATCCGAACTGAGACCGGCTTTTTGAGATTCGCTCCACCTCGCGGTATCGCAGCTCATTGTACCGGCCATTGTAGCACGTGTGCAGCCCAAGACATAAGGGGCATGATGACTTGACGTCGTCCCCACCTTCCTCCGAGTTGACCCCGGCGGTCTCCCGTGAGTCCCCAGCACCACAAGGGCCTGCTGGCAACACGGGACAAGGGTTGCGCTCGTTGCGGGACTTAACCCAACATCTCACGACACGAGCTGACGACAGCCATGCACCACCTGTACACCGACCACAAGGGGGCGACCATCTCTGGCCGTTTCCGGTGTATGTCAAGCCTTGGTAAGGTTCTTCGCGTTGCGTCGAATTAAGCCACATGCTCCGCCGCTTGTGCGGGCCCCCGTCAATTCCTTTGAGTTTTAGCCTTGCGGCCGTACTCCCCAGGCGGGGCACTTAATGCGTTAGCTGCGGCACGGACGACGTGGAATGTCGCCCACACCTAGTGCCCACCGTTTACGGCGTGGACTACCAGGGTATCTAATCCTGTTCGCTCCCCACGCTTTCGCTCCTCAGCGTCAGTATCGGCCCAGAGATCCGCCTTCGCCACCGGTGTTCCTCCTGATATCTGCGCATTTCACCGCTACACCAGGAATTCCGATCTCCCCTACCGAACTCTAGCCTGCCCGTATCGACTGCAGACCCGGGGTTAAGCCCCGGGCTTTCACAACCGACGTGACAAGCCGCCTACGAGCTCTTTACGCCCAATAATTCCGGACAACGCTCGCGCCCTACGTATTACCGCGGCTGCTGGCACGTAGTTAGCCGGCGCTTCTTCTGCAGGTACCGTCACTTTCGCTTCTTCCCTGCTGAAAGAGGTTTACAACCCGAAGGCCGTCATCCCTCACGCGGCGTCGCTGCATCAGGCTTTCGCCCATTGTGCAATATTCCCCACTGCTGCCTCCCGTAGGAGTCTGGGCCGTGTCTCAGTCCCAGTGTGGCCGGTCGCCCTCTCAGGCCGGCTACCCGTCGTCGCCTTGGTGAGCCATTACCTCACCAACTAGCTGATAGGCCGCGGGCTCATCCTGCACCGCCGGAGCTTTCCACACGAAGATCATGCGATCCCGTGTCATATCCGGTATTAGACCCCGTTTCCAGGGCTTGTCCCAGAGTGCAGGGCAGATTGCCCACGTGTTACTCACCCGTTCGCCACTAATCCACCCCGAAGGGCTTCATCGTTCGACTTGCATGTGTTAAGCACGCCGCCAGCGTTCGTCCTGAGCCAGGATCAAACTCTCCGTGAATGTGTACCCGTAATCGGGTGCAACACCACGAGAGCGGAACAACCAGGAGGAATAATCCCGGTCGTTCACAGCGTCCTCGCTGTGCGCCTCCCACAATGTGGAAGGACTTTTTCAAAGGAACCTCGCCGCCGGAACTGATGTCCGGCAGACGGGGTATCAACATATCTGGCGTTGACTTTTGGCACGCTGTTGAGTTCTCAAGGAACGGACGCTTCCTTTGTACTCACCCTCTCGGGCTTTCCTCCGGGCGCTTCCCTTCGGTATTTCGTGTTTCCGACTCTATCAGATCTTTCCGGCTTCCCGGTCCGTTCCGATTTCCTCGGTGCTTTCCGGCCTCTCGGCCTTCCGGCGGTTCCGACTCTATCAAGTCTTTTCCGTCCCGCTGACCACGATCTCTCGTAGGCATACGGAACCAGACCCTGAGTAGGATCCGACTTGAAAGAGGCTGCCGAGCCGGACGCTCATCGCGTCGCTTGGCCCCGGGCAGGCTCCCGACTCTACATCGGGGTTCCGGGCGGCGCAAATCGTTTGTGCTGCGCTCCTACGTCCGCCAACCAGGACCTTCGTGCGGAACCGGGACTTCCTATGACTTACCCTTCTGAACAGTGCGTCGTCCAGGACAGGTAGTGGCGGCGGTTACCCATCTCCACCCCCTGGGAGGCTTGCCATGACCAGCGTTTCGTCCCCGCTCGCCGGACGCGCCATCGGACTCGCGGCGGTACCGGACCCCGTCTTCTCGGGCGCCATGGTCGGACCCGGCACGGCCATTGACCCCGTGCGCGAGGCGTCCGAGGCCGTGGCCCCCGTCGACGGCATCATCGTCTCGCTCCACCCCCACGCCTTCGTCGTCGTCGACGACCAGGGCCACGGTGTGCTGACGCACTTGGGCATCGACACCGTTCAGCTCAATGGCGAGGGTTTTGAACTTCTTGTCAATAAGGGTGACACCGTACAGCGCGGCCAGGCCGTCGTGCGCTGGAACCCCGCGGCGGTCGAGGCCGCGGGCAAGTCTCCGGTGTGCCCCGTCGTAGCGCTCGAGGCGACGGCCGAGTCCCTGGCCGACGTCGTCGAGGACGGCGACGTGAAGTCCGGCGACGCTCTCTTCAGCTGGAAGTGACGTCGGCGCCGTCGGCAGGCGACGGCAGGCAGTACAACCACCGCGGCGGCTGGGCCCGCCGCACTATCGGAGACGGTGAGATGGAGACAACGCTGCGAGGCGTCGGCGTAAGCCACGGGGTGGCCATCGGCGAGGTTCGGCACATGGGAACGGCGGTGCTCGAACCGCCTGCCAAGCAGATTCCGGCGGACGAGGCGGAGCGCGAACAGGGGCGCGCCCGTCAGGCCGTCGAGGCTGTCGCGGCCGACCTGATGGCCCGCGGCAACCTGGCCGGCGGTGAGGCCCAGGCCGTGCTCGAGGCGCAGGCGATGATCGCGCAGGACCCCGAGCTGATGGCCGACGTGGACCGGCGCATCACGGTGGGCAGCTCGGCGGAGCGCGGCGTCTACGACGCCTTCTCCTACTACCGCGAGCTGCTCGCGGGCGCGGGTGAGTACATGGCGGGTCGCGTCGCCGACCTCGACGACGTGCGCAACCGCATTGTCGCGCGGCTCCTCGGCGTGCCGATGCCGGGCGTCCCGGACAGCGACGAGCCGTACGTCCTCATCGCGCGTGACCTCGCTCCGGCGGACACCGCGCTGCTCGACCCGGCGCTCGTGCTCGGTTTCGTGACCGAAGAGGGCGGTCCGACCAGCCACAGCGCGATCCTGGCGCGGGCGCTCGGCGTTCCCGCCGTCGTGGCGCTGCCCGGCGCCGGTGAGCTCGCCGAGGGCACGGTCGTGGCCGTGGACGGCAGCACCGGCGAGATCTTCGTGAACCCGAGCGCGGAGAAGCGCGCCGAGCTCGAGGCCGCGGCCGCCGAGCGCAAGGCCGCGCTCGCCGCGTCGACCGGTCCGGGCGCGACGTCCGACGGGCACAAGGTGCCCCTCCTGGCGAACGTCGGCGGCCCCGCCGACGTCCCCGCCGCGGTCGAGGCGGGCGCCGAGGGCGTCGGTCTGTTCCGTACGGAGTTCCTCTTCCTCGACGACAGCAGCAAGGCGCCGACCGAGGAGAAGCAGGTCGAGGCGTACCGCCAGGTGCTGGAGGCCTTCCCCGAGGGGCGTGTCGTCGTGCGTGTGCTCGACGCGGGCGCCGACAAGCCGCTGGACTTCCTCACGCCCGCCGACGAGCCGAACCCGGCTCTGGGCGTGCGCGGGCTGCGGTCGCTGCTCGACCACCCCGAGGTGCTGCGCACGCAGCTGACCGCGCTGGCCAAGGCCTCCGAGGGGCTGCCCGTCTACCTCGAGGTCATGGCGCCGATGGTCGCGGACCGTGCCGACGCCAAGGCGTTCGCCGACGCCTGCCGTGCGGCGGGGCTGCAGGCGAAGTTCGGCGCGATGGTGGAGATCCCCTCCGCCGCGCTGCGCGCGCGCTCGATCCTCCAGGAGGTCGAGTTCCTGTCCCTGGGCACGAACGACCTGGCGCAGTACACCTTCGCCGCCGACCGTCAGGTCGGTGCGGTGTCCCGGCTCCAGGACCCGTGGCAGCCCGCGCTGCTCGACCTGGTCGCGCTGTCCGCCGAGGCGGCGAAGGCCGAGGGCAAGAGCTGTGGCGTCTGTGGTGAGGCCGCGTCGGATCCGCTGCTGGCCTGTGTGCTGACGGGTCTGGGCGTCACCTCCCTGTCCATGGGTGCCGCTTCGATTCCTTACGTGCGGGCGACGCTCGGCAAGTACACGCTGGCCCAGTGCGAGCGTGCCGCGGCCGCGGCGCGTGCCGCGGACAGCGCCGAGGATGCGCGCAAGGCCGCGCAGGCCGTGCTGTCCGGCGAGTGACGATCCGTACGAACGGGCCGGCCTGATCGGCGGGCCCGTCGCAGGACCGCTGTTCCGAAGGGGCGCTCCACCGCAGGGGATGCCGTTGGCGAATTCGGGGTCCTGCTACTTCGCCCCGTCGATCGTTTGGTCGGCGGGGCGAAGTCGTGCGAAGTGGCTGGTGCGGGTCCGGGCCAGGGGTGTTCCGGTGAGGTGGGCGTCGAGGCGGGCAAGGTTGATCGCGGTTGCGGTGAGCTGGTGCTGGAGGCGGGTTCTGGCGAGTCCGCGGTAGCGGCACCGGCGCAGACCGGCGGTGTGAACAGCGTGGGAGAGGGTGCCCTCGATGCCGTTGCGGGCCGCGTAGCGTTCCCGCCACTCGGGAGTGCCCTGGGCTGCACGGGCCTGTTGGATCGCCTCGTGTTCGGCCCGGGGCCGCAGGGTGATTTCCCTTCTCGCGGCTCGGGGTGAGCTCACGCACTCGGGGCGCGCGGGGCAAGTGCGGCAGTCAGCGGGTGAGAACCGGACGATGATGATGGGGGCGCCACGATCGGAGATCTTGTCCCGCCATTGG
The DNA here is from genome assembly GCF_006088715.1 of Streptomyces sp. YIM 121038. Taxonomy (NCBI): domain Bacteria; kingdom Bacillati; phylum Actinomycetota; class Actinomycetes; order Kitasatosporales; family Streptomycetaceae; genus Streptomyces; species Streptomyces sp. YIM 121038. The sequence goes on from NZ_CP030771.1 coordinate 1,850,615, forward strand.
GTGGCGTTCTTGCCGTTCGGGCAGGTCACGGTCTGGCTCTGCCAGTCGATGGCGAAGGCGCTCTGGCTGTAGGGGCCGCTGGCCTGGGCAGTGGTGTTGCCGCGGATGGGGCCGGTCAGGGTGATGCCGTACTGACGATCGGCGGTGACGATGCGGGGTCCGTCGATGTAGCCAGCGTCCAGTAGATGCTCGCCGGGCAGAAGGTCCCTGGCGGCGAGGGCGTCGTGGACCAGGTTGGTGGCCGTGCTGTCCTGGACGGTAGCGTCCTGCGTCAGCACGTTCGTGATCAGGTGAGACGTGTCCGCATCGCAGGTCTCGGTCAAATGGACCTTGAAACCGTCCCACTTGATATCCCGCTTCACACTCGCGCGAGCGTCGGTGTCATAGGGGCTGACCAGGCGAAGAGCACCCGGCGGGCACTCTTTTGGGTCCCGCCATCGCACCTCGCCCTCCGTATCGAACACGTACTGCTGAACCCAGGCCCGGCGCAGGATCTGGACGGCGGGCAGCTCGCGCAGCCACACGGGCGCCCCGGCGGCGTGCACGTCGGCCAGCAGGCGCATGCCGTCCCGGCCGGTCTGCTCGGACAACTCGGTCCGCTTGGCCTTGCCGGAGGGCAGCCAGTAGTCCTCCGGCCGGGTGGCATACCGGTCGAACCAGGCCGGATCAGCGTGGGCGGACAGCCAGTTGGGGGCCGCAGCGGCGAGTGCGTTGAGCGCAGCGCGCAGGGTCTCGATGACGAACTCCAGCCGGTTCAGCGACCGGATCGCGGCCAGTACGTGGGTGGAGTCGGTGCGGGCCCTGCCTGGCGCCTTCAGCATTCCCGCCTTCCGGGCGGACTCCAGGACGTGGTCGAAGACCTGCTGCCCCGCTTCCGCCTCGACCAGCCGGGTGCGGAACTCGCTGAGTACGGAGGTAGTCGAAGCCCGGGTCGGTAAGCTCCAGGCCCAGGGCGTATTTCCAGTCGATCCGGCCCGCACCGCCAGGGCCGCCTGCCGATCGGGCAGCCCCGGCGAACTGGAGTACCGACACCGGAAGCGCGGGGACCGGCCTGGACGGCCGGAACTGCTCGTCCCGGACGGGAACCCAGCTCATCCGGTGAACTGCTCGCGGAACCGACCAGCACCCCCAGCTCGATCCCGCAAACAGGATCGCCGACACGCCCTTGAACGCCGCCAAAGCCCGCAATTGGGCATCCCCAGCGGGATTCGCCCCATCTCGTCGCACCGACACGCCGCTCACCATCGCCCGACTCCGGGGCGATCAGGTCGCCGGAGAGCGCGTCGGTGCAATAGGCGTCGAAGACCTCGGCGGCGGTGAGCGGGCGCAGGCGCTCGCCCTCCAGGCGCCAGCCCTGGACGCGGTCGCCCCTCTCGCCGCTGGTGCGCATGACGAGGCCGCCCGCGCTGCGGGTGGCGATGCCGACCGCGAGGACCGTGGTGAACTCCAGGGCCTCGGCCTCGTCCAGGCGGGCGGTGCCGTCGTGGTCGTGTCCGGCGTGCAGGGCGGCGAGGAGCGTCTGGCCGTCGCACGGAACGCTGCACACCAGATGACGGGGGCCCGGACCCGCCGTCTCGAGCACGCGCATCAGGAGGTCGGAGGCGCGGGCGAAGGCGGACCTTCCGATGTCCACGCCGCACTCGGCGCAGGCGCCGATGCCGGCCAGGAGCATCGTCGCGTACTCCCACGTCGTCTGCCGGACGGTCTCGTCGACGAGGTCGGGGACGAGATCGGCCAGCGTCTGGCCCTCGTACGGCACGGTGGGGCCCGCTGTCGCCAGTTCGGCGGCGAAGCGGGCGCGGCTGGCGGAGGCGTCCGGGGCGAGGCCGGTGTCCGCGCAGAACTCCTCGTACTCCTCCGGGTCGAAGAGGGCGATGCTCGTGAACCTGCCCTGGGAGGCCAGGGATTTGAGCAGGCCCTCCACTTCCTGGAGGTAGGTCACGTGGTCGTCGAAGGTGAAGGTGCGATACCGGCGCATCGCAGCGAAGTCGCTCTCGTCGGCCAGCAGGCCGATGGTCCCGGCGACTTCGCGGCGCAGCGCGCGACGCATGGAGTGGTGCTGGGTGTTCCCCATGATGTCCCCCTGCGATCCGTCGATCAGTGCTCACCCAACGTAACGGGAGGCACTGACAACGGCCGCCGGGCGGGCGTCAGGCGCGGTCGCGGGCCAGCTGCTCGTAGAAGCGGAGCAGCTCGATGTTGTCCACGGAGCCGGGGTTGACGGCCTTGTCGAGCGGGGTGCCCTGGAGGAGGCGCTTGACCGGGACTTCGATGCGCTTGCCGGTGAGGGTGTGCGGGACGGCGGGGACTTCGATGACCTCGTCGGGTACGTGGCGGGGCGAGAGCTGTGCGCGGATGGTCGTCTTGATGCGGTCGCGCAGGTCGTCGTCGAGCACGGCGCCGGGGGCGAGGTGGATGAACAGCGGCATCCAGTAGCCGCCGTCGGGCAGCTCGACGCCGATGACGAGGGATTCGCGGATCTCCGGGAGGCGTTCGACGGCTTCGTAGATGTCGGCCGAGCCCATGCGGACGCCCTGGCGGTTGAGCGTGGAGTCGGAGCGGCCGTGGATGACGACCGAGCCGCGTGCGGTGAGGGTGATCCAGTCGCCGTGGCGCCAGACGCCGGGGTAGGTGTCGAAGTAGCTGTCGTGGTAGCGGCTGCCGTCCGGGTCGTTCCAGAAGTGGATGGGCATCGACGGCATGGGGTTGGTGACGACGAGTTCACCGACCTCGTCGACGAGGGCCTTGCCCTGGGGGTCCCAGGCCTGGAGGTCGGTGCCGAGGCAGGGGGCCTGGAGCTCGCCGATGTGCACGGGCAGCGTGGGCACGGCGCCGGCGAAGCAGGAGCAGACGTCGGTGCCGCCGCTGACGGAGGCGATCCACACCGGCCCGGTCACCTCGGCGAAGGCGTCGTGGAGCCAGCGGAAGCCGTCGGGGGGCAGCGGTGAGCCGGTGGTGGCGACGCACTGCACGCGTGAGAGGTCGAAGTCGCGCGCGGGGTGCACGTCCGCCTTGCGGCAGGCCATGACGTACGCGGCCGAGGTGCCGAAGAGCGTGGCTCCGGTGCGTTCGGCGACGCGCCACTGGGCGCCGGTGTCCGGGTGGCCGGGGCTGCCGTCGTAGAGGACGATCGTCGTGCCCGTGAGCAGGCCGGAGACGAGGAAGTTCCACATCATCCAGCCGGTCGAGGTGTACCAGAAGAACCGGTCGTCGGGCCCGAGGTCGCAGTGCAGGCCGACCTGCTTGAGGTGCTCGACGAGGATGCCGCCCTGGGACTGGACGATGGCTTTGGGCAGGCCCGTGGTGCCGGAGGAGTAGAGCACCCACAGGGGGTGGTCGAAGGGGACGGGCTCGAAGACGGGGGCCGTGTCCGCCGAGGTGAGTTCGGACCACTCCAGGGCCCCTTCGGGGGCCTCGGTGCCGAGGAGCGGGATGTGGACGACCGCGCGGAGGGTGGGCAGTTCGCGGCGCAGCTCGGCGACGGTGTCGCGGCGGTCGTGCTCCTTGCCGCCGTAGCGGTAGCCGTCGACCGTGAAGAGGACGACCGGTTCGACCTGCTGGAAGCGGTCGAGGACGCTGCGGGCGCCGAAGTCGGGCGCACAGGAGGTCCAGACGGCTCCGACGGCGGCGGTGGCGAGGAGCGCGACGACGGCCTGCGGGATGTTCGGTACGTAGCCGCTGACGCGGTCCCCGGGGCGGACGCCGAGGGCACGCAGCTCGGCGGCCAGGGAGCCCACCTGGCGGCGCAGCTCGGACCAGGTGACGGGGATCGGGTCGTGGGTCTCGTCGACGTACAGGAGGGCCGGGGTGTCCGCCCGCGTGGGGTCCTCGCCGGCGCGCAGGGCGTGCTCGGCGTAGTTCAGCGTGGCGCCCGGGAACCACTGGGCACCGGGCATGGAGCGATCGCCGAGCACGCGCGCGTAGGGGGTGGTGAAACGCACGTCGAACCACTCGGTGACGGCCTTCCAGAAGGTGTCGAGCTCGTCCACGGACCAGCGGTGCAGGGCCGCGTAGCCGCCGGTGGCGGGGGCTCCGTGGTGTTCGGCCGCCCAGGCCTGGAAGCGCGTGATCCGGGCGCCGGCGATTCGCTCCTGGTCCGGCTGCCAGAGCGGCGAGGGGTTCGCTGTGGACATGCGGCTGCTCCTGGGCTCTACGCGTTGTGGGCGGCTGTCGTGCGCACGGGCTCGGTGTGCGCGTGACACGGCTGACAGGACGATGCCACGTGATCGACTTCCGCACCAGGGTCTGCCGCGCCGGAGGCGGCCGGGCGACGGCGTACCGGACCCTTGAGTGAACGGCAGTTGAACGCGGTGCACCCGCTCCTCGTTCGGTGGCAGGGTGAGCAGCATGAACGGTCGTGACCTGGTGCGTTCGGTGAAGGCGGTCGGCATGTCCGACCCGGCCCGCAGGGTGCGCGAGGTGCGCTCCGCATGGCGTCGGCGGCGGGCCGACGCGGCCGGTCTTGCCCCCCGGGGTGCCGAGCGGGCCCGGACGCCGGGGCCCGTGACGATGGTGGAGCCGGGGCCCGGCGGTGGTGTGGTGCGGTTCGCGCGGTCCGAGCTGCGGGTGCGGGTGGCTGCGGGCGGGGCCGTGTTCTGGGGCTGGGACGGGGCCGAGCCGTCGCCGTCGTACGCGCTGGTGGGAGGCAGTCCGGAGGCGGATCCCAGGGCGGTTCTGGAGCCCGACAAGGAGGGCGGCTGGCGGGTGGTGTCGGAGCGGGCGACGGTGGTCGTCTCGCGCCACGGGGCGGTGGAGCTGCGGACGCCCGGTGGTGTGGTGCTGCGGCGTGACCTGCCGCCGCGCTGGTGGGAGCCGGTGGACGGCGGGACGGCTCGCTGGGTGCAGCGGTCGGAGGTGGCGGCGGACGCGCGGTTCTTCGGGCTCGGCGGGAGGGCCGCGGGGCCACGGCTGCGGAATGGCACATACCGCTTGTGGAACACCGATCCGGGCGGTTCGTTCGAGCCCGGTGACGATCCTCTGTACATCACGATGCCGGTGCAGCTGGTGGTCGCCGACGTGGGCACACATCTGGTGTTCCACGACAACAGCTGGGACGGCGAGGTGCGGCTGCGCGAGGGCCTGGAGGGTGCCGGTTCCGGTCACGACCGGCCGGGGTCGTGCGAGGTGCGGATGGACGGGGGGCCGCTGCGCTGCTGGGCGATGGTGGGGACTCCCGCGCGCGTGCTGCACTCCTGGGCGTCGCTGACGGGCGCGCCCGCGGTGCCGCCCGCGTGGGCGCTGGGCCACCACCACGCGCGGTGGGGCTTCGGCAGCGAGCGTGAGGTGCGGCGGGTCGTGGCGGGGTATCAGGAGCGCGGGCTGCCGCTGGACGCCGTCCACTTGGACATCGACCACTTCGACGCGCACCAGGTGTTCACGGTCGACAAGGAGCGCTTCCCGACGCTGCCGCAGCTGGCCGGGGAGCTGCGCCGGGACGGGGTCCGTCTGGTGTCGATCGTGGACCCGGCGGTGAAGGCCGCGCCGGGCAACGCCGTGTACGACAGCGGGACGGCGGCGGACGCGTTCGTTCGCGATGCGGCGGGGCGGGTCGTACGGGGCCTCGTGTGGCCCGGGGACTCGGTGTTCCCTGACTTCACGGCGGGACGGGTGCGCAAGTGGTGGGGCGGCCTGTACGACGAGCGGCTCGCGCAGGGCTTCTCGGGCTTCTGGCACGACATGAACGAGCCGGTGTCGTTCGCGGCCTTCGGGGAGACGACGCTGCCCCGTTCGGCGCGGCACGCGCTGGAGGGCCGCGGCGGTGACCACCGGGAGGCGCACAACGTGTACGCCCTGAGCATGGCCCGGGCGGGGTACGAGGCGATGCGCGAACTGCGGCCTACGGAGCGGCCGTTTTTGTTCTCGCGCTCCGGGTGGGCGGGAATGCAGCGCTACGGAGGGACGTGGTCGGGCGACGTCGCCTCCACGTGGGCGGGGTTGCGGGCCTCGCTCGCGCTGGTGTTGGGGCTCGGGCTGTGCGGGGTGCCCTATTCGGGGCCTGATGTGGGCGGCTTCGACGGCAGCCCCTCCCCTGAGCTGTTCCTGCGGTGGTTCCAGCTCGGCGCGTATCTGCCACTGTTCCGTACGCATGCGGCGTTGCGGGCCGGTCGCAGGGAGCCCTGGGAGTTCGGCCCCGAGGTGCTGGAGCACGCGCGCGTGGCGCTCGAGGAGCGGCGTCGGCTGCTGCCGTACTTCGTCACGCTGGCGCAGTTGGCGCGGCGTACGGGGGCACCGTACGTGCGCCCTCTGTGGTGGGTCGGTCCCGAGGACAGGGCACTACGGGACTGCGAGGACGCGTTCCTGCTCGGCGACGGGCTGCTCGTGGCGCCGGTGCTTTCGGAGGGGGTCACGCAGCGGACCGTACGGCTGCCTCCGGGGCGGTGGTACGACACCGCGACCGGGATGGCGTACGAGGGGCCCGGCACGGCGATCCTGGAGGCGCCGCTGTCCCGCGTCCCGGTGCTCGCGCGGGCCGGGGCGGTGCTGCCCGTGCGCGGCGAGGACGGGCGGCTCGCCCTGGAGGTCTGGGCTCCGGCCAAGGGGCGTACCGGCGGGGGCCTGGTGATAGCCGACCCCGGAGACGGGTGGGACGAGCCGGAGCTCCAGCGCTACGGGGTGCGCTGGAGCGGGGACGAGCTGCTCGTCGAGCGGGAGGGCGAGAAGGGCGGCGGGTACCCGGTGGAGCATCCGGTGCGGATCCGGGGACTCGTGACGCCCCGGGGGACACACGGCGCCTCTTAGGGGACGTGCGGCGCCCAGGGGCCGCTCTCGCGTGCTCCGGGGCTCAGATGTAGCGCCCTTCGAACCAGGCCCGCACCACGGACGTGTGCAGCGGGAAGGCGAGTTCGGTGGGGCGGTAGAGGAGCTCCCAGCCCTCGGTCTCGTCCGTGGGGGTGGACTGGGGCAGGTCGGCCGCGGGGCGCTCCGGGAGCAGGCCGAAGAGGAGCAGGTGGCCGTCGGGGGAGCTGAGGACCTCCACGATGCGTACGTCGCGGCTCGCGGCGCCGATGCCGGTCTCTTCCTTGAGCTCCCGGGCGACGGCGTGGCGCCAGTCCTCCCGGTGGTCCACGTAGCCGCCGGGCAGCGCGGAGCCCCCGCGCGCGGGGGCGATGGAACGGGTCACGACGACCAGGGAGGTGCCCTTCGTGTCGTACACCGGCTGGAGGGCGACGGCCACGGGCAGCGGATTGCGGTAGGCCACCGTCTCGCAGTCGGCGCAGGTGCGGGGCCAGCCGGTGACGTGGTCTCCGTAGCGCGCGCCGCAGCTCGAGCAGTGGGCGTCCGGCGCGGAGTTGGTGGGGTGTTGGGATGGGGACACGCGGCGGACTGTAGCCGATCTCCGGGCGTCGGTCTTCCGTGGAGTACGGAGATGCTGATAGACGCACGGGCATGACGACATTCGCTCCCGCTCTGCGGAGACTCGCCCTTGCCGCCGTTGCCCTCTTCGCGGTGTCGGCCGCGCCCGCGCCCGCCGAGGCACGCACAGAACCGCAAGCCCCGGACGGCTTCGTGGCGTTGCGGGACGTCGACCCGACGATCATCCAGGAGATGCGCTACTTCACGCCGCACAACTTCGTGGGCCGACGGATCGACGGCTATCGGCAGCCGATGTGCGTCCTCACCGAACCGGCCGCCAAGGCCCTCCGCACGGCGCAGCGCGCACTCCTCCGGAAGGGCTACTCCCTCAAGGTGTACGACTGCTACCGGCCGCAGCGGGCCGTCGACCACTTCGTGCGCTGGGCCGAGGACCTGGGTGACGAGCGGATGAAGGCGGAGTTCTACCCCCGGGTCGACAAGTCGCGGCTCTTCGAGGACGGCTACATCGCGAAGAAGTCCGGGCACAGCCGGGGCTCGACGCTCGATCTGACGGTGGTGCGGCTTCCCGCGCTGCCCACCCGGCCGTATGTCCCCGGGGAGCCCCTGAAGCCGTGCTACGCGCCCCGGAGCGAGCGGTTTCCGGACAACTCCCTCGACATGGGCACGGGCTACGACTGCTTCGACACGCTGTCCCACACGGACGACCCGCGCGTCACCGGCGAGCAGCGCGCGCACCGGGATCTGCTGCGGAGCGCGCTGACCAAGGCCGGCTTCGTCAATCTGCCCGAGGAATGGTGGCACTTCACGTACAAGCCGGAGCTCTTCCCGGACACGTACTTCGATTTCCCGGTGTCGCGTCGTTCGCTGCCCCACTGACGCGACAGGGGCCTGCGTGTCACACTTCTGACGTCCCGTCAGATCAGTGCTCCTGGAGGGCTCATGTCGCCGAAGCGAGCGCCTGTGGTGGCGCAGTGGTTCGCCGGGGAAGGGGATTCCTTCCGACTCCTGGGGACGCGGTGCGCGCGGTGCGCCGCGGTCCACTTCCCCCGCGAGGACGGCTTCTGCCGCAATCCGGGATGTGCGGGCGACGAGCTGGTCGAGGTCGCGCTGTCGCGGCGCGGGCGGGTGTGGTCGTACACCGACGGGCGCTACCGCCCACCGGAGCCGTACCTCTCCGACCCGGAACTTCCCTGGCGGCCCTACACGTTGATCGCAGTGGAGCTCGAAGCCGAGCGCATGGTCGTGCTCGGCCAGGGGGCTCCCGGCGTGACCGTCGCCGACCTGGAGGTCGGGATGGAGGTCGAGGTCGTGCCCGGCGTGCTCCATGAGGACGCGGAGACGGCCTGGGCCACGTGGCACTGGAGTCCCGTGGGGGTGAAGGCGTGACGGGCGAGGTGGCGGTGCTCGGCGCGGGCATGCACCCCTGGGGCAAGTGGGGGCGCGGCTTCGTCACGTACGGCACGGTGGCGGCCCGCGCGGCCCTCGCGGACGCGGGCGTCGACTGGCGGGACGTGGGGTCGGTCGTCGGCGCGGACACGGTGCGCGGCGGCTATCCGGGGTACGTGGCGGGGGCGGCCTTCGCCAAGGCGCTCGGCTGGCAGGGCGCGCGCGTGGCGAGCGTGTACGCGGCGTGCGCGTCCGGGGCCCAGGCCATCGCCACGGCCCGCGCGCAGCTGCTCGCGGGGCTCGCGGACGTCGTGCTCGTCGTCGGCGCGGACGCGGCCCCCAAGGGGTTCTTCCGGCCCGCGGGCGGTGACCGGCCGGACGACCCGGACTGGCTGCGCTTCCGCGTCCTCGGCGCGACGAACCCGGCGTACTTCGCCCTGTACGCCCGCCGCCGCATGGCCGTGCACGGTGACACGCTGGAGGACTTCGCGCAGGTCAAGGTGAAGAACGCGGCCCTGGGGGCGCTGAACCCGCACGCCCGCTACCGCACGGCCGTCACCGCCGACGAAGTCGCCGCCTCCGCCGTCGTGGCGGACCCCTTGCGGCTGCTCGACATCTGCGCGACGTCCGACGGGGCGGCGGCCCTGGTGCTGTCCACGATGGAGTTCGCCCGGCGGCACGGCGCGCCCGACCCGGTGCGCATCCGCGCGGTGTCCACGGTCACGCCGACGTATCCGAACACGGTCCTGGACCTCCCGGACATCGCCACCGACTCGGCCGTCGCCGTGCCGCCCGCAGAGCGGACGTTCCGGGCCTCCGTCGCGCACGCCGCCTACGAGGAGGCGGGCGTCGGCCCGGACGACCTCTCCTTGGCCGAGGTGTACGACCTGTCGACCGCTCTGGAACTCCAGTGGTACGAGGACCTGGGGCTGTGCGGCGAGGGCGAGGGGGTCAAGCTGCTGCGCGACGGAGCGACGCGCCCCGGCGGGCGCATACCGGTGAACACCAGTGGCGGACTCGCCTCCTTCGGAGAGGCCGTTCCGGCCCAGGCGATCGCTCAAGTCTGCGAACTGACCTGGCAGTTGAGGGGCCAGGCCGGTGGCCGTCAGGTGACCGGGGCGCGGGTGGGACTCACCGCGAACCAGGGGCTCTTCGGGCACGGCTCCTCGGTGATCGCGGTGCGCTGAGCCCCGCGGACCGTGCCGCGCCGGGTATCGCGGGACCGTGGACGCCGGACGGCGCGTACCGGCGCGTCCGGCGCCACGGAGCGGGCCCTCCGGCCGGCAAGGAGCCGTTCCGCCATGCGGCACAGGACTGTTCCGCCGCGCCGCACGGGCGACCGGGCGCGGAGGAGTGTGCGCCGGTTAACCGGTGGTGTCGGCGACCTTGACGCTCCATCACGGGCGGTGAACACTTCCCGGTGTCAGTCGGCATCGCCGTTCTTCGGCTCCGTGCCGCTCAGGGCCCGTGTGCTCCCAGGCTCTGCATAGAAAGGGCCTGTTCAGCGGGTTATCCCCCCATGGGCGATGCGACTGTGACGGCACGCTCGTCTCCGGGGCGCGGGAGTCCCCTGCCACAGCGGATGCCGCTGTGCGTGAGCGGGCTGTAGTCGTGGGAAGCGCACCCTGCACGGAGGACCGGGGCTCGTCGCCCCGGGCGAGGGACTAGGAGCCGCCATGTACTCGAACGGGGACATCTTCGTCGGTGAGGTCATCGGCACCGCGATTCTGATTCTCTTCGGCGCCGGCGTATGCGCCGCCGTCACCCTCAACCACTCGAAGGCCAAGGCCTCCGGGTGGGTCGTCATCGCCTTCGGGTGGGGCTTCGGCGTCCTGGCGGGGGCCTACACCGCCGGGCCGCTGTCCGGGGGGCACCTCAACCCCGCCGTGACGATCGGCATCGCCATCGACACCGACAAGTGGGGCAAGGTCTGGATCTATCTCGCCGGGCAGATGGTCGGCGCGATGCTCGGCGCCGTCCTCGCGTACCTCACCTACCTCGCGCAGTTCAACGCCAACGTGCCGACGGGCGGCAAGGACGACCGGGCGGGCGGCGGAGGGCCCGCGCCGACGCTCGGCATCTTCTCCACCATCCCGGAGATCCGGAACCCGGTCGCCAACCTGATCACCGAGGTCATCGCGACGGTCGGGCTGGTCCTTCCCATCCTCGCCTTCGGGCTCACCAAGGGCCTCGGGGAGTCGGGCACGCAGACGCTGATCGTCGCCTTCCTGGTCGTCGGCATCGGCCTCTCGCTCGGCGGGCCCACCGGCTACGCCATCAACCCGGCCCGTGACCTCGGCCCGCGCATCGTGCACCAGTTCCTGCCGATCCCCCACAAGGGCACGTCCGACTGGAGCTACGCCTGGATTCCGGTGGCCGGTCCGCTGATCGGCGGCGCCCTCGCGGGCGTCATCTACAACGCAGCCTTCTGAGCGGCCGCCCGGGAGACCTCCAGCGCTCCCGGGCGGTCTCCCACGCGCCCCGAGCAGCTTCCGACAAGGAGGAGCCATGACGGACAGCTCCGAGAAATTCGTCGCCGCGATCGACCAGGGCACCACCTCGAGCCGCTGCATCATCTTCGACCAGGACGGCGCGATCGTCGCCGTGGACCAGCGCGAACACCGCCAGATCTTCCCCAAGCCCGGCTGGGTGGAGCACGACGCCACCGAGATCTGGTCCAAGGTGCAGGCCGTGGTGGCGGGCGCGATCGCCAAGGCCGGGCTGCGCGCCGACCAGCTCAGCGCCCTCGGCATCACCAACCAGCGGGAGACGACGGTCCTGTGGGACCGCGCCACGGGCAAGCCGGTGCACAACGCCATCGTCTGGCAGGACACCCGCACGTCGGCGCTCTGCCACGAGCTGGGCGGCACCGACGGCCAGGACCGCTTCCGCGAGCAGACCGGCCTGCCCCTGGCGAGCTACTTCTCCGGGCCCAAGGCGGCCTGGCTGCTGGACAACGTGCCGGGGCTGCGCGCGCGTGCCGAGCGGGGCGACATCGCGTTCGGCACGATCGACACCTGGCTCATCTGGAACCTCACCGGCGGCACCGACGGCGGCGTCCACGTCACGGACGTCACCAACGCCGGGCGCACGATGCTGATGAACCTGGAAACGCTCCAGTGGGACTCCTCGATCCTCTCCGCCATGAACGTGCCGGAGGCGGTCCTGCCGGAGATCAGGTCGTCCGCCGAGGTGTACGGGACGGCCGTGGGGCAGCTGGCGGGGGTGCCCGTGGCCTCCGCCCTGGGCGACCAGCAGGCGGCCGTCTTCGGGCAGGCCTGCTACGACACCGGCACGGCCAAGAACACCTACGGGACGGGCAGTTTCCTGCTCCTCAACACCGGGAACAGGCCCGTGCCGTCCAAGAGCGGGCTGCTCACCACGATGGGATACAAGATCGGCGGTGAGGCACCCGTCTACTGTCTGGAGGGGTCCATCGCGATCACCGGGGCGCTCGTGCAGTGGTTCCGGGACCAGCTCGGCATCATCCGTACGGCCGACGAGATCGAGCCGCTGGCGGCGAGCGTGGAGGACAACGGCGGCGCGTACGTCGTGCCCGCCTTCTCCGGTCTGTTCGCCCCGTACTGGCGCTCCGACGCGCGCGGCGTCATCACGGGTCTGACCAGGTACGTGACCAAGGCGCATCTGGCGCGCGCGGTCCTGGAGGCGACGAGCTGGCAGACCCGCGAGGTCGTCGACGCGATGTACCAGGACTCCGGGGTACGGATCACCACCTTGAAGGTGGACGGCGGCATGACCAAGAACAACCTGCTGATGCAGCACCAGGCGGACGTGCTGGGCGTGCCCGTGATCCGCCCTCAGATCGCCGAGACGACGTGTCTGGGGGCCGCGTACGCCGCGGGGCTCGCGACGGGCGTGTGGCACGACCTGGACGAGCTGAAGGCCCACTGGCAGCGTGACGCCGAGTGGACGCCGCGGATGGAGGCTCAGGTGCGCGACCGCGAGTACCACAACTGGCGCAAGGCCGTGGAGCGCAGCTTCGGCTGGCACGACGACGGCACCGACGGCAACGCCGGGGGCTGAGACCCCGCGCGCCGAGGCGACGGCGGCGGGCACGCGCGCGTAAGGGGGCCATCGAGGCTCACGCGCGCGCGCGTGGCGGCGGCTCGTACCCCGGTCGGCGGGGGTGCGGGCCGCTCGCGGCGCGCGGGCGGCGGGGCCCGTCGGGCTCCGGACTCAGGTGGCGACGGGCTCGCGGGCCGCGGCGCCGACCGCCATCGCGTGCTCCACCACGTCGATGAGGACCTCCTTGACGGACTCCTTCTCTCGCGCGTCGCACAGCACCACAGGGGTGCCCGGGTCGAGGTCGAGCGCCTGGCGCACCTCGTCGGCCGGGTAACGGGACGCTCCCTCGAAGCAGTTGACTCCGACGACGAAGGGTATGGAGCGGCGTTCGAAGTAGTCGACGGCGGCGAAGCAGTCCTCCAGGCGGCGGGTGTCGGCGAGCACCACGGCGCCGAGCGCGCCGGTCGCCAGCTCGTCCCACAGGAACCAGAAGCGGTCCTGGCCGGGGGTGCCGAAGAGGTACAGGACGAGGTCCTCGCGGAGCGTGATCCGGCCGAAGTCCATGGCCACGGTGGTGGTGTGCTTGCCCGGGACGCCGTTGACGTCGTCCACGGGGCGCCCGGCCTCGCTGAGCGTCTCCTCCGTGCGCAGCGGCTTGATCTCGCTGACGGCGCCGACGAGCGTCGTCTTGCCCACGCCGAAGCCGCCCGCCACCAGGATCTTCAGCGTGACCGGCTCCACGGGGGCCGTACCGCGCTCAGAACGCTTGAAGATCATTGCTCTCTTCTCCTGCATCAGTCATCAGTGGTGTCGCGTGCTTCCGTCGGGGCGGAGGGCGCCGGCGCGAGCGGCGGGCCGTACCCGCCGCCTCCGGGCGTCTCGATCACGAGGACGTCACCGGGGCCCGCCTCTGCCGTGTCGCTGCCGTCGAGCCGTACGACGGTGCCGTCGGCGCGCTCGACGCGGCCCGAGCCCAGGGCTCCGGGCGCGCCGCCCGCCATGCCGTACGGCGCCACCCTGCGGTGCTGGGACAGCGTGGAGACCGTCATGGGCTCCCGGAAGCGGATGCGGCGTACGGCGCCGTCTCCGCCGCGCCAGCGGCCGTCGCCGCCGCTGCCGTGCCGTACGGCGAACTCGTCGAGCAGGACGGGCAGCCGCCACTCCAGGACCTCGGGGTCGGTGAGGCGCGAGTTGGTCATGTGGGTCTGTACGACGGACGCCCCGGGGAAGCCGTCGCCCGCGCCGGACCCGGAGGCCACGGTCTCGTAGTACTGGTGGCGGTCGTTGCCGAAGGTGACGTTGTTCATGGTGCCGGAACCCTCGGCCTGGACGCCGAGCGCCGCGTACAGGGCGCCGGTGAGGGCCTGTGAGGTCTCCACGTTGCCCGCGACGACGGCCGCGGGCGGCTCCGGCGACAGGAACGTGCCGGATGGAACGATGATGCGCAAGGGGCGCAGACAGCCGTCGTTGAGGGGGATGTCGTCGGCCACCAGAGTGCGGAAGACGTACAGGACGGCCGCGTTGACCACGGCGAACGGCGCGTTGAAGTTGGTCGTCAGCTGGGGTGACGTTCCGGTGAAGTCGATCGTCGCCTCGCGCTGTTCGCGGTCCACGGTGACACGGACGTTGATGACGGCGCCCGAGTCGGTCTCATAAGCGAACTCGCCCTCTTCTAGGGCGTCGATGACGCGGCGTACGGAGTCCTCGGCGTTGTCCTGGACGTGCCGCATGTACGCCTGGACGACGTCGAGCCCGAAGTTGCCGATCATGCGGGTGACTTCGTCGACGCCCTTCTGGTTGGCGGCGATCTGGGCGCGCAGGTCGGCGAGGTTCGTGGCCGGGTTGCGGGAGGGGTAGCGGGTCTCGGTGAGCAGGCGCGAGGTCTCGTCCTCGCGGAAGCGGCCGCCTTCGACCAGGAGCCAGTTGTCGAAGAGGACGCCTTCCTCGTCGATGGTGCGGCTGTGCGCGGGCATGGAGCCGGGCGCGATGCCGCCGATCTCGGCGTGGTGGCCGCGCGAGGCCACGTAGAAGAGGATCCGCTCGCCCGGGGTGTCGAAGACCGGGGTGATGACGGTGACGTCGGGGAGGTGGGTGCCTCCGTGGTACGGGTCGTTCACCGCGTACGTGTCGCCGGGGCGCATGGCGGCACCTCGGCGGCGGATGACCTCCTTGACGCTGGTCCCCATGGAGCCCAAGTGCACCGGGATGTGCGGGGCGTTGGCGACGAGGCTGCCGGCCGGGTCGAACAGGGCGCAGGAGAAATCGAGCCTCTCCTTGATGTTGACCGACTGGGCGGTGGACTCCAGGCGGGCGCCCATCTGTTCGGCGATCGACATGAAGAGGTTGTTGAAGACCTCCAGGAGGACGGGGTCGGCCTCCGTGCTCGCGCGGGAACCCGCGGGCGCCGCCGCCCGTTCCATGATCAGGTGCCCGTCCTCGGTCGTCGCGGCCTGCCAGCCGTCGTCGACGACCGTGGTGGCGCCGGCCTCGGTGATGATCGCGGGGCCTGTGACAATCCGGCCGGGCGGCAGTTCCTCGCGGCGGTGCAGGGGGACGTCACGCCAGGCGCCGCCCGTGTGCAGGCGTACGGGGCGTGCGGGGGCCGTGGTGCCGGGTGCGGTGGCGCCGCCGAGCCCGGAGAGGTCCGGGGGCTCGGTGAGGCCGGTGGCCTCCACGGAGAGGGCTTCGACGACGACGGGGCGGTCCAGGGCGAAGGAGTAGTGCGCGCGATGGCGTTCTTCGAAGGTGCGGCGCATCGCATCCGGCTCGGTGAGCTCCACGGCGAGCGTGGTGTCGGTGCCGTCGTAGCGCAGGTGCGCGCGGCGCGTGACGCGGACGCGGTCGGCGGGCACGTCCTCCGCGCGCAGCTCGGCGCGGGCGGCCTCCTCCAGATCGTCGGCCGTCTTCAGGACGTGGTGCATCGCCGTGGCCTCCAGGGGCGCCTCGACGGACCGCTCGCGCATCGCTGTGGTGTCGGCGAGGCCGATGCCGAGGGCGGAGAGCACGCCCGCCATGGGAGGCACGAGGACGGTGCGGATGCCGAGCGAGTCGGCGACCATGCACGCGTGCTGCCCGCCCGCGCCGCCGAACGTCGTCAGGGCGTAGCGGGTGACGTCGTGGCCCTTCTGGACCGAGATGCGCTTGACCGCGGCCGCGATGTTGGCGACGGCGATCTGGAGGTAGCCCTCGGCAACCTGTTCCGGCGTGCGGTCGTCCCCCGTGCTCCGGGTGATCTCGCGGGCCAGCGCGGCGAACCGCTCGCGGACGCGCTCCTCGTCCAGCGGCTGGTCGCCTTCGGGGCCGAACACCTGGGGGAAGTGGGCCGCCTGGATGCGGCCGAGCGCGACGTTGGCGTCGGTGAGGGTCAGGGGGCCGCCGCCGCGGTAGCAGGCGGGGCCGGGGTCGGCGCCCGCCGAGTCGGGGCCCACGCGGTAGCGGCTGCCGTCGAAGTGGAGCACGGAGCCGCCGCCCGCGGCCACGGTGTGGATGTCGAGCATGGGGGCGCGCAGCCGCACGCCCGCGATCTGCGTGGTGAAGACGCGTTCGTACTCCCCCGCGTAGTGCGACACGTCCGTCGACGTGCCGCCCATGTCGAAGCCGATGACGCGGTCGAATCCGGCGAGCCGCGACATGCGGGCCATGCCCACGATGCCGCCCGCGGGCCCGGAGAGGATGGCGTCCTTGCCGCGGAACTGCCCGGCTTCCGCGAGTCCGCCGTTGGACTGCATGAACATCAGGCGCACGCCGCGGAGTTCGTGGGCGACGTGCTCGACGTACCGGCGCAGGACGGGCGAGAGGTAGGCGTCGACGACGGCGGTGTCGCCGCGCGGTACGAGCTTCATCAGCGGGCTGACCTCGCTGGACAGCGAGACCTGCGGGAAGCCGACGGCGCGGGCGAGCTCGCCGACCGCCTGCTCGTGGGCGGGGTACAGATGGCTGTGCAGGCACACGACGGCGACGGCGCGGATGCCGTCGTCGTAGGCCTGCCGCAGCGGTCCGTCGAGCGCCTCCAGGTCGGGGGCGCGCAGCACCTCGCCGTCGGCGGCCACCCGCTCGTCGACTTCGAGCACGCGCGCGTACAACGCTTCGGGCAGGACGATCTCGCGCGCGAAGATCTGCGGGCGGTTCTGGTACGCGATGCGCAGGGCGTCGCGGAAGCCCCGGGTGATGACGAGCGCCGTGGGCTCTCCCTTGCGCTCCAGGAGGGCGTTGGTGGCGACGGTGGTGCCCATCCGGACGGCGTCGATCGGTGCGGAGCGCGGATCGGCGGCGCGCGGGAGGTCCTGGGGGGCGTGCGGCGCGTGGCCGTCGCCCGCGCTCGCCCCCTGGGCGCCGGGTGGCTCCGGGACGCCGGTCGGCTCCGGGGCGCCCGCTCCGGCGAGGAGGTGCGCGATGCCCGCGACGGCCGCGTCCGCGTAGCGCGCGGGGTTGTCGGACAACAGCTTGTGGGTGAGGAGGCGGCCGTCCGGACGGCGCGCGACGACGTCCGTGAACGTGCCGCCCCTGTCGACCCAGAACTGCCAGCCAGTCACGTCTCAATCCCCGCTTTCGCGCTGTTCAGAGCGCCCGGAGGCCGTCGATCACGTCGCGCAGAATACTCTCGTCCGGCAGCTCGGCGGGGGGTACGGGGCGGGTGACGTGCACCAGTTCGTCGTGGACGAGGTCGCCGATCAGGACACGGATCACACCGATCGGAAGGTCGAGTTCCGCGGCGAGTTCCGCGACGGACTGAGGGCTGTCGCGGCACAGGTCGACGATGTCCACGTGCTCCGGTGACAGCGTCTGGTCGGCTTCCGTGTCATCGGCGCGGGACTCCGCGACCACGACCGCGATCAGGTCGAGGCGGTGCTGGGCCGGGCTGGTGGTGCGGCCGCGCGTCATCGCGTACGGGCGCACCACCGGACCGGCGTCGTCGTCGAACCAGCGAGGCGTCGAGGGAGGGGCCTGACCGTCGTCGTCGCTCATGCCCTCCCACTACCCTCCCGTGGGCAGGTCGGTGCGCGGCGCCGAACCCAGGTGCACGCCCACCCTCTTGACCAGCAGCGTCATCTCGTACGCCACCAGGCCGACGTCGGAGTCCGCGTCCGCGAGGACGGCGAGGCAGCTGCCGTCGCCCGCGGCCGTGACGAAGAGGAACGCGTCGTCGAGTTCGACGACGGTCTGCCTGACCTTGCCCGCCTCGAAGTGGCGCCCGACGCCCTTGGCGAGGCTGTGGAAGCCGGACGCGACGGCGGCGAGGTGCTCGCTGTCCTCCCGGGTGAGGTTCTTGGACACGCCCGTCGGCAGGCCGTCGCCGGAGAGGACGAGCGCTTTGCGGATGCTGGCGACACGCTCCACCAGGTCGTCGAGGAGCCAGTTCAGCTCTCCCGCCGCCCCGGTCGCGGTGGTGCGTGCGTCGGCCTTCGGTGCGGTCATCGACCGTCCCCCTCAGATGTCGTTCCTGGTGCTGTGCCGTCAGGGGCGCTGTCGCCCGCGGCGTTCTCTTCGCGGCCGCGCTGCCAGCCGCGCTGGAGCGAGGCCATGCGGCTGCGTACCTCGTCGGCGTCGCGCTCGTCCGGCCTTCCGGCGGCCGGGGCGGTGGTCTCGCGTTCCGTGGGGCGGCCGGGGCGGTCCTTGAGCTGCGGGGCGAGGTTCGCCTGCCGGACCCTGCGCGGCAGCCCTCCCAGAGCGGGCCTGTCCGGGTCCTGGGGCGCCGTGCGGGGCGGCGTCTCGGTGCTGCCTGCGGCCCGGTCCATGGCGCCCCTGTCCGTCCTCGCCGCCCGGTCCGCGCCGGGCGCTGTCTCCGTGCGGGTGGTGCTGCGCGGCGGATCCACCGCCGGACGCCGCCGGGGCAGCGGTCGCGGGTCCGCCTGGGGCTCGCTCCGCTCCGGGCGGGGCGGGGTCAGGTCGGGCCAGCCGTCGTCGGGGCGGGCGCGGCGCGGCAGTTCGAGGCCCGCGCGGTCGGTCGGACGGGCGTCCCGGGCGGGACCGCGTCCGGGGCTCCCGTCCGGGGCCTCGCGGCGGGACCGTACGTCGTCTCCGGCGCCGGTGGCGTCGAGGGCGTCCGTGTCGCGCGCGCGGGTCGGGCCGACGCGGCGGCCGTGCGAGGAGACCAGCTTCGGCGTGCTGCGGCGCGGCAGGGGAACCGTGGCCCCAGGGGGGCGCTCGTTGTCCAGGAGGTCGTCGCGGCGGGAGATGCCGTAGTCGACGGGGTCTCCGCCCCGGGCGGCCTCGTCGAGGACCGGTTCGCGCGCCTGCTGATGCTGCTCTCCGGGGGCATCGGTGGCACGGCGGCGGGGGCGGAACAGGCCGCCGCGCTCGCTGTCGGCATCCTCCAGGTCACCGAGTTCGCCGAGGGAGCCCGGGAAGCCCTCCAGGCTCGCCATGCCGACCGGCGCCTCCAGCTCGACCGGTCCGTCCAGGATGGACGCGGGCAGGCCGGGGAGCTGGACGGGCACCTGGGCGAGGGCCGCGGCGCGGTCGCCCGCGGGCTCACCGCCCGCGGGCGTGGCGGGCTGCGGCCGGTCGAGACGGAATCCGACGCCTCCGGTGTCGGGTACGTCGTCCGTGAGCAGGGACTCCGGGATGAAGACGACGGCGGTCGTGCCACCGTACGGGGAGGGCTGCAAGGAGACGCGGACCCGCTGGCGCTGGGCCAGACGGCTGACGACGAAGAGGCCGAGGCGGTCGGTGTCGGACAGTTCGAACTCGGGCGTCTCGGCGAGGCGGAGGTTGGCGTCGAGGAGGGCCTCGGACGCCATGCCGAGGCCCCGGTCGTGGATCTCCAGGGTGAAGCCGTTGGCCACGTGCTCCCCCAGGACCTGCACCGCGGTGTGCGGGGGCGAGAACACCGTGGCGTTCTCCAGGAGCTCGGCGAGCAGATGGGTGAGGTCGGCGACGGCGGGTCCGGTGACGGCGATCCGGGGCAGTCGGCGTACCTCGATGCGTTCGTAGTCCTCGACCTCGGCGACGGCCGCGCGGACGACGTCCATGAGCTGGACGGGCTTGCGCCACTGCCGGGAAGGCGCGGCACCGGAGAGGATCACGAGTCCTTCGGCGTGCCGCCGCATGCGGGTGGTGAGGTGGTCGAGGCGGAACAGGTCGGCCAGTTCGTCGGTGTCCTCGGTCCTGCGCTCCATGGTGTCGAGGAGCGTCAGCTGTTTGTGCAGCAGGACCTGGCTGCGGCGGGCGAGGTTGACGAACACCTCGGAGACGCCGCGGCGCAGGTCGGCCTGTTTGACGGTGGCCTCGACGGCGGCGCGCTGGAGGGTGTTCATGGCCTGGCCGACCTGGCCGATCTCGTCCTTCTCGTAGCTGAGGCGGGGGGCCTCGGTCTCCACGTCGACCTGCTCGCCCGCCGCGAGGCGCCGCAGCAGGCCGGGCAGGCGCACGCCGGACGCCTCGTGGGCCTCCAGCCGCAGTCGGCGCAGGTCGCGGATGAGGCCGCGGCCGATGCGTACGGAGAGCACGATGGAGACGACCACGGCCAGCAGACCGACCACGCCGGCGACGGCCAGCTGCACGATCACCTTGACGGCTTCGGGGCGGGCCCGGTCGCGCAGCCGGTCGATGGCCGCGTCGTTGCGCTCGGCGAGGCCGAGGAGGACCTTGTTCGCCTCCTGGTTCCAGTCGGAGGAGGTGACCGCGCGCGGGGTGCCGGGGCCGGACTCCACGAGGGACTTCTCGGCGGCGCGCAGGCGGGCGGTCTCGGTGCCGTTCCAGTAGCGCTCGTAGCGGGCGCGCTCGCCGTCGGGGAGCTGCGCGAGGCTGTTGTCGAGGAGCAGTGAGCGCTGCGCCATCAGGTCGGTGACCTGGCGGACCTCCGCCTTCGTGACGGTGCCCGTGGCCAGCGCCGAGGCGATCAAGGCGTCTTCGCGGGACAGGAGTTCACGGGCCTGGTCGACGCCGACGAGGGCGCGGCTCTGCGCGGTGATGCTGACGTCGTCCAGGGCGTTGAGCGTCGTCAGGAAGCCGTAGCAAGGGTCGGTCAGACGCGTGTACATCTTCAGCGCCTCGTCGCGGCCGATGGTGCCTTGCCCGACGGTGCGGCGCAGGGCCTGGATGCCGTCGAAGGCGTCGAGGACGGCCGTCAGGCGTTCCTCCGAGTGGCCGTCGAGGACGTCGCGGGACTTGGAGTCCTTGGCGGCGGACCTGACCTTGGCGATGAGTTCGTCCGTGGCGTCGCGGCTGCTGCGCAGCGCGGCGAGCGCGTCCGACGCCCGTGGGTCCGCCAGGTGGATGAGCGTCTGACGCCGCTCCTCCTGGACGACTTGGACGGTGTCCTGGATGGGTTTGGCCAAGTCGTCGATGATGTACGCGGTGTCGATCAGCTTGTTGGCCTCACGCCCGGTCACAAACGTGGCGAAGCCCCAGATCGCCGTGAGGGACACGAGCGGCACGAGCAGCAATGCCACGATCTTCCGGCGGATCGACTTCCCGCGAAAGCGCATGGCCTCCCCTAGATCGGGCCCCATGCAGCCGCGCGAATGGCCCAGGGGCACGCATGTGCGTCAACAAACGGCGTGAGCCTACTACTGACACACGGGCAACTCGAAGACACGTCCGGACGCTTTTCGGCCGTGACGCGAAACGGACGTCGGGAGTTGTCCGCCCATTGCGGGAGATTGCCTCCCGCCTGCGGCGCGGCCCGCGCGCCACCATCCCCCTTACGTCAGAGGCCAGTTGGCCTGAAGTGTGCGCCAACGGGAACCGATCACCCTTCCGGGTGACGTCTCGTGCGGAGCGGGAATCATCGGTGGGGCTCGTTCGTCGATCAGTACGGAAGGTGAGCACGAGGTCGAATGGATGGACGGGGCGACCGAGTGGGGCGCGCGGGGGCCGAACGCCGAGGGGCGCGGGACCGAGCGGCCATGTACGGCTTGGCGGGCGGCGTAAAGCAGCGTAAAACGGGCAGCAGCCAGAGAGTCGGACAAGAGACTCTCGGTGGCCGCGGGGCGCGGGACGGCGTGCGTGCGACACGCGTCGCGCCGCAAGGCAGCGGGGGGAGTGACGAGTTGATGAGCACGACGGAGCGCGACAAGGCATCCGAGAAGCACGCGAGCGGTGAATCGCCAGGTCTTGAGCAGCAGTTCACCGCGCGGCAGAAGGACGAGCGGGCCGTGCCGGGGCAGCCGTGGCGCGCCGAGCGCGCACGCAGACGAGAGCTGCGCCGGGCCGAGCGCGACGACGAGGCCAGAGCACAAGGTGCCGGGCCTCGGAGCTCGCAGGGGCCGAGGGCCGACCCTCGGGCCGCACCTGGACGCGCCGCCCTGGGCCAAGCCGGGCAGCGGAGAGCCGATGCCGCAGCAGCCGCCACCACGCCAAGGGGAGCCGACCGCTTGGGATACGACACATACACGGGACACGACACCTATGACGCGCGGCGGCCCCTGTGGGTCGAGGAGCCCGCGACCCGGCCGCGCCTGCCGGACCCGGTGCGCACCGCCGCCGTACGGGCCGTGATCATCGTGGCGCTGACCCTCATCCAGGCGATGACGGCGTTCTTCTGCGCGATGGCCGGGTCCTGGTTGGCCTTCCCCATGGTGCTCAGCAGCGTGGCCAGCACGGTCGCGGCCACCTGGGGCGTCCTCGACGTCTGGGTGACCCGCCAGGTGTGGAGCCAGCGCAACGGCGTGGTGTCAGCGCCCAACAGCACGGCACGCCAGCTCCGGCGCGAGCGGCGCAAGGCCCGCCGCGCGGCCCGCGCGGCCGCCCGCACCAAGGAGGGCATACGGGGGCGCGGCGCGGCGCGACAGCTGTCACACTCCTGACGGCGCGCCGCGTCTCGCTTCCCGCGCATCGTCGGCTACCGGCAAGTGGCTACGGGCTACGGGCTACGGGCTACGGGCTACGGGCTACGGGGCCCAACCCGCGCGCTGCCGGGCGGGTATCACGCGCTCCGGGCCGTGCGCGGCGCCGTCACACCGCGGCCGCGCGCCCGGCCCGTAGCTCTCTGCGGGCTCGCATGAACGCGCGCGGGCGGTCCACGGCCAGGACGGCCGTCGGGCACCCCTCGTCCTCGTACACGGCCAGGAAGCCACCGTCGCCCGGGGCGGCACCGCCCTCCCGCACACGGACCGCGGCCGAGGCGGAGCGATGGCCCGCGAACTGGATGCGGGAGCCGTACTGGTCCGACCAGAAGTACGGGAGGGAGTTCACGGTCTCCACGGTGCGGGCGGCGAGCAAGTTGCGTACGGCTACCCGAGGTTGCTCCGTGGCATTCGTCCAGTGCTCGACGCGGACACCACCGACACGGGCAGTGGCCCCGGCCCCGGCCCCGGCCCCGGCCCCGGCCCCGGCCCCGCCAACGCCGCCGACGCGGGCTACGTCACCCACAGCCACGACCTGCGGCAGCACGGTTACGCAGCCCTCGTCGCACGGGACTCCACCGCGCAACTCTCCGGCGCCGCCATCGAGCGATGTGCCCTCCAGCCACGCGGTGTTGGGCTGGGCGCCGATGCCGACGACCACCACGTCGGCGGGGAGCAGACGGCCGTCGGCGAGCTCCACCGCGGCGACCCGGGCTCCGGGGTCGGACCCGGAGGCCGTGCGCAGTGCGGGGCGCAGGCCCGCCACGCCGGTACCGGTGAGCAGGCGTGCGCCGCCCCGTCGGTGCAGGTCGGCGCAGAACGCGGCCATGTCGGCGCCCAGTTGGGGGACCAGCGGCAGCGGGGCGGCCTCCACGACGGTGACGTCGTGGCCGAGCGTCACGCACGAGGAGGCCGTCTCCGCGCCGATGAAACCGCCGCCGATCACCACGACCCGGCGGGGGCCGCGGGTCAGCGCGGTGCGCAGGGCGCGGGCGTCGTCGAGGGTGCGCAGGGTGTGGACCCCGGTGAGGGGCGGGCCCGGGAGGGGCCGGGCCCGTGCGCCGGTGGCGATGACGACGCCGTCGCCGACGACCGCGCGGCCGTCGACGAGCAGCACCGCACGGCTACCCGTGTCGAGCCCGCTCGCGGGGACGCCGAGGAGCCACTCGGCGTCCAGTTCCGCGAGTTCTTCGGCGTCGGCCAGGGCGAGGCCGGGCTCGACGGCGGTGCCGGGGCCCAGCCCGGTGGCGATGCGAGTGCCGGGTGTGGGGCCCGTGAGGAAGGTCTTGGACAAGGGCGGGCGGTCGTAGGGCGCGTGGGGCTCCGCGCCGATGACGACGACGCGGCCGTCGAAGCCCTGGGCGCGCAGCTCGCGGACCGCGTAGAGGCCGGCGAGGGAGGCGCCCACGACGATGACCGTCCTCATGCGGCGGAGCCCTCCCCCGTCGCCGCGCCCGCCTCGGCCGGGACCGAAGGGGCGCCCGTCACGTGGACGTGGACCATGCCGTCCACGACGCTCACCCGGTGGGTGCGCACGGGGCGGCGGGCGGGCAGGCAGGTCGGCTGGCCCGTCCTGAGGTCGAACGAGGCGGCGTGCAAGGGGCATTCGACCAGGCAGCCCTCCAGCCAGCCCGCGGCGAGGGAGGCGTCTTGATGGCTACAGGTGTCGTCGATGGCGTACAGCGCGCCGTCGGCGTTGAACACCGCGATGGGCGGGGTGGTGTCGAGACGGACGGATTCGCCCGCGGGGAGCTCGTCGAGGCGGCAGACGGGAATCATGGCGTCCCTCTGGATCTCTCGGTCGGATGTGGTGGAAGGCTCGGCTCGAAGCGGGGCGGTCGGGCCGGGTCGGTGCTTGGCTCGGTTCGCCGGGTCTGGTGCGGCCTCGGGCTCCCGGAGGGAGGTAGGCCTCGGGCTCCCGGAGAGAGGCGGGCCTCGGGCTCCCGGGGGTTGGGGCTTCGGGCTCCCGGATGGCTTTGGTTCCCGGCCAAGGCCTTGGCCGGGCCCAGAAGTTCTGGCTTCGCTCAGGCTCAGAGAGGTTCAGGTTTCGGTCACTGGCTCGGAGGTTCAGGCCCTGGTCGGGTCGGGGGTCCGGGCTCGGCCAGGGCGCGGGTTCCGGTTTCGGCCGGGGCGGAGCGTCAGGAGGGGTCCGGCCGGGCCCGGAGGTTCGCGTCGAGTCCGGCCAAGGTGCAGGGCCTCCGTCAGGTTGGGCAGAGGCAGGGCCCCAGGCCTCGCCTTCCGCCCGGAGCCCGGCCGCAGCGACGGCCACGACCTCGGCCCGGACGTCGGCTTCACGCCCGGCCCTGTCAGGAGGTCCCAGCCCTGTCCGGCCCCGTTTCGACTGGGGACTCTTCGGTAACATGAAGTTCCATATGACGCACCGCGTAGTGCTATGCGCAACAGAATCCGGTGGGACGCCCACGGAGTCAAGGGCTTCCCTCAGAAGCGGCTTCAACCGCCGCCGAGTGGTGAGAGTTGAGACATGACCCGCACGCCGAAAAGCCCTGACCAGACCGGTGAGCCGCACCAGGACCAGCCCGGGGCGGGCAGGTCCCGGGCGCGGCAGTCCGGGGCGGCCGCGGGCTCGGTGCAGTCCGTGGACCGGGCCGTGAGCGTCCTGGAGATCCTGGCCCGGCACGGCGAGGCCGGAGTCACCGAGATCGCCGACGAGCTGGGCGTGCACAAGTCGACGGCGTTCCGGCTGCTCGGGGTCCTGGAGAACCGGGGCCTCGTCGGTCAGGCCAAGGACCGCGGCAAGTACTTCCTCGGCGCGGGCGTGCTGCGCCTCGCGGGCGCCGCGGCCGTACGCATGGACATCTCCCAGGAGGGCGCCCCCGTCTGCCGCGCGCTGGCCGACGAGCTGGGCGAGACGGTCAACATCGCGGTCCTCGACGACGACGCCGCGGTCAACATCATGCAGGCCCGCGGCCCCGCGTCCGTGACCGCGCAGAACTGGCTCGGCCGCCGCACCCCGCTGCACGCCACCTCCAGCGGGAAGGTGCTGCTCGCCCATCTGCCGACGACGCTGCGCGAGGGCCTGGTCGCCCGTACGCTGCCGCGGCTCACCGACCACACCGTGACCGGCACGGTGGCGCTGCGCGGCGAGTTGGAGACCGTCGTCGAGCAGGGCTTCGCGACGGCCGTGGAGGAGTTCGAGGTGGGGCTCGCCGCGGTCGCCGCGCCGGTGCGGGCACACGACGGCAAGGTGATCGGGGCGCTCAGCGCGTCCGGGCCGGTGTACCGGCTGACCGAGGACCGGCTCACCGAGCTGGCCAAGCGCACGGTCGCGGCGGCCGTGGACCTGTCCCGCCGCATGGGCTACGGCCTCTGACCACAGGCCGGGACGGGACACCGCCGCCCCACCCGTCGGAGGCCTGCCGGCCCCGCCGCCACACCACCCGGAGAGGCCTGCCAGTCCCACAGCCTCGCGACCGCCCTCCCTCCCCCCCCGGGGGGGGGGAGGCCAGGCCAGCCCCGCGACGTCCCTCCCCCGGGAGGCCGGCCAGCCCCCGACCCCCTGCCGCCCGGAGGCCACCCAGCCCCGGGGCCAGTCTCCGCCGCACCGCCCGGCGCCCCCCCCAGCCCCGCTACTCCCCTCCGCCCCAACGCCCCCAGCCCGGAGGGGCGCCCGGCAACACCGCCCGGCCGCCCCTCCGTCAGGCCTCCCGCCACACCGCGCCCCGAAACCGCGCCGGCCTTTTCCCGAGCCTTCGCGTCCGCCCCTTGACGGCCCCTTGATGCCGCTCGCACGATGTTCCTGATAGCGCAACGAATCGTGGAGTACGCAACAACAGCCGCGTTTGCGCGGAGTCGCGCAACGGTCCGCAGAGGAGCCTGGCCGTGCCACACGAGGTCCGTGGCGTCGTCGCCGCGAAGAAGGGCGCACCCGTCGAGGTGCAGACGATCGTCGTGCCGGATCCCGGACCGGGAGAGGTACTCGTCTCCGTGCAGGCCTGCGGGGTCTGCCACACCGATCTGCACTACCGGGAGGGCGCGGTGGACGACGGCTTCCCTTTCCTGCTCGGGCACGAGGCCGCCGGAACGGTCGAGGCGGTCGGTGAGGGCGCCGAGGGCCTGCGCCCCGGCGACTACGTGGTCATCGCCTGGCGCGCACCGTGCGGAGCGTGCCGCTCCTGTCTACGGGGCCGCCCCTGGTACTGCTTCGACTCGCGCAACGCGGCCCAGCCCATGACGCTTCTCGACGGCACCCCGCTGACCCCCGCCCTCGGCATCGGCGCGTTCGCGCAGAAGACGCTGGTCGCGGCGGGCCAGGCCGTGAGGGTCGACCCGGCGGCGCGCCCGGAGGCGGCGGGCCTCATCGGCTGCGGTGTGATGGCCGGTTACGGGGCTGCCGTGCACACCGGCGGCGTACGCCGCGGCGACACCGTCGCCGTCATCGGCTGCGGCGGCGTGGGCTGCGCGGCGATCGCCGGGGCCGCGCTCACCGGGGCCAGACGCGTCATCGCGGTCGACGTCGACGACGCGAAGCTCGACGGCGCGACGCGGTTCGGGGCGACGGACACGGTCAACTCCCGCGGCACGGAACCGGTGGCGGCGGTGCGCGGGCTCACCCGCGGCTTCGGCGTCGACGTGGCGATCGACGCGGTGGGCATCCCTGACACCTATCGCCAGGCCTTCTACATGCGCGACCACGCGGGCACCCTCGTCCAGGTCGGC
The DNA here is from genome assembly GCF_006088715.1 of Streptomyces sp. YIM 121038. NCBI lineage: Bacteria > Bacillati > Actinomycetota > Actinomycetes > Kitasatosporales > Streptomycetaceae > Streptomyces > Streptomyces sp. YIM 121038. Next base: position 1,877,806 of record NZ_CP030771.1, read on the forward strand.
GTGCCCGACCCGGCGATGACCATCGAGCTGCCGCTGATCGACCTCTTCTCACGCGGCGGCGCGCTCAAGTCCTCCTGGTACGGCGACTGTCTGCCCACGCGGGACTTCCCGATCCTCGTCGACGAGTACGTGCGCCGCAGACTGGACCTCGGCGCCTTCGTCAGCGAACGGATCGCCCTCGACCAGGTCGAGGCGGCCTTCGACCGCATGCGGGACGGCACGGTGCTGCGCTCGGTGGTGGTCCTGTGACGGCCGCGCCGGACCGGGCCCCGAACGCCCCGCGGCAGAACACGCCGACCGCCCCCCGGCACGGCACGCCGAAGGCCACCGCCCCCACCCCACCAGACCGTCCCCACGGCTCGCGCGGCCCGCGCGTCGTCATCATCGGCGCCGGAATCGTCGGCTGCTCGCTCGCCGACGAGCTCACCGCGCGCGGCTGGAGCGACGTCACCGTCCTCGAACAGGGGCCGCTGCCCGCCCCGGGCGGCTCCACGTCGCACGCGCCCGGGCTCGTCTTCCAGACCAGCCCGTCCAAGACGCTGAGCGACTTCGCCGCCTACACCGTGCGGAAGTTCACCTCCCTGACCGTCGACGGGCTTTCCTGCTTCCACCCGGTCGGCGGCCTGGAGCTCGCCACCACGCCCGAGCGCTGGGCCGATCTGCGCCGCAAGGCCGGGCTCGCCGCGTCCTGGGGCATCCGCGCGCGGCTCGTCGGGCCCGAGCGGTGCGCCGCGCTGTGGCCGCTGCTCGACAGCGGGCAGGTCATCGGCGGGCTGCACACGCCCGACGACGGGCTCGCCCGGGCCGTGCCCGCCTGCCGCGCGCAGCTCGACCGGGCCGCCCGGCGCGGTGCCCGCTTCCTCGACCGGCACACCGTGACCGGCATCGAGCGCGCCGACGGCCGGGTCACCGGCGTGGTCACGGACCGCGGCGCCCTCCCCGCCGACCACGTGGTGTCGGCCGCGGGCTTCTGGGGCCCTGTGATCGGACGGATGGCGGGCGTCGACGTGCCGCTGCTGCCGCTCGCCCACCAGTACGCGAAGACGCGCCCGCTGCCCGAGCTCGCGGGCGTCAACGACCCGCGCACGGAGGCCTCCCGGCCCATCCTCCGGTTCCAGGACAGGGACCTGTACTTCCGCGAGCACACCGACCGCATCGGCATCGGCTCGTACGCCCACCGGCCGCTGCTCGTCGATCCGTTCACGGTCGACTCGTACGGGGAGGCCGCCGGGCGGCGCGGGCGTACCGTGCCCGTGATGCCGTCGGTGCTCCCCTTCACCGAGGAGGACTTCGCACCGAGCTGGCAGGACTGCTGCGGTCTGCTGCCCGCGCTCAAGGAGTCGGCGGTCGACGAGGGCTTCAACGGCGTCTTCTCCTTCACTCCGGACGGCATGCCCCTGCTCGGCCCGTCCCCGGCGCTGCGCGGCTTCTGGCTCGCCGAGGCCGTGTGGGTCACGCACTCGGCGGGCGTCGCCAAGGCGGTCGCCGAGTGGATGGTCGACGGCAGGCCCTCGACGGACGTCCACGACTGCGACCTGACGCGCTTCGAGGACGCGCAGCGCTCCCCCGCGTACGTCGCGCGGCGCGGCGCCCAGCAGTTCGTCGAGGTCTACGACGTGATCCACCCGCAGCAGCCGATCGACCAGCCACGGCCGCTGCGCGTCAGCCCCTTCTACGCCCGCCAGCTCGAACTGGGGGCGGTGTTCCTGGAGGGCGGCGGCTGGGAGCGCCCGCACTGGTACGAGGCGAACGCGCCGCTCACCGCGGGCCTGGAACTGCCCGCGCGGGACGCCTGGTCCGCCCGCCACTGGTCACCGGTCGCCGCCGCCGAGGCACGGGCGACACGCGAACGGGTCGCGCTGTACGACATGACGCCGCTGCGCCGCCTGGAGGTCACGGGGCCCGGCGCCCTGGCCTTCCTGCAGCGCATGACCACCAACAACCTTCACAAGAAGCCCGGTTCGGTCACCTACACCCTCCTTCTCGACGAGGCGGGCGGCATCCGCTCCGACCTGACCGTGGCACGGCTCGCCCCCGACCACTTCCAAGTCGGCGCCAACTCCCCCGCCGATCTCACCTGGCTACTGTGGCACGCGCCGGGCGACGTCCACATCAGGGAGATCACCCAGGGGACGTGCTGCGTCGGCGTCTGGGGTCCGCGCGCCCGCGCGCTGGTGCAGCCGCTCACCCGCGACGACTTCTCGCACCGGGCCTTCGGCTACTTCAAGGCCCGGCGGACGCACATCGGCGACGTCCCGGTGACGGCCCTGCGCCTGAGCTACGTCGGGGAGCTCGGCTGGGAGCTGTACACCACCGCCGACCTGGGCCTGCGCCTGTGGGACACGCTGTGGGAAGCGGGCCGGGACCTCGGCGTCGTCGCGGCCGGGCGGTCCGCCTTCACCAGCCTGCGCCTGGAGAAGGGCTACCGCGCCTGGGGCCAGGACATGACCACCGAGCACGACCCCTACGAGGCCGGGCTCGGCTTCGCCGTACGCCAGGACAAGGGCGACTTCGTCGGCCGCGCGGCCCTGCGACGGCGCGCCCCCGACCCCACCGCCGCCCCCGCCCCCGGCACCAGCACCAGCACCAGCACCAGCACCAGCACCAGCACCCGAAGGCTGACCCCCCTACTCCTCGACGACCCGGCCGCAGTCGTCCTCGGCAAGGAGCCCGTGTACGTCCAGGCGGCCCCGGCCGGATACGTCACCAGCGCCGCGTACGGCTACACGCTGGGCCGCTGCGTCGCCTACGCCTGGCTGCCGCCGCTGCCCGCCCGAACCCCCGTCCACATCGAGTACTTCGGCGAGCGCCTGCCCGCGACGGTCGCCGACGAACCCCTCTTCGACCCCGAGATGACCCGGATCCGCTGCTAGCGGTCCGCGCCGTCCCCGAGCCTGCCCGCACCGTCGCCGTCCCCCTGGAGACCGCATGTCCCGCACCACCCCCACGTACGACGTGATCGTGATCGGCCTGGGCGGCATGGGCAGCGCCGCCGCCCACCACCTGTCCGCGCGCGGGGCCCGCGTCCTCGGCCTGGAGAGGTTCGGCCCCGTGCACCAGCGCGGGTCCAGCCACGGCGGCTCCCGCGTCACGCGCCAGTCGTACTTCGAGGACCCCGCGTACGTACCGCTGCTCCTTCGCGCGTACGAGCTGTACGAGCAGGTGGAGCGGGACACCGGGCGCGAGATCGCGATCCTGTGCGGCGGTGTGATGGTCGGCCGTCCCGACGGGCGGGTCGTCTCCGGGGCGCGGCTGTCCGCCGAGACCTGGGGCCTGCCGCACGAGATGCTCGACGCCCGCGAGATCCGCCGCCGCTTCCCGACGCTCACGCCCCGGGCCGACGAGGTGGCGCTCTTCGAGCGGCGCGCGGGGCTGCTGCGGCCGGAGAACACCGTCGCCGCGCACCTCCAGCTCGCCACCCGGCAGGGCGCCGAGCTGCGCTTCGAGGAGCCGGTCGTCCGGTGGGAGCCGTACGGGGGCGGCGTCCGCGTGCACACGCCCGAGGACACGTACACCGCGGGCCAGTTGGTGATCTGCCCCGGTGCGTGGGCGCCCGACCTGCTCGCGGACCTGGGGGTGCCGTTCACGATCGAGCGGCAGATCATGTACTGGTTCCAGCCGACCGGCGGCGTCGGGCCCTTCCTGCCCGCACACCATCCGATCTACGTGTGGGAGGACCCGGAGGGCGTCCAGGTGTACGGCTTCCCGGCGATCGACGGCCCCGAACTCGGCGCGAAGGTCGCCTTCTTCCGCAAGGGCGACGCCTGCACGCCCGAGACCATCGACCGCACGGTCCACCCGCACGAGGCCGCCGCGATGGCCGACCACATGTCCCGCCAGATCCCCCTGCTTCCCGGGCGCCTGCTCAAGGCCGCGACCTGCATGTACACGACGACACCCGACGAGCACTTCGTCATCGCCCGGCACCCCGCCCACCCGGAGTCGGTGACGGTCGCCTGCGGCTTCTCCGGGCACGGTTTCAAGTTCGTGCCGGTGGTCGGCGAGATCCTCGCCGACCTGGCGCTCGACGGCGCCACCGCGCACCCCGTCGACCTGTTCGACCCGCGCCGGATCACCGGCCCGCTGCCCGCCGCGGCGCCCGCTTAGGAGGACCGACGTGACGACCCAGGTGTCCAGGAGCCTCATCGCGACCCTGCCCGGCCGCTCGTACACCGACCCCGAGGTGTTCGCGCGCGAGCAGGAGCGCGTCTTCGAGGCGCTGTGGGTGTGCGCCGTACGCGCCGCCGACCTCGACAGGCCCGGCGCGTACCGCACCGTCCAGGTCGGCCGCGAGAGCGTCCTGGTCACCCGTGCCCGCGACGGCGGACTGCGCGCCTTCCTCAACGTCTGCCGCCACCGGGGCGCCCGGCTGTGCGCCGACGACGCGGGCGAGGTGCGGCGCGGACTGCGGTGCCCGTACCACGCCTGGACGTACGACCTGGACGGACGGCTCGTCGCGGCGCCGAACCTCACCGGGATGCCCGACGTCGACCGGACCGCGTACGGCCTGGTGACGGTGGCGCTGCGGGAGTGGCTCGGCTACGCCTGGGTGTGTCTGGCCGACGAGCCGCCGTCCTTCGAGGAGACCGTGGTCGGCGACGTCACCGCGCGCCTGGGCGACCCGGCGGCCGTCGAGCGCTACCGCCCCCAGGACCTGGCCCTCGGGCGCCGGGTGCGCTACGACGTGCGCGCCAACTGGAAGCTGATCGTCGAGAACTTCATGGAGTGCTACCACTGCGCGACCATCCACCCCGAACTGACCGACGTCCTGCCGGAGTTCACGGACGGCTTCGCCGCGCAGTACTACGTCGGGCACGGCGCGGCCTTCGGCGACGAGGTGCGCGGCTTCACCGTCGACGGCAGCGCGGGCTTCGGGCGCCTCCCGGGGGTCGCCGACGAGCAGGACCGCCGCTACTACGCGATCACCGTCAGGCCGACGGCGTTCGTGAACCTCGTACCGGACCACGTGATCCTGCACCGCATGGTCCCGCTGGCCGCGGACCGCACGGTCGTCGAGTGCGACTGGCTGTACGCACCCGACGTCGTGGCCCGCGGGGCCGATCTGTCGAAGTCCGTGGAGCTCTTCCACCGGGTCAACGAGCAGGACTTCGCGGCGTGCGAGCGGACCCAGCCCGCGATGAGCTCCCGCGCCTACCGGCACGGCGGGGTGCTCGTGCCGACCGAGCACCACATCGGGGAGTTCCACGCCTGGGTGACCCGACGGCTCGCCTGAGCGCCGTGCGCCCCCGAAGCCCGGGAGGCCGCCGCTCCGCGCGCCCTCAGGTCGTGACGGGCCGCTTGTACATCCGCGTCGCCGTGATCTCCCCGTGCACGGTCTCCTCGGCCGGGGCCTGCTGCTCCTGCGGCAGACCGGGGCGCAGATGCTCCTCGACGCTGATGTACTTCAGGCCCGCCCGCAGGTCCGCGTCGTTGCGCAAGCGGATGACCAGCGGGAACTCGGCGAGGGCGGTCGTGTCGAACAGCCCCGTGGTGTACAGCAGCTGCACGCCCAGGGCGTCCGACACGGCCCGCTGGAGCTCCAGGAGGTACGTGGCGTTGGCGCGGCCGATGGGGTTGTCGAGGAACAGCGTGCCCGCGTGGCGGTGCTTGTCGCGGCCCCGGTCGTTCGACCGCAGGGCGGCCATCGTGCAGTACAGGGCGATGGCGGCGGTGAGCAGCTGGCCGCCGGAGAACACGTCGCCCATCTGGCCGACGGGGACGCGCTCGGCGCGCAGCACCGCGTCGGGCTTGAGGATCTCCACGGCGATGCCGCGCGGCTCCAGGGCGGCCTGAACTCCCCTGAGCAGCAGGGACATTCCGTCCCTTCGCAGGTCGGAGTTCTTCTTCACGGCCGCGCGCGTGGCCTCGTCGATGACCACGCCGAGGCGCTCCACCAGGGTGGCCTGGTCGGGCTCCTCGAAGCGGATGCGCAGGAACTCCTGACCGGACCACTCGCCGAGGCCTTCGGGGAGCCGGGACAGGCGCTGGGCGGACCTGAGGGTGGCGAGGGCCGACTCGACGAGTCCGCGCAGCCGGTCGACGATGCTGTCGCGGTTGCGCTCCAGCTGCTCCAGCTCGTCGGTGAGGACGCGCAGGCGGGGCGCGAAGGCGTCCGCCCACTTCTTGGCGTGCTCGGGCAGCGCCGCGGCGGGCAGCTCGCGGATCTGCTGGCGGGCGGGGGTGCGGACCTGTTCGTAGCGGGTGGAGTTGGCGTGCCGGACCAGGACGTCGGCGGCCTCCCGGACGGCCGTCTCGGCGGCGGACAGGTCGGCGGCGCAGCCGCGCAGCGAGCGGCGGGCCTCGGCGGCGGCCTGGCGGGCCTCCTCCAGGGTGCCGGGGTGGGGCTCGGGCTGCTCCTCCGCGTCCGCGTCGGGGTGCTCGCGCAGCAGGTCGCGCAGGAGCGCGGCCGTCTCGTCGAAGCCTCCGGCCGCGTCCTCGGTGGCGCGGTGGGTGCGCAGGAGCGCGGCGTGCGCCTCCTTGGCCCGGGTCAGGGCCGCGCTGTGGGCGGCCAGTTCGCCCGTGGCCGTACGCAGCAGCGCCTGGGCCTGCTCGGCGTCGGCGGGCACCAGGTCGGCGGGCAGCTCGGTGTGCGCGTCGCCGTCCTCGGGCGCGTGCCGCTCGGCCTCGCCGCGCAGCCGGCCGAGCTGCTCGCTGGCGGCGGACGCACGGGACTCGATGAGCTGGACCTGCGCCTCCGCGCGCGCGGCGGCGGCCTGCCGGGAGGGGCCGTCGGCGCCGTCGGTGCCTTCGAGGAGCTGGGCGGCGCGGGTGCGCACCTTGTTGCTGAGCCGGTCGAGCTCGGCGAGGGCGGCGGACTCGTCGCTCTCGGCGCGGGCCTGCTCGGCGCGCAGGTCGGCGCCGACTCCGACCTTCTCGTACAGCTGCGAGGCCGCGCGGTAGGCCTCGCGCAGCGCGGGCAGCGAGGTCTTGGGGGCGTCCTCGTCGAGGGCGATGTCCTCGGGGGCGCCGGCGATCTCGGCGCGCTCGGCGCGCAGCGCGCGGGCGGTGCGACGGGCGTCGTCGGCGGCGCGCTGCGCGGCACGGCGGTCCTCGTCGGCGGCGCGGGCACGGTCGAGGCAGGCCTGGGCGCGGGCCTCGGACTCCACGGCCTCGTCGGCCAGTTCGCGCAGCTTCGTCTGCCAGCCGGTGCGCTCGCGCAGCCGGAACGCGAGGCCCGCGAGCGCGTCTGCGGCGCGGCGGGCCCGCTGGGCGGCCTCCTGCCGCTCGTCGCGCACGCGTGCGGCGTCGCCCGCGACCTCGTCGGCCTCGGCGCGGGCGGTACGGGCCTCGGCGAGCTCGGCCTCCGCCTCCTCGGCGAAGGAGCGGGCCGCGCGCGCGGCGGCGGCCAGCTCGGCGAGGCGCCCGGCCGGGCAGCCGGAGCGCCAGGACGCGAGCCGGGCGGCCAGCTCACGGTCCTTGGCCAGGCGCTGGGCGAGGACGCGGATCTCGTCGTCGCGCCGGGTGGCGCGGGCGCGCAGGGCCTGCCGCTCCTCGTCGGCGGCGTGCTCGTCGTGCATGGCCGGGTTCGGCGGTACGAGGAAGACGTCGCCGTCGGCTTCCGCGTCGGCCGCGGGGGCCGGGGCGAGGAGGGCGGCGGCGGTGCCGACGGCGACCGTCGAGCGCGGCAGCAGGGCGGCACCGGAGAGCGCCTCGCGGGCCCGTACGTGCGTGTCGGGGTCGGTGATGATGACGCCGTCGACGAGCTCGGGCCGGGCCGCGAGCACGCGCGCGTGGTCGGTGGGGTCGACGGCCTGGGCCAGATAGCGCCAGCCGGGCAGCGCGGGGATGCCGTGCTCGCCGAGGAACTCGACGGTGGCCAGGACGTCGGGCCCCGGCGGCAGCAGTCCGCCGTCGCCGAGCGCGCCGAGGATGCGGGAGTCGTCGGCGGCGGCGGTGCGCAGCTCGAACAGCTGCCGCTCGGCGGCGGCCACCCCGTCCTCCAGGAGGACGCGCAGGTCGTCGGCGCTGTGGTCGAGGTGCTCGGCGGTGAGGGCCTCGTCGGCGCGGCCTTCGTGGTCTGCGGGCGCCTCGCCCTCGGGCGTGCCGCCGGTGGCGTCGTCGGCGGCCGCGCGGCGCGGCTGCGGCACCCCGGCGCCGGGCGCGCTCCCGGTGCCGGGCAGGCCGAGGAGTTCCGCGAGCCGCTCGTCGCGCGCGAGGGACTCGGCGGTCCGCCGCTCCCCGTCGTACGCCTGCTCGGCGGCCGTCGCGGCGTCGGCGGCGCGGGCCGCCGTCAGCTCGGCGCGGGCCTCCGCGGCGGCGGCCTCCTTGGCGTGCTCGGCGGCCCTGCTCGCGGCCTCGCGGGCGGTGTCCCAGGCGGCGACCGCGGACTTCTCGGCGTCGCTCGCGGCGAGGGCGGCGCGCGCCGGGTCGGCGTCGGGCTCGCTGTCGTCGAGCCAGCCCGCGCGGACGGCCTCCGCGGTCTCCTGCTCGACCTCGGCCAGGCGTTGGCGCAGGTGGCCGGTCTCGCTGCGGGCGCGCTGCGCCTCGGTCGCGGCGGCGGTGGCGTCGCGGTGGGCGGCCTCGCCGGTCTCCTGGAGGACGGCGGAGCGCTCCTCCTCCTCGTTCGCGTGCGCCTCGGCGCCCTCGGCCGCCGTGTGCAGCGCCCGTACGAGGTCGGCGGCGGCCTTGGCGCGGGCGGCGAGCGCGGGGGCCGCGTCCCGCTCGGCCTCGCGGATGGCGGCGGCCACGCGCGCGGAGCGGTCGGCGGCCGCCCGGTGGCGCAGGACGGCCTCGGCGGCCTGCCACGCCGCGTGCAGGGTGCGGGCGTCGGCCAGCTCGCGGCGCTGGGCGGTGGCGGCCTTCTCGGCGACGGTGAGCGCCAAGGAGGCGTGGCGGTAGGCCAGTTCGGCGGAGATGAGCGCGGAGCGCTCGCGGGCCTGCTCGGCCGAGGTGACGGTGTGCGCGGCGGCCGTGACCTGCTCGGCGAGGTCGGCGGCGCGGCCGCGCTCCTCGACGCCGCGGGCGGACAGGCGCCGGGCGAGGGTGCGGGTGCGCCGCTCGGCGCCCGCGTGCACGTCACGCGCGCGGGCCCGGGTCTCGGCGGCCTCGACGATGCGGCCGAGCAGGTCGACGGAGCCCGCGGTGAAGTCCCGCTCGGCGATCAGCTCGGCGCGGCGGCCCAGCTTGTTGCCGAAGCCGTGGACGAGGTCGGCGAGGCCGTCCGTGTCGCGCGTGTCCGTGACGGCGCGCAGCAGCAGGTCGGTGAAGTCGGAGTCCTTCTTGACGGCGAACAGGCCCGCGGCCTCGCCCTCGTCGGCGTTCATCTCGCGCTGGTAGCGGAAGAGTTCGGGGTCGAGGCCCAGGTCGCCGAGGTGTTCGTTCCACCGGTCGTGGATCTCTTCCCAGTGCACTTCGAGGTGCGGGTACGCCTTGCCCGCCTCCGTCAGGGCGTCCCGGAAGCCCTTCATGGTGCGGCGGCGGCCCTGCGCGCCGGACGCGCCCTCCGCGGCGGCCCTGACGGCGGTGGACTCGGCGACGGGCAGCGAGTCCAGGCTCATGCCGGGGCCCGGCCGGAAGGAGTACCAGGCCTCGGCGAACTTCCGCGGGTCGTTCGAGACCTGGCGGCCGCGCCACTCACTGACCTTGCCGACGACGACGCACTCGCCGGTCAGCGTGTGCTGCCACTCCAGGGCGACGTGGCCGCAGTCGTCGGCCAGCAGGAACTTGCGCAGGACGCCGGAGCTGGCGCCGCCCAGGGTGTTGCGGTGGCCCGGCAGCATCACCGAGAAGATCAGCTTGAGCAGGACCGACTTGCCGCCGCCGTTCTCCAGGAAGAGCACGCCCGCGGGCGCGGGCCTGCGCGGCGGGCCGACCGGCTCCTCCTCGAAGAACTCCGCCTGCGCGGGCGCGGGGTCGGGCACCACCTCGCCGACTCCGCGCAGGTCGAGGACGGTGTCGGCGTAGCGGGCACCGGCAGGTCCGATGGAGTAGAGGCGGACCCGGGACAGCTCGTACATGGCGGCGGACTCTCGTCGTAAGTCGTCGGTCGGTGACTCGTGCGGAACGGCGGGGCGGTGGGGGCGGTCCCCGGTGGTGGGGCCCGCCCGGGGGTCAGGCGTGGAACGGCAGGCCCGCGTCGGCCACCAGCTCCAGGTCGTCGGTGTCGTCGGGGGGCAGGAGCGTCGCGGAGCCGTCGGTGACCGGGACGACGCCGAGCTCCAGGAGCTCGGCCATGGCGGCGCTGCCCGCCATGTCGCGTACCTGGAGCTGGTAGCGCGCGGTCGTGCGGTAGGTCCCGCCGGAGTCGTCGCCGGTGCGCTGGAGGAAGCCGGAGTCGGTGAGGAACGCGGCGGCCTTGCCGACGATGCCAGTGGTCGAACCGGCCAGTCTGCGCGCGTCCTTGGTGGCTCCGGTGGAGCTGCGCCGGGCCCAGACGCGCCAGGCGGCCTCCAGGCCGGGGGCGTTGGTCGCCGGGTCGGTGTTCTCGCCCTGCTCCTCGGCGCGCTCCTCCAGGCGGCGGCAGGCCTGGCGGACGAACGCGTCGACCCCGTTGACCGTGACGCGGCCGATGTAGCCGTCGTCGGCGAGGTCCTCGGGGCGCGGGAAGGCCATGGCGGCGACGGCGAGGTGGGCGAGGCCGTGCAGGAAGCGGTCGGTGGAGTCGGCGGCGGCGCGGCGCGCGTAGTCGCCCATGCGCACGGCGAACACGGAGTCCTCGGCGGCGGTGACCGCCATCCCCGCGCGCGGGGACACCTCCAGGACGACGAGGCCGAGCCCGGTGGCGACGGCGTCGGCGAGGCGCGCGAAGGGGGGGTCCTCGCGGTAGCGGCGCAGCAGTTCGCCGTACTCCTGGTCGCGGGCGGGCTGGAGCTTGGGCTGGAGCCCGAAGGCGACGAGCCGGGCGGCGTCGGCGGCGTCGGCCGGGGTGACGGCGGGCGTGGCGGCCGGGGCCGGGGCGGAGTCCGGCTCGCCCCACGCGGCGTGCTCTGCGGGGTGGTCGGTCACGGCTGCGGCTCCTTGCTGCGGTGGGTCGGTCGTACGTCTCCTGGGGCGCCCGGGGCGGTGCCGCGGGCCCGGGGCGTCACGCCGCCTCCGTGCGGTCGGCGGCCATCCCCGCGGCGTCGAGCAGCGCGGTGCCGACGACGAGGTCGGCGCCGCCGAACTCCGGGTCGTCCAGCTCCGTGCCGTCGTCCACGGCGAACAGGAGCTGCTCCTCGCCCTGGCGGTAGGCGGTGCCCACCGGCGGGCTGGCCGCGTGCACGGCGAGCAGGGCGACCAGGTACGGCAGCTCGGGGTCGCGGCGGCGGGCGTCGGCGAGCAGCCCGGAGAGCCTGCGCGGCGCGTCCGGCGGCAGGGAGAGCAGCTCCATGGCGCTCGCCAGCTGCTCCTCGCTGAACCGGCTGTCGTCGGGGGTGGCGATGAGGTCGGGCTCGGGCATCTCGGCGCCCAGGTGCTCGCGCTCCATCGGCGGCGTCAGGAGTATGTCGACGAGGTCGCCGACGCGGACGGACACGGGGGTGCGCAGGCCCGTGCCGTGGGCGAAGAAGGCGTCCGTGACGCGGGTGGCCTGCTCGGCGGGGAGCGGCAGCACGGGGGCGACGAGCTGGCCGTACAGGTCGAGGCCGGTGCGGGCGGCGGGCGTGGCGAAGGCCTGCCGGTCCTGCTCGGCGCGGAACAGGGGGCCCGCTTCGAGGAGCCGGGACTGGAGCTGGGTGTGGCGGCGGATGCAGTCCTTGACGATGTCGACGAGCTCGGCGGCGCGGCGCTTCTGCTCGGGGTCCTCGGACTCGTCGCGGGCCTTGCGGATGTTCGTCAGGATCGCGTTCTCGTGGCGGTAGCGGTCGGCCACGTGGTCCAGGGCCTCGGCGATCATGTCGGGGACGGCGCGCAGCCAGTCCACCGCGCGGACGTTGCGCCGGGTGGCGTCGAGGGCCTTGCGGAGCGTCTCCGAGTACTGGACCGTGCGGTAGCGCGCCTGCTCGGCGGCGAGCTGGGCGTCGGCGAGGCGGCCCCTGCTGATGAGCACCTCCAGCTTCACCTCGGCGGCGATCTGGGCGCTGGTGACGTCCGTGTCGAGGGCTCCCACCAGGACGTTCACGGCCTCGTCGGTGGTGCGGAGGTAGACACCGCCGCCGTATCCGGGGACTTCCTCGATGAGCTTGAAGTCGTAGTCCCTGCGGACGTACGTCCCGTCGGGGTCGAAGGTGCCGTAGACGGCGCGGAAGCCGCGGTCGACGCTGCCGACGTTGATCAGGTTCTCCAGGACCCAGCGGGCGACGCGCTCGTGCTCGGCGGCCGGGCGGCGCGGGGCCTGGGCGGCGACGCGGGGCAGCAGGCGGGCGACGATCTGCTCGTGGTCGGCGCCCGTGTCGAAGTCCATGTTCAGCGTGACGAGGTCGATGGCGGACAGGGCCACCTCCGCCATCGCGTACACCGAGTACTCCCCCGCGAGGTTGGCCTTGCGGGCGTCCAGGTCGTGCAGCGGCGCCGTGCACGCGAGCGCGCGCAGGCGCCGCGCCAGGCCCTCGTCGGCGGCCGGGCCCGGCGCGGGCCGCGGCCCCGCGCTGAGCTGGGGCGGAGCGGTGTCCGATACGGCAGGCGAAGTCACGGTGCACAGACTAGGTCCTCGGTCTGACAACGGTCGAAACGACGCAGATGCACCGTGCGGGCCCCGGCCCCGGGCACGGCCCCGCGGGCCCGTCGCCGGGCCGTGGCGCGCGCCGCCCCGGGGCGCCCCGCCGCTCCCGTCCCCGGGTGCGCGGCGGGCTTCCGCCGGGGCCGCGTCAGCGCCCGCCGAGCCCGCCCTCCGCCACCCGGCGCGCGTAGGTGTCGACCAGGCCGCGGCGCGAGTCGTCCAGGTACTCGGCGAGCAGCCGCTCGGCCTCGGGCGCGGTACCGGCCTGGAGGGCTTCCAGGAGCTGCCGGTTGCGGGCGAGGTAGGGCTCGTGCAGGCGGCGCGGGTCGTCCACCACGTGGAAGGCGAGGCGCAGTTCGGCGAAGACGCTGCGCATCAGCTCGTCGGTGCGGTCGCTGCCGGCGAGCGCGACCAGTTCGCGGTGGAAGTGGATGTTGGCGGTGGACACGCCCTTCCAGTCCCGCGCGCGGGCCGCAGCCCCGCCCTCGGCGACCGCGTCGGCGAGTCCGTCGACGGCGTACGGCGGCGGTCCGAGGCCGCGGACGACGGCGCACTCGACCAGGCTCCGGATGCGGTAGATGTCCTCGACGTCGTCGACGGTCAGGACGCGTACGAACACGCCCCGGTTGAGCTCGTGGACGAGGAGCCGCTCGTGGGTGAGGAGCCGGAAGGCCTCGCGCAGGGTGTTGCGGGAGACGCCGAGCGCACCGCCGATGCTGTCCTCGGAGAGGCGTGTTCCGGGAGGGAAGTACCCCTCGGCGATGCGGCTCCGCAGGATGTCCGCGACGCGTTCGGCGGTGCTGGTGCGGCCCAGCAGCGCGCGGTCGTCGGCGAGACCCGTCAGTTCAGCCATGCTCAGCGATCCCCTCAGCCATGCCCGGATTCAACCGCAGAGACAAGAACGAAACAACACGGGTATTGAGGGATCGTTGAACAATCCTCTACGTTGTCCGGCAGGCGGCTCCCGCTCCCCGCCGGGGACCGCCACGCTCAGCCCGTCAACAGCACCCGCGGCGCTCCCGGACCCCCTTCGGCACCGCTCATCAGAAGCACCCTCCAGCACCGCCAACCCCTCTGCGAGGTGCCCATGAGCACGACCCCACCGCCCTCCCCGATATCCGTCGACGGCTCCCCCGGCGAGGCCCGGCCCCCCGACGACGACGGCGCGTTCGGCTGGCTGCGCGCGCTCGGCCCGCGCGGCCGCCGCGCCTTCACCGGCGCCTTCGGCGGGTACGCGCTCGACTCCTACGACTACTTCACGCTGCCGCTGACGATGGTCGCCCTCAAGGCGTACTTCGACCTGAACAGCGGCCAGACCGGCCTGCTCACCACCGTCACGCTGGTCGTGTCCGCCGTGGGCGGCGCCGTCGCGGGCGTCGTCGCCGACCGCATCGGGCGTGTGAAGGCCCTGATGATCACGGTGGTCACCTACGCGGTGTTCACCGTCGCCTGCGGCTTCGCGCCCAACTACGAGACCCTGCTGCTCTTCCGCGCCCTCCAGGGCCTCGGTTTCGGCGGTGAGTGGGCGGTCGGCGCCATCCTGGTCGCCGAGTACGCGAGCGCCAAGAACCGCGGCCGCACGCTCGGCGCGATCCAGAGCGCCTGGGCGGTGGGCTGGGGCCTCGCCGCGATCGTGTACACCCTGGTCTTCCAGTTCCTGGACGACGACGTCGCCTGGCGCGTGATGTTCTGGACGGGCGCCCTGCCCGCGCTGCTCGTGGTCTACGTACGCCGCAACGTCCACGACGCCCCGGAGGCGGCCGCCGCGCGCGAGAAGAGCACCGACAAGGGCTCCTTCACGGCCATCTTCAAGCCGGACCTGCTGCGCGTCACGTGCTTCGCGGTCCTGCTGTCCACCGGCGTCCAGGGCGGCTACTACACGCTCGCCACCTGGGTTCCCACCTACCTCAAGGACGACCGCGGCCTCACGGTCGTCGGCACCGGCGGGTATCTGACGTTCCTGATCTCGGGCGCCTTCCTCGGCTATCTGACCGGCGGGTACCTCACCGACAAACTGGGCCGCAAGCGGAACATCACCCTGTTCGCCTTCCTCTCCGCGGCCAGCATCGTCGCCTACACGAACATCCCCGACGGCGCCAACGGCCTTCTCCTGGTGCTCGGTTTCCCGCTGGGCTTCTGCATGTCGGCCATCTTCAGCGGCTTCGGTTCGTTCCTCAGCGAGCTGTACCCGGCCGCCGTGCGCGGCACCGGACAGGGCTTCACGTACAACACCGGGCGCGCGATCGGTGCCGTGTTCCCCACCACGGTGGGCTTCCTGGCGGACAGCTGGGGCACGGGCGGCGCACTGATCTTCGGCGCGTTCGGGTACGCCCTCGCCGTCGTCGCCCTGCTGGGCCTGCCGGAGACGCGCGGCAGGGAGCTGCTGTGACCCCGGCGGAGGCGCGCGGGAGGTTCCGGGCGGGCCTGAGCGTCCCGACGGCGGGCTGGGCCCCGGGGCACACCCAGGCGAACCTGATCGCCGTCCCGGCCGACTGGGCGTACGAGATGCTGCTGTTCTGCCAGCGCAATCCGAAGCCGTGCCCGGTCCTGGACGTCACCGACGCGGGCTCCTGGACCACGCCGCTCGCCCCGGGTGCCGATCTGCGCACGGACCTGCCGCGCTACCGCGTGTGGGTCCGCGGCGAGCTGGTCGACGAGCCCACCGACGTGCTCGCGCACTGGCGCGACGACCTGGTGGCGTTCCTCATCGGGTGCAGCTTCACCTTCGAGTGGTCCCTCGCGGCGGCGGGCGTGCCGCTGCGCCACATCGACCAGGGCCGCAACGTCTCCATGTACGTCACCGACCGCCCGTGCAGGCCCGCGGGGCGCCTGAAGGGACCCATGGTGGTCTCCATGCGCCCGGTCCCGCCCGCGCACCTGACGGCGGCGATCGAGGAGAGCGCCCTGCTGCCCGCGGTGCACGGCTCCCCCGTCCACTGCGGGGACCCGGCCGGGCTCGGCATCGCCGACCTCGGCGCGCCCGACTTCGGCGACCCGGTGGACGCCGAGCCCGACGACATCCCGGTCTTCTGGGCGTGCGGGGTCACGCCGCAGGCCGCCGTGATGGCCTCCCGGCCACCGTTCGCGCTCACGCACGCGCCCGGCCGGATGTTCCTCACCGACGCCCGCGACGAGCAGTACCGCGTGGCCTGACCGGACCGGCAGCCGCGCGCACGCGCGCGTGGACCCGCGACAACGAAACAGGAGCGAAGACGTTCATGACCTGGGCCTCGATCGACCTCAACGCCGACCTCGGCGAGGGCTTCGGACGCTGGCGGCTCACCGACGACGAGGAGCTGCTGTCCGTGGTCACCAGCGCCAACGTGGCGTGCGGCTTCCACGCGGGCGACGCGGCCACCATGCGGCGCGTGTGCGAGCGGGCGGCCGAGCGGGGCGTGCGGATCGGCGCCCAGGTCTCGTACCGCGACCTGGCGGGCTTCGGGCGGCGCGCGATGGACGTGCCGCCCCTGGAGCTCGCGGCCGAAGTGGCCTACCAGATCGGCGCCCTGGAGGTGTTCGCCCGGGCGGCGGGCACGCGCGTGTCGTACGTGAAGCCGCACGGCGCGCTCTACAACCGGGTGGTCCACGACGCCGAGCAGGCGGCGGCCGTCGTGGACGGGGTGCTGCTCGCCGACGACCGCGTCCCGGTGCTCGGGCTGCCCGGATCGCGCCTCCTGGAGACGGCGGAGAAGGCCGGACTCCCCGTCGTCACCGAGGCGTTCGCCGACCGCGCGTACACCGCCGGGGGAACCCTGGTGCCGCGCGGCACGGACGGCGCCGTCATCACCGAGGCCGACGCCGTCGTGGAGCGGTCCGTCGGGATCGCCCTCTCCGGGACCGTGACCGCGCACAGCGGAGAGCGCGTCCCGGTCCGCGCGCGCTCCTTGTGCCTGCACGGCGACACACCGGGGGCGGTGGGCCTCGCCCGGCAGGTCCGCGCGCGCCTGGAGGCGGCGGGCGTCCGGGTGGAGGCGTTCGCGTGAGCGACTCCCCCGCCCGGCCGCGCATGACGGTGCTGCCGATGGGCGAACGGGCGCTGCTCGTCGAACTGTCCGACGGAAGCGCAGCCGAGGCCCTGCACGCCGAGCTGCTGCGCCGCCGCGCCGCCGGGGAGCTCACGGTGCGGGAGATCGTCCCCGCGGCCCGTACGGTGCTGCTCGACGGCCTCGACGCCCCCCAGCGGCTCGCCGCCCGCCTGCCTTCCTGGGAGATCCCGCCGCTGTCCCCCCGCGCGCGGGACGTCCTCGAACTCCCCGTGCGGTACGACGGCCCCGACCTGGCGGACGTCGCGGCCCTGTGGGGAGTGCCGGTGCGGGAGGTGCCGCGGATCCACGCGGCGGCCGAGTTCCGCGTCGCCTTCTGCGGGTTCGCCCCCGGCTTCGGCTATCTGACCGGCCTCGGCGGGCTGCCCGACGTGCCGCGCCGGGCCACGCCGCGTACGGCGGTGCCCGCGGGCTCCGTGGGCCTCGCGGGGCCCTACACGGGCGTGTACCCCCGTACGTCGCCCGGCGGCTGGCAGCTGATCGGCACCACGGAGGCCGTACTGTGGGACGACGCGCGCGCACCGGCCGCGCTCCTGACACCCGGTGCGCGGGTCCGCTTCGTCCCGGAGGGCCGATGACCGACCGGGCCTTCGTCGTCGTGCGCTCCGGAGCGCTGACCACCGTGCAGGACGAGGGGCGGCCCGGCCACGCCCACCTGGGGGTGCCGCACTCCGGAGCCCTCGACCGGCCGGCCGCCGCGCTCGTGAACCGTCTCGTCGGCAACCCTCCCGAAGCGGCCGTCCTGGAGACCACCCTCAACGGCTGCGCGGTGCGGCCCCGCTGCGCGGTCACCGTCGCGGTGGGCGGCGCGCCGTGCCCGGTGACGGTGGACGGCAGACCCGCCCCCTGGGGGATGCCGGTACGGGTGCCCGCCGGGGCCCTGCTCGACGTGGGAACCGCCGTCTCCGGAGTACGCGGATACCTCGCCCTGAGCGGCGGCGTGGCCGTCGAGCCGGTGCTCGGCAGCCGCTCCACGGACCTGCTCTCGGGCCTCGGGCCACCGCCGCTCACGGACGGGGCGGTACTCCCCCTGGGGGCCGCGGCCCCCGCTCACGCGCGCGTGGACGTCGTCCCCCATCCGGCGCCGCCGGGCGAACTGGTGCTGCGCCTGACGGCCGGGCCGCGTGCGGACTGGTTCACGCCCGGGGCGCTGCGGACCCTCACCACGCGCACGTACCGCGTGGCGTCGGCGAGCAACCGCATCGGCCTGCGCACGGAGGGGCCCCCGCTGGAGCGGGCGGTGAGCGGGGAACTGCCCAGCGAGGGCATGGTGCTCGGCGCGGTCCAAGTGCCGCCGGACGGCAGGCCCGTGGTGTTCCTCGCCGACCATCCGACCACGGGCGGCTATCCGGTGGTGGGCGTGGTGCGGCGCGCGGACCTGGCGGGAGCGGCGCAGGCGGCGCCGGGGACACCGGTGCGGTTCGTGGTCACGGGGGCGCTCACGCCGCCTCTGGCCGGCTCTCCGCGACCGTGAGCCCGGTGAGCGCCGCCGCGACCGACCGCGCGGCCCGTACGTCAAGGCCGCCGCTGGTGCCGCACAGCCCGTGCTGCACCTCCGTCGCGGCCAGGGCGAGGAGCTGGGGCAGCAGGTCGGTGCAGCGCCGGGCGACCCACCCCGTGCCCGCCGTGGCCAGCCACCACAGGCTCGCCGAGCGGGTGGGCGGCGGCAGTTCGGGCTCGCGCCCGGGCGCGGGCCCGACGGCCAGGCCCTCGGCGGCGAGCAGGGCGTGGCAGCGGGCGGCGAACACCCGGTGGCCGCGCTCGCCGGGGTGCAGCCGGTCCGCGCTCCACAGGGTGCGGTCGGCCACCCACTCCTCGTCGGCGGCGTGCAGGTGCAGCGCGCCGTGGCGCTCCGACAGCGCGTGCACGACCGCGTTCACCGCGCGCTGACGCCGGGCCAGCGGGCGGCCGAGGGCGCCGGGGAGCCCGAGCATCGCCCCGGGGTTTGGCAGACAGGCGGTGAGCAGGGCGGCGCCGCGCCCGGTCAGCGTGCCGTAGACCTCGTCGAGGCGGGCGGCCACGGCGTGCAGGTCGAAGGTGTGGCGCAGCGTGTCGTTGACGCCCACGACGACGGACACCAGGCCGGGGCGCAGGGCCAGCGCCTCGGGCGTCTGGCGGTGCAGGACGTCCCAGGTCCTGGCGCCGTTCACGGCCAGGTTGTGGAACTCCACGGGCCGTTCGGGCGGGCCGATGCCCGCGGCCAGCAGGGCCGCCCAGCCCCGCCAGGCGCCGTCCACGGGGTCGCCCACGCCCGCGGTGAGCGAGTCCCCCAGGGCCACGTAGGTGCGGGCGCTCATCCGGCACCGCCGTGCCCCGGCAGCGCCACGGCCCCCGGGGCCTTTGGCTCCACCACGGCGCCCGTGTCGTGCGCCGCCAGGAACGCCGCCACCGCGGCGTCCCAGCCGAAGCCCTCAGCCCGCGCGCGTGCGCGCTGTCTCCGGTCCCGCTCGGGCCTGCCGAGGACGGCCTGGACGGCGTCCGCGAACGCGTCCGCCGTGTCGGCGGCCACCGCTCCCGCCCCGCCCACGATCTCCGGGAGCGCCGACGAGGCGCTGGCCACGACGGGGGTGCCGCACGCGAGCGCCTCCAGGGCGGCGAGCCCGAACGTCTCGCAGGGCCCCGGCGCCAGACACACGTCGGCGGTGGCCTGGAGCGCGCCGAGGGCGGCGCGGTCGGCGACGTGCCCCAGGAAGGTCACCGGCAACCGCCGCTCCCCGGCCCGCTGTTCGAGGCGCGGGCGCAGCGGCCCGTCCCCGGCGACGACGAGCACCGCGCGTACGCCACGCCCCCGCAGCTCCGCCAGGGCGTCGAGAGCCCTTCCGGGCCGCTTCTCCACCGAGAGCCGGGAACACAGCAGGAGCAGGACGTCGCCCTCGCGCGCGTGGGCGGCGCGCAGCCGGGCGTCCCGCAGCCCCGGGTGCCGGTCCCGCAGATCGACCCCCAGGGGAGCCCGTACGACATTGCCCGCCCCTATGCGGACGAATTCGCGCTCGGCCCATTCGGTGGTGCACACCACGCGCGCGTAGGCGTACGCGGTACGGGAGTTCAGGGAGTCGGCGGCCCGCCGGGCCAGGCGCGGCGGCAGTCCCCAGGTGCGCATCACGGCGTCGGCGGCCTCGTGGGAGACCATCACGGCCGGAACCCGGGCGCGGCGCGCCCACGCCCCGGTCCAGCGCAGCGTCGTACGGTCCGAGACTTCGAGGCGGTCCGGGGCCAGGCGCTCCAGGAGGCGGGCCACGCCGCGCCGGTCGGCGAGGACGCGGTAGCCGCCCGTACCGGGCAGTTCGGGCCCGGGCACCGTCACGACGCGCCCCTGGTCGGTGTCGGCCACACAGGCTCGTTCCCCGGGGACGATCAGGACGGGCTCGTGCCCGGCGGCCCGGTAGCCCCGGCCCAGCTCGCGCAGGGCGGTGCGCAGACCGCCCGACGAGGGCGTCACGAAGTTGGCGATGCGCACGATGCGCAGGGGGCCCGTGTGGCGCACGGGGAACGGCCCGTCGGGCCGCACGGGGGCCGGGCCGGTGCGCGGCACGAGACGCAGACCTCCGCGCCGCACGGCCCCCGGCCCCGCAGCCCCGGCCCCGGCCCCGGCCCCGGCTCCCGCTCCCGCTCCGGCTCCGGGCCCCTGCCTCGTCCCGGGCTTCACGCCGCCACCGCCGTGCGCTCCGCGAGGACCTCTTCGTAGTGCCCGACGAGCTGGTCCCCGACGGCGTCCCAGGTCCGCCCCTCGACCGCGGCACGCCCCGCGGCGCCGTACGCCGCGCGCAGGCCCGGGTCGGCCGCCATGGCCCAGACGGCGTCGCGCACGGCCTCGGCGTCGCCCGGCGGGACGAGGCTCCCGGTGCGGCCGGGGACGACCAGGTCGAGCGGCCCGCCCACGGCCGGGGCGACCACCGGAACGCCGCTGGCCATGGCCTCCTGCACGGTCTGGCAGAACGTCTCCAGGGGCCCGGTGTGCACGAAGACGTCCAAGGAGGCGAAGATCCGGGCGAGTTCGCCGCCGGTACGGCGCCCGAGCAGCAGCGCGCCCGGCAGCGCCGTGCCCAGCGCGACCCTGCTCGGCCCGTCGCCCACGACGACCACGCGCACTCCGTCGAGGCCGCACACCCGTGCCAGGAGCTCGACGTGCTTCTCCGGGGCGAGCCGTCCCACGTAGCCGACGAGGAGTTCGCCGCCGGGGGCGAGTTCGCGCCGCAGCGCCTCGTCGCGCCGCGAGGGGTGGAAGCGTTCCGTGTCCACGCCGCGCGGCCACAGGCGCACCCGGGGGACGCCGTGGGCCACCAGGTCGGAGAGGGCCGCGGAGGACGGCGCGAGCGTGCGGTCGGCGGCGGCGTGCACGGCCCGGATGCGCCGCCACGCGGTGGCCTCGCCCATGCCCATGTACGTACGCGCGTAGCCGCCGAGGTCGGTCTGGTAGACGGCGACGGTGGGGATGCGCTGGCGGGCCGCGGCGGTCATGCCCCGGGCACCGAGCACGAACGGGCTGGCGAGGTGGACGAGTTCGGCCCGGTGCGCGCTCAGCGCCGCGGCCAGGCGGCGGCTCGGAAGCGCCACCCTGACCTGCGGGTATCCCGGCAGCGGCAGCGAGGGCACACGGATGACGGGGCACGGCGCGCGGCCGTCGGGCTCGGCCCCGGGCACGGCGGCCGGGGCGATGACGAGGGGGTCGTGGCCGCGGGCGACGAGCTGCCGCGCGGTCTGCAGGGCGCAGTGCGACACGCCGTTGACATCGGGCGGGAAGGACTCGGTGACGATGACGACACGCATACCGGTGTTGTCGTCAGATGGGGCGTGCCCACGTCAAAGTGGATCTTTCCTGGCGAGGAACGTCCCATGAGCGTTCCGCTCCGCACGGCGGCGGCCCACGCACGGGACGTCACGCACCCGGGGAGCGGCCCGCGGCCGGGACATCGTGCGCGTGGCGGCGACCCACGGCCGGGACGTCATGCACACGGGGGCCAGCCCACGGCCGGGACGTCATGTACACGGGGGCGGCCCACGCCCGGGGACGTCGTGCGCGCGGCGGCGACCCATGGTCGGGACATCGCGCGCGGCGACGACCCACGGCCCGGACATCCTGCGCGCGGCGACAGCTCATGCTGCTGCCGTCACGGACGGTCAACACCCAGGCCCTGGCTCGCCGCCGCCGCGCGCCGGGTGCTCACACGGCGGGTGCGTCCGGGCCGATGCGGTTGCGCACCGCGGACTGGACCTCGTCCTCCTCGGCGGGATCGGCGGCGAGCCGCCTGAGCCGGGCGACGACGCGCGCGTCGCCGGTCTCCGCGTGCCGTGCGGCGACCTCGCGGGTGGTCTCCTCGCAGTCCCAGAGGCACTCGACGGCGAAGCCCGCGGCGAAGGAGGGGTCGGTGGCGGCGAGCGCCCCGGCGGCCCGGCCCCTGAGGTGGGAGGAGGCGGTCTCGCGGTAGACGTGGCGCAGGACGGGCGCCGCGCAGCAGATGCCGAGGCGTCCGGCGCCGTCGACCAGCGGCCACAGCGTCGGCGCGTCGGGCCCCTCGCCGCGCACGGCCTCGCGCAGCGCGGCGAGCACCAGCTGGCTGTCCTCGGCGCCGCCCCGGCAGGCCAGCACGCGCCCGGCGGCGGCGCCCAGCACGTCCGGGCGCCCGGCCCACTGCCGGGCCCGCTGCACGGCGGCGACGGAGCGCATCCGCTCGAAGGTCTCGGCGGCGACCTCCACGACGACGGACGACGCGCTCCGCGCCGCCTCCTCGATGAGGTCGAGCACATCGGGGTCGTGCACGTCGGCGAGATAGCGCAGGGCGGTGCCGCGCGCCCCGTCCGCGCCGTACCGCGCCGCCGCGATGATCTCGGCGCGGTCCTCGGGCCCGGCGACGGCGCTCAGGCAGCGGGCCGCGGGGACGTGCAGCGCGGCGCCGCGTTCGAGCCCTTCCTGGGCCCAGTCGAGCACGGCCTTGACGCTCCAGCCGGGCCGCGGCCCGGACGGTTCCAGCTGGCGCTGCCAGCGGTCGAAGGAGCCGCGCTCGCGGGCGGCGCGCACCCGGGCGCCGATCTCCGGGCGGGGGTCATCGGCCCACAGCCGCCAGGGCCGCGGCTCGAAGGCGTCGCGGACGGCGACGGTGAGGGCGGCCTCGCCCTCGGCGTCGGGTGAGAAGCGGGCGAGCACGGGCCCGGCGAGAGCGCGCAGCGCCGCGTCGTCGTCGCGCAGGGCCAGCTCGTCCAGGGCCCAGGCCCAGTTGCTGCCGTACTCGGCGTACCGGCGCAGCAGCCTGAGGGCGTCCAGGCGGTCGTACGAGGCGAGATGACCGAGCACCGAGAGCGCGAGGCCGGTGCGCGAGTCGTCCGTGACCAGGGCGTCCTCGGGGTCGAAGAGATGGCGCTCGACGGCGTCGAGCTCACCGTTCAGATCGAGGTACAGGCGGGCGTAGTACAGGGAGCGGTTCTCCACCTGCCAGTCGTGCCGCGGGTCGTTGAGCACGCAGTGGTCGAGGGCGGCGAGCGCCTCGGCCCGGGGTGCGGTGAGCGCGTGCAGGGTGCCGTCGCCGCGGCCCCTCTGCAGCAGGCCGAGCAGCGTACCGCTGGGCGCTATGACCGGTTCGAACATGGGAAACAGCCTCACATCAAGCGTCGACGCAACCGGGAATCCGCATTACCTGGCCGTGCGCCAACACGTCGGGCCGCCCGCCGTCTCTTGCTTGTCGAAGACCATTTTCCTCTGCCTTTCGTCGGTGGCCCGGGGGGATGCCGGACACCAGGTCCGGGTTCGGGCCGATCACGGGCCACGCGCTGCGGCAACTCCTGCCCCGACGTCATGTCCGTGAATCACGTCGTCATGATGACCCAGCGGTTACACCCGCCGCGACCACATTTCCGGCGCCCCCGTCGCACCAGGTGGGGTACCCCGGTCAGGCGGCCCCGAACAGCGTGAGCAGCTCGACCTTGTCGAACATCCGTGCGGTGTCGATGGCCGACGGCGTGCCCGCGGCCGGATCGGCACCCCCGTCGACGAGCGCCCTGACCACGTCGTCCGCGCCCTTGAAGACGGCACCGGCGAGGGGCGTCTGGCCCCGGTCGTTGGCGCGGTCGACGTCCGCCCCGCGCTCGACGAGGGCCCGCACCGCGGGCGCGTGCCCGTGGTAGGCGGCGAGCATGAGGAGCGAGTCGCCGCTGTCGTTGGTCAGGTTCACGGAGACGCCCGCGTCGACGTACGCGGCGAGGGCGTCGGTGTCGCCGGCGCGCGCCAGATCGAAGATCTTGCCCGCCAGCTCCACGACCTCGGGGTCGAGGGCTTCGCCCATGGTGGTGCCCGCCTTTCGCGATGCGCGTGAGCCGGGCCCCAGCGCGTGCTGGGGCCCGGATGGTTCCCGGCTGCGCAGCCGTGCAGCCGTACGAGTGAATCGACAGGGTACTGCCCGTCACGGCACATGACCGACCGCGTCCGCGGCAAAGATCACCGCGGGTGCGGCCGACCGCCCGCCCCTCCCCCAGGACGGCCCGGCGACCCGCCGCCGTTCAGGGGAAATTTCGATAATTTCCCCCATTTGCACCCCATCTCGTATGGATACATGCTGTGAGCCTGGAAGTACTGATGGTGACTGTCCCCCTCATTCAGGAGAACTCTCATGGTCCTGTCCATCTCCGGAGTCGTGCTGCTCGGCATCATCGTCTTCCTCTTCTTCCGCAAGGACGGACTCAAGGCCTCCCACGCCCTGGTCTGCGCCCTCTTCGGCTTCTTCCTCGCGGGCACCGCCATCGCGCCGAGCATCCAGGCGGGCAGCGCGAGCCTCGCGAGCCTGCTCGGCGGCATCAAGTTCTGACGGCTGAGCCCCTCACCACCACCTCCAGGAGACCGACGTGGCCCGGCGCCCTCTCCCCCGCATCCTGAGCAACGGCACCGCCCAGATCGCCCGGGGCCGGGAGCACATCGCGCGCAGCCGCGAGCTGGCCCGGTCGGCCGCCGACAGCGCCACCGACGTCCTGCACCCGCTGATCACCATCACCCGGGGACTGCGCCGCCTCGCCGGAGCCGGGCGGCGCAAGTGGTCCGCGACGCCCAAGGACCGGCGGGGCCCGCTGCTGTTCCTCGTGGCCTCGGTGATCCTGGTGGTGGCCCTCATCCCCTACGGGCCGCTGCTCGCCGTCATCAGCCTGATGGCGGCGGCCGCCTGGAAGGGCCGTGAGCGCACCGTCCCCGCGCCCACCGGCCCGGACGAGGCGCAGGTCCAGCGCTTGCAGTCGCTCTACGAAGCGCTGGTGCCGTACTTCTCCGTCCCGGAGGACCCCAGCCCGCTGTTCACGCACGGCGGTGAGTGGGAGAGGGCCTTCCCCGCCCACGAGTTCGACGACACCGGCCGCGTGTCCCACCTCGTGGTGCGCTACCCGGCGTACTTCACGGACGGGGAGGCCGCGTCCCGCGCGCGGATCGAGCAGCTGCTGCACGCCAAGTCGGGCCGTGGCCGCGAGTACCGCTTCGAGTGGGACGAGGAAGGCAACACGCTCACCGTGGACGTGCTGCCGCCGCTGCCCACCGACATCGCCGCCCAGCGGTTCGTCACCGCTCCCGGCGAGACCGTCCTCGGCTTCACCGACCCGACCTCGGTCCAGCGCACCCTGCCCGTGGCCGACGGCGAGGAACAGCGCGACGTGCCGCCCGTCGTGTGGCGCACAGGACCGCGCTCGACCGAGCCGCACCTGCTCGCCGTCGGCACGCCCGGCAGCGGCACCACCACGCTGCTCCGCTCGATCGCCCTGCAGGCCCTCCAGCACGGCGACGTGGTGATCGTCGAGGGCAGCGGCACCGGCGACTACGCGTGCCTCACCGGGCGCGACGGCGTCCTGGCCGTCGAGTGCGGGCTGACCGGGGCCCTCGCCAGCCTGGAGTGGGCGGCGCACGAGACGGAGCGGCGGCTCATCGCCGCCAACCGCGCCCGGCAGGCGGGCCAGCCGCCGCCCGAGGACACCAGGCGCCCGCTGTGGATCCTCCTCGACCGCCCGAGCACGCTCGGCCACCTGGCCGCGGCCGACGGGCACCGGGACCCCCAGTCGCTGCTCCAGGTGCCGTTGCGGCACGGCCGCGCGGCGGGCGTCACCGTCGTGGTGGCCGACCAGCTCGACAGCGTGGACGCCCTCAGCGACGCGGTGCGGCAGCACACCCGCGCGCGCGTGGTGCTCGGCCCCGCCACCCCCGGCCAGCTGGAGCAGATCCTCGGGGCGGCGCCGCCCACGACCCCCACGGCGGAGGTCCCCGCGGGGCGCGGCTACGCCCGCCTCGGCACGGGTCCGGTGCACCGCCTCCAGGTCCCGGCGACACCGGACCCGTACGACGACGCGACGAGCGACGCGCACCGGCGGGCGGTCCTGGAGCTGCTCCCGGCACGCACGAGGCCCGCGGACGCGGCCCTCACCGCGGCACCCGCCGCCGCGGAGGGCTGAGGCGCGGGGCAGCCACCGGGCCCCGCCTCCTCACTCACGCACCGGGGCCCGCCCCCTCGTCCCGCGAACGGCCGCGCCCCGTCCCCTCACGCCACGAACGACTGCGGGGCCTGCATCCCTCCGCCCGCCCCCTTCTCCACCAGGCGGGCGGCCGCCGCGAGGCGCACCGCCGCCTCGTCCGCGACGGCTCCCCCGACCGTGAACGGCAGCCGTACATAGCCCTCGAAAGCGCCGTCCACGCCGAAGCGGGGCCCGGACGGCACGCGGACGCCGACGCGTTCGCCGACCTCGGCCAGGCGCGACCCGGACAGGCCGCCGGTGCGCACCCACAGGGTCAGACCGCCGTGCGGCACCTCGAACTCCCAGCCGGGCAGCTCCCTGCGCACGGCGGCGACCAGCGCGTCGCGGTTGTCGCGGGCCTGTTCCCTGCGCACGTTCACGGCCTCGCGCCAGCCGCCGGTGCTCAGGAGCCAGTTGACGGCCAGCTGCTCCAGGACGGGCGTGCCCAGATCGGCGTACGCGCGCGCCGCCACCAGACTGCGGATCACGTCCGGCGCGGCCCGCACCCAGCCGATGCGCATGCCCGCCCAGAAGGCCTTGCTGGCCGAGCCCACGGTGATGACGGTGGCGCCCGCGGGGTCGAACCCGCAGACGGGGCGGGGCATCTCCACGTCGTCGAGGCCGAGTTCGCTCATGGTCTCGTCGACGACGAGGACGGTGCCCGCGGAGCGCGCCGCGTCGACGAGCTGCCGGCGCTGGTCCTCGTCGGCGAGCGCGCCGGTCGGATTGTGGAAGTCCGCGACGACGTACGCGAGGCGCGGCGCGGCGTCGCGCAGCACCTGCCGCCAGCGGTCCAGGTCCCAGCCGCGCAGCCCCTCGGCCATCGCGACGGGCACAAGGCGGGCCCCCGCCTCGCGCATCAGCTGGAGGATGTTGGCGTACGAGGGCGACTCGACGGCGATGCGCTCGCCGCGGCCCGCGAAGAGGTGGCAGATCGCGTCGATGGCGCCCATGGCGCCGGTGGTGACCATGATCTGTTCCGGCATGGTCGGGATCCCGCGCGCGGTGTAGCGCTCGGCGAGCATGGCGCGCAGGGCGGGCAGCCCCGCCGGATAGTCGCCGTGGGTGTGGGCGTAGGGAGGCAGCTCCTCCAGGGCGCCCTGCACGGCGCGGGTGAGCCAGGGCTCGGGGGCGGGCAGGGCCGCGCAGCCCAGGTCGATCATGGAGCCGACGGCTTCGGGCGGCAGGGGTTCGAGCCCGCGCGCGGGGAGCGGGTTCCCGGCCGGGACGGCGGTCCAGCTGCCCGCGCCCCTGCGGGACTCCAGGAATCCCTCGGTGCGCAGCGCCTCGTAGGCGGCGGCGACCGTGGTGCGGCTCACGGACAGCGCGACCGCGAGTTCCCGCTCGGCGGGCAGGCGCGCGGCCACGGGGACGCGTCCTTCCAGGACGAGGAGCCTGATGCCGTCGGCGAGGGCGCGGTAGGCGGGCGGACGGCGGGTGCCCGCGCCCGCCGGGCGCGCCTGCTGGGAGGTGAGCAGCCGGGCGAGCTGGGTCGAGCCCACCGCCGATGTCCACTGAGCCATGATCCCAGTCCACCTTCATCGAATTGGCCATGGTTGGCGCCTTGCACCACGCCACAGAGTGTCATGAGTCAGGCCACTACCACCACGGGGGGCACCACTTGTCCAGGGAACATCCAGTTCCGTCCGCCCCGGCCCCGGAGCACCGGGGCCGGTCCCTACCCAGACTGCCGGGCGGCGGCCGACTTCCCCGGCGCCTCGTCCAGCTGTACGCGGGCCTGGTCCTGTACGGCGCGAGTTCGGCTCTGCTCGTGCGCTCGGGGCTCGGCCTGGAGCCGTGGAACGTGCTGCACCAGGGCCTGGCCGAGCGGACCGGCCTGTCCATCGGCGTGGTCTCGATCTTCGTGGGGGCCGCGGTGCTGCTGCTGTGGATCCCGCTGCGGCAGCGGCCGGGCCTCGGCACGGTGTCGAACGTCTTCGTCGTGGGCCTGGCGATGGACGGCACGCTCGCGCTCGTTCCGGACGCGCACGGGCTCGGCATACGGATCCCGCTGATGGCGGCGGGCATCGTCCTCAACGGGGTGGCGACCGGCCTCTACATCGCGGCGAAGTTCGGCCCCGGCCCCCGCGACGGCCTGATGACGGGCCTGCACGAGCGCACCGGCCGCTCGATCCGGCTGATGCGCACGCTGGTGGAGGTCGCGGTGGTCGTCACCGGCTTCGCGCTCGGCGGCACCCTCGGCGTGGGCACCGTCGTGTACGCCGTGACGATCGGCCCGCTCGCCCAGTTCTTCCTGCGCCTGTTCGCCCTCCCCGCGCCGCCCGCCGGAGGCGTGGTGGCCGCGGGCGCGCCATCGGAGCAGGTGATACTGCGTCGGTGACCACGCGCGTACGCCATCCGTACCTCGACCACCCGGGGCCGCTGGCCTTCGCCCACCGGGGAGGCGCGGCCGAGGGCCTGGAGAACACCGCGGCGGCGTTCCGGCGCGCCGTCGACCAGGGCTACCGGTACCTGGAGACCGATGTGCACGCCACGGCGGACGGCCGGCTCGTGGCGTTCCACGACGCCACGCTCGACCGGGTCACGGACGGGACCGGCGGCATCGCGGACCTGCCCTGGCGCGAGGTGAGCCACGCGCGCGTGGCGGGCCGTGAGCCGGTGCCGCTCTTCGAGGACCTCCTGGAGGCGTTCCCCGAGGCGCGCTGGAACGTGGACGTGAAGGCCGAGCCCGCGCTCGTGCCGCTGCTCGACCTGATCGAGCGCGCCTCCGCGTGGGGCCGGGTCTGCGTCGGCTCGTTCTCGGAGGCGCGGGTGGCGCGGGCCCAGCGGCTCGCGGGCCCGCGCCTCGCCACGTCGTACGGCACGCGCGGCGTCCTGGCGCTGCGGCTGCGCTCCTTGGGGCTCCCCGCGGTGCCGCGGGGCTCCGCGGTGTGCGCGCAGGTGCCCGAGGCACAGTCGGGGGTCCGGGTGGTCGATCACCGCTTCGTGCGCACCGCCCACGCGCGCGGGCTCCAGGTCCACGTGTGGACGGTCAACGACCCGGCCCGGATGCACGCGCTGCTCGACCTGGGGGTCGACGGCATCATGACGGACGACACGGAGACGCTGCGCGACGTCCTCAAGGACCGCGGCACCTGGGTCTGACCGCGCCCTGCCCAGGGCGCGGACCAGCCGATTCCGGGCCTGATTTAGCAACGAGGGCCGAAGGCCGGTAGTGTACGCCTTTGGCCTGCCAGGCGGACCGTTACTGCGTGCTGAGTTTATGGCAACGCTGGGTGACATCTGTTGTCAGATGTGACAAACCGGGCGCCGGTGGGTACAACAAGGGGCGGCATACGACGGCGACGCATGGCCCGGTACGGGAATCTTTACCGCCGACCGGACGTTGTCCGGATGACGACGACAGCGACACCTGTCCTGTGGGCGACAAGCCCGGGAGGCACGATTCATGAGTGAGCGAGCTCTTCGCGGCACGCGCCTCGTGGTGACCAGCTACGAGACCGACCGCGGCATCGACCTGGCCCCGCGCCAGGCCGTGGAGTACGCATGCCAGAACGGACATCGATTTGAGATGCCGTTCTCGGTCGAGGCGGAGATCCCGCCGGAGTGGGAGTGCAAGGTCTGCGGGGCCCAGGCACTTCTCGTGGACGGCGACGGACCGGAGGAGAAGAAGGGCAAGCCCGCGCGTACGCACTGGGACATGCTCATGGAGCGCCGTACTCGAGAAGAGCTCGAGGAGGTCCTGGAGGAGCGCCTTGCGGTCCTCAGGTCCGGCGCGATGAACATCGCGGTGCACCCGCGTGACAGCCGCAAGTCCGCATAGACGCGCGGCGGTTCAGCAGTAACGACGAGGGCCGGGCCCGCTGCTCTGCAGCGGGCCCGGCCCTCGTCGCGCATCCGCCCCGTGCGAGGCCCTGTGCGAGGCGCGCACCGGCCCGTGGCGAGTCCGCATCCGCCCTGCGGCGAGTCGCGTCTGCGCCCCGTACGGGACGGCGTCGTACGTCTCGCAAAAGACAGGCCGAGGCCCTCTGTCCCGCGCGGGACAGAGGGCCTACCGGCAGAGGGCTTACGAGCGGGGAAGCTGGGGGTCGCCCGGACGGCCGCTCGGACGCGTCGGGGGCTGGTCCTCACGGATCACCTCGCCCTGGACGACCTTGCCGTCGGGGCGGTGCATCCGCGCCTGCTGGAAGGCGTCGCCGAGGCCACCGGGGGCGGCCGCCGCGGCCGCGGTGAGCTTGCGCTCGAAGGCGCGCTCGGCGCTGCGGCTGAGGACCTTCTGGAGCGGCGGCACGAGCAGCAGCAGACCCAGGACGTCCGAGATCAGGCCCGGCAGGATGATGAGGAGCCCGCCGAGCATGGTCAGGGCGCTGCCGCCGCCCTGGTCCGGCGCGGGCGCCAGGCCCTGCTGCTGCTGTCGCAGGCCCTCGCTCAGGTTCTTGAAGGCGCGGCGCCCGGCCCGCTTGATCACGAAGGAGCCGAGCACCAGGCCGCCCACGAGCAGCAGGAACACGGTCAGCCCGCTCGACGCGCCCGCCACCACGGTGAGCAGCCAGATCTCCAGGACCAGCCACGCGGCGATGCCGAGGGGAAGGAACCTGAGGACGCGGGAGCGCCGGGGCCGTGCGGGCTTGAGGGGAGGCGGTGCGCCAGTCGTCATGCTCCCAGTGTGCCTGGCCCCGGCTCAGACCGGGATAAGCGGGGTGATCAGGAGCGGGGGCCGGACGGCTTGCGGCCCAGGGCCTTGCCGACCCGCTCCCCCACGCCCCAGGCGGTGACCCGCCACAGCGCCTCCGCGACGATGTCGCGGCTCATCTTGCTGTCGCCGAGCTCGCGCTCCACGAAGGTGATGGGCACCTCCACGACGTGGTACCCCGCCTTGATGGCCCGCCGGGCCAGGTCGACCTGGAAGCAGTAGCCCTGGGAGGCCACGTCGGCGAGCCCGAGCCCTTCCAGGGTCTCGCGGCGGAAGGCGCGGTAGCCGCCGGTGACGTCGCGGATCGGCACGTCGAGGAGCAGACGGGAGTACGTGCTGCCGCCGCGGGAGAGGAACTCGCGCGACCTGGGCCAGTTGACGACCCGTCCGCCCGGCACCCAGCGCGAGCCGAGCACCAGGTCGGCGCCCTTGAGGGCGGTGAGCAGGCGCGGCAGTTCCTCGGGTTGGTGCGAGCCGTCGGCGTCCATCTCGACCAGGACGCCGTAGCCGTGCTCCAGGCCCCAGGAGAAGCCCGCGAGGTAGGCGGCGCCGAGGCCCTCCTTGCCCTTGCGGTGCAGCACGTGGACGTGGTCGTCCTCGGCCGCCAGCTCGTCCGCGATCTTGCCGGTGCCGTCGGGGCTGTTGTCGTCGGCGACGAGCACGTGCGCCTCGGGCACAGCGGTGCGCACCCGGCCCACGATCGCCTGGATGTTCTCCGCCTCGTTGTAGGTCGGGATGATCACCAAGGCCTGGCCGAGCGGGCCGAACTGCCGTCCCTCGTCCGCTGCTTCGCTGATCCCGCCGCCGTTGCTCACTACTGCCCCTTCGTTCGTACGCAGGGGACCACCATAGTGGCCCGTGCCTGGGGCTCTCGCGACGCCACGGGTCCGGCCCCCGCGCCGGGGCGGTACCGGTGCGGAAGCGATCCTGCGGGTAGGGGCCCGGTGCCCTTCGGGCCGGCCTGGGACCCGCTGGCTGCGGATCGTCCGAGAGCCGTTGTCTACTGAGCGTCCGGGCCCCACCCGGGTCGCACCTCCCCCTGGCTCCCAGGGAGCGGGAGGGACGCCCTTGCCCCGGTGATCGCGTTCCCGCGCCCGGGCGTCGCGGGCGCTGGACCTGGCTCCCTGTGGCGGTGCGCCGGTGCGGCGCGCCACCCGTGACCCAGCGGCGTTCGACGACTGCGTGCGGGTTCACCGGTCGGACGTCCTGTGGTGGACGCGCCGAAACTACCCGTGCGCATCGGCCGTCTGTCAATAGCCGTGTGACCTGCGCGGTTTCCGTAGATCAGCAGGTCAGTGGCGAGGGACGCGGCCGCGCGCGACGCGCCGCGTGGCCCCGTTCGGAGCCGCGCGGCCGCACCGGCGTCACTCGCCCGGCCGTACGAACACCGTCTCCCCGGCGACCACGGTGCGCAGGCAGACGGGCAGCTCGGTGCCGGGCGTCAGGTCGGGCAGCCCCGGGGTGCCGGAGCGCGGGTCGGTGGACCAGCGGGCGACGCGGTCGTCGGGGGCCTGGACCACGAGCTCGCCGGTGCGCCACACGGCGTAGTCGGCGGGGGCGCCGGGCACCAGGACGCCCGCGTCGTCGCGGCCGGTGGCCCGCCAGCCGCCGCGGGTGTGGGCGGTGAAGGCGGCGCGCACGGACACCCGCTGCTCGGCGGTGTGGTGGAAGGCGGCGGCGCGCACGGTGCCCCACGGGTCGAGCGGGGTCACCGGGCTGTCGGAGCCGAAGGCGAGCGGCACCCCGGCGCGCAGCAGGGCCGCGTACGGGTTGAGGGCGCGGGCGCGCTCGGCGCCGAGCCGCCGGGCGTACATGCCGTCGCCGCCCCACAGCGCGTCGAACGCGGGCTGCACGGAGGCGGTCAGGCCGAACTCGGCGAAGGCGGCGATGGTCTCCGGGGTGAGCATCTCGGCGTGCTCGACGCGGTGCCGGGCGGCGCGCACGCGGGCGAGGCCGACCTTGTCGGCAGCGGCGCGCACGCCGTCGGTCACGGCGGTCACGGCGGCGTCCCCGATGGCGTGGAAGCCCGCCTGGAGGCCCGCCTCGGCGCAGGCGACGACGTGGTCCGCGACGTCGGCGGCGCTCAAGTAGGCGTTGCCGGTGTGGTCGGCGGCGTCCGCGTCCTCGTACGGCTCGTGCAGCCAGGCCGTGTGCGAGCCGAGCGAGCCGTCCACGAAGAGGTCACCGGCCGCGCCCCGGGCGCCGAGCTCCCGCGCGCGGGCGACGCCCTCGGCGCCCAGCTCGCCCCAGTAGCCGACGACGCGCGGCCCGGGCTCCTCGGCGGCCAGGCGCAGCAGCCCGGTGAAGTCGTCCTCGCTGGAGATGGTGGGGCCCGCGCACTCGTGCACGGAGCCGATGCCGAGCGACGCCGCGTGCCGGAGCGCGGCACGCTGGGCCTCGGCGCGCTGGAGGGGCGTGAGGGCCCCGTGGGCGGCCTCGCGCACCGCGTGGTGGGCGGCGGCGGTCAGCGGCGCGTCGGCGCGGTACCCGGCCGTGTCGGCGACGCCGGGCACCAGGTCCAGGAGGGCGGTGGTGACGACGGCGGAGTGCACGTCGATGCGCGACAGGTACAGCGGGCGGCCGCCGGTGGCCTCGTCGAGCTCCGCGCGGGTGGGTGGGCGGCCGTCGGGCCAGCGGGCGGCGTCCCAGCCGTGGCCGAGCAGCACGCGGTCGCCCGGGCGCGCGGCGGCGTGTTCGCGGACGAGAACGAGCGCTTCGGCCAGGCTCCGGGCCCGGGAGAGGTCCAGGCCCGTGAGGGCGGTGCCGGCGCCCGTGGTGTGCACATGGGCGTCGGTGAACGCGGGGGTGACGAGGGCGCCGTCGAGGTGGACGACCTCGTCGACGCCGTCCGCGAAGGCGTCGGCCGCGCCCTCGGAGCCGACCCAGGCGACATGGCCGCGCTCGACGACCATCGCGGTCGCGAAGGGGTCGGCGGGGCTGTGGACTTCTCCGCCGCGCAGCAGGACGGTGCGGTGCCCGCTCTCGGGGGTGGTGCGCTCGCTCATGGGGACAGTCTCGCGCCTGCGCGAGGGCGCCGTGCCGCCGGGGTGGCGCGCCGGGCCGGGCGCGCCGCGGAGGGCCCGCGGGGGCCTCAGATCCGCGGCGGCCGCGCCTCGTAGGGCGTGGAGAGGACCACCGTCGTATGGGTGGAGACCCCGGCGAGCGAGCGCAGCCTGGCCAGCAGGTTCTCCAGCTCGTGCGGGGTCGCGACCCGGACCTTCAGGAGGTAGTTCTCCGCGCCCGCCACGCTGTGGCAGGCCTCGATCTCGGGCACTCCGGCCAGCCGTTCGGCGATGTCGTCGGGCGCGCTGGGGTCGAACGGCTTCACCGCGATGAAGGCCGTGAGCGGCAGGCCGACGGCTTCGGGGTCGACGACCGCGGCGTACCCGCGGATCACCCCGCGCTGTTCGAGCCGGCGCACCCGCTGGTGCACGGCAGACGTGGACAGGCCCGTGGCCTTGCCCAGGTCGGTGTAGCTCATCCGCCCGTCCTTGACGAGCAGCTGCACGATCTGTCGGTCCAGCTCCTCCATGCGCCGAACCTACAGTGCCCTTGATCCCCGCCGATACCTGAGGGACATCCGAACGCCACCGGGACGGGCCCCGGGCGCCGCCCGCGCGGGCCCCGGAGCGGCGCGAGCAGGGCGCCCGCGGCCCTGGCTCCCGGTGCCACGGACGCGGCGGCGGGCAGGGCCGCGGGAGGGGATCGCTCCGCATGACTCCTCGCACGTCCGCATACCTGCGCACGCCTCGGGAGCCGCCCCGCGCACAGCGGCATCTTCATCCGGCATGTGACGAACACCACACATCAGGGGGCGGGTCCGCGGAAGTGCCGCGATTACCGCCAGGACGGGACGGGAAGTGCTTGCTGTGGTCGAGGCCGCAGTGCCTTGTCGGCCCACCCGAGGGGGAGATTCCCATGCATAACCTGAAGCGCCCCGGTCGTACCGCGCGCCGTAAGCAGCAGGCCGTAGAACTGCTCGAACCCGCACCGGAGGGCGTCGAACCCGCCGACGCCGAGGACGAGGAGTTCGACGCCTACGACACCCTGGAGATGTACCACGTGACCTGCCCGGACTGCGGGCAGCCCATCGCGCTCCTGGCGGACGAGGACGTCCTGCCCGAGCACGCCCTGTGCCCCACGCCGTGGAACCCCTTCGGGCTCACCGTCTGCGCGGGCACGGGCCGTCCGGCGGCCGAGGCCGAGTCCGCGGACGAGACGCCCGAGCCCCAGGAGCAGGACGCCGCCCGGCTCCTGACGCTCCCCCAGGGCCTGGACTGGCGCACGCAGCCGTTCTCGCACGTGGGCGGGCCCGGCTCACGCCCGATCCGGGTGCCCCGGCAGCGGCAGCTCGGCCGCGCGGCCTGAGGGGCCGCTCCGGCGGACACCGACCGCTCCGGCGGACATCAGGGGCGGCCCGTCAACCACCGGCGGGCCGTCACCAGTAGTCGCCGCGCACCATCGCCGCGAGGCTCTCGTGGTGCAGGATCAGCTTGTCGGGGTCGTCCGGCACCACGGCCTCCCCGAAGTGCACCTGCCGGTGGGCGACGCGCAGCATGACGACGGCGTGCCGCAGCGCCGCGTACAGCGTGTAGAAGTCCATGTCGCGCGGCCGGTGGCCGGTCAGCTCCGCGTAGCGGTCCTCGACGCGGTCGCGGCGCAGGAAGCCGGGCAGTCCGGGCTGCCCGAAGCCCGCCGTCAGGTCCTGGAAGAACCGGTGCAGATACACGGTCCAGCCGAGGTCGACCTCGCGCGGCCCCAGACAGGCCATCTCCCAGTCGAGCACGGCGGCCGGGTCGAAGCCGTCGTAGACGATGTTGCCGATGCGGGCGTCGCCCCAGTTGAGGACCGTCTCGCCGGGGTCGGTGGGCCACAGGTCCTCAAGGCGCGCGAAGGCGCTCTCGATCAGGGGTGAGCGGGGCAGGCCCCGCACCACCCACGCGTAGTACGCCCGCTGGGCCGTCACGTGGCGGCGCAGCGGGTCGCCGTCGCCGGGCAGCGCGAGGAACGCCGCCTCCCCGGCCGGGGCCCGGTCGTGCAGCCGGGCCAGGACGCGGATCGTGGCGTCCTCCAGGTGCGCGCGCTCGGCGTCGCTCGCCGCGTGCAGCCAGTTGCCCTCGTACGTGTACGGCATGACGTCGGGCGGCACCCGGCCCGTGACGCGCTCCATCACGAAGAACGGCGCGCCGAGCGGCCCCGGGTCCTCCTCCAGCCACAGCACCCGCGGCACCGGCACGCCGGTGCGCTCGGCCACGAGCCGCAGGGTGCGGTACTGGCGCGGCATGTCGTACTCCGGGAAGACCGTGTACGCGGCCGGGTCCGCCGCGAGCCGGGCCGCGCAGGCGCGCACGGGCGGCCGGGGGTGGTCGAGGGTGAACAGGAGCGTCTCGCTCGACATGCCGTTGGACTCGGGCACGCTCACGTCGACGGCCCTGGCGCCGGGCAGCCGCGCCCCGAGCCAGTCGGTCAGTCGGCGGGCGAGTGCCTCGGGGTCGCGCGTGGTGGTGCGGGGCCGGGGTGCCGTGGCCATGTCGGCGCTCCTCTCTGGGGGCGGCCCGCGGGCGCCGCTCAGGGCGCGACGGAGCCGAAGCCGGTGAAGCCGCTGGGGTCGTGGCGGCCGAAGGTGCCGTGCTCGAAGATCCCGTGGCCGACCCGGCCGTCGAGGGTGCAGCGGGCCGCGTGGTCGACGACGCCGTACGCGGCCAGCGGATGGGCGGCGGGGTCCGACAGGTCGTAGGAGCGGCGCTCGCACCAGGAGCGGCCGCGCCAGGTGCCGTGCTGCCAGTCGTCGGCGGGCGGGTATCCCGCGCCGACGGCGAGCGGCAGCGAGGTGAGGACCTCGACGCCGAGCTCCATCGGCTTGTGGGTCAGCGGGTCGGTCAGGTGGATGACGGCGGACTCGGGGTGCCGGGTGCCGGAGCGGTAGGCGACGTCGGCCCGGGGCCAGCCGAGCTGGCGGTCGCGGTCGCCGGGGCGGACCAGGGTCGCGTCGTTGAGGGTGCGGTAGCCGTCGGCGTCCTCCTGGGTGATGACCATCAGGAAGCGGTCGTCGAAGCGCACCGGGCACCAGATCCAGTGGAAGCCGTCCGTGGGGTGCTCCTCGGCGAGGCGGCCGCCCTCCTCGCCGGGGATGGGCCGCACGCCCCAGCTGCGGTCCCGGGTCGCCGTCCACTCCCCGGCCGTCACCGGGATCTCCTCACCGCCGAGGCGTATCGTTCCGGCACAGTGGCCCGCCTGGACGAAACGGCGGCCTTCGAGGGTGAGCCGGTCGCCGCGCCGCTGGAGGTGGTGCGGCTCCCACAGGGCCGGGAAGTCGGCGTGCCAGGTGAGGTCGTAGCCGAGCGAGTCCGCGTCGTCGGGGTCGGCGGCACACGTCAGCCGGAGCCTGCGCAGGGGTTCCTCGACCACGATGCGGAGGGGACCGACGGAGAGTTCCATACGGTCGTCGCCGAGCGCGTCGGAGGCGCGTACGGCGTGCAGCGTATCTCCGGTGCGCAGGGTGGCGTACGCGTCGATGACGCCCGTGTTCGGATAGACGCCGAGGCCGAGGATCAGCAGGGCCCGGCCCCGGTGGTCGAAGAGGTGGAAGATGCACCGGTCATAGGCGTTGCGGTCGCCGGTGGCCACGTGCTTCATGGACAGCGGGACCTGGTGGACGGGGTACTCGTCGAGGGGCACGGGGCGGTCGTCCGGCACGGAGTGCCTCCCTGGGGGACAGGGTGCTCGGAAGGTGCGGGCCGCGCGCCCGGACCAGAGTTGACGGTACGTCAGATACCGTGCGGGGGCCATACACGTGTCAGCACCGGGCGCGCGACCCGGGTGGCGGGCGTGCGAGGCGCTGTCGGCGCGTGCGACTGCGACGGCGTGCCGCCGCGTACGGCGGCGCTGGTGCGGTGCGACGCGCGCGCCGCGCGGCGGCGGACCCTGAACGCACTCTCGATTCGACCCGATGGTGACCCGGCCACGGGGCCGCGCGTTGGCCGGACATGACCCCCACCCATGCTCCGGCAGGCCAGCACCGCCGTACATCGACACCGCAGCCCCCCATCGCAGAATCGGTTCCTCACCGATCCCCCTACGCACACCAGCAGCCGTACGCACCACAGGCCCCGTACTCCCCCCAGACCTCGTACGCACCATCCGGCTACGCCGCGCAGCACCAGCCGCCCCCGCCGCAGCCCGCGCCGCCCCAGGACCCGCCGATCTACCGCGCGCTGATCCGCCACTGGGCCGACCGCGGCCGGACGCTGCCGGGGCGCCACGACCCCGAGTGGGTGCGGCTCGCGGCCCCGCCCGCGCCGAGCGGCCAGTTCGCGGACCGCTTCGGGACGGGCCAGGACACGGCCTTCGGCTCCTCGTACGACCTGGCGCCCGGCACGCGGTACGAGACGGGCCGGGGCTCCCCGTACGGCACCCGCGGCCCCGGTGACGACACCCGGCCCGGCGGCGGCCACGAGCCCTACGGCCGGGGCCGGCGCCCGCAGGTCCCGCCGGTCCCCCCGGAACCCGGCCCGGAGGCGGACGCGGAGCGGCACACCCGCCCGCCGGGACCGGACCCCCGGCTGCTGATCAGTCCCGCCCCGCAGAGCTCCTTCGGCCTGCGGCCCGGATCAGCGTGAGTCGGGGCCCGCGAGGTGGCGGGCGATGACCATGCGCTGGATCTGGTTGGTGCCCTCGACGATCTGGAGCACCTTGGCCTCCCGCATATAGCGCTCGACCGGGAAGTCGGCCGTGTAGCCGTAGCCGCCCAGGACCTGCACGGCGTCCGTCGTGACCTTCATCGCGGCGTCGGTGCACAGGAGCTTGGCCATCGCGGCCTGCTTGGAGAACGGCTTGCCCGCGTCCCGCAGCCGGGCCGCGGCCAGATACAGCGCCCGGCCCGCCTCGATCTGCGTCGCCATGTCGGCGAGCATGAAGCGCAGGCCCTGGAAGTCGGCGATGGGCCGCCCGAACTGCCGGCGCTCGGTCGCGTACCTCAGGGCCTCGTCCAGCGCCGCCTGGGCCACGCCGATCGCGCACGCCGCGATCCCGAGCCGCCCCGAGTCCAGCGCGGACAGGGCGATCGCGAACCCCTGCCCCTCGTCGCCGAGGCGGCGGGCGTCGGGCACGCGGACCCCGTCGAAGTGGAGCTGTGCCGTGGGCGAGCCGTTCATGCCCATCTTCTTCTCCGGGACGGCCGCCGAGAGGCCCGGC
Source organism: Streptomyces sp. YIM 121038 (assembly GCF_006088715.1). Lineage (NCBI taxonomy): Bacteria > Bacillati > Actinomycetota > Actinomycetes > Kitasatosporales > Streptomycetaceae > Streptomyces > Streptomyces sp. YIM 121038. The sequence goes on from NZ_CP030771.1 coordinate 1,916,738, forward strand.
GCGTCACCGGGCACCAGGAAGGCCGTGACGCCCTTGGCGCCCTCGCCGCCGGTGCGGGCGAGCACGGTGTAGAAGTCGGCGACGCCGCCGTGCGTGATCCAGGCCTTCGTCCCGGTGAGGACCCAGTCGTCGCCGTCGCGCACCGCCTTGGTGCGCAGCGAGGCGGCGTCGGAGCCGGAGGACGGCTCCGACAGGCAGTAGGCGCCGAGGAGTTTGCCGCCCAGCATCCGCGGGAGGTGCTCGGCCCGCTGCTCCTTGGTGCCGTAGCCCGCGAGGGCGTGGCAGGACAGGGAGTGCACGCTGACGCCGAGGCCGATGGTGAGGCGGGCCGCGGCGAGCTCCTCGAGGACCTGGAGGTACACCTCGTAGGGCTGGTCGCCGCCGCCGAACGCGGAGTCGTAGGGGAGTCCGAGCAGGCCCGACTCCGAGAGCAGCGAGAAGAGTTCGCGCGGGAAGCGTCCTGCGGCCTCCTCGTCGGCCGCGTGCGGGGCGATCTCCCGCTGGACCAGCTCGCGGACCAGCGCCAGCAGATCCTGGGCCTCCTCCGTGGGCAGTTGGCGCTCCACCGGCTGCACGGCTCCGTCGGGCATCCCGCTCTCCTCTCCCCTGTTCCCCTGTCGGGCGCTTGCAGCGGACGCACGCACGGGGTGTGACGACGCCGCCGGGACACTGCCACGCCGATGCTGCCCTTCCGGATCGCGGAAGCTGCTGACCAGCGACTGTGGCGCGTTGAGTATGCCCGATCGGCGGCATGGCGTCACGGGTTCTCCCGGCCGCTTTCCGATCTTCGAATCAGCCACTCCACGGGGTGCGCGGACACCCGCCACGAGGGCCGGGGGGAACGGGAATTGGTCCGAACCATTGACGCAATGGTCTAGTCCTCCCTAGAGTCCAGCGGCACGGAACCCTTCGCGTTCATGCCAATTCAAAGCGCGACTGTTCTTTGGTCAACAGCACCATCCCCCCTTGCTCCCCTCTTCCCCCACGAGGAGACAGCGATGCCAAGACCACACCGTCCCCGCGCCCGCCTCCGGGCGCTCGTGGCCACCGCCTGTACCGCCGTGCTGGGCGCGGGCCTGCTCGCCGGTGCGGGCACCGCCGCGGCCGACCAGAGCGCCGCCCCGAAGGCCGCCGAGGCCCAGGCGGGCTCACGCGTCGTCGGCTACTTCACCGAATGGGGCGTCTACGGCCGGAACTACCACGTCAAGAACGTCGAGACGTCGGGCTCCGCCAACAAGCTCACGCACATCAACTACGCCTTCGGCAACGTCCAGGGCGGCAAGTGCACGATGGGCGACGCCTACGCCGCGACCGACAAGGCCTACTCCGCCGACCAGAGCGTCGACGGCGTGGCCGACACCTGGGACCAGCCGCTGCGCGGCAACTTCAACCAGCTGCGCAAGCTGAAGAAGAAGCACCCCGACCTCAAGATCCTGTGGTCCTTCGGCGGCTGGACCTGGTCCGGCGGCTTCACCGAGGCCGCCAAGAACCCGCAGGCCTTCGCCCAGTCCTGCTACGACCTGGTCGAGAACTCCAAGTGGGCCGACGTCTTCGACGGCATCGACATCGACTGGGAGTACCCCAACGCCTGCGGTCTGAGCTGTGACACCAGCGGCCGGGCCGCGTACAAGAACCTGATGTCCGCGGTGCGCGCCAAGTTCGGCTCGAAGAACCTGGTCACGGCCGCCATCCCGGCCGACGCCTCCAGCGGCGGCAAGATCGACGCCGCGGACTACGCGGGCGCCGCCCAGTACGTCGACTGGTACAACCCGATGACGTACGACTTCTTCGGCGCCTGGGACGCCAAGGGGCCGACGGCACCCCACTCGCCGCTCACCACCTACCCCGGCATCCCCAAGGCCGACTGGAACTCGCAGGCGACGATCGCCAAGCTCAAGGGCCTCGGCATCCCGGCGGACAAGCTGCTGCTCGGCATCGGCTTCTACGGCCGCGGCTGGACCGGCGTCACCCAGAAGGCGCCGGGCGGCACCGCGACGGGGCCCGCGCAGGGCACGTACGAGCAGGGCATCGACGACTACAAGGTGCTCAAGACCAAGTGCCCGGCCAACGGCACGGTCGGCGGGACCGCGTACGCGCACTGCGGCACCAACTGGTGGAGCTACGACACCCCGGCCACCATCGCCGGGAAGATGAGCTACAAGAACCAGCAGGGCCTGGGAGGCACCTTCTTCTGGGAGCTCAGCGGCGACACCTCGAACGGCGAGCTGATCAAGGCCATCAACTAGCCGTCCACAGCGCGTGATCGGGGCGGGAGCCGGCGGGCTCCCGCCCCTTCGTCGTGTCACGTCCGCCGGATCGCGGCCGTCATGTCACGTCACGGCGGCGGCGCCGGGCACTCGGGCTCGAACTCCTCGATCACGTTCAGGGTTTCGCGGAGCGTGCGCACCAGCAGCTCGCGCACCGTGTCCCGGGGCAGCTCCCGCTCGTCCGCCCCTCCCCCGCGGCCGATCCAGTCGAGCGTGATCCCCTCGACGCTGCACAGCCAGCCGAGCAGCGCCGTGCGGGCGAGCGCCGGGACCGCGCTGCGGCCGTACGCGCCCTCGGCGATCGTGCCGACCATCGCCTCGCGCACGCCGTCGCGGATGGCGTGCACCTCGGCGTCGAAGCCCACGCCGCCGCTGACGATCGTGCGGTAGGCCGCCTGGTGGTGCTCGGCGTAGCGCAGATAGCCGTCGATGGTGCGGTGCACCCGCTCCACGGGCGGGAGTTCGGTGTCCCCGGCCGCGCGCTCCACGAGGTCGGCCACCGAGTCCTCGATGATCGCCAGGTAGTACCCGCGTTTGGACTTGAAGTAGTAGTAGATCAGCCCCTTGGCGACCCGCGCCTGTCTCGCGATGTCGTCCATCGAGAGCGCGTCGTAGGACGTGTCGGCGAACAGCTTCCGGCCGATGGTGATGAGTTCGGCGCGGCGCGCCATGGAGCGGTCGGTGCCGCGTGCCTGCGGGCGGTCAGCGTCGGTGGAACGGTCGCTACCGCGCTGTTGACTATTATTCAATTTCGGCCCTAGTCTCCAACTGCCTTGGGATGGGCCGCAGTATGGCAGACCCTCGCCGCCTGCCCGGAACGGCGCGGCCCTCCCGACGGCGCCCTGTAACGCACTCCCCTGACGCACCCGCGGTACGGCTGACTCGTACGGGAGGAAGACAGTGAGCGCATCCAAGCGGCCCGCAGCGGGGGCCGCCCCCGTGGGCAGAACCAACTGGAAGAAGACGGCCGTCATCGCGCTGCCCGCGTTCGTCGCGGTCGGCGCGATGGCGTCGATCATGGCGGAGGGCGCGCTGGCCGCGTCCTTCGCGGTCTCCGGCACCAGCTTCCAGGTCTCGTCGGGCAAGCTGACGAGCCAGGGCCTGGCCAGCTACGTGGAGACCGACCGGAGCGTCGACGGCAAGGGGCACCCGGTGGCGCTGCTCGGCATCGGCGACGCCACCCTGTCCGACATCTGCCAGGCCGCCTCGGTCAAGACGCCGCTGGGCACGGTGGTGTTCAAGCTGACGGCGGGCGGCGACGCGGGCAAGGTCACCGCGAGCAACCTGATCATCGACGCCGAGGACCTCGTCGGTGACGCCCGCTTCGGCACCGCCCAGATCGGCCGGGACGCCTCCACGCTCGACGAGGTGCCCGGGGTCAAGGGCGAGAAGGGCAAGTTCGGCCTCCAGGCCGGGGACATCGAGGTCTCCGGGGTCAGGTCGCACGCCTGGTCGGCCACCGGCGGCAACTTCCGCCTCAAGGGCATGCGGGTGGACGTCAGCCTGGACGGCAAGAAGTGCTTCTGAGCGGGCCGGGCGCGCCGCGCGAGGGCGGCTGGCTCGACGAACGGCTGCCGCTGCGGGAGGTGCGCCGGGCAGTGCGCGGATGGCGGCGCACCCGCCCGTTCTGGGGCGGGCTCCTGCTCGTCCTCGGCGGCGCGGAACTCCTCGTCGTGCCGCTGTCGCCGCTGACGGTCCTGGTGAGCCTCGGGCTCGGCGGGATCGCCGCGATCGGCATCGGGATCGCCCTGATGGTCGCCGGGCTGTTCCTGTGGCTGCTGCCGCAGGCGCACCACTACGTGTCCGTCAACGCGCTGATCCTGTCGGTCCTGTCGTTCGCGGCGACCAACCTCGGCGGCTTCCTGGTCGGCATGCTGCTCGGCATCGTGGGCAGCGCGATGGGCTTCGGGTGGACGCCGGTGCCCGAGGACGGCCAGGAGGAGGCACGGCGGCCCGGGCTCCGCGACGGGCAGGGCACGCGGACCCTCGCCGTGCTGCTTCCGGTGGTCCTCGCCGGGGCGGCGTTGTGGGGCGCCGCCCCGGCGAAGGCCGTCCCCGTGGCCGGGGCCGTCGGCGGGGCTGCGGGCGGGGCTGTCGGCGGGGCCGCGAGCGGGGCGCACGCGGCCCCGCGGGCGCCGGGCGACGGGCCCGTGGTGGCGGCGCGGACGCCGCCGACCATCACGACGACGCTCTTCGCGCCGAAGGGCTTCATCGTCGCGGGCGTGCGCGACATCCCCACCGCCGACGGGCCGTTGAAGGTGATGGTGCTGCACATGAACGCCGCCTCGCTCACCGACTACCGGCTGCGCACCCGCGACGGGAGCCGCGAACTCGCCCTGGGCGCCGACACCTTGGACCTGAGCGGCAGGGTCACCCTGTATCTGACCAAGTTCAAGGGCTGTATCGAGGGCCTGCTGTGCCTGACGTTCACGCCCGACCGGCTGCCGGTGCCGCCGCTGGTGCCGCCGTTCGTCTTCATGACCGACGTGAGCGCCGAGCAGGCCCTGGTCACCTCGGACGTGATCACCGCGGGCGGGCTCAGCCTGCGGGCGCACCCCTGAGAGGTCATCCGAGAGGTCACCCGAGAGGTCATCGTGATCCAGATCCAGGCAGCGCTGTTCTGGGCGTACGCGGTGGGCGCGACCTTCGCGCTCGCCGCGGGGCGCCAGCTCCAGGTGTGGGAGCGGATCAACGCGGGCGAGGGCCCGCGCACCCGCAGCCGTGCCGCCAACCCCTATCTGGCGCTCACCCTGCTCTTCGCGGCCGTGCTCATGGTGCCGACGGGGCTCTTCGTGCTGTGGCAGAACCCGTCGTGGGCGACCATGCACGTCGCCGACGGGCACGACGGGGTGTGGGCGGGCTTCGTGCTGCTCTACGCGGGCGGCATCCCGGTCGGGGCGGTCCTCGGGTTCCTCGCGGCGCAGGTCCTGGTCCTGGTGGGGGCGGGCTACTGGGCCTACCTCCAGTGCGTGGGCGGCTACTTCCTGCTCTTCGGCACGCTGGTGCACGGCTGGGACGGCAGCGGGTACGAGCGGTTCCTCTCCCCCGGGGCCCGCGACTGGGCCGACTGGCCGCGGGACAGCGTGGTGAACAACGCCCTGGGCTTCGTGACCTCCGGCACGTTCCTCGCCCTGCTCGTCTTCGGCGCGGCCGTCATCGGCACCATGCTGATCACTGAGATCGGCTGGCTGATGGAGGGCTGGTCGCTGCCCGGCGCGGACGAGGACCGCAAGGTGCACCGCGTCCTGGCCGTGGCGATCGCGGCGGCCGGGGTCTACGGCCTGCCGTTCCTCGGCGCCGTGGCCGCGAGCGCGCTGGTGCGGCTGCTCGGCGCCCTCCTGGGCCTGCCGCTGTTCGCGGTGCTCGCGGGCGTCGTCCTGCTGCCGCGGCGTTCGCCCGTACGGCGGCTCTACGGCCTGGTGGGCGTACCGCACCGGCACTGGCGGGCGGACCTCGACGCGAGCGCCGCCCCGGGCATGGCCCAGGTCACATCAGACCAGTCCGGGTGACGAGCATCGCGAGCACGACGACGAGCGTCCAGCCGAGGAGGTGCTCCAGGATCTTGGGGCCGTCCTCCCGGGGGCCGCCGGTGCGGGCCCGGAGCCCCGCACGGGCCCGGAGCCCCTCGTGGGCCTGGAGAACGGTGGCGGTGGCGGAGCTCGCGGTCATGGCAACTCTCGATACGTCGTCCGGCAGTGGTGTCCCCCCACTGGCCGACAGTGGCACCTGCCACTGCCCCCTCCACCATGCCAGCGAAATCACTCGTATCGGGCGAGACGTTGGTCACCCCACAACTCGGACCCCGTGCCGTGCGTCTAAGTCGGCGTACGTCCGCGCGCCACCGGTCGTACGTCCACGCACCATCGACCGAAGGGTTTCCGATGAGTACGTTCCCGACGCCCCGCCGCAGAGCGCGGCTCGCCCTGGCGGCGGCCGTGACCGTGGCGGCCGCCCTCACCGGACCGGTCTCGTACGCCACCTCCGCCTCGACCCCCGAGGCCAAGCCGTCGCCCGGCGCCCCGGGCCTCGGCGACCCGATGTTCCCGCTCGACGGCAACGGCGGCTACCAGGTCGACCGCTACCTCCTGGACTTCGACTGGCAGGCGCCCAGGACGCCGTTCGAGGCGACCGCGACCATCAAGGCCACCGCCACCCAGTCCCTCTCCCGCTTCAACCTCGACTTCGGCGGCAACACCCTGCACGCGGTCACCGTCGACGGCAGGGCCGCGTCCGCCTCGCGCGCGGGCGACGAGCTGACCGTCACGCCCAAGTCGCCGCTGGCCAAGGGCCGCTCCTTCACCGTGAAGGTGACCTACACCGCCGACCCCACCCAGGTCCGCCACCGCGACGACGCCATCGAGGACTACGGCTGGATCCCCACGCCCGACGGCACGGTGGTCTACCCCCAGCCCAACGGCGCCCGGCTGATCTTCCCCGCCAACGACCACCCCAGCCAGCACGCCCCCATCACCTTCCGCATCACCACGCCGAAGGACCTGACGGCCGTCGCCAACGGCAAGCTGGTGGGCAAGACCGCCAAGCCGGGCGACCGGGTGCAGTGGACGTACGACTCCGAGCAGCCGCTGTCCACCCAGCTGGTGCAGCTGGCCGTCGGCAGGTTCACCCTCGACGACCGGACGGGTCCGGGCGGGCTGCCGATCCGCGACGTGGTGCCGGACGCCCTCGTCGAGCCGACCGCGAAGTACCGCAAGCTCACCGGGGACCACCTGGCCTGGCTCCAGGAGAAGCTCGGCCCCTACCCGTTCAACCGCTACGGGATCCTCGTCGGCGACACCGACCTCGGCGTCGCCCTGGAGACCCAGACCCTCTCGCTCGTCCCCAAGGCCGATCTGCTCGGCACCCAGGTCGACGCGGAGCGCAATCTGGTGCACGAGCTGACCCACCAGTGGTTCGGCGACAGCGTCGCGCTCAAGGGCTGGTCCGACCTGTGGGTCAGCGAGGGCCACGCCCGCTTCTACGAGCGCCTGTACTCCGAGCAGCACGGGGGCACCAGCTTCGAGGAGGCCATGAAGGCCGCGTACAAGGCGCACGACCAGTGGCGCAAGGACTACGGCGCGCCCGCCGAGCCCACCGAGCCCAACCTCTTCAAGCGCATGCGCTACGACGGCTCGGCGCTCGTCCTGTACGCGCTGCGCGAGCGGGTGGGCGAGCAGACCTTCCAGAAGATCGAGCGGGCCTGGGTCACCCAGTACCGCGGGAAGGCCGCCGGCACGCAGGACTACATCGACCTGGCCTCGCGGGTCGCGGGCGAGGACCTGGAGGGCTTCCTCAAGCCGTGGCTGTACGGGGCGAAGACGCCGCCGATGCCCGGGCACCCGGACTGGGTGGTGGATCCGGCGACCTGAGCGCCGTGACCGCGGGCCCCGCCCCCGGGAGGTAGCCGGGGGCGGGGCCCGCGCCTCAGCGCACGCCGACCGCGGCGAGCGCGGCCAGCTGGGCTTTGGAGGGCCGCAGCGGGAAGTACAGGTAGCAGACGCCGCCGGTGCCGGAGACGACCTTGCCCTGCGCGTTCTTGCGCTTGGTCCGCAGCCAGATCGTCTCCCACTCGCGCCGCTCGTACACGCGCCGCACCGCGGCGTTGCTCGGCGACGCCGGGTCGTTGGCGATCACGTCACCGGTGTCGGTGAAGCCGACGACCGTCATCAGGTGGCCCGCCGTGCCGTAGCCCGCGCCGGTCAGCTCCTCCTTCAGGAACGACTGCGACGTGATGGCGGGGATGCCCGCGGCGATCAGCGTCTCCAGGTCGGTGAGCGACCCGAGCCGCGTGACGACGCCCTGCATGTCCCGGTACGTCGCGGCGTAGGCGGCGTTGAACGGCCAGTTGCCGCAGCCGCCGTACTGGTAGTCGTAGGTGAAGCGGGCCGCGTGGCACACCTGCGGGTCGGCGAAGGAGGGGTCGACCCAGGCGAGGTCCGCGGCCGTGGGCCCGCGGCCCCAGTACTCCAGGATCATCTGGGACGAGGTGGGGCTGCACCAGGCCTCGCCGCCGTTGTCGTACTCCGGGTACTGGCCCTTGTGGACCTCCTGCGAGTAGCGCGGCACCGCGAGCTCCCCGGCGTGCCCCGGCTCGGACGCGGGCACCGTGAAGCGGTCCGGCACGTCCGACGTCATCGCGCCGAGCCGCCACACCGTGGGGGTGAGCGTGGTCCCGGGCGCGCGGTACAGGGTCAGGCGCAGCCGGTACGACACGAGGCGCAGGCCGGTCGTGGTGTCGTCGAGGGACAGGGTGTCCGTCCACACGGTCGACCTGCCGTCCTTCTGGCCGTCGACCGAGGTGCGCCGGATGACCGGCGCCGCCGGGTCCTGGCGGTCGTCGCCGGAGGTCCAGCGGCCGAGGACGTACCAGGGCGTCCGCACGCCGTCGGAGTAGGTGGCCTCCACCTCGACCTGGATCCAGGTGGAGCGGGGCGTGCGGGCGTTCCAGGAGGCGATGAGCTCCGTACCGGGCACGGCCGAGCGGTGCACGGGGCCCGTCCACCGGGCGTACTCCCAGGTGGTGGTCCTGCCGGTGTGCGGGTCGGCGTAGGCGACGGTGCCGACCGGCCGGGCCAGCTCGACGCCCGCGCGGGGCTTGGCGACGGTGCGCACGCCGTCCGCCGCCCCGGCGGACCAGTCCTTGCGGGAGGTCCAGAAGCGGTTGTCCACCGGGCGGTCGGCGCGCGGCGGAAGGGGTCGGGCGGCGGCGGGGTCCGCCGCGGCCACGGCGGCCACGACGCCCGCCGTGGCGACGAGGATGGTTCTCCGGGACATGCTGTCCATGATCGGTCCCCCAGTCGGCATGGGGTCCGGCAGCGGCCGGACGCTTCGGTGACGGGCTCCGGAGCGGAGCCCATGGGGACGAAGCCCGCCGGGACGAGGCCCGGGCCAGACTCGTCAGGTGCACGACAGTGCGCCAACTATGGCCGTGCGGTGGCGGGTTCCGCCAGGGAGCGGACATCGGCGAAACCCCCCGCCAGTGGCCTCCACCACTGGTATGACCTGCGACGCCCCGCCGAACCGTGCAACTGTTCGGAAATCGGCGCGGGGCCTAGGCTGGCGGGTGATGACCATGACCCGGCACCCCACTCCCCTCCCGCGCCTCGCCCGTGCGCTGCGCACGCTCCCGCCGTCCTGCGGCCCCGTCCGTCTCGTCGCCGTCGATGGGCACGCGGGCTCCGGTAAGTCGACGTTCGCCTCGCGGCTCGGGGGCGCGCTCGGGGGTGCGCCGGTGCTCCGGCTCGACGACATCGCGAGTCACGAGGCGCTGTTCGACTGGACGGACCGGCTGCGGGAGCAGGTCATCGATCCGCTGTCCCGGGGCGAAACGGCGCATTACGCGGCGTACGACTGGCACGCGCGCCGCTTCGGCCCTGCAAGTCGCCCCCTGCCTGCCGCCCCCGTCGTCCTCGTCGAGGGTGTCGGCGCGGGCCGTCGCGTGCTACGCCCGTTCCTGGCGCGACTGCTGTGGATGGAGCTGCCGCGCGCCGAGTCCTGGGCCCGCGGGCGCCACCGGGACGGACCGGGACAACGCGCCTTCTGGGACGGCTGGGAAGGCGCCGAGCGGCGTCATTTCGCCGAAGACCCGTCGCGGCCGTACGCGGAGCTTCTGGTACGCCAGTTGCCTCAGGGGTACGAGGTGCTGACGGGACCCGCCGGGACGGCAGCCGACGCCCAAATGGTGACTGAGAGTGAAGGTCCGTCGGCAGCGCGCTGAAACTTCGGGAAGTCCGTTTCCGACCACATGGCCAGTTTCCGTGAGTGGCTCAACTCTGCTTGACCCGGGGGCCTTACAGGACTTACGTTCTCAAGGAGCGCCCTTTCGGGTCGCCCCTCTACGCGAAGCCCCCGGTTGTTCCCCCGTGATCGGGGGCTTCGTTCTGCCCGCACAGCTCTTACGCCGGGCGCCACGAGCCGCCATTCGCTCACCCTGGGTGACCATCAGGCCCGCTCCCACCAGGGCGGCTTCCGCACCCTCCGCGCCCGATCCCGCGCCCCCCGCACCCTACGGCCGGGCACCTCTCCGCAGGTACGATGCCTCTCGGTGCGACCAAACGGACGGCGGCTTCGCGCACCGAGTCAACTCCCGTCCGCAGCAAGGCGGTTCAGATCGGTCGCCGACGGGCAGCGGCCCGGTGGCACACACACGGGGGCACGGCTTGTGGGGGACGTGATGGACTTCGGCACGCAGGGCCGGGCCGCCCCGGCCGACCTCGCCTGGCTGCGGGGGGTCGACGCCTACACGATGGGCGCCTATCCGCAGGCGGAGGAGGAGTTCCGGGCCGCGGTGCGCATCGACCCGGGCATGGCCGACGGCTGGCTCGGGCTGCACGCGCTGCGCGTCGACACGACGACGGCGCTCCTGCGCATGTACCAGCACCGGGACCGCTTCGGCGAGCAGCGCGCCCGGCACGGCCGCACCCTCAACTCCTGGTACTGGCTCGGCTGGTGGGTCCAGCCCGTCCTGGAGTCCATCCGCGACCTGCTGCTCGCGCACGCCTCGCACTGGCTGGACGGCCGCCACGTACCGGAGCTCGACCGGGCGCTCGCGGGCCTGCCGCCCGTCGACACCGACAGCCAGGTGCGCTTCCTGCACGCCTGCCGCGCCTACCTCGTCAAGGACTGGGAGCAGCTGGTGCGGCACACCGACCCGCTGATCGACGACCCGATGCTCGGCATCGAGGCGGGCCTGTTCGGCGGCATGGCCCGGGTCCGGCTCGACACGTACGGCCAGGCGGAGCCGCTGCTCTCCGCCGCCCTGATGCGCTGCCGCAGCGAGCAGCCGCAGCGCAAGGAGCTGCGCTACTGGCTGGCCCGCGCGCACGAGGGCACCGGCAGGTCCGCCGCCGCCCTGCCGCTGTACCGCGCGGTGCACCGCGTCGACCCCGCCTTCATGGACACCTCCGCGCGGCTCGCGGCCATCGCCGAGGGCGACGGCTTCGACGACGGCACCGACCTCGCCGCCGTCACCCTCACCGGCCTCGGCCAGGACGTGCTCGACGCGCCCGACGGCGTGGACGCCCTGTTCGGCGCCGAGGGCCGCGACCTGAAGGTCACCGAGCCCGATCTGCCGCCGGGCACGGGCGCCGCCGACCCGCCCGCCGCCGACACCGTGCGGGAGAAGGCGGTCATCCCCGTCAAGCCCCCGCCGCCGCAGCTGCCGCCCGGCCCCACGGATCCGGCACTGCTCGCCCAGGCCATCGCCGAGCTGGAGCGCATGGTCGGGCTCGAACCCGTCAAACGGCAGGTCAAGGCGCTGTCGGCACAGCTCAACATGGCCCGTCTGCGGGCGGCCCAGGGCCTGCCCGTGCAACCGCCGAAACGACACTTCGTCTTCTCCGGCCCCTCCGGCACCGGCAAGACCACCGTGGCCCGCATCCTCGGCCGGGTCTTCTACGCGCTCGGCCTGCTCGGCGGCGACCACCTGGTGGAGGCCCAGCGCGCCGACCTGGTCGGCGAGTACCTGGGACAGACCGCCGTCAAGGCCAACGAGCTCATCGACTCCGCCATCGGCGGCGTCCTCTTCGTCGACGAGGCCTACGCCCTGTCCAACTCCGGCTACGGCAAGGGCGACGCGTACGGCGACGAGGCGCTCCAGGTGCTCCTGAAGCGGGCCGAGGACAACCGCGACCACCTCGTGGTGATCCTCGCCGGCTACCCGGAGGGCATGGACCGCCTGCTCGCAGCGAACCCCGGCCTGTCCTCGCGCTTCACCACCCGCGTCGACTTCCCCTCGTACCGCCCGCTCGAACTCACCGCGATCGGCGAGGTGCTCGCCGGTGAGAACGGCGACGTGTGGGACGAGGAGGCCCTCGACGAGCTGCGGTCCATCAGCGGCCACGTCGTCGACCAGGCCTGGATCGACGAACTGGGCAACGGAAGGTTCCTGCGCACCCTGTACGAGAAGAGCTGCGCCTATCGTGACCTGCGGCTGTCCGGCTATCCGGGCGAGCCGACCCGCACCGACCTGGCGACGCTGCGGCTGCCCGACCTGATGCAGGCGTACGGCGAGGTCCTCTCGGGCCGCGGCCCCACGGGACCCTCCGGAGCGGGCTGACCGCACCCGGGCGGAACGGCCCCGCCTGTCACCCCTTAGGGGCATTTGCCGCCCAAGCGTGCAAGTCCTGGCCAGAAGTCCGCGACCCTGACCACAAGGGCGCGGACACGGTGGGGGTGCGCGACGATGACCACCTGGCTGGCATGGGGATCCTTCGCCGCCGTCACGACGGCCACCGGCACCGGTGTGGCCCTGTGGATCGCCTGCGGGCTCAGCTTCCAGCTCGCCGCCGACAGCTTCGTCGTCACGGACACCACGCTGTCCCTCGTCTTCGCCGCCTGCGGGGTCGCTGTGGCCTGGCGTCGCCCCCGCAACCCCATCGGCTGGCTCCTGCTCGGCGGCGGCGCGGCGCACGCCGGGACCGTCCTGAGCCTCGGCCTCCTCGCCCTCGGCCTGCACGAGGACTGGGCCCCGGCGACGCTCCGCGTCCTGGTGACCCTCGCCCTGGCCGCCTGGCCACTGGGCCTGCGGCTCTTCGTGCCGCTCGCGCTCCTGCTGTTCCCCACCGGGCAGCTGGCCGACCCGCGCTGGCGCCCGGTGCTCTGGGGCACCGCCGCCCTCGGGGGCCTGTTCTGGCTGTGGAGCGTGACGACGCCGGAGCCGTACGCGCTCGGCGGCCCCTCCGGGTATCTGCGGGTCCTGAGCTGGCCGCCGCTGGAGCCCTACCGGGCGCAGACCGACCTCCTGGGCATCTTCGTGCCCATGCTCATCGACCTCGCCGCCCTGATAGTGCGCTACCGCTGGGGCGACGAGCGGCTGCGCCGCCAGATGCTGTGGCTGATGCTCGCCGTGCTCTGCGCCGTGCCCTGGTGGCCGCTCGGCATGAACGCGGAGGCCCTCCAGGTCCTCATCACCGCCCAGCCGATCGCGATCGCCGTCGCGATCCTGTGCCCGCAGGTCCTCGACATCCAGTGGGTGGTCTCCCGCGCCCTGCTGTACATGACGCTGTCCCTCGGGGTGCTCGGCGTGTACACGGCCGCGGTCCTGTTCCTGGACCGGGTGCTGCGCGAGACCTTCCACATCGGCGGGGCCGCGCTGGTCGCCATCGCCGTCGCGATCGCCTTCCACCCCGTGCGCGGCGTGCTCCAGCACGGCATCGACCGGCTCCTCTACGGCGACCGGGCCGACCCCGTGCGCGCGCTCAACCGGCTCGGCGCCCGGCTGACCGCCGAGGCCGGCCTGGACGGACTGCTCCTCGCGGTCCGCGACGCCCTGCGCCTGCCCTACGCCGCCTTCCACCTCGAAGGGCGCCCGGTGGCGGCCTCCGGCACCCCGCCGCCCGGCTGCGCGATGGTGCCGCTGCCCGCGCCGGGCACCAAGGAGGCCGAGCTGGTCGTGGGCACCCGCCGGGGCCAGGCCCGGCTCGACGCGGAGGACCTGCGCACCCTCCAGGTCCTGGTGGTGCCGCTGGGGGTGGCGGTGCGGGCGACCGTCCTGTCCGAGGAACTCCAGTCCTCGCGCGAGCGCCTGGTCTCGGCCCGCGAGGAGGAGCGCCGGCGGCTGCGCCGCGATCTGCACGACGGGCTCGGGCCCACCCTCACCGGCCTCGCCTTCACCGCCGACGCGGTGCGCAATCTGATCCGCTCCGACCCGGCCACGGCCGAGCTCCTGCTCGACCAGCTGCGCGGGCACGCGAGCGGCGCCATCGACGAGATCCGCCGTCTCGTCGAGGGGCTGCGGCCGCCCGCCCTGGACGAGCTGGGCCTGGTGGCCGCCCTCGCCCGGCAGGCCGAGCGGCTCAGCCACCGCGTCGGCGGCGCGCCGCTCGCCATCACCATCGACGCGCCCGGCAGGCTCCCCCGGCTGCCGGCCGCGGTCGAGGTGGCGGCGTACCGGATCGCGACCGAGGCGCTGACGAACGCCGCCCGGCACTCGCGGGCCGACCACGCCCTGGTCCGGCTGCGCGTCGACGACGCGCTGCGCATCCGGGTCACCGACAACGGCGGCCCGTCCGCCCTGCCGTGGCAGCCCGGGGTGGGCATGTCCACGATGGCGGAACGGGCCGCCGAGCTCGCCGGCTGGTGCCGGTGCCGGTCCGGTCCGGAGGGCGGGGAGGTGAGCGCCGTCCTGCCGTTGCGGTCCCGCTAGCACCAGCGCGGCACTGTACGGCTGAGGCCCCTGATTCCGTCAGCCGCACAGGATCCGTGTCCACGCCTGGTGGACGTACTCACCCGCGGCCACCACCCTCGTGACCGCACCACCTCCCCCCGTCGCGGCCGCCGCTGTCCCGGCGAAACCGGCGCAGAGGGCCGCCGCGGCAAGGGTCGCCACGCCAACTGCCTTGAGTGTGTCGCGCATTGCCGTTCTCCTTGTCCTTGGGGTGCGGGCTCGTGGGAACCAGCACGTGCCGGGCCGCGCACATGCAGACCGGCGGGCTCAAGGGCGGTGCCCCGAAAGGAGGTGTCCGGCGCATCGGGTGTGCCTCCGTTCCGGGGCCTGGTCATCGGCTTTGCGGGGCTTCGTTTGCGTGCCGGGCCCGATGGCACGGGCCCGGCAGCCCCCCGTTTCCAGGCTCAGCATGGTCCGGTGCGGGCCCTTCGGGTCAGGGCGCGTGCTCCTTGCCGTACCGGGAAGTCCTCCCGGCCGGTTCGGGTGCCCGCGCCCAGGACGGAGGGTCCGCCGTCCGGAACGATGGGTAGACATGGCAGGACGCACCACCGCCGTTGGGAGCCGCGCCTTGACGACGCCCGCCGAGTCCAGTGAGCTGACCGTGGTCCTGGCCGACGACCACCCCGTGGTCCGCGGGGGCCTGCGGGCGCTGCTCGGGTCCATCGACGGCATCAGAGTCGTCGGCGAGGCGGCGGGCGGCCGCGACGCCGTGCGCGAGACGCTGCTCCACCGGCCCCGGGTGCTCGTCATCGACCTGGAGATGCCCGACCTCGACGGGGTCGGCGCGACCCGGGAGGTGCTCGCGTCCGCGCCGGACACGGCGGTGCTCGTCCTGACGATGTTCGAGGACGACGAGTCGGTGTTCGCGGCGATGCGCGCGGGCGCCCGCGGCTACATCCTCAAGGGCGCGGCGCAGGACGAGATCGTCCGCGCGGTCCGCTGCGTGGCCGCCGGGGAGGCCATCTTCGGGCCGCGCATCGCCCGGCGCGTGGCCGAGTGGATGGCCCGGCCGCGGGACACCACGGCGCGCTCGCCGTTCCCGGAGCTCACGGCGCGCGAGCTGGAGGTCCTCGATCTGATCGCCGCGGGCATGGCCAACCCGGCGATCGCCCGCAGGCTCCAGCTGGCGCCGAAGACCATCAGCAACCACGTCTCGGCGATCTTTGTGAAGCTCCAGGTCGCCGACCGCGCCACGGCCATCGTGCGGGCCCGCGACGCCGGCCTCGGGCGGTCCTGAGGCCGGGGGCCTGGACGGGGTTGTCGCGCTGCGCGCTCGCCCTCGGGCGCCGGACGGGCTGCGTACTGCCCCGTCCGGCGCTTGAAGGAGTGCGGTCCACCCGGTGTTCGGCAACCTGGTCGGTCAGCCCACGAGGGTCTTCCCCCTCGTCGCCCGGGGCACGGTCACCCGGTGGGCGGGGTCCCTGACCTCACCCACCAGGAGCTCCAGGACGTCCTCCAGGGCGACGAGGCCGAGGATCCGGCCGCAGGGGTCGGCGACCTGCGCCAGATGGGTCGCGGCGTGCCGCATCACCGACAGGGCGTCGTCCAGGGGCAGTTCGGCCCGCAGGGTCGTCATCTGGTGCCAGACGTGCTGCGGCACCGCACGGTCGGTGTCCTCCAGGTCGAGGACGTCCTTGACGTGCAGATACCCCATGAAGGCACCGCTCTCCGCACGGACCGGGAACCGGGAGTAGCCGGTGCGGGCGGTGAGGTCGACCACCTGGTCGGGGGTGACCGACGGGCCGACGGTGACCAGGGACGCGCCGTCGAGCAGGACGTCGGTGACCGGGCGCGAGCCCAGCTCCAGGGCGTCCTCCAGGCGCTCCTGCTCCTGCGGGTCGAGCAGCCCGGCCTGGCCCGCGTCCTCGACCAGGCGGCCCAGCTGCACGCTGGTGAAGACCGCCTCGACCTCGTCCTTGGGCTCGACCCCGAACAGCCGCAGGATCACCCGGGCGCAGGCCCCGAGCGCGGCCGTGACCGGGCGGCACAGCCTCGCGAAGGCGACCAGACCCGGGCTGAGCCAGAGCGCGGTCCGCTCCGGCGCCGCCATCGCGAGGTTCTTGGGGACCATCTCGCCGATGACGAGGTGCAGGAAGACGACCACCGCGAGCGCGATCACGTACCCGAGGGGGTGGACCACGCCGTCCGGGAGTCGGGCCGCCTCGAACAGCGGCTCCAGGAGGTGCGCCACGGTCGGCTCGGCGACCGCGCCGAGCGTCAACGAGCAGACGGTGATGCCGAACTGGGCGGCGGCCATCATCTGCGGCAGGTGCTCCAGGCCGTACAGGACCTGGCGGGCCCGCGCCGTGCCGAGCGGCTCGATCTGGCTGCGGCGCACGGAGACGAGCGCGAACTCGGCCCCCACGAAGAAGCCGTTGGCGAGCACGAGCAGGAGGGCCAGGAGGAGTTGGAGGGCGCTCATCGCACCGCCTCCGCGACGGCCCTGTCCCCCGCGGGCCGCGCCCCCGCGGTCCGTACGAGCCGCACGCGCTCGGCGCGGTAGTGCCCGACCTGGCGCACCGCGAGCCGCCAGCCCGGGAGTTCGGCCCGGTCGCCGGGCGCGGGGATGCGCCCGAGGAGGTCGGCGACGAGCCCGGCCACCGTCTCGTACGGCCCCTCGGGGACGTCGAGGCCTATGCGCTGGAGCGTGTCGACGCGGCAGCCGCCGTCGGCGTCCCAGGCGGGGCGGCCGTCCTCGGGCGGGGCCGCGGCGAGTTCGGGCAGGTCCTGGCGGTCGTGCTCGTCGCGGACCTCGCCGACGAGCTCCTCGACGATGTCCTCCAGGGTGACGACGCCCGCCGTGCCGCCGTACTCGTCGACGACGACGGCCATGGGCTGCTCGCTGCGCAGCCGCTCCAGGAGGGGCTGCACGGGCAGCGTCTCGGGGACGAGCAGCGGCGGCTTGGCGATGCGGCTGACGGGTGTGCGCAGCCGCGCGTGGCCGGGCACGGCGAGGGCGTCCTTGAGGTGGACCACGCCGACGACCTCGTCGATCCGCTCGCGGTAGACCGGGAAGCGGGACAGGCCGGTGGCGCGGGTCAGGTTGACCACGTCCTCGGCGGTGGCGGACGACTGGAGCGCGCTGACCTTCACGCGCGGCGTCAGCACGTGCTGCGCGGTCAGTTCGCCGAGGGACAGGGTGCGGACGAACAGGTCGGCGGTGTCCTGCTCCAGGGCCCCGGCGCGGGCCGAGTGCCGGGCGAGCGACACCAGTTCGCCGGGGGTGCGGGCGGAGGCGAGCTCCTCGGTGGGCTCGACGCCGAGGGCACGTACGAGCCGGTTGGCGACGGCGTTCAGCGCGGCGATCACCGGGCGGAACAGGCGCGCGAAGACGTGCTGCGGGCCCGCGACGAACCGGGCCACCTGGAGCGGCTTCGACACCGCCCAGTTCTTCGGCACGAGTTCGCCGATCACCATCTGCACGGCGGACGCCAGGAGCATGCCGACGGCCACGGAGACCCCGGGAACCGCCGCTTCGGGCAGGCCCGCGGCGGTGAACGGGCTCGCCAGCAGGTGCGCGAGGGCCGGTTCGGCGAGCATGCCGACGACGAGGGAGGTGAGGGTGATGCCGAGCTGGGTGCCCGACAGCTGGAAGGACAGCTCCTTGAGGGAGCTCACGACCCTGCGGGCACGGCGGTCGCCGTCGGCCGCCGCCTGCTCGGCGTCGGGCCGCTCGACGGTGACGAGGCCGAACTCGGCCGCCACGAAGAAGCCGTTGGCGAGGATCAACAGGAAGGCCGCTCCGAGGAGCAGCAGGGGGATGGTCATGATGCCGCCGCCTCGCCCGGTGCGCGGGTCCCGGTATGTCGGGAGGGGGCGGCGCAGGTACTACAGGACGATCCGTCCATCGCCGGAGGGAGTCACTCCTCGGATAGCAGGAGCCCCTGGGGGCCGTGGGCCCGGCAGGGGCGGGGCGGCACACCGGGCCGACCCCGCCACCAGGTTAATCAAGACCCCCCGCTGAGGTCAGCCGTGCTCGCTGCCCGAACGCGCGTCGGCCAGGGAGCGCAGTGCCCGGGCGTCGCTGATGGCCTGCTGCTTGGCGATGCCCGGCTGGATGCCGAGGGCGGGCAGGCTGGTGCCGTCGGTGAGGTTGAGGAACACCCACGGGTCG
Source organism: Streptomyces sp. YIM 121038 (assembly GCF_006088715.1). Taxonomy (NCBI): domain Bacteria; kingdom Bacillati; phylum Actinomycetota; class Actinomycetes; order Kitasatosporales; family Streptomycetaceae; genus Streptomyces; species Streptomyces sp. YIM 121038. The sequence goes on from NZ_CP030771.1 coordinate 1,935,282, forward strand.
CCGGGGCGCAGGTTGACCTGCACGATCTCGGCCCAGGCGAGCCGGCGCCGGGTGGCGATGTTGACCACGGTGACACCGGACTCGTCGGCGATCACCTTGGGCCTGCTGAGCAGCACGAGAGCGCCGGAGAGCAGCGCTCCGGTGAAGACGAAGCTGACGCGCTCGCCCGGGTTGAGGTCGGGCAGGATCACCGCGATCACCACCAGGACCGCGAAGATCGCGGCGGCGGCGGTGAGCAGCACGGCCCGGGTGCGCCCGGGCCGGAAGGTGACCGGGAGCGCGGGCGGGGCGGGGGAATCGGTCATGACGGTGCTTTCCTGTCCGGTCACAGGCGGCAGGCGTGGATCGCCGTGGTCAGGATGGCGCGCGCGCCGATGGCGTACAGGTCGTCCATGACCCGCTGGGCGTCCTTGGTGGGCACCATGGAGCGGACGGCGACCCAGCCCTCGTTGTGCAGCGGGGAGATGGTCGGCGACTCCAGGCCCGGGGTGAGGGCCACGGCCTGCTCCAGGTGCTCGGCGCGGCAGTCGTAGTCCATCATCACGTACGTACGGGCGACCAGGACGCCCTGGAGGCGGCGAAGGAACTGCTGCACCTTGGGGTCGTCGGCCTCGGCGCCGGTGCGCCGGATGACCACGGCCTCGGACTTCATGATCGGCTCGCCGAACACTTCGAGGCCCGCGTTGCGCAGGCTGGTGCCGGTCTCCACGACGTCCGCGATCACCTGGGCGACGCCCAGCTCGATGGCGGTCTCGACGGCGCCGTCGAGGTGGATGACGGAGGCGTCGACGCCGCTGTCGGCCAGGTGCTTGCCGACGATGCCCTCGTAGGAGGTGGCGACGGTGCGGCCCGCGAGGTCCGCGAGGCCCTGGGCGGTGCCCGGCCTGGCGGCGAAGCGGAAGGTGGAGCGGGCGAAGCCGAGCGGCAGGATCTCCTCGGCGCTCGCGCCGGAGTCGATCAGCAGGTCTCGGCCGGTGATGCCGATGTCGAGCTTGCCCGAGGAGACGTAGATGGCGATGTCGCGCGGGCGCAGGTAGAAGAACTCGACCTCGTTCTCGGGGTCGACGATGACGAGTTCCTTGGACTCGCGGCGCTGCTGGTATCCGGCCTCATGCAGCATCGCCGACGCAGGTCCGGACAGTGAACCCTTGTTGGGGACGGCGATGCGCAGCATGAGGTCGGATTCCTTTGCGTGAAGGTGCGGGTGCGGAGGTGCGGGGGCGGCGTACGTGCGGCGCGCCGGATGGAACGTTCGTCCTAGAGGTGGGCGTACACGTCGCTGAGGGAGATCCCGCGGGCGACCATCATCACCTGCACGTGGTACAGGAGCTGCGAGATCTCCTCGGCGGCGGCTTCCTTGCCCTCGTACTCGGCGGCCATCCACACCTCGGCGGCCTCCTCGACGACCTTCTTGCCGATGGCATGGACGCCCTTGTCCACCAGTTCCGCGGTGCGGGAGGTGGCGGGGTCGCCGTGGGCTGCCTTGTGCTGGAGCTCGGTGAAGAGCTCCTCGAAAGTCTTCTTGGACATGATGCCGCTTACTCTACGCGCCCGCGGTGGCCCGCTCAGCGCCAGGGCTCGGAGACCGTGCGCAGGGTGGCGGCCGTCGCGACGGCCGCCGTGACCGCCTCGTGGCCCTTGTCCTCGCTGGAGCCCTCGATGCCCGCGCGGTCCAGCGCCTGCTCCTCGGTGTCGCAGGTCAGTACGCCGAAGCCGATCGGGACACCGGTGTCGACGGACACCTGGGTGAGGCCCTGGGTGACGCCCTGGCACACATAGTCGAAGTGCGGGGTGCCCCCGCGGATCACGACGCCGAGGGCCACGATCGCGTCGTAGCCGCGGCCCGCGAGGACCTTGGCGACGACCGGCAGCTCGAAGCTGCCGGGCACGCGCAGCAGGGTCGGCTCGTCGATGCCGAGCTCGTGCAGGGCGCGCAGCGCGCCGTCGACGAGGCCGTCCATGACCTTCTCGTGCCAGAGGGCGGCGATGACGGCGACGCGCAGGTCACCGCAGTTCTTCACGCTCAGTTCGGGGGCACCCTTGCCGCTCACGCGCTTCTCCTAGGGGTGGTGGGGTGGACGGTGGTGGACGGAAGTCACTGGTTGCCGCAGGCGGACATGTCCGTGGCGTCGAGCCAGGGCAGGTCGTGGCCCATGCGGTCGCGCTTGGTGCGCAGATAGCGCAGGTTGTGCTCGCCCGCGGTGACCGGCATGGGCTCGCGGGCGATGACCTTCAGGCCGTGGCGGGCGAGCGCCTCGGTCTTGTCGGGGTTGTTGGTGAGGAGGCGCAGGCTGCGCACGCCGAGGTCGTCGAGGATCTGCGCGCCCGCGCCGTAGTCCCGGGCGTCGGCGGGCAGGCCCAGCTCCAGGTTGGCGTCCAGGGTGTCGCTGCCGCGCTCCTGGAGCTCGTACGCGCGCAGCTTGGACATCAGGCCGATGCCGCGGCCCTCGTGGCCGCGCAGATAGACCACGACGCCGCGTCCCGCGGTGGCGATGCGCCGCATGGACTCCTGGAGCTGCGGGCCGCAGTCGCAGCGCAGGGAGTGGAAGACGTCGCCGGTCAGGCACTCGGAGTGGACGCGCACCAGGACGTCCTCGCCGTCCTGGATGTCGCCGTGGACGAGCGCCACGTGCTCGACGCCGTCGGCCGTGGAGCGGTAGCCGTACGCGGTGAACTCGCCGAAGGCCGTGGGCAGGTGGACCTCGGCCTCGCGGCGCACGGTGGGCTCCGCCGAGCGCCGGTAGTCGATCAGGTCCTCGATGGAGATGATGGTCAGTCCGTGCTTCCGTGCGAAGGGGATCAGCTGGGGCAGGCGCAGCATGCGCCCGTCCTCGCCGGCGATCTCGCAGATCGCTCCGGCCGGGCGCAGGCCCGCGAGCCGGGCCAGGTCGATGGCGGCCTCGGTGTGGCCGTTGCGGGCGAGGACGCCGCCCTCCTTGGCGCGCAGCGGGAAGATGTGGCCGGGGCGGACGAAGTCGTCGGCCTTGGCCTTGCCGCCGGCGAGCATCTGCAGGGTGGTGGCGCGGTCGGCGGCGGAGATGCCGGTGGTCACGCCGTGCGCGGGACCGGCGTCGACGGTCACGGTGAAGGCCGTGCTCATCGACTCGGTGTTCTCCGTGACCATTTGCGGCAGTGCGAGCCGGTCGAGTTCGTCGCCCTCCATGGGGGCGCAGATCAGGCCGCGGCACTCGGTCATCATGAAGGCGACGATCTCGGGGGTCGCCTTCTCGGCGGCGACGACGAGGTCGCCCTCGTTCTCCCGGTTCTCGTCGTCGACGACCACGACGGGGCGGCCCGCGGCGATGTCCCGGACGGCCAGCTCGACGGGGTCGAGGCAGAGGTCCTCGGAGTTGTCGGTCGTGTAGTAGAAGGGGTGCACCGGCCCGGCGTCATCGGGGGCGGCGGGAGGCGTGTGGGTGGTCATGCCGGGACTCCTTCGATGACGGGCTGCGGCTGCGGAGCGGCGGTGGCGCGGCGGGAGCGCAGCCACCAGTCGCGCAGGCCCCACAGCACGAGGGCGAGGTAGACGACGTACACGAGGCCGGAGAAGGCGAGCCCGCTGGAGAACGCGAGCGGCACCCCGACGACGTCGACGAGCAGCCACGCGAACCAGAACTCGACCAGGCCGCGCGCCTGGGCGACCATCGCGGCGAGCGTGCCGACGAAGATGTAGGCGTCCGGCCAGGGGTTCCAGGACAGGTCGGGCACGGCGGAGAACAGCGCGCCGACCGCGAGGGTGCCGACGGCGGTGCCGCCGAGGAGCAGTCCGCGCTCCTTCCAGGTGGCGAAGCGGACGGCGATGGAGCCGTCCTGCGCCTTCTGGCTGCCGCGGGTCCACTGCCGCCAGCCCCACACCGCGACGCCGATGACCAGGAGCTGCTTGCCGACGCCGCCGGACAGCTGGGCGGAGGCGTAGGCGGCCACGAGGATCACGCCGGACAGGAACTGGGCGGGCCAGGTCCAGATCGAGCGGCGCCAGCCGAGGGCGAGGGCGATCAGGCCGACGCTGTTGCCGACCATGTCGGACCACATGATGTGCTGGCCGACGGCGGTGAAGGCCTCCGCGTTGAGCCAGTCGAAGTGGTTCATCGCGTGGGCTCCTCACTCTGGGAGCGGGTGCCGAGCAGGCGCTCCACGTACTTGGCGATGACGTCGACCTCGAGGTTGACGGGGTCGCCGGGCTGCTTGACGCCGAGCGTGGTGAGCGCGAGCGTCGTGGGGATGAGGCTGACGGTGAAGTAGTCGGGTCCGGCGTCGACGACGGTCAGGCTGACGCCGTCGACGGTGATGGAGCCCTTCTCGACCACGTAACGGGCGAGGTCCGCGGGCAGGGAGACCTTGACGATCTCCCAGTTCTCGGAGGCCTCGCGGCTCACGACGGTCCCGACGGAGTCGACGTGCCCCTGCACGATGTGGCCGCCGAGGCGGGCGCCCACGGCGGTGGGGCGCTCCAGGTTGACCTTCGAGCCGGGCACGAGGGCGCCGAGGCTGGAGCGGTTCAGGGTCTCGGCCATCACGTCGGCGGTGAACTCGTCGCCCTCGTGGTCGACGACGGTGAGACACACGCCGTTGACGGCGATGGAGTCGCCGTGCTTCGCGCCGTCGGTGACGACGGGACCGCGCAGGCGGAAGCGGGACGCGTCGGCCAGGGTCTCGACGGCGGTGACTTCGCCCAGCTCTTCGACGATTCCGGTGAACACGCTCAGCGCTCCTTCGGTGCGGGGGTGGCGGTGATCCGCAGATCGGGTCCGATGCGGACGGCCTCGCTCATGTCGAGCCGCAACGCTTCGGTGACGGTGGTGATTCCGCCGCCGGTGAGGGCGGCGGGGCCCGCGCCGAGCAGGGCGGGCGCGAGATAGCCGATGACGCGGTCGACGGCGCCCGCGGCGACGAAGGCGCCCGCGAGCGTCGCGCCGCCTTCGAGCAGGACGGAGCGCACGTCGCGGGCGTGCAGCGCGGCGAGCAGCGCCGTGACGTCCAGGCCGCCCGCGGCGCGCGGCAGGCGCACCGTGTCGGCGCCGGACGGGTGGCGCGCGGCGTCGGTGTCGTCGGCCATCGCGATCAGGGTGGGGGCCGCGTCGTCCAGGACGCGGGCGCCGGGGCGGACGGCGGTGCCGTGGGTGTCGACGACGACCCGCAGCGGCTGCCGGGCGCCCTCGATGCCGCGGACGGCGAGGTGCGGGTCGTCGGCGCGCTGGGTGCCCGCGCCGACCACGACGGCGTCGCACTCGGCGCGCAGCCGGTGCACGTCGGCGCGGGACGCGGCGGAGGTGAGCCAGCGGCTGGTGCCGTCGGCGGCGGCGGTGCGGCCGTCGAGCGTGGCGGCGTACTTCCAGGTGACGTGGGGGCGGCCGCGGCGCACGGAGGTGAGCCAGGCGGCGTTGGCCGCCTCGCCCTCGGCGGTGAGCAGGCCCGCCTCGACGTCCACGCCGGCCGCGCGCAGGGTGGCGGCGCCGCCGGTGGCCTGCGGGTTCGGGTCGCCGACGGCGTAGACGACGCGGGTGATCCCGGCGTCGACGAGGGCCTGGGCGCAGGGGCCGGTGCGGCCGGTGTGGTTACAGGGTTCGAGGGTGACGACCGCGGTGGCGCCGCGGGCCCGGTCGCCTGCCGCGCGCAGGGCGTGGACCTCGGCGTGCGGTCCGCCCGCGCGCTGGTGGTAGCCCTCGCCGACGGTGCGGCCCGCGGCGTCGATGATGACGCAGCCGACGACCGGGTTGGGGCTGGTGAAGCCGAGTCCGCGCACGGCGAGTGCGAGCGCGTGCCGCATGGCGGCTGCTTCGGCCTGGGTGGCCACCGGGTCCTCCTGCCTCTTCGGGCACGGACTCCGGGGCGCGTCGATGACGACGACAACGAACGAGCGGGAACACCGGGAACGCACGGGGCCGTGGACGCCTGAAGAGACCTGTCCCCTGTCGGGAACAAGCCACTACGACGGCACGGCACACCAGGGTGTGCCTGCTCGCCGCGCACTGCCTCCCATCCGGACTTTCACCGTCGGTCCAGGAGTTTCACCTGGTCAACCGGCCACTGGAGGTGACCGGGTCGCGGACTATAACCGCCGGTTCGGAATTACACCGACCCCGGAGTGCGCTGCTTTTGGTACGCAGCCAGTGTGCCACGCCCGGTAGTGACCGTGCGGGCCGCCTTCTGTGGGCTGGCTCACAGCGGGCGCCGCGGCGCCCGCGATCCGGCCCGGCCGGATCATGTCGCCCCGTTCTGACCGGATTCCGCCTGCCGCCGGTCCGGAAATGGCGAAACCCCCTCCGCAACGGGGTTGGTCCATACCTATTGACGCTCTGGTCTAGTCCTTTTAACGTCTGCGTCACTCTGCGGAAAGGCCCGCCCGGTGTGCGCACATCGTGGGCCGACGTCCCCGTCCGTTGTGCGACACCGAGCCTCCCCAGGAGGAACAACGTGCCCACCCCCACTCGCGCGAGAACCACGCTCCTGGCCACCGGCGCCGCCGTCGCCGGTCTGCTCCTGAGCACGCTCGCCGCGACGACGTCCCAGGCCGCGGACCCCGTGGCCAACGAGTCGTGCAGACCCGACGGCCTCTACAAGACCCCCGGCGTCGACGTCCCCTACTGTTCCGTCTACGACGCCGACGGCCGCGAGAAGATGGGCGCCGACCACCAGCGCCGCGTGATCGGCTACTTCACCGGGTGGCGCACCGGCAAGAACGGCGAGCCCGCCTATCTCGCCTCCGACATCCCCTGGAACAAGGTCACCCACCTCAACTACGCCTTCGCGCACGTCGACAAGGACAACAAGATCTCCGTCGGCTCCGACGGCGAGAAGAACGCCGCCACCGGCATGACGTGGCCGGGCGTCGCGGGCGCCGAGATGGACCCCGGGTTCTCCTACAAGGGCCACTTCAACCTCCTGAACAAGTTCAAGAAGAAGCACCCGAACGTCAAGACCCTGGTCTCCGTGGGCGGTTGGGCCGAGACCGGCGGCTACTTCGGCGACGACGGCAAGCGCGTGAACTCCGGCGGCTTCTACTCGATGGCCACCAACGCCGACGGCTCGGTGAACCAGGCGGGCATCAACACCTTCGCCGAGTCGACCGTCGACTTCATCCGGAAGTACGGCTTCAACGGCGTCGACATCGACTACGAGTACCCGACGACGATGAAGGACGCGGGCAACCCGCTCGACTGGCAGCTCGCCAACGGCCGCCGCGCGGGCCTGGTCAAGGGCTACGCGGTGCTGATGAAGACGCTGCGCGAGAAGCTCGACCGCGCCGGGGCCACCGACGGCAGGCACTATCTGCTGACGGTCGCCGCGCCCTCCTCGGGCTATCTGCTGCGCGGCATGGAGACCTTCCAGGTCCAGAAGTACCTGGACTACGTCAACATCATGTCCTACGACCTGCACGGCGCCTGGAACGAGCACGTCGGTCCGAACGCCTCGCTCTACGACGACGGCAAGGACAGCGAGCTGGCCGCGGCGGGCGTGTACGGCAGCCAGCAGTACGGCGGCATCGGCTACCTCAACACCGACTGGGCGTACCACTACTTCCGCGGCTCGATGCCCGCCGGGCGCATCAACATCGGCCTGCCGTACTACACGCGCGGCTTCAAGAACGTGCAGGGCGGCACGGACGGCCTGTGGGGCAAGGCGGCCACGACGAACTGCCCGGCCGGCTCCGGGCTCACCAAGTGCGGTGACGGCGCGGTCGGCATCGACAACCTGTGGCACGACAAGGACGACAACGGCAAGGAGTCCCCGGCCGGGTCGAACCCGATGTGGCACGCCAAGAACCTGGAGAAGGGCGTCGTCGGGGACTACGTGACCAAGTACGGCTTCCCCGCCGACACCAAGCTCACCGGCACCTACGCCCGCAAGTACGACGCGAAGCTGGTCGCGCCCTGGCTGTGGAACGCCGACAAGAAGGTGTTCCTGTCCACCGAGGACGAGCAGTCCGTGAAGGCCAAGGCCGACTACGTGGTCGACAAGGGCATCGGCGGCACGATGGTGTGGGAGCTCGCGGGCGACTACGCGTACAACGCCGCCAAGGGCCAGTACGAGATCGGCGACACGCTCACCACGACGATGTACGACGCGTTCAAGTCGGCGGCCCCCTACGGCGCGAAGGTCGCGGGCAAGGACCTGCCCGCCAAGGCCGTGGACATCGGCGTGGAGTTCGGCGACTTCAAGCTCGGCGACTCCAACTACCCGATCACGCCCAAGCTGAAGATCACCAACAACACGAAGACGACGCTGCCCGGCGGCACGGAGTTCCAGTTCGACTACTCCACCTCGGCCCCCGCCAACGCCTCCGACCAGTCCGGCTTCGGCACGAAGGTGATCAGCACCGGCCACACCGGGAACAACGTGGGCGGCCTGAAGGGCGACTTCCACCGCGTCTCGCTGAAGCTGCCCGCCTGGCAGACCCTGGCGCCCGGCGCGTCCGTGGACCTGTCGTTCAACTACTACCTGCCGGTGTCGACGCCGTCGAACTGGACCGTGAACATCGGCGGTACGACCTACGCGCTCGCCGGTGACCTGGCGCGCGGCACGACGGTGGTGGAGCCCGGCACGGGCCCGGGCCCGACGGACCCGCCCGGGCCGACGGACCCGCCCGGCAAGTGCACCCCGCCCGCGTGGAGCGCGACGTCGGAGTACGGCTCCGGGACCACCGTGTCCCACAAGTCGCACACCTGGAAGGCCAAGTGGTGGACGAAGGGCGAGGAGCCCGGCACCACCGGCCAGTGGGGCGTCTGGCAGGACCTGGGAGCCTGCTGACGGCCCGACCGGGGCACCCGGTGCCCCTCCCCGAAGCGCCCGGCGGCGGGAAGAAACGCCCTTGCCCCGCCGCCGGGCCACCACCTCACCCCGGCCCGCGCGCCTGCCCGCGGGCCGGGGTGCCCGGCGTCACGCCCCGGTCGTGAACAGCTCGTCCTGCGCGGCGTCCCGGGCGGTGAGCAGCGCGCCGCGCAGCACCGCGGCGCCGCCCAGGGCGCTCGCCCTGACCTCCGTGCGCAGCGGTGACATCGCCGCCACGCGCCGTGCGACGCGGTCGGCGAGCGCCGCGCCGCCCGCCCGCCCCAACTCCCCGCCGAGCACCACGCAGCCCGGGTCGAGGACGGCCGCGACGGACGCGGCGCCGATGGCCACGCGGTCGGCGAGCGCGGTCAGGAACGCCGCGTGGCCCGTCTCCACGGCGTGCCGCACGAGCGCGGCCGCGGGCAGTTCGCCCGGCTCCGGCTCCGCCTTCAGACCGTGGTCCGCCGCCAGGTCCGCCACCGCCCCGGACCCGGCGAGCGTGTGGAAGCCGCCGTCGCAGGCCGTCGCCGAGGGCAGCCCGCCGGTGCCGGGCACCGGCAGGAAGCCGATCTCCCCGGTGCCGCCGGACGCGCCCCTGCGCAGCGCCCCGTCCAGGACGACGGCCGCGCCCGTGCCCGCGCCGAGCCACAGGAGCACGAAGGTGTCGCGGTCGTGCGCGGCGCCGTCGCGCTGCTCGGCGCGGGCGGCGAGGTTGGTCTCGTTCTCCACCAGGACGCGCGCGGGGAGCCGCTCCGTCAGGGCCGCCACCAGGCTGCGGTGCCAGGCGGGCAGGCCCGCCGAGTCGCGCAGGTCGCCGGTCGCCGGGTCGATCAGGCCCGGGGCGCCCACGCCGACGGTGTGCAGCCGGGTGGCCCCGGCCGTGGCCGCGGTGCGCTCGACGAGGGCGACGGCCCGCTCGACGGCGGGCCCGGTGGACGTGCCGTCGTCCATGGGGAGCGAGGCCTCGGCGAGCGGGGCGCCGAGCAGATCGGCGACGACGACGGTGACGCTCTCGGTGCGGACGTCGAGCGCGGCCAGCTGGGCGCGGTCGGCGACGATGCCGTACAGGCGCGCGTTCGGGCCCCGGCGCCGCTCGCCCGCCTCCCCGACGACCGCGATCAGGCCGGAGTCGCGCAGCCGCTCCACGAGGTCGGCGACGGAGGGCCGGGACAACCCGGTGAGCTGCTTCAGCTGCCCTGCCGTCAAGGGGCCTTCGCTTTGCAGGAGGCGCAGCGCGAGCCGGTCGTTGATGGCCCGAGCGGTGCTCGGTGATGCGGGCATGGCCGGATCCTTCCCCAGCGCCCGCGCCGGTCCGCCGGGGCGGCGGCCGCGCTGCGCGCGATATTCGGTTCCCTGACCCTCTTCTATCAGGCAGGGTTCCTGATAGTTTACTGCGGCGGTCCCGGAGGGGACGGTGGAGGGGTGGAGCGGATGAGTGAGGGGCAGGCCCAAGTGGTGTACAGCAAGAGCCAGTTGAGCCGGGCGCGGCTCGCGGTCGCGGTCATCTTCTGCGTGCACGGCTCGGTCGCCGGGTCGTTCGCGACCCGGGTGCCGTGGATCCAGGACCACGCGGACGTCAGCGCGGGCATGCTCGGCCTCGCGCTGGCCTTCCCGGCGATCGGCGCGTCCCTCGCGATGCCCCTCGCGGGCTGGCTGAGCCATCGCTTCGGCGTGCGGACGGCGCTGCGCGCGCTGCTCGCGCTGTGGACGCTCGCGCTCACGCTCCCCGCGCTCGCGCCGAACCTGCCCACGCTGTGCGCGGCGCTCTTCGTGTACGGCGCGACGTCGGGCATGGCGGACGTCGCGATGAACGCGCTCGGCGTCGAGATCGAGACCCGCATGGAGAAGTCCATCATGTCGGGCCTGCACGGCATGTGGAGCGTCGGCGCCCTGATCGGCTCGGCGGGCGGCACGGTCGCGGCGCACCTGGGCGCGGACGCCCGGGTGCACCACGCGCTCGCGGCGGCCGTGCTCACCGCGGCCGGTCTGATCGCCTGTCAGGGCGTGCTCGAACTGGGCGCGGCCCCGGACGACGACCCGCCGCCGCGCTTCGCCCGGCCGCCGAAGTCGGCGCTGCTCATCGGCGCGGTCGGGTTCTGCGCGGTGTTCGCCGAGGGCGCCAGCCTGGACTGGTCGGCGGTGTACCTGAAGGACGTGCTCGACTCGTCGGCCGGTCTGGCCGCCGCGTGCACGACCGGCTTCACGCTGACGATGGCCATCGCCCGACTCGTGGGCGACAAGGTGGTCGACCGGTACGGCTCGGTGCGCACGGTGCGGGTCGGCGGGCTGCTCGCCGCGGTCGGCGGGCTGTGCGTGGTGACGGCGCCGCACGCGGCCCTCGCCATGGCCGGCTTCGCGCTGATGGGCCTCGGCATCGCCGTCGTCGTGCCGCTGGCCTTCGCCGCGGCCGGGCGCAGCGGCCCCAACCCCAGCCAGGCCATCGCGGGCGTCGCCACCATCACCTACACCTCCAGCCTGATCGCGCCGTCGGCGATCGGCACGCTCGCCGACGCGACGAGCCTGGTCGCCTCCTTCGCCCTGGTCACCGTGCTCGCGTGCGGGCTCATGGTGTTCGCCGGGGTGCTGCGCACGGCCGGGCGGGCGCCCGTGCAGACCCCCGCCCCGCAGACCGAGGCGGTGGACCGCAAGGGCTGAGGCGCCCTCACCCGGTGATGGAGTCCAGCTGCTCCGCCGCGGGCCGCAGCTCCCACAGGTCGCCGCCGGGCGGGGCCTGGAGCTTCGGCACCGCGGCCCGCGCCGCCCGGTCACCGGCGTCGGCGGCCGCGTGCACGACGTCGGCCGCCGCGTACCGGCGGAAGTCCAGCTCGGGGTGCGGCCACGGCCGCTCGCCGGTGGCGGCGGGCAGCAGATAGCGGACGGCCCCGCCCAGGCTCTGCCCGGCGGGGCCCCGGTGGGCCCAGAGGTCCACGCCCACGTGGCGGCCGATGTCGGCGAGGCGCGCGTAGGCGACCAGGTCGAAGGTCGAGTAGTGCCAGCTGCGGGTGCGGGCGAGCTCCTGCGGCTGGCTGCCGTCGGCGGCGATCTGCGGGTCGACGCGCCGGGCGCGCGCGTCGCGGACGGTCCTGCGCGCGAGGGCGTCGTCTCCGGTGGCCCGGGCGAGGGCGGCGATTTGCAGGTCGTAGAAGGTGCCGTGGTTGTTCTTCGCGGCGCCTTCCTGCCTGCCGAAGTCGCTGTGCACCAGCCAGTCGCGGAAGTCCTTGTTCCAGGCCGTCGTCCGCGCCCGGTCGGCCCGGGTCCAGCCGGGGGCACCGGCGGCGAGGATCGCCTGGGCGTCCAGGACGCTCGTGTACGACTGCGAGAAGTCGATGATGCCGATGGCCCGGCCGTCGTACTTGCAGGGGATGAACTGGCCGTGGTCGAGGCGCGGGTTCATCCGGGTCGCCGGGTCGAGGAACCAGGTGCGCAGGACGGTCGCGGCGTGCTCGGCGTACGCGCGCTCGCCCGTGTAGTACCAGGCGAGGGACAGCTCGTAACTGGAGTCGAAGACGTTCTCCGCGTCCCGGCGGTCGGTGCCGGTGTCGACCTCGGGGTTGCGCTCGCCGTCGCGCTGCTCGTACGGGCAGCCCCAGGGGTTCTCGGGGGTCCTCGGCCCGGTCGGCCACCAGTAGGGGGCCTGGCTCAGATAGTCGTGCGGGTCGCCGCCGGGCGCGGGCCTCGGCTTGTCGACGACGGTCCAGGGGCCCTGGCCCAGCCAGCGGTCCGCGCGGGCCGTGAGGTCCCGCAGGGCGCGGCGCAGCCGCGGGTCGCCCCGGTCGAGGCGGCGCTTGGTCTCGGCGAGCCGGTGGCCGTCGAGGACGACGGTGTCGGGGACGGCGGGGGCGAGGGCGGCGGGACGGGCGGGCGGCGCCGCCGTGGCGGGGGCGGCCAGCGACACTGCGGCGAGGACCACCGCCGCCAGCAGGGCGCCTATGCAGGAGCGGGCTGTCGAGGAGCGGACTGTCATGACACTCCGATCAGATACATGAACAAAGTTCATCGACCTGGCCGCGCCACCGTACCGGAAGGAGCCGGGGAGCCCTACCCACCGGGACCCGGCAGCCGTACCGGACACAGCACCGGCTGCCGCACCGAATGCCGTACCGGACACCGCACCGAATGCCGCACCGGCCACCGCATCGGACACCGCTGGAAAGAAGTCGCACTTACGTCGCACTAACATGTCGACGCTGATCGTCGACATGACGACACAGCTCGTCCCCCGCGACGACAGGCCCGTCCTCCGCGACGGCACAGCTCGTCCCGCGCACAGAAAGCGAACTCACCATGGATCTCGGCGTGCGCTGGCGGCTGCACGGCGACGGGCGCACCCCCGCGCCCGGGGCCGTCGTCCGACCCGACGAACGGCTCTCGTGGCCCCGGACGTTCGGGCTCGGCGCCCAGCACGTGGTGGCGATGTTCGGGGCGTCGTTCGTCGCCCCGGTCCTCATGGGCCTCGACCCGAACCTCGCGATCATGATGTCGGGCGTCGCGACCGTCATCTTCCTGCTCGCCACGCGCGGCCGGGTGCCCAGCTACCTCGGCTGCTCGCTGTCCTTCGTGGGCGTGGCGGCCGTGATCCGCGCCCAGGGCGGCTCCAGCGCCACGGTGACGGGCGCGGTGTTCGTGGTGGGCGCGGCGCTGTTCGTGGTGGGGCTCGCCGTACAGCGGTTCGGCGCGCGGATCATCCACGCGGCGATGCCGCCGATCGTCACCGGCGCGGTCGTCATGCTGATCGGCTTCAACCTCGCCCCGGTGACGGCCTCGACCTACTGGCCGCAGGACCAGTGGACGGCCCTGTGCGTCATGCTGTTCACCGGATTGGCCGTGGTGTGCCTGCGGGGTTTCTGGTCCCGGGTCGCGATCTTCCTCGGTCTGCTCTTCGGCTACGCGCTGTCCTGGGCCCTCGACACGGTCTTCGGCAAGATCCACTCGGCGGACGGCTCCGGCAAGGTCACCGACCACTGGCGCCTGGACCTGTCGGCGGTCGGCAACGCGGACTGGATCGGCCTGCCCACCTTCCACGGCCCGAGCTTCGAGTGGTCGGCGATCCTCGTCGCGCTGCCCGTCGTGATCGCCCTGGTCGCCGAGAACGCCGGCCACGTCAAGGCGGTCGGCGAGATGACCGGCGACTCCCTCGACGACAAGCTCGGCACCGCGATCTCCGCGGACGGCGCGGCGTCCATGCTGTCCACGGCGGTCGGCGGCCCGCCCAACACCACGTACTCCGAGAACATCGGCGTGATGGCCGCGACCCGCGTCTACTCCACGGCCGCGTACTGGGCGGCCGCCGCCTTCGCGCTGCTCTTCGGCCTGTGCCCCAAGTTCGGCGCGGTCGTCGCCGCGATCCCCGGCGGGGTGCTCGGCGGCATCACCGTCATCCTGTACGGCATGATCGGCCTGCTCGGCGCCCAGATCTGGATCAACGCCGACGTCGACCTGCGCAATCCGCTGAACCTGGTCCCGGCCGCCGCGGGCATCATCATCGGCGTCGGCAACGTCTCGCTGAAGTTCACCGACACCTTCTCCCTCAGCGGCATCGCCCTCGGCACCATCGTGGTGATCACCGGCTACCACGTGCTGCGCGCCTTCGCCCCCGCCCACCTCAAGTCCCAGGAGCCGCTGCTCGACTCGGGGACGTCGTCGTACGACGAGCAGGAGCCGGACGGGCGGGGCACCGGCGGCTCCCCCGGTCAGCCGCGCGCCAAGTCGTAGGCGTACCCCGGCGAGAAGGTGCCGGGCCTGCCCCGGCACCCGTCCGACTCCCCGGGCAGCTTGACCCAGAGGTAGGCGTCGATGCGGGCCGCGCCGGTGCGCAGCGTGGGCGGGCGGCCGACGCGGCGCCCCGCGGGGTCGCACCACCGGCCGTCCGCCGGGGCGCCGTTGCCGTTGCGGCTGGTGTCGATGACGGCGCCGAGGCCGCGCGGCCCGCCCAGGGCGGTGAGGACCCGACGCGCGTACGCCACTTCGGCGGCGGTGCGGTGGAAGTTGGACACGTTCGTGAACACGCCGTCCGACGAGGCGGGGGACGCCGCGCCCGCCCGGCGCAGCGCGGCCGCCTGCCGCTCGGGCCGGTGCCAGCCCGAGTGCCCGCCGTCGTAGTAGACGCGCGCCGCGGGGTTCGCCCGCTTCAGGACGGCGCCCGCGCGGGCCAGCGCCGCGAACCGCCGCGACCGCTCACCCGGGGACAGGCAGTCCGCGAGCGCGACGGCGTCCGGCTCCAGGATGACGACGGCCGCACGGGAGCCGAGGCCCGCCGCGAACCGCTCGATCCACCGGGCGTACGCGGCGAGGCGAGGCACCCCGCCCCGCGAGGGGCCGCCGCAGTCGCGGTTCGGGATCGCGTACGCGACGAGGACCGGCACCCGGTCGCCCGCCCGCTCCGTGACCGCCCGCACCTGCGCCGTGACGGCCCACGGCCGGGGGTCGGTGAACCACACGGCGGCGGGCCGGGCGGCGATCCGGGACGCGATCAGCGGGCTTCTCGGGTCGTCCCGGTGCGCCCGCACCCACGCGACGACCTGCGCGTCCTCGGCCCGGTACAGCTCTCCGGCACCGGCCGCCGCGTCCCCTCCCGGCCGCGACGGCCGCGCCGACCCCGCGTGCCCGGGCGGCGCCGGACCCGACCGCGGCCCCTCCACGGCCTCGGTCCGGCCCGGCCCGTCGTTCCCGGCCACGGTCACCGCCCCGGCCAGCACCCCGGTGGCCGCCACCACCAGGGCCGCCGTCGCCGTGATCCCGCCGAGCCCGCGCCACCGCCCGCCCCGGCCGCGCGCACGTGTCTCCCCCACGTCCCGCTCCCCCCTCGTACCGCTCCCCCGGGGGTCCGTCGCGGGCCGTTCCCCCGTTCTGGGGAAGCGCCCGCCCGGCGGACCCGTGCGCAAGGCTAGGGCTGGGACCCTGCCCCCATGGCGCGGTTGGAGCGGTTGGCCGAGTGCACTCACCCGGCGCACGGAGTGGACGTGGTGGCGCGCGACGTGGACGCGGTGGTGGCGCGCATGCGCGCCCTTGACAGGGCGTGGCCGCGCCGGGACGGCGTCGCGGTCTTCAACCGCGTGTACCTCACGGTGACTCAGGAGGTCGGCCGGCACGTCGGCGCGGGCGCGTTCCTGGACGTCGAGGCCGCCGTCACACTGGACGTCCGCTTCGCCGAGCGCTATCTGGCGGCCGTGGACGCGGTGGCCGCCGACCGGCGCCCGCCCGCCTGCTGGCGTCCGCTGTTCCAGCTCCGGCGGCATCCGGGCGTACGGCCGCTGCAGTTCGCCCTCGCGGGCGTCAACGCGCACATCGGGCACGACCTGGCGCTCGCCGTCGTCGACACCTGCCGTGCCCTCGGCTGCGAACCGGCCGACCTGGAGGACGAGTTCGACCGCGTGGGCGACATCCTCGTGTCGCTGGAGGAGCGCGTCCGCGAAGAGCTGATGCCGGGCCCCGACGTGTTCCAGGTCGCCGATCCGCTGACCCATCTGCTGGGCTCCTGGAGCCTGGAGCGGGCCCGGGACAGCGCCTGGTCGACGGCGCGCGCCCTGTGGGCCCTGCGCCATCTCCCGGCCGTCGCCGGAGAGTTGCGCGAGCGGCTCGACGGGGCGGTGGGCCTGGTGGGGCGGATGCTGCTCACTCCGCTGCCCGACTGACGCCGGGCCGATCCGGCCAGGCGCGGAGCGGCCGCACCGGAACTCCCGTGCCTTCGTTGTACGTTGAACCGGCCACGGCGATCTCCCCCGCAGGAGGACAACGATGACGACCCGACTCGGACTGGGCCTGCCGCAGCTGAAGTGGGCGGACCTCGGGCGCGACGTCCCGGACGTGGCGCGCTTCGCCGAGCGGACCGGCTTCGACAGCCTGTGGGTCTTCGAGCGCGTCCTGTTCCCCGAGCCCCCCGCGCACGGCCTGTACGGCGTCCCGGGCCTGCCCTGGCCCGACGACTACCGCTCGGTCGCCGACCCCCTGGTCACGCTGGCCCTCGCCGCGACGGCCACCGAGCGGGCCCGGCTCGGCACCAGCGTCCTGGTGGCCCCGCTGCACGTGCCCTTCCAGCTGGCCCGCTCGCTGGCCTCGCTCGACGCGGCCAGCGGCGGCCGGGTCGTCGCGGGCCTCGGCACCGGCTGGTCCGTGGACGAGTACGCGGCCGCCGCGGTCGCCCCCTTCGAGCGGCGCGGCGCGGCGCTCGACGAGGTCATCGACGTGTGCCGCGCGGTGTGGGGCCCCGACCCGGTGGCGCACGAGGGCGAGCTGTCGCGGATCGTGCCGTCGGAGGTCGGCCCGAAGCCCGCGCGGCCCATCCCGATCCTGCTGCCCGCGAACAGCCCGCGCGCGCTGCGCCGCCTGGTGGACCGGGCGGACGGCTGGATGCCGATCGGCACGGGCGCCGACGAGCTCGCCGGGCAGTGGCGACGGCTCCGCGAGGTGGCCGCCGAGCGCGGCCGCGCGGAGCCCGTCCGCTCCGTCCTGCGCGTCAACCCCCGGTACACGCCCAAGGCCTACGACGGCGCCGACCGCGCGCCCTTCCGGGGCAGCGTCGAGCAGATCGCCGAGGACCTGGCCGCGCACGCCGCGGTCGGCCTCGACGAGATCTTCATCGACGTCCAGACCAGTGTGCGCGACGCGCAGGAGCTCAAGGACGTCGCCGCCGAGCTGTACGCGGCTGCGCGGGCCGCGGGGGTGTAGCGCGGCGACGGGGGCCCCGCGCTCGGGCGCGGGCCCCCCGTCGGCCTCAGTCCTCCGGCAGCTCGACCGGCGCGATGTCCTCGTAGAGGTCGCCGGGGCCGGGGTTCGTCGGGTCCGTGGTGCCGCCGAGGTGGTGCATGACGCCCCACACGGCGTTCAGGGCGGTCGTCACGGCGCCCTCGGCCCAGCCCGCCGTCCAGGAGATGTCGTCGCCCGCGAGGAAGATGCCGCGCTTGTCCTCGGGGAGGCCGTCCTGCATGAAGTGCGTGAACAGGCGCCGCTGGTAGCGGTAGTGGCCCGGCAGGTTGGCCTTGAACGCGCCCATGAAGTAGGGCTCGTTCTCCCAGGACACGGTCACCGGGTTGCCGATGATGTGCTTGCGGATGTCGACCTTCGGGTAGATCTCGCCGAGCGACTTGAGCATGACGTCCATGCGCTCGTTCGCCGAGAGGGGCAGCCACTTCAGGCTGTCGTCGCACCAGGTGTACGAGAGGCAGATGACGGCGGGCTTGTCCGGGCCGTCGTCGAGCAGGTAGGTGCCGCGCGTCATGCGGTCGGTGAGCGTCATCGACATGACGTCCCGGCCCGTCTCCTCGTCCTTATCGAGCCAGAACGGCCGGTCCACCGGCACGAAGAGCTTGGACGACTCCATGTAGTGCGTGCGCTCCATCGCCGTCCAGTGGTCGATGGGGAACAGCGAGTCGTCGCACTCGATCTTGGAGAGCAGCATCCAGGACTGCGCGGTGAAGATCGCCGCCCGGTAGGTGCGGATGTCGCCGTTCGCGTCGGTCACCGTGATGTTGTTGCCCGCGGTGCGGTGCAGCCGGGTCACGGCGGGCTTCGGCGCGCGGCCCTCGTGCAGCTCGGCCAGGGAGGTGCCGAGCGGCCAGTGCGTGATCTTCCGCGGCTCGCGGTCCCACAGGCGGAGGGGCAGCTGCTGGGAGCCGCCGACGATGCCGCGGTGGTGGTCGTCCGCCTCGGTGTAGACGACGCGCAGGATCTCCAGGATGGAGTTGGGGAAGTCCGTGTCCCAGCCGCCGGTGCCGAAGCCGACCTGGCCGAAGATCTCGCGGTGCCGGAAGGACTTGAAGGCCTCGGACTCGCAGAGGAAGCCGTAGAAGGTCTGGTTGTCGAGCTTCTCGACGAGCTTCGCCCAGATCTCGCGGATCTTCGGCACGTCGCGCTCGCGCAGCGCGCGGTTCATGTCGGAGAAGTCCGCGCCCTCCTCCAGGCAGTCGTTCCACGCCTTCGCCACGTCGCGGTAGACCTGCGGCAGGTCGGCGACGGTCTCGGCGTAGTGCGACTCGCCCTTGAGGTCGACGACGGTCGAGGGCGTCGACTCCGCCAGGGGGTTGGGGAACGGCCGCGTTTCCAGGCCCACCAGGTCGATGTAGTGCTGGAGCGCCGTCGAGGACGGCGGGAAGCGCATCGCGCCCATCTCGGCGGTCAGCGACGGGTCGCAGCCCTCGAAGCCGACGGTGCGCAGCCGGCCGCCGATCTGGTCGGCCTCGTACACGACGGGCTTGAGGCCCATCTTCATCAGCTCGTACGCCGCCACGATGCCGGACAGACCGCCGCCGATCACGGCGACCTCGGTGCCGAGCTCGGTCGCGGGTATCTGCCCGAGCCCCGCCGGGTGCGCGAGGAAGTCGTCGTACGCGTACGGGAAGTCCGGCCCGAACATGGTGATGGGCGGCTGCGCGTCGGTGTGCTGGACGGCGGTGGGCACCGTGGACGTCATGGGGTACGGACTCCTTGCACAGTACGGAACGGTGGTACGGGTGGGGGCTCGGCTCAGCCGAGGGACGCGTACAGGCCGGGGCGGCGGTCGCGCAGGTAGGGGTTGGCCTCGCGGGAGGCGGCCAGGAACTCCGGGTCGGCGTCGGCGAACACCAGCTCGTCGCCGCGCCCGGCGCGGGCGCGGGCCACGCCGTCGGGGCCCGCGAGCGTCGACAGGCCGACGAACTCGAACTCGCCCTCGTGGCCGACGCGGTTGACGTACGCGACGTACATCTGGTTCTCGAAGGCGCGCACGGGCACGACCGACTCGGCGACGAACTGGAAGGGGTGCATCTGGGCCGTCGGCACGAGCAGCAGGTCGGTGCCCGCCAGGGCGTGGGCGCGGACGTTCTCGGGGAACTCCACGTCGTAGCAGATCATCAGGCCGATCCGGACGCCGTCGAGCTCGGCCTGGACGACCGGCTGCTCCCCGGGCGTGAAGTGGTCGCGCTCGAAGCAGCCGAAGAGGTGGGTCTTGCGGTAGTTGGCGAGGCGGGTGCCGTCGGCGCCGATGAGCTGGACGGCGTTGTAGACCCGCTCGCCGTCGCGCTCGGGGTAGGCGTAGGCGATGGCCACGCCGTGGCGCACCGCGGTCTCGGCGACGGCGTCGGCCGCCTCGCCGTCCGCGGGCTCGGCGAGGCGCGGCACGTCGTCGCCGATGGCGTAGCCCGTCAGGAACATCTCCGGCGTCACCAGGAGCCGCGCCCCGGCGGCCGCGGCGCGGGCGGCGGCCTCGTCCAGGACCTTGAGGTTGGCGGCGACGGAGCCGGGACGCCCCGAGCTCTGGAGCAGGGCGGTGCGCAGCGGCGGCATGGCTGACCTCGGGGGCGCAGAAGGGGCACGGGCGGGGGCGGGGTGAGTCGGATAGACCGTACGTTTCGCGGGTGTGACGGGACAAGACACGACCGTTGCGCCTGCCCCCGCGATCCGTTGCGCGTCCGGGGGCCGGGACGGAGATTCGTTGCGGGGCGGCGTACGGGTCGCGTAAGGACGGTGTACGGGGCGCGTACGGGCGGTGACCCGTGTGCTGGAGGGCTACGAGAGGTCCGACCTGGGGCGCAGACGGCCGCCCCGGGGCTCCCCCGCGCGGGGGAAGCGGAGAGCAGCCTCGGGCCCGACGTGCCGGGACCCCGGCCCGGGAGATCGTGAAGTCACCCGGAACGACCGGGTCACTTCGATCGACGGAGGGCTTCCCGTGAGCCGCATCACCTTCACCCGCAACAGCACCCGCGTCCTCGCCGTGAGCGCGGCGTTCCTGGTCGCCGCGGGGGCGGCGGGCGTGGCCGCCGCGTCCGGCGAGGACGTCACGCGCCCCGCACCGGCCGCCGAGCAGCAGGCGAAGCCCCGTGAGGCGGCCGCGCTCACCGGCACGGGCAAGATGTTCCGCAAGACGACGGAGGACGTCACCTTCACCTTCGACGCGCACCTGGCCGAGCGGCACAACGGCGACCCGTCCAAGGCCACCGGCACCTTCAAGTTCGTCCACCTGGACAAGCCGGGCGGCAAGGGCGGCTGGGCCAAGGGCCGGATCGACTGCCTGGTGACGGGCGGCAAGGTGGCGACGACGACCGGCGTCATCACCGACACCAACATCAAGGAGATCAAGGGCGGCCGCGTCGGCTTCAGCGTCCACGACCAGGGCAAGAACGACCGCGTCGGCTACAGCTGGGGCGCGACCGGCGGCCCCACCGGCGACAAGAAGCTGACCAAGTGCAACAGCGCCGCCCCCTTCGAAAAGCTCAAGAAGGGCACCGGCGACTTCCACGTGACCCCGTGGAACCCGCCGTACCCCGAGGGCAACTGAGCCGGGGCACGGGCGGCCCGCACGGGGGTGGGGCCGCCCGCGCCCCTTGGGGGAAAGCGCCCCGAAGGGGCGCGGGGCTGTTTCGATATGCGGCTCCGCCGCGTGGGCGCGCCCGGCCACGACGCACCCGCAGCGAACGACTAAGCAGGCGACCCCGAGGAGAACCGCCGCATCAGCGGTGAAAGGACGAGCACCGACTTGGTGCGCTCAACGAACGGCTCACCCGCGATCCGCTCGAGCACGCGCTCGAAATGACGCATGTCCGCGGCGAAGACCTGCACGAGCGCGTCCGCCTCCCCCGTGACGGTGGAGGCGGACGCGACCTCCGGATAGCGCTCCAGACCGCGCTGGATCGCCTCCGGCGAGGTGTTGCGGCGACAGTAGATCTCGATGAACCCCTCGGTCTCCCAGCCGAGCGCGGCCGGGTCGACGCGGACGGTGAATCCGGTGATCGCTCCGGTGGCCCGCAGCCGGTCCACGCGCCGCTTCACGGCGGGCGCGGACAGGCCGACGAGCTGGCCGATGTCGGCGTAGGAGCGGCGGGCGTCCTCGGCGAGGGCGTGCACGATGCGTTCGTCGAGATCGTTCAGTCGCACTGGGGGTCGTTCACTTCTCTGCGTGTCACTTCACTGCGGAGGCCTCCGCGGCGGGCGGCTCGGTCTCCAGACGGGAGCGGCGCATCCCGTACAGGAAGTAGAACACGAGCCCGACGACCATCCAGACACCGAAGACCTTCCAGGTCGCCGCGTCGAGGTTGTACATGTTGTAGGCGCAGAAGCCGAAGCCGAGCACCGGGAAGAGCCAGCCGAGCGGCACCCGGAAGGTGCGGGGCATGTCGGGGCGGGTGCGGCGCAGGATGACCACGGCGATGTTGACCAGGCCGAAGGCGAAGAGCGTGCCGATGCTGGTGGCGTCGACGAGCTTGCCGAGCGGGATCACCGAGGCGAGGACGCCGCAGAACAGGGACACGATGACGGTGTTCACGCGGGGCGTGCCGGTCTTGCCGCTGACCTTGGCGAACGTCTTCGGCACGAGGCCGTCGCGGGACATCGCGAACAGCACGCGGGTCTGGCCGTAGAGGACGGTCAGGACGACGCTGGCGATCGAGATGACGGCACCGGCGGCGAGCAGGGTGCCCCAGAAGGTCTGGCCGGTGACGTCGTTCATGATCGCGGTGAGCGACGCCTCGGAGCCCTCGAAGTCCTTCCAGTTCCAGGCGCCGACGGCGACGGCGGCGACCAGGACGTACAGGGCGGTGACGATGATCAGCGAGAGCATGATCGCGCGGGGCAGGTCGCGCTGCGGGTTCTTGGCCTCCTCACCGGCGGTGGAGGCGGCGTCGAAGCCGATGTAGGAGAAGAACAGGCTCGCTCCGGCCGCGCTGACCCCGGCGACGCCGAGCGGCATGAAGTCGGCGTAGTTGCCGGACTTGAAGCCCGTGAAGCCGACCGCGCAGAACAGCACGAGGGCCGCGATCTTCACGATGACCATGATCGTGTTCGCGCGGGCGGACTCCTTGGCGCCGCCGAGCAGGAACACCATGGCGAGCAGCACGACGATCAGGCCGGGCAGGTTGATGATCGCCCCGTCGACCTCGCCGGGCGCCGCGGAGAGCGCGTCCGGGATGGTGACGCCGATGGTGCCGTCGAGCAGCTCGTTCAGGTACTGGCCCCAGCCGACGGCGACGGCCGCGACAGACACGCCGTACTCCAGGACCAGGCACCAGCCGCAGACCCAGGCGACGAGCTCGCCCATCGTCGCGTACGCGTACGAGTACGAGGATCCGGCCACCGGGATGGTGCCCGCGAGCTCGGCGTAGGACAGGGCCGAGAACAGGGCGGTGAGTCCGGCGATGACGAAGGAGACCGTCACGGCCGGGCCGGCCTTGGGCACGCTCTCGCCGAGCACCACGAAGATGCCGGTGCCGAGCGTCGCGCCGATGCTGATCATGGTCAGCTGCCACATGCCGAGGGTCCGGCGGAGCGTGCCGCCCTCGCCCTGGCCGCCCTCGGCGACCAGGCGGTCCACCGGCTTGCGCCGCGTTATTCGGCTGCCGAAACCGCTGTCGCCCTGGGGGCGTGGGCGGGTCTTCGGGGGGGCGCCCTGGTCGAGCACGGGTGGCTCCTTAATCGCTGCCGGTCGAAATGGCCGGGACCCACGGCAGCCCGGGCATCACCACGGGAACCACCGAGCAGGCAGTCCCCGCCACGCCACGTACAGCGCCAGACTCTAAGGGGTTCCGCTTCTCAGCCGAAATGCAGCAACGTTGCGCACCGGCGGAAGATCGTTGCGTGAGCGCCGAAGGGACGGATCTTTATTGCGCCGTCCCTTTCGTCCGTTGCGTGACGCCCGATTTGTCCGCTGCTGGGGATTCCGTTTGTTTCCGGTGCGGCTCCCGTCGGCACGGCTCCCGTATCCCGCCCGTCGGCCGATCCGTATTCCGTTTGTAATCTTCCCGAAGCACCGGGGAAACGCCGACGGCCCCCGCGAGCGAACTCGCGGGGGCCGTCGATGAGTTGGGCCCGGGGGCCGGCGCGTCAGCTCCAGCTGGCGTGCAGCGGCTTGCCCTCGGCGTATCCGGCGGCGCTCTGGATGCCGACGGTGGCCCGGTCGGCGAACTCCTCCAGGGAGCCCGCGCCCGCGTAGGTGCAGGAGGAGCGGACGCCCGCGATGATCGAGTCGATCAGGTCCTCGACGCCCGGACGCGCCGGGTCGAGGAACATGCGGGAGTGCGAGATGCCCTCCTCGAACAGCGCCTTGCGGGCGCGGTCGTACGCGGACTCCTCGGACGTGCGGTTGCGCACCGCGCGGGCCGAGGCCATGCCGAACGACTCCTTGTAGAGCCGGCCGTTCGCGTCCTGCTGGAGGTCGCCCGGGGACTCGTACGTGCCCGCGAACCAGGAGCCGATCATGACGTTGGACGCACCCGCGGCGAGCGCCATGGCGACGTCGCGCGGGTGGCGGACACCGCCGTCGGCCCAGACGTGCTTGCCGAACTTCTTGGCCTCGGCGGCGCACTCCAGGACGGCGGAGAACTGCGGGCGGCCGACGCCGGTCATCATGCGCGTGGTGCACATGGCGCCGGGGCCCACGCCGACCTTGATGATGTCGGCGCCGGCCTCGATCAGGTCGCGGACGCCCTCGGCGGCGACGATGTTGCCCGCCACGATCGGCACCCGCGGGTCGAGCGCGCGCACGGCCTTGACCGCGGCGATCATCGACTCCTGGTGGCCGTGCGCGGTGTCCACGACGAGCGTGTCCACACCGGCGTCGAGCAGCTGCTTGGCCTTGCCCGCCACGTCGCCGTTGATGCCGACGGCGGCGGCGATGCGCAGCTTGCCGTCCGCGTCCAGGGCGGGCTTGTAGAGGGTCGCGCGCAGGGCGCCGGTGCGGGTGAGGATGCCCGCGAGGCGGCCGTCCTTGTCGACGGCGGGCGCGTAGCGGCGGTTGGCGCCGTCCAGCTTGTTGAACGCGTCGCGCGGGTCGATGTCCGCGTCGAGCAGCACCAGGTCCTTGGACATGACCTCGGCGAGCTGCGTGAAGCGGTCGACGCCGCTCAGGTCCGCGTCCGTGACCACGCCGACCGGGCGGTGGTCCGCGTCCACGACGACGCCCGCGTTGTGCGCGCGCTTGGGCAGCAGCGCGAGCGCGTCCGCGACCGTCTGGGCCGGCGAGAGGACGATCGGGGTGTCCAGGACGTGGTGGCGCGTCTTCACCCAGGAGATGACCTCGGTGACGACCTCGATCGGGATGTCCTGCGGGATGACGACGAGCCCGCCGCGACGGGCGACGGTCTCGGCCATGCGGCGGCCCGCGATCGCCGTCATGTTGGCGACGACCAGCGGGATCGTGGTGCCGGTGCCGTCGGGCGAGGCGAGGTCGACACCCTGGCGGGAACCGACGGCGGAGCGCCTCGGGACCATGAAGACGTCGTCGTACGTCAGGTCGTACGCAGGCTGGATGTCATTGAGGAAACGCACGTGCTGCTCATCCCAGTCGATCAGAGGTGGCCCCCGAACCGGACAGCCGGGGGAAAAGCACGTACTTCATTGTCCCATGCCCAACCGATTGCGCCGCCTGGGACGATCACCCAGGCGGCGCGGGAACCCCCTGGTCAGATCCTCCAAGGGCGCCACCGTCCGCTGCCGCGGGCCTGCGCTGCGTCTAGATCTTCCGGGTGCGCCACACCGCCAGCGAGGTGAGCGCGCTGAGCACCGCGCCGAATCCGAGGACCGCGGTGAGCGACACCGCGCTCACCACCACGCCGCCGAGCGCCGCGCCCGAGGCGATGGCCAGGTTGAACATCGAGGTGTTCAGGGCGGTCGCCGCCTCGGTCGAGCCGGGCGCGGCCTTGAGCACCCAGGTCTGCACGGCCACGGGGATGCCGCCGAAGGCGAGGCCCCACAGCACCAGGAGCACGATCCCGGTCGCCGGGCTCCGGCCGACCAGCGGGAACAGCGCGAGCACGGCGGCGAGCAGCACGCTCATGGTGATGATGGTGGCGCGGACGTCGCGGGTCGCGGTGATGCCCGCGAGGACCGTGCCGCCGATGCCCGCGAGGCCGTAGACCAGCAGCAGCGGACCGATCAGGCTCTCGCTGACGCCCGAGGTGTCCTGGAGGATCGGGCTGATGAAGGTGAAGGCCGCGTAGTGGCCGCCCACGAGCAGGCCGGTGGCGATGACGCCCGCGCGGACCGTGCGGTTGCGGAACTGCCGGGGCAGCTCGGACAGGCGCACCGGCTCGGTGGCGGGCAGGCTCGGGAGCAGGAACACCAGGCCCGCGACCACGATCAGGCCGAGCCCGGCGACGGCCAGGAACGCGATCCGCCAGTCGGAGAGCTCACCGACGAACGTCGCCGCGGGCACGCCGATCACGTTGGCCGCGGTCGCGCCGCCGAAGACGAGCGCGGTGGCCCGGGGGATGTGCCGCTCGGGCACGAGCCGCACGGCGATGCCCGCCGCGAGGGCCCAGAACCCGCCGATGCTGACGCCCGCGACGAACCGCGCGACGAGCAGCAGGGCGAAGCCGGAAGCGGCGGCCGAGAGGGCGTTGGCCGCGACCATCAGCGTGAGCAGGGCGAGCAGGACGAGCCGTCGGTCGAGGCGGCCGATGAGGACGGGCAGGACGGGCGCGGTCACCGCGGCCACGAGCCCCGGCACGGTCACGAGGAGGCCGACCGCGCCCTCGGAGACGTCGAGCCCGCCGCTGATCGAGGTCATCAGGCCGACCGGGAGGGCCTCGACGGTGATCATGGCGAAGGTGCCGAGCGCCATGGCCACGACGGCCAGCCAGGTCCTGACGGAGACCCGGTCCGGCGGCGGCGCGGGCGTGCTGGGGGTGACGGGAGCGGCGGGTGTGGCGGAGGTGGCTGACTTGCTGGGGCCGGACATGGCTGAACTCCCGTTCCGAGCGGTTCGCTTGGGGCTGTGCGCGGCGGTGAAGGCCGCGAGGAACACGCTAGGAAGCGGCGGAGGGACGCGAATCAGTCACATGACTGGCGTGCGTCCGTCGTCGGTCCTACGCCGGTCCAGGCACCCGCGCCGCCCGCCCCGCCCCGGCCCTACTCCCCCAGGTCCATGCGGGCCAGCTCGCCGCGTGAGGCGACGCCCAGCTTCGGATACGCCTTGTAGAGGTGGTAGCCGACGGTGCGCGGGCTGAGGAACAGCTGGGCCGCGATGTCCCGGTTGCTCAGGCCGGTCGCCGCGAGCCGCACGATCTGGAGCTCCTGCGGCGTGAGCCGGTCGAGCAGGCCCGGCTCGCGGTCGCGGACCGGCGTGGTCTCGCCGGTGGCCCGCAGCTCGGCGCGGGCGCGCTCCGCCCACAGCGGGGCGCCGACCGCGTCGAACAGCTCCAGGGCGGCGCGCAGCCGGGGCCGGGCGTCGGACCTGCGCAGCCTGCGCCGCAGCCACTCCCCGTACAGGAGCTCGGTGCGGGCCCGCTCGAAGGGACGCTGGTCGTGCAGGTGGACCCGGACGGCCTCGGCGAAGAGGGCGTCGGCGGGGTCGCCCTGCGCGGCGGCCTCAGCGGCCCCGTCGGCCCCGGTGGCCCCCTCGCCCGCCACGGCCCCGGTGGCCGCCGCCCCCGCCACGGCTCCGGTGACCCCCACCGTGGCGAGCAGCGCGCGGCAGCGCAGCGCGACGGCCCGCGCCCAGGGCTGCCCGGTGGCGTCCGCCCACTTCGCGAACGCGGCGGCCGCGGCCCGGGCTCGCTCCGGCCTGCCCACGCGCACCGCGCTCTCCACCAGGTCGGGCAGGGCGTACAGGGCGAAGCCGGAGTGCCCGTGCGGCCCGGCCCACAGGTCCTCCAGGCGGTGCAGCGCCTCGTCGTGGCGGCCGTGGCCGAGGTCGAGCAGGGCGAGCGCGCCGCTCGACCAGGCGCCCGCGATGGGCAGGCCCTGCGCGGCGAGCTCCCTGGTGAGCGCCCGGCAGCGGTCCTCGTCACCCTCGGCCGCGGCGATGTGCGCGAGCACGCCGCGCAGATTCCCCGCGAACAGGCCCTGCGCGGTGTCCTCCGCGATCCGCGCGCCCTCGGCGGCGGACGCCGTGGCGTCCCGGAGGCGGCCCATGAGCAGCTGCGCCCGCGCGAGGTGGAACAGCGCGGCGGGCATGAGGCCGATCGCGTCCCCGGCCCGGCAGTCCCGCTCCAGCGCGCGGGCCCGCTCGTACGCGGCGCCCAGGTCGCCGATGAGCTGGTGCCACCAGTGCGTGCTGGCCCGCTCCCACAGGCCGGGCGCGCTCGCCGGACCGGGCGCGCCCGCCGCGTCGCCGGGCGCCTCGACGAGGAGGCGCGCTGCGGGCAGCCCCCGGGCCGGGTCGCCGAGCGCCACGGTGGCCAGGCCGTCGACGGCGGTGATCAGGCGTGCGGCCCCGGGCTCGGCGTGCGGGCCGGACAGCGAGGGCCGCAGCGCCGTGAGCCCGGCCGAGGTCCGCGCGATCATGCCCGGGTCGTTGAGCGCCCAGGCGGCGGACATCGCGTCCAGGAACATGTACGCGGCCGCCCGCGCGTCGTGCGGCCCGACCTCGGCCGCCGCCTCGACGAGGAGCGCGTGCGCGGCGCGCTGGTCGCCGCGCGCGTTCGCGGCCGTGGCGCGGATGCGGGCGAGCCGGGCCCGGGTGAGCGGGTCGTGCGGGTGCGCGGCGGCCCGGTCCGCGAGCCCCGCGGCGCGCTGCTGCTCGCCCGCGTTCTCCACGGCCTCGGCCGCGGCCACGAGCCGCCGGGCGCGCCGCTCGTCGGTCGGCGAGAGCGCGGCGGCACGTTCGTACGCGGCGGCCTCGGCCTGGTGCCCGCCGCGGCGGCGTGCGGCCTGAGCGGTGTGCTCCAGGTCGGCGGCGACGCTCTCGTCGGGGCCGGTCGCGGCCGCCGCCCGGTGCCAGGCGCGGCGGTCGGCGGTGGTGGCCCCGGCGAGGGCGCGGTGCACGACCGTGCGCAGGGACAGGGGCGCGGCGCGGTACACCGCGGAACGGCTCAGCGGGTGCGTGAAGCGCAGCCGCCCGTCGGCCACGGAGATCAGCCGGCTCGCCTCGGCGGCGGCCAGGTCGTCGAGCGAGGCGTCCAGGGCCCGCCCCGCCGCCAGGACGGCGCCCAGGTCGCCGGTGGGCTCGGCGGCGGCGACCACGAGCAGGTCCTGGGCCCGGGGCGGCAGGGCCCGCGCCCGGTCGAGGAAGGTGCGCTCGACGCGTTCGGACACCGGCCGGGAGCCCAGGTGGAAGAAGTCGGCGTGCAGATCGCCGGAGCGCTGCGCGGCGCTCAGCGCGGCGGGCAGTTCGAGCAGGGCCAGCGGATTGCCGCGCGCCTCCCGGAGGACCAGGCCGCGCACGTGCGCGGGGAGCCCGTCGGCGTGCTGGTGGAGCAGGCGCGCGCCGGTCTCCTCGTCGAGCCCGGCGAGCCGTAGTTCGGCGAGGCCCGACGCGGGGAACGGATGCCCGTCGCGGACCGCGAAGACCAGCGCCACGGGGTCGGAGCCGAGCCGCCGCGCGGCGAAGAGCAGGGCTTCCACGGACGCCTGGTCCAGCCACTGCGCGTCGTCGACGAGCACGGCCAGGGGCCGCTCCTCGGCGATCTCGCCGAGCAGGGACAGGACCGCGAGCCCCACGAGGAAGCGGTCGGCGGCGCCGCCGCCCGGGAAGTCGGCGTCCAGGCCGAACGCCGCGCGCAGTGCCCGCGCCTGCGGCGCGGGCAGCGCGTCGAGCCGGTCGGCGTGGGCCCCGAGCAGCAGGTGCAGGCCCGCGAAGGCCAGCTCCGACTCCGACTCGATGCCGAGCCCGCGCAGCACCCGCAGGTCCGTGGCGTGCTCGGCGGCGTGGTCCAGCAGGGCCGTCTTGCCGATCCCGGCCTCGCCGCGCACGACGAGCACCCCGCCCCGCTGTTTCCTCGCCCCGTCGAGCAGCCCGTCGACGACGGCCCGCTCCCGGTCCCGCCCGTACAGCTCCATGCCCCGTTCCCCCCGTGTGTCCGCGCGTCCGCCGGCGTGCCCGCCGTCCGCCCGGTGTGTTCCCGTGCCGGTACGCCGTCGGCGCGGCGTACGCCCCGGTGCCGTCAGTCCGGCGGCCCCAGTGCCAGGACGATCTCCAGTGCCGTGTCCTCGCCCCGCCAGTGCCCGACCGCCGCGGCGAAGACGTCCTGCGCGATCTCCCAGTCGCCCGGTGCCCGGCGCGCGTACTCCTGCCAGCCGGTGACGGCCACGAGGAGCCCTCGCGCGCGCGGCTGCCACGACAGGTCCGTCAGACAGTCGGCGAGCGCGTCCCAGTTGCGCCCGAACCACTCCGGCAGCGCGAACGCCGTGGCGCACCGCTCCATGAAGGCGTCCTTGTCCCGGACGCCGCTCAGCTCGAGGGCGACGGTGCTCCACCCGGTGCCGCGCACGGCCCCGAGCACCCCCGCCGGCGCCCCCGGCGTCGCGCCGTCCGCAGCGGCGGGGTCCCCGCCCGCCCAGTCACCCGTCGTCACGCTCGTGCCTCCGTCATCTCAGCACCGCCTTGAACGACGCGTAGTGGTCGTCCGTGTAGTACGTCTCGTGCTCGCGGCCGGTGACGAGGCGCCGGGCGCCCCGGCCGCGCTCCCCCGGCGTCCGGACGGTGTACTCGTGGTAGTAGCCGCGTGGCTCACGGGGCAGCCGGCCCTCGAAGTTGCCGAAGACCGTGCCGTCCTTCGCGTAGGGGAAGGGCCCGCCCTCGTCGATGAGGCGCAGGGTCCTGCGGGCCTCGGCGGGCAGCCGGTCGGCCGTGACGGTCGCCATGCCGCGCGCCCAGGCGGGTGTCGGGGCGGGTGTGGAGGCCGTGCCGCCGTCCCGCTCCGTGCCGCTGTCCCGCTGTGTGCCGCAGCCCGTGACGAGGACCGCGAGACAGACGAGCAACGCGCCCAGGACGCGCCCCGCCGACCGAATGATCATGGGCCCGATGCTGCCACAGCCTCCGCGCACCGGCACGCGCCGGCGTCCGGACGCCGGACACCACCGGGCCCCTGGTCGTTCCTGCGAGCGGGTCAGTTCCCGTCCGGGTCCGCGCGGTCGAGCGCGGGCCGGGGGGACGGACCCTTCTCCAGGAGGTGGTCGGCCGCCGCCGTGTCCGTGACCAGGCTGGTCACGAGCCCGGAGCGGAGCACCGCGTCGATGGCCGCGGCCTTGCGCTGGCCCCCGGCGATCGCGACGACCTCCGGGATGCGGCGCAGCCGGTCCGCCTCGACGGTGATGCAGCGCTCGCCCAGGTCGCGCCCGACCCTGCGGCCCTCGGCGTCGAAGAGGTGCGCGGACATCTCGGCGGCGACGCCGAGCGAGGCGTAGTGCGCCCGCTCCTCGTCCGTGAGCATGTCGTGCACCGTGGAGATGCCCGGCTCCCAGGAGCCGATGGACACCGCGGCGACGGTCACCTTGTCGAAGTACTCGAAGGCGCGGGCGATGCCCGTCTGGTGCCGCAGCGCGGCGGCCGTCGCCGCGTCCGGAAGGAGCATGGGCGCGTAGATGGGGTGGGCGTCGCCGCCGGAGACCTGCGCGGCGCGGCGCACGGCCTCGACGGAGCCGCGCTCCGCGGTGCCCGCGTCGTACACGCCCGTGAGCTGTACGACGGTGCAGGGCGGCAGCGCCTCGAGCGCCGCCGCCATGTTGATGGTCGAGCGGCCCCACGCGAGGCCGAGCACGTCGCCCTCGGCCACGAGCTCGCCGAGCAGTCCCGCCGCGACCTCGCCGAGGTTCTCCGGGTCGGGCGACTCGTCGACGTCGTCCGTGGAGGACGGCGACTCGACGACGACGGCGTGCCGCAGCCCGTAGCGGGCGCGGAGCGCGTCCGAGCGCTCGGCGTCCAGCTCCGCGGGCACGCGGATCTCGATCCGTACAAGGTCCCGTTCGAGAGCGGTCTCCAGGACCCGGGCCACCTTGAAGCGGCTGACGCCGAACTCCTCGGCGATCTGGATCTTGGACTTGCCCTCGAGATAGAAGCGGCGGGCCATGGCCGCCGCCTGCACCAGCTCCGCGGGTCCCATCCGCATGGCTGACCGACCCGCCGACATGGCCGACACGGCGCTCTCCTCACTGCTCACTGCTGTTCACGACATTCGTACACCTGGATTCGCTGTTCATCCTCGCAGATCCGGCGTACTTGATCAGCCTCGATGGGCCGCGTTCACGTTCCCGTGGCCAAGCCGTTGGCCGCGCGGGGGCTCAGTGGCCGCACGCCCACCCGGCGGTCGCCGTAGCGGCCCCCGCCTGTGCGCGCAGGGAGCGGACCGCCTCGGCCGGGTCCTCGGCGCCGTACACGGCGGACCCGGCGACGAAGACGTCGGCGCCCGCCTCGGCGCACCGCTCGATGGTGGCGGCCGAGACCCCGCCGTCGACCTGGAGCCACAGGTCGAGGCCGTGCTTGCCGATGAGCTCACGGGTGCGGCGGATCTTGGGGAGCATGATGTCGAGGAAGGCCTGGCCCCCGAAGCCGGGCTCGACGGTCATGATCAGCAGCATGTCGAGCTCGGGGAGCAGGTCCTCGTACGGCTCGATGGGCGTCGCGGGCTTCAGCGCCATGGAGGCGCGGGCGCCCTTGGCGCGGATCTCGCGGGCGAGCCGCACGGGCGCGGCGGCGGCCTCCGCGTGGAAGGTGACGGACCCGGCACCCGCTTCGACGTACTGCGGGGCCCAGCGATCCGGGTCCTCCATCATCAGATGGCAGTCCAGCGGCGTGTCCGTCGCCCGCGCCAGGGACTCTACGACCGGCACCCCGAGGGTGAGGTTCGGCACGAAGTGGTTGTCCATGACGTCGACATGGAGCCAGTCCGCGCCCTCGACGGCCTTCGCCTCCTCGGCGAGGCGGGCGAAGTCGGCGGACAGGATGCTGGGGTTGATCTGCGGGGCCATGCCCCAAGCCTGCCATGCCCGGCGGTGGTTGCCCGCTCCGGTCCCGCCAAGGTGTGCGGGGCGTCCCCGTACTCCCTCCCGCGCCCGCACGCCGCGTGCCATGCTGGCCGTCCACCGGCAGTGCGTGGGGCAGCAGGGGGCACCTATGCCAGGAACGCCGAAGGCACGGCCCGACCAGCGGCGGCAGGCCCGCCGGGGAGCGGCGTGGCTGGTCTGCGGACGGCGCGCCAAGTGGCTGGTGCTCGTGCTCTGGCTGGCCGCCCTCGTCATCGCGGCGCCGTTCGCCCAGAAGCTCACCGACGAACAGGACAACACCACCTCGTCCTGGGTGCCGCGGTCCGCCGAGTCCACCCAAGTCCTGGACGTGTCCGAGGAGTTCAGGCCCGAGACGATGCCGATGGTCGTCGTGTTCGCGCGCGAGGACGACCCCCTGACGGCCGCGGACCGCGAGCGGATCGACCAGGGCGTCGGCAGGATCAAACAGCTGCGCTCGCACTGGATCCGCGGCGACGAGACCCGCGGCCCGACGTTCGACAAGAAGGGCGGCGGCGCGAAGGGCGGCGACGCCCACGCGGCCCAGGTGTACGTACCGCTCACGGTGAACAACGACACCTACAACGACCTGCCGGACGCCGTCGACGACGTGCGCGACGCGGTGGGCGACAGCGCCGACGGCCTGGACGTCTACGTCACGGGGCCCGCCGGGATCGGCGCGGACTTCTCGAAGGCGTTCGCCGACATCGACTCCACGCTGCTGCTCGCCGCGGGCGGCGTCGTCGTGGTGGCGCTGCTGATCACCTACCGCAGCCCCGTGCTCCTGCTGGTGCCCCTGTTCTCCGCGCTCGTCTCCCTCTTCACCGCCCAGGCGCTGATCTACCTCCTCGCCGAGCACGCGGGCCTGACCGTGAACGGCCAGAGCGCGGGCATCCTCACCGTGCTCGTCTTCGGCGCGGGGACGGACTACGCCCTGCTCCTGGTCGCCCGCTACCGCGAGGAGCTGCGCCGCCACGAGGACCGGCACGAGGCGATGGCCCTCGCCCTGCACCGGGCCGGGCCCGCCGTCATCGCCTCCAGCGCGACCGTCGTCGTGAGCATGCTGGTGCTGCTCGCGGCCGAGATGAACTCCACGCGCGGCCTCGGGCCCGTCGCCGCGATCGGCGTGGGGGTCGCGCTGCTCGTGATGCTGTCGCTGTTCCCCGCCCTCCTTGTGATCTGCGGCCGCTGGCTGTTCTGGCCGAAGATCCCGCGCCACGGCTCCGCCGACCCCGCCGAGCACGGCGTGTGGGCCCGCATGGGCCGCCGCATCGCGCGCCGCCCCCGGCTGACGTGGGTCGCCACCTCCGTGGCACTCGCGGCGCTCTCCCTGGGCCTGCTCCAGCTGCGCGCGGCGGGCGTCAGCAACGAGGACGCCTTCCTCGACAAGCCGAACTCCGTCACCGGCCAGGAGGTGTCGGCGGAGTACTTCCCCGCGGGCAGCGGCGACCCGCTGGTCGTGGTCGCCGACCGGGCCAGGGCCGAGGACGTCAGCCGCGTCGTCAGCGGGACCCGGGGCGTGGACCCGGCGACGGTGGCCGTGCCGCCGGGCACCAAGGCCGAGCACGACGGCAAGGTCCTCTACGAGGCGGTCCTCACGGACCCCTCCGACAGCGAGGCGGCCAAGGACACCGTCGAACGGGTCCGGAACGCCGTCCACGACGTACCCGACGCGGATGCGAAGATCGGCGGCGGCACAGCGACACTCCTCGACATGGACGAGGCCACGATCCACGACGACAAACTGGTCATCCCGCTCGTACTCGTGGTGGTCCTGCTGATCCTCGCCCTGCTGCTCCGGGCGATCGTGGCGCCGCTGCTGCTCATCGCCACCGTGGTGCTTTCCTTCTCCGCGGCCCTCGGCATCAGCGCGCTGGTCTTCCGCCACGTCTTCGACTTCCCCGGCGAGTCGACGGACTTCCCGCTGTTCGTCTTCGTCTTCCTCGTGGCCCTGGGCATCGACTACAACATCTTCCTGACCACCCGCGTCCGCGAGGACGCGGCCGCCCACGGCACCCGCCCCGGCGTCGTGACCGCCCTGGCCGCCACCGGGGCGGTCATCACCTCGGCGGGCCTGGTCCTCGCGGGCACCTTCGCCGTCCTCGGCACGATCCCGATGGTCGCCTTCGTCGAAGTGGGCTTCTCCGTGGCCCTGGGTGTCCTCCTGGACACCTTCATCGTCCGCTCGATCCTGGTCACCAGCGTGTTCCTGGACGTGGGCCCGAAGATCTGGTGGCCGCACGCGCTGGCGAAGGAACAGGCGCCGGAACAAGCGAGCCCCACGGGAGACGCGAGCCCGTCCGACGTGTGAGGACGAGCCCGCGGTGCGCCGCACCCGGCCGGGGGCTCCGGGGCGGAGCCCCGCGTCACCCCGTACGCCGGATGACCGCCAAGTACATCGCGTCCGTACCGTGCACATGGGGCCACAGCTGTACGTCGGGCCCCTCGCCCAGCGCGGGCACCCCCGGGAACAGCGGGCGCGCGTCGACCAGCTCGGCGCCGCCCGTCTGCTTGAGCACGTCGTCCACGACGGCCCGGGTCTCCGCGAGGTGCGGCGAACAGGTGGCGTACCCCACGACACCGCCCACGCGCACGGACTCCAGCGCCCTGCGCAGCAGCGACCGCTGGAGCGGCGCGAACCCCTCCAGGTCCTCGGGGCGGCGCCGCCACCGCGCCTCGGGCCGCCGCCGCAGCGCGCCGAGCCCCGTGCAGGGCACGTCCATGAGGATCCGGTCGAAGGTGCCGGGCCGCCACGGCGGGCGCGTGCCGTCGGCGGCGATGACCTGGTACGGACCGGGGTTGCCCGCGAGGGCCTGGCCCACGAGCCCGGCCCGGTGCGGCTGCTTCTCGGAGGCGAGCAGGACGGCCCCGCGCTCGGCGGCGAGCCCCGCGAGCAGCGCGGCCTTGCCCCCGGGCCCCGCGCACCCGTCGAGCCACTTCGTGTCGGGCCCCTCGATCGGCACGTCCGCGAGCGCGCGGGCGACGAGCTGGCTGCCTTCGTCCTGCACCCCGGCGCGCCCCGCGCGCACCGCCTCGATCCGCCCGGGCTCGCCGCCCTCGGCGAGCCGCACGGCGTACGGCGACCAGCGGCCCGGCAGCGCGGCCTCGCTGTCGAGCGCGTCAAGGAGCTCGGTGGCCGTGGACCGCCCCGGCCGGGCCACGAGGGTCACCTCGGGCCGTTCGTTGTCGGCCTCGAGCAGGCCCTCGATGCCCGCCCGGCCGCCGCCGAGCGAGTCCCACAGCGCGGAGACGACCCATCGCGGATGCGAATGCACCACGGCCAGATGGTCCTCGGGGTCGTCGTCGTACGGCGGGGCGACCTTCTCCAGCCACCCGTCGAGGTCGTCGCCCGCGACCTTGCGCAGCACCGCGTTGACGAACTTGGCCCGCCCGTCGCCGAGGACCACGCGCGCCAGCTCCACGGACGCGGACACGGCGGCGTGCGTGGGGATGCGGGTGCCGAGCAGCTGGTGCACGCCCAGGTTCAGCACGTCGAGGACGGGCGGGTCGACCTCGCGCAGCGGCCGGTCGATGCAGGCCGCGACGATCGCGTCGTACGTGCCCTGACGGCGCAGCGTGCCGTAGACGAGCTCCGTGGCGAGCGCCGCGTCCCGCGCGTCGAAGTCACCCTTCTCCCGGGCCTTGCGCAGCAGCGGCGGAAGGACCAGGTTCGCGTACGCGTCGCGCTCGTCCACGGCCCGCAGCGCCTCGAAGGCGAGGATGCGCACGGGGTCCCGCTCCGGGCGCCGGTAGGGCTTGTGGGGCCTGCCGGGCTTCCCGGACTTCCCGGGCTTGCCCTGGGTGCGGGGACGGCGGCTCGGCTGGTCGTTCAAAGGTGCTCCGCTGCATGAGGATCAGACGTCCGCCAAGGCCGGGGGCCCGCTGCGGGCCGAGGGACGGACCAGTTCAGCGTACGTCGCCCGCGCCCAAGGTCTCACCCGGGGCGATCCGCACCCCGCGCGCCCAGTCGGCGGCGGCCATCGGCTTCTTGCCCTGCGCCTGCACCCACAGCAGCTCCACGGCGTACGAGCCCGTGCCGACGTACAGGTTCTTCTTGCCGACGGAGAGCTCGCCGGGCGCGAGGTCGGTGCGGTCCACCGCCGGCACGGCCTGGATCAGCTTGAGGCGCTCGCCGCGGAAGACGGTCCAGGCGCCCGGCGCGGGGGTGCAGCCGCGCACCACGCGGTCCACGCGCAGGGCGGGGGCCGTCCAGTCGACGCGCGCGTCCTCGACCGTGATCTTCGGCGCGAGGGTGACGCCGTCGGCGGGCTGCGGGACGGCGGTCAGGCTGCCGTCCTCGATGCCGTCCATGGTCGCGGCGAGCAGCCCGGAACCCGCGAACGCGAGGCGGGTCAGCAGGTCGCCGCTGGTGTCGGTGGGCCGAATCTCCTCGGTGACCGTGCCGTACACAGGACCGGAGTCCAGGCCCTCCTCGATCAGGAAGGTCGAGGCACCGGTGATCTCGTCACCGGCCATGAGGGAGTGCTGCACGGGGGCCGCGCCGCGCCAGGCGGGAAGCAGCGAGAAGTGCAGGTTGACCCAGCCGCGGGCGGGGATGTCCAGGGCGGCCTTGGGCAGCAGGGCACCGTAGGCGACCACCGGGCAGCAGTCCGGAGCGATCTCCCGGAGCCGGGCGAGGAACTCCTCGTCACGCGGCTTCGCGGGCTTGAGCACCTCGATCCCGGCCTCCGCCGCGCGCTCGGCGACCGGGCTCGCGACCAGCCTGCGGCCCCGGCCCGCCGGGGCGTCGGGGCGGGTGACGACGGCGGCCACCTCGTGCCGGCCGGAGGCGATCAGGGCGTCCAGGGCGGGGACGGCGACCTCGGGGGTGCCTGCGAAGACCAGCTTCACTGGGTGCTACCTCGGATTTCTGGGGGTCGGCGGCGGCGCGCCGTGCGGCGACGGCAGCGCACCAGTCTATGGGCCGCCGCGGTTCCCCCCACGGGGGACGGGACACAAGCCTCCTTACACGGTTTTCGGGCGACTTGACGGCATTGCCCGAAGTGTCGGTTCGGGGTACCTCGGGGCGTCTCGACGGGACGCCCCACGCAACCGTGGAAGCACCCTGGGGGCGTACGCACCCCCGCGCGCCCTGCGCATATGCGGATACGCCCTGGGACCGTGACCCCTCACGACGTAGCGCGTTGGTCAAGAAAAAGTTGACCGGAACGGGCCGCGCACGCGGCCCTCTCCGCATTGCCCGTCGTTCCCCGTCATTTCCTTCACCACCGCGCCCAAGGCGTCCCGGCAGCCGCACGACGGCCGGGCCACCCGTCGCTTCCGCCCCGCCCCGTCCCCACCCACCCCGTTCCCGACCTCCCAGCCCGATCACTCCACAACACCCGATCCCTCAACGCCGGTTCGAGAGGCTTGTTCATGGCCGACCACGCAACCCACGACGCCCAGGCACGGGCCAGCCTGCACCTCCTGGTACGGGACATCGAGCGGGTCCGCCGGCAGGTGGACGCACTGCGCACCCTCACCGCGCAGCTCGGCAACGTCTACCGCCCGCGTCGCTCCAGCCCCTCCGCGGGCTTCGTCGTGTACGGGCGCGCACCCGCTCCGACCGTCCGCCTCGCCCAGGAACTGCGGGACAGCGTCGAGACCCTGGTGACCGCCGCGGTCGACTTCGACCGCTCGCTGGGCTTCTCGTGGGACGCGGTGGGCTCCGCGCTCGGCGTCACCAAGCAGGCGGTCCACCGCCGCTACGGCGCCCGCAGGACCACGGCACAGACCACACCGGCCGCCGCCGAGCCGGACCGCGCCACCGAGCCCTCCACCACGACCCGCACGGTCCCCGTGGGCACCCCGCTCCCCTCCGTCCCCGCGGCCCGCGCCATGCCCACCCAGCCCACGGCGGGCAGCCCCGGCCTCCGTGACGACGTCCGCCCTGGCGCCTTCCCCGGCCCGCGCAACGGCTGACGTCCACGATGCCCCTGCCCGGACGCCGGGCGGGGGCATCGCTGTGTCCTGTGACAGGACGGGCGCGGAAGCCCGTACGCCCCGGGAGGCGCGGCGAAGGCCTCCTCCCGGGCCCGGCCGGAGGCCGCGCCAGAGGCCGCACCGGCCCCAGGGCTCACCCGATGTCCGCCGGATCGATCCGCACCCGGACCGCCTGCTGCGCCGCCACCCCCCGCGCCATCCGCGCGGCCAGCGCCGTCTTGAGGGCGCGGGCAAGGGCCGCGCCGCTGCCCGGGGGCACCCGCACCAGGGCGCGCTCCCACCGCTCGCCCGGAGGCGCGTCGCCGGGGCGGCGCGGGCGGCCGGGCTCGGCGGCGGGCACCGGCACGGGCCCGAGGATCTCGGCGTCCGGGGGCAGCTCCGCCTGGGCCAGGAACTCGGTGAGCGCCTCGGGGGCAGCCGTCACCGACGCCATCCGCGACACCGGCGGAAACCCCAGCTCCGCCCGCTCGGCCAGCTCCCGCACCGCGTGCCCGACCGGATCCCACCGCACCAGCGCCTGCACCGGCCGCAGCGTCGGCTCGGCGACGATCACCACGGTGCCGCCCGCGCCCTGGTCGCGCACCAGCGCGGCGGCGCCGATCCACCGCCGCAGCGCGTCCTCGCCCGCGCGCAGGTCCGGCCGCCCGAGCATGGCCCAGCCGTCGAGGAGCAGCGCCGCGGCATAGCCCCCCTCGGCCACGGGCTCCGCGCCCGGCGTGCTCACGACCAGGGCGGGCGCCCCGCCCACCGTGTCGAGCACCTGCTCGCGCCCGGAGGTCCGCACCGGCACCGCGGGAAAGGCCCGCCCCAGCTCCTCGGCGGTCCGCCGCGCGCCCACGACCTGCGCCCGCAGCCGGAAGCCGCCGCACTCGGGGCAGTGCCAGGCGGCCTCGTCCCGCCCGCACCAGCCGCAGACCAGGGCCCCGGCGCCGCGCGCCTCCAGCGGGCCCGCGCAGTGCCGGCACCGCGCGGGCTCCCGGCACCGCTCGCAGGCGAGCCGCGGTACGTACCCCCGCCGGGGCACCTGCACCAGGACGGGGCCGTGCTTCAGCCCGTCGCGGGCGATCTGCCAGGCCAGGCTCGGCAGCCGGGCGGCACGGGCGGCCTCGTCGCGCGCGAGGTCGCCGTCCCCCACGGTGCGCACCAGCGGCGCCGCGCCCCGCACCTGGTCCCGGTCGGCCACCACGGGCACCGCCCAGCCGCTCTCGACGAGCTGCGCGCCCTCGACCGTGCAGCCCCAGCTCCCGAGCAGGAAGGCGCACCTGTCCCGCGACGCCCGCAGCTCCAGGACCTCCCGCACGTGCGG
Source organism: Streptomyces sp. YIM 121038 (assembly GCF_006088715.1). Lineage (NCBI taxonomy): Bacteria > Bacillati > Actinomycetota > Actinomycetes > Kitasatosporales > Streptomycetaceae > Streptomyces > Streptomyces sp. YIM 121038. Next base: position 1,974,919 of record NZ_CP030771.1, read on the forward strand.
GAAGGGCGCGTTGTCGTCCGCGTGGCTGGCGTCCCCGTCGTCCCAGACGACGACGAGGCCGAGATCGCGCACGGGGGCGAACATGGCGGCCCGCGTCCCCACGACGGCCCGCACGGAGCCGCGCCGGACGGCCAGCCACTCCCGGTACCGCCGCTCCGGCCCCGCGTCGGCGGTCAACAGCGCGTGCTGCCCCTCGCCGAGCAGCGCCCGCAGCGCGGCGTCCACCCGGGCCGCGGGCCGCCCGGCGGGCACGACGACGAGCGCGCCGCGCCCCGAGGCGAGCGTCGCCCGCACGGCCCGGGCGATCTCCTCGGCCCACAGCGGCCCCGGAAGCGCGGTCCACACGGCCCGGGGCGCCCCGCCCGCCGCGAGCGCGGCGACGAACTCGGGCCCCCGCGCATACCGCCGCCACGACCCGGGCTCCGGCGCGGGCGGCGGCTGCGGGGCGGGCGGCGACGGCCGTCCCTCGGCCCGGCCGTGCCGGGGCGGAATCGCCAGCTGCAACACGTCCGCGAGGCTTCCCGCATAGCGGTCGGCCACGGCCCGGGCGAGCCCGAGCAGCTCCTCGTCAAGGACGGGCTCGGGCGACACGACCTGGGCGATGGCCGCCAGCGGCCCGCTGTAGTCCGATTCGGCGACGCGCTCGACCAGGAAGCCGTCGATCAGGCCGCCGCCCTCGCGGCGCCCCGCACGCACGTTCCGCGAGCCGGCGCCGAAGCGGACGCGCACCCGCACCCCGGGCTGCGCCTGCTCGTCGAGCTCCGCGGGCACGGCGTAGTCGAAGTACCGGTCGAGGTGCAGCACGCCCTTGTCCACGACGACCCGCGCCACCGGACGCTCCGCGGCGAGCGCGGCCCCCCGCCACGTCCGCGGCTTGGCCTTCGGCGCCTTCGCCTTCCGCACGCTCTCCCGAATGAGCGCAAGCTGCTCCGGCCCCTCACCCACCGCCCCGCCACCTGCCCCGTTCTCGCTGCTCACAGCCAAATTCCTACCAGACGTCACTGACAGCGCCACGGCCCGGCGGCCCGCACGGGCACACGACAACGGCCCCGGACCACAGGGGTCCGGGGCCGTGCGTACTGGGTTCGATCAGAGACCGGCGGCCGTCCGCAGCGCGTCCACGCGGTCCGTCTTCTCCCAGGTGAACTCCGGCAGCGAGCGGCCGAAGTGGCCGTACGCGGCGGTCTGGGAGTAGATCGGGCGGAGCAGGTCGAGGTCGCGGATGATCGCGGCCGGGCGGAGGTCGAAGACCTCGCTGATGGCCTGCTCGATCTTGTCCGTGTCGATCGTGTTGGTGCCGAAGGTCTCGACGAACAGACCGACCGGCTCGGCCTTGCCGATGGCGTAGGCGACCTGAACCTCGCAGCGCGAGGCGAGGCCCGCGGCCACGACGTTCTTGGCGACCCAGCGCATCGCGTACGCCGCCGAGCGGTCCACCTTGGACGGGTCCTTGCCGGAGAAGGCGCCGCCGCCGTGGCGGGACATGCCGCCGTAGGTGTCGATGATGATCTTGCGGCCGGTCAGGCCCGCGTCACCCATCGGGCCGCCGATCTCGAAGCGGCCGGTGGGGTTGACCAGGAGGCGGTAGCCCTCGGTCTCCAGCTTGATGCCGTCGTCGACCAGGGCCTTGAGCTCCGGCTCGACGACGAACTCGCGGATGTCGGGGGCGAGGAGCGACTCCAGGTCGATGTCCGACGCGTGCTGCGAGGAGACGACGACCGTGTCGAGGCGGACGGCCTTGTCGCCGTCGTACTCGATGGTGACCTGGGTCTTTCCGTCGGGACGCAGGTAGGGGATGGTGCCGTTCTTGCGGACCTCGGAGAGGCGGCGCGAGAGGCGGTGCGCGAGGTGGATCGGGAGCGGCATCAGCTCCGGGGTCTCGTCGCAGGCGTAGCCGAACATCAGGCCCTGGTCACCGGCGCCCTGGCGGTCGAGCTCGTCCTCGTCGCCCTCGACGCGGCTCTCGTACGCCGTGTCGACGCCCTGCGCGATGTCCGGGGACTGCGCGCCGATGGACACCGAGACGCCGCAGGAGGCGCCGTCGAAGCCCTTCTTCGAGGAGTCGTATCCGATCTCGAGGATCTTCTCGCGCACCAGCTGCGCGATCGGCGCGTACGCCTTGGTCGTGACCTCACCGGCGACGTGCACGAGGCCGGTGGTGATGAGCGTTTCGACGGCGACCCGGGACGTCGGGTCCTCACGCAGAAGCGCGTCGAGAATGGTGTCGCTGATCTGGTCAGCGATCTTGTCGGGGTGACCCTCGGTCACGGACTCCGAGGTGAAGAGACGGCGGGACACATCGCTCCCTGTGGTTGCAGCGGCTGCTGGCTGATCATTGATGGACGGGCCGAGAGCTGCGCTCGACGACGTCCGAGACCAGTTTATCGGTCACACACGGCCGCATGGCCACCTCTCTCGTCAGAAGAGAGGCCTGTGACCTGCGGCACTGCATTGTGCGATACGACGATCGGTCTCCACCAGAGGGCTCAAGGCCCGCATTTGGCGGGTTTAGGGTGGGTTTAAAGAGCCCAGAGGGGCGAATGGTGCGCCGGAGGTTGAATCCGGCCATCGGCCCGGTCGCGATCCGGACCGATGGGTTCAGTGGCGTTACGACCGGTCAAGGCGCGGAACGACCAGGTCCCACACCGTGTCGGCGAGATCGTCCTTGGGCCCGTAGGGCACCGGCGTCTCGCTGCCGTCGGCGCCAAGGACCACGGCCTCGTTCCGCTCAGAGCCGAACGTCTTGCGCTCGCCGACTTCGTTCACTACGAGAAGGTCGCAGCCCTTGCGGGCGAGCTTGGCCCGGCCGTTGGCCAGCACGTTGTCCGTCTCGGCCGCGAAGCCCACGACGACCTGCCCGGGGCGCGGGCGGTCGCCCGCGAGCTCGGCGAGGATGTCCGGGTTGCGGACGAGGGCGAGCGGCGCCGGGTCCTCGCCGTCCTGCTTCTTGATCTTTCCGGCGGCGTAAGCGGCCGGGCGGAAGTCGGCGACGGCGGCGGCCATGACCACGGCGTCGGCGTCGGCCGCCGCCTTCAGGACGGCCTCGCGCAGCTGCACGGCGGTGCCCACGGGCACGAGGTCGACGCCCGCCGGGTCCGGCAGCGCGGTGTTCGCCGCGACGAGCGTGACGCGGGCGCCGCGCGCGGCGGCGCTGCGGGCGAGGGCGTAGCCCTGCTTGCCGGAGGAGCGGTTGCCGAGGAAGCGCACCGGGTCGAGGGGCTCGCGGGTGCCGCCCGCGCTGACGACGACGTGCCGGCCCGCGAGGTCCTGGGCGGCCGTGCCGCGCGCGAGGACGCGGCGTACGACGTCGAAGAGCTCGGCGGGCTCGGGGAAGCGCCCCTTGCCGGTGTCGACGCCGGTGAGGCGGCCGACGGCCGGTTCCACGACGAGCGCGCCGCGGCGGCGCAGCGTGGCGACGTTCTCCTGGGTGGCCGGGTGCTCCCACATCTCGGTGTGCATCGCGGGTGCGAAGACCACGGGGCAGCGGGCCGTGAGCAGCGTGTTCGTCAGGAGGTCGTCGGCGAGGCCGTGGGCGGCCTTGGCCAGCATGTCGGCCGTGGCGGGCGCCACGATCACCAGGTCGGCGTGTTGCCCGATGCGCACGTGCGGCACCTCGTGGACGTCGGACCAGACCTCCGTGGATACGGGGTGGCCGGACAGCGCCGACCAGGTCGCGGCGCCGACGAAGTGCAGCGCGGACGCGGTGGGCACGACCCGTACGTCGTGGCCGGACTCGGTGAGCCTGCGCAGCAGCTCGCACGCCTTGTAGGCGGCGATTCCACCGCTGACCCCCAGAACGACCTTCGGCTTGTCCACCGTGCCTCCCCGCACTCGGTTGCGCGGCCGCTGCCGCGCGCGTACGACTCCATGACACACCACAGGCCCGGCAGGTGCTCTGCCGGGCCTGTGGTGAACGTATGACTGCTTACTGCGCCGGGCCCTCGATGGCCTCGGACGTCAGCAGGCCGGCGTTGATCTCGCGGAGCGCGATCGACAGCGGCTTCTCGTGCACGTGGGTGTCCACGAGCGGGCCCACGTACTCGAGGAGGCCCTCACCGAGCTGCGAGTAGTACGCGTTGATCTGACGGGCGCGCTTGGCGGCGTAGATCACCAGGCTGTACTTCGAGTCGGTGGCCTCGAGCAGCTCATCAATCGGCGGGTTGATGATGCCCTCGGGCGCGGTGATGGAAGAGGACACTCTCTGCCTTCCGAAGGGGGTGAAGATCAAACAACTTTCATCAAGGCTAGCAGCTCGCGCGCCACGTCCTCGACCGAGGTGTTGACCAGGGTGGTGTCGAACTCGGGCTCCGCGGCCAGCTCCACGCGCGCGGCCCGGAGCCTGCGCTCGATGACCTCGGCCGCCTCGGTGCCGCGGCCGGTGAGGCGGCGGACCAGCTCGTCCCAGCTCGGCGGGGCGAGGAAGACCAGCTGGGCGTCGGTCATCGACTCCCGCACCTGCCGGGCGCCCTGGAGGTCGATCTCCAGGAGGACGGGCTCGCCCGCCTCCAGGCGGTCCATGACGGCCCGGCGGGGCGTGCCGTAGCGGTTGCCCGCGAACTCCGCCCACTCCAGGAGCTCACCATTGGCGATCAGCTTGTCCATTTCCTCGTCCGAGACGAAGAAATAGTGCACACCATGGCGCTCGCCGGGGCGCGGCTTGCGGGTCGTCGCCGAGACCGAGAGCCAGACCTCGGGGTGTTCCTTGCGCATATGGGCGACGACCGTGCTCTTGCCGACCCCGGAGGGGCCGGAGAGCACGGTCAGCCGCGGACGTTCACTCATGCAGCGATTATCCAGGTTCTCAGAGGTGCCTGAGACCAGGTTCCCAGGACGGCGCGGGGCCGTCAGGCGCCGCTGCCGCCGAACTCGCGCTCCAGGGACGCGATCTGGTTGGAGCCAAGACCGCGCACTCGGCGGCTCTCGGAGATGCCGAGGCGCTCCATGATCTGCTTGGCGCGGACCTTGCCCACGCCCGGCAGGGACTCCAGGAGGGCGGAGACCTTCATCTTGCCGATGACGTCATTCTCCTGGCCCTGCTTGATGACCTCATGCAGGGAGGCGCCGGAGTGCTTGAGTCGATTCTTGACCTCGGCCCGCTCCCGGCGAGCCGCGGCGGCCTTTTCGAGCGCGGCTGCGCGCTGTTCAGGGGTAAGGGGCGGAAGAGCCACGCCTACGTCACCTCGAAGATCGAACTGTCGGATACGGACCGGTGAGGAACCTAGTCGCCCCACACCAGGGGAGCAACGTGCAACGCGCTTGCCCGTTGGCTCTGGTCGGAGACTAGCGGCCATGGCCGCCTGAGTCAGCGAGAACAAGCGAAAAGTCCAGGTCAGCCTCGCCCGAGCCGGGCATATCGGGCAATTCACCCCTGTTTTGGCCGGGTGTCGTGTAAGCAACGCGTTAGTTCGGCAGGCTGATGCCGTCGATGCAGGACGTCCGCGGAACGTCCACGGGGCCGAATGCGGAACACACACGTGGCCGAGGATCGACCCCGAAGCGAGGTCGCCCGCCGGGTCCGGGCCCCCCTGCGTCCGCCCCGGGACCGGACGATCCGGCCCCGGGGCGTACACCTCGGGCGCGTGGCGGTGAGAGCTAGCCGCCGACCGCTTGGCGCACCTCGTCCGCGAAGCGCGCGGCGGCCTCCCGCAGCGCCCCGGCGTCGGGGCCCGCCTTCAGCACGCCGCGGCTCACGTTCGGCACGACGTTGCGCACGGCCGCGCCGAAGACGCGGGGCAGGTCCGCGGGCGTCGCCCCCTGCGCGCCGATGCCGGGGGCCAGGAGCGGCCCGTTGATGTCCAGGTCGAAGGAGGACAGGTCGCCGAGGGTGGCGCCGACCACCGCGCCGTAGGAGCCCATGGGCGCGGCGCCGGCGTTCTCGCGCGCGAGGTGGCCCAGCATGGTCGCTCCGACGGTGCGGCCGTCGGCGCGCTCGGCGCGCTGCACCTCCGCGCCCTCGGGGTTGGACGTCAGGGCGAGCACGAAGAGCCCCGAGCCGCTCTCCCCGGCGAGGTCCGCGGCGGGCCGCAGGGACTCGTACCCGAGGTACGGCGAGACCGTCAGGGCGTCCGAGAACAGCGGCGCGTCCGGGTGCAGGAAGGCCTCCGCGTACGCGGCCATGGTGGAGCCGATGTCGCCGCGCTTGGCGTCCATGACCACCAGGCCGCCGGCGGCGCGCAGCTCCGCCACGGCCCGCTCCAGGACGGCGACGCCGCGCGAGCCGAAGCGCTCGAAGAACGCCGCCTGCGGCTTGAAGACGGCGACCTGGTCGCCCAGGGCCTCCACGACGGTGCGCGTGAAGGTCTCCAGGCCCTTGATGTCGTCGCCGAGGCCCCACGCCGCCAGGAGGGAGGCGTGCGGGTCGATGCCCACGCAGAGCGGGCCGCGGGTGTCCATGGCCCGGCGCAGGCGCGCGCCGAAGGGTTCCTGGGGGCTCATGCGGCGGAGGCCTTTCGGGTGTCGGCGCCGATCGCTTCGGCGAGCGTGGCGTACGGGGAGGCGGCGAGCCGCGCGGCGAGGCCCTTGTGGATCCCGCGCGCCCAGAACGGGCCCTCGTAGATGAACGCGCTGTAGCCCTGCACCAGGGTCGCGCCCGCGAGGATGCGCTGCCAGGCGTCCTCGGCGTTCTCGACGCCGCCGACGCCCACCAGGGTGATCCGGTCGCCCACGCGCGCGTAGAGGCGGCGCAGGACCTCCAGGGAGCGTTCCTTCAGGGGCGCGCCGGACAGGCCGCCGGTCTCCTCCACGAGCTCCGGGTCGGAGACCAGGCCGAGGCCCTCGCGCGCGATGGTCGTGTTCGTGGCGATGATGCCGTCCAGGCCGAGCTCCACGGCGAGGTCGGCGACCGCGTCGACGTCCTCGTCGGCCAGGTCGGGCGCGATCTTGACGAGCAGCGGGACGCGGCGGCCCTCGACGCTGCGGTCGGCGGCCTCGCGCACGGCGCTCAGCAGGGGCCGCAGCGACTCGGTGGCCTGGAGGTTGCGAAGGCCCGGCGTGTTCGGCGAGGACACGTTCACGACGAGGTAGTCGGCGTGGCGGGCCAGGCGCTCGGTGGACTTCACGTAGTCGGCGGCGGCCTCGGCCTCGGGCACGACCTTGGTCTTGCCGATGTTGACGCCGACGGTGGTCCGGAAGACCGGCGTGCGGGTCGCCAGGCGCTCGGCGACGGCCGCGGAGCCGTCGTTGTTGAAGCCCATGCGGTTGATCAGGGCGCGGTCCTCGACGAGGCGGAAGAGGCGCTTCTTGGGGTTGCCGGGCTGCGGCTCGCCGGTGACCGTGCCGATCTCGACGTGGTCGAAGCCGAGCATGGCCATGCCGTCGATCGCGACGGCGTTCTTGTCGAACCCGGCGGCGAGCCCGAAGGGGCCGTGCATGCGCAGGCCGAGGGCCTCGGTGCGCAGCTCCTTGTAGCGGGGGGCCAGGGCGGCGGCCACGAAGGTCCGCAGGACGGGGACGCGGGCCGCGAGGCGGATCCAGGCGAAGGCGAGGTGGTGGGCGCGCTCGGGGTCCATGCGCCGGAAGACGAGCCGGAAGAAGAATGCGTACATGCTGGTGTCCTCATGAGGAGGGGGACACCGGATCCGGTGTCCCCCTCGTGGGCTGTCTAGTCGCGGGCCGCGGTCAGGTGTTCCGCGTGTTCCTGGAGCGAGCGCACGCCCACTCCGCCGTGGTGGAGGGCGTCGATGCCCTGGACCGCGGCAGCGAGGCCCTGGACCGTCGTCAGGCACGGCACGGACCGGGCGACGGCCGCGGTGCGGATGTCGTAGCCGTCGAGGCGGCCGCCGGTGCCGTACGGCGTGTTGACGATGAGGTCGACCTGGCCGTCGTGGATCAGCTGGACGATGGTCTTCTCGCCGTTCGGGCCCTCGCCCTCGGACTGCTTGCGCACGACCGTGGCGTTGATGCCGTTGCGCTTGAGGACCTCGGCCGTGCCGGACGTGGCGAGCAGCTCGAAGCCGTGCGCGACGAGCTCGCGGGCCGGGAAGATCATCGAGCGCTTGTCGCGGTTGGCGACGGAGATGAACGCGCGGCCCTTGGTGGGCAGCGGCCCGTACGCGCCCGCCTGCGACTTGGCGTACGCCGTGCCGAAGACGGAGTCGATGCCCATGACCTCGCCGGTGGAGCGCATCTCCGGGCCGAGCACGGTGTCGACGCCGCGGCCCTGGATGTCGCGGAAGCGCGACCACGGCATCACGGCCTCCTTGACGGAGATCGGCGCGTCGAGCGGCAGCTCGCCGCCGTCCCCGGTGGCCGGCAGGAGCCCCTCGGCGCGCAGCTCGGCGACGGTCGCGCCGAGCGAGATGCGGGCGGCGGCCTTGGCGAGCGGCACCGCGGTGGCCTTCGAGGTGAAGGGCACGGTGCGCGAGGCGCGCGGGTTGGCCTCCAGGACGTAGAGGATGTCCCCGGCCATGGCGAACTGGATGTTGATCAGGCCGCGCACCCCGACGCCGCGCGCGATGGCCTCGGTGGAGGTGCGCAGGCGCTTGATGTCGTGGCCGCCCAGCGTGATGGGGGGAAGGGCGCACGCCGAGTCGCCGGAGTGGATGCCGGCCTCCTCGATGTGCTCCATGACGCCGCCCAGGTACAGCTCGTGGCCGTCGTAGAGCGCGTCCACGTCGATCTCGATGGCGTCGTCGAGGAAGCGGTCGACCAGGACCGGGCGGTCCGCGCCGATCTCGGTGGACTCGGCGATGTACGCCTGGAGGCGGGCCTCCTCGTACACGATCTCCATGCCGCGGCCGCCGAGCACGTACGACGGGCGGACGAGCACGGGGTAGCCGATCTCGTCGGCGATGGCCTTGGCCTCGGCGAAGGTCGTGGCGGTGCCGTGCTTGGGCGCGGGCAGGCCCGCCTCGGCGAGCACGCGGCCGAAGGCGCCGCGGTCCTCGGCGGCGTGGATGGCCTCCGGCGGGGTGCCGACGACGGGCACGCCGTTGTCCTTCAGGGCCTGCGCGAGGCCGAGCGGGGTCTGGCCGCCGAGCTGGACGACGACGCCCGCGATCGGGCCCGCGAGGGACTCGGCGTGGACGATCTCCAGGACGTCCTCCAGGGTGAGCGGCTCGAAGTAGAGCCGGTCGGAGGTGTCGTAGTCGGTGGAGACGGTCTCCGGGTTGCAGTTGACCATGACGGTCTCGTAGCCCGCGTCGCTCAGCGCGAAGGAGGCGTGGACGCAGGAGTAGTCGAACTCGATGCCCTGGCCGATGCGGTTCGGGCCCGAGCCCAGGATGATCACCGCGGGCTTCTCGCGCGGCGCGACCTCGGACTCCTCGTCGTAGGAGGAGTAGAAGTACGGCGTGTTCGCGGCGAACTCGGCGGCGCAGGTGTCGACCGTCTTGTAGACCGGACGGACGCCGAGGGCGTGCCGGACCTCGCGCACCACGTCCTCGCGCAGACCGCGGATCTCGGCGATCTGCGTGTCGGAGAAGCCGTGCCGCTTGGCCTCGGCGAGCAGCTCGGGGGTGAGGTCGTCGGCCTCGGTCAGCTCGTCCGCGATCTCCTTGATCAGGAAGAGCTGGTCGACGAACCAGGGGTCGATCTTGGTTGCGTCGAAGACCTCCTGCGGGGTGGCCCCGGCGCGGATGGCCTGCATGACGGTGTTGATGCGGCCGTCGGTGGGGCGCACGGCGGCGCGCAGGAGCGTGTACTTGTCGCCGGGCTTGCCGGTGAAGGAGAACTGGCTGCCCTTCTTCTCCAGGGAGCGCAGCGCCTTCTGCAGGGCCTCGGTGAAGTTGCGGCCGATGGCCATGGCCTCGCCGACCGACTTCATGGTCGTGGTCAGCGTGGAGTCGGCCTGCGGGAACTTCTCGAAGGCGAATCGCGGCGCCTTGACGACCACGTAGTCGAGGGTCGGCTCGAAGGAAGCCGGGGTCTTCTCGGTGATGTCGTTGGGGATCTCATCGAGCGTATAGCCCACGGCCAGCTTTGCGGCGATCTTCGCGATCGGGAAGCCAGTGGCCTTCGACGCCAGCGCGGAGGACCGCGAGACACGCGGGTTCATCTCGATGACGATCACGCGGCCGTCGACCGGGTTGATCGCGAACTGGATGTTGCAGCCGCCGGTGTCGACGCCGACCTCACGGATGATCGCGATGCCCACGTCCCGCAGGATCTGGTACTCGCGGTCGGTGAGGGTCATCGAGGGCGCGACGGTGATCGAGTCACCGGTGTGCACGCCCATCGGGTCGAAGTTCTCGATGGAGCAGACGACCACGACGTTGTCGCTCTTGTCGCGCATCAGCTCCAGCTCGTACTCCTTCCAGCCGAGGATGGACTCCTCCAGGAGCACCTCGGTGGTCGGCGAGAGCGTGAGGCCCTGGCCCGCGATGCGGCGCAGCTCGTCCTCGTTGTGCGCGAAGCCGGAGCCGGCGCCGCCCATGGTGAAGGAGGGCCGCACGACGACCGGGTAGCCGCCCAGCTCGTCGACACCCTTCAGGACGTCGTCCATGGAGTGGCAGATCACCGAGCGTGCGGACTCGCCGTGGCCGATCTTGGCGCGGACGGCCTCGACGACCTCCTTGAACAGGTCGCGGTCCTCGCCCTTGTTGATCGCCTCGACGTTGGCGCCGATCAGCTCGACGCCGTACTTCTCCAGGACGCCCTGCTCGTGCATGGAGATCGCGGTGTTGAGCGCGGTCTGACCGCCGAGGGTGGGCAGGAGCGCGTCGGGGCGCTCCTTGGCGATGATCTTCTCGACGAACTCCGGGGTGATCGGCTCGACGTACGTGGCGTCGGCGATCTCCGGGTCGGTCATGATCGTCGCCGGGTTCGAGTTGACGAGGATGACGCGCAGGCCCTCGGACTTGAGGACGCGGCACGCCTGGGTACCGGAGTAGTCGAACTCCGCGGCCTGGCCGATGACGATCGGGCCGGAGCCGATGACCAGGACGGACTGGATATCGGTGCGCTTAGGCACGCTGGCCCTCCATCAGGGAAACGAAGCGGTCGAAGAGGTACGCGGCGTCGTGCGGGCCCGCGGCCGCCTCAGGGTGGTACTGGACGCTGAACGCGGGCTGGTCGAGGAGCTGGAGCCCCTCCACCACCTGGTCGTTGAGGCACACGTGGGAGACCTCGGCGCGTCCGAAGGGGGTGTCGGAGACCTGGTCGAGCGGCGCGTCGACGGCGAAGCCGTGGTTGTGCGCGGTGACCTCGACCTTGCCCGTGGTGCGGTCCTGCACGGGCTGGTTGATGCCGCGGTGGCCGTACTTCAGCTTGTACGTGCCGAAGCCGAGCGCGCGGCCGAGGATCTGGTTGCCGAAGCAGATGCCGAACAGCGGCGTCCTGCGCTTCAGGACTTCCTGCATCACGGCGACGGGGCCGTCGGCGGTCGCCGGGTCACCGGGGCCGTTGGAGAAGAACACGCCGTCGGGGTCGACCGCGTAGACGTCCTCGGCGGTCGCGGTGGCGGGAAGGACGTGCACCTCGATGCCGCGCTCGGCCATGCGGTGCGGGGTCATGCCCTTGATGCCGAGGTCGACGGCGGCGACGGTGAAGCGCGCGGTGCCGATGGGCAGGGCTTCGCCGCCGGGGCCGATCGCGGGGACGACGTACGTCTCCTTGGTGGCGACCTCGGCGGAGAGGTTCGCGCCCTTCATCTGCGGCTGCGCCTGCACCTTGGCGAGCAGCTCGGCGTCGGGGGCGAGCGCGTCGCCGGAGAAGACGCCGACGCGCATGGCGCCGCGCTCGCGCAGGTGGCGGGTCAGGGCGCGGGTGTCGACGCCGCTGATGCCGACGACGTCCTGCCGCCGCAGCTCCTCGTCGAGGGAGCGCCGGGAGCGCCAGTTGGAGGGCACCCGGGCGGGGTCGCGGACCACGTAGCCCGCGACCCAGATGCGCTGGGACTCGGGGTCCTCGTCGTTGACGCCGGTGTTGCCGACGTGCGGCGCGGTCATCACGACCACCTGGCGGTGGTACGAGGGGTCGGTGAGGGTCTCCTGGTAGCCGGTCATGCCGGTGGAGAACACGGCCTCGCCGAAGGTCTCCCCCACCGCGCCGTAGGCGCGGCCGCGGAAGACGCGGCCGTCCTCAAGGACGAGTACGGCGGGAGGCGCCACCTTCCGCTGCGCGGCGTTCCCCTGGGTGGAGGTCGTCATCGTGCGCCTTCCGTTTCCGTCGTGCTGTGGATCCCGGCGCCGGTGCCGTCGATCTCGGTGTTGTCGATCATGTTGTTGAGGGCCTCGACCCAGTCGGCCTGCTCCGCGGCGTGGTCGGAGCGGAAGCCGGAGTCGAGCAGCCTGTCGCCGTGCGCCCAGGTGACGATCAGCAGACCGCCCTCGGCGAGGACCTTGCCCGCGATGCCCTTGTCGAGGCGGGCCTCGCGCAGGGCCTCCTTCGGGATGAAGAAGTCCCGTGCCCCGGGGCGTACGACGTCCAGGCCCGCGTCGGTGAGGGTGAGCTCCACCCGGCTGCGGGTGCCCAGGCCGTGCGCCACGATGCGGTCCAGCCACTGGCCCGCGGTGGTGGAGCCGTGGTAGCGGCCGGTCAGCTCAAGTTTCGTCGCACCCGGCTCGGACGGCGCGCCAGGGAGCTCCGGCAGGTCGCTCTGGAGGGTGCCGCGCCACTTCCAGCCCTCGCGCATCAGCCAGTAGACGAGCGCGACGAAGAGCAGGATTCCGACGACCCAGCCGATGCGCGCGGCCCAGTCGGTGACCTGCGCGGACTTCTCGTCGGCGGCCAGCTGGGGCAGGGCGGAGGGGGTGAGGAGATGCGTTGCGGTCACTGAAGCTTCCCGTCGACGAGCGTGGCCCGACCCCGGAGCCAGGTGTGCGTGACGCGTCCCGGAAGCTCACGGCCCTCGTAGGGGGTGTTGCGGCTCCGGGAGGCGAAGCCCGCGGGGTCCACTGCTCCACGGTATGCCGGATCGACGAGGGTGAGGTTCGCGGGCTCGCCGGGCGCGACGGGACGGCCCTGGCCGCGCGCCTGCCCGATCTCGGCGGGCTTGGCGGACATCCGGTCCGCGACCCCGGCCCAGGTGAGCAGGCCGGTGTCGACCATCGTGTGCTGGACCACCGAGAGGGCGGTCTCCAGGCCCACCATGCCCATGGCGGCCGCGGCCCACTCGCAGTCCTTGTCCTCGTGCGGGTGCGGGGCGTGGTCGGTGGCCACGATGTCGATGGTGCCGTCGGCCAGGGCCTCGCGCAGCGCCATGACGTCGGCTTCGGTGCGCAGCGGCGGGTTGACCTTGTAGACCGGGTTGTACGAGCGGACCAGCTCGTCGGTGAGGAGCAGGTGGTGCGGGGTGACCTCGGCGGTGACGTCGATGCCGCGGGACTTGGCCCAGCGGACGATCTCGACGGACCCGGCCGTGGACAGGTGGCAGATGTGCACCCGGGAGCCGACGTGCTCGGCGAGCAGCACGTCGCGGGCGATGATCGACTCCTCGGCGACGGCGGGCCAGCCGCCGAGCCCCAGCTCCGCCGAGACGACGCCCTCGTTCATCTGGGCGCCCTCGGTGAGCCGCGGCTCCTGGGCGTGCTGGGCGACGACGCCGCCGAAGGCCTTCACGTACTCCAGGGCGCGCCGCATCATCACGGCGTCGTCGACGCACTTGCCGTCGTCGGAGAAGACCGTGACCCCGGCGGCCGACTCGTGCATGGCGCCCAGCTCGGCGAGCTTCTTGCCCTCCAGGCCGACGGTGACGGCGCCGATCGGCTGGACGTCGCAGTAGCCGGACTCCTTGCCGAGCCGCCAGACCTGCTCGACGACGCCCGCGGTGTCGGCGACCGGGAAGGTGTTGGCCATCGCGAACACGGTGGTGTAGCCACCGCTGGCGGCCGCGCGGGTGCCGGTGAGGACGGTCTCGGAGTCCTCGCGGCCGGGCTCGCGCAGATGGGTGTGCAGGTCGACGAGGCCGGGCAGGAGGACCTGGCCGTCCGCCTCGACGACGGTAGCGCCCTCGGCGCTCAGACCGGCGCCCACGGCCTCGATGGTCTCGCCGTCGATCAGCACGTCCTGCGGCTCGCCGCCGAGCACCCGCGCACCACGGATAAGGATCTTGCTCATGATGTCTACTTCTCCTCGGTACGGGTGTGGGTGACGGCGGGCTCCTGGCCGCCGAGCAGCAGATAGAGGACGGCCATGCGGATGGAGACGCCGTTGGCGACCTGCTCGACGACCGTGCAGCGGTCGGAGTCGGCGACCTCGGCGGTGATCTCCATGCCGCGGACCATCGGGCCCGGGTGCATCACGATCGCGTGGTCGGGCATCTTGGCCATGCGGTCGCCGTCCAGGCCGTAGCGGCGCGAGTACTCGCGCTCGGTCGGGAAGAACGCGGCGTTCATGCGCTCGCGCTGGACGCGCAGCATCATCACGGCGTCGGACTTCGGCAGCACGCGGTCGAGGTCGTACGACACCTCGCACGGCCAGTGCTCGACGCCGACCGGCACCAGGGTGGGCGGGGCGACGAGGGTGACCTCTGCGCCGAGGGTGTGCAGCAGGTCCACGTTGGAGCGGGCGACGCGGCTGTGCAGCACGTCACCGACGATCGTGATCCGCCTGCCGCTCAGGTCCTGCCCGAGGCCGGTGTCGCGGCCGACGAGCCTGCGGCGCATGGTGAAGGCGTCGAGCAGGGCCTGCGTGGGGTGCTGGTGGGTGCCGTCACCGGCGTTGATGACCGCCGCGTCGACCCAGCCGGAGTTCGCGAGTGTGTACGGCGCGCCGGAGGCCCCGTGCCGGATGACGACGGCGTCGACACCCATGGCCTCCAGGGTCTGCGCGGTGTCCTTCAGGGACTCCCCCTTGGAGACGCTCGACCCCTTGGCGCTGAAGTTGATCACGTCGGCGGACAGCCGCTTCTCGGCGGCCTCGAACGAGATCCGGGTGCGGGTCGAGTCCTCGAAGAAGAGGTTGACCACGGTACGGCCGCGCAGCGTCGGCAGTTTCTTGATCGGCCGGTCGGCGACGCGGGCCATCTCCTCGGCGGTGTCGAGGATGAGGACGGCGTCGTCGCGGGTGAGGTCGGCGGCCGAGATGAGGTGTCGCATCATCTGGTGGGCTCCGTAAGGGATTTCAGGTGTGCTTCAGGCCTGGGGGCGTCCCTGGGCCGGGCAGCGGCGCGCGGGCGCGCGCCAGTACGGACCCGACGGGTCCGGTACCGGTACGGGGCGGGCTACTGCTCGCCGGCCGCGGCGGTCGGCTTGGCACCGAGCAGCACGGCGTCGCGGCCGTCCTCCTCGGCGAGCTGGACCTTGACCGTCTCCCGCAGCGACGTCGGGAGGTTCTTGCCGACGTAGTCGGCGCGGATGGGCAGTTCTCGGTGACCGCGGTCGACGAGAACGGCGAGCTGCACCGCGCGCGGGCGGCCGATGTCGTTCAGGGCGTCGAGGGCGGCACGGATGGTGCGACCGGAGAAGAGCACGTCGTCGACCAGGACGACCAGGCGGCCGTCGATGCCGTCACCGGGGATCTCGGTGCGGGCGAGCGCGCGCGGCGGGTGCATGCGCAGGTCGTCGCGGTACATCGTGATGTCGAGGGAGCCGACGGGGACCTTGCGGCCGGTGATCTCCTCGAGCTTGGCGGCGAGCCGCCGGCCGAGGAAGACGCCGCGGGTCGGAATGCCGAGCAGAACGACGTCGTCGGCGCCCTTGGCGCGCTCCACGATTTCGTGGGCGATACGGGTCAACACCCGTGCGATGTCCGGGCCTTCGAGAACGGGCCGCGGCACACCGGAGGCATGCGTGTCCATAAAAACGGACCTCCTTCTCCGCCTCACGGGACGGACCTTAAAGGACGTCTAATTTGCGCCATCTGGCGCCTACAGCGTCTTTCACGGTACCAGCAACGGCAACGTGGGCCGTCACCTCCCCCTCGGAAGGGGCCCTCGGACCCATTCGGCTTGACGCAGCCAAGTAACGCTGCGTAACCTCACAGTGAGTCACCAGCCGCGCGGCGGAGCCGCACGTTGTCACAGCGTCCGGGGAGCTATATGTCCAGCGAATACGCCAAACAGCTCGGGGCCAAGCTCCGCGCCATCCGTACCCAGCAGGGCCTTTCCCTCCACGGTGTCGAGGAGAAGTCCCAGGGTCGCTGGAAGGCGGTCGTGGTGGGGTCGTACGAGCGCGGCGACCGCGCCGTGACCGTGCAGCGCCTTGCCGAGCTGGCGGACTTCTACGGCGTTCCGGTGCAGGAACTGCTTCCGGGCACCCCGCCCGGCGGTGCCGCCGAGCCGCCGCCCAAGCTGGTCCTGGACCTGGAGCGCCTCGCCCACGTCCCCGCCGAGAAGGCGGGCCCGCTGCAGCGCTACGCCGCCACGATCCAGTCGCAGCGCGGTGACTACAACGGCAAGGTGCTCTCCATCCGCCAGGACGACCTGCGCACCCTCGCCGTCATCTACGACCAGTCGCCGTCGGTGCTCACCGAGCAGCTGATCAGCTGGGGCGTCCTGGACGCGGACGCGCGCCGCGCCGTGGCCCACGAAGAGGTCTGATCCCGTCAAGGGAGATTCCAGCAGAAACGTGCCGCCGGGGTGGCCGGAAACCCAGAGAGGGTTTCCGGCCACCCCGGCGGCTTTGTCATGCCCAGTGGCGGCTTTGTCGGGCCCAGTGGATTTCACCCGACGCGGAAAACCCCGGAGGGCCCGTGGCCGTATTGGCCGCGGGCCCTCCGGGGTACCGCGAAAACGAACTGTCGCTATGCGTCCCGGCGAAGGCTCGGCTTGAGGTCCTTGAAGCGACCGAGCAGCCCATTCACAAAGGCGGGCGAATCATCGGTCGAGAACTCCTTGGCGAGCTGAACCGCCTCGTCCAGGACGACGGCGTCGGGCGTGCCGTCCACCCAGATCAGTTCGTGCGCGCCGAGCCGCAGGATGTTCCGGTCGACGACCGGCATGCGGTCGAGCGTCCATCCCACCGCGTACTGGGAGATCAGCTCGTCGATGCGGGCCGCGTGCTCCTGGTAGCCCTCGACGAGCTCCATGGTGTACTCGCTCACCGGCGGCTGCCGGGTGTCGCTCCGGGAGTGACGCACCCAGTCCGCGAGCACGGTGAGCACGTCGACGCCACGCTGGTCGGCCTCGAAGAGGATCTGGAAGGCGCGCTTGCGGGCCGTGTTACGGGCGGCCACGGTTAGCTGTTCACCCGGCCGAGGTAGCCGCTGTCGCGGGTGTCGACCTTGATCTTCTCGCCGGTGGTGATGAAGAGCGGCACGTTGATCTGGTGGCCGGTCTCCAGGATGGCGGGCTTGGTGCCGCCGGTGGAGCGGTCGCCCTGGACGCCCGGCTCGGTCTCCTGGATGGTGAGCTCGACGGCGGCGGGCAGCTCGACGAAGAGGACCTCGCCCTCGTGCTGCGCGACCGTGGCCGTGAAGCCCTCGATCAGGAAGTTCGCGGCGTCACCGACGGCCTTCTTGTCGATGTGCAGCTGGTCGTAGGTCTCCATGTCCATGAAGACGAAGTACTCGCCGTCCATGTACGAGAACTGCATGTCGCGCTTGTCGACAGTGGCCGTCTCGACCTTGACGCCGGCGTTGAACGTCTTGTCGACGACCTTGCCGGAGAGCACGTTCTTCAGCTTGGTGCGCACGAAGGCAGGGCCCTTGCCGGGCTTGACGTGCTGGAACTCGACGACGGACCAGAGCTGGCCCCCGTCGAGCTTGAGCACCATGCCGTTCTTGAGGTCGTTCGTGGAAGCCACGGTTGCGGAATCTCCTGGACTGACGTGGACGACCCCGGCGCACGCGCTACAGCGCGAGCAGCTCCTTGGTCGTGATGGTGAGTAGCTCGGGTCCGCCGTCCGCCTCGCAGCGGACGACGAGCGTGTCATCGATCCGGACCCCGCCCCGGCCCGGGAGGTGAACCCCCGGTTCGACGGTGACCGGCACGCAAGCATCCAGTTTACCCATGGCTGCGGGCGCCAACTGCGGGTCCTCGTCGATTTCGAGCCCGACGCCGTGTCCGGTGCGTGCGGCGAGGCCCTCCGCGTACCCGGCGGCGTCCAGGACGTGGCGGGCCGCGCGGTCCACGTCGCGGCAGGCGGCACCGGGTGTGAGGGCCTCGCGGCCCGCCCGCTGCGCGGCGAAGACGACGTCGTAGAGCTCGATCTGCCAGTCCGCGGGCGAGGTCCCGATCACGAAGGTCCGCCCGACCTCGCTGCGGTAGCCGCGGTACGCGGCGCCGAGGCACACGGAGAGGAAGTCGCCCTCCTCGACGCGCCGGTCGGTGGGGCGGTGGCCGCCGCGCCCGGAGTGCGGCCCGGTGGCCACGGAGGTCGGGAAGGCCGCGCCGTCCGCGCCGTGGTCGACGAGCCGCCGCTCCAGCTCCAGGGCGAGATGGCGCTCCGTGCGGCCCACCAGGATCGACTCCAGGAGCTCCCCGAGGGCCTGGTCGGCGATCTCCGCCGCGATCCGCAGACAGGAGATCTCCTCCTCGTCCTTGACCAGGCGCAGCTGCTCCACGCCCCGCGCGAGGTCGACCAGGCGCAGCCGGGGCGCCACGGACGCCAGGGCCCGGTGCCGGGCCACGCTGAGGTGGTGCTCCTCGACGGCCAGGGACTCCGCGCCCTGCGCCTGCGCCTGCCCGGCCGCCGCGACGGCGGCGTCGCCGTCCGGGGCGTCGAGGACCCGGGTGCGCAGCTCGGTGTCGGGCCGCTCGGGACCGTCCTCCTCCCCCGGCGGCCGCGGGCACAGCAGGACGTCCTCGGACCGGCCCAGGAGGAGGGCGGCCCCCTGGGGCGCCGCACCCGCGAGATAGCGGATGTTGGCGGGCCGTGACACCAGGGCCGCGCCACCCCCCGCACACCGCTCCCTGACCCGCTCCCGCCGGGCCGCGTACACCTCTGACATGGGGCGAGCCTAAGAGCGCGCTCCCGTCCGGGCCGGTTCAGCGCGTCCGACCGGGCGTCAGGGCCGCGCGGACGAGGGGCGGGGCCGGGCCGGGTTGACGGACTCCCCTGCCCGCCCTGCCCGCCCGGTCCACCCGGTCCACCCGGTCCACCCGGTCCACCCGGTCCACCCGGTCAGGTATCGCAGCCCACCCCGTCGCCGTCACGGTCGAGGTGCCGTCCGTACCCCGGATCGCCCTGGTGCACGGGTGCCGCACCCGCGGCGCGCGCCTCGGCGCAGTTGGCGAAGGAGACACCACCGCCACCGCCCACGTCACCGCCGCCCACGCCATCGGTCCCGTCGTCGGTCCCGTCGGCGGCGGAGCCGCCGCCCGCGGGCGGCCGCGCCGTGACGGTGGCCCTGACCGTCTTCGTCGCGCGCACGGTGACGGTCTCGGTCGGCTCCGGCTCCGGCTCGGCCGTCGGCGTCGCGGTGCGCGTCCTGGTGAGGGTCTCGGTCGCAGTGACGGTGGGGTCCGGCGCCGCGCTGGGGGACCCGCCCTCGTCCCCGCCGCCTCTCACGGCCGCGCCGAGGAAGCAGGCGAGGACCAGGGCGGGGATGACGTAGCGCTTGCGCGCCCATCTCGGCGCGGGCCGGGGCGAGGGCGTGGGTGCGTACGGATGGCTCATGGCGTCCCCCAAGGGGTCGTGCTCGCTGGGAGCAGACCGTAGCGCCGGGGGTGGCGGGCGCGCGGGGGCTTCGGCTCGGTGGTGACGCAGTCGTGACCGTGCGGCTCTAGCGGCCCGGGACTACCACTGGGGCGGGCTCGTGAGGGCGCGGGTGAGGACCTCGTCCAGGACGTGGGCCGTGGCGGGGACGTCCAGCTGGGAGTTGTCGATGATGGGCAGGCCCGAGCCGTACCAGCCGGCCATGCGGCCGTGGATGCGGGCCACCTCCTCGTCGGTGAGGCGGCGGTTGCCCGAGCGCTGGGCGTTGCGCTCCAGGACGACCTCCAGGCCGGGCAGCAGGACGACGGGCAGCAGGCCGGGGCCCACGTGCCGCTTCCAGCCGCCGAGGCCGACGACCGGGCGGTCCGGGAAGACCGCGTCGTCGAGGACGCAGGAGATGCCGTTGGCCAGGAAGTTCCGCGCGGCGAAGCCGCAGGTGCGGCGGGCCAGGCGGTACTGCGCCTCGGAGTTGTCGTTCCACCCCGTCTGGGGGTCGGCGAAGCCCGAGCGCACCCATTCGCGGACGTCGTCGAGGCTGATGTGGGCCGTCGGCACCCGGCGGTGCTCGGCCCAGTACTTGGCGACGCTGGTCTTGCCCGCGCCCGCGGGGCCGATGAGGAGCACGGCGAGGGTCGTGGAGCCCGTGTCGGCGGGGGCCGTGCCGGGCGGCGGGCTCGGCACGGCGACGGGGCCGCCGGGCGGGAGCTGGATGTGGCTCGTGGTGTCGCGGGCGGGCGGCGCCGGGGCCGGGGCGTGGTGCGCGGCGTGCGGGACGGCGTGGGGGTGCGGGGCTCCCCCCGGGGCGTGGGGGGCTCCCCCGGGCACGTGCGGGGCTCCCCCTGGCGTGTGGGGGGCTCCGCCGGGCACGTGCGGCGCTCCCGGCGCGTGCGGGGCGCCAGGGGCCTGTGGGGCCCCCGGAGCGTGGGCGGCGGGCGGCAGGGGCGCCGGGCCCGGAGGGTGCGGTGCGGGGCCGGAGGCAGTGGCCGCGAAGCCCGGCGCGGGCGCGACGTGCGGCGCGCCGACGGGCACGGCACCCGGCTGCGGGGCGCTCGGGTGGGGGGCGGACACCGACCAGCCGGTGGCCGGTCCGTGCCCCGGCTGAGGGGGCGGCGGCAGCGGAGACCCCACGGTGTGCTGCATCCGGTGCCACTCCGTCTCGTGCGACTGACCTGGTACGGGCGGCGGGGCCACCCGCATTGAACGGTACCGCCCCCGGCCGACGTTGTGTGAACGGCCGGGGCGGCCCCGAAGTGCCCGTGGCTTGTTTCGCTCCGCCCGCGCGCGGGCGGAGCGAACGGTCAGTCGGCGACCTCGCCGTACGCGGCGAGCAGCACCGCCGGATCCGGCCCCTCCAGGACGGTCGGCTTGCCGAGGCCGTCCAGGACGATGAAGCGCAGCAGGTCGCCACGGGACTTCTTGTCGACCTTCATCGTCTCCAGGAGCTTGGGCCACTGGTCGTAGCGGTAGCTCAGGGGCAGTCCGACGGACTCCAGGACCGTGCGGTGCCGGTCCGCCGTCTCGTCGTCCAACCGTCCGGCCACGCGACCGAGTTCGGCCGCGAAGTGCATGCCGACCGCGACGGCCGCGCCGTGGCGCCACTGGTAGCGCTCGTTCTTCTCGATGGCGTGCGCCAGCGTGTGCCCGTAGTTGAGGATCTCGCGCCGCCCGGACTCCTTCAGATCGCCGGAGACGACGTCGGCCTTGACCCTGATGGAGCGCTCGATCAG
Organism: Streptomyces sp. YIM 121038; assembly: GCF_006088715.1. Taxonomy (NCBI): domain Bacteria; kingdom Bacillati; phylum Actinomycetota; class Actinomycetes; order Kitasatosporales; family Streptomycetaceae; genus Streptomyces; species Streptomyces sp. YIM 121038. The sequence goes on from NZ_CP030771.1 coordinate 1,996,121, forward strand.
CTCGGCGGTGTGCGGCCCGGCGGGCGTGCGGGCCGCCTGCGGGTCGGCCTCGATCAGGTCGAGGATCGCGGGGTCCGCGATGAACCCGGCCTTGATGATCTCCGCGAGCCCGGAGACGTAGTCGTGCACCGGCAGCGAGTCCAGCGCCGCGAGGTCGCAGAGCACACCGGCGGGCGGGTGGAAGGAGCCGACCAGGTTCTTGCCCTCGGCGGTGTTGATGCCGGTCTTCCCGCCGACCGCCGCGTCCACCATGGCGAGCACGGTCGTGGGGACCGCGATCCAGCGCACCCCGCGCAGCCAGGTCGCGGCCACGAACCCGGCCACGTCGGTGGTGGCGCCGCCGCCCACACCGACGATCACGTCGGTGCGGGTGAAGCCGGACTGGCCGAGCGCCTTCCAGCAGTAGGCGGCGACCTCGGCGGTCTTGGCCTCCTCGGCGTTGGGCACCTGGATGGCCACCGCCTCGTACCCCTGGTCCGCCAGGTCCTGGCGGAGCGCCTCGCCGGTGTCGGCGAGCGCCTCGGGGTGGATGACGGCCACGCGCTTGGCCGAGCCGCCGATCAGGCCGCCGAGCTCACCGAGCAGCTGTCGCCCGACGAGCACCTCGTACGGCTCCGTGCCCGCCGTGCCGCCGACGGGGATCCGCGTCACTGCCTCACTCATGCTTCTGTCAACTCCAGGGCGTCGAGGACCGCTTCCGCGACCTCTTCGGGGGTCCGGCCGTCGGTGGCGACGACGGCGCGGGCGACTTCTTCGTACAGGGGACGGCGGGCGTCCATCAGCTCGCGCCACTGCTTGCGCGGATTGACGGCGAGCAGCGGCCGCGCGGTGCCGAGGCCGACGCGGCGCACCGCCTCCTCGACGTCCATCGAGAGGTAGACGACGGGCAGGCCGCGCAGCAGCGACCGGGTGCCCTCGTCGAGGACCGCGCCGCCGCCGAGGCCGAGTACGCCCTCGTGCCCGGCGACGGCGGCGCGCACCGCCGCGCGCTCCAGGGCGCGGAAGTGCTCCTCGCCGTCCTCGACGAAGATGTCGGAGATCTCGCGGCCCTCGGCCGCCACGATGTCCGCGTCGGTGTCCCGGTAGGGCAGGCCGAGCCGCTCGGCGAGCAGCCCGCCGACGGTGGACTTGCCGGAGCCCATGGGCCCGACGAGCACGATGCGCGGCGCGCCGGCGCCCTCCGGTGCCGGGGTGCTCACCGGATCTGGAGGTGGTCGAGGTACGACCGCACGTTGCGCCGGGTCTCCGGCACGCTGTCGCCGCCGAACTTCTCCGCGACCGCGTCCGCGAGGACGAGGGCGACCATGGCCTCGGCGACGATCCCGGCGGCCGGGACCGCGCACACGTCGGAGCGCTGGTGGTGGGCCTTGGTGGCCTCGCCGGTGGCCACGTCGACCGTGGCGAGCGCGCGCGGCACCGTCGCGATCGGCTTCATCGCCGCGCGCACGCGCAGCAGCTCACCGGTGGTCAGACCGCCCTCGGTGCCGCCGGAGCGGCCGGTGGTGCGCCGGATGCCCTCGTCCGTGGAGACGATCTCGTCGTGCGCCTGCGAGCCGGGCACGCGGGCGAGCTCGAAGCCGTCGCCGACCTCGACGCCCTTGATGGCCTGGATGCCCATGAGGGCCGCGGCGAGGCGCGCGTCCAGACGGCGGTCCCAGTGCACGTGCGAGCCGAGCCCGACGGGCACGCCGTAGGCGAGCACCTCGACGACGCCGCCGAGGGTGTCGCCGTCCTTGTGGGCCTGGTCGATCTCGGCGACCATCGCCTTCGACGCGTCGGCGTCCAGGCAGCGGACCGGGTCGGCGTCGAGGCGCTCCACGTCGGCGGGCGTCGGGTACACGCCGTAGGGGGCCTTGGCCTTCGCCAGCTCCACGACGTGGGAGACGATCTCGATCCCGGCCGTCTCCTTCAGGTACGAGCGGGCCACCGCGCCGAGCGCGACGCGGGCCGCGGTCTCGCGGGCGGAGGCGCGCTCCAGGACGGGCCGGGCCTCGTCGAAGCCGTACTTCTGCATGCCCGCGAGGTCGGCGTGGCCGGGGCGGGGGCGGGTCAGCGGCGCGTTGCGCGCCAGCTCGGCGAGCTCGGCCGGGTCGACCGGGTCGGCCGCCATGACCTGCTCCCACTTGGGCCACTCGGTGTTGCCCACCATGACCGCGATGGGCGAGCCCATGGTCAGGCCGTGGCGCACGCCGCCGAGGAAGGTGACCTCGTCACGCTCGAACTTCATGCGGGCGCCGCGTCCATAGCCGAGGCGGCGCCGGGCCAGGTGGTCCGCCACCATCTCCGTGGTGATCGGCACGCCGGCGGGAAGTCCCTCCAGCGTCGCGACGAGTGCGGGGCCGTGGGACTCCCCCGCGGTCAGCCAGCGCAACCTGCTCAACGGTGCTCCTCCTGCTCGCGCCTGGAACTGCGACGGCGCGACCGGGTGCGCGGCCTGGCCCGCCTCCCCTGATCCTCCCACGTCCGGCGCCCCGCACCGGCCCCGGTCCACTCGGCGGACACCGGGATGGGCAAGTCCGGGCCGGGGCTCAGCGCGCGGCCAGCGCCTGTTCGCCCGCCTTGCGCATGGCGTCGAGCGGCGCGGGCGAGCGCCCCGTCATCTGCTCGACCTGGAGGACGGCCTGGTGCACGAGCAGGTCGAGGCCGCTGACGACGGCCCCGCCGTACGCCGACCAGCGGGCCGCGAGGGCGGTGGGCCACGGGTCGTAGAGCACGTCGAAGAGCGTGGCGGGCCGCTCGGGCACCGCGTGGGACAGGGCGTCCGTGCTGCCCGCGGGGGTGGTGGCGATCACCAGCGGCGCTCGCAGGGCCCGCTCGGCGTCCGCCCAGTCGGCGGTGCGCACCTCGATGTCGAGCCGCTCGCCCCACTGCCGCATCTCGGCGGCGCGCTCCGCGCTGCGGACGTACGCGACGACCTCGCCGGTGCAGATCCGCGCAAGGGCGGCGAGGGCGGACGAGGCGGTGGCGCCCGCGCCCAGGACCGCGGCGGATTCGACCTGCTCGATGCCGCGCTCGCGCAGCGCCGCGACCATGCCGGGGATGTCGGTGTTGTCGCCGAGGAGCCGTCCGTCGTCCGTGCGCACGACCGTGTTGACGGCCTCCACGGACGCGGCGGTCTCGCTGACCTCGTCGAGCAGCGGCATCACCGCGCGCTTCAGCGGCATCGTGAGCGAGAGCCCCGCCCACGCGGGCCCGAGCCGCTCGACGAATCCGGGCAGCGCCGCCTCGTCGATCTCGAAGCGGTCGTAGCGCCACTCGGCGAGACCCAGCTCCTGGTACGCGGCGCGGTGCAGCACCGGGGAGAGGGAGTGGGCGATGGGCGATCCGAGTACGGCCGCCCGGTGCCGGGCCTCAGCCTCCTGTGCTCGCATTGAACTTGTCCTTCAGCTTCAGGAATTCGGCGTGGGTCTTGGCGAATTCGGTCTTGTTCATGCCGTCGGTGGCGACGAAGTAGAGCCAGCCGTCCGTCGACGGATTGAGTGCCGCCTTCAGTGCCACCTCGCCCGGATTTCCGATGGGCCCCGGCGGCAGTCCCGTGTGCTTGTACGTGTTGTACGGGTCGGGGTTGGTCTTGATCTCGCTCTCGCTGATCTTGATCTTGCTCTGGCCCATCAGGTAATTGAAGGTCGAGTCGAATTGGAGATAGCCGACCGTCTCCATGTTGCCGGGCTTGAGCCGGTTGTAGATGACCTCGGCCATCTTGCGGAAGTCCTCGTGGGTCTTGCCCTCGGCCTGGACCAGGCTCGCGACCGTGATGAGCTCGAAGGGGTTCTTGAGCTTCAGCTCCTTGGCCTTGCCCTCGACGCCCAACTCGTCGTATTCCTCGGTGGCTTGGGCGACCATCTTCTTCAGGACGTCCGCGGGCTTCTGGCCCTTGGCGACCGGATAGCTGGAGGGGTAGAGGAAGCCTTCGAGCGGGTCCTTGACCTTGCTGCCCATGTTGGCGACGGCCCACTGGGGAAGCCCGAGCTGCTTCCAGTCCTTCTGGGCGATGTTCTTCGTGGTGCCCTCGTCGAGTTCGAGCCGCTCGTCGATCTGCTTGTACACCCACGCATTCCGCTTGCCTTCCGGAATGATGAGGTTGTCGCGGCTCTTCGGGCTGAGCATCAATTCAAGGGCGGCGGCGGCCGACATCTCTTTCTTGAGCGTGTAGACGCCCGCCTGGATCTTCTGGCCCTCGGGGTTCTTGCCCTGCGCGGAGACGAACGCGTCGACGCTCTTGACGACCCCGGCGTCCTTGAGCGCCTGGCCGATGGCGCCGCCGGTGGCGCCCTTGTTGATCGTGACCGTCGCCTTGGCGTCGATGCCGTCGCCCGTGTAGTCCGGGGCCGTGCCGAAACGATCCTGGTAGAACTGGTAGCCGAAGTACCCGACCCCGCCGATGCCGCCCGCGAACACCGCGGCCACGACCAGACAGGCGCAGCCGCTGCGCCGTTTCTTGGGTTTCTTGCCGCCGCGGCCGCGCCGCTCGCTCCGGCTGCCGCGGGCCGCGTCATCGCGGTCCTCGTCCTCGTCGCCGCCCGCGAAGAAGGCGTGCTCGCCCTGGTCGGGGCCGGGATCCCAGCCGGTCTCGTGGTCGGGCTCGGGGGCGGGGCGGCGCCGGCCCGGCGGCTCGGGCGGCGGATACGCCTCGGGCGTGCCGTAGAAGTCCGGGCGCTCCTCGCCGTACGCGGCGGGCTGCTGCTGCCCGTAGGGGTCGGCCGGATCGCCGCCGTAGGGGACCTGGCCGGGCCGGCCGGTGTCCCAGCCGCCGTCGTGCGGCTGGGGACCGCCGTTGTACTGCGCCTGCAGGGGGTCGTACCCCTGCTGATGACCGTAGGACTGCTGCTGGCCCGCGTCCCACTCGCCGTACGGCTGCTGGGGGTGGGCCTGCTGCGGCTGCTGCGGGTGGTACTGCCCCTGGCCGCCGTAGGGGGACTGGCCGTCGGCGGCCTGCTGTCCTCCCCATCCGCCGTCCCCGTACAACGGGTCCTCCGGATGCCACGGTTCGGAGCCTGGGCCCCGGCCATACTCAGTCATCGATCCCCTACGAGCCGCGAGGCGGGGGCCGCCGTCTGGATCCCAGGGCAACCGTTCCGCCTCTTGATGCTGTGTAGCGGCTGTTCGAACGCCGCCACACCGCGCGGAACGTTACCGTATCGCGATCAGATGACCACTTCGACGCCCTCACCCGGAGCCTCGCCTGACGCCCGTTCGGACTCCAGGGCCTGCTGCAGGATGATGACCGCCGCGGCCTGATCGATGACAGACCTGCCCTTTTTGGACTTCACCCCGGAGGCGCGCAGTCCCTGACTGGCCGTCACTGTGGTCATCCTCTCGTCCACGAGCCTCACCGGAACGGGGGCGATCCCGGCGGCGAGCTCCTGGGCGAAGGCGCGGACCTTGACGGCGGCCGGGCCCTCGCCCCCCTTGAGGGAGCGAGGGAGTCCGACCACGACCTCGATGGGCTCGTACTCCTCCACGAGCTGGCGAAGGCGGCGGTGGGCGGCCGGGACGTCCCGGCCCGGCACCGTCTCCACCGGCGTCGCGAGGATCCCGTCGGGGTCGCACGAGGCGACCCCGATCCGGGCGTCCCCGACGTCGATCGCCAGGCGGCGGCCGCGTCTGACGGAGCTCATCGGGCGGTTTCGCCGACGAGGCGCTCGACGGCGGCGATGGCGTCGCCGACGGCGGCCACGTTCTGGCCACCGCCCTGGGCGACGTCCGGCTTGCCGCCGCCTCCGCCGCCGAGGGTCTTGGCGGCGGTGCGGACCAGGTCACCGGCCTTCAGACCGCGCTCACGCGCGGCCTCGTTGGTGGCGATGACCGTGAGGGGCTTGCCGTTGGCCGAGGTGAACAGGGCGACCACGGCCGGGCGGTCGCCGGGGATGCGGCCGCGCACGTCGAGGACCAGCTTGCGCAGGTCGTCGGCGCCCGTACCGTCCGGGACCTGGCCGGTGACCAGGGCGATGCCGCCCACGTCCTTGGCGCCCTTGGCGAGACCGGCGGCGGCCGCGAGGACCTTCTCCGCGCGGAACTTCTCGATCTCCTTCTCGGCGTCCTTCAGCTTGGCGAGCATGCCGGAGATCTTCTCGGGCAGCTCCTCCGGACGGCCCTTGACCAGCTCCTGGAGCTGGGCGACGACCGTGTGCTCCTTGGCCAGGAAGTTGTACGCGTCCACGCCGACCAGGGCCTCGATGCGGCGCACGCCGGAGCCGATGGAGGACTCGCCGAGCAGCTTCACGAGACCCAGCTGGGCGGTGTTGTGCACGTGGGTGCCGCCGCACAGCTCCTTGGAGAAGTCACCGATGGTCACCACGCGCACGCGCTCGCCGTACTTCTCGCCGAACTCGGCGATGGCGCCCGCCTTCTTGGCCTCGTCCAGGGACATGACCTCGGCCTGGACGTCCAGCTCGCGGGAGAGGACCTCGTTGATCCGCTGCTCGACGTCCGTCATCACGGCCGTGGGCACGGCGGACGGCGAGCCGAAGTCGAACCGGAAGCGGCCCGGCTGGTTCTCGGAACCGGCCTGGGCGGCCGTCGGGCCGAGGGCGTCGCGCAGCGCCTGGTGCGTGAGGTGCGTGGCGGAGTGGGCGCGGGCGATGGCGCGGCGGCGGTGGGAGTCGATCGAGGCCCACACCGGGGCGCCGACCGTGACCTCGCCGACCTGCACGACGCCCTTGTGGACGTGCACGCCCGGCACCGGCTTCTGGACGTCGCGGACCTCGATGACGGCGCCGCTGTCCAGGCGGATGCGGCCGGTGTCGCCGATCTGGCCGCCGCCCTCGGCGTAGAACGGGGTGCGGTCCAGGACGACCTCGACCTCGTCACCCTCGGTGGCGGCGGGCGAGGAGGCGCCGTTGACCAGGAGGCCGACGATCACGGCCTCGTTCTCGGTCAGGCTGTAGCCGGTGAAGTCGGTGGCGCCGGAGCTGTCGGCGATCTCGCGGTAGGCGCCCATGTCCGCGTGGCCGGTCTTCTTGGCCTGGGCGTCGGCCTTGGCGCGCTCCCGCTGCTCCTTCATCAGGCGGCGGAAGCCGTCCTCGTCCACGGTCAGGCCCTGCTCGGCGGCCATCTCCAGGGTGAGGTCGATCGGGAAGCCCCAGGTGTCGTGGAGCAGGAACGCCTTGTCGCCCGGCAGCACGCTGGAACCGGCGGCCTTGGTGTCGCTGACGGCCGTGTCGAGGATGTTCGTGCCGCCCTTGAGGGCCTTGAGGAAGGCGGCCTCCTCGGCGAGCGCGACGGTCTCGATGCGCTTGCGGTCGGTGAGCAGCTCCGGGTACTGCTCGCCCATGGTCTTGATGACCGAGTCGACGAGCTCCGCGACGACGGGGCCGGTGGCGCCGAGCAGGCGCATGTTGCGGATGGCGCGGCGCATGATGCGGCGCAGGACGTAGCCACGGCCCTCGTTGCCGGGGGTGACGCCGTCGCCGATGAGCATCACGGAGGTGCGCATGTGGTCGGCGACCACGCGCAGCGAGACGTCCGAGCCGTGCTCGGCGCCGTAGCGCACGCCGGTCAGCTCGGTGGCCTTGTCGATGACGACGCGCAGGGTGTCGGTCTCGTACATGTTCTGTACGCCCTGCAGGATCATGGCCAGGCGCTCCAGGCCGAGACCCGTGTCGATGTTCTTCGACGGCAGGTCGCCGAGGATCGGGAAGTCCTCCTTGCCCGTGCCCGCGCCGCGCTCGTACTGCATGAAGACCAGGTTCCAGATCTCCACGTAGCGCTCGTCGTTGACGGCCGGGCCGCCCTCCTCGCCGAACTCGGGACCGCGGTCGTAGTTGATCTCGGAGCACGGGCCGCAGGGGCCGGGCACGCCCATGGACCAGAAGTTCGGGCCCATGCCCAGGCGCTGGATGCGCTCGGCGGGGACGCCGATCACGTCGCGCCAGATGCGCTCCGCCTCGTCGTCCTCCTTGTAGACGGTGATCCAGAGCTTCTCCGGGTCCAGGCCGTAACCGCCCTTGTCCTGGGGCGAGGTGAGCAGCTCCCAGGCGAGCTTGATCGCGCCTTCCTTGAAGTAGTCACCGAAGGAGAAGTTGCCGCACATCTGGAAGAACGTGCCGTGCCGGGTCGTCTTGCCGACCTCTTCGATGTCCGGCGTGCGCACGCACTTCTGGACGCTGGTGACGCGCGGGGCGGGCGGCTTGGTCTCACCCAGGAAGTAGGGCTTGAAGGGCACCATGCCCGCGGGGACGAGGAGCAGCGTCGGGTCGTCCGCGATCAGTGACGCCGACGGCACGACCTTGTGCCCACGCTCCTCGAAGAAGCTCAGCCAGCGGCGACGGATTTCAGCCGACTCCATCAGTGGTCCTCATTCCGGTTGTACGAGTACGTCGTGTCCGTCGTGTTCGCGAGGGACTTGGGGTTCTTCTTGGTGGCGGGCTCGACGAGCGCGAGGCGGCGCTGGGCGGGCAGCTCGGGGTCGACCGGGGCGTTCAGCCCGAGGGCGTCCCCCAGCTCGGCCTCCCGCTCGGCCATGCCGTCACGGACGTCGAGTGCGAAGTCCTTGAGCCGGTGCCCGGCCTCGACGGCCTTGTCGGCGGCGCGCGCGGCGAGGCTCTCCGGGGTGAGCTGCTTCAGCTTGCGGTTGACCTTGGTGGTGGCCCAGACGCCGGCGGCCGCGCCCGCGGTGAACCAGAACGTACGTCGGAACATCGCTGCGTCAGTCCTTCTTCCGCTTGCCCCGCCGTGCCGACGGGAGGGTGCGGCCCACGATCACCGTACGACGGGACGGCTTGGCGGGCACTTCCTTACGGCTGATGGCCCGGCGCACTCCGTAGCCGAACGCCGCGACCTTGACCAGGGGGCCGCCGAAGGTGGAGGCCACGGTCGTCGACAGCGCCGACGCGTTCGACGTGACCTCCTGGACGTCGGAGGCGATGGCGTCCACGCGGTCGATCTGGGTCTGCGCGGAGCGCACCGCCGTCGACGCGTCGGCGAGGAGCGGCACCGCCTGCTCGGTCACGTCCGCGACGAGCTTGGTGGTCGCCCTGAGCGTCTGCGCCAGCCTCGCCAGCGCCACCGCCAGGAAGGAGACCAGAATCGCCCAGAAGACGGCCACCAGGATCCCGGCCACCTCTCCACCGGACACTGTGCACCGCTCCCTGAGACACCGCCCTGGATTCCAGGGTCGTCGAACGTCGAAAAGTCGTGCTCCGACCCTATCGCGCCGGGGCCCCGGCTCCGTACCGCATTACCGCACGCGGCACTTGGAGCGGGGGGCTTGCACGGAACTGACGCGAGCTGATTGTACGTACCGCTTACGCGTGAGTACGCTCCGTACCCCATGCGACGCCCTCAGCGCCCCGACGACCGTCGGAACGATTCAGCAGCCGCCGCCGGCCCGTCGTCCCCGCCCCCGGACCCGGCGGCGGACGGCCCCGCGGGCAACCTCCCGGCGGAGCTCACCGCCTTCGTGGGGCGCGGCGCCGAACTGACCGCCCTCACCGAGGCGTTGGCGGCCGCCCGGCTGATCACGGTGACCGGGGTCGGCGGCGTCGGCAAGTCCCGGCTCGCGGCGCGGGCGGCCGCCGCCGTCCGGCCGCGCGACGGCGCCTGGCTGGTGGAGCTGGACTCCGTGCGCGACCCCGAGCTCGTGGAACACGCGCTCGCCAGCGCCCTGGAGCTGACCGACCACACGAGCCGCTCGCCCCGCCAGGTGCTGCTCGACCGGCTCGCCGGGCGGGAACTGCTGCTCGTGGTGGACGGGTTCGAGCACCTCGTGGCGGCCACCGCCTCCCTGGTGCGCGACCTCCTCGTGCGCTGCCCGGGCCTGCGGGTCCTCGCCGCCGGACGCAGGCCCCTCGGCATGGCGGGCGAGCGCGTCTTCCCGCTCGCGCCGATGGCGGAGCCGGACGCGGCGGCCCTGTTCGCCGAGCGGGCCGCGGCCTGCCTGCCCGGCTTCGCCCTCGACGGCGGCCACCGCACCGAGGTCCTGGAGCTGTGCCGCCGCCTGGACGGCATCCCGCTCGCCCTGGAGCTCGCCGCCGGACGGCTGCGGGCGCTCTCGCCGGGGCAGCTGCTCGCCCGCCTGGACGACCGCTTCCGGCTCCTGACCGGGGCCCACCGCGATCTGCTGCCCCGGCACCAGACGCTGCGTACGGCGATCGGCTGGAGCCACGAGCTGTGCACGGCACAGGAGCGGCTGCTGTGGACCCGGCTCTCGGTGTTCTCCGGGCCCTTCGACCTGGAGGCCGTCGAGTACGTGTGCAGCGGCGACGGGCTGCTCGCCGAGGAGGTGCTCGACCTCGTCGACGAGCTGCTCGCGCAGTCGGTCCTGACCCGCGAGGACAGCCCCACGGGCGTGCGCTACCGCATGCTCGACACCGTCAGGGCGTACGGTGCCGAGTGGCTGCGGGCGACCGGGGACACCGCGCGGATGCGGCGCAGGCACCGCGACTGGTACATGGGCCTGGCCACCTGGTGCGAGCTGGACTGGTTCTCGCCCCGGCAGGCCGAGGTCGCCACGCTCGTCGAGTGCGAGCTGCCCAATCTGCGGGCCGCCCTGGAGTTCTGTCTGACCGAGCCGGAGGAGACGCACCTCGGCCAGTACCTCGCGGGCACGCTGTGGTTCTGCTGGGTGGGCTGCGGGCGGCTCGCGGAGGGCAGGCACTGGCTGGACCGGGCCGCGGACCTGGAGGGCGGCCACGAGGAGTCGCGCCTGAAGGCGCTGTGGGTGCTCGGCTACGTGGCGATCCTGCAGGGCGACACGGTGCCCGCGCTGTGCGCGCTCCAGGAGTGCCAGGACACCGCCGAGCGCACGGGCAGCGCCGTCGCGGCGGCGTACGCCGTGCACCGTCTGGGCTGTCTCGCCCTGGTCTCGGACGACATGCCGCGCGCGGAGCGGCTGCTGCGCACCGCCCTCGACGCCTACCGGCGCATCGGCGAGCTGAACAGCAACGTGCTGATGGGCCAGGTGGAGCTGGCGATGACCCTGGCCTTCCAGGGGTCCCTCGGTGACGCCGTGGCGCTGTGCGAGGACGTGCGGCAGGTGTGCGAGGACCACGGCGAGCGCTGGACGCTGGCCTACGCGCTGTACGTCCTCGGGTACGCGGCGTGGACGCGGGGCGAGCCGGACCTCGCGCGCGAGCTCGTGACGCGCTGCCTCGACCTCGACCACGCCTTCCACGACCTGCTCGGCACGGTCCTCGCGGTGGAGCTGCTCGCGCTGTTCACGGTGACGGAGGGCGACGCGGCGGAGGCGGCCGTGCTCCAGGGCGTGGCCTCACGGATCTGGCCGTCGGTGGGGCTGCCGCTGTTCGGTTCGCAGTACTTCGGCGGCCCGCACGCGCTGTGCGAGGCGCGGGCCAGGGAGCGGCTGGGCGACGAGCTGTACGAGGCCCAGCTGCGGGCCGGGGCCCTGCTGCCGCCGGACGCGGCGGTGGCGCGGGCGCTCGGCCGGGGCGGCGCCGCGGCCCCGGGGCCGCGGCGCGGCAGGCGCGCGGCACGGGCCGAAGGACCGGCCCCCCACACGCGCGAACCCGCCGCCTCCCCGACCCGTAAGGGCGGGGAGACGGCGGGCTGAGCCAGGTGAGGCTACGTCCGGATCAGCGGGCGTAGTACTCGACGACGAGCTGCTCGTCGCAGATCACGGGGATCTCCTTGCGGTTCGGCTCGCGGTCCAGGCGGAAGGCCAGGGCCTTCAGGTTGACCTGGAGGTAGCGCGGGGTCTCGCCGTCGGCGGCGAAGCCACCCTCGCGCGCGACCTCGAACAGCGGCTTCTGGCGGCTGCGCTCGCGGACCATGACGACGTCGTCCGGCTTCACACGGAAGGACGGCTTGTCGACCTTGTGGCCGTTGACCTCGATGTGGCCGTGGACGACCATCTGACGGGCCTGGTAGATCGTGCGGGCGATGCCCGAACGCAGGACCAGGGCGTCGAGACGACGCTCCAGCTCGATGACCAGGGCCTCACCGGTCTTGCCCTGGGTCTTGGCGGCACGCTCGTAGGCGCGGACGAGCTGACGCTCGGACACGTCGTACTGCGCGCGCAGACGCTGCTTCTCGAGCAGACGGACCTTGTAGTCCGAGTTCTGCTTGCGGCCGCGGCCGTGCTCGCCCGGCGGGTAGGGGCGGGCCTCGAAGTACTTGACGGCCTTCGGGGTCAGCGCGATGCCGAGGGCACGCGACTTCTTGACCTTGGGGCGGGACTGGTTCGCCATGAACCAAACACCTCTGCTCTTCTGTACGAAATCGGCTTCACCAGGGTTAGGGGAGGTCACATCCGCAGCCCGGGAAACCCGGCGGGCCCCTGAGGGACACACCCGGCAGCCGCTCCTGGGTCTGGGCACTATGTGCAGCACGCGAGTGGCCCACCGACCGCTTCCCCTCGGGGGATGGTGGTGGGCTGCCCGCGACACCTTCGACGGTGCGCGACGCTCCTGGAGATCCCCGCCCGGGGGCCGGATCTCCGGCTGGATGTCCCGCTCTGGTGGTGCCGGTACGGGACCGGACACGGGACTCAGCACTTCGGGGAAGTCTACAGGCTGCTCAGGGCCGCTTGCGACCCAGGTGTTTCCTGGTCCACTCCACCGCGTCCGCGTAGCGCGCCTCAGTGCCGTGGCGGGTGGGGGTGTAGTACGTGCGGTCCTTGAGGGCGTCCGGGGCGTACTGCTGGGGGGCGATGCCCTCGGCCAGGTCGTGCGGGTAGACATAGCCCTGGGCGTGGCCCAGCTTGGCCGCGCCCTTGTAGTGGCCGTCGCGCAGATGGGGCGGGACCGGGCCCGCGTGGCCCTTGCGGACGTCTTCGAGGGCGGCGCCGATCGCCGTCGTCGCCGCGTTCGACTTCGGGGCGAGGGCGAGGGCGATGGTGGCGTGGCTCAGGGTCAGCGCGGCCTCGGGGAAGCCGATCATGGCGACGGCCTGGGCCGCGGCGACGGCGATGGGCAGGGCGTTGGGGTCGGCCAGGCCGATGTCCTCGCTCGCGGAGATCATCAGGCGGCGGGCGATGAACCGGGGGTCCTCGCCCGCCTCGATCATCCGGGCCAGATAGTGCAGGGCCGCGTCCACGTCCGAGCCCCGGATGGACTTGATGAGGGCGCTCGCGACGTCGTAGTGCTGGTCGCCCGCGCGGTCGTACTTCACCGCCGCGCGGTCGACGGACTCCTCCAGGGTCTGGAGCGTGATCTCCTTCTCGCCCTTGGCGAGGGCCGCGCCCGCGCCCGCCTCCAGGGCGGTCAGGGCCCGGCGCGCGTCACCGCCGGCGATCCGCAGGAGGTGCGCCTCGGCCTCCTCGGGCAGGGTGACCGCTCCCCCCAGGCCGCGCTCCTCGGTGAGGGCGCGCCGCAGCAGGCCGCGCAGGTCGTCGTCCGTGAGCGGCTCCAGGGTCAGGAGCAGGGAGCGGGACAGGAGCGGGGAGATCACCGAGAAGTACGGATTCTCGGTGGTCGCCGCGATCAGGGTCACCCAGCGGTTCTCGACGGCGGGGAGCAGGGAGTCCTGCTGGGCCTTGCTGAAGCGGTGGATCTCGTCGAGGAAGAGGACCGTCTCCTTGCCGTGGCCGCCCATGGCCCGGCGGGCGCCGTCGATGACCGCGCGGACCTCCTTGACGCCCGCGGTGATCGCGGACAGCTCCACGAAGCGCTTGTTCGTCGCCTTGGAGACCACGTACGCCAACGTCGTCTTGCCGATGCCGGGCGGGCCCCACAGGAACACCGAGGACGGTCCCGCGGGCCCGCCGCTGCCCTCGCCGACGAGGCGGCGCAGCGGCGAACCGGGCCGCAGCAGATGCTGCTGGCCGACGACTTCGTCGATCGTGCGCGGGCGCATGCGGACGGCCAGAGGACTGCTCGCCGGGTCCTTCTCCTGGCGGTCCTCTGCTGCGGCGGTGAACAGGTCGGGCTCCACGTCGAGAACCCTATGCCACCCCACTGACAATCGGTCCGGGGCCGCCGGTGCGCGGGCTCAGGCCCAGAGGTCGGTGCCCCAGCGCGTGAAGATCAGTACGGCGATCACGCCGACGTGCATGACCGGCAGCGCCCAGGTGAAGTCCTCGAAGAAGCTCTTCAGCCAGCGCGGGGCGGCCAGGAAGCCGTTGCGGACGTTGAAGGACGTCACGTACCAGAACATCAGGATCGTGGCGACCCACGCCAGGCAGCACCACAGGCACAGCGCGTTGATCCGGTACAGCGACTGGAACTGCAGCCACGTGCAGAACCCCACGCCGAACAGCGTGCCCGCGTTGAACGTGAGCCAGTACCACCGCGGGAACCGCGCCCCGGCCAGCAGGCTCATCCCCACGCCGATCACCACGGCGTAGGCCGCGAGCCCCAGCATCGGGTTCGGGAACCCGAACGCCTCCGCCTGGTCGCTCTTCATGATGCTGCCGCAGGCCACCACCGGGTTGATGCTGCATCCGGGCTGGAAGTTCGGGTCCTTCAACAGCTCGAACTTGTCGAGCGTGATGATCCACGAGGCCCACAGCCCCGCCACACCCGTGACCACCAGAAGCAGCGCGAACGCCCGGCTCCCGCCGACGGAACCGGACACGTCCGCACGGTCCTCGCCCGGAGCGGCGCCGTCCTTCACTGACTGCTGCACTGACATCGGTTTGCTCATCACGCCGTTTCCATCGCTCGTGGGTGGCCCGGGGCAGGGTCATTGTGCCGCAAGCTCCTGTGTGTCCACTGTCGGGTGGACATAAGGGGACACCTACGAGGGGGACGGCGTGCTGCGGTGACCATCACGTTGGACTGCGGCACCCGTGACCTTCAGCCGTACGGGCCGTTGAGCACCGCGCTTCCCTTTTCCCTGCTGACGCGGGGGTGATCCGGGCGCCATGAAAAACGCCAACCGGAGGGGAGCGTGCTCCCTGTTGCGGGGCGGGGCCGGAGGGCGCGTCGTCCTCCGGCCCCTCGGCCTCACGCGAGCCGCGTGCGCAGCTCCTCGACGACCGCGTCCAGCGCCACCGCCGTCTGCTCCCCCGTCGCCATCTCCTTCAGCTGGACCACGCCCTCGTCGAGGTCGCGCTCACCCGCGACGATCGCGAACCGCGCGCCGGAGCGGTTGGCCGCCTTCATCGCCGCCTTCAGGCCCTTCCCGCCGTACGAGAAGTCCGCCGCGATCCCGGCCTTGCGCAGCTCGGTGACCTTGCCGAAGAGCACCCGCCTCGCCTCCTCGCCGAGCGGCACCGCGAACACGCTGGTGGCCGCCGGCAGCTCCAGGGAGACGCCCTCCGCCTCCAGGGCGAGCACCGTGCGGTCCACGCCGAGCGCCCAGCCGACGGACGGCAGCGCGGGGCCGCCGATCATCTCGGACAGGCCGTCGTAGCGGCCGCCGCCGCCGACGGCGGACTGCGAGCCGAGGCCGTCGTGGACGAACTCGAAGGTCGTGCGCGTGTAGTAGTCGAGGCCGCGGACCAGCTTCGGGTCGTCCTCGTACACCACGCCCGCCGCCGTCAGGAGCTCGCGCACCTGCTCGTGGTACGCCTTGCAGCCGTCGCACAGGTAGTCGCGCAGGAGCGGGGCGCCGACGAGCTGCTGCTGCACCTCGGGACGCTTGTCGTCCAGGACGCGCAGCGGGTTGATGTCGATGCGGCGGCGCGTCTCCTCGTCCAGGTCGAGCGCGCGCAGGAAGTCCTGGAGCGCGGCGCGGTAGACGGGGCGGCACTCCTTGTCGCCGAGCGAGTTCAGCAGGATGCGGAACTGCTTCAGGCCGAGGGAGCGGTAGGCCTGGTCGGCCAGGATGATCAGCTCGGCGTCGAGCGCCGGGTCCTCGGCACCGATGGCCTCCGCGCCGACCTGCGAGAAGTGGCGGTAGCGGCCCTTCTGCGGGCGCTCGTAGCGGTAGTACGAGCCCGAGTACCAGAGCTTGACCGGGAGGTTGCCCGCCTTGTGCAGGTTGGCCTCCAGGGCGGCGCGCAGCACGGACGCGGTGCCTTCGGGGCGCAGGGCGAGCTTGTCGCCGCCCTTGGTCTCGAAGGCGTACATCTCCTTGGTGACGATGTCCGTGGACTCGCCGACGCCGCGCGCGAACAGCTCGACGTTCTCGAAGCCGGGGGTCTCCACATAGCCGTACCCGGAGTTGCGCAGGGGGGCCGCGATGGCCTCGCGCACCGCCAGATACGTCGCGGAGGCGGGCGGCAGCAGGTCGTACGTGCCCTTGGGGGCCTTGAAGGTGCTCACTTCAGCAGTCTCTCGTCACATTCCTCGTCGGGGTGCGGACGTCGGGTCCGCGCCCCGGCCTTGGCGGTCGGCGGCCACCTGCCGCAGATACGGGTTGGTGGCGCGCTCCTGGCCGATGGTCGTCTGGGGGCCGTGGCCCGAAAGCACCACGGTCGAGTCGTCGAGCGGCAGGCACACCCGGGCCAGCGACTCGAGGATCTCGGGGTGGGAGCCGCCGGGCAGGTCGGTGCGTCCGATGGAGCCGGCGAACAGCAGGTCGCCCGAGAAGAAGACCGACGGGATGTCGGCCGTCTCGGGCATCCTGAAGGTCACCGACCCCCTCGTATGGCCCGGCGCGTGCGCGACGGTGAGGTCGAGCCCGGCGAGGCTGAGGTTCGCCCCGTCCGTCAGCTCCCGCAGGTCGTCGGGCTCCCCGACCGTCAGCTCGCCCATGAGCTGGGCCCCGATGGAGCGGCCGAGGGCCTTCTCCGGGTCGCTCATCATGTACCGGTCCTCGGGGTGGATCCAGGCGGGCACGTCGTGCGCGCCGCAGACCGGGACGACCGAGGCGACGTGGTCGAGGTGGCCGTGGGTGAGGATCACGGCGACGGGCTTGAGCCGATGCTTCTTGAGCGCTTCCTCGACGCCCGGGGCGGCCTCGTGCCCCGGGTCGATGATCACGCACTCCTCGCCTGCGGCGGGGGCGACCAGATAGCAGTTGGTGCCCCAGGCTCCGGCGGGAAACCCGGCAATGAGCACGATCGTCCTTCGTTGTGGTCGTACGGCTGAGTGGCAGCGGAGATTGCGGCGGGTCAGAGCCTACCGGCGCTGCCGATTCCACAGCCAACCCATATACGGTACGGGGCACGCGCGGCCCCTCGTGCCGCGCGCCGACGACAGCAGACCGACAGCGGACGACGTACGTGTGCGTGCGGCACGTGCGCCCTCGCGTACGGCATGCACGAGCGGAATGTACGAGACGACGGATGAGACGTTCGAGGAGTGGGCCCGGTGGTCAGCCAGCAGCAGCGGCGTAAGCAGCTCGCACGGGAGAAGTACTTGCGGCAGCAGCAGCGGCGGGAGGTCGCCCAGCGCCGCCGACGCCTGCGCAACGGAGTCATCGCGGGCGCGCTCGCCCTGGTCGTGGCCGGAGGCGCCGCCTCCTACGCGGCGGGCGCCTTCGACGGCGGCGGCTCCACGAAGGACGACGCCGCGCCGAGCCCGTCGCCCAGCAAGCCCGCCGACCCCTGCCGCAAGGCGGCGCCGGGCAAGGTCAAGCCGCTCAGCTTCAAGAAGGAGCCGGCGCTGACCATCGACAAGTCGGCCGCGTACACGATGAAGCTGGGCACGACGTGCGGCGACATCGACCTCGCCCTGGACGCGGCGAAGGCCCCGCACACCGTCAACTCCTTCAACTTCCTGGTGAACAAGGGGTACTTGGACCACACCGCGTGCCACCGGCTCACCTCGGGCAACGTCAACGTGCTGCAGTGCGGCGACCCCGAGGGCACCGGCCAGGGCACCCCGGGCTACTCGATCCCGGACGAGAACCTGAAGGACAAGCGCCTGAAGGGCAATGTGTACCCGGCGGGTACGGTGGCGATGGCGAACCGCTACAAGGCCGACAAGAAGACGGGTCGTGACACCGGCGGCAGCCAGTTCTTCCTCGTCTACCAGGACAGTCAGCTGCCGCCCGACTACACGCCGTTCGGGACCGTCTCCGCCGCGGGCATGAAGGTCCTGAAGAAGATCGCCGCCGCGGGTGAGAGTTCCGGGCAGGGCGACGGGGCGCCGAACGCGACCGTGGTCATCGACAAGGCGACCGTACGGAAGTCCTGAGGCGGCACCGGAGAAGTCCGGAAGGCGACCCCGTGCGCGTCACGGGCACGGACGGTGAATTTCGCTCGTGCTGGATGCGGACAGCCGCCCCGCCGGTCGCCTATGTTGGCGGTGACGAAACTGTGGACGATGCCGGGGGCCCGTGGCCTTGTGCAGGCATCATGTGGAGGAGGCGCTGTGAGCAGCGACCCGTGGGGCCGCGTCGACGAGACGGGGACCGTGTACGTGCGTACGGCCGACGGCGGCGAGCGAGTGGTCGGTTCGTGGCAGGCAGGATCTCCCGACGAGGCCCTGGCCTATTTCGAGCGCAAGTACGACGGTCTGGTCGTCGAGATCGGACTTCTCGAGCGCCGGGTGCAGACGACCGATCTGTCGGCCAAGGACGCGACGGTCGCCATCGACCACCTGCGGCAGCAGGTCGACGAGGCGCACGCCGTGGGCGATCTGGACGCCCTGAGCAAGCGGCTTGACAAGCTCGTCGCGTCGGTCGACGCGCGCCGTGAGGAGCGCAAGGCCCAGAAGGCCAAGCAGTCGGACGAGGCGCGGCACGCCAAGGAGGCGCTGGTCGCGGAGGCCGAGGAGCTCGCGCAGAGCGAGCAGTGGCGGTCGGCGGGCGAGCGGCTGCGGGCGCTCGTGGACACCTGGAAGGGGCTGCCGCGCCTGGACCGCAAGTCCGACGACGAGCTGTGGCACCGCTTCTCGCACGCCCGCTCGGCGTTCTCCAAGCGCCGCAAGGCCCACTTCGCGCAGCTGGACGCGCAGCGCGAGGAGGCCCGCAAGGCCAAGGAGAAGCTGGTCGCGGAGGCCGAGGCCCTGTCGAACTCGACGGACTGGGGCCCGACGGCGGCGCGTTACCGCGAGCTGATGGCCGACTGGAAGGCGGCGGGCCGTGCCCAGCGCGAGCACGAGGACGACCTGTGGAACCGCTTCCGCGGCGCCCAGGACGTGTTCTTCGCGGCGCGCAGCTCGGTCTTCGCGGAGCGCGACGCGGAGCAGGGCGAGAACCTCAAGCTCAAGGAGGAGCTGGCGGACGAGGCCGAGAAGCTCGTCCCGGTGACGGATCTGAAGGCGGCCCGCGCGGCCTTCCGCTCCATCAACGAGCGCTGGGAGGCCATCGGCCACGTCCCGCGTGACGCCCGGCCCAAGGTCGAGGGCCGGATGCACGCCGTGGAGCGGGCCCTGCAGGAGTCCGAGGAAGCCGAGTGGCGCCGGACCAACCCCGAGGCGCGGGCGCGCGCCGCGGGCCTGACCGGTCAGCTCCAGGCCGCCGTGGACAAGTTGCGGGGCCAGATCGAGGCCGCGCGCACGGCGGGCAACAACTCCAAGGCCGACAAGCTCCAGAAGGAGCTCGACGGCCGCCAGGCGCTGCTGGACCAGGCCCTCAAGGGCCTGGAGGAGTTCGGCGGCTGAGCGGTTCTCCACCGCCTACGTAGAGGGGCTCCCGTACGCGACGTACGGGAGCCCCTCTGCGTGGAGCCCGGTTTCCGGGGGTGCGCTTACGGTCGGCGGGCCGACGTCACGCGGTACACGTCGTACACGCCCTCCACTCCCCTGACCGCCTTCAGGACGTGCCCCAGGTGCTTGGGGTCGCCCATCTCGAAGGTGAAGCGGGAGGTGGCGACGCGGTCGCGGGAGGTCTGGACGGCCGCCGACAGGATGTTCACGTGCTGGTCCGAGAGGATGCGCGTGACGTCCGAGAGCAGGCGCGAGCGGTCCAGGGCCTCGACCTGGATGGCGACGAGGAACACCGAGGACTGCGTGGGCGCCCACTCGACCTCGAGGATGCGCTCGGGCTCACGGGAGAGCGAGTCCACGTTCACACAGTCGCTGCGGTGAACCGATACGCCACTGCCGCGCGTGACGAAGCCGATGATCGGGTCGCCCGGCACCGGCGTACAGCAGCGGGCCAGCTTGACCCACACGTCGTCGACGCCCTTGACGACGACGCCCGGATCCGCGCTGGAGCGGCGCTTGGAGCGGCCCCTGCGGGCGGGCGGCGCGCTCTCGGCGATGTCCTCGTTGGCGGCCTCCTCGCCGCCGAGGGCCTGGACGAGCTTCTGCACCACGCTCTGCGCGGTGACGTGGCCCTCGCCGATCGCGGCGTACAGGGACGAGATGTCGGGGTAGCGCATCTCGTGCGCGAGCGTGACGAGCGAGTCGCCGGTGAGGATGCGCTGGATCGGCAGGTTCTGCTTGCGCATGGCCCGCACGATGGCGTCCTTGCCCTGCTCGATGGCCTCCTCGCGGCGCTCCTTGGAGAACCAGGCCCGGATCTTGTTGCGCGCGCGGGGCGACTTCACGAAGCCGAGCCAGTCGCGGCTGGGGCCCGCGCCCGCGGCCTTGGAGGTGAAGACCTCCACCAGGTCGCCGTTGTCGAGGGTCGATTCGAGCGGCACGAGCCGGCCGTTGACCCGGGCGCCTATGGTGCGGTGGCCGACCTCGGTGTGCACGGCGTAGGAGAAGTCCACGGGAGTGGCACCCGCGGGCAGCGCGATGACGTCGCCCTTGGGGGTGAAGACGAAGACCTCGTTGCGCGACAGGTCGAAGCGCAGGGACTCCAGGAACTCGCCCGGGTCCTCGGTCTCCTTCTGCCAGTCCAGGAGCTGGCGCAGCCACGCCATGTCATTGAGGTGGTCGTCCTTCTTGCCGGACGACTTGGGGGCGTCGGTGCGCACCTTGGAGGCGCCGGCGACGGCCTCCTGCTTGTACTTCCAGTGCGCGGCGATGCCGTACTCGGCGCGGCGGTGCATGTCGAACGTGCGGATCTGCAGCTCGACGGGCTTGCCGTTGGGGCCGATGACCGTCGTGTGCAGCGACTGGTACATGTTGAACTTGGGCATCGCGATGTAGTCCTTGAACCGGCCGGGGACCGGGTTCCATCGCGCGTGCACCGTGCCGAGGGCGGCGTAGCAGTCGCGGACCGTGTCGACGAGGACGCGGATGCCCACCAGGTCGTAGATCTCCGCGAAGTCACGGCCGCGGACGATCATCTTCTGGTAGACGCTGTAGTAGTGCTTCGGGCGGCCGGTGACGGTGGCCTTGATGCGCGCGGAGCGCAGGTCGGTCTGGACCTCGTCGGTCACTATGGCCAGGTACTCGTCGCGCTTGGGGGCGCGCTCGGCGACCAGGCGCACGATCTCGTCGTACATCTTGGGGTAGAGGATCGCGAAGGCGAGGTCCTCCAGCTCCCACTTGATGGTGTTCATGCCCAGGCGGTGCGCCAGCGGAGCGTAGATCTCCAGCGTCTCGCGGGCCTTCTTCTCCTGCTTCTCGCGCTTGAGGTAGCGCATGGTGCGCATGTTGTGCAGGCGGTCGGCGAGCTTGATGACCAGGACGCGGGGGTCCTTGGCCATGGCCACGACCATCTTGCGCACGGTCTCGGCCTGCGCGGCCTCGCCGAACTTGACCTTGTCGAGCTTGGTGACGCCGTCGACGAGGAGGGCGACCTGGTCGCCGAAGTCGCGGCGCAGCTGCTCCAGGCCGTACTCGGTGTCCTCGACGGTGTCGTGGAGGAGGCCCGCCATGAGCGTGGCCGGGTCCATCCCCAGCTCCGCCAGGATCGTGGTGACGGCCAGCGGATGGGTGATGTACGGATCGCCGCTCTTGCGCTTCTGGCCCCGGTGCCAGCGCTCGGCGACCTGGTAGGCCCGCTCGATCTGGCGCAGCGTGGCGGTCTCGATCTTGGGGTCGTTGCTGCGCACTATCCGCAGCAGGGGCTCCAGGACCGGGTTGTACGGGTTGGAGCGCTGTACGCCCAGGCGGGCCAGGCGGGCGCGCACGCGGTTGGAGGAGCCGGAGCGCTCCGGCTTGCCGGTGGCGGGCCGGGCCGCCGCGGGGGGCGGGGCGGGGCGCTCGGGCTGGGGCGCGGTGCGGGGCTGCCGCTCGGCCGCCCGCTCCGGCTTGTCGGCCCCGGCGGCCTGCTCGCTCTGCTCGCCGCGTGCCGGGGTGGCGCCGGGCGTGGTCGTCCCGCCCGGCGCGGGGGCCGCCGGCGCCGTGCCCGGCGCCCGGCGCGCGGACGTGGCGGCGGGCGCCGTGGCCCGCTCGGACTCATCGACGGGCTTGGCGGCGGCAAGTGGCTGGGACTCGTCTGGCAAGAGCGCTCCCTGTGCGCGATCGGGTCCCCCGGTGAGGTCCCGAAGTGCCCATGGTATCGATCCTGGGCCCGCGGCTCGCCCTCGGCCGGTGAGACGGCTCCGTACTGGAGAAACGCCAGAGGCGGGCGCCGGATTCCGCCGGGCCCGCCTCGAGGTCCTGTGGGGCCGCCCGGGCGGCCCCACAGGGTCCTCAGACCGTGAGGAGCGCCTCCAGGGGTGCGCCGTCCAGAGCGGGAACCAGCCGCTCACGGCCGCCCAGGAAGCCCAGCTCCATCAGGACCGCCACACCGGCCACCTCGGCGCCCGCCCGGCGGATGAGCCGCAGCGAGGCCTCGGCGGTGCCGCCGGTGGCCAGGACGTCGTCGATGACCATGACGCGGTCGCCCGCCACGAGGTCCTCGGCGTGCACCTCGATCTCGGCGCTGCCGTACTCCAGGTCGTAGGCCTGGCTGAGCGTGGCTCCGGGGAGCTTGCCCGCCTTGCGGACCGGGATGAAGCCGAGGCCTGCGCGCAGGGCCGCCGGGGCGCCCAGGATGAAGCCGCGGGCCTCCAGGCCGACGATCTTCGTGGCGCCGCTGCGCACGCTCAGGTCGGCGAGCGCGTCGGTGAGCGCCGCGAAGGCCGCCGGGTCGGCGAGCAGCGGCGTGATGTCCTTGAACATCACTCCGGGCGTCGGGTAGTCCGCCACGTCGCGGATGCGGCTGAGCAGCAGTTCCTTGATCTCGGTCATCGGCGTTTCCGTCTCCGTCATCGGCGCTTGCCCGAGGGGCGGCCCCGGCCGCGGTTGCGGACGGGCTGGGCGCGGGGACCCGAGCGCGGACCGACGACCGCGGGGGTGTCCTCGGCGTCCTCGCCGGCCTCGGCGGCGGGCGCCGGGGCCTCCTCGGACTCGCCCTTGGCGGCCGCGGCGCGGCGCTTGGCGAGCACCCGCTTCTTGAGCGCCTTCATCTGCGGGTCGGTCTCCTTGAAGTCCGCGACCAGCGGAGTGGCGATGAAGATCGACGAGTACGCGCCCGCGGCGAGGCCGACGAACAGCGAGAGCGAGATGTCGTTCAGCATGCCCGCGCCGAGGAAGCCGCCGCCGATGAACAGCAGACCGGCCACCGGGAGCAGCGCGACGACCGTGGTGTTGATCGACCGGACCAGGGTGCTGTTGATCGAGCGGTTGGCGACCTCGCTGTAGGTGAAGCGGGTCTGCTTGGCGAGGTCCTTCGACTGTTCCTTGAGGCTGTCGAAGACCACGACCGTGTCGTACAGCGAGTAGCCGAGGATCGTCAGGAGGCCGATGACCGTGCCCGGCGTCACCTCGAAGCCGACGAGGGCGTACACACCCACGGTGATGGTGAGGTCGTGGATGAGCGCGATGAGCGCGGCCAGGGCCATGCGCCACTCGAAGGCGATCGCCAGGTAGATCACCACGAGGATCATGAAGATCGCCAGGCCCTGCCAGGCCTTGTTGGCGATCTGGTCACCCCAGCTGGGACCCACCAGGTCGGCGTTGATGTCGTCCGCCTTCACGTCCAGCTCCTTGGCGAGCTCGGACTTGATGTGGTCGGACTTGTCGGTGTCCACGCCGCTGATCTGGATGCGCAGCGTGTCGTTGCCGAGCCGCTGGGCGATCGCCTGGTGGCCGGAGGCCTCCTCCGCGATCTCCTCGGCCTTGGCGGCGGAGACGCTGGTCTTGGGCGTGTTGAAGACGGCGCCGCCCTCGAACTCGATGCCCATGTGCAGGCCCCGCACCATCAGGGCCACGAAGGCCGTGATGGTGATGAGGATGGAGATGCCGTACCAGATCTTGCGCTTGCCGACGAAGTCGTAGCCGACCTCGCCGCGGTAGAGCCGGGCGCCGAGATTGCCGAGCTTCGACATCTCACGCCTCCTTCGGGTCGACGGGGGCGGCGGGGGCGCTCGCACGGCGTGCGCGGCGCAGCGGCGGAGTGACGCCGAGCCGCTTCGGGTCGAGACCGGACCACTTGTGGCCACCCGCGAAGAACTTCTTGCGGGCCATGATCGTCATCAGCGGCTTGGTGAAGAAGAACACCACCACGACGTCGAGCAGCGTGGTCAGACCCAGCGTGAACGCGAAGCCCTGGACCTTGCCGACGGTGACGACGAAGAGCACCGCGGCGGCGAGGAACGACACGAAGTCCGAGACCAGGATGGTGCGCCGGGCCCGCGGCCAGGCGCGCTCGACGGCGGGTCGCAGCGTACGGCCCTCGCGGATCTCGTCCCTTATGCGCTCGAAGTAGACGATGAAGGAGTCCGCGGTGATGCCGATGGCGACGATCGCGCCACAGACGGCCGGGAGGTTCAGCGCGAACTTAATCGTCGGGCCGAGCAGCGTCATGATCGTGTACGTCAGCGCCGCGGAGACGCCGAGGCTCGCGATGGCGATGAGCGCCAGGCCGCGGTAGTACGCCACCAGGTAGATGATGACGAGCGCGAGGCCGATGGCGCCGGCGATCAGACCGGCGTGCAGCTGCTCGCCGCCGAGGGCCGCGCTGACGGTGGTGACGCTCTGCTCCTTGAAGGTCAGCGGGAGGGCGCCGTAGGACAGGATGTTGGCCAGGTCCTTGGCCTCGTCCTGGTCGAAGCTGCCGGAGATCTCGGCCTGGCCGCCGGTGAGCGCCTGCTGGACGAAGGGCCAGGAGACGACCTCGCCGTCCATGACGATGCCGAACTCGTTCTGCGGGGACTGCTTGCCCGCGAGCTTGCCGGTGATCTCGCCGAACTGCTTGGTGCCGGTCTTGGAGAAGTCCATGGTGACCTTCCAGCCGGCGGCACCCGTGGTGTCGAAGACGGCCTTGGCGTCGTCGACCTCCTTGCCGCTGACCTCGGACGGGCCAAGGATGAACTTGTTCCAGTTGCCGTCGCTGTCCTTGCCGCAGGCCACGACCGGATCGGACGGCTTGACGCCTTCCTTGATCTTCGTGCGGACCTTGGGGTCGGTGCAGTCGAGCTTGGCGAACTGCTCCTGGAGCTTGGCGGAGGGGTCGCCGGTGGGGTCGGGCTTCGGCGTCTCGTCCTTCTTGTCCTGCGGCTTGTCGCTGGACTTGCCGGACGGGGTGGGCTCGTCCTTCAGGCCGTCGGTGACGGAACGGCCCTGGGTCGTGGGCGTCGGGGAGGGAGAGGTGGACTCGTCCTTGGACTTGTCGCCCTTGCCGTCCTTGTCGCCGTCCTTGTCCGTGCCCTTGTCGCCGGCACCCGGGGTCGGGGACGAACCCTGCTTGTCCTTCTTGTCCTTGTCGCCCTTGTCGCCCTTGTCCTTGCCGCCGTCCACCGGAGCACTGGGCTGACGGGCGATGACCGGCCGGAAGAACAGCTGCGCGGTCGTGCCGACCTGCTCGCGCGCCTGCTTGGCGTTCGTGCCCTTGGGGATGTTGACGATGATGTTCTCGGAGCCCTGGGTCTGGACCTCGGCCTCGGAGACACCCAGACCATTGACACGCTTGTTGATGATGTCAACAGCCGTGTTCATGTTGGTCTCGTTGATCGCGTTCTTCTGGCCCGGCTCGTTCTTCGCCTGGAGCGTGATGCTCGTACCACCGGCGAGGTCGATACCGAGGCGGGGCGTGGTGTGCCCGGAGAGGAACATCCCCCCGGTGAGCGCCACCAGGGCGATCAGGATGAAGACCAGGGTGCGACCCGGTTTCCCCTGGGTACCCTGCCTTCTGCCCTTCTTGGGTGCTGCCACCTTCTCGTTCTCCCTGTCCAACCGCCGGCCTGCGGGGTGCTCCCCTGGCCTTCGCTGAGCGGAGGGGGTCCCGGGCGGGCGGCCATGAAGTTGTGTCGAGACGCGGCGCGAAATCACCTGCGGCGGGGGCCGCGGTGCGCGAGCGGGCGCACGTCGGGCCCCCGGCTGTGACTACTTCGCGCCGGACTCGCCGTCGGTCTTCTTCGGCTCTGCGTCTGCGGCCTCGGGGGCCTCGTCGGCCGCGTCCTTCTTGCCGAGGTCGATGCGCGAGTCGTCGGACACGGGCTCGTCGGTCTCGTCGGTCTCGGTGAGGGAGGAGGCGTCGTCCGGCACCACCGGGGTCTCGTCCTCGGGCTCCGCGCCGTGCACGATGCGGTTGTACTCGTCGTCGTCCAGGACGGCGCCGATGGCGTTCTTCGCGTAAACCGCGTGGACGCCGGGGGCCACCTCAAGGAGGACCGAGTCGTCGTGAACCTCCTTGACGGTGGCGTACATGCCTCCGATGGTGCGGATGCCGGTGCCAGGCGTCATGTCGCTGCGCATCTGGGCGGCCGCCTGCTGCTTCTTCTTGGCGGACCGGGTCATCAGGAACATGGCCCCGATGAGCACGATGAACGGGAGGAGGGTCACGATATTCACGGGACGGAGTTTCCTTCGCACGACCGCGTGGTGAGGCGGCCTGATGGATGGGGGTGGGCGGCGCTGCCTATAGAGGCGGCATCGGCGGAGTCTAAGCGAGTCCGCGCCTAACGAACAACGCTCAGCATGGCACCGCAGTTCCTGACCGTGCGACTCTCCGCGCCGTCACCGTCCGTGTCACGTCCCGAACAGGTCCTGTTGGCCACTTCCCGTCGCCCGGCCCGGCGGGGTCAGGCCCAGATGCGCCCAGGCGGCGGGCGTGGCGACGCGGCCGCGGGGGGTGCGGGCGAGCAGGCCCTCGCGCACCAGGAACGGCTCGGCCACCTCCTCGACCGTCTCGCGCTCCTCCCCCACCGCCACGGCCAGTGTGGACAGGCCGACCGGGCCGCCGCCGAAGAGCTTCAGGAGGGCTTCGAGCACCGCGCGGTCGAGGCGGTCGAGGCCGCGCGAGTCGACCTCGTACACCCCGAGGGCGGCGCCCGCGATCTCGCGGTTGATCACGCCGTCCGCCTTGACCTGCGCATAGTCCCGTACGCGGCGCAGCAGGCGGTTGGCGATGCGCGGGGTGCCCCGGGAGCGGCCCGCGATCTCGGCGGCGCCCGCGGTGTCGATCTCCACGTCGAGGAGGTTCGCCGAGCGGTGGATCACCCGCTCCAGCTCGGCCGGTTCGTAGAACTCCATGTGCGCGGTGAAGCCGAAGCGGTCGCGCAGCGGCGGCGGCAGGAGCCCCGCGCGCGTGGTGGCGCCGACCAGGGTGAACGGCGGCAGCTCCAGGGGGATGGCGGTGGCGCCGGGGCCCTTGCCGACGATGACGTCGACGCGGAAGTCCTCCATCGCCATGTACAGCATCTCCTCGGCGGGCCGGGACATGCGGTGGATCTCGTCGAGGAAGAGGACCTCGCCCTCCTGGAGCGAGGACAGGATCGCCGCGAGGTCGCCCGCGTGCTGGATGGCCGGGCCGCTGGTGATGCGGATCGGGGCGCCCATCTCGGCGGCGATGATCATCGACAGGGTGGTCTTGCCGAGGCCGGGGGCGCCGGAGAGCAGCACGTGGTCGGCGGTCGCACCCCGGGCGCGGGCGGCGCGCAGGACCAGGTCGAGCTGCTCCCTGACCTTCTCCTGGCCGATGAACTCGCCCAGGTCCTTGGGGCGCAGGGCGGCCTCGACGGCCTGGTCCTCGCCGTCGGCGACGGCTTCCACCAGCCGCTCGGCGGCGGTCGCGGCCTCGGCGGTCGGGTCGTCCCAGTTCATGCGGTGTGCCTCGCGTAGGTCGTCGAAGGTCGTGCGGCCGTGGTCCGCGCGGGGGCGCGGAGGGCGGGGCCGGGGGCGGCGGATGCGGTCAGCGGGTGCGGTTCAGCGTCTGCAGGGCGGCCTTGAGGAGCTGGCCCACCTGCGGATTCCCCCCGGCGGCCGCGGCCTGCGGGGCGACGGCGGTGACGGCCTCGTCGGCCTCCCGGGTCGCGTACCCGAGGCCGATGAGCGCGGCGTGCAGCTGCTCGCGCCAGCCCTGGGTGACGGGTGTGCCGACGGCGGGGCCGCCGGTGCCGAGGGGCTCGCCGAGGCGGTCCTTCAGCTCCAGGAGCAGCTTCTGGGCGCCCTTCTTGCCGATGCCGGGCACGGCGGTGAGCGCCTTCTCGTCCCCGGTGGAGACCGCGCGGCGCAGGTCGTCGGGGCTGTGCACGGCGAGCATGGCCTGGGCCAGGCGCGGGCCGACTCCGCTGGCGGTCTGGAGCAGCTCGAAGGTCTGCCGCTCGTCGTCGTCGGCGAAGCCGTACAGCGTGAGGGAGTCCTCGCGGACGACCAGGGAGGTGGCGAGCTTGGCGGGCTTGCCGACACGGAGCGTGGACAGCGTGTTGGGCGTGCACTGGACGGCCATGCCGATGCCGCCCACTTCGACCACGGCGGTGTCCGGGGCGAGGGCGGCGACCGGGCCGCTGACGAAGGCGATCATGCCGTACGGCCTTTCCTAGCGTGCAGGGCTTGGGCCTGCTGGAGTCTGTTCTGCGCGGGGGCGCGCCAGATGTGGCAGATGGCGAGGGCGAGGGCGTCGGCGGCGTCGGCGGGCCTGGGCGGCGCGTCGAGCCGGAGCAGCCGCGTCACCATGGCCCCGACCTGGGCCTTGTCGGCCCGGCCCGAGCCGGTCACGGCGGCCTTGACCTCGCTGGGCGTGTGCAGGGCGACCGGGATGCCGCGCCGGGAGGCGCACAGCATGGCGACGGCGCTGGCCTGGGCCGTGCCCATGACCGTCCGCACGTTGTGCTGGCTGAACACGCGCTCCACGGCGAGGACTTCGGGGCTGTGCGCGTCCAGCCAGTGCTCGATGCCCTCCTCGATGGCGACGAGGCGGCTGCCGAGCTCCGCGTCGGCGGGGGTGCGGACGACTCCGACGCCGCGCATCGTCAGCGGGCGGCCCGCGGCGCCCTCGACGACGCCGACACCGCACCGGGTCAGCCCCGGGTCGACCCCCAGTACCCGCACCGCAGCATCCCCCTCAGTCGATCGCCTGTTTGTGCAGGCTATCGGGTGTCGCTGACAAAGCGACGGGCCGACGGGGTGTGTCCCGTCGGCCCGTGTGCCTCGTCCGCTCAGGCGTCGACCTTCTCCATGACCTCGTCGGAGACGTCGAAGTTGGCGAAGACGTTCTGCACGTCGTCGCTGTCCTCCAGCGCGTCGATCAGCTTGAAGATCTTGCGCGCGCCGTCCTCGTCCAGCTCGATCTGCATGGTCGGGACGAAGTTGGCGTCCGCCGAGTCGTAGTCGATCCCGGCCTCCTGGAGGGCGGTGCGGACCGCGACCAGGTCGGTGGCCTCGCTGAGCACCTCGAAGGACTCGCCCAGGTCGTTGACCTCTTCGGCGCCCGCGTCCAGGACGGCGCCCAGGACGTCGTCCTCGGAGAGCTCGCCCTTGGGGACGATCACGACGCCCTTGCGGTTGAACAGGTACGACACGGAGCCCGGGTCGGCCATGGAGCCGCCGTTGCGGGTCATGGCGACGCGGACCTCGGAGGCGGCGCGGTTGCGGTTGTCCGTCAGACACTCGATGAGCACCGCGACGCCGTTCGGGCCGTAGCCCTCGTACATGATCGTCTCGTAGTCGGCGCCGCCTGCCTCGAGGCCCGCGCCGCGCTTGAGCGCGGAGTCGATGTTCTTGTTGGGCACCGACTGCTTCTTGGCCTTCTGCACGGCGTCGAAGAGCGTCGGGTTGCCGTCCAGGTCGGCGCCGCCGGTGCGGGCCGCGACCTCGATGTTCTTGATCAGCTTCGCGAAGAGCTTGCCGCGCTTGGCGTCGATCACGGCCTTCTTGTGCTTCGTCGTAGCCCATTTAGAGTGGCCGGACATCTGCCTGTCTCCTTCGCGTAACCAACCTCGATAACGAACGTCAGAGATCCTACAAGGACCGCCGCCCCTGCTCGGCCCGGACCATGTCCACGAACAGTCCGTGCACCCGGTGGTCGCCCGTCAGCTCCGGGTGGAAGGACGTGGCGAGCGCGTTGCCCTGGCGTACGGCGACGATGTGGCCGCCGTGCTCGGCGAGCACCTCGGTCTCGGCGCCGACCGACTCCACCCACGGGGCGCGGATGAAGACGCCCTCTACAGGGTCGCCCTCGACGTCCTTCATGTCGACCGCGCTCTCGAAGGACTCGTTCTGCCGCCCGAAGGCGTTGCGCCGCACGATCATGTCGATGCCGCCGATCGTCTCCTGGCCCGAGCGCGGGTCGAGGATCTTGTCGGCGAGCATGATCATGCCCGCGCAGGTGCCGTAGACCGGCATCCCGGCACGCACGCGCGCGCGAAGGGGCTCCAGGAGGCCGAAGAGCACGGCCAGTTTGGAGATGGTGGTGGACTCGCCGCCGGGGATGACCAGGCCGTCGACCTCGGCGAGCTCCTCGGGGCGCCGGACCTCCCTGGCCACGGCGTCCGCCGTGGCCAGGGCGATCAAGTGCTCCCGTACGTCGCCCTGGAGGGCCAGGACGCCGATCACGGGTACGTCGTGCGCCATCGGTTACCAGCCGCGGTTCGCGTAGCGCTCGGCCTCGGGCAGGGTGTCGCAGTTGATGCCGACCATGGCCTCGCCGAGGTTGCGGGAGGCGTCCGCGATGACCTTGGGGTCGTCGTAGAAGGTGGTGGCCTTCACGATGGCGGCGGCGCGCTTGGCCGGGTCGCCGG
This sequence comes from Streptomyces sp. YIM 121038, assembly GCF_006088715.1. NCBI lineage: Bacteria > Bacillati > Actinomycetota > Actinomycetes > Kitasatosporales > Streptomycetaceae > Streptomyces > Streptomyces sp. YIM 121038. The sequence continues at coordinate 2,026,638 of NZ_CP030771.1, forward strand.
ACTTGAAGATGCCGGAGCCCACGAAGACGCCCTCGGCGCCGAGCTGGCGCATCAGCGCGGCGTCGGCCGGGGTGGCGACGCCACCGGCGGAGAACAGCACGACCGGCAGCTTGCCGAGCTCGGCGGTCTCCTTGACCAGCTCGTAGGGGGCGCGCAGCTCCTTGGCGGCGGCGTACAGCTCGTTGTTGTCGAAGCCGCGCAGCTTGGCGATCTCGTTCTTGATCTGGCGCAGGTGGCGCACGGCCTCGACGACGTTGCCGGTGCCGGCCTCGCCCTTGGAGCGGATCATGGCCGCGCCCTCGGCGATGCGGCGCAGGGCCTCGCCCAGGTTGGTGGCGCCGCACACGAAGGGGGTGGTGAAGGCGAACTTGTCGCTGTGGTTGACCTCGTCGGCCGGGGTGAGGACCTCGGACTCGTCGATGTAGTCGACGCCGAGCGACTGCAGGACCTGGGCCTCGACGAAGTGGCCGATGCGGGACTTGGCCATGACCGGGATGGAGACGGCCTCGATGATCTCTTCGATCATGTTCGGGTCGGACATCCGGGCCACGCCGCCGTCCTTGCGGATGTCGGCCGGGACCCGCTCCAGGGCCATGACGGCGACCGCGCCCGCGTCTTCGGCGATCTTCGCCTGCTCGGCGTTGACCACATCCATGATCACGCCGCCCTTGAGCTGCTCGGCCATGCCGCGCTTCACGCGGGCGGTGCCGGTGGCCGTGTTCTCGGCGGTCTGGGCGTTGCTGGAGAGCGTGCTGGACACGGGTTGACCTCACTCGGTGGAGACTCGGTGGAAGGCGAGCTGCTGAGAGCCGCTGACAGCGGGCTGCAGAGCGCTGCGTGTGGCGATTCCGCCGCCTTGAGCAAACGCCTTACGACCAGGCCACAGCAAGGGCCAATGGTGAGGTGGTGGATCGTTTTGCGGACCGCCGATTCGCTCCCGTGACGGCGCTACGACGCTCGGTGACCGGTCCCCCGCTAGGTCGTGGCCCGGTCCGGAAGGGCCAACGGGGGCTCGTCGTCTAGACCGTGGCGAGGCCCCGAGGGCCAGCGGAGGCTGGTCGTCCAGGCCGTGGCGAGGCCCCGGGGGCCACCGGAGGCTGGTCGTCTAGGCCGTGGCCCGGTCCGCGAGGGCCACCGGAGGCTCGTCGTCCATCTCCACCGCCATCGGGAACGGCGCGTGCCCGGCCAGGCGGAACCAGCGCACCTTGCGGTGGCGGCGCAGCGCCCGCGCCGCGCGCACCGCGTCGTTGTGGAAGCGCCGCGCCATCGGCACCCGGCGCACGGCCGCGGCCAGCTCCCGCGTGGCCTCCTCGCCGCCCGGCGCCTCCCGTACCGCCTCGACCTGCTGCGCCTCTCCGAAGACCGCGCGCAACGCCTGGCTCAGCTCGCTCTCGGCGACCTCGCGCTGCTCCTCCTCGGCCTGCCGGGCCGCGTGCGCCGCCTCGTACAGGACGATCGACGCGGCCGGATCGAGCACCCCGGAGGTGGCCAGCTCCTGGGCGACCGAGGCGCGGCGCAGCAGCTGCGCGTCGAGCGCGGCGCGGGCCGCGTCGATGCGCGCGTGCAGTCGGTCGAGACGGCCCGCGGTCCAGCTCAAGTAGAGGCCGATCGCGAACAGGGCGGCCGCGATCCAGATCAAAGTGGAGGTCACAGCGGCCTAGGCTACCGCCGGGGTTCGGCAGTGCCCGAAGGGGCGCGGGGCCCTCAGTCCCGCGCCAGGCCGAACCGGGCCCGCAGGCCCGTGCGGTCGTCCGCCGCGACCGCCGCCGCGCCGTCCGTCACCGTCTCGTACACCGACAGGATGTCCGCGCCGACCGTCGACCAGTCGAAGCGGCGCACGTGCTTGCTGCCCCGTTCGCGCAGCTCCTCGCGGCGCCGGGCGTCGCCGAGGAGGCGTACGGCGGCCTCAGCGAGGGAGTCCGCGTCCTCGTTCGCGAACAGGTCGCCCGCCGCGCCCTGGTCGAGGACCTGCGCGAAGGCGTCGAGGTCGCTGGCGAGCACCGGGGCGCCCGCCGACATCGCCTCGACGAGGATGATGCCGAAGCTCTCCCCGCCCGTGTTCGGCGCGACGTACATGTCGACGCTGCGCAGCAGCCGCGCCTTGTCCTCGTCGCTGACCATGCCGAGGAACTCCACGCGCTCGCGCAGCGCGGCCGGGAGCGAGGCCACGGCCTCCTCCTCGTCACCGCGCCCGGCGACCAGCAGGCGCGCCTGCGGACGCTCCGCGAAGATCCGGGGCAGCGCCCGCATCAGGACCGGCAGGCCCTTGCGGGGCTCGTCGATGCGGCCGATGAAGCCCATCGTCATGCCCTGCCACTCGGGCTTGGGCTCGGCGTCGGCGAAGAAGTCGACGTCCACGCCGTTGGGGATGACCACGGCGTCGCCGCCGAGGTGCTCGACCAGCGTGCGGCGGGCGTACTCGCTGACCGCGATGCGCGCGCTGATCTTCTCCAGGGCCGGCTGCAGGATCGGATACGCCGCGATCATCGCCCGTGAGCGCGGGTTGGACGTGTGGAACGTCGCCACGATCGGGCCCTGCGCCGCCCAGCAGGTCAGCAGGCCGAGCGAGGGCGACGTGGGCTCGTGGATGTGGATGACGTCGAAGGTGCCGTCGTGCAGCCAGCGGCGCACCCGCGCGGCCGACAGGAAGCCGAAGTTGAGCCGCGCCACCGAGCCGTTGTACGGAACCGGCACGGCACGGCCCGCCGACACCACGTACGGCGGCAGGGGGGTCTCGTCGTCCGCCGGGGCGAGGACCGAGACCTCGTGCCCCTGGCGGATGAGGTGCTCCGCCAGATCGCGGATGTGGAACTGGACGCCGCCCGGCACGTCCCAGGAGTACGGGCAGACGATGCCGACCTTCACGGCGTCCCCTCGCCCCGGGGCCCGGCCGCCCCGGGCGGCGCCTTCGCCGGATCCAGGTCCGCGAGCCACAGGCGCTGCAGCATGTGCCAGTCCTGCGGGTGCTCGGCGATGCCCGTGGCGAAGGCGTCGGCGAGGGCCTGGGTCATCGCGGCCGTCTTCTCCGCGCGGGTGCCCGTCCCGGGGACCTCCACGGGCGGGTGGACCCGGCCGCGCATCACCGGCGAGGCGTCGTACCAGAGCGTCACCGGCAGGAGCAGCGCGCCCGTCTGCTGGGCCAGCGCGGCGGGCCCCGCGGGCATCCGCGCGCTCTCCCCGAAGAACGTCACCTCGACGCCGGACGCCGACAGGTCCCGGTCGGCCACGAGGCAGACGAGCCCGCCCGCGCGCAGCCGCCGGGCGAGCGTGCCGAAGGCCGAGCCGCCGGTGTGCGGCAGGACCTCCATGCCCAGGCCGCTGCGGTAGGCCACGAAACGGTCGTACAGGGACTCGGGCTTCTGCCGCTCCTGCACGGTCGTGAACGGCGTCTTCAGCTTCGTGGTGACCCAGGCGCCCGCCAGGTCCCAGTTACCCAGGTGCGGCAGCGCGAGGATGACGCCCCTGCCGCTGTCCAGGCCGTCGGTCAGATGGTGCAGGTCCTGGGGCGCGAAGCCGTTCTTGACGCGGTCCTCGCTCCAGGCCGGAAGCCGGAAGGACTCCATCCAGTAGCGCATGTACGACCGCATGCCCGCCTTGGACAGCTCCGCGAGGCGCTGCGGCGTCGCGTCGGGCACCACGCGCGCGTAGTTGGCCTCCAGGCGCAGCACGCCCTTGCCGCGCCGCTTCCACGCGAGGTCCGCGATGCGGCGCCCCAGGCCCACGGCGGCGGGCTCGGGAAGCTTCTTGACCGTGCTCCAGGCCACCCCGTACAGCGCGTCCGTCAGCTTCTCCGCGGCGCGGCTCATGAAGCGGTCCCGCTCCGCTGGGCGCCGTCCCGCGCGGCCTCGGCGTCCGCCTCCGCGGACTCGCGGCGCACGGTCACCACGCGCTGCACGAGCGTGACGAGGCTGCCGACGGCCACGATCCACAGGGCCACGGGCAGCAGCACGTCGATGCCCGGCACCCCGAACTTGTGCAGTCCGGCGAAGCCCGCGGCGACCAGCGAGATCACCAGGCGCTCGGCGCGCTCCACCAGGCCGTTCACCGCCACGGGGAGGCCGATCGCCTCGCCGCGCGCCTTCGTGTACGACACCACCTGGCCGCTGGCCAGGCAGAAGATCGAGACCGCGCACAGGATGTTGTCGTCACCCGAGCCCGCGTACCAGAGCGCGAAGCCGCCGAAGATCGCGCCGTCGGCGACCCGGTCGAGCGTCGAGTCGAGGAACGCGCCCCAGCGGCTGGAGCGGCCGAGCTGACGCGCCATGTTGCCGTCGACGAGGTCGGAGAAGACGAACAGCGTGATGACGATCGTGCCCCAGAAGAACTCCCCGCGGGGGTAGAAGACCAGCGCTCCCGCCATCACTCCGGCCGTACCGATGAGCGTGACCGTGTCGGGGCTGACCCCGCGACGGATGAGAAACGCGGCGAACGGCGTGAGGACACGCGTGAAAAACGCACGCGCGTACTTGTTCAGCATGGCCTTCCCGAGGGTCGGTGCGCACGGCGGCCCCGTTGGCCACCGGCTGGCCCATCGTAGTCACGCCCCGGACACGGCGGCTCGCCCCCTCACGATCGCGTACGACGTATGGACGCACAGTGACGCAAGTGGAAAGCTCGGAAGCACCGCGGGCGTCGTCGGAGCCGCCCCCGCACGCGGTTCCCGCGTGTCCGCGCTGAAGCCAGCATCCCCGAGGGGGCTGTGCCTCCTCACCACGCACGTAACCGGGAGGCCAAGGCATGGGCGACAAGGCGAACGCACACCCCGGAGCCGCCGGCAGGGCAGCGACGGCCGACCATCCCGCGTCCGTACGGAATGTGGTGCTGGTCGGCCACAGCGGATCGGGCAAGACGACCCTGGTGGAGGCCCTCGCGCTGACCGCGGGGGCGGTGAACCGGGCAGGCCGCGTGGAGGACGGCACGGCGGTCTCCGACTACGACGAGATCGAGCACCGGCAGCAGCGCTCGGTCCAGCTGTCCCTCGTCCCCGTCGAATGGGGTGGCTACAAGATCAACATCCTGGATACCCCCGGCTACGCCGACTTCGTCGGAGAGCTGAGGGCCGGTCTGCGCGCGGCGGACGCGGCCCTCTTCGTCGTCTCGGCGGCCGAGGGCGCCGAGGGCATCACCGGCGCCACCCGCATGGTCTGGGAGGAGTGCGCGGCCGTCGGCATGCCCCGGGCCATCGTCGTCACCCACCTGGAATCCGCCCGCGCGGACTTCACCCAGATGACCCGCACCTGCGCCGAGGCCTTCGGCGCCGACGACCCCGACGCGGTCCTGCCGCTCTACCTGCCGCTGCACGGCGAGACGGGACCCGACGGCCACGCCCCCGTCACCGGACTCATCGGACTGCTGTCCCAGCGCGTGTACGACTACGCGTCGGGCGAACGCAAGGAGTCCGAGCCGGGCGCCGACCAGCTGCCCGCCATCGAGGAGGCGCGCAACAAGCTCATCGAGGGCATCATCTCCGAGAGCGAGGACGAGTCCCTCATGGACCGCTACCTCAGCGGCGAGGAGATCGACTTCAAGACGCTCGTGGACGACCTGGAGCGGGCCGTCGCCCGCGGCATCTTCCACCCGGTGCTCGCCGCCGCCCCCGCCGCCGAGGGCGCCCGCCAGGGCATCGGCACCGTCGAGCTCCTGGAACTGGTCACCGGCGGCTTCCCGACCCCCCTGGAGCACCCCGCGCCCACCGTCACCACCCCCGACGGCAAACCCAGGCCCGCCCTCACCTGCGACCCCGAAGGCCCCCTGGTCGCCGAGGTCGTCAAGACGGCGTCCGACCCCTACGTCGGCCGGATCTCGCTGGTCCGCGTCTTCTCCGGCACCCTCAGGCCCGACGAGACCGTGCACGTCTCCGGGCACGGCCTCGCCGACCGCGGCCACGAGGACCACGACGTCGACGAGCGCGTCGGCGCCCTCTCCGCGCCCTTCGGCAAACAGCAGCGCACCCTCTCCCAGGCCATCGCGGGCGACCTCGCCTGCGTCGCCAAGCTCAACCGCGCGGAGACCGGCGACACCCTCTCCGCCAAGGAGACCCCGCTCCTCATGGAGCCCTGGGACATGCCCGACCCGCTCCTGCCGCTCGCCATCCAGGCCCACAGCAAGGCCGACGAGGACAAGCTCTCCCAGGGCCTGTCCCGCCTCGTCGCCGAGGACCCCACCATGCGGCTCGAACAGAACCAGGACACCCACCAGGTCGTCCTGTGGTGCCTCGGCGAGGCCCACGCCGACGTGGCCCTGGAGCGGCTGCGCAGCCGCTACGGCGTCCAGGTCGACGTCATCCCGCACAAGGTCTCCCTGCGCGAGACCTTCGCGGGCAGGTCCGCCGGACGCGGCCGCCACGTCAAACAGTCCGGCGGCCACGGCCAGTACGCCATCTGCGAGATCGAGGTCGAGCCGCTGCCCGGCGGCAGCGGCATCGAGTTCGTCGACAAGGTCGTCGGCGGGGCCGTGCCCCGGCAGTTCATCCCGTCCGTGGAGAAGGGCGTCCGCGCCCAGGCCGCCAAGGGCGTCGCCGCGGGCTACGCCCTCATCGACGTACGCGTCACGCTCCTCGACGGCAAGGCCCACTCCGTGGACTCCTCCGACGCCGCCTTCCAGACCGCCGGCGCCCTCGCCCTGCGCGAAGCCGCCGCCGGCGCCGCCATCCACCTCCTCGAACCGGTCGCCGACGTCCAGGTCCTCATCTCCGACGAGTACGTGGGCGCCGTCATGAGCGACCTGTCCGGACGCCGCGGCCGCGTCGTCGGCACCGAACAGGCACCCGGCGGACGCACCCTCGTCCGCGCGGAGGTGCCCGAGATCGAGATCGGCCGCTACGCCGTCGACCTCAGGTCCCTGTCCCAGGGCACGGCCCGCTTCAGCCGCCGCTACGCCCGGCACGAACCGATGCCCCCGCAGCTGGCCCAGCGGATCCGCGAACAGGCCCAGGACACCGCGTAGTTGAGCCCCACTGGCCGAATGCCGCCCGCTCCGCCTCCTCCTCGCGGGCGGCATTCGACCGACCCCTGACGGATGTCGGTACGCCCCGATACGCTGATGACCTGATCAACAGCCGTACCGGCCAGGTCAACAGGTGTGCCGGGCCGCACAGTCGGGAAACAACGCAATCGGGAAGGGCCGCGGCGGTCAGCGGCGCGGCGATGGGGGCGGCAGGTGGCGGACGACGCATTCGACTTCAGGCCAGGGGCCCAGGTACCGCTCTCCGGCGCCGCCGGACAGACCGCGGCCACCCACGCCCTGGCCTCCGCGGCATACCGCGACGGCGAAGTCGACGAGATCCTCAAGGCCAACAGCGACTGGCACAAGTCCGTGGTGAAACCGGGCCTGTGGTCCCTGTTCAAGCCGAGCCTCGGCGAAGCCTTCGCCAGAACCGTCCAGGTACGGATGCTCGGCGGCGCCCGCAGCCCCCTCATCCAGGCCTTCGGCATCGACCCCCAGTCGGTCGTCGAGCACTGCCTGGCCGCCACCGGCATCCGCCGCCACCGCGACAGCTGGCTCACCCTCGTCATGGCCGTGTGCGGCCTGCTCTTCCTGCCCGGCCTCTTCGCCTGGCTGCTCGTCTTCACCGCCCGCCGCTGGATCACCAAGCAGAAGGACAAGCGCACCCAGGCGATCGCCACCGCCCTCCTCGTCGCCATCGGCGTCGTCGTGGTCATCCTCCTCGTCAAACTGCCCTTCGGGGGCCTCCTGGCCTGGTATCTGCGCCTGTGCCCCGTCGTCCCCGTGATCGGCTGGTTCTGGGCCAAGCACATAGCCGAAGGCACCGCCAAGGACCTGCGCGAGCGGTGGAGCGCGCTCCTCTCCGGCGGCGGCATCGGCGCGAAGATCCCCGAAGCCGTCCCCGGCAGCCCCGGCGACGCCTCCGCCGAGCGCCTGCGCCAGGGCCTCGCCCGCCTCTCCGCCGAGCAGCAGAGCAACTCCGTCTTCTACGCGGGCCCCAAGGGAATACTGGGCATGGGCACCCGCTGGGGCAGCTGGCAGCTCGCCGAGGAACTCGTCCCCCGCGAGGACGGCAAGGAGATCAACCCCTTCCGCAGCTGGGACGTCGTACGGGCGGTGCACGACCAGCTCCGCATGCTCGAGCGCGGCCCCCTGCACACCGGCGGCTTCACCACCCCGTCGATAAGGCACTGGATCGTCACCCCCGTCGGGGAGAACGCGGGCTCGGTCTCCCGCCCCTCCGGCACCGACGTCGAGGCCTTCCAGATCAAGGGCCACGAAATACAGCGCATCTGCAACGAGCAGCAGTTCGGCAGCGGCGACCGCCACTATCTGGGCGTCCAGTTCACCCTCTGGGACGGCCAGCTCGTCATCACCATGCTGATCACGGTGACCGTGCTGCACGAGACCCTGCGCATCGAAGTCACCGGCCACGCCCTCGGCCCCGTGCACTCGCTGTTCACCAGCAAGCCCTCACCCAAGACCAAGACGGTCAGCAAGACCATCAAATTCTGGGAGACCACCACGCGCAGCCTCCCGCTCGTCGACGCCCAGGAAGTGGTGCGCCTCGCCGTCCGCGCCCCCTTCACGTGGTACCCGCCGATCCTGGACTACCTCGGCGGCAAGCTCGTCCTGCCCGAGCCCTTCGGCCTGCGCCACGCCTGGGCGGACAAGCCCTGGCGGCACCGCTTCATGGCCGACGACGCGCTGCGCGCCGCCACACCGGTCCTGCGCGTCGTCCACACGGCCGCCATCAAGGTCCTGGAGGAGAACGGCGTGAACACCGACCGCTTCAGCGGCCGCGCCACCTTCCTCAGCGGCGCGATCCAGGACCCCATGCCGCGCCAGGCGGACGTGTACGGCGCGTAAGCGCTTCGCTGGAATTGCCACGATGGGCCGTCGGTTGCCCGCCGGTCCATCGTGGCTCGTCGCGCCCACGCGGCGGAGCCGCATGTCGATACCGCCCCGCGCCCCTTCGGGGCGCTGCCCTACACCGCGGGCCACGCCTTCGCGAGCATCGCGCGGGTGTCCGCGAGCAGTTGCGGCAGCACCTTGGTGTGCCCCACGACGGGCATGAAGTTCGTGTCCCCGCCCCAGCGCGGCACGATGTGCTGGTGCAGATGCGCGGCGATCCCCGCGCCCGCGACCGTGCCCTGGTTCATGCCCAGGTTGAAGCCGTGCGCGCCGGACGCCGTGCGCAGCGCGGTCATCGCCTGCTTGGTCAGCTCGGCCAGCTCCAGGGTCTCCGGACCCGTCAGCTCCGTGTAGTCCGCGACGTGCCGGTAGGGGACCGTCATCAGGTGCCCGCCGTTGTACGGGTAGAGGTTGAGCACCGCGTACACGTGCTCGCCCCGTTTGAGGATCAGCCCGTCCTCGTCCGACTTGGCCGGGATGGAGCAGAACGGGCAGCCGTCGTCGGCCCCCGAACCGGTCGGCTTGTTCTCGCCTTGGATGTACGCCATCCGGTGGGGCGTCCACAGGCGCTGGAACGCGTCCTGCGTCCCCACTCCGATCTGCTGCTCCGGCTCACTCGTCATGGTGGTCAGCATATTCGCCGCCGGACACGCCACGAGGGGCGGCCCCGAACGGGACCGCCCCTCGTCGTCGGCCTGTGCCGCGGCCGTGCGTCAGATCTGGGTGCGCTCCTCGACGACCTTCAGGATCTTGGCGATGGCCTCGCCGGCCGGGATGCCGTTCTCCTGCGAGCCGTCGCGGTACCGGAAGGACACCGCGCCCGCGTTCATGTCGTCGTCGCCGACGATCACCATGAACGGCACCTTGGACTTCTGTGCGTTGCGGATCTTCTTCTGCATCCGGTCCGAGGAGGCGTCCACCTCGACCCGCAGCCCGTGCTTCTTCGCCTCCTCCGCGAACTCCTGGAGGTACGGCACGTGCGCGTCACCGACCGGAATCCCCACGGCCTGCACCGGCGCCAGCCACGCCGGGAACGCGCCCGCGTAGTGCTCGAGGAGCACGCCGAAGAACCGCTCGATCGAGCCGAACAGCGCGCGGTGCAGCATGACCGGCTGCTGCTTGGAGCCGTCGGCGGAGGTGTACTCCAGGCCGAAGCGCTTCGGCTGGTTGAAGTCCACCTGGAGGGTCGACATCTGCCAGGACCGGCCGATCGCGTCCTTCGCCTGAACGGAGATCTTCGGCCCGTAGTACGCGGCCCCGCCCGGGTCGGGCACGAGCGGCAGGCCCTGCTTCTCGGCGGCCTGGCGCAGCGCCTCCGTGGCCTCGGCCCAGTCCTCGTCCGAGCCGATGAACTTGTCGGAGTCGTCGCGGGTGGACAGCTCCAGCTCGAACTCGTTCAGACCGTAGTCGCGCAGCAGGTCCAGGACGAAGGTGAGGAGCTTGTCGAGCTCCTCCGCCATCTGCTCCTTGGTGCAGTAGATGTGCGAGTCGTCCTGGGTGAAGCCGCGCGAGCGGGTCAGGCCGTGCACGACGCCCGACTTCTCGTAGCGGTAGACCGTGCCGAACTCGAAGAGCCGCAGGGGCAGCTCGCGGTAGGAGCGGCCGCGCGACTTGAAGATCAGGTTGTGCATCGGGCAGTTCATCGCCTTGAGGCGGTAGTTCTGCTCGTCGAACTCGATCGCCGGGAACATGCCGTCCGCGTAGTGCGGCAGGTGCCCCGAGGTCTCGAAGAGCTTCTCCTTCGAGATGTGCGGGGTGTTCACGAACTCGTAGCCGGAGTCCTCGTGGCGCTTGCGGGAGTAGTCCTCCATCACCTTGCGGATCACGCCGCCCTTGGGGTGGAAGACCGCGAGGCCCGGGCCCAGCTCCTCGGGGAAGGAGAACAGGTCCAGCTCGGCACCAAGCTTGCGGTGATCACGCGCCTCGGCCTCGGCGAGGAACTCCAGGTGCGCCTTCAGCTCGTCCTTGGACGGCCATGCGGTGCCGTAGATGCGCTGGAGCTGCGGGTTCTTCTCGCTGCCGCGCCAGTAGGCGGCGGCGGAGCGCATCAGCTTGAACGCCGGGATCACCCGGGTCGTGGCCAGGTGCGGGCCGCGGCAGAGGTCCTTCCAGCACAGCTCGCCGGTCTTGGCGTCCAGGTTGTCGTAGATGGTCAGCTCGCCCGCGCCCACCTCGGCGTCGGCGCCGTCGGCGGCCTGCGCGGCGTTGCCCTTGAGGCCGATGAGCTCCAGCTTGTACGGCTCGTCGGCGAGCTCGACGCGGGCGTCGTCGTCGGTGGTGACGCGACGGGAGAACTTCTGGCCCCGCTTCTGGATCTCCTGCATCTTCTTCTCGATGCGCTTGAGGTCCTCGGGGGTGAAGGGCTCCTTGACGTCGAAGTCGTAGTAGAAGCCGTCCCGGATGGGCGGGCCGATGCCGAGCTTGGCGTCGGGGAAGAGCTCCTGCACGGCCTGGGCCATGACGTGCGCGGTGGAGTGGCGCAGGATGTTCAGGCCGTCCTCGGAGGAGATCTCGACGGGCTCGACCTCCTCGCCGTCCTTGATCTCGTACGCGAGGTCCTTCAGCTCGCCGCCGACGCGGGCGGCCACGATGGTGCGCTCGCCCGCGAAGAGCTCGGCGGCCGTGGTGCCCGTGGTCACCACGCGCTCTTCCCGCTCGGAATCGCGTTGGATGATCACACGGACGTCTGACACCGGTCTCTCCTGTCTGAGGGGGCTGCGGCAGGTCCTCGCCTGCACGCGCAACGAATCGTACCGAGCCCCGGGGGCCCACCGCGAAACGGTTGGCGGCGGGCGGGGCCCGCTCCCCCGCCCTCAGTCGGTGCTGCACGCCTCCTCGAAGAAGTCGAGGTTCTCCTGGAGCGACTTCAGGAGCCGGTCCCGCTCGGCGTCGTCGACCTGCACCGGCACCACCTGTGTGGCCCCGGTGAGCCTGCGGAAGCCGCCGCGGCTCTCCAGGCGGCCGTGCACCCGGATCGGCAGCCCGACCAGATGGGCATGGCCCGCGATGCGGTACGCCTCCTCGTCGAGGGACATCCGCACGTGCGGGACCTCGGCGCCAGCGAGCACCCGTACCCGCACGGTGCCCGTGCCGCGCGGCCCCGAGCGCCGCATGCGCACCACGGCGCCGGTGATCCGCACCGGCACCGACGGCTCGTCGCGCAGATAGCGGGCCCCGGCCTCGCGCAGGACGGCCAGGTCGCCCGGGGAGAACTCGACGGGCTCGGTGGTGGCCGCGCAGCCCTCGGGCACGCCCGCCGCGGGCGACCACTCGACGTGGACGCGGGCGCCCTCGGTGCCGCGCACCAGGGAGACGATGGCCTCGACCAGCTCGTGGCTGACCCCTGCCTCGACGGCGGTGTCGAAGGCGTCCATGCCGCCGGTGGCCCGCTGGTAGTCGACGGCCTCACGGGCCGCGTAGAGCGCCTGGTGCAGCCGTACGGCCAGCGGCCGGGCCGCGGAGACCGGCACGAAGGCGGTGAGGCGGCGCCCGCCCGGCGCGGGCCCCACGAGGATGTTCTCCAGGGAGGCGGCGGCGGGGCGGCGGTGCCGGGCGCCGTAGTACCCGGCGCGCTCGCGCGCGGCGAGGGCCCCGGCCAGGAGCATCTGCCGGGCGGCGGCGCGCAGCTGCTCCTCGACGGTCCAGGGCGCGGTGCCCGCGGGGCCGCCGGGGACGTCGCGCCACCAGCGGATCTCGTCGCTGGGCACGGCGAGCGACACGAGCACGTCACGGGCCGAGGGCGAGGAGCTGCGGGTGAGGGCGGTGAGGGCCTCGCCGATGAGGTCGTCGCTGTCGGGGAAGGCACGGTTCTCGGGGACGAGGAGGCTGGTGCCGCGGGCGGCGGGGCCCGGCGGGGTCCAGCGGGAGTAGTGTCCTGCGGCGCCGCCGCGGCGGCGCCAGCCGTGCCGGTGGAGGAGGGCGACGAGCACGGCGGGGTCGACGTGGCCGGGGTCGGGCGGCTCGGACCAGACGTCGGGGGCGTCGGGCGCGGCGGGCCCGTCGGCGGAGCGGGGCCGTACGCCGCGGAGTGCGCGGGCGGCGTGCGCGGCGGCCGGGCCGTCGTCGCGTACGGAGGCTGGGTCGTCGATCGGGCGGTGCATCAGGGTCTCCCTCCCGTGCCGACGCGCGTCATGATCTCGCAGAGGGCGCGGTCGTCGAAGATCCGTGCGGTGGGGACGCGGACGGTGGTCCTCCGTCTGCCGGTCACGGGGTGTCCGGCGAGGTTGGTCCAGTAGCAGCAGTGCCGCAGGTCGAGGCGGTCGTGGCCGGCGCGCAGCCAGTCGTCCTGGGACCGGGGCACGAGCATGACGACCAGGATCTTGTGCACCGATACCGGGGTGCGGGCGAGCTTCTCCAGGTGGGCGTTGTCCAGGGTGAAGGAGAAGGCGGGGCCCTTGGGGTGGGGCGGGATCTGGTAGGTGCACTTGAGCTGCACCTTGATGGTGACCTCGTCGTCGACGGTGTGGCCGGGGGCGCTGTGGCTGACGTGCCAGTCGATGCCGTTGTCCGGAAAGGGCTGGGAGAGGGAGCAGCCGGCCGCTGCCGCGACCGCGTGCAGATAGCCCACCTGAAGGGTCTCCATGCAGGCGGTGGTGGCGAGTGTGCCGCGCGGCGGTGCGATCCGCTCGGGCAGCAGCCCGCCCTGTTCGGGCTGCGCGAGCGCCATGTCCTGAAAGCCTTCCGAACCGGTGGAGTACGCGCTTGAGCCGTCAACCACCCGGCTCCGTACCTGTGTTGTCTCCTGAGCGGGTTCGGCGCAAACGGCCCGGGTATCACCTGCGTGAGGCAGGAGCGGAGGTCAACTGCCACATCTGAACGAGGAGTTGCGTCGGGATGACGTGCTGGTACGAGGGGCCCTTGGCCGCATTCGACACGGAGACGACGGGTGTCGACGTGGAGACCGACCGAATAGTGTCGGCCGCCGTCGTCGTGCAGAACGGCGCGGGGGCCCGCCCGCGAGTGACGCGCTGGCTGGTGAATCCGGGGGTGCCGGTGCCTGCGGCGGCGACGGCGGTGCACGGTCTGACCCAGGACCATCTGGAGCGCAACGGCCGCTGGCCGGCGCCGGTGATGGAGGAGATGGGCAGGGAGCTGGCCGAGCAGGGGGCGGCGGGACGGCCGCTCGTGGTGATGAACGCGCCGTTCGATCTGACGCTCCTGGACCGGGAGTTGCGCAGGCACCGCGCTTCGTCGCTCGCGCGCTATGTGGGCGGCTCGCCGCTGTGCGTGCTCGATCCGAGGGTCCTGGACCGGCATCTGGACCGGTACCGCAAGGGCCGGCGCACCCTGTCGGACCTGTGCGAGCTCTACGGGGTGGAGCTCAGCGGCGCCCATGACGCGGCGGCCGACGCGCAGGCGGCGCTGGATCTCGTCCGCGCCCTCGGCCGTCGTTTCTCGGCGCGCCTCGACCGGCTGTCCCCCGCCGAGCTGCATACGTTGCAGGCGGTGTGGCACGCGGCGCAGGCGCGGGGGTTGCAGACGTGGTTCGCGCGCAGCGGGTCGGCGGAGACGGTGGACCCGGCGTGGCCGCTGCGGCCCGAACTGCCCGCGGCCGCTTGAGGCCTGACGGGCCCGGGGCATGAAAAAGCCGGTCCGTCTGTGACGGACCGGCATTCTCCGGGTGGGCGATACTGGGTTCGAACCAGTGACCTCTTCGGTGTGAACGAAGCGCTCTCCCACTGAGCTAATCGCCCGGGAACGCGCTGAACAATACAGGTCCGGGCGCCGATCCTTCAAACCGCCCGTCCGCCCGCCGGCCGGGGCCCCTCAGGGGCGTGCCGTGCGCGGCCCTTCCCGGTCGAGGCGGGCGGCGAGGCCGCGGCCTCCGGCGCGCATCATCAGGGCGTGGTTGAGCAGGAGGAGCGGCCTGCCGGGCACGGCGAGGCGGCGCAGCAGGGGTTTGCGCACGTCGACTTCCTGGTCGTAGCGCGCGCGGGTGCCGCCGTCGGGCGTGGAGGCCAGGGTCCAGCGGGCCCAGCCGTCGAGGTCGCCGGTCATGGTGATGGCGAGGACGCCGCGCTCGGGGTCCCGGCAGCGCTCGCGGGCGGTGATCACCAGGTCGTAGGGCAGGAGCGAGCGGAAGCGCGCGGTGCCGCTGTGGTCGTCGAGGGGGGTGACCTCGCGGACCTGGGGCCACCAGGCGGGGTAGTCCTGGACGCGTTCGAGCGCGGCGTAGACGGCGGCGGGCTCGGCGCGCAGATTCCATAGGCTGCGGAAGCGGTAATGGCACCAGTCCATGGCTTCAAGTCTGCCGCCGGGGGCCGCGATCCGGGTGCCGGTTTCCGACGGGGCGTCAACTCGAAGAAATAGGAAGCAGTTATTCCGGACGGTTCGGTGCGGTCCGCGAATTTCATGAAAGGGCGTCAAATACGACAGTGGCCCGGAGGCTGTTTCCAGCCTCCGGGCCACAATCCCGGGTGGGCGATACTGGGTTCGAACCAGTGACCTCTTCGGTGTGAACGAAGCGCTCTCCCACTGAGCTAATCGCCCGGGCGCAGAGAGAACATTACCCCATGTCAGAGGGTGCTTGTGACCAGCTGACCGAGCACGTGCCCGGCGGGCCCGCGGAGCCCGCCGGGGCGCCGCTCACTGGTCGTTGATCTTCCAGGGCATCTCGAGGCCGTACTTCCAGAGGTAGACCCCGGCGAGGGCTCCGACGATCACCAGGCCGATCACCGTGAGGGTGATGTTGCGGCGGCGCACCTTGGGGTCGAGCGCGCGCTGCGCCGCCTCGGTGACCTTCCGTTTCGTCCAGCGGAGCACCAGCTGCGCCCAGACGAACTCGGTCGCCCAGATCGCCATGCCGCAGAAGATCACCACCCAGCCGGGTCCTGGCAGCGGCAGCATGATGATGCCCACGACCACGACGGCGAGCCCGACGATGAAGACGCCGACCTGCCAGCTCAGGTGCAGTGCGCGGCGCGCCTTGACGAACTCGGGCGCCCGCGACCCGAAGGGCTTCTCGGGCTTGGTCGTGCCCGCCGCGCCCTCGGTCGCCTGGGCCACCGGCGGCTCGTTACTCCCCGTATTCATGCCGCCAAACCCTACCGGACGGAAACCCGTCACCGGAATGGCCGTACGAACCAATCGGACAGGCCGCCATACGAGCCACCTAAAGACACCCAAAACTCTCAGAGGGGTTTACAACGGCACCGTAGGTGGCATGTCGATTTCGCCGACGTGCGAATCCCCGAGCGCACACTGAGCGAAAGGCCTTGGCGCTTATGAACACCACGGTCAGCTGCGAGCTGCACCTGCGCCTCGTTGTGTCGAGCGAGTCCTCACTGCCTGTACCCGCAGGACTGCGGTATGACACGGCCGATCCCTATGCCGTGCACGCCACCTTCCACACCGGAGCCGAGGAGACCGTCGAGTGGGTGTTCGCCCGCGACCTCCTCGCCGAGGGCCTGCACCGGCCCACCGGCACCGGCGACGTCCGTGTCTGGCCGTCCCGCAGCCACGGTCAGGGCGTCGTCTGCATCGCCCTGAGCTCTCCCGAGGGTGAGGCCCTGCTCGAAGCCCCGGCGCGGGCTCTGGAATCGTTCCTGAAGCGGACCGACGCGGCCGTGCCGCCCGGTACCGAACACCGTCACTTCGATCTCGACACGGAGCTCTCGCACATTTTGGCCGAAAGCTAGTCCGGCCCGTCCGGGAGCCGCTCACCGCCGTCCGACTCGGGGAGACGGCGTGGGTACGACAACGACATAGCAGGCACAGCAGACACCGGCGCCGGTGCCGCGGCACTCCGCGGCTCCGGCGCCGTGGCGCGTACGGCGTGAGCCGCTAGCATCGGCCAGCATCAGGCGGGCGCCCGCCCGACCCTCATCAGGCCAGGGAGCGAATCGTGCTGATCACCCATGACACCAGGTGCGCGCTCGACGCCGTGGTCGATCTGGTGAACTCCGCGCCGGACGACCCGGACGACGAGGGCGGTGGCAACGCCGAGGGCCTGGCGGACGTCGCGGCCCTGCACGCGTTCGTGCGCAACCACTCCATCAGTGACGTCGGGGCGCTCACGGAGCGGGACCTGGCGGCCGTGCACCGCGTCCGCAGCCGCTTCGCGGAGGTCTTCGCGGCCACCGAGGCACACCTCGCGGCGTCCCTCCTGAACGAGCTGGTGGCCGCCGCGGGGACGACGCCGCGGCTGACCGATCACGACGGCTACGACTGGCACGTGCACTACTTCGCCCCGGGCGCCTCGGTCGCCGACCACCTGGCGGCGGACTGCGGGATGGCCCTCGCCTTCTTCGTCGTCGCGGGCGAGCAGGAGCGGCTGCGGCGCTGCGAGGCGCCGGACTGCCGCCGCGCCTTCATCGACCTGTCCCGGAACCGCTCGCGCCGCTACTGCGACAGCCGCACCTGCGGCAACCGTCTGCACGTCGCCGCCTACCGGGCCCGGCGCCGGGAGGCCGCGGGCCAGGAGCAGGGCGCGCCGGAGGACGGCGGTCCGGGACAGGGCGAGCTGGAGCGCGAACACCTGGAGCGGGAGCCTCTGGGACGGGGACTACAGCAGGAACAGGTCGTGCAGTGAGGCCATGAGCAGTAGGCAGCCGATCACCGCCAGGAAGATCATCAGCGGGGGCTGGGAGAGGGCGAAGAGGCAGCCTCGCGGCTCGTCGGCGGTTCCGTGCCCGTCGGGCGGGGCGGGTTCGCTCTGTGTGGTGGTGTCCAGCATCTCGCCGTGATGATGGCGCAGCGCGCACACCCGTGCTGACCAACACGCACGATCACAGCGGCAGTTCGCCGCATTCCGTGACCTTGGTGGCCCCGGTGTGGCGTACCTGCGAGCGGTGTCCGTGGATACGCTCGAACCGGCGACCCCACAGGGTGACGCCCGGCGCGCGAGCCGCCCGGCTCAGCCGCCGTGTGTCTGGCTTCGGCTCATATGCCGTGCTTCTTGAGGATGGCCTCGATGTCGCTGAAGTCCTCCGCGGGTGCCGCCGCCTTCCGCGGCTTGGCCGCGGGCCGCGCGCCCGCGCCGAGGGAGGGGGCGGAGGCCGCGGGGGCGACCGCGTCGCGCTGGGCCGCCTTGGCCGCCGCCTTGCGCTCCTTGCGGGTGCCTCCGGAGCGGCGCTCCGCCGAGCGCGTGCCCATGAACAGCAGCCAGGCCGTGCCGAGGACGCCGAAGCCCGCCCAGGCGACCGGGCTGAAGGCGGTCTCGGCGGCCCATTCGACGGCGCCCGTCATGACCAGGCCGAGCGGGACCAGGGCGTAGGCGGCGAGGCGGGCCGCGGCGAGGAAACGCTTGCGGTACGCGGTGACGGCGGCTATGCCAAGGCCGGCCGCGGCTACGGCGGAGCAGATGGTCTCGGCAATCATCCCGGTCCTCCAGGCGTGCGGGTGTGGTGCGGTCGCGCGGGCACGGTGTGGTCACGCTTGTCCCTTCCATCCTGCACCTGGCCGGGGGCTCGTAGCCATGTCGTACGAGGACATCAGGGAGATATCCGGGTCGGCCCTCCTCCCCAGGTGCCGGTCGGCGGGCGGTCGCCTGGGAGACTGTGCGCATGAACGACTCTTCCCCCACCGGCCCCGCCAGCCCCGTCGTCATCGAGGTCTGGTGCGAGCTGCAGTGCCCCGACTGCCGCACCGCCCTGGACGACGTGCGCGCCCTGCGGGAGCGCTACGGCGACCGTGCCGAGCTGCGTCTGCGCCACTTCCCGCTGGAGAAGCACCGGCACTCCTTCGCCGCCGCGCAGGCCGCCGAGGAGGCCGTGGAGCAGGGCAAGGGCTGGGAGTACGTCGAGGCGGTCCTGGCCCGGGTCGAGGACCTGGACCGTAAGGGAGAACCCTTCCTGGTGGAGGTGGCGCGGGAACTCGGCCTGGACGCCGAGGAGTTCGACACCGTCCTGGTGGACGGGCGGCACATCCTGATCGTCGACGCCGACCAGGCCGAGGGCAAGGCCATCGGGGTCACCGGGACGCCGACGTACGTGGTGGGCGGTGAGCGCCTGGACGGCGGCAAGAGCCAGGACGGCCTGCGCGAGCGCGTCGAGGAGATCACCGACCGTCTGCTCGCGCAGGGCTGACGCCGGCCGGCCCCGGCCGCCGGGGCGGGCAGGCACGGCAGGAACGGCGGCCGGGGCGGGCACGGCGGCCGGAGCGCCCGCCCGCGGGGGTCAGAGCAGCGGCTTGTACAGGAAGTACGCGTCCGGTTCGTAGCCGAGCGACTCGTACAGGCGCAGCGCCGGGGTGTTGCCCGCGAACACGTTCAGGCCGATGCGGGTCCCGCCCGCCTCCCGGCACTGCCGTTCGGCGAGGAGCATGAGCGACCGGCCGTGGCCGCGGCCGCGGTGCTCCTCGCGGACCTCGACGTCGTACACGAAGGTCGCGTCGTCGCGGTCGGCGATCCACAGCGTGCCCACCACCGTGTCCGCCTCGGCCAGGACGCTCAGCCGGGTGCCGGGGGTCGCCAGGCCGTCGGGCAGGAGGCGCGCCTGGTCCCGCGCCACCTTGTCGCGGGCCTCGGCCTCGGGGACGCCGCGCTCGATCCAGTCGCGGGCGTAGGCCTCCGTGGCGTGCGCCGTCCAGTCCTGGAACTCCGCGTCCGTCATGGGCCTGGCCCGCACCCCGTCGGGCAGGGCGGGCGGTGTCGGGGGCAGCGGCTTGGACATGCTGCGGTTGCGCTCCACGTAGCCGAGCGCGGTGGCGAGGTCCAGTGCGCCCGGGGCGGCCGCGAGCACCTTGAGCTCGATGCGGGCGCAGCCCCAGCCGCGCGCCACCTCCTCGGCGGCGAGGGCCGCCACCGTGCCGCGGCCGCGGCGGCGGTCCCGCTCGTCGATCCGCAGGTCCAGGATCTCGGCGACGCGCGGGCCGAAGAGGGGGTGCGTGGCCAGCTGGATCCGGCCGACGGGGCGGCTGTTCACGCACACGTCGTACGTGCGTGACTTCGTGCCGTCAGTGCTCTGCTGGAGCGGCCCGGCCGGCCGCAGAGTCGTGGTCATCACGGGAGTTGTACCCATCCCGCGCCCCCGCGTCATCTGTTTTTCCCGTCGGCCGGGCCGGTCCCTCACGGGTCCAGGTCGTCGGCTGCGCGCTCGTCGAAGACCCGCATGGCCTTGGCGGTCACCGGGCCGGGGGCGCCGGGCAGGTCACGGCCGTCGACGCGGTGGACGGCCTGCACGTCACGCAGCGTGGAGGTGAGGAAGACCTCCTCGGCCCGGTCGAGGACGTCGAAGGGCAGGTCGGTCTCGTGCGCGCCGGTCCATTCGACGGCCAGCGCGCGCGTGATGCCCGCGAGGCAGCCGGAGGCCACCGGCGGGGTGTGGATCTCGCCGTCGAGGACGACGAAGACGTTGGACCCCGTGCCCTCGCACAGCCGCCCCACGGTGTTCGCGAACAGTGCCTCGCTCGCGCCCTGTTCGGTGGCGCGGGCGAGCGCGAGCACGTTCTCCGCGTACGAGGTGGTCTTCAGGCCGGTCAGGGCGCCGCGTTCGTTGCGGGTCCACGGGACCGTGATCACGGCGGTGGCATCGGGCCTGCGCCCGGTCTCGCCGAGGGCGACGACGAGGGTCGGGCCGTGGTCGCCGCGGTCGGAGCCGAGCGGGGAGAGGCCGCCGGTGTAGGTGATGCGCAGGCGGCCGAGGGCCATGGGGTTGGCGTCCAGGACGGCGGCGCAGGCCCGGCGGACCTCGTCCAGGTCCGGCTCGGGCAGGCCGAGGCCGCGCGCCGAGCGGGCGAGCCGGTCGAGGTGGCGGGTGAGCGCGAAGGGCCGTCCGGCGACCGCCTTCACCGTCTCGAAGATGCCGTCGCCGACGGTCAGGCCGTGGTCGAGGACGGAGACGCGCGCGGTTTCGAGGTCGTGCAGGCCGCCGTTGAGCCATATCTTCACGAAGGGGTCCCTCCCGTTGGTTCGTACGTTCCCGACGCTACCGCCAGCAGCCGCTCGGCCTTCAGCTCGGTCTCGCGCCACTCCCCCTCGGGGTCGGAGCCCCAGGTGATGCCGGCGCCCGTGCCGAACCGCAGGACGCCGTCGGCGCGGTCGATCCAGAACGTGCGGATGCCGACGGCCAGCTCGCCCGTGCCTCGATCGGCGTCCACCCAGCCGACGCCGCCGCAGTAGGGGCCGCGGGGCGCCGTCTCCAGTGCCTCGATGATCCGCAGGGCGCTGGACTTGGGGGCGCCGGTGACGGAGCCGGGCGGGAAGGCCGCGTCCAGGAGCTCCGGCCAGCCCGCCCCGGGGCGCAGCTCGCCGTGGACGGTGGAGACGAGGTGGACCAGGCCCGGGTGCTTCTCGACGACGCACAGCTCGGGCACGGTCACGGTGCCGGTGGCGCAGACCCGTCCGAGGTCGTTGCGGACGAGGTCCACGATCATCACGTTCTCGGCGTAGTCCTTGTCCAGGAGGTCCGCCTCGGTCCGCCCGGTGCCCTTGATCGGACCCGACGCGACGGCGCCGCCCGTGCGCCGCAGGAACAGCTCGGGCGAGGCGGTGGCGACCTCCACGCCGTGCGCGGGCAGACGAATCGTTCCGGCGTACGGAGCGGGGTTCCCGCGCGCGAGGAGGGCGGTCAGCGCGTCGATGTCGGCGTCGTGCGGGACGGGCGCGGACAGGACCCGGCAGAGGTTCGCCTGGTAGACGTCCCCGGCCGCGATGTGCGCGCGGATCCGGCGTACGCCGTCCGTATACGCGGCGCGGTCGAGGGAGGACGTCCAGTCACCGGCGGCCGGGCCGTGCCAGGCGCCGGGCACCGGGGCGGGCACCGGCTCCTTGCGCACCCGCCCGAAGCGGGCGCACACCAGGCGGCCCTCGAAGTCCGCGCAGACGACCCAGAAGCCGCTGCTGTCCAGGGCGGAAGGGTCGCTGGTCACGTCGCGTAGATCGGTCGCGACAAGGCCGCCGAAGCGGGCCAGGGGAGACAGGTCGTGCACGGCTGCGAGTCTATGACCGGCGCTTCCACGGCGCCCCGGACGCGGGTGACCAGGGCGGCAGCGCAGCACGCTGCGCAAACGCGTTTTTGTACTGGCCCAGGAATCCGCTAGAGTTCAACACGTCGCCGGGACGCGCAAGCGGACCGGGAAAGACAAGCGGACGTAGCTCAGTTGGTAGAGCGCAACCTTGCCAAGGTTGAGGTCGCCAGTTCGAACCTGGTCGTCCGCTCGCAGGAACGCGGGGGATCTTCCCGAAACCCCGTACTCCTGGTGGAGTGGCCGAGAGGCGAGGCAACGGCCTGCAAAGCCGTCTACACGGGTTCAAATCCCGTCTCCACCTCCAAGGACGATTAGCTCAGCGGGAGAGCGCTTCCCTGACACGGAAGAGGTCACTGGTTCAATCCCAGTATCGTCCACTGGAATCTCTGATCATGAGGCCCCCGGGTCTTCGATCACCGAGGTTTCCCCGCGCGATTAGCTCAGCGGGAGAGCGCTTCCCTGACACGGAAGAGGTCACTGGTTCAATCCCAGTATCGCGCACGCAGCACCTACCACCTGCGGGTATACACTCGCTGATGGTCCCGCGCGATTAGCTCAGCGGGAGAGCGCTTCCCTGACACGGAAGAGGTCACTGGTTCAATCCCAGTATCGCGCACCACCTCCACGAAGCCCCCGGCCGTTCCCCGGCCGGGGGCTTCGTCGTGCGTGCGCCTCGGGGTGGACGGCGGCGCTCCCGCCCGGCGCCGGCCCCGTCGGCCCGCGCCGGGCGAGGCCGGGATCAGGAGGAGAACAGCATGTGGCCGAAGCTCTTGTGCCGCTTGTGACCGTGGTGGCCGTGGTGCTCGTGGTGGCCGCCGTGGTGCGGGGTGCCCCAGGCGGGGGCGGGCGCGGCCGGGTAGCCCTGGGGCGTGCCGGGCGGCACGGGCGGGGCCTGGTGGCCGCTCCACTGGCCCTCAAGGCGCGTCAGGGCCTCCAGCTCGCCGTAGTCGAGGAATATCCCGCGGCAGCCGCTGCACTGCTCGATCTGAACGCCGTTGCGGTTGTACGTGTGCATCGCTGCGTGGCACTTGGGACAGTGCATGGGCGGCTCAACTCCTAGCCGGTCGTGACAGGTTCGCCGGATGTCTGCCCGGCTTCGGTGCGTTGCACCCTACTTCGGGCCGATCGGCGCCGGATCGGGAGGGAGGGCGGCCATCCGGCGGCAGGCGTCGACGACGTCCCGCTCCACCTCGTCCAGGTCACGGCCCCCCGCCCGCGCCTTGGTGATCGCGAGCGCGGCCGTCTGCACGGTCAGCGCGCGGGCCGGGACGTCGAGCACGGGCCACGGGTCGCCGTCGGCGGGGACGGCCGGGCCGCCCGCCGCGCGGTAGGCGTCCAGGAACCGCGTCCACTCCCCCGTGCCGAGCAGGCCGCAGGCGTACCAGGCGGCCGGGCGCGCCAGGTCCCAGGCCGGGTCGCCGAGGCCCAGGTCGTCGATGTCGATCAGCAGCCAGCGGCCGTCGGGCGCGCGGACGAGCTGGCCGAGGTGCAGATCGCCGTGGCACAGCGACGGCGGGCCCGGCGGCGGGGCCTCGGCCCGTGCCCAGGGGGGCAGGGCCGCCCAGGCGCCCTCGACGGCGGGGGCGCCCGGGTGCGGGGCCTGTGCGGTGGCCGCGCGCAGACGGGCGACGGCCCGGGCCGCCTTCTCCGGGCCCCGCATGCGGGGCAGGCCGGACGGCAGCCGGGCGGGCGGGGTGCGGTGCAGCCGGGCCAGGAGGGTCGCGACCGCCTCCCAGGGGGCGGCGTCCGGGTCTTCCCGGTCGACGGGCGTGCCGTGCGGCCAGAGCGTGACCAGGCGGCCCTCCAGGAGCGCGGGGCGCGGGTCCAGCGGGGCCAGCAGGGTGTCCGCGAGGGCGGGGAGGGCCGCGGTGGCCAGGCGGGCGGCCAGGGGGCGCTCGGGGGTACCGGGGGCGTGGGCCTTGGCCACGGTGTCGGCGTGCCGGACGACGGTGGCGTCGGGGCGGTCGGCCAGGACGGCGGCGGGCGGGGCGCAGGGGCAGGCGTGCCGGGCGGGGGCGTGGGCCCGTCGCTCGGCGTGGCCTGCCAGGGCGGGGAGGAGGGTCACGGAGGTCCTGGGAGGGTGCGGGTGTGCCGTGAGCGTACGGGGTGGGGCCGCGCGGGCGTGCCCCCGGTCCCGCCCCGCCCTCACGCCGTGGCCAGGGGGCTGCCCCCACCGGGCCCGCCCTGCGGCTCGTATCGACGCTGGTACTGCGCTCGTACGACGCTCGTACGGCGGGGAGGGAAGACCTCGCGCGCTGGGCGGCGAGGGCTCACGTGGGGTGGGGCGAGGAAGCACGCGGCGCGCAGACCGGAGAGAGAGGGCCGTGGAGATCAGGCCGTGGAAAAACCAGGGGAGAAAAGAACAGCCCGCGCAGCTCCCCAGCTGCGCGGGCTGTGTGCCGTCCGCCGCACCCCCGTCCCCACGGGGTTTCATGGCCGGATGTCCCCGCCCGGACCGCTCTTCCGGGCCTGGGGCGCCGCTCAGCGCCCCAGCATCTCGCCCACGGACGACGCTTGTGTGAGCACTGCCTCCCAGCCGCCGAAGGCGACGATCAGCAGCGCTGCCAGGGGGAGGACCATGAGCGTGGCCACCAGCGGGTGGCGCGTTCCGGAAGGCCGGACGCCCAGGGTGGAGAGCCTGCGTCCCCGTGTGCGGATCATGGTCCGCGGCGCGGTGTCCGCCATGGCCGCTCTCCCTTCCTGACTTTGTTGTTGTGCATGGAGGTTCATGGGCAGCGGCGGGTGTCTGACCTCGGGGGACGAGTGCTGCACCCGCCGCTTGACCTCAAATTTAGGCGTGTGGGGCGCGCCGCACGTCATGCCCTCGTATCGATTGGCGGGCCTCCCGGAGGATGACCGCTCGTCACACAAGTACTCCCGTGGGTGGAGATGGAGACCTAGGTCCGTCCTAGGACTCAGGGTCTTCCCTGAAGGGACGTCCGATTCACTCGGAGCTGTCCTCTCTCGGGACGGGCTGCTCGACCAGGGCCAGGACGCGGGTCGCCATGAACCGCGCGGTGCGCACGACGGAGCCGCTGCGGGTGACTTCGCTCACTTCGACCACTCCCCTGCGGACGGCGGTCTCCACACGGCGGCCCGCCCTGCTCGCCACCACTTCGTACGTACGCGTCGTGTCCCCGGCGTCCACGACTATCTCCACACGATCACCCTTCACGGGATCAATCCCCCTTCGACGGTGGGTGGTTGGGGGTGCGGGTGGCGGCGATGAGCCCTGGGCGCGCGCCACCTGACCACTTTTCAAGTTTCGCACCGGGCACTGACAATCGATCGGCCCGTGAGGGCGCGGCCTCTGCACGGCCCGGGCCGTGGAAACGTAAGCTGTGGCTCGTCAGACGGACCGGGCAGCGGGGATGAACATGGCGATGATGCGCCTGAGGCGCGAGGACCCGCGTGTCGTCGGCTCGTTCAGGCTGCACAGGCGGCTGGGCGCCGGCGGGATGGGTGTCGTCTATCTGGGCTCCGACCGTCGCGGGCAGCGTGTGGCGCTGAAGGTGATCCGGCCCGACCTGGCCGAGGACCAGGAGTTCCGTTCGCGCTTCGCGCGGGAGGTCTCGGCCGCCCGGCGCATCCGCGGCGGGTGCACCGCCCGGCTCGTCGCCGCCGATCTGGAGGCCGACCGGCCCTGGTTCGCCACGCAGTACGTGCCCGGTCCCTCGCTGCACGACAAGGTCGCCGCCGAAGGGCCGCTGTCCGCCGCCGAGGTCGCCGTCGTCGGCTCCGCGCTCTCCGAGGGGCTCGTCGCCGTGCACGAGGCCGGTGTGGTGCACCGGGACCTCAAGCCGTCGAACATCCTGCTGTCCCCGAAGGGGCCGCGGATCATCGACTTCGGGATCGCCTGGGCCACCGGCGCCTCGACCCTGACGCACGTCGGCACGGCCGTCGGCTCGCCCGGCTTCCTGGCGCCCGAGCAGGTGCGCGGCGCCGCGGTCACGCCCGCCACGGACGTCTTCGTGCTCGGGGCGACCCTCGCGTACGCGTCGATGGCGGACTCGCCCTTCGGGCACGGCAGTTCCGAGGTCATGCTCTACCGGGTCGTCCACGAGGAGGCCCAGCTGCGCGGCGTGCCGGACGCGCTCGCGCCGCTGCTGCGGGCCTGTCTGGCCAAGGACCCGGAGGAACGTCCCAGCACGCTCCAACTGTCGCTGCGGCTCAAGGAGATCGCGGCCCGCGAGGCGCAGGGCCTCAGCGACGTGCGGCCGCCCGCGCCGCGCCAGGAGCAGCACGAGCGCCCGACGGGCCGCCTCGCCGCCGAGTACGCCGACCAGCGCACGCAGCGCCGCCCGGCGCCGGGCACTCCCCCGCCGCGCACCGGCCCGTCCCGGACGGGTGGCTTCCGCGACGGCGATCCGCGGACGGGCGGCTCGAAGACCGGTGGTGCGCGGACCGGCGGCTCGCGGCCGTCCGCGCCGCGCGGCACCCGGGGCTCCACCGGCAGCAGGCCGGGACCGCGCAGCGGCACCGGGCGGCAGGGGCCGCGCACCACCGGCACGCGGCTGCGGCCCGCCAACCCCCGGCTGCTGCGGCAGCGGCTCTTCGTGTTCGTGGTGGTGACGCTGCTCGTGGCCCTGGGCATCGCGGCCGCGCAGGGGTGCCAGGGGCCCACGCGCGGGCTCGGTGACGTGCGCCAGGAGCAGGGCGTCAGCGACGTACGCCAGCCGCACGGCAGCGGTTCGTGACCGCCGGGGCCGCGGGCCCCCGGCTCTGACGCTCCGGTCCGGGGGCCCGTCGGCGGGTCAGGACGCGGGGCGGCCCGTCGCCACGGCGTAGAAGGCCACCGCGGCCGCCGCGCCCACGTTCAGCGAGTCGACGCCGTGCGCCATCGGGATGCGCACCCATTCGTCGGCGGCGACCAGGGCCTGCCGGGACAGGCCCTCGCCCTCCGCGCCGAGCATCAGCGCGACGCGCTCCATGCGGTGGGGGGCGACCTCGTCGAGGGTCTTGGCCTTCTCGTCGGGGGTCAGGGCGAGCAGGTCGTAACCCGCTTCGCGCACCCCTTCCAGGCCCTTGGGCCAGGAGTCCAGACGGGCGTACGGCACGGAGAAGACCGCGCCCATGGAGACCTTCACGGAACGGCGGTAGAGGGGGTCGGCGCAGTCCGGGGAGAGCAGGACGGCGTCCATGCCGAGGGCGGCGGCCGAGCGGAAGATCGCGCCGATGTTCGTGTGGTCGTTCACGGTCTCCATCACCACCACGCGGCGGTGGGTCCGCAGGAGTTCCCCGGCCGTGGGCAGCGGCTTGCGCTGCATGGAGGCGAGGGCGCCGCGGTGCACGTGGTAGCCGGTGACCCGCTCGGCGAGCTCGGGGCTGACCGCGTAGACCGGGGCGGGCACCTCGTCGATGACGTCGCGCATGACGTCGACCCACTTGGCGGAGAGCAGCATCGACCGCATCTCGTAGCCCGCGAGCTTGGCGCGCCGGATCACCTTCTCGCCCTCGGCGATGAACAGGCCCTCGGCGGGCTCGCGCTTGCGGCGCAGCTCGACGTCGGTCAGGCCGGTGTAGTCGCGCAGGCGCGGGTCGTCCGGGTCCTCGATGGTTTCGATGCTGCTGAGATCGGCCACAGGGTGATACTGCCTTGTCCAGGGAGTGGTGCCAACGGCTGCGGGAGTGTTCCGTTACCGATGGTTACGGTTACGGGTTCCGGGGCTCGTGGTGGGGGGTTTCGCGGCCTGCTTCGGCGTCCGCCGTTCCGGTGGCGGCCACGGCCACCACGTCGCCGACGACGATGACCGCCGGGGGCTTCACCTCGTGGGTGCGCACCGCGTCGGCGACCGTCGCCAGGGTGGCGTCGACGCGGCGCTGGGCGGCCGTCGTGCCCTCCTGGATGAGGGCGACGGGGGTGTCGGCGGGCTTGCCGTGGGCGGTCAGGGCCTCGGCGATCTTGCCGATCTTGTCGACGCCCATGAGGATGACGAGGGTGCCGCGCAGCTTGGCCAGGGCGGGCCAGTCGACGAGGGAGCGCTCGTCGTCGGGGGCCACGTGCCCGCTGACCACGGTGAACTCATGGGCCACACCCCGGTGCGTGACCGGGATGCCCGCGGCGCTCGGCACCGAGATCGAGCTGGAGATGCCGGGGACCACCGTGCAGGGGATGCCCGCTGCGGCCAGGGCCTGGAGCTCCTCCATGCCGCGGCCGAAGACGTAGGGGTCGCCGCCCTTGAGGCGGACCACGGTCCTGCCCTGCTTGGCGTGCTCGATCAGGGCGTTGTTGATGGCCTCCTGGGCCATGAAGCGGCCGTACGGGATCTTCGCCGCGTCGATCACCTCGACGTGCGGGGGCAGCTCGGCGAGCAGGTCGCGCGGGCCCAGGCGGTCGGCGATGACCACGTCCGCCTCGGCCAGGAGCCTACGGCCGCGGACCGTGATCAGGTCCGGGTCGCCGGGGCCGCCGCCGACGAGGGAGACGGCGCCGGTGGGCGGGGTCCCGCCGGTGGGGGCGGAGCCGTGGGCGCGGGCCTGGGCGCGGTGGTGCGGGGCCACGAGGGTGCCGTCGCGCAGGCCCTCCACCACGGCGTCGCGGATGGCGGCGGTGTGGCGGGGGTCGCGTTCCTTGGCGTCCGTGGTGAGGACGGCGACGGTCACGCCCGCGCTGTGGCCGGTGGCCGGGGTCCAGGCGGTGGCCTCGTCGGCGTCGTCGGAGCGGACGCACCAGACGCGGTTCCGCTCCCCCTCGGCCGAGGCCCGGGTGTTGGCCTCGGGGTCGCTGGTGGAGATCAGGGCGTACCAGGCGCCGGTGAGGTCGCCCTCCTCGTACCTGCGCCGGTGCCAGGTGATCTCGCCTCCGGTCGCCATCGCCTCCACCGACGGGGTGGCGGACGGCGAGACGAGGTGGACGTCCGCGCCCGCCGCGATGAGGGCGGGGAGACGGCGCTGGGCCACCTGCCCCGCGCCGAGGACCACGACGCGGCGGCCGGTGAGGCGGAGGCCTACGGGGTAGGCGGGGTGTACGGCCATGGCGGTGCGGCTCCTCGTCGGGGCAGGAGGGTGGGCGCTACTGCTCTGGAGCGGCCCTGACGTGCGGATTTTAGAGGTGGCTTCAGCGTACGGCGGGGGCGGGGCAGGGGCGGGGCGGGCGCCGGGGCCTCCCCGTCGCCCGCTCCGCCCCGGTGCCGCGCTACTTCTCCGTCACGCCCGCCGAGTCGAACGTGGCCACCTCGTGCATCGCCCGTGCCGCGCTCTGGACGATCGGCAGGGCCAGGAGGGCACCGGTGCCCTCGCCCAGGCGGAGGTCCAGGTCCACCAGGGGGCGCAGGCCGAGCTTGTTCAGGGCGGCCACGTGGCCGGGCTCGGCGCTGCGGTGGCCCGCGATGCAGGCGGCGAGGACCTCGGGGGCGATGGCCCGGGCCACCAGGGCGGCCGCGCCCGCGCTGACGCCGTCCAGGATCACCGGGGTGCGCAGGGAGGCGCCGCCGAGGAGCAGGCCGACCATCGCCGCGTGCTCCAGGCCGCCGATGGCCGCGAGGACGCCGATGGGGTCGGCCGGGTCCGGCTGGTGCAGTTCCAGGGCGCGGCGGACGACCTCCACCTTGCGGGCGTGCATCTCGTCGTTGATGCCGGTGCCCCGGCCGGTGACCTCAAGGGGGTCCAGGTCCGTGTAGACGGAGATCAGGGCCGCGGACGCGGTGGTGTTGGCGATGCCCATCTCGCCGGTCAGGAGGGCCTTGTTGCCCGCCGCGACCAGGTCGCGGGCCGTCTCGATGCCGACCTCGACGGCGGCCTTGACCTCGTCGCGGGTCAGGGCCGGGCCCGTGGTCATGTCGGCCGTGCCGGGCCTGATCTTGCGCGGCAGCAGGCCGGGGGTGGCCGGGAGCTCGCTGGCCACGCCGACGTCGATGACGCAGACCTCGGCGCCGACCTGGGTGGCGAAGGCGTTGCAGACCGCGCCGCCGCCCAGGAAGTTGGCGACCATCTGCCCGGTCACCTCCTGCGGCCAGGCCGTGACGCCCTGGGCGTGCACGCCGTGGTCGCCCGCGAAGATCGCGACGGCGGCCGGCTCCGGGATCGGCGGCGGGCACATCCGGGACAGGCCGGACAGCTGCGCGGAGATGATCTCCAGCATGCCCAGCGCCCCCGCGGGCTTGGTCATGCGTTTCTGGCGCTCCCAGGCCTCGCCGAGCGCCTTGGCGTCCAGCGGGCGAATGTTGCCGACGGTCTCGGCGAGCAGGTCGTGCGGGTCCTCGCCGGGCAGCGCGCGGCGGCCGTACGTCTCCTCGTGGACGACCCACGACAGCGGGCGGCGCTTCGACCAGCCCGCCTGCATCAGCTCGGGCTCCTCGGGGAACTCGTCGACGTAGCCGACGCAGAGGTAGGCCACGACCTCCAGGTGCTCCGGCAGGCCCAGGGTGCGGACCATCTCGCGCTCGTCGAAGAAGCTGACCCAGCCGACGCCGAGGCCCTCCGCGCGGGCCGCGAGCCACAGGTTCTCCACCGCGAGCGCGGAGGAGTACGGGGCCATCTGCGGCTGGGTGTGGCGGCCCAGGGTGTGGCGGCCGCCGCGGGTGGGGTCGGCGGTGACGACGATGTTCACCGGGGTGTCGAGGATGGCCTCGATCTTCAGTTCCTTGAACTGCTTGGCGCGGCCCTTGGGCAGCGACTTCGCGTAGGCCTCGCGCTGGCGCTGGGCCAGTTCGTGCATGGTCCTGCGGGTCTCGGCGGAGCGGATGACCACGAAGTCCCAGGGCTGGGAGTGGCCCACGGAGGGCGCGGTGTGGGCCGCCTCCAGGACGCGGAGCAGCACCTCGTGCGGGATGGGGTCGCCGCGGAAGCCGTTGCGGATGTCGCGGCGCTCGCGCATCACGCGCAGGACGGCCTCGCGCTCGGCGTCGGCGTAGCCCGGGGCGGGCGGGTCGAGCGGGGTCACGGGCTCGGCCGGTGCCGCGGCGTCGGCCGGGAGGGGCTCGGCGAGGTCGGAGGCGTCCTGGACCAGCGGGGTGCCCAGGTCCTCGGGGCCCTCCGGGGCGTCGACGAGGTGCTCGGGCAGGCCGGTGGCTTCCCCGGGGCCCGTGGGGGCGGCGAGGTCGGGTGCCGGGGGCCCGTCGGCCGGGGCGGCGGGGTCGGTCGGTTCGGCCGGGTGAGGTGCGTGCATCGGCTCGTCGGGGTCGGTCGTCTCCTGGGCGGGCGGCAGCTGGCCGTCCGCCACGGCGACGGGTGCGGGTGCCGCGGTGGCGGCGGGAGCGGCGGTGGGCCGGTCGCCGTCGCGGGGTGCGGGCACGGTGGGTACGGGCTGCTCCCCGGGCTCGGCGTGCGCCCCGGTGACGGGGGCGGCCTCGGGGGCGGCGGCCTCGGGGACGGGCCACTCCTGCGGCACGGCCTCCTCGGCGTCCGGCAGCTGGGCCGCCGGTACGGGAGCGGGGGACGCGGTGGCGTCCGGTGCGGCCCCCCGGGGCGCGGCGCCCGGGGCCGGGGCGGCGGGCGGCTCCTGCGCGACCGCCTCGTCGGGCTGCTGCGGAGCGAAGTACTCCGGAGGCACGGCGAGCGGTCGCGGGGGCGTCGGCGCCAGGTGCGGGGTGGTCGGCACCGAGCCCTCGACCGGCACGAACTGGCCCAGCGGCGGGGGCACTTGGGCGTCCTGGCCGGGGACGGCCGGGGGCAGCTGCGCGCCTGCCTCGGGCCACGGCTGGGCGGCGTCGGGGGCCTGCGGGGTGACGGCGGCGGCCTCGGGCTGCGCGGCCGCCGGGCCCGGGGACTGCGCGTCGGCGAACGGGACCGGGGCGCCCTGGTCGTCGACGACGGGCAGTGCGTGCGGCACCGGGACGCCCGGCGCGACCCGGACGGTGACGGCTTCGGAGGCGTCGGGCACGCCGTCGGCGACCGGTCCCTCGACGCCGTCCGTGCCCACTGCGGCTGCGCCGGTGGCCTCGCCCGGGGCGTCCGCGGCGTCCTGGCCGGATGCCGCCGCTGCGGGGTCGGGGACGGCGGAATGCGCCGGCGCGTCCGCGCCGGGGGCGTGCGGAACGGCTGCGTCCGGGGGGCCGGGAGCGTCCGGGGCATCGGAGGCGAGGGCAGCGGTTTCGGCGCCTTCCGCCTGCGCGGGGCCCACGATGTGCGCCGACGGCGTCTCCTGCGCGCCCTCGGGCGCCACCGCGTCACCGGCCGCGCCCGATGCCTCGACCGGCTCAGGGACGGCGTCGGCGGCGGACGGCTGGTCGGACACGGGCGTGTTCTCGGGTGCGGGGGTGGCGTCTGTGACGACAGCGGTGTCCGTGCCGTCGGAGGCCTCGGTCACCGCGGAAGCGCTTGAGGCGTCCGTGACGTTGGCGGTGGCCGCGTCCGGGACGTGCGAGGCGTCTGCGATGTCTGTGGCGTGCGAGGTGCTCGGGGCGTCCGTGCTGTCCGTGGCATTCGGGATGCCCGGGGTGCTCGTGGCGTCGGTGCCGTCCGAGGAGTCCGTGACCACCAGGGCCATCGGGGCCCCCGGGGCTGCGGGGGCCATCGAGGCCGGAGAGGCGGTGGGGACAGCCGGGTCACCCGGAGCCCCCGGGGCCTCGGTGACGGCTGGGACGACCGTTTCTGCAGGCGCCCCCTGGGAGTTCTGCGCCGGTACGACCGGGGCCTGCTGGGGCTCCGCGCCCCAGGGCATCGCGCCCTGCGGCGGGATCTCGCCGAGCTGCGGTCCTGGCAGGGCGCCGGTGTCCTCGCGCGGGACGTCCAGGTACTCGGGACCGCTGGTGGGCGGGCCCGGCCGACGTACCGGCACGGCGTTCGGACCGCTGCCCGCGGGGCCTCGGTCGGCGAGCGAGAGCACGGGCCTCGCGGCGCCGTCGGGGACGGCGGGCGCGGCCGGGCCGCGGTGCAGCGGGCGGCGGGAGGTCCCGTGGTGCGAGGCCGGGGTGTGCGCGGGGCCCGAGGGCAGCGGGACGCCGGTCAGGTCGACGGAGCCGCTGTCACGGCCCGCCGTCTCGTGCGGTCCGGGCTGGTGCGCGGCCTGCTCCTGGGCGAAGGGGGCCGGGGCCGCGACGGGCTGCGCCTGGACTGCCTGAACTGCCTGCATCGGGACCTGCGCCTGGTCGGCCTGGGCCTGACCCGCCGGTACCTGCTCCGCCTTGGCCTGATCGACCGCCCCGAGCTGCGCGGCCTGCCCGACGGGCACCGCGACCGCGGCCGCCTGGCCGAACGCCGCGGGGGCGCCCTGTGCCTGCGCGAACTGCGCCGACACCGCGCCCGGCTGGGCGGGCACGCCCGGCGCGCCGCCCTGCGGCACTCCCTGCGGCACTCCCTGCGGCGCCGGCTGGGGCGCGCCCTGGGATCCGGTCGGCGGCTGCTGCGCGATGCCCGGCTGCGCGGCCTGCGCCTCGCTCCACGCGCCCTGGGCACCCGGCATCAGCAGCAGGTCGTCGTCCTCGGCGGGGTGCTCGGAGGGATCGAGGAAGGCGAAGGGGCCCGGCGCGGGGACGCCCGACTGCTCCACCATGCCTGCGCTCTCCGGCAGCCCCTCGCCCGGGACCTGGCCGGTGTCGGTCATGCGTACCCCTCGCCCATCGGTTAGTCCTTCTGTGACCGCCCGTCATCCACAACGAGCTCGCGAGCCGCGCGGCAACGCGCCGCGTTCGGACCACAAGGCATTGTCGCGGTTGCTCCGCCACCGCGGCAGCGTGATCGGCCACGGTCCGCTGTGGACTGCGCCACGTCGCGCGTCCAGCGGTCCCGCCGTACCACACGCACCCCCCAAAACGGGCGAGCTTTCCGGACATTGAGCAAGGAATCGCCGGACACCCGGGTGCGGTACAACGATCGGCCAGCCTACCGCGCACGGCGCGGTAGGAGGGCCGCCAGGGTCACGCGGTGCGGTCGAGGAGCAGCCCGGAGAGCAGGAAGACGACGCTCCGCTTCCGCTCCGTCCAGGCGCGGGTGTCGAGTTCGACGGACTGCAGGAGGGCGCACTCGACGGCGTATCCGTGCTCCGACAGGTTCCGGCCGAGGAGTTCGGCGGCGTCGCGGGTGGGGGCGTGGGTGACGATGCGCTCCGGGCGCCGGTCGGCGGCGGCGGACACCACGGCCGCTCCCCCGCCCCCGACGCGTACGACGTCGGGCTCGGGGAGGCTTTCGAGGACGTGCGGGGCGGTGCCGTGCACGACGTGGGCCGGCACCCCGAAGCGGCGCGCGACGGCCGTGGCCCGGGCGCAGGCGTCCGGGTCGCGGTCCACCGCGATGACGGCGGCGCCGAACCGCGCGGCCTCGGCGGCGAACGCGCCGCTGCCGCAGCCGATGTCCCAGACCAGGTCGCCCACGCGGGGGCCGAGGCGGGCGAGTTGGGCGGCGCGGATGCGGTCGGTCTCGCCCTCGCCGAGCTCGTGCTCACCGCCGTACGCGGCGGCGGGCAGGGCCCAGCCGCGCGGGTCCGTACCGGGGTCGCGGCCCGCGATCCAGCCGCTGTCGTGGGCGACGTGGCCGCCCATGACGATGACGACGTTGGGGTCGCGCCAGGTGTGGTCGGCCGCCTTGTCGGAGGTGACGACGGAGACCCGCTCCCGCGCGGTGCCGAGCTCCTCGCAGACGACGAAGGTGCGGTGGACGCCTTCGAGGAGCAGCCCGAGCTCCGCGGGTCCGGCGCCGGGCGAGGTGAGCACGGCGACCTTGCAGTGCGCGCGGCAGACGTTCACGGCGCGGCGCAGCGTGCGCCGGTGGGCGACCACGACCTGGGCGTCGTCCCAGGGCATGCCGGCGCGGGCGAAGGCCTGGGCGACGGCGGAGACGGCGGGGACGACCTCGACCTCCAGGCCGAACTCCGGGGCGCGCAGGGTGCGGACGACGCCGAAGAAGCCGGGGTCGCCGTCCGCGAGGACGACCGCCGTGCCGCGGTGGGCGGCGATGCGGCGGGCGGCGAGGCCGACGCTGCCGAGGCGGACGCGCTCGGCGGTCGGGGGGACCTCGGGGAGTGCGAGGTGGTGGGCGGCGCCCGCCACGAGTGTCGCGGCGCCAAGGGCGGAGCGTGCCGCGGTGGTCAGTGGCGAGCCGTCCCAGCCGATCACCGTGACCCGGTCGGCCATCGTCGTCTGTCTCCTGGGATCGCGGGTCGTCGGATGGGAGGCCGATGGGTGCGGCCCGGTGGGAGCGTACCTGGTGGTGCGCCACCGGGGACGCCGGTCGGGCACGCACTGCCCGCCGCCGCCGACGCCGAAGCGATGTCGAGCCCGTCCGGCGCTTGAGGACGAGGCCGCAGGCCGATGGGTGCGACCCGGCTGGTGCGCCACCAGGGGGCACTGGTCGAGTGCGCGCTGCCTGCCACCGAGCGGCGGATCGCCGACGACGGTGCCGAAGCCAGATCCAGCCCGTCCGGCGCTTGAGGACGAGGCCGCAGGCCGATGCCCCCGCCCACGCCGCCCGAGGCGCTAGTTCCAGTCGGAGAACGCCGTCAGATGTTCCGGGGCGCCTTCCAGGTCCTCCGGCAGGAGGCTCCACACGATGAGGTCGGTGCGCAGGTCGATCCAGCCGCCGAGGGGGTCGCCGCCGTTTCTGATCCGCGCTATCCAGGCGCCGCGCAGGACGCCCTCGCTGATGCAGCCGATCTTCTGCGCGACCTGCTGCGCGGCGGTGTTGTCGGCGGCGGTGCGCAGCTCGATGCGCTCGAACTTCTGGTCGTGGAAGAGCCACTGGGCGGTGGCGAGCGCGGCCTCGGACGCGTAGCCCTCGCCGCGGGCCCAGGGCGCGGTCACGTAGTTGAGCTCGGTGGAGCGCACCCGCCAGTCCGTGCGGCGCAGCTGGACGGTGCCCACCAGGCGCTGGGTGAGGAACTCGGTGACGGCGAGGGAGATGCCGTGCCCCGCGGCCCGCTCGGCCGGGGCGAGCTCGGTGATCCAGGCGTGCGCGTCCGCCTCGGTGTACGGCTGGGGCGCGGCGGTCCAGGCGGTGACGAGCTCGTCGTTCATCATCTCCGCGTACGCGGGGACGTCGGCCTCGTCGAGAGGGCGCAGCACAAGGCGCTCCGTGCTGATGGAGATGTCGGGAAAACCCGAGGAGCCCCTGGAGGCTGTAGTCATGCGCCGCTCCGTAACCTTCATGGGCCTGTCGCTCCGTGAACCTTCGTGGCCCTGGGGGGCCTTCAGGCCTGCTGAAGTGTTCAGCATGCAGCATGCTGACGGCTCGTCGCACCACGGGGTCCGCTCCGCGTCGCGAAGCGGACCCCGTGGGTGCGGCGCCGGTGCCGACGCGTGTCAGCCCGTCGTGACGGGCAGCACCGACCCCTTGTACTTGTCCTCGATGAACTTCTTCACCTCGGGCGACTTCAGGAGCTCGGCGAGCTTCCTGACCTTCGGGTCGTCCTCGTGGCCCTTCTTCACCGCGAGGACGTTGTTGTACGGGTTGTCCTTCACCGACTCCAGGAGGATGGCGTCCTTCTTGGGGCTCAGGCCCGCCTCGAGCGCGAAGTTGTTGTTGATGACGGCCGCGTCGACGTCCTTCAGGGAGCGCGGCAGCTGCGCGGGCTCCAACGGCTTGATCGTGAGCTTCTTCGGGTTGGCCGCGATGTCCTCGGGGGTGGCGTTCGCGCCCGCGTCCTTCTTGAGCTCGATCACGCCCTTGGAGGCGAGCAGCTGGAGCGCCCGGCCTTCGTTGGTGGTGTCGTTCGGGACGGCGACGACGGCTCCGGAGCGGAGCCGGGTGACGTCGTCGAGGTCCTTGCCGCCGTCGGCGTACACGCCCATCGGCGGCAGGTAGACCTCGGTCACCGGCACCAGGTCCGCCTTCTTGGAGGCGTTGAAGTCCTTCAAGTAGGGGGTGTGCTGGTAGAGGTTGGCGTCGAGGGAGCCCTCCTGGAGGGCGGTGTTCGGCGCGACGTAGTCGGTGAACTCGCGGATCTGGAGGTCGAGGCCCGCCTTCTCCGCCAGGTTCTGCTGGATGTACTCCAGGACCTCACCGGCCGGGGTCGGGGTGGCCCCGACGACGAGCTTGTCGCCGTCGGAGCCGGAACCCGAGCCGCAGGCGGTCAGGCCGAGCGCCAGGGCCAGGGCCCCGGCCGCCACGGCTGTGCCCGGCGTCCGCATGTCAGAACGCCGCGACGACGGCGCCGTCGTACTTCTTCTCGATGAACGCCTTGACCTCGGGCGAGGTGAGGAGCTTCGCGAGCTTCTTCACGCGCGGGTCGTCCTCGTTGCCCTTCTTCACGGCGAGGAAGTTGCCGTAGGGGTTGCCCTTGGCCTTCTCGGCGACGAGGGCGTCCTTGGCGGGGCTGAGGTCGGCCTCCAGGGCGTAGTTGCCGTTGATCACCGCGGCGTCGACGTCCTTGATGGTGCGCGGCAGGGCCGCGGCCTCCAGCTCCTTGAACTTCAGGTCCAGCGGGTTGGACGCGATGTCCTTGGGGGTGGCCTCGAAGCCGACGCCGTCCTTGAGCTTGATGACGCCGTTGTCCGCGAGGAGCTTCAGGGCGCGCGCCTCGTTGGTGGTGTCGTTCGGGACGGCGACCGTCGCGCCCTTCTTCAGGTCGTCGATCTTCTTGATCTTCTTCGAGTAGACGCCCAGCGGCTCCAGGTGCACCGTGCCGTTCGGGACCGGGGCGATGTCCGTCCCGTTCTTCTTGTTGAAGTCGTCCAGGTACGGCTTGTGCTGGAAGTAGTTCGCGAAGACCTCACCCTGCTGCGTCGCCGTGTTCGGCGTGACGTAGTCGGTGAACTCCTTGACCTCCAGGTCGAGGCCCGCCTTCTTCGCCAGGTTCTTCTTGACGAAGTCGAGGATCTGGCCCTGCGGGGTCGGGGTCGCGGCGACGACGAGCGCGCCGTCCTTGTCGCCCGCGGAGTCCTTGTCCGAGCCGCAGGCGGTGAGGCCCAGGGTGAGGGCTCCGGCGGTCAGGACAGCAGCGGTGATCTTGGTGGTGTTACGCACGAAAAGTGCCTTTCTCCATGGGTGGTACACGCCCGCGGCGGTGGTGCGGGGGTGGTGCTGGGCGCCCGCTGGGCGAACTCAGCGAACTCTGGGGACTCAGGAAGCCTTGGCGGGCTCCGCCTCGGCCGTGACGGTCTTCGGGGCCTTGGCGCGGAGCAGCTTCAGACGCGGTGCGGCGCCCGAGTGGCTGCCGCGCCGGTGGAGCCTGCGGGCGGCGTAGTCGCCGACGAACTGGATGATCGAGATGACCACGGCGAGGATGCCGACGGTGATCCACATCAGCTCGGTCTCGAAGCGCTGGTAGCCGTAGCGGACCGCGAGGTCGCCGAGGCCGCCGGCGCCGACGGTGCCGGTGATCGCCGAGTAGCCGATGAGGGCGACGACGGTCGTGGTGGCGCTGGAGATGAGCGACGGCAGCGACTCGGGCACGAGGACCTTGCGGACCACGGTCCAGGTGTTGCCGCCCATCGACTGCACGGCCTCGACCAGGCCGTGGTCGACCTCGCGCACGGCCGTCTCGACCAGGCGGGCGAAGAACGGGATGGCGCTGATCGCGAGCGGCACGATCGCGGCCTCACGGCCGATGGTGGTGCCGACGATGGAGCGCGTGAAGCCCATCAGGGCGACCATGAGGATGATGAACGGCATCGAGCGGCCGATGTTCACGACCTGCCCGATCACCTTGTTCACGACGACGTTCTGCAACAGGCCGCCGCGGTCGGTGAGCACCAGGAGCAGGCCGAGCGGCAGACCGGCGGCGACGGCGATGAGCGCCGACCAGCCGACCATGTAGAGGGTGTCCCAACAGGCCTGCTCCAGCAGGGGCTGCATTTCGTCCCAGGTCACTTGGCACCTTCCTTCACCAGCACGGAGTCCTGCGGTGCGGGCGTGTCGTGCCCGGCGACGTCGACCTGGAGGCCCTGCTCGCGCAGGAAGCCGATGGGCACGACGTTCTCCTCGAAGCGGCCGGGCAGCTCGATGCGCATGCGGCCGACCTGCTTGCCCCCGACGGTGTCCATGGCGGCGCCGAGGATCGAGATGTCGATGTTGTACGTGCGCGACAGCTGGGAGATGACCGGCTGGGTCGCGGCCTCGCCGTGGAAGGTGACGTCGACGACGGTGCGCTGGTCGCCGGTCGCGGCACCGCTGAGCGGGAACAGCGCGGCGGCGAGCTGCGAGCCGGGCGTGGCCAGGAGCTCGCTGACGGTGCCGGACTCCACGATCTGCCCCCGCTCCATCAGGGCGGCGGAGTCGCAGACGGTCTTGACGACGTCCATCTCGTGCGTGATGAGCAGGACGGTCAGGCCGAGCTGCCGGTTGAGGTCGCGAAGGAGCTGGAGGATGGAGCGGGTGGTCTCCGGGTCGAGGGCGCTGGTGGCCTCGTCGGAGAGCAGCACCTTCGGGTCGCCGGCGAGGGCGCGGGCGATGCCGACGCGCTGCTTCTGGCCGCCGGAGAGCTGGGCCGGGTAGGACTTGGCCTTGTCGGCGAGGCCGACGAGGTCGAGCAGGTCGAGCGCCTTGCGGGTGCGCTCCTTGCCGGACAGGCCGAGGATTTCGAGCGGCAGCTCGACGTTGTCCTGCACGGTGCGCGAGGACAGCAGGTTGAAGTGCTGGAAGACCATGCCGATGCGGCTGCGGGCGGCCCGCAGCTCCCGGCCCGCGCGCGGGCCGCGTCCGGCGAGGGCGGTGAGGTCCTGACCCGCCACCGTCACGGTGCCGGAGCTGGGGCGCTCCAGGAGGTTCACGCAGCGGATGAGCGAGGACTTGCCGGCGCCGGACTGGCCGATGACGCCGTACACCTCGCCTTCGCGCACGTGGAGGTCGACTCCGTCGAGGGCGGTTACTTCACGACCGCGTGAGCGGTAGACCTTGGTGAGGCCGGAAGTGGTGATCACTGGGTTTCCGTCACTGTCGAGTGCGCGGCGCATGGTGTCGCCGGGGCACGGGGCATTCGTTCGGAACGCGGCACGGTTCTCGCGGTGGCGGTGGAACCGGAGGACGTGTGCGCGGGGGCGGGCTCTCGCTTCCGTTACGTCGCCTGCGGGCGGAACGTGGGGACGCGGGGCACGGCGGCTTCGCTTCGGGGCGCGAGGCTCGGTGGTACGGGGGCCCTCAGAAGGCGCACATTCGACACATACAACGAGCACCGGGCGTCGTCATCGCCTCGGTCGCAAGGGTGCGGCTGCTCGTCGTGGTCATGCGGACAGTAAAACACGCGGGCGGCGTCGCACCGCCACCGTTGTCCGAATAGCGGACGTCCGATGCCCGCCTGTCGGACGCACGATGTCGCCTCACCGGCCCCTTCGGGCGCGCGGGACGATCTCGACCCCACCCGCCGTGGCCTGCGCCGACACCTCCGAGAGGTCCTTGACGAGGACGTCGGCGGACAGCTCGGCCGCGCGGTGCGTTGTGGTCAACGCCACGGTGGTCATGCCCGCGGCGCGGCCCGCCGTGAGACCCGCGGGGGCGTCCTCGAAGACCACGCAGCGCGCCGGGTCGACGCCGAGGGTCCGCGCGGCGAGCAGGAAGGGCTCCGGGTCGGGCTTGCCGCGGCTGATGTCGTCGGCCGCGATCAGCGTCTTGGGGCGGATGCCCACCTCGTCGAGGCGGGCCTCGGCCAGGCGGCGGGTGGCGGAGGTGACCACGGCCCAGCGCTCGGGCGGCAGCGCGGCGAGCAGGTCGAGGGTGCCGGGCAGCGCGACGACACCGCCCGCGACGTCCGAGACCTCCAGCTCCTCGATCCGCGCGACCGCCGCCGCGACCCGCTCGGCGGGCAGCAGGTCGGCCACGATCTCGGCGGCGGGGCGCCCGTGCAGCTCGACCCGCGCGAAGTCCTCCGCGGTGATGCCGCACTCCCCCGCCCAGCGCGTCCAGCAGCGCGTGACCGACTC
Source organism: Streptomyces sp. YIM 121038 (assembly GCF_006088715.1). Lineage (NCBI taxonomy): Bacteria > Bacillati > Actinomycetota > Actinomycetes > Kitasatosporales > Streptomycetaceae > Streptomyces > Streptomyces sp. YIM 121038. The sequence continues at coordinate 2,067,128 of NZ_CP030771.1, forward strand.
CATCGAGGAGATGAGGGTGCCGTCGTTGTCGAACAGGAGCGCTTCGGCCCGCAGGGGCTGGGGTTCGGCCTGGGTGTTCATGGAGATCGACGATACGTGGGCCTCACCCGCCGGGACCCGGGCCCCCGGGGCCGAGCGCATCGGGCCTTTTGGCCCGTAATAGGGTCTCCGCATGCTTGTTGCCCTGACCGTCGCGACCTCCGTGGCCGCGCTCGCGCTCGCGGCCTGGTGCGGCTTCGCCGCCTACCGGGACCAGCCGACGAAGGACTGGCACTTCATCGGCATGGGCGTGGTCACCCTCCTCGCCCTGATCCAGCTGATCGTCGGCATCGTGCAGCTGGCCCGGGGCGAGGACCCGGAGCAGGGCACGACGATCTTCGTGTCGTATCTGATCGGCTCGTTCGCCTGCGTTCCGGCGGCGGGATTCATGTCGCTCGCGGAGCGCACCCGCTGGGGCTCGGCGACCGTCGCCGCGGGCGGCGTGGTCCTCGCCGTGCTCGAAGTGCGCCTGTACGACATCTGGGGAGGCTGAGGTGGCCGTGACCGAATCCGGATCCGGAGAGGCTCCCGAGCGCGGCGGCGGGCCGGAGCGCCAGAAGCTGATCACGGGCCCCGGCATCCTGCTGGTGTGGCTGTACGGCGTGATGGTGGTCGGCGCCGTGTCCCGCTCGGCGGTGCAGATCTCCACCGACTTCGACAAGGCGCCGCTCGCCTACACCCTGTCGGCGCTCGCCGGTGTGGTCTACGGCTTCATCACGTACTCGCTGGTGCGCGGCGGCGAGAGGGCCCGCAGGGCGGCGCTGGTGTGCTGCGCCGCCGAGCTGGCCGGCGTGCTCGGGGTCGGGGCCTGGACCCTGGCGGAGCCGTCCGCGTTCCCGGACGCGACGGTCTGGTCGGACTTCGGCATGGGGTACCTCTTCATCCCCGTGCTGCTCCCGGTGACCGCCCTGTACTGGCTGCGCAAGGCCGGGCGCCCGTAAGCGCCCCGAAGGGGCGCGGGGAACGGCGCGACCAGCCCCAACGCGCCCGCGGACGAAACTACCGCGCGAAGCGCCTAGGCGCTGGCGGCGTAAGCCTCAGCCGCCACCTCCTTGGCAAGGGTCACCACCGTCAGGCGGTCGTCCACGCGCCGCGTGCCCACCGGCGCGTACCCGTGCTTGCGGTACAGCTGGAGGTTGCTCTCGCTGCGGTGCCCGGTGAACAGCTCGAAGCGGCGGGCGGCGCCGCCCTCGCCCAGCCGTCGCTCTATCGCGTCGAGCAGCCGCCCGCCCAGGCCGTGCCGCTGCATCCGGGGGTGGACGACGAGCTTGCCGACGCGCGCCGTGCCCGCCCCGTCGACGCTGGCCCGCACGGAGGCCACGACCTCGGTGCCGAGCCGCGCGACCAGGACGGTGCCCCCGGCCAGCTCCGCCTTGAGGGACTCCAGGGTCTGGGTCAGCGGCTCGATCGAGTAGTCGCCGTACAGCTCGGCCTCGCTCTGGTAGCAGAGGTACTGCAGTTTGAGGATCTGCTCGGCGGCGTCCTGGTCGTCGGCCGCCGCCTCCGAGATGGTCACGCTCATGCCCATGTGCGCATGCCTCCCGCTCACCTGCTCCACCGGTTGTCCCTCACTCCTTTCCCCACGGGCCAGGAGTCGCAACCTCTTGCGCGAGCATTCTGCGCAGGCATCCCAGGCACCGGGAACGTTCTGGCCCCAAAGATCCTTGTGACATTCCCAACTCTCCTGCGATTTCACGGTAAGTGAGGTCCTTGGGCGACAGAAGCGCAGCCAGGAGCCGAGGACACCGTCCGGGGAGCTTGCGGACGGCCGCGTGCAGGATCCGGTGCCGGTCGGCCCGCAGCACGCGCTGCTCGGGCCCGCCCTGGAGGTCGTCGGCCGGTTCGGTGACGTACGGCCGCTCGCGGCGGGCGGCGTGGCGGCTGCGGTGGGCCTCGTCGCGGACGGCGGTGCGCAGCCATCCCGCGGGGTCGGCGAGGGACCCCTTGGCGTCCAGGTGTTCGATCAGGCGCAGCCACACGGCCTGCTCGAGGTCGCCGGGTTCGGCGCCGGAGCCGTGCGCCTCCGCCGAGGCCTCCGCGGCGAGCAGCGGACGCAGGGCGGTGACGAGGTCGGGCGAGAGCGAGGGCGTCATATCCGCGACGACGCGGCCGTTTCGGCGCCGGGTTTCCGAAACGGCCGCGGCTCACTCCAACCGGGAGTTTCCCGTCATCGGTTGACAGTGCCGCCGTCGCGGAAGTCGGCGGCGGCGAGGAGCGCCGTGTCCGCGTTGTCGGAGAAGATCCCGTCGATGCCGGTGGCGAAGTACTTCTTGAACGCGCCGAAGGCGTCGCCGTACGCGTTGGGGTCCGTGCCCTTCTTGAAGTCGGCGGGCAGGAAGGTGTTCTCGTTGCGCATCGTGTACGGGTGCAGGATCAGGTCCTCGGCGTGCGCGTCGCGCACCAGCGTGGTCGGCTCCAGGAGCCTGCCGTCCGGGCCCTTGGGGATGATCAGGTCCAGGGTCGGGCCGATGCCCTTGGCGTACGAGGCCATCCAGCGCAGGCCCTCGGGCTTGATGAGGTCGGCGACGGTGCGCGGGTCGCCCGCCTCGACGAAGTCCCAGGGGCGGGAGTTCGCGGACGACAGCAGGACCACGCCGGGCGCGTCGACGAGCTTGCGCAGACGCTGGATGCTGCTGGGCTCGAAGGACTGCAGGAAGTTCGGCGAGTGCCTGCGGTGGCGGTTGTAGCGGCGCAGGAGCTTGGCGAGGGGCTCTTCGAGGCCGAGGCCCAGCTTGCGGAAGTAGGTGGGGTGCTTGGTCTCGATGTGCAGCCAGACCCGGCGGCCGCGCTCGCGGCCCGCGCGCTCGGCCCAGCGCAGGACCTCCTCCAGGGTGGGGACGTCCCAGCGGCCGTCGTAGAGCGTGTTGCGCTGGCGGGTGCCGGGGATGCGCTCCTTGGCGCGCAGCGTCTTCAGCTCGGCCAGCGTGAAGTCCTCGGTGAACCAGCCGGTGAGCTGGACGCCGTCCACGGACTTCGTGGTCTTGCGGCCCGCGAACTCCGGGTGCGCGGAGACGTCCGTGGTCGCGGTGATGTCGTTCTCGTGACGGCATACGAGATGGCCGTCCTTGGTGGGCACGACGTCCTGCTCGATGACGTCCGCGCCCATGTCCAGGGCGAGTTGGTAGGAGCCGAGCGTGTGCTCGGGCCGGTAGCCGCTGGTGCCGCGGTGCGCGATGACCGTGGGCACCGGCAGCTCGTCGCCGTGGCCGTGCCCGTGGCCCTTCCCGTGGCGGCCCTCGGCTCTCGCCACGCCGGGCGCGCCCGCGACGGCCGCGCCCGCACCGAGGACCGCGGCCCCCAGGACCGCCCGCCGCCCCGGGCTCGTCCCCGTCCGCCGCTCGGCCGTCGCGCCGTATTCCTCGTTCGCCATGAGGGCTCCCTCTTCGTGTACTGCCGTGTGCCGCCTTGCACCTGACAAAGCGGCACCGATCGTAGGTGGCGACAGGTGACGTACGGGAGACCCGGGGTCGAACGTACGGGTGACGCGCGATGGCCGAAGGCCGCGTGGGGCGTGAAGGCGCGCGCGCCCGGCGCGGGGGAACGCCGGGCTTCAAGGCGTCCGGGCCCCGGGGAGGGCTTCCGGACGCGGCCCGCGGGGAGCGTGAGAAGGGCCACTCGGACAAGCGGCGCAGTTCGTACGGCGATACGGTCGTGCTGGTAGGACCCTCGTGGGGCAAGGGGCGCGCAAACTCAGGTCAACTCTGCGTATCGGTCGCATGAACCCGATGTGCGTTCAACGGGGACCCGCGAGTATGGTCCTCACCTGCAGCGACTTGCCGTCGACCCGTTGACACCGGAGGAACCGTTGTCCCGTCTAGCGCTCCTGAAGGCAGTGCTCGGACCGATCTTGCGCCTGACGTTCCGCACGCGGGTAGAAGGTGCCGAGAACATCCCCGGGACCGGTCCCGTCATCCTGGCCGGAAACCATCTGACGTTCATCGACTCGATGATCCTGCCCGTGATCTGTGACCGGCCGGTCTACTTCATCGGCAAGGACGAGTACGTCACGGGCAAGGGCCTCAAGGGCCGCGCGATGGCCTGGTTCTTCACCGGCGTCGGCATGATCCCGGTGGACCGCGACGGCGGCCGGGGCGGCGTGGCCGCCCTGATGACCGGCAAGCGGGTCCTGGACGACGGCCAGATGTTCGGCATCTACCCGGAGGGCACCCGCTCCCCCGACGGCCGCCTCTACCGCGGCCGCACGGGCATCGCCCGGCTCACGCTGATGACGGGCGCGCCCGTGGTGCCGTTCGCCATGATCGGCACGGACAAGCTGCAGCCGGGCGGCAAGGGCCTGCCGCGTCCTGGCCGGGTGACGGTCCGCTTCGGCGAGCCGATGGAGTTCTCGCGCTACGACGGCATGGACCGCGACCGCTATGTGCTGCGCGCGGTGACGGACTCCGTGATGACGGAGGTCATGCGCCTGTCCGGGCAGGAGTACGTGGACATGTACGCCACGAAGGCGAAGGCGGCCTGAACCGGGCCGCGACACGGCGAAGGGCCGCACCCCACGTGGGATGCCGTTGGCGAATTCGGGGCTCTGCGTGACGTCGGCCTTCAAGACCTGGTTGTGGTCTTGAAGGCCGACGTTGTCGTATGGGGTGGGTGTCGATGTCGATGCGTCCGATCGGAGATGGGGAGATCCCCGCGGAGACGGTGCGGGTGGCCCAGGCGGCGTTCCCGAAGGGCAGTCTGGCGATCCGGTTGCGGGATGAGCTGGGGGTGCTGTTCCGGGACGAGCAGTTCGCGGATCTGTTCCCGTCCCGGGGCAAGCCGGCCTGGTCCCCGGGCCGGCTCGCGCTGGTGTCGGTACTCCAGTTCGCCGAGGGGCTGCCCGATCGGCAGGCGGCCCTGGCGGTGCGGGCCCGGATCGACTGGAAATACGCCCTGGGCCTGGAGCTTACCGACCCGGGCTTCGACTACTCCGTACTCAGCGAGTTCCGCACCCGGCTGGTCGAGGCGGAAGCGGGGCAGCAGGTCTTCGACCACGTCCTGGAGTCCGCCCGGAAGGCGGGAATGCTGAAGGCGCCAGGCAGGGCCCGCACCGACTCCACCCACGTACTGGCCGCGATCCGGTCGCTGAACCGGCTGGAGTTCGTCATCGAGACCCTGCGCGCTGCGCTCAACGCACTCGCCGCTGCGGCCCCCAACTGGCTGTCCGCCCACGCTGATCCGGCCTGGTTCGACCGGTATGCCACCCGGCCGGAGGACTACTGGCTGCCCTCCGGCAAGGCCAAGCGGACCGAGTTGGCCGAGCAGACCGGCCGGGACGGCATGCGCCTGCTGGCCGACGTGCACGCCGCCGGGGCGCCCGTGTGGCTGCGCGAGCTGCCCGCCGTCCAGATCCTGCGCCGGGCCTGGGTTCAGCAGTACGTGTTCGATACGGAGGGCGAGGTGCGATGGCGGGACCCAAAAGAGTGCCCGCCGGGTGCTCTTCGCCTGGTCAGCCCCTATGACACCGACGCTCGCGCGAGTGTGAAGCGGGATATCAAGTGGGACGGTTTCAAGGTCCATTTGACCGAGACCTGCGATGCGGACACGTCTCACCTGATCACGAACGTGCTGACGCAGGACGCTACCGTCCAGGACAGCACGGCCACCAACCTGGTCCACGACGCCCTCGCCGCCAGGGACCTTCTGCCCGGCGAGCATCTACTGGACGCTGGCTACATCGACGGACCCCGCATCGTCACCGCCGATCGTCAGTACGGCATCACCCTGACCGGCCCCATCCGCGGCAACACCACTGCCCAGGCCAGCGGCCCCTACAGCCAGAGCGCCTTCGCCATCGACTGGCAGAGCCAGACCGTGACCTGCCCGAACGGCAAGAACGCCACCCAATGGCGGGACAAGATCTCCGATCGTGGCGCCCCCATCATCATCGTCCGGTTCTCACCCGCTGACTGCCGCACTTGCCCCGCGCGCCCCGAGTGCGTGAGCTCACCCCGAGCCGCGAGAAGGGAAATCACCCTGCGGCCCCGGGCCGAACACGAGGCGATCCAACAGGCCCGTGCAGCCCAGGGCACTCCCGAGTGGCGGGAACGCTACGCGGCCCGCAACGGCATCGAGGGCACCCTCTCCCACGCTGTTCACACCGCCGGTCTGCGCCGGTGCCGCTACCGCGGACTCGCCAGAACCCGCCTCCAGCACCAGCTCACCGCAACCGCGATCAACCTTGCCCGCCTCGACGCCCACCTCACCGGAACACCCCTGGCCCGGACCCGCACCAGCCACTTCGCACGACTTCGCCCCGCCGACCAAACGATCGACGGGGCGAAGTAGCAGGACCCCGAATTCGCCAACGGCATCCCACGTGGGGTGCGGCCCTTCGCCGTGTACAGGCGCTTCGCCGTGTACGGGCGCTTCGCCGTGTACGGGCGCTTCGCCGTGTACGGATGCTTCGCCGTGTACGGGCGCTTCGTCAGGCGCTGGCGCTTCGCCGGGTGCGGGCGGCGGTGGCGTCAGGGGTGCTCGACGCCCTCCTCCAGCTTCTGCCCCTTGAGCAGGAACCAGGCCGCGACCGCCGTGGCGAGCAGTACCGCGGCGCCCACGCCCGCGGCGACCCGCAGGCCGTCGACGAAGGCCTCCTGCGCCGCCGACACCAGGGGACCCGCCGTGTGCTCCGGCAGCCCCGCGCTCGCCTCGACGGCGCCGCCGAGGGACTCGTGGGCGGCCGCCGCGGCGTCGGGCGGGGTGCCCGCCGGGGCCGTGAAGTCGCGGTAGACGCCGGTGACGATGGAGCCGAGCAGGGCGATGCCGAGGGCCGCGCCCAGTTCGTACGCCGTCTCCGAGACCGCGGACGCGGCGCCCGCCTGCTCCTTGGGCACGCTGGACAGGATCACGTCGGCGGTCACCGTGAAGGCGAAGCCCGCGCCGACGCCGACCACCAGGAGCGCGGCGCCGAGGAGCGGATAGCCCGTGTGCTGGCTCAGGGTGGTGAGCGCGGCGAGGGCGAGGCCCACCGCCGCGAGCCCGCCCGCGACCACGGAACGCACCGAGAAGCGGCGGGCCACCAGGCCCGCGATCAGACCCGCCGTCACCGCGCCGAGCGCGGCGGGCAGCTCGGCGAGGCCCGCCTCGAACGGCCGCCTGCCCTGCACGAGTTGCAGGAACTGCGACAGGAAGAAGACCAGGCCGGACAGGCCGAGGATGGTCAGCAGGTCGGCCAGGACCGCGGCGGAGAAGCCGCGGTTGCGAAAGAGCCGCATGTCGAGCAGCGGTGCTTCGAGGGTGAGCTGCCGCCGGACGAACCAGGTGAGCGCCGCGACCCCGACGACGCCCGCGGCGAGCACCTCCCAGCCCGCGCCGCCCGCCGCCGCCTCCTTGATCGCGTACACCACGGCGATCATGCCGATGAGCGACAGGGCGACGCTGATCAGGTCCCAGGGGCCGGGTGCGGGGTTCTTCGACTCGGGGAGCAGCTTGATGCCGACGAGGACGAGGACCGCCATCACGGGCAGGTTGATCAGGAAGACCGAGCCCCACCAGAAGTGTTCGAGCAGGAAGCCGCCGACGACCGGGCCGATCGCCGCGCCCGCCGAGGCCATCGCGCCCCACACGCCGACGGCGATGCTGCGCTCGCGCGGGTCGTGGAAGATGTTCCGGATCAGCGCGAGGGTCGAGGGCATCAGGGTGGCGCCCGCGACACCGAGCAGCGCCCGGGCCAGGATCATCAGCTCCGGCGTGGTGGCGTAGGAGTTGAGCACGGACACCGCGCCGAAGGCGACGGCTCCGACGAGCAGCAGCTTCTTGCGGCCGATGCGGTCGCCGAGGCTGCCCATGGACACCAGCAGACCGGCGATCACGAAGGAGTAGACGTCGCCGATCCACAGGAGCTGGGTGCCGGAGGGCTTGAGGTCCTCGCTGATGTACGGCGTCGCGAGGCCGAGGACGGTGGCGTCCACGGCGACGAGCAGGACGGCGAGGACGAGCACGGCCAGGGCCAGCCAGCGGCCGGGCGGCCGGGCCACCTCGGCCGACGGGGTGCGCTGTGCGGTGCGGGTCATGATTCCACTCTCCGTTGTGCTCCGCCGATGAGCAGCTCGGCGATCATGTAGCTGAAGTCCTTGGTCGCGACGCGGCCGTCGAGGACGGCCCAGGCGCCGGAGCTGACGAGGCCGTACAGGGCCTCGGTGAGCCAGACCGGGGTCAGGTCGATGCGGAACTCGCCGCTCTCCTGACCGCGCCGGAACAGCTCGGCCACTCGGGTGTCGATCCGGGACCAGCCCTCGTGCTGGGTCTCGCCCTCGAACAGCGCGTTCTCCGTGACGAGGAACGCGAGCAGTCCCGCGGCGGGCTGGAGCTCCTTGACCAGGCGCCGCAGGGCGTCCGCCGCGCCGCCCGCGTCGAGACGGGCGGCGTCCAGGGCCAGCTCGCACTCCCGCAGACCGAGGTCCTCAAGCGCGCGGACGAGCGCGTCACGGCCGGCGAAGTGACGATGGAGGGTGGCCCGGCTGACACCGGCGGCCTTCGCGACCTCGTCCATGGTCGCGGAGCCCTTGCGGGTGAGCAGGGCGGCGGCACTGCGCAGCACCTGGTCTCGGTCGACAGACATGAGACAACCATAGACCACATGAGACATTTTCGTCTCACGAGAGGCATGGGGGTCTTAGGGCTGGGGTGGAGCCGTGGTCTTTCAGTGCCAGGGCAGCGCGGCCCGCGTGCTCCAGTACGCGGCGGGCTCCTCGGCGAGGGCCTCGACGCGCTCCAGGTCCTGTGCGTCCAGGTCGACGGCCGTGGCGTGCAGGTTCGACACGAGCTGTACGGAGGTGGCGGCGCCGGAGAGCACGACACCGGCCCACGGCCGGCGCAGCACCAGGGCGAGGGCGACCGCGTCGCAGCCGAGCCCGGTCCGCTCGGCGACGGCGCGCAGGGCGGCCGGGGCGTGCTCGCCCGCGAGGCGGCCGTTGGCCATGCCCTCCTTGACCAGGACGGTCAGGCCCGCGTCGTGGGCCTCGGCGAGCGCGGGGCCCGCCGAGGTCTCCAGGGCGTTGTAGGTCGCCTGCACGGTGTGGAAGAGCCGCTCGCCGCCGACGGTCACGTCCAGGGCGGCGCGGATCGCGGCGGCCTGCTGGGGGCCGCTCACGGACAGGCCGACGGTGACGCCCTCGGCGGCGAGGTCCGCGAGCCGCGCGTGCAGCTCCTTGTCGGTGAGCGCCGGGCTCTGGGGCGTGACCGAGTGGATCTGGTAGAGGTCGAGCCGCCCGCCGAGCAGCGCGGCGCTCTCGGCGCGCTGGCGGTCGTACGCGGTGACGCTGTGGTCCTTGACCTCGTGCGCGGCGGCGTCGGTGCGCCAGTCGGCCGTGTAGGTGTAGCCCCACTTGCTGCCGACGACGACGTCGTCGATGTCGGGCCTGCTCGCCAGCCAGTCGGCGAGGAACTCCTCGGAGCGGCCGTAGGAGCGGGCCGCGTCGACGTACCGCACGCCGAGCGCGTAGGCGGCGTCGAGGAGTTCGAGCGCGCGCTCGCGCAGGGCCTCGACGCTGCGGGATCGCGGCAGGTCGGCCTCGCGGCCCAGGGTGATGTAGCCGGGCCGGCCGACGGCGGCCAGGCCGAGGCCGATGTGGGCGGTCGGGGTGGTGGCTTCGGCCAGGCGGGAGAAGGTCATGTGGGGCTCCACGCTTCGGGGGTGGGACGCGGTGAGGGGAGTGCGCGGGCGGCGCACTCCCCTCCGTTCAACGTAGCCCTCCGTGGGCGGGCGGGCCCCGGCGGGGCGCCCCGGGCCCGCTTCGCTAGGCGCTGCGGGCCGTGGCCCACTCGCGCTGGGCGGCCACGTCCTTCTTGATCTCGGCGAGCTGGGCGGCCACCGCCGAGGGCGCGGTGCCGCCGCGGCCGTCGCGGGAGGCGAGGGCGCCCGGCACGTTCAGTACGGTGCGGACCTCGGGGGTCAGCCGCGGGGAGATCTTCGCGAACTGCTCGTCGGTGAGCTGGTCGAGCTCGATGCCGTGCGCCTCGCACTCCTTGACGCACTCCCCCGCGACCTCGTGCGCGACGCGGAACGGCACGCCCTGCTTGACCAGCCACTCGGCGATGTCCGTGGCGAGCGAGAACCCGGCGGGGGCCAGCTCCTCCATGCGCTCGCGGTGGACCGTGAGCGTCGCCATCATGCCGGTGAAGGCGGGCAGCAGGACCTCCAGCTGGTCGCAGGAGTCGAAGACGGGCTCCTTGTCCTCCTGGAGGTCGCGGTTGTACGCGAGCGGGAGCGCCTTGAGGGTGGCCATGAGGCCGGTGAGGTTGCCGATGAGGCGCCCGGACTTGCCCCGGGCCAGCTCGGCGATGTCCGGGTTCTTCTTCTGCGGCATGATCGACGAGCCGGTGGAGAAGGCGTCGTGGAGCGTGACGAAGGAGAATTCCTTCGTGTTCCAGATGATGACCTCCTCGGCGATCCGGGAGAGGTTCACGCCGATCATCGCGGTGATGAAGGCGAACTCGGCGACGAAGTCGCGCGAGGCCGTGCCGTCGATGGAGTTGGCGGCCGAGCCGCGCTCGAAGCCGAGGTCCTCGGCCACCGCCTCCGGGTCGAGGCCGAGCGACTGCCCGGCCAGGGCCCCGGAGCCGTACGCCGACACCGCGGCCCGGCCGTCCCACTGCCGCAGCCGCTCGGCGTCCCGGGCCAGGGACTGGGCGTGCGCGAGGACGTGGTGGGCGAAGAGCACCGGCTGGGCGTGCTGGAGGTGGGTGCGGCCCGGCATGGCGACGTCCGGGTGGGCCTCGGCGAGGCCGATCAGCGCCTCCTGAAGGTCGGTGATCAGACCGCCGACGATCCGGGCGTGGTCCCGCAGGTACATCCGGAAGAGCGTGACCACCTGGTCGTTGCGGGAGCGGCCGGCGCGCAGCTTGCCGCCGAGGTCCGGGCCGAGCCGCTCCAGGAGGCCGCGCTCCAGGGCGGTGTGCACGTCCTCGTCGGCGACGGTGCCCACGAACGCGCCGGACGCCACGTCCGCTTCGAGCCGGTCGAGGCCCGCCAGCATGCGCTCCAGCTCATCGGCGGTGAGCAGGTTCGCCTTGCGCAGTACGCGCGCGTGGGCTCGGGAGCCCGCGATGTCGTACGGCGCGAGGCGCCAGTCGAAGTGCACCGAGGCGGAGAGTTGCGCCAGCGCCTCTGCGGGACCGTCGGCGAACCGTCCTCCCCAGAGGCGGACATCGCCGGTGTTGCTGCTCACGGTTGCTCCTTGGTGTGCGGTGGGCGGGGCGAGGGTCGTCTCCCCCGCCCCGCCCCTTCCCGACTGTGCCTATATGCGGCTCCGCCGCGTGAGGACTCCGCCCCGGACCCCGCTCCTCAAACGCCGGAGGGGCTGATTCGCCTACGCCAGGTCCCGCTTGGCGGCGATCTTCGACGACAGGGCGAAGATGTCGATGAAGCCCTGGGCCTTCGACTGGTCGAAGGTGTCGCCCGTGTCGTACGTCGCCAGGTTGAAGTCGTACAGCGACTGCTCGGACTTCCGGCCGGTGACGACGGCGCGGCCGCCGTGCAGGGTCATCCGGATGTCGCCGCTGACGTGCTGGTTGGCCTCGTTGATGAAGCCGTCGAGGGCCCGCTTGAGCGGGGAGAACCACAGGCCGTCGTAGACCAGCTCGCCCCAGCGCTGCTCGACCTGCCGCTTGTAGCGGGCGAGCTCCCGCTCGACCGTCACGTTCTCCAGCTCCTGGTGGGCGGTGATCAGCGCGATCGCGCCCGGGGCCTCGTACACCTCACGGGACTTGATGCCGACGAGCCGGTCCTCGACCATGTCGATCCGGCCGATGCCCTGGGCGCCCGCCCGCTCGTTGAGCTGCTGGATCGCCTGGAGGACCGTGACGGGCCTGCCGTCGATGGCGACCGGGACGCCCTCCTTGAAGGTGAGCACGACCTCGTCGGCCTCGCGGGGGGTCGCGGGGTTGGAGGTGTACTCGTAGACGTCCTCGATCGGCGCGTTCCAGATGTCCTCCAGGAAGCCCGTCTCGACGGCCCGCCCGAAGACGTTCTGGTCGATGGAGTACGGCGACTTCTTGCTGGTCGCGATCGGCAGGCCCTTGTCCTCGCAGAAGGCGATGGCCTTGTCCCGCGTCATCGCGTAGTCCCGCACGGGGGCGATGCACTTCAGGTCAGGGCCGAGCGCCTGGATGCCGGCCTCGAACCGCACCTGGTCGTTGCCCTTGCCGGTGCAGCCATGGGCCACGATGCCCGCGCCGTGCTTGTTCGCGGCGGCCACCAGGTGCTTGACGATGGTCGGCCGGGAGAGGGCGGAGACCAGCGGATACCGGTCCATGTAGAGGGCGTTGGCCTTGATCGCCGGGAGGCAGTACTCGTCGGCGAACTCGTCCTTGGCGTCCGCGACCTCGGCCTCGACGGCACCACAGGCGAGCGCGCGCTTGCGGATGACGTCCAGGTCCTCGCCGCCCTGGCCGACGTCCACGGCGACGGCGATGACCTCGGCGCCCGTCTCCTCGGCGATCCAGCCGATGGCGACGGAGGTGTCCAGGCCGCCCGAGTAGGCGAGTACGACGCGCTCGGTCACGGGTTTCTCCTCACAGTGCATTCGCTCGCTCAGTGCATTCACTGATATGCATGAGTATGCACTGCGCCGTATGTTTCGTCAATCCAGGGCGCGAAGGGCCGCCGCCCACCCCTCACAACTCCGCCCGGCGGCACAGGACACTCCGTCCGGGCCGAACGGGACACGTGTAGCGACCACATATCGAGACGGGGTTGCGCCCCCGTGGCCGCTGGACGGGCCCCGAGCGGTACCGACCGGGCCGCGCGCCGGGCCGTCACCGTCTTTCCCGTCCTGGTGCTCGCCGCGGGCGCCGTCGGGCTCGCGGCCCCGGACGCCTTCGCGGGCTGGAAGCCGGGCGTGCCGTATCTGCTCGGCGTGGTGATGTTCTGCTCGCCGCTGACCCTGCTGCTCGCGGGCGAGTACCTGCCGGTGGACACCGGCTCGATGGTGACGGACATCCTCAAGACGGTGCTACTGCCCGTCGTCGCGGGCCTGCTGGTGCGGCTGTTCCTCGGCCGGTACGTGGACCGGGCGCTCGGCGCGCTGCCGTGGCTGTCCGCCGCCACCATCGCCGTCATCGTGGCGGTGGTCGTCGCGGGCAGCGCGGCGGCCATCAAGTCGGCCGCCGCGCTCGTGCTGCTCGCGGTGGTGCTGCACAACGGGGCGTCCCTGGCCACCGCCCACTTCGGCCCGCTGGCGGCGCTGCCCGCCGCGGTCTTCTCGGTCTGGCACAACGTGTCGGGCTCGCTGGTGGCGGCGTGGATGGCCCACAGGCACCGGAACAGCCCGACGGACAGCGACCTCTCAAGCCCGTCCGGCGATTGAGGACGAGGCCGCAGGCCGATCAAGCCGAGCCAAGGCCAGGGGCCAGCCTCAGTGCTCGTTGGACGCAAGGCGCAGCAGATGGTCGGCCAGGGCCTGGCCCCCCGTCGCATCCCTGCTGATGAGCATCACCGTGTCGTCGCCCGCGATCGTGCCCAGGATGTCGTGCAGCTCGGCCTGGTCGATCGCGGAGGCCAGGAACTGGGCCGCTCCCGGCGGAGTGCGCAGCACCACGAGGTTGGCGGAGGCCTCGGCGGAGATGAGGAGCTCGCCGGACAGGCGCCGCATCCGCTCCTCCTTGGCCGACTCGCCGAGCGGGGCGCGCGGGGTGCGGAAGCCGCCCTCGCTCGGCACGGCGTAGATGAGGTCGCCCTCGGCGTTGCGGATCTTGACGGCGTTCAGCTCGTCGAGGTCGCGCGAGAGGGTCGCCTGGGTGACGCTCAGGCCGTCGTCGGCCAGGAGCTTCGCCAGCTGGCTCTGCGAGCGCACCGGCTGCCGGTTGAGGATGTCGACGATCCTGCGGTGGCGTGCGGTGCGGGTCTGCGGCACCGCGGGCCCGGCGGACTCCCCTCGCTCGTTGCGCTGCGCATGGCTCATCGTCGTCTCATTCTCCGGATCGTCCGTCCCCGTTCGCCGCGGCCGCGGCCTGGTCGAGGACGCCGGGCAGGGCCCGGAGGAAGGCGTCCACCTCGGTGTCGCCCACGTTCAGGGCCGGCATGAGCCGTACGACATCGGGGGCGGGCGCGTTGACCAGGAAGCCGGCGTCCTGAGCCGCCCGCTGCACCTGCGCGGCCAGCGGCTCGGTGAGCACCATACCCAGCAGGAGGCCCGCGCCCCTGACATGGTCGACCAAGCCGTGCCCCGCTGACTCGATTCCGTCCCGGAGCCGTTCGCCCGCGCGCTGGGTGCGGTCGAGCAGTCCCTCGGCGGCGATCGTGTCGAGCACGGCGAGCCCGGCGGCGCAGGCGACGGGGTTGCCGCCGAAGGTCGTGCCGTGCTGGCCCGGCCGCAGCAGGGCCGCGGCCTCGCCGAAGGCGACGGTGGCGCCGAGCGGCAGACCGCCGCCGAGCCCCTTGGCGAGGGTGACGACGTCGGGGAGCACGTCCTCGTCCGCGAAGTGCGCGAACCAGTGGCCCGTACGGCCGACGCCGGTCTGCACCTCGTCGAGGACGAGGAGGGTGCCGGTGGCGCGGGTGATCTCGCGGGCGGCCCGCAGATAGCCGGCGGGCGGCACGACGACGCCGTTCTCGCCCTGGACCGGCTCGATGATCACGAAGGCCGTGTCCTCGGTGACCGCCGCGCGCAGGGCGTCGGCGTCTCCGTACGGTACGTGCGTCACGTCCCCGGGCAGCGGCAGGAACGGCTGCTGCTTGCCGGGCTGGCCGGTGAGGGCGAGCGCGCCCATCGTGCGGCCGTGGAAACCGCCGTCGGTGGCGACCATGTGCGGCCGGCCCGTCAGCCGGCCGATCTTGAAGGCGCCCTCGTTGGCCTCCGCGCCGGAGTTGCAGAAGTACACGCGGCCGTCGCGGCCGAAGAGCTGGAGCAGCCGCTCGGCGAGCGCGACGGGCGGCTCGGCGACGAAGAGGTTCGAGACGTGGCCGAGCGCGGCGATCTGCCGGGAGACGGCGTCCACCACGGCCGGGTGTCCGTGGCCGAGGGCGTTCACCGCGATGCCGCCGACGAAGTCGACGTACTCCTTGCCGTCCGCGTCCCAGAGCCTGCTGCCCGCGCCGCGCACCAGGGGCAGGCGCGGCGTGCCGTAGTTGTCCATGAGCGCGCCTCGCCAGCGCTCGGTCAGGGACTGGTTGGCGTCGGTGGACGGGGTGGCGGCGGTCATGCCGTGGCTCCCTCGGTCAGCTCGTCGGGCACGACCATCGTGCCGATTCCTTCATCCGTGAAAATCTCAAGCAGGATCGAGTGCTGTACGCGGCCGTCGATGACGCGGGCCGTCTGCACGCCGTTGCGCACCGCGTGCAGACAGCCCTTCATCTTGGGCACCATGCCGCTGGACAGCTCGGGCAGGAGCTTCTCCAGCTCGGCGGCGGTGAGGCGGCTGATCACCTCGTCGCTGCGCGGCCAGTCCTCGTAGAGGCCCTCCACGTCGGTGAGGACCATCAGCGTCTCGGCACCAAGCGCCGCAGCGAGTGCCGCAGCCGCCGTATCAGCATTGACGTTGTAGACATGCCCGGTGTCACCTTCGTCCTGGGAGCGGGCGATCGAGGAGACGACCGGGATGCGGCCGTCGGCGAGGAGCGCCTCGATGGCGCCGGTGTCGATGCCGGTGACCTCGCCGACCCGCCCGATGTCGACGGGCTCGCCGTCGATCAGCGGGCGGTGCCGGGTCGCGGTGATGGTGTGCGCGTCCTCACCGGTCAGCCCCACGGCCAGCGGGCCGTGCTCGTTGAGCAGCCCCACGAGCTCCCGCTGCACCTGCCCGGCGAGGACCATGCGGACGACGTCCATGGCCTCCGGCGTCGTGACGCGCAGGCCCGCCTTGAACTCGCTGACCAGGCCCTGCTTGTCGAGCTGGGCGCTGATCTGCGGGCCACCGCCGTGCACCACGACGGGGCGCAGGCCCGCGTGGTGCAGGAAGACGACGTCCTGGGCGAAGGCCGCCTTGAGGTCGGCGTCCACCATGGCGTTGCCGCCGAACTTGATGACGACGGTCTTGCCGCGGTGCCGGGTCAGCCAGGGCAGCGCCTCGATGAGGGTCTGCGCCTTGGGCAGAGCGGTGTGCTTGCGGGTGCTCATGGGGTGTTCAGGGTCCTCGGGTTCAGGACGGGCCGCCCGGGGCGGGACCGTGCGGTCCCGCCGGGCTCAGGACGAGTAGGCGCTGTTCTCGTGGACGTAGTCGGCGGTGAGGTCGTTGGCCCAGATGACGGCGGACTCGGTGCCGGCGGCCAGGTCGGCGGTGATCCGCACCTCGCGGTAGCGCATGTCGACGAGGTCGCGGTCCTCGCCCACCGAGCCGTTCCGGCAGACCCAGACGTCGTTGATGGCGACGTTCAGCCGGTCGGGCTCGAAGACCGCGCCGGTGGTGCCGATGGCCGACAGGACGCGGCCCCAGTTGGGGTCCTCGCCGTGGAGGGCGCACTTGAGGAGGTTGTTGCGGGCGATGGAGCGGCCCACCTCGACGGCGTCGTCCTCGCTCGCGGCGCCCACGACCTCGATGCGGATGTCCTTGCTGGCGCCCTCGGCGTCGCCGATGAGCTGCCGGGCGAGGTCGTCGCAGACCGCGCGGACGGCCTCGGCGAACTCCGCCTGTCCCGGCGCGACCTCAGCGGCACCGGAGGCCAGGAGCAGCACGGTGTCGTTGGTGGACATGCAGCCGTCGGAGTCGACCCGGTCGAAGGTGAGCCGGGTCGCCTCGCGCAGCGCCTTGTCCAGGTCGGCGGCGGGCAGGTCGGCGTCCGTGGTGAGGACGACCAGCATGGTGGCGAGGCCGGGGGCGAGCATGCCCGCGCCCTTGGCCATGCCGCCGACGGTCCAGCCCGCGCCCTCGAAGACGGCCGTCTTGTGCACGCTGTCGGTCGTCTTGATGGCGATGGCGGCCTTCTCGCCGCCGTGCGGGGACAGGGCGGCCGCGGCCGTCTCGACGCCCGGCAGGAGCTTGTCCATGGGCAGCGTGACGCCGATGAGGCCGGTGGAGGCCACCGCGACCTCGGCCGCGTTCACCCCGAGGACCTCGGCCGCCTTCTCCGCGGTGGCGTGCGTGTCCTGGAAGCCCTTCGGTCCGGTGCAGGCGTTGGCGCCGCCGGAGTTGAGGACGACCGCGGCCACCTGCCCGCCCTTGAGGACCTGCTCGGACCAGAGCACGGGGGCGGCCTTCACGCGGTTGGAGGTGAAGACGCCCGCGGCGGCGAGGCGGGGCCCGTCGTTGACCACGAGGGCCAGGTCCGGGTTGCCGTTCTCCTTGATCCCTGCGGCGATGCCCGCCGCCTGGAATCCCTTGGCTGCCGTGACACTCACGGTGCGACTCCGATCGTAGAAAGCCCCAGCTCCTCCGGGAGCCCCAGGGCGATGTTCATGCTCTGCACCGCGCCGCCCGCGGTGCCCTTGCTGAGGTTGTCGATGGCGCTGATCACGATCACGCGGCCGGAGCCCGGGTCGTGGGCGACCTGGACGTGCACGGCGTTGGAGCCGTATACGGACGCGGTGGCGGGCCACTGGCCCTCCGGGAGCAGCCGCACGAACGGCTCGTCGGCGAACGCCTTCTCGTACGCGGCGCGCACGCCCTCCGCGGTGACGCCCGGCCTGGCCTTGGCGCTGCACGTGGCGAGGATGCCGCGCGGCATGGGCGCGAGGGTGGGCGTGAAGGAGACCGACACCCGGGTGCCCGCCGCCGCGCTGAGGTTCTGGATCATCTCGGGGGTGTGCCGGTGCACGCCGCCGACGCCGTACGGCGACATGGAGCCCATGACCTCGGAGCCGAGGAGGTGGGGCTTGGGCGCCTTGCCCGCGCCCGAGGTGCCGGAGGCCGCGACGATCACCGCCTCGTCCTCCACGAGCCCCGCCGCGTACGCCGGGAACAGCGCGAGCGAGACCGCCGTCGGGTAGCAGCCCGGCACGGCGATGCGCTTGGTGCCCGCGAGGGCGGCGCGGGCGCCCGGCAGCTCCGGCAGGCCGTACGGCCAGGTGCCCGCGTGCTCGCTGCCGTAGAACTTCTCCCAGTCCGCGGCGTCCTTGAGGCGGAAGTCCGCGCCCATGTCCACCACGAGCACGTCCGGGCCGAGCTGCTCGGCGACCGCGGCGGACTGGCCGTGCGGCAGCGCGAGGAAGACGACGTCGTGCCCGGCGAGGGACTCGGCGGTGGTCGGCTCCAGGACGCGCTCGGCGAGCGGCGTCAGGTGCGGCTGGAGGGCACCGAGCGGCTGGCCCGCGTTCGAGTTGGCGGTGAGGGTGCCGATCTCGACCTCGGGGTGCGTGAGCAGCGTGCGCAGCAGTTCCCCGCCCGCGTATCCGCTCGCCCCCGCCACCGCAGCGCGTACCGTCATGACTCCTCCTCGTGAATGGCATGAATATACAAGCTATTGCAGATCTATGCAATGGAGATCTTGTGCCGCCCGGTCTCCCGGGCGGCACCGGTGTCCGGTGGCCAAGACACGACCGCCCCGGTCGGCGGTTGCCGACCGGGGCGAGCGGTGCTTGCCTCATGACACCTGGCAGGCGGGCGTCGTTACGCGAGCGACGCGATGGCCTCGTTGAACGTGGCCGACGGGCGCATGACGGCCGCGGCCTTGGCGGCGTCCGGCTGGTAGTAGCCGCCGATGTCGGCCGGGGAGCCCTGGACGGCGAGCAGCTCGTCCACGATGCGCTGCTCCTGCTCGGTCAGCGTCTTGGCGAGCGGGCCGAAGGCCTCGGCGAGCTGGGCGTCGTCGGTCTGCTTGGCCAGCTCCTGGGCCCAGTACAGGGACAGGTAGAAGTGGCTGCCGCGGTTGTCGATGCCGCCCAGCCTGCGGCTCGGCGACTTGTCCTCCTCCAGGAAGGAGGCCGTGGCGCGGTCCAGGGTGTCCGCGAGGACCTGGGCCCGGGCGTTGCCCGTGGTCTGCGCCAGGTGCTCGAAGGAGACCGCGAGCGCGAGGAACTCACCGAGGCTGTCCCAGCGCAGGTAGTTCTCCTTGACCAGCTGCTGGACGTGCTTCGGGGCGGAGCCGCCGGCGCCGGTCTCGAACAGGCCGCCGCCGTTCATCAGCGGGACCACCGAGAGCATCTTGGCGCTGGTGCCGAGCTCCAGGATCGGGAACAGGTCGGTCAGGTAGTCACGCAGCACGTTGCCGGTGACGGAGATCGTGTTGAGGCCCTGGCGGATGCGCTCCACCGACAGCTTGGTGGCCTCGACCGGGGACAGGATCTTCAGGTCCAGGCCCTCGGTGTCGAACTCCGGCAGGTACGCCTGGACCTTGGCGATCAGGTTGGCGTCGTGCGCGCGGGTCTCGTCCAGCCAGAACACGGCCGGGTCGCCGGTGGCGCGGGCGCGGGTGACGGCCAGCTTCACCCAGTCCTTGATCGGCGCGTCCTTGGTCTGGCAGGCGCGGAAGATGTCGCCCTCGGAGACCGGCTGCTCGATGAGGACGGTGCCCTCGGCGTCGACCAGGCGGACCGTGCCGGCGGCGGCGATCTCGAAGGTCTTGTCGTGGGAGCCGTACTCCTCGGCCTTCTGCGCCATCAGGCCGACGTTCGGGACCGAGCCCATGGTGGCCGGGTCGTAGGCGCCGTGGGCGCGGCAGTCGTCGATGGCGACCTGGTAGACGCCCGCGTAGGAGGAGTCCGGGATGACGGCGAGGGTGTCGGCCTCGGCGCCGTCCTTGTCCCACATGTGGCCCGAGGTGCGGATCATGGCCGGCATCGAGGCGTCGACGATGACGTCGGACGGCACGTGCAGGTTGGTGATGCCGCGGTCGGAGTCGACCATCGCCAGGTCCGGGCCCTCGGCCAGCTCGGCCTCGAAGGACGCCTTGATCTCGGCGCCGTTCGCCAGCGCCTCCAGGCCCTTGTAGATGCCGCCGAGGCCGTCGTTCGGGCTCAGGCCCGCGGCCGCGAGGTCGGCGCCGAAGGCCGCGAAGGTCTTCGGGAAGAAGGCGCGCACGACGTGGCCGAAGACGATCGGGTCGGAGACCTTCATCATCGTCGCCTTGAGGTGCACGGAGAACAGCACGCCCTCGGCCTTGGCGCGGGCGACCTGGGCGGTCAGGAACTCGCGCAGCGCGGCCACGCGCATCACGGAGGCGTCGACGACCTCGCCCTCGAGCACCGGGACGGACTCGCGCAGGACGGTGGTGGTGCCGTCGGCGGCGACCAGCTCGATCTTGAGCGCGCCGGCCTTCTCGATCACCACGGACTTCTCCGTCGACCGGAAGTCGTTCTCACCCATGGTGGCGACGTTGGTCTTGGAGTCGGCCGTCCAGGCGCCCATGCGGTGCGGGTGCGCCTTGGCGTAGTTCTTGACCGACGCGGGGGCGCGGCGGTCGGAGTTGCCCTCGCGCAGGACCGGGTTGACCGCGGAGCCCTTGACCTTGTCGTAGCGGGCGCGGATGTCGCGCTCCTCGTCGGTCTTGGGGTCGTCCGGGTAGTCCGGCAGCGCGTAGCCCTGCTCCTGCAGCTCGGCCACGGCGGCCTTGAGCTGCGGGATCGACGCCGAGATGTTCGGCAGCTTGATGATGTTGGCCTGCGGCGTCTTGGCCAGCTCGCCGAGCTCGGCCAGCGCGTCCTCGATGCGCTGGCTCGGCTCCAGGCGCTCCGGGAAGCTCGCGATGATCCGGCCCGCCAGGGAGATGTCACGGGTCTCGACGCGGACACCGGCCGTCGAGGCGTACGCCTGGATCACGGGCAGGAACGAATGCGTCGCGAGGGCGGGGGCCTCGTCAGTGTGTGTGTAGATGATGGTCGAGTCAGTCACCGGGTGCTCCGCTCCACGTCTGCAACATTGCTCGACATCAAGATATCTCGTGGGCGCGCCGGTCCCGACAGGGCCCTGGCCGAGCGGCGGATACCGGACACGCGCGGGACCGGGCCGGGGGCGGGGCGTGCCGGGTCAGGGAGGCGGGGTCGGGGCCCAGACCCCCGCCGCCGTGCCCTCGCGCACGTGCTTCTCGTACGCCATGACCTTGCCGTGGATGATCTCCAGGGCGGCGTCGAGTTCCGCCCTGCGCGTACGGACGGCGCGCTCGTGCTCCTGGAGCAGGGCGAGCCGCTCCGGCTCGTTGCCCGGCCCGGAGCGGACGAGGCGGGCGAAGCGCTTGAGGGTCGCGATCGGCATCCCGGACTCGCGCAGCCGGTTGCACAGCAGGAGCCACTCCACGTCGGCGGGCTCGTACACGCGCCGCCCGCCACCGGTGCGCGGCACCGGCCGCAGGAACAGCTCCTCGCGCTCGAAGAACCGCAGCGCGTGCACGCTGACCCCGGTCGCCTCGGCGACCTGCCCGATGGACATCCCCTCGGCGCGCTGCGCCACCTTCGCCCTCCGCGGGTGCTCGGCTTGATCCGGATCACGGCTCTCGATCCGGATCGCAGTGCTCGAACCAGAGCACGGTCCTTGATCTAGATCGCAGTCTAGGTCCTAGCGTTCCCGCCATGACGACCACGACAGCAGAGCAGCGCAGGATCGGTTCCGGGCACGGCGCGTGGAGCACCGCCGACGACGTCCTGAAGGGCATCTCCCTGGAGGGCAGGACCGCGATCGTCACCGGCGGCTACTCCGGCCTCGGTCTGGCGGCGACCCGGGCGCTTGCCCGCGCCGGTGCCCGGGTGCTCGTCCCCGCGCGCAGGCCCCGGGCGGCCACGGCGGCCCTCGACGGCGTGCCCGGCACGGAGGTGGCCGCCCTGGACCTCGCCGACCTGGAGAGCGTGCGCGCCTTCGCCGACCGGGTCCTGGACGCGGGGCGCGCCGTCGACCTGCTGATCGCGGGCGCGGGCGTCATGGCCTGCCCCGAGACCCGGGTGGGCCCCGGCTGGGAGGCGCACTTCGCGGTCAACCACCTGGGCCACTACGCCCTGGTCAACCGGCTCGCCCCGGCGCTGACGCCAGGGCGGGCCCGGGTCGTGGCGGTGGCCTCCTCGGGGCACTTCCTGTCCGGTGTCCGCTGGCACGACCCGCACTTCCACGAGGGCTACGACCGCTGGCTCGCGTACGCGCAGTCGAAGACCGCCAACGCGCTGTTCGCCCTGCACCTGGACCGGCTCGCCGGGCCCCGGGGGCCGCGCGCCTTCGCCGTGCACCCGGGCAGCGTCCTCACCCCGCTGCAGCGGCACGTGCCGCGCGAGGAGCAGCTCGCCCAGGGCTGGTTCGGTCCTGACGGCACTCCGGCGGAGGGCTTCAAGTCCCCGGCGCAGGGCGCGGCGACGGCCGTGTGGGCCGCCACCTCGCCGCTGCTCGCGGACCACGGCGGCGCCTACTGCCAGGACTGCGACGTCGCCGAGCCCGCCACCACCGACGACATGCTGATCGGCGGGGTCAAGCCCTGGGTCAGGGACCCGGAGGCGGCGGCCCGGCTGTGGCAGCTGTCCGCCGAACTCACCGGCGTGGACCACTTCGCGCGGCGCGCGCCGTCGGGCAGGTGACGTCCTCGCGCGGCAGGCCGCCCCCGCCCAGATAGGCGTTCACGGCCCGGTCGGCGCACGGCACCGGGTCGAGTCCGTCGACCGCGCGGCCGTAGACGCCGTGCCCGCGGATGTCCGCCGTGACCATGCGGGAGCCGCGCAGCGCCCGGTGCATGGCGAGCGCGTCGCGGTACGGGGTGTGGTCGCGCCGGGCCTGGAGCAGCAGGACGGGCACGTCGTTGCCGATGGTGACGGCGGGCTCGCGCGGCGGCTCGGGGAAGTACGCGCAGGGCGCGGTCATGCCGTTCACGAACGGCCCGAAGACGGGCTCGGTGGCGCGGCTGCGCTGGCTGTTCCTCCAGTACGTCGCCGGTGAGCCGGGCCAGCCACCGGCGGGCCAGCCGCCGTCGCCGCACATGAAGAGCACGCCGCCGAGCATGCCGTCCGCGAGCTCGGGCGACTTCAACAGCGCGATCATGCGGGCGAGTTCGGGCCCCGGCTCCACGGGACGGCCGTGCGAGGCGGCGACCAGGTCCCGGACGACGGCCGCCGCCGTCGGGTCGTTCTCGCCCTGGACGAGGGGCTGTTTGAGGATCATCCGCAGCAGCGGCGCGTTCAGGCGCAGCCCGTCGACGCGCGGCGGCCGCCGCTCGGCGCGGGCGAGCAGCGCCTCCACCCGGTGGCGGACCGCGGCGGCCGTGCGGCCCAGGTGGTAGGTGCCGTCGCGGCGGGCCGTCCACGCCGCCCACTCGTCCAGGGCCGCCTCGGCGGGCCTGCCGGAGCGCTGGAACTGCTCGTACTGCGTGGCGGCCGGGTCGGTGACGGAGTCGACGACGAAGCGGTCCACGCGGCGCGGGAACAGCTGCGCGTAGGTGGCGCCCAGGTCGGCGCCGTACGACACGCCGTAGTACGAGAGGCGGCGCTCGCCGAGGGCCGCGCGGATCACGTCCATGTCGCGGGCGACGTTGCGCGAGGAGGCGTGCGGGAGGAGCCGGGCGTTGTCGCCGCGCGCGTGGCAGCGGCGGGCGTCCTCGCGGGCGGCGGCCAGGGACTCCTCGAAGTCCCTGCGCGGCGTGGTGGTCGGCCCCGGCTCGGCGGGTTTGCGGGCCGGGTCGCAGGTCAGCGGGCTGCTCTCGCCGAGGAAGCGCGGGTCGAAGCCGATGAGGTCGTAGGCGCCCGCCACCCGCTCCAGGGCCGGGCGCAGGGCGAGGGTGTAGGCGAGGCCGGTGCCGCCGGGCCCGCCCGGGTTGGACAGCAGGACGCCGCGCCGCCGGTCCGCCGGGACCTCGGCCCGGATGCGGGAGACCGCGATGCGCAGGGTGCGGCCCCCGGGGTCGGCGTAGTCGAGCGGCACGGTGACGTGGGTGCACCGGGCGCCCGCCGCCCGCAGCTCCTTCTGCGCGGGTGAGCAGGCGCCCCAGGTCAGGTGCTGGTTCTCGTAGGCGGCGAGGGCGGCTGTGCCGGTGGGGTGCGGCGACCTGGCGGCGGCGGGCACACCGCCCGCGAGCAGGACGGCGAGCCCGAGGCCCGCCGTGGTGAAGGTGACGGCACGCATGACGCTCCGGGGTGTGGCGAGGAGGGGCAGGACGGTCCGCGAACGCCGATCACGCTACGAACGCGCGCACCGGACGGCCATCCGGCCAGCCCCAGCCCCGGCCCTGCGGCCACCCGGAGCGACGACAGGGGGGCGGGCCCCAGCCGGGCGGCGCTTGCGTCGGGGCGCGCTTGCGTCGGGGCGCGCTTGCGTCGGGGCGCGCTTGCGTTGGAGCGCGCTTGCGTTGGAGCGCGCTTGCGTTGGAGCGCGCTCCAACTCCTACTGTCACGGCCGTGATCACCGCACCGCGGGGATCCGCGCAGACCACCGCACCACCTGGAGGTACGACATGACCGGCCTGCCCACCCGCACGCTCGGCGCGCTGACCGTCTCGGCGCAGGGACTCGGCTGCATGGGGATGAGCCACGGCTACGGCACGTCGGACGACGCCCAGTCGATCGCCACGCTGCACCGCGCCCTCGACCTCGGCGTCACCCTGTTCGACACCGCCGACTACTACGGCGCCGGGCACAACGAGGAGCTGCTCGGCCGCGCCCTGTCCGGCGCGCGCCGCGAGCGGGCCGTGATCGCCACGAAGTTCGGCTTCGCCAACCGGCTCGGCGAGCCCCCGCTGATCCGCGGCGACGCCGCGTACGTGCGGCAGGCCTGCGACGCCTCGCTCGCCCGGCTCGGCGTCGACCACATCGACCTGTACTACCAGCACCGCGTCGACCCGAACGTGCCGATCGAGGAGACCGTCGGCGCGATGGCCGACCTGGTCGCGGCGGGCAAGGTGCGCCACCTCGGCCTGTCCGAGGCGAGCGCGGGGACGATCCGGCGCGCGCACGCCGTGCACCCGATCGCGGCGCTGCAGAGCGAGTGGTCGCTGTGGACCCGCGACCTGGAGGAGGAGACGGCGCCGGTGTGCCGGGAGCTGGGCATCGGCCTCGTGCCGTTCTCGCCGCTCGGCCGCGGCTTCCTGACGGGCCGGGTCACCTCGGTCGCGGACCTGGAGGCGAACGACGTACGCCGCTCGCAGCCGCGCTTCGCCGACGGCAATCTGGAGCGCAACCTCGCCATCGTCGACGCCCTGACGGCGCTCGCCGCCGAGAAGGGCGTCACGGCGGGCCAGCTCGCCCTGGCCTGGGTGCAGCACCGGGGCGCCGACGTGGTGCCGATCCCGGGCACGCGCCGCGAGACGTATCTGCGGGAGAACCTCGCGGCCGCCACGATCGAGCTGTCCGCCGACGACCTCGCCGCGATCGACGCGGCGGCCCCCGCGGACGGCGTCGCGGGGACCCGGTACGACGCGGTGAGCCTCACCGTCGTCGACCGCTAGGGCGGCAGCCCGGCCGGGCGGATCCGGGCGCGGGCCGCGTACGCTGCGGACATGCCCTTCCCCGTGCCCGACGCCCTCGCCCATCTCGCCGGCGAGTGGCGCGTGGAGCGGACCGTACGGGACTTCGCCGCGGGCGCGGACGGACCGGTGGAGGGCCGCTTCAGCGGCACGACCCGGTTCACGCCGCTGACCGGTGCGGCCGCGCGGGACGGCGGTCTGCTGCACCACGAGTCCGGCACGTTCACCTGGCGGGGCACCCCGCGCCCCGCCGAGCGCACGCTGCGCTTCCTGCCGGGCGAGCCCGCGGGCACCGTGCTCGTGCACTTCGCCGACGGGCGCTTCTTCCACGGCCTGGACCTGCGCACCGGCCGCCACACCGCCGACCACCCGTGCGCGGCGGACCGCTACCGGGGCGACTTCACGGTGGCCGACGCGGACTCCTGGCAGACGTGCTGGCGGGTCCGGGGCCCGGCCAAGGACCTGCTCCTGACGACGGACTACGCCCGCGTGCGCTGAGCCCGCGCTCAGCCGGTCACCTCGTCGCACGCCTGCGCGAGGCGACGCACGCCTTCGGCGATCTCGGCCGTCCCCGCGAGGGCGGCGAAGCTGAGGCGGATGTGCCCGGCGGGAGGCTCCGCCGCGAAGTAGGGGCGCCCGGGGGCGACCGCG
Organism: Streptomyces sp. YIM 121038; assembly: GCF_006088715.1. NCBI lineage: Bacteria > Bacillati > Actinomycetota > Actinomycetes > Kitasatosporales > Streptomycetaceae > Streptomyces > Streptomyces sp. YIM 121038. Next base: position 2,093,043 of record NZ_CP030771.1, read on the forward strand.
ACCCCGGCGCGCAACGCGGCCACCGCCAGGGCGAGTTCGTCGGTGCCGTCGGGAAGCCGCAGCCACAGGTGGTAGCCGCCCGCGGGGACGTGCGGCAGGGCGAGCGCGGGCAGCCGCAGCCGCAGCGCGGTCACCAGGGCGTCCCTGCGCTCCTTCAACTCCCCCGCCACGGCCCGCAGATGGCGGGGCCAGGCCGGGGAGCCGACGAGTTCGAGCGCGGCCTCCTGCAGCGGCCTCGGCACGAAGAAGTGGTCGACGACCTGGATGGTGCGCAGCCGCTCCAGGACGGGGCCGCGCGCGACGAGCGCGCTGACCCGGAAGCTCGGCGAGGTGGCCTTGGTGAGCGAGCACACGTGCACGACGACGCCGTCCCGGTCCTCGGACGCCAGCGGCCTCGGCAGCGGCCCCGCGTCCTCGTGCACGAGGCGGCGCACGAAGTCGTCCTCGACGACGAAGGCCCCGGCGGCGCGGGCGATCCGCAACACCTCGGGGCGGCGCTCGGCGGACAGCACGGCGCCGGTGGGGTTCTGGAACAGCGGCTGGCAGACGAACACCCGCGCGCCGGTCGCCTCGAACGCGGCGGCGAGCAGGTCGGGGCGCACCCCGTCGGTGTCCACCGGCACCGGCACCGGCCTGAGCCCGGCGGCCCGCGCGATCGCGAGCAGCCCCGGGTACGTGGGCGATTCGATGAGCACCGGCGCGCCGGGCGGGGCGAGCGCCCGCAGCGCGGTGGTCAGGGCGCTCTGCCCGCCCGCGGTGATCAGGACCTCGGCCGCGGTGATCGCGCCGCCGATGCCGCGCGCGAACCACTCGCGCAGCTCGGGCAGGCCCTCGACCGGCGGCCGCTCCCAGGCGCCGGGGCGCCGCCCGGCCCGGGCTAGGGCGGCGGCCATCGCGCGCTCGGGCTGGAGCGAGGGGTGCAGATAGCCGCCGTTGAACTCGATGACGCCCGGGCCCGGCGCGGCGAGCGTGGCGAGCACCCCGGAGGCGTCCACCGAGCGCGGCACGACATCGGCCGTGGCGTCGGCGCTCAGGGACACCTCCTGCCACGAGGTGTCACCCACCGGGACGGCGGCGCCCGGCGCCTCTGCCCGGAAGGCACCGGCGCCGGGCCGGGTGACGACCAGGCCCTCGGCGGCGAGCTGGGCGAGGGCGCGCGACACGGTCACCGGGCTCACCCGGAACCGCTCGACCAGGGCCCGACTGGAAGGCAGCTTTCCACCTGGAGAGTAGCGGTCCAGCTCATTTCGCAGCTGATACGCCAACTCACCCACACTGCTACGCTGTTGCATGAGAGCACAGGATAGCGCTACTGAACGACAGGGGATAGCGGTCCCGCCCTCCGCCTCCCCGGCGGCCCGGGCGACCGCGCGGCCGCAGGTCCCGCAGGCGGCTCCCGTATCCCGCCGGGTCGGCACGCTCCAGGCCGCCCTCGGCGTCACCGCGTTCTCGCTCACGTTCCCCTCCACCGCCTGGGGCCTCGAAGGGATCGGCCCCTGGAGCTTCGTCGCCCTGCGCTGTGTGCTGAGCGCCCTCGTCGCGGGCGCCTGTCTGCTCGCGCTGCGCGTGCCGCCGCCCCGGCGCGCCGACTGGCCCGGCCTCGCCGTCGTCGCGGCCGGCACGGTGATCGGCTTCCCCCTGCTCACGACGCTCGCCCTCCAGACGTCGAGCACCGCGCACGCGGCCGTCGTCGTCGGACTGCTGCCCCTGACCACGGCCGTGTTCTCCGTCCTTCGCACCGGCGCCCGGCCCTCGCGCGCCTTCTGGGCGGCGGCGCTCGCGGGCGCCGCCGCCGTGGTCGGGTTCACCATCCAGCAGAGCGGCGGCGCCCTGACGACCGCCGATCTGTATCTGTTCGGCGCGCTGGTGGTCTGCGCCGCCGGCTACACCGAGGGCGGCCGTCTGGCCCGGCACATGCCGGGCTGGCAGGTCATCGGCTGGGCGCTCGTCCTGTGTCTGCCGCTCGGCGTCCTCTGGGCGGCGCTCGCCCTGCCGCACGAGTCGTTCGCGCTCACCGCGCACAGCACGGCGGGCCTGCTGTACGCGGCGATCGGCTCGCAGTTCCTCGGCCTGGTCGTCTGGTACCGGGGCATGGCCGTGATCGGCATCCCCAAGGCCAGCCAGCTCCAGCTCGCCCAGCCCCTGCTCACGCTCGTCTGGTCGGTGTTCCTGCTCGGCGAGGCGCTGACCCCGGCCGCGCCGCTCACGGCCGTCGCCGTCCTGGTGTGCATCGCCGCCACCCAACGGGCGCGCGGGTAGGCGCCAACCGGGGCCACCGGTCGTACACTGTCCGCCACGCACCGCCACCAACAGCGACGCGGACGAGGAGGTCACTCCCCATGCAAGCATCCGTGGGCGACCGGCTGCTGATCCACGGCAGGATCGTGGGACAGCACGACCGGAATGCGGAAGTCATCGAGGTCCTCGGAGCGGACGGCGGCCCGCCGTACCGCGTGCGGTTCGAGGACGGTCACGAGACAGTGATGTCCCCGGGCCCCGACACGGTCGTGCGCCCCTTCGCCGCCAACGACTAGCCGCACGCCCCTTCGGCCCGCGGCCGCTAGGGGGCGGGGTACGTGTAGTGGTCGTCGACAACGCGCCGCATCGCGCCGATCCTGTCGGCGACCACGTGCTTCGCCGAGTAGAACACGTGCCCGCGCACCCGCGGGAAGTCCTTCGCGTACGTGAGGTGGCGGGACAGCTCGGTCGGGTCCTGCCAGGGCGCGGGCTGCGCCGGGTCGCCCGCCTTGTACAGCGCCTCCCCCACGTACAGGCGCACGCCCGTCCCCCGGGCGACCTCGTCCCACCAGGGCACCAGCTTCGCGTAGTCGGCGGCGGGCAGGCCGATGTGCCAGTAGAGCTGCGGACAGATGTAGTCCAGCCAGCGCTTGCGCACCCAGCCGCGGGTGTCGGCGTACAGGTCGTCGTAGGTCTGCACGCCCGCCCGCGTGTCCGATCCCGTGGGGTCGGTGGCCGCGTTGCGCCAGACGCCGAAGGGGCTGATCCCGAACTGCGTGCCCGGGCGGACCTTCTTGATCCGGGTGCCCATCTCGCGCACGAGGCGGTCGATGTTGTCCCGCCGCCACGCGGCCCGGTCGGGGAAGGCGCCGCCGTAGCGCGCGAAGGCGTCGTCGTCGTCGAAGACCTGGCCCGCCACCGGATACGGGTAGAAGTAGTCGTCCCAGTGCACGGCGTCGAGGCGGTAGCGGCGCACCGCGTCGAGCATCGCCTGCTGCACGAACCGCCGCACCTCGGGCAGGCCGGGGTTGTAGAACAGCTTCCCGCCGTACGGCACCACCCACTCGGGGTGCACGCGCGCGGGGTGGGTCGGCACGAGGCGGGAGGGGTCGGCGTGCATGGCGATCCGGAACGGGTTGAACCAGGCGTGCAGCTCCAGGCCGCGGTAGTGCGCCTCGCGCACGGCGGTGCCCAGCGGGTCCCAGCCCGGGTCCTTGCCCTGGGTGCCGGTGAGGTACTCCGACCACGGCTCGTACGTCGAGGGCCAGAACGCGTCGGCCGTCGGGCGCACCTGGAGGACCACCGCGTTCAGCCTGCGGCGCACCGCCTCGTCGAGGTAGGCGATCAGCTCCGCGCGCTGCTGGTCCGGTGACAGGCCCGGCTTGGAGGGCCAGTCGATGTTCACCACCGTCGCCACCCACATGCCCCGCATCTCGCGCCCCCTGCGTCTGGAGTCCGCCCCCGCGGCCGCGTCCCCGGCTGTCGCGAGCCCCGCGGCCACCGATGCCGCCGCCACGGTGAAGGCCCGACGTGACATACGCCTCATGTTCCCGTCCCCTGATGCTCGAAATCCCCGGACAAGCCCTGGCCGTTCGGGGACAGCATGCCCGACCCGGGCGGCCGCGCACCGCGACGCGCGGAGTAACGTTCACCGGCGAGGCAGGGACCGGTACCGCACGGGGGACCTGCCGCCCCTGTAGATGAGCGAAAGGCACGAGGTGACCGACTCTATGGCCGACATTGCGCGCGTCGGAGTGGTGGGCTGTGGCCAGATGGGCGCCGGGATCGCAGAGGTCTGCGCCCGCTCCGGCCTGGACGTGAAGGTCGCGGAGACCACCGGAGAGGCCCTGGAGATCGGCCGCACGCGGCTGTACAACTCCCTGTCCAAGGCGGCCGAGCGCGGCAAGATCTCGGAGGAGGAGCGGGACGAGACGATCGCGCGGCTCAGCTTCACCACGGATCTGGGCGAATTCGCCGACCGCGACCTCGTCATCGAGGCCGTCGTGGAGAACGAGCAGGTCAAGACCGAGATCTTCCAGGTGCTCGACCAGGTGGTGACGCGCCAGGACGCGATCCTCGCCTCCAACACCTCCTCGATCCCCCTGGTGAAGCTGGCCGTGGCCACGTCCCGGCCCGACCAGGTCATCGGCATCCACTTCTTCAACCCGGCCCCCGTGCAGCAGCTCGTCGAGCTGATTCCGGCGCTGACCACGTCGGAGGGCACGCTCAGCCGGGCGCAGCTGTTCACGGAGAAGGTGCTCGGCAAGCACGCCATCCGCGCCCAGGACCGCTCCGGGTTCGTCGTGAACGCGCTCCTCATCCCGTATCTGCTCTCCGCGATCCGGATGTTCGAGTCGGGCATCGCCAGCCGCGAGGACATCGACAACGGCATGGAGATGGGCTGCGCCCACCCGATGGGCCCGCTCAAGCTGGCCGACCTCATCGGCCTCGACACGGTCGCCTCGGTCGCCGACTCGATGTACACGGAGTACAAGGAGCCCCTGTACGCCGCTCCCCCGCTCCTCCAGCGCATGGTCGACGCGGGCCGCCTCGGCCGCAAGTCGGGCTCGGGCTTCTACCCGTACGACTGACCCGGGTCCGGCCCGCCCGGCGTACGGGTGGGCGCTCGCGGCATCTGGATCGGTGGGCTCCGCTAGCGACTACGCTGCGTTGCTGAATTCAAGTCAATTTCCGGCCAGTTCACGGGCCCGGCACTCGCTGAGTGCCGGGCCCGTACCGTTCACACACCGTGTGCGCGGTGGGCTCGCATATGCCCTGCGCACACTCTCCCGCCGCGACGACCAGGCGAGTTGACTTTCCGCTGCGTACAGGGGGGATGTGACCCCACTACTGAGAGGAGCGGAGTCGTGACCACCGACCCCGAGCGTCCCGTGGTCCCGGAAGAACTCGCAGAGTTACGTCGGGGCTTGGACGTGGGTCTCGCCCGCGTCGACGGACAGCTCGCGTTACTCACCCAGCGCGACGTTCAGCACACCAAGGACCAGGACGACCTGTCCGTACGGATCGCGGCCCTGGAACACACCCGTTGGCCACTGCCCGCCCTCGCCGCGCTCACCGCGGTCGGTGCGCTGGTCGTGGCGGTCTGGCAGGCCCTCGGACACTAGGCCAGGGCCGCGTCCGAGCGGTCAGCGCGCGTCCTCGCCGAGGCGCAGATGGTGCAGCAGGAGGAGCGCCGCCGCCATGTTGGCGGCCGGGACCTCGCCGCGCGCCACCATGTCGGGAACGAGCTTGAGCGGCACCCACTCGCGTCGGTCCGACTCGAAGTCGTCCTCGGGGTGGCCGATGTAGGTCCCCTCGTCCGACCAGTAGATGTGGTGCCGGGCGTCCGTGAGCCCGTTGGACGGCTCGACGCTCATCAGGTGCCGCAGGGGCCCCGGCCGCCAGCCGGTCTCCTCCTCCATCTCACGCGCCGCCGCGACGGCGATGTCCTCTCCGTCCTCCACCACCCCCGCCGCGAGCTCCCAGCCCCAGCTGTCGGTGATGAAGCGGTGCCGCCACAGGAGCAGCACCTCGTTGGCCTCGTTGACCACCGTGGCGATGGCCACCGGACGGAGCCTTATCAGGAAGTGGTCGAGGTGCCGGCCGTCCGGCAGCTCGACGTCTGCGAGATTGACGGTGAACCATCGGTTTCCATACACAGTCTGTTCGCTCTGTTTCGTCCACTGCACGGTTCTGCCACCTTCCGCCGAGTAGATGGCAATATCGCAGCAGGAGGGTGGGAGAGCACTCGGCGCACGGCGGAGCGACGTAGCACGTGTCAGGCGTCGTTCCGCCCCCGCGCCCCCGATGTCACGACGTCACGGCGTCACGGAGAACCGCGCCGCACTGCGCCCCCGCTCCTCACAGCGGCACCCGCAGCGCTCCGTCGATCAGCTCGGCGGCCTCGGAGGTGCCCGCGCAGTCGCTGCGGACCAGGTACTCGCGCACCGCGCGCAGCCGGTCGCGCAGGCGCTGGGACTCCATCCCGCGCGCCTGCTCCGCCATCTCCACCGCCGTGGCCACCGCCTCGTCGGTGTTGCCCTGGCGCAGCTCGATCTGGCTGAGCATGGCGAGCCGGTGCACCCGGCCCCGGTCGTGCGCCGGGGTGTCCACCGCGGCGGCGGCGTGTTCCCGCGCCGCCGCGAGATCGCCGAGGCTGAGCAGCGCCTCCGCCACCTGCACATTGACCAGGCCCGGCTGGACATAGCCCGTCTCGTCCGGCTCCCGGCCGCGCCGGATGCGCTCGGCGGCCACCTCGGCCCGCCGGATGCAGGACAGCGCGCTGCTGCCGTCGCCCAGGTGGGCGTACGCCTTGGCCTGCATCGCGTACAGATCGGACGCGAGGGCGGGCGTGATGTCCCGGCCCGCGGCGCGCAGCGCGGCCTCCGCGAAGGCCACCGCCTGGCGGAACTCGCGCATGAACAGGGACTGGTTGACGAGCAGCGCGATCACGTACGCGCCGAGCCCCCGGTCCCCGCTGGCCTTCGCCAGGCGCAGCGCCTGGTGGAAGTAGCGCTGAGCGAGGCCGTGCGCGTCCGAGTCGTAGGCGCAGATGCCCGCTATCGCCACCAGGCCGCCGGTCGCGCGGTGCAGCTGACGCCCCATCGCGTCGGTGTAGCTGCCGCGGAGCAGCGGCGCCGCCTCCGCGTTGAGGAAGCCGACGATGCGGGTGCGGGTCGCGATGCCACCGGTCTTGCGGTACATCTGCTCGTAGTGCGTACGGGCCGCGCGCAGCATCTCCAGGTCCGCGATGCTCACCGGGTGGCGGCCGCCGCGCGAGACGTCCGTGTCCTCGGGCGGGTTCTCCCACTCCCACACCGGCATCACGGCGGGCGTCCCGGTCACCGCGGGCGCGCCGAGCAGATGCGGGCGCTGCTGCTCGTCCGACCGCCACAGCGCCGTCGCCCGCTCGACGAACCCGGAGAGCGTGGAGGCCATCGTGCCCCCGCGCAGGGCCGGGCCGCCGGGCACGCCGAGGCCGATGTCGTCGAGCGTGACGGTGCGCTGCAACCGCGCGGCGAGCACCTCGCAGATCAGGTCGGGCACCTGGCCGCGCGGGCGCTGGCCCTTCAACCAGCGGGCCACGGCGGTGTGTTCGTATCTCAGGGAGAGGCCGCGGGCCTTGCCCGCCTGGTTCACATGGGCGGCCAGGCCCGCGTGCGAGATGCCGGCTTCGTCGAGGATCGCGTCGAGCAGGGTGTTGGGCTGCATGGATGCCCCTCCGGTGGCTCGGTGCGCCCAGCCTAGTGGAGCGCCCTTCACACGGGGTGTGAACGGAGTGCTCGCATCCGGGGGGCACGCGCTCTGCCGCACGGGGCGCGCGGTCGGTTGACTGAGGGTCCTCACCAGGAGGCGGCCGGGCCGTCGGCTCCCCCCTCACTCAGCGCGGCGGCCCCTTTTCGGCGCCGTCCGTTCGTCCGTCGTCTGCCCGGCAGTTCCGCGACGGCGCGGACGGCGCGGGCCGCACCACACCGGGCGGTGTTCAGCTCATGGTGCGGGCGCACCGCCCGGTCTCCGTCTGCTGCCGGGGGACCCTCTTGCGGTCGTTGCGCAGCACGAGCAGCGCCGCGTCGTCGGACGGGAGGCGGCCGATGTGCCGCAGGAGCCGGGCGTACACGGACTGGATCACCTGCTGCGGCGACACCGGCTGGGTCCTTGCCGCCTCGCCGAGCACGGCCTGGAGCGGGAAGAACCGCCCGGAGCCGTCGCGCGCGTCCTCCACGCCGTCCGTGTGCAGCACCAGGGCGTCGCCCGGCAGCAGCCTGCCGCAGAGCTGCACGGGCAGTTCGGCGGGCAGCGGGAAGGGGCCGAGCGGCGGCAGCGGCTCGCCGCCGGAGAGCAGCTGGGCGCGGCCGCGCAGCCGGTAGGGCCACGGGTGGCCGCAGTTGAGGGCCCACACCTCCCCGTCCCGGCCGATCTCCACCAGGAGGACGGTCACGAACTCCTCGGCGACCGGGCTGTCCGGCGCCGCCGCGCCGCTCGCCGGGTGCTCGGCGCGGGAGCGCTCCCGCAAGTGCCGGGCCAGGGCCCGCTCCAGGCGCCGCAGCACCTGCGGCAGTTCGGGCTCGTCGTGGGCGGCCTCGCGGAAGCTGCCGAGCACCGCGGCGACGGTGCCGATCGCGGCGAGGCCGTGGCCGCGTACGTCGCCCATGACGAGGCGGACGCCGTGGTCGGTGGCGGCGACCTCGTACAGATCGCCGCCGACGGAGGCCCCCAGCGAGGCGGAGAGGCGGCCCGCGGCCAGGGCGAGCCCGTCGACGCGCGGCGGCAGCGGCCGGAGCAGGACGTTCTGCGCGGCGCCCGCGACCTCGCGGATCTGCCGCAACTCCCGGATCAGCGCGCGCCGCACCTGGAATATGAGTCCCGTGCCGACGGCGAAGAAGACGGCGCTGGTGACGATCCGCGCCCCCAGGCCGTGCTGCTGCGCGAGCGGACAGACCAGTTTGTACGTGATGGCGACGGCGCCCCACACCGTCGGCAGGCCGAGCCCGAGCGCCCGCCGCAGCCGACGGCGGCACGGCCGCTCGAACGCCGCTGACGGACGCTCGTCGCAGCCCTCGCCGGAACCGCGGGCCCGCCGCCGCGGTCCGCGCCGGGTCCCGGCGCCGCGGCGGGGCGTACGAGGCTTGATACGGATCATGCCGACGGCCCCCCTAAGGCCCGGTTCAGCGTGCGGGCCGTGTACGGGAGCCGGTCCCCACGGCCGGATTGATTCTGTCGACCGGATGGCCGGATCGGGTCAGATCACCGGCAGTTGTCACTCAAACGAGTGAGCGGTCTCGGGGTGTCCCCGGAGACGCCGGAGGGGGCGCATCCGCTTTCGCGGACACGCCCCCTCAGCAGCACCTCTGTGCGCCGGGCCGGTACTAGGCCCCGCGCAGCACCGCGCCGGTCGTCTCGGCGGCGCGCGCCACCGCCGCGTCACGGGCGGCCGAGGCCTCCTCGACCGTCAGCGTGCGGTCGGGGGCGCGGAAGCGCAGCGCGTACGCGAGCGACTTCTTGCCCTCGCCCAGCTGCTCGCCGGTGAAGACGTCGAACAGGCGGATGTCCTCGAGGAGTTCACCCGCGCCGTCGCGCAGATACGCCTCGACGACGGCCGCGGGCACGTCCTGGTCGACGACCAGGGCGACGTCCTGCGTGGCCACCGGGAAGGTCGAGATGCGCGGCGCCCGCAGCGGGCCCTCGCCCGCCTCCTGGAGCAGGTCCAGGTCCAGCTCCATCGCGCAGGTGCGGGCGGGCAGGCCGAGCGCCTTGGTGACGCGCGGGTGCAGCTCGCCCGCGTGACCGATGGAGACCAGGTCGCCCTGCTCGCCGTTCGGCCCCTCGGCGCTGTCCAGGAACACCAGGAGCTCGGCGCAGCGGCCCGGGTGCCAGGGGCCGTACTGGCCCTGCTGGACGATGAGTTCGGCACCGGCCTCGCGGGCCAGGGTGCGCGCCGCCTCGACGGCGTCCGCCCAGTCGGCAGGACGGCCCTTGCCCCACCAGCCGGACCGCTCACGGGCGCCCGCGAGCACGACCGCGGCGTGCCGCGGCTGCTCGGGCAGGGCGCTGTTGAGTGCGGCGATCTCCTCGTCCGTGGGACGCCGGCCCGCGGGCAGGTCCGCCGGCACGCCCGCCGAGCCGGAGGCGTGGGGGTGGAAGACCAGACCGGTCTCGAACAGGGCCAGGTCGTGGCTGCCCCGCCCGTCGTTGCGGCGCAGCGCGGCGAGGAGGCCGGGGAGCAGCGTCGTACGGAGCGCGGGCTCCTCGTCCGACAACGGGTTGACGAGCTTGACGACGCGGCGGTTCGGGTCGTCGGCGTCCAGGCCGAGCTGGTCGAAGACCTGCTCGCTCACGAACGGGTAGTTCGGCGCCTCGACGTAACCGGCGCCCGCGAGCGCGCGACCGATCCTGCGGTGCAGCCGCTGCCGCCCGGTCAGACCGCGCCCGGCCGGGGGCTTCGGCAGCGTCGAGGGCAGGTTCTCGTACCCCTCGAGGCGGATGACCTCCTCGGCGAGGTCGTTGACCTCGGCGAGGTCGGGGCGCCACGACGGCACGGTGACGGTCAGGACGTCCTGGCCGTACACGTCACAGCCGACCTGCTGGAGGCGGCGCACGACCGTCTCGCGGCCGTACGCGACACCCGCGACGCGGTCCGGGTGGTCGGCGGGCATCGTGATGGTGTGCGGCGCGGAGGGCGCGATGACCTCCGTGACGCCCGCCTCCGCGGTGCCGCCCGCGAGCAGCACGAGGAGGTCGACGGTGCGCTGCGCGGCGGCGGACGCGGCCTGCGGGTCGACGCCCCGCTCGAAGCGCCGGGCCGCCTCGGAGGACAGCTTGTGGCGACGGGCGGTGCGGGCCACCGTGACCGCGTCGAAGTGCGCGGCCTCGATGACGACGTCGGTGGTGCCCTCTTCCTCGGCGTGGTCGGCGATCTCCGTGTTGGCGCCGCCCATGACACCGGCGAGGCCGATGGGGCCGCGCTCGTCGGTGATCACCAGGTCCTCGGCGTCGAGCACGCGCCGGGTGCCGTCGAGGGTGGTGAACTTCTCGCCCTGCTCGGCGCGGCGGACGCCGATGGTGCCCTGGACGCGGGAGCGGTCGTAGGCGTGCAGCGGCTGGCCGAGCTCCAGCATCACGTAGTTGGTGACGTCGACGGCCAGCGAGATCGGGCGCATGCCCGCCTTCTGCAGGCGGCGCTGGAGCCAGATCGGCGAGCGGGCGTCGGGGCTGAGGCCGGTGACGGTGCGCGCGGTGAAGCGGTCGCAGCCGGCCGGGTCGCTGACCTGCACCGGGTACCCGAACGAGTTCGGGGCCGGGACGTCGAGCAGCGCCGGGTCGCGCAGCGGCAGGCCGTACGCGGTGGCCGTCTCGCGGGCGACGCCGCGCAGCGACAGGCAGTAGCCGCGGTCGGGCGTGACGGCGATGTCCAGGACCTCGTCGACGAGTTCGAGCAGCTCGATGGCGTCGGTGCCGGCCTCGTGCTCGGGCGGGAGCACGATGATGCCGCCGCTGCCGTCGTCGCCCATGCCCAGCTCGTCGCCGGAGCAGATCATGCCGTGCGACGTCTTGCCGTACGTCTTGCGCGCGGAGATCGCGAAGCCGCCGGGCAGCTCGGCGCCCGGCAGGACCACGACGACCTTGTCGCCGACGGCGAAGTTCCGGGCGCCGCAGACGATCTCCTGCGGCTCACCCGTGCCGTTGGCCGTGCCGACGTCCACGGTGCAGAAGCGGATGGGCTTCTTGAAGCCCTCCAGCTCCTCGATGGTGAGGACCTTGCCGACGACGAGCGGGCCCTTCAGGCCCGCGCCGAGCTGCTCGACGGACTCGACTTCGAGGCCCGCGGAAATCAGCTTGGCCTGCACGTCGCGGCCGGTCTCGGTGGCGGGGAGGTCGACGTACTCCCGCAGCCAGGAAAGCGGGATGCGCATCAGATCTCCGTCCCGAACGGCCGGGTGAAGCGGACGTCACCCTCGACCATGTCTCGCATGTCTTCGACGTTGTGGCGGAACATCAGCATCCGCTCGATGCCGAACCCGAAGGCGAATCCGCTGTACTTCTCGGGGTCCACACCGCAGGCGGCGAGCACCTTCGGGTTGACCATGCCGCAGCCGCCGAGCTCGATCCAGCCCTCGGAGGAGCAGGTGCGGCAGGGGCGGTCGGCGTTGCCCACGGACTCGCCGCGGCACACGTAGCAGACCATGTCCATCTCGGCGGACGGCTCGGTGAACGGGAAGAAGTTCGGCCGCAGGCGCGTCTTCATGCCCTCGCCGCCGAACAGCTCCTGCACCATGTGGTCCAGGGTGCCCTTGAGGTCCGCCATGGTCAGGCCCTCGTCCACGGCGAGCAGCTCGACCTGGTGGAAGACCGGGGTGTGGGTGGCGTCCAGCTCGTCGGTGCGGTACACGCGGCCGGGGCAGATCACGTAGACCGGCGGCTCGCGGTCGATGAGCGAGCGGATCTGCACGGGCGAGGTGTGCGTGCGCAGCACGACGCCGGAGTCGGCGGAGCCGGAGCCGCCGACGGACGCGCCCTCGACGAAGAAGGTGTCCTGCTCACCGCGGGCCGGGTGGTCCGGGCCGATGTTCAGGGCGTCGAAGTTGAACCACTCGGCCTCGACCTCGGGGCCCTCCGCGACCGCGTAGCCCATGGCGACGAAGATGTCCTCGATGCGCTCGGACAGCGTGGTCAGCGGGTGCCGGGCGCCGGCCGGGACGCGGTCGTGGGGCAGCGTGACGTCCACCGCCTCCTCGACCAGGACGCGGGCGTCGCGCTCGGCCTCCAGCTCGGTCTGGCGGGCGGCGAGCGCCTTGTTCACGGCGCCGCGGGCCATGCCCACGCGCTTGCCCGCCTCGGCCTTGGCCTGCGGAGGCAGCGCGCCGATCTCGCGGTTGGCGAGGGCGAGCGGCGAGGTGCCGCCGCAGTGCGCGGTCTTCGCCTCCTGGAGCTGGTCGAGGTCGGCGGCGGCCGCGAAGGCGGCGAGCGCCTCGTCCCGCACGCGCTCGATCTCTTCAGGTTTCAGTGCCTCGACCTCGACAGGGTCGTACGACTTGTTCGGTGCCGACATCTCTTCCCGTGCTTCCGGTTGGCTGGCGGATGGTCCCCGTCAACGAGTCGGAGACGAGTTGTCCCGAAAATGGGGACACAAAGGTGCCAACGACCGAGTCTAACGGGGTGGTGGTGAACGGATGCGCCCGCGGGCTGCTCAGGGCGTCCTCACTGGAGGTACGCCGGAGCCCCCACGGGCAACGTAAATCGGAACTGGGCGCCGCCGCTCGCCGCGCGGCCGACGGTGATCGTGCCGCCGTGTGCCTCGACGATGCCCTTCACGATGTACAACCCCAGTCCCGTCCCGCCGCGTTTGCTGCCCCGCCAGAAGCGGGTGAACACCCGGCCCATCGACTCCTCCGGAATGCCGGAACCCTCGTCGCTGACGGTGACCGCGGTGTCGGTCGCTCCCCGCACCCGCAGGGACGGCGAGGGCGCCACGTCGATGGTGACAGTTCCCTCGCCGTGGCGCACCGCGTTTTCCAGCAGGTTGCTGAGCACCTGGTCGATCTTGTCCGGGTCGGCCCACAGGTCGGGCAGCGGCTGCTGGAGGCGGACGAGGAAGCGGTCCGCGTCCTGTCCCGCGGCGACGTGGGCCTGGATGTGGCGCCCGACGGCGGCCCCGATGTCGACGGGCTGGCGGCGCAGCTCCAGGCGGCCCGAGTCGATGCGCGAGATGTCGAGGAGCTCGGCGATCAGCCGGGTCACCCGGTTCGCGTCGGCGTCGACGGTCTCCAGCATCAGCCGCTTCTGGTCGTCGGTGAACCGCTCCCACTTGGCGAGCAGCGTGGCGGTGAAGCCCTTCACGGACGTCAGCGGGGAGCGCAGCTCGTGGGCGACCGTCGCGATCAGCTCGGCGTGGCTGCGCTCGGTGCGCCGCCGGGCCTCGGTGTCGCGCAGCGAGACGACGAGGCGGCTCAGCGGGCCCTTCGGCCGCGACCGTACGTAACGGGCGGAGACGAGCACTTCCCGGCCGCCGGGCAGCAGCAGATTGCGCTCGGGCTGGGCGACGCGCGTGACGAGGCCTCCGTAGGGGTCGGTCACCTGCCACCACCGGCGCCCTTCGAGGTCCTCCAGGGGCAGGGCGCTCTCGATGCGGATGCCGAGCGCGTCGGCGGCGCGCACGGCGGTGATGCGCGCCGCGGCGGCGTTGAAGCAGATGACGCGCCCGCTCTCGTCGGCGACGACGAGGCCGTCGGGCAGGTCGTCCGGGTCGATGCCGAGCTCTCCGAGACCGGGCCCCGCCGGGCCCGCGTGGCCCGCGGGAGGGCACAGGATGCCCCGCACTCCCGGTGCTCTGCTCGTGCCGACGCTCATTCCCCTTATCCCCGCCTCTCGGAGCTGGCGCAGTGGGCCCCCGAGCCCGACACACTACTAGCCGGGGGTGACGGAGCGGCACCCTCCGGCGGCACGCTGTGCACGGGCGGACGCATAGAGGCATACGGCTGCCGCGGTCGCGAGGTTCAGGCTCTCCGCGCTGCCGTGGATCGGAACGCGCACCACGGCGTCGGCGAGTGCGCGGGTCTCCTCCGGCAGCCCCCAGGCCTCGTTGCCGAAGATCCAGGCGGTCTCGGTGCCCATGGTGCCCTGGTCGAGCTCGGCGTCCAGGTCGTGCTCGCCCGCGCCGTCCGCGGCCAGGACGCGTACGCCCGCCGCCTTCAGGCCGCGTACGGCCTGCTCGACGGGGACGCCCACGGCCACCGGCAGATGGAAGTGCGAGCCGACGGAGGCGCGCACCGCCTTGGGGTTGTACAGGTCCACCGACGCGTCGGTGAGCACCACCGCGTCGGCGCCCGCGGCGTCCGCGCAGCGCAGCACGGTGCCCGCGTTCCCGGGGTCGCGTACGTGCGCGAGCACGGCCACCAGCTTGGGGCGGCCGGCGAGGATCTCCTCGAACGGCACGTCGAGGAAGCGGCACACCCCGACGAGCCCCTGCGGCGTGACGGTGGTCGAGATGTCGGCGATCACGCTCTCGTCGGCGAGGTGCACCCGCGCCCCGGCGGCGCGCGCGTCCGCCACGATGTCCGCGTACCGCTCGGCGGCCTCGACGGTCGTGAACAGCTCCACGAGCGTGGCCTCGCCGCCGCCGCGGTGCCCGGCCGCCTCCCGCACCGCCTGCGGACCCTCCGCGAGGAAGAGCCGCTCCTTCCCCCGGAAGTTCCGCTTGCCAAGCCGCCGCGCGCCACTGACGCGCGGCGAACGCGGGGAGATCAGTTCGGGACCGTGTGCCATCGAGTCGCTTTCCGGTGTACGGGGTCGGGAGGAGGAAGGGGCGAACGCGACTGGACCCGCAGGCTCAGAGCGCCTGCGGGTCCAGTCACGGTTCGAGCTCAGTGCGACGTCACGCGGCCTTGGGGGCGTTGACGTCCGAAGGCAGCGCCTTCTGGGCGACCTCGACGAGCGCCGCGAAGGCGTTGGCGTCGTTGACGGCCAGCTCGGCCAGGATCTTGCGGTCCACCTCGATGTTGGCGGCCTTCAGACCCTGGATGAAGCGGTTGTAGGTGATGCCGTTGGCGCGGGCAGCGGCGTTGATGCGCTGGATCCACAGCTGACGGAAGTCGCCCTTGCGCTTCTTGCGGTCGTTGTAGTTGTAGACGAGGGAGTGGGTGACCTGCTCCTTCGCCTTGCGGTACAGACGCGACCGCTGGCCGCGGTAGCCGCTGGCCTGCTCGAGGATCGCCCGACGCTTCTTGTGCGCGTTGACTGCGCGCTTGACGCGTGCCACTTGTTAACTCCTTGTAGCGGGGCCGTGGTGGTCGTCACACGGCCCGATTCGACTGATGTCCCGGTCCTGGCGTCACGTGACCCCCGTCACCGGGGGTCGCGACGTCACTTGCCGAGAAGCTTCTTGATCTTCTTGGCGTCGCCCGGGGCCATCTCGGCGTTGCCGGTGAGGCGACGCGTCAGACGGGACGACTTGTGCTCGAGCAGGTGGCGCTTGCCGGCGCGCTCGCGGAGCACCTTGCCGGAGCCGGTGATCTTGAAGCGCTTGCTGGCACCGCTGTGCGTCTTGTTCTTCGGCATAGCGCCGTTCTCTCCTCGTCAGTGGCGCTCCGATGCCCGGTCGCGAAACCGGGCATCCGGGAGCGTCATGTGTTCGGTTGGCATCCCTGGACTCGCGTCCGGGGATCAGGCCTCGGCGGGGGCCTCGGCCGGGGCCTCGGCGGGAGCCTCGGAAAGCTCGCCCTCGGCGGCGTTCTGCGACTTGCCGGGGTTGGCCTTCGCGTCCGCCTTGCGGGCCGCCTGGGCCTCACGGGCCTCGGCCATCGCCTCGGTCTTCTTCTTGTGCGGACCGAGGACCATGATCATGTTGCGGCCGTCCTGCTTCGGGTTCGACTCGATGAACCCGAGGTCCTGGACGTCCTCGGCGAGGCGCTGCAGCAGTCGGTAGCCGAGCTCCGGCCGGGACTGCTCGCGACCACGGAACATGATCGTGATCTTGACCTTGTCGCCCTGCTTGAGGAACCGGACGACGTGACCCTTCTTGGTGTCGTAGTCGTGCGGGTCGATCTTCGGCCGGAGCTTCATCTCCTTGATGACCGTGTGCGCCTGGTTCTTGCGCGCTTCACGGGCCTTCATGGCCGACTCGTACTTGAACTTCCCGTAGTCCATGAGCTTGCACACGGGCGGACGGGCGTTCGCCGCGACCTCGACCAGGTCCAGGTCGTACTCCTGCGCAAGCTCCAGGGCCTTGGCAAGCGGGACAATCCCGACCTGCTCGCCGCTGGGACCGACAAGTCGCACCTCGGGAACGCGAATCCGGTCGTTGATGCGGGGCTCGGCGCTGATGGATCCTCCTCGGTAGCACCACGCGACGGTCTGGCGGACAGCCGCGTAACGTCTGTTTTCTCGACCAACCCGCCGGAGGCACAAAAAATGCCCCGGCTGATCACAGCGGGGCTCCACACAACTACCGGAGCACCTCCGTGGTGATCACGGGGCGCATCGGGCGGGCCTGCACGCTCGGTGCGGTCCGCCTGACCGGTGACCCGCCGCTCGGGGAGCGGCCAGGTGGGAGTTCGGAGCCTCCACTTGTGGGCCGGATCCCTCGTCGTACGTGGGCGTCCGGCCGGTCGTCACCCAAGGTTAGCAGCTCCCGGGGGGTGGGGCTAACGGCTCGCGGGCGGCTCTAGGGTGTGGGACATGAGTGACACAAGCCCCACGCCATCGCCGACCCCTTCGGCCGCCTCCGCCGAGAGCCCCGACTTCGACGCCATGACCCGCGACATCGCGGACGTGCCCGCGGTCGAGGTGATCACGACGGTCGCGGTGCACCTGATGAGCGCGGCGGCGGTGAACCTGGGCCTGGCCGAGGAGGGCGAGACCCACAAGGACCTGGACGAGGCCCGCAAGCTCATCCAGGCCCTGGCCGGTCTGCTGGACGCGAGCGCGACGGAGGTCAGCTCCTTCCACGCGGCCCCGCTGCGGGACGGCCTGAAGTCGCTGCAGCTGGCGTTCCGCGAGTCCTCCGTGGTGCCGGACGCGCCGGGGCAGGGTCCTGGCGAGAAGTACACGGGTCCGGTGTTCGGCTAGCCGTCAGCGTACGTAGAGGGGCTCGCCCGGTGGCGTCGCCTCGGCCGGCAGCAGTGCCAGGTCGAGGCCGCGCACCAGGCGGGCCCTCAGTGTTTCGTCGGCGGCGAGGGCCCCGGCCAGGCGCCGGGCGGTCTCGGCCGGGGCGGCGCCCGGGGCGAGGACCAGGGCGAGGGTGCCGTCGGCCGTGCCCGGGCCGAGGTGGGCGCGGAGCACGGCGGGCTCGGCCGCGACCGCGGTGCGGACGGCCTCGCGCACGGCCGGGTCGGTGAGCGCGTCGGCGCTGTGGCGGCCCTCGGCGAGGGCGATGAGCGCGGCGCGGTTCAGCTCGTAGGGGACGGGGCCCGCGAGGTCGAGGACGATCGTGTCGGCCTTCTCGTGGGCGGCCGCCCGCAGGGCCTGGTGCAGCGGTACGGCGACGGGGCGGGCTCCCGGGTCCCACAGGGCGAGGGCCTCGGTGGAGGTGAAGGCGGGCAGGGCGGTGCGCTTGCCCGCCTTGAGCGTGGGCACCGCCATGTCGCTCGTCTTCTCCCGGCGCAGGCCGTTCTCGTCCTCCTCGACCTCGCCGAGCACGGCCACGACGGGCACGAGGAGCCTGGCGTTCGCCAGGGCCTTCAGGACCGGGCCGTGGGCGGTTCGGTCCTGGGACCACGCCTCCAGGGCCGCGCGCAGCTCCGGAGCCGCGGAGCCGTCGTCGTCGGAGAAGCCGGGGTCGGGGATGTTCTTTGTCTGCACGCCGTCGACACTAGCCCGCCGCTTCGCGGCGGGAGTCGCCCACCCACCCGCCCGTTCCCCGGCACCGCGAGGCGCGGCCCGGGAAGCGCTGCTCAGCGGCGGCGCGGGCGCCCTCGCCAGAGGTACGCGGCCGCCGCGAGCAGGGCCACGCCAGCGGCTCCGGCCACGGGGCCCAGCCAGCCCGAGGACGCGCCGTCGTCCGGCTCCTCGTCGGGGCCCGGTCCGAAGTACTTCTTGGCGTACGTCCCGCCGTGGGCCCTGGTCCGCAGGGAGTCCGGCTTCAGTCCGGCGGCGCGGCCGAGGGCGGCCACGGGGTCGATGAGGCCGAAGCCGCGGGAGTCGTCGCGGCCGCCCGCGGGGGCGTCCTGGGCGGTGTCCTGGAGGAGCCGCTTGACCTGCGCCGGGGAGAGGCCGGGCCGGGCGGCCCGGATCAGGGCGACGGCGCCGGAGACGAAGGCGGAGGCGGCGCTGGTGCCCCAGCCCTCGTAGTACTTGCGGTCGGGGTCGGCGATGACGATGTCGTCGCCGGGGGCGCTGACGGTGGCGTACCAGCGGCGGGTGGAGAAGGAGGCCCGCGCCCCGTTCTCGTCGACGGCCGTCGCGACGATCACGCCCGGGTAGGCGGCGGGGTAGGAGACGTGGTCGCCGCGCTCGCCGCCGTTGCCCGCCGACGCGACGACGACGGCGCCCTTCTTGAGGGCGTACTGGACGGCGGCGTCCTCGCTGGGCTCGGGGTGGGCGGACTTGGAGTCGTCGCCGAGGGAGAGGTTGATGACGTCGGCGCCGTGGTCGGCGGCCCAGCGGATGCCTTCGGCGAGGGCGTTGCCGCGGGACTGGCGTGCCTTCCTGCGGGCCGGGTCGCCGTCCTCCAGGATCACGCGCACCGGCAGGATCCGGGCGCCGGGGGCGATGCCGAGCACGCCGTCGCCGCGGCCCTCGCCGTGGCCGTGCCCGGCGATGATCCCGGCCATGGCGGTGCCGTGCCGGGCCCAGGTCCGGTCGCCGCGCCGGGCGCCGAAGCCCACCATGTCCCTGCCGGGCAGGACGCTGCCCCTGAGGTCGGGGTGGGAGCCGTCGACCCCGGTGTCGAGGACGGCCACGGTGACGCCCTCACCCTTGGTGGTGCGCCAGGCCTGACCGGTGCCCATGGCGTCGAGGGCCCACTGCTGGGCGCGGATCCCGTCGTCGGCGCGGGCGGGGGCGGCGGGCAGCAGCGCGAGGGCTCCGGCGAGGGCGGCGGCGGCCGGCGCGTGCCACCGCGTCGGCCGCTCCCGGCCCGGCGTGTCCTGGGGGCTCACGGTGCCTTGCGGGCCCGGGGTGCCCTGCGGGTTCGGCGTGCTCATCAGGAGTTCTCCGGGGCCGCGGTGGCGGTCTTGCGCAGGCTGCGCTCGACGCGGTCGGCGATGCCCTTGGCGTCGTGGCCGAGTCCCGCCTGGGCGGGGGCGGAGGCGGCGCCCGCCTTCATGGCGTCGGCGGCGGGTTCGGGCTCGGTGACGGCACGGCCGTCGGCGAACCCGGAGACGGCGTAGGCGACGACGGGCGCGTCGGGCAGGACCGACAGGGTCCAGGTGGCCCGCTGCGCGTCCCCGAAGGACGCGGCGGGGGTGCCCGGAGCGGCGTACGCGCGGGGCATCAGATCGGTGCGCCGGTCCAGGCCCTCCTGCCCGAAGCGGGTGCGCAGCGCGTGCATGGCGTCGGCGTCCGCCGTGGTGAACAGCAGGCCCACGGTGGTGAGGTGGCTCTTGGTGGCGTCGGTGTAGGTGGCGCGCAGCAGGCGCTGGCAGCCCACGGGGGCGAGCGCCTTGCGCAGCAGCGGGTCGAAGGCCTTGGCGCAGCCGCTGTCGGGGGCGACGGCCACGCGGTTCCAGACCCGGTCGGCGCCGCCGGGGCCCGCGCCCCCGCCCTTGATGGCGGGCGGGAACAGGGCGTCGACGGGCAGGCTGTGCCACAGCGCCCCCGCGGTGGCGTAGGCGGAGCGGGAGCTGCCCGCCGCGTCGGACTCGCCGGTCAGCCAACTCCCGGTCACCGCACCGCCGATGAGCCCCAGCCCGAGGACGGCACAGGCCGCGGCGGCGGCCGCGCGGGGCCGCCGCCAGGCCGCGACGGGGCGCGGCCGGGCGGTGGTGTCGTCGTACAGCGCGGGCCGCGCGAAGAACACGAACGGCCGGTGCGCGGCGGGACGCGGCGGGTGCGCCGGGGCGGCGGGCGGCGCGTCCGGGAGGCGGGCGGAGGCGGGCGGGGGCGGGGCGTCCTCGACGCCGGGCGCGGAGGGGGACACGGGGCCTGCGGTGGCGCGGCTCGGCCCGGCGGGACCCTCGTCGCCCGCTTCGCCCGTCCCGGAACCCGTCCCGACATCCGTGCCGGTGCCCACCTCGGCCGCCTCCGCCTCGACGGCCGCGACCCGGTCGCGCGCGGCCCTGTCAGGCGCCGCCCGGTCGAAGGGCGCGAGCAAGTCCGCCACCGCGGCCTCGTGTTCGGGCGGGAGCGAGGGAGCGAAGGGGGGCGTGAGGGCGTCCGGGGACTGGCGCGGGGGGACTACCGCAGGGGGGCGTGCGTCGGGGAAACGGGCGCTCGCCGGGGGCGGGGGCGGCTCCGCCGTGGCACGGGGTGCAGCTGGGGCGGAGGCCGGGGCCGGAGCGGACACCGGGGCCGAAGCGGACGCCGGGGGGGCGGGCTCGCCGGGAGTGGGTGGGGCGCTGTCGGGCTCGGTCGGCAGCCGTGGTGGCGTACCGGAACGTGGGGGGACGGGGGGCCGTCGCGCCTCCGTGCTCATGCACCCCCCGTTCCGTCGCGTCGCGCGCTCCCTGCGTGCGCGTCACTTTACGGGTTGACATGAGCCCCACGGGAACCCAGTCCAGGCCACCGGGTGATCTGCCCGGAACGTCCCCCTACCCTCGGGTAGCCGTGTCTGGCAGGCTGCGCCCATGACAGGCGGAGCCGCTGACTTCACCGGAGACAGGACCGCGGACCGGGCCCGTTACGACCGGGCCACGGCACATCTCGACGCGCCGCTCGCGCTCGTCGACCTGACCGCGTTCGACGCCAACGCCGACGACTTGACGCGCCGGGCGGGCGGGAAGCCCGTCCGGGTCGCGAGCAAGTCGGTGCGGTGCCGGGCCCTGCTGGAACGGGTCCTCGCTCGGGACGGGTTCGCGGGGATCATGTCGTTCACGCTCGCGGAGTCGCTGTGGCTGGCGCGCTCCGGCTTCGACGACGTCCTGCTCGCGTACCCCTCGGCGGACCGTGCCGCCTTCGCCGAGCTCGCGGCCGACCCGAAACTGGCGGCGGCCGTGACGGTGATGGTCGACGACCCGGCGCAGCTGCGGCTGATCGAGGAGGCGCGCGGCGACGGGCGCGAAGTGGTGCGCGTGTGCCTGGAGTTGGACACCTCCCTGCGGCTGCTCGGCGGGCGGGTGCGGATCGGCACGCAGCGCTCCCCGCTGCACGAGCCCACCCAGGTCGCCGCCCTCGCCCGGGCGATCGCGCGCAGGCCGGGCTTCCGGCTCGTCGGCGTCATGGCGTACGAGGGGCACGTCGCGGGGGTCGGGGACGCCGTCGCGGGGCACCCCGCCAAGTCCCGGGCGGTGCGGCTCATGCAGTCGGCCGCGCGCCGGGAGCTGGCGGACCGGCGCGCGGCGACGATCCGGGCGGTGCGGGACGCCGTGCCCGACCTGGAGTTCGTGAACGGCGGCGGCACCGGCAGCGTGCAGCACACGGCGGCCGAGGACGTGGTCACGGAGGTGGCGGCCGGATCGGGCCTGTACGTGCCGCGTCTGTTCGACAACTACACGTCGTTCAGCGGGCGTCCGGCGGCCCTCTTCGCCCAGCCGGTCGTCCGCAGGCCGGGCCGGGGCGTGGTGACGGTGCTCGGCGGCGGCTATCCGGCGTCGGGGGTCGCCGGCGCGGACCGGTCGCCGGTGCCGTATCTGCCCCAGGGTCTGCGCTACACCGTCCAGGAGGGCGCGGGCGAGGTGCAGACGCCGCTGCTCGGGTCCGCCGCGGACGATCTGCGGATCGGTGACAAGGTGTGGTTCCGGCACGCCAAGGCCGGTGAGCTGTGCGAGCGGTTCGCGGAGCTGCACCTGGTCGTGGGCGACCGGGTGACGGAGACGGTGCCGACGTACCGGGGCGAGGGCCACACCTTCCTGTGAAGCCGTGCCGCGGTGCGGCCCGGGTCACGGCGTCGGGCCCACGCTGCTGCCCACTCCCCCGCCGGTGGCGCTGTCGCCGATGGGCCTGATCCCGTCGACGAGCTCGTCGATGTCGGACAGCGGGGGCGCGCCGTCCGCCGCGTCGATGCTGACGCGGACGATGACCATGGCCTCGGAGCCGGTGCTGGAGGGGAACGCGAGGGACTGCACGTAGCCGCCGGGTCCCTTCTCGGTGTGGACGCGCCACCGGACGAAGTAGCCGCCGCGGCCCGCGACCGCGACGGTGCCGCTCTTGACCCGGGCGTGCCGGGTGATGCCGCCGAACGGCTCGCGGTCGAGCGCGTCGTGGTCGTACGCGGCGTCGGCGGCGTCCTTGATGTCGCGCCTGGCGAGCTTCTCCGGCGAGCGCTCGTCGGTGCCGGTCACCGTCCGCGTGGTGATCGTGCCGTGGCGGCAGAAGCCGGGGTCGCCGGGGCAGTCGTAGGTGTTCGGGGTCTGCAGGGTCAGCTCGTCGCCGACGGTGTGGTCGGCCTTCTCCCAGCCGTCGGGCACGGGCAGCGTGATGCCGTTGAGCTCGTCGGTGAGGGTGTCCGGGTCCTCGGTGGCGGAGGCGGACGCGGTGGGAGAGGCGGACGTGGGGGTCGGCTCGTCCGGCGCCTGGGCGGTGGGCGCGGGTCCGGCCGTGGGGTCGCCGTCGTCGTCCTGGAGGACCAGGAAGCCGGTGACGATCGAGGCGACGAGGACCGCCCCGGCCGCGCCGAGCGCCACGGCCCTGGCGCGGCGCCCGCCGGTGCGCGCGGGCACCGGCCGCACCACGGTGGCGGCGAGCCCCGGCCGCGCCCGGCCCAGGTGGACCGTGGCCTCGGGCGTGCGCCGGTGCTCGGTCCACGCGGACCCGTCCCACCAGCGCTCGACGGCGGGTCGGGACGGGTCCGGGTACCAGCCGGGCGGGGGCGACATGCTCATCCCGGCACTCTAGGACGTGGCGCGCCGGCCGGTACAACCAGCCGGTCACGCGGTCAGTGGACGGTGTCCCGCTGGTCGGGGACCACGGAGCCGTCCTCGCGCAGGACGGGGCCCTTGCGCCCGTCGGGCTCGTTGTACGCGGCGGTCGCGCACGGGTAGGTGCCCGGCTTCTGCGGCAGCGGCTCGATGAACATGGGGTTCACGACCCAGCGGCCGTCGGCGTTGTCGTACGCGCGGCACATGAACTCGCCCTTGTTGCGGTTCAGCACGAGGTGCGCGCCGGTGGCGTCGCCGACGAACGTCACGTCGGTGTCGGCGTCGCCGCCGCCGACCGCGATGCGCCGGCTCCAGCGCTGCTTGTCCCAGGCCTTCTTGCCCTTGACCTTGTAGATCTCCTGGTTGATGAAGCAGCGCTTGCCGTCGATGTACGGGATGACGTCGCCCTTGTTGGCGCCGACGCCGCCGCAGCCCTGGTTCCAGGTGGTGATGCGGCCCTCGCGGTCCAGGACGGAGCGGATCGCGATGGTGTGCTCGCGGTCGATGCCGACGCCGCGCGACCACACCTCGGCGACGGGCTCGGAGCCCGCGGAGACGATGTAGACGTCGAATCCGGCCTTCTTCAGGGTGCGGATCAGGTCGCGCTGCTGGTCGTAGTAGCGCGCGTAGCCGGGCACGGTGTGGCTGCCGATGGTGCGGGTGGTGCCGACGGGCGCGGCGAGGGCCTCGGTGCGGGCCTTCTTCGCGTACGTCTCCACCTCCTTGACGGTGTGTCCCGCGAAGAGCTGGGGCACCCAGGCGTACTGGGGGACGGTGCGGCGGTGGTGCCAGGTCCCGGCGAAGGCGGCGGCGCCGCTCATCGTGGTGCCGTCCTCGCGGATCTGGAGGATCTCGTCGGCGCAGGCGGTGTTGGTGGACGTGGGCAGCGGCCCGCCGACGGGCACCGCGGTGCCGCAGGCCTTGGTGAGGGCGCGGTGGCCCGCGGCCGTCATCCACTTGCTGGAGGACTTCCAGCTCTTGGGGCGCAGGATCTTGTCGTGCCGCAGCGCCCAGCTGATGGTGGCGTCGGTGACGTCGTTCTTGACGACGGTGTTGTCCCAGTCGAAGGCGGCGACGGGCCGCTTCTGGCCGTGGCCGAGGTGCGGGTTGGAGCAGGTGCCCCGCTCGTCGATGACCTGCTGCAGCCGGGCGCGGTTGTCGCCGTACCAGGTGAGCTTCTTCGAGAGCTGGGGACAGTGGGCGCCGGTGTGCGACGCGGGCGCGGCCGTGGCGGCGGCAGCGGGAAGCGTGACGGGCCCGGCCACCAGGGTGGCGGCCGAGGCCAGCGTCAGCGCCAGAATGTTTCTGTTACGCATGTGCGTGGACGGTACAGCAGTCCTACGAGGTCGTTGAACCCCCGTACACCGTGTCCTGTTGGTCCCTGATGACCGATCCGTCCGCGCGGCGCACCGGGGCCTTCGTGCCGTCCCGGCCGGTGTAGCCGGTGGTGGCGCACGGATAGGGCGCGGGCTGCTTGCCCTTGGGCTCGATGAACATGGGGTTGATCAGCCAGCGCCGGTCGCCGTTGTCGTAGGCGCGGCACATCAGCTCGGTCTTGTTGCGGTTCAGGACGAGCCGGAGGCCGGTGGCGTCGCGCAGGAAGGACACGTCGGTGTCGGAGTCGCCCGCGGCGAACACCTGGCGCTTCGCGGCCGGTTGGACCTTCTCGGCGGCCTTGCCGCGCACGCCGAGGATCCGCTCGTTGATGGCGCAGCGCTTGCCGTCGATGTACGTGATCATCGAGTCGGCGCCGTCCGCGACGGAGCCGCAGCCCTTGAGGCGGGCGGTGAGGCGGCCCTCGCGCGTGACGTTGCGGATGCCGAGGGTGTGCCGGGCGTCGAGGCCGACGCCCTTCGCCCAGACCTCGGCGACCGGCTCGGGCGAGGCGGAGACGACGTAGGTGTCGAACCCGGCCTTCTTGAGGGTGCGGATCAGATCGCGCTGCTGGTCGTAGTAGCGGGCCCAGCCGGTGACCTTGCCGCTGCCGACGCGCTGCTCGGTGCCGATGGGCGCGGCGAGGTTCTCCTTGCGCGCCGCGGCCGCGAAGTCCTTGACCCGGGCGGGGCTCCAGCCGCGCAGGAGCTGGGCGAGCCAGGCGTACTGGGGCTCCATGCGGCGGTGGTCGAAGCCCGCGAAGGCCTCCTTGCCGGTGGTCGTGGCGCCCTCGCCGTACACGGCGGCGATCTCGTCGGCGCAGGCGGTGCGCGTGCGCGTGGGCAGGGTGGGGCCGGTGGCCGGGCAGGCCGCGGCCAGGGCCGTGGCGGCGGGCGCGGTGAGATAGCGGCTCGTGGTGCGCCAGTCGCCGCGCTCGGGGGTGCGTATCTTGTCGTGGCGCAGCATCCAGAACATGGTGGCGTCGCCCACGTCGTTCTTGATGACCGTGTTGTCCCAGTCGAAGACGGCGAGGGGCTTGTCGTGCCTGCCGTAGCCGTCGCCGCAGCGGCCGAAGGTGTCGAGGAGGCGCTGGAGGCGGTCCTTGTTGTCGCCGTACCAGC
Organism: Streptomyces sp. YIM 121038; assembly: GCF_006088715.1. NCBI lineage: Bacteria > Bacillati > Actinomycetota > Actinomycetes > Kitasatosporales > Streptomycetaceae > Streptomyces > Streptomyces sp. YIM 121038. Next base: position 2,118,721 of record NZ_CP030771.1, read on the forward strand.
CCTTCGAGACGGTGAGGGCGGGGCACTTCGCGGCGGCGGTGCCGTGCGCGGCGCGGGGGGCCGGGGCGGCCTGGGCGGTGGTGGCGAGGCCGGTCCCGGCGACGGCGAGGGCGGCGGCCGCCGCGTACAAGGGATGCTTGATCTTCATGAACACGGTGCCTGTCTACGCAGGTCAGCCGGGCGTCGCACGACGCCCGGCTGATCGGTGGGTGGCCTCTGGGTGAACTACTGGGGCGTGACGTACGCCCCGGAGATGCCGCCGTCGACGAGGAAGTCCGTGGCGTTCACGAACGCGGAGTCGTCGCTGGCGAGGAAGGCGACCGCGGCGGCGATCTCCTGGGCCTCGGCGAAGCGGCCCACCGGGATGTGCACCAGGCGGCGCGCGGCGCGCTCGGGGTCCTTGGCGAACAGCTCCTGGAGCAGCGGGGTGTTCACCGGGCCCGGGCACAGCGCGTTCACGCGGATGCCCTCGCGGGCGAACTGCACGCCGAGCTCGCGGGACATCGCGAGCACGCCGCCCTTGGACGCGGTGTACGAGATCTGCGAGGTCGCGGCGCCCATCCGGGCCACGAAGGAGGCCGTGTTGATGATGGAGCCCCTGCCCTGGCGCCGCATGTAGGGGATGGCGGCCTTGCAGCACAGGAACACGGAGGTGAGGTTGACCTCCTGGACGCGCTTCCAGGCCTCCAGGCCGGTGTCCAGGATGGAGTCGTCGTCGGGCGGCGAGATCCCCGCGTTGTTGAAGGCGATGTCGACCGAGCCGTAGGTGTCGTACGCCGTCTTGAACAGCGCCTCGACCTGCTCGGCGTCGGTGACGTCGACCTTCACGTACGTCCCGCCGACCTCCTCGGCGGCCTTCTTGCCCGCGGTGTCGTCGATGTCGCCGCACACCACGTGCGCGCCCTCGGAGGCGAGGCGGCGTGCGGTGGCGAGGCCGATGCCGCTGCCGGCGCCGGTGATGACGGCGGTGCGGCCGACGAGGCGGCGGCAGACAATCTCTTCGGTCACTGGGCGGGCCCTTCCGTGCTGATGAAGACGTTCTTGGTTTCGGTGAAGGCGGCGAGCGCGTCCGGGCCGAGCTCGCGCCCGAGCCCGGACTGGCCGTAGCCGCCGAAGGGGGTCCAATAGCGCACGCTGGAGTGCGAGTTGACGGACAGGTTGCCTGCCCGCACGGCCTGGGACACGCGCAGCGCCCGGCCCACGTCCCGGGTCCAGATGGAGCCCGAGAGGCCGTACTCGGTGGCGTTGGCGAGGCGGACCGCGTCGGCCTCGTCCTCGAAGGGCAGCACGACCGCGACCGGCCCGAAGACCTCCTCGACGGCGACCGGCGACGTGGGCCCGGCGTCGGTGAGGACGGTCGGCGGGAACCAGAAGCCGGGCCCTTCGGGGGCGCTGCCGCGGATGCCCGCCCCCGGGGGCACGTACGACCGCACCCGGTCCAGCTGGGCCCGCGAGATCAGCGGGCCCATCTGGGTCTTCTCGTCGGCCGGGTCGCCGACGACGTACGACTCGACCAGGGGCGTCAGGAGCTCGACGAAGCGGTCGTACACGGAGCGCTGCACGAGGACGCGGGTGCGGGCGCAGCAGTCCTGGCCCGAGTTGTCGAGGAACGAGCCGGGGGCGGCGAGGGCGGCGGCCTCCACGTCGGCGTCGGCGAAGACGATGTTGGGGCTCTTCCCGCCGAGTTCGAGGGTCACGCGCTTCACGCGGTCCGCGCACTTGGCCATGATCTGCTTGCCGACGCGGGTGGAGCCGGTGAACACGATCTTGGCGACGCCGGGGTGCTCGACGAGCGCGTTCCCGGCGACGGCGCCCTCGCCGGGCAGGACCTGGAAGAGGCCCTCGGGAAGGCCCGCCTCCAGGGCGAGTTCGGCCAGCCGCAGGGCGGTCAGCGGGGTGGTCTCGGCGGGCTTGAGGACGACCGCGTTGCCCGCCGCGAGGGCCGGGGCGGTGCCCCAGGCGGCGATGGGCATCGGGAAGTTCCAGGGCGCGATGACGCCGATGACGCCGAGGGGTTCGAGGATCGTGACGTCGAGGCCGCCGGGGACGGGGATCTGGCGGCCGTTGAGGCGCTCGACGCCGCCCGCCGCGTAGTCGAACAGGTCGCGGGCGTTGCCCGCCTCCCAGCGCGCGTTGCCGATGACGTGCCCGGCCTCGCGGACCTCCAACCGGGCGAGTTCCTCGATGTGGCCGTCGATGACGGCGGCGAAGCGGCGCAGCAGGCGCGCCCGGTCGGCCGGGGCGACGGCGGCCCACGCGGCCTGCGCGGTGACGGCGCGGGCGACGGCCGCGTCGACGTCGGCCGGGCTCGCGGCGGGGACCGTCGCGACGACGTCCTCCGTCGCCGGGTTCAGTACCTGGAGTTCTTCGAGCAAGACGTGCCTCACATGCGTTCGAAGGAGCGGCGCAGCTCCCAGTCGGTCACCGCGGAGTCGAAGGCGTCCAGCTCGACCCGCGCCATGTTGCGGTAGTGCGCGACGACCTCGTCGCCGAACGCGGCCTTGGCGACGGGGCTGTTCTCCCACAGCTCGGCGGCCTCGCGCAGCGTCGTCGGGACGTGTTCGTAGTCGGCGGTGTAGGCGTTGCCCGTGCACGCCTCGGGCAGTTCGAGGCGCTGCTCGATGCCGTACAGGCCCGCCGCGACCAGGCCCGCGACCGCCAGGTGCGGGTTGACGTCACCGCCGGGCAGCCGGTTCTCGAAGCGCAGCGAGCGGCCGTGGCCGACGACGCGCAGGGAGCAGGTGCGGTTGTCGTAGCCCCAGGCGGCCGCGGTCGGCGCGAAGGAGCCGGGCTGGAAGCGCTTGTACGAGTTGATGTGGGGCGCGTAGAGGAGGCTGAAGTCGCGCAGCGCCACGAGCTGCCCGGCGAGGAAGTGGCGCATGACGGGCGACATGCCGCCGGGCCCGTCCCCGGCCATGGCGTTGTTGCCGTCGGCGTCCTGGAGCGAGAGGTGGATGTGACAGGAGTTGCCCTCGCGCTCGTTGTACTTCGCCATGAAGGTGATCGACACGCCTTCCTGGGCGGCGATCTCCTTGGCGCCGGTCTTGTACAGCGCGTGCTGGTCGCAGGTGACGAGGGCCTCGTCGTAGCGGAACACGATCTCGTGCTGACCCGGGTTGCACTCGCCCTTGGCGGACTCCACCGTCAGGCCCGCGCCCGCCATCTCGTTGCGGATGCGGCGCAGGAGCGGCTCGATGCGGCCGGTGCCGAGGACGGAGTAGTCGATGTTGTACTGGTTGGCCGGGGTCAGGCCCTGGTAGCCCGCGTCCCAGGCCTGCTCGTAGGTGTCCTTGAAGACGATGAACTCAAGCTCCGTGCCGACGTGCGCGCTGTAGCCGTGCTCGGCGAGCCGCTCCAGCTGGCGGCGCAGGATCTGGCGCGGGGCCGCGACCACGGGTGAGCCGTCGTTCCAGGCCAGGTCGGCGATGAGCAGGGCGGTGCCCTCGTGCCAGGGCAGGCGGCGCAGGGTGGACAGGTCGGGGCGCATGGCGAAGTCGCCGTAGCCCCGGTCCCAGGAGGACATCGCGTAGCCGTCGACCGTGTTCATCTCCGTGTCGACGGCCAGGAGGTAGTTGCAGCCCTCCGTGCCGTGCTCCAGGACCTCGTCCAGGAAGAACGGGGCGGCGAACCGCTTGCCCTGGAGCCGCCCTTGCATGTCGGGGAAGGCCAGGACGACAGTGTCGATCTCGCCGCTCGCCACGAGGGCACGCAGCTCCTCGACACCGAGCGGGGGTGTGCGGTCTGCCACGGGAAAAGCCTCCTTGGGTCAGCCGAGTGGCCATAAGGTATGGGCAAGAACCATTGCTTGGGAAGGGGGTACGGGCAGATGTCCCACGCGCGGGGCGAGGATCGCCTCATTCAGGTGCTGCGACCGGTCCGGGCGGGCAACGGCTTCGAGGAGGCCCTGGAGCAGATCCTCCAGGTGGTCCGCCTCGGCCTGGTGCCCGGCGGCGAACGGCTGCCCGCGGAGCGGGAGTTGGCCGATCTGCTCGGCATCAGCCGGGTCACGCTGCGCGAGGTCCTGAAGGTGCTCCAGGACCAGGGCCTGGTCGAGTCGCGGCGCGGGCGCTACGGCGGCACCTTCGTGCGCCCGCGCGCCGGGGCGCCGGGCGAGGCCGAGCTGCGCCGCCGGGTCACCGACGTGGACGTGGAGGACGCGCTGCGCTTCCGCGAGGTGCTCGAAGTGGGCGCGGCGGGCCTGTGCGCGGCGCACGGCCTCACCGCCGAGCAGACCGGCCGGCTGCGCGAGGCCCTGGCCCGCACCCATGACGCGCCGCTCGCCGACTACCGCCGCCTGGACACCCTGCTGCACCTCACGCTCGCCGAGCTGTCCGGCTCCCCCACGCTGGCCGCGCAGTACGCGGCGGTCCGCGCGACGGTCAACGACCTGCTCGACTGCATCCCCCTGCTCGTGCGCAACCTGGAGCACTCGCAGCGCCAGCACACCGCCCTCGTGGAGGCCGTGCTCGACGGCGACGCGGACGGGGCGCGGGAGATGATGCGCGAGCACTGCGCGGGCACGGCGGCGCTGCTGCGGGGATTCCTGACCTGAGCCGCGGGCGCGCGGGCACCCTCGCGCGGGCCGGACGAGCGCCCCTTCGCGGGCCGGACGAGCGGACCCCCTGCGGGCCGGACGAGCGGACCCCCTGCGGGCCGGACGGTTAACCAGCACGTTACGCACGGGTCTTGCTTTCTGTCCGCCCGCACCGCGAAGGTATGCCTCCACACCGCAAAGGTATGCCGTCAATCCATTGAATCCCGCAGGGGGAGCCCCGCATGAGCCTGGAGTCCACGGAACCGCCGAAGGCGCGCGCCGCCGAAGGCGACGACTATCTGGAGCGGCGCGCCCTGCGCCGCGGCAACGCGGGATGGGTGCTGCTCACCGGCCTCGGCGTCGCCTACGTCGTCTCCGGCGACTACTCGGGCTGGAACTCCGGCCTGAAGGAGGGCGGTTTCGGCGGCCTGGCCATCGCGATGGCGCTCATGGGCGTGATGTACACCTGCATGGTCTTCTCGCTCGCGGAGCTGTCGTCCGTCCTGCCGACGGCGGGCGGCGGCTACGGCTTCGCGCGCCGCGCCCTCGGCCCCTGGGGCGGCTTCCTGACCGGCACGGCGATCCTCATCGAGTACATCCTCGCGCCCGCCGCGATCTCCATCTTCATCGGCGACTACGTGGAGTCGCTCGGCCTCTTCGGCCTGGAGTCGGGCTGGCCGGTCTACCTCGCCTGCTTCGTGATCTTCATCGGCATCCATCTGTGGGGCGTCGGCGAGGCGCTGCGGTTCAGCTTCGTGGTCACGGGCATCGCGGTGGCGGCGCTCCTGGTGTTCGCGGTCGGCGCGTTCATGGACTTCGACGGCTCGAAGCTCAACGACATCCCCGTGGACCACGACGCCTTCGGCGCCACCTCGTGGCTGCCGCTCGGGATCCTGGGCATCTGGGCGGCGTTCCCGTTCGGCATGTGGTTCTTCCTGGGCGTGGAGGGCGTACCGCTCGCGGCCGAGGAGACGAAGGACCCGGCGCGCACGCTGCCGCGGGCGATCCGCTGGTCGATGCTCATCCTGGTCGCGCTCGCGCTCCTGACGTTCTTCGCCTCGGCCGGCGCGCGCGGCTCCGCCGCCCTCCAGTCGACCGGCAATCCGCTGGTGGACGCGCTCCAGCCGGACGGCGAGCGCACGGGCCTGAGCCGCGTCATCAACTACGCGGGCCTCGCGGGCCTCGTCGCCTCCTTCTTCTCCCTGATCTACGCCGGTTCGCGCCAGCTCTTCGCCCTGTCCCGGGCGGGCTACCTGCCCCGCTTCCTGTCCCTGACGAGCAGCCGCAAGGCGCCCTACCTGGGGCTGCTCGTGCCGGGCGCGATCGGCTTCTCGCTCGCCGCCGCCAGCGGCGACGGCGCCCGCATGCTGAACGTGGCGGTCTTCGGCGCGACCATCTCGTACGCCCTGATGTCGCTCTCCCACATCGTGCTGCGCCGCCGCGAGCCGGGCCTGGAGCGGCCCTACCGCACGCCCGGCGGGATCCTGACCTCCTCGGTGGCGCTCGCCCTCGCCTGCGCCGCCCTGGTGGCGACGTTCCTGGTGGACGTCACGGCGGCGTTCATCGCGCTCGGCGTGTACGGAGTGGCGATCGCGTACTTCGGCCTGTACAGCCGCAAGCATCTGGTGGCGCGGGCACCGGAGGAGGAGTTCGCGGCCCTGGCCGCGGCAGAGGCCGAACTGGAACGGAACTAGCGCGAGTGCAGAGGGAGCAGAAGGTGAACGGGAACGGCAAGCGTCCGCTGATCGGCGTGAGCACCTATCTGGAGGCCGAGGCGCGCTGGGGCGTGTGGACGCTGCCCGCCGCGCTGCTGCCCGCCGGGTATCCGCGCCTGGTGCAGGCGGCGGGCGGCCTCGCGTCGATGCTGCCGCCGGACGACCCCGCGTACGCGGCGGACGTCGTGGCCCGCCTCGACGGCCTGGTCGTCGCGGGCGGCCCCGACGTGGAACCGGCCCACTACGGCGCCGCGCGCGAGGACCGCACGGGCCCGCCCGCGAGGGAGCGGGACGCCTGGGAACTCGCCCTGATCCGGGCCGCCCTGGCCGCGGGCACGCCCCTGCTCGGCATCTGCCGCGGCATGCAGCTCCTCAACGTCGCCCTGGGCGGCACCCTGATCCAGCACCTGGACGGCCACGCGAAGGCCCCCGGCGTCTTCAGCACGCACGCGGTCACGCCGGTCCCCGGCACGCGGTACGCCGCGGCCGTGCCCGACGCGGCCACGGACGTGCCCACGTACCACCACCAGGCGGTGGACCGCCTCGGCCGGGGCCTGCTGGCCTGCGCCCACGCGGACGACGGCACGGTCGAGGCCGTCGAACTGCCGGGCCCCGCCTGGGTCCTGGGCGTGCAGTGGCACCCGGAGGCGGGCACGGACACCCGGGTGATGGAGGCGCTGGTACGGGCCGCGGCAGCGCGCGGCTGAGCGCTCGGCCGACGGTACCGCGCCGGGCGGCCGCGGGCCCGTTGTAGCTGGTCGCGCAGTTCCCCGCGCCCCTACGGGGCACTCCCCCGCGTGAGCCCGAGCAGCTCCCGCGCGGGCCCGGCAGGCACGTGCCCGGTCGGCCACACGGCCCGCAGCTCGCGGCGCAGCCGCACCCCCTCCACCGCCACCCGCACCAGACGGCGGGCGGCCAACTCGTCACCGAGGGCCAACTCGCTGACCACAGCGGGCCCGGCCCCGCTCACGGCGGCCGACTTCACCGCGGTGGTGGAGGACAGCTCCATGAGCGGCGCCGCGAGCCCGCCGAGGGCCGTGTCCAGGACCTGCCGGGTGCCGGAGCCGCGCTCGCGCAGGATCAGCGGGGTCCCGGCGAGCTCCGGGGCGGCGAGCGGCGCGCGCCGCCGCGCCCAGGGGTGGCCGGGCGCGACCACCACGATCAGCCGGTCGTGCCCGATCACCGCCGCGTCCAGGCCGGTCGGCACCTTGAGGCCCTCCACGAACCCCAGGTCCGCGTCGCCGCCGAGGAGCCGCTGCGCGACCTCGGCGGAGTTGCCCGCGAGCAGGGAGACGGCCGTGTCCGGGCGCCGGGCGCGCAGCGCGATCAGCCAGCCGGGCAGCAGGTACTCGGCGATGGTCATGCTCGCGGCCACCCGCAGGCGCGAGTCCCTGCGGTCCCGCAGCGCCTGCGCGCCCGCGTCGAAGGCCTCGGCCGCCTCCACGACCCGCCGCGCCCAGTCGGTGACGAGGGCGCCCGCCTCCGTCAGCCGCGAGCCGCGCGGGGAGCGGTCCACCAGCGCCACGCCGAGCTGCCGCTCCATGGACCTCACGCGCCCGCTCGCGGCGGGCTGGGAGATGCCGAGCTCCCGCGCCGCCCGGCCCAGGCTGCCGAGCCGGGCCACGGCGAGCAGCAGCTCCAGGGCCGCCAGGTCCGGCACCCGGTGCGCGAGCGGCACCCCCGGCACGGGGTCCGAAGGGCCGGTCCGGTCCGGCGGGGGCGACGACGCTGAGCTCATAACTCCAGGTTATGCCCTCATAGCTCCAAGATCTCTGGTGGGCCGGGCCGCCGGAGCGCACCGTGGAGTCATGGTCACCGCAGCACACAGTCGCCCCCGGGTGCGCCCCGGCACCCCGCTCGCCGCCGTCCGGCACCTCGGCCCCAACTGGTACGCGTCCGTCATGGGCACCGCGATCATCGCCAACGCGGGCGTCGCGCTGCCGTACGACGTACCGGGTCTGCGCACGGCCTGCGCCGCCGTGTGGGCGCTGTCCCTGCTGATGCTGACCGTGCTCCTGCTCGCGCGCGCCGCGCACTGGGCGCACCACCGGGACCAGGCCCGCGCCCATCTCCTCGACCCGGCCGTGGCGCCGTTCTACGGCTGTCTGTCCATGGCCCTGCTCGCGGTCGGCGGCGCCACCCTGCTCGTCGGCCGGGACTGGATAGGCGTCGGCGCGGCGGTCGTCCTCGACACGGTCCTGTTCACCGCCGGGGCGGCGCTCGGCCTCGTGGCCGCGGTCGCCATCCCGTACCTGATGGTGGTCCGGCACGAGATCGCCGCCGACCAGGCGTCCCCGGTGTGGCTCCTTCCCGTCGTGGCCCCCATGGTCGCCGCGGCCCTCGGCCCGCTGCTCGTGCCCCATCTGCCGCCCGGCCAGGCCCAGCGGGCCCTGCTCTACGCCTGCTTCGCGATGTTCGGCGTCAGCCTGCTCGCCACCCTGGTGATGCTTCCGCTGATCTTCGCCCGCCTGGTCACCGGGCCCCCGCTGCCCCTCGCGCTCACCCCCACCGTCTTCCTGGTCCTCGGCCCCCTCGGCCAGTCCACGACCGCAGCGAACAAGTTCGCCGACGTGGCCCAGGGCGTCCTGCCCGCCCCCTACGACCAGGGCTTCGCGGTCTTCGCCGTGCTGTACGGCGTCCCGGTGCTCGGCTTCGCCCTGATGTGGCTGGCCCTCGCGACCGCGATGGTGGTCCGCGCCCGGCGCGCGGGCATGGGCTTCGCGATGACCTGGTGGGCCTTCACCTTCCCCGTCGGCACCTGCGTCACCGGTGCCGCGGGCCTGGGCCGGCACACCGGTCTCGCCGCCTACGACTGGCTGGCCGTAGCCCTCTTCGCCGTCCTCGTGACCGCGTGGTCGGTGGCCCTGGTGCGGACGGCCCGGGGCCTGCTCAGCGGACGGCTGCTCGCAGCGCCGCGCTGAGCACCCCCGGCGCCTCGCGCAGCGACGGTCCGTACCAGGTGAGGTGGCGCCCGCTGACCAGTGCGGCGGGCGTCCCCGCGAAGGCCTCGGGGCCGTCGTCGGGCGTGAAGCGGTACGGCTCGTCCGGGAGCACCACCAGGTCGGGGCCCGCGGCGCGCAGCTCGTCGAGCGGGACGCGGGGATAGCGCTCGGCGTGCGCCGCCCAGGCGTTGTCGACGCCCAGGCGCGCGAGCAGGTCCCCCGCGAACGTGTCGCGGCCGAGCACCATCCAGGGCCGCCGCCAGATCGGCACGGCCGCGCGCAGCCGGGCGGCCTGCCGCGGCGGGTCGTCCCAGGCGTCCTCGGCCTCGGCGAGCCACCGCGGCCGGGCGGGACCGCCGCAGGCGGCGAGCGCCCGGGACAGCTCACGGAACGCCTGCTCCAGGCCGCGCACCTCCGTGACCAGGACCTCCAGGCCCGCGGCGCGCAGGGCGGCCAGATCGGCGGGGCGGTTCTCCTCCTCGTTGGCGAGCACCAGGTCGGGGGCGAGCGCCACGACCGCGGGGACGTCCGGGTTCTTCGTGCCGCCGATCCTCGCCACGCCGAGGTCGTCGAGGTCCGCCGGGTGGCTGCACCACGCGGTGGCGCCGACCAGGGCGCCCGGCACCGTCACGGCGACCGCTTCGGTCAGGGACGGCACCAGGGAGACCACCCGGGCGGCGGGCATCGCTCAGCGCCGCCCCGCGTCCAGGGCCTCGATGTGGTCGCCCACCGCGACGACGAGCACCCGCGCGTCGGCGGCCGTGGCCCGCCAGCGGTGCCGCACGCCGCCCGTCAGATACAGGGAGTCCCCGCGCCCGAGGCGGTAGGCGCGGCCCTCGGCCTCGACCTCGACGGCGCCCGCGATGACGTACATCAGCTCGTCGTTGCGGTGCTGGAACTCGCGGCCCTCGTCGTGGTCGCCCAGGTACTCGAAGGCGTGCAGCTGGTGGTGGCCGCGCACCAGGTCCCGTACGTGCGTCTCGCAGGTGCCGCCCGCCAGGCTCACCTCGTCGTCGGCGCGCACCAGATCGACCGTGCCGGTCGGGTCGGCGGCGGCGAGCAGTTCCACGGCGGTGGTGCCGAGCGCGTCCGCGACCCGCTCCAGGGAGCGCATGCTGGGGCGGGCCCGCTCGTTCTCGACCTGGCTCAGGAACGGCACCGACAGGCCGCTGCGCCGGGAGACGACCGCGAGGGTGAGCTCCAGCTGACGGCGGCGCCGCCGTACGGCCGAGCCCACCCGGAGGTTTTCCTTGTGCTCGTCCATCGCCTCGGCTCCCTTCTTCTCTTGCGCGCTTGGGCCGACTCGGGCGAGCCAGTGCCTTCACCCTGATGGGTTTTCTGCACCCTACGCATGTTCGCCAAACGGTTTTACCCAGTTGGGCGGTCCGTGTGCAGGTTCCAGCCGGGCGCTGGGGCGCGCGCCGTCGCGGGTTGACCGCGCCGCGCGCTCGTCGTCCAACGCCCCTCGGACCGGAAATCGTCGCCGCAGGGCCCGCCGGACCGCAACTCCGGCAACTCCCGGGCCCGCCCGGCGCACCTTCTCCGCCCTCGTCGGGCCGCGTCCGGGCACGCGTACGCCCGCCCACCCGTCCCGAAGCGGGCGGGTGGGCGGGCGTGAATCCGCCGCGAAGCGACGGGGCACCACGACGGCGCGGACTGCTTCAAGCCGTCGGCCACGCCGTCGGCGGGGCCGAAGGCCGGGCGGCCCGGCCGTCGGCTACTGCGGAGTCATCCGGTCCGGGACCTCCGGGTGCTCCTTCAGCCAGGCGGCGACGGCCTGCTCCTCGTGGCCCTTGCCGCGCTTCTTGATCTCGTTCTCCAGACCCGCGAGCTCCGACTCGCTCATCTTGAACTTCTTGAACCACTTCGTGAGCTGCGGGTACTGCTCGGGGAACTTCTTGCTGGTGATCGTGCGGATCGTGTCGCCCTTGCCGAAGGCGCCCTTGGGGTCCTTCAGCTTGGTCAGGCCGTACTCGCTGTACGCCCAGTGCGGCGACCACAGCAGCACCGCGACCGGCTCCTTCTTGGCGTACGCGCGCTTGAGCTCGGCGAGCATCGCGGGCGTCGAACCGCTGGCGATCTTGTACTCGCCGTTCAGCCCGTAGCCGGGCATGACCTCGTCCTTGAGCTTCTGCATGACGCCGGTGCCCGGCTCGATACCGACGATCTTGCCGCCGAACGTGCCGCCCTTGCCCTTGAGGTCGTCGAGCGACTTGACGCCCTTGACGTAGGACGGCACGGCGACTTCCAGGGACGTCGGGCTGTACCAGGTGCCCATGTCGACGAGGTTGTCCTTGTGCTTGTCCCAGTAGTTCTTCTGAGTACTGGGCAGCCAGGCGTCGAAGTTCACGTCGATGTCGCCCTGCGCGAGGCCGGTGTAGACCGGACCGACGTCGGACTGCGACAGCTTCATCTTGTAGCCGCGCCGCTCCAGGACGTTCTTCCACAGGTACGTGACGGCCACGTCCTCGTCCCAGGGGAACCAGGCGACGTTCAGGGTCCGCTTGGCCTCGGCCGGAGCCGCGCCCTTGCCCGCGGCCACCGGGGCCCACTTGTCGACCAGGCCGGGGTTCTTCTCCAGCCAGGCCCGCACGGCCTGCTGCTGGTTGCCCTTGCCCGCCTTGTTGATCTCCGCCTCAAGACCCGTGAGCTGCTTCTCGCTCATCTTGAAGTCCTTGAGCCACTCGGCGACCTCGGGGTGATCGCCGCCGAAGCCCTTGCGGGACAGGGTGTGCACGCCGTCGCCCTTGCCCCAGGCGCCCTTGGGGTCCTTGAGCTTCTTCAGGTCGAACTCGCTGTACGCCCAGTGCGGCGACCACAGGGTCACGACGATGGGCTGCTTCTTGGCGTACGCGCGCTTGAGCTCGGCGAGCATCGCGGGCGTGGAGCCGTCGACGACGTCGAAGTCCTTCTCCAGGCCGTACGCCTTGAGCACCTCGTCCTTGAGCAGCTTCATCATGCCCGCACTGGACTCGATGCCGATGACCTTGCCCTTGAAGGTGCCCTTCTTGCTCTTGAGGTCCTCCAGGGAGTCGACGTCCTTCATGTACGAGGGGACGGTCAGCTCCAGGGACGTCGGCCCGTACCAGCGGCCGAGGTCGTCCAGCTTGTCGCCGTACTTCTCCCAGTACGAGGCGTGCGTGGTCGGCAGCCAGGAGTCCGTCTGGAAGTCGATGCCGCCCTGGGCGAGCGAGGTGTAGAGCGGGCCCGCGTCGAGCTGCTTGGCGTTCACCTTGAAGCCGCGCTGCTCCAGGATCTCCTTCCACAGGAAGGTGGAGGCGACGCCCTCGTCCCAGGGGATGTAGCCGACGTTCAGCTGCTTGCCGTGGCCGACGTTCTTGCCGTCCGCGGCGGTGGTCGCGTCGTCGTCCGAGCCGCCGAAGACGCCCACGCCGCCCGCGACGAGCGCGAGGACGACGACGCCGATCACCGCGAAGGCCGGGCGCGGCCGGTAGCTCCACAGCTTCAGGCCCTGCGCGGCACGTGCCTTGGCGGCGGCGCGGCGGCCGAGCGGGGAGACCTGGGTCCCCAGGGACGCGGTCATGCGGTCCAGGTAGATCGCGAGGATCACGATGGAGACGCCGGACTCGGCGCCGAGGCCGACGTCCAGCTGGCCGATGGACTCGTTCACGTCGGCGCCGAGGCCGCCGGTGCCGACCATGCCCGCGATGGCGGCCATGGACAGACCGAGCATGATGACCTGGTTGACACCGGCCATGATCGTCGGGAGCGCGAGCGGCAGCTGGACGCGGAACAGCACGTTGCGCGGTGTCGTACCGAACGCCTCGGCCGCCTCGACCAGCTCCTTGTCGACCTGGCGGATGCCCAGCTCGGTCATGCGCACGCCGGGGGCCAGGGCGAAGATCAGGGTCGCGACGATGCCCGCCGGGCCGCCCATGCCGAAGAACAGGATGGCCGGGATGAGGTAGATCATCGCGGGCAGCGTCTGCATCAGGTCGAGCACCGGCCGCAGCAGCGCGCTGACCCGGTTCGAGCGGGCCGCCCAGATGCCGAGCGGCACCGAGACGACCAGGGCGATGATCGTCGCCACGAGCACCAGGGACAGCGTGATCATCGCGTTGTCCCACAGTTCGAGGGAGTCGATGAACGCGAAGCCGACGAAGGTGAGGGCTCCCGCGGTCAGCCCGCGCAGCCAGAACGCCACGACGGCGAAGATGCCCGCGAGGAGCAGCGGCTCGGGCGCCTGAAGGACGTCGATGATCGTGTCGTTCATGCCGCTGAGCACGGACTCGATGAAGCTGAACAGCCAGTCGAGGTGTTTCGTGAGCCAGTCGACCGCGTCGTTGACCCAGTCGCCGAGATGAATCCTAGGCACCGCTGCTCACCTTGCCCACGCTCTTGCCGCCGTCGTCCCCGGCGTTCCGCCCGTCCTCGACCGCGTCGCCCGCGGCCGCGGCCGCGGCCTTGACCTGCTCCGGTATGACGGCACTCACGGCGGGCTCCTGCTGCGTGGCCGGCTCCCCGAGCACGGCAAGCAGCCGCGCCCGCGGTACGACGCCGACGAGCGCCCCGTCCGCGCCGGTCACGGCGACGGCGACGCCGCTGGTGGAGCACGGCGTGAACAGCTCGATGATCGGGGTGTCCTCGGCCACCGTCGCGGGCGCGGCCTTGAAGACGTCGGCGGCGGTGCGCAGCTCGGTGCCCTCGGGCGTCGTGGTCCCGTACACGGTCTCCGGGTCGGCCATGATGGCGCCCGCGGTCAGCACCCGGGCGCGGTCGACGTCCTGCGTGAACGCGGCGACGTAGTCGTTGGCCGGGGTGACCAGGATGTCCTCGGCGCTGCCGGTCTGGACGATGCGGCCGTCGCGCATGACGGCGATCTGGTCGCCGAGGCGCATGGCCTCGTTCAGGTCGTGGGTGATGAAGACGATGGTCTTCTTCAGCGTCTTCTGGAGTTCGAGGAGCTGGTCCTGCATGTCGCGCCGGATCAGCGGGTCGAGGGCGCTGAACGACTCGTCCATGAGCAGCAGGTCGGCGTCCGTGGCCAGGGCGCGGGCCAGGCCCACGCGCTGCTGCATACCGCCGGACAGCTCGTCGGGCCAGGACTTCTCCCAGCCCTTGAGCCCGGCGAGTTCGAGCGCCTCGGTGGCCCGGCGCTCGCGCTCCGCGCGCGGCAGGCCCTGGACCTCGAGGCCGTACGCGGCGTTCTCCAGCACGCTGCGGTGCGGGAACAGCGCGAAGTGCTGGAACACCATGCTGATCTTGCGGGACCTGACCTCGCGCAGCTCGCGAGGGCTGAGCTTCGTCAGGTCCTGGCCGTCGAAGAGCACCTGCCCGGCCGTCGGTTCCGAGAGCCCGTTGAGCATGCGCAGCAACGTGGACTTGCCGGATCCGGAGAGACCCATGACGACGAAGATCTGGCCCGGCTCGACGGTGAAGGACGCGTCGACCACCGCGGCGGTGGTCCCCTCGGCGCGCAGTTCCTCACGGTCGGCTCCGGCGCGGAGCCTGGTCACCGCGTCGTCGGGTCGTCTGCCGAACACTTTGTACAAGTGCTCGGCTTGCAGCCTGGACACATACACCTCTCGGGTCGAACGAAGACGGCCCGCCTCCCCCGCCGGCGGGCCGTGGAGCGACACGGGATCGCCCGTTCACCCGTCAAGAAGTTGAAAACGAGACGGGTCGCTCCGCGTGCGCGCCTGCCCCCGCCGCCACCACCCAAACCAGGAAGTGTCCCAGGTCACAAAAGGCCACACTTGTCCCGAGTGCCGGTTCCCGGCCGGGCGGCCCTGGGGCGCCCCCGCGAAGCCCCGCCGCCCGTGCGGCAAGATGCACTCGTGACCCACCAAACCCGACGGCTCATGCTGCTCGACACGGCGTCCCTGTACTTCCGGGCCTACTTCGGCGTCCCCGAATCCGTGAAGGCCCCGGACGGCACCCCGGTCAACGCGGTCCGCGGCCTGCTCGAATTCATCACCCGCCTCGTCCAGGACCACCGCCCGGACGACCTGGTCGCCTGCATGGACGCGGACTGGCGCCCGCACTGGCGCGTGGAGCTGATCCCCTCGTACAAGGCGCACCGCGTGGCGCAGGAGTCCCCGCAGGTCTCCGCGGCCCCGGACGTCGAGGAGACCCCGGACACCCTCTCCCCCCAGGTGCCGGTCATCGAGGAGGTCCTGGACGCCCTCGGCATCGCCCGCGTCGGCGTGGCGGCGTACGAGGCGGACGACGTGATCGGCACCTATGCGGCCCGCGCCACCGGCCCGGTCGACATCGTCACGGGCGACCGCGACCTGTTCCAGCTGGTCGACGACGCGCGCGGGATCCGCGTCCTGTACCCGCTCAAGGGCGTCGGCACCCTCCAGATGACGGACGAGGCCCTGCTGCGCGAGAAGTACGGCGTGAACGGTCCGGGCTATGTGGACCTGGCCCTGCTGCGCGGCGACCCCAGCGACGGTCTGCCCGGCGTGCCCGGCATCGGCGAGAAGACCGCGGCGAAGCTGCTCGACGCCTTCGGCGACCTGGCCGGGATCATGGCGGCGGTGGACGACCCGAAGTCCAAGCTGACGCCGTCGCAGCGCAAGCGCCTGGACGAGGCCCGTCCGTACGTGGCCGTCGCGCCGACGGTGGTGCGGGTCGCGAGCGACGTGCCGCTGCCGGATGTGGACGTCGCGCTTCCGCACGCGCCGCGCGATCGGGCCGCCCTGGACGCGCTCGCCGCCCGCTGGGGCCTCGGCGGTTCGCTCGGCCGACTGCTGACCACGCTCGAGGCGTGAGCAAGGGCCGGATGTTAGGTTAGGTGAACCTAACAAGCTGGATCAGGGGAGGCACACCATGGCAGAGCGGCCCGCACGCAAGAGTCCCACGCCTCATGTCGCGCAGGTCGTCCGCACCGAACGGCTCACCCCCCATATGCAGCGGGTGGTCCTCGGCGGCGACGGCCTGGCGGAGTTCACGACCGGCGACTGCACCGACCACTACGTGAAGCTCCTGTTCGCCCCCGCGGGCGTGACCTACCCCGAGCCGTTCGACCTCCAGCGCATCCGCGAAGAGCTGCCGCGCGAGCAGTGGCCCGTCACCCGTACGTACACCGTGCGCTGGTGGGACCCCAAGACGCGCGAGCTGGCCCTGGACTTCGTCGTCCACGGCGACCAGGGCCTCGCCGGGCCCTGGTCGCTGCGCGCCGAGCCGGGCGACACGGTGCGCCTGCTCGGCCCCGGCGGGGCCTACGCCCCGGACCCGGCCGCCGACTGGCATCTGATCGCCGGTGACGAGAGCGCGCTGCCCGCGATCGCCGCCGCCCTCGAAGCCCTGCCGGAGGGCTCCGAGGTGCGCGCCTTCGTGGAGGTCGAGGGCCCCGAGGAGGAGCAGGTCATCGCCACCGGCGCGGAGGTCGTCTGGCTGCACCGCGCGGGCCGCCCGGTCGGCCAGGCCCTGGTCGAGGCCGTGCGCGCCCTGGACTTCCCCGCGGGCACCCCGCACGTCTTCGTGCACGGCGAGGCGGGCTTCGTGAAGGAGCTGCGCCGCGTCCTGCGCGTCGAGCACCAGATCCCGCGCGAGCGCCTGTCCATCTCCGGCTACTGGCGCCTCGGCCACAACGAGGACGGCTGGCAGGCCTCCAAGCGCGACTGGAACGCCCAGGTGGAGGCCGAGCAGGAAGCGGCCTGACCGCCGCGCTCCGCCTCCGCCCCTCCCCCGGCACCCGGGCCGTACCCCTCCCCCGCGGGGTACGGCACCGGCTACGCGCGGATCCGCGCGTGCAGATGCATGTCGTGCCAGCCGTCCCCGTGCAGGACCGCGCTGCGCTGGACGCCCTCGGCGACGTAGCCCGTCTTCAGGGCCACGCGGCAGGACGCCTCGTTGAGCGTGGAGTGGCGCAGTTCGAGGCGGTGGAAGCCGAGGCCGTCGAAGGCCCAGGTGGTCAGCGCCGACACCGCGCGCGGGGCCACGCCCCGGCCGCGGGCGCGCGGCATGGTCCAGTAGGCCATCTCCGCCTGGCCGTCGATGAAGTTGATCATGCGCAGGGCGACCCGGCCGAGGACCTCGTCGGTGTCCGCGTCGACGGCGGCCCACTGGGCGCTGGTCTCCTCCTCGTACTCCGTGCGCCAGGTCTCCAGCCACTGGCGGACCTCCTCCTCGGAGTCGGCCACGCGCGCGTGCCAGCGCTGGAGGACGGGGTCCTGGAAGGCCTCGTAGACGGCGGGCGCGTCCTTGGCGGCCCAGGGGCGCAGAAGGAGGCCGCCGGAGGCGGGCAGGGTCGGCTGCGCCCGGCCCGCGAGGGCGCCGGGCTCGACCGCGTTCGAGATCATGAAGGGCATGCCCCTCATAGTGCTGCCGGAGCCCGGCGCGGCACAGCGGTTTTCGCCACCGGATCCGGGCCGCCCCGCGGGCCGCGCCCCTCGACCGCCCCGTACGCTGGGCCGACGTGAGACGAAAGCCGCGCGTGCCCCCGGCACCGCTCCCCCAGCGCGACGGCGTCGACCCGGTGCGGGTGCGCCTCCCGGCGGACGGCACCTGGGCGACCGTGCGCGACCACCTCGTGGCGCGGCTCGCCGCCGAACCGGGTGTCGTGGACCGGATGCTGCGCGAGGGCCGGATCGTCGGCGCCGACGGCACGCCGCTCGCCCCGGACACCCCGTACGCCGCGGGCCTGTACGTGTGGTTCCACCGGGATCTGCCCGCCGAGCCCCGGGTGCCGGGCGCCCTCACCGTCGTCTACCGCGACGAGCACATCGTCGTCGCCGACAAGCCGCACTTCCTCGCGACCATGCCGCGCGGCAGCCACGTGACGCAGACCGCGCTCGCCCGGCTCCGCGCCGACCTCGGCATTCCCGCGCTCGGCGCCGCGCACCGCCTGGACCGGCTCACCGCCGGGCTGCTGCTCCTCACCGTGCGGCCCGAGGAGCGCGGCGCGTACCAGACCCTCTTCGCCGACCGGCGGGTGCACAAGGAGTACGAGGCCGTGGCCGCGTACGACCCGGCCGTCGCGCTGCCCCGCACCGTCCGCAGCCACATCGTGAAGGAGCGCGGCGTGCTCGCCGCCTACGAGGTGCCGGGCGCCGGGCCGAACAGCGAGAGCCGCGTCGAACTGCTCGCGCACGACGGCCGCATCGGGCGCTACCGGCTCGTCCCGCACACCGGCCGCACCCATCAGCTGCGCGTCCACATGAACGCCCTCGGCCTGCCCCTGCTCGGCGACCCGCTCTACCCGGCGGTGCTCCCGGCGGTGGCGCCGGACGACTTCCGGCGCCCGCTGCAACTCCTCGCCCGCTCCCTGGAGTTCACGGACCCGCTCACGGGCGCGGCGCACCGCTTCGTCAGCGAGCGGACCCTGGACGCCTGGTCGTCGTACGGGACGTGGGCCGACGGCTGAGCTACCGGAGCGGCCTCCGGCAGCCCCGGCTCTAGTAGCCCCGCCACCACTCCAGGAAGCGCCGCCACGCGCCCTTGCGGCGGGCCGGCGTCTGCGCGGCCGCCGGGGCCGCGGGGGCGTTCGCCGCGGGCTGCGGTGCCGGGACCGCGGGCGGAACCTGCGCCTCCGGCAGCGGCGACGACACCTCCCAGCTCGTGCGCGGCGTCGGCACCTGCGCCATGGGCCGGGCGGTGACGTCCTGCGGCGGCCGCTTGCCGAACGTCACCGGAAGCGACACCAGATGCCGGGACAGGATCGACGAGCGCCAGGACAACTCGTCCTCGTCCACGGCCAGTTCGACGTCGGGGAGCC
Organism: Streptomyces sp. YIM 121038; assembly: GCF_006088715.1. Lineage (NCBI taxonomy): Bacteria > Bacillati > Actinomycetota > Actinomycetes > Kitasatosporales > Streptomycetaceae > Streptomyces > Streptomyces sp. YIM 121038. The sequence continues at coordinate 2,137,597 of NZ_CP030771.1, forward strand.
GCATCAGGAGCGCGTCCACGCCGGTGTCGGCGATGGCGCGCCCGATGTCCTGGCCCGGGCACTCGTGCGGCCCGCCGCTGAAGGCGAGGTGGGAGCGGTTGCCCTGCATGTTGGCGGACAGGTCGGGGCGCACGACCGGGTCGACGTTGCCGGGCTGGATGCCGAGCAGGAGGCCGTCGCCCGCCTTGATCTGCTGGCCGCCGAGCTGGGTGTCCTGCTTGGCGAAGTAGCCGACCATCGCGCTGAACGGCGGTTCGTCCCACAGCGACTGCTCGACCGCCTCGGGGACGGTCATCTGGCCGCCGCTGAGCTGGGCGCGGAAGCGCGGGTCGGTGAGCACCATCCGCAGCACGTTCGCGATGAGGTTCGCCGTCGCCTCGTACGCGGCGATGAGCACGAGGCGCAGGTGCTCCGCCATCTCGGTGTCGGTGAGCTGCTGCGGCTGGGCGATGAGGGCGCTGGTGAAGTCCTCCTCGGGCTGGGTGCGGCGGCGCACCACGTGCCGGGTGAGGGCCTCCATCACGTACGCGTTGCTGGCGATGGCCGTCTCGGTGCCCTTGATCATGTCGCGGGCGGCCTGCACCATGCGGTCACTGTAGTCCTCGGGCATGCCGAGCACGTGCAGCATCACCATCATCGGCAGGTGCTCGGCGAACTGGCCGACCAGATCGGCCTCGCCCTTCTCGCAGATGCCGTTGAGGAGCTTGTTGCTGTAGCGGTTGATGTGGCGGCGGATGCCGCGGTGGTCGAGGCCCGCCATGGCGCCGGTGACCGCGCCGCGCAGCCGCTGGTGCTCGGCACCCTCGGCGAAGCTGCACATCGGCTGCCAGGTGAACACGGGCGCGAGCGGGTGGTCGGGCCCCGCCTTGCCCTCCTTGACGGCGCTCCACACGCGGGAGTCGCGGGTGTACTGCGAGGGCGTGCGCACCATGTGCAGGTTCTCGCTGTGGCCGAGGACCGCCCAGACGCGTACGTCGTTGTGGATCAGCGCGGGAGCCACGGGGCCGTGCTCGGCGCGCAGCTTCTCGTACACGCCCGCGAGGTCCTCGTCGGCCTCGGGTCCGTACAGGCGGCGCAGTCCGTCCGGGCCCAGCGACGCGCCGTGGTGCGCGGGGCAGCCGGGCGGCGCCGCGGTGCCGGCCGCGGGGCCGGACGAGGCGGGAGAGGGAGGTGAGGAGGGAGTCGTCACGGTGGTCGCTCCGGGGTCGCGAAGGGTCGTGCGGCCGGGCCTAGGCCCGGGCCATGGCGAGGGAGTGCAGATAGTGCATGAGGGTGAGGAGCGCGTCGCGGCTGGAGGAGCGCCGCCGCGCGTCGCAGTGCACGATCGGCACCTCCTTCTCCAGGTCGAGTGCCGTACGCAGGGCCTCGACGGGGTGCCGGGGCGCGTCCGGGAAGTCGTTCACGGCGATGATGAACGGGACGCCGCGCTCCTCCAGGCGGCCTATCACGTCGAAGCTCACTTCGAGGCGGCGCGTGTCGATGAGCACGACCGCGCCGAGCGCGCCTTCGAAGAGGCCGTTCCACAGGAACCAGAACCGCTCCTGGCCGGGAGTGCCGAACAGATACAGGACCAGTTCGTCGGAGATGCTGATGCGCCCGAAGTCCATGGCGACGGTCGTGGCGGTCTTGGTCTCGGAGCCGTAGTTGTCGTCGACGCCGATGCCGGCCTGCGTCATGGTCTCTTCGGTGGTCAGCGGGCGGATCTCGCTGACGGAGCCCACCATCGTGGTCTTGCCGACCCCGAAGCCGCCCACGATGACGATCTTCACCGCGGCGGCGGCCGTGGCGGGCAGGACGTCCTGCTCGCGCGGCCCGGCACAGGCGCCGGAGGTGAGCGTGTCAGAGCTTTTGAAGTCCATGCATCACCGCTTCGAGGAGGGAACGGTCGGGGAGCGCGGAGCGCACGAGCGGAGCGCGCGCCTGCACTAAGTCCGCCGCGAGCAGCTCCGTGAGGAGCACGGTCACCACGCTGAACGGCAGCACCAGATAGGCCGAGAGCTCCGCCACGGACAGCGGGGTCCGGCACAGGCGCAGCAGGGCGGAGTGCTCCGGCTGCGCCGTCGGCGACGGCTGTCCTTTGGCGACGATCAGCGTGACCAGGTCGAGCGGTGCCCGCTCGGAGTCCTCACCGGTGAGGATGTAGAGCCGGGCCGGGTTGGCGGCGGGCTCCTGGCTGCGGCGCTCCCGCTGCGCGGTTACCTCGGCCTGGAAGCGGGGGTCGTGGGGATCGTCGTACGGGGGGTCTTGCGGATGAGTCATACGGCCTGCCCGTCTCGCCGCGGCGGGCTCGTCAGGTGGGCGCCGATGCGCACGACGAGGTCCCGCATGCGGTTGCCGATCAGGCCCGCGTCCACGGTCTCGTCGGCGAGCACGGCCAGGAAGGCTCCGGCGCCCGCGGCCATCATGTAGAAGTAGCCGCCGTTGACCTCGATGATGACCATGCGCATCTTGCCGTCGCTCTCCGGGATCTCGGTGGCGACGGCCGCGGCGAGGCTCTGGAGTCCGGCGCAGGCGGCGGCGAGGCGGTCGGCGCCGTCCGGGTCGCCGCCGTGGCGTGCGATGCGCAGGCCGTCGGCGGAGAGCACCACGATCTGCCGGGTGCCGTGCACGCCGTCGGCGAGCTCCTTGAGCATCCAGTCGAAGTTGGCCCGCTGCTGGATCACTTCCAGCCCCCCTCGTCGGCGTGGTCGGTGCTGCCGTGGTCGTTCTCGGTGCGGTGGTGCTGCGGGGCCGCCGGGTCGTCCGGCCGGTCGGCCGGGTCCTCGCCGTTGACGCCCTTCATGAAGGCCTCGATCCACAGACCGGGCTCGGGCTCCTCCTTCTGGGCGGGCGGGCTGACGGCCTGCGGGGGCGCGGCGGCCATGGCCGCCTCGGCGCGCCGCTGTGCCTCCGCCTCCTGCGCGTAGCGCTGGCTGAGGGGCATCTTGACTCGACTCCTGCGCTGGGGAAGGCCGTTGGCCGTCCACTCGGTGACTTCGGGGATCTCGTCCTCCATGGACGCGGTGAGCGGCATGGAGGGGCGCGGCACGGTGGTGACCTTGCGCGGCTTCTTGCGCCGGATGTCGCGGGCCTCCTCGATGACCGTGCCGTCGGCGTTGACGCGCGGTACCGCGGAGGCGCCGATGCCGTGCGCGAGGCCGTGCGCGGGTTCGGCGGTGAGCATGTCGCGCGGCACGATGAGGACGGCGCGCACGCCGCCGTAGGCGGACTGCCGCAGGGAGACCTGCATGTCGTACATCTGCGAGAGCCGTCCCACGACCGCCATGCCGAGCCGCGGGGTCTCGCCGAGGTCGTTCAGGTCCATGCCCTGCTGGGCCTGTTCGAGCATGCGCTCGGCGCGGCCGCGGGCCTCCTCGCTGAGGCTGACGCCGCCGTCCTCGATCTCGATGGCGATGCCCGTCTGCACCTCGACCGCGGTGACGTGCACCCGGGTCTGCGGCGGGGAGTAGCGGGTGGCGTTGTCGAGGAGTTCGGCGCAGGCGTGGATGAGCGGCTCGACCTTGGTGCCGTGGATGGCGACCTTGGCGATGGAGTGCAGGTCGACGCGCTGGTACTCCAGGATGCGGGACATGGCGCCGCGCAACACGCTGAACAGCGGGACGGGCTTGGGCCACTGCCGGCCGGGCCGGGCCCCGCCGAGGACCGTGATCGAGTCGGCGAGACGGCCGATGAGGGCCGTGCCGTGGTCGATGCGCAGCAGGTCGTCGAAGACCTCGGGGTTGCGGCCGTGGAACTCCTCCATCTCACGGAGTTCCGCGGCCTGTTGGTGGACGATGGACTGCACGCGGCGGGCGATGTTGACGAAGGCGCGCTGGGCGTTCTCGCGCATCGCCTCCTCGCGGTCCAGGATGTCCAGGATAGAGCGAAGGAGCACGCGCTGCGAGAGCGGCAGACGGCGGTTGGTCTCGTCGCCGTCGATGACGTGGCGGACGACCTCAGAGGGAGCCTCGCCCTGCCGGACCCGGTAGAGGGTCTCGGGCAGCAGCTCCTGCCCGAGTCGTTCGGTGTCCTCGTCGACGGCCGCGATGCGCCGCTCCAGGTGGGCGACCCGCTCCGCGTGACTCCTGCGCAGCTCCCGGATGGTACGGGCGCGGCGTACGGCCTCGGCGCCCACGGCGATCACCACGAGCGTGGCGACGGCGCCGCACCAGGCCACGGCGGTCCGGGCCGGGGCCGCGACGGCGGCGACGGCGGCTCCGGTCGCCGCGGCCATCACCATGGCGGGCAGCAACAGCACGCGTGCGTAAGGGACTTCTCGGCCACCGGGAGGCGATTGAACACTCACCATGTATGCCCTCTGAACACTCGTCTTGGGGGGAGGAAGTTGGGGGAAGGGGGATGTGCACGGGGTGGTGCGTGGGGGTTCGGGTGATGTCTGGGAAATCTGGTGGTGCGCGGGGGTTCAGGTAGTACCTGGGAAAACGACGTGGTGCGCGGGGAGTTCGCCATGTGGGGGGAGTGCGTGGGGAGTTCTGCATGTGAAGGTGGTACAGGGGGGTTTGGACACATACAGGAAAGCGAAGTATCGAACTAGCAGCCATAAAGCGCGAACAAGTGCGCGAATCTGTCGCAACTCGTTCAACTCGTCGCGCTCCGGGCGAGCTTAGTCCGCTCGCATCACGCTGGAGTCATATTCGGCAACCCTCTGCGAGCGCCCGCCAACACGCCTACACTCAGCCCTATTTACACGTATCGCGATCACTCGAACGCATGCGGTGAGGGCGTCGAACGGCGGCGTGCGAGCGCCGCCGCCCCGCCCACCGCCGCACCCCGACCGCCTGTACGACCCCCGGCCTCCCCCGCGTGTACGAGGCCGACGTCAACCCCCGGCGCCGGTGACGGCCCCGGCCGGTACGCGAGTGGCCCCCGCCGAGTCACCCGGCGGGGGCCACACCCTTCGCTCACCGTCCACGCCGACGGCGCCGCGCTCAGCCGACGGAGCTGTACGCCACCACTCCGCGAAGGAGCTGGTCGACCGCCTTGCGGGCGTTCCTGGCGACCGTGCTGCCCTCGCCGGAGGCCGCCGCGGAGATCTGCCCGAGCACGTCGATGACCTGCTTGCACCAGCGCACGAAGTCACCGGCGGGCATCTCCGCCTCGCGCAGCACCTCGTCGAGGCCCTTGCCGCTCGCCCACATGTACGCCGCCCAGGCGAAGCCCAGGTCGGGCTCGCGCTGGCCGACGCCCTCGGTCTGGCTGATCCGGAACTCCTCCTCGAGGGCGTCGAGGCGGCCCCAGATGCGGACCGTCTCGCCGAGCGCGGCCTTGGCCCTGCCGGAGGGCAGCTTGGGCGCGAGCGCGTCGTCGCTGAGCCGCGCCTCGTACACCAGCGCCGAGACGCACGCGGCCAGCTCGGCGGGGTCGAGGCCCTCCCACACCCCGGCGCGCAGGCACTCGCTGGCCAGGAGGTCCAGCTCGCCGTACAGCCGGGCGAGGCGCTTGCCGTGCTCGGTGACCTCGTCGCCGCGCAGATAGTCCAGCTCGGTCAGGAGGGCGACGATGCGGTCGAAGGTGCGCGCGACGGTGTTCGTCCGGCCCTCGATGCGGCGCTCCAGCTGGTGCGTGTCGCGCTTGAGGCGGTGGTAGCGCTCGGCCCAGCGGGCGTGGTCCTCGCGCTCGTCGCAGCCGTGGCAGGGGTGGGCGCGCAGCTCGGTGCGCAGCCGGGCGATCTCCCGGTCGTCGGCGGCGGCCGCGCGGCCCTTGCGGTGCCGCTCGGGCGCGATGTGCCCGGCCTTGGTGCGCAGCGCGGAGGCCAGGTCGCGCCGGGACTGCGGGGAGCGGGCGTTGAACGACTTGGGGATGCGCATCCGCTCCACGGGCTCCACCGGCACCGGGAAGTCCATCGCCGCGAGCCGCTTGACCTGCCGCTCGGCGGTGAGCACCAGGGGGCGCGGGCCGTCCTGGTGGTCGAAGCCGCGGTGGCCGTTGGCCCGCCCGGCGGGCAGGCCGGGGTCGAGGACCAGGGCGAGGCCCGCGTACTTGCCCGTCGGCACGTGGATCACGTCGCCCGGCTTGAGCTTCTCCAGGGCGGCCGCCGCGGCGGCCCTGCGCTGCACGACGCCCTGCTTGGCCAGCTCGGTCTCGCGGTCCTTGAGCTCCCTGCGCAGCCGCGCGTACTCCTCGAAGTCGCCGAGGTGGCAGGTCATGGAGGCCTTGTAGCCCTCCAGGCCCTCCTCGTTGCGCTGCACCTGGCGGGAGATGCCGACGACCGAGCGGTCGGCCTGGAACTGCGCGAAGGACGTCTCGAGCAGCTCGCGCGAGCGGTGGCGGCCGAACTGCGCGACCAGGTTCACCGCCATGTTGTACGACGGCTTGAAGCTGGAGCGCAGCGGATAGGTGCGCGTGCCCGCGAGGCCCGCCAGGTGCTCGGGGCTCATGGCGCGCTGCCAGAGCACCACCGCGTGGCCCTCGACGTCGATGCCCCGGCGCCCGGCGCGGCCGGTCAGCTGGGTGTACTCGCCCGGGGTGATGTCGGCGTGCTGCTCGCCGTTCCACTTCACGAGCTTTTCCAGGACGACGCTGCGCGCGGGCATGTTGATGCCGAGGGCGAGGGTCTCCGTGGCGAAGACGGCCTTGACCAGACCGCGGACGAACAGCTCCTCCACGACTTCCTTGAAGGTGGGCAGCATGCCCGCGTGGTGGGCGGCGATGCCGCGCTCCAGGGCCTCGAGCCACTCGTAGTACCCGAGGACGTGCAGGTCCTCGTTCGGAATGGAGGCCGTGCGCTCCTCGACCAGTTCGCGCACCGCCAGGCGCGCCGTGTCGTCGTTCAGCCGCAGGCCCGCGTACAGGCACTGCTGGACGGCGGCCTCGCAGCCCGCGCGGCTGAAGATGAACGTGATGGCGGGCAGCAGGCCCTCGGCGTCGAGCCGCTCGATGACTTCGGGGCGCGAGGGCGTCCAGATCCGGGACCGCTGGCGGCGCTCGCGCTCGCGGTCGGCCTCGCGGACCATCTTGCCCTTGCGGCGGTCGCGCGGGTTGTACCCCCGGCTGGCCTCCATGCGGGCCATGCGGGTCAGGTCGGGGTTGACCGTCTTGCGGCGGCCCTCCTCCTCGAAGAGGTCGTACATCCGCCGGCCGGCGAGGACGTGCTGGAACAGCGGCACCGGCCGGTGCTCGGAGACGATCACTTCGGTGTCGCCCCGGACCGTGTCGAGCCAGTCGCCGAACTCCTCGGCGTTCGACACCGTGGCCGAGAGGGAGACCAGGGTGACCGACTCCGGCAGGTGGATGATCACTTCCTCCCAGACGGCGCCGCGGAAGCGGTCCGAGAGGTAGTGCACCTCGTCCATGACCACGTAGCCGAGGCCGAGCAGGGACTGGGAGCCCGCGTACAGCATGTTCCGCAGGACCTCGGTGGTCATGACGACCACCGGCGCCTCGGAGTTGACGCTGTTGTCACCGGTGAGCAGGCCGACCCTGTCCGCGCCGTAGCGCTTGGCGAGGTCGGCGTACTTCTGGTTGGAGAGCGCCTTGATCGGCGTGGTGTAGAAGCACTTCTTGCCCTGCTGGAGGGCGAGGTGCACGGCGAACTCGCCGACGATCGTCTTGCCGGAGCCCGTGGGCGCGGCGACCAGCACGCCCTTGCCCGCCTCGAGTGCCTGACAGGCCTCGATCTGGAAGGGGTCGAGGCCGAATTCGTACATCCCGCGGAAGGACGCGAGTGCGGTGGCCTGCTCGGCAGCGCGCTGCCGCGCTGCCGCATATCGCTCGGCCGGTGAGAGGTCCTCTGTCATCGTGCTTTCGAGCCTACCGGCCACCGCTGACATCGGACGATCATTATCGGGGCCGACGGAAACACTCCAGGTCAGGGGCGGGGCTCCCGGTCGGGAGCCGCCCCTTCAGGGGCCGAGGACCCGGACGGCAGCGGGGACGCACTCCGCGGTCAGGGGCAGTGCCCCGAGCCGCTCCCCGTCGGCGTACGCGGTGACGTCCGGGGCCGCGAGCTCGACCTTCGCGGCGCGGTGCACGGTGACCTTGGGATGGCCCAGATGCGTTCCTCTGTAGACCCGCGGGAACACCGTCAGGAGCGTGGTGCGGCTGCAGGCGCCGACGACCGTGACGTCGAAGAGGCCGTCACTCGTGTCGGCCCCGGCGCAGATCCGCATGCCGCCCCCGTACGAGGAGCCGTTGCCGACCGCGACCAGCGTGGCCTCGATCTCGCGCACCTCGCCGCCGTCGAGGGTCAGGCGGTACGGGATGGGCTTGAGGGCGGCCAGCTCGGCGACCATCGCCAGGTCGTACTTGAAGCGTCCGGCGGGCCGGCGCATGCGGTTGCCGCGGTCGTTGACCCGCGAGTCGAAGCCGGAGGCGAGGACCGTGCCGAACCAGGTCTCCCCCACCCGGCCGAGGTCGACGTCCCGCGTCCGGGCGCCCTTGAGCGCGTCGGCGACCAGCGCCCCGGCGGCCGCGGGCGCGCGCACGGGCAGGCCGAGGGCGCGCGCGAAGTCGTTGCCCGTGCCCACGGCGATCACGCCGAGCGGGGTGCGGGTCCCGGCGACGGCCTGGAGGGCGAGGCTCGCCATGCCGTCGCCGCCGACGGCTATCAGCGCCCCGGTGCCGCCGTCGACGGCGGCGCGGGCCCGGCGCAGCGCGTCCCCGGCGTCCTCGCCGATGACGGTGCGCACCGAGAAGCCGGACGCGCGCAGCGCCGCTGCGGCGGGCTGGGCGGCGTGCGCGCCGCGGCCGCGGCCCGCGGTGGGATTCACGAAGAGGGTGATCTCGCTGGTCACTGGGCGGACCCTACACAGCGCGCCGCCCGGCAACCAGAAGGGGCCGGACGCGATGGGCGTCCGGCCCCTGTGCTGTGCTGCGCTCCCGATGACGCCGGGGGTCAGGTGACGTCGTCGTAGCCGTTGTACTTCGATGAGCGGCCGCTGTCGCCGTTCACCTGCTCCGGCACGGTCCTGGCCGCGGGGACGGGCTCGTTGTCGTCCACCGGCTGCGGCGTGAGGTCGAGCTCGGAGGCCTCGTCGTCGTCCAGCTCCGCGTCCGGGTCGGCGCGGCGGCGACGCTTGTCGTTGAGGATGGAGAAGCCGACGGCCAGGAAGTACAGGACCACGATGGGGCCCGCGAGGGCGATCATGCCGAACGGGTCGGTCGTCGGCGTCGCCACGGCGCCGAAGACGAACACGCCCATCACGACTCCGCGCCACCAGGTGAGCATGCGGCGTCCGGTGACGATGCCCGTCATGTTCAACATGACGAGCAGCAGGGGCAGTTCGAAGGAGACACCGAAGACCAGGACCATCCGGACGCTGAAGTCCAGGATCTTGTCCATCGGCAGGATGTTCTCCGAGCCGTCCGGAGTGATGCTCAGCAGCACCCGCATGCTGATGGGCATGATCTCGTACGCCAGCCAGGCGCCGCCGAAGAACAGCGGCACGGCGGCGGCGACGAAGGCATAGGTGTACTTGCGCTCGTTCTTGTGCAGGCCGGGCGCGATGAAGGCCCAGAGCTGGTACAGCCAGATCGGGCTGGCCACCACGACACCGACCATGAGGGAGACCTTCACCGTGGTGGTGAACGGCGAGAGCAGGTCCATGTACGCGACCTTGGCGCAGACACCGCCCGTGGTGGGCTTTCCGTCCTCGCAGCGCGGCACGGGGTCGGAGAGGAACTCCATGAGTTCCTCGCTGTAGAACGCGGCGATGATCGACACGACGACGATCGCCAGCATTCCCTTCGCGAGCCGGTTGCGGAGCTCACGCAAATGGTCCGCGAGGGGCATCCGCCCCTCGGGGTCCCTCTCCTTCTTGCGGGCAGACTTGAGCAACCCACGTCCTCATCTCGTGCGGCAGGCCGGCCGCCGGGGCCGGCCTTGGGTCAGCGCTTCGTCGTGTGGTCGGTCGGCTCGGCGACCGGACGGGAGCTGCTCACATCGCCGGGAGCCGCCTGGATGGTGCGCTGCTGCGGAGCGGTCGTGTCGGCGGGCGGGTCGGCCGGGGCGGCCTCGTCCTGCTTGCCGTCCGACTTCATCGCCTTGGCCTCGCTCTTGAGGATGCGCGCCGACTTGCCGAGGGACCGGGCCATGTCCGGGAGCTTCTTCGCACCGAAGAGCAGGACCAGGATGACGAGGATCAGGATGATCTCGGTGGGGCCGAGCCTACCCATAGCTGTCTACCTTCTTCACCGAGGCGTCAGATTTCGGGACCGGCTGTCGGACAGTCGTCCGACCACCGGGCTTGGCAGCGATCGTAACCCCCTGGAGTAAACGCGGGGCAATCCCCGTGCATACTCCCAGTTGCGGCCCGCGCCTCACATTTCGGACCACTTCAGCAGCGTACCCGCAGGGTCGGGGGAGGCGGCAGGCCGCATACCGGTGGGCGACGGCCACCTCGGCAAGTCGCCCCGCGGTCCGGTCCGGTGTCACCCCTCGCCCGTCCGGCCTCCGCGGGCGCCGCGCCGTCCGCGGGCGCTCAGCCGACGTCCCGGCTCGCGCGGGCCACCCCGGCCGCCGCCCGCTCCAGGTCCTCGGCGGCGCTGTTGATCCGCCGTGTGGTCTCGGTCACTTGCCGCCCGAGCCGCTGGGCCTCCACGAAGACCTTGATCGCGAACACACCCAGAACGGCGAGACCGCAGAATCCCACGGCCACCGCCAGCATCGCCCAGAACATGCGTCGAGCCTAGACGGTGGAGTGCAGGCGCAGCGTGCGCACCCCGCCACCGGTGAGGAGTTCGACGATGCGCTCCCCCGCGGGCTTGCGCACGGCGGTGCCGCACTCGGGGCAGGTGAAGGAGTAGAAGGTGGTGCGGCGGCTGGCACCGATCGCCAACCGCAGCGCACCCGCCGCCAGTTCGAAGCGCGCGCGGCAGTCGGGGCAGGCGGCCTTGAAGAGGACGGCCACCGGGCGGGGCGTAAGGGGCATCAGTGACATACTGCGCAAGTCTCCTCGGCTCTGTTCTCCGCGCTCTCCACACTCCACCGCGCGGGCTCCCACACACCACCGCGCGAGCGCTGCGGCCTCGCTCCGATCCGCCGCGGCCCCGTCCCGCGTCGCACCTCGCCGTCGTGCGTCGGCACACGGTCGCACCTCGGCCCGCGCCACCGCTTCGGCGCACGGTCGTGCCCCGGCGCACGGCCACGCCCGGGCACGCGGTCGCACACGGCAGAGGGGTCGCGTCGGGCCGCCGGGTCGCGCCCCGGCCGGAACTGGCCCGATGACCCACGGTCAGGTCCGGGTGCGAGCCCGCCCGACGACGCACGGTCACGCCCTGCCGAGAACGGAATCCACCCCGCGCCCACGGCCCTCGCCGCGCCCCCGGGCCGCGCCGCGCGACCGCGCCGGACGGCACCGCTCCCCCGGCCCCGGTCACAGCCACCGCCGACCGGCATCCGCGCCCCGGTGGAGCACCTGCTACGGGCGCCGGCTTCCGGACGATCCGCCGCCGCGCGCTCCCTCACCGTGCCCCGCGCCCTCACGCCCCACGCTCACCCGACGCGCCGGGACCCGGCGCGAGGGGCTCACGCCCGTCCCGCTCGCCCTCGCACGCCAGCTCGTCGTACGCGGCCAGCGCCTCCCGGGCGGCCTCGCGGGCGCTGTCCGCCAGGTCCCGCGGCGAGACGATGCGGCCGTCGCCGCCCAGGCGCAGCGCCAGACGCCGCAGCGACGCCGGGTCGGGGGTGCGCAGGGTGATGCGCAGACCGCCGTCGGGCAGCTCCTCCGCGCTGTCGTGCGGGTAGTACTCCGCGACCCAGCGGCCGCCGGGACCCACCTCCACGACCACCTCGGGATCCTCGGCGGCGGGCTGCACCAACGCCTCCGACAGGTCCCGCAGCTCGATCTCCGGCGGCGCGGACGGCTCGTCCAGGACCTTGATCTCGGCGACCCGGTCGAGCCGGAAGGTGCGCCGCGCCTCGGAGCGGCGGCACCACGCCTCCACATAGGTGTGGCCGACGCTCACCAGCCGGATCGGGTCGATCTCGCGCTCGGTCAGCTCGTCCCGCGCGGGCGAGTAGTAGCGGATCCACAGCCTGCGCCGCTCCGAGATCGCCCGGTCCACATCGGCGAAGACCCCGCCCTCGGACTCGAACGTCACCGAGAGCCGCGAGCTGGCACCGGCCGCCTCACCGGCCGCCGCCTCCAGCTTCGCGGTGGCCCGCAGCAGGGCGAGGCGGTCGCTCTCGCGCAGGCCCGGCAGCGTCGCCACCGCGCGCGCCGCCACGAGCAGCGCCGTCGCCTCGTCGGCGGCGAGCCGCAGGGGCTCCGCCGCGTCCGCCCCAAGGGCGTCCGGATTGTGCCACCAGATGCGGTCGCCGTCCGTGTCGATGTCGAGCAGGTCACCCCCGCGGAAGCTGGTCCCGCACAGCGGCAGGACGTCCAGGTCGGAGATCAGCTCGTCCTGGCTGATGCCGAAGGCCCGCGCGACGTCCGCGACGCGCGCTCCGGGGCGCTCGCGCAGATAGGTCACCAGGGACAGCATCCGCCGGGTCTGGTCGATGGCGTTCGCGGCCATTGCTCGCTCTCGTCCCCTCAGCCCTTGGCCACGGCACGCAGCCGGTCCACCACGTCGGCCCGCAGCTCGGCGGGCTCAAGCACCACCACGTCGGGCCCGAACTCCACCAGCCAGGCGTCGAGCCCGTGCCCGTACGGAATCTCCAGCTCGTCCCAGTCGCCGTCCAGCTCCCGCGTGCCCACGGCGCGGGCGCGCAGCGGATAGCCCGCGCCCTTGCGCAGCCGGATCAGTGCGGTGCGGTCCGCCTTCTCGCCCGCCCAGCTCGCCACGGTCTCCCGCACGGTCACCACGTCGGGCACCTCGGCCCGGAACTTGCCCGCCCGCGAGCGGACCTTGCCCGTGATGCGGGAGAGGCGGAAGACCCGCTCGTCCTCGCGGTCCCGGTCCCAGCCCGCCAGATACCAGTGGCCGCGCCAGCACTCGAGCGCCCACGGCTCGACGTGGCGCTGCCCGGGCCGGGCCGCCGTCGCCTTGCGGTAGTCGAAGACGACCGGCCGGCGGTCACGGCACGCCAGCATCAGCGGTTCGAACGCCGCCTCGTGCACGGGAATGCGCGGCTCCAGGGCGCCGTGCGCCTCGTACGGATCGACGCCCTCGGGCAGCCCCGCCGCCCGCAGCTTGTGCAGCGCGCCGCTCGCGGCACCGGCGAGCCTCGCCTGCTGCCACACCTTCGCGGCGACGCCGAGGGCCGCGGCCTCCTCGGCGTCCAGCGTGATCGGCGGCAGCCGGTTGCTGTCCCGGCGGGCGAGATAGCCCGTCTCGCCGTCCAGGTTCTCCACCGTCTCGATGACGAGGCCCAGCTCCCGCAGATCGTCCTTGTCGCGCTCGAACATGCGGTTGAAGGACTCCTCGGCCGCCGCGGCGGCGGCCCCCGGTCCGGCGGCCGCGCCCCTGCCGGACCCGGCGGCACCCCGCCCCGGCCCGAAGGCGGCGCCCCTCCCCGGCCCGAACGCTTCGACGTACGCCTCGATCGACTCCCGGAGCTCACGCTTGCTGAGCGGACGCCTCGTCCCGAGCAGACACAGCGCCAGACTCATCAGCCGCTCGGCCTTGGCAATGGCCATCGACGCCCTTTCTCGGCCGTGCTCCCCGGTGGACGGCCGCCCGCCGCCCCAGGTGCCCCGCTCACCAGTGCTTCCGAACGATGACCGTACCGCTACGGCGTGTCGTGGCAAAAGCCGAGGGCACGGCGCACGCCCCGGGCGCCCGTCCGCGGCGGTGACGGAAGACGACGCGGGGGCCCGTGCCGACACCGGCACGGGCCCCCGCGGACAACCTCAGCCGCACGGCACGAGCCGCCGCGGCCGGGTCAGCCGTCTCAGACGGACACGAGGTCACAGACGAAGATCAGCGTCTCACCCGGGGCGATGCGGCCGCCACCGGCGCCACGGTCGCCGTACGCCAGGTGCGCCGGGATGGTCAGCTCGCGACGGCCGCCGACCTTCATGCCCTGCACGCCCTGGTCCCAGCCGGCGATGACCTGTCCGGCACCGAGCTGGAACTCCAGCGGGTTGCCGCGGTTCCAGGAGGCGTCGAACTCCTCACCGGTGGAGAAGGCCACGCCCACGTAGTGGACCTTGACGAAGTCGCCCGCCTTGGCGACGGCGCCGTCCCCCTCCCAGAGGTCCTTGACCTGCAGCTCAGTGGGGGGCTCACCGACGGGGAAGTCGACCTCGGGCTTGTCGATGCTCACGAAAAACTCCTGCTCATATGCGTGATGGGCAACCGGGACAGTCTGCCATCCGTCCCAGGGTCGATCACATCTTGGCGAGGATGTCCACGGAGAAGACCAGCGTGGAGTCCTTCTTGATGGGGCTGTTCTGCGGCGGCTTGTCCGCGTACCCGTCCTTCGGCGGGACGACGACCAGGACGCGGCTGCCGACCTTCTTGCCGGTCAGGCCCTGGCGCCAGCCCGGGATGACCTGAGCGAGCTGGAACTGCGCGAGCTGACCGCTCTTGTACGAGGAGTCGAACTCCTTGCCGTCCGCCCACAGCACGCCCTTGTACTGGCACAGGAGCGTGTCGCTCTCCTTGACCTCGTCGCCCTCGCCCTCGATGACGTAGGTCGCCACGACCTTCTTGGGGGCGGCCGTCTTCGGCACGTCGACCTTGGGGGCCTTGCCGTCGGTGTTCGTCCCGACCTTCGGCAGGTCCTTGTTGTCCTGCGCCACGTCGTCGCCCTTGGCGGAGCTCTTCGGGCCGTACGTGTTCACGATGTCGACGACGAAGACCAGGGTGTCCGTGCCCTTGATGCCCGCCTGCTTGTTGCCCTCCTTGCCGTAGCCGAGGGCCGGGGGGATGGCGAGCTCGACGCGGCTGTCGACCTTCCTTCCGACCAGACCCTGGTCCCAGCCGGGGATGACCTGGCCGACGCCGATCGGGAAGATCGTGGGCGCCTTGCGGTCGTAGGAGTTGTCGAAGACCTTCGCGGTGTCCCAGATCTGGCCCAGGTAGTGGGCCTGGAGATAGTCGCCCTTGGCGACCTCGACGCCCTTGCCCGCGATGATCGTCTTCACCGCGAGATCGGTGGACGGCTTGCCGGAACCCTTGGCCACCGTCGGCTTCTCACCGAACTTCGTGCCCTTCGTGATCTCGGGCACAGGTCCGTCGACGATCTTGCCCTTGGGGGGCGTGGAGTTCGTCGGGGAGTTGCTGTCCTTGGGCTTGGCCTTGTCGGACTTGTCGTCACCACATCCGGCCAGGGTCAGCAGGCCGGCCGGAACGGCCAGGAGGAGTGAGCGTCGGCGCACGGTGGGGGCCTCGTATCGTTCGATCTTGTCAGTTGGCGTGCGCGCAACTCTACGCAGTGAGAAGGGCGCCGCACGAGGAACGTGCGGCGCCCCGCGTTGCGTTCCCGCCACGCACTGACGTCTCACCGGTCCCGGGGACCGGCCGAACGACGGCGGGCCCGGCCCGCCGGCCCCTCACATCCCGGCGATGAGCTTCTCCACCCGGTCGTCCACCGAACGGAAGGGGTCCTTGCACAACACCGTGCGCTGCGCCTGGTCGTTCAGCTTCAGGTGCACCCAGTCGACCGTGAAGTCCCGGCGCTGCTCCTGGGCCCGGCGGATGAAGTCGCCGCGCAGCCGCGCCCGGGTCGTCTGCGGCGGCACCGACTTGCCCTCGAAGATCTTCAAGTCGTTGCAGATCCGGGCGGCTTGCCCCTTCCGCTCCAGGAGGTAGTACAGGCCCCGGCGGCGGTGGATGTCGTGGTACGCGAGGTCTATCTGGGCGACCCTCGGGTGCGACATCGTCATGTTGTTCTTCGCCCGGTAGCGCTCGATGAGCTTGTACTTCATCACCCAGTCGATCTCCGTGGCGATGCGGTCCAGGTCCTCGGACTCGATCGAGTCCAGGGTGCGCCCCCACAGCTCGAGGACGCGCTCGACCGTGCCCGTGCGGATGCCGCGGCGCTCGACGAAGTCCACCGCCTTCTCGTAGTACTCGCGCTGGACCTCCAGGGCCGAGGCCTCCCGGCCGCTGGCGAGGCGGACCTTGCGGCGGCCCGTCGTGTCGTGGCTGACCTCGCGGATCGCCCGGATCGGGTTCTCCAGGGTCAGGTCCCGCATCACCGTGCCCGCCTCGATCATGCGGAGCACCAGATCGGTCGCGCCGACCTTCAGGAGCATCGTCGTCTCGGACATGTTCGAGTCGCCGACGATCACGTGCAGGCGGCGGTAGCGCTCGGCGTCGGCGTGCGGCTCGTCACGCGTGTTGATGATGGGACGGGACCGCGTCGTCGCCGACGACACGCCCTCCCAGATGTGCTCCGCCCGCTGGCTCACGCAGTAGACGGCGCCCCGCGGCGTCTGCAGCACCTTGCCCGCGCCGCACAGCAACTGCCGGGTGACGAGGAACGGAATCAGGATGTCCGCGAGGCGCGAGAACTCACCGTGCCGTGCCACGAGATAGTTCTCATGGCAACCATATGAGTTTCCCGCCGAGTCGGTGTTGTTCTTGAACAGATAGACGTCACCCGCGATTCCCTCCTCGTGCAGGCGGCGCTCGGCGTCGACGAGCAGGCCTTCCAGAATGCGCTCGCCGGCCTTGTCGTGGGTGACCAGCTCGGTCACGTTGTCACACTCGGGTGTCGCGTATTCCGGGTGTGAGCCCACGTCGAGATACAGGCGGGCGCCGTTCCGCAGAAAGACGTTGCTGCTGCGGCCCCATGACACAACACGGCGGAAGAGGTAGCGCGCCACTTCGTCAGGCGACAGACGGCGCTGTCCCCTGAACGTGCACGTGACACCGTACTCGTTCTCCAGCCCGAAAATGCGGCGGTCCATGCCAGAACATTACGCCCGATGCCCCGCACTGAAACCGGGTTCGACGGTACCGTTTCGATCAGTTTCTGAAGCGGTCGCACCGGCCTCGGCCGCGACGACCACACCCGCACCACGCACCACGAGCACCCTCCTGGTGCACAACAGCACCAGCACGGCGGCCGCTCCGGCGAGGCCCGGCACCGCGAAACCCCACTCCGTGCCGCCCTGCTCCACCACCGGTCCACCGGCCGCCGTGCCCACCGCGGTCCCCACCGTGAACGTCGTCACCAGCCACGAGAACGCCTCCGTGACCGTGCCCCGCGGAGCGTGCCGGTCCACCACGATGAACGCGCACGCGAGCGCCGGCGCGAGGAACACCCCCGCCAGCGACGTCAGCACCACCATCCCCACCGCGCCCGGCGTGAGGACCAGCGGCAGATAGAAGACCGCGAGCAGCGCCACCAGGACCACAAGGCGCCGCTCCGGCACCCCGCTCCACGGCCGCGCCCCGTAGACCACGCCGCCCAGCAGGGCCCCCAGGCCCAGGCCCGCCATCATCCAGCCGTAGACCGCGTCGCCGCCGTGCGCGTCCGCGTAGCTGACGCCCGCCACCGTGATCGCCCCGAGCGCGGTCCCCACGCACAGGAACGCGCCGAGGAGCGCGAGCAGCCCCGGCGAGCGCAGGGCCCCGAGCCAGTGCGCCTCCCGGGGCGCCGAGCGCCACGCGCGCGAGGGCCGCGACACCACCACCGACAGCGCGCCGAGCACCCCGATGGCGTTCACCACCAGGAGCGCCGCCTGCGCCGACCACAGCGACACGATGCCCGTCACCAGCAACGGGCCGACGGTGAACATCACTTCCTGCGCCACCGCGTCCATCGCGTACGCCGTGTGGACCTGCTCCTCCTTGCCGAGCACGTCCGGCCACAGCGCCCGCAGACCGCCCTCCAGGGGCGGCGTGAACACTCCGGCGATCACCATCGCGAGATACGCGGCGACCGGCGCGTTCGGCCCCGCGACCGCGAAGAGCGCCATGCCGAGCGCCGACGCCACCGCCGCCGGCAGCATCACCCGCGGCTGCCCGTACAGGTCCACCAGCCGTCCCAGCAGGGGCTGGCCCACCGCCGTCGCCACCCCGTACACCGCCGCGAGGGCACCCGCCAGGCTGTACGTCCCGCCCTCCGCGCGGACGAAGAGGACGATGGCGATGGCCGCCGTCGCATTGGGCAAACGGCCCACAAGTGTGCCCGCGAGCAGCCGCGTCGCGTAGCGCGCGCGCAGGATCTCGCCGTAACCGGAAGCCATCAGTGAGCTCTCCTCGCCCGCCCGTGCGCCGCAGCGCCCCGAGTGTTACGTATAACGTCGCGGGGTCATACGTACCATGAGCGCTGTTCACAGTCCACCAAGTACTCCGCCCCGCGGCGGCGACCACCCACACCAGGAGACGTCCGTGGCAAGGCCCCAGCACGACACCACGGCCCCCCGCCCCACCAGCCGCGACGTCGCCCGCGCAGCCGGCGTCTCGCAGGCCACCGTCTCCCTGGTCCTCGGCGAGAAGTGGCAGGGCCGCGTCGCCGAGCGCACCGCCGAACGCGTCCGCGCCGCCGCCCGCGAACTCGGCTACCGCCCCAACCTCGCCGCCCGCAACCTCCGCCTCGGCCGCACCCGCACCGCGCTCCTCGTCGTCCCCGCGCTCACCAACGAGTTCTTCGCCCGGCTGCACACCGGCGCCGCCCGCGTCGCCGCCCGGCACGGCTTCAGCGTCGTCCTCTACCCCTCCCCCGACAGCGTCGGCCCCAGCGGATCCACCACCCAGGCGCCCCGCGTCAGCGACCCCTTCGGCTCCGCCCGCGCCGCCCTCGACGGCGTCCTCGCCTCCTCCATGGCCTCCGAGGCCCTCGCCACCCTCCGCGGCGACGCCCTCCCCCTCGTCATGCTCGACAGCGACCCCGCCCACAGCCTCGGCGCCGCCACCGTCAACCTCGACATCGCCGACGGCACCCGCCAGGCCACCGAGCACCTCCTCGCCCTCGGCCACCGCGACCTGCTCCACCTCACCGCGGACATCGACTCCTGGACCTTCGACGTACGCCGCCACACCCTCGCCGCCACCCTGCACGGCACCGGCGCACGCCACCGCACCGTCAAGGCCGCCCTCACCGTCGACGAGGCCCGCACCGCCACCGAAGCCGCCCTCACCGCGCCCGGCCCCCGGCCCACCGCCCTCATCTGCGACGACGACGTCCTCGCCGCGGGCGCCTGCAAGGCCGCGCGCCGCCTCGGCCTGCACGTCCCCGACGACCTCAGCGTCACCGGCTTCGACGACCTGACCCTCGCCACCGCCGTCGAACCCGAGCTCACCACCGTCCGGCTGCCCGCCGAGGACTTCGGCGAGCAGGCCATGACCACCCTCCTGGACGTCCTCGACGGCCGCACCCCCGAGCCCGCGCCCCTGCCCGTCCAGCTCGTCGTCCGCGGCTCCACAGCACAGAGCCCCGCACCCCGGCGCTGACGCACCGGGGCACGGGGCCCTCCGCGAAACCTCGGACCGCTACTCCTGGGACGAACCGCCCTCGGAGGTCTCGCCCGACTCGGCGTCGGCCTCCGCGTCCGAGGACGCCTGAGCCGCGGCCTCGCCGCCGAGCAGCCGCTCCAGCTGGCCGCCCACGATCCGCTTGAACTTGCGCTGCTGCGGACGCGTCCGGTCCAGAACCGCCACTTCGAGCCGCTCCGCCGGGATCTCCCGCTCACTGCCGTTCGTATCCCGCGACAGCGACTGCACCGCCAGCTTCAGCGCCTCCGCGAGGGTCATCCCGTCCCGGTGCCGCTGATCCAGATACGTACTGATCTGCTCCGCATTGCCGCCGACCGCGACCGAGCCGTGCTCGTCCACGATCGAGCCGTCGTGCGGCAGCCGGTAGATCTGGTCCCCGTCCGGGGTCGTACCGACCTCCGCGACGACCAGCTCCACCTCGTAGGGCTTCTCGGCATTGGACGAGAAAATCGTGCCCAACGTCTGCGCGTACACGTTCGCCAGACCACGGGCCGTCACATCGTCACGGTCGTACGTATATCCCCGCAGATCCGCGTAGCGGACACCGCCAATTCGGAGGTTCTCGTACTCGTTGTACTTGCCGGCCGCGGCGAAACCGATCCGGTCGTAGATCTCGCTGAACTTGTGCAGCGCACGGGACGGGTTCTCACCGACGAACACAATGCCGTCGGCGTACTGCAGCACAACCAGACTGCGACCGCGAGCGATGCCCTTGCGGGCGTACTCCGCCCGGTCGGCCATGGCCTGCTGGGGTGAGACATAGAACGGCGTCGACACCGGCTATCCGTCCCTTTCTGTCAAAACTTCACAACAACAACGGAGTACTCAGAGCAGTGCTGCGCGGGGCCCGTCCGGCTGCTCGAGACGCCGCTCCAGAATCGAGCGCGCGATCGCGGAGGACTCCTCCTCCGACAGCCTCCGGAAGCCCTCCTCGGAGATCACCGTCACGATGGGATAGATCCGGCGCGCCACGTCCGGGCCGCCGGTCGCGGAATCGTCGTCCGCCGCGTCGTACAGCGCCTGTACGACCAGCGTCGTCGCCTGCTCCTCCGTCAGGTCGTCGCGGTACAGCTTCTTCATGGAGCCGCGCGCGAACACCGAACCGGAACCCGTCGCCGCGAAGCCGTGCTCCTCGCTGCGGCCGCCCGTCACGTCGTACGAGAAGATCCGGCCCCGCTCGCGGTCCACGTCATACCCCGCGAACAACGGGACCACGGCCAGGCCCTGCATCGCCATGCCCAGATTGCTCCGGATCATGGTCGACAGGCGGTTCGCCTTGCCCTCCAGGGAGAGCTGGACGCCCTCGACCTTCTCGAAGTGCTCGAGCTCCAGCTGGAACAGCTTGACCATCTCCACGGCCAGACCGGCCGTACCGGCGATGCCCACCGCCGAGTACTCGTCGGCCGGGAAGACCTTCTCGATGTCACGCTGCGCGATGACGTTCCCCATCGTCGCCCGCCGGTCGCCGGCGAGCACCACGCCGCCGGGGAACGTCGTCGCGACGATGGTCGTGCCGTGCGGCGCCTCGATCACGCCCTGCGTCGGCGGCAACGTCCGCTTGCCCGGGAGCATTTCCGGCTGGTGCGAAGCGAGGAAGTCCACGAAGGACGAGGACCCAGGCGTCAGGAAGGCAGCCGGTAGACGCCCGGTGCTACGAGTGTTGGCTTCCACGGGTTTCCTTCCAAGTAATCAGCGGCCCGGCTCATGGCGTCCGTGTCCTCCGCCAACAAGCCGATGGCTGTATTGCAGTTGAAGCAGAGTACGCCCCGGACCCTACCCGTCTCATGGCAGTGATCCACATGCTCCGCCGGGGCTTTGAGGCAGATCACGCACAGCCCCCTCTGGGCTGCGATCATCTCGTCCCGCTGCGCTTCGGTCAGCCCGTACTTGCTTTTGAGGTGCGCCTCGCGATCCTCGATGGCCCGACACGCTTTACAGCGCGACGACAGGCCATCTGAGGCGTTCGCGTTGCGGTGCCACTCACTGTGGGGCTTCACCTCATCACACCCGTGACAGCGCTTGCATCCGGTCGGCACAGCAGGGTTCTTGAGCTCGCGACGTTCCCGCCGCTTCCTTTGATCCCACTGCTTCGCATACTCGCGAGCGCAGACCTTGCAGTAGTCCTGCAAGCCGTCGTCCCGCCCCTTGTGCCGACCGAACGCACTGACAGGGAGGGACTCCTCACAGCGAGGGCATCGCTTCACTTCCCTGGCGTTCACGTACGTGGACTACTGTCCACCCTTCTGCACGAATGACCTCACGAAGTCCTCTGCGTTCTCCTCGAGTACATCGTCAATTTCGTCAAGAACCGAGTCGACGTCGTCGCTCAGCTTCTCCTGGCGCTCCTTGAGGTCCTCGGAAGCCTGCGCGTCCTGGGTCTGCTCCTCGACCTCCTCGGTGGAACGCGTCGCCTTCTGCTGTCCGCCGCCGGTGTCCTTGGTCGCCATCTACCTCACCCCGCTCGGTTAGACGTTCTTGATCAGACCCTACAATCCGGGTCCGACATCGGCCCCGCACTTCATGGAACGTGCGGGGCCCACCTCTGTGATTCCCCGGCCGTCGCGCTTTCAGCCGCGGTTCAGCCTCCGGAGAGCACGCGGACCAGATCTTCCGCCGTGCGACACCGGTCGAGCAGCTCCTTCACGTGATTACGCGTTCCGCGAAGGGGCTCCAGGGTCGGGACCCGCTGGAGGGAGTCCCGGCCGGGAAGGTCGAAGATCACCGAGTCCCAGGAGGCCGCCGCGACGTCGTCGGCGTACTGCTCCAGGCAGCGGCCGCGGAAGTAGGCGCGGGTGTCCTCGGGGGGCTTGGTGCGGGCCCGCTCGACGTCGGACTCGTCCAGGAGCCGCTTCATCTTGCCGCGGGCCACGAGGCGGTTGTAGAGGCCCTTCTCGGACCGCACGTCGGCGTACTGGAGGTCGACCAGGTGCAGCCGGGCGGCGTCCCAGTCGAGGCCGTCACGGCGGCGGTAGCCCTCCATGAGTTCCCGCTTGGCGACCCAGTCGAGCTCTCCGGAGAGGCTCATCGGGTCGTGCTCCAGACGGTTGAGCACGTCCTCCCAGCGGGCCAGGACGTCCTTGGTCTGGTCGTCGGCGTCAGCTCCGTAGCGCTCTTCGACGTACTTGCGGGCCAGCTCGAAGTACTCCATCTGGAGTTGTACGGCCGTCAGGGTGCGGCCGCTACGGAGCGTGATCAGGCGCTGGAGGGACGGGTCGTGGGAGACCTGGTGGAGGGTGCGGACGGGCTGGTCCACGGCGAGGTCCACGGCGATGAAGGCGTCCTCGATCATGGCGAGGACGAGGGAGGTGGTGCCGAGCTTCAGATAGGTGGAGATCTCCGAGAGGTTCGCGTCACCGATGATCACATGGAGGCGGCGGTACTTCTCGGCGTCGGCGTGGGGCTCGTCCCGGGTGTTGATGATGGGCCGCTTGAGGGTGGTCTCCAGGCCGACCTCGACCTCGAAGTAGTCGGCGCGCTGGCTGATCTGGAAGCCGTGCTCGTGGCCGTCCTGGCCGATGCCGACGCGGCCCGCGCCGGTGACGACCTGGCGGGAGACGAAGAAGGGCGTGAGGTGGCGCACGATGTCCGAGAAGGGGGTCTCCCGCTTCATCAGGTAGTTCTCGTGCGTGCCGTAGGAGGCGCCCTTGTTGTCGGTGTTGTTCTTGTAGAGGTGGATCGGCTGGGCGCCGGGGAGCTGGGCCGCGCGCTCGGCGGCCTCGGCCATGATGCGCTCGCCGGCCTTGTCCCAGAGGACGGCGTCGCGGGGGTTGGTGACCTCGGGCGCGCTGTACTCGGGGTGCGCGTGGTCGACGTAGAGGCGTGCCCCGTTGGTGAGGATGACGTTGGCGAGGCCGATGTCCTCGTCGGTGAGCTGGCTGGCGTCGGCGGCTTCGCGGGCGAGGTCGAAGCCCCGTGCGTCCCGCAGCGGGTTCTCCTCCTCGAAGTCCCAGCGGGCGCGTCGCGCCCGGTGCATCGCCGCGGCGTAGGCGTTGACGATCTGGGACGAGGTGAGCATGGCATTGGCGTTGGGGTGGCCGGGGACGGAGATTCCGTACTCCGTCTCGATGCCCATTACTCGCCGTACGGTCATGCGGCCCTCCTTGCCCGGCGGCGCCCTCGGTCGGGGGCGCAGCTCAAGTACCGCTGGTGCTCCGGTGCGTGTGCGGTGCCCGTCCCCGCACTGCGCGACTCGGCGGTAGGAAAGAGCCTAGAACGCCTCTGCGCTGGTGGGGAGATCATTTTCTGCTTTGCTCTCGCTGGGTTCGGGACGCGGCCGCGAGGTGTCCGCGAGCGGCGGAAAACAGTCGGCTGCGGGTACCCGTGGAGGGCACCCGCAGCCGCCCTAATTTCCTACAGGTACTGACCGGTGTTCGCCACCGTGTCGATGGAGCGTCCGGTGTCGGCGCCCTGCTTTCCGGTGACGAGCGTACGGATGTATACGATCCGCTCGCCCTTCTTTCCGGAGATGCGGGCCCAGTCGTCCGGGTTGGTGGTGTTGGGCAGGTCCTCGTTCTCCTTGAACTCGTCGATGCAAGCCTGGAGGAGGTGAGCGACCCTGAGGCCCTTTTGGTTCTGTTCGAGGAAGGCCTTGATGGCCATCTTCTTGGCGCGGCCGACGATGTTTTCGATCATGGCGCCGGAGTTGAAGTCCTTGAAGTAGAGGACTTCTTTGTCGCCGTTGGCATACGTGACTTCGAGGAAGCGGTTCTCCTCGGATTCGGCGTACATCTGCTCGACGACGGACTGGATCATCGCGTGCACCGTGGCGGCCTTGTCGCTGCCGTGCTCGGCGAGGTCGTCGCCGTGCAGCGGGAGGCGCTGGGTGAGGTACTTGGCGAAGATGTCCTTGGCCGCCTCGGCGTCCGGGCGCTCGATCTTGATCTTCACATCGAGGCGTCCGGGGCGCAGGATGGCGGGGTCGATCATGTCTTCGCGGTTGGAGGCGCCGATGACGATGACGTTCTCCAGGCCTTCCACGCCGTCGATCTCGGCGAGCAGCTGCGGGACGATGGTGTTCTCCACGTCCGAGCTGACGCCGCTGCCGCGGGTGCGGAAGAGGGATTCCATCTCGTCGAAGAAGACGATGACGGGGGTGCCCTCGCTCGCCTTCTCCCGGGCCCGCTGGAAGACCAGGCGGATGTGGCGCTCGGTCTCGCCGACGTACTTGTTGAGGAGCTCGGGCCCCTTGATGTTGAGGAAGAAGCTCTTCCCCGCGGGCTGGCCGGTGACCTCGGCGACCTTCTTGGCAAGGGAGTTGGCGACGGCCTTGGCGATGAGCGTCTTGCCGCAGCCGGGCGGGCCGTAGAGCAGGACGCCCTTGGGCGGCCTGAGTTCGTGCTCCTTGAAGAGGTCGGGGTAGAGGTAGGGGAGCTCGACCGCGTCGCGGATCATCTCGATCTGGCCGCCGAGGCCGCCGATCTTGTCGTAGCTGATGTCCGGGACCTCTTCGAGGACCAGTTCCTCCACTTCGCTCTTCGGTACGACCTCGTAGACGTAGCCGGAGCGGGGTTCGAGCAGGAGGGCGTCTCCGGCGCGGATGGTCACGTCCAGGAGCGGCTCGGCGAGCCTGACCACCCGCTCTTCGTCGGTGTGCCCGAGCACGAGGGCCCGTTCGCCGTCCTCGAGGATCTCCTTGAGGGTGACGATGTCTCCGACGCGCTCGAACTCCATGGCCTCGACCACGTTGAGCGCTTCGTTGAGCATGACTTCCTGGCCGCGCCTGAGCTCGTCGAGCTCGACGCTCGGGCTGACGTTCACCCGGAGTTTGCGGCCGCCGGTGAAGATGTCGGCGGTGCCGTCCTCATTCGCCATGAGGAAGACTCCGAAGCCTGCCGGCGGCTGTGCGAGCCGGTCGACTTCTTCCTTGAGGGCCACGATCTGGTCGCGGGCCTCGCGGAGGGTGTTGGCGAGCCGTTCGTTCTGTGCGGATACGCCGGCCAGGTTGGTCTGCAGCTCGACGATCCGCTCTTCGAGAATCCTCGTGTGCCGCGGAGAGTCGGCGAGCTTGCGTCGCAGGACGGCGATTTCCTGCTCGAGATAGGCAACCTGACCGGCTGGGTCTTCAGACCCTCGCCCCGGCCGGATGCCGCGGTTGATGTCGTCGTCGTGGGCTGCCACGGTCCTCACCTCCTCCAAGGGGAGCTGGACGCTTCCTGACCCTACCTGGGTGGGTGCTGATTGAAACCCCTAGATCACAAAGACGGTGGGGGTGTGTCCGATCTTCACCCTTGCGCTCTCCCTCACGCCAGGGGAATACCCACCGAACAACATCGGAAAGCTGCCGGTTGTAGGGTCGAACTGTTCAACACCCGTCAGGGGTGGCCGGACTTGCTGCAAAGTCGGCCGGGCCTGGCGCAGTTTCGGCAGGAGAGATGACCGTGGGGCACGACGCTCGGACCGTCGGTGAGGGGCAGGACTCCCTCGAGGTCTGGATCGATCAGGATCTGTGTACCGGGGACGGGATCTGCGCTCAGTACGCGCCTGAGGTCTTCGAGCTGGACATTGACGGTCTGGCGTATGTGAAGGATGCGGACGACGAGCTGTTGCAGGCTCCTGGGGCGTCGACGCCGGTTCCGCTTCCGCTGTTGCGGGACGTGGTGGACTCGGCGAAGGAGTGCCCCGGGGACTGTATTCACGTACGTCGGGTTTCGGACAAGGTCGAGGTCTATGGGCCCGACGCAGAGTGACCGAATAGCTTCGCTGCGTTAGCGAGCGCGTGTCACCTGGGCCCGTATCCGCCGTGTGAGGCGGGTGCGGGCCCTCTTCGCTGTCTCCGGGTGTCATCGGGCGGGGCGGGTGGTGCCGGGCCCGGCCCGTCACACGCTGCGGGCCTCGCCGCTTGTCGAGCGGGTGAACGCGCCGTTCTTCCAGCGCCACTTGGTCGCGTCGCGCCGGTCGGGGCAGCAGCGGGGCACGTCGGGCGAGGAGTAGCCGAGGAGCGTCGCGGAGACGGTGGTGCCGCGCACGCGCAGGTCCTGGACGGTGCTGCGGTCCTTGGGGTCGACGAGGGTGGCCACGATGCGCGGGGCGCCCCGGTGGGACCTGGTGAGGACGTAGACGCCGTCGGGCGGGGTGCCGGAGCCCGCCAGGCAGTGGACGGCGACCACCGCTTCGGAGCGGCCGTCGCCGTCGAGGTCACCGGTGGCCTTCTGGGCCACGACGGGCTTGGCGGTGCCGCAGTTCAGGGGGTACGCGACGGCCGCCGGGTCGGGTGCGGGGGCGGCGGCCTTGGATTCCGTTTCGGTGCGCGTCGGGGCGGCGGTGGCCGGGTCGGGACCCAGGAAGGCGGAGGCCGCGACGACGGCGGCGAGGGCGGCCGCGGTGGCGACCCAGTGGATGGGGCGCGTGGCCCACGGCTGGTTCACCGCGTGAGCCAGTTCCGGGACGGCGGGGTGCTGCACGAGGAGTGTCTCCTGTGAGGGCTGTGCCGGTGGTGGTGGGATGGCCAGCATCGTGTCACACCTCACAGGGGCGCGGAACACCGGGGTACGGCCTGGTCGCGGGTGCTCAACAGGACGGCGCCGCCGCCGGGTTCCCGTGCTACTTCGGGAACTCGGCGACGGCGCCGGTGCGTTGGAAACGGCGGGTGTGGCCGCCGTGGTGCTGCCGCGGGGCCCGTCGGGGCCGGTGCCTCAGCGGGGGTTGCCGCCGTCGGCGTTCGGACCGCTGTAGTCCTCGCCGTAGGCGCCCTTGGCGGGGCGACGGCGGCGCATGGGCGGCTCGACGCCGTCCGCGAGGCGGCGGGCGGTGAGCAGGAAGCCGGTGTGCCCGATCATGCGGTGGTCGGGGCGGACGGCCAGGCCCTCGATGTGCCAGTTGCGGATCATCGATTCCCAGGCGGTCGGCTCGTTGAAGCCGCCGAGCTCGCGGATGGACTCGACGGTGCGGGCCAGCTGCGTGGTCGTGGCGACGTAGGCGCACAGGATGCCGCCGGGGACGAGCGCCTTGGAGACGGCCTCCAGGCACTCCCAGGGGGCGAGCATGTCGAGGATGACGCGGTCGACCTCGGTGTCGGACAGATTGTCCTGGAGGTCGCCCACGGTGAGCTGCCAGGCGGGGTGGGGGCCGCCGAAGTAGCGCTCCACGTTCTGCTGGGCGATCTCGGCGAAGTCCTCGCGGCGCTCGTAGGAGTGCAGCATGCCCTGGTCGCCGATGGCGCGCAGCAGGAAGGCGCTGAGCGAACCGGAGCCCACCCCGGCCTCGACGACGCGGGCGCCGGGGAAGATGTCGGCGAAGGCCAGGATCTGCCCCGCGTCCTTGGGGTAGACCACGGCGGCGCCGCGGGGCATGGACAGGACGTAGTCGGGGAGCAGGGGGCGCAGCGCGAGGTACGCGACGTTCCCCGTGGTGCGGACAACACTGCCCTCGGGCGCGCCGATCAGCTCGTCGTGCGGGAAGGAACCCTTGTGGGTGTGGAAGTTCTTCCCGGCTTCGAGCGTGAACGTGTAGTGGCGTCCCTTGGGGTCGGTGAGCTGGACCTGGTCCCCGACCTTGAAGGGCCCGCGACGGCGGGCGGCACCGGTCGGTTCGGACATGTGACCAGCCTACCGGCCGTGGCGGGTGCCGCCGACCACCGGCGGGGCGGGGCGGCTCAGGTGGGCCGGGCCATGGCCTTGACGAAGGCGCGCTCGACGTCGGCCGCGGACAGGACTCCGTAGATCTCGCCCGAGGTCTCGACGACGAGGTACTCGGTGGCGGGGGTGGCGCGCAGCCGGTCGAGCAGCTCCTCGCCCGCGAGGTCGGCGGGGACGCGCATGCCCTCGGTGATGTCCTGGGCGAGGCCGCTGACCGTGACCCAGGGGCGGCGGTGCTCGGGGACGCCGACGATGGCGGCCTCGCGGACGACGGCCATGGGGTCGCCGTCGGTGTCGACGACGACGAGGGCGCGGGCGCCGGCCGCGTTGGCCCGGCGCAGGGCCTCGGACAGCGGCGTGTCGGTCTCCACCGGGACGGCGCGCCGGGTCAGGGCGCGGGCGCGCAGCTCGGGCAGGTGCTCGCGGAGGCGGGCCATGCGCAGGCTGTTGCCCGCGCCGGTCCAGATGATGGCGGCGAGGATCGCGGCGAGCAGGGCGTCGGTGACGGTGTCCATGCCGCCGAGGTCCTGGGCGTCGCCGCCGAGCGCGCCGGACTGGTTGAGGACGGGCAGTCCGACGAGGACGGAGATGGCGAGGGCGCGGCCGACCCAGGCGGCGGCGACGGTGCCGCTCATCGGCCTGCCGGTGATCTTCCAGACGACGGCGCGGAGCATGCGGCCGCCGTCCAGGGGCAAGCCGGGCAGCAGGTTGAAGATCGCCACGATGAGGTTGGAGATCATCAGGCCCGCGAGCAGGACGCCGGGCACGGTGTCGGGTTCCACGGCGCGCATGGCGACGTAGAAGACACCGGCGAGCACGAGGGAGAGCAGGGGGCCGACGAAGGCGAGCACGAACTCGCGGCCGGGGGTCTCGGACTCCTTCTCGATCTCGCTGACGCCGCCGAAGAACTGGAGCTGGATGCGGCGCACCGGCAGCTTGAAGCGGAGGGCGGCCACGGTGTGGGCGAGTTCGTGCACGAGCACGGAGGCGTAGAAGGCGACGGCGAAGAACAGCGAGACGAGATAGCGGGCGCCGCCGAGCTCGGGCAGGACGCGGTCCAGTTGGTCGCCGAAGACCCAGGTGATGAGGGCGGCGACGAGGAACCAGCTGGGCGCCACGTACACGGGCACCCCGAAGGGGCGGCCCATGAGGAGACCGCCGCCGGGGTTCTTGGGCTGCTCCTTGGCGGGGTCGCCACCGGCGCGTCCGCTGCTCGCCGCGGGGCGCGGCTTGCCGATGTCCACGCGGGGCGGCGTGGGCGCCGGGGGTTCGGGGGCCGCCGGGGGTTCGGGGGCCCGCGCGGGGTTGGGCCGCGAGGCCGGTGCCGGGGGGCTGGTGGGCGCGGCGGTGCCGGGCTCGGGGGTCTGGGGCTCCGTGGTCTGGGGCTCCGTGGGCTCGGGCCTCGCTGCCGGGGAGGCGGGGGCCTCGGGCCTGGGGGTCTCGGGCTCGGAAGCCCCGGGCTTCGGCGTCACGGGGACCTCGGGCTCGGGGGCCGCGGGCCTCGGCGCGGCGGACTCGGAGGCCGCGGGCTTCGGTGCCACAGGGACCTCGGGGTCGGAGGCCGCGGGTTCGGAAGCCGCAGGCTTCGGTGCCACGGGGCCGGAGGCCGCAAGCGCAGAGGCTGCGGCCTCGGGAGCCTCGGCCTCGGGGGCTGGAGTCGTGCGCTTCGGGGCCGCGGGCTCGGAAGGCCCGGGCTTCGGCGCCGCGGGCTCGGGCGCCGTAGGGGCGGAGGCGGCGGGCTCGGTGCTGGGCGGTTCAGGCGTCGCGGGCTTCGAGGGCTGTGGCAACGCCGGGGCCGAGGGCTCCGCGGGGGTGCCGCCCGTCGGGGAGGCCGAACGCTCCGCGGGAGTGCTGTCCGTCGAGGGGGCCGAGGGTTCGGCGCCGCCGCTCGTCCGCTCCGGAGCCGGGCCGTCCGTCGTCCGCTCCGGGGCCCCGGCCGTGGGGTCCGGTGTCGGCTCGGGGCCGGGACCGTCCGTCTCCGGGCGTGCCGGATGCGCGCCCGCCGGGTCGCGCTCGGGCGTGCTGTCGGACCGCGGCCTGCCGCTCCCGCCGCTTTCGTCCACGGTGTCCCCTCGTTCGAAGCGTCCCCCGCTCCTGCCGTGGGCGCGGGTGCACGCACGATCATGCAGGGCGAGAGGGTCTGTCGTCGATGGTATGCGGCCGTTGTCAGTGGTGGGTCGTAGGGTCTGGGGTCATGGAGACCAGGACCGACGCCGCCGCGGCGTCCGCGACGGCCGCGCGCCCGGCCTCGCTGTCGCCCTCGCGCGCCAGCGACTTCATGCAGTGTCCGCTGCTCTATCGCTTCCGGGTGATCGACAAGCTGCCGGAGAAGCCGAGCGAGGCGGCCACGCGCGGCACGCTGGTGCACGCGGTCCTGGAGAGGCTCTTCGACGCGCCCGCGGCGGAGCGGACCGCGCCGCGCGCCAAGGCCCTGGTGCCGGGCCAGTGGGACCGGCTGCGGGAGGCGAAGCCGGAGCTGGCCGAGCTGTTCGCGGACGACGCGGAGGGCGAGCGGCTCGCGCGCTGGCTCGCGGACGCGGAGCGCCTGGTCGAGCGGTGGTTCACGCTGGAGGACCCCACGCGTCTGGAGCCTGCGGAGCGGGAGCTGTTCGTGCAGGCCGAGCTGGAGTCCGGCCTGAAGCTGCGCGGGATCATCGACCGGGTGGACGTCGCGCCCACGGGCGAGGTCCGGATCGTGGACTACAAGACGGGCAAGGCCCCCCGCCCGGAGTACGCGGAGGGTGCGCTGTTCCAGATGAAGTTCTACGCCCTGGTGGTGTGGCGCCTGAAGGGTGTGCTGCCGCGCCGCCTCCAGCTGGTGTATCTGGGCAGCGGCGACGTGATCACGTACGACCCGGTGCCCGCGGACCTGGAGCGGGTCGAGCGCAAGCTGCTCGCGCTGTGGGAGGCCATCGTCGCCGCGACGGAGACGGGCGACTGGCGGCCGCGGCCGACGAAGCTGTGCGGCTGGTGCGACCACAGGGCCGTCTGTCCGGAATTCGGCGGCACTCCCCCGCCGTATCCGCTCGCGGTGAGGCCGCCCGAGTCGGGCGGCGACGAGCAGGGCAGAATGGGCCCGGGCTAGGCGAAGGAGAGTTACGTGGCCATCCGCGTCCTACTGGTCGACGACCAGCCGCTGTTGCGCACCGGTTTCCGGATGATCCTGGAGGCCGAGCAGGACATCGCGGTCGTCGGCGAGGCCGGAGACGGCCTGCAGGCTCTGGACCAGGTACGGGCGCTGCAGCCCGATGTGGTCCTGATGGACATCCGCATGCCGCGGATGGACGGGGTGGAGGCCACCCGGCAGATCACCGGGCCCGGCCGGGACGGCCCGGCGAAGGTGCTCGTCCTCACCACGTTCGACCTCGACGAGTACGTGGTGGAGGCGCTGCGCGCGGGCGCCAGCGGCTTCCTCCTCAAGGACGCTCCGGCGAACGAGCTGGTGCAGGCCATCAGGGTGGTCGCGGCCGGTGAGGCCATGCTGGCGCCGAGCATCACGCGGCGGCTGCTCGACAAGTACGCGGGGCATCTGCCCTCGGGCGACGAGCCGGTGCCGGACACGCTGCACACACTGACCGAGCGCGAGGTGGAGGTCCTCAAGCTGGTGGCCCGGGGGCTGTCCAACGCGGAGATCGCCGCGGATCTGTTCGTGAGCGAGACGACCGTGAAGACCCACGTGGGGCACGTCCTGACGAAGCTGGGGCTGCGTGACCGGGTGCAGGCCGCGGTGTACGCGTACGAGAGCGGTCTGGTGCGGCCCGGGGCTCAGTAGCCGCCGCGCCCGGTGGTCCCGGCGGTCACCGCGGGCCGGCCCGGGACACAGCGATGCGGGCCCTGCTTCCTCCCGGAAGCAGGGCCCGCATCGTTTCTGCTCGTCCTTGCTCAGGCTAGTCCTTGCTCAGCTCCCAGAAGCGGAACACGGTCGACGCGTCGAGGCAGGACTCCACGCCGTAGACGTTCTCGCGGACGACGGCGTACTGCTTGGCCTGCCAGACCGGGAGGAGGGGGACCTCGGTGGCGACGAGGTCCTGGAGCCGGCCGTAGTCCTTGTCGGTCGAGGTGCGGTCGCTCTGCGCGGCCGTCGACGGGATGATCTTCTCGGTGATCGTGTCGTTCTCGTAGCGGTTCGACAGGACGTTGCCCTTGCCGAAGAACGGCTGCGTGAAGTTGTCCGGATCCGGGTAGTCCGGCACCCAGCCCTTGACGTACACGCCGTACTTGCCGGCCTTGATGTCCTTCTCGTACTGCTCGAACTCGACGGACTTCACGTCCGCCTCGAACAGGCCGCTGGCGTTGAGCTGCTTGGCTATGGCGCGCAGCTCCTGGTCGGTGGCCGGGCCGTAGCGGGACGGCGTGGACCACAGGGTGAGGCGGACCTTGCTGTCGTAGCCGGCCTGGTGGAGGGCCTGGGAGGCCTTGTCGCGCTGCGGACGGGCGCCGTAGGTGTCGAAGAACGCGGTGTTGTGGCCGCCGATGCCGGCCGGGACGATCGAGTACAGCGGCGTGGCCGTGCCCTGGTACACCTGGTCGACGAGCGCCTCGCGGTCGAGCAGATAGGCGATGGCCTTGCGCACGCCGGCCTTGCCCGCGACCGGGTCCTTGACGTTGAAGACCAGGTGCTGGACCTCGGCGCTGGTGCCCTCGACGACCTGGAGCTTGCGGTCGTTGTCCTGCTGGATGTCGGAGATGTCCGCGGCGGCGAGGCCTCGGTAGGCGACGTCGATCTTCTCGTCGGTGATCGCCTGCTTGAGGGCCTTGCGGTCGCCGTGGAAGAAGCGGAGCGTGACGCCCTCGTTCTTCGGCTTGGCGGAGCCGTGGTAGCTGTCGTTGACGGCGAAGACGGCCTGGTCCTTGCTGAAGGAGTCCAGCTTGTAGGGGCCGGAGCCGATGGCCTCGCCGTCGGCGCGGAGCTTGTTCGCCGGGTACTCGCGGTGGTCGACGATGGAGCCCGCACCGGAGGCGATCTTGCTGGGGAAGGTCGCGTCGGGGACCTTCAGCTTGAAGACGACCGTCTTGGCGTTGGGCGTCTCGACGCGGTCGAGCATCGGGAACATCAGCGCCGGGCCCTTGCCGTCGTTGATGTTCATCATGCGGTCGAAGGAGAACTTGACGTCCTTCGAGGTGAGGGCGTTTCCGTTGCTGAACTTCAGGCCCTGGCGCAGCGTGCAGGTGTAGACCTTGGTCCGCTGGTCGGTGAAGCCGCACTTCCTGGCGGCCTCGGGCTCCGGTTCGGTGGCGCCCTTGGGGAAGCTCAGGAGCGACTGGAAGACGTTGTTGAACAGGAGCCAGGAGCCCGGGTCGTAACCGGAGGCCGGGTCGGTGGCGACGACGTCGTCGGACATGCCGACGACCACGGAGTCGCTGTCGTCGGCCGATCCGGAGGACTCGGAGCCACAGCCGGTCAGCAGGGCGGCGGCCAGGCCCGAGGAGAGGGGGAGGGCCAGCCACGGGTTACGGATTTTCACTTGCGTGCCTTGTCGTTGTCTCTGTCGGCGTGTGGGGCGTCGATCAGTCGCCCACGCCACGGGCGAGCTCCCACAACTGCAGGTTGGAGGAGGAGTTGAGAGCCCATTCGACGCCTGTGATGTCGTCACGGGCGGCGATGTACTGCTTGCCCTGCCACAGCGGGAGCACCGGGACGTCCTCGGCCACGATGTCCTGGATCCGCTCGATGCTCTTGGCGGCGCTGAGGCGGTCGGCCTCGCGGCGTGAGGTGGGGATCAGTTCGTTGTTGATGGTCCGGTTGCGGTAGGGCGAGCTGAGGAAGTTGTCCTCGGCGAGGAACGGCGCCAGGAAGTTGTCGGCGTCCGGGAAGTCGGGGAACCAGCCCATGCCGTAGACGTCGTACTTGCCCTGCTGGGCGGCGGCGCGGAAGGTGTTCCAGACGTCGCCCTTGATCTTGACGTCGAAGAGGCCGCTGTCGTTGAGCTGCTGGCTCAGGACCTCGAACTCCTTCTTCGTGGCCGGGCCGTAGTGGTCGGTGGTGTAGTGCAGCGTCAGCTTCACCGGCGTGTCGATGCCCGCCCCGGCGAGCAGCTCCTTGGCCTTCTTGACGCTGGGGTCGTTGTAGCGGTTGAAGAAGGAGTTGGAGTGGCCGGTGATGGTGGTCGGCACCAGCGAGTACAGCGGGTCGGCGGTGGAGCCGTAGACCTTGCCCACGAGCGCGCCGCGGTCGATGACCTGCGCCATGGCCTGGCGGACGGCCTTGTCCTTCACGCTCGCCGCGTCGGTGTTGAAGGCGAGGTAGCGGATCTCCAGGCCGGGCATGTCGACGAGGTCGAGGTTCTTGCCCGGGTTCACGTCGAGCTGCTTGATCTGCTCAGGCGACATGGTGCGGGTCATCAGGTCGATGTCGCCGTCCTCCAGCGCCTTGCCCATGGCGGTGGAGGTGGCGAAGGTGCGCAGCTCGACCTTCTTGTTCTGCGGGGAGAAGGAGCCCTTGTAGTTCGGGTTCTTGGTGAAGACGGCCTTGACCAGCTGGTCGTTCTTCACTTCCTGCTTGACGGTGTACGGCCCGGAGCCGTCGAGGTCGAAGCCCTCGCGCAGCTTGCCCTTGCGGTAGTGGTCGGGGCTGACGATGCCCGCGGTCGGCGTGGCGAGCTTGTACGGGAAGGTCGCGTCGGGGGTCTTCAGATGGAAGACGACGCCGCGCTCGCCCTGGACCTCGATGGTCTCGACGTTGGACACGAGCTGGGCGGAACCGCTGGGGTTGGTGACCTTCATGTCGCGCACACGCTCGATGGAGAACTTCACGTCGGCGGCGGTCAGCGGCTTGCCGTCGGCGAACTTGAGGTCCTTGCGCAGGGTGCAGGCGTAGCGCTCGTTGCCGGTGTCGGTGAAGCCGCACTTCTGGGCCGCCTCGGGCTCCGGCTCGCCGCCGCCCCCGCGCGGCAGGGCCATCAGCGTCTGGAGGGTCTGGCGCAGTACGTTCCAGGACCCGGCGTCGTAGGCGTACGCCGGGTCGAACGGAGCCGGTACCTCTTTGGAGGCCCTGAACCGGTCGGTGGTGCCCGCTGCGATGGGGTCGTCGCCGTCCCCGCTGCCCGAACCGCCACACGCGGCAAGCGCGGGGGCGAGCAGACCTATCAGGGCCGGCAGCACCAAAGTCTTGCGGTTCATGCTGGACGTTCTCCAGAGCTCTTGATCCCGTGTTTCCGGCAACGGCGGGGTGGGGTTGATAGGGGCACGGGGGGTGGCGGCGATGTTCTCGCGACGAGATTAGTCCGCGCCCTTAGGGGCGTTGACGGAGACCGGAGTTGGGCTGCCATCACGCAGGGATACGGGGTGTGGACGCACCGATAACGCGACAGTGGAAGGTTTCGTGCACCGTCGGGCCAATCGGGACACAAGGGCATGTCCCCCCAGGGGTACACCACCCCATCTGCACAAGTCGGCGCAGCTGTCGACCCTCTTACCAGTGGGAAAGGTCACACTTTCAACTGGGCGCGCTGTCTGGGCTTTTCAGCCATGGGCCGGTGGTTGGCCGGTTCTCCGCAGCCCCGGAGGCGCTCGGCTCCGGGGCGGGCCGGGGCGGTCAGCGGCGCGGGGCGGGCGTGTTCATCAGGCCGCGCAGGAACGACAGGTCGACGTGTTCGAGCGAGGGTACGACGGTCCGGCCCGCGGCCGGGCCGATGGGCGCGACGGACGGCACGGCCACCACGCGGCAGCCCGCGGCCTCGGCTGCGGCCACGCCGGTCGCGGTGTCCTCGATGACCGCGCAGCGGGACGGGTCGGCGCCGAGCCCCGACGCGGCGAGCAGATACGGGTCGGGGTGCGGCTTGGTGCGGGCCACCTCGTCGCCCGCGACGGTCAGGGCGAAGTGGTGGGCGCCGATGGAGCCGAGGACGCGGTCGATGATGCGCCGGTGCGAGGCGGAGACCAGGGCCGTCGGCACCTCGTGGGCGGAGAGCTCGGCGAGCAGTCTGGCGGCGCCCGGCATCAGCGGCAGGGCGCGGCTGATGCGGTCCTCGAAGCCGTCGTTGAGCAGGACCGTCAGCTCGTCGAGGGTGATGTCGGCGCCGGTGGCCTCGATGAGGAAGCCCGCGCTGCGGGACATGGGACCGCCCACCACGACGTCGCGCCAGGCCTCGTCGAGCCGGTGGCCGAGCGCGGCGAACACCTCGACCTCGGCGTCCCACCAGAAGCCCTCGGTGTCGACGAGCGTTCCGTCCATGTCGAGGAGAACGGCCTGCAGCGCGGAGCCTTCGGCCGTTCGTGTTCCGAATGCGGGGACCGTACTGGTCATCCGTACACCTCCATGAGGGACGAGAAGGCCGGCCCCAGAAGGGGACCGGCCTGTACTGGACCGACCAGTGTACGACTCGTCCGGTGTGAATGCTCTTGGGTTACGGCCGGGGCGGAGCGACTTCAGCGGGCGTTGAAGTACTTCGCCTCCGGGTGGTGCAGCACGATGGCGTCCGTGGACTGCTCGGGGTGGAGCTGGAACTCCTCGGAGAGCTGGACGCCGATGCGCTCGGGCCGCAGGAGCTCGGCGATCTTCGCGCGGTCCTCCAGGTCCGGGCAGGCGCCGTAGCCGAGCGAGAAGCGCGCGCCGCGGTACTTGAGCGCGAACATGTCCTCGACGTCGGCGGGGTCCTCGCCGCCGAAGCCCAGCTCGGCGCGCACGCGCGCGTGCCAGTACTCGGCGAGGGCCTCGGCCAACTGCACGGACAGGCCATGCAGTTCCAGGTAGTCGCGGTAGGAGTCGGCGGCGAACAGCTCGGCGGTGGCCTCGCCGATCTTCGAGCCGACGGTGACGACCTGGAGGCCCACCACGTCGGTCTCGCCGGACTCCTCGGGGCGGAAGAAGTCCGCGAGGCACAGGTGGCGGCCGCGGCGCTGGCGCGGGAAGGAGAAGCGGGTGCGCTCGTTGCCCTGCTCGTCCAGGATGATCAGGTCGTCGCCCTTGGAGACGCAGGGGAAGTAGCCGTAGACGACGGCGGCTTCGAGCAGGCTCTTGGTCTGCAGGTCGTCGAGCAGACCGCGCAGCCGGGGCCTGCCCTCGGTCTCGGCGAGCTCCTCGTACGTCGGCCCGTCGCCGGTGCGGGCCTGCTTCAGGCCCCACTGGCCCTTGAACAGGGCGCCCTCGTCCAGCCAGGAGGCGTACTCCTTGAGCTGGATGCCCTTGATGACGCGGGTGCCCCAGAACGGCGGCGTGGGCACGGGGTTGTCGACGGCGACGTCGGAGCGGGCCGGGCCCTCGGGCTCCTTGACCTCGACGGCGGCCGTGTCCCGCTTGGGCACGCGGCGCTGCTTGAGCTCGGGCAGGGTGGCGCCGGGCACGCCGCGCTTGACGGCGATGAGGGCGTCCATCAGGCGCAGGCCCTCGAAGGCGTCGCGGGCGTAGCGGACCTCGCCCTCGTAGATCTCGTGCAGGTCCTGCTCGACGTAGGCGCGGGTGAGGGCGGCGCCGCCGAGGATGACCGGGTAGTCCGCGGCCATCTGGCGCTGGTTCAGCTCCTCCAGGTTCTCCTTCATGATCACGGTGGACTTGACCAGGAGGCCGGACATGCCGATGACGTCGGCCTTGTGTTCCTGCGCGGCGTCGAGGATCGCGGCCACGGGCTGCTTGATGCCCAGGTTGACCACGTTGTAGCCGTTGTTGGACAGGATGATGTCGACGAGGTTCTTGCCGATGTCGTGGACGTCGCCGCGGACGGTGGCGAGGACGATGGTGCCCTTGCCCTCGGCGTCGGACTTCTCCATGTGCGGTTCGAGGTGGGCGACGGCCGTCTTCATGACCTCGGCGGACTGGAGCACGAACGGCAGCTGCATCTGACCGGATCCGAACAGCTCGCCGACGACCTTCATGCCCTCCAGGAGGGTGTCGTTGACGATGTCGAGGGCCTTGCGGGTCTCCAGGGCCTCGTCGAGGTCGGTCTCCAGGCCGTTCTTCTCGCCGTCGATGATGCGGCGCTGGAGGCGCTCGTCCAGCGGCAGGGCGGCCAGCTCCTCGGCCTTGCCCGCCTTGAGGGACTTGGCGGTGGCGCCCTCGAAGAGCGCCATCAGCTTCTGCAGCGGGTCGTAGCCCTCGGCGCGGCGGTCGTAGATCAGGTCGAGGGCGGTGGTGACCTCCTCCTCGCTGAAGCGCGCGATCGGCAGGATCTTCGAGGCGTGCACGATCGCGGAGTCGAGGCCGGCCTTGACGCACTCGTCCAGGAAGACGGAGTTCAGCAGGATGCGGGCGGCCGGGTTGAGGCCGAAGGAGATGTTGGACAGGCCGAGCGTGGTCTGGACGTCCGGGTGGCGCCGCTTGAGCTCGCGGATCGCCTCGATGGTGGCGATGCCGTCCTTGCGGGACTCCTCCTGACCGGTGCAGATGGTGAACGTCAGGGTGTCGATGAGGATGTCCGACTCCAGGATGCCCCAGTTCCCGGTGAGGTCGTCGATGAGCCGCTCGGCGATCTCGACCTTCTTCTCGGGGGTGCGGGCCTGGCCCTCCTCGTCGATGGTGAGGGCGATGAGGGCGGCGCCGTGCTCCTGGGCCAGCTCGGTGACCTTGGCGAAGCGGGACTCGGGGCCGTCGCCGTCCTCGTAGTTCACGGAGTTGATGACGGCGCGGCCGCCCAGCTTCTCCAGGCCCGCCTGGATGACGTCGACCTCGGTGGAGTCCAGGACGATGGGCAGCGTGGAGGCGGTGGCGAAGCGTCCGGCGAGCTCCTCCATGTCCGCCACGCCGTCGCGGCCCACGTAGTCGACGCACAGGTCGAGCATGTGGGCGCCCTCGCGGATCTGGTCGCGGGCCATCTCCACGCAGTCGTCCCAGCGGGCGTCCAGCATGGCCTCGCGGAACTTCTTGGAGCCGTTGGCGTTGGTCCGCTCGCCGATCGCGAGGTACGACGTGTCCTGGCGGAACGGGACAGTCTGGTAGAGCGAGGCGGCGCCCGGCTCGGGGCGCGGGTCGCGCGTGGTCGGGGTGAGTCCGCGCACGCGCTCGACGACCTGGCGCAGGTGCTCGGGCGTCGTGCCGCAGCAGCCGCCGATGAGGGACAGGCCGTACTCGCTGACGAACGTCTCCTGGGCGTCGGCCAGCTCGGCGGCCGACAGCGGGTAGTGGGCGCCGTCCTTGCCGAGGACGGGCAGGCCCGCGTTGGGCATGCAGGCGAGCGGCACGCGCGAGTGGCGGGCCAGATAGCGCAGGTGCTCGCTCATCTCGGCCGGGCCGGTCGCGCAGTTGAGGCCGATCATGTCGATGCCGAGGGGCTCCAGGGCGGTGAGCGCGGCGCCGATCTCCGAGCCGAGGAGCATCGTGCCGGTCGTCTCCACCGTGACGGAGCAGATCAGCGGCAGGTTCGCACCGGTGGCCTCCAGGGCGCGGCGGGCGCCGAGCAGGGCCGACTTGGTCTGGAGCAGGTCCTGGGTGGTCTCCACCAGGAGCGCGTCGGCGCCGCCGGCGATCATGCCTTCGGCGTTCTGCTGGTAGGCGTCGCGCAGCAGCCGGTACGGGGCGTGGCCGAGGGTGGGCAGCTTGGTGCCGGGGCCCATGGAGCCGAGCACCCAGCGCTGCTGTCCGGTGCTCGCGGTGAACTCGTCGGCGACCTCGCGGGCGATGCGGGCACCGGCCTCGGAGAGCTCGAAGACGCGCTCGGGGATGTCGTACTCGCCGAGCGCGGCGTGGTTCGCGCCGAAGGTGTTGGTCTCCACGCAGTCGACGCCCGCGGCGAAGTACTCCTCGTGCACGGAGCGGACGATGTCGGGACGGGTGACGTTCAGGACCTCGTTACAGCCTTCGAGGTTCTGGAAGTCCTCGAGGCTGGGGTCCTGTGCCTGCAGCATCGTGCCCATCGCGCCGTCGGCGACCACCACGCGGGTGGCGAGCGCCTCGCGAAGGGCGTCGGCTCGGTTCCCGGCGGAGGTCTCCGCTGCGGAAACGGATGAGGGGGTCGGCGACGAGGCCATGAATGAGCTCCCTGGAGTGCGACGGCTGTCGGCTTTGCGGCTTCCCGTGGAAGGCGCACCCGGTCAGCGTAGCCGGGACGGGCGTTCTGGTGTGAGGGCATTCCACGGGACGGACGCGTGGCTGGAAATCGCCGTCGAGGGACCCGCCGCGCGACAAGGCGGTGCGCACCCTTAGCCAGAGGTCGGCAACGACCGATAGTGTTCAGCATTGCCGAACGGCGACCCCGTTCGCGAGGGAGCCGCGGAACGAGTGCCCGGCACACAGGGGTGCGGGAACGGGATGGAGGAAAGGGCTGCGATGGCACGCAACATCCAGTCGCTCGAACGGGCCGCGGCGATGCTGCGCCTGCTCGCGGGCGGCGAGCGCCGGCTCGGCCTCTCGGACATCGCCTCCTCCCTCGGTCTGGCCAAGGGCACGGCCCACGGCATCCTGCGCACCCTCCAGCAGGAGGGGTTCGTGGAGCAGGACGCGGCGTCGGGGCGCTATCAGCTGGGCGCGGAGCTGCTGCGCCTCGGCAACAGCTACCTGGACGTGCACGAGCTGCGCGCCCGCGCCCTGGTGTGGACCGACGACCTGGCCCGCTCCAGCGGCGAGAGCGTCTACCTGGGCGTGCTTCACCAGCAGGGCGTGCTGATCGTGCACCACGTCTTCCGGCCCGACGACAGCCGCCAGGTCCTGGAGGTGGGGGCCATGCAGCCGCTGCACTCCACGGCGCTCGGCAAGGTGCTCGCGGCGTACGACCCGGTGGCGCACAGCGAGGCCCTGGAGGCCGAGCGGCGGGCGTTCACGGACCGGACGGTCTGCGGCCCCGCGGAGTTCGAGGGCGTCCTCGACCTCACGCGGGCGCGCGGGTACGCGACCGACGAGGAGGAGACCTGGGAAGGGATCGCCTCCGTGGCCGCGCCCATCTACGACCGGCGGCGGATGCCGGTGGGT
The DNA here is from genome assembly GCF_006088715.1 of Streptomyces sp. YIM 121038. Lineage (NCBI taxonomy): Bacteria > Bacillati > Actinomycetota > Actinomycetes > Kitasatosporales > Streptomycetaceae > Streptomyces > Streptomyces sp. YIM 121038. Next base: position 2,178,280 of record NZ_CP030771.1, read on the forward strand.
GCGGTCGGGGTCACGGGCGCGGTCGAGCGGGTGTGCCCGGACGGGGAGCTGCGGCCGGAGCTGATCGCCGCGGTGCGGGACTGCGCGCGGGCGGTCTCGCGGGACCTGGGCGCCAGCCGCTTCTGACCTCCGGCGGGCCCTCGCGGGGCGCCCCGGGCCCGCCCCTTCCCGATCCGGGGGGCTCCGCCCCCGTGCCCCCCGTTCGTCGGCGCTTCGCGCCTCGTCCTCAAACGCCGGACAGGCTGGAACGTCCCGTGCAGGCCGGTGACCTCAAGTGGCACGCCCACCGATAGGGCGAAACGATCAATAACGATCGTGTTTTCAATTACAGAAGTCTTGACGCGCTGGTAACCCCAGAGTCAGACTCGCGTCCACCGGTCGGCATTGTCGAACAGCTAACGGCATTACGCGTTAGAGTGGGGCGAGCCAAGGGCCGGCAACGCTCTCACCTGAGGGCGCGGACCACCGGAGGGACCCGGGGTTCGGCTTTCCCCTGGACGAAGGACAAAGGAGTCGCGGGTGTCCAGCCACGACATCTTCCTCGGCGAGACCATCGGTACCGCCGTTCTCATTCTGCTGGGCGGTGGCGTGTGCGCCGCCGTCACGCTCAAGCGCTCGAAGGCCAAGGACGCCGGCTGGCTCGCCATCACCTTCGGGTGGGGCTTCGCGGTCCTCACGGCCGCCTATCTGGCCGGTGGCGTCTCGGGCGCCCACCTGAACCCGGCGGTCACCATCGGCCTCGCGGTCGAGGGCGGCACCAAGTGGGGCGACGTGCCGCTCTACCTGGCCTCGCAGCTCCTGGGCGCGATGATCGGCGCCGTGCTCGTGTGGGCGACGTACTACGGGCAGTTCCAGGCCCACCTCACGGACCCCGAGATCATCAAGGCCCAGCCCGCCGAGGAAGGCCTCGTCGACCAGAAGGCGGCCCCCGCGGCCGGTCCCGTGCTCGGCATCTTCTCGACCGGCCCGGAGATCCGGAACGCCGTACAGAACCTCATCACCGAGATCATCGCCACGACCGTGCTCGTCCTGGCGATCCTCACCCAGGGCCTCAACGACGGCGGCAACGGCCTCGGCACCCTGGGCGCCCTGATCACCGCGCTCGTCGTGGTGGGCATCGGCCTCTCGCTCGGCGGCCCCACCGGCTACGCCATCAACCCGGTCCGTGACCTCGGCCCCCGTATCGTCCACTCGCTGCTCCCGCTCCCCAACAAGGGTGGCTCCGACTGGTCGTACGCGTGGATTCCCGTGGTCGGTCCGCTGATCGGCGGCGCTCTCGCCGCATACATCTTCAAGCTGTTCTGAGCGAACCCGCCGACCACCCGACCACGACGCACTTCAGGAGCACACCGTGACCGACGCGCACACCGCAGGCCCCTTCATCGCGGCGATCGACCAGGGCACCACGTCCAGCCGCTGCATCGTCTTCGACCGGGACGGCCGCATCGTCTCCGTCGACCAGAAGGAGCACGAGCAGATCTTCCCCAAGCCGGGGTGGGTCGAGCACAACGCCACGGAGATCTGGACCAACGTCCAGGAAGTCGTCGCCGGCGCCATCCAGAAGGCCGGCATCACCCGCGACGACATCAAGGCCATCGGCATCACCAACCAGCGCGAGACCACGCTGCTGTGGGACAAGAACACCGGTGAGCCGGTGTACAACGCCATCGTCTGGCAGGACACCCGCACCGACGCGCTCTGCAAGGAGCTCGGGCGCAACGTCGGCCAGGACCGCTTCCGGCGCGAGACCGGGCTGCCGCTGGCCTCCTACTTCGCGGGCCCCAAGGCCCGCTGGCTGCTCGACAACGTCGAGGGCCTGCGCGAGCGCGCCGAGGCGGGCGACATCCTCTTCGGCACCATGGACTCCTGGGTCATCTGGAACCTGACGGGCGGAGTCAACGGCGGCAAGCACGTCACCGACGTCACCAACGCCTCCCGCACCATGCTGATGGACCTGCACAGCATGCAGTGGGACGAGCGCATCTGCGACTCCATCGGCGTGCCGATGCAGATCCTCCCCGAGATCCGCTCCTCCGCCGAGGTCTACGGCGAGGTCACCGGCGGCAAGCTCGGCGACCTCCTGGGCGGCATCCCGGTCGCCTCCGCGCTCGGCGACCAGCAGGCGGCCCTGTTCGGCCAGACCTGTTTCGCCGAGGGCGAGGCGAAGTCCACGTACGGCACCGGCACGTTCATGCTGATGAACACCGGTGAGAAGGCCATCAACTCGTACTCCGGCCTGCTGACCACCGTCGGCTACCAGATCGGCGACGCCAAGCCGGTCTACGCCCTCGAGGGCTCCATCGCCGTCACCGGCTCCCTGGTGCAGTGGATGCGCGACCAGATGGGCCTCATCAAGTCCGCCGCCGAGATCGAGACGCTGGCCTCCAGCGTCGAGGACAACGGCGGCGCCTACTTCGTCCCGGCCTTCTCCGGCCTGTTCGCCCCGTACTGGCGCTCCGACGCCCGCGGTGTGATCGCCGGTCTCACCCGGTACGTCACCAAGGCGCACATCGCGCGCGCCGTCCTGGAGGCCACCGCCTGGCAGACCCGTGAGATCACCGACGCCATGACGAAGGACTCCGGCGTCGAGCTCGCGGCCCTCAAGGTCGACGGCGGCATGACCTCCAACAACCTGCTGATGCAGACCCTCTCGGACTTCCTGGACGCGCCCGTGGTGCGTCCGATGGTGGCCGAGACGACCTGCCTCGGCGCCGCATACGCCGCCGGCCTCGCCGTCGGCTTCTGGTCTTCCACCGACGACCTGCGCGCCAACTGGCGCCGGGCCGCCGAATGGACCCCCCGCATGGACGCGGACACCCGCGCCCGTGAGTACAAGAACTGGCTCAAGGCCGTGGAGCGGACCATGGGCTGGCTCGAAGACGAGAGCTGACCACAGCTCAGCTGACGAGGAGCAATAACCATGACCACCCTAGAGAGCGGCCCCGTCATCTCGGCACTCGGGACGCCGCCGGCGGCCGGCGGCAACCCGAGCCGTGCCGAGACCCGGGAACGCCTTTCCAAGGCGGCGTACGACCTCCTGGTGATCGGCGGCGGCATCCTGGGCATCTCCACCGCCTGGCACGCCGCGCAGTCGGGTCTCAGGGTGGCCCTGGTGGACGCCGGCGACTTCGCTGGCGCCACCTCCTCCGCCTCCTCCAAGCTTCTCCACGGCGGTCTGCGCTACCTGCAGACCGGCGCGGTGAAGCTGGTGGCGGAGAACCACTTCGAGCGGCGTGCGGTGTCGCGTCAGGTGGCACCGCACCTCGCCAACCCGCTCACCTTCTACCTGCCGGTGTACAAGGGCGGCCCGCACGGCGCCGCCAAGCTCGGCGCGGGCGTCTTCGCCTACTCGGCGCTCTCCGCGTTCGGCGACGGCGTCGGCCACCTGCTCTCCCCCGCCAAGGCGGCGCAGGACGTGCCGGAGCTGCGCACCGACAACCTGAAGGCCGTCGCGGTCTACGGCGACGACCAGATGAACGACGCCCGCATGGCCCTGATGACGGTCCGCGCGGCCGTCGAGGCCGGCGCCGTCGTCCTCAACCACGCCGAGGTCACCGGCCTGCGCTTCACCAAGGGCCGGGTCACGGGCGCCGACCTCAAGGACCGCCAGTCCGGTGACGAGTTCGGCGTCAGCGCCCGGCTCGTCCTGAACGCCACCGGCCCCTGGGTCGACCACCTGCGCGCGATGGAGGACCCGGACGCGGCCCCCTCCATCCGCCTGTCCAAGGGCGCGCACCTCGTCCTCAAGCGCACCGCCCCCTGGAAGGCCGCGCTGGCCACGCCGATCGACAAGTACCGCATCACGTTCGCCCTGCCGTGGGAGGACATGCTGCTGCTCGGCACGACCGACGAGGAGTACGAGGGCGACCCGCGCGACGTCTCGGTCACCGAGCAGGACACCGCGCAGATCCTGGACGAGGCCGCGTTCTCGATCCGGGACCAGCAGCTGTCCCGTGATCTGATCACGTACTCGTTCGCGGGTCTGCGGGTGCTGCCCGGCGGTCCGGGCGACACCTCCAAGGCCAAGCGCGAGACGGTCGTCACCGAGGGCCGCGGCGGCATGCTGTCGGTCGCGGGCGGCAAGTGGACGACGTTCCGCCACATCGGCCGCACCATCATGAAGAAGCTGGAGTCGCTGCCGGGCCACCCGCTGGGCGACGACTACGAGCCGATCTCCACGCTGCCGAAGAAGCTGCCGCTGCCCGGCATCGCCAACCCGCGCGCGGTCGCCCACCGACTGCTCGTCGACGGCCCGGCCCCCGGCCCGCGCATGGCGCCGGACACCGCCCGTCACCTGGCGACGCACTACGGCTCGCTGTCCTTCGACATCGCCCGCCTGGCGAACGAGAACCCGGAGCTCGCCGAGCGCGTCCACCCCGACGCCCCGGAGATCTGGGCGCAGGTCGTCTACGCGCGTGACCACGAGTGGGCCGAGACGGCCGACGACGTGCTGCGCCGCCGTACGACGCTGACGATCCGCGGCCTCGCGACGGACGAGATCCGCGGCAAGGTCGAGGACCTGCTGGGCAAGAAGAGCTGACCCAGGAGTGATCTGTAAGGGGCGGTCGCCATGGCGACCGCCCCTTACGCGTGCCCGGGAACAGCTGCCACGCCACCGCCACAGCACCGCAATGTTCAGCGCGTACATGTGAAGCATGAAGTTTCAGGTACTTTCCCTCATCTCTCACTCCCCGCACCCGCTGACCGGGGAACGGGCCCCCGCGGCCGAGCGGATCGCCGACGTCGTCGAGGTCGGCGTCGAGGCGGAACGGCTCGGCTACGACGCCTACGCCGTGGGCGAGCGGCACGCGGGCGACTTCCTGTCGTCCAGCCCGACGGTCGTCCTCGGCGCGCTGGCGGCCCGTACGACCCGGATCAAGCTGCTCACCGGCGTGACGGTCGTCGCCATCCTCGACCCGGTGCGGATCGCCGAGGACTACGCGACGCTCGACCAGCTCTCGCGCGGACGCGTGGAGCTGGTCATCGGCAAGGGCGCCGAGGCGGGCCACTTCGACCTGTTCGGGCTCGACGAGGCGCGCCAGTGGGACCTGCAGCAGGAGAAGTACGAGCTGCTGCGGCGCCTGTGGCGGGAGGAGAACGTCGACTGGCAGGGCGAGTTCCGCCCCGCCCTGAAGGACGTCACGACGGTGCCGCGCCCGTACGCGGGGCCGCCGCGCGTCTGGCACGGCTCGGCGACCTCCCTCAACTCCCCCGAACTCGCCGCCAAGCACGGCGATCCGCTGTTCACCGCCAACGCGATCCAGCCACGCGCGGCGTACGCGAAGCTGATCGCGCACTACCGCGAGCGGTTCGAGGCGTACGGCCACGACCCGGCCGACGCCCATGTGGCGGCGGGCTCGGGCGGGCTGCTCATCGCCGACAGCGCGGAGCAGGCCGTGCGCCGCTACCGGGACCTGTACGAGGCGAAGGTGCGCCAGACCTTCAAGCCGCACCTGGAGGGCAAGGCGGGCTACAACACGCCCTTCCGCACCATCGAGGAGGCGATCGCCGACGGGCCGCAGCTCATCGGTTCGCCGCAGCAGATCATCGACAAGATCCTCGGGTACCACGAGGTGTACCGGCACGACCTGCAGTCCATCACGGTCGACGGGTTCGGCCTGTCGCGCGCCGAACAGGTCGAGACCCTCCAGCGGTTCGCCGAGGAGATCGCGCCGGTGGTGCGCAGGGAGGCTCCGTCCCGGCTGTGGGACCCCTCGTGACGGCGGCCGGGGCCGGGCTACGATCCGCACAGGAGTCCGGCCACCGCCCACACCGCAGTCCGCCCCTTGGGAGCGACCGATGACCCTCCTCACGACCTGGCCCGACGCGGGCCCCGAGACCGTCGTCCGCCGCACGTCGGACCCCACCGAGATCGCCGGCGCGCTCGCGCCGCTGGGCGTGCGCTACGAGCGGTGGCCGGTGCGTGCGGACGTACCGGCCGACGCGGACGGCGACACCGTGTTCGCCGCGTACGGACCGGAGATCGACAAGCTGAACGCGGCGGAGGGCTTCCGCACGGTCGACGTCGTCGCGCTGCGTCCGAGCGACGACCCGGGCTGGCCGGACAAGGCACGGGCGGCCCGGGAGAAGTTCCTCGCCGAGCACACGCACGACGACGATGACGAGGTGCGCTTCTTCGTGGCGGGCGCGGGCGTCTTCTATCTGCACGTACGCGGTGAAGTGCACGCCGTGTACTGCGAGAAGGGCGATCTGCTCGGGGTGCCGCGCGGCACGACGCACTGGTTCGACATGGGCACGTCGCCCTCGTTCACGGCGATCCGCTTCTTCCACGAGGAGGACGGCTGGGTCGGCACGTTCACCGGCAGCGACATCGCCGGGCGCTTCCCCGACTTCGACACGATCCACGCCGGTCACACGGGGTCCGCGCGGTGAGCGTGGGCCTGGGGCCCGGCGCCGTGGACGCGGTGGTGCTCGACATCGAGGGCACCACGAGCGCCACCGGGTTCGTCGTGGACGTCATGTACCCCTACGCCCGGGAGCGGTTCGGGGCGCTGCTCGCCGAGCGGTCCCACGAGGCCGTCGTCGCGCGCGCCGTCGCCCAGGTCCGCGAGGAGATCGGCGAGCCCGGCGCGGACGCCGCGCGGATCGAGAAGGTCCTCGGCGCCTGGGTCGACGAGGACCGCAAGGCCACGCCGCTGAAGACGCTCCAGGGCGTCGTCTGGGCGGAGGGCTTCGCGCGCGGCGACCTCGTCGCGCCCTTCTTCGCCGACGTGGTGCCGCGGCTGCGGAGCTGGTACGCGGCCGGGATCCGGCTCTACGTGTACTCGTCGGGGTCGGTGGCGGCGCAGCGCGCGTGGTTCACGTACTCGGCGCACGGGTCGCTCACCGGCCTGGTCAGCGGCTGGTACGACACGGAGAACGCGGGGCCCAAGCAGGATCCCGGCTCCTACCGGGCCATCACCGCCGCGGTCGGCGTGCCGCCCGGCCGCACGGTGTTCCTGTCCGACCGGCTCGGCGAGCTGGACGCGGCCCGGGAGGCCGGGTGGCGCACGGTCGGGGTGCGCAGGGCCGGGGAGCCGTACTTCGCCGAGGGCGTCGGCGGGCATCCGGAAGTGGGGTCGTTCGACGAGGTGGGGCTGGTGACGTCGTGAGCGTGGAGTCGCGGGCGGGCGGGCAGCCGATTCCCGGCCCGGCCCCGAAGGCTGACCCGGACGTCGGCCCGGACGTCGGCCCGGATGTCGGCCCGGATGTCGGCCCGGATGTCGGCCCGGATGTCGGTGTGGCGGCGGCCGGGGCGGTGCTCGCGGCGGAGTCCGCGCGGTTCGCCTCCTTCGGCTGGATGCGCGGGACCTCGGGGAACCTCTCCGTCGTCGTCTCCCGCGATCCCGTACGGCTCGCCGTGACGGCCAGCGGGCTCGACAAGGGCGAGCTGACCGCCGCCGACGTGGTCCTGACGGACGCGGAGGGCGCCGCCGTCGGCGCCGGGCGGCCGTCGGCCGAGGCCGCGCTGCACGCGCGCGTGGTGCGGCTCACCGGGGCGGGCGCCGTCGTGCACGTGCACACCGTGGCGTCCGTGGCGATGGGCGGACGGCGGCCGGGCGGGATCGAGTTCGAGGGCCTGGAGATGCTCAAGGGGCTCGGGCACCGGACGCACGACGTCGCGGTGGTCCTGCCGGTGATCGAGAACAGCCAGGACATGGCGGAGCTCGGGGACCGCCTGGAGGCGGCGCTGCGGCCGGGGATGCCCGCGGTGGTCGTGGCCGGGCACGGCCTGTACGTCTGGGGCGACGACCCGCGGCAGGCACGGCACCGCACGGAGGTCGTGGAGTGGCTCCTGGAGCTGGCCCTGACCGGGTGACCCCCGCGGGGCTACCCGGGCAGCTCCCCCTTCGCCACCTCGCGGACGCCGTGCTCCGTCACCAGGGCGGTCACCAGCGAGCCGGGGGTGACGTCGAACGCGGGGTTGTGGCCGCGCGATCCGGCGGGGGCGGTGCGGACGCCCGCCCACTCCAGGACCTCGTCCCCGGCGCGCAGTTCGATGGGGATGTCCGCCCCGGACGCCGTGGCGAGGTCCACGGTCGTGGTGGGCGCGGCCACGACGAAGGGGATGCCCGCGTGCGCGCAGGCGAGGGCTATGCCCACGGTGCCCACCTTGTTGGCGGTGTCGCCGTTCGCGGCGATCCGGTCCGCGCCGACGACCGCCGCGTCGACCTCGCCGCGCAGGATGACTCCCGCGGCGGCCGCGTCCGCCTGGACGTAGTGCGGTATGCCCGCGTGGGCGAGCTCCCAGGCGGTGAGCCGCGCGCCCTGGAGCAGCGGCCGGGTCTCGTCGGCGTACACGCGGTCGATGCGGCCGCGCCGGTGCAGCTCCCGGATGACGCCGAGCGCGGTGCCCCAGCCCGCCGTGGCGAGCGCGCCGGTGTTGCAGTGGGTGAGGACGCGCAGCGGCCGGTCGGGGCCGAGGCGTTCGAGGAGCCAGTCGGCACCGTGCCGGCCCAGGGCGTGGTTGGCCGCGAGGTCTTCCCGTACGACGGCGTCCGCCTCGGCGAGCACCGCGCCAAGCCCCTCGTCGAGGCGCGCGGCGACGCGGTCCACGCAGGCCATGAGGTTGACGGCGGTGGGGCGCGCGGCGCGGACGCGGGCGACCTCGGCGTCGACCCGCGCGCGGTCCCAGCCCTCGCGCTCCCCCTGGACCAGGGCGAGGGCGACGCCGTAGGCCCCGGCCGCGCCGATCGCGGGCGCGCCGCGGACCACCAACCGCACGATGGCGTCGACGAGTTGGTCGACCGTGCGGACGTCGAGGCGCTTCAGGGCGTGCGGCAGGGCCGTCTGGTCGACGAGACAGAGCGCGGGGCCGCTGCGGGTGTCCGTCCAGACGACGGCCCTGAGGTCCTCGGTGCTCGCCTTGCTCATGGGGGTCAACTCCCGGTGGCGGGTGCGGGGTCCGGCTCGCGCGGTCACCGTACCCGAGCGTCCTGAACGCGGGTTCGACGCCGTCGGCCCACCCCGGCGCCGCCGCCGCGCCCGGCTCCCGGCACACTTCCTCCCGAAGCCCTCGGAGCTCCCGAAGCCCACGGAGCCCACGGACCCCCCGGACCCCCCGGACCCCCCGGACCCCAGCCAGGAGCGCGCGCATGACCATGTCCTCGGCGTCCCCCGCCCCGCAGCCCATCACCGGTCTCCCCCGCACCGGCCTGCCGCCGTACGCCGTCGTCGTCGGCGACCCCGCCCGCGCGGCGGCAGTGGCCGGCCTCCTCGACGACGCCGAGGAGGTGGCGTACCACCGGGAGTACCGCACCTTCACCGGGACCTGGCGGGAACTGCCCGTGGTCGTGTCCTCGCACGGCGTGGGCGCTCCCGGGGCGCTGCTCCTCTTCCAGGAGCTGGCACAGGCGGGTGTGACGCATGTCATCCGGCTCGGCACGGCGGGCGCGATCCGGCCCGGCATCGCGTCCGGCGACCTGGTGATCGCGGACGCGGCGGTGCGCGACGACGGCGTGACGGGGCAGCTGATCCCGGCCGAGTACCCGGCGTTCGGGACGCCCGAGGCGGTGCTCGCGCTCCAGCGGGCGGCCCGTGCCGCCGGGGCCCCGCACCACCGGGGCGTGGTGTGGACGCGGGCCGCCTTCCAGCCCGGCTTCCTGCCGCTGCCCGCCGACGCGTACGAGCGGGCGGGCGTCGCCGCCATCGAGATGGAGCTGAGCGCCCTGTACGTGTTCGCCTCGACGCGCGGCCTGGTCGCGGGCGGCGCGCTCGTCGTGGACGGCGTGAACGCCGACGAGCTGGTCGACGAGGAGGCCACCGGCGGCTACGACCCGCACCGGTCGGAGGTCGCCGACGGAGTCGCCCGTGGCGCCCGGATAACCTTGGACGCGCTGCACCTGTTGGCCGCCGACGTCCCCACGCAGACCGGACAAACCCGGTAGAACCGCCCGCGGAAGCACCCTGGAGATACGCACCACATGCTCCCCATAGACCTCCTCGTCCACGGCGGCGACGTCCTGACCGTCGACGCGTCCGGCACCGTGGTGAGCGACGGCGCCGTCGCCGTGCGCGCCGGTGAGATCGTGGCCGTCGGCCCCGCCGAGCACCTGCGCGCCCGGTACGCCCCGGCCGAGGAGATCGACGCGCGCGGCTGTCTCGTCCTTCCGGGGCTCGTCAACACGCACACCCACCTGGCGATGACGCTGCTGCGCGGCACCGCCGACGACGTCACCCTCCAGGGCTTCCTGGAGCGGGTCGTGCCGCGCGAGGCCGAGCTGCTCACGCCGGAGACCGTCGCGGTGGGCCTGCGCGCGGCGATCGCCGAGTCGGTGCGCGGCGGGGTGACCACCGCGCTCGACATGTACTGGTTCCACGAGGCCGCCGACGAGGTGGCGCGCGAGGCCGGGTGGCGGCTGCTCACCGGGCCGACGTTCATGGACGTGCCCCAGCCGCCGGACGGCCGCCCGTACGCGGAGCGGCTCGCCTGGGCGGGCGCCTGGCTGGCCGCCCGCACCGCCGCGCCGGGCACCAGGCCGGTGCTCTTCGCGCACTCCGCGTACACCCTGGCGCCCGACCAGCTCGCCGCGATCACCGCGCTCGCCCGCGCCCACGGCGCCCTGCTGCATCTGCACGCGGCCGAGAACGCGGCCGAGGTGGCCCTGGTCGGCGAGCGGTACGGCATGCGCCCGGTGGAGCTGCTCGACTCGCTCGGCGTGCTCGGCCCGGACACGCTCCTCGCGCACGCCGTCGAGCTGACCGACGCGGAGATCGCTGCGCTCGCCCGCACGGGTACGTCCGTCGCGCACTGCCCGGCGTCGAACCTGAAGCTGGGCTGCGGCATCGCCCGCGTACCCGACCTCCTCGACGCGGGCGTCACGGTCGGCCTCGGCACCGACGGCGCCGTGAGCTCCAACACGCTCGACGTGCTCGGCGCGGTCCGGCTCGCGGCGCTCGTCCACAAGGCGGGCGGCGACCCGACGGCGGTCGGTGCCGAGCAGGCCGTGCGGATGGCCACCATCGAGTCGGCGCGGGCCCTGGGCCTCGGCGACCGGCTCGGCTCCCTGGAGCCGGGCAAGCGCGCCGACCTGATCGTCGTCGACCTCGACCGGCCGCACCTGGCGCCGCGCCACGACCCCTACGGGACGCTCGCCTACGCCGCCGCGGGCGCCGACGTGCGCGACACCGTCGTCGACGGCCGCGTCCTGATGCGCGACCGCGCCCTGCTCACCCTCGACGAACCGCACGTGCTGCGCGCCCTCAACGACGCCGTGGCCCCGACCGAACCCGCGTACCTGTCATGAGCTCCCCGCCCCCCGCCCCGACCCGCGGCTTCACCGGCCGCGCCCGCGCCGCCGACCGCGACCCGCGCCTGCCGCCGGGCCAGTACGACGCCCGCGACACCTGGCCGGTGCTGTCCGCCGAGGTCACGCCCCGGCTGACGGCCGCCGACTGGACGTTCCGCGTCGGCGGCCTGGTGGCGAGCCCGCGCACCTGGACCTGGGACGAGGCGCACGCGCTGCCCGCGTCCGAGTACCGGGGCGACATCCACTGCGTGACGAGCTGGTCCAAGTTCGGCGTGCGCTTCGGCGGCGTGAGCCTGGACGCGTTCCTCGCCGGGGCGGGCGGCCCGCTGCCCGCCGCCACGCACGTCGTCGCGTACTCCCACACCGGGTACACCGCGAACCTGCCGCTCGCCGACGTGACCGGCGGCCGGGCCTGGATCGCCTGGGAGTACGACGGGGCGCCGCTGCCGCCCGAGCACGGCGGGCCCGCCCGGCTCGTCGTGCCGCACCTGTACTTCTGGAAGAGCGCCAAGTGGATCGCGGGCCTTGAGCTCCTCGACCACGACGAGCCGGGCTTCTGGGAGAAGAACGGCTATCACCACCGGGGCGACCCGTGGCGTGAGGAGCGGTACGCCGGTGACTGACACCTCCACGGGGGCGCTCGTCCCCCCGCTCGCCCCTCCGCTCGTCCCCCCTTTCGTCCCCCCGACCGCCTTCGCGGTGCCCGGGCGCATCGCCGTGAGCGAGCAGGCGGCGGCCCACTGGCAGCAGGCCCTCATCACGGAGATCCGCCGCGAGACGCACGCCGCCGCGACCTTCCGGCTCAAGGTGCCCGACTGGCAGGGGCACCTGCCGGGCCAGCACCTGATGCTGCGCCTGACCGCCGCGGACGGCTACGTCGCCCAGCGCCACTACTCGCTGGCCTCCGCGCCGGACGACAGCGGCGAGATCGAGCTGACCCTGGACCACGTGCCGGGCGGCGAGGTCTCGGGGCATCTGCACACCGTCGCGCGGGAGGGCGACACCGTGGAGGTGCGCGGCCCGCTGTCCGGCTTCTTCGCCTGGCCGGGCGACCGGCCCGCGCTGCTGCTCGGCGCGGGCTCCGGCGTGGTCCCGCTGATGTCGATGATCCGCCACCACCGGCGGGCGGGCCTGACGGTGCCGCTGCGCCTGCTCGTCTCGGCCCGCACCCGCGCGGACCTCCTCTACGCCGACGAGTACGGGGCCGAGACGGATGTGCTCCTCACCCGCGCCGAAGGGCGCCTCACCGCCGGGCACTTGGCGCCCCACCTCGGCGCCGGGCGGCCCGAGGAGGGCTGGGAGGCGTACGTCTGCGGCTCCAACGGCTTCGCCGAGCACGCCTCGCGGCTCCTGGTGGAGGGCGGCCAGCCCGTGGACCGGATCAGGATCGAACGCTTCGGCTGAACCCCGTTCCCCGTAGGGCTCCAAGGGACATAATGAGCCGATACATCCGATGTCTCTATGCCTACCGGACATCCGATGTCCGTTCCTGCTGCTCTTCACCGAGGCGAGGTCCCCATGGCTGTCACGGACGAGGCCATCGAAAAGATCAAGGGCATGATCGTCTCGGGTGCGCTGCGCCCCGGCGACCGCCTCCCCAAGGAGAGCGAGCTGGCCGCCGAACTCGGCCTGTCCCGCAACTCCCTGCGCGAGGCGGTGCGCGCGCTCTCCCTGATCCGCATCCTCGACGTGCGGCAGGGCGACGGCACGTACGTCACCAGCCTCGATCCGCAGCTGCTGCTCGAAGCCCTGAGCTTCGTGGTCGACTTCCACCGCGACGACACGGTCCTGGAGTTCCTCGCCGTACGCCGCATCCTGGAGCCCGCCGCGACGGCGATGGCGGCCGCGCGGATCAGCGAGGCGGAACTGGACGCCCTGACGGAGCAGTTGGACGCCCTCGGCGCCGCGCCGTCCGTGGAGGAGCTGGTCGCCTGCGACCTGGAGTTCCACCGCGGCATCGTCCAGTGGTCGGGGAACTCCGTCCTGTGCTCGCTGCTCGACGGCCTGTCCGGGCCGACGACGCGGGCCCGCGTCTGGCGCGGCCTCACCCAGGAGGACGCGGTCAGCCGCACGCTGCACGAGCACCGGGCGATCCTCGGCGCCCTGCGCGACCGGGACGCGGAAGCCGCCAGGTCCTGGGCGACCGTGCACATCGCGAGCGTGGAGCAGTGGCTGCGCTCCACCCTCTGAACTCCGGGGTCCGCGGCCGAACCGGGCACGGCAGGAGTGAGGCGCGATTGACCTGGGCAGTGATCCGGCACTCGGCGCCGCCGGGGGGCTGCGGAGGCCCCCGCGGGACGCCGTAAGGTTGGGGCGTACTTAGCGGAGAACGTCGGAAGGAGGCCTGGGTGATCGAGCTCGAGGGGGTACCCGAGCTGATCGACCCGGTCATGGTGGCCGCGTTCGAGGGCTGGAACGACGCCGGCGACGCCGCCTCCACCGCGGTCGCGCATCTCGACAAGGAGTGGAAGGGCGAGGTCTTCGCGGCACTGGACGCCGAGGACTACTACGACTTCCAGGTCAACCGCCCCACGGTGTGGCTGGACGGCGGCGTGCGCAAGATCACGTGGCCGACGACCCGGCTCTCGGTCGTCCGCGTCGGCGGCGAGAAGCCGCGCGACCTGGTCCTGGTGCGGGGCATCGAGCCGTCCATGCGCTGGCGTTCGTTCTGCAACGAACTCCTCGGCTTCGCCCACGAGCTGGGCGTCGAACTGGTGGTGATCATGGGCGCGCTGCTCGGTGACACCCCGCACACCCGGCCGGTCCCGGTCAGCGGCGTCACCTCCGACCCGGACCTGGCGCGCAGCATGGACCTGGAGGAGACGAAGTACGAGGGCCCGACGGGCATCGTCGGCATCCTCCAGGAGGCCTGCACGCACGCGGGCGTGCCCGCGGTCAGCCTGTGGGCGGCCGTGCCGCACTACGTCTCGCAGCCGCCGAACCCGAAGGCGACGCTCGCGCTGCTCAACCGCCTGGAGGACCTGATCGACCTCAGGATCCCCCTCGGCGAGCTGACGGAGGACGCGCGCGCCTGGCAGCTGGGCGTCGACCAGCTGGCGGCCGAGGACAGCGAGGTCGCCGAGTACGTGCAGTCCCTGGAGGAGGCGCGGGACACCGCGGAGCTGCCGGAGGCCTCCGGCGAGGCCATCGCCCGCGAGTTCGAGCGCTATCTGCGGCGGCGCGACGGGGGCGGCCCCGGCCAGGTCGGCGGCGTGGCGTCCGAGGGCGAGGGCGCGGCCTATCTGCGGGACGCCCCGAGCGAGCGCACCCGCCCGCCGAAGCCGCAGCCGCGCCCGGAGACGGGCCCGGAGTCCGGCACCGGCTCCCCGGCGAAGCCGTCGGCGGACGACAAGGCCGAGGACAAGGGCGAGGCCCAGGACAACGCCGAGGCTCAGGGCAAGGGCGAGGGCGGGCCCGACGGCAGAGCTGGTGACGCGGCGGCCGACGACCCGACCGACAGGCCCGGCGACAAGCCGACCGACAAGCCCGTCGGTGCCACGGACGCCGAGCCGGAGGACGGCCCGTCCGCTCCGGGCACGACCGCTCCGGGCATGATCACACCGGACACGACCGCTCGGGACACGACCACACCGGAAGCGACCGCTCCGGACACGACCGCTCCAGAAGCAACCGCACCGGACCCGGCGGAGCCGGACGCCGAGCCCGGAGATTCCTCCGAGGACTGAGCGGCCGCGTCCGCGGACGCACCGGCCCGCCCGGCAGCAGGAAGGGGCGGCACCCGCGCGGGTGCCGCCCCTTCCTGCGCTCCCATCCCATCCGTCTCGCCACCTTTGGCCGGTTTGCGGCGTGACATGGGATTGTCGATGAATTGCACACGGTTCCCCCATCAACTTCTGTTCAAACACAGTTGCGGGAAAGGGGGCTGGACGTTCCGGCCGAGCGGTAGCAGGGTGTGCAGCGACCGAACGCCCGGGGTGTGGCAACCGAAGGGAGCGGTGAAGCGATGACCGACCAGGTGCGGCAGGGCGACGATCCGGGAGGCAGTGGCCCTGGACCGGACGGAGCGGGATTCACCTATCGGGCGACCGAGCAGGAACTCATCGTCGTCGCACGGCCGGAGGCCCGGCTGCGCGCCCAGGAGCACGGTGTCCGCTCGGCGACAGGCGCCGACCTCTCGGCCCTGAACATGTTCCTCAGCGACGAACAACTCACCCTGGAGCCGCTGTTCGGCAGCGAGGACCGGCTCCAGGCGGCAGCGGCGGGCACCGTGGACGACGTGCCCGACCTGACCCTCTTCTACCGGGTGCGCGGCAGCGAGGACCGGGCCCCGGAGCTGCGCGCGCGGATCGCCGCGCTGCCCGGCATCGACACGGCGTACGTCAAGCCCGGCGCCGTCCCCGCCACCCTCGGCTCCATCGGGCAGCAGAGCGGCGGCAGCGAGCCCGACGAGGGCCGGCGCCGCAAGGAAGGCGCTCCGGTCACCCCCGACTTCACCGGCCGCCAGGGCTATCTGCGCCCGGCCCCCGAGGGCGTGGACGCGCAGTGGGCCTGGCAGCGGCTCGGCGGCGGCGGTGACGGCGTGACCGTCATCGACATCGAGGGCGCCTGGCAGCTCAGCCACGAGGACCTGTCCGCGCGGCTCGCGGGCGTGGTCATCGGCACCCCGATCCAGGACCTGTCGTGGCGCAACCACGGCACCGCCGTGATCGGCGTGATGGGCGGCGACCGCAACTCCTTCGGCGTCACCGGCATCGTGCCGGACGCCGTGACGGCGGCCGCGTCCTTCCTGCCCAGCGGCACGGCGGCGACCATCCACGCGGCCGCGGACCGGCTCGCGCCCGGTGACGTCATCCTCATCGAACTGCACCGGCCGGGACCGAGGTTCGACTTCGAGGACCGCGACGACCAGCGCGGCTACATCGCCGTCGAGTGGTGGCCCGACGACTACGCGGCGGTCCGCTACGCCACGGCCAAGGGCATCGTCGTCGTCGGGGCGGCGGGCAACGGCGCCGAGTCGCTCGACGACGCCCAGTACGAGCGCCGTCCGGACGAGTTCCCGTCCTGGTGGCGCAACCCGTTCAACCCGTCCAACCCGTCGTCCGACGCCGTCCTGGTCGGCGCGGGCGCGCCGCCGCCCGGTACGCACGGCCGCGACCACGGCCCGGACCGCTCGCGCCTGGCGTTCTCCAACTACGGGGCGCGCGTCGACGCGCAGGGCTGGGGCCGCGAGACCACGACCACCGGCGGCTTCTGGAACCAGCCGGGCGACCTCCAGGGCGGCGTGGACGAGATCGCCTGGTACACCGACACGTTCTCCGGCACGTCGTCGGCGTCCCCGATCGTGGTCGGCGCGCTCGTCTCGCTGCAGGGCATGCTCAAGGCGGCGGGCCAGCAGCCCATGACGTCCGCACGCGCGCGTGCGGTCCTTCGGGCGACGGGCTCGCCGCAGCAGGACGCGCCGGGCCGCCCGGCGTCGCAGCGGATCGGCAACCGCCCCGACATCAAGGCGGCGGTCACCAAGCTGCTGCCGTCGGCGGTGGGCTCGGGCCGCGCCGAGCGCTACTGGGACGAGCTGCTCCCCTATCCGCCGGAACTCCCGCCGCGCCTGCGGCTCTTCGTGGCCGGGGAGTGGCGCAACCTGAACCACCCGACGCCCGAGATCCGCCAGGCGGTGCACTCCGCCTTCGCGGGCGGGTCCCCCGACGTACGTGTCTGGTTCTCGGACGACGAGGTCGTCGGCCTGGTCGTCACGGGCTGAACACCACGGCAAGCACACGGCAAGCACAGCAAGCACGGCAAACGGACCGACCATTGAGGGAAGGTGGCACCCGCATGAGCACCACCCCGCAAATGAGTCAGCTGGGCCAGCAGTACGGTCAGCAGCCCCCCGGCTCGCAGCAGTACGGCCAACAGCAACCGTTCGGCCAGCAGCAGCCGTTCCAGCAGCAGCAATCCCAGCAGCAGCCCTTCTCGCAGCAGCAGTACGGCCAGCAGCCCTTCGGCCAGCAGGGCCCGAGCACCGCGCCGCCGCAGATCGGCCAGCAGGGCCAGATCGGCCAGCGGCCGTTCGGGCAGCAGGGCCAGCAGCAGCCGTTCGGCCAGCAGGGCATCGGCCAACAGGGCATCGGCCAGCAAGGCATCGGCCAGCAGATCCAGGGCCAGCAGATCCCGCCGCACCTGCGCCAGCAGATGCAGCAGCTCGGCCAGCAGCAGCCGTTCCAGCAGCTGCTGCAGCAGCTCGGCCAGCAGCAGGTCCCGCAGGCGCAGGCACCCACGATCTCCACGCAGGCCCTGTCGGGCAACGTGGCGGAGAGCTTCTGGGACGTCATCCAGCCGCTGCCCGGCCAGGCCACGCTGCTCTATCTGCACGTGGACGGCGACTGGCGCGTCTTCATCAACCCGCTCGACCGCACCCGTGACCAGGTGCAGGAGGCGTTCGCGTACGGGCAGCCGGTCATCGGCTACTACGACACCAACAACCCGGGCATCCTGCTCGCCATCGTGATCACCAGGTGATCCGCACGGCGGACGTCTGAGGCGCCGGGTGAGACGGCGGCGCCGGGCGGAGTCCTTCCCGCCCGGCGCCGCTTGCGTCTGTCCGCCTGCCTTACAGGCGTGCTGACGGGGCCACGTCCGCGTGCCTACAGGGCCACGCCGAGCAGGGCGTCGACGGCGCGCGACACCACGCCGGGCGCCCCCTCGTCCGTGCCGCCCTCGGCGTCCTGACGGGCGGCCCAGCGGTCCACGGCGGCGAGTGCCGCGGGCGCGTCCAGGTCGTTGGCGAGGGCCTCGCGCAGCTCCTCCACCAGGTGCTCGGCGGAGGGTCCGTCCGGCCGGGACACGGCGGCGCGCCAGCGCCCGAGGCGCTCGACGGCGTCCTGGAGGACCTGGTCGGTCCACTCCCAGTCGGCGCGGTAGTGGTGGGCGAGGAGCGCGAGCCGGATGGCGGCGGGGTCGACCCCGTCGCGCCGCAGCTTCGACACGAACACCAGGTTGCCCTTGGACTTGGACATCTTGGCGCCGTTGAGCGCGACCATCCCCGCGTGCACGTACACCTTGGCGAAGGGGTGCTCCCCGGTCAGGGCCTGGGCGTGCGACGCGCCCATCTCGTGGTGCGGGAAGACGAGGTCGGAGCCGCCGCCCTGCACGTCGAAGCCCATGCCCAGGTGGTCGAGGGCGATGGCCACGCACTCGATGTGCCAGCCGGGCCTGCCACGGCCGAGCGAGGCGCCGTCCCAGCTGGGCTCGCCCTCGCGGGCCGCCATCCACAGCATCGGGTCGAGCGGGTTCTTCTTGCCGGGCCGGTCCGGGTCGCCGCCGCGCTCGGCGGAGAGCAGCCGCATGGCGGCGGCGTCGAGCCCCGACACCTCGCCGAAGTGCGGATCGGCCTCTACGGAGAAGTAGACGTCCCCTTCGAGCTCGTACGCGGCGCCCTGGTCCCGCAGCCGCTCCACGAGGGGCACGATCCCGGGTATCGACTCGACGGCGCCGACGTACTCCTGCGGCGGGAGCAGCCGCAAGGCGGTCATGTCCTCGCGGAACAGCGCCGTCTCGGCCTGCGCGAGCTCCACCCAGTCCTTGCCGTCGCGGTTCGCCCGCTCCAGGAGGGGGTCGTCCACGTCGGTCACGTTCTGTACGTAGTGCACCTGCCGCTTGGTGTCGAGCCACACGCGCTGCACGAGGTCGAACGCGTTGTAGGTCGCCGCGTGACCCATGTGGGTCGCGTCGTACGGAGTGATGCCGCAGACGTAGAGACGGGCGACGGGACCGGGCTCGAGGGTGACGAGGCCACCGGTCGCGGTGTCGTGGATCCGGAGGTCGCGGCCCTTGCCAGGCAGGACGGGGACCTCAGAAGCGGGCCAGGCATACATGCCATGAGCCTAACCGGATGCACCGTCCACATACGACCCCGGGGACCATCCCCGGTCCCCCGCCCCCGCGGACGCGCCTACACCGGTGGCCAGGGAATGGCAGGCCACTCCCCCGAGGGCGACGGATGCCGCCCCGCGGCGAGCAGCGCGTCCACCCGCGCGCGGGCGGCCTCCACCTCGGCCGCGGTGAGCAGCTCCCCCAGCCGCGAGGCCAGCGCCCCCTCGGCGGCGAGGGCCTCCCGCAAGCCCGCCAGAGCGGCGACGGCCTCGTCCGTGAGCTTCTCCCCCGCCCACCCCCACAGCAGCGTCCGCAGCTTGTCCTCCACGTGGAACGTGACCCCGTGATCGATGCCGTACAGCCGCTCCGCGGCCCCCACGACCAGGTGCCCACCCTTGCGGTCCGCATTGTTGATCACCGCGTCGAGCACGGCGAGCCGCCGCAGCCGGGCGTCGTCCGCGTGCACGAGCAGCGCCGTGCGCCCCTCCCCGACCTCGGCGAACCCCACGGCCTTCCAGCCGTCCCCGGGCTCGTCCCCGTCGACGAGGGCGAGCAGCTCCGCGCCCTCGCCTGCCTCGTCGGGCGAGTCGATCCACAGCTGGACCATGCCCTCGCCGTAGGGCCCGTCCCGCAGCACGGTGGGCGGCACGAGCCCCCAGCCCAGCGCCTCGGACACCTCGTACGCGGCGACCTCGCGCTCGGCGAGCGTGCCGTCGGGGAAGTCCCACAGGGGCCGCTCCCCGGCGACGGGCTTGTACACGCAGGACACCGAGGCGCCGTCGTGGGCGACCGAGCAGTACAGCACCGCGTTGGACGCCTGCCGGATCTGCCCGCGCACGGTCAGCTCACCGCGGGTGAGCAGCTCCGTGGCGGTCAGGCTCCCCGCCGGTATCCGTTCTGGCGCGGGCATACGTGTCCTTCCGGGTCGAGCGGCAGGCTGCACAGCGGGCACGGCGGACGCCCGGCGTTCACCACGTCGAGGGCGCGCTTGGTGAAGGCTCTGGCCTGCGCCCCGGTGAGCCGGACGCGCAGCATCGGCGGGCCGTTCTCCTCGTCCTGCAGGAGCCTTTCCTCGGCCTCCGCGAGGTCCTCGTCGGAGTCCGCGTCCAGCTCGACGAGGGCCTGCGCCTCCACGATCATCCGTTCGGCCTCGCCGTCCCAGGCCAGGGCCATCGTGCCGACCCGGAACTCCTCCTCGACGGGCGAGTCCAGCGGGGCGCTGTCGGCGACCTCGGTGGGCGCGACGGCGGGCACCGCCGCGCTTCCCCCGCTACGCCGTACCACCTCGTCGAGGAGCTCTTCCATGCGTTCGGCGAGGGCGGCCACCTGGGTCTTCTCCAGGGCGACGCTGGTCACTCGCACTCCGGCGGACGCCTGGAGGAAGAAGGTACGCCGCCCGGGAAGGCCGACCGTTCCGGCAACGAAGCGTTCCGGCGGGTCGTAGAGGAACACCTGACGGGGCACGTCCTGTCTCCATTGGAATCGACTGCGGGTTCTTGGCGCGACAACTGCACTGAACCCTACTGCGGGCGACGATCACGGTCATCGCGCGTCTCACGGTGCGCCTGTGTCTCCCCCCACCTGAGCCTCCTCGCCCGCCGGCTCGGCACGCGGGGCGAGGGACCCGAAGTCCCCGGTGTCCCCGAGGCGGACGAGGAAGGGGCGCAGCCGTGTGTAACGGATCGCCGTGATGGAACACGGTTCTACGGAGATCCGCTGAAAGAGGTCGAGATGCAGTCCGATGGCGTCGGCGACGAGGGACTTGATGATGTCGCCGTGGGAGCACATGAGGTACACGGCGTCGGGGCCGTGGTCGCGCTCCACGCGCGCGTTCCACTCGCGTACGGCCTCGGCGGCGCGGGTCTGCATGGCGCGCAGGGACTCACCGCCGGGGAAGGCGGCGGCGGACGGGTGCTGCTGGACGACCTCCATCAGCGGCTCGTCGGACAGCTCGGCGAGCTTGCGTCCGGACCAGTCGCCGTAGTGGCACTCACCGATGCGGTCGTCGGTGTGCACGGTGAGGTCCGGGCGGGCGGCCGCGAGCGGTGCGAGGGTCTCCCGGCAGCGCTGGAGGGGGCTGGTGACGGCTTCGGCGAGCGGCAGCTCGGCGAGGCGTCCGGGCAGCGCGGCGGCCTGTCGTGCGCCGCGCTCGTCGAGGGCGACACCGGGGGTCCACCCGGCGAGCAGGCCTGCGGTGTTGGCCGTGGAGCGGCCGTGCCTAACGAGGATCAGCGTGGGCATGCGGGTCAGCCTAAGCCGCCGAGCGGGTGCGGCAGCAGTGCTGCTTGGGAAGAATGCCCAGCGTGATCGTCGACTGTGCCATCTACCAGCACGGGCGCCGGACCGAGGGTCCGGCGGACTTCTCGGACGCGCTGGACGAGGCGCGTGCGGCGGGGGACGCCTTCGTGTGGATCGGCGTGCACGAGCCGACGGAGGACGAGTTCGAGCGGGTCACCCAGGAGTTCGCGCTGCATCCCCTGGCGGTCGAGGACGCCCTCAAGGCGCACCAGCGGCCGAAGCTGGAGGTGTACGAGGACTCGCTGTTCATGGTCCTGAAGCCAGTGGTGTACGAACCGGAGAGCGACACGGTGTCGTCGGGCGAGCTCATGATCTTCATGGGGGACTCGTTCGTGGTGACGGTCCGGCACGGCGAGGGCGCGCCGCTCGGCAGCGTACGGCACCGACTGGAAGCGGAACCGGAGGTGCTGAAGCACGGTCCGACGGCGGTGCTCTACTCCATCGCCGACGCCGTCGTGGACCACTATCTGGAGGTCGCCGAGGAGCTCCAGACCGACCTGGAGGTCCTGGAGGCGGAGGTGTTCTCGCCGGACAGCGGCGGCTCGCGGAACTCGGCGTCGCGGATCTACCGGTTCAAGCGCCAGATCCTGGAGTTCCGCCGGGCCACGGGGCCGCTCGCGATGCCGCTCTCCCGGCTCGCCGGGGTGGGCCCGCCCGGCCGCACGGTGCCGTACGTGAACGAGTCGGCGCAGCCCTATCTGCGGGACGTCAGCGACCATCTGACGCGGGTGAACGAGTCCGTGGAGGGCCTGGACCGCCTGGTGACGGACATCCTGTCGGCGCATCTGGCGCAGATGAGCGTGCGGCAGAACGACGACATGCGGAAGATCTCCGCCTGGGCGGCCATGGCGGCCGTGCCCACGATGATCGCGGGCGTCTACGGCATGAACTTCGAGCACATGCCCGAGCTGGCCTGGTGGTGGGCGTACCCGGCGGTGATCCTGCTGATGGCCGTTCTGGAAGTGGTCCTGTACCGGATGTTCAAGCGCCGGGGCTGGCTGTAGCCCACGCGCGCGTGGCGGGGCGTGGCGGGACGCGCGCCCGCACGGGGGCCTGGTGGGGGCCCATAGGGGGCTGTGGGGGCTGTGGGGGCTGTGGGGGCTGTCAGGCGAATTCGGGCGCCGTGGTGGCCGGTCCGCCCAGGGCGTCGCGCCGCTCGGGCATCCGCAGGCTCACCATCTTGCGCCAGCCGCCGACGCGTTCGTACGCGTACAGGGCGTGGACGCCCGCCGCGAGGGCCCTGGCCTTGGTGGGCGTCCAGCCGAGGATGCGGCCCATGCGCTCCATGACGGCGAGGCTGACGTCGCGGTAGATCCGGATCTCGACGTGCGCGGTCTCCTGGAGCGTGCGCTGGATGGCGCGGCCGTGGCCCGCGTACGCGAAGCGGAGCAGTTCCTCGTGGCAGTAGGCCAGGTGGTTGTCCTCGTCGTTCGAGATCATCTTCACGGCCTTGCCGATCTCCGGATGGTCGGCGAAGTGCTTGCGGAGCATCACCATCTGGTCGGCGGCGCGCTGCTCGGTGACCCGGCTGTGCGCCAGGTACGTGATGATGTCCTGCTCGGTCAGCGGCTCGTCGGCGCGGAGCTTGTCGTGCGCGAGGCCGATGCCGTGCTTCTCCAGGAGCATCGTGTAGTCGGTGTCGTGCGGGACGTCGCAGGGCTCCAGCCCGCGTTTGCGCAGGAGCGCGTTGAAGATCCGCCCGTGCTTGTCCTCGTCGGCGCCGTGCCGGGTGATCTTGGGGGCGAGGGCGCGCTGGCTCTCGGGCACGAGGGCGGCGATGCGCCCGTTCTCCCAGCCGCCCTGCGACTCCCCGCTGGCCGCGATGGAGCAGAACAGCCGGAACGACTCGTCGTTGTCGACGATCTCCCCGAAGAGACTCTTGGCCGAAAGCATCCCAGGCACCTCCATACCGTCACGCACCACACGGACTTCCGCAAAGAACGAGTCAAATGCGGAGTGCGGGAGGAGGCAACAGCTGTATGGGCCAGCTCCGCCGAACGAAGGAGTTTCGCGGGCCGAACGGAGCCGTAACCGGAAGGCTCGTCGCGGCGTTGTGCTCCGTGACGGCCGTGGCGGGGAAGACCCCCCGAGCCCCCACCACGGCCGCAGAAATCGTCAGGCCACCGCGGCCCGCTCCAGGGCCTCGGCGCCCGCCCGCAGCGCGGTGAGCCGCTCCTCGAGCGTGAAGCCCGCGGGCGACAGGGTGAGGGTGGTGACCCCGGCCGCCGCGTAGGCCCGCATCCGGTCGGCGATCCGGTCCACGGAGCCGAGCAGCGACGTCGAGTCGATGAGCGAGCGCGGCACGGCGGCGGCCGCGCCGTCCTTGTCGCCCGACAGGTACTTCTCCTGGATCTCGGCCGCCTCCTTCTCGTAGCCCATGCGGCACGCGAGCTGGTTGTAGAAGTTCTGCTTGCGGCTGCCCATGCCGCCCACGTACAGCGCCGCGTACGGCCGGAACATGTCGGCCAGCGCGTCGATGTCCCCGTCGCCGTCCTTGCCGACGGCCAGCGGCAGCGTCGGCACGACGTCGAAGCCCTCCATCGCCTTCCCGGCCTTCTCGCGACCCGCCCGCAGGTGCTTCAGCGCGGTCTCCTCCAGGTGCTCGGCGGCCGGGAAGATCAACAGGGCGCCGTCGGCGATCTCGCCCGTCTGCTCCAGGTTCTTCGGGCCGATCGCCGCGATGTACAGCGGGATGTGCTCGCGCTGCGGGTGCACGGTGAGCTTGAGGGGCTTGCCGGGGCCGCCCGGCAGCGGCAGCGTCCAGTGCTCACCCTCGTACGACAGGCGCTCGCGGGTCATCGCCCTGCGGACGATCTCCACGTACTCGCGCGTACGGGCCAGCGGCTTGTCGAACTTCACGCCGTACCAGCCCTCGGAGACCTGCGGGCCCGAGACGCCGAGGCCCAGCCGGAAGCGGCCGCCGGACAGCGAGTCGAGGGTGGCCGCCGTCATCGCCGTCATCGCGGGCTGCCGGGCCGGGATCTGGAAGATCGCCGAGCCGATGTCGATGCGCTCGGTCCGGGCCGCGACCCAGGACAGCACGGTGGCCGCGTCCGAGCCGTAGGCCTCGGCCGCCCAGCAGACCGCGTAGCCCAGCTTGTCGGCCTCCTTCGCGACGGTGAGGTTGTCCGCGTCCATCCCCGCGCCCCAGTAGCCGAGGTTGATCCCGAGCTGCATGGCCGAATCCCCTTACTCGTGAGTAACGTCCCTGTGCCGGGGACTGTAGCGCGCGGCCGCGCGATCCGTCAGGGGCCGACCGCGCGGGTGCGCCCCGGCCGGTGCCGCGGGTTCGCCCCGGTGGGGCCCTTGGGGGGCATCAGGTTGTCCACACCCGCGCGTTTGTCCACAGGCATGCCCTGCGTGGAGGCATGGCCAGTAATCTCGCGCCATGGAGCAGAGGCATCTCGGCCGCACGGGTCTGCGCGTGTCCCGGATCGGGCTCGGCACCCTCACCTGGGGCCGCCCCGAAGAGACCGGTGAGAACGACGCGGCGGACCTGCTGAAGGCCTTCTGGGAGGCGGGCGGCACCCTCGTCGACACGGCCGACGTGTACGGCGACGGCGAGGCCGAGTACCTCCTCGGCCGCCTCGTGGAGCGGCTCGTGCCGCGCCGCGACCTGGTCATCGCGACCAAGGCGGGCAGCGTGCCGGACCCCGACCGCCGCTTCGACTGCTCGCGCGGCCACCTCCTGTCGGCGCTCGACGCCTCCCTCGCCCGCCTCGGCACGGACTATGTGGACATCTGGCAGGTGCACGCCTTCGACCCGGAGACCCCGCTGGAGGAGACCCTCCAGGCCCTGGACATCGCGGTCACCAGCGGCCGCGCGCGGTACGCGGGCGTGTCCAACTTCAGCGGCTGGCAGCTCGCGAAGGCCGCGACGTGGCAGCTGGCCGTCCCCAGCGCCCGCACCCGCCTCGCCAGTACGCAGATGGAGTACTCCCTGCTCCAGCGCGGCATCGAGCGCGAAGTGCTGCCCGCCGCCCGCGACCTGGGCGTGGGCCTGCTGCCGTCGTCACCGCTCGGCCGCGGCGTCCTGACCGGCAAGTACCGGCACGCGACGCCCTCGGACTCGCGGGGCGCCTCCGAGCAGTTCGCGCCCTTCGTCGCGCCGTATCTGGACGAGGCGGCGAGCCGCGTCGTGGACGCCGTCGCCATAGCGGCGGACGGGCTCGCCGTGAGCCCGCTCCAGGTGGCGCTCGCCTGGGTGCGCGACCGCCCGGGAGTGACCGCCCCGATCGTCGGCGCACGCAACGCGCAGCAGCTCACGGCGGCGTTGTCAGTGGAGACCCTTAGTCTTCCTGACGAGATCTGCCAGGCGCTCGACGACGTGTCGGCGCCCGTGCACCGCTACCCAGACCAGGACTGGAGCACGCTGTGAGTACGGAGTCCGCTGCCGCGGAGGTTGCCGAGCCCGAGGCCCCGGAGGCCGCGGCGGAGCCCGAGGCCGAGGCCGCACCGGAAGCCGACGCCACGCCGGAGGAGGCCGACGCACCGGAGGAGGCCGCGGGGCCGGACGAGGACGCCGGGCCGGAGGAGGCCGACGCGACCGGGGCGGACGACGGGTCCGGGAGCGCGGCGGACGCCGAGGGCAAGGCCGAGGCCGGGAGCGAGCTGTCCGAGGCCGAGGCCGAGCTGGCCGCCCAGCGGGAGCTGCGGCAGCGGATCGAGGAGCGCAAGGCCGCCAAGGAGGGCCCGCTGGAGGCGGGCGCCAAGCTCCAGGGCACGGCGGCGGACCTGCTCGCGGCGGTGCGGGCGGTGGAGAGCGGGGAGAAGCCCGTGGCCTCCGCGTTCCGCGAGCCCCAGCCCGTCGCGCCGCGCAGGCCCGCGCCGGAGCCGGTGCGGCGCCCGGCTCCCGAGGCCCCCGCGGCACCGGCCGAGCCCGCGGCGGACGCCGTCGCCGCGGTGGCGGCGGTGCTCTCCGAGGGCGGCGCGCCCGCCGCGCTCGCGCCCAGGGCTGCGGCCGCGCTCGGCGAGGGTGCCGACGAGCGCCTGCGCGAGGACCCCTGGCAGTTGCTGCGCCTCCCCGGGGTGCGGCCCGAGCAGGCCGACGGCTTCGCGCGGGCGCTGCTCGGCGACGCGTGCGGCCCCGGGGACGAGCGCCGGGGCCGCGCCCTGACGGTGTGGCTCCTGGAGCAGGCCGCCCTCGCGGGGCACACAGCCCTCGACGCGGACGCCCTCACCGCGGCCCTCGGGCAGCGCGCCGTGCCGGACCCGGAGGAGGCCGCACAGGGCGCCCTCGCCGAGGGGGACGTGCTCGTCTTCCAGGACGCGCTGGAGGACGCCCCGCAGGTGGCCCCGGCCGCCGCTCCGGACGGCGAAGGCGCCGATCCCGAGGCGGAGGCCACTGCTCCGGTTCGTGTCCTGTTCGGCCTCGAGCGGTACGCGATGGCGGAGGAGAGCCTCGCCGACGGCCTGGCCCGCGTCATCAACTCCCTGCCGAAGGAGGACGGTTCGGGCCCGGACGCCGAGGCCTGGGAGTCCGCCGCGAGCGCAGCGTCCGGCTCCGCCGCCGAGCTGATCCGCGCCGTCGCCGCGCACGGCCTGGTGCTGCACACCGGCGGCGAGGCGGCACGGGCCGAGCCCGCCGCCCTGGTGGCGGCGGCGCGCTCGCTCGGCCTGCGGGTGTGCGCGGCCGCGCACACGGCGGACGGACAGCGCCGCCTCGCCGAGCACACGGGCACCGGCGCGGACGACGGCGAAGGTGCGGCAGAGGGTGCGGGCACCGCCGTCACCGTGGCCGGGTTGCTGTCCGGCCGGCAGGGGCCCGGGCGGGACGCCGACGGTGCCCTGGCCGTGGACCTCCTCGTGGTCCTGGACGCGCCGCAGCTGGACGTGGAGGCGGCGGCCATGCTCGTCGAGTCCCTGCCGGACGGCGCCCGCCTGGTGCTCAGCGGCGACCCGGGCGTGCTGTGGTCGGCGGGCCCCGGCCGGGTCTTCGCCGACGTGCTCGCGGCCCGCGCCTGCCCGCAGATCGCCTCGCGCACCCCGGACCCCGGCCCCCTCGGGGAGCTGGTGTCCGGCATCGGCGTCGGCGAGCTCACCGAGGTCGCCGCGCCGGACAAGGAAGTCGTGATCGTCCCGGTGCACGACGCCGCCGACGCGATCCGGCGCACGGTGCAGCTCGTCGCGGACTCCGTGCCCCGCGCCATCGGCGTGCCCGCCGAGCACACGCAGGTCATCACGCCGGGCCACGGCGGAGCCGCGGGCACCCGCGCGCTGAACGCGGCGCTGAAGGAGCGGCTGAATCCCGGCCCCGGCCGCTTCGGCGGCTTCGACCCGGGCGACCGCGTCGCCCACGCCCCGGTGCCGGGCCGCACGGCGCTCGGCCGTGTCGTGCGGGCCGACGCGGAGGGCCTGCACCTGGAGTGCGACGGCGCCCCCGTGGTCGTGGCGAAGGAGCGGGTGGAGCAGAGCGTGCGACACGCCTGGGCCGTCACCGCGCACCAGGCGGCCGGCCGCCGCTGGCCCGCCGCGGTCGTGGTGCTGCCGGGCGACGCCGCGGCGGCCCTGACCCGGCCCTGGGTGTACGCGGCGTTCAGCCGCGCCGAGCGCCATCTGTCGGTGGTCCAGGGGGTCGCACAGGCCCTGCCCCGGGCGGTCGCGGAACGCCCGGCCAAGGAGCGCACGACCCGGCTGCGCACACTGCTGCGGCCGCAGCTGCCCGAGACGGACTAGGAAGCACGCGGACGCCCCCCGGCCGGGTTACCGCCGGGGGGCGTTCGCGTGTCCGCGTACGGCCCCGCCGCATGGACGTGACCAGCCACGACGAGGCGTCGGGCGGCGAGGCCGCAGACGCCGGGGCCACCGGTGCGGCGCACCGGCACGGCCCTCAGGCTGGCTCGCCGCGCTTGCGGTCGACGACTTCCACGTCGTCGACGTCGTCGTCGAGCGCCACGACCTCGTCCGGGTCGTAGTCGAGCTCGCCGTCCAGGTCGGGATCGGCCGGATCCGCACCGTCGTCGGCGTCCTCCAGGTCCTCCAGGTCCTCCGGGCCGTCCGGCTCGTCATCGAAGACCGCGCTGACGTCGAAGCGGCACACGACCCGCTGGGGGTCGCTCTGGTCGAAGGGGGCCTCCAGCCACTCGCCCGCCTCGGCGGGCTCGTCCAGGGCCGTCACCCACAGCGTGGAGTCGCCCTCCTCCAGGCCGAATTCCTTGTGCCGGGAGGCGATTTCATCTGCTTCGAACTCACCGAAGAGCAGGCCGATGGCGCCCGGCAGCGTGCCCGCCTGACGGTCGTCGTCCGTCGCGTCCTCGTCCGCGGCCTCGACGCGCGCGGCCTGGGCGAGGAGCCGCTGCGGCTCCGCCACCGCGTAGTCGCGCCGGATCAGCACGCTCAGGGCGGTCGGCTCCGCGGGGCCCTGGTACGGCGGCAGGCTGTCCTCCGCGCCGGGGATCTCGAAGGGGGTGACCTCGTCGTAGCGGTCGTAGAGCAGCTCGTCGTAGGCCTCGGCGGCGGCGGCCAGCTCGTTGAACGCGTCGTAGACGTCCGGATCGTCCTCGCCCGACCTGCGTTCGACCGCGGCGAGATGGCGGTCGAGCGCGGTCTTGACCGCCTCGGCGGCGGCGCGTACCTCGGCAGCGGTGGGCTGCGCAGCATCAGACATAGTGCAGACGCTATCCGTACCGGGCCTGTGCCCGCACAATAGATGCGAGACCCGTTATGGAGACGTGGCACAGACTGCCTGGTCAGAGCATGGTGGGGGCGGATGTGATCCGGCCGGAACGGCTCGCCGTACAGATTCCGTACACCTAGGCGGCCATCGCCAGCTTCCGGCGGGCGTCCAGGGCGGTCGCCACGTCGTCCAGGTCGTCATCCCACAGGTGCGCGTACAGGTCGAAGGTGAGAGCCGCGCTCTTGTGCCCGAGCATCTTCTGGACCGCCTTGGGGTTGGCCCCCGCCTGGATCGCCAGCGAAGCGGCCGTGTGGCGCAGCTTGTGGGGGGTCAGCCCCCGGCCCTGGAGACCGGCGTCCTTGACGGCCTGGCGCCAGATGGGCCGCCATTCCGCGTACGTGAGGGCGCCGTCCTCCCCGGTGAAAAGGAACTCATCGCGCCCCTTGGACTTGGCCAGTTCCTTCAGCTCGCCGAACAGGAACGCCGGAACGGGAAGGGTGCGGCGTTCGTGGTTCTTCGTGTCCTTGAGGATGGTGCGGCCACCCTTGAGCTTGGTGAACGCCTCGACAATCCGCACCGTGCGTTTCAACGGATTCAGGCGACCGGCTTTGATGGCGCTGATCTCGCCCCACCGTGGCCCCGTATACGACTTGAGCCGGATCAGCGTTCCGAACATCGGGTTCTGTTTCGCTGCGGCACACGCCAGTCTTTCCACCTCTTCGTGCGTGAGGTAGACGTGCTCGCCGTCGTCACCCGTGCGCGGAAGCTCGTGATCCTTGAACGGACTGGCCGTGATCTTCCCTGTCTGCACAGCACGCTTCGCGACCATTCCGGCTACCCGGTAGATCTTGACGATCCTTCCGGCGGAGAGCGTCTTCGTCTTCCTGCCGGGCAGCCCCTCCAGGTAGGTCAACCAGTCGTCCACGTCCTCCCATCGGATGGCGGAGATTTTCCAATCCCCCCAGAAGGGGATGACGTAGAGGTCCAGGATTTCACGGTAATCCTCTTTGGTGCGCTCCGTGATCCGCCGCTTGTTCTTGTACCAGTCCTCCGCCAGGGCGGAGATCAGGATTTCCCCCTGGCTCGGGTCGCGATAGCTTCCGCCCTTGAGCTTGGCGGTGATGTCCTCTTGGCCGTTCTCCGCATCGGGCTTGGTCGAATACGTCTTGGCCTTGGGCTTCCCCTGCGGGTCGTACCACCGCACTCTCCAGCGCCCCGGTGGCTGACGCTTCTTCCCCGACGCCTTCCACTTGGCGATGGACTCGATGTAGTCCTTGTGCTCCGCGCGGTCCTCGATCCACACCCGGGCCACTACTCATCCCCTTCCATCGTGAGGTACGGATTTCCGGGAAGGTGGCGAAGCCCCGGGGGCAGGCTGTAGAGCCTGAACTCCCACGCGGCGGTCCGGGGATCACCTTCGGGGTTCAGCGGCTCGTAGCCCTGCGCCCAGGACCATGCGCGATGCAGGGGCAGGGTGCCGCCCCCGGTGACGTCCACGGCCTCCGCCCCGTCGTCTCCGAGCGGGAGGAGAAGGCCGAGGGGGGAGACGTCCAGCACCACGGCCAGCGCCATCAGGTCGGAGACCGTGACACGCTGGAGGCCCCGTTCCATGCGGGAGAGGGCCGACTGGGAGACGGTATGGCCCGCTTCGGTGAGGAGCGCGGACAGCTCGTAGGTGGATTTCCCGCGCCGGGCTCGGGCTCTGCGGATGTTCTCGGCGACGGTGGCCGCTGTCGGGTCTGGTGGTGACTCGTCCATGGATGGCATAGGCCATATCAAATCACGTAGCGTCCCGGAGTGTCTGTTATCGTCCTTGAAGGGCCCTGACCAGGGGTTACATGAGTCGGATTCAGACTTGGAGGGGCGATGGCGGACGAGATCCTGACCCCGAAGCAGGTGGCGGCGGAGTACGGCTTCGCGGTCCACACGCTGAAGAACTGGCGCTGGATCGGGACCGGGCCCGACTACATCAAGGGACCGGGACGCACCGGCCGGATCAAGTACCGCCGCAGCGCGGTGGAGCGGTGGCTGAAGAGCCACACCGTGACCCCTGGCCACACCTGATCCACCTCAAGCACAACGAGAGCCCCGCGACCTGCTGATCAGGTGCGGGGCTTCGCCGTACTCGGTGACCCGGCGGACGCTCAGCCGCGCGCTCCGGCAACGCAGCCTTCCACGTACGCGTCGCTGACCGTCTCGGAGAGATCCGTTCCGAGGCTTTCGGGGCTGACGTTCTCCTCGCACGCCATCGCGATCTCCTCGGCCGCGTGCGCACCCGAGTCCTCCGAGACGAACAGGAACGCGCCGTCCTTGTAGCCGTCCTCGTACGCGCTCTCCGGGTCTGAGCCGAGGGGATCGCCCGGTGGGCCGTCGGTCGGCGAAGCGCCCTCCAGGATCCGCGCGATGCGCTCGCCGTGCTCCCCCTGTTGCTGCGGGGTCAGCTCCTCGCGATCGGCGCAGCCGGTGAGTGTCGCCACCAGGCAGGCGGACCCCAGAGCCCAACGGCGGACCCTGTTGCCTTTCTGGATCATCCGCGCTCTCCGTGCTCGAACCGGGCGGACCGAGCCGCCCTGACGGCTTCGACCAGGCCGTCACCGAAGGACTTGCGCATCTGCCGCTCATCACCTGCGAACTCCAGCACGCCGGACACCGGGTCCATCACGACCTTCCGGAACCAGTAATCGTCGGCGGTGGCCAGGAATCCTTCATGGTCGCGGAAGAACGCGGCGGTGAAGGCACCGCGGTCCTGGCCGGGGAGGAACTGGTGGTACATCCGGTGACCGGGAGCCCCTGTGAGGAGCAGCACCGGGTGCCCTGTGCCGTCGGCGAGGTCTCGGCACAGGTCGACGTGGCGTCCCTCGTGCTCGTCGTTCTCCACGTGCTTGACCTCGGCGAAGACGGTGCGGTCACCGGGAAGCATGATCTTGAAGTCCGGGAGGTAGGGAGTCCCGTCCAGGACGTACCCCTCCGGCTCGTACTCCCACCGGACACCGAGGGCGTTGAAGAAGACGGCCCACCGGGCTTCCAGGCGCGACCGGAACCGGTACCCGCCGTAGCTGGTCTCGATCGGCGCGGCCTGCACCGGCCTGCGGCGGGGCTTGTTCGGCTTGTGTCGTCCCATGACGTCTCCCTCCCCTGCTTCGCTGGCGAATTACCGAGAATTAGCGAGGACTTGTTCCGGCATTGCGGGCCTCCTGACGTGTCGCTCGCCTCGGCAACCTCTGATGCGCCTCAAGTTCAGTTGGCGCGCGATGGGTTGACGAAAGGGTAGGGCCATGTCGATCTGGAGCCGGGGCGCTGGCCCCGTACGCGCCCACTGGCGCCTTGTCCTGTTCCCCATCGGATTCGCAGCCTGCCTCTGGGGCAATGAGCGGTGGGCTCACGCAACCGCCACGGACCGGGCGGCCAGTCTGGTGTGCTTCTTCGGCGGCCTTGCTCTGGTGCGCCGCTCGGCCCGGTACTGGCAGCCGTTCACTCTCCCGGGGCTCAGGGCGGAGATCGCGGAGCGGGTCTCGGCGAGGTGGCGTTCGCCCGGGTGGGTCCGGCGTCGGGGGCAGGTGCAGGTACTGCTGTGGGGGGCGGTCGTGGCCGCCATCGCGCTGTACGGGTGGCGGCTCCTCATCCACCTGGACACCGCGCGGCCAGACAGGTACATCGACGACGTCCTGAACCTGATGGCCATCTGGGTCCTCCTCCCCATGTTCGCGCAGATGACCGAACCGGAGGATGTTCCGCTGGACCGGCTGGACGGGCGCATCGCGCGGGCCGCGATCACCCGCACGGCATCGAACGCGGCGGGCATCTCCATGGTGGGCGCCATGGTGTACACGATTGTCCTCCCCCGGTACCCGGCGGCGGTGCTGACCGTGGCGGTGACCCTGGGGGTGGTCGTGATCGCCACGGTCCACAAGACGTGGACGCGGACGCGGAAGCTGTGCACCCGTGTCCATACGGATGTTCAGGCGCTGGTACGGGACTTGGAGGATCTTGCGGACAGTCCCGGTGAGGGCCAGCGTGCGACTGCGGTGCGGAGTTGGGATGCGGTGCACCGGGACCTGCTGACGAGGATCGACAGCGGGTACTGGATGCTCGGGATGCCGTTCCTGCCGCCCAGCGAAGTCGCCGCACTGAAGGAGAAGGTGGCGACGGCGGTGCGGGATCTCCCCGGCGACAAGAACGCGGGCGCGGACGTGTTCGCCGACTTCGAGGCGATCCTGAAGGTGTGCGCTGCGCGGATCGACACGGTGGCGTGACCGCGCACCCCGGGGCCCCTGGGCTCCGTGACGGCATCGCCGCACTCGCTTCGCCAAGGGCGCGCCTCGGCGGCCGTCTGCGGCCTCGTGGCGGACATCGGTTGCCATCGATCCATTGTCGCCGGAGAAGAAGAGGCCACGGCGGCGGCCTGGAGCCGACCCTGCACCAGCGTGTACGCGGACAAGCGCCCTGACCTGCACAAACGCGAAGTGTGTAGGGTTGTGCAGGGTTTCCCCATCCCTCGTGTGTATGCGTACGCGGAGGTGGATTGGAGAACCATGCACAACCCTACACTTTTTGCGTTCACGCAGGTCAGAGCGTTGCGGAAGTGTATGGATCGAGCGTTCGACAAGCCGCCTGTACGTGTTGGCAAAGGTCGAAGAGGCCACGTCCTTGCGGGCACGCCGAGATGGCCCCGCCTCTGGATGAGACAGGGCCCCTCGGTCGGTACGGGTCAGCGGATCGTCAGGCCGCCTGCCCCATCGGCACGTTCATTCCGGACGCCGCGAACCCGTTCTGTACGGCCCGGATCGCCCGCCAGTGCTCCAGGCCGGTGGCGATGGCCATGTTCACGATCTCGTCGCCCAGGTTCTCCAGCCCGCATGGTCCGGGGCACTGGGCGTGGAGGCGTCCCATGTGTCGTGCGACGCTCCACGCCGTCCGACCGCGCCCCTGTCCGTCCTGGAGCGGCCGGAGCATGTCCAGGCCGCGCTCCAGGCCCGTGCGTACGTACCGCTCGGTGTGACGGCACCCGGAGGCCACCTGACGGTCCCAGGCGGCCCGTGCGGGGAGCGCGGACGGCACCCGCGAAGAGCCCGCCCCGGTGGCTTCTTCACGTGCCGTCAGCGCGCGCACGGAGTCCGGGAGCTTCACCATGAGACCGTCACCGGGGCCGAGCCAGCGCGCGTACGCCATGAGGGACTTGATGTCGACGCCGGGGCGCACCGCGTTGGCCGACTGCATGGCGCCCAGGTAGATCCAGTGCTGCCCGCGCGTGGTCTCCACAGTGCGGGTGGCGGGCAGGTGTCCACGGGCCCAGGTGACGGCGTCGGCGTTGTCGAGATCCACCACGGTCAGGTTGGCGCCCCCGGGGTGGTAGGCGGTAGCAGCCGCCTTCGTCCAGGCCGTGCTCCAGGCGTCCGAGGAGATGACCTCGGCGCGGGAGGAGGAGGCGGCCCATCCGTGACAGGGCATCGGGCAGGCGCAGGAGCCAGGGATCTTCATGTTCGGCCGCCCACCGCACTGGTTACCTGTGCAGGTGGGGCAGTTGCCGAACGGCACCTTCCCCTGACGCAGGGGCAGGGCGGGGACGCCGACGGAGGCCAGCGCCAAGGCGGCGTGCAGGGGGCCGAACAGGGCGTCATTGCCGTTGATCATGAGGTAACCCCCATGGTCTGCGCCTGGTGACCGATCGAGGCGGCCGGTCGATGGAGGGGCGCCGTTTCGCGGAGCCGGTCAGGGCCTCCGGGGCGGAGCTGGCTCTCCGGTGCCCGTCCGGCGCTCGGACGGCCCGGTGGCGGACTGGAGGGCGCGGAGCACTGCCGCGGATCCCCGGTCGGCGGGTCGCTGAGCGTGGGCTCCTCGTACTCCGGCTCAGTGGGCTCCGGTTCGCCGCCGCTCTCCCCCGCCAGTCCGGCGAGGAGGCCGAGGCCCTTGTAGACGTTCCCCGCGCTGGATCGCTTCTTCTTGTACCCGCGCAGTTCCAGGGCCTTGGCGAACGCCACCTCGCTCCCCGCTGTCCCGTGCTCCTGGCCGGTCGAGAAGCACCACTCGGACCACTTCTCGTACAGGTAGCGGGCCCCGACGCTTCCCCGCGCGACGCTCACGGTCTCCTCCTCCAGGAAGCGGGCCATAATGTCGCTCTCCGCCCGGTACGCCGCCGTCTTGGCGCGTACCGCGTCCGGAGGGTTCAGTCCCTGCTCCTGGTAGGCGAGCCAGCCCTGGTAGGCCCACGCGAGGATCTGGGGGGCGGCGTCCCGCAGCTTCTCGGGGAGCCGGGTGTCCCGCTCCTCTTCGGGGATCACCACGTCGAACGGGACGACAAGGATCCGGCGCCAGATGGCGGGGTCGTCGCCGGACACCTCGGGGAGGTGGTTGGTGAGCATGATCAGGGTGTGCGTCGGGTCGAATTCGATGGGGTCCTGGCGCATGAGATTCGCTTCGATCGGCTCGCCGCCGGTCAGTCGCTTCATGGTCGCCTCGGAGAACTTCCGGCCCTTCTCCGTCTCGGAGCAGAACGCGAGGCGGGCCCCGCGCAGGCGCATCAGGAATGAGGCGTGGCGCTGGTGCTTGGACTCCATCAACATCTCGGGGTCGACGGTGATGGCGTAGTCGCCGAACGCGTACTGGATGGCTCCGGCCAGCACGCTCTTGCCGTTCGCACCGGTACCGGTGAGGAGAGGCAGGATCTGCTCCAGCACGGCCCCGTACATGGAGCATCCGATGAGCCGCTGTACGAAGTCGCGCACGTCCTGCTGGGGCAGGATGCGGTGCAGGAAGTTCTCCCACAGCTCGCTCCGCCCGCCGTCGATGTCGGCGCACGCCCCGGCGACTTTCGTGATCAGGTCTTCGTGCCGGGACTCTCGGAGGGTGCCGTTTTTCAGGTCCAGGACGCCGCCAGCGGTGTTGAACAGGTGCGGGTCGGCGTCCAGGCTCTTGGACGACGTGCTGACCGGTTCCAGGGCTCCGGCGATCTTGGCGATGCCCTCAAGAGCCCCTGCGGACTCCGAGCGACGGATGTCCTTGAACAGGGCCTTCTGGGTGTCCCCGTCAAGGTGCTGAAGGTCGCTCAGGGCGTTGCGGACGGTCTTGACGGCGTAGGCGAGGTGCCGGACCTGATCGTCCGCCTTCCAGCGGAAGCCGTCCCACTCGTGCCAGCCGATCCCGTGTACGCGCCGGAGCTGGTGGCCATACTCGGTGATCATCCGGTCGGCGAACCGAAGCTGTCCGCTGTGGCGCTCCTCGGCCGCCCGGACGCGGTGCTCCGGCTCCGGGATGGACGCGGATTCCTCGCGGGCCTTGTCGACCAGCGCGATGCGCTGCTCCGGGCCGGTGGGTACGGCGTCCTCGCCACCCCACATGTCGTCGTCGCTGAAGGTGGAGCCAGGTGTGGCCTCTTCGGCGATCGAGGCCGCATCGTTCGTGGCGAAGCTCATGCCGCCACCGCCTGACGGGAGATCACAGGCTGGCCGGTGCAGACACCCTTGTGCTCCCGGTACGCCGTGATCTCGGCCATTGCCTTGGCGGCCGTCGATCCAGGCTCGAAGCCGCAGCCGATCGCCCCGTCAGTGCTCGGGTGTGCCAGCCGGGCCTCCTTCTTGGAGGCGTAGCCGTCGTACAAGGCGCGTCCGGTCCACCGGTCCTTGGGCGCGAAGGATCCGCCCGCCCCGCAGGGGCAGCTCCAGGCGACCTCGGGGGTCTCTACCTGAAACTTCTCCTGGTCGGCGAGGGCGCCTTCGCCTTCGACGTGGAGGCGGTAGCTGCCTCCGGGGCGGATGTGCAACCCGTAGGTGACGGGCGCGACGGCCTGTGTGTCTTTTGTGCCGCCGGGGCGAAGGAGTGGTCCGCCCCGTTCACCGGATGGCAGACTGGCGATGGAGGGTGGAAAATCTGACACGGTTGCCCGCTCTCCGCCCGCTCGCCATCTGTACGACTGTCTGACGGACCGTGTACGGTGGCAGCGAGCTTTGGAAAGGGGAAGATCGCGGCGTATCCGCCAAGATGAGACGCGACTTCCATTCGGCCCCCGGTCCTTGTGGCCGGGGGTTTCTTCTTGCCTGACGTGAGTCTGTATTCGATTCACCATGGACTACAAGTGACTCGATCGACCCAGTTCACGACTGTACCCCAACCACGCTAGAGCAGTCGAGCAGGCACGAAGAAACCCCGCGCTCCGAGGAGGGCGGGGCCTAGGACGTGCGGGTCAGTCGCGCGTTGCGGCCTCCACTCGATCCCCCGGGAAGATCCGCACGACAACGGCGCCTTCGGTCCGGGTCAGCAGCGCCAACACGGGCACGAAATCGTGCATCCCGAGGAGCTTCTGCTCCTCGTCTGCGGGGATCCAGGTCCGCACGCAGTGGAATCCACCATCCGGGCCAACGACGCCGCTGTGCGCCTTCTCGACGGTGTAGATGTCCTCGATGCACAGAACCCCATCCCCGGTCTTCAGCAGTCGACGCTGACGCCAAACTGTCGCATCGTCAGCCTGGTCCAGCTCGCGCTTGATCCAGGAGAAGGTGGGCATCTCCTCGGTGCCGATGTCCTCGGCGGTCCAGTCGGCGATCTCGCCGGGCACGACGACGCGCACCGGCTTGGGCGGCCGGA
Organism: Streptomyces sp. YIM 121038; assembly: GCF_006088715.1. Lineage (NCBI taxonomy): Bacteria > Bacillati > Actinomycetota > Actinomycetes > Kitasatosporales > Streptomycetaceae > Streptomyces > Streptomyces sp. YIM 121038. The sequence continues at coordinate 2,215,849 of NZ_CP030771.1, forward strand.
TGCGGACCGATCCCCCGGGGCGCGTGATGACGACTCCCCACACGCGCAGAGTCTGAACGGCCTTAGAGATGGTCGCCTGCGTGGTGCGGTACTCACCCTCGGCGAGCTGGCGATAGGTGGGCAGCTTGTCCGTCCATTCGCCCTGCTCAATCCGGCGCTTGATGTCGAGGGCGATGCTGCGCGCCTCCTGCTGTGCAGTGCTCATTCCTTCTCCTGCTCTCTATTACGGCCTAGGCCATCGTCTCGGCTTTGCCCGATATCTGTCAAGGATTGCTCTAGCGCAGTCGTTGACTTTGATCCCTTGATTGCTCTAGTGTAGTCCATGTCGGTAGGCGCTGACCTGGCGAAACGCCAGTGGTTAGTAGTGCGCCCGCAGTACCCGCACGGAGAGCACGACCAGGGCCGGAGCGGACACCGACTTGAGAACTCCATAGACCAGGGATCACGCCGGTAACCCGTCGGCCCTGCCGTGGCAGACAGACCCCTCCGGGGGCTGGATCAGCGCGGCGAACGCACTGCGACCTACGACGTGTCGGGGAAGCGGACAACGCGCAAGGGCAAAGACCGGCACCACACCCGCTCCGGCGGGTGCACCCGCCAGCACAGACTCCATCGACCGCGGCCTGTGCTGGCCGGGCACCAACCGGACTACGAAGGACCCTCCATGACCCAGCCCACCACCGAGCCCACCTGGGCCGACATCAAGCCTCAGTTGGAGCGTCAGCTGGATGACCTCACCGAGGCGTCCAAGAAGCTCGCCGAGGTCATCGCCAACCCGCCCCAGGAGCAGTGATGGACGAGCAGGACTACCGCGACTACCTGACCACGCGCGCCAAGACCTCGGGTCGGTGCTGAACACGTCGCACGCGGCCGGGGGCACCCCCCCCCGGCATCGAGGGCTACCTGGAAGACCTCCAGGACGCGGAAGACCGCTCAGGCGGCCTCTGCAAACGGAAGGCCCGGCGCACTCCTCCAAGAACACGCCGAGCCCACCTGACTGATACCACCACCCAGCTCACGATCGACCTGGAGACGGCATGAACGACCTTACCGCCCACATCCGAAGCGTGGCCGAAGGCATCCGGCACACCGCCCACACGCTCACCACCGACACCTCCACCGACGACCACACCGCCTACGCCCTGCTCGGCTACGCACAGGTGCTGGCGAAGGCGTCGGCCACCCTGCTCGCCGAGATCCACGGCGACAGCGTGAAGGTCATCACCGAGGCCGAGGCCATCACCGCCCAGGCGGCCGACGACGGCCTGATGGCCATCGCCGAGGCGGTGAAGGAGTCGTGATCACCGCGTACCGGCCCGGCTCTCGCGGGGTTCGCGCCTGGACCCCGCCCGCCAGGCCCACCGGCAAGGGCGTCGACTGGATCGCCGTGGAGCGGGCCGCCGACGGCGACTTGGACCCCGCGCTCCTGGGCAACGAGGAACGCCGCCAGACCGCCCTCGTTCTCATCAGGCGAGGAATGCCCCGGCGCTTCATCGCGCAGCGGATCGGAATCTCGGAGTATTGGATCACCAAGTGGGGCGAGGCGGCATGACGGTCTTCGGGGTCAGGGTCACCCCCGAGGAGTACGCCGAGGCCGTGGAGCAGTGCGCCACGGGCGGTTACGAGGGTTTCGAAGACGTGGTGGCCCTCGGCATCCACCGCCGCAACGGCCGCCTCCGTACCGGCGGATACGACGTGGAGACGCGCGGAGACGTGATCTCGTCCGCACCCGGCCTGATCTGAGGAGACACCGTCTCCGCCTGACGGAGACGCGAAGGAGACGCGGCGGATACGCCAGCGCAGGACGAAGGCCCCGGATCGCGCTAGATCCCCGGGGCCTCCTTGCTCCTTAAGGAGAGAAGCAGTGAAGAAGCCTACCCATCCCCCCACCCTGCGGGGAACCACTCTCGCGGTCCTCGCGGTTATCACCCTCGCGGTGGCCGTACTGTCCGCCCGGGTCAACTGGACGATCCTGGTGCCCGCCTTCGGAGGCTGGGCGATCCCCACGGTGGCCGCCCTGGACACCGTCTGGGCGATCCTCCTGCTCGTCGAGTACGCGGCGGGCAACAACCTGGCCCGCAAGCGGCCCGTACAGATCGCCGGACTGGTCCTCACCGTCATCGTGGCCGCCATCCCGGCGGTCGAGCTGATCGCCTCCGGCGGCGGGGGCCTGGCGATCGTGATGGCCCCGCTCGCCATCGCCGTGGTCAAGGCCGTGTGGGTCCTGGTCCTCCCCGGGCTCGGTCGCAAGGTCTCCCCGCAGACCAAGTCCCTCCTCGCCGAGCGTCGTCAGACGGTGGATGACCGGCTGGAGGTACTGGAGGCCGATGCCTCGCACCGGCTGGAGTTGCTGACGGTCGAGGCCAAGCTGACCGAGAAGATCGCCAAGGCGGAGACCAAGTACCGCAAGGCGGTCCTGAAGGCCCAGGCGGACTCCACCGAGACCCTGCACACGCAGGCCATCGCCACGGACAAGGTGGTCGCCGAGAAGCCGCTTCCGCCCGCCGTCGGGAGCATCGCGCTGCCGGTGCTGGGTGAGTGGGAGGCGGTCCGCACCGGCCCTGTCGCGCTCCTGGCGGGTGTGGCGGCCGCAAAACCCTCGGTCGGTGCACCCTCGGTCGGCTCTCGCTCGGCATCGCCGCAGGTCGCCACGACCGAGGGGGTTGCTGCGGCCACGACCGAGGACACCCCCCGCCACGTGGCCGAGGAGGGCAGGCTCAAGGGCTCCGCCCCGAAGTTCACGGACGAGGAGCTTTACCTGTCCGGCCGCCGGGTCTTCACCGAGATGGCCCCGCCGAAGAGCCTCAACGGATTCATCAACGCCCTCAAGGGCCAGGGCGTCTCGGCGGGCTACGAGCGCGCGGCCCGGCTGTACGCCCAGCTCCAAGAGGAGTTCGGCGGGGTGGACGCGTCCACCGAGTGAGGTCCGGCACCACCGATGGAGCCCAGCCCGAGCGGCTGGGCTTCGTCGCGACTGCCGGAAGCAGTCACCCGCGCGACCCGGTTGGTACCGGCTGGCGGCATCGCCGCAGGTCCGGCACAGATCCGGGGAGCGCCATCCGCACAACCCGAGGAGGAGCCCCGTGCGGGCACGCAAGGCCGCCTCGGCGGCCCGCAAAGAGGCCGAGTGGACTCGGCGCACTCAGGAGGCGTCGACACCCCGCGAGCGGGCGGCGGTCGCGTTCGACCGGTGCCGCACCGGACTCCTCCAGGCCGGTCGCGAAGACCTGCTGGAGGAGCTGGCGAGCACCATCGACGCCTTCCGTCAGCGTCACGCTCAGTGAACATTCGCGAATGTTCGTGGCCTTCATTCGCGCCCCTACAGGCCCCCTCAAGGCGCCTGCGCGTGCGCGCGTGATGATCCACCACTCCATCACCCACTGTCAACCCCCGAACGGAAGGAGGGCGGCATGATCACCGCCACCATCGGCGGCATGTCCATCGGCATCGCCGTCATCTGCCAGGTCCTCGGCAAGCTCGGCATCCTCGGCAAGGCCGCCGCCAAGGCGCACCTCGGATCCGTCCAGATCCTCGCGGTCCTCGCCGCATCCGCCGTGCTCGCATCCGCACCACCCGGACGCTGGATCCAGGCACGCCTGACCACCGTCCTCGGCTACAGCGGCCCCTACGTCGCCGCCGTGAGCGTCACGGCAGCCGTGATCGCCCTGCTGTTCGTCATCGCCGGAGTCATGCGCAACGCCGCCAACGGCAAGACTCTGGCGGCGGCGGTCCTCACCCCGCTCCTCGCCGTGATGGCACCCGGCTCCACGGGTGAGGTCATGGGGCACGGGCTGGCCCTGGTCGTCTCCGCCGCCGCGTGGATCACGCGCGGCCTGACCGGGATCGGGTGATCCGCCGATGGAGGTTCTGCTTGCCATCGCCCTCGGATATCTCCTGCACAAGCCCGTCATGGTCTGTGTCGATCCCACGTACAAGCCGGACGAGAAGGCCAGGAAGGAGCACACCGAGGCGGCCCGCAAGGTCGCCTCGGGTGTCTACCCGAGGCGCACTCACACGGCCGGACGCGTGGGCGGGGCCGTCGCCGCAGGCACGGCAGTGCGCACCGCAGCGCTGTGGCAGGGGGTCAGGGAGGGCGCGAAGGAGCGCTGGAGCAAGCGCAAGCAGGTGCCACGGCCGAAGGAGCCGGTACCGGCAACGTTCCAGCCCGCGCCCGTCGTGGCGCCCCCACTGCCCCCGATGCCTCCGCCGCTTCCGCAGCCACCCGGATCGACAACCCCGCCGAAGGTGAAGGCGGCATCCGGCCCGGACGAGCCGCCCCGCCTGATCGTCGTGCCGGATCTCCCGGAGCATCAGCCCCAACCGGCCCCGAGCCCCGGAGAGAACACCCCCACACCCCCGCCGGTGGCCTCTTCGGCAGATCCGGAAGACGGTCCGCGGGTGCCCGCCGAGCCGAAAGCCCCGCCCGTACAGAACGGAGAGCCCGCCGTGACAGCAGCAGCCGATGCGGAAGTGACCTTCGGGGAGCTTGTGCACTTCCTGGACGAGACCGTGGCCCGCACCCGCGACGATCAGCAGATCGCATCCTTCGTCGCCGCCGATGACAAGCTGATCGCCGATCGGCTCGATCAACTGGCCTCCCAGGCGGCGAACCTCGCCGAGGGGGACAAGGTGCTCACCGCGATCAACGACCTGCGGGAGAAGTGCTCGGGGCAGGCCGTGAAGGCGAGGGAGTACGCCTCCCGCTGCTCCACGACGGCCGACAAGGCGGCCACCGCCAAGACGAACGTGGACCACCGCTACGGCGCCATGGCCGCCGCCGCCCGCGACATGGAGGGCGGCCCCGCCATGTCCTCCTACTACGAGGACTGAGGAGACCGATCATGGCTGTCGCCACCCTGCCCGAAGCCGCCACGTACCGCGCGCTGCTGAAGGCCATCGCCGTCATCCGCACAGAGATCCAGCTCCACGAAGAGGAGCTGACCGGGGTCAATCAGCGCACCAAGAGGACCGCCGAGGGCGCACAGAAGGCCGCCGACGCGATGGCGAACGCCGTCGATCCGGACGGCGGGAAGATCGATGACATGACGCTCGCGGAGGTCCGCGAGATCGCCGCCGCCGCCCAGGGCGCGTCTGCCGCCTGCGGCACGTACGTGGCCGCCGCCAAGGACGCCTCCGCCTCCGCCGACGCCTGCGAGCAAGCCGCCCGCACGCGCAACGAGGGGTATCAGGCTGCGGTCGACGCCTCTCCCGTGTCCGCACCGAACCGGGGATTCCTCGCGTCCCGATGACGCGGGTGGGGGCCAGGACGCGCTAACGAAACCTGGCCCCCGCTCTCGCCAGAACGAGAGGCTGAATCATGTTGCCGAAGAACAACGAAATCAGCAAAGAGGCCCCGGACGTTCCGGCCGCCCGGAGCCGGTGGATCCGGCTTGCAGGTCTCGGTGCGGCAGCCGCCATGCCGGTGGTCGGCGAATCCCTCGCCTACACGCACACGGCCGCGTATCCGCTGCTCGCACTACCCGTCACCACGGCCGGACTGTACGCGTGGAAGCGTGCGGGAGACGTCCGTGATCTCGCTCTGGACGCCGTTACGTCCCGCGACTGGCCCGGCTGGATCCAGTCGGCCACCGGGCGTCTTCCCCGTAGTCCGGACCGTGCCGATGTGCTGCGTGCCGGGCGCATCCTCAACGGCGGTCTGCTGACCGCTTGCGCGGACGGCGCGACGTCCGGGGTGTGGGGGACCTCCGCGATGGCGCTGTGGCTCCTGTGGGGCGGCTACACAACGGCCGCCTGGTGGAAGCTCACCGGCCGCAAGGCGCCAGCGCCCGACATCGCTCAGCAGGTCGACTCCCTATCTGCGATGTGGGACGAATGGGTCGGCTGCGCGGATGGGGTCCTGCCGAAGTCGAGGCTGGTCCAGCCTGTGCACGTCCCTGCGGAGAAGGGCGGCGGCTGGGAAGGCGTCATCCTCCTGGATAGGAAGTCGAAGGCGAAGATCGACTCAGCGGAAGGCGTCCTGCGGGCGCTCGACCTGGCGGACGGGTCGCTCGACCTGGAGCGGATCGGCCCCCGCCGCATCAAGATCCGCAAGCTGGACGCCGATCCCCTGGCGAAGATCGCGCACTTCGCCGACGCGATGGCCCCCATGGACGAGCAGGGCTTCGTCACCGTCGGGCGCCATCGTGACGGCTCTCTCGCGAAGATCCGGCTGATCGACCCCGGGCGCAGTGCGCTGCACATGTTCCTGGTCGGCGGCTCCGGCTCCGGCAAGGGCGGTCTGGTCGATCTCCTGCTATGCCTGGAGCGCATGTCGGGCATCGCCTCCTGGTACATCGACGGAGGCAACGGCAAGTCGGCACCCCACTGGATCGGGAAGATCGACCGGTACACCACCGCCGAGGAAGAGCACATGCAGGCCCTGAAGGATCTGGAGCGCCTTGCTCTGGAGCGGATGGCGGCCTGCACGACGATCGAATGGACCGACGCCAAGGGGCGCCAGCGGGGTACCGCAAAGACCCTTGTCGGGAAGCCTGGTTTCCCGATCGTTTCGGTCACCATCGATGAGATCAACACGGTCATCAAGTACGACGGGGCTTTGCCGATCCTGGAGTTCCTGGCGACCCAGGGGCGAAGCCTTGGGATCATGCTTCGTCTGGTCGGTCAGTCCCCGTACAACGAGAATGCCGGATCCTCGATCATCCGTGACAGCGTGAAATCCAACGGCTGCACCGTCGTTCTTCGGCTCGAAGACGACGGCATGATCCGGTCCGCCCTCGGCAACGCGTACGAGAAGTTCGCCCCGGTCGTCTTCCCCAAGGAGTTCCCCGGAGGAGGGGGCCGCACATTCGGCCTCGGCGTCATCGACGGACCCGGATCGTCCACCCAGAAGTTCCGAACGTGGTTCCTTCCGGACGAGCCGGTCACCGGGGATCTGACGATCCCTGACATCGTCGACATCCAGGATTTCCTGGACGAGAGCTATCCGAACATGCCGACGGTTTCTGACGAACTCGGCTCCGGTGACCTGGAGGCGGTGAACCTGCCCGAGTCGGAAGGCGAAAAGGTCAGCGCATCGGCGAGCATTCCGGCAACCGGCCCGAAGGCTCTCGTATCCGAGTTCATCAACAGCCTGGCCGACGGCGAGGAATTCCTGACGATCCAGCTCCGGATGCAAACCGACCTCACCTCCAGCGAGGTTGGACCACGGTTGACGGAGATGAGGGAAGCGGGGGTCATCGTGAACGTCTCCCGAGGCAGGTGGCGTAAAGCCGCCGATGCGTCCACGCGTGAACTGGCAGCAGCCTGACTGGCACAGAAAGGGCCCGGATCTGCGTAACCGGGCCCTTTCTGTGTCTACTCGAACCGAAGGAACGCCATGTACAAGCCCACGGATGAGGAAATCGCCGGTCGGTTCGCCGGACTCGCCGACGCCTACAACCGCCCCGCAATCCGCCCCGACGTTGCCGAGCTGCTGGAGCGGCACAAGGAAGAGGCCAGGCACTTCGCGACCACGCCGTATGTGCCACACCCGCGACCCGAGGTGAAGCCATCGGAGCCGATCCCCGGATGGATGAAAGGGGTGGCCCTGATGGCCCCCGCAAGCGGCGGCGGTGTCTGGCTGGCCCTGGAAGGAGTCGAAGGCGTCATGAACGCGGTATCGCCGGAGGTGATCGGCGCGCTCGCGCTCGCTGGCCTCTTCGTGTTCCTCGTGGCGCTGGTCGGCCGGAAGAGGGGCCCGAAGCGGATCGTCAATAACTACGACATGCGGGGGGCGTCGGTCATCTCGAAGCGCTCCGCCGGAATCACCTACAAGTCCAACAACTGATCACACAGGGGGAAGTAACCCGTTGAACATGACCGACGATCAGCGCGAGGACATCGTCTTCGCCATGTCCGGCCTCCTCGGCGAGGCCCACGACATCACCTTTCACCAGTGCGGCGGGGACGGAGAGGGGTGGGCGTATCAAGATGACGACGCCACCACCGTCTATGACCAGGCCCGGCACAACGCCGACCGGATCGAGGCGAAGCTGAAGATCCTGCGGAAGACACTGAGGACCGCGCAGTCCACCGCCAACCTCCGACACAAAGAATGAGAAGAGCCCCCACAGGGATTCCTGTGGGGGCTTTTTGTTTTCAGACGGCGGTCAGCCCGTGGCGCGGCGGTTGAGCAGCATGACGGCGTACAGCGGGGAGTCCGGGAACGGCTGACGCTCGCCGACCTTTCGGTAATTCCACCCCTCGTACATCGCCTGAAGCCGAGGGCGCTTGGTGTCGACGGTGAGGACCACCAGGGCCTCCGGCCGGTCTTCGAGCAGGGCGCCGTGAAGCCGCTCCCCGATTCCCCGCTTTCGCCATTGCGGCCTGAGCATCAGTTCCGAGATGGAAAACGTCGACGGATCGGCCGGAGTCTCGGTCAGGTATTCGCGCCACCACTCACGGCCTGCCTCGCCCGGGGCCCCGTATGTGAACCCGACCGGATCACCGGCCTCGTACGCGATGACGCACGCGAATCCGGCTCGTCCTCCCCAGTGGTCCACGAACCAGGGGAAGCGCTGCACGAACTCCTCGTCCTTGCGGTCTGCGTAGGCGTCGGCATGCACGTCAAGGAGGGTTTGCCGGATCTGCGGCAGGTCGTCATGACCGAAGCGGCGAAGTTCAACGGTTGCCGTGCTCACGGGTGCTCCATTCGTTTCGGTAGCGGTCGGCCCACTCTCGCGCAATGTGGGTAGACGGCGCGAGGGTGAGGAGATCCCGGTAGAAGTCGCCGAGCAGGACCCGCAGACGTCCGGGAAGCTCGCTGCCGCTCATCAGGTGGAAGGCGTCTTCCGTGGACCCGCATGCCTGCTCGGCGTCGCCCTGGTGGAGCTGAGCGAGCGCGAGATGGGCGGTGGCCATCGCGCGGTTGCGCCGGTACTCCTTCGGCAGGGCGGACAAGGCCCGGTGCGAGGCAGCCTCGGCCTCCGCCGGTTCGCCGAGGAGTTCCCGGACGATCGCAGCCAGGGCGTGAAGCTCCGCAGGCCCGTAGAAGGCCACCCAGCCTGGCCGTGGCTGGTCCTGCGTCTTGCTCAGAGATTCCTCCGCGTAGCCGAGGGAGCGGATGGCCGACTGCCGCTCTCCCTGCTGGGCGTGGCCGATGGCCGTGCGGGCGTGAGCGAGGGAGCTGAACAGCGGGTCGCGCCGGGTGATGACGGTCGCCTGAGCGGCTTGGGCGGCGGCAACGCCCTCGCCGTACTCCCCGCGTTGGTGGGCGAGGATGGCCGTGGAGTTCCACACCCGCATCTGCGCCATGGGGTCCTGTGCCATCCCTGCGAGCCGCAACGCCTCGTTCAGGTGGGTCTGTGCGCGGTCGAGCTGGCGGGCGTCGATGCAGGACCACGCGGCGGTGGCGGTGTAGTTCGCGGCGATGGAGAACAGCCGCTGACGGATGGTCTGGGATGCGGCCTTGCCTTGCAGGCCAACGGCTTCGGCCGCGCCGGAGAGCGCGGCGCGTTCGAGTGCCACGTGTCCGCCCTTGCTCTGGTCAAGGGCGGTCAGGGCGTCCATGCCGTTGCGGAGGCGGATCACGTCGGAGGTGCCGACGGCCGGACGAGCGGCGATGAGGGGGACCGCCGTGGCGGCGGTTCCGACGGTGGCGGTGCAAAATCGGCGGCGGATCACGTCGGTGTCCTCTTGAGGCGGTTCGGGTGCGCCCGGGGGGTGGAAGCCCAGGCAGGAGGGTGTGCACCCGAATACTGCCGTCAGCGCGTCTCGCTGGCGCTGGTGCGGCCATCGGGTTTTTCCGGTCAGCCAGTTCCGGACGGTGCGGTCGCCCACCGTCCCCTTGTGCCCGGCGGATCTGAGCCCGTCGTTCACCCTGTCGGCCAACACGCTCTGCTGGAGTCCGTGTTCGTCCATGTGGACCCGCAACCGGAAATTCTCTGCCACCTGCTCACCGTAGCCACGCGATCCGGCAGCGTGGAGACGGTTGGAAGACTCTCACTCCAGAAATTTCCGGTCACCGTGAGTAGTACGTCTCACGTTTTTCCTACGCCCCGACCCTCCGTTGCCGTTGCACTGGTCATGCCCCACCCCGGGGCTCGTGCGCCGGGTGTGGTGGCAGGCGGTCCGCTCTCGCATCCCCCGGTTTCGCGGGGCGGGCTGCCTTCCTCGTCCCCTGACCAAGGCGATGACATGGGAATGACGGCGTTAAGGCCACGAGCGACGGGACACCCCGGATACAGCGAGACCCGCCCCCGTGATGAGGAGACGGCGCCCATAGCGCGCAACTTGGTGCGCGCGGCGTGCGCGACGTGGGGCGTGACCGACGATGCGACGGAGGCCGCCGCCCTGGTGCTTGTCGAGCTGGTCTCCAACGCCGTCCGTCACGGCATGGGGCCATCGATCCGCCTCATCGTCGACCGGCCGAGCAGCGGCCAGCTCTATCTCGCCGTAGTCGACCGCTCCGCCCTGAAGTTCCCGGAGTTGCGGGATCCGGGCGACGACGAGTCATCAGGCCGCGGGCTCCTCCTCATCGAAGCGATGAGCGAACGATGGGGCTACGAGCGGCTGGGCCCCACCACACGCCCTTGGGGCAAGCGCGTGTGGGCCGTGCTGCGGACTGAGGAGGAGGCGGTGGCCGCACCGTGAGCGCCCCCTCCTCCCAGCCGGAGTTCGCCCGCCTGAGTCCGCGTCAGCAGATGGGCGTGAACTGCGCCTTATGCGATGACCGCCTGGGCGTCGGAGGGCTCGTCCTGGCCAAGGTGCACTGGCGGGGCATGCCGTTCACCCTGTGGGCCTGCCTGAAGCACACCGAGGAGGAGCGGTGACCACCCCTCCCCCGGGCCGCCATGCGCCCGCAGGCGCCATGCGGCGGGCCCTCATCGAGTCCTGCCTGACCGTCCTCACCGCTGGCGCGCTCCTGGCCTCGCTCGTGGTCGGAGCGGTCCTGAGTGAACGACCCGCCCCCACCCCCGCGTCACCCGCCGCGTGCCACCCCGATATCCGACTCTGGCACGCGGCCATCTGAACGCCGACGGCCGGGCGGTGCCCACCTCCCCGCCTGGCCGTCGGTCTCCATGCTCCCCCGTCGGAATCTCCGCCGGGGGCACCGAGAGAGAGGCAATCATGAGCGTCACTCTTGTCCGACCGACCCCCGAAGAAGTCGCCGAGCGGGCGCGGGTCATCCGTGCCGCCTGGCTCGCCGACGAGGAGATGACCACCGTCCTGAAGGGCTGCGAGAAGTACACCAGCGACTGGGACGACTTCTACGGGGGGCCGCTCGTCAGCAGGTACAGCGTCGAGCGCGACGCCGCCCCGCTCCTCCAGGACGCCGTCAAGGTCATGGCCCTCAAGGCGGCCGTGTACGAGATGACCGGTGATGAGCTGGCCGCCGAGCTGCCCGTACCGGTGCCGGTCGACGTGACCTGTCACGCGCTGTGCGCTCAGATCACAGTCCTGTCCAGGGTCCAGGCCCGGACGGGCCACCTGTTCGTGCACTCCACCGTGAACGAGCACGCGAACGGGACCCCGTGGCGTCTCGGCGACTACACGCACCAGGCGTACCGCCTGGCGTACGGGCCGGTGGATGAGCGGTACTGGATCGACGCCGACGAAGCCGAGAGGCGCAGGGAGATCCTGGACGCGCGCTATGCGTCCATCGGGATCACCGACCGAGGAATGACCAGCTCCATCGCCTACGCGTCCGCGTAGGCTCCGGCTCCACCTTCAGGGACTCCGGCGGTGGTGCGATCCGGTCCGGCTCCAGGCCGACCTTGTCCGGATGCACACACGCCGGAGTCCCCTCTTTCGTGTACCGAAACCCGTCGTCCTGGTTGAACGGCGCCTCCCGCGTGGGCCTGTCGTAGACCACGAACCGGTCTCGCGGGAGGCGTTTGGACGGGCAGATCCCGCAGGCCGGGTGATCAGGATCGGTGACGAAGGGGCGGTCCGGATCGGTCGTCATGCCGGGAAGCTACCGGAAGTGCCGACGCCTCGATGTCACAGCGTTCCGTTGAGGGCCGCCGCGTACGCGAGCGACCGGTTGATGGTGGTGGAGGTCGGCTCGGAACGGGGGTACTGGTTGTTCACCGTGATCACCGGGCCTGTGCGGATACGGCCCTGGTCCACCTTGCGGTCCGCGAGCCGGTTGAGCTGACGCACCAGTCCGTTGCCACCGGACTCGAAAGCCCTGGCCAGAGCCCGTTCGTTCAGGGCGTGCTGACTGCGTGCCGGAGCCTGTACTTGGCCGCCGTTGGCGTAGTGGAACGGCTGGACGGTACTGGCACGACGCCCTCGCGCATTGATCTTGTCGAGCAGTGCACGGTGCCTGCGAGTGGAGTCAGCATTGACGACGTATTCACCGTTGGAGAGCATCGCGTGAATCCGGTCATCGCGCGGCCCGCCGGGTCCGGAGATGTACCCGCCGGACGCTGCCTGCACGGAACCACGGTTGCCCTGGTCGATCTGACGCCGGTAGGTGGTCTGCACCGTGTTGGCGTACGCGGTTGCGGTGCGCCCGTTGAAGCTGTTCATCGCCTGGATGATCCCGTTGAGCTTCGGGGTCGCATTGTCGGTGAGGCTCGCGGTGCCCGTCACGTTGAACTTGCTCTTGTTGCCCGCGATGTAGTCCATCAGCGCCTTGAAGAGCGCCCGGAATTCGGCATCGCTGAACCCGGCCTTCCCGTCTACGTCGAACTCGCCTGTCGCCTTCTTGCCGAGTACGAGCTGGGCCAGGGAGACGACCTTCTTGCGGAAGCCCGCATCGTTCATGACGGCCTTGCCCTTGGCGTCGAGCAGGCCGGAGACCTCCTGGGCCTTCACCCATGCCTCAAGCTCCTTCAGGCTGAGCTTGGCCGGGGCGTCGTTGATGTCGATGTCGACCTTTGCCTTCTGGGCGCTGGCCATGGTCCTGACGATGCTCAGCACGGCCTGGAGGTCTGCCGCCGTCTTCACCCGGTCGAAGAGGATCTGCGGCTTGATCTTCAAGGCGCTCAGCGTCTTGAAAGCGCTGGCGATGCCGGTGATCGTCTTCTCGATGGCTCCGGGGTTCTTGGCCGCCGTGTCCAGCAGGGCCGACGACAGGTTGTCCGACAGGACCTTGGAGACCGCCTGCCCCTGGGTTCCCAAGACCGCCCCCAGCTTGACCATGCCCTGGCTGTACGCCTGCGCAACGCTGTCGGTGTTCAGGCGGACGGAAGCGATGATCTTCTTCCGGGTTTCGGGGTCCGCGCCCACCAGCTTCTCCACCAGTCCGGCGCCCTGCACACCCATGCCAGCCAGTTCGGCCACCACGTCCTGCGGCAACTGGGAGGCGAGTCGGGTCAGGTTCGTTGACCAGTTGCGCACCGCGCTCAGCGACTTGTTGAAGCTGCTGATCCAGTCGTCCAGGCTGGTCTTGGACTCGCCGCCCGCCTTCTTGACCGCGTTCGTCCACGCCTCCAGCGGTGTGGTGTCGAAGCTCTTGAACCCCTCCGAGAACTTCTCCGCGTACGCGGACACGTTCTCGGCAAGCTCATCCGCGGCGTCCGCCGACAGGTTCAGGGACTGCTGGAAGCCCTTCGCCTTCTTGGCCTGCTTGTCCAGGGCGCTCGTGGTGCCCTCCAGGACCGCCTTCGCCGAGTTCTCCGACTCGCTGATGTTGTCGATGGCACCCCGGAAGGACTTCATGGCGTCCAGGTCGCCGCGCAGCCGCTTCTCGTAGTCGCTCTGGATGCCGCGCCCATCACGCGCGGCCACCTGCCACCGGATCTTCTCGTTCAGCTTGCTGATCTCGGCGTTGGCGATCTTCGAAGCGGCGGCTACCCCGCCCTTCTTGTCGCCAAGGGAGTCCTTGATCTGGTCGTAGGTGTCCTTGAGTCGCTTGGCCCGCTCCACGCCCGCCGACCCCTGGAACGGGCCGTCGGAGTCGTTGGGGATGATCCCCAGGATGCTGCCTTCCTGGGTCTTGGCCAGCTCCTCGCGAGTGGACTGAAGGACCTTCAGGCGCTGCTTGAGGACGTTGGTCATCTTGTCCGACCCGGCGTCCTTCTGCATGGCGTCCTGGAACGCCTTCACCCCGCCCGCCGCCTCCAGGGCGGCATCCGAGACCTTCTCGAAGGTGCTGCGGGTGTCCTGTAGCGCCTCGATGATTCCGAAGATCGCGAAGGTGGCGATCGTGCCGCCGACGATACGCATCGCGTTGCCGAACAGCCGGGCCGAGCGCTGAGCCCTCGTCAGCGCGGCAGCCGTCGTCGCCACGTTGGTCTGTGCGGCCCGGATCTGCTGGCTGTACTGCGTCCAGGACATCGCGCCGGACTGCACCTGCCCGCGAAGCCGCTGCTGGGTGGCGGCCAGCCGCTGCTGTGCGGCCTGCGCCCGCGTGGTCGCGGCCGTCACGCCGGACAGGGCGCCCCGCACGTTGCTCCAGGTCGTGCCGACCGTCAGGGCCTGCCCCTGGAGGCGCTGCTGGCTGCGCACCAGGGCGGAGGCGGCTACGTTCGCCCCCAGCAGGGCGGCCCGGAAAGCGGCCCACGCGGCGATCACGCCACCGCCGATGGCCAGCGCCGGACCCAGGTATTTCAACACCGTCTGCGCCCTGGAGGCCGCCTCCAGGAAGCCGGTGAGGGCTTCGGCTGCCGCCCCGAGGCCGCCCGCGCCCGCCTCACCCATCCTGGACAGCAGCACCTCCCAGGCGCTCTTGAGATTCTCCAGCTTCGCGGCGGTCGTCTCGTAGATGACGCCCGACTGGTTCGCGACCTCGTTGCCCTTCAGCCACGCGTCCTTGGACAGGTTCAGCGAGGCCGCCAAGGCGTCGGCGTTCTGCGCCAGGGACACGAACACGCGCGTGTCCTGCACGCCTGTCAGCCCGAGAGAGCGGAGCGCCTGCTGGGCGGAGCCGCCGTTCTTCTCGATGTTGCCCAGGCCCCGCACGAACTGCATGAAGAACTTGTCCGGGTTCGACTTGATCAGGCTCTGCGCCTCGGAAGCGGTGACGCCCATGATGTCGGCCAGGGTCCGCAGGCCCTCACCGCCGCCCTCGGCGGAGGTACGGATGTTGTTCAGCACACGGGCCAGGGATCCGCGCGCCAGGTACGGGGAGATCTTCAGGGAGGCCAGCGTGGAGGACAGACCGGCCGCCGCCGTGGCGGACAGCCCGAAGGACTTCGCGGAGGCGGCGATCTCCTGGTTGACCCGCAGGATCTCCTCCTCGGTCGCCGCCGAGGCGGTACCCAGGGCGAGGACCGCCGAGTTGAAGTTCTTCAGCGCGGCGACGGGGATGTTCTCCATCATCAGGATGCGGCTGGAGAGCAGCGTGGCCTGATCTGCGGCGATGCCGGTTACCACGGAGAAGTCAGCCGTCTCCTTGGAGAACGCGGCCACCTCATCCTTGGCGATGCCGGTCTGGGCGGCCAGCTGCGCGATACTCGCCACCTCCTTGAAGGAGAGCGGCGTGGACAGAGCGATGCCCTCCAGCTCCGTCTTGAGGCCCTTGGCCACGCCTCCGGCCGTCTGCGTGACGCGCTCCACCTGCGCGAAGGCCGCCTCGTGGGAGATCGCCGCGCTGGTGACCTCGGCGACGGAGGCGGCCAGCGCCCCACTGAAAGCGTGGAAGACGCTGGACGCCCGGCTGTACGCCTCGGTGATCGAGTCGATGGAGGCGGACGTGGTGCGCAGGCCGGAGGTGGACGAGGATCCCGCCGCCCCGACCTGGCGCAGGGAGTTGACCAGTGCGCTGGCCGAGGCCGCGGACCCCTGGGTCTGCGTGCGGAACCGCGTCGCCCCGGCTCCGGCCTGGTTCAACCCCTGGGCGGCCTGCTGGGCGGAGGTCCGCATCCCGGCGAGGGTCTGCTGGATCTGGCGGGAGGGTGCTCCGGCCTGCCGCATCGCCTGGACCATGCTGCGCAGGGAGGCGGCTCCGCTGCGCATGGGGGCGTCCAGCTGCCGGGCGGACTGTGCCAGCTGAGCCATCGAGCGGATGAAGGCCCGCTCGGCGGAGGTGGAGGCGGACAGGGTGCGCTGGAGATCCTTGACCGCCTGGTCCAGGGTCTTCACGCCCGAGGCCGCCGACGCGGAGCCCTGGCCCACGGTGGCGGAGGCCCGCGCGAAGTTGGACACGTCGATGTCGATGCGCGCTGTAGCCGTAAATCCCGCCATGCGGTGATTGTTTCACTCAACGTGACCAAATGCCTACGTTGTGTCACTGTGTGTGCATGGCGGGAGTGACGTGGACGCGCAGCGGGCTTCGGAGCCGACGGGGGCCGTATCAGCCCGTCCGCGTATCGGACCGCTTCGATCCGGGCCTTGCGGCATTCGTGAACTCCGCCCTCAACGGGCTCCATCAGCAGGTGGAGCAGCGGGCCAGGACCATCGCCGCCGAGGCGGAGAGATCGGTACGCACACGCTCCCGCGTCGACACCGGCTACATGAAGACGCATGTGGAGAAGACCGTTGAGGCCGGGCGTCAGCACATCGCCATCGAATTCGGCTGGCTCAACGATGACCCCGAGTACGCGAAGTATCAGGAGTTCGGCACCCGGCGGGGCATCGCCCCGATGTTCGCGGTGAAGGGCGCCTTCGATGAGGCGCTGGCGAAGCTCAACCGGTTGATCTGATGGCGGAGCGCGAGGCCAAATCGCTACGCGCGGCCCGGGACACCAAGCTGTGCAGGCGCTGCAACCACGCGCGCAAGCGGCATACCGAGGGCGGGTGCGGCTCGGTTCCCGGCGCCCTGGAGCCCTGCCTGTGCACCGGCTTCACCGACGCGATCCGCGCGAGCCTGTCCGCCTTCATCCCCCCGGAGATCGCGGCCTGGATCAACGAGCAGTCCAGGAACCTCTAAACACGCTACGTAATCATCCTGCTACTCTCCGCGTCATACAGGAACGTATCCCTGGAGAGGGCACCCACATGGCAGCACCCCCCGCAGTGCGGTACAGCAGCACACCGCAGTACGGCACCCGTAGCGCCATCGCCGAAGCCGTACTGGCGCACATGCAGCTGAGGGGCGAGACACAAGAGCAGGTAGCACGGGCCATCGGCGTCACCCAGCCGAGCATCCACCGGTACGTGACCGGACAGACCGGCGTGAGGGCCGAGCACCTGATGCCGCTCGCCGAGCACTGGGGAGTGCCGGTCACCAGTCTGCTGGGCCTCGACCGCATCGAGGCGGAGACGATCACCGGCCGCTGACACGCGAAAGCCCCCCGGAGAGCAATCCAGGGGGCCATTAGCAGAGCGAGCAGCGGGCCCGCCCACGGGCCACTCCCTCAAACCTCACCGGCCATCGGCCAGCCCCTACACCAGGAGCCATTATGTACGACCCGACCCCCACATGGACCTTCCAAGACGCCCATGCCGAACTGCATGCCCACCGCGCGTGGGTGTCCGGATGGGGCGTGACCTGCGACTGCCACATCGGCACGGATCTACTGATCCATCAGGGCCCTGACTGCGCACACCTGGTGGAGCACGTCCTGCCCACCGGGGACGCCGACGAGGGCGAGGTGCCACCCGCGTGGGCCCGGAAGATCATGAGCGCACTCGGAGTCGCCGCGTGAGCATCCAGCACATCACGCTCGTCCTGGACGCCGGAGACCTCTGCGCCCAGGAGAAGGCGGTGCTCACGGCCTTCTGCAACTACACCAATCCCGCCGGACAGACCTTTGCCGGAGAAGCGCGTCTCGCCGCGACGGCGGGAATGCCTGAGCGCACGTTCCGCACCTGGCGGGCAAGGCTCGTCGAACGGGGCCTTCTGGTGTGCCGCCGGAAGGGGCGGCACGTCAAAACCGGAGGGCAGCTCACTTCTCGTACACGGGTCAATCTCGAACTGCTGGCGAAGATGCGCAACCCGGTCTTTGACCGGAAGTTCACCGACGATGACGAGCTGATTCCACTGCCCGAGGAGGGTTACAGGCCGTCAGTGGCCTCAAAGGGGGTTACAGGCCGTCAGCAGCCTCAACGTCAGGCCGTGGGCAGCCTCAACGTCAGGCCGTGGGCAGCCTCAACGTCAGGCCGTGGGCGGCCTGTCATTAACCGTCAGGGAGCCGTTAGCGGAGCCTCAAGCGAAGCTAACGGCTCCCTCCGGGCGCCGACCACTCCAGCCGAGCCTCCGTTGGAGGCTCCGGCACGGCCGGAGCGGAATCAGGAAGAAATGAAGATGATCAGTGATGTTGAACCGCCTGCGGCGGATGAACACAGCAACGGCGCGAAGGAGTCCAGGACCCTCAAGAGCCTGCGCTCCCCGGTGACGAAGATCGACGTGTTCTCGTACTGCCCGCACGACTGGACCAGTCAGGCGGGCCAGGCGTGGCTGCACGGGGCGAAGAAGGACCTGGAGGAGCTGGCGGCCCCGATCAACTGGGCGAGGCCGCAAGGGGAGGCGGCCATGGATGACTCACTGTTCATCGAGTGGCAGGAGGACGCGCACCGGCAGGAGCGCGGCCTGTTGGAGATGCTGGCCACGCTGAGCGATCCGCAGGGACTGGACACCACGAAGCGGCGGGTCAGGGGTGACCGGCACTCGCGGGAGCGGGAGCAGGCTGCGGGAGAGCGGGAGCGGCGGGCCGAGGAGCGGGAGGCCGCACGGATGGCGAAGAAGGCGGAGGAGGACCGGAAGTACGTGCGATGGCTGGAGGGCAAGCAGCGGGCGGCACAGGAGCGGGGAGTTCCGTGTGAGTGCGCCGAGGTGATGCGGCGGACGCACCGGGAGTGCGAAGCCTGCACGAAGGTCCTGGTGGCATAAGCGACAAATGTGGCGTTTGTGCGCTGAGTAACGTTAGATCGGGCCCAGAAAGACCGGAGGTCGCCCATGGGGTACGGCACGCCGACCATGTCCAACCTGCTCGGCATCGGCGTTGACGACGTCATCGAGTGGATCGGCTGCCAGCCGGAGCGGCAGGCGCTGCGCCAGGCGATCAACGCCGAGTTCGGCCACCGGGGACTGACCGGCCGCCAGGTCTCGTACCTGCTCTGGAAGGCCAGCGGTCGGGGCCTGCTACATGCCCGCCGCCCGGAGCCGCAGCTGATGGAGACCCCGTACGGCCTGATGAAGGTCTTCCCGGAGAAGCAGGCGATCTGGTCGACGTGGGATCCGCGGGCGCCGGAGTACCGCTTCCAGGGACCGAGGACAGAGCAGGGCGCTCCTCGGCGAGGCTGGTACTGACGCCCGGAGATGGGCCGCATGCCCGCGTAAGGGCTTCGGGATCCCCCTCCGCCCGCTTCCTCGTCCGGCATCCTGAGCGGCCCTCAGATCGCCGCACAGCAAAGCTCGGCGACTCGTGGGGCGCATGGTGGTCAGCGTGGCGTCACGGAGCCCTCGGCCACCCAGAAGAGGCCACGGCCGCGCCTTGCGGCAGGCAAGAAGGCCCTGCATGGCCTCGTGAGCGCCTTTCGTCCCCTCGAAGGTCTCATCCGTCACGGACTCCCCTGAGAGGCCGCCAGGCGGCCGTCTGTGGCCTTGAGTTGAGAGCAGCGTGGGGCGCATGTGACGACGGAGGCACCGAGGGACGTGAGGAGCAGGCGAGGCGGCCCCTTCAAGCTCAGGCCGGAGCACCCGCCCGGGGACACGACAAAGCCCCCGGAGGGAGGCCCAGGGGCTTGGTCGCTATCCGTAGCGTCGTCTGTCCCAGTTTCGCACACCACCAGGGATTTCAGGTAATTATCTGGTGGTTGCGAGCGAGTTGACCACCCGTAAGGAGGGCGTATGCCGACGCTGCCGGTATCTCAGGCCGCGAAGATCTTGACTTCTGTGTGCGAGGCGGAGGTGATGGGGCAGGGGCTGACGGTGACGATCACCAAGAACGGCAAGCCGATCGCGGACTTGGTCCCGCACACCGGCACGTCCTCCGTGTCGGAGACGCCCGAGAAGACGCACCCCACGATCGCGTGCAAGAGCTGCGGGCGCCCGTTGGCCGTGTCGCTGGATCCGGAGCCCTGCTGTTCCTCGCCCCGCTTCGAGTGAGGGGCCCGGACAGGGCGATGCCCCCGGTCCGTCACTCCCTTACGGGGAACCGGGGGCATCGATGACGCGGTTACGCGATCAAGGCTACGGCCTGCGAGGCTGGCGCCTATGCCATCGCCTCCCCCTCCTGGAGGAGCCGGTACACCGTCGCCCGGGACGGGTTCTTCAGCTTGCCCTTGGCGTCCTTGAAGGTGACGGCGTCACAGATCTCCGGAACGCTCATGCCGCCATCCTTGAGCGCCCTCACCTGCGCAGCCATGGCCGTGGTGCCCACGACGGGGCGCCCGACGGTCTTGCCGTTCTTGCGGGCGGTCCCCTGTCCGCGCAGCACCTTCTCCCGGATGCTCTCGCGCTTCCGCTCCGCCAGTACCGCGAAGATCTTGAACAACGTGTTGTCCCCGTCGGGGCGGTGCTCTCCAGCCAGGGGCCCGGACAGGATCCGCAGGGTGATGCCGTTGGTGCGCAGTGTCTCGGCGTCCTTCACCATCTCGTCGGCGTCACGGCCGATGCGCTCTTCGTCGGTGACGACCAGGGTGACGGCCAGCCCGAACCGGCGAGCCTGTACCGCTTCATCGAGAACGTGTTGCCAGGCGTGGCGCTTGTCGCGCTCACGGGTTGACTCGTTCTCGGCATGGATGTGCTCGGGTGATACCCCGTAGTCGGTAAGCGCGTCCACCTGGGATGCGGTGCTCTGCTTGGACGTGGACACCCGGGCGTACCCCAGAAGCAACAGCGCGGTCGCGGTGGCCACGGTGGTGCGGGGGGTGCGGTAGTCGGTGCCCCGGCCGCGAGGGACGACCACACGCTTCGCCTTGGCCAGCTCCGGCACCAGAGACGTACGGGACGTGTGGTAGCTGGCAGCAGGGGCGCCGGATGCAGTGCGGCAGGGGTGGCCCTGCTCGGCGGTGCAGGTGGAGCACGCCTCGGACTCAGCAAGCGCGATGGTCTCTTCGTCGGTGCGTGTGGTGTTCGCCATGCCAACAGTCTCACAAGACTGTCTCTAAAAGTCAAGATTGGGAGACGGCTTGTGAGACTGACGTAGTGGAGATTCCAGGTCGCGAGCCACCTGTCTCACAAACAAGTGCTTGTGAGACAGAGACCACAGGACGGAGAGACACAGGAGCAGGGACGCCTACGCCCACTCGGGCCATCGGGTCACCCGCTCCTCGCCACCCGACCCACCATCCTCCGCTACGTACGTCGGTGAGTGGCACAGCAGGCAGGGGCGGCAAGCAGGGCCGAGGCGAGCGGCACGAAGACGGCGAAGACCACCACGCCAGACCAGCACCACCCCCGGTCGCACACCTCGCTGCCCAAGTCGGAGAGGAGGAGGGACACACAATGCACTGCGCATGTACATCACTCATACACATACATGCATACATGTAACTAACAAGACACATCAGACACAGAGCACAGCACACAGCAGGGAACAGGAAACAGACCGGAACAGAAAACCTGCTGGCCCGGCAGGCGAGGCGCGCGAGCTAGGAGTTGTCGAAACAGAAAATCAAATACGTTTTCGAACTGCCTGATTGGGACCCGATTCAGGGCCATGCATCCGTCTCCGCGTGGGCTCCGTGGGCTGGCCTCGCGTGGGCTCCGTGGACCGGCTACGCGGAGGCTGGCTCGGCGGTCCGCCCGGGGTTCATCCGGAAGCGGTGGCACTGGCACGGCGTCATCGCCCCGGGGATCCCCTCGCACGCTCCGCCGTCCTTGTGCCGCTTCTCGACGTGCTGACACACCGCGCAGATCCTCGCGATCCGGCCGGGCTCAAGCCCCCCGATCGCCTTCGTCACGGCCCGCCCTCCACCATCACGGCTCGGGCCTTCTCCAGCTCCTCAATCGCCACCTGCATCGCCGTCAGCCCCGGCGAGGCGCCCTGCTCCTCCAGGCCGCCCACCATGATGTGCAGCACCACCAGGGCCGCATCCGTCAGGGCCGCAGCGTCCGGCATCCGCTCCAGGAAGCCCCTCGTCCACGCGGAGGCGTATTCGTCCCCCGTGACCCTCGCCCCCTCGGCGGCGGCCTGGAGTGCATGTGCCGCCCGCCTGCCTGCCGCCTCGCCCGCTGCTGGTGTGTGCCGGATGTCCATACGAAGGCCCCTCCTTGGGTGCCGGAAACAGAAAACGACCCGGATCTCTCCAGGGTCGTTTTCTGGATCGCAGAAAAATTTCGCTGGGATTTTCTACGGGGGGGCGGCCCCTCAGTAGAGAGGTCCAGTCATCTCGCCGGACGTGCCACCGGACGCATCCCCGTACGGCTTCATGGAGAGAAGGTCATCGATCTCGCGAATGGTGTCCGCCGAGGGATAGCCGTTGCCGTGTGCCGACTCGCTCAGACGCCGGGGGCCCTGCAAATCGCGCATCGTCACGCCGCCGCCCTTCATCTCGCGGCGAAGCGTCGTCAGGTGGTACCGCTCCATATGGATGGCCTCGGTCAGGTTCTGCCCCGGGGCGTAGTCTTCGGCCAGCCGGACCATGGAGGACACCGGAAGACCGGATTGGATGATCTGGGCAATGATCTGACCCAGGCTCAGAGCCTTTCGGGCCTTCTCGTACTCTGCGGCGGTCCGCTCCTCAAGGGCGCTGATCGCTTCGAGAGTCTTCCGCTGCTCTGCGGACGCCTCCTTCAGTAGCTTGTGCTCTTCGCTCAGTGCCGCACAAGCACTCTTCTTCGCGATGCTCATCGACTTGATGTTCCGGGAAACCGATGCCCCGATGGACTTGAGTTCTTCCATCGGGTCACTCTTCACTGCGGACTCGGTCATGGTGACGAGCCTTCCTCCCGCGCATGCGCGGGTGACGACATCTGCGGAAAGCCCCTGGGTGATGGACGTGATGGTCCGCCGCCCGGATGGGGCCTCTTCGACTTCTCCGGCCGCCCGGATGGACAGGCCGATGACGGGGGCGAGCGTGGCGAGGCGCGTCCGGAATTCCGGGATGAACTGGATCCGGGCGAACAGTCCCCGCCCGTCCGCGGATTCCTCGAACCGGGCTGCGTCCACGAGATAGCCGATGAGGTCCTTCACGCTCCGCTCGGGGCGCTCTGAGTCCTCGTCGGGCGTCGGGTGGTCGGAGTAGACGTGTGTGCCCGCCGGGAACGCGGTAGGGCCATCCCTGCGCAGCACCTCGGCAGGGTAGTAGCCGCTGGCGCCCTGCACATCGGCCTCGATGAGCCGGGCCCGCCAGATGCCTTTGCCCCCGGCCTCCGGACCGGATGGCACCAGCGGGGAGGCTTCGGTCAGGACCGCGTGGACCACCGGATCCCCCTCGTAACGATGAGTAGTTGTTCGTCACTCATCGTATCTGCCTCCGGTTTGCCCAGGTCGGTACCGGCGGGGGTGCCGGAGCCCTGGCCATCGAGTCGGATTCGGACTCGATGGGGCCCCCAAGATCCACATCCCCTCCCCCGCGACCATGAGGCACCTCTCTCAAATGCGTCCCCGCAGGTCAGCGGACCGGGGATTCGGGACCATGATCACGATGGAGGGGGCAAGCTGAGCTTGTGGCGCTGAGCGCCTGACGCCAAGTCGGATCCGGACTCGGCAGGGGAACCGGCACGAAGAGGCCACCGAGGCGCGGGGTGGCCTCTTCCCCTCACTCCTGAGCCGTCACCGGGAACACGAACGGCCCCCGCTCGCCATCGAGTCGGGAGCCTTTCGCGGTACGGATGCCGTACACGTCCTGCCGGGACGCCCCGGTACCTGGAGGGACTTTACGGGACGCCCGGAGCGGCATGTCCGCAGGTCACGGCGCACATTGCGGCCATAGCCGCAGGTCGGCTCTTGACACCTTCAGCACAATAGATGCGATGCCGGAATACGAATTTGTCGACGTGTACGTTCCCCGCGGGGTCTCCCGCAAGGAAGCCACACGTCTCCTGACGGACCACGCAGAGTACGGACACTGGGAGTTGGACCGCCTCAGCCTGCACGCCGACGGCAGTCGGCGGGTGCGGCTGCGACGGCGCATCATCCGCCAGGCGAGGGCCACTTGGTGAGCCGTCACGGGCGAGTGGTGTGAGCAGGGAGAGGGCCCCGCGATTGCGGGGCCCTCTCCCTGCTCACACCGCCTCAGGCCCGTGCCTTGCGGTACAGGACCGAGCCGGCGAGCAGCATGCCCGCGCCCATCGGCAGGGCGACGCCCGCCGACAAGGGGCTGCCGGTCTCGGCCAGCTGGTCCTTGCCCTCGGGCGGGGTGAGGACCTGGGCGTCCGGCAGGTTCGGGGTGTCGACGGAGTGCGGGGTGCCGGGGTGGGCCGGGGCGTCCGCGCCGGGGTGACCGGGTCCGCCGGGGTGACCGGGCTTGACGGGTCCTCCCGGCTGCCCGGGGTGACCGGGCTTTCCAGGCTGCCCGGGCTTTCCGGGGTGACTGGGCTGTCCGGGGTGACTGGGCTGTCCGGGGTGGTCGGGCTTCACCGGCCCCCCTGGCTGACCGGGCTTTCCGGGCTGGTCCGGAGTGCCGGGCTTCCCGGGGTGACCGGGCTTCCCGGGCTGATCCGGCTTCCCCGGGTGGCCGGGCTTTCCGGGTCCCCCGGGCTGGTCGGGGTTGCCGGGCTGGCCGGGCTGGGTCGGGTTGCCGGGGTGGCTCGGCCGCGTGGTACCGCCGCCCCCCTCGTTCGCGCAGTCGTTGCCCGTGACGGCGTTGCCCGCGCCGCCGATGGTGACGCTGTTGCCGCAGACGTTCACCGGGGCGTACACCGGCGCCTGCACGGTGTTGCCGGAGCCGATGCCGGGCGAGTCGTGCGTACCGCCGTGGGCCGACGAGCCGCCCCCCGAGGGCTGCTCCCCGTAGCCGCCGCCGTGTCCGTCGCCGTAGCCACCTCCGTGACCGCCGCCGTGGCCGCCGCCGTGTCCTGGCGAGCCGGACGAGTTCGTACAGCTGTTGCCGATCGCGGGATTCAGCGCCCCCACCACGTTCACGGTGTTTCCGCACGCGTTCACGGGAGCGTGTACGGGCACCTGCACCGAATTGCCCGAAAGGACCCCCGGGGAATTCGAACTGGCACCATTCGCATTCGAGTCGGCGTGGGCGTAGCCGCTGGTGACCGCGAGTACGCCACCGGCGGCCGCCGCGGTGATCAGCCCTTTGCGCGTGACCTGTCGCATTGCTTTCCCTGCCTTAGCTTCCGGAAATGCGCACGGGCCTCGTCGCGCCGTGCGCTCAATGCCCGCGGCCCCGGAGTGCATGGCACGCACTCCGGGGCCGATGGACTCAGACCCTCATTGGGGTGGCGCCCCCCTCAAGGGGCGAGGCACAGCAACGTCACTTGTTGACGCAGTAGTTGCCGAAGGCGGGGTTCAGCACGCCGATCACCGAGATGGTGTTGCCGCAGGCGTTCACCGGCACGTGCACGGGGATCTGCACGACGTTGCCGGAGACGACGCCCGGGGAGTGCACGGCGGCGCCCTGCGCGCCGGCGTCGGCAGCGGCGACGCCCGCACCGGCGAGCACCAGGCCACCGGTGGCAACCGCGGCGGCGACAACCTTCTTGATCATTGTTCCTCCTAGTTGGCAATGCGGTCCCAGCCGCGGACCGCACCACCTGTAACGAGGAGGCCATAGGACGGCTACGAGCGCCGGACTGCTTTCACTCTTTTCAGTCCAATACGCACGCGCAGCCGATTATTGGAGTTTCGTTTCGGCTTATTGACTGGATTATGGGCCGGTCGCCGCACCGGTTACGACGCGTCGATGAACCGGTCGAGCACGCGCACGCCGAACTTCAGACCGTCCACCGGTACCCGCTCGTCCACGCCGTGGAACATGCCCGCGAAGTCCAGCTCCGGCGGCAGCTTGAGCGGCGCGAAGCCGAAGCCGCGGATGCCGAGGTCGTCGAAGGACTTGGCGTCCGTACCGGCCGAGAGCATGTACGGGACGGCGCGGGCGATGGGGTCCTCGGCCTGGAGCGCCAGCTGCATGGCGTCCACGAGCGCGCCGTCGAAGGTGGTCTCCAGAGCCTTGTCCGCGTGCACGTCCTCCCGCCTGACGTTCGGCCCGAGGATCCGGTCCAGATCGGCGAGGAACTCCTCCTCGTACCCCGGCAGGAAACGTCCGTCGACGTGCGCGGTGGCCTGCCCGGGGATCACGTTGACCTTGTACCCGGCGCCGAGCTGGGTGGGGTTCGCGGTGTTCTGGAGCGAGGCGCCGATCAGCTTGGCGATGCCGCCGAGCTTGGCGAGCGTCTCGTCCATGTTCTCCGGGTCGAGCTCGGTGCCGAGGGCGTCGCCCAGCTCGTCGAGGAAGTGCCGCAGCGTCTTGGTGACGCGGATCGGGAACTTGTGCCGCCCGAGTCGCCCGACGGCCTCGGACAGCTCCGTGATCGCGTTGTCCTTGTGGATCATCGAGCCGTGGCCCGCGGTGCCGTCCACGGTCAGCTTCATCCAGTGCATGCCCTTCTGGGCCGTCTCCACGAGATACAGCCGCAGCTTCTCGTTGACGGTGAAGGAGAAGCCGCCGACCTCGCTGATCGCCTCGGTCACGCCCTCGAAGAGGTCCGGGTGGTTGTCCACCAGGTACCGCGCCCCGTACGTGCCGCCCGCCTCCTCGTCGGCGAGGAAGGCGAGCACGATGTCCCGGGGCGGCTTGCGGCCGCTGCGCAGCCGGTCGCGCACGACCGCGAGGGTCATCGCGTCCATGTCCTTCATGTCGACGGCGCCGCGGCCCCACAGGCAGCCGTCGGCGATCTCCCCGGAGAAGGGGTGGTGCGTCCAGTCCTGGGCGTTGGCGGGGACGACGTCGGTGTGGCCGTGGATGAGCAGCGCGGGCCGCGACGGGTCCTCGCCCTCGATGCGGGCCACCGTGGAGGCGCGCCCCGGGTGCGACTCGAAGATCCGCGGTTCGAGCCCCACCTCCGCGAGCTTCTCCGCCACGTACTCGGCGGCCTTGCGCTCCCCCGGCCCCGAGT
Source organism: Streptomyces sp. YIM 121038 (assembly GCF_006088715.1). Classification (NCBI taxonomy): domain Bacteria; kingdom Bacillati; phylum Actinomycetota; class Actinomycetes; order Kitasatosporales; family Streptomycetaceae; genus Streptomyces; species Streptomyces sp. YIM 121038. The sequence goes on from NZ_CP030771.1 coordinate 2,242,637, forward strand.
GGTCGCCGTAGTTGCTGGTGTCCATGCGGATCAGGTCCCGGCAGAGGTCGACGACCTCGTCCTCACCGGACCCGGCCCCCGCCACCCTGCCGCCCGTGGTCGGCTCGCTCACGCTGTTCCTCCCGCTGTCGCACTCTCGGTCCCCTCCATCCTCCCGCGCCGACCGTCCGGGCCCAAGGGCGGGCGGCGCTCGTCATACGCCGTTCACGCTCATGACCTGCGTGATCAGGCACCCCCGAATGTTTGCTATGGTTTTCCACGTCGCCGCGGGAAACCGCGACAGACCACCGGTCCGGGTGGCGGAATGGCAGACGCGCTAGCTTGAGGTGCTAGTGCCCTTTATCGGGCGTGGGGGTTCAAGTCCCCCCTCGGACACCAGCAGGAAAGCCCCTCTCGAGGGGCTTTCTTCATGTCTGGGCAGGGGCGTGCCCCACGCGTGGCCGGGCAGCGGCTGGAGGATGGCTGTCAGAGGCGGCCCCTACTTCACGGAGTTCAGTGCGCCGCTCACGCGGGGGAGGACCCCCGAACCGCAACGTGAGGACATACCGCGCGCCCTGACGATACGAGACCCCGATCGCGGGCACGCCTGTGACCACCGGGAGCTGGGTGTCCGCAACCGGGACGGCCAACCCGACCAGCGGCGGTCCAGGCCCCCGGTCCAGACGGCCACATGAAGAGGACTTCGCCGGTGGATATCACTGGGGCGCGCTGATGGAGGAGTTCCATACGGTGATGGACTCGGCGACCAGCACGTACTTCAACGTCCCCAAGAAGGCGTCCACCGAGGCGTGGGCCTTCGAAGTGGCCCGCAGACGCCTGCGGGACGGGGGCGTGGAACACGAGGCCGGTGACGACCGGCCGACGGTGTCGAGTCGTCCGTCGGCCGAGCCGGCGCAGCGGACCGGGCGCAAAGCGCCGGGCAGCGACGGCGCGCAGCGCCTGGTCGACGCCGCACGTCGGGCCGACGTAGCGATCGAGGCGGCGGCACTCGTACGCGAGATCATCGGAAAGGCGGGGCCTCCACCGCCGAGGAGGTGCTGCGGGGCGGGACCGTCGGCCTCGGTCGTCGTGAAGTGCTGCCCCTAGGCACCCCTCGGCACTGCCCCGCGATCAACTGCAACGGCTTGTGGACCTCGGGCGAGGGTGCGAAGGCGCACTTCGGGATCACCCGGGGGCCGCAGGCCGCGGACGAGACCGTGGTGGGGCGAGCGGCCCTGTGGAGTTCAGTGGCGGAGCTACTGGGGCCCGGTCCAGTACACCCCCTCCGGGTCGTACTTGGCGGACAGCTGGGACCACTCTGCGGGGCGGCTTGAGAAGGTGTACTCGATGACCGTGTTTGCGGCGTCGCGTTGTACGGGAGTGCACTTCTCGCAGTCCGTTCGCAGGGCATCGGGGAGCAGCCGCTTCAGCTCCTTGGCGTCCGGGTCGCACTTCCCCTTGTCCATCAGGCAGTTGAAGTAGTTGTCGAAGCGGCGCTTGCTGTTCAGGATCTGGTCGACGTCGACGTTGTCGAAGCGGGCGGTGTAGGTCGCACCGGGCGGGGTCGGGTCGCTGGAGGGGTGTGCGGGAGCCGCTCCGGCGCCCGGTCCCGTGGCCAGGGCGGCCGCCAGGGCCGCGGTGAGGACGAATCCAGAGCTCAGTCGCATGACTCTCCTTCGGGCGGGGGCCTTCGAGGGGGCGACTCCAGGACATCCGACGGGCCTGCGGGCTGCACCTCGGCCTGCTCCAGGCGTGTGCCTGAAGCGGTCCGGGCCCGTCGGTCGCCGGGTGCGGGGCCTGGCTGGAATGCGGCTGACGCTGGAGGGGTGTCTCAGATGAGACTTGCGGCCATGCCGAACGGAGCCCAGTCCCTCATCAGCGGCCTTGTGGAGGCCGGAGTCCAGGTGTGCTTCGCCAATCCGGGCACGTCCGAGCTGCACATCGTGACCGCGCTCGACGACGTGCCACGGATGCGGCCGGTCCTGTGCCTCTTCGAAGGCGTCGCGACGGGTGCCGCCGACGGGTACGGCCGCATGACCGGCCGCCCCGCCGGCACGCTGCTGCACCTCGGCCCCGGCCTCGCGGGCGGACTGCCGAACCTGCACAACGCGCGCCGGGCCGGTACGCCCGTCGTGAACGTCGTGGGCGACCACGCGCTGCGGCACAAACGCCTCGACGCGCCCCTGGAGTCGGACATCATCGCGCTCGCCCGCACGGTGTCCGCGTGGACGCGGCGCGCGTACGACGCCACGGACCTCGCGGAGGACGCCGCCGACGCCGTGGCGGCCGCGGCCGGGCCGCCCGGGGCCGTCGCCACACTCGTCGTGCCCGCCGACGTCGCCTGGGCGGACGCCGAGAAGCCCGCCGCGCCGCAGCGCCGGGCCACCGTCCCGCACGGGTTCGTGTCCGAGCGGGGCCTGGAGGAGGCCGCCGCGGTGCTGCGGTCCGGGGAGCCCGCCGCGCTGCTCCTCGGCGGCGCGGCCACGCACGGGGCCGGGCTGCGGGCCGCCGCGCAGGTCGCGGGGGCGACGGGCGCGCGGCTGCTGTGTGAGACGTTTCCCGCGCGGCTGGAGCGGGGTGCGGGCCTGCCGCCCGTCGAGCGCCTCGGCTACCGGGCGGCCGACGCCGCGAGGCAGCTCTCCGGCGTACGCCATCTCGTGCTCGCCGGGGCGTCGCTGCCGGTGCCGTTCTTCGCGTACCCCGGGCAGAGCGGAGTCGTCGTACCCGACGGGTGCGAGGTGCGCGAGCTCGGCGGCGCGGGGCAGGACGTGGGGGTGGCCCTGCGGGAGCTGGCCGCCGCCGTGGGCGGCGCCACCGCCGCTGCGACGGCGCAGGAAGCGGGGCGGCCCCGGGTGCCCGGCGGAGAGCTCACCGCGGAGACCGCGGCCGCCGTGGTGGGGGCGCTGCTGCCGCAGGGCGCCGTCGTCGTGGACGAGTCCAACACGTCGGGGCTCTGGCTGCCCGGCGCGACCGCCGGGGCGCCGCCGCACGACTGGCTGACGCTCACCGGCGGGGCGCTCGGACAGGGCCTTCCGCTCGCCGTGGGCGCGGCCGTGGCGCGGCCCGAGCGGCCCGTCCTCGCGCTCGTCGCCGACGGGGCCGCGATGTACACGCTGCCCGCGCTGTGGACGCAGGCGCGGGAGGGGCTCGACGTCACGACCGTCGTCTTCAGCAACCGCGCGTACGCGATCCTGGGGCTCGAGCAGGGGATGATGGGCGCCGCCGTGGGGGCCGCGGGGCGTGAGCTGTTCGACCTCGGGCGGCCCGAGTTGGACTTCGTCGCGCTGGCGCGCGGGATGGGCGTCCCCGCGGGGCGGGCCACGACCGTGGAGGGGTTCGCCTCGCTCCTGGAGCGGGGGTTGGCGGAGCCGGGGCCGTTCCTGGTGGAGTGCGTGGTGCCGCCCATCGCGTGACGCCCTCAGCCGGGTGGGCCCCGGCCGCTCCCCACGGCGGGGCAGGTCCCGGCCGCTCCCTCAGCGGGTCGGGTGGGGTGTCACCTGGCGCCACGGGGCGAAGGCGGTGGCCGTGCGCGGGAGGAGCGCGGCGAGTTCGGGGCAGTGGCGGAGGAGCACGGACTTCATGCCGCCCTTCTGGACCCAGTCGATGCCGAGCGGGGTGTAGATCTCGGGGCGGAAGTCGACGGTCAGGAAGCGGTCGCTCTGCAGGCGCCTGGTGGCCATCAGGATGAAGACGCGGAACGCCGTGTCGCTGAAGCCGAATCCGGTGGGCGGGTTCTCGGCGAACAGGCCGATCACGGTGTCGATCTCGTCGACCGAGGCGTAGACGTCCTTGAGGCGGGCCAGCGTCTCCGGGTCCTCGGTCAGGTCCTCGAAGCGGCGCACGCGCGGCTTGTGCAGACCCGCGAGGAAGTCGTTGTAGCGGGGCACGCCGCGGCGCCGCGTACGGACGAGGTCGACGACGGACAGGTCGATGATCTCGCCCTCGCGTTCGAAGGCCTGGAGGGCGCGGGGGAAGTTGTGGAGCGTGATGGCGCCGGGGTGGGCGATGCCGAAGGAGTAGAGGGTGTTGGCCAGGCCCGTCTTGCGCAGTGCGCCCTCGGCGGCGGCGCCGTTGATGTCGGGGAAGCCGACGGTTTCGAGGCGCTGCCCGAACTGGTGCTCGCGCAGCTCGAAGTCGTCGGGGATCAGCGGGTGCATGCGGTAGACGGTGACGAAGTCCTCGGTGAGGGAGTACGGCGTGTGGTGGTGGTCGGGCAGCGTGCCCGGGATGCCGGTGAGCGCGTGGGCGTCGAAGAGCCACAGGCCGAGCTTGGTGAGCCAGCTGTCCGGCGGGCCGTCCCAGTTGGTGTGCAGTCCGATGTCGAGGGCCTCGGTGGCGAGGATCGCCGGGGTCCACTCCACGGTGTGGATCTTGGCGATGAGGGCGGAGACGACGAGCCGGGCCGTCTGGTAGACGGACTCCTCGCTCATGGCCGGGTAGGCCCCGCGCAGGGCGTCGCAGACGGCGTTGTGCTCGCGCGCGAAGAGGGTGTGCATGACGCTGAGGCCGAGCCACCAGCTGTCGGTGAAGCCGCTGAGCGGGACGCCGTGCCGGCCGATCGGCAGGTGCCCCTGCTCCAGGCGCAGCCGGGCGCCGCCGTCGGGGGCGCGCAGGGAGCGCGCGGTCGTCTCGTCCGCGCCGTACACCTCGGAGCCGTCCCACCAGTGCGAGGCGGTGTTGCCGAAGAGGACGGGCGGACGCCCCTCGGGCACGGGCAGGCCCTCGTTCTCGGCGAAGCGCATCACGGTCTCGGCGGGGCCGCCGGGCGTGTTGCGCCAGGACATCCCGCCGGGCAGCGGCACCTCGACGGTCTTGGTGCCCGCGGGGTGGCGCCGGTGGTTGACCCAGTCGTGCACCTGGAACTGGATCCAGGCGGCGGCGAGGATGTTCAGCGAGGTCGCGGGCAGGAAGGTCTCGCGGTGCAGGAGCTGCCTGCTGACGGTGACGGGGTTCGGCGTGTCGAAGAGGTCGGGGCGGTAGTCGGGAGCGAGGTTGCGCCCGAAGGCCGCGCCGACGGAGCCCATGGCGGGCGCGGACAGGTCGTTGTACGTGCCGTCGTAGCTGCGCGCGGCGCGCAGCCGCTCGTCGGGCGGGCGCGGCACGGGCCCGGGCTTCGGCGGTGCCTCGTGCGCGTCGGTGTCGATGAGGTTGAAGCGGCGGAGCGCCCTGCGCAGGAAGACCAGGTTGAGCAGGCTCGCCCACGTCGGCAGGCGGTGCCAGGGCACGGAGCGGTTGAGGAGCCGGAAGGCGGCGCCCACGGGCGCTGAGAGGATCCGGTTGCGCAGGGGCTCCGGGGAGCGGAAGCGCAGGCCCGCGCGGTGGGCGGCGCTCGCTTCGTAGGCGGCCTTGCGGGCGCGGTTGAGGTTGCCGAGCGGCCGGAAGTCGTCGGTGGTGTACCAGGGGTTGAAGGCCAGTTCCTCCACGCGGCCCGCGGCGGCGCGGGCCGCGGCGGTGTCGAGGTCCTGGCTGGGGATGGTGAGCCGGGCGACGGGCAGGGCGGGCGCGACGGCCTCGCGCCAGTCGGTGGCGCCGTCCTCGATGGGGGTGCGCGTCTCGTCGACGTACCGCTGGACGCACAGGTCGAAGGAGACGTCGGCGCCCGCGAGCCGGTGTTCGAGGTCGCGGCGCAGGTGGTTGGGGTCGCGCCGGTCGGAGCGCGGCCCGGGTGCGGCGCCGCCCGCCGGGCGCAGCAGATAGCGGACGGGCCCCGCGTCGCCCCACAGGATCGCGCCGCGGCTCCAGTACGTCTCGCCCGCCAGGCTGGTGACGGCGTGCCGGGTGGCGGCTCGTACGGTGCGCCGCATGCGGGTGGCGGTGGCCGGGCCGACGGCCAGCGGCAGCTTGACGAAGAGGCCGAGGGCGGCCCGGAGCCGGCTGCGGGCGCCCGCCATGGCCCGGGCGAAGGCGACGAACTCGCGGGCGTCCTTGGCGTGGGACACCGGCCAGTTGGTGGCGAGCAGGTCGTGGCTCTCGTCGGCCGACACGTCGACGCGTACGGCGATGCCGCGCAGGTCGGCGGCGCCGTCGGCCTGCCGGATGCCGCTCGCGTTGGAGAGCCGTACGGTCGCCGGGTACTCGGCGCCGGGCCGGGCGAAGCCGCCGCGGAGCGCGTCGGGCAGGTCGTCGTGGAAGCGCAGGCGCGCGTTCTCCACGCCGAGCGCGGCCTTGGCGTGCTGGGTGCGGGCCAGGGAACCGGCGCCCGCCGCCCGCTTGTTGACGGCCTGGACCCTCATCAGCTCGCGGGCGAGCCGTTCGAAGACACGGCGCTCCGCTTCGGGGCTGCCGCCCAGATAGCGCTCGTAACTCCGCTCGTACGGTGTCGCTTGGGCCATCGGGCGCTTCCCTTCGCACGAGGTCGCGTACACGGCGGGAGGCGTCGACGCTACTGGCGGCGCCGGGCGGCCGCAGCGCGCGATCCCGCCATGTGCGGGGGCCGCGCACGGGGTCGAACTGGCGGTCGGGCGGCGGTGTCCGGGCCCGTCAGCGGGGTGCGGCGGCGGCGCGGGGCGTCCCTCGCGGGCCTCGGCTCCCACGCACCCCACCGCGCCGGGTGCGGCGGTGGCCGGGTCGTGACGGGGCGCGGGCGGGTCAGTCGATGAAGTCGCCGTCCACGTAGACCCAGGCGCCGTCGACCCGCTCGAACCGGCTGCGCTCGTGCAGGGCGCCCGGGCTGCCGCCGTCGCGGTAGGCGGCGCGGAAGGTGACGGTGCCCGAGCTGTGGAAGGCGGTGCCGTCGGTGGTGTCCTCGATCTCCAGGCCCGTCCAGCGCAGCGCCGGGTCGAAGTCGACGCCCGGCGGGCGGGTGCGCGGATGCCACGTCCGCAGCAGATAGGCCTCGTCGCGCACGGCGAAGGCGCTGTAGCGCGACCGCATCAGCTCCTCGGGCGTGGCGGCGGCCGCCTCGCCGCGGTGCAGCCGCCCGCAGCACTTGTCGTACGGCAGGGCGGGGCCGCAGGGGCAGGCCCGGGAGCGGGGGGCACGGGGAGCACGGGGGGCGCGGGGCGCACGTGGGGACATGCGGGTCATTCTGCCGGGCGGGGCGGAGGCGGGGCGGGGGCGGGATGCGGGCGGGGCGGGATGCGGGCGGGGCGGGGAGTGGGCGGGGCGGGATGCGGGCGGGGCGGGATGCGGGCGGGGCGATGGGCGAGCCCCGAAGGGCCGCGGGCCGTCACGGGGCCAGGACGTCCAGTTCCTGGAGCGCGCCTTCCGCGATCTCGCGGGTCAGGGCCTCGGCGCGGGCCGGGTCGCCCTCCCGTACCGCCTCGGCGAGGCGCACGTGCAGGGTCACGGCCGCCGGGTCGGGGTCCTCGAACATCACGTCGTGGTGCGTACGGCCGGTCAGGACCTCGGCGACGACGTCGCCGAGGCGGGCGAACATCTCGTTGCCCGAGGCGTTCAGGACGGTGCGGTGGAAGGCGATGTCGTGCACCAGGTACGCGTCCAGCTGCTGGCCGCGCGAGGTGGCGACCATGCCGAGGGCGTACTCGGTCAGGGCGGCGCACTGCTCGGCCGTGGCGTGGCGCGCGGCGAGGCCCGCGGCGACCGGCTCGACCGCCGAGCGCAGGACGGTCAGGGAGCGCAGCTGGCGCGGGCGGTCGGCACCGGCCAGGCGCCAGCGGATGACCTGCGGGTCGTAGACGTTCCACTCCGCGGTGGGCAGCACGGTCACGCCGACCCGGCGCCGCGACGCGACCAGGTGCATGGACTCCAGGACCCGCACCGCCTCGCGCATCACGGAGCGGGACACCTCGAAGCGCTGCGCCAGCTCGTCCGTGCGCAGGACACTGCCGGGCGGGTACTCGCCCCCGGTGATGCTGGGCCCGAGGCTGTCCAGTACGCGGGCGTGCAGCCCCGGGGCCTGTGCGGTCATGGGGTCAGCGTACGAGGAGAGCAGCACGGTGAAAAAGTCAGACTTTTCTGTCACAGGCTCTTGAATTTGTCTGACCTAATGAGTTTCAGTGGCGTGAACGGAACGGGCCCGTGTCCGAAATCCCCCTGCGGGGAGCGGGCGACGCACCCCGGCCGATGTCGATGAAGACAGCGAGGCAGCAGCGATGAGCACCCCCCACGTCGTCGTAGTGATGGGCGTCGCAGGAACGGGCAAGACCACGGTCGGCCCCCTGCTCGCCGCCCGGCTCGGCGTGCCCTACGCCGAGGGCGACGACTTCCACCCGCAGGCCAACATCGCCAAGATGTCGTCCGGCACGCCCCTGACCGACGACGACCGATGGCCCTGGCTCGACGCCATCGGCGCCTGGGCGCGACTCCGCGCCGGGCACGGCGGCGTCGTCAGCTGCTCCGCCCTCAAGCGCGGCTACCGCGACCGGCTGCGGTCCGCCGCGCCCGGCCTCGTCTTCGTCCACCTCACCGGTGACCGGGCCCTCATCGAGGACCGGATGAGCCACCGCGAGGGCCACTTCATGCCGACCGCGCTCCTGGACTCCCAGTTCGCGACCCTGCAGCCGCTCGGCGCGGACGAGGCGGGCGTGGCCGTGGACGTCGCGGGCACGCCGGAGGACATCGCGGACCGGGCGGCGAAGGCCCTGGCAGCCCGGTAACCCCCTCCCCGCACCCCTCCCCCGCACCCCCTTTTCCTGCCCACTCCCCTTCCCCGCCCCCTCACGTACGTACGCCCACACGCCGACGTACGCCCACACGCACAAGGAACCACCGTGACCAGTCTCAGCGTCGAGATGCTGGCAGCGGACCCCGTCGAACCGATCACCTCGGCGGGCCATGCCCAGCTCGGCCTCGCCGTCCTCGCGGGCATCGCCGTCATCGTCCTGCTCATCACGAAGTTCAAGGTCCACGCCTTCCTGGCGCTGACCATCGGCTCGCTGGCCCTCGGCGCCTTCGCCGGGGCCCCGCTCGACAAGGCCATCGCCAGCTTCACGACCGGGCTCGGCAACACCGTGGCGGGCGTGGGCGTGCTCATCGCGCTCGGTGCGATCCTCGGCAAGCTGCTCGCGGACTCCGGCGGCGCCGACCAGATCGTGGACACGATCCTGGCCAGGGCCGGGGGTTCCGGCGGCCGGGCCATGCCGTGGGCCATGGTCCTGATCGCCTCGGTGATCGGGCTTCCGCTCTTCTTCGAGGTCGGCATCGTCCTGCTGATCCCGGTGGTGCTCATGGTCGCCCAGCGCGGCAACTACTCGCTGATGCGGATCGGCATCCCCGCGCTCGCCGGTCTGTCCGTGATGCACGGCCTGATCCCGCCGCACCCCGGCCCGCTCGTCGCCATCGACGCGGTACAGGCCAACCTCGGCGTGACGCTGGCCCTCGGTGTGCTCGTCGCCGTCCCCACCGTGATCATCGCGGGGCCGGTGTTCTCCAAGGTCGCCGCGCGCTGGGTGGACGTGGCACCGCCGGAGAAGATGATTCCGCAGCGGGCCTCGGAGGAACTGGAGAAGCGGCCCGGGTTCGGCGTCACGGTCGCCACCGTGCTGCTGCCCGTCGTCCTCATGCTCTCCAAGGCGCTGGTCGACATCGTCGTGGACGACCCCGACGCGACCGTGCAGCGCGTCTTCGACGTCGTCGGGTCGCCGCTGATCGCGCTGCTCGCGGCCGTGCTCGTGGGCATGTTCACGCTGGGACGGGCCGCGGGCTTCACCAAGGAGCGGCTCTCCACGACCGTCGAGAAGTCGCTCGCGCCCATCGCGGGCGTCCTGATGATCGTCGGCGCGGGCGGCGGCTTCAAGCAGACGCTCATCGACGTCGGGGTCGGGCAGATGATCCTCGACTTCTCCGAGGACTGGTCCATCCCCGCGCTGCTGCTCGCCTGGCTGATCGCCGTCGCGATCCGGCTCGCGACGGGCTCCGCGACCGTGGCGACGATCTCGGCGGCGGGGCTCGTGGCGCCGCTCGCGGCGGACATGTCCACCTCGCACACGGCCCTGCTCGTCCTGGCGATCGGTGCGGGCTCGCTCTTCTTCAGCCATGTGAACGACGCCGGGTTCTGGCTGGTGAAGGAGTACTTCGGCCTGGACGTCGGCCAGACGATCAAGACGTGGTCGGTGATGGAGACGATCATCTCGGTGGTGGCGCTCGGGTTCGTGCTGCTGCTTTCGCTCGTGCTGTGACTCCGGCCGCGCCGTACCGGAACCGAGGCCGCCGCCCGTCCGCCCCCCCCTTCCCGGGGCGGGTGGGCGGCGGCCTTTCGGCACGCCCCGGACCGGCCCTAGGCCCCCGGAGGCGGCGTCGTCGCGGCCTTCTCCAGTTGGAAGGCCTCGTTGCCCAGGCCGATGCGGGCGTGGGCCGCGGGCCTGCGGGCGCGGAGGTAGGCGCCGTGGGCGAGGCCGATGACCGCCGCCGCCGCGATGACGCCGGGCAGCAGCCAGGGCAGGGCGGAGCCGGGCCCCGCGGAGACGAGGATGTCGAAGTCCTTGACGGTGTAGCCCGCGATGACCAGCAGGGCGACGGCCGCGAGCCCGGAGGCCACCAGGCGCCAGAGCTGGGCGCGCGCGGCCCCGCGGCGCACGAAGAAGACGATGACCGCCACGGACGCGGTGGCCATGAGCAGCAGCACGCCGAGCGCGCCGACGTTGCCGCCCCAGGTGAACAGGTGCAGGACGGGCGCGGTGGGATCGCCCGCGGGCTTGTCGTCGGCGACGGCGAAGCCCACCACCACGGCGGCGGCCACCACGGTCTGCAGCAGCGAGCCGGTGCCGGGCGCGCCGCTCGCGCTGCTGGTCCGGCCGAAGGCGGCCGGGAGCAGGCCCTCGCGGCCCATCGCGAACGCGTACCGCGCGACCACGTTGTGGAAGCTGAGGACCGCCGCGAACATGCCGGTCACGAACAGGACGTGCAGGACGTCGGTGAAGGTGCCGCCGAGCCGGGACTCGGTGAGGCCGAAGAGCAGGCCCGCGCTCTGTTCGCGCGCGGCGGGCACGATGCCCGAGGGCCCCGCGGCCACCGTGAGCGCCCAGGAGCTGAGCGCGAAGAAGACGGCGACGAACCCCACGGCGAAGAACATCACGCGGGCCACGACGACCTGGGGGCGGCTGGTCTCCTCCGCGTACACGGGCGCCTGCTCGAAGCCGGTGAACGCGGCGATGCAGAAGCACAGGGAGGTGGCGACGCCCGCGCCGGTGAGCGTGTCGGGGTTGAAGGCGTGCAGGGACACGCCCTCGGCGGCGGGGTCGGCCAGGGCGGCGACGTCGAAGATGACGACGAGGGCGACCTCCACGAGCAGCAGCACACCCAGCACGCGCGCGTTGAGGTCGATCTTCAGCCAGCCGAGCACGGCGACGAGGGCCACGGTCACGAGCGCCGGGATCCACCAGGCGACGGTGGTGTCCGCGTACTCGGCGAGCAGCCCGGACACCTCGAAGCCCAGCAGGCCGTACAGGCCCGCCTGGAGCGCGCTGTAGGCGACGAGCGCGACGGCGGAGGCGCCCGCGCCCGCGGTGCCGCCGAGCCCGCGCGATATGTAGGCGTAGAAGGCCCCGGCGTTGTGCACGTGCCTGCTCATCTCCGCGTAGCCGAAGCTGAACAGGGCGAGGACGACGCCGAGCGCGAGGAAGAGCAGGGGCTGGCCGACCACGCCCATCACGCCGTACGTGGTGGGCATGACGCCCGCGACCACCATCAGCGGCCCGGTGGCGGCGAGCACGGAGAGCAGGAGCCCCGCCGTGCCGAGGCGGCCCGCGCGCAGCGCCCGCTCCTGGCCCATGTACGTGTTGATGTCCCCCTGGCCCGCGGCGGGCCTGCCGTGCGCCCCGGTTCCCGGTCCCGTGGGGTGCCCCGCTCTGCTTGCACTCGCGTTCGAACTGCCCGTCGCCATGGCGCGGTCGTCCTTTCCGCTGGTCGTGGGTCGATCGGTCTGGGGTGGTGCCGCCTACGCGTCACGCGGTGCCGAGCGCGGCGGCCCGCGCGGCGGTGTAGGCCTCGTGCGGGTCCCGGTCGGGGTACGACCAGGGCGCTTCGGTCGCGTGCCGGCCGATGCGGTGGAACAGCGCGGCGGCCTCGGCCGACCGGCCCTCGCAGAACGTGGCGTGGGCGAGGAAGTTGAGGTCGACGAAGGCGCGCGGGTGGGCGGTGCCCGCCGGGGCGCCGCCCGGGGTCTCCCATTCGAGCCACCAGTCGAAGGAGGCCTTCATCACCTGCCGGGCGCGGCGGCTCGACCAGTGCCCGGAGGCGACCGGGTCGTGGCTCTCGCTGCCCGCGGCGGCGAGCACCCGGTAGCGCTCGGCGTGCGCGACGACCGGGAGCACCGCGAGCGGCGAGTGGGCGGGCACCTGCTCGGCCGCCCAGGTGGCGAAGTCGTACACCTCGTGCAGCGGGTCCTGGCCCGCGCCGGGCCGGCGCTCGGCGAGCCGCGCGAGCATCAGGTAGTGCGCGTGGTGGTGCTCGGGGTGGCGGTGCCTGACCTCGTCGAAGAGCCGTACGACGTCCTCCTCGTGGCCGAGCGAGCGCTCCAGGAGCAGCAGCGCGAGCCAGGGCGTCGGGTCGGCGGGGACGCGTGCCGCCGCCTCCCGGCAGGCGCTGCGGGCCTTCTCGGAGCGCTCCTTGCCGCGCAGCGCGCGGTGCACGGCGGCGTGGGCGAGCAGCACGGCGGCGTCGGCGCTCTCCGGTTCGGCGAGGCGCCAGTCGCGGATCCACGCCGTGGTGCTCTGCTCGCGGGCGAGCACGTCGCAGCGGTGGCCGCGGCGGTCCCAGTCGTCGCCGGTGGCGGCGAGCAACTCCCGCACCTCGGTCCAGCGGCCCTGCGCCAACGCGGCGCGCGCGGCGACGAGTTCGGCGTCGTCGAGTGCGGCGTCGAAGACGTGGCTCGCACGTTTGCGAGAGCGACCGAGTGGTGGGGGTGGGGACACCGCGGGCGTCCTCCCGAGACGCGGTAGGCGGGCAGGCGATCTCGCACAGCCAACCGGTAGGCGGCGCTCCGCGTCAAGGCCCAGGCGCCCCAAGCATCTTGACACGTCTCCCACGCACCCTGACGAACTCCTTCACGGGTTCGGGCGGCGCGCGGCGGCTCCCTCGGGGCGGCGGCCGCCCGGCGCGGCGCCGCCGCCAACGCCCCGCTAGTCGACGGCCTTTGCAGCCGCACGCCCCGCGGCGCGCCCCGAGAAGAGGCAGCCGCCGAGGAAGGTGCCCTCCAGGGAGCGGTAGCCGTGCACTCCGCCGCCGCCGAACCCGGCGGCCTCGCCCGCGGCGTACACGCCCGGCAGCGGTTCCCCGCCCTCCCGCAGGACGCGCGCGGACAGATTGGTCTCCAGGCCGCCGAGCGTCTTGCGCGTGAGGATGTTCAGACGCACCGCGATCAGCGGCCCCGCGCCGGGGTCGAGGAGGCGGTGCGGCGCGGCGGAGCGGATCAGCCGGTCGCCGAGGAATTTGCGCGCGCCACGGATGGCCATGACCTGGAGGTCCTTGGTGAAGGGGTTGATGACCTCGCGGTCACGGGCGGCGATCGTGCGGTGCAGGGCCGCCTCGTCGATGAGGGGTTCCTTGGTGAGCGCGTTCATGCCGCGCACCAGGGATCCGAGGTCCTTCTCCACGACGAAGTCGACGCCGTGGTCCATGAACGCCCGCACCGGTCCGGGTACGTCGGCCCGCGCCCGCTCGATGACCCCGCGTACGGACTTGCCGGTCAGGTCGGGGTTCTGCTCGGAGCCCGACAGGGTGAACTCCTTGCCGATGACGCGCTGGTTGAGCACGAACCACGTGTGGTCGTACCCGGTGCCCATGATGTGGCCGAGCGTGCCCAGGGTGTCGAAGCCGGGGAACAGCGGCACGGGCAGCCGGTCGCCGCGCGCGTCCAGCCACAGTGAGGACGGGCCCGGCAGGATGCGGATGCCGTGCCCGGCCCAGATGGGGTTCCAGTTCTCGATGCCCTCGGTGTAGTGCCACATGCGGTCGCGGTTGATCAGGCGCGCGCCCGCCCGCTCGGCGATGCCGAGCATCAGGCCGTCGACGTGCGCGGGCACCCCGGAGAGCATCTTCGCGGGCGGGCTGCCGAGCCGCTCGGGCCAGTTGGCGCGGACCAGGTCGTGGTTGCCGCCGATGCCGCCGGAGGTGACGATCACCGCTTGGGCGCGGAACTCGAAGGACCCGGTGACCTCGCGGCTGCTGGCCGTGCCGCGCTCGGCCGTCGAGGGCTCGAGGACCTCGCCGGTCACGGTGTCGACCACGCCCGCGCTGCGGCCGAGGCCGGTGACGCGGTGGCGGAACCTCAGCTGGACGAGGCCGCGCTCGACGCCCTCGCGCACGCGGCGCACGAACGGGGCGAGCAGTCCGGGGCCCGTCCCCCACGTGATGTGGAAGCGCGGCACGGAGTTGCCGTGCCCCTGGGCGTCGTAGCCGCCGCGCTCGGCCCAGCCGACGACCGGGAAGAACCGCACGCCGAGGCCGTGCAGCCAGGCCCGCTTCTCGCCGCACGCGAAGTCCACGTACGCCTTGGCCCACTCGCGCGGCCAGTGGTCCTCCTCGCGGTCGAAGGCGGCCGTGCCCATCCAGTCCTGGAGGGCGAGTTCGCGGTGGTCCTTGATCCGCATGCGCCGCTGCTCGGGGGAGCCGACGAAGAAGAGCCCGCCGAAGGACCAGTGGGCCTGCCCGCCCAGGGACTGCTCCGGCTCCTGGTCGACCAGGATCACCCTGCGCCCCGCGTCGACGAGCTCGGCGGTGGCCGTGAGCCCGGCGAGCCCCGCGCCGATCACGATGACGTCCGCGTCGTAGGCCATGACGGCTCCTTCTCGACATCCGGCTCGGCCCTCGGTCGGGCGCGCCGAGCAGTGGCGGGGCGGTGCGTCCGCCGGCGGTGGCGCGTGCGCGCGGACGCGTGTTACCCGTGGGTCAGATCCTGGATAGCGCCGGGCCGGACGTCAACAGTCCGGTACGGGATACCCGTGCCTGGCCCGCCACGGCACGGCCCAGGACCGGGCGGGGGCCGGGCGGGGGCCGGGCGGGGGCCGGGCGGGGGCCGCTATCGTCGGCCGGGTACCGCTTGCCCGACCGCCGCCGAGTCCGAGGTACCTCACGTGTCGGTTCTGGTCCTGCTTCTGTCCGTCGCCGCGGCCTGCTGCCTCGGCGTCGGCTTCGTGCTCCAGCAGAACGCCGCCCAGCGGGCCCCGCTCGGCGACTTCCTCTCGCCGCGCCTCCTGCTCGACCTGGTGCGGGTGCCGCGCTGGCTGGGCGGCATCGGCCTGATGGTGTGCGGCATGGTGCTCGGCGCCCTCGCGCTCGGGGAGGGCGAGGTCACCCTGGTGGAGCCGCTGCTCGCCACGAACCTGCTGTTCGCCCTCGCGCTCTCGCGGCACCAGACCAAGCAGCCGCTCGGCCGCCAGGGCTGGGCCGGGCTCGCGCTGCTCGCGGGCGGTGTGACGGCCTTCATCGTGGCGGGCGAACCGCGCGGCGGCGCCGCCGACCCCGATCCGCTGCGGCACTGGCTGGTCCTCGGCGTGATGACCGGCGGGGCCCTGGCCCTGGCCGCACTGGCGAAGAAGTCCCCCCTCGGCTCCGGGCCCGCGCTGCTCGGCGTCGCGGCCGGGCTGCTCTACGGCGTGCAGGACGCGCTGACGCGGGTCAGCGAGGAGCGGTTCGTCGCGGGCGGCTGGGCCGAGCTCCTCGGCGGCTGGCAGCCGTACGCGGTCCTGGTGCTCGGCGTCACCGGGCTCGTCCTCGTGCAGAGCGCGTTCGAGATGGCGCCGCTGCGGATGTCCCTGCCCGCGCTCACCGCCGCCCAGCCCCTCGCGGGCATCGCCTGCGGCGTCGGCTTCCTCGGCGACCGGCTGCGGACGGACACCGCGGCCCTGGCGTGGGAGGCGGCGGGCCTCGCCGGGATCGTGACCGGCATCGTCCTGCTCGGCCTGCATCCGGCGATGCCCGCGGGCACGGGCGGCGGGAGCAGCGGGGCGCGGGCCTCTGCCCTGCGCTGACCTGTCAGGATGGCCGTATGAGTGCTGACGCCACGCATCCGGCGGACGAGATCCTGGCCATCGTCGACGAGCACGACCGCGTGATCGGCGAGGCCCCGCGCGGCGAGGTGTACGCCCGCGGCCTGCGCCACCGCTGCGTCTTCATCGAGGCCCGCGACGCGGAGGGCCGCGTCTTCGTGCACCGCCGCACCGCCACGAAGCTCGTCTTCCCCTCCCTGTACGACATGTTCGTCGGCGGCGTCGTCGGCGCGGGCGAGTCCTACGACGACGCGGCCCTGCGCGAGGCCCAGGAGGAGCTCGGCGTCCGCGGACTCCCCCGCCCCACCCCGCTGTTCAAGTTCCTGTACGACGACGGGGCGGGCCGCACCTGGTGGTCGTACCTCTACGAGGTCCGCTGCGCGGGCCCGGTGGATCCACAGGTGGAGGAGGTCGCCTGGCACGACTTCCTGACCGACGGGGAACTCGCGCGCCGCGCCGAGGAGTGGGCGTGGGTGCCGGACGGCCTGGACGCGTACCGGCGCCTGCGCGACTTCCGGGCGACACGATGACGAGCGGACACAGAGAGGAACAGGCCCCGGCGGGGCCCGGGAAGGGGGGCGGCGGTCGGCAGGGGCTGCGGCTGTGGTTCAGCCCCGCCGGGCTGCGGAACGAGGGCGACACTCCGGACTACCGCTTCTCCCTGGCCAACGAGCGCACCTTCCTGGCCTGGCTGCGCACCGCGCTGGCGCTGGTCGGCGGCGGCTTCGCCGTGGACCAGTTCCTGCCCGACCTGCGCTGGGGCGCCCGCGTCGGGCTCGCGCTCGCGCTGCTCGGCGCCGGGGTGCTGTGCGCGCTGCGGGCGGTCGACCACTGGGTGCGGTGCGAGCGGGCCATGCGGCGCGGCGAGGACCTCCCGGTCTCGCGCTTCCCCGCGCTGCTCGGCCTCGCGGTGGCGGTGGTCGCCCTCGCGATGGTGGCGGTCGTGCTGTTCGGCTGGGAAGGGTGACGGGGGCGGTGCCGGAGGGCTCCTTCGCGGTCCGGGACCCGGGCCTCCAGCCCGAGCGCACCCGGCTCGCGTGGCGGCGTACGACGCTGACCTGCACGGTCGTCGCGGTGCTCGCGGCGCGGACGGCCCTGCACCACGGCCCGTCGGCGGCGGGCGTCGCGGCGTGCGCGCTGACCCTGCTGCTCTGGCTCGGCTTCCTCGCGGTGGCGCACCGCAGGATCACGGAGCTCGCGGTGGCGCGCCCGCGCGCGCTGGACGCGCGGGCGGCGACGGCGGCGGCCCTGTGCGCGGGGGCGCTCGTGCTGTGCGCGCTGGTGGCGCTGTTCTGAGGACGCGGCGGCGGGGCGCCGGGGGCTAGTCCCCTTCGGCCGCCCAGTCCACGGTGACCACGATCTTCCCTCGGGTGCGCCCCTGTTCGCTCAGGCGGTGCGCGTCCGCGGCCCGCTCCAGCGGGAACGTCGCGTCGACGTGGACGGTGAGCACGTCCTGCTCCGCGAGTTCGGTGAGGTGCCGCAGGTCGTCCGCGTCGGGGCGGACGAAGCAGTACTGCCCGCCCAGGCCGATCACGGAGCCGTCGGCGACGGAGGCGAGGCGGCCGCCGGGCGCGAGCAGCTCGGCGGAGACCCTCAGCGTGTCGCCGCCGATGGTGTCGAAGGCGGCGTCGACGCCCTCGGGGGCGAGGGCGCGCACCCGCTCGGCGAGGCCCTCGCCGTAGGTGACGGGCTCGGCGCCCAGCTCCCGCAGATAGGCGTGGTTGCGCTCGCTCGCGGTGCCGATGACGCGGGCGCCCGCGTGCCGGGACAGCTGGACGGCGAAGGAGCCGACGCCGCCCGCGGCCGCGTGCACCAGGACGACGTCGCCCTCGCCCACGGTGAGCGCCCTGTGCACCACCTGGTAGGCGGTGAGCCCGGCCAGCGGCAGGCCCGCGGCCTCCTCGAAGGTGAGGTTGCGGGGCTTGCGGGCCAGGGTGCGCACGGGCGCGGCCACGTACTCGGCGAGCGTGCCCCGGGACAGGAAGTCCTCGCGCACGTAGCCGATGACCTCGTCGCCGACGGCGAACTCCGGGACGGCGACGCCGGGCTGGACCACCACGCCCGCCACGTCCCAGCCGGGGATCACCGGGAAGACCGGGTCCAGGACGGCGTCCAGGTAGCCCTCGCGGCACTTGTGGTCGACCGGGTTGACGGCCGCGGCCCGGACCTTGACCAGGACGGAGTCCGGGCCGACCTTCGGGTCGCGCACGTCGCCGTACTCCAGGACCTCGGCACCGCCGTACGCGCGGTAGCTGATCGCTTTCATCGAGTCGCCTCACGCAGTCATGACACTACGCAGCACGCTGACACAACGGGACCAAAGGGGCATCGAGGACTAGCCTGAGAGGGTCATCAGGCCCCTCTCCGGGAGGCACATCCCATGACCGTCGCCCATCAGGAACACACCGCCCACGACCACGCGCACGGCCCCGCCTGCGGCCACCCAGAGGTCCCGCACGGCGACCACGTCGACTACGCGCACGACGGCCATCTGCACCGCGCGCACGGCGGCCACTACGACGAGTGCGAGCCGGGCGGCCACGTCGCGCACGAGGGGCACGACCACCAGCACGGCACGGACTGCGGGCACGCCTCCGTGCCGCACGGCGACCACGTGGACTACGTGCACGACGGACACCGGCACGCGGCCCACGACGGCCACTGGGACGACCACTGACCGCCTGAGCCCGCCCCGCCGCACCCCGGCGCGCACTCGCCGGGCCCGCCCCCCACACACGCCTCCGCCGAGCCCGCGCCCGTGGCGGCGGCCGCGATCCTGATCACGTTCGAGCACCCCCTCTGGACGACATACCGACTGGTCGGCATCATGAACGCCAGCGCGTTTGCCACCGGTTCGACGCCCGTCCGTCCGCACGTGCCCGTCCACGATCAGGAGCGACCGCCCATGAGCGCAGACCACCCGCCCGGCCTCGACCTCGACCGGCTCCGCGGCCACCTCGACCGCGCGCGCCCGGGACTGCTCGGCGGCGGCCCGCTCACGGCCCGCCTCGTCGAAGGCGGCCGGTCCAACCTCACGTACGCCGTCACGGACGGGGCCGCCCGCTGGGTGGTGCGCCGCCCGCCGCTCGGCCACGTCCTGGCCACCGCGCACGACATGCGGCGCGAGCACCGGGTGATCAGCGCGCTGCACCCGACCGCCGTACCGGTGCCACGCCCCGTGCTGCTGTGCGAGGACGAGTCGGTCGTCGGGGCGCCCTTCTACGTCATGGAGTTCGTCGAGGGCACGCCGTACCGCACGGCGGAGCAGCTCGCTCCGCTCGGGCCCGAGCGCACCCGGGCCACGGTGCTCGGCCTGGTCGACGCGCTCGTGGACCTGCACGCCGTGGACCCGGAGGCGGTGGGGCTCGCCGACTTCGGGCGGCCCGAGGGCTTCCTCGACCGGCAGCTGCGCCGCTGGGGCAAGCAGCTCGCGGCCTCGCGCGGCCGCGAGCTCGCCGGCATCGACGAGCTGCACGCGGCGCTCGGGCGGGCGCTGCCCGCGTCGCCCGCGCCCGCCGTCGTCCACGGCGACTACCGCCTGGACAACGTCCTGATCGACTCCACGTCCGGGACGGACCGGATCGCGGCCGTCCTCGACTGGGAGATGTCGACCCTCGGCGACCCGCTGACGGACCTGGGGCTCCTGGTGATGTACAGCGTGCGCCTGGAGGTGCCCGACTCCCCCGTCAGCACCGCGGCGGGCGCTCCGGGACACCCGGATCCGGCCGAGCTGATCGAGCGGTACGCGGCCCGCTCCGGGCGCGACGTCTCCGCGGTCTCCTGGTACACCGCGTTCGCCTGGTTCAAGCTCGCCGTGATCCTGGAGGGCATCCACTACCGCTACACCCAGGGCCAGACGGTCGGCCCGGGCTTCGACCGCATCGGCGAACTGGTGCCCCTGTTCATCGAGCACGGCCTGACCACCCTCCAGGAAGGCTGATCCGCACCCATGGACTTCGCATTCGACGCCCGTACCGAAGAACTGCGCGGCAGGCTGCTCGCCTTCATGGACGCGTACGTGTACCCGGCCGAGAAGGTCGCCGACGAACAGCGCGCCCGCCTCGCCTCCCCGTGGGACACTCCCGCCGTGGTCGAGGACCTGAAGGCCGAGGCCCGCCGCCAGGGCCTGTGGAACCTCTTCCTGCCGGACGCCGAGCACGGCGCGGGCCTGACGAACCTCCAGTACGCGCCCCTCGCGGAAATCACCGGCCGCAGCCCGCACTTGGCGCCCACCGCCCTGAACTGCGCGGCGCCGGACACCGGCAACATGGAGGTGCTCGCCCAGTTCGGCACCGGCGAGCAGCGGAAGCGCTGGCTCGCGCCGCTGCTCGCGGGCGAGATCCGCTCGGCGTTCGCGATGACGGAGCCGGAGGTGGCCTCCTCCGACGCCACGAACATCACCACGCACATCCGGCGCGACGGCGACGCGTACGAGATCACGGGCCGCAAGTGGTACATCTCCGGGGCGATGAACCCGCGCTGCGAGGTCTTCATCGTCATGGGCAAGACGGACCCGGAAGGCCCCGACATCCGCCGCCAGCAGTCGATGGTCCTCGTCCCCCGCGACACCCCCGGCGTCGAGGTGCGCCGCGCCATGACGGTGTACGGGTACGAGGACCACTCCCACGGAGGGCACGCCGAGGTCGTCTTCGACCACGCGCGCGTGCCCGTGACGCACCTCGTCGGCGAGGAGGGCGGCGGCTTCGCCATCGCCCAGGCACGGCTCGGTCCTGGGCGCATCCACCACTGCATGCGGCTCATCGGCATGGCCGAGCGGGCGATCGAGCTGATGTGCCGCAGGGCCCTGGACCGCACCGCGTTCGGCAAGCCGCTGGCCCGGCAGGGCGTCGTACAGCAGTGGATCGCCGACGCGCGCGTCACGGTGGAGCAGCTGCGGCTGCTCGTGCTCAAGACGGCGTGGCTGATGGACACCGTGGGCAACAAGGGCGCGCACACGGAGATCCAGGCCATCAAGATCGCGACGCCCCGGGCGGTCGTCGACATCCTGGACAGCGCGGTGCAGCTGCACGGCGCGGGCGGGGTGAGCCAGGACTTCCCGCTGGCGGAGCTGTGGGCCGCGGCGCGGACGCTGCGGCTCGCCGACGGTCCCGACGAGGTGCATCAGCGGTCACTGGCCCGGCGGGAGCTCAAGCGGTACGCCTAGCGGCGGGCGGGGCCCGGGGCCGCGTCCTCCCGTCCTGCCCGACGGGACGATCACGCACGGCTGGGGCTACGGGCGCAGGGCCCTCAGCAGCAGGTCCGCCAGGTGGTCCGCGACCTGTTGCGGGGACAGCGGGCCGTCGGGGCGGTACCACGTGGACAGGTGGTGGACCGAGCCGAAGTGGTAGTCCACCACCAGGTCCGCGGGGGTCGCCGAGGAGAAGACGCCCGCCTCCTGGCCCTCCTCGACCAGCGCGCGGAAGCGTTCGTGGTAGCGGCGGCGCTCGGCCCGCACCTGCTTGTGCTTCTCGGGGCTGAGGTGGTGCATGGACCGGAAGAAGATCGCGGCGTCGTCGAGGTTGGCGATGGTGGTCACCACGACGTCGGCCGCCGCGTCCCGCAGCCGCCGCTCCACCGGCGCGTCCGCGTCCGCGAAGGCGTCGAGCCGCTCCTGCTGGACCCGCAGCATGCGGGCGTACACCTCGTGCAGCAGGTCGTCCTTGGAGCCGAAGTAGTGGTACAGCGCGCCCTTGGTGACGCCGGCCGCTTCCACGATCTCCTGCACGGACGTGCGGTCGTAGCCGCGGTCGGCGAAGAGCCGGGTGGCGGCGGCGAGCAGCCGCTGCGGGACGGGCGTGCCGTCACCGTCCGTCGTCCTGGCCACTGCCGCCACCTGCCTTCCGTTTCCTGTGCTGCCCGCTGACGCGGGCGCCTGGATGTGTTCGGTCGTTCACACGGTCTCCGGAGACAACGCGGTTCCCGCCGGAGGATCTTCCCACTGACCGGCTACGGGAGCCGCGTCGCCTCCCACTTCCGCTGGATGTGGTTCATGCTGGTGAGCCACTTGTCGGGGGCGGACGCCCGCGCCTGGTAGTACTCCGCGACCTCGGGGTGCGGCAGGATCAGGAAGCGGTCCTCGGCCATCCCGGCGAACAGGGCGTCGGCGACGTCCTCCGGCTCGACGGCGGTGGGCACGAGCACGAGTTCGCCCGCGGACCCGGCGGCGGTGAGCATGTCGGTGCGCACGCCCTGCGGGCAGATCGCGTGCACCTTGAGGCCCCGGTGGCGGTAGGTGAGCGAGAGCCACTCCGCGAAGGCGTACGCGCCGTGCTTGGTGACGCTGTACGGGGCGGCGCCCACCATGGTGAGGAGCCCGGCCGCGGACACCGTGGACACGAACCGGCCCGCGCCGCGCTCCAGCCAGGCGGGCAGCAGCGCGTGCGCGGCCCGGACGTGCGCCATGACGTTCACGTCCCAGGCGCTCGCCCACACCTGCTCGTCGGCGGCCTCGGAACCGCCGGACGCCAGGCCCGCGTTGGCGCAGTACACGTCGACGGCGCCGTCGAGGGCCGCGAGCGCGCCGGGCACGACCCCGGAGGCGTCGCCCGGCACGGCGGACCCGCCGATCTCCTCGGCGACGGCGGCGGCCTTGGCGGCGTCCAGGTCGTTGACGACGACGCGGGCCCCGGCCGCGGCGAAGCGGCGGGCCAGCGCGGCCCCGATCCCGCCCCCGGCTCCGGTGACGACGACTCCCTTGTCCCGCAAGCTCTCCACGGTCTCCCCTTCGGCCTCGAACACACTGCCTCACTGACGCGCTGCGGCAGCAGACTAACCGGTCGGTATGTTCGGCGGAAGGGGAGGTCCCGGCCGTGCACGGGCGGGAGGACGGGAGCCGGGGCGGGCGGAGGGCGGGGGCCGGGGCGGGCGGAGGGCGGGGGCCGGGCAGGTGTCGGGGCGGGGGCCGGGGCGGGACCCCTACCGGTTTTCCGGTAGGCCTCAGGGTGCGCGGGCCCCCCTCCCGCCCTGGGGGCTTCCCGGCTGGTGACGGGGAGCCGGACCCGGGATCGTGATCAGTGGCTCACGACGGGCGTACGACAGGCGAGTTGAGGAGTGGTTCGGCATGACACGGACGGCACGGCGCACGGCCCCGCTGCTGGTGGTGGCGGCCGCGGTCGGCGCGGGAGCCCTGGTCGCCCCGCAGGGCGCCGGGGCGGCGGCGCGCGAGGGCGACCCGGTGCGGGCCATCGAGCGCGTCGCGCACCCGCTGCGCTCGACCGCCCCGGGCGGTCCGGACGAGGACCTGCGGCCGCTGGACGCGATGGTGGGCGGCGCCACGGTGGTGGGCCTGGGCGAGGCCACGCACGGCTCGCACGAGTTCTTCACCATGAAGGACCGGGTCTTCCGCCACCTGGTCGAGGACAAGGGCTTCACCACCTTCGCGCAGGAGGTCAGCTGGACGACCGGACTGCGCTTCGACGCCTATGTGCGCGGCGGCGCGGGCGACGTGCGCGCGCTCGTCCACCGCGAGCTGGCGAAGACCCCCTGGGACACCGAGGAGTATGTGGAACTGCTCTCGTGGATGCGCGCGTACAACGCCGAGCACCCGCGGCGGCAGCTCCGCTTCATGGGCAACGACCTCAACTACCCGCAGACGGGCAAGGAGCTCTACGACGGCGTGACGGACTACGTCCGGCGTCACGAACCGGACCTGCTCCCCCGGATCACCGAGCTGTACGCGCCGCTGCGGCGCCTGACGGACGGCGACGCGCACATGGGCAGGCCCCAGGCCGAGCGCGAGCGCCTGGCGGAGAGGGCACGGACGGCCTACCGGCTCCTCGAGGCGCGCGAGCCGGAGCGGGGCGGCAAGCGGTTCGCCCTGGCCCTGCACCACGCCCGGTCCGTCCAGCAGACCGCGAGGATCTACGCCTTCGCGCTGAACACCCCGGCGGGCGACCGCGCCGCCATGCTGTACCGCGACCGCATCATGGCGGAGAACACCGCCTGGTGGCAGCGGTACACGGGCACGAAGGTCCTGCTCTCGGCGCACAACGCCCATGTCGGGTACGCCTCGTACGACCCGCGCTATCCCAAGATGCAGGGCGCCTTCCTGCGCGACCGCCTCGGCAAGAAGTACCTGAGCGTGGGCTTCACCTTCGACCGGGGCGCTTTCATGGCGCAGCCGGACGGCGAGGCGGCCTGGAAGTCCTTCTCGGTGGGCCCGGCCACGCCGGACATGAACGAGCACACGCTCGACAAGGTCCGCCACGACGACTACTACGTCGATCTGCGCACGGCCCCCGAGGCCGCCCGGTCCTGGCTCCGGAAGGCCCGGACGACCTACAGCATCGGATCGGGCTGGCCCGACGGTCCCTACAAGATCTCGCTGGCGTCGTCCCACGACGTCCTCATACATCTGCACGACGTCACGGCGGCCCACCGGCAGCCCTCCTAGGCGGGGGCCGGTGCGTCCGGGGGACGGCACCGGCCTCTCTGTCTCGTTTCCACGCCCCGTTTCCCTAGCCTCTTGTCACGTGATCATGGGAAACATCCGGTATGTCATGCCGCAGATCTGGCCAGCGACCCCGTGCGGCGGGACGATGGTGGACGTGGAGCCCTACTGGGAGTTGACCTTCGACGCCGACGGGGACGTCGACGCCGCGCAGCGCGACCGGCTCCTGTCCGGCGCGGAGGACAAGCGCGTCACCGACCTCTTGGTGTTCGCGCACGGCTGGAACAACGACCAGCGGCGTGCCCGCGCGTTGTACCAGCGCTTCTTCACCCCCTTCGCCTCACTCACAGGCCCGGACGTCCGCCTCGGTTACGTCGGCGTGCTGTGGCCCTCGATGCGCTTCCCCGACGAGCGCATCCCTGACTTCGAGCCGTCCGCGACCGCCGGGGCCCCCGGCGTCACCGGCGTCACCGGCGTCACCGGGACCGCCGCGCCGCCCACGCTCGACGAGCCGACGCGGCGGCTGCTCGCCCAGGTGTTCCCGGGCCCCGCGCAGGCGGCCCGGCTGGACCGCATGGCCCGGTTGCTGGAGGAGCGCTCCGAGGTCCGCTCCCGGCTCGACGAGTTCGCACGGCACGTGCGCGACCTGGTGGCGGTGCCCGAGACCGGCCCCGCGCACGAGTTCGCCGACGACACGGGCGCGGGCGAGCCCGCGATGCTCACCGACGACGCCGTCGAGGTCTGCGAGGTCCTGACCGCCGCCCTGGAGAGCGCGGGCTGCCCCGAACTCCTCGGCGGGCTGCGCAAACGGCTCTGGCACGGCGCCCGCGAGCTGCTGCGCCAGGGCTCCTACTACGCGATGAAGCGCCGCGCGGGAGCCGTCGGCCAGCTCGGCCTCGGGCCCGCGCTCGGACTGCTCTGCGCCCGTGTGCCCCGCCTGCGGGTGCATCTGATCGGGCACAGCTTCGGCGCCCGCCTGGTGTCGTACGGGCTGCGCGGCATGCCCGCCGGGGCGGGCGGTGTGAAGTCGGCGACGCTGCTGCAAGGGGCCTTCTCGCACTACGCGTTCAGCGAGCGGCTGCCGCACGACCGGTCGCGCGGCGGCGCCCTGCACGGGGTGCAGCAGCGGGTCGACGGGCCGCTGGTCGCCTGCTACTCGTCGCACGACGACGCCCTCGGCAAGCTCTATCCGCTCGCCTCCAAGCTCGCCGGGGACTCCGCGAGCTTCCTCGCCCTGTGGGAGCGGTGGGGCGCCGTCGGGTTCGACGGAATCCAAGCCACGGACGGCGCCCGGCGCGTGCGGCTGGGCGCCGCCCTGCCCCGGCGGGGGTGCGTGAGCGTGGACGCCGCCGCGGTGGTGCGGCGGGGTGGCCCTCCTTCCGGGGCGCACAGTGACATCTGCCATGAGGAGTTGGCTCGGGTCGTGTGTGCGGCTGGGCGGATCGGCGTCGTGTGAGCGCCGTTGGGGTGTGGTGGGTGGGGAAGCTGCGCGTCCGTCGTGGCTGGTCGCGCAGTTCCCCACGCCCCTTCGGGGCCCGGCTAGCGGTGCCGGGGGAACTCCACCACCTGCTGGTACGTCGGGCGGTTCTGCCACTGGATCGCGCGGTGGGTGATGCCGCCGAGGGGGCGGTGGATCACCGCGTCCGCGCACCACTGGTCGCCCGCCTTGCAGGCGGCGTCACCGGGGTAGACCGCTGACGCCGGTACGGCGAGGGCCTGCTTGAGGGTGGCGAGGAGCGTCTCGCGGCAGGCGTCGAGCGTGCCGCCGCCGCAGTGGGCGGTGCGGCTCCAGCCCTCGACGGGCCGCCCGAGGACGGTCCGCAGGTCCTTGTCGACATAGCCCCACCAGCCGTACTGGAAGGCGGATCCCGCGTGCGCGCCGGTCGGCCCGTGGCCCGCCGAGGGCGCCTCGTCGACGCCGAGCTGCGCGGTCAGCGCGTCGTAGAGGTCCTTGCCGAGCCCCGGTGCGAAGACGGCCTCGACGAGCCTCGGCCACCAGGCGTCCATGGCGCGCACGGCGTCGGGATGCGCGTAGGTGTGCGAGCCGCGCGCGGTCTCCTTGCGCTGGGCGCCCGCCTTGCGCCAGGCCTCCAGCTGCCGCACGGCCCCGGCCAGGTCGGGGTCGTCGACGGCCTTGGTGCCGATGACGTCGAGCAGCTCCGGCAGGACCTGTTCGCCGCGCAGATCGGTGACGGCCGCGTCGGCCATGGCCCGGGTGAGCGCGGCCCGGGTGACGCCGCCGTCCCTGACGAGCGCCTTGACCCGGTCGTCGAGCAGGTCGCCGCGGTGCACGGCGCCCATGCCGAAGCCGCCGGAGGTGTAGTCGGTGGCCTGTTTGTTGTTCCAGGAGATGTAGTAGTCCTGGTTGACGGACTGCGGGTGCGCGGCGGGCGGCGTCTGCGCGGAGGTGTTGTCCCGGGGGTCGAAGTCCCGCCACTCGTAGGCCTCCTGGGCCTGGACGGGGAAGGCCGGGTCGACGCCGTCGGCACGCTCGGGGTTGGCGCCGCTGTTGTAGTACGCGGTGTCGCGGGAGTCGGCGTAGAACCAGTTGAAGGCGTAGGAGATGCGCTGGGCCGCCTCCTTGAAGGACGCGGCGTCCTTGACGTGGCCGGGGTCGTTCAGCATCTGGAAGCCGATGATCGAGTCGGCCTCGTGGCGGTAGGTGGAGCGCAGCGAAACGTACGCGACGGGTTTGCCGCCGATCGTGGCGCGGTGCGTGACGACGCCGAGCCGCGTGCGGAACACCTGCATGCGGTAGGAGCCCGCGGCGGTGGAGTCGGCGACGGTCGGCTTCCAGGCGTTCTTGCGCTCCAGCTTCTCCATGGGCGTGCAGGTGCCCCGGAAGCGGTAGTGCGCCGACTGTTTGGTGGGGCTGCCCCCGCCCGGTTCGCACAGCTCGACGGCGTAGGTGTCGGTGATGTCCTGCGTCGCGGAGGTCGCCGACCACGCGTAGTCCTGCCCCCGGCCGAGCTGCACGTACATGCCGACACCGGCGAAGGACACGCCGCGCGCGCTGATGCCGGGCCCCTGGAGCTCCTGCTGCATGAGGAGCTGCGGGGCGAAGTAGCCGGTCTGCGGGCCGAAGACCGCGACGGGGTGGCCGCTCGCGGTGTGCTTGCCGGAGACGAGCAGGGCGTTCGACATGCCCTTGCGCTGCCCGGCCCTGCCGAACAGATCGGCGGGCAGCACCCCGTCGTCGTACATCCCCTGGAGGGGTGTGAGCTTCTTCGGGGCCGCGACGGGGTCCTTGGCCGGTGTCCGCGCGCCGCCCTCGCGGTCGAAGACGAGCTGCTCGCGCTGGACCGAGCCCGGGTCGGGCAGGGCGGTGCCGCGCGGCTCGTCGGGCTTGCCCGCGTACGGGAAGCGGGTGCCGTCGTGGACGGTCCGTACGGTCTCCGGGTCGTTGCGGGCGCGGAAGTCCTCCCAGATCCGGCTGCCCTTCTCGACGCCGTACTTGTTCTGCGCGGCGAGCAGCGAGAGCGCGGACTCGACCTCTCCGCCGCCGCCGTTGCCGAACAGGCCGCCGACCACGGACGCCAGGGCGATCATGTCGGTGACCTTGAAGGGCTCGATCTCGCCGACGTTCGTGATCGCGTCGATCTTGCCGGTCAGGACGTACTCGCCGGGGAAGTAGCGGCCGTTCTTGGACTGCTCGCGGTAGGCGTTGAGGCCGTCGATGTAGGCCTGTGCGTCCGCCATGGCCTGCCGGCCGCGCTCGCCCTGGGTGTTCCTGATGTACTCGACCTGCCGCTCCAGGTCCTGCTCGGTGTACGGGGCCTGCGGCCAGAACTGCTGCTCAAGGCCCTGGTTGGCGGGCGCGCCGCCGGCGAACGGGGTGAGCTGGCCGCGGCCGATGTGCCGGAACAGGTCGATGAGCCAGAGGCGGTCCTGGCCCGCGGCGTAGCCCGCGCCGAACTCGGTGCCGTAGCGGGTGCTGCCCTGGATGTGCGGGACGCCGTACTTCTTGTCGCGCGTGATGGTCACGTCGTCGCGCGGCCTGCTGACGGAGGCGACCTGGTCCGGCTCGACGCCGAAGGAGGCGTCGTCGAAGAACTCGCCGAGCTTGTCGTCGGTCAGCGACGGGTAGCCGGTGGCCAGCGCGTCGTACGGGCCGAGCTGGTCCTCGGCGTGGGCGGGCCGGGTGCCGAGGAGGCGGTGGCTGAGGATCTCCGCGAGCGTGGCGTTGCCGCTGGCGCCCGGCGGCAGGACGTCCGCGCACCGGTCGTCGCAGAAGTCGGGGGCGGCGGGCGGCGGCCCGGCGGCGGCCGCGCCGGGGCCGGGCGCGAGCAGCAGGGAGGCGCCGAGGGCCAGGGCCGCCGTGGTGGTGAGGGTTCTGAGCCGTGCGCTGCGTGGTCGCATGGATGCTCCTCCGGATGGCCGTCGCGGCGGAGGTTACTGCTGGGTTGTCGAACCTGAAAGATGAACAACCGTCGCCTTTTCACAACCACCACAAGGCGCCGTTCCGGTACGGCCGCACGCGCGGTCCGCGGGGTGCGCGGGGGCTCGCTCCGGACCTGTGCCACAGCTGTGCGTGACCTGTGCGCGCCGTCCCGCACGGCACCTCCACATTCCTCACGCATTGACGCTGACCTGCGGGGAACGCGCTGATGAGTAGCCATCGGAAATCGGATGGCACCAAATCGCGTGTCGATACGTCTACTCGATGTCCGCCGGGTCACTGGCGACGTCCGAGAAGTGTGACGGAGGTGCAGGGCGATGGCCGGATTCCGGAGTCTCGCGAGACAGGTGCGTGACCCGCACAGCGACTTGGCGCTGCGGCGGTACTCACTGCGCAAGTGCTTGGAGAGATTCGCCCCCTACGGCCACCGGGCGACCTGGGACCACCTGTGCTCCCGCGCGGGTTTCGGTCCCGAGGACCGGTCGCCGGACCCCGCGCGGCTCGTCGCCGCGCTCGACGAACTTCAGGCGGCCCGCACCGTGTGGCTCGCCTATGAGGAGAGCTTCGCGCGCCGCCGCCGCAGGGAGAAGCACGACGGCCTGCGGCGCCCCGGCAGTGTCGACGACTGGCACCGCTGCACGTGGGGCGGGCACGGGGTCGCCTGGTGCGACGACCCGGACGTGCACCCCTCCGCGCCGCTCGCGGACGTGCTGCGCAAGCTCATCACCGCACTGGAACGAGAGCCGGGCGCCGCCTGCCCCGTGTGCGGCGACGCGGCCCTCGAATGGCGCTACGGCCTGGCGCACGTCCCGTCGGCAGGCCCCGTCTGCACCGGCTGCGGCATCGTGGTGCCCGCGCCGGTCCTCACCCCCGAGGCGGTGCGGCGGTCGCGGTCGCGGTCGCTGGTCTCCGCCTGAGCGACAGCCGAACCTAGGGCCTGACGACGTCCGTCTGGATGGCCAGCTTGAACTCGGCCAGGACGAGCGGCGCGGTGATCTTCACGTCGCCCGGACCGCGCGCGGATATCTTCAGGCCCACCGGTGTCCCCGGGTGCACGAACATCTGCCAGTGGTGCGTGCGGTACTGACCGCCGCGGGTGGGCACGAAGTCGGCGGTGGCTGTGGAGTCGTAGCCCGTCGACAGGTCCAGCGGGTCGCGCACGAAGCGCGCGCGGTACTCCGTCGGCCTGCTGTCGGGCTCCCAGAAGACCATCGCCGACAGCGTGCCCCACCCGTCGTGGCTGGGCCAGATCAGGCCCGAGCGCGCGTCGGGGAACTTCGACGGCTTGGTGGCGCCGTGCAGCGGATCGTGCATGCGCCAGGCGTCGTACGCCTCCTCGTCCGCGTCGTACGGAAAGCGCACCAGGTGGTACCCGTCGCCGTCGTACGTGATCCGCTGCCGTCCCGAGCGGGCGGCTTCCCATTTCAACGAGCAGATGGCGACGCTCATCGGCTCTCCCCGTGTGTGTGGTCGTGGCGTCCTGCCCCGCGGCGGCCGAAGCGGTCGCCGCCGGAGCGCGTGACGTACATGTACACCCCCCGGCCGCGCGCGGAAAGGCCCGGACGCGCCGGGGGCCTGCGGCCGCGGGAGCCCCGGGGAGCCGCGCGGGCGGGGTCAGTGCCCGGCGCGGCGCTCGTTGAGGAGGCGGGAGCCGACGAGGCGGTCGCCGAAGACGTCGTCCGGGTTGGACAGGACGCAGGTCTCCAGGGACAGACAGCCGCAGCCGATGCAGTCCGTGAGGTGGTCCCTCAGGCGGCCCAGCTGCTTGATGCGCTCGTCGAGTTCGGACCGCCAGGTCTGGGAGAGCCGGGACCAGTCCGCCCGTGTCGGCGTCCGCCCCTCCGGCAGCTCCGCGAGGGCGTCGCGGATCGTCGCGAGCGGGATGCCCACCCGCTGCGCGGCCCGGATGAAGGCGACGCGGCGCAGTGTGTCCCGGCTGTAGCGGCGCTGGTTGCCCGAGGTGCGGCGGCTGCTGATGAGCCCTTTGGTCTCGTAGAAGTGCAGCGCGGAGACGGCGGCGCCGCTGCGCGCGGACACCTGGCCGACGGTGAGTTCGTGGATCTTCTCTGGGATCTGGGGCACCCCTCGAAGCCTACTGGTCGGTGCGTTGACACCGGTCGGCACACCCAGCATGCTGAGCAAGCGCTTAGTCTCACCCGTCCCTGGGAGGTCGCACATGGCAGAGCCGAGGATCTTCACGTCAGCCGAGGAGCTGCGCGCCGCGGTCGGCGAGCCGCTGGGGCACAGCGACTGGCTGGAGGTCGACCAGAAGCGGATCGACCTGTTCGCGGAGGCCACCGGCGATCACCAGTGGATCCACGTGGATCCGGAGCGGGCGGCCTCGGGCCCGTTCGGCGCGACGATCGCGCACGGGTATCTGACGCTCGCGCTGCTGCCCGCGCTCGTCCCGCAGGTGCTGCGCGTGGAGGGCATGCGGATGGGCCTCAACTACGGCACGAACAAGGTGCGGTTCCCCTCCCCCGTGCCCGTCGGCTCGCGGCTGCGCGCGACCGTCGCGCTGACGGAGGTGGAGCCGACGAAGGACGGCGGCGTCCAGGTGACGGCGGCGGTCACGGTGGAGCGCGAGGACGGCGACAAGCCCGCCTGCGTGGCGGAGTCGGTGTCGCGCTACTACTTCTGAGCGGCCGCTTCCGACCTGTCGCTGAGCGGCTGTTGCCGGGCGGCTACTTCTGGGCCGCCCCCACCATCCGCAGCACGAGGTCGGCGTAGAGCGCGCCGACCTCGTCCGGCGTCCGGTGCCCCGCGGCGTTGAACCAGCGGGCCACGTCGATGCACAGGGAGAGCACGGCGAGGGTGGTGCCGGGGACGTCGGGGACGTCGAACTCGCCCGCGCGCACGCCGTCGTTGATGATCTCGCGCACGGCGGCGTCGGACTTGCGGCGCAGCGCCACGATCTCGGTGCGGTGCTCGGGTCCGAGCGCGTCGAGTTCGTACTGCACGACGCGCGCGGTCATGTGGTGCCCGGCGTGCCAGCGCACGAAGGAGCGCACGGCGTCGGAGAGGCGCTCGGCGGCGCTGCCCCCGCCGTCGGCCGCGGTGCGCAGGATGGCCAGGGCCTTGTCGTGGCCGAGCCTGCTGATGCGGTGGAGGAGCTCTTCCTTGGTCTTGTAGTGGATGTAGAGCGCGGCCGGGCTCATCCCGGCGCGGCCCGCGATGTCCCGGGTGGTCGTGGCGTGGTAGCCGCGCTCGGCGAAGGCCTCGACGGCGGCGATCAGCAGCCGCCTCGCCGCGTCGGGACTGACCTCGACCCACGGCTGATCCTCGCCGAGGGTCTCCTTCGCCGCACCCATGCGCACTCCTTCCACCGCTCCGGACCGTCACCCTACCCTGAGGGTGAGCAAGCGCTTAGGCAAGTGTGCCGGGCGCATCCGGAGCGCGGAGCGGCCGGTCAGAAGGCGGAGAC
Source organism: Streptomyces sp. YIM 121038 (assembly GCF_006088715.1). Taxonomy (NCBI): domain Bacteria; kingdom Bacillati; phylum Actinomycetota; class Actinomycetes; order Kitasatosporales; family Streptomycetaceae; genus Streptomyces; species Streptomyces sp. YIM 121038. Next base: position 2,274,715 of record NZ_CP030771.1, read on the forward strand.
CCCGGTCAGCGCGCGCCCGATCACCAGCTTCTGGATCTGGCTCGTGCCCTCGTAGAGGGTCATCACGCGGGCGTCGCGCACGAGCTTGCCGACGGGGTACTCGTCGATGTAGCCGTAGCCGCCGAAGACCTGGAGCGCCTGGTTCGCGGCGCGCACGGCGGCCTCCGACGCGAACAGCTTGGCCTTGGACGACTCGGTGGCGAACGGCAGGCCCCGGTCGACGAGGTCGGCGACCCGCCAGGTCAGCAGCCGGGCCGCGTCCACGTCCACGGCGATGTCGCTGAGCAGCTCCTGGACGAGCTGGTGGTGGGCGATGCTCCGGCCGAACTGCTCGCGCTCGGTCGCGTACGCCACCGCCGCGTCGAGGGCGGCCTGGGCGATGCCCACACAGCCCGCCGCCACCGACATCCGGCCCTTGGCGAGGGCCGCCATGGCCACCGAGAACCCCTTGCCCTCGGGCCCGAGCAGCGCGCTCGCGGGCACCTTGACGCCCTGGAGGACCAGTTCGGCGGTGGCCTGGCCGCGCAGGCCGAGCTTGCCGTGCACGGCGCGGCGGGTCAGGCCGGGGGTGTCGGTGGGCACGAGGAAGGCGGAGACGCCCTTGTGCCCCGGGGCGTCGTTCGTCCGCGCGAACAGCAGGACCACGTCGGCCCAGGTGCCGTTCGTGATGAACATCTTGGTGCCGTCGACGACGTACGAGCCGTCGCTGTCGCGCACGGCCCTGGTGGTGAGGTTGCCCGCGTCCGAGCCCGTCCCCGGCTCGGTGAGCCCGAAGCAGCCCACGGCCGTGCCGGCGGTGAGGCCGGGCAGCCAGCGCCGCTTCTGCTCCTCGTCGCCCCAGGCGGCGATGGACTTGGCGACGAGCCCGAGGGAGACCGAGACGATGCCGCGCACGGAGGAGTCGCCCCGGCCCAGCTCCTCGGTCACCAGGCAGTACGCGAGGTGGTCGCCGCCGCTGCCGCCGTACTCCTCGTCGATGGTGAGGCCGAGGAAGCCGACGTCGCCGAGCTTGCGCACGATGGCCGCGTCCACGCTCTCGGCCCGGTCCCAGGCGGCCGCGTGCGGGGCGATCTCGCGCTCGACGAAGTCCTTGGCGAGCCGCCTGACGGCGTCCTGCTCCTCGCTGAGCTCCAGGTTCATCGAAGCCTCCCCGCCCGACGGAGTTTTAATTAGCACTGCTAGTTTTTTCTCGCAGCCCTACTATGTGCCGCATGGCCCGACCGCGCAAGCCCCTGCTCAGCCGCGACCGCATCGTCGACGCGGCGCGTTCCCTCGTGGACGCCGAGGGCCTCGCCGCGGTCTCCACCCGCCGCCTCGCGGCCGAACTGGGCGTCAGCGGACCGTCCCTCTACAACCACTTCGCCACCAAGGACCAGATCCTGGAGGCGGTGGCGGACTCGGTCAGCGCGCAGGTCGACCTGTCGATGTTCGAGGACGGCCGCGACTGGCGCGCCGCGCTGCACGACTGGGCCGTCTCCTACCGGGCCGCGCTCACCCGGCACCCGAACATCGTTCCCGTCCTCGCCCGCGGCCCCGGCCGCCGCCCCGCGGGCCTGCGTCTCGCGGACGCGATGTTCGGCGCCATGGTCGACGCGGGGTGGCCCCCGGCGCAGGCCACGTCGATCGGGGCGCTGATGCGGTACTTCATCATGGGCTCCGCGCTCGGCTCCTTCGCCGGCGGCTTCGTCGACGACGAGGCGGCGTACGACCCGGCCGACTACCCCCACCTCGGCCAGGCCCATCTCCTGGCGGAGCACCAGGAGCTGGTGGACGAGCGGGCCTTCGACGCGGGGCTCGCGGCGCTCCTCGACGGGTTGGCGCTCCAGTACGAGAGGGTGACGCTGCGCGCGGGGTGACCGGGCCGCGGCGCTCCGGCGGGGCCCTCAGAACACCACAAGCGCCCGGCCGCCCCTGCCCGCCTCCATGTTCGCGAAGGCCGTCGGGATGTCCTCCAGGCCGATCCGGTCCGTCACCATCAGGCCCAGGTCGAGGCGGCCCGCGCGGACGTGGTCGGCGAGGACGGGGACGTCCCGTGCCGGGTCCGAGTTGCCGTAGACGCAGCCCGAGAGGGTGCGGCCCCAGTGGAAGATCTCCAGGGCGTTGAAGGTGACCTGCTGGTCCTTGCCGCCGATGCCGACGACCGTGGTGCGGCCGCCGCGGCGGGTGGACTCCCAGGCGGTGCGGATCGTGACCGCGCGGCCCACGCACTCCACGGCCACGTCGACGCCGTGGCCGCCGGTGAGTTCGCGCAGGTCGCGGGCCGTCCTGTCGGAGGCGACCACATAGTCCGTGGCCCCGGCCGCGCGGGCCAGGGCCTCCTTCCCCGCGGACACGTCGACCGCGAGCACCCGCGCCGCCCCGGCGATCCGCGCCGCCTGGAGCGCGGCCAGGCCCACCCCGCCCACGCCGAGGACGGCGACCGTCTCGCCCGCGCGGACCCGCGCCGCGTGGTGCACCGCGCCGTAGCCGGTGAGGACGGCGCAGCCGAGGAGGGCGGCGTCGGCGAGGGGCACGCCCGCGGGCGCGGGCAGGACGCACCCGGCGGCCACCACCGTCTCCTGCGCGAACGCGGCCACGTTCAGGCCGGGGTGCAGGTCGGTGCCGTCGGCGCGGCGGGCGTACACGGCACCCGCGCCGGTGAGCGCGGTGCCGCACAGCCAGACCTCGCCGAGGCCGCAGGCGTGGCAGTCACCGCAGGACGGGGCCCAGTTGAGGACCACGCCGTCACCGGGCGCGACCCGGGTGACGCCCTCGCCCACGGCCACCACCGTGCCCGCGCCCTCGTGGCCGAGCACCGCGGGGACCGGCACGCGCATCGTGCCGTTCGTCAGGGACAGGTCGGAGTGGCAGACCCCGGCGGCGGCCAGGCGCACCCGCACCTGGCCGGGCCCGGGGTCGGGCAGCTCGATGTCGGTGATCTCCAGCGGGGAACCGATGGCGGGCAGTACGGCGGCGCGGACCACGAGGGCGAATCCTCCAGAGGAGTGGGAAGGGCCGTCAGGAGAGGCGGCCGGAAGCTGTCGGGAGAGGCGGCCGGAACTAGAACTGGAGCGACTTGGTCTGGAGGTACTCGGCCAGGCCGTGCCGCCCCAGTTCGCGGCCGACGCCCGACTGCTTGTAGCCGCCGAAGGGCGCGAGCGGGTTGAAGCCGCCGCCGTTGATGTCGACCTGGCCGGTGTCGAGGCGGCGGGCGAAGGCGGCCGCCTCCGCGTCGTCCGCCGCCCACACGGCGCCCGCGAGGCCGTACACCGTGCCGTTGGCGATCGCCTCGGCCTCGGCCTCGTCCTCGTAGCGCATGAGGGAGACGACCGGGCCGAAGATCTCCTCCTGGGCGATGGTCATGCCGGGGGTGACGTCGGCGAAGACGGTGGGGCGCACGTAGTAGCCGCGCTCGCGCGGTGCGTCGGGGCCGCCCGCCACCAGGCGCGCGCCCTCCGCCACGCCCCGGTCGATGTAGCCGCGCACGCGGTCGCGCTGCTTCTCGCTGACGACCGGGCCGATGCGCTCGGTGTACTTCTCGGCCGCCAGGGCGGCGAGCCGGACCGCCTCGTCGTACCGCGAGGCGTGCACGAGCATGCGGGTCCAGGCGCTGCACGTCTGGCCGGAGTTGGCCATGACGTTGGCGACGCCCACGTTCACGGCCCTGGCGAGGTCGGCGCTCGGCAGGATGACGTTGGCGGACTTGCCGCCGAGTTCGAGGGCGACGCGCTTGACGGCCGCGCCCGCGATCGCGCCGATCTTCCTGCCGACCGCCGTGGAGCCGGTGAACGAGACGAGGTCCACGCCGTCGTGCTCGGCGAGCGCCTGGCCCGCGACCGGGCCGACCCCCGTGACCAGGTTGAACACCCCCGCGGGCAGGCCCGCTTCGTGCACGATCCCAGCGAACAGACGGGCCGTGAGCGGGGTGTCCTCGGCGGGCTTGAGCACCACGGTGCAGCCCGCCGCGAGGGCCGGGGCGACCTTGGCGACGATCTGATGGAGGGGGTAGTTCCAGGGGGTGATCGCGCCGACGACGCCCACGGGCTCGGAGTGGACGGTGGAGTTGCCCACCTTCTCCTCGAAGGGGTGGGTGGCCGCGAGTTCCGCGTACGAGCCCGCCACGAGGATCGGCACCCCGGCGTGCACGGCCTCCGCGAACGGCAGCGGGGCGCCCAGTTCGGCGGCGACCGTCCCGGCGATCTCGGCCTTGCGGGCGACGAGGCCGTCGCGGATCGCGGCGAGCCGCGCGGCGCGCTCCGCGGGCGGGGTCGCCCGCCAGCCGGGGAGCGCCGCGCGCGCGGCCCGGACCGCCGCCGCGACGTCCTCGGCGGTGCCCGCGGGGACGTGGGCGATGACCTGCTCGTCGGCCGGGTTCACCACCGGGGTGGTGTCCTGGGTGGCGGCGGGGCGCCACTGCCCCGCGATGTACATGCCGGTGTGGGGCTTCATGGGGGTCAAACTAGCGCCGATAGTTTTCTGTCGCCAGAGGCCCCTTCCGGCGGCGGGGCCCGGGGCCCCCGGAGCTCGGGCGGCCGGAGCGGAACGGCTCGCTCCCTCGCAGCACCGCGTTGACCTGGAGTTTTGCGCTTATTGCTCACACGTCAACATCTTGTTAACGCTGGAAAGCGGGTCCTACGGTCATCCGAACCGCCAGACCTGGTGGCAGTTCGATGGTGAACGATAGGTAGCTCCCATGCTGACAATCCTCGGATTCGTCATGATCGCCACCTTCCTGGTGCTGATCATGATGAAGAAGATGTCGCCCATCGCGGCACTGGTGCTCATCCCCGCGCTGTTCTGCGTCTTCGTAGGCAAGGCCGCCCACCTCGGGGACTACGTCCTCGAAGGCGTGGGCAACCTCGCGCCCACCGCCGCGATGCTCATGTTCGCCATCGTGTACTTCGGCGTCATGATCGATGTCGGCCTCTTCGACCCGATCGTCCGGGGCATCCTGCGGTTCTGCAAGGCGGACCCGATGCGGATCGTCGTCGGCACCGCCGTGCTCGCCGCGATCGTCTCGCTCGACGGCGACGGCTCCACCACGTTCATGATCACCGTGTCGGCGATGTACCCGCTGTACAAGCGTCTGAAGATGAGCCTCGTCGTCATGACGGGTGTCGCGGCCACCGCCAACGGCGTGATGAACACGCTGCCTTGGGGCGGCCCCACGGCCCGCGCGGCCACCGCCCTCAAGGTCGACGCCAGCGACATCTTCGTACCGATGATCCCCGCGCTCGCGGTCGGCCTCGTGGCCGTCTTCGTCCTCGCGTACGCCCTCGGCCTGCGCGAGCGCAAGCGCCTCGGGGTGCTCTCGCTCGACGAGGTCCTGGAGAGCGGGACGGTCGCGGGCGAGCCGGTGCTGGTCGGCGCGGGGGGCGACGGGGACGGGGCGGAGCGGGTCAGCTTCGTGAAGGGCGGCGGGTCTGCGGGCGGCCCCTCCGCAGGTGACCTCGTTGCGGGCGGCTCCCCCGCGGACGGCTCCCCCGCGGGCGGCCTCGCCGCGGACGACCCCTCCGCGGATGACCCCGACGACGGCTTCCAGGGCCTCGACCCGAACCGTCCCACCCTGCGGCCCAAGCTCTACTGGTTCAACGCGGGCCTGACCGTCCTGCTGCTCACCGCCATGATCATGGAGTGGCTGCCGATCCCGGTCCTGTTCCTGCTCGGCGCGGCCCTGGCCCTCACCGTCAACTTCCCGCACATGCCCGACCAGAAGGCCCGCATCGCCGCGCACGCCGAGAACGTCCTCAACGTCACCGGCATGGTCTTCGCCGCCGCCGTCTTCACCGGCGTGCTCACCGGCACCGGCATGGTCGACCACATGGCCGACTGGCTCGTGAACGCCATCCCCGACGGCATGGGCGGCCAGATGGGCCTGGTCACCGGTCTGCTCTCGATCCCCCTCACGTACTTCATGTCCAACGACGGCTTCTACTTCGGCGTCCTGCCGGTGCTCGCCGAGGCGGGCAACGCGCACGGCGTCTCCACCATCGAGATCGCCCGCGCCTCCATCGCGGGGCAGGCCCTGCACATGTCGAGCCCGCTCGTGCCCGCCGTGTACGTCCTCGTCGGCATGGCCAAGGTCGAGTTCGGCGACCACACCCGGTTCACGGTGAAGTGGGCGGTGCTCACCTCGCTCGTGGTGCTCGGGTCCGGGATCCTGTTCGGCATCATCTGAGCAGTGATGCCTCGGATACGTCGCCCGCGCGCAGCCCGGAAGGACCCGGCCGGGGAGAAACCGGCCGGGCAGGAGAAGGCCCAACGGCGCGGGGACAGGGGCTGGCTGCTGCGGCTCGTCATCTCCTTCAGCTGTGCGCAGGCCGCGGTCTCGATGGCGCGGCCCGCCGTCTCCTACCGGGCGCTCGCACTGGGCGCCGACGAGCGGGCCGTCGGTGTGATCGCGGGCGTGTACGCGCTGCTCCCGCTGTTCGTGGCGGTGCCGCTCGGCCGCCGTACCGACCACGGCCGGTGCGCGCCGCTGCTGCTCCTCGGCGTCGCCCTGATCGCGGGCGGCTGCGCGCTCGGCGGCACCTCGGGGTCGCTCGGCGCCCTCGCCGCCTGGAGCGGGGTGATGGGCCTCGGCCACCTCTGCTTCGTCATCGGCGCGCAGTCCATCGTCGCCCGCCGGTCGGCCCCGGCCGAACGGGACCGGAACTTCGGGCACTTCACCATCGGCGCCTCCCTCGGCCAGCTCGTCGGCCCGCTGGCGGCCGGTGCGCTGATCGGCGGCGACACCGGCGGCACCAGCGCCCTCGCCCTGGTGGTGGCGGCGGGCGTCGCGGCGGTGTCCTGCACGTCGCTGTGGCGCCTGGAGCAGCCTCGGGGCGGGGCCGGGGCGTCCGGGGGCGGGGCCTCGGCGGCACCGGGGGCCGGGGCGTCCGCGGGGCCGAAGGTCCCCGTGCTGCGCATCCTGGGCGCCCGTGGTGTGCCCGCGGGGATGTTCATCAGTCTCGCCGTGCTGTCCGCCACCGACATCCTCACCGCGTATCTGCCCGTCATCGGCGAGGACCGGGGCATCGCGCCCGCGACCGTCGGGGTCCTGCTCGGCCTGCGTGCGGGCGCGACGATCGCCTGCCGCCTCGTGATGACGCCCCTCATCCGGCTGCTCGGCCGCCGCGCGCTCATCGCCGGCACCTGCGCCGCCGCCGGACTCCTGTGCGCCGGGGTCGCGTTGCCGCTGCCCGTCTGGGCGCTCGGGGCGGTCCTGACGCTGCTCGGGTTCTGCCTCGGCGTCGGCCAGCCCCTGTCGATGACGACCGTGGTCCAGGCGGCGCCCGCCGGGGCCCGCTCCACGGCCCTCGCCCTGCGGCTGACCGGCAACCGGCTCGGCCAGGTCGCCGCGCCGGCCGGGGCGGGCCTCGTCGCCGGGGTGGCGGGGGCGGCGGCCCCCTTCGTCACGCTGGGCGTCCTGCTGTGCGTGGCCGCGGGGGCGGCGGGGCGCGCGGAGTGACCGCCCTTCCTCAAGCCCCCGGCCCCGAGCCCCGGGCCCCGAGCCCCGGGCCCCGAGCCCCCGGCCCCGGCTCACGGCCCCGGCTCACGGCGCGAGCGGAGTGACCCGCACCGCGAAGCCGTTGAGCACCGCCGTGCCGGACAGCGGGTCGAGGAGGCTGCCGTCGAGGAGCTGGTTCACGTTGGCTCCGGGGTCGGCGGCGGCGACGGTCAGCCGGGTGCCGGGGCGGTCGTGGCCCCAGCCGTGCGGCAGGCTCACCACCCCGGGACGCATCGCGTCCGTGACCTCCACCAGGGCCTCGATCTCCCCGCCCGCGGCCGTCACGCGCGCGGGGCGGCCGTCCGCCAGGCCGAGCCGGGCCGCGTCCCCGGGGTGGACGTGCAGGGTGCAGCGGTTGGAGCCGCCGGTCAGGGCGGGGACGTTGTGCATCCAGCTGTTGTTGGAGCGCAGATGGCGGCGGCCGACGAGGACGAGCTCGGCGGGCGTCTCGCGCAGCGCGCGGGCCAGCCGCGGCAGATCCGCGGCGATCGGGCCGGGCAGCAGCTCGATTCGGCCGCTGCGGGTCTTGAGGATCTCCGGGACGCGCGGGGCGAGCGGCCCGAGGTCGATGCCGTGCGGGTGGTCGAGGAGGCGGGCCAGGCTCAGCCCGTCCGGGTCCGCGCCGAAGCCGTCGCCGTACGGGCCGAGGCGCAGCATCAGGTCCAGGCGCCGCTCGGGGCCGCTCTCGCCCGTGAGCCGGGCGGCGAGGTCCGCGGGGTCGCGGCCGTACACCCGGGTGTGCGGGGCGGCGACGGCCTCGGCGAGGGTGCGCTCGACGACCAGGGCGTCCACGGCGGCCGGGTCGGTGCCGTGCCCGCCGGTCGCGGCGAGCACCAGCCGCGCGAGGATCTCGGTCTCCGGCATCCGGCCCGCCTCCAGGGGCACGGCGGCGCGGGTGTAGCGGACCTGGTTGCGCACGGCCAGGGCGTTGAAGGCGAACGGGAAGTGGGCGCTCTGGGCGGGTGGTGGCGGCGGGAGCACGACGTCGGCGTGGCGCGCGGTCTCGTTCAGGTACGGGTCGACGCTCACCATGAAGTCCAGGGACTCCAGGGCCTTGTCGAGGCGGTCGCCGTCGGGCGCGGACAGGACGGGGTTGGCGGCGATGGCGATGACGGCGCGGACGGGGCTCTCGCCCAGGCCGCTGTCCGGGACGCGGGGCTGGCTGTCGATCTCCTCGGCGAGCGCGGCGAGGGGCAGTTCGCCCTTGGCCTCGGGGTGCCCGCTCACGCGGCTGCGCCAGCGGCCGAGCGCGAAGCCCCGGCCCGGCCCGGCGGGGCGCGGCGCCCTGCCGGTGGCGGAGAGCGGGAACAGGACGCCGCCGGGCCGGTCGAGGTTGCCGGTCAGGACGTTCAGGACGTCGACGAGCCAGCAGGTCAGCGTCCCGTGGGCGACGGTGCTCGCGCCGATCCTGCCGTACACGGCGGCGGTGGGCGCCGCGGCGAGTTCACGGGCGAGGGTCCGGAGGGTGGCGGCGGGCACGTCGCAGGCCGGAGCGACGGCCTCCGGGGTGAAGGCCCGTACGGCGTCGGCGAGTTCGTCGATCCCCGTGACGTGGTCTTCGAGCGCGCCGAGGCGGGTGAGGCCGTCGGCGAACAGGACCTGCGCCATCGCCGCGAGCAGCAGCGCGTCCGTGCCGGGCCGGATCGCCAGGTGCCGGTCGGCGAGCCGGGCGGTGCGGGTGCGGCGCGGGTCGACGACGGTGAGCAGGCCGCCCCGGGCGCGCAGCGCCTTGAGCCGGCCGGGGAAGTCGGGCGCGGTGCACAGGCTGCCGTTGGAGTCCAGGGGGTTGGCGCCGATGACGAGCAGGTGGTCGGTGCGGTCCAGGTCCGGTACGGGGATCGCCAGCGGGTCGCCGAAGAGGAGGCCGCAGGAGACGTGCTTGGGCATCTGGTCGACGGTGCTCGCGGTGAACAGGCTGCGGGTGCCGAGGGCGCCGAGCAGCACGGGCGGGTACAGGGCGCCCGCCATGGTGTGCACGTTCGGGTTGCCGAGCACGACGCCCACCGCGTGCGGTCCGTACCCCTCGACGACGGGGCGCAGGCCCGCGGCGACGGCGGCGAACGCCTCGTCCCAGCTCGTCTCCGCGAGGCGTCCGCCGGTGCGGACGAGGGGCCGCCGCAGCCGGTCGGGGTCGGCGTCGGACGCGCCGAGCGCGGCGCCCTTGGGGCAGATGAAGCCGCGGCTGAAGACGTCGGCGCGGTCGCCGCGCGCGCCGGTCACGCGCGCGCCCTCGACGGTGAGCGTGAGGCCGCAGGTGGCTTCGCAGAGCGGGCAGATGCGCGGGGCGGTGCGGGTCATGGGCCCTCCCGGGGCGGGGCGCGGAGGCGCGGTGCACCCTCAGCATACCGACCGGTACGTATGGCACCAGGGTTCAGCCGAGCGCCCGCTCGACGTACGCGTACAGCAGGGTCCGCGTCTCGGCCACGAGCTCCGGGTCGCCCAACGGGTCGGCGCGGAAGGCGAGTTGGAGCAGGGCGTCGACGGCCTCGACGCTGACGAGCACGGCGCGGCGGAGCCGGGCGTCCAGCGGGCGGCCGAGGTGTCCGGCGAGGAGCCGGGCGACGCGGTCGGCGACGGTCCCGTTGGCGTCGGGCATCGCCTCGGGCGCCGACGGAATGCCGAAGTCGACCCGCCCGAAGCCGGGCACGGTGCGCTTCATCAGCAGATACTCGTCGAAGGCGGCCTCGACGGCGCCGCGCAGATCACCGCGGGGCACGGCCGTCATGCGCGCCGTGACCCGGCGGGCGTAGGCGTCGAGGTTGCGGTGGGCGAGGGCGTCGGCCAGGGCGCGCTTGTTGTCGAAGAAGCGGTAGACCGAGCCGATGGGCACGCCCGCGCGGACCGCGACCGCCCGGGTGGTCAGCCCCTCGTAGCCGACCTCGTCGAGGAGGGCGGCGCAGGCGTCGAGGATCCGGTCGAGGCGCTCCGCGCTGCGGCGCTGCACCGGGCTGCGGCGCAGGGCGGCGGCGGGGTTCGGGTCACGCGGTCCAGGGGAGTCACGCACCCCGGGAGAGTAGAGCACCGTTCACATTTCACGGATCCCTCTTGCGCGGGGAAATGACGAATCCTACGGTGTTCCATAGGAATCGTTGGCGAGGACGCCGGCGGCGGCCCGTCGTGGGCCAGGGAGCCGAGGGAGCTGTCATGAGCGGGGACCAGCCGAAGGACGACAGGGGCAACGCGCGCAAGCTCGCGGAGGGGCTCACCTACCTCTCCGGATTCGGCAACGAGCACAGCTCGGAGGCCGTCCCCGGCGCCCTGCCGCTCGGCCGCAACTCGCCCCAGCGCGCCCCCCTCGGCCTGTACGCGGAGCAGCTGAGCGGCACCGCGTTCACCGAGCCGCGCGCCCACAACCGCCGCTCGTGGCTGTATCGGGTGCGCCCGTCGGCCGCCCACCCGGCGTTCACCCGGACCGACAACGGCGCGATCCGCACGGCCCCGTTCACCGAGACCGTGCCCGACCCCAACCGCCTGCGCTGGGACCCGCTGCCGGAGCCCGCCCCCGGCACCGACTGGCTCGCCGGCCTGTGGACCCTCGGCGGCAACGGCGACGCGACCCAGCGCACGGGCATGGCGGTGCACCTCTACCACGCCAACGCCTCCATGGACCGGGTGTTCAGCGACGCCGACGGCGAGCTGCTCGTCGTCCCCGAGCGGGGCGGCCTGCTCCTGCGCACCGAGCTGGGCCTGCTGCACGCCGAGCCCGGCCACGTCGCCCTGATCCCGCGCGGCGTCCGCTTCCGCGTGGAGCTGCTCGACGAGAGCGCCCGCGGTTACGTCTGCGAGAACTACGGCGCGGCCTTCCAGCTCCCCGACCTCGGCCCGATCGGCGCCAACGGCCTGGCGAACGCGCGGGACTTCCTGGCCCCCGTCGCCGCGTACGAGGACGACTCGGACACGGCGGGCCCGGTCGAGGTCGTCAACAAGTTCTGCGGCAACCTCTGGACGGCGACGTACGACCACTCCCCGCTCGACGTGGTCGCCTGGCACGGCAACCACGTGCCGTACGTGTACGACCTGCGCCGCTTCAACGTCATCGGCACCATCTCCTACGACCACCCCGACCCGTCCATCTTCACGGTGCTCACCTCGCCCTCGGACACCCCGGGCCTCGCGGGCGTCGACTTCGTGGTCTTCGCCCCGCGCTGGCTGGTCGGCGAGGACACCTTCCGGCCGCCGTACTTCCACCGGAACGTGATGAGCGAGTACATGGGCCTGATCGAGGGCGCGTACGACGCCAAGACCGCCGGAAAGGGGGGCTTCGTGCCGGGCGGCGGCTCGCTGCACAACATGATGTCGGCGCACGGCCCCGACCGGGAGACCTTCGAGAGGGCCAGCGCCGCGGAGCTGAAGCCGCAGAAGATCGACGACGGCCTCGCGTTCATGTTCGAGACCCGCTGGCCCGTGACCGCCACCGGGCAGGCGGCTTCGGCGGACCATCTGCAGCGGGGGTACGACGACGTGTGGCAGGGTCTGGAGCGTCATTTCCGGCCGTAGCACCACCACTTCCGGCCGCTGTCCGCGTCGTCTCGGAAGTACGGAGTTCCCTGTGACCGCTTTCGCCCCGGACTCGATCGTCCTGAACCGAAAGCTGCCGCTCTGGTATCAGGTCTCGCAGTCGCTGCGCGCCTCGATACTCGGCCGGGCGCCGGACGCCCCGCTGCGGCTTCCCACCGAGGAGCAGCTGGCGGGGCACTACGGCGTCAGCGTGCTCACCATGCGCCAGGCCCTCAAGGAGCTGGAGGACGAGGGCCTGATCAGCAGGCACCGGCGGCGCGGCACGTTCATCGAGCCGGACGTGCGGCGCGGCTCGCCGGTGCGGCTGCTCGGCTCGGTCGACGCCATCGTGGCGCAGCAGTCCGGCATGGACACCAAGCTCCTGTCCCACGGCCGGGAGCAGGTGCCCACCGACGTCGCCGAGCACTTCCCCGGGCTCACCGAGGTCGCCACGTACCACCGGCTGCGCAGCGACGCCAGGACCGGCGAGCCGACCAACCACGCGCGCAACCACGTGCGTCCCGACCTCGCCGAGCGCATCGACCCGACCGACCTGGAGCGCTGGCCGATGACGAAGGTCCTGCGCGACGTGGTGGGCGTGGCGATCTCGCGCATCACCGACACCGTGGAGGCCCGGCTCGCCGACCCCGAGACGGCCCGGCTGCTCCAAGTGCCGCTGCTCAGCCCGATCCTGCACTACACGGGCATCACCTACGACACCGAGGGCCGGGCGCTCGACGTGGCCCGGATCCAGTACCGGGGCGACCGCTTCTCGTTCACCGTCACGCTCGACGCGACCTGATGGCCGCCTCCCGGCGCGTCGTACGATGCCGGGCGTGACGTACGACGACGCGCCGCCGCTCGCCGATCTCATGCCGTGGTCCGTCGCGCCGCTCCGGCCGGGACGCGGGTGGCCGATGGCGCCCGACGCCGCGTCCCTCAGGGCCCGTTGGGACGCCTTCGTCCGCGCCGACGCGGCCGGGCGCGAGGCACTGTTCGGGCCGACCCGGGCGCGCACCCTGCACACCCCGGTCGCGCAGCTGCCCGGGTGCGGCGGCGGCACGGGACGCCTCGCCCGCGAGGACGGGCCCTGCGCCGAACCCGTCCGGGTGGTGCACGGGCCCTTCGACGAGCAGTGGCTGATACCCGACCACCGCCTCCTCGACGCGGCCCGCCCGGAGCTGTGGCGGGTGGCCGGTGCCGGGCAGCTCTTCCTCACCGAGCAGGGGTACGTCCCCGACGCGGACGCCGGGCCCGCGGTGCTCGCCTCCGCGGTGCTGCCGGACGGGCGCTCCCCCGCCGGGCGGCCCGGCCGCATCCGCCCGCTCTACCGACGTCCCGGTGGCACTGAAACGAACGTTCCATCCGGTCTGTTGGAACACCTCTCCCGGCTGTACGGGACGGGTGTCGCCCCGGAGGACTTCCTGGCCTGGACCCTGGTCGCCGCGCGGGCCACGCCCGCGGGCCCCGTCGTGCCGCTCACGTCCGCCGCCGACGCCTGGGCGCGGGGCGTGGAGCTGGGGCGGCGCGCGCTCCGGCTCCAGCTGCGCGGGGCCTCGGGCGAGCGGCCGAAGCTGCCCGGCGGGCGGCGGCCGTACGTGCGGGCGCCGCTGCCCGCACGGCCCTCCGGGCTCGCCTACGACGCCGGGGACGAGGCCCTGCGGGTCGGCGAGGGCGGGCTCATCTCGCCCGTGCCCGCGGGCGCGTGGGACTTCCGGGTCAGCGGGGTGCGGGTCATCGAGCTGTGGTTCGAGCGGCGGACGGCCCCGGCGGAGCCCGGCACCCTGGAGGCCGTCCGGCCCTCGGCGTGGCCCCAGGCCTGGACCTCGCAGCTCCTGGAGCTGATCACGGTCCTCGCCCTCCTCGCGGAGCTTCCGGCGCTCCCGGACCCCTCCCCCGCCGACGCGCTCACGGTCGCCGACCTGCACGCGGCGGGCGTCCTGCCCGTCCCGGCGGCGGCCCGGCGCCCGGCCTCGGTCCTCGACCACCACGAGGAGGGGCCGGAGGGGCAGTTCGCCCTGCTCTGAGGGCTAGGCGCGGCGGCGCCCCAGCAGCAGCGCGACCATGCCGAGCGCCTGGAGGACGGCGAGGAGCACGATCCCGGTGCGGAAGCCGGGCACTCCCGCGCCGCCCGTCCCGTAGGCGAGGGCGGCCACCGCGGGACCCACCGTGAACGCGAGGGTCCGGAAGGTGTTGGTGACACCACCGGCCGTGCCGACGAGCTCCGCCGGGGTCGCCTCCAGGATGCCGAGGTTCACCGGCGTGCCGAACAGCGCCTGCCCCACCCCGGTCACGGCGAGCCGCCAGCCGATGTCCCACAGGCCCGCGTCCGGTCCGAGCGTGAGCATGCTCAGCACCCCGAGCGCGGTCAGGGCGGCGCCCGCCGCGCCCACGCGCTCCTTGGGGAAGCGGTCGGCGAGCGACCCGCCGGCGGACGCGGTGAGCGCCACCGCGCCGATGAAGAACATCATCGCGAGGCCGGTCAGGGACGCCCCGGCGTCCAGGACGTCGGCGACGTAGTAGGGCAGCAGGAAGTAGGACAGGCCGGTGAAGGTGCCGCTGAGGAAGAGGGCGAGCACGGGCAGGCCCACGCCGGGCCGCCGCAGCAGGTCGAGGACGGGGCGGGCGGTGCGCAGCCGGGCCCACCCGAGGCCGCCCGCGACCGCGGCGGCCGCGGCGACGCCGGCGGCGACGGGCACGTCCGCGTCCACCCGGTCGAAGGCGACGAGCAGCGCCGTGACCGCGGCGCCGAGCACCACCCCGTCCGCGACCAGCGAACGGCTCGGCGGCGCGAGGCCCTTGTCGCCGCGCGGGATCAGCCGCGCGCCCAGCCACACCACCGCGATCAGCACGGGGACCTTCAGCAGGAACACCGGCCGCCACCCGTAGGCGTCCACGACGGCCCCGCCGAGCGACGAGCCGCCCATGGAGCCGAGCGGCATGATCGTGGCGATGAGGCCCATGGCGCGGCCCCGGCGCTCGGGCGGCACGCTCAGGGCGACCACCGGCAGGTACAGCGCGCCGACGACCGCGCCCGCCACGCCTTGCAGCACGCGGGCGGCGACCAGGACCGGCAGGTTCGGGGCCAGGGCCGCGAGCACGCTGGTCAGGCCGATCGCGGGCGTCGCGAGCAGGAAGACCGCGCGCAGGTCCACGCGGTCGCTCCAGCGCCCGGCGGGCAGGGCCAGGGCGGCGGTGGGCAACGCGTAGGCGAGCAGCACCCACTGGGTGGCGGAGGAGCCGACGCCCAGGTCGTCGCCGATCGCGGGCAGCGTCACGGCGGACAGGCTGAGCTCCAGGGTGACCATGAGCATGGCGAGGGCCATCACGACGACGGGCGCCCAGCGCGTCCGCCCACCGTCGTCGGCGGAGGGGGCACCGGTGGCCGCGGATATCTGCTGAGTCATGCCGCCGACGCTAGGAACGGCCCCGGCCGCGCCGCCTCTGTCACGTGACTGGGTTCCCCCGGCCGGGCTCCGGCGGGGGCGATCCCGGTCGCCGCCCCGGTCACCCGGCCCGGTCACCGGTCGCCCGACCCCAGTCACCCGACAGAGGCGACCCCGTGCCGCCCCCGCCTAGCGTCGGGAGCGTCATCGCCCCCTCACCGTCCGGGAGGAACCCTCCATGCACGCCATCCGACTGCACGCCTTCGGCGGGCCCGAGGAACTGCGCTACGAAGAGGTCGGCGACCCCGAGCCCGGCCCCGGCCAGGTCCGGATCGCCGTACGGGCGGCGGGCGTCCATCTGCTCGACACCGCCCTGCAGCGCGGCGCGGACGACGCCCTGCCCTTCCCGCTGCCCGACCTGCCCGTGACGCCCGGCCGCGAGGTCGCGGGGGTCGTCGACCGGCTCGGCGACGGGGTGGCGAAGGAGTGGCTCGGACGCCGCGTCGTCACGCATCTCGGCCTGGTCAACGCCGGGTACGCCGAGCTGGCCGTGCGCGAGACGGAGGCGCTCTTCCCGCTGCCGGACTCCGTGTCGTACGAGGCCGCGATCGCGATGGTCGGCACCGGCCGGATGGCGCTCGGCGTCCTGGAGGTGGCCGCGCCCGCGGCCGACGACGTGGTCCTGGTGACCGCGGCGGCGGGCGGCATCGGCACGCTGCTCGTGCAGGCGGCGCGGAACCTCGGCGCGACCGTGGTGGGCGCGGCGGGCGGCCCGGACAAGGCCGCCCGGGTCCGGGCTCTCGGCGCGGACGTCGCCGTCGACTACGACCGCCCGGACTGGGCGGACGAGGTGCGCGCCGCGCTCGGCGGCCGCGAGGTCGACGTCGTCTTCGACAGCGTCGGCGGGGCCGCGGGCCGGGCGGCGTTCGACCTCCTGGGCTACGGCGGGCAGTTCGTGATGTACGGCTGGTCGGCGGGGACGCCGACGGAGTTCACCTCCGAGGACCTGCACGCGCGCCTGCTCACGGCGACGTACGCGCTCGGCCCGCGTATCCTGCGGGTGCCCGGGGGGCTGCGCGCGCTCCAGGAGCGCGCCCTCGCCGAGGCCGCGAGCGGCACCCTCGTACCGGCCGTCACGACGTTCCCGCTGCGTGACGCGGCCGCCGCGCACACGGCGCTGCTCGGCCGCGCCACGGTCGGCAAGGTCGTCCTGCTGGCCGCCGCCGAGGACACGTCCGGCGGCAGCACCGGCAGCACCCACGACAACACGAAGGAGACGGTGGCGTCATGACCATGCGCGCGATGGCTTTCACGGAGTACGGCGGTCCCGACGTGCTCAGGCTCATGGACCTCGACGTCCCGGAGCCGGGGCCCGGGCAGGTGCGGGTGCGGGTCCGGGCCGCGGGTGTCATGCCCTTCGACACGGGCGTCCGGCAGGGGGCGATACGCCCGCCCGCTGCCGCCTTCCCGGTCGTGCCCGGCAACGAGTTCGCGGGCACCGTGGACGCGGTGGGCCCCGAGGTCACGGCGTTCGCGCCCGGCGCGGACGTGCTCGGCTTCTCGCTGCTCGGCGCGTACGCGCAGTACGTCGTCGTCGGCGCGGACCAGCTGGTCACCAAGCCGGACGCGATGGACTTCGTCAGCGCGGGCGGCTTCTCCGGCAACGCGCAGGGCGCGCACATGGCGCTCAGCGCGGTCGGCGTGCGCCCCGGCGACACGGTCCTGGTCAACGGCGCCGCGGGCGGATTCGGCACCTTGGCCGTGCAGTTGGCGCGGGCGTGGGGCGCCGCCACGGTCATCGGCACCGCGAGTCCGCGCAACCACGACCATCTGCGCGCCCTCGGCGCCGTTCCCGTCACGTACGGGGAAGGGCTCGAAGACCGGGTGCGCGCCCTCGCCCCGGGCGGCGTCGACGCGGCCGTCGACGCCGCGGGCGCCCAGGCCCTGCGCGCGTCGGTGGCCGTGGCCAAGGACCGCCACCGGGTGGCGACGATGCTCGCGGACGAGGAGGCGGAGCGCCTGGGCGTGCCCCCGCTGCGCGGCACGCGCACGGCGGAGCGCCTGGCCGAGGTCACCGCCCTGTACGCGAAGGGCCTGTTGCGGGTCCACCTCCGGGCGACGTACCCCCTTCAGGAAGCGGCGGCCGCCCACCACGCCGTGGAGTCGGGCCACGGCCGGGGCAAGGTCGTCCTGACGGTCGACTGAGACCGCCCGGCCCGGGGCGGCCCGAGCGCGGCCGGGGAATATCCACCGCCCCGGGACAGCTGACGTGAACCATGCTCGAAGGCCGCACCGAAGAACTGCACCAGCTGACGTCCCTGCTCGCCCTGGCCCGCACGGGACACAGCGCGGCCCTCGTCCTGCGCGGCGAGGCCGGAATCGGCAAGTCCGCTCTGCTCGGGGCGGTGGCGGCGGACGGCGCGGGGGCGGACGGCACGCCGTCGGCCGCCCCGTGGGGACGGGTGCTGCGCACCACCGGTGTGGAGGCCGAGAGCGAACTCCCCTTCGCGGGCCTGCACATGCTCCTGCACCAGGTGACCGACCGCGTCGACGCGCTGCCCGCCCCGCAGGCCGCGGCCCTGCGCACCGCGCTCGGCCTCGCGGGCGGGACGCACGGCGGCCCTGGCGACCGGTTCCTGACGGGCGTCGCCCTGCTGACCCTGCTGTCCGAACTCGCCGACGACGGGCCGCTGCTGTGCGTCGTGGACGACGCGCACTGGCTCGACCACGCGTCGGCGGACGCGCTGCTGTTCGCCGCGCGACGGCTCACGGCCGAGGGCGTGGTCATGCTGTTCGCGGCCCGCGAGCCGCACGCGCCGCCGTTCCCCGCCGCGGGCCTGCCCGAGCTGCGCCTGACCGGGATCGACGACGACGCCGCGGACCGGATCCTCGCCGCGCACGCCGCGGACCTGCCGCCGTACGTACGCCGTCAGCTGCTCGCCGAGGCGGGCGGCAACCCCCTGGCCCTGCGCGAGCTGCCCGCCGCCCAGCGCGAGGGGCAGCTCGTGGCGTCCGGGCCGCCGTCCGCGCCGGTGCCGGGCCCCTCCCGCGTGCAGCAGGCGTTCGCCGACCGCATCGCCGCGCTGCCGGAGGCCACCCGCACCCTGCTGCTCGTCGCGGCGGCCGAGGGCACCGGCGACCTGGAGACCACCGCGGCCGCCGCCGCCCGGCTCGGGGCCGCCGTCGCCGACCTGGAGCCCGCCGAGCGCAAGCAGCTCCTTCGGGCCGAGGCCGGGCGGCTCGTCTTCCGGCACCCCCTGATCCGTACCGCCGCCTACCGCGGCGCCCCGCTCGGCGCCCGCCTCGCCGCCCACGCCGCCCTCGCCGAGGCCCTGCCGTGCGTCGGCCAGGTCGACCGCCGCGCCTGGCACCTGGCCGCGGCCACCACCGAGCCCGACGAGCACGTCGCGTCCGTCCTGGAGCGGACCGCCGAGCACGCCCGGGCGCGCGGCGGCTACGCGGCCGAGGCCGCCGCCTTCGAACGGGCCGCGCAGCTCACCCCGGACAGCGCGGAGCGCGCCCGGCGCCTGGCGCTCGCGGCCTCGGCGGCGGCCGACGCGGGCCACGGCGACCACGCCGCCCGGCTCGCGGGCAGCGCGACCCCGCATCTGACGGACCCGGCGCTGCTCGCCCGCCTCGCACGGGTCCGCGCGGGCGTGGCCCGCGAGCGCGACCAGCTGGAGGCCGCGCACACGGTCCTCGTGGACACCGCGTCGGCCCTCGCCGAACGGGCCCCGGAGACGGCGGCGCGCCTGCTGTACGAGGCGATGACGGCGGCCTGGACGTCCGGCCACCGCACGGCGGTCGACGCCGTCGTGGAGCGGGCGGCCGCACTCGGCGTCGAGCCGTCGCCCTCGGCGCCGCCCTATCTGCCCGCCGTCACGGGCCTCGCGCGGCTCGCCGCGGGCGACACCGGCGCGGCCCTGCCCCCGCTGCGGCGCCTCTTCGACGCCGCGCGGAGCCGGGAACACGGCCTCGACCTGCGCGAGCGGGCCTCCGTCGCCGGGTGGTTCGCGCCGCTCGGCGACCTTCAGGGCGGCGTCGAGCTGGCCGCGGACCTGGAGCACGAGTGCCGCGAGCAGGGCGCGGTGGGGCCGCTGCCGCTGGTGCTGCTCCAGCGGGCCAGGGCGCGCGTGCTGCTCGGCCGCCACGGCTGCGCCCTCGCGGGCGCGGAGGACGGCGTCCGCATCGCCCGCGACAGCGGCCAGCACCACTACGCGCACCAGCTGACGGGCGTCCTCGCCCATCTCGCGGCGCTGGACGGGGACGAGGCCCGCGTCCGGGAGCTCGCCGGGCACCTCGACCCGCGGCAGGCACCGCCGGGGCGGGTGTGGGGCGCGGCCGCCCTGCCCCTGCTCGAACTGGGCCTCGGCCGCTACGAGGCGGCGCTGCGCGGCTACGAGGACCTGGCGGCGGGCCCCGCGGGCCACACGGTGGTGGCGCTGCACTGTCTGCCGGACCACGTCGAGGCGGCGGTGCGGGCCGGGCGGCCCGACGCGGCGCACGAGGCGGCACGGCGGTACGCGGACTGGGCGGAGCACACGGGCGCGGCATGGGCGCGCGCCATCGCGGCGCGCTGCCGCGCCCTGCTAGCCGACGAGGCGACGGCGCAGACGGCCCCGACGGCGACCTCGGCACCCTCCGCGCACTCCGCGTACTCCGCGTACTCCGCCTACGAGGAGGCCCTGACGCTGCACACCGGCGACGGCAGGCCCTTCGAGCAGGCCCGTACGCGACTGCTGTTCGGGGAGTGGCTGCGCCGGGCGGGCCGCAGGAGCGAGGCCCGTGCCCCGCTGCGCGCGGCCCTGGACGCGTTCGAGCAGATCGGGGCGGCGCCGTGGGCGGGCCGGGCCCGCGCGGAGCTGCGGGCCACGGGCGAGAGCCGGGCGCGGCAGGGCGGCGGGCGGGTGCCGCTGGAGCGGCTCACGCCGCAGGAGCGTCAGGTGGTGCGGCTCGCGGCGGCGGGGATGACCAACCGCGACATCGGCGCCCAGCTGTTCCTGTCCCCGCGCACGGTGGGCTACCACCTGTACAACGCGTATCCGAAGCTGGGGGTGTCCTCACGGGGCGAGCTGACCCGCCTCGGCTTCGGGGCGGAGGAGGAAGAGCTGAGCGCCTGAGCGCCCCGGAGGGGCGGAGTTGCCGGTACCCGCCGCGTGCCGGGAGTGACGGCGGGGAGAGGGGGAAGCGCGGGCACCCCAGGGCGAGGCCAGAGGCACCCGCGCCCGAGGTCAGTGGCCGCCGAAAAGCGAGCGGCGCAGTCTGCGCAGCGGTGCGAACAGCGAGACACGGCGCACCTGCGCGCGCTTGCCGCCCCGGTCGTGCGCGGCGCCACGCGAGGTGAGCTCACGCATCAGCAGGGTCGCCTCGGCCGCCTCGCGCTGCGGGACGGCGGGGCCGCCCAGCACCGAGAGATGGCGGTCGAGACGCGAACTGCTCGCGCCGCTCCCACATGTGATCGCAGGGACCCTCGCCCTGCTGCGCACTGTTATCTGTTCCATGTCACTCCCCACCCGTACGAGGGCACCCGGCCCAGGGCAGGTTAACCCTATCGCCCCACCATGACACTCGTGTATCCCGGTGGCGGGATTCACCTTCTCCACAAGGACGTTGACGGTTACTCTCCGAATCCAACTGATTCCAGGGTGAGTTGGACGAGGGGCTTACTTGTGGGCCGCGCGGAGCCGCCGTCGCGTTCGACGGTGACAGCGAGTGATTTCGCTCGCGTGCTGAGATCCTTCGCGACCACCGGCGTTTCGCCATCGAGCAGCCCGAGCGAACGGGGCGCGGCACCGGCGCGCATCACCCACAGTTGATGCGCGCGCCCGTCCGGAGGCCGGCCCAGGCCGGTGACGCTCACCACGGCCCGCCGCTCCGCACGGGACGCGATCACACCGATCCCCCGTCCCCGCGCGTCCCGGCCGGTGCTCGCGCGGGCGTCGGGCGCGGCCAGGACGTGGGCGATCTCACGTGCGGCCGCCCGCTCGTCGGACAGCTCGCCGTCGGTGCGGACCAGCGCGAGGGCGAGGAAGGCGGCCGCCACGAGGGCGAGCACCACGCCGGACGCGGCGAGGGCCAGCGGAGCCCGGCCGGTGCCGCGGCGCCGCGGCACCACCAGGGGCTCGGGCGCGGCCCGCGGCCCGGCGGGCTCCTGGGCCGTGGTGCGCACGGCGGCGAGGATGCGCTCCCGCAGATCCTCGGGGGCGGGAACGGAGGCCGCGCGCGCCAGGCGCACGGTGTCGGCGGCGAGCGCGCGCACCTCCCGCGTGCATCGGTCGCAGGTGGCCAGATGCCTCTCGAAGCGGCGCGTCTCGTCCGGGTCGAGGGCGTCGAGCGCGTACGGCACGGCCAGGGAGTGCATGGAGTGCAGCGGGCCGCCCGGCCACCGGCCGCTCGCGTACCGGCGCAGGCGGCTCAGCGGTCCGGGTTCCGCAGGGCTCATGCGGCGGCACCCAGACAGTCGCGCAGGCGCAGCAGGCCGTCCCGCATGCGGGTCTTGACGGTGCCGAGCGGCACGGACAGGCGCCGCGCCACCTCCCGGTAGGTGTAGCCGTCGTAGTAGGCGAGGGTGAGTGCCTGGTGCTGGAGGTCGGTCAGACGCTCCAGACAGCGGCGCACCCACTCGCGCTCCAGGCTGCCCTCCACCGCCTCCGCGACCTGGTCGAAGGCCGGGCCCTCGCCGCGGTGGGCCAGGCGCCGCTCGCGGTCACCGGCCGCGCGGGCGCTGCGCACCCGGTCGACGGCCCTGCGGTGGGCCAGCGTCAGGATCCACGACAGGGCCGTGCCGCGCGCCGGGTCGAAGCGGCCCGCCGTGCGCCACAGTTCGAGCAGCACCTCCTGGGCCACCTCCTCGGACTGCGCCGGATCGCGAAGGACGCGCCGCACCAGGCCGTAGACCGGCCCGGACACCAGCGCGTACAGCTCCTCGAAGGCCTGGTGGTCGCCGTCGGCCACCCGTGGCAGCAGTGCGTCCGCGTCCACAGCCGTCCCCCCACTCTCCCGGCATCCCGGGCGCTCAATTCTGGACTCGGCGGAGATTCGGGGCGAGCCCCCGGGCCGGATTGGCGCGTCGCCGCGGAATTCACCGGCCGCGGGCCAATCCACGGCCGCCCCGGCGCCGAATGGCATGCGTCAGCCGGGCCGTGCGGTCAGCGCGCGGCCCGTACCGCCGAACTGAGGACGGACGCGATGACAGCAGTCGTCACACGCCGCGCGCAGCGCCGCAGGATCCGGGGCGTCGCCGCGCTGGTCTGTGGGGCGCTGGCCGCTGGGGGGCTCGCAGCCGCCGGGGTCAGCACGCTTCGACCGGAGGCCGCGAGCGCCTCCAGCCACCGGGAGGCCCCGCTGATCTCGGGGCAGCCGCAGTACGACAACACCGATGTGTACGCCTTCGTCAGCCCCGACAAGCCCGACACGACGACCCTCGTCGCGAACTGGGTGCCGTTCGAGGAACCGGCGGGCGGGCCGAACTTCTACCCGTTCCCCGAGGACGCCCAGTACGACGTGCACATCGACAGCGACGGCGACGCGCAGGGCGACCTGCTCTACCGCTGGACCTTCGACACGCGCACCAGGAACGGCGACACCTTCCTCTACAACACCGGTGAGGTCACGAGCCTGGACGACCCGGACCTGAACGTGACGCAGACGTACGACATCGACCTGCTGCGGCTGAAGGACCAGAAGGTCGTCTCCACCAAGAAGATCGCCGACGACCTGCCGATCGCGCCCTCGCACGTGGGCAAGGCGTCCATGCCCGACTACGGCAAGCTGCGCGACCAGGCCGTGCGCAAGCTCCCCGGCGGCGGCACCTCCTTCGTGGGGCAGGCCGACGACCCCTTCTTCCTGGACCTCAGGGTCTTCGACCTGGTGTACGGCAAGGACCTGTCGGAGGTCGGCCGGGACACGGTCGCCGGGTACAACGTGAACTCGGTGGCGCTCCAGGTGCCGACCGCCGAGATACGGCAGTCCAAGGACCAGCCGACCGTCGGCGTCTGGTCGACGACCCAGCGCAAGAACGCGGCGGGCAAGTGGACCCAGGTGTCCCGGCTCGGCGCGCCCCTGGTGAACGAGGTCGTCGTCCCGATGAAGGACAAGGACAAGTTCAACGCCTCCGCGCCGTGGGACGACGCGCAGTTCCTGCCGTACGTCCAGAAGCCGGAGCTGCCGCGGATCATCGAGAAGCTCTACAAGATCAAGGCGCCGAAGGAGCCGCGCAAGGACCTGGTCTCGGTGTTCCTCACCGGCGTGAAGGACCTCAACCAGCCGCCGAACGTACGGCCCGCCGAGGCGCTGCGCCTGAACACCTCGATCAAGCCCGCCGAGACGCCCAAGCGGCTCGGTGTCCTCGACGGCGACAACGCGGGCTATCCGAACGGGCGGCGCCTGAGCGACGACGTCCTGGACATCTCGCTCCAGGTCGTCGAGGGCGAACTCCTCGGCCAGAAGAACGACTTGGGTGACGCGGTCGACACCAACGACAAGGCCTTCGGGCGCTCCTTCCCCTATCTGGCGCTGCCCACGGCCGGGTCGCGGGGACCGGTGGCGGGCAAGGACGGCACCGGTGCGCGCACCGCCCTCAGCGGTGGCGCGCCGCCCGTGGACTCCGGCTCGTCCGGCTCCACCGACACCGTGCTGATCACGTCCGCGGCCGTGGGCGGCGCCGGGGTGCTGCTCGTCGGCGGCGGCCTCCTGTGGTGGCGGCGCCGGGCCACGGCCGGGGGTGCCTGAGGTGAACCACGTCTCCGGCCGCGGGCTCCTCGCCGCCGCCGTCCTCGCGGTCGCGCTGACCGGCGGGGCGCTGGCGCTCGGCGGGGTGCCGTCGGACTCGGACAAGGGGCGGCCGTCAGCGGCGGCCGCCCCGCCCGCCGCGCGGGGCGGCGTGCCGGACGCCCTCGGGAACCGGCTGCTCGCCTCCGACCTGGACCGCGGCGTTGCCGCGCTGCGGGCTCGGCTGCGCACCCAGCCCCAGGACGTCCGGTCCTGGGCCGCGCTCGGCACCGCGTACGTCGAGCAGGCCCGGCTCCGCGGCGACCCGTCCCGCTACGCGGAGGCCGAGCGCGCCCTGGACCGCGCGCTCGCGCTGCGCCCCGCCGACGACTCCGCGCTCGCCGGGCAGGCCGCCCTCGCCGCCGCCCGGCACGACTTCGGGGGCGCCCTGCGGTACGCGGAGCGGGCGCTCGCCGTGAACCCCTACAGCGAGGGGGCGCTGGCCTCCCGCGTCGACGCGCTCGTCGAGCTCGGCCGCTACGACCGGGCGACGCGGGCCGTGCGGGAGGCCGACGCGCGCCGCCCCGGCATCCCGGTCTTCACGCGGTACGCCTACGTACGCGAGCTGCACGGCGACGTGGCCGGCGCCCGGAGCGTGCTGCGCCGGGCCGCCACGGCGGCGCGGTCCCCCGGCGACGTCTCGTACGTCGCCACGGCGCTCGCCCAACTGGCCTGGCGCCAGGGCGACTACGCCGCGTCCCTGCGCCACTGCGCGGCCGCGCTGCGAGCCGACCCCGGGAACCTGCCCGCCCTGGAGGCGCGCGGCCGGGCCCGGGCGGCGCGCGGCGAGACGGACGCCGCGATCGCCGATCTGCGCGCCGTCGTCGCGCAGCGGCCGCTGCCGGGGACGCTCGTGGCCCTCGGGGAGCTGTACGACGCCCAGGGGGAGCCGGCGCGCGCCCGCGAGCAGTACCGGCTCATCGACTCCTGGGTGCGGCTCGCCCGCGCGCACGGGGTCAATCCCGACCTCGACACCGCGCTCGCCGCGGCGGACCACGGCGACCGGGCCGTGGCGCTGCGCGCGGCGCGGGACGAGTGGAAGCGGCGGCACACCGTGCACACGGCGGACGCGCTGGCCTGGGCCCTGCACGTCAACGGGCACGACCGGGAGGCCGTGCGGTACGCGCGGCGCGCCACGAGCACGGGGGTGCGGGAGGCCTCCTTCCTCTACCACCGGGGGGCCATCGAGTCCGCCCTCTCCCCCGGCGCGGGCCACACCTGGCTGCGGGCCGCGCTGAACCTGAACCCCGGCTTCTCACCCCGGGGCGCCGGGGAGGCGCGGCGGCTTCTGGGGGTGCCGCGATGACCGCGCCCGCGGCCCGGCGCCCCCTCTCCGGCGCCCGGCGCTGGGCCCGGCGCGGCCTCGTCGTGCTCGCCGTCGTGCTGGGCACCGCCGCGCCCGCCCACGCCCACCCCCTCGGCAACTTCACCGTCAACCAGTACGACGGCCTGCTCCTGGCCCCGGGCCGCCTCCGCGTGGAGCACGTGGAGGACCTCGCCGAGATCCCCGCCGCGCAGGCGGAGCCCGCCATCGACCGCGAGGGAAAGGAGCGTTGGGCACGGGAGCGGTGCCGTGCGGCGGCCGTGCGCGGCCGGGTGGACGTGGGCGGGCGGAGCGTCGCCCTGCGCGCGGCGGCGGCCACGGCCCGCGTGCGTCCGGGCCAGGCGGGCCTGCCCACCGTCCGGGTCGAGTGCCGTCTGACCGCCCCGCTGCCGCCGGGCGCCCTGACGGTCCGCTTCCGCGCCGCGCCCCAGGCCGCCCCGGGCTGGCGGGAGATCACCGCGCGCGGCGACCGCATGACCCTCAGCGGATCGAGCGTGCCGCGCACGTCCCGCTCCGAGCGCCTCACCCGCTACCCGTCCGGCGCCTCCTCGCCCGAGGCGACCACCGCCTCGCTGCGGGCCCGCCCCGGCGGCCCCGCCCTCGCCGACGAGCCGCCCCCGGCCCCCGGCCCCGCCCTGCCCCGCGCCGCGACCGACGCGCTGACCGGCCTGGTGGCCCGGCACGACCTCACCCCGGCCTTCGCGGCGCTCGCGCTCGGCACCGCCCTGCTGCTCGGCGCCCTGCACGCGCTCGCGCCCGGCCACGGCAAGACCCTGATGGCCGCGACCGCCGCCGCCCGCGGCAGCGCCTCGGCGCGGGACGTGCTGCCCCTGGCCGCGTCCGTGACGGTCACGCACACCCTCGGCGTGGTGGCGCTCGGGCTGCTGGTGGCGGGCGGCTCGGCGGCCGCGCCCTCGGTCGTCGCCTGGCTGGGCGTGGCCAGCGGGGCCCTGGTGACGGGCGCGGGCGCGCTGCTCGTACGGCGCGCCTGGCGCCGCAGGCACCGGCCCGCGCACCACCACACACACCACCACGCGCACCCGCACCACCACGCGCACCACCACCCGCCGCCCACCCTGCGCGGCACCCTCCTGCTCGGCTTCGCCGGCGGCCTGGTGCCCAGCCCCTCCGCCGTCGTGGTGCTTGTGGGTGCGGCCGCCCTGGGCGAGGCCTGGTTCGGCCTCCTGCTCGTCCTCGCGTACGGGGCGGGTCTTGCCGTCACGCTGACGGCGGCCGGGTTCCTCGTCGTACGGCTCGGCGCGGTGGCGGGACGGCGCCTGGCTCACGGCCGCACCCCCGGCCTCGCCCGCCGCTTCGCACCGCTCGGCTCCGCCTGCGTGGTCCTCGCCCTCGGGTGCGGATTGGTGGTCAAGGGGGCTGCAACCGCGCTCGGTTGAGCTACTTTTGTGGAGAATCGCACGGCTGCGAATGGGGGGACCGTGACCGGTCAGGCGCGCGTGATCGCGGGGCGTTACCGCCTCCTCTCCCCGCTCGGCGAGGGCGGCATGGGCACGGTGTGGCGGGCCCGGGACGACGTGCTCGGCCGTGAGGTCGCGGTCAAGGAGGTCCGCGCGCCCGCGGGCCTCCCGGCGAGCGAGGTGGAGCGGCTGTACGCGCGCCTGGAGCGCGAGGCCTGGGCCGCCGCCCGCATCGCCCACCGGAACGTGGTGACGGTGTACGACGTGACGCGCGAGGAGGGCCGCCCCTGGATCGTCATGGAGCTGGTGCGCGGCCTGGCCCTGTCGGACGTCCTGGAGGCCGAGGGGCCGATGACGCCGCAGCGGGCCGCGCGCGTGGGCGCGGAGGTCCTCGGCGCGCTGCGGGCCGCCCACGGCGCGGGCGTCCTGCACCGCGACGTGAAGCCGGGCAACGTCCTGCTCGGCAACGACGGCCGCGTCGTCCTCACGGACTTCGGGATCGCGATGGTGGAGGGCAGCTCGGCCCTGACGATGACGGGCGAGGTCGTCGGGTCGCCCGAATTCCTCGCGCCGGAGCGGGCGTTGGGGCAGCGGCCGGGGCCCGAGTCCGACCTGTGGTCCCTCGGGGTCCTGCTGTACGCGGCGGTGGAGGGCGTGTCGCCGTTCCGGCAGGAGACCCCGCTGAGCACGCTGCGCGCGGTCGTCGACGAGGAGCTGCCGCCGCCGCGCGACGCCGGACCCCTGGCGCCGGTCATCGAGGGCCTGCTCCGCAAGGACCCCGCCGAGCGCGCCACGGCCGCCGATGCCGAGCGCGATCTGCGCCTGATCGCCGAAGGCCGCCCGCCGAGCGGCGGACGGGACGTTCCGTACGCGCCGACGGCGGTCTCCCACCAGCCGCCGGCCCCCGTGCCGCCGCCGCCCGGCGGCCACGCGGCCGCGCCCACGGCCGCAGCGGGCACCCCGTACGGCACTACGACCTCGACGGCCACGCCCGAGAGACCCCGCTCGCGGCGCGCGGCCGCGGCCCTCGTCGCGGGCGCCGCCGCGCTGGTGCTCGCCATCGGCGGCATCACGTACGCCCTCGTCAACGACGGCGACGGGAACGACGGCGGCAAAGACGCCGGCAACAACTCCGACGCGGGCGGCGGCAGCGGCGGCAGCACCGGAGGAAAGGACGGCGGCGGGAGCGGCGGCGGGGGCTCCGACGGCGGCGGCAGCGGCAGCGGTTCGAGCGGGGGCGGCGGCACCAACGGCGGGGGCGGCAAGGGCGGTTCGACGGACGGCGGCTCCACCCACGGCGGGGGCACGGGCGGCTCCACCACCAAGCCCCCGCCCCAGTCCGCGCGCGTCTCCCTCACCGGCAGCGGCACGGCGTACACGGGGACCTGCCCGCCCACGCAGGCGGCCTCGTTCACGGCGACGTTCACCGTCGGGCGCGTCCCGGTGACGGTCGAGTACCGCTGGGTCACCGCCGAGGGCGAGTCCGGCGACCCGGGCTGGAAGTCGCTCTCCTTCCCGGCCGGGAGCGGGAAGGTCAAGCAGGTGAACCACACGGAGCAGCCGGGCACGACGAGCGGGACGTACCACAACGAACTCAGCGTCGAGGTCCGCTCCCCCGTGACGACCGCGTCCAACGCCGTGGCGTACTCGGTGACGTGCGAGGAGGAGCCCACCACGGGCGGGGGCTCCTCCTCGTCCTACGAGGCCTTCGCGCCCTGAGGGCGCACCGGCCGCGCCGCGCTCCGGCGCGCGTCGGGCCTCAGGAGGCGTTCCTGCTGAAGACGGGCAGATAGCCGCCGGACTGTCCCGCGGCGGTCGGGTGGTACGACTCGCCGATGTTGGTCCAGACGACGCTGTTCAGCCACGGGGCTCCGGAGCAGATCTCGTGGCCCGCGAACGTGGTGGTGACGTCGCCGAAGGCGAAGCCGTGGTCGGCGGCGCGCTTGGCGACGGCCGCGTTGAGGTAGTCGGCGCCGCCGTTGATGGCGGTCCGCTCGCGCTCGGACAGACCGGCGAGGCAGCTGCCGCCGAGCTTGTAGAAGCGGGGGTAGCCGAGGACGACGACCCGGGCGGACGGCGCCTTGCTCTTGATCGCCGCGTACACGCGGTCGAGCTTGCCGGGCAGCGTCGTGTCGACGTAGGCCTTGGCCTGGTTGACGCGCGCCACGCAGGTGTCCTCGGACTGCAGGACGCAGGTCGTCATCACGTCGCTGAAGCCCGCGTCGTTGCCGCCGACGCTGATCGAGACGAGGCCGGTGCCGGAGTTGAGCGGCCCCAGCTGGTTGGCGAGCACGTCGTCGGTGCGCGCGCCGGAGCAGGCCGTGAAGCTGAACCCGGAGGGCGAGTTGGCGGCGGCCCACAGCGCCGGGAAGGCCCGGGTGCTGCGTTTACAGCCGCCGCTGCCGCTGTCGTAGCTGCCGGCCCCGACGCCGGACGAGTAGGAGTCCCCGAGCGCCACATAGGCGGGGGCCGCGCTCCGCCGGTCGCCGGAGTCGGCGTGCGCGGCGCCCACGCCGGTGAGGGTGGCGGCCGCGGCGAGGAAGAGCGACGCCGCACAGGCCGTGAAACGGGACAATCTCATGGTGCCTCCTTGAGCAGGATTTCCGCCTGGACAGTGGTAGCACCGCACCACCACCGTCGATAGTGTTCATGACAATCAATTCTTCAGTAATTCCCTTGCCCGCTCCACGAGTTCACCGATCATCCGACGGGGTGACGGCGAACAACTGCGCGCTCCCTGCGCGTCTTGACGAGCCGCCGCCGACTGCGCCACATTGAAGCCCGGCATCCGGCGCGTCGGGGGGCAAAGTCGCCAATGCAGACCATCAGGTTCAAGTCGTCGCACAGGGATCTGAGCCCGTTGCTCACGGGCGCGGCCGTCACGGCCGGGTGCGTCGGGGCGCTGTTCGCGCTGCTCGACCTCTCCTCACCGGTGCGCGGGCCCCTGACTCTCTTCTTCCTCGTCGCCGCCCCCGCCGCCGCGCTCGCGCCCTGGCTGCGGGGGCTCGACCCCTGGGGCCGTGTCCTCGCCTCCGTCTCGGCGGCCGTCGTGGTCAACCTGCTGGTCGCCCAGGCCATGCTGGCCCTGCACGTGTGGTCGGTCCGCGGTGGCGTCGCGGCGGTGGCGGGGATCAGTTCGGTCATCTTCCTGTCGGCACTGGCGCGGCGCTAGCGCCCCCGCGCCCCGAGGAGACGGACTTGAAGACGTGGAGATCACCGTCCACCGTCCCGGCGAACTCACCGCGGCGGACCGGGTGGCCTGGACCGCCCTGCAGTCCAAAGCGCATCTGAACGGCTCACCGGGCCTCGCGAACCCCTTCCTCGCCCCCGAGTTCACGCTCGCCGTGGCCCGGGTGCGGCGCGACGTGCGGATCGCGGTCGCCCGGGAGGACGGCGAGCCCGCCGCGTTCTTCCCGTACCAGAGATCCAGAACCGGAGTGGGCCGGGCCGTCGGCCTCGGCGTCTCCGACAGCCAGGGCGTCGTGCACCGGCCGGGCTTCACCTGGGACGCCCGCCGACTGCTGCGCGCCTGCCGCCTGGTGATGTACGAGTACGACCACCTCGTGGACGGCCAGCCGGCGTTCGAGGAGGGGGCCACCGGCTCCTACCCCTCGCCCGTCATGGACCTCGACCAGGGCTACGAGGCCTACCTCGACCATCTGCGCGCGTACTCGCCGAAGTTCCTGCGCAGCACCCTCGCCAAGGGCCGCAAGCTCGACCGCGCCCACCGCGAGGTGCGGTACGTGCACGACGAGCGCGACCCCGAGGCGCTGCGCACGCTGATGGCCTGGAAGTCCGCGCAGTACCGCAGGACCGGCCGCAGCGACCGCTTCGCCCAGGCCTGGATCACCCAGCTGGTGCACCAGCTCTTCCACACCCGCTCGGAGACCTTCCAGGGGCTGCTCTCCGTGCTCTACGTCGACGGGGCGCCCGTCGCCGCGCACTTCGGCCCGCGCACCGAGCGCGTGCTCTCCTGCTGGTTCCCGGCCTACGACCCGGCGTTCGCGAAGTACTCGCCCGGCCTGCTGCTGCATCTGCACATGGCCGAGGCGGCCGCCGCCGACGGCATCGCCTACCTCGATCTCGGGCGTGGCCAGAAACAGTACAAGGACTCCCTCAAGACACGGGAGCTCGCCGTGTCCGAGGGGTGGGTGGCGCTGCGCCACCCCATGGCTCTCGGACATCGTGCGCATCGCGCGCCGGTCCGGGCGCTGCGCAACACGGTCGTATCCCGACCGGAATTGTTCGAACCGGCAGACCGCCTGCTCAAGGGCCTGGGAAAGATCCGTTCCCGGCGCCGAAAAGAGTGAGAAGCGCGCAAGAAGCGCCAGGGAACGTCAGAGAAGAACCAGTGAACAGGGCACATCCAAAGTGTCCTAAGACAACAGTCAATTTATCGAAAACGCGAGACCTCGTTCCAGGTCTTGCCATACGGTCGCAAGCATCAATACCGTCGTACATCCACCCGCAACGGTTCATCGGCAGTCGGTCTAGGGGAGGGCTCAAGACCGCGATGATCCCGGTGCGGGGCGCGGTAGGGGGGTGCCCGTGCCCGGTGACCACAAGTCGTCCGGGTCACGTGCCGCGCAGTCATGCCAGCTCACCCGGGCGTGTCCCGGAGCTCACAGCACGGTGTGGGCTCCGCCATGGCCGGACGTGAGAACCCCCTCTTTCGAACCGGACCCACAACCGGACCGCCCGGGGGCGGGCGGTCCACCGGACGAGAGGGACCTAGACTCATGAGTTCTGTCGTGCGCCCGTTCAATTCGGGCCAAGATCCTTTAATCGACCCGTCACAGAACGGCTCCACCGCGAAGTCGGCACGGCCGTCGCTGACCAAAGCTGGAATGGCCGCCATTCCGAGCCAGCAGCAATACCGGCCGGTCTCCTCACATCTGGCGATTGCGCCTCCGGTGAGCGTCGTGATTCCCGCGATGAACGAAGCGGAGAATCTTCCCTATGTGTTCAAGACCCTGCCCGAGTGGATCCATGAAGTCGTGCTCGTGGACGGCAATTCCACGGACGACACGGTCAAGGTCGCGCGCGAGCTGTGGCCGGACGTGAAGGTCGTCAGGCAGCTCGGCAAGGGCAAGGGCGACGCGCTCATCACCGGCTTCGAGGCGTGCACCGGCGACATCATCGTGATGGTCGACGCGGACGGCTCCGCCGACGGCCACGAGATCGTCTCCTACGTCTCCGCGCTCGTCTCCGGCGCCGACTTCGCCAAGGGCTCCCGGTTCGCCAACGGCGGCGGCACGGACGACATGACGCTCATCCGCAAACTCGGCAACTTCGCCCTGTGCGCGGTCGTGAACGCCAAGTTCGGCGCCCGGTACACGGACCTGTGCTACGGCTACAACGCCTTCTGGCGGCACTGCCTCGACAAGATCGAGCTCGACTGCACCGGCTTCGAGGTCGAGACGCTGATGAACATCCGCGTCGTCAAGGCGGGGCTCAAGGTCCAGGAGATCCCGAGCCACGAGTACCTGCGCATCCACGGCGTGAGCAATCTCAGCGCGGTGCGCGACGGACTGCGGGTGCTCAGGGTGATCCTCACCGAGCGCTCCAACAGGCGCACCCAACGGCGGGTCACACGCACCGCCGCCGTCTCGGCGCGCCAGGGAGAGGTTTCTTGATCACTATCTCAGTGGTCATCTGCGTGTACACCGAGGACCGCTGGGAGGACATCCTCTCGGCGGTCGCCTCGGTCCGGGCCCAGTCCCGCGCGGCCCACGAGACCCTGCTCGTGGTCGACCACAACACATCACTGGGAGAACGCCTCTCCAAGGAGTACAAGGAAGCGCCGGACGTGCGGGTGCTCGCGAACGCGGGCCCCCGCGGCCTGTCCGCGGGCCGCAACACCGGCATCGCCGCGTCCGGCGGGGAGGTCATCGCCTTCCTCGACGACGACGCGGTCGCCGAGCGCGACTGGCTGCTGCGCTTCGCCGAGGCGTACGACGACTCGCGGGTGTTCGCCGTCGGCGGCGCCACCCGGCCGGTGTGGGCCTCACGGCGCCGCCCTGCCTGGTTCCCCGAGGAGTTCGACTGGGTCGTCGGATGCATGTACCGGGGCCACCCGACCGGCCGGGTGCGGGTGCGCAACGTGCTCGGCGGCAACGCCTCGTTCCGGCGCACCGCCTTCGAGCTCGCCGGGGGCTTCGCCAGCGGCATCGGCCGCGACGGCGACAAGCGCCCGCTGGGCGGCGAGGAGACGGAGCTGTGCATCCGGCTCACCCGGGCCCGGCCCGACGCCGTGCTGCTCATCGACGACCGCGCGGTCATCCACCACCGGGTGCCCGCGGCCCGCGAGCGGTTCCGCTACTTCCGCTCCCGCGCCTACGCCGAGGGGCTCTCCAAGGCCCTGGTCGCCCGCAGCGTGGGCGCGGACAAGGGCCTGGAGTCCGAGCGCCGCTACACCACGCGGGTGCTGCCCGCCGGGGTCGGGCGCGGCCTGCGGGACGCGGTCCTCGGCCGCCCCGGCGGCGCGGGCCGCGCGGGCGCCATCGTGACAGGCGTGCTGGCGGCGGCCGGTGGGTACGTCGTCGGAAGCGTTCGCGCACGCAGGGCGGGGACGGAGTTCGCCGTCGTGGACGTGACGGAGGGCCCCGAGGAGAGACGCGTGGAGGGGGCGACCGGATGACCCGAAGAGGGATCCCCATATTCATGTACCACTCGGTCTCGCAGCTGCCGAACGACGCGACACACGAGCTGTCCGTGTCGCCCGAGGCGTTCGCGGAGCAGATGGAAGTGCTCCGCGCGCTCGGCTGCACCCCGCTCACCACCGCGCAGCTGGCCCGGCTCTGGCGCCACCCGAGCCGGCCGCTGCCCACCCGGCCCGTCGTGATCACCTTCGACGACGGCTACGAGGGCGTGCACCGGCACGCCCTGCCGATCCTGACCAAGCAGGGGTTCGGCTCGACGCTGTTCATCGCGACGGGCTGGCTGCGCGGCACGTACAACACCGGCGGTGGCCTCGACACCATGCTCACCTGGGACCAGGTGCGCGACCTCGCCGACTCCGGCGTGGAGATCGGCGGCCACAGCCACACCCATCCGCAGCTCGACCAGCTCTCGGACGACGCCCTGTGGTTCGAGGTGGTCCGCTGCAAGGAGATCCTGGCCGGTGAACTCGGCGCCCCGCCCGTGTCGTTCGCCTACCCGTACGGCTACTCCAGCCGGCGGGTGCGGCGCGCGGTGCGCGGGGCCGGCTTCTGCCAGTCGCTCGCCGTGGGGAACACCCTGGCGCGCCGATGTCAGGGCCCGTACGCACTGCGCCGGGTGACGGTGCGGCGCAGTACGGGCCTGGAGGAGTTCGAGCGGCTCGCCGAGGGCCGTTCGGTCACCCGGACCTTCGCCAGGGACCGGGTCCTCACCAAGGGTTATGCGATAGTCCGCCGTTGCCAACAAGCCCGCCGGAAGGCAGCTCGCTCCCGTGTCTGACACGACCACCGCACAGGCAGAGGTCACTGGGACCACCAGCAGTACCGGCGGCACACCGTCGTCCGGCGGAAAGGAGAGAAGGTCCCGGAGGGTGCGTCTGCCAGGCGCGGGCGGGGGCAGCCCGCTGTTCCGCAACGCCTACGCGTTGATGCTGAACACCGGTATTTCCGGCGTCCTCGGCCTGGGCTTCTGGCTGGCCGCCGCCCGGTACTACTCGGAGTCGGCGGTCGGCCAGGGCTCGGCGGCCATCGCGGCGATGAAGCTCCTCGCGGGCGTCACCGCCGTGACGCTGACGGGCGCCCTCGCGCGCTTCATCCCGGTGGCGGGCCGCGCCACCGGGAAGCTCATCTTCCGTACGTACGCGGGAAGTTCGATCGTCGTCGGGTTCGCCGCGCTGATCTTCCTGAGCACGCTCGACCTGTGGGGGCCCTCGTACCGCTTCCTGCACGGCCCGCTCGCCGGGGTGGGCTTCGTCGCGGCGGTCGTGGCCTGGTGTCTGCTCACCCTCCAGGACGGCGTGCTCACCGGCCTGCGCAGCGCGGTGTGGGTGCCGGTGGGCAACACCGTGTTCTCCGTGGTCAAGCTCGTCCTGCTGATCGTCTTCGCGGCGGCCGTCCCCACGGCCGGGGTGTTCGTGTCGTGGGTCGCCGCCATCGCCCTGTCGGTGGTGCCGCTCGGCTGGCTGGTGTTCCGGCGCCTCGTGCCGCGCCACGTGCGGGCCACCGAGGGCAAGGCGAAGCCGCCCTCGCTGCGCGAGATCGGCCGCTTCCTGGCCGGTGACTACACGGGCTCGCTGTTCTCGCTCGCCGTGGTGTACCTGGTCCCGGTGATCGTCGCCTCGCAGGTCAGCTCCGAGGACAACGCGTACTTCTACATCACCACCACGATCGCGGGCACCACCAACCTCCTGGCGATCAACATGGGCGCCTCGCTGACCGTCGAGGGGGCGCACGACCCGGCGCGGCTCGCCGCGAACACCCGCGCGGCGCTGCGCCGCATGCTGCGGATCATGCTGCCGGTGTGCGCGGTCATCTTCCTGGGCGCGCCCTACATCCTGCACGTGTTCGGGCAGGGCTACTCGGAGGCGGCGACGCCGCTGCTGCGCTGGTTCGCCGTCGGGTCCGCGCTGCGGGTCGTCATGGAGACGTACTTCGCCGTCCTCAGGGCGCAGAGCCGCACGTCCGGCCTCGCCTGGCTGCAGGGCCTGCTGTGCGTGCTCGTCCTCGGTCTGACGCTGGTCCTGCTGCCGCGGATGGGCCTGACGGGCGCGGGCGTCGCGGAGATCTCCAGCCTCGCGGTGATCGTGGCGATCGCCGCGCCCAAGCTGTACGCGATCACGCACCGCACGGCCCCGGAGGCCGCGCCGGACGGCGACCTCGCGGACCTCGGCACCCCGGACGTCCCGCCGTCACCGGTGGCCCGCGCCCAGAGCACCGCCCTCAGGAAGGCCCCCGGGCACCGCCTCGGCCCGGCGTGGGCATTGCGTGACTCCCTCGACTCGGACACCCTGCAACTGGCGATCCACCGGGCCGACCTGGACCACCAGGAGCGCAGGCCGGACGTGCGGCCCGGCCCGGCGACGCCGGTGTTCGGGACGCGGCCGCGCCCGGGCTCGGGGAACGCGGACGGGGGCGGCATGGACGGGCACCGGCCCACGTGGGCCGTGGGGCGGCCGTTCGGCGGCACGCCGTCGCACGGGGCACCGGTGGAGCGCCCGGGCCCGGGCCGCGCGCCCGGTTCCGCCACGGGTGCGGCCGCCGTGCCGTCACCGGCCCCGGCCTCGCCCGGTTCACCGGGCATGAAGACACCGACACCCGTCACGGGCTCCCCGGCCGCCCGGGGCGCGTCCGGGCCCGCCACGGCGAAGCCGCCCGGGCCGTCCGCCGGTTCACCGGCGTCCGCGGCGCCCGCTCCCCCGTCGCGCCCCGCCCCGGCCCCGGACCGCACCCCGCCGGTCCTCGCGCTGCTCCTGGCGCTGGCCCTCGGCCTGTACTGGGTGCCCGCGCTCGGGCTCGGCGAGGGCGACCTCGACGCGATGGGCGGGCTCGGCCTCATCTCCGTCCTGCCGGTGCCCACGCTGGTCGGCGCGGTGCTCCTCGTGGTCGTGTTCGCCTCGCTGCTGCGTCTGGACCGGCCCCGCACCCGGCTGCTCGCGGTGACGCTCGTGGCCACCGTCGTGTCGCTGCACGCGCTGCCCGCCGTCATCGAGACCGAGCCGCGGTTCGCGACGGCCTGGCAGCACCTGGGCTTCATGGAGTTCATCGACCGGACCGGCACGGCGGCGCCCGACCTGGACGCGCGCTGGAGCTGGCCCGGGTTCTTCGCGGGCGCCTCGTTCCTCGCCGAGGCGTGCGGCGTCTCGGACCTGACCGAGCTCATCCGCTGGTGGCCGCTGACCGTCCAGCTCCTGTACCTCCCGCCGATGTTCCTGCTCACCCGGCACATGCGGGCGAGCTGGCGGGCCAAGTGGACGGGCCTGTGGCTGTTCGTCCTGAGCGGCTGGGTGGGCCAGGACTACTTCTCCCCGCAGGGCTTCACCTATCTGCTGTACATCGCCTTCGTGGCGATCCTCCTGGTGTGGTTCCGGGCGCCGCGCGTGCTCTGGTCGAAGCGGCGGCCCGGCGAGGCCGAGGTGGAGCCCGCGAACCGGCGGCAGCAGGCGGTGCTGCTCCTGGTCCTCATGGGCCTGTTCGCGGCCACGGTGCCCGCGCACCAGCTGACGCCGTTCGTGATGCTCGGCGTGGTCACGGTCCTCGTGCTCGTGCGCCGCTGCGAGCTGCGGGGCCTGCCGCTGCTCTTCGGCGTCCTCGTGGTGCTGTGGCTGGGCTTCCTCGCGGAGCCGTACTGGTCGGGGCACTTCGACGAGCTGTTCGGCGGCGTGGGCGGGGTCGGCGGCAATGTGTCGTCGTCCGTCTCCGGCCGCATCGAGGGCGGCGACCCCACGCACAAGCTGGTCCTGTACACGCGGGTGGCGCTGGCCGGGAGCGTGCTCGCGCTGGCCTGCTGGGGCTGGCTGCGCAGGCGCAGGCTGAAGTACCGCGAGGTGTCCCTCGTCGTCCTGGCCTTCGTGCCGTTCCTGGGCTTCGGCATGCAGAGCTACGGCGGCGAGATGGCGCTGCGCGTCTTCATGTTCGCGCTGCCGGGGGTGGCCCTGCTCGGCGGGCTCGCGCTGTTCCCGCGCACCGGGGCGACCGCCAAGGAGCGGGACCGCGACCGGGTGAGCCTCGCGCCGTACGCCGCGCTGCTCGCGGGGCTCGTCCTGGTGGGCGGCTTCCTGGTGGCCCGCTGGGGCAACGAGCCCTTCGAGCGCGTCCGCACGGGCGAGGTCGCCGCGATGGAGTACGTGTACGCGCACGACGACCCGACGGTGCGGCTGCTGTGGATGAGCAACGACACCGTCACCAACGTGACGCCCGCGATCCCCTGGGGCAAGCAGGACCCGGAGAAGGTCGAGTACCTGCCCACGCTCGCGCCGCCCGACCCGCGCCTGGTGTCGGGCCTGGTGAAGGCGCTCAAGGACGCGGGGCCCAACTCGTATCTGATGGTCAACCGCGGCCAGACGGTGTACCTCCAGATGGACTCGGGCTATCCGGAGCACTGGGACACCCGGCTCGTGCGGAACCTGGACCGGCGCGCGGACCTGAAGAAGGTCCTCAGCAACGCCGACGCGACGCTCTACGCGCTGCGCGAGCAGCCGAAGGGCGCGGTGCCGAAGGCGGATCCGGGAGCGGTCGGCCCCAAGGTGACGTGGACCCCGTGGTCGGTGGTCGGCGGCCTCGCGGTGCTGGCGCTCGTCCTGCTGCTCGCGGCGCGCGAGGTGGTGCGCGTCGCGGTGCCGCCGAGCATGGCGCAGCAGCGCTGGCTGCAGAGCAGCTTCTGGTTCTCGCTGCCGCTGCTCGCGGTGTTCCTGGCGTCGCTGATCCAGCGGTTCCTGACGATGGCGTAGGCCCGGTGGGCCCCGTGGGCCCACCGCTCGCGGGCGGGCGTGGAGCGGCTCAGCGCTTGAGCCACTTCACCCCGTACCCGGCGAGGTCGAACCGCTTGCCGTCCACCAGCGCGCTGATGGGCCGGTCGAGCGTGTTCACCACGAGGACGGTGGCGTCGTCGGCGAGGACCCGGACGTTCGGCACGTCGTCGTCGGCGACGGTGACCTTCTCGTACCGGGTGCCGGGCGGGAAGGCCGCGGAGAACTTCCCGAGCAGGTCCAGTATCGGCTTCCCGCGGCCGCCGTCGGCGAGCTGCGTCGAGCTCCACAGACAGCCCGCGCACTCGCCGCGCTTCTGCGGGTTCCAGTAGAAGCCGCTGGTGGTGCCGCCGCGGGCCAGGGCCATGAGTCCGGCGGCGTGCACGGCCACGCGGTGCGCCTCGGACCAGCCGTCGCGCTCGTCCTCGCCGTCGCCGGGCTCCACGTAGTACTCGGCCCACCACAGGGGCAGGTCGCCGGAGCGCTCGCGCAGCCAGCGGCTGACGTCGGTGAACTTCTCGGTGGCCGTGAACGCGTCGGGGACCAGCTCGTCGTCGACCGTGTAGGAGGCGCCGTCGACGACGACGAAGTCGGCGCCCTTCTTGTGCTTGTTCCAGTAGTCGAAGGCGTCGAGCGAGCGCTGGTCCATGGCGCCCCAGGGGCCCTTCAGCTCCTTGGAGACGCCGTCGGTCTGGCGCGGGTCGACGCTGTTCAACACGACGTACGGGCCGCCGACCATGATGTCCTTGTTGACGGCCTTCAGCGCTGTGTAGACGCGGTTGTACAGCTCGGTGTAGCCCTCGTAGTCCCAGCGGTGCTCGGTGCTGTTCCAGAAGCCCTTCAGTTCGTTCCAGACGATGAAGTGCCGTACGTCCGGATAGCGCTTGGCGACGGTGGCGGCGAGCCGGGCGAAGTCGTCGAAGTGCTCGGGCTCCGGGGCGGTCTCCAGGGAGCTCTTGCTCCAGTTCGTGTGGTCGGAGCCGGGCGTGCCGCCCTTCATCCAGTCGGGGGCGCAGCACAGGGTGACGACGGGCGTGCCGCCGGTGGCGCGGATGAAGTCGACGCGGCGGTCCATGGCGCCGAAGTCGTAGCGCCCCTGCACCGGTTCGGGGTTGCCCGAGCCCCAGCCCATGATGTGCTGGATCTGCGGCAGCGGGCGCGGCTGGCCCTTGAGCAGCTTCTCGGCGCGCGCGACGGCGGCGTCCTCGCCCTGGTCCGCGCTGTGCTGGGTGTGCGTGAAGCCCCAGCCGACCTGGGCCTCTCCCCGGGGCGGCGGGTCCATGGGCGTGCCGTGCACCTTGTCGCCGTCCTTGGTGGTGCCCGCGGTGCTGCCGCCGCGCTCGTCGGGCAGCGTGAGCACGGTCAGGACCAGGGCCAGAGCGGCCGCACCAACGCCGAGCAGAGCGGCGAGACGCCACTTCCGCGCATCCGAGTTCCACCCATGCCGTCGCATCGAGGGTCAGCGTAACGGCGACGATTCCCGGTCGGGCGCGTTCCGTACGAGTGTCCGGGACTGGCGCGTGGCGTTCGGGCGGAGTACCGAAACCGGGGTGCACAGGGGCGCGTCCGTGGCGGATCATGGCGGCATGTCTGCGAACCCTCAGGACGCCCTGCCGATCCGGCTCAACGTCGACGACAGCGACTCCCCGTCGGACGTCGTCGACGCGCTGTTCCTCGGCCGCTTCGCGACGGGCGAGCAGCCGTACTCGCACAGTGCGAACATCGACCGGGTGAAGGCGGGCTCGACGCTGCTGCCGCCGGACGCCCGCGTGCTGCGGGCCGCCCGCGACGACGACCGCAGCGCGACGCTCGCCGAGGGCGAGGGCTGGACGCTGCTCGTCTCGCGATGGAACCGGGGCGCGGACGTCACGGTCACGGCGACCACCGCGGAGCTCGCCGAGGACGTCCTGAAACGGGCCACGGACGGCGCGCAGGACGACCCGGAGCCCCAGCCGGAGAACGTGACCATGGGGTTCTGGTACGTCTCACCGCGGCGCGGCCCGTACCGCACGACGCGGCAGATCTCCGCCGGCACGTGGTCGGAGGTGCGGCAGAACTACACCGCGCCGGTGGCCGACGCCATGGACAAGCTGATGAAGACGACGCCGGAGGACATCTCCGGGCGGCTCCTGCTGCTGCACGGTCCGCCCGGCACGGGCAAGACGTCGGCGCTGCGCACGCTCGCGCGCTCCTGGCGCGACTGGTGCCAGGTGGACTGCGTCCTGGATCCGGAGCGCCTGTTCACGGACGTCGGCTATCTGATGGACATCGCCATCGGAGAGGACGAGGGCACGGCGAAGGGCCGCTGGCGGCTGCTGCTCCTGGAGGACTGCGACGAACTGATCCGCGGCGAGGCCAAGCACACGGCGGGCCAGGCCCTCTCGCGCCTGCTCAACCTCACGGACGGACTGCTCGGCCAGGGCCGCAACGTGCTGGTGGGGGTCACCACCAACGAGGACCTGGAGCGGCTGCACCCCGCGGTGGTGCGGCCCGGGCGGTGTCTGGCCCGGATCGAGGTGGGGGCGCTCACCCGCGCCGAGTCGGTGAGCTGGCTCGGCACCACCGAGGGCGTCTCGCGCGAGGGCGCGACCCTGGCCGAGCTGTACGCCCTGCGCCGGGGCACGACCCCGCCGTCCATCCCGTCCACCCGGGACAGCACGGACGCGGGGCTGTACTTGTAGCCCTGAGCGCCTTCCTGCTGTGGGCAACCGTTGCACCGGGCTCAGGCAGGGGAGCCGTAAGCCGCACGCAAGGCATCGCGGACCGCCGAGGCCGCCTCGGTCTCGGAGAGGCCAAGGCGGCGGACCTGCTCGGCATAGGCCTGCGCGGCCCCGGCCGCCGCACGAGCCCCGGCTTCGCGTGCCGCCGCGACGAACGTCCCGTGCCGCCCCCGCGTCTCGACCGCCCCGTCCGCCTCCAGCGCCCGGTACGCCTTGGCCACGGTGTTCGCCGCGAGCCCGAGCTCCTCGGCGAGCCCGCGTACCGTCGGCAGCTTGTAGCCGACGGGCAGCAGCCCGCCCCGCGCCTGCTCGGCGATCTGCGTCCGCACCTGTTCGAACGGCGGCGCGGCGCCCGCGCCTTCCTTGATGACGATCTTCAGAGCCACCCGCCGATTGTCCCGCACCGGCGGAAATTCGGAGGCACCCGGGCCCGCCTCGCGCGTACCGTCCGGGCCATGACTGAGATCCGGGTGCGTGACCTGCGCACCTTCGACCCGCGGGACACCGCCGCCTACGCGGCGGTGCGGCGCGCGGCGGTGCCCGCGCTGCTGGCCACCGCCGCGTCCGTGGCGTACTCCTGCGCGTACGCCCACCCCGACGCCCGCTACCGCGCGCTGGTCGCGGAGGCGGACGGCGAGGTCGTCGGCACGGCCCAGGTGGGCATCGCGCACGACAGCCCGGAGCCGGGCCAGGGCTTCCTCAACGTCTATGTGCACCCGGAGCGGTGCGGCCTGGGCGCGGGCTCGCTGCTCGTGCGCACGGCGGAGGAGCACCTCGCGGCCGAGGGCGCGACGGCGCTGTACTCGTGGGTCCTCGACACGCCGCGCGACCGGGCGTTCGCGGCCCGGCGCGGCTACCGTGCGAGCCGTACCGCGCACTTCCTCCGCCTCGACCTGGCGCGGGGCGGACTGCCGCCGCTCGCCGAGCCGCCCCCGGGGGTCGAACTGCGCTCGGCGGCCGACTTCCGGGACGACCCGCGCCCCCTGTTCGCCCTGGACGCGGAGACCGTGGCGGACGAACCGGGCGACGTGACCGCGCAGTTCACGGACTACGCGCACTGGCTCACCGAGACCTGGCGCCACCCGCTCCTGAACCACGAGCTGACCACGGTGGCCGTGGTGGACGGGGAGCCCGCCGCGTTCACGCTGGCGCACACCGACGACGCGTCCCGGTACGCGTCGGGCATGACCGGCACGGCCCGCGCCCACCGGGGCCGCGGCCTGGCCAAGCTCGCGAAGAACGCCTCGCTGCACCGGGCGCGGGCGGCGGGCTTCGCGGAGGCGTTCACGGGCAACGACAGCGAGAACGGCCCGATGGCCGCGATCAACCAGTGGTTCGGTTACGAGATCCATGACACGGAGGTCCGTCATGTCCGTTCTGTCGACTGACGTCGAGCCCTCGGCCGACGTCGAGGTCGAGCTGCGCAAGGCGGGGCGCACGAAGATCCGCTATCCGGCCCGGCTGCTCGCGGACGACGGCACCCGCGTCACGGTCCGCGCGCCCTGGGCGGGCGCGGGCGTACGGGACTTCGGCTTCGTCCGCTTCGAGCCGGGCGACACGTTCGTGGAGCACTACTGGCGCGACCGCTGGTACGCCGTGAAGGAGGTGTACGCCGCGGACGGCGCGCTCAAGGGCTGGTACTGCGACGTGACCCGGCCCGCCGTCCGCGGCGGCGCCGTCCTCACCGTCGAGGACCTGGACCTCGACCTGTGGTGCGCGGCGGACGGCAGTGCCGTGCTGCGCCTGGACGAGGACGAGTTCGCGGCGAGCGGCATCACCGCGGCCGACCCGACCGCGGCCGCCGCGGCCGTGCGGGCCCTGGACGAGCTGGAGCGGCTCGCCGAGCGGGGGCTCCTCCCGAGGTCGTCCGCGGCCCTTCCGCCCCAGCCTAAGGAGTAATCCAGTTTGCCTAAAGCCTTTAGGTAACTGCATAATCGGTTCTGTCGAAGGAGAGGACCGATATGGCACGCGTGGGACTGACCCCGGAACGCCTGACCCGGGCGGGCGCGGAGCTGGCCGACGAGGTCGGCTTCGACCAGGTGACCGTCTCGGCGCTCGCCCGGCGGTTCGACGTCAAGGTCGCGAGCCTGTACTCGCACGTGAAGAACTCCCAGGACCTCAGGACGAGGATCGCCCTGCTGGCCCTGGGAGAACTTGCCGACCGGGCCGCCGACGCGCTGGCCGGGCGCTCCGGCAAGGACGCGCTGACCGCCTTCGCGCACGTCTACCGCGACTACGCCAAGGAGCACCCCGGGCGCTACGCCGCGGCCCGGCTGCGGCTCGACCCCGAGACGGCGGCCGCGAGCGCGGGCGTCCGGCACGCGGCGATGATGCGGGCGATCCTGCGCGGCTACGACCTGGCGGAGCCGGACCAGACCCACGCGGTCCGGCTGCTCGGCAGCGTCTTCCACGGCTACGTCAGCCTGGAGACGGCGGGCGGATTCAGCCACAGCGAGCCGGACCCGCAGGAGAGCTGGGTCCGGATCCTGGACTCCCTCGACGCCCTGCTGCGGAACTGGCCCGCGCCCTGAGACACGTGCTCCGGCCCCGCCGTGTCCCGCCCCGACCGGGGGCACGGCGGCCGCGTCCTGCCCGGAGACACCGTGCCCCTCGGACCCTGCCCTGCCCGGAGGCACCACGCGGGCGCGCCCTGCCCCGCCCTGGATCACCGCGCGGCTCGCGCCCCGCCCGGACATCACTTCCCCACCCCACCCCAACAGGCTGAGACATGCGTACCGAGCACCCCTTGACCACCATCCCTCTCACCGCCGGCCTGCTGCGCGGCGCCCTCGACCTGGAGCGCACCGCGCACGGGCTGCTGCCGCACCGGCTGCCCGCGCGGGCCCGCGCCCAGTGCGCCGACGGCCAGCTCGCCATGGCGGAGTCCCAGCCCTCCGGCGTACGCGTCGCCTTCCGCAGCCGGGCCACGGTCGTGGAACTGGACGCGCTGCCCACCAAGCGGGTCTACGCGGGCGCGCCGCCGCGGCCCGACGGCGTCTACGACCTGCTCGTCGACGGCGACCTCGTGGGCCGGGAGAGCCTGGCCGAGGGCAACACCCTGACCATCGACATGGCCGCCGGGTCCGCCGAGACGCGGCCGGGTCCGGCCGGCACCCTGCGCTTCGCGGGCCTGCCGGACCGCGACAAGGAC
This sequence comes from Streptomyces sp. YIM 121038, assembly GCF_006088715.1. NCBI lineage: Bacteria > Bacillati > Actinomycetota > Actinomycetes > Kitasatosporales > Streptomycetaceae > Streptomyces > Streptomyces sp. YIM 121038. Next base: position 2,318,852 of record NZ_CP030771.1, read on the forward strand.
ATCGAGATCTGGCTGCCGCACAACGAGACCACCGAGCTCGTCGCGCTGCGCGCCGACGCCCCGGTCGCGCCGCTGCCCGAGCGCGGCCGCAAGGTGTGGCTGCACCACGGCAGTTCGATCAGCCACGGCTCCGACGCCGCGAGCCCCACCACCATCTGGCCCGCGCTCGCCGCGGCGCTCGGCGGCGTGGAGCTGATCAACCTGGGCCTCGGCGGCAGCGCGCTGCTCGACCCGTTCACCGCCCGCGCCCTGCGGGACACACCAGCCGACCTGATCAGCGTCAAGCTGGGCATCAACGTGGTCAACGCCGACCTGATGCGGCTGCGCGCCTTCGGACCGGCCGTCCACGGCTTCCTCGACACCATCCGTGAGGGCCACCCCGACGCCCCGCTCCTCGTCGTCTCGCCCATCCTGTGCCCCATCCACGAGGACACGCCGGGACCCAGCGCGCCGGACTTCAGCGGCGTCGGCGAAGGCAGGCTCCGGTTCGTGGCCGCGGGCGACCCCGCGGAGCGCGCCGCCGGGAAGCTGACGCTCACCGTCATCCGCGACGAGCTGTCCCGCATCGTGCGGCAGCGGGCCGCCGAGGACCCGAACCTGCACTACCTCGACGGCCGCGCCCTCTACGGCGAGGCCGACGCCGCCCGCCTCCCCCTGCCGGACAACCTCCACCCGGACGCCGCGACCCATCAGCGCATGGGCGAGCGTTTCGCCGCGCTCGCCTTCGCTTCCGACGGCGCGTTCACGGCCCTGTAAGGGGCGCGGGGAACCGGCCGTCAGGCCAGCACGGCCTTGCGGTAGTGGAAGCGGTCGTAGATCCCCTCGACGCGCCGCTCCACGAACTCGTAGCCGAAGCGCGGGTAGAGCTTCTGGTTCTCCCACATCATCGCGTTGGTGTAGAGCCGTATCTCGGGCAGGCCCAGGCCGCGCGCGTGCTCCTCGACGAACTCCAGGAGGCGCCGGCCGAGGCCGGTGCCCTTGGCGTCGGGGTGGACGGCGATGTTGTCCAGGTACAGATGGTCGTCGTACGCGTAGACGACCACCAGGCCGACGACGGCGCCCTCCGGGGTCTCGGCGACGTGCACCCGCCCCGCCGCCACGTTCTGGGCGTGGTCCGACTCCATGGGGGCGGGCACACGGCCGATGCGCTCGATGTAGTGGTGGTACGCCGCGTGCGTGATCGCCCGCACGGCGGGCACGTCGGCGGCGGTGGCGGGGCGGACGGCGGCCTGCGCGCCGGCCGGGGTGATCTTGTCGGTCATTCCCTCACCGTACGGCGGAAGTTCAGCAGGCGGCGCGCCGGTTTCCGCAGCAGGGGCCAGAGCAGGATCAGCCCGATCAGCGCGTAGACGCTGACCGAGAAGGGCGTGTCGACCAGGCCCCGGACGCTGCCGTCGCTGATCTGCAGGGCGCGGCGCAGCTGTTGCTCGGCGTTCGGGCCGAGGATGACGCCGATGACCGCGGGCAGGACCGGCAGGCCGTAGCGGCGCATGCCGAAGCCGATCAGGCCGATGACGAGCAGGATGACCAGGTCGAACGCCTCGCCGCCGACGGCGTACGCGCCGACCGCGGCGAAGAACAGGATCCCGGCGTACAGGTACGGGCGCGGGATGCGCAGCAGCTTCGCCCACACGGGCGCCAGCGGCAGGTTCAGGGCGAGGAGCAGCACCATGCCGACGAACAGGGACGCGATCAGGCCCCACACCAGCTCCGACTCGCGCTCGAACAGCAGGGGTCCGGGCTGGATCCCGTACTGCTGGAAGGCGGCGAGCATCACGGCGGCGACGGCGGTCGTGGGCAGGCCGAGGGTCAGCATGGACACGAGGGTGCCCGCGGCCGACGCCGACGCGGCCGACTCCGGTCCCGCCACGCCCTCGATGGCGCCCTTGCCCCACTCGTCCTTGTGCTTCGACAGGCGCTTCTCGGTGACGTACGAGAGGAAGGTGGGGATCTCCGCGCCGCCCGCGGGGATCGCGCCGAAGGGGAAGCCGATGAGCGGGCCGCGCAGCCAGGACTTCCAGGTGCGCTTGACGTCCTGCTTGCCGAGCCAGGGGCGGCCGACGGGGATCGCCCGGCCGCTGGTGCGGCGAAGTGGGGTCTCCCCTGTTCGAGCGAAGCCGAGAACTTGGGGACGGGCCGCCACCCATAGGGCCTCGCCGATCGCGAAGAGGCCCACGGCGACGATCACCACGTCGATGCCGTCGGCGAGTTGGAGCGAGCCGAAGGTGAGGCGCTGCTGTCCGGTCATCTGGTCGAGGCCGACCAGGCCGAGGGTCAGGCCGATCAGCAGGGACGCAAGGCCCCGGATGCGGGAGGAGCCGAGCACCGACGTCACCGCGATGAACGCGAGCACCATGACGGCGAAGTAGTCGGGCGCGCCGATGTCGACGGCGAGGTCCGCGACCTTGGGCGCGAGCGCGACGAGCAGGATCGTGCCGATCATCCCGCCCGCGAAGTGGCCGATGGCGGCGGCCGCGAGCGCCTGGGCGCCGCGGCCGGACTTGGCCATCGGGTTGCCCTCCATGGCGGCGACGACGGCGGCGCTCTCCCCCGGCGTGTTGAGGAGGATCGACGTGGTGGAGCCGCCGAACATCGCGCCGTAGTAGATGCCCGCGAACATGATGAAGGCGCCGGTGGGTTCGAGCCCGTACGTCACCGGGAGCAGCAGGGCCACGGCCATCGCGGGGCCGATGCCGGGCAGGACGCCGATGGCCGTGCCGAGGAGCACGCCGACCGCGGCCCAGAGCAGGTTGACCGGGGTGAGCGCGGTGCCGAAGCCGTCCATGAGGGAGGCGAAGGAGTTCATGTCACAGCACTCCCATCAGGGGGCCGCCGGGCAGCGGCACGCCGAGCAGGTTGTCGAAGACGGCGTAGGTGACCAGGGAGAGCGAGGCCGCGATGAGCGGGTCGCGGTGGACCGCGCGGCTGCCGAGAGCGTAGGCGGCGCCCCAGAAGAGCAGGGCTCCGGCGACGGGGAAGCCCACCGGCTCGATGAGGACGGCGGTGGCGAGGAAGACCCCGGCGAGCAGCAGCACGGTGCGCCAGTCGGCGGGTTCCGACAGGTCGACGTCCTCGCCGCCCTCGGCCGTGCCGCGACCGCCGCGCAGGACGTCCACGGCGAGCAGGACGGAGATGAGGAGCAGACCGCAGCCGACGGCGATCGGCACGGTGCGCGGGCCGATGGGGCCGCGCTGGGCGATGGCGACGTCCATGGTGAGGGCGTCGGTGAGGACGACGGCGCCGAGGGCGAGCAGCAGGACGCAGACGCCGAGTTCGGAGTGGTCGCGCAGCCAGGCGCGGCGGTCGCGGGCCGCGGGCGCGGGTTCGGCGGGCGTGGGTTCGGCGGGCGTGGGTTCGGCGGGGGTCACAGGCCGAGCTCCTTCAGGACGGAGACGACGCGCCGGTCCTGGGCGTCGAGGAAGTCGCCGAACCGGTCGCCGACGAGGAACGCGTCGTCCCACCCGTTCTTCTTGAGGGACGCGCGCCACTCCGTGGAGCCGTGGAGCGCGCGGACGAGCCCGATGAGCTTGTCGCGCTCGGTGTCGGAGAGGCCGGGGGGTGCCACGATGCCGCGCCAGTTGGTGAAGTCCACGTCGTAGCCGGACTCCTTGAGGGTGGGCCCGTCGAGGCCCTTGACCCGCTTCGGCCCGGTGACCGCGAGCAGGCGCAGCTCCCCGGACCTGATCTGGTCCAGGTACTCGCCGACGCCCGAGACGCCGAAGGCGACCTTGTCGCCGAGGATCGACGCGAGCAGTTCGCCGCCGCCGTCGAAGGGCACGTAGTTGACGTCCTTCGGCGGGATCCCGGCGGCGCGGGCCATCAGCATGGGCGCGATGTGGTCGGGCCCGCCGGGGGCCGAACCGCCGCCGACGGGCATCTTCCCCGGCCGCTCCTTCCAGGCCGTGACGAGCTCGTCGATGGTGTCGTACGGGGAGTCCTTCGACACCACGACGACGTCCTGCTCCTCGGTGAGCCGGGCGATGGGGGTGGTGTCGGCGAGGGACCTGGGCGCGTCGTTGGAGCGGACGGCGCCGACGACGCCGAGGCCCATGGACATGGCGAGCCGGCCGTTGCCGTGCTCGCCGACGAGGCGGCTGAGGCCCACGGTGCCACCCGCGCCGGGCAGGTTGAACACCTCGATGTTGTGGGTGAGCCCGGCGTCCTCGGCGTTCTTCGCCGCGGTGCGGGCGGTGATGTCGTAGCCGCCGCCGGGGGTGTTGGGGACCATGAGGCGCAGGCCGGGGATCCGGGTGCCGGAGTCGTCGCCGTCGCCCGTGGTGAGCAGCGGCGGCCCCACGAGGACCAGGAGCGCGGCCCCGCACAGGGCCAGGGGGGTGCGGAGTCGCCTGGGGGCGCGCAGTCGCACGGGAGCCACCGCCTTTCGGCCGGGTACGTGGGTGAGGTGGCCCACATGTTGCCGACGCGTGCGGAACCTGTCTCCCTTCCGGAATCAACGGACGTTGTGGTCGTTGTGGTCGCGCTCGTACCCTGCGGCGACGACGAGGGGCCGAGGGGGCCGGGCGATGACGAAGGTGCTGGTCGTCGACGACGACTTCATGGTCGCCAGGCTGCACAGCCGGTACGTCGCCGCGGTGGACGGGTTCGTGGTGGCGGGCGTGGCGCACAGCGGCGCCGACGCGCTGCGGGCGGTGGAGCGGCTGCGGCCCGATCTGCTGCTCCTGGACGTGTACCTGCCCGACATGGACGGGCTCGCGGTGCTGCGGGAGGTGCGGGCGGCGGAGGAGCTCGACCCCGGCCGGGCGCCGGTGGACGCCCTGTTCATCACCGCCGCCCGCGAGGCCGGGGTGATCCGCGCGGCCCTGCGCGCCGGGGCCCTGCACTATCTGATCAAGCCGTTCAACCAGGCCGCGCTGCGGGAGCAGTTGCGGCACGTGGCGGCCCTGCGGGCCCGGCTCGACGGCCTCGCCGAGGCCCGCCAGGAGGACGTCGACCAGCTCTTCGGCGGCCGTCCGCCCGGCTCCCGCGAACTCCCCAAGGGCCTCGCCCCGCACACCGCGGACCTGGTGGAGCACACCCTGCGCGCCCACCCCCGGGGCCTGTCCGCGTCCGAGTGCGCGGCGGCGGGCCGCCTCTCCCGCGTCAGCGCCCGCCGCTATCTGGAGTTCTTCGCGGTGACGGGCCGCGCGGAGGTGACCTTGAAGTACGGCGGCACGGGGCGTCCGGAGCGGCGGTACCGGTGGGTGACCTGAGGGGAGGCTGAGGGGGTCCTTAACGGGAGCATAAGGATCGCCCGCGGCCCCTTTCGGCAGGGGGGTTCGGGCCGGGCGGGGGCTAACTTGCTGATCGCCGCGGGGTTTTCGCCCCGCTTCCCCCACCCCGTACGTCGGCTAGGAGATCCCCCATGACTGCTGCCCGCAAGGCCGCCGCGATCGCCACGGCAGGTGTCGTACCGCTCGCCCTCACCGTGTTCACCGCCGCGCCCGCCGCCGCGCACGGGTCGATGACGGATCCGGTGAGCCGGGTGGCCGCGTGTTTCCAGGAGGGGCCCGAGGCGCCGAAGTCGGCGGCCTGCAAGGCGCTCGTCCGGGCGGGCGGCACCCAGCCCCTGTACGACTGGAACGAAGTCAACATCGCCAACGCCGCGGGCAGGTCGAAGGAGATCATCCCCGACGGCAAGCTGTGCAGCGCGGGCAACGCCAAGTACAAGGGGCTCGACCTGCCTCGCACCGACTGGCCCGCCGCGAGGCTCAGCGCCGGGAAGCACACCTTCCGCTACCGGGCCACGGCCCCGCACCGGGGCTCCTTCGAGCTGTACGTCACCAAGGCCTCGTACGACCCGGCCAAGCCCCTGAAGTGGTCGGACCTGGAGCAGCGGCCCTTCGCGAAGGTCACCGACCCGAAGCTGGTGAGCGGCTCGTACGAGTTCAGCGGCACCGTTCCTGCCAGGTCGGGGCGGCACCTCGTGTACTCGATCTGGCAGCGGTCCAATTCCCCCGAGGCGTTCTACACCTGCTCGGACGTGGTCTTCGGCGCGGGCAAGAGCGCTGTCGCCCCGGCCGCCGCCGCGCCGTCGGAGAAGGACATAGCCGCCGGTGCCCGGAAGTCCACCGTGGAGCACCACGGCCACGGCGACCTCGGCGGCGGGGCGGAGGGGCCCTCGGCCATGGGCGGCGCCGCGAAGCCGGTGGCGGCCACCGGCGAGAGCCTCGCCGAGACCGGCGGCGACGGCTCCGGCGCGTGGTACGCCGTGGGCGGGGCCGCGGCGATCGCGCTCGGCGCGGGCACGCTGTTCGTGGCGGCACGGCGACGGGCCGCCACGAACAGCTAGGCCCTAGGACAGACAGGTCGTCGGGGTCGCGTGGGCCGGGTCGAGCGCGTTGGCCACCTCGTGGTGGGCGACCCGGTCCAGGACCCCGATGGCCACGTGCTCGGAGAGGTCCACGGGGCACAGGTCCTGCAGCAGGACGTTGCGCACGTTCGGCCCGTCGAGGAACTGCGAGCGGTACGGCGTGACGACCTCGTCGTACCGCGTGGCGATGACGGTGTAGCGCACGCCGGGCACGGTGTCGCCGCCCGCGTTCAGCCTGGTCAGGAACTTCGAGCCGGCGATCTGGTCGGCCAGGCCCGGGGTGGCCGTGGTGAGCAGGGCCTCGACGCCCGGGAAGTACGGCAGGAGCCTGGTCAGGCCGAGCAGGGTCGTGCCGTGGTTGTCGGGCGCGAGGCCGACGAGCGCGTTCACCTTCGCGGCGCCGCCGAGGAACTTGAGGTAGTGGCGGGGCATCAGGCCGCCCTGCGAGTGCCCGACGAGGTCGACCTCCTCGGCCCCGGTCGCCGCAAGGACCTTGTCGACGTAGGTGTCGAGCTGTTCGGCGGACTTCGCGAGGGGGCCGAGGCCGTGGACGAGGGGCACGAGCGGCAGTTGGCCGTAGTCGAGCGAGAAGACGCAGTAGCCGCGGCCGACCAGATAGGGCGCGAGGACGAGCCAGTTGTCCACGGAGTTCGCGAAGGTGCCGTGGACGAGGACGACCGGGCGGGGGTGGGCGGCGGACGGGCGGCAGTCGTAGTCGTTCCAGCCGCGCGTCGGGGCGGACGCGGCGGCGGGAACGGGGGACGCGGCGGCCGTGGCGGTGGGGGTGAGCGTGGCGGCGCCCGTGATCAGCAGGGCGGCGGTGAGCGCGCGCAGCGCTCGTCTCCAGGGCAGCATCAGGCGATCTCCTCGCGGATCGGGGCAGGTGCGATGACCGGCTAACGATCGACTGTGACCCGGATCACGGCATTGACGCGTACACGCTAAATTACGTGCCGGTAGGTGAAGTGTGAAGTTGCGCGCGGGCACGACTTCCCAGCGATCACTGGCCCGGGCACGACTTCCCAGCGATCACTGGCCCGGGCACGACTTCCCGGCAATCACTGGCGCGGTCGCGAGCCGCGGACGGGCGGGGCGGCCCGCTCGGGCGCCGCGCCCTACGCCGCCAGCGACCCCGGCACGATCGCGGTCGCCCCGAACTTCCGCCGGGCCCGGTCCGCCACCGCCTCGATGCGGCGGGCCCGCTCGTCCGCCGGGTCGAAGGTGAGCTGGTGGGCGGCCTGGTCGGCGGGGCCGAGGCCCTCGGCGCGCAGGGCGATCGCGCGGACCCGGGCCCGCTGCAGACCGAGCGCCTCGTACAGGCCGTACGCCGCCCGCGTCAGCTCCGCCGAGTGCGCGGTCGGCTCCTTCAGGGTGCGGCCGCGCGTGGTCGCGGAGCGGTCGGCGTAGCGGACGGTGAGGGTCAGGGTGCGGCAGACCTTATCGAGGGCGCGCAGCCGGGTGCCCAGCTCCTCGGCGGCCGAGAGCAGGGCGCGGCGGTGCCTGCCGGGGTCGATCTCGTCGTGGGAGAAGGCGCGTTCGGTGGCCAGGGAGCGGGAGACCGCGTTCGGCACCACCCGGCCCCGGTCCACGCCGCCCGCCCGCTCGCGCAGCTCGCGGCCCGCCTTGGCGCCGATCAGGCGCTGGAGCGTGGACAGGGGCGCGGCGGCAACCCGGCCGAGGGTGTCGAGGCCGTACTCGCACAGGGTGCGGGCGGTCGCCGGGCCGACGCCGGGCAGCACGGCGACGGGCTTCTCGGCGAGGAACTCGGCGGCGGCGTCCACGGGCACCGCGCACGGCACGCCGGGCCGGGCGTCGCGCAGCGCGACCCGGGCGAGCGTCGGGCCGGGGCCCGCGCCGATCAGGCAGTCGACGCCGTGCAGCGCGAGGGCGCGCACGCGGATCACCGACGCGAGGGCGACGGCGTCGCGCCCGAAGTACCGTTCGGCGCCCCGCAGATCGGCGAGGGCCCCGTCCGGCGGCAGCGCCTCGACGACCGGGGTGAACTCCTCCAGGAGTCCGAGCAGGCCCGGCAGGGCCGCCTCGTACATCGGCGGCAGCTGGAAACGTACGCAGAGGATGGTCATCCCGCACTCCCCGGGCTCTGGTGCCACAACTTCCGTCCCGTGGGCGCCCGTTCGCCGGGCGGCTGGAGGTCGGCCCACGGGTGCATCTCGTATCCGGTCTCCATCCGGATGCGGCGGCCGCCTCCGGGGTCGCCGCCCCGGCCCGCCGCCGCGACCGCCCCGGACGCCCCGGACCCCGCGGACGCCCCGGTCGCCGCGCCGCCCTCGGCCAGGCGTGGCGCCACCGCGTCCAGGCCGCCCGCGCGGCGCAGCTCCACCAGGTCCGCGAGGTTCCACGCCGCCGAGCCGACGACGCTGAGGCTGCGCGGGCCGCGCCGCTGCACCACGCCGCGGACGAGGAGCAGCCAGGAGTGGAAGACGGTGTGCGCGCAGGCGGCGTGGGCGTCGTCGAAGAAGGCCAGGTCGACCAGGCCGGTGCCGTCGTCGAGGGTGGTGAAGATGACGCGCTTGCCGGAGCGGATCGGCGGGGTCTGCGTCGCGGCCTTGGCGCCCGCGACCAGGACGGCGTCGCCGTGCCGCGCGGTGCGCAGCCGGCGTGCGGAGGTGACGCCCAGCTCGTCGAGGAAGGCGCGGTGGTCGTCCATCAGGTTCCGTGAGGCGTCCATGGAGAGCACGCCGAGCTCGGCGCTCAGCCGCTCCGCGTCGTCGAGGTCGGGCAGGCCCGCGGGCGCGGTGCCCCGGCCGCCGGTCAGCGGCAGCTGGGGGCCGCGCCCGCCGCGGGCGCCGCGCTGCAGCTCCGTCAGGTGCAGTTGCAGATCACGGCGGTTGGCGCCGAAGGCGTCGAGGGCGCCCACCTGGGCGAGCCGGCCGGCGAGCGGGCGGCTCGGCCGGGCCCGCTCCCAGAAGTCGAGCAGCGAGGAGTAGGGCTGTCCGGCCGCGATGCGGGCCGCCTCGGCCTCGCTGATGCCGTGCACGTCACAGAGCGCGAGCCGTACGCCCCACGCTCCGGATTCGGACTCCAGTTCGATGCGATGGGCCGCCGCGGACCGGTTCACGTCGAGGGGCAGGATCGGCACCCCGCGCCGCCGCGCGTCCGCGAGCAGCAGCCGCTTGGGGTACATCCCCGGGTCGTGCGTGAGCAGGCCCGCGTAGAAGGCCGCCGGGTGGTGGGCCTTCAGCCACGCCGACTGGTACGTGGGCACGGCGAAGGCCACGGCGTGCGCCTTGCAGAAGCCGTAGCTGCCGAAGGCCTCGACGATCTCCCAGGTCCGCCGGATCGTCTCGGCGCCATAGCCCTTCGCGGCCGCCGTCTGCGCGAACCAGTGGCGGATGCGGCCCTGCGACCCGGGGTCGGACAGACCGCGGCGCACCCGGTCCGCCTCGTCGCGCCCGCAGCCGGTCATGATGTCGACGATGTGGATGATCTGCTCGTGGAAGACGACGACCCCGTACGTCTCCCGGAGCGGTTCCTCCAGGTCGGGGTGCGGATAGCGGATCGGCGCGCGGCCGTGTCTGGCCTCGATGAACGGCCGCACCATGTCGGCGGCGACCGGCCCGGGGCGGAACAGCGAGATGTCCACCACCAGGTCGTGGAAGGTCGCGGGCTGGAGGCGTCCCACCAGGTCCCGCTGGCCCGGCGACTCGATCTGGAAGCAGCCGAGCGTCTCGGCGGAGCGGATGAGCCGGTACGTCGCCGCGTCGCCCTCCGGCACCCGGCGCGGGTCGTCCAGATCGACCCGCTCCCCCGTGGCCCGCTCGACCTCGGCGACCGCGTGCGCCATCGCCGACTGCATCCGTACGCCGAGCACGTCGAGCTTGAGCAGACCGAGGTCCTCCACGTCCTCCTTGTCGAACTGGGACATGGGGAAGCCCTCGCCGCTGGTGGGCATGACGGGGGTGCGGCGGAACAGCGAGGCGTCGGAGAGCAGCACGCCGCACGGGTGCATGGCGACGCCGCGCGGCAGCGCGTCGAGGCCCTCGACCAGCTCCCACAGCCGGCCGTGCCGGTCCGCCTCGGCCGCGATGCCCTTCAGCTCGGGCAGCTCCGCCATCGCCGCGCGGGCGTCGCGGGCGCGGATGTGCGGGAAGGCCTTGGCGATCCGGTCGGTCTCCGCGGGGTCCATGGACAGGGCCGCGCCCACGTCGCGGATCGCGTGCCGGACCCGGTACGTCTCCGGCATCGCGACCGTCGCCACCCGCTCCTGGCCGAACCGGCCGAGGATCGCGCGGTAGACCTCCAGGCGGCGCGCGGACTCCACGTCGATGTCGATGTCCGGAAGCACCTGCCGCCGCGTGGACAGGAACCGCTCCATGAGCAGCCCGTGCGCGACCGGGTCGGCGTGCGCGATGCCGAGGAGGTGGTTGACCAGGGACCCGGCGCCGGAGCCGCGCGCGGCCACGCGGACGCCCAGGGCCCGTACGTCGTCGACGACTTGGGCGACGGTCAGGAAGTACGAGGCGTAGCCGTGGTGGGCGATGATGTCCAGCTCGTGGTGCATCCGCTCCCAGTACGCCCGCCGGTCGGCGCGCCCGTCGTAGCCGCGCAGCACCATGCCCGCGGCCGCCCGGGAGGCGAGGACGCGCTGCGCGGTGCGGCGCCCGGCGCCGACGAGGGCGGGCTCGGGGAAGCGCACGGAGCCGATGCCGAGGTCGTCCTGGGGGTCGACCAGGCACGCGGCGGCGGCCGCCGCCGTCTGTTCGAGCAGCCGGTGCGCGGCGTCGCGGCGGAACCCGGCGGCCTCGACGATCCGCTCGGCGGCGCCCAGCATGGCGGCCTCGCCCTTCAGCCAGCGCTCGCCGCCGTCGTGCTCCCCGCGCGGGTCGATGGGCACCAGGCGGCGCGCGGCGTCCAGGACGTCGGCGACGGGGCCCTGGCCCGGGTCGGCGTAGCGGACGGCGTTGGTCAGGACGGGGCGCAGCCGCTGCTCGGCGGCGAAGCCGACGGTGCGGGCGGCGAGCCGCAGCGAGCCGGGCCCGGTGCCCGAGCGGCCGTGCCACACCGCTTCGAGACACAGCGCGTCGCCGTACCGCTCGCGCCAGGGGACGAGCAGACGGGCCGCGCGGTCGGGGCGCCCGGCGGCGAGCGCCCGGCCGACGTCGGAGGCGGGGCCGAGCAGCACGGTCAGTCCCTCGCCGTGGTTCCCGTCCCAGGGCAGCACGGGCCCGCCGTCGCGGTGGGCGGCGCTGACCAGGCGGCACAGCGCCGCCCAGCCCGTGGCCCCGTCCCGGGCGAGGAAGGTCACCCTCGGGGTCGACTCGTCGATGAAGGCACCGCCGCGCACCGGGGCGCGACGGCGCGCGCCGCGCGCGCCGTCCTCCCGGGGCGCGGGCGGGTCCACCGCGAGCTCCGTCCCGAACAGCGGCCGCACGCCCGCCTTCTCGCACGCCTTGGCGAAGCGGATCGCGCCCGCGAGGGTGTCCCGGTCGGTGAGCGCGAGCGCGTCCATGCCCCGCTCGGCGGCGCGCTCGGCGAGCCGCTCCGGGTGCGAGGCCCCGTACCGCAGGGAGAACCCGGAGGCGGTGTGCAGATGCGTGAACCCGGGCACACGCACCTCCTGAACCTTCCGCTTCCTGTCCCCCGCCTCCACCATAGACCACGTTCGAATATTAGTTCGACCGCACGCGCGGAGCACCCCCTTCAGCCATTCGGCCCCGCCCCGCCTGCGCCCCCCGCGGGCGCCTCGGAGCGTGGGGGCATGACCTTCGCCGACGAGTTGAAGAGCGCCGTCACACCGCGAGCAGCCCTGCTGGTCATCGGCGTCCTGGCCCTGCAGCTGCTGTTCATCACCTCCTACGTGGGGGCGCTGCACCACCCGAAGCCGACGGACGTGCCCTTCGGAGTCGTCGCGCCGGGCCCCGCGGCCGAGCAGACCAAGGAGCAGCTGGCCCGGCTCCCCGGGGATCCGCTCGACCCGCGCGTGCTCAAGGACGAGGCCGCGGCCCGGAAGCAGATCGTGGACCGGAAGATCGACGGAGCCCTGGTCGTCGATCCCCGGGGCACGAACGACACCCTCCTGGTCGCCTCCGGCGGCGGCAAGGCGCTCGCCAACGCCCTGGAGACGATCAGCACCGGGGTCGCGGGCGCCGAGAAGCGCACCGTGAAGACCGTGGACGTGGCCCCGGCGTCGGCCCAGGACTTCAACGGCCTGTCGTCCTTCTACCTGGTCGTCGGCTGGTGCGTCGGCGGCTATCTGTGCGCGTCGATCATGTCGATCAGCGCGGGCTCCCGGCCCGCGACCCCGCAGCGCGCGGCGATCAGGCTCGGCGCCATGGCCCTGCTCTCGATCGCGGGCGGCATCGGCGGCGCGGTCATCGTCGGCCCGATCCTGGGCGCCCTGCCCGGCTCGGTCCTGGCCCTGTGGGGCCTCGGCTCGCTGCTCACCTTCGCGGTCGGCGCGATCACCCTCGCCCTGGAGGCGCTCACCGGCATCGTCGGCATCGGCCTCGCGGTGCTGCTCATCGTGGTCGCGGGCAACCCGAGCGCGGGCGGCGCCTTCCCGCTGCCGATGCTGCCCCCGTTCTGGGAGGCGATCGGGCCCGCGCTGCCCCCGGGCGCGGGCACCTGGGTCGCCCGCTCGATCGCGTACTTCAAGGGCAACGCGACCACGGGCCCGCTGCTCGTCCTGTCGGCGTGGGCGGTGGCGGGGACGGCCGTCACCTTGGCGACGGCGAAGCTCAGGCGCCGGGCCGAAAGCCCGTCAAGGGGGCCCCGCCCTGCTCCTTAAGAGCTTGGGGGAGTTTGAGGACGAGGCGCGAAGCGCCAACAAAGGGGGAAAGGGGCGAAGCCCCACATACACCCCACTGTCACACCCACCTGCAACCCTGAAAAGCATGATCCGCACACTCGCCGTCGAAAACTACCGCTCGCTCCGCAAACTGATCGTCCCTCTGGACCGGCTGAACGTGATCACGGGGGCGAACGGCACGGGAAAGTCCAGCCTGTACCGGGCCCTGCGGCTGCTCGCGGACTCCGGCCAGGGAGGCGCCGTGGCCGCCCTGGCCCACGAGGGCGGCCTCCCCTCCGCCGTCTGGGCGGGTGACAAGAAGCAGGAGCCCGCGGGCCTGAAGCTCGGCTTCGCCGGGGACGAGTTCGGCTACGCCGTGGACTTCGGCGTCCCCCAGTCGAGCGGAGCGCAGCCCGGCGGCGCCCCGTCCATGTTCGCCCTCGACCCGGAGATCAAGCGGGAGTGCACCTGGGCGGGCCCGGTGCTGCGCACCGCCGCGCTGCTCTGCGACCGCGCGGGCCCCGCCGTGCGCACCCGCACCGCCGACGGCGGCTGGCACCGCTCGCAGGGCATCCGCCCGTACGACAGCATGCTGAGCGAGTTCGCGGACCCCCAGCTCGCGCCGGACCTGCTCAGGCTGCGCGAGCTGATCCGCTCCTGGCGGTTCTACGACCACGTCCGCACGGACGCCGGGGCGCCCGCCCGCGCGGCCCGCGTCGGCACCCGCACCCCGGTGCTCGCCCACGACGGCGCCGACCTCGCGGCCGCGCTCCAGACCATCCGCGAGACCGGTGACGACGAGGCCCTGGACGCCGCCGTGGACGCCGCGTTCCCGGGCAGCCGGGTGCGGATCGCCGACAACGGTGGGCGGTTCGAGATCCAGCTCCACCAGCGCGGACTCCGGCGCCCCCTCGGCCCGGCCGAGCTGTCCGACGGCACCCTGCGCTATCTGCTGTGGACGGCCGCGCTCCTGACGCCCCGGCCGCCCGCGCTGCTGGTCCTGAACGAGCCGGAGACCAGCCTCCACCCCGACCTCCTGCGCCCCCTCGCGGACCTGATCCTGACGGCCGCCGAGGACACCCAGGTCGTCCTGGTCACCCACGCCCAGGACCTCGCGGACGCGATCGCCGAGGGCGCGCGCCGCCACCGCACGGACGTCAACTCCATGGAGCTGGTGAAGGAGCGGGGCGAGACCCAGGTGGCGGGCCGCGCCAGCATGCTGGACGAGCCCCTCTGGTACTGGCCCAAGCGCTGACCCCGTGCGCACCCCGCCCGCAGACGCGTTCGAGGTGCGCCCTCCGGCCAATCCCGTCCCCTCCGCGGGGCGCACGGCGCGGCACAGACCACCCATTCGCAGCCATGCGCCCCGCTTTGCGGCGATCGGGAGATTCCACCCCAATGCCCACTCCCCGCCGGTCGCAGGGGGTATCGGACGTCCCGGCGCGCCCGTCGGAGCACATCACTTCACGCCACTACCCTCAGTTCTCAACCAACGACTGAAAGTAAGCGTCCGATGTGCTTTCAGTGACGCCCTGAGCAAGACTCGCTTCCGGTTCCGTTCGTTATCCGGGAAATCAAGCAAGGGAGTGTTCGAAATGCGGTACATCACTGGGGGGATCGCGCTGGGCGCCGCCCTCGCGCTCGGCGGTCTGTCCACGGCGGCCATGGCGGGCTCCGCGCCCGAGCCCGCCCGGGCCCAGGGTTACGCGCCCTCCGAGCTGGTGCTCACCATCGGCTACGGCGAGAAGGCCGAGACCGCGGACATCCAGCGTGCCGTGACGCTCGGCTGTTCCTCCGGCGGCGTCGGCAGCCACCCCGACGCGGCCGCCGCGTGCGACCAGCTGCGCTCGGTGGGCGGCAAGTTCGACGTCATCACCAAGAAGTCGTCGTCGCGCTCCTGCACCAAGGAGTGGAACCCGATCGTCGTCACCGCCCAGGGCGTGTGGGAGGGCCGCCGGGTCTCGTACGCGCACACCTTCGCCAACCCCTGCGCCCTGAAGATCGGCCAGGGGCAGGTCTTCTCCTTCTGAGACCTGCTGAGGCCTTCTGAGACCGCGCGACCCGCCGCGGCCGCCGCCTCTTCCGAAGCCCCGTCACGCCGGGACGAGTTCCCCGCGCGGCGGGGCTCACGCCGTCACGGGCCCGCGAGCCAGCCCCGCAGCGCCGCCTGGGCGCCCGCCTGGAAACGGGTGTCGGCGTCCAGCTCGTCGAGCAGCCGGCTGATGCGGCGGCGCGCGGTGTGCACATGGACGCCGAGGCGGCGGGCGATCGCCTCGTCCTTGAGGCCCCCGGCGAGCAGCCTGAGCAGGTCGCGGTGTTCCTCGGGCGGGCGTCGCGCACCGCCGCCGAGCGGCAGGGACCGCTCCCAGAGCGCCTCGAAGAGCGGCCCGAAGACCTGCCGGGGCAGCGTGCCGCGCACCACCACGGCGGCACCGTCCCCCGCGTCCCCCGGGGCGTCCCCGGCGGGCAGCAGCAGCGCGGCGCGGCCGTCCACGGCGATGAGCCCGGTGGGCAGATGGGCCGCCGTCCGCACCTGGAGGCCCCGCTCCAGGAGCGGGGGCAGCGGCCTGAGCAGGCCGGGCGGCGCGACGCCCTCGCGGGCCAGGACCGCGCGCACCGCCACCCCGCGCTCCAGGAGCGCCGCGACGCCCGCGCCGGGCAGGACGCCGTCCGCCGCCCGGGAGCCGGTGGCCGGGGCGGTGTCCCCCGCCGCCCAGAAGTCCAGGCCCGGCGGCCGGTCCAGGATCAGCACCTGCCGCTCGGCGTGGGCCAGCAGATGGTCGACGCGGCGCCGGACCGCGGCCGCCCCCCTGACCGTCTCGACCGCCGCGCCGGTGCCGGGCGCGGCGGCCGGGTCCGGCTCCAGGCGCTCGGCTATCTCGTCGGCCTCCCGCCGCAGGCGCTCCAACTCCGCCGCCCGGTAGTGCAGTTCCGCCTGTCTTCGGCGGATCAGGGCGCGCACGGCGGGCGCGGGCGGCACCGGGCGCGGCAGGGCGGGCCGCGCCTGCCCCGCGCCGGGCGCGGCATCCGGCTCCGGCAGGGTGAAGCCGTGCTCCCGCAGCCGCGCGAGGGACCGCTCCAACTCGCCCCGGGTGATCCCCAGTTCCCGCCGCAGCTGCTCCGGGTCCAGGGCCGCCGCGGCCCGGCGCCGCAGCAGCGCCCCGTACACCCGCTCGTCCGACTCCCCCAGGCCCAGGTCGCGCAGCGCGCTTCCCTTGCCGCTCCCCACCATGGTCATGACGGGAAGTCTCACGCCGCCCCTGGGTGCACACAAGTGTGCGGACCCACTTGTGACCCGTAGTTATTCCTTGATCAACACTCGGGCAACGACTTGCATGGCTAGCGCACGTACATGACGTGCGCTCTGTTGACGTGCGCCTTTCGGCGTGTGGAGGGGAACATGAGCAAGTCACGCAGACGGGCCCGCATATCCGGCGGCGCCGCGCTCCTGGGCGCGGCGGCGCTGCTCGCGTCCGGCGTTCCGGCGGCACAGGCCGCCGACGAGACGCCCCAGGGACCGGCCACCGAGGTCGTCCCGGGCACCGGCACCAGGACCCCGGCCCTGGTGGACGGGATCGAGGAGGCCGCCAAGGACTCGGGCAGCCCGGCCGCCGCGGCCCGCGGCCACCTCGCGGCCAAGAAGGACCGGTACGAGATCGCCGACCCGGCACGGGACCTGACGGCCGAGCAGACGCTGAAGCAGGGCGCCGACGAAACGGTCCGCTTCCAGCAGACCCACCGCGGGCTGCCGGTCCTCGGCGGCCAGTACCTGGTGCGGATGGAGAAGAAGGACGGCGACCGGGTCGTCACCGGCACCTCCGGCAAGTACTTCACGGGCCTGGCCGTGGGGACGAAGGCGCGGGTCGCGGAGAAGACGGCGGTCGCGCGGGCCGTCGCGGCGACCGCCGCCGGTGACGGCCGTACGGGCAGCCTGACCAAGCTGGCCCCCAAGTCGGCCGACGCCAAGGCGAACGCCAAGGCCGGCAAGCGCACCGCCGAGAGCGGCACCCCGCTCTCCGGCTCCTCGCACGGCCTGGTCGTCCTGCCCCAGGGCAAGGGCGTCCTGACGTACCACGTCACCGTCACCGGCACCGACCCCGTGAGCGGCGCGCCGGTCAAGCAGGAGGTGTACGTCGACGCCGCCTCCGGCTTCCCGGTGCTCCAGTACTCGGGCATCCAGTCCATAGCCGACGACGCCGACTTCCCCGGCACGACGGGCAGCGGCGTCAAGCTGGACGGCAAGAAGGTCGACCTCGACCTGACCCAGGACGCGGCCTCCGGCTCGTACCAGCTGCGTGACTACCGCCACCAGTGGAACGGCAGCAAGAACGCGCTGACCACCTGGGACGCGCGCGGAGTCGACGCCAACGACGCGTCCGGCAGGTGGCCGAGCGGCATCGCCGAAGTCGCCTCCAAGACCAAGGACTTCGGCAAGGACGCCACCGAGTCGGGGGCCGTGGACGCGCACTGGGCGGCCGGGCAGGTCTACGACTACTACAAGCAGAAGCACGGCCGCGACAGCCTCGACGGCAAGGGCATGGCCATCAACTCCCTGGTGGGCGTGACCGACGGCGGGTTCCCGTTCGTCAACGCCTTCTGGGACGGCCAGAAGATGGTGTACGGCGGCGGCGACGAGGAGACCAAGACCCTCTCCGCCGACCTGGACGTGGTGGGCCACGAGATGACGCACGGCGTCGTCGAGCACACCGCGGGCCTCGTCTACGTCGGCCAGTCCGGCGCCCTGAACGAGGCGGTCGCCGACTACTTCGGCAACGCCATCGACGTGACCGCGTCCAAGACCCCGATGAGCGACCCGAAGGCCGCCCTCATCGGCGAGGACCTGTGCCGCACCAAGGCGCCCGAGGACTGCGCGTTCCGCAATCTGAACGACGGGCGGACCACCGCCAAGGACTTCCTCGGCGTCACCATCGGCACCGACAGCGGCGGTGTGCACCTCAACTCGACGATCTTCTCGGGCGCCCTGTGGGACATCCGTGAGGACCTCGGCGGCACCCTGGCCGACCGGATCGTCTACAAGGCCCTCGCCGAGTACCTGACGCCGCTCGACGGCTACACCGACGCCCGCAACGCGGTGGTCGCCGCGGCCAAGGACCTCGGGGTCAAGGGCGCGAAGCTGCGGGCCGTGAACCGGGCCTTCGACGCGCACGGCATCACCAAGGGCTGGGAGAAGGCCATCGGCGCCGACTCCGACAAGCTCCTCGGCGACGTGAACGCCACCCGCGTCGGCGGCCGCCTTCCGAACACCGGCGCGGGCGCGGGCGGCGGCTGGTGGGCCGCGTCGAAGTCCGACGACGAGGGCCAGGAGGCCTTCTCCGTCTGGGCGGGCCGCACCGACGGCAAGGGTGCTGAGAAGCTGATCAGCCCCAACGACGGGCGCTACCACGTCTACCCGGACACCGACGGCAGGACCGTGGCGTGGGTGGCGTACGGACCGACCAGCGTCGAGGTGCTCTCCCGGCCGCTGGCCGGCGGCCCGGTCAAGAAGCTGTGGTCGGCGGGCACCACCGTCGCCAACGTGCACGTCTCGGGCGGGACCGTGACCTGGCAGGAGTCCAGCCCGCACGGCCAGCAGCGGGTCGCGTACCTGCGCAAGGGCGAGCGCGAGCCGGTGTTCGTGGACGGCGGCCGCTACGACGTGGTCACCGCGCTGCCCACCCTCAGCGGCGACAAGCTCGGCTACGCGAAGGTGTACGTCGACAAGGACGGGCAGCAGCAGGTCTCCACGGAGATCACCGACGTGCGCAGCGGCAAGCAGACCCTGGTCCCGGCCAAGGGCGCCTACCTCGGTGTCGCGACCCCCGCGATCAACGGCAAGTACCTCTACTGGCTGGTCGACGACATCGCCGACGACAACCGCATGGGCCTGCGCCGCGCCAACCTGGACGGCACCGGCCTGACGGACGTCATCCCCGAGAGCTCGGCCACCGCGTACTTCTGGAACGTGGACGCCTCGGACTCCGCGGTGACCCTCACCCAGTGGAAGCCGCAGCGCGGCTGGAGCAACGGCAACCTCACCAAGCTCGTCCAGACCGACCTGGACGGCAAGGGCCTGAAGCGGGTCTCCTGCAACCGCGGTGAGCAGACCGGCCACGCGGCCGACACCGGCAAGCGCGTGGTGTGGATCGACGGCACCACGGGCCACACGGACCTGGTGACCCGGGCCCGCCCGGCGGGCACCTGCTGATCCCGGTACGCGAAACGGCGGTGCCCCGCTCCCCCCTCGCGAGGGGGGAGCGGGGCACCGCCTTCGGGTGTCCGGGTCCGCCGTCCCGCCCCCTCCACGGGGCGGCGGACCCGGACGCGTCGGGCCGCTCAGACCACGGCGGCGAGCAGTTCGCGGGTGTACGCGGCGCCCGGCGCGTCGAAGACCTCGTCACGGGTGCCGGTCTCGACGACCTCCCCGTGCCGCATGACCGCGACCCGGTCGCAGAAGTGCCGGACGACGGCCAGGTCGTGCGAGACGAACAGGAGCGAGAGGCCCAGCTCGTCGCGCAGGTCCATCAGCAGGTTCAGGACCTGTGCCTGCACGGACACGTCGAGCGCGGAGACCGGCTCGTCCGCGATGATCAGCCGGGGGCGCAGCGCGAGCGCGCGGGCGATGCCGATGCGCTGGCGCTGGCCGCCGGAGAACTCGTGCGGGTAGCGGTCCAGGTGGTCGGCGGACAGGCCGACCTGTTCGAGGAGTTCCGCGGCGCGCTCGCGGCGCTCGGCCGCGTCCGCCCGGGTGTGCACCCGCAGCGGCGTGGTGACGATCTCCTGCACGGTGCGCCGCGGGTTCAGCGAGGCGTACGGGTCCTGGAAGACGAGCTGCACCTCGCGGCTGAGCTCGCGGCGCAGCGCGGCGGACCCGGCGGCGCCGGAGATGTCGCGGCCGTTGAAGCGGACCTCGCCCGAGGTGGGGCGCTGGAGTCCGGCGAGCACCCGGGCCGTGGTGGACTTGCCCGAGCCGGACTCGCCGACCAGGCCGAGGGTCTCGCCCTCGCGCACCTGGAGGCTGATGCCGCGCACCGCGCGGGCGGGCTCGCGGCGCCGCCCGAGCAGGGTGCGGCCGCCGCCGAACTCCACGCGCAGGGCGGTGACTTCGGCGAGGGGCCGCTCGGGGGGCGCCACCAGCGCCCGGGCCGCCGTGCGCGGCTTGGGATCCGGCTCCTCGACCGTCGGGAGGCGGGTGCCGGGGACGGTGGTGAGCGTGGGGGCCGCGCCGATCAGGGCGCGGGTGTAGGGGTGTTCGGGGGCGGTGAGCACGCGCTCGGTCGGCCCCAGTTCCAGCTGCTGGCTGTGGCGCATCACGAGGACGCGGTCGGTGGCGTGCGCGACGACGCCCACGTCGTGGGTGACCAGGACGACGGCGGTGCCGTGCTCGTGCCGCAGCTCGTCGAGCAGGTCGAGGACCTGGCGCTGGACCCGGGCGTCGAGCGCCGTCGTGGGCTCGTCCGCGATCAGCACGTCCGGGCTGTTGATCAGCGCCATCGCGATCATCACGCGCTGGCGCATGCCGCCGGAGAACTGGTGCGGGTAGTCCCGGGAGCGGGCGGCGGCGATGCCCACCCGCTCCAGCATGTCGACGGCCCGGTCCCGGGCCTCCGCGCGCGACGCGCTCCGGTGGTGGATCCGGTAGGCCTCGGCGAGCTGGGTGCCCACCGCGTGGAAGGGGGACAGGGCGGCGAGCGCGTCCTGGAACACCATCGCCACCTTCGAGCCGCGCAGCGCGCGCAGTTCGGCGTCGGACGCGCCGACGACCTCCGTGCCGCCCGCCACGACGCTGCCGGTGATCCGGGTCCGCGCCGGGTCGTGCAGGCCCATCGCGGCCAGGCCCACGGTGGACTTGCCCGAGCCGGACTCCCCCACCAGGCCGAGCACCTCGCCGCGCGCCAGGTCGAAGGTGACGCCCTCGGCGGCGGTGACGGCGCCGCGCGGCCCGGTGAACGTCACGCTCAGATCGCGGACGCGCAGCGCGGGAGCAGTCGTCGGAGCAGGAGCAGGGGCGGTCATGCGAGCCTCACCCTCGGATCGAGCCACGCGACCACGAGGTCGGCGACGGCGACGAACACCACGACGAAGAACGCGGCGAGCAGCACGGTGCCCACGACGGTCGGCAGGTCGTTCTGGACGACCGCGTCCACGGCGAGCTTGCCGACGCCGCTGAGCCCGAAGACGGTCTCGGTGATGAACGCGCCGCCGAGCAGCGCGCCCACCTCCAGGCCGAGGAGCTGCACCAGGGGTGCCGCGGCCCCGCGCGCGGTGTACTTGAGATGGGCGCGCAGCGGGCTGAGGCCCTTGCCGCGCGCGGTGCGCACGTACCCCTCGTGCATGACCTCCAGCATCTGGGCGCGGGAGAGCCGGGCGAAGACGGCCGCGTTGACGAAGCCGAGCACGAGCCAGGGCAGCAGCAGGCCCGCGAGCCAGGCGCCGGGGTCCTCGCCGGGCGAGGTGTAGCCGGGCAGCGCGAACCAGCCGGTCTGGTAGACGAGCAGGTACTGCAGCGCGTAGCCGAGGAAGTAGATCTGCACGCTGGCGCCGACCAGGGTGAAGGCGGACAGGAGCCGGTCGGAGAGCCGGCCCCGGCGCAGCGCGGACACGAAGCCCGCGCCGACGCCGACGACGAGGATGACGGCGAGCGCGCCCGCCGCGAGCGAGAGTGTGACCGGGAAGCGGCTGGTGATGGCCGCGCGGACGGGCTCGTGCAGGGCGTAGGAGTAGCCGAGGCAGGGGGCGTCGCAGGCGATCGGGGTGCCGTCGACGTCCGCGATGGTGCGGCCCGCGAACAGGCCGCGCACGTAGTCGGCGTACTGCGCGAGGACCGGCTGGTCCAGGCCCATGGACTCGCGCACCGCCGCGACCTGGGAGGCGTCGCACTTGGGGCCGCAGGCGATGACGGCCGGGTCGGACGGCGCCGCGTAGAAGAGCGCGAAGGCGGTCGCGGAGATCGCGAGGAGCACCACGACCGCGGTCAGCGCCCGTCGGAGGACGTAGGCGAGCATGGGTCAGGACTTCTTCAGGTACAGCCAGGCGGGGCTGATGGTGCCGTAGATCGGGTGGATGAAGGCGCCGCCGACGTTGGCGCCGCGGACCTGCTGGGTGCGCTGGTGCAGGAACGGCACGATCGGCATGTCCTTCATGATCGTGTTCTTCTCCAGGGCGATGAGCGCCTTGGCCTTCTTCGTCGCGTCGGTGATCTTCGCGATGCGGTCGAGCTCCTTGTCGACGGCCGGGTTCTTGTACCGCGGGTCGTTGTCCAGGGAGTCGCGGCGGCTGTCGAAGCGGTAGGGCACGCCGGTGGCCGGGGTCGGCCAGTCCACGGAGGAGCCGGACAGCCACAGGTCGTACTTCGGGTCGGTGCCGCGCAGGACCTCGTTGGTGAACGCGGGCAGCGGCAGCGGCTTGGTGACCAGCTCGATGCCCGCCTTGGCGAAGGCGTCGACGAGGACCTGCGCCATGCGGTCGTTGACGGCGTTCGACTCGTAGGCGTACGAGAGGCGCTTGACCTTCTTCTTGGCCTTGGCCAGGTGCTGCTTGGCCTTCTCGATGTCGCCCGTGGGCTTGACCGGGTAGGTGTCGTAGCTCTCCCAGCCGACGATGGCGGGCGAGGAGTACGTGGTGGCGATGTCGCCGACGCGCGGGCCGCCGAGGGCCTGGCGGGCCTGCTGGCGCGGCAGCAGGTAGTGGATGGCCTTGCGCACCTCGAGGTCGGCGACGCGGTCGTTGCGGACGACCAGGTGGTAGGTGAACGCGCCGCGGCGGCCGTCGACGATCAGGTCCTTCTTGTCCTGGTCGCGCTCGGCCTCGCCGATGAGCTCGGGCGGGAACTCGTTCTTGGTGGTGACGGTGTCCGCACCGTCGCCGCGCCCGTTGAGGATCTCCTGGGCGGTGTTGAGCTCCTTCTTCTCGAAGGTGAACTCGAACTTGTCGGCGTACTGGTGGCGGATCGGGTCGGTCGCCGCCTTCCAGTGCGGGTTCTTCTCCAGGGTCAGCGACTGGTTCTGCCGGTGGGAGACGATCCGGTAGGGGCCGGTCGCGAACGGCTTGAGGTCGTAGCGCGTGCCGGTGTCCTTGTCGGGGCGGACCGGCGACGAGGAGGACTGGGCGGCCATGAACGGCACGTCGGACTGCGGCTCGGCGAAGCGGAAGACGATCGTCTTGGCGTCGGGCGTCTCGATGCCCTTGAAGTCGCCGTCCTTCTTGGGGCCGCCGTAGACCTTGCGGGCCTGGGCGAGGTCGGGCTTGCCGGTGAGCCACTGCGGCCAGTAGGGCGGGCCGATCTCGAAGCCGGGCGCGAAGGTGCGCTCGATGCCGTACTTGACGTGCTGGGAGGTGATCGGCTTGCCGTCCTCCCAGGCGATGCCGTCCTTGAGCGTGTACGTCCAGGTGCGGCCGCCGTCGGAGGACTTGCCGATGTCGGTGGCGAGGTCGCCGACGAGCTTGGGCTTGCCGTCGATCACCTGGTACTGGGTGAGCTGGCGGCCCCACAGGAGCGAGGTGTTGTACGCCTCGCCCGCGTAGATCTTCTGCGGGTCGAGGTGGGAGTAGTCGCGCAGGTTGGCGACACGGATGGTGCCGCCCTTGCGCGCGCCCTCGACGGCGGGCGCCGGGCCCGTGCTGTCCTTGGCGCTGCCCACCCCGGCGACCAGGTCGTCCTCCTTGCGGGGCGCGGCCGCATCGCTCTTGGACCCCGCCCCGGCCGAGCAGGAGCACAGCACGAGCATGGCGGAAGCGGCGGCGACGACGGGGACGGCCACGGTGCGCGACGTGATCCTGGGCATGGTGAACTCCATTGCGGATGGTGCGGGTGGGGGTGGCGCGCGGGACGCGCCGGGTCTCAGCGGCCGGTACGGGGGTCGAGCGCGTCCCGTACGGAGTCGCCGAGCAGATTGAAGGCGAGGACGAAGAGCAGGATCGTCACGCCGGGGAAGATCATGTAGGTCGGGTCGTCGTAGAAGACCTCGGAGCCGCGGGCGATCATGCGGCCCCAGTCGGGGATGGGCTCGCTGATGCCCACGCCGAGGAAGGACAGGGCGGCCTCGGCGGTGACGATGCCCGGCAGGGCGACCGTGATGTGCACGAGGACGGGCGCCCACACGTTCGGCAGGAGCTCGCGCAGCACGATGTGGCGGCGCGAGGCGCCCACGGCCCGTGCGGCCTCGATGAACTCGCGCTCGCGCAGGGAGCGCACGGTCGTCCTGAGGACCATCGCCAGGGGCACCCAGCCGAAGGCGGCGAAGACGAGCACCAGGACGGTGAACTGCATCCAGGCGGGCTCGTTCTCGCCGGGGTCGACGAAGCGGGTCTGCACGATGGGGCTCAGCGCGAGGAAGAGCAGCAGCGTCGGGAAGGCGAGCAGCACGTTGCAGACGAAGGTGAAGACCCGGTCGGCGAGGCCGCTCAGATAGCCGACGGTCACGCCGAGGACGACCCCGAGGACCGCGATGACGGCGATGGCGGCGCCCGCGACGAGCAGCGAGGTGCGGATGCCGTACAGGAGCTGGGTGAACACGTCCCGGCCGAGGCCCGGCTCCAGGCCGAACCAGAACTCGCCGGACATGCCGCCGTTGGGCAGCACCGGCAGGCCCTCCGGGCTGAGGAGGCCCGTCTCGTTCTGGCCGTAGTGCTCGGTGGGGTTCTTGCCGTAGAGCGCGGCGACGAGCGGCGCGGCGAGCGCGAGCAGCACGAAGAACGCCACCACGCCGAGCGCGGCGAGGCCGACGCGGTCCCTGCGGAAGGCGCCGACGGCCGCCGCGAGCGGGCCGCGGGGCTCGGTTCGTGGCGCGTCGGCCATGCTGCCCAACTCCTGATGACGTGCGGACGCGGAGGTGTCCCGCGTCGGGGTGCGCATCATTAGAGCCAGCAATACGGCGCCCTTGCAAATCCTCCACAGAAGACATTTCCGAAATGCTGCGGGGATTTACAGGGGCGCAACATTCCAGGGCCCAATACAGGGACCAAACGGGCATCTCGCCCGCATTGAGATCTGCGCCACACACCCCCACCATGGAAGGCACATGGACGTCTCAACCTTGCTTCACAAGGCCATGCGCCGGATCCACCTGCGCATCACACATCAGTCTACGCGCGTAACCCCTTGGGAATTCAGGGCAGCGGATTTCTTCAACCCGCTTTCTTAAGTCCGGTCGGAAAAACCGGAAGACCCCGGAAACCGAAAGGTTCCCGGGGCCTTCGGGCCGCCGAACCAGGCGTCAGCCGATTTTCGCGCCAAAGGCCTCGAGGGCCTCCGGCACCGGCTGGAAGAACGTCTCGCCGCCGGCGGAGCAGTCACCGCTGCCGCCGGAGGTCAGACCGAGCGCGGTGTCGCCCGCGAAGAGGGCGCCGCCGCTGTCGCCGGGCTCGGCGCAGACGTCGGTCTGGATGAGGCCGTTGACGACGTCGCCGTTGCCGTAGTTCACGGTGGCGTCCAGGCCCGTGACCTTGCCGTCGTGCACCTGCGTGGTGGAGCCGCTGCGCCGCACCTGCTGGCCGACGGTCGCCGCGCCCGCCTTCGTGATCTTCTGGGTGCCGCCGCCGTAGAGGTTGACCTCGCTCGGGTGGGCGGTGTCGCCGCTGTACTTGACGATGCCGTAGTCGTTGTCGGGGAAGCTGGAGCCCACGTTCTCGCCGATGGCCGGGCCGCCCTGCTTCTCGGACCAGCTGGAGACGGCCTCCGTGCAGTGCCCCGCCGTCAGGAAGTGCGGGGCGCCGTCCTTGACCACGTTGAAGCCGAGGGAACAGCGGCTGCTGCCGCCGTAGATCGCGTCACCGCCCGCGATGAGGGGCTTGAACTCCCCCTTGGAGCGCTGGAGTTCGGCCTTGCCGCCGAGCTGCTTCACGACCGCGTCCAGCTTCTGGAGCGCGGCGCCGCGCACGGTGCGGTCCGCCGTCACCACGACCTTGTTGGTGGCCGGGTCGGTGGCCCAGGACGTGCCGGGTATCGACGCCTTGTCGCTGAGCGTGGAGCGGGCGCTCTTCAGCGCGGCCAGGGAGTTCTCCACGACTCTGGCCTTGGCGCCCGCCGACTCGGCGGTCTTCACCGCGTCCTTGTCCAGGACGTTCACGACGAGCTGCTTGGCCCCGGCGTCGTAGTACGTGCCCGCGGCGTCGGCGCCCAGCTCCCTGTCGAGCGACGAGGCGAGCTTTCCGGCCTGTGCCACCGACAGCGTGTCCGGTGTGGGGGTGGGGGTGTCGTCGCTCGCGTTCGCAGTCTGGAAGGTGACTGCCGCGCCGATCAGGGCGACGGCGCCCGCGCCTGCCACGGCGACGCGCCGCTTGGGTATGCGTCGGTGCTTCAACTCATGTCCTCCTGTGGGGGGTCCGCCCGCTCCGATGTGGGGACCTCGGCGGCCGGAAAGCGTGAGCGCATGGCGGCACGGCCCTGGTGAAGCCGCGTCCATGCCAATAGGACGCGGCCCACTATTCCCAGCCTCACAGGCAGCACACAAGGTCGACTTCAGGACGCCCGCCCGGTAACGCGCCTGCTCCCGCGGCCCGTTGACCCAGCGTGGTCACGCCTAGTCGTCCCCTCGCCGGTCCCCGTTGCAAACACCGGGTGCGAGCGGGCGGTGGGCAGCGGGTGAGGACTAGTCCTGTCCGGATTCCGTCAGTCCGGTGGCGTCGGACGGCACGGCGGGACCGGTGGTTGAAGATTCCACTCCGCTTTCCGGCGGGGCGGCGGCGGGCGCGGGGGCGGCGGCGGGCGCGGGACCCGACGGCCCGGCCCCCGTCTGCGCCCGTTCCAGGAAGCGCAGGAGTTCGACGGGGAAGGGCAGGACGAGGGTGGAGTTCTTCTCGGCGGCGACGGCGACGACGGTCTGGAGCAGGCGCAGCTGGAGGGCGGCGGGCTGCTCTGACATCTCCTTGGCGGCTTCGGCGAGTTTCTTGGAGGCCTGGAGTTCGGCGTCGGCGTTGATGACGCGGGCGCGGCGTTCGCGGTCGGCCTCGGCCTGGCGGGCCATGGAGCGCTTCATGGTCTCGGGCAGGGAGACGTCCTTGATCTCGACGCGGTCGATCTGCACGCCCCAGCCGATGGCGGGGCTGTCGATCATCAGCTCCAGGCCCTGGTTGAGCTTCTCGCGGTTGGAGAGCAGGTCGTCCAGGTCGCTCTTGCCGATGATCGAGCGCAGCGACGTCTGCGCCGTCTGGGAGACGGCGAAGCGGTAGTCCTCGACCTGCACGATCGCGTTGGCGGCGTCGACGACCTTGAAGTAGACGACGGCGTCGACCCGGACGGTGACGTTGTCCCGGGTGATGCCCTCCTGCGCGGGCACGGGCATCGTCACGATCTGGAGGTTGACCCGGCGCATCCGGTCCACGATCGGCACGACCGTCGTGAAGCCGGGGCCGCGCACCGTCTGTTGGAGCCGCCCGAGGCGGAACACGACACCGCGTTCGTACTGCTTGACGACACGCGCCGCGGACAGCAGGTACAGCAGTCCGGCGGACGCGACGGCCGCTCCGGCCGCCACCAGTTCCTCGACCACGACGGCCCCCGGGGTCTCATGGGGCGAATAGGGCATGCAGTACGAAGGTAACGCGCCACCCATCCCAGGGCGAGCCCCGCGTCATGCCAAGGGCGAGCCCCCGCCCGGGAGTTGGGCGGGGGCTCGCCGGGAGCGGCTCGGAGCGCGGCGTCAGAACACGCTGACGTTGTACGCGCGCAGCGCCTCGGTGACCGGCTGGAAGAAGGTCGTACCGCCGGAGGAGCAGTTGCCGCTGCCGCCGGAGGTCAGGCCGAGCGCGGTGGAGCCCGCGTACAGGGGGCCGCCGCTGTCGCCGGGCTCGGCGCACACGGTGGTCTTGATCAGGCCGCTGACGACGTCACCGCCGCCGTAGTTCACGGTCTGGTTGAGGGCGGTGACGCGGCCGCTGTGCGTGCCGGTGGTCGAGCCGCGCCGCGTCACGCTCTGGCCGACCGTCGGGTCGGCGGCGCGGGTGATGTCCTGGCTGCCGACCGTGCCGGACTTGGTGACCGAGTCATTGGTGTACTTGACGATGCCGTAGTCGTTGCCGGGGAAGCTGGAGCCCGAGGTGGTGCCGAGCACCGTCGTCTTCGCGGAGTTGGCCCACCACGTGCCCGCGCCGTCGGTGCAGTGCCCGGCGGTGAGGAAGTAGTAGGTGCTGCCGTTGCGCACGTTGAAGCCGAGCGAGCAGCGCCAGCTGTCGGCGTAGGTCGCGTCGCCGCCGGAGATGTACTTCTGGAAGGTGCCCGGCGTGCGCTCGATCCTGAGGGCGCCCGCCTTGTCGCCCGCCGCGCTCTTCACCCGGGCGATCTCGGCCGCGGACACCGTGCTGTCGGCGGTCACGACGACCTGTCCGGTCTTCGCGTCGACGCCCCATGCGGTGCCCGCCACGTCCGCTTCGAGGACGGCGTCACTGGCGGCCGTGAGGTCGGACGCGCTGTACGTACGGGCCTCGTCGGCGCTGGCGGCGGGCACGGCGAGCGCCGCCGCGGCCACCAGGCCGGTCGCGAGGGCGGCGGTGCGGAGGTGTCTCGTCGGGGTGCCGCGGGGGGTGGTGCGCTTGATCCTCACTGCTGGTTCCTCCCGAGGGAAGTCAGGGGGCCCGTGGGGGCGGGGCCCGTGAGGCGCAGCCATCGGACACGACGGATTCCGGCTACGCCGTGCCCCTGACAAGCGCTGCACGGGAGTATTCGGCGGGGTGACGCACCGCACAAGGTGCCGTTTCCAGCCACCGCGGCCCGATGCCGACGAGCGCGCCCCGAAGGGGCTCGGGGCTGCTTCTCCCAGCGACTCCGCCGGGCGGGCGCGACCGGCCGCGCCGGGGCCGCGGACACCCGACGGCGAGTCGAAGCGTCCCGGCCCCGGCGACAGGTCAGCGAAGCGCCACGTTCCGCTCCCCCGCGGCGATCTCGACGGGCAGCGTGTTGCCGGGCGGCGGGAACGGGCAGATGAAGTGGTCGGCGAACGCGCACGGCGGCAGCAGCACGCGGTTGAGGTCGACCGTGACGCGGCCGTCGGCGCCGGGCGCGGCGGGCCGCAGGAAGCGGAAGCGGTAGCTGGAGCCCCCGCTGGTGGCGTCCGCGAAGACGGCCCACAGCGAACCGTCGGCCTCGACGCTCACCTGGAGCGTGTGGTCCTGCCCGGCGAGGCGGAAGGCGAGTTCGCCGCCGAGCCCGAGCCCGCGCTCCACGCCGTCCGCGTTGGACACCCGCACGGTGCGGTCCTCCCCGTACGGGGTGAAGCGGCCCTCCACCGCGAACCGCGGGTCGTACGAGGTGGCCTCGATGCCCGTGAAGGCGCGGCGCGCCGGTGCGCCGGGGTCGAAGTCGCGCACCGCCCACAGCCCTTCGCGGCGCAGCACGACCAGGCGCCGCTCACCGAGCGCGAGGCGCGCGGCCGTGACCGGGCCGGGGTCCGCGGTGAGCCGGGCCGTGCCGGGGAAGGGCCGTCCGTCGAGGGTGAGGCCGTCCTCGGGGCCCGTGGTCAGGACGACCTCGTCGCCGTCCTCGGCCCAGCGGCCCGGGAGGCCGGGCAGGGCGCCGTCCGGGTGGTCGGCGAGCCAGTGCGTGCCGGTGAGGGACAGCGGGCCGTAGGGCGCGGACACCGTCTCGACGCGCTGTGCGTGCCACTGCTTCCAGTCCCGGAGCGCGTCCTCGGTGGTGCTTGTCGTACTCATGGTGCATCAACCCTTCCGTGCGGGCTCGGACAGCCCGAGGTGTGAGCGCAGCGTCGCGCCCTCGTATTCCGTGCGGAACGCGCCGCGCTCCTGCAACAGCGGCACCACCCGTTCGACGAACTCGTCGAGCCCGCCCGGCGTCAGGTGCGGGACGAGGATGAAGCCGTCGGCGGCGTCGGTCCGTACGAACTCGTCGAGCTGTTCGGCGACGGCGGCGGGCGTGCCGATGAACGACTGCCGCGCGGTCGTCTCGATGACGGTCTGGTGCAGGGACAGGCCCTTGGCGCGGGACAGCGCCCGCCACTTCTCGGCGACGGCCAGCACGTCGCCGACCCGCACCCGGCCCTGGACGAGCGTCGACTCCGGGTCCGGGTCGATGTCGGGCAGCGGCCCGTCCGGGTCGTACGCCGACAGGTCGACGCCCCACACCTGCTCCGCGGCCAGGAGGGCGTTCTGCGGCGAGACCTGTTGGCGGCGGATCTCGGTGGCCCGCTCCTGCGCCTCGGCCGCGGTGTCGCCGAGGACGAAGGTGACACCGGGCATGATCTTGAGGTCCTCGGGCCCGCGGCCGTACCGGGCGAGGCGGCCCTTGACGTCCGCGTAGAACGCGCGGCCCGCCTCCAGGGTGCCGTGCCGGGTGAAGATCACATCGGCGGCCGACGCGGCGAACTCCCGGCCCTCGGGCGAGTCCCCGGCCTGGATCACGACGGGGTGCCCCTGCGGCGGCCGGTCCACGCCGAACTCCCCGGAGATGGCGAAGTGCCGCCCGCTGTGCGCGAAGGGGCGCGGCCCGCCCGGGGCGCCGTCCGCCCCGGGCGTCCAGGAGTCCCACAGCTCCCGGGCCGTGGCGACGAACTCGGCCGCGCGGGTGTAGCGGTCGGCGCGGTCGAGGAAGCCGCCGCGCCGGAAGTTCTCGCCGGTGAAGGCGTCGGAGGAGGTGACGACGTTCCAGGCGGCGCGGCCGCCGCTGAGGTGGTCGAGCGAGGCGAGCCTGCGGGCCAGTTCGTAGGGCTCGTTGAAGGTCGCGTTGACGGTGGCGGCCAGGCCGAGACGGTCGGTGACGGCCGCGAGGGCGCTCAGGACGGTGAGGGACTCGGGCCTGCCGACGACGTCCAGGTCGTGGATGCGGCCCTTGTGTTCGCGCAGCCGGAGGCCCTCGGCGAGGAAGAAGAAGTCGAAGAGCCCGCGCTCGGCGGTCCGGGCCAGGTGCTCGAACGACGAGAACTCGATCTGCGAGCGCGACCGGGGGTCGGCCCACACGGTGGTGTTGTTCACGCCGGGGAAGTGGGCGGCGAGGTGGATCTGCTTGCGCGCGGGGGATCCGGCCGTACGGGACCCCCGCGCGGGAGGCCCTGGCGTACGAGACCCCTGCGCGGGAGGCCCTGGCGTACGAGACCCCTGCGCGGGAGGCCCTGGCGTACGGGGCCCTTGCGGAGCGGATCCGTGGGTGCCGGACGTCATGACGCCTCCCTCGCGTGCGCCGCGTAGCGGTTGGCGGGCCGGGCGAGGCCCAGGTGGTCCCGGAGCGTGGCGCCCGGGTAGAAGGTGCGGAACAGGCCGCGGTGCTGGAGCAGCGAGACCGTGCCGTTGACCAGGCGCTCCAGGTCGCGCCGCGGCTCCACGGGCGTGAGGTGGAAGCCGTCGGCGGCGCCCGCCGCGTGCCAGGCGGCGATGAGGTCGGCCAGGTCGACGGGCCCGCCCCGGTAGAGCGGTCCGTCGGCGGTGGGGTGCGGGCCACCGCCGTGCCCCGGCTGCGCGGCGTGCTCGCCGCCGCCGAGGTCGACGACGAGCGCGGCGAGCACCCGCAGCGCCTCCGGGTCCCGCCCGAGCGCGGCCGCGCGGCCGCGCAGCTCGGCGCGCGCGGCCCCGGCCTGGGCCGGGCTCGCGGCCCGGACCAGGGCGACGTCCGCGTGCCGGACGGCCACGTCCCGGGTGTGCTCGGCGGTGGCGTCGACGACGACCACGGGGTGGCCCTGCGGCGGCCGGGGGACGATGGAGGGCCCGCGCACGGAGAAGGCGGCGCCCTCGAAGTCGACGTGGTGCAGCTTGTCCCGGTCGACGAAGCGGCCGGTGGCCGCGTCCCGGATCTCGGCGTCGTCCTCCCAGCTGTCCCACAGCCGCCGGGCGACGTCGGCGACCTCGCCCGCCTCGCGCCACAGCGCGTCGCGCGGGGCCGCCCGGCGCCGCCCGAACAGCCTGGCCTCGGCCTCGGTCGCGGACACCTCGACGGCCCACCCGGCCCGGCCGTGGCTGACCCAGTCGAGCGTGGCCACGGCCGCCTGCACGTGGAAGGGCTCGGTGTGCGTGGTGGTCACGGTGGGCACCAGGCCGACGCGGCCGGTGGCCGGCGCGACGCGGGAGAGCACGGCGAGCGCGTCGAGCCCGCGGCGGGCGAAGCCGTCGCCGAGGGTCACGAAGTCGAGGGCGCCGTGCTCGGCGAGCCGGGCGAGTTCGACGAAGGGCGCGGCGTCGTGTGCGCCGGGCAGGTCGACGGCGGCCGCGAGATGCAGCGGGCCCCGGCCTGGGGGTGGGCTTGCGGACATCGGAGTACACCTCTCTCGGGCGGCGGTCACCGCCCGGCCTCGTGCAGGAAGGTGAGGACGGCGCGCGCGGTGGCGTCGTTCTGCCGGAAGGAAGGGCTGTTGGTGCGCGGCCGCGTGAAGGCGCCCGCGCCGCGCGCGTCGGTGTGCGGGCCGAGGGCGAAGCGGCGCGGGTGCGGGCTGCCCGCGCGGTCCCGGACACGGCCGTCGGCGGGGTCGACGGCGAGGAGCCCGTCGGGCGTCTCGGCCACCCCCTCGGCGTGCAGGGCGCGCAGCAGCGGGTCGCGGGTGCGGGCGAGCGTGGGCTGCGGAAGGCGCGCCTCGACCAGGGCGCGGGCGTCCACGTGCTGTCCGGGCACGGTGGCGCTCGTCGCCCGGAACACCCCCTCGCGCGCCTCGATGCGCAGGTCCGCGCCGAGGAACCGCACGATCCCCGCGCGGGACAGGGCGAGCAGCTGGCGCAGACGCGGTCCGGGCGGCCCCGAGGCGAGGTAGCTGAAGTAGCCGTGCCACCAGGGCCCGATGTCGCCGAGCCGGGTGAGCTGCCCGTAGACGGAGAGCAGGCCGAGGAAGACGGCCAGGTCGGGGCTGTGCGCGGGGTCGTGACGGCGGGTGAGGTCGGCGGTGACGTAGGCGCGCAGGCCCTCCTGGAGCCCCGCGTACGAGGAGTGGCGGACGCCGTCCAGCGGATGGTCGAGGGCGGTGAGGTCGAGCCGGTCGGCGGGGTCGGGCACGGCGGCGGAGACGAGCGCGTGCAGCTCGGGGCTGCCGGGCGGGCAGGCGGCGTACTTCTCGTCGAAGTCGTGCCAGGCGGTGGCCGTGCGCTCGGGGTGCGCGCCGAACAGGCGGTGGTAGTGGGCGAAGCCCAGCTCCTTCTCGACCAGCGGCCACACGTCGCGCCCGAAGTCGAAGCCGCCGGGTCTGGCGAGCAGCTCGTCGATCTGCGCGGGCCCCAGGTAGCGGGGCAGCGGCGGCCGTTCGCCGTCGTCCCAGGTGTAGCCGAGCTTGGAGTGGTAGGGCACGCCGCGCCGCGAGCCGACGTACAGGACCGGCTCGCGGCCCGAGGGCACATACGTGTCGCCGTCGTAGCGCCCGCCGCGCCCCTCGGTGAGCAGCACCATGAGGTCGACGAAGGCCAGGCCGAAGCCGCGGACCAGCACCTTCTGGCCCGCTTCGAGGGCGCCGAGGTCGCTGTCGGCGGTGAAGTCGGGCGGCAGGTGCACGAGCCCGTGCTCCCGGGCGTGCCGCGCCAGGCGGAGCTGCTCGGCGTCGGGGTCGGCGTCGAGGTGGCCCTGGGCGAGGATCACGAGGTCGCCGAGCAGCGGGCGCGGGCGGCCTTCGAGCCACACCCGCTGGCGGCCCGCGCGGGGCCCGGTCAGACGCAGGGCGCGCCGGGCGTGGTGGTGCACGGTGATGCCCGGCGGCAGCGCGGCCACGGAGGTCTCGTACACCCAGCGCAGATAGGCGCCCTGGGTGCGGCGCCCGGCGAAGGTCTGTCCGTCGACGCCCGCCCACTCGTGCAGCGCGGGGCCCGGCCGGACGGGTCCCGCGAGGTCCACGGTGTCGTCGGTGAAGAGGGTGACGTCCTGTGCGTGCGAGTTCATCCACAGGAGCGGCGACTGCCGCTCCCGCCAGATGCGCCCCGGCCCCGGTGGGTAGGGGTCGACGAGGTGGATGTCCAGGCGCGCCCCGGCGTACAGGGACGGCGCGTTGGCGGCGATGCGCTCGATGAGGCCGGTGGCGCGCGGGCCCGCGCCGACGATCACGAGGGTGGGCGTCCCCGCCACCGTCGACGAGGCCGTCGCGGTGCTCATCGGGCGAGCTCCGAGCCGCGCGCGTAGTGCCGCTCCACGTAGTACTGCCCGACGCTGAGCACGGAGGTGACGGCGACGTACCAGAGCGTGGCGACGAGCAGGAGCGGGATGACCTGGTAGGTGCGGTGGTACACGAGCTGCACGGAGTACAGCAGGTCCTGTACGGCGATGACGCTGACGATCGAGGTGCCCTTGAGCGTGCCGATCAGCATGTTGCCCGCCGGGGGGACGATGGAGCGCATGGCCTGCGGAAGAACGATTCTCCGGAAGCGGCGCGCGCGACCGAGCCCGAGCGACTGCGCGGCCTCGGTCTGTCCCCGGTCGACGGAGAGGATGCCGCCGCGCACGACCTCGGCGGCGTACGCGGCCTCGTGCAGGGTGAGCCCGATGACGGCGATGGTGACGGGCCCGAGCAGGTCGACGGTCTTGATGCCGAGCAGCGTCGGGTACAGCGCGCCGATGTTGAACCAGAAGAGGAGCTGCACCAGGATCGGCATCGACCGGAAGAACCAGACGTAGCCCCAGCTGACCGCCCGCAGAACGGGGTTGCTGGAGAGCCGGCCGAGGGCGAGCAGGGTGCCGAGGGCGAAGCCGAGGACCATCACGACGGCGGTCAG
The DNA here is from genome assembly GCF_006088715.1 of Streptomyces sp. YIM 121038. Classification (NCBI taxonomy): domain Bacteria; kingdom Bacillati; phylum Actinomycetota; class Actinomycetes; order Kitasatosporales; family Streptomycetaceae; genus Streptomyces; species Streptomyces sp. YIM 121038. The sequence continues at coordinate 2,353,522 of NZ_CP030771.1, forward strand.
CCACAGCGTGAGCCACAGTCCGCGCAGCACGGCCGCGGTGGTGAAGTAGTCGCCGACGACCCCCCACTGGAAGGCTTCGTTGCGCACGACGGAGTTCAGGGCGAGCGCGAGCGCCGCGACGACGACGGCCGCGGCCGCCCACTGGCCGAGGTGGCGCCGGGGCACGATGCGGGGTTCGGCCGGATGCTGTCCGGGAGGGTCGGGCCGGTGGACGGCCACCTTGGTGAGGGCGTCGGATGACATGCGAAGGCTCCGATGGTGCGAGTGATGCCTTCACATGCGCCGCGTGCGACACGCGGGCCACGGTGGGCCGGGGGCCCGCACGGCGCGAGCCCCTCAGCACGCGTCCGTCTCCTGAGACTACGTGGCACGTCGCGCCCGCTGTCAAGGCCGCCCGCCGCGCCGTCTCACGCGTCTGTCCAGAATATGAGCCGTACGTCTCAACGCAGTTGACGCCTTTCCGGATGCCTGTTCCACTTGTGCTCATGCATCCGCAGCAGTGGCTGGTCACGCGCTCCCACATCGACTTCGGTCGCGTGTGGTCGGCGTCTTGTTGATGCTCCTCTGAGCCGACCGCCCCGCCGCGCCACCGGGCCCTTCGCCCACCGCGTCCCACTCTTCGGACCGGTCGTCTCACCGTTCTCCGGTACTCCCGCACTTCCCCTTCCCGCGTTCCCGCACGTCCGTGCGCGGCGCGCCCGTACCCCCGTACGGACGCCGTCCCGTACGTCCGCCCTGCCGTAACTCCCGCGCGTCCGCGCGCGGTTGCCCCCGTCTTCACACGCGTCCGTGGACGCGGCCACGCCCCTCCCCTCGCCCGCCCCTCCTTCCGCCGCCCTCGTGCCCCGACACCGGAGAACGTCACGCCATGCGCACGTCCCGCACGTCCCTGTCCGCCTTCGCCCTGATCACGACCGCCGCGCTCGCGCTGACCGCGTGCGGCTCCGGCGGCTCGTCCGACGCCTCGGCGGGCGCGGCGCCCGGGGGCAGGAGCGGCAAGCTCCCGACGACGGACGTGGTGTCGTCGGTGACGAAGAACGAGAAGGCCGCGGCGCTCCTGCCCGCCGACGTGCGCGAGCGCGGCACCCTGAGAATCGGCAGCAGCGTCGGCGGCACCCCACCGGGCTCGGCCTATCTGGAGGACGGCAAGACGGTGGTCGGCCAGGACATCGACTTCGCCGATGCCGTCGCCAAGGCCCTCGGGCTGCGCCTGAAACGGGAGACCGCGAGCTTCGAGGCGATCCTGCCGGCGCTCGGCAGCGGCAAGTACGACCTGGGCACCGGCAACTTCGGCGTGACCGAGGAGCGGCGCAGGACGATCGACTTCGTCACCTACATCAACGACGGCCAGGGCTTCGCCGTCCGCGACGACAGCAAGCTCAAGAAGGTCACGGACTTCCGTCAGCTGTGCGGTCTGAACGTGGCCACCGGCGCGGGCACCACGTTCGAGGTGACCCTGGAGGACAACAAGCACGTGTGCGCCGACGCGGGCGAGAAGCCGTACAGCGTCAAGACGTACACCGAGCAGGGCGCGATCTGGGGCTCCCTGCAGCAGGGCCGCAGCGACGTGGTGATGTCGACGATCAACGGCCTGCGGTACGCGGTGAAGCAGCAGCCGGGCCTGAAGTTCCTCGGCGAGTTCCACCGCCTGGACGTGGGCTTCGCGTTCAAGAAGGGCACGAAGCTGGCGCCCGCGTTCCAGGCGGCGGTCAATCAGCTCATCGCGGACGGGACGTACGACCGCATCCTGAAGAAGTGGGGCACGCGGGCGTCGGCGATCGACGCGTCCCGGATCTCACCGCGGGAGATCAAGGACTGACCCGGCGTCACCCCGGCGGGGCCGGGCCGCGGCTAGCAGTCGCACGCGCAGCACTCGCAGCACTCGCACGGGCAGTCGCAGTCCCGGCAGGCGCCCTTGCGCTTCTTCCGGGACCACGGCCCCTCGTACTCGCGGGCGCAGCACAGCTGGCACGTGCAGCACAGGCCGATCGCGACGAGGCAGCCCGCCCAGAACCCGCGCGGCTTCTTCGGCTCCCCCGACCAGGGGCCGAAGCCCCCGCCGCCGTGCCCGCCCCCGCCGGCCGCGCCGCCGTGTCCGCCCCCGGCCGCGTCGCCGTAGGGCGACCCGCCGCCGTACGGCCCGCCGCCGTACGCGCCGGAGCCGCCGTAGGGCCCCTGACCGCTCCCGCCGCCGTACGGACCGGAACCGTCGTACGCCGTCACGGTGTGGCCACAGGACGCCGTCCCGAACGCCCGGTCCACCGACCGGCCCAGCTCGTGCACGAGCAGGAAGTGCGCGAGCTTGGCGTCGGTGAACTCCACCTCGGCGAGGGCGAGCCGGATGCCGTGCAGCGCGTCGTCGGCGAGGCGGCGCGCCTCGGCGGCGGTGGCGCCGGTGGCCGTGATCGGGTTCCAGGCGCCCGCGGCGGCGTCGGCCTGCCGGTCCTCCACGGCGTCGAGCAGATGCGCGAGCCGGCCGAAGAGCCGCCCCGCCTCGGCGAGCGGCTCCGCGTTGCCGGGGCGGCCCGCGAGGACGGCGGTGTGCGCGAAGGCGGCCGCGGTGGCCGTCTCGGTGGGCTCGGTGACGGTGAGCAGGGACGTGCCGGGGCCCGCCAGGGCCTCGATGCCCTCCTGCCGCTCCACGGCGTCGACGAGGACGGCCGTGTCGAAGCCCACGTCGGCGCCGGTGCGCGCGCCCGCCCGGTCCCAGCGCCCGGCGACCCGGCGCGCCGCGGCGGCCACCGGCCTGCGGGCCAACAGGCCGTCACCGTCGACGACGTGGTCGCGCACCTTCGCGGAGGCGAGCACCAGCGACACGGCGGCGGCGAGCCGCGCGCCCTCGCCGCGGGCGACCGACGCGGTGCGCATGCCGCGCAGCGGGCAGGGGCCCGCGGTGCGCCGCCGACCGGTGGTGTGCTCGGCCTGAGCCTCCGTCAGGACCGAGATGATGAGCCCGTCGTAGTTGGTCACGACGCGTGCGAACTGTCCGTGGTCACCGCGCAGCGCGAGGCAGAGCCCGCACAGATGCGCCATCCACTGGTTCTTGAGCCCGTCACCGAGGCGATGGGCACAGGGCCTGACTATTCCGAACAAGACGATTACCCCCGTGTGCTCCCCCGTGCGCCGACGCGTCACATGCGTGGCCCACCGGCGGTCCCGTGCGTGGTCGAACGACTACTGACGGTCCGTCAACGGCAGCTCGGCGCCGCGCCACGGACCCCCCGCGGGCATCGTAGCGACCGGCCCGTTCACCCGGACGCACCGCTCGTCACCCGGACGCCGAGAGAAATCATATTTCACTCACAGTCAGCAGCCGGGAACGGCAATCCCCTTGAAGAACCACGCGTGTCGGCCCGTTGACTGTGCACCAGTACCGTCACGAAACCCCCGTGCGGCGTCTATCCCCTTGGCGCACCATCCGCATCATGGACGACGATAGGGGGGCGGAACACGAGCAGACCGCAGCGAGAGGAGGCGTCCATGGGATCGGTGCGCAAGGCGAGTGCCTGGCTTGGCCTCGTCGACGACAACAACGACGAGCGTTACTACGACGGCTACGAAGACGACGGGGCCGATGGCCCCGAGTCCGACGCCTGGGTCACGGACCCGCGCGTGAAGGTGGCGTCGGACGCGGCCGAGGAGAAGGGCGCCAGGATCGGCACCGTCACGCCGGACAGCTTCCGCGACGCCCGGGGCATCGGCGAGCTCTTCCGTGACGGGGTTCCGGTCATCGTGAACCTCACGGCGATGGAGCCCGCCGACGCCAAGCGCGTGGTGGACTTCGCCGCCGGGCTCATCTTCGGTCTGCGCGGGTCCATCGACCGGGTGGCGCACCGCGTCTTCCTGCTGACCCCGGCCCACACCGAGATCGTCAACGGCGAGGGCCCCGGCCGCCGCGCCGACGGCTTCTTCAACCAGAGCTGAGGCGGGGCCTCACCGGAAGGCGTCGATTCCGGTGAGCGCCTTGCCCAGCACCAGCTGGTGCATCTCGACGGTGCCCTCGTAGGTGAGCACCGACTCGAGGTTCGTCGCGTGCCGCATCACGGGGTACTCCAGGGAGATCCCGTTGGCGCCGAGGATCGTGCGCGCGGTGCGGCAGATCTCGATCGCCTCCCGTACGTTGTTGAGCTTGCCGAAGCTGACCTGCTCGGGCCGGAGGGTCCCGGCGTCCATGCGCCGCCCGAGGTGGTGCGCGAGCAGGATCCCCTTGTGCAGTTCGACCGCCATGTCGGCGAGCTTGGCCTGGGTGAGCTGGAAGCCGCCGATGGGCCTGCCGAACTGCTCCCGGGTCCTGGCGTACTCCACGGCGGCCTCGAAGCTGGCGCGGGCCGCGCCCATCGCGCCCCAGGTGATGCCGTAGCGCGCGTGCGTGAGACAGCTCAGCGGGCCCTTGAGCCCGGTGACGCCGGGCAGCACCGCGTCGGCGGGCAGCCGCACCTCGTCCAGGACCAGCTCACTGGTGACGCTGGCGCGCAGCGACCACTTGTGCTTGATCTCGGGGGCGGAGAAGCCCGGGGCGTCGGTGGGCACCGCGAAGCCGCGGATCCCGTCGTCCGTCTGCGCCCACACCACGGCCACGCCCGCGACCGAGCCGTTGGTGATCCACATCTTGCGCCCGGTGAGCACCCAGTCGGTGCCGTCCTTCTTCGCGTACGTGCGCATGGAGCCCGGGTCGGAGCCGTGGTCGGGCTCGGTGAGCCCGAAGCAGCCGATGACCTCGCCCGCGGCCATGCCCGGCAGCCAGCGCTGCTTCTGCTCCTCGGAGCCGAACCTCCAGATCGCGTACATGGCGAGCGAGCCCTGCACCGAGACGAGCGAGCGGATGCCGGAGTCGGCCGCCTCCAGCTCCAGACAGGCGAGCCCGTACTGCACGGCGCTGGCACCCGCGCAGCCGTAGCCCGTGAGCGACATGCCGAGCGCCCCGATCGAGCCGAGCTCGCGGGCGAGTTCCCGCACCTGGGGCAGTTCGCCGGTCTCGTACCACTCGGCGATGTGCGGGAGCACGCGGTCGGCCGCCCAGGACCGGACGGTGTCGCGGACGGCTAGGTCCTCCGGTGCGAGGAGGTCGTCGACGCCGAGCGGGTCGGCGGGGTCGAAGGGCGGGAACGGCATGGTGGCCTCCAGCGGGACTTAACTAGCACTGGTAGCCAGACGCTACGCGTCCAGGGTGGCCCGCGGCCAGCCCCTCCGGCGATTGAGGAGCGGGGGCCTGGGGGCGGAGCCCCCGGGAGTCGGGAAGGGACGGGCTCGGGGACTCCCGGTGGGGACAGCGGTCAGCGGACCGAGTCGGCGGGGACGGCCGGGGTGTCGCGCGGGGTGGGTATGCCCGGAGCGGTGGGGGCACCACAGTCCATGCGGCGCGGCAGCCGCAGGGCCGCGAGCGCGCCGAGCAGCAGCAGTCCCGCGCTGACCAGGAGGGTCACGTGCAGGCCGTGGACGAAGGAGTTCCGCGCGGCGGACCGCAGGGCCTCGCCCTGTCCCCCGCCGAGCCGGTCGGCGACCTCGTAGGCCTCGCCGAGGGAGTGCCCGGCCGCCGCGCTGTCGGCCGCGGGGACGCCCCGCACGGAGGAGAGGCCGGGCGCGTACGCCGCGTTCATGACGCTGCCGAGCAGGGCGATGCCGATGCCCGCGCCCAGCTGGTAGGAGGTCTCGCCGATGGCCGCGGCACCGCCGGCCTGGGTCTGCGGGGCCTCGCTGAGCATGGACTCGTACGCCCCGAAGAGCGTGGTCTCCAGGCCGAAGCCGAGCAGCACGAAGCCGGTGAGCAGCAGCGGGGCGTTGTCGTCGCCGCCCATGCCGGTCAGCGCGACCACGGCGAGCGCGGTGAGGCCGAAGCCGCAGGCGACCATGCGACGCGGTCCGAAGCGCTGGAGCAGCCGGGAGCCCGCGAGGCCCGCGGCCATGGCGGCGATGGTGAGCGGGAGGAGCCGGAGGCCGGTCTCCAGCGGGGACAGGCCGAGCACCAGTTGCAGGTACTGGGCGGCGATCAGCTCCAGGCCGACGAGGGCGAGCATCGCGAGCACGATGCAGCCGACGGACGTGCTGAACGCGGGCCGCGTGAACATCGCCAGGTCGACGAGCGGATGCGTGCGCCGCCGCTGTCTGCGGACGAAGGCGACGAGCAGCCCGCCGCCGACGGCGAGGGCGAGCAGCGTCGTCGAGCCGAGCGGCGACTCGCCGCCGCCGAGCCGCTTGACGCCGAGGACGAGGCAGAAGAGGCCGCCCGCCGCCATCAGCGCGCCGACGACGTCCCACGGTCCGTCGCGCTCGCCGGTGGACTCCGGCAGCAGCCAGCGGCCGACGGGCAGGCTGACGAGCATCAGCGGGATGTTGATGAGGAAGACCGAGCCCCACCAGAAGTGTTCGAGCAGGAAGCCGCCGAGCAGGGGCCCGACGGCCGCGCCCACGGCGGCCACCGCGCTCCAGATGCCGATGGCCAGCGCCCGCTCGCGCCGGTCGGGGAAGACCTGGCGCAGGATCGACAGCGTCGCGGGCATGATCATGGCGCCGCCGACGCCGAGCAGCGCGCGGGCGATGATGAGCACCTGCGCGGTGTCCGCGAGGGCCGCGACCGCCGAGGCCACGCCGAACAGGCCGTAGCCGAGCAGCAGCACGCGTCTGCGCCCGACGCGGTCGCCGAGCGTGCCGAACAGGATGAGCAGCGAGGCGCAGACCAGCGGATAGATGTCCACGATCCACAGCAGCTCGATCGCGCCGGGCGTGAGGTCCTCGGTGACGGCGGGCACGGCGACGTGCAGGACGGTGGCGTCGACGGCGACGAGCAGCAGGCTGACGCAGAGGACGACGAGCACGACCCAGCGGTTGGCGCCCGCGCCGGGGGGCCGACGGCCGGATGGAGCGGCGGCCGTGGTCGTCCCGGACATGTGCGTACCTCCCAGTGATACCTCGCGAAATGCGGCCCAGCGGGATCCCGTGGGACCCGACGGGATCAGGTCGTCCGGCTGTGGCGGCTGTGAACAGCGAGTGGCCGTCAGCGTACGCGAGTCCCGCGGCGCCGCGCGTGGCGGACCTCTCACGGTTGCCCCGAGAGCCTGTGGCATACGCCACAGCGAAAAGCCCGTCCGGCGCTTGAGGACGAGGCGCGAAGCGCCAACAAGGGGGAAAGGGGCGCAGCCCCATGCGCACGGGACACCCAGGAGGCGGCGGGGAAGGACAAGAGGGGGACGGGGATAATCGCCCGGGTGACCGATCTTGAAAAGCCCCCCGCGGGGAAGGCCACCGAAAGGCGCCGCGCGGCAGTGACCGCACTGCTCGTGTACGCGGGGGTACGCGCTCTGGGACTCGCGGCCCTGGCCGCGTGGTCCGCGGGGACCGGCAAGAGCCCGCACACGCTGCTCTCCGCCCGCTGGGACTCCCTCTGGTACGTGCGCGTGGCCGAGCACGGCTACGGCTGGGAGGTGACCCTGCCGGACGGCAGCGTCCACTCCAACCTCGCGTTCTTCCCGCTGCTCCCCTGGCTGGAGCGGCTGGTGGCGGCGGTCGGCCCACTGAGTCACGCGGACGCGGGCCTGCTGGTGAGCGCGGTCGCCTCGCTGTGCGCGGCGGGCGGCGTCTTCGCCGTCGCGGACCGTCTGTACGGGCGCCGGGCGGGCGTGTGCGCGGTGGCGCTGTGGGCGGTGCTGCCCGTCGGCATCGTGCAGTCCATGGCGTACAGCGAGTCGCTGTTCACGGCGCTCGCCGCCTGGTCGCTGTACGCGGTACTCACGGGACGCTGGGTGACGGCGGGGCTCCTCGCCTCCCTCGCGGGCCTGACCCGGCCGGTGGGCGGGGCCGTGGTCCTCGCGCTGTGGGCGGCGGCGGTCCTGGAGGTGCGCCGCCGGGGCCGCGTCGACGCGCGCGTCGCGCTCGGCGCGCTGCTCGCCCCGCTCGGGGCGGCCGCCTACGTCCTGTGGGTCGGGCACCGCACGGGCGGCGGCCTCCTCGGCTACCTCGACGTGCAGGAGGGCTGGGGCAACGGCTTCGACGGCGGCTACGCCTTCGCGCGGTTCGTCGGCGCCAAGTTCACCTCCGTGCCGGGCGCGCTCGCCGGGCTCGGCCTGATCGTCGGCGTCGCGCTGCTGATCCGGCTGTACGTCGCCGGGGTGCGGCAGCGCCAGCCGCTGCCGCTGCTCGTCTACAGCGGGGTCGTCCTGGTGCTCGCCCTGTGCGCCGCGGGCTACTTCGGCTCCAAACCACGCCTGCTGATGCCCGCCTTCCCCCTGCTCCTGCCCCTCGCGGTGGCGCTCGCGCGGCTGCGGACGTCGAGATCGGTGCTGGTCATCAGTGGTGTGGCCGTGGCCGGCGCGGTGTACGGGGCGTTCTGGCTGAACGGCTCGGGGCCACCCTGATCCCGCCAAGATCATTTATCGAGGGACCGCCCTCCGAGCCGCCCCTTGATCCACCCGGCGCGCATCCGGTGAGCACCCGGAGAATTCCGCACCAGATCCCGGTGAACGAATTCATAAGTGCCCTAAAACCCGGGGAGCGACGATCAACGAATTGGGTATAACGACCCCGATTGAAAAAGCATTCCGGCGGGAATACGCCGGGGCCTGAGAGCAATGCCACATCACATCGTCATCACAACCCCACCGATTCGACCGGGAACGGCGCTCACTCGCTGTAACGTCGATTGGGTGCGTACCGAACGAAACCTGACCCGTCTGGACCGGCTCTTCGCCCGTCTTGACCGTGAGCCGGAACGGCCGGTTCACCTCGATGTGCCGAGGATGAGCCGGCACAGAGTCGTGCTCTTCAGCGCGACCCTGGCGTTCTACCTCGCCATCGTGGTCGCCGTCCTGGTCACCTCCTGGCTCGTGCGGTTCGACTGGCAGGTCATGTTCTTCCGGCCCTACCAGCAGTGGCCCGAGATCCACGGCTTCCTCGACTACTGGGTCGTGCTCGGCCAGCGCGGCCCCACCGCCGTGATGGTCGCGGCCTGGCTGGGCTGGCGCTCCTGGCGGCAGCACACGCTCCGCCCGCTCCTGATGTTCGGTACGGCCCTGCTGCTGCTCAACGCCACGGTGGGCGCCGCCAAGATCGGCATGGGCCGCCTCGGCCCGCACTACGCCACCGTGATCGGCTCGAACGAGATGGGGCAGGGCGGCGATATATTCCCTTCGGGCCACACCGCCAACGCCGTCGTGACCTGGGGAATCCTCGCCTATCTGGCCTCGACCCCGGTGACCCGCCGCTATCTGTCGGCGCTGTCCGCCGTGGTCTCCCTGAGCGTCGGCCTCACCACCGTCTACCTGGGTACGCACTGGCTGAGCGACGTCTTCCTCGGCTGGGCCGCGGGCCTGCTCATCCTGCTCGCGCTGCCCTGGTTCGAGCCGCTCGTCGCCCGGGTCGAGCCGTTCGCGCTCGGCCTCTGGCACCGCTTCCGGGCCCGGCCCCCGGTCGCCGTCGTGCCCGCCCCCGCGCTCGTGCCGCAGCGGTCCGCGGGGGGCGCGGCCCCGGCCCCGGCCTCCGGCAAGGGCTCCGGCGAGCAGCCGCCGGTGCGCGAGCCCGTCGCCGCGGGCCGGAGCCGCACCCCGGCCTATCTCGCCCCCGGCCCGCACACGGCCCGCTGCGAGCGCACCCCGGTGACCCCCGCGGGTCCCCGCCGCCCGCCGCACGCGGACCGGGTGCGCGGCGCGTCGGCCCGGCCCGTCACCGGCGCCTGACCCACCCCTGACCGCGGGACCGGTACGCACGACTGACTCCCGCACCGCGAAGGCCCCGGCTCCGCCAAGGAGCCGGGGCCTTCGTGCGGGACGCCGGGCTCAGCCCTTCCAGCAGCGCTTCACCCGGCCGCCCTCGACCTCGAAGTTGAGCCGCCCCGCGAGGTACTCCATGGTGATGAACGTGCCCGGCGGCAGCGACCTGACGGTGGACCACCCGCGGGCGCGCGCCCGGCTCTCCGCTTCGGCGGCGTCGAGGCCGACATAGGAGTCCGGGGTGTCCTGGGGCTCGGCGGGCGGGGTCGGGATGGGTGCCATACCGGCCACGTTAGGCGGCCGATTCCCGCGGGGGAAGGCCGGAGCGCGGCACCATGCGTCACGGATCCCCCTCCGGTCACGCTTTTGTCACAGGATCACGACGCGCGTTTCGCCCTAACTCCGTCACACGTACGAGCGGTTCCGTCCCCGGTGAGGCGGAATTCCGGCCGAACTCCGAAGCTCTCGCACCCCTCTTGAGGCACCGTCGGAAAAGCCCGCCCGGCCCCGTCCGAGGAGCGTTTGGAACCTCGCGCGAATACTTTCCGAAACCCTCTGCAGATCCTTCGCATTCCGGATTACCGGGCGCCGCGCGGACGGTGACGGAGTGCGGGGAATTCATGATTCCTCTCCCGCTCCCCGCGCGTCCCGCGCCCGCTCACCGCCCCTTCCCCGCGCACTCCCCGCCCCCCGCGCTCCCGCGAGCCGGAGCGCGCCCCGGCGCCGGAGTGCCGTACGCCCTCTGTCGGAGTCGGGGGCACACGAGCATCATGGCCTGTGCTTCGGGCAGCCCAGGACGCGACAGCGAAGGGGCAAGCATGGGGACGCAGACGGTGGGGGCGGCGGCGGAGCGCCCGGCGCGGCGGCGGACGCGGGGCGCGATCCTCGTCGACTGGCTGACCACCACCGACCACAAGAAGATCGGCCACCTCTATCTGATCACGTCGTTCGTCTTCTTCCTGATCGCCGGCGTGATGGCGCTCCTGATGCGGGCCGAGCTCGCCCGCCCCGGGCTCCAGATGCTGACCAACGAGGAGTTCAACCAGCTCTTCACGATGCACGGCACGATCATGCTGCTGCTGTTCGCGACGCCGACGTTCGCGGGCTTCGCCAACGAGATCATGCCGCTGCAGATCGGCTCGCCCGACGTGGCGTTCCCGCGGCTCAACATGCTCTCGTACTGGCTGTTCCTCTTCGGCGGTCTGATGGTGCTCGGCTCGCTGCTCGTGCCGAGCGGCCCGGCGGCCTTCGGCTGGTTCGCGTACGCGCCGCTCAACAGCCTGGAGCGGTCGCCCGGCATCGGGGCCGACCTGTGGATCATGGGGCTCGCGCTCTCCGGGTTCGGCACGATCCTCGGCTCGGTGAACTTCCTGACCACCATCATCGGGATGCGCGCGCCGGGGATGACGATGTTCCGGCTGCCCGTCTTCACCTGGAACGTGCTGTTCACCTCGGTCCTGGTGCTGATCGCGTTCCCCGTGCTCGCGGCCGCCCTGCTCGTCCTGGAGGCGGACCGGCGCTTCCACTCCGTGGTCTTCGACGCCCAGTTCGGCGGTGCGCTGCTGTGGCAGCACCTCTTCTGGTTCTTCGGGCATCCGGAGGTCTACATCATCGCGCTGCCGTTCTTCGGCATCATCACGGAGATCATCCCGGTGTTCAGCCGGAAGCCGATCTTCGGCTATCTGCCGCTGGTCGGCGCGACGATGGCGATCACCGGTCTGTCGGTGGTCGTGTGGGCGCACCACATGTTCGCGACGGGCGCGGTGCTGCTGCCGTTCTTCTCGTTCGTGTCGTTCCTGATCGCGGTGCCCACCGGGGTGAAGTTCTTCAACTGGACCGGCACGATGCTCAAGGGCTCGCTGTCCTTCGAGACGCCGATGCTGTGGGCGGTCGGCTTCCTGGTGTCGTTCCTGTTCGGCGGGCTCACGGGCGTGCTGCTCGCCTCCCCGCCGATCGACTTCCACGTCACCGACTCGTACTTCGTCGTGGCGCACTTCCACTACGTGGTGTTCGGCACGGTCGTCTTCGCGACCTTCGGCGGCTTCTACTTCTGGTGGCCGAAGTTCACCGGCAAGATGCTCGACGAGCGCCTCGGCAAGATCCACTTCTGGGCGCTGTTCGTGGGCTTCCACACCACGTTCCTGGTCCAGCACTGGCTGGGCGCAGAAGGCATGCCCCGGCGGTACGCCGACTATCTGGACGCGGACGGCTTCACGGTGCTCAACACCCTCTCGACCATCGGCGCCTTCCTGCTCGGCATCTCCACGCTGCCGTTCCTCTACAACCTCTGGAAGACGGCCAAGTACGGCGAGAAGGTGGACGTCGACGACCCCTGGGGGTTCGGCCGCTCCCTGGAGTGGGCGACGTCCTGTCCGCCGCCCCGGCACAACTTCGTCACGCTCCCCCGGATCCGCTCCGAGTCCCCGGCGTTCGATCTGCACCATCCGGAGTACGCGGCGTTCCGGGCGCCGGACGACCAGGTGCGCCACCCCGGTCCAGGGCCCGGCTGAGCACGTCCCTGAGGGAGCGGATCCGGTCGAGCACCGCCACGGGCTCGACCACCTCGAACTCGAAGCCCAGGAACAGCACGTGGAAGACCAGGAACTCCAGGCTGGCCGCCCCCGTGCGCAGCAGACAGGTGTGCTCGGTCTCCGCCTCCAGGGTGCCGTCCAGCGGCTTCACCCGCTGCGTGGCCTCCTCCAGGGACACGAAGAGGCGGACCGTGGACTGTTCGGCGTAGGCGCGGGTCGACACGCCCCGGGAGACGTAGGCGGCGAGGTCGTCGGCGGGCGGGGTGCGGGGCGCGCAGCGCGGGCCGTGCGGCGGCCGGGGCGTGATCCGGTCCGCGCGGAACGTGCGCCAGTCCTGCCGGTCCAGGTCCCAGGCGACGAGGTACCAGCGGCGCTCGGTGCACACCAGGCGGTGCGGCTCGACGGTGCGGCGGCTCGAACCGCCGCCGTGGTCGAGGTAGTCGAAGCGCAGGCGTTCGGAGTCCCGGCAGACGGCGGCGAGGTCGGTGAGCACGGCGGCGTCGACGGCCTGCTGCCGGGGCGCGTGCAGCATCGGCACCGTGAAGGCGTTCAGGGCGCCGACCCGGCTCCGCAGCCTGCCGGGCAGGACCTGTTCGAGCTTGCCGAGGGCCCGTACCGAGCTCTCGCCGATGCCCTCGATGCCCTGGCCCGCGGCGGTGCGCAGGCCCACGGCGACCGCGACCGCCTCGTCGTCGTCGAGCAGCAGCGGGGGCAGCTGGGCGCCCGCGCCCAGCTGGTAGCCGCCGCCGGTGCCGGGGCTCGCGTTGACGGGGTAGCCGAGCTCGCGCAGCCGGTCCACGTCCCTGCGGATCGTGCGCGCGGTCACGCCGAGGCGCTCGGCGAGGTCCGCGCCCGACCATTCCCGGTGGGCCTGCAACAGCGAGAGCAGGCGGAGCAGTCGTGCGGAGGTCTCCAACATGCGGCCGATTCTGCCGCCTCTCGCGGACAGCTACGGTCCGCGATGGCGGAGCCCTCCTCCCGGCGCGCGTTCCCTCAGTCGCCGACGGCCGCCCGTACGCGCACCGCCAGGTCGTTGTCGTTGGTGTAGTACGGGCCGGCCTCGACCGGCCCGTCCGGGCCTTCGAGGGCCGTCACCGGGTAGGTGAAGATCGGCTTCTTGTCCGCCACGTCGTCGAGCAGCCGGGCCAGGCGCACCCGCGGCCCCTCGTCGCCCCCGGGCAGCAGCCACAGGTCCCAGGGCCCGCGCCCGGCGGCGAGGTCCTCGTACCGCAGCGTGACGTCGAACTCCGGCCCCTGTGCCGTGACATCGGCGCGCACGACCCGCTCGGGCTCCTTGCGGAACACCGCCTCGACCCGTGCCCGCGCGGCGAGGTCCGTGCCGTACACGCGGCCGCGCGCCGTGAACCCGGCGTCGGTGATGCGCAGCTCACCGGCCTCCGCGTGCGGGGCCCGCACCCAGGCGCGCACCGAGAGGTTGCCCTGCTTGGTGGCGTACGGGATGCGCACCGAGACGTGGCCCCGGCTGCCGCTGGGCGCGCGGTCGACGAGCGAGCGCAGGTCGTTGACCCCGGGCATGAGGCGGCGCGGCTCCCCGCCGTCCACCAGGGCGTACGCGTTCCAGCGGCCCTCGGCGAGCTCGACGCTGCTGGGCAGCGCGGCGCGCAGCCGCCCGTCGCCCGCGGGGGTGAGCGGCAGCCGCACCTCGGCGACGGGGTCGGAGTCCCTGCGGCGCAGCAGCAGATGCGCGGTGCCCGCCTCGCCGGGGTCGGTGACGTCGAAGGTCAGACCGCCCGCGGAGTCGGCGATGCAGTCCGCCCGGGGCGGGGGCGGCTGCCCGGCCCCTCTCGCGTCGTCACTGGATCCGATGGTGTCCTGGGTGGACACGGCCGTCATGCCAAGCGCCCCTTCGTCGGTGCGGTTCTTCCGGCGTCCCGAACGGCGTACGCGCCGCCGAGCAGCGCTCCCCTGGCGCGGTGCATCGTGCCGCGCACCCGGCCGCCCAGCGAGCCGCCGCGCTGGAGCATGCCGTGGAACATCACCTCGTAGCGCTCGGCGATGCGGGCCGGGTCGAAGCGTTCGGAGTCCTCAAGGGCGGCGTACGCCATCCGCTGGCGCAGTGCGTCGTCGTTGATGAGTTCGAGCAGGCCGTCGGCCATGGCGTCGGCGTTGCCGACCTCGACGAGACGGCCGTCGACGCCGTTCTCGATGATCTCGCCGGGGCCGTGCGGGCAGTCGGTGGAGACGACCGGGAGGCCGCAGCGCATGGCCTCGACGATGGTCATGCCGAAGGACTCCAGGCTGGAGCTGACGGCCGCGATGGAGCCCTTGGCCCACTCGGGCTCGATGGGGTGGGCGGGGCCCATGAGGAAGACGTGGTTGTACAGGCCGAGGTCGTCGATCAGCCGGCGCAGCTTCTCCTTCTGGCGGCCGCCGCCGTAGATCCGCAGGCGCCAGTCGGGGCGCTCCCTGCGCACCTTGTCGAAGGCGCGGATCAGCAGGTCGTACCGCTTGACGGGGGCGAGCCGCCCGGCGGCGACGACCCACTTGTGGGAGCCGTCGGCGGGCTCGATGCCGGGCGCGGGCACCGGGTTCGGCACGGCCTGGACGTGCACGCCGGGCAGCCGCATCCGCTTGCGGTAGTCCCGTGCGTCGGCCTCGGTCGTGGTGGTGAGGACGTCGAGGCGGGGGTAGACGCTGCGCAGCTGGAGGCGCAGTTCGTCGGAGTGGCTGTCGAGCGTGAGGTGCTCCTGGCCGACGCGCAGCACGCCGCGCCGGGTCTGCCGGGCGACGTGCACGTTCAGGCCGGGCCTGGTGCCGATGACGACGTCGGACCGCAGGGACTTCAGGTGGGCCTCGATGCGCTCGTCGGTGAGGGCGCTGTACTGCGCGTAGCGGCCCTCGGCGCTCGGGAAGACGCGGGCCGGGGTGGTGTGGGCCGCGCTGTCGCCCTCGTATCCGGGGCTGTCCTTCCTGATGTCCACGAGGTGGCTGAGCCGGATCCGCGGGTCCGGCGCGAAGACCGGCTCGTCGCGGTGGCGCAGCACCGAGACGATCTCCACGTCGTGCTGCTCCGCGAGGGTGTTCGCCAGGTTGTACGTGGTCCGGATCGTCCCTCCGATCCCGTACGCGTTGTGAATCAGGAAAGAGATATGCATACGTACCCGTATTCCGCGTTTACCCGCGGACAGCCGTCTCGTCCGCCTACCGAGGGGTTAGACGGGAATCTCAGGCCAAGGGTTGGGTCGAGATCCCGCCTTGTTCTTGAACGGATGCGCGATCGCAATGCGGAACAGGGAACTCCATGAGTGGTACACCGGTCATGGCTGGTAGGAGAGCTGCGGTACCTCGAAGCAGTTGGCGTTCATGTCGCCTTGTGTGACCCAGCCCTCATCGTCCTTCCAGCGGGCCACGGACACACACGTCCGGCGCGTCCGCGGTGGCTCGGCCCGCCGCTCGTACGTCACCGGCAGCAGCAGGCCGTCGGCGTCGTACGGCTTGCCCCGGCTCATGAAGCGGTCCAGGCAGGCGCGGGTGACGTCCCCGCCCGAGGCCGTGCAGGAGCGGGCGGCGGCCGTGAACCACAGGCCGGCGGCCCAGCCCTCCAGCTGCCACTGGGAGAGCGAGTCCGCCCCCTTGCCCGCCTTCTTCATGCCGGCGCGGAACTCCCGCACGGCCGGGTGGCCGGTGTCCTCGTAGTTGCGGCTGGAACCGGTGGCCCACAGGGCGTTGCGGCAGCGCGGCGCGTCCTTGTAGTCGTCGGCGACGGAGGCTGACCAGTTCTGTACGTTCGTGACCTTCGCGGTGACCTTCGCGCCCACGTCGTCCATGGCCTCGCACAGGCGCGCGTTGCCGTGCGTGTCCATCGCGTCGAAGACCAGGTCGGCGCCCTGGTCCTTGAGGTCGGCCGCGGCGGCGCGGAAGTTCGGCAGCGCGAAGTCGACCTGCTCGGTGACGACCTCGTAGCCCTCGGCCTCCAGGCCGCGCTTCACCAGGCGCGCGTACGCCGCCGACGCGGCCTGGTTGTAGGAGACCACCGCGGCCGTGCGGGCGCCCTGCTCGCGCTTGAAGTAGCGGTAGACCTCGGTGCCGCCGTACAGCTCGCCGCCCCAGCCCGGCTCGCCCGCGCGCGGCGCGAGGCTGCCGTAGATCCCGTACAGGTGCGGATAGGTGTCGTACGCCGGGCCGATCGGCTGCCCGCCGATGTCGGGCACGCCCGCCTCGGAGACCCGGGGCGCGCCCGCGTAGTCCAGGACGGTGGTGGCCACCAGGGCGACGACCTTCTGCTCGTCGAGCAGCTTGTGCACGCACTCGTTGTTGCCGACGCCGCTGCCGCCGTCGTCGCAGGTGCGCACCTCGACCTCGCGTCCGGCGATCCCGCCGCGGTCGTTGAGCCGCTCGAAGTAGGCCTTGGCGCCGTCGCGCGGCCCGGTGAAGGCGGAGCCGCCGACGGGGCTGGTGGCGCTGGTGATGACGCCGACCCGCAGGGGCGGGCCGCCGCGGGGCGGCACCGCCCCTCCCGACGGCGCGCGCCGCTCGAAGTCGCTCTCCGGCAGCCGGCTGCCGCAGGCCGCGCTCCCCAGGAGCGCCGCCACGGCGAGCGCGGCCACGAGGGTCCGTCGGCGGCCCAAGTCTCAGCAGCCCGGACCGGGCGACTTGTTGCCGCTCAGCTGCACCAGCGCGCACAGCGTCTTGACGGACACCTTCCAGGTGCCGTCCTGGTCGACGGCGGTGCCGCTCGCGCTCGGCAGCGCGGTCGCGCCCTTCAGGGTCAGCGCGTACGTCACGTCCGCGTCCTTCGCCGACGTGAACTCGACCTTCGCGACCCGGGCCCGGACCTGCCTGCCGCGCTCGTCCCCGCTGAAGCTCTGCAGGACCTGGCGCATCTCGGCGCCGTTCTCCAGGACGGCCTCCTTGTCCTTCAGGGACACCGCCGGGTCGAAGAACTTCTGCCAGTTCGCCCGGACCTCCTTCTCGGCGGCCGCCGGGTCCGCGGGCTCGTCGGCGTCACCGGCCTTGCTGGTCGTCTCCACGGACGGCTGCGGCGGCGGGCTCCCGCCCTCGTCACCGCTGTCGTCGCCGCAGGCCGCGACGGCCGGGACGAACAGCAGGACCGCGGCGGCCGCGAGGACCGGGCTCCGCACCCGCCCCCGTCGTGGGTCGCTCCCCCGCCTTGGTCCTGTCCAGAGCACCATCTGGCTCACCACCGGATGTCGGACCGGACGAAGGGCGCCCGGTGCTTTCAGGGTCGGCTTCCAGAAGGCATAGTGCAATCCATTGGCTTCCATGAACAGACCCACCAGGCACCCGGGGGGCCTCGATGCGGGCGGCAAGGACGGACGGGACCACTCCCGCGGCGGCGCGGGCCGCGTCCCGCGCGGCCCGGCTGCGGGCGGTCCACCCCATGCTGTGGGCGGCCTTCGCCGCGCTCGCGACCGGCGCGGTCCTGTGCGTCATCGGCTGGTACGGGATCTCCGGAGAGCGCTTCGCCGAGCGGCAGTTGCCCTACCTCGCGTCCTGCACGGTGCCGGGCGCCGCGCTGATCGTCGCGGGCGCGGTGCTCCTCGCGCACGGCCGGGGCGCGCTCGCCGCGGCCCGGGTCGAGGAGCTGTACGGCCTGCTCGTGGCCGTCGATGACCAGGCCCCCGCGGCCGCGGGGGCCGAACGGGCGAAGGCCCCGGTGGCGACGAGCGACGCGCTGCGCGCCGTGCCCGACGGCACGCTGTGGCACCGCGCGGACTGCCCGCTGGTCGCGGGCAGGCCGGAGGCCGTCGCCGTCGACGCCGCGGCCCCGGCGGCGGGCGGCCTGACCCCGTGCCCGATCTGCGCACCGCCGGGGCCACGGCCGCAAGAGTCGCCGGAGGGCTGAGCCGGTGGCCTCCCTGAGCTACGACCTGACCCTGGCCGGGCTCTCCGTCGGCAGCGCGGCGGCCCTCACCGGCATAGGCCTCGTCGTCACCCACCGCGCGACCGGCGTGCTCAACTTCGCGCACGGCGCGATCGCGATGGTCTGCGCCTATCTGCTGCGCCAGCTCACCGTCGACTGGGGCTGGCCGCTGCCGCTCGCCGCGGCGGTGACGCTCCTGGTGGTGGCCCCCGCCATCGGCCTGGTCCTCGAACGCGCCGTCTTCCGCCCGCTCGCCGTCCTGGGCGGCGACCCGGCGCAGACCCTGGTGGCCTCGATCGGCGTCTTCGTCCTGCTCGTCGGCGCGGCGGCGCTGATCTGGGGGCAGGGCGCGCGGGCGGACGCGCCGACGCTCGTCTCGGCCGACCCCTGGGGCCAGCTCGCGGTCGCCGTGGCGCTGGCGCTCGCCGTGGGGGCCCTCACCCGCTTCACCCGCTTCGGCGGGGAGCTGCGCGCGGTGGTCGACGACCGCCGCCTCGCGGTGCTCGCCGGGATCGACGCGGACCGGGTGGCCGCGGCGGGCTGGGCCTTCGGCTCCTTCACGGCGGGCCTGACCGGCGTGCTCCTCGCCCCCTACGTCCGCCTCGACCCGTACGGCCTGCCCCTGCTCGTCATGGAGGTGATGGCCGTCGCCGTGGCGGCCCGGATGCGGAACCTGCCGGTGGCGGTCGTGGTGGCGCTCGGCATCGGCGTCGCGCAGAGCCAGCTCACGCGCCTGCACCCGTCCGGGTGGGGCGAGCCCCTGCTCCAGGCGGTCGGCGCGAACCTCTTCGTCGTGGCCCTGCTGATCGCCGCGCTCGTCCTGCCCGGGGTGGGCACCGGGGACGCGCTGCCCCGCACGGCCACCGCCCGCGTCCCTACCCCGCCCGGCGCCTGGATAGTGGCCGTGGTCCTCTTCCTGCTCCCGCTCGGCTTCGCCGGCTCGGACCTCACCACGTCCGTGCAGGTCCCCGCCCTCGGCGTCATCCTGCTCTCCCTCGTCGTCGTCACCGGCAGGGGCGGCCAGATCTCCCTGGGCCAGGCGGCGTACGCGGGCCTGGGCGCGCTGTTCACCGCGCTGCTCACCGGCGGCCGCTTCCCCGGCCTGCCCGAGCTGCCCGAGCTGCCCGCCCTCGCGGTCGCCGTGCTGCTCGTCGCGCCGCTCGGCCTGCTCACCGGCTGGCCCGCCATCAGCCGGCACGGCCTGGCCCTCGCCCTCGCCACCCTCGCGGTCGGCGTGGGCGTCAGCCGCTTCGTGTTCGCACAGCCGTACGCGACCTCGGGCCTCACCCTGGAGCGGCCCGCCGGCCTCAGCGGCGACCGCGCGTACTACCTGTTCGAACTGGCCCTGCTCGGCGGCGCGCTGTGGTGCGTCGCGGCGCTGCGCCGGGGCCGCGCGGGGCGGGCGCTCGCGGCGATGCGCGACCACGAGGCGGGGGCGGCGGCGGCCGGGGTCCCCGTGCGCACGCTGAAGCTCGCGGCGTTCGTGACCGGCGCGGCGCTCGCCGCCCTGGGCGGCGGGATGCTCGGGATGGGCCTGCGGGCGTTCGACCCCGGCGCGTACGACCCGGTGCGGGGGCTGCTGTGGTTCGCGGCGGTGGTCGTGCTCGGCGCGGACAGCCTGCTCGGCGCGCTGGTGGCGGCGGCGCTGCTGGTGGGGCTCGACGCGGGGGCCAGGGGCGGGGTCGCCGCGGCGGTCATCGGGGTGCTCGCGATACTGGTCGGCCGCTTTCCCGGGGGGCCGTACGAGGCGCTGCGCGCGGCTACGCGGCGGCTGCGGCGGCGGCCCCGGCTCACACCGCTGGGCGCCCGGGTGCGGGGCGCCCTCGTCCCTGCCGCCACGGGCCCTGCCCCGGCCCCGGCCCCGGCCCCGGCAAACAGTGCTGGGCACCTGGCGCTGTGCCCACCCTTCCCCAAGCTCCCGGCTCCGCTCGAGCAGGGGAGACCCCACTCGCCCTGCGGGACGATGGCCCACAGCGAGGAGCGGGACGTCCTTGCCGCTGACGGGCTGTTCCTCTCCTACGGTGGCTTCGCCGTGTTGCGCGGGGTGTCCCTCAGTGTCGTCCCCGGCCAGGTGACGGCTGTCGTGGGGCCCAACGGCGCGGGCAAGAGCAGTCTGTTCCACTGTCTGGCGGGGACGGTGCGGCCCGACCGGGGGCGGGTGGCCTTCGGGGGGCGGGACCTCACCCGGCTGCCCGCGCACGCCCGCACCCGCGCGGGCGTGGCGCGTACGTTCCAGCAGCTGGCGGTCTTCCCGACGCTGACCGTCGCGGAGAACGTGCGCGTGGGCGCCGAACAGGGCCGGGTCCGGGACCCGGCGGCGTCCGACCGGGCGCTGCGCCTGTTCGACCTCACGTCCGTGCGCGACCGCCCGGCCGCGGGCCTGCCGACGGGCACGCTGCGCCGCGTCGAGCTGGCCCGGGCGCTCGCGGGCGACCCGTACGTGCTGCTCCTGGACGAGCCCGCCGCGGGCCTCGACACCGGCGAGGTGGCCGCGCTCACCCGGGTCCTGCGCGCCCTCGCCGCCGACGGCACCGCGCTCCTGGTGGTCGAGCACGACCTGGACCTGGTCGCGGGCCTGGCCGACACGGTGCACGTGATGACGGCGGGCCGGATCGTCGCGTCGGGCCCGGCGGACGAGGTGCTCGACGGCGGGGCCCCATGAGCCCGGCCGCGCGCCCCGGCACCCTCGAACTGCGGGACGCGCGCGTGCGCTACGGCCCCCTGGAAGCCCTGCACGGCGTGAGCCTCGCCGCCCCCGCCCCCGGCCTGACCGTCCTGCTCGGCCGCAACGGCTCGGGCCGCACCACCGCGCTGCGGGCGCTCGCCGGGGCCGTCCCGCTGTCCGGGGGCGCCGTCGTCTGGGACGGCGCGGACGTCACCCGGCTCACGGCGCACGAACGCGCCCGCCGGGGCCTGTGCTTCGTACCGGACCGGCAGGCCGTCTTCGGCGGCCTCACCGTCCGCGAGAACCTGGACCTCGCCGGGGACGACGTGACGCCCGCCCTGACGGCCTACCCGGAGCTGCGCCCGCTCCTGGCCCGCCGCGCGGGCCTGCTGTCCGGCGGCGAGCAGCGCATGCTCGCGCTGTCACGGGCCCTGCTCTCCCGGGCGCGCGTGGTCCTCGCCGACGAGCCGACCCAGGGCATGTCCCCGGCCGTCGCCACCCGTACGTACGCACTGCTCGGGGACCTGGAGGCCTGCGTGGTCCTCGCCGAGCAGCGGCCGCCGCCCGGGCTGCGGGGGCGCGCGGGCCGGGCGGCGGTGGCGTACGAGCTGCGCCGCGGCGAGGTGGTGTTCAGCGGCGAGCTCACGGAGCTCGGGCGGCTGCCGGACGGCGGTGTCAGGCCTTCGCCCGCTCCGGAATGAGCAGGACCGTGCCGATCGCGAGGCGGTCGGGGCGCGGCCCCACGATGTGCCGGTTGGCCCGGTAGAGGGCCTTCCAGCCGCCCTTCACCTGGTACCGCCGGGCCAGGGAGCTGAGGGTCTCGCCGCGCTTGACGACGTGCGTGCGGTCGCCGGGCAGCAGCGCGAGGTGGTCGAGGTTGGCCTCCTTGACCTTCTTCGAGCAGACGGGCCAGGCCTGCCAGCCCTGGTTGAGGAGCACCTTGCGGGCGACCTCGATCTGCTCCTCCCGGGTGGCGAGGTCCGCGCGCGGGGCGTAGGCGAGCCCGCCGTGCTCCTCCCAGGTGGTCTGCTTGAACTGCAGGCCTCCGTAGTAGTTGTTGCCGGTGTTGATGTGCCACCGGCCGCTGCTCTCGCACTCGGCGAGACAGTTCCACGGCCCTTCGGTGCGGGAGCAGTCGTAGAGGTACGTGGTGACGGCCGGGCCCGGTCGCGGCGGCGGGGGCGCGGCCACCGCGGCGGCCGGGGCGGTCAGGGGTGCCGCGAGCGCCAGGGCCGCGGCGGCGAGCGACGTCACGAACCTTGGACGTCTGTTCGACATCGGGTGCGTCGAGTGCATCGGGCCACGTTACGCAGGTCGCGGCCGGGGACCCGCCGTGCCGCGCCGCCGTGCGCGCGGCCCCACCCGGTCAGCGGACGGGGCGGGGCCGCTCGTGGGTTCCGGCTCGCCGGAGGGGACGGCCGGGACCGTCAGATCGCCAGGCGCTGCCCGGGCACGATCAGGTTCGGATCACCGCCGATGACGCCCTGGTTGACGGCGTAGAGCCGCTGCCAGCCGACGCCGTGCGCGGCGGCGATGCGGCTGAGCGTGTCGCCCTGGCGCACGACGTAGCCGCCGGAGCCGCGCGTGGTGCCCCGGTCGGCGTGACCGGGCGCGCGGTACGCGGGCCGCTGCTTGAGGGTCTTCGGCGCGGCCTGCGGTGCGGCCGGTGGCGCCGCCTTGGGAGCGGGCCTGGGAGCGGCCTGGGGCGCGGCCGCGCCGGGAGCGGGCCCGGAGGCACCCGCCCGTGCCGAGCACGACGGCCAGGCGCCCCACCCCTGAGCGCGCTGGACCTTCGCCGCGACGGCGATCTGCTGGGCCCGGGAGGCCCTGTCGGCGGTCGGCGCGTAGGCCGTGCCGCCGTACGCCCGCCAGGTCCCGGCGGAGAACTGGAGTCCGCCGTAGTAGCCGTTGCCGGTGTTGACCTGCCAGTTTCCGCCGCTCTCGCAGCGGGCGATCCGGTCCCACACTCCGCCGTCCGCCGCGGCCTGCCCGGTCGCGGCGAGCAGTGCCAGCGGCGCGAGGAGCGCGGCTCCGCCGATCACTGCCGTCTTGCGAATGTTCCTGGGACGTTCGGACATGGATTTCCCTCTCGGAGGACCCGGGCTCCCCCAGGCCCCGCGGGCCCCGTACGCGTCCGGCGCCGGGGTCCCGCCGAGCCCCGTCCGCCGGGGTGGTGCTGTTCTGCGTTGCTCCGCCGCGCCTGCTGATCGAACCGGCCGGCGCGGCCGGCGGACTTACCCGAGCGGTGCTCGCTGCACACGGCGGTGGAATCTAGAAGCCCTCTCGCCCCGCTATCAACCGACTCCTCGTCATTCCAGGCCAGTTGCCGGTTACCTGGAGTATCGTCGACTTTCGGACAGCCCTTTTATCCCTGCATACGAGTACTTACCACCCTCCCGCCCCGGCGATCTG
Organism: Streptomyces sp. YIM 121038; assembly: GCF_006088715.1. NCBI lineage: Bacteria > Bacillati > Actinomycetota > Actinomycetes > Kitasatosporales > Streptomycetaceae > Streptomyces > Streptomyces sp. YIM 121038. The sequence continues at coordinate 2,376,673 of NZ_CP030771.1, forward strand.
TGACTCACCTCACCGGTGCAACTTCCGTGTACGCGGCAGGTGTTGGCGCGGAGTGACAAATTCCGTCCCTCAACTCACCCTCTGCTTCGGTTAGTTCAATTCCGCGCCTCCCGTGCGTGACTTGGGCCACTGATCGCCCGTTGTCTCCTTTATGAGCCGGGCACCACCCGGACACCCCACGCATCGATTCCGAGGAGTCACCGTGCCGCGCATGCTCGACCTCAGCGACGAGGTACGCGCCGAGATCGGCGACGAAGAAGCCGACCGCCTGCTCGCCGGGGAGAACGCCCCGGGCGCCTACGACTGCACGTCCTGCCGCACTCCGGGCGACTCCGAGCGCGAGCGCACCAGCACGGTCCTGTTCGTCGGCGACGAGACCGCCGTGCTCGCCTTCGCCCACGCCTCCTGCCTGCCGTCCCAGATCGTCGAGGTCTCCGAGGAGCAGCTCCAGGGCGCCGTACGGTCCATCACCGGCGAGGACACCGTGCCGTCCCAGCGCCCCGCGGACGGCGCCCCCGAACAGGCCGTGCTGGGCGTGACCAGCGGTCTCGTCCTCATCGAAGGCGAGCTGCACCCCGCGCTCGTCGTCGAGCCGACCGGCCCCATCGCCCGCCCGGGCGCGGCGCCCGGCGGCGGTGACGACTTCCTGCCGCTCCTGATCGAGCACGGCTTCATGCCCGTGACCTCGCTCGCGGGCGCGCCCCCGACGCTGCACGGCTGGTCGGTGCTGCTCGCCGTGGGCCAGCTGCACGCCATCCTCCAGCCCGGCACCGGCGGCGGCTCCCCCGTCGCCTGGTGGCAGGCCCACCAGCCGCTCCAGGTCACCGACGGCTGGCGCGCGGCGGCCAACAAGCTCCAGTCCGTCCTGCTGTACGCCACCCCGTCGGGCACCGTCGGCCGCCAGCCCCGCGAGGACCTGCTGCGCGGCGCGCTCGACCGCGCGGCCTCCCGGGGCCAGCTGGTCGCCTGCGCGATGCCGCTCGCGGGCACCTGAGCCACATTGGGGGCCCGGGCCCCGCATCCCGGGAACCCCCCAGGTCGTTGGCCCAGACGTGCACGTATACGACGCCACACACCACCGGCCGTACGCCGGGCCGATCCCGTCCATGCGCGGCGCGCAGGACACCGCGGCCGCCTTCTCGGCCACGCCGATCTACGACGCCCTGTACTCCGAGTACCTCAGGGCGTTCCGGGCCCTGCCCGGCGACCGGACCGGCGAGGAGGAGCTGAGGTTCACCGGCTTCGGCCCCGGGCCGTACGGCAACGCCGGGCACCACGGCGCCATGCGGCACGACCCGCGCCACACCCCCCGGCACGACCCGCGCCACGACCCCCGGCACAACCCCTTCAACGTCGCCCGCTACGGCCAGCCCACCCAGGTCGACCACCACAGCTACGGCCACCTCTTCCCGGCCGCCCTCCCCCCGGGCCCGCGCCGGGGCTGACCCCCCGCCCCTCCTCATGCCGGTGCCCGGCCCTCCGCGTGGAGGGCCGGGCACCGGCACGTACGGACCGCGGACGCCGCGGCTCCCGCTACTTCTTCTTCTGGGTCTTCTGCCCGCGCTTCTCGCGCACCCGCACCGAGATGTGGATCGGCGTGCCCTCGAAGCCGAACTCCTCGCGCAGCCTGCGCTCCACGAAGCGGCGGTAGCCGTGCTCGATGAAGCCCGAGGCGAACAGGACGAACCGCGGCGGCTTGGTGCCCGCCTGGGTGCCGAAGAGGATGCGCGGCTGCTTGCCGCCCCGGACCGGGTGCGGGTGGGCGGCGACCAGCTCGCCGAGGAACGCGTTCAGCCGGCCCGTCGGCACGCGCGTCTCCCAGCCCGCGATGGCCGTCTCGATCGCCGGGACGAGCTTCTCCATGTGCCGCCCCGTGCGCGCCGACACGTTCACCCGCGGCGCCCACGCGACCTGCGCGAGCTCCGTCTCGATCTCCCGCTCCAGGTAGTAGCGGCGCTCCTCGTCGAGCGTGTCCCACTTGTTGTACGCGAGGACGACGGCGCGGCCCGCCTCCACCGCCATCGTGACGATGCGCTGGTCCTGGATGCTGATCGACTCGCTGGCGTCGATCAGGATGACCGCGACCTCCGCCTTCTCCACGGCGGCGGCCGTGCGCAGCGAGGCGTAGTAGTCGGCGCCCTGCTGGAGGTGGACGCGCTTGCGGATGCCCGCCGTGTCGACGAACTTCCAGGTGACGCCGCCCAGTTCGATGAGCTCGTCGACCGGGTCGCGGGTGGTGCCCGCGAGCTCGTTGACGACGACGCGCTCCTCGTTGGCCACCTTGTTCAGGAGGGAGGACTTGCCCACGTTCGGACGGCCGATGAGCGCGATGCGGCGCGGGCCGCCGACGGCCGTGCCGAAGGTCTGCGCGGGCGCCTCCGGCAGGACGTCCAGGACCGCGTCGAGCATGTCGCCGGTGCCGCGGCCGTGCAGCGAGGAGACCGGGTGCGGCTCGCCGATGCCGAGGGACCACAGGGCGGTGGCGTCGGCCTCGCCGCTCTGGCCGTCGACCTTGTTGGCGCAGAGCACCACGGGCTTGTTGGCCTTGCGAAGGAGCCGGACGACGGCCTCGTCGGTGTCGGTGACGCCGACGGTGGAGTCGACGACGAACACGACGGCGTCGGCGGTCTCGATCGCGTACTCGGCCTGCGCGGCCACCGACGCGTCGATGCCGAGGACGTCCTGCTCCCAGCCGCCGGTGTCGACGACCTTGAAGCGGCGGCCCGCCCACTCGGCCTCGTAGGTGACGCGGTCGCGGGTCACGCCCGGCTTGTCCTCGACGACGGCCTCGCGGCGGCCGATGATGCGGTTCACGAGGGTCGACTTGCCGACGTTCGGACGGCCGACGACGGCGAGGACCGGGAGCGGACCGTGTCCGGCCGCCTCGATGGCGCCCTCGACGTCCTCGACGTCGAAGCCCTCTACGGCGGCGAGCTCCATGAACTCCGCGTACTCGGCGTCGCCAAGTGCCCCATGGTCGTGCTCGACGTGCTCCGTCGGCTCGCCCTCGGGCTGGATCTGGTCGTTCATGAAGTCCGTACCTCGTCGTTCATCGTGGTGATCGGTGACCCCTCCGTACGGCGGGTCACTACTGAAAGTCTTACTCAGCGCCCGGTCAGGCGCCTGGCGTTTTCCAGGTGGTCGGTCAGCTTCCCCTGGATGCGCACGGTCGCCTCGTCGAGCGCCTTGCGCGTGCGCCGCCCGCTCCCGTCGCCCGCCTCGAAGGGATCTCCGAAGACGACGTCGACGCGGCTGCGCAGCGGCGGCAGCTGCCGTATCAGCCGGCCGCTGCGCTCCGTGCTGCCCAGGACGGCGACCGGGACGATCGGCGCCCCGGAGCGCACCGCGAAGTACGCGAGGCCCGCGCGCAGCGAGGCGAAGTCGCCGTCGCCCCGGGTGCCCTCCGGGAAGATCCCGAGGACGCCGCCCCGCGCCAGGACGCCGAGCGCGTCGGTGATCGCCGTGCGGTCGGCCGTCGAGCGGTCGACCTTGACCTGGCCGATGGCGCCCAGGAACGTGCCGAGCGGGCCGACGAACGCCTCCTTCTTGATCAGGAAGTGCGCCGGCCGGGGCGCCACGCCCATGACCATCGGGCCGTCGACGTTGTGCGAGTGGTTGACGGCCAGGATGACCGGGCCGCTCGCCGGCACCCGCCAGGAGCCGAGCACGCGGGGCTTCCACAGGCCGTACATCAGACCGACGCCGATGCGCCGCCCGACCTCGGCCCCGCGCTCGGATGCCCCGGAGGTCACTTCCCGGCCCGCTTCTCCTCAACGAGGGTGACGACGCACTCGATGACCTGCTGGAGCGAGAGCTCGGTGGTGTCGACCTCGACGGCGTCGTCGGCCTTGGCGAGCGGCGACGTCTTGCGGCTGGAGTCGGCGGCGTCGCGCTTGATCAGGGCCTCGCGGGTGGCGTTCACGTCGGCGCCCTTGAGCTCGCCGGAGCGGCGGGCGGCACGGGCCTCCGGGGACGCCGTGAGGAAGATCTTCAGGTCGGCGTCCGGGAGGACGGTGGTGCCGATGTCCCGGCCCTCGACGACGATGCCCTTCGCCGCGCCGAGGGCGATGGAGCGCTGCAGCTCGGTGATCCGGGTGCGCACGTCGGGGACGGCGCTGACGGCGCTGACCTTGGAGGTGACCTCCTGCGTGCGGATCGGGCCCGCCACGTCCGTGCCGTCGACCGTGATCGTCGGGGCGGCCGGGTCCGTGCCGGAGACGATCTCGGGCTTGCCCGCCGCGGCGGCGATCGCGCCGGGGTCGGTGAGGTCGATGCCGTTGCTGACCATCCACCACGTGATCGCCCGGTACTGGGCGCCGGTGTCCAGGTAGCTCAGGCCGAGCTGCGCGGCGACGGCCTTGGACGTGCTGGACTTGCCCGTGCCGGACGGCCCGTCGATGGCGACGATCACGGTGCCTGCGGCAGCGCTGTTTTCCAGGGTTTCCACGGGCTGCGGGTGCCTTTCTCGGGGCGCGGGTCGGGTGGGGGACGCCTACGACGCCCCGCACAAGGTTACTGGCTCCCGCCCCGGCCCTCGCCTGGCCACCCGCCCGCCGCCGCTCCCGTGCGCGACGACCACCGCTCCCGCGCGCTACGGCCGCCGCTCCCGCGCGTCACGGCCGCAGCGACCAGCCCCGCTCCCGCAGCGCCGCGGCCAGCGGGGCCGCCGCCGCGGGCTCCACCATGAGCTGGACCAGACCGGCCTGCTGGCCGGTGGCGTGCTCGATGCGGACGTCCTCGACGTTGACCCCGGCGCGCTCGGCGTCGGCGAAGATGCGGGCCAACTGTCCGGGCTGGTCGTTGATGAGCACGGCCACGACCTCGTACGCGGACGGGGCGGAGCCGTGCTTGCCGGGCACCCGGGCCTGGCCCGCGTTGCCGCGCCGCAGCACGCCCGCGACCCCCGCGGCGCCCTCGTGCCGCTTGCCCTCGTCGGCCGAGGCCAGGCCCCGCAGCGCGGCGACGGTCTCCTGGAGGTCGGCGGCGACGTCGGCGAGCAGGTCGGCGACCGGCCCCGGGTTGGCGGAGAGGATGTCGATCCACATCCGCGGGTCGGACGCGGCGATGCGCGTGACGTCGCGGATGCCCTGGCCGCACAGCCGGACCGCCGACTCCTCGGCGTTCTCCAGGCGGGCCGCGACCATGCTGGAGACCAGGTGCGGCATGTGCGAGACGAGGGCGACGGCCCGGTCGTGGGCGTCGGCGTCCATGACGACGGGCACGGCCCGGCACTGGGCCACCAGCTCCAGGGCGAGGTTCAGCACCTCGGTGTCGGTGTCCCGGGTGGGCGTGAGCACCCAGGGGCGGCCCTCGAAGAGGTCGGCGGACGCGGCCAGGGGGCCGCTGCGCTCGCGCCCCGACATGGGGTGCGTGCCGATGTACGGCGTCAGGTCGAGGCCGAGCGACTCCAGCTCGCGGCGCGGGCCGCCCTTGACGCTCGCCACGTCCAGATAGCCGCGGGCGCGGCCGCGGCGCATGGCGTCGGCCAGGGTGGCGGCGACGTGCGCGGGCGGCACCGCGACCACGCACAGGTCGACGGGGCCCTCGGGCTCCGCCGCGGTCCCGGCGCCGAGCGCGGCGGCCGTGCGGGCCTGCTCGGTGTCGTGGTCGGCGAGGTGGACGGCGACGCCGCGGCGGGCCAGGGCCAGGGCGGCGGAGGTGCCGATCAGGCCGGTGCCGATGACGAGGGCTGTTCTCACTGGGCGATGTCCCCGTAGCTTCCGTGCGTTGCGCACATCGGGTCGAGATGTACGTACCGCACATCGGGTCTTGACGGACGTACAGCCTAGTCACCACCCGTGACGCGGCCGCGCGGCGCCCGCCTGCCGAGACGGTCGCCGCGCACCGGCCGCGTGCGGCCTCAGAGCTGCTGCTGCCTGATGATGTCCTCCAGGGAGCCGGTCGGCACCTGTCCGCTCGGGGTCAGCTTGTCGACGACCTGCGGCAGCTGCTGCGCGATCTCGTCGGCGGCCTGCTCGGGCGAGACCCCGGCGTCCTGGGCGACCTGCTGGAGCGTGTCGTCGGGCAGGGCCTCCTTGACCTGCGCGCCGGACACCGGCTGGTTCTCGCCGGAGCCGACCCACGACTGGGCCTGGTCGGCGAGCCCGGCCTTGGTCAGCCCGTCGAGGAGGCCGCCCAGCGGGTTGTTCCCGCCGCCGCCCTTGCTCATCAGCGCGCCGAGCAGGGCGCCGAGGATGTTGGCGCCGCCCCCGGACTGGCCCGTGCCCTGCTGGCCGCCGCCGAGGAGACCGCCCAGGAGGCCGCCCAGATCGTTACCCGCCATGGTCGTGCCTTTCGCTTCGATGGCCGGGCCCCGCCCTTGCGGGCCAAGGGCCCCGGACCCTGCCAATGTCACCCGGACCGCCGCGCCCCGCCACTCGGAGCGACCGGCGCGGAACCCCTCCGCATCACGAGCGCACAGCCCCCGTGCGCCCCTGGACGCCGGGGTGCGGTTCGGCTTGCATGGAAGGGCAGGCCGCGCGCCTCGGGGGGACGCATGAAGCGCTCAGGACCGTTGTTCACGCTGCTCGGGGGGCTGCTGCTCGCCCTGTTCATGCTGACGCTCAACGCGACCACGGGGTCGGGCAGTTCGTCGTACGGCGACTCCTCGTCCGGCGCGGCGAAGCCCGCAGCGCCGCCCGCCGCGAGCGCGAGCCCCTCGGCGAAGCCGTCCCCCTCGAAGAAGCCGTCCCCTGCGAAGAAGCCGCGGCCGCCCGCCGACGGCAAGTACACGGGCCGCACGGACGACGACACCGCCTCCGTGGCCATCACGCTGCGCGGCGGCAGGGCCACGGCGTACTTCTGCGACGGCAGGACCACGGAGTCCTGGCTGAAGGGCGACGTCGAGGACGACGGCTCGCTGCGCCTGACCGGCGAGGGCGGCGCGAAGCTCGACGGGCGCGTCAAGGGCGACACGGTCCGCGGCACGGTCGACGTCCGCGGCGGGCCCCGGCCCTTCACCGCCCCCCGGACGGAGAAGAAGCCGGCGGGGCTGTACCGCGCGCGGGCCGAGGTGCGCGGCGAGCGCCTCGACGGCGGCTGGATCGTGCAGCCCGACGGCAGCCAGGTCGGCCTCCTCAGCCGTGACGGGAAGCCCGCCGCCGCCCCCCGTCTCGACCCCGGCACCGGCGCCGTCCGGCTGCCCGGCGGCGGCCGGCTCACCGCCCGGCCCGTCGTGCCCTGAGCACCCCGCCGCACCCATCCGCGCCCGCCCCGGGAGGCCCCGTGAGCGTCGACCCCAACGCCCCCACCCAAGGAGCCGGGTTCCCCGCGGGCCCGCGCCGTGAGCATCCCGCCCGCTATCTGGTGCCCGCCGTGGTCGCGGCGGCCGTCGCCGTGGGCCTGGGGGCGTACGGAAAGGCCCACGACCCCGAGGGCACCGCGTTCAACCTCGCGGGCTTCAGCTCCACCAGCGCCGTGAAGTCCTGGCTCGCCACCACCGCGTTCGGCTTCGCGCTGATCCAGGTCGGCTCCGCCCTCATGGTCTACGGCAGGCTGCCCGGGCCGTCCTGGTCGGCGGCGCTGCACCGCTGGTCGGGCCGGATCGCGTTCCTGGTGGCGGTGCCCGTCGCGGTGCACTGCCTCTACGCGCTCGGCTACCAGACGTACTCGACGCGCGTGCTGTGGCACTCCTTCCTCGGCTGCTTCTTCTTCGGCGCGTTCAGCGCCAAGATGCTGCTGCTCCGCTCGGCCCGGCTGCCCGGCTGGCTCCTGCCGCTGGTGGGCGGCCTGGTCTTCGCGGTGCTCACCCTGGTGTGGGTGACGTCGGCGCTGTGGTTCTTCCGTACGGTCGGGGTGACGACGTGAGCGGCGGCGGGCCCGCGGCGGGCCCCACGCGGCGCACGGCCCTGCTGGCGGGCGCGGCCGCGGCCCTGACCGCCTGCGACAAGTACGGCGATGAGGGCGCGGAGCCGGACCCGCCGAAGTCCACGCCCGCGTCCTCCGGGCCCTCGGGCGGGAAGCCGTCCGAGGCGCCGCCCCTGGCCGAGAAGTCCGAGATCCCGGTCGGCGGCGGCAAGGTCTTCGAGAAGGAGAAGGTGGTGGTCACCCAGCCCGAGGAGGGGGACTTCAAGGCGTTCTCCGCGGTCTGCACGCACCAGGGCTGCACGGTCCGCGACGTGTCCGGCGGCACGATCAACTGCCCCTGCCACGGCAGCAAGTACCGGGTGGCGGACGCCTCGGTGGCGGACGGCCCGGCGCCGCGCCCGCTGGCCCCACGCTCCATCGAGGTCACGGGAAACGCGATCAGGCTCACCTGACCAACCGCGTACGCTCCAGAGATGGACAACCCCCAGGACCTGGTCCGCGACCACACGATCTACGCCTGTGTCATGGGGTCGCGCGCCTTCGGCCTGGCCACGGACGACAGCGACACCGACCGCAGGGGCGTCTTCCTCGCGCCGACCCCGCTGTACTGGCGCTTCGAGAAGCCGCCCACGCACGTGGAGGGACCGGCGGACGAGCAGTTCAGCTGGGAACTGGAGCGCTTCTGCGCCCTCGCGCTGCGCGCCAACCCGAACATCCTGGAGTGCCTGCACTCCCCCCTCGTCGAGCACCTCACGGACACCGGCCGCGAGCTGCTCGCGCTGCGCGGGGCGTTCCTGTCCCGCCGCGCGCACGAGACCTTCGCCGCGTACGCCCTCAGCCAGCGCAAGAAGCTCGACGCGGACGTCCGCACCTTTCCCCAAGCTCTCGGCTCCGCTCGAGCAGGGGAGACCCCATTCGCCCCGCGCTGGAAGCACGCCATGCACCTGCTGCGGCTGCTGACGAGCTGCCGCGACCTGCTGCGCACCGGCGAGCTGCGGATCGACGTGGGCGACCTGCGCGAGCCCCTGCTCGCGGTCAAGCGCGGCGAGGTGCCCTGGCCCGAGGTGGAGTCCCGGATGACCCGCCTCGCGGCGGAGTGCGACGCGGCGACCGCCCGCACCCCGCTTCCCCCGGAGCCGGACCACCGCCGCGTCGAGGACTTCCTGTACCGCGCCCGCCGGGCGTCAGCCGCCCAGGCGCACGCGGACGACGAGGTCGTGCAGGGCGTCGTGGGCGGTGTGCGCGCCCGGCAGGGCTGAGGCCGCCCGCGCGTCGTCCAGCACGGCGCGCAGCCGCTCGACGGCGACGGCCGCCCGCGCCAGGAGGCGGGGGCGGCCGTCGTCGTGTCCGGTGTGAGGACTACGTGTCCGGTGTACGGACTACGTGTCCGGTCTCCGGTGTGCGGTCTAGAGGTCGACTTCCTTCATCAGCATGCCGACCTCGGTGTTGGACAGGCGGCGCAGCCAGCCCGACTTCTGGTCGCCGAGCGTGATCGGGCCGAAGGCGACCCGCACCAGCTTGTCGACGGGGAACCCGGCCTCGGCGAGCATGCGGCGCACGATGTGCTTGCGGCCCTCGTGCAGGGTGACCTCGACCAGGTAGTTCTTGCCGGTCTGCTCGACGACGCGGAAGTGGTCCGCGCGCGCGTAGCCGTCCTCCAGCTGGATGCCGTCCTTGAGCTGCTTGCCCAGGTCTCGCGGGATCGGGCCGACGATGTGCGCGAGGTAGACCTTCTTCACGCCGTACTTGGGGTGGGTCAGGCGGTGGGCCAGTTCACCGTGGTTGGTGAGCAGGATGACGCCCTCGGTCTCGGTGTCGAGCCGCCCCACGTGGAACAGCCGCGTCTCGCGGTTGTTCGTGTAGTCGCCCAGGCACTGGCGCCCCTCGTTGTCCTCCATGGTGGAGACGACACCGGCGGGCTTGTTCAGCGCGAAGAACTGGTACGACTGCGTGGCCACGGTCAGGCCGTCGACCTTGATCTCGTCCTTCTCGGGCTCCACGCGCAGGCCCTGCTCCAGGACGATCTCGCCGTTGACCTCGACGCGGGCCTGCTCGATCAGCTCCTCGCAGGCGCGCCGGGAGCCGTAGCCCGCGCGGGCCAGGACCTTCTGCAGACGCTCGCCCTCCTGCTCGGCGCCCGGGAAGGTCTTGGGGAGCTTGACGTCCTTCTTGCCCGCGTACCGCTCGCGGTTGCGCTCCTCAGCGCGCGTCTCGTACTCGCGGGAGTACGAGGGCGCCGGGCGGCCGCGACCGGCGCCGCGCTGGTCCTGGGAGCGCTTGGGGCCGCCCTTGGCGCCGCCGCGCGCCGAGGCGCCGCGGCCCGACTTCGGGCCGTCCTGCGAGGCGGCCGGGCCCACGTCGTAGCGGCGCTCCTCGGGGCGGGGCTTGCTGGGGCGGCCGCTGCCCTGCCGGTCGTCGCGACCGCCACCGGCACCCCGGTGGTCGCCGCGGCCACCGCCACCGCTGCTGCTGCCGCGGCCACCGCCGGTGGGGCGCCCGCCGCTGCCGCCCCGGCCGCCACCGCCGGGGCGCCCGCCGCTGCTGCCGCGGCCGCCGCTGTTGCCACCACGGCTCCCGCCGTTGTTTCCGCTGCTGTTCCTGCCGCTGCTGCTTCGCATCAAAGTTCCGTCTTAGGTCGTCTGCGTCTTCTCGTCCGGGGCGTCGGGCGCGTCCGGATCGAACGACGGAAGTCCTTCCTGCGTCTCGGCCTCGATCGCCTCCGCCTCCGGGAGGAAGGGCGCGAGCTCCGGGAGCTCGTCCAGGCCGCGCAGGCCCATCCGCTCCAGGAAGTAGTTCGTCGTCCTGTACAGGATCGCACCTGTTTCGGGTTCCGCGCCCGCCTCCGCCACCAGACCCCGCTGGAGCAGGGTGCGCATGACCCCGTCGCAGTTCACTCCGCGCACCGCGGAGACCCGGGAGCGGCTGACCGGCTGGCGGTAGGCGACCACGGCGAGCGTCTCCAGGGCCGCCTGGGTGAGCCGGGCGTGCTGCCCGTCCAGGACGAAGCCCTCGACCGCGGGCGCGTACGCGGGGCGCGTGTAGTACCGCCAGCCGCCCGCCACCAGGCGCAGCTCGAAGCCCCGGCCCTGGGCGGTGTACTCGTCGGCGAGCTCGCGCAGCGCCTCCGCGACGGCCCGCCGGGGCCGCTGGAGGACCTTCGCCAGGTGTTCCTCGGTGGCGGGCTCGTCGACGACCATGAGGACGGCTTCCAGGGCGGGCCGCAGCGCCAGCTCGGCGACCTCGGACCGCAACTCCCCGACCGGGCTCTCCATGCTGCTCAACGCTTCTCCTCCTGCGGCTCGGGGGCCCGGTCGAACTCGTCGGTGACGGTCGGCTCGCCGTCGCCCTCGCCGCCCGTCCAGCGCACCACCAACTCGCCGAGCGCGTCCTCCTGCTCCAGGGCGACGGCCTTCTCCCGGTACAGCTCCAGGAGCGCCAGGAAGCGCGCCACGACGGTCAGGGTGTCGTCGGGCCCCAGCTCCTCGATCAGCCCCCGGAAACTCATCTCGCCGCGTTCCCTGAGCCGCGCCACGACCACGGCGGCCTGCTCCCGCACGGAGACCAGCGGCGCGTGGATGTGGTCGACGTACACCTGCGGCTCGGCCCGGGGCTGCATCGCCTTGACGGCGAGCCTGGCGAACCCCTCGGCGCCGATGCTGATGACGACCTCGGGCAGCAGCTCGGCGTGGTGCGGTTCGAGCCCGACGGTCCGCGGGTAGCGGCGCGCCTCGTCGTCGAGCCGCCCGCTGAAGATGTCCGCGATCTGCTTGTACGCGCGGTACTGGAGCAGCCGCGCGAACAGCAGGTCACGGGCTTCGAGCAGGGCCAGGTCGGCCTCGTCCTCGACCTCGGCGGCGGGCAGCAGCCGCGCGGCCTTCAGATCGAGCAGGGTGGCGGCGACCACCAGGAACTCGGTCGTCTGGTCCAGGTCCCAGTCCGGCCCCATGGCCCGGATGTGCGCCATGAACTCGTCGGTCACCTTGGAGAGCGCGACCTCGGTGACGTCCAGCTTGTGCTTGGCGATGAGCTGGAGGAGCAGGTCGAAGGGGCCCTCGAAGTTGGCGAGCCGGACCGTGAACCGCCCGTCGTCGGGCGCGGGGTCCGCCGGAGCCTCGGCGGGCCCGTCCTGCGCGGCCTCGGCGGGCCCGTCGTGCGGGCGCGGGGGCTCGCTCCCGGTCTCGGCAGGGGGCGGGCTCGGGACGGCCTCCGTGCCCGGCCCTCGGCCCAGGGCGCGCCGACGGGCGGGCGGCGGTGCGGACGTGCTGCTCGTCGAGGTGGTGGACATTACGCGGAAAGGTACCGCTACCGCCCGCGCAGCCGTCGTACGAGGATGCTCGCGTCCCCCCGCGATTCCAGGTCGGCGAGGACGACGGCGACGGCCTCGCGCACGATGCGCCCGCGGTCCACCGCGAGCCCGTGCTCCCCGCGCAGCACGAGCCGCGCGTGCTCCAGGTCCATCAGTTCCTCGGCGGAGACGTAGACCGTGATCTTCTCGTCGTGCCGCTCGCGCCCGCTGGGGCGCCGGTTGGCGGCCCGGCCGCGCTTGCGCGTCTGGGTGGCCGTCGAGGCCGCGTTCTTGCCCGTGCCGGAGCTGCCAGAACCTTCCTGCGCCGAGCGGCGGCCCTGCGCGTCGTCGCCGCGGCCCTGCTCCGCCTCGCCCGCGGGGTGCTCGGCGGACTCGCCGTCACCCTGCGCGGCGGCGGAGGCGTGCGACTCCTCGGCGGCGGCCTCGTCGCTCTCGCCCGCGGGCGCGGGCACCCTCGCCTCGCCGTTCGTCTGCCGCCGAGGCGTCGAGGCCTGCAGCGCCGTGCCCCCGGTCGTACGGAACAGCTCGTCGGCCCCGGGCAGACTCACTCGGCGTGACACCGGGCGAGCACCTCCCTGGCGAGCTGGCGATAGGCGGCCGCACCGACCGAGTTCGAGGCGTACGTCGTGATCGGCTCACCGGCGACCGTGGTCTCCGGGAAGCGCACCGTCCGGCCGATCACCGTGTGGTAGACGTGGTCGTCGAACGCCTCGACCACGCGCGCGAGGACCTCGCGGCTGTGCACCGTGCGCGAGTCGTACATCGTCGCGAGGATGCCGTCGAGCTCCAGGTCGGGGTTGAGCCGCTCCTGGACCTTCTCGATGGTCTCGGTGAGCAGCGCCACACCGCGCAGCGCGAAGAACTCGCACTCCAGCGGCACGATGACCTTGTGCGCCGCGGTGAGCGCGTTGACCGTGAGCAGGCCGAGCGAGGGCTGACAGTCGATCACGATGTAGTCGTAGTCGGCCATGAGCGGCTTCAGGGCGCGCTGCAGCGTGGACTCGCGCGCGACCTCGCTGACGAGCTGCACCTCGGCGGCGGACAGGTCGATGTTGCTCGGCAGCAGGTCCATGTTGGGGACCGCGGTCTTCAGGAGCACCTCGTCGGCGGACATGCCCCGCTCCATGAGCAGGTTGTAGACCGTGAGGTCGAGCTCCATCGGGTTCACGCCGAGGCCGACCGAGAGCGCGCCCTGCGGGTCGAAGTCGACGAGCAGGACCCGGCGTCCGTACTCCGCGAGCGCGGCACCCAGGTTGATGGTCGACGTGGTCTTGCCGACGCCGCCCTTCTGGTTGCACATCGCGATGATCTTCGCGGGGCCGTGGTCGGTCAGGGGTCCCGGGATCGGGAAGTACGGCAGCGGACGCCCGGTCGGGCCGATGCGCTCGCGGCGCTGGCGCGCGGCGTCGGGGGCGAGCGTGGCCGCGTACTCGGGGTCGGGCTCGTACTCCGCGTCGGGGTCGTAGAAGTGACCCTGGGGCAGTTCCTCGTAGTCGGCGAGGGGGGTAGGGGTGGTGTTGTCGCCACTCCGGTCGCCGGCCATGGCGTTCACGTGTTGGCCATCCATGCTCTGGGGTGCTGACGGTGTCGGACTCTGGCGGGCTTCGAAGGTGCGGACAGCGACGGAGCCGACAGCCTCGAGCCCGACGGGGCCCTGGCCCCGTCCAGACATTCCTGGTTGACCACCCCCGGGAGCAAATGTCGACTCATTCACAAGTCGTCTTACCTCCTTGGTGACCAGGAAATTTCTAGATAGGTCAGCGTGGCACCATGCCGACGGTTGGCGACTCTATGGCGTGTCACCGCTCCGCAGCAACACAATCCGCCGGACCCGGCCCGATGTGTCGGCAACGGAACACCCCGGTGTCAAGGGCGTATGCCGCTTCGTCGGCACGATTCCGGGGTGCGCGAAACGGTTAAAGGGTAAGTTTCACGGCGAGTTGACCGTGTTCGCGCCGAACCGGCGGCGGCCGGACCCCTCACAAGGTCCGGCCGCTGGCGTGAGATTGACGACTTTTGTTGACGTTCGCCGAGATCAGCCGAGCAGGGAGGCGAGCTCCAGGTGCTCGTAGCCGTGGGCCTCGGCGACCTCCTTGTAAACGACCTTGCCGTCATGCGTGTTGAGACCCAGGGCCAGCGCCGGGTCGCGGCGCAGGGCCTCGACCCAGCCGTTGTTGGCCAGGGACACGATGTACGGCATCGTCGCGTTGGTCAGCGCGTACGTGGAGGTGTTGGGCACCGCGCCGGGCATGTTGGCCACGCAGTAGAAGACCGAGCCGTGCACCGGGAAGGTCGGCTCGGCGTGCGTGGTCGCGCGCGAGTCCTCGAAGCAGCCGCCCTGGTCGATCGCGATGTCGACAAGAACACTTCCGGGCTTCATGCGCGAGACCAGCTCGTTGGTGACGAGCTTGGGGGCCTTGGCGCCCGGGATGAGGACGGCGCCGATGACGAGGTCGGCCTCCAGGCAGGCCTTCTCCAGCTCGAAGGCGTTGGAGACGACGGTCTGGATCTTCGTGCCGAAGATCTTGTCGGCTTCCTTGAGCTTGTTGATGTCACGGTCGAGCAGGGTGACGTGGAAGCCCATGCCGATGGCGATCTGCGCGGCGTTCCAGCCGGAGACGCCACCGCCGATGACGACGGCCTTGCCCGCCGCCACACCCGGGACGCCGCCGGGCAGCACGCCGCGGCCGCCGACCGCGCGCATCAGGTGGTAGGCGCCGACCTGCGGGGCGAGACGGCCCGCGACCTCGGACATCGGGGCGAGCAGCGGCAGGGCGCGGCTGGGCAGCTCCACCGTCTCGTACGCGATGGCCGTGGTGCCCGACTCCAGGAGCGCGTCCGTGCACTCCTTGGAGGCGGCCAGGTGCAGGTAGGTGAAGAGCGTCTGGTCCTTGCGGAGGCGGTGGTACTCCTCCGCGATCGGCTCCTTGACCTTCAGGAGCAGGTCGGCCGAGGCCCAGACCTCGTCGGCGGTCTCGAGGATCTCGGCGCCCGCGGCGACGTACTCGTCGTCCGTGATCGACGAGCCGACACCGGCGTTGCGCTCGATGACGACCTGGTGGCCATGGCGCACCAGCTCGTGCACGCCGGCGGGGGTGATGGCCACCCGGAACTCGTTGTTCTTGACCTCGCGGGGGATGCCGACCTTCACGTCGATCACGGTCCTTGGCTCAGGGGGATTTAGGGCAAAGCGGTACATACCGGTACGCACATGAGCGCATCGGAAGACACCACGTAGACACGCGGCGGAGCCATTCTAATGAAGGAGTTCTCGCTGTCTAGCCTTTCAAAGCATCAATCTCGACCGGATGCACTACGGATTTCGTAGGCGGAGGCCGGGGCTCCATCCACCGGGGCAGGGCTCCCGACCTCGGCGGACTCACCGCTCAGCTCACTTCCAAGGATGCGCTCGGCGGCCGCGCGGTGCAGCCGGGCCGCGGCCGGGTCGCCGAGCCGGTCCAGGGTGTCCGCGAGCCGCAGCTGCAGCGCCGCGAGGAGCCGGGTGTCCGCCGCCTGCCGGGCCAGGTCGATCGCCTCCCGGCAGGTGCGCAGGCAGTCCTCGGGCCGCCCCGCGTACTCCTGGACCCGCGCCAGCTCGCCGAGGGCCCGCGCCCGGGCCGGGAGGTCCCCCGTCCTGCGGTGGCCCGCGACGGCCGAGCGCCAGTTGCGCAGGGCCTCGCCGTAGCGGCCCGCGTAGGTGTGGGCGGTGGCGATGCGGCCGTGCAGCCGGGCGGCGTCGGCCCGCTCGTCCCGGGCCTGGCGCTCGGCGAGGGCCCTGCCGTACCAGTCGGCGGCCCGGGGGTAGTCCCCCAGCTCCTGGTAGGCGCCGCCGACGGATTCCATCGCACGCCCGGTCGCGTACGGGTCGCCCGCGGCCCGGGCGCAGTCGAGGGCGGCGCGGTAGCGGGCCAGCGCCTCGTGCGTACGGCCGGTGCGCGCGTCCAGGTCCGCGAGGTTGAGGAGCGCGGCCGCCTGCTCGCGCGGCAGGTCGCGGCGCTCGGCCACGTCGAGGACGAGCTGGTGGATGCCGTACAGGTCGGGGGCGGCGGCCTCGGTGCCCCAGTGCGCGGCGAGCGCCCGGGTCAGGGCCGACATCAGCCGCCGGGCGAGCGTGTCGAGCTCGCCGTCCGCGACCGCGAGCCGGGCCGCGGCGAGCAGCGCGGGCCTGCGGATGCGCAGCCAGTCGGCGGCCGCGCGCGGGTTCGGGAAGCGCAGGGCGCGGGGCAGTCCGGCCAGCTTCTTGCGCGCGGCCGAGTCGCCGGGCTCGGTGATCGCACGGCAGGACTGGAGCAGCCGCACGGTCCGCTCCAGCATCCGGGCGCGCGCCAACTGCACCTCCCCGGGCCGGTCCTGCGCCTCCATCAGTTCCCGGAGCAGCGGCACCAGACAGCCCGGCACGTCGTACTGCGGCAGCGGCGAGTCCACGGTGCGCAGCAGGCCGAGCGCGACGAAGTCGTCGAGCGCGGCGCGCGCCGCGTTCACCGAACAGCCCGCGAGCGCGGACGCGGTGTGCGGGTCGACGTACCCGGCGGGGGCGAGGCACAGCAGACGCAGTATCCGCGCGGCGGGGCCGGGGAGTCCGGCGTAGGCCTGCCGGAAGACGCGGGCGAGGCCCGAGTCGGCCGCGCCGTCCTCGGGGAGCTCGCGCAGCTGTTTGGCGAGGTCGGCGACGGCCGCCTTGGGCCGGGCGGCGAGCCAGCCCCCGGCGATGACGAGGGCCGCCGGGTGGCCGCCGCAGGCCTCGACCAGGCTCTCCGCGGAGCGCGGGTCGACGGTGATGCGCACCGAGCCCGCGCTGCGGGTGAGCAGGTCGAGCGCGGCCTTGGTGTCCAGGCCGCCGAGGGTGCAGGGCCGCACGTCGGGGATCCCGGTCAGCGGGCCGCCGGACACGGCGACGACCAGGCAGTCGGGGGTGTCCGGGAGCAGCGGGTCGACCTGGGCGGCCCCGGCGGCGTCCACGGCGTCGGCGTCGTCGGCGCCGCTCTCGGCGGCACCCTCGGCGGGGGCCGGGGCGGCGGTCTCCGCGACGTCGTCCAGGAGCAGCAGCGCCCGGCGGTCGGCGAGGGCCGCGCGCAGCGTCGCGGTCAGGTCGTCCTCGCCCGCGCCGGCGGGGGCGGGCACGGCGAGCGCGTCGAGGAGTTCGCGGGCGGTGCGCTCGGTGGGTACGGGCGTGCCGTCGGGGTCGCGGAGGCGGGCGCGCAGGATGCCGTCGGGGTAGGCGTCGGCGAGCTGCCGGGCCAGCTCCTCGGCGAGGGCGGTGCGGCCCGAGCCGGGGCGGCCCGCGATGAGCAGGACGCGGGCGCGGGGGGCCTTGCGGCCCGAGAGGGTGTCGAGCCCGGCGCGGTCGATGTCGGCGCGGAGTTCCTTCAACTCCCGGTGGCGGCCCACGAACCGGGCCCCGTCGGCACCGGCCGCCGCGCTCGTGGGCGGCGGCACGGCACCCCGCGCCGCACCGTCCGTGTCGACCGCCTGATCCGTCACGGGTAACGCTCCCGTCCGCCTGCGCACGAGCCCGCCGGAACTCCGGGCGGGACGCTTGCAGAGCCTAGTTCAGGCCCTGCCGCCACCCCGGTGCCACGGCGCGCGGAAGTCGCCCGATCGGATCAGGAGATGGTCACACCGCACGGGGTGTCCCGCGGGCCCGGACGGGCGCGCCGCCGGAGCCCGGCGGCGCGGCCGCTACGCCTGGAAGGGCCGCGCGGGCCACGGCGCGTCGGCCGGGCGCAGCGCGTCCAGGCCCTCGCCGCGCAGCGCGGCTGTAAGCGACATGACGCCCACGACCAGGCAGTTGTTGTGCAGCTCACCGGCCAGGACGCCGCGCACGAGGTCGTCGAGGGGGACGCGCGCGATCTCCATGTCGGCTTCCTCCTCCTCGACCTCGAAGCGCTCGCCCTCGGCCTCGGACAGATCGCGGGCGAGGAAGACGCGCACGGCCTCGTCGCAGCCGCCGGGCGTGGTGTAGACGTCGGTGAGGACCCGCCAGTCCTCGGCCTTGATGTGCGCTTCCTCGTAGAGCTCGCGCTGGGCGGCGTGCAGCGGGTTCTCGCCGGGCACGTCGAGGAGGCCCGCGGGGATCTCCCAGAGCTTGTGGCGCACCGGGTGGCGGTACTGGCGCACCAGGACGACGCGGCCGGACTCGTCGAGGGCCAGGACGGCGACGGAACCGGGGTGGACCTGGTAGTCGCGACGGGAGACCGATCCGTCGGGCATGACGACGTCGTCGGTGCGCACGGAGGTCTTGTTCCCGACGAACGGCGTGGCCGTCGCCGTGATCCGCCACTCCTCCGCGGTGTCCTTGATCGTCATGTCGTCCTGCCCCTTCCACACGTCCATACGAAAGCCGGGGCACGCGCCCCGAAGGGCCGTACCCCGGCAACCGTATCGCTCTTGTGCTACTTGCCCGTCTTGCGCTCCACCGCGGCCTTGACCAGGCCCGCGAACAGCGGGTGCGGACGCGTCGGGCGCGAGCGCAGCTCCGGGTGCGCCTGGGTGGCGACCAGGTACGGGTGGACCTCGCGCGGGTACTCGACGTACTCGACGAGCTTGCCGTCCGGCGAGGTGCCGGAGAACTGGATGCCCGCGTTCTTCTCCAGGTCCGCGCGGTAGGCGTTGTTCACCTCGTAGCGGTGGCGGTGGCGCTCCTCGACGTACTCCTTGCCGTCGTACACCTCGCGCACGATGGAGCCCTCGGCGAGCTTGGCCGGGTACATGCCCAGGCGCATCGTGCCGCCCATGTCGCCCTCACCGGCGACGATGTCGAGCTGCTCGGCCATCGTGGAGATGACCGGGTGGGCGGTGGCGGCGTCGAACTCGGTGGAGTTGGCGTCCGGGATGTCCGCGAGGTTGCGGGCGGCCTCGATCACGATGCACTGCAGGCCCAGACAGATGCCGAGCAGCGGGATCTTGTTCTCGCGGGCGTACTGGATGGCGCCGACCTTGCCGGAGACGCCGCGGTCGCCGAAGCCGCCGGGGATCAGGACCGCGTCGACGTCGCCGAGCTGCTTCTTGGCGCCCGCCGGGGTCTTGCAGTCGTCCGAGGTGACCCACTTGACCTTGACGCGCGCCCGGTTGGCGAAGCCGCCGGCGCGCATCGCCTCGGTGATGGAGAGGTAGGCGTCGGGCAGGTCGATGTACTTGCCGACGAGCGCGACCGTGACCTCGTGGTCGGGGTTGTGGACGCGGTCGAGCAGGTCGTCCCAGGTCGACCAGTCCACGTCGCGGAACGGCAGGTCGAGCTTGCGCACGACGTAGGCGTCCAGGCCCTCGGTGTGCAGGACCTTCGGGATGTCGTAGATCGACTTGGCGTCGATCGCGGCCACGACGGCGGCCTCGTCGACGTCGCACATCAGCGAGATCTTGCGCTTGATGGCGGTCGGCACGTCGCGGTCGGCGCGCAGCACGATCGCGTCCGGCTGGATGCCGATGTTGCGCAGGGCGGCGACCGAGTGCTGGGTCGGCTTGGTCTTCAGCTCGCCGGAGGGGCCGATGTAGGGCAGCAGCGAGATGTGCACGACGAAGACGTTGTCGCGGCCGACCTCGTGGCGGACCTGGCGGACGGTCTCCAGGAAGGGCAGCGACTCGATGTCGCCGACCGTGCCGCCGACCTCCGTGATGACGACGTCGACGTCGTCGGTGGCCATGCGGCGGATGCGGTGCTTGATCTCGTTGGTGATGTGCGGGATGACCTGCACGGTGTCACCGAGGTACTCGCCGCGCCGCTCCTTGGCGATGACCTGCGAGTAGACCTGGCCGGTGGTGACGTTGGCCGAGCCGTCGAGGTCGACGTCCAGGAAGCGCTCGTAGTGCCCGATGTCCAGGTCGGTCTCGGCGCCGTCGTTGGTGACGAACACCTCGCCGTGCTGGAAGGGGTTCATCGTGCCCGGGTCCACGTTCAGATACGGGTCGAGCTTCTGCATCGTGACCCGAAGGCCCCGGGCCTTGAGGAGCGCACCCAGGCTCGAGGCCGTCAGGCCCTTGCCGAGCGAGGAGGCGACGCCCCCGGTGACGAAGATGTGCTTGGTCGTCGTGGATGTGGGTGGCATGGCCAAGAGGGGGCTCCCGTGCGTCGCGGTCTGGGGTGCGTACCGGCGTCCGCTCCGTGCTTGCTTCTCCGCTCGGAGGGAGGTGCCGTCGCTGCGGTTCGGGGGTTCGATGACCACCGGCTCACGGGCTACCAGGGTATCAGCGTCAAGAGGGGCCTGCTTCCGGCCACCCCTTGACACGCGCATTCACGTCACGTACACGATCTTCACCGCGTACACATGTGCGTGCCGCAACTCGTTCGGCCTAGCCACGTTGGCTGGACGAGGGGGCAGATTGCGGCGGTGCCGATGTATGTTGCTCGGACACTTGCTGCCGACCCACGCGCGCGGGCGGAACCATCCCCCGTCGCCATTTCTGGAGACCACCGGAAACACTCGGGCCCGGCAGTTCGTTCTTTGCAGCGAACCCTTGACCGTAGAACGAGCGCCCCGAGAGCGGGCGAACGTGGCCGTTTGAATGGGGATGCACGTGGCCGGGCGCATCGAGGATTACGCACTGATCGGAGACATGCAGACCGCGGCGCTGGTCTGCCGGGACGGCACGGTCGACTGGCTGTGTCTGCCCCGCTTCGACTCCCACGCCGTCTTCGCGGGCCTCCTCGGCACGGAGGAACACGGCTTCTGGCGCCTCGGCCCCGCGCATGCTCCGGGCGCGCGGCCCGAGGCCGCGAGCCGGCGGACGTACCGCGGGGACTCACTGGTCCTGGAGTCCGAGTGGGACACCCCGCGCGGCACGGTCCGGGTGATCGACTTCATGCCTCCGCGGGACAGCGACGCCCCCCAGCTGGTGCGGATCGTGGAGGGCGTCAGCGGCCGCGTGCCGATGCGCTCGGCCCTGCGGATGCGCTTCAGCTACGGCCGCGTCGTGCCCTGGGTGCACAAGGTCGACGGCCGCACGGTCGCCGTGGCCGGGCCGGACTCGGTGTGGCTCGACACCTCCGCCGAGACCTTCGGCAAGGACCTGACGACGTACTCGGACTTCACCGTCGGGCCCGGCGACCGCATCGCCTTCACCCTCTCCTGGCAGCCCTCCCACAAGCAGCCGCCCGCCCACCCCGAGCCGGAGGCCGCCCTCACGGCGACCGAGGACTTCTGGCGCGAATGGGTCGAGCACTGTACGTACCACGGGCCCTACCGCGAGGCGGTGGTGCGCTCCCTGATCACGCTCAAGGCCCTGACGTACGCGCCCACCGGCGGCATCGTCGCCGCCCCCACCACCTCCCTGCCGGAGGACATCGGCGGCTCCCGCAACTGGGACTACCGCTTCACCTGGCTGCGCGACGCGGCCATCACCCTCTCCTCGCTCCTGCGCACCGGCTACCGCGAGGAGGCCCGCGCCTGGCGCGAGTGGCTCCTGCGCGCCGTCGCGGGCGACCCGGAGAACCTCCAGATCATGTACGGCATCGCGGGCGAGCGCGAGCTGGGCGAGGCCGAGCTCGACTGGCTCCCGGGCTACGAGAACTCCGGCCCGGTCCGCGTGGGCAACGGCGCGGCGCACCAGCTCCAGCTCGACGTCTACGGCGAGGTCACCGAGGCCCTGCACCTGGCCCACATGACGGGCCTCGCCCGCAACGACTACGCCTCGCTGCTCCAGCTCAAGCTGATCCGCTACCTGGAGACGCACTGGAACGAGCCGGACGAGGGCATCTGGGAGGTCCGCGGCCCCCGCCGCCACTTCGTGCACTCCAAGGTGATGGCCTGGGTCGCCGTCGACCGCACCATCAAGCTCATCGAGTCCGGCGACGCCGACGGCCCCCTGGAGCGCTGGCGCGAGCTGCGCGACGACATCCACCGGGACGTCTGCGACAAGGGCTACGACAAGGAGCGCAACACCTTCACGCAGTCCTACGGCTCCAAGGAGCTGGACGCGTCCCTGCTGCTCATCCCCCAGGTGGGCTTCCTGCCGCCGGACGACAAGCGCGTCATCGGCACCATCGAGGCCATCCAGCGCGAGCTGTCCACGCCGGACGGATTCATCCTGCGCTACCCGACGTCCGGTGACGACGCGGGCGTGGACGGCCTGGAGGGTGACGAGGGAGCGTTCCTCGCCTGCTCGTTCTGGATGGCCGACGACCTGGCGATGATCGGCCGCGTGGACGAGGCCCGCAAGCTCTTCGAGCGCCTGCTCGCCCTGCGCAACGACCTGGGGCTGCTCGCCGAGGAGTGGGACCCGCGCCTGAAGCGCCAAGTGGGCAACTTCCCGCAGGCGTTCAGCCACGTGCCGCTCATCGACACGGCCCTGCGGCTCACGGCGTCGGGCGCGTACGGCGGCTGAGACCGCACGCACGGGTGGCGGCCGGGTGAAGTCCTGGCCGCCAGGACAGGGCGGGACGGCGGCCGCGCGGCCCCCGGACGGCGGCCGGTGCCCGGGCCCAGGTCAGGTAGCGTCCGCCCCATGGAAAGTCAGGACACTCAGGGCGGCATCACCGTACAGCGGGCACTGGAGCTTCCGGGCCTGCGCGGCGGCCTTCCGGAGGTCCTCGCGGGCGCCGACCGGCTGCACCGGACGGTGCGCTGGGTGCACGCGGGCGAGGTGCCGAACATCGCCTCGCTCCTCAAGGGCGGCGAGCTGCTCCTGACCACGGGCCTCGGCCTCGGCACCCGCCCCGCCGACCAGCGCGCCTTCGTCCGCGACCTGGCCGAGCGCGGCATCGCCGCCCTGGTCGTCGAGCTCGGGCCGCGCTTCTCCCGGCTGCCCGCCGCGCTCGTGGACACGGCGCGCGCGGCGGGGCTGCCCCTCGTGCAGCTGCACCGCGAGGTGCCGTTCGTGACGGTCACCGAAGAGGTGCACACGGAGATCGTCAACGGCCACTACGCGCTCCTGCGCCGCGCCGAGGAGGTGCACCGGCGCTGCACCGAGGCGCTCCTCGGCGGCGGTGGCGTGCCCCAGGTCCTGTCCGTCCTCGCGGACTTCAGCGGCAACCCGGTCTTCCTGGAGACGGCCGAGGGACAGCTCCTGTACGCCGCCGGGGCGGGCGGCGCGTGCGCGGACCCGCTCCAGGTGTGGGAGGGCCTGCGCGGGCGGCAGGCCGACCGGGACGAGCCGCCCGCGGGCGCCGTGTTCGTCGACGTGCCGGGCGGCGGCCCCGGGGCGGGCTCGGTGCGGGCCCGGCTCGTGCTGCTCGCCGTGGAGTCCGCGCTGCTTCCCGTGCACCGGATCGCGGCCGAGCGCGC